>NZ_JACIEA010000008.1 GCF_014196595.1 Sphingorhabdus rigui | reverse complement strand
ACCAACGGCGACGTGAGCTTTGGTATGACCGTGAACTCGTCTGAAGCCTTGTCCAGGCTGTCGACGCCAGCGGCGCTTACGGTTACGGCAGGTTCGGGCGCGGTTACATTTACAGGGATAGTGGGCGGCGCAAGCTATACGAGCACCACGCCTACAACGACAGGCGCCGTTGGCGCTGTCATTGTTAACAGCACCGCACTGACCAAATTTGGTGGCAGCGTCAGCGCGGCGTCTGTGACGACGAACGCTGGTGGTTCGGTTGAGCTATTCGGCAACGTCACGACAACGGGCGGCGCACAGACTTATAATGACGCGGTTACGCTCAAGAACGACATGGTTGTTACGGGCTCGACGGTCAGCTTCCTCGATGCTGTCACGGGTGGAGGCAAAGCCCTGACGATCACGGGTAACGCCGTGCTGGGTAATGGCGGCGTGGCCGACACTGTGGCGGGCGTTGCGACATTGAGTGTGTCTGGCACATCCTCTGTTGGCGCTAGCCTGATCGATACGTTGTCATCGCAGACCTTCACGGGTGCGATTACGCTGACGGCTGATGCCGAGCTTAAGGGCGTTGGCCTGAAGCTGCTTGGTGCAGTTAATGGCGCAAAGGCGCTCATCCTCACAGATAGCGGTACTACCGAGATCAGCGGCGCCATCGGCGCGGGTACTGCGCTCACCAGCCTTGAAGTTAAGGGCGGCGGAATAGTTAAACTCGCTGGCATTACGATCAAAACCAGCGGAACGCAGACCTACAGCAAGGCGGTTGAGCTTCTCGCCAATACGACGCTGGAAGGCTCGACGGTCTCAACCGGAAGCACGCTGACGGGTCTTAACGGATCAACAAATTACGGCCTGACAGTGACGGGTAACGCCGCATTTGGGGATGGCACGGATGCGGATGCCCTTACGGGTCTGACGACGCTTTCGGTTTCCGGCAATGCTGCGCTCAACCTTGGTGCAATCACGACCAGTGGCACACAAACCTATAGCGGGAATGTCTCGCTGGCGAAGACTGTGTCGCTGACCACAACCAATAACAATATTGGCATCACGGGTACGCTTAACGGCGGCTTTAACTTCACGGCAACTGTTGGCACAGCCAATGTTACGCTGACAGGCGCAGTGGGTGGCAGCACGCCGCTAGGCGCCGTCCTTCTGTCTAGCAGCGGGGTGATGACCTTTGGTTCCAGTGTGGCGGCGACGTCGCTTACAACGAACACCAATGGCACCGTTTATCTGGGCGGGAATGTCACGACGACGACAAGCCAGACCTATAACGACGCCATAGTTCTGACCAACGATGTAGTTCTTACCGGTACCGACATTACCCTTGCGCAGACGGTGAACAGTGATGCGACGGGGACGAAGCGTGCGCTGACCGTAACGGGCAGCGGTGTGACCACCTTTAGCGGCATTGTGGGCGGGACGGTTGCGCTTGCTTCG
>NZ_JACIEA010000007.1 GCF_014196595.1 Sphingorhabdus rigui | reverse complement strand
ACAGGCGCGCTTGGCTTTACGGGCAGCGCGCTGACCGTGAACGCGGCGGTTACGGCCGGTGGTGCTGTGACGGTAGTCAACGCAGGCACGTTCACTACCTCTGCTGCCGGTGACATCACTGCAGCAGGCGCGTTCAACCAGACCGGTGCCGGTGCAAATAGCCTTGCCGGTGACATCACCCTGACGTTGGCCAGCGCTGCGCTGAGCCTTGCAAAAGCCGTGACGCTAACCGGCAATGTCGTGTTCGGTACGACCGACGGTGCGATTACCTTCACAGAAGTTGTGGATGGTGCAGCAGACAACGCGCAGAGTCTGACACTCAATGCCGTTACGGGGGACGTTACCTTTGCCAAGGCTGTGGGTGTAGTCAAGAAGCTGGGTGACACTGTAGCCAACAGCACCGGGACAACAAAGTTCCAGGATGTGGTGCTGGCTAAGTCGGTGGCAACGAACGCGGGCGGTTTTACGGAACTGTTCGGTAACGTCACCACGACAGGCGGCGCACAAACCTATGCCGATAGCAAACTTAAGCTAAAGTCGGACATCGTGTTGACAGGCACCACTGTGACTGTTGGCACCGTTGAGGGTGAAACTCATGCCCTCACCGTCACTGGTAACGCGCAGCTCGGCACGGCAGGTGGCAGCGATACTATCAGCGGACTAACCAGCCTTGAAGTCTCGGGCACAGCTGCCCTTGATGTGGCGTCGATTACTTCGACCGGCGCGCAGACCTACACGGGTGCGGTTACCCTGGGTCAGGCATCGGTGCTGACAGGCGCCGGGATCAAATTTGTCAGCACATTGAATGGCGCCAAGGCGCTGACGATCACCGACACGGCGACGACGACCTTCGGCGGCGCGGTGGGGGGTACAACCCGCCTGACGAGCTTATTGGTCAACGGCACAGGTACAACGCGTATCAGTGGCGGTGTAGTCAAAACGGATGGCACGCAAACCTATTCAAACGCAGTTGAACTCCGTGCCGCCACGACGCTGACCGGCAGTATGGTCTCGTTCCTCAACACCGTTTTGGGTGATGATGGCACGAATAAATTCGCACTGAATGTGGTCGGTAACGCCATTCTGGGCGACTCAATTAGTACAACTGATGCCATCACAGGCCTTGCTTCGCTTGATGTAACAGGCACGACCCTCATTGAAACTGCTGCGCTGACTTCGGCAGGTGGGCAGCGCTTCCGCGGCGCCGTGACTGTCGGTGCAGCCACAACGCTGACCACGACGGATAACGCAGTAACCTTTGATGCAGCGCTTTCGTCGTCCTCGACTGAACAAAATAGCCTCACAATTGCCGCTGGTTCCGGCAACATTCTGGTTCAGGGTCCTGTTGGCGGTTCTGTCGCCGCGGAAGGCTTTGGTGACCTTATCTTCAATACCACGGGCACAAAGACTTTTGGGTCAACCATCCAAGCGGTGTCATTGACGACCCAGGGCGTAGGCATCGTTAATCTTGGTGGCAACGTCACCACATCGGCTGCGCAAACCTATAACAGCAATGTCGTCCTCACATCGAATGTAACGCTTCGCGGCACCAATATCTCTATCCAGGGCGACGTTGACAGCGACGCAACGGCGGCTCGGTCTTTGACCATCTTTGCAACGGATTTCGCGCTCTCTGGCGGCTTTGGAGCCAACAGGCGCCTCCTAAATCTCGCCATTGATGCCGCGAACGGGATTTCGCTGAATGGCGCAATCACCACGGATGGTACGCAGACATATGACGGCATAGTAACGCTGACAGGCAATACAACCCTCATCGGCACCGACATTGCGCTGAACCGAACGGTGAAAAGCGGTAACTCGGCAAGCGCCTTGACCGTAACGGGCAGCGGCGTAACGACCTTTGCCGGCACAGTCGGCGCTGGTGCCGCAAGTAATGCGCTGTCCTCTCTCACAGTGAACGGCGCGGTGACGGGCACGACGTTGCTGAATGGTGGTTCGGTTACAACTATCGGTGCGCAGGATTTCAGGAACGCAGTCACTTTAGGCGGCGATACGGTTCTAACGACCACCAACGGCGACGTGAGCTTTGGTATGACCGTGAACTCGTCTGAAGCCTTGTCCAGGCTGTCGACGCCAGCGGCGCTTACGGTTACGGCAGGTTC
>NZ_JACIEA010000006.1 GCF_014196595.1 Sphingorhabdus rigui | reverse complement strand
GGTGGGAGCCGAGCCGATGTTGCTGTGTATACAGGCAACCGGAGCGATTATACGGTGACGACGGTTGCCGGTGTGACGACGGTGAGGGACAACCGGGCCGGTAGTCCTGACGGCACAGATACGCTGCGCGGCATGAACATCTTGCGCTTTGCAGATATACAACTGTTCCAGAGTACGGCTGCGAACAAGATGACGTTGGCGGGGCAAGCGCAGACCTTCAATGTTGCAAACAGCGAGTTGGTGCAGGGTACGAACGCGGCTGAGCACTTTATTGTGGCACCAAAGACAAGCGCGTTAGTCTTTGTGGGCAACAATGACACGGTCGACCTATCTGGGTCGATTAACAGCTATAGCTTTGCCAAGACGGGAACGCAGCTTCAGATTAGCGATGGGACCTACACCACGACGTTGAGTGTGGGGGGCAGCTTCACCTTAAGGACTGCGTCTGGCTCAACCAGCGTTGCCATCGACTTTGCCGCAGGTGGTGCAATCAAGCTTGGTGGGACCCAGGCCGTCGGAAGCTCCACCTTTGATCCACTTGCCGCGATTATAAACTCCAATAACATTTCGGTACTGTCTGCTTCTAGCGTGAGCTCCCCTCCCACGGTTGATGTAATCCGGACGTCGGATAAGACCCCGACCTTAAGTGGGACTGCGATTTTGTCTTCAGGGCAAGTGTTAGAGGTGACGGTTGGTGGCGCTACCTACACGACCGCGAACGGTGTTGTGGTTGGCGCCAATGGCAGTTGGTCACTGACGCTGCCTACCGACCTTGCGCAAGGCACATATGACGTTACCGCCCGCATTGTCTCGGCGCCTGTTGTAGCGGCCACTGCGGTGGCAGGCACGTCTGGTAATGACACGCTGATAGGCACTTCTGGATCTGTGAGCGTGTTTACAGGTGGCGCTGGCAATGATGCGCTGACCGGTGGGAGCCGAGCCGATGTTGCTGTGTATACAGGCAACCGGAGCGATTATACGGTGACGACGGTTGCCGGTGTGACGACGGTGAGGGACAACCGGGCCGGTAGTCCTGACGGCACAGATACGCTGCGCGGCATGAACATCTTGCGCTTTGCAGATATACAACTGTTCCAGAGTACGGCTGCGAACAAGATGACGTTGGCGGGGCAAGCGCAGACCTTCAATGTTGCAAACAGCGAGTTGGTGCAGGGTACGAACGCGGCTGAGCACTTTATTGTGGCACCAAAGACAAGCGCGTTAGTCTTTGTGGGCAACAATGACACGGTCGACCTATCTGGGTCGATTAACAGCTATAGCTTTGCCAAGACGGGAACGCAGCTTCAGATTAGCGATGGGACCTACACCACGACGTTGAGTGTGGGGGGCAGCTTCACCTTAAGGACTGCGTCTGGCTCAACCAGCGTTGCCATCGACTTTGCCGCAGGTGGTGCAATCAAGCTTGGTGGGACCCAGGCCGTCGGAAGCTCCACCTTTGATCCACTTGCCGCGATTATAAACTCCAATAACATTTCGGATAACGCAACGTTTCCGGTCAACGACACCACAAGTTCCGAGCTTACTATTTTGGGCTTTGTGATCTCGGGCAACTCCACGGTGTCCGAGGGGCAGTCGCTTACACTGACTATTAATGCCGAAGGCGTCGCCAATGGCACGGTCGTTCCCTATGCCCTCTCTGGCACAGGGATCGCGGCTGAAGATATTACCGGTGGCTTGAGCGGGTCGTTCACCGTCAACAATGGCCAGGGTAGCATCACAATCACGACAACCTTGGATCGACTAACTGAGGGCGGTGAACAACTTCTTGTAACGCTCGGCGGAATGGCTTCCGGTACGCCTGCGTTCAGCATAAACATCGCTGATGTCGGCCTTACACCGGTCACGCTCACCAACGGGCAGAGCGTCACGGCGACCGCTGGCAAGGTGGATACCTTTATCATTGATGCCGGCCAAAGCATTACCGCAACCATCGTTGGGTTTGAGGTGGGTGATGTGCTCGAATTTACTAATCACACCGCCGACTTGGGCGTTAACTTCGAACAGGTCTCCACAAGCGATGGCCTGACAACTATCTCAGCCGGTAATGCGGCCGTTACGCTGAACAACCTCGCCAACGATAACTTCGGCGACGAAATAAGCTTCGAGGCAATCTATGGCGCAAACGCCATCGGATATGTGATTTAAAAAAG
>NZ_JACIEA010000005.1 GCF_014196595.1 Sphingorhabdus rigui | reverse complement strand
ACGCTGAACAACCTCGCCAACGATAACTTCGGCGACGAAATAAGCTTCGAGGCAATCTATGGCGCAAACGCCATCGGATATGTGATTTAAAAAAGAGTTTTATCAGATGGCAACATATACACAATACAATCCGAATTCGATTATATCGAGAGCCATGTTTAACTTTGACGTTGGAGGCCTACTAAATTTTAGATTGCAAGGACTGGTCAGAGTAAGCGTTTCGGACGGATTTGGATTTGAAATAAATTGGTCAGGCCAACAAATTCAAAACATTCAGAATATTTTTTCACAAATATCTCAGTTTGCAAACATATCTTTCACTAGCTTGGTTGATTACGATTCCACACCAACATCTAGTTTTGCTTGGCCATCTGATGTCGGATTTTACAATGCTTCAGACATAAACATTTATTATTACTATTATAGTAATAATAATATTTTAGGAGAATCTGGTCTAGCAACAAATACGTTAAACTATGTTGGTTCGGAAGGCGACATTCGCATAAATCCAATTGCACCTCGATTTGAGGGGGATTTAAGTTTTTCCGATGAAACAAAGGTAAAGCAAGTTCTGCTACATGAAATTCTTCACTCTCTTGGACTTTCGCATCCACATTATCCTACGCCAGATACCGTAACCAGTGATTTTAGCGCATTGGTGAATGTCGGATTTCAAAAACTAGGTTTTAGATTAAATAGCCCATCTGATTTGAATAAAGAACATTTTACAATAATGTCGTATGACGAGCAGAGCACTGTATCGTTTCAGAATGCATTCACGCCAATGATATTGGACGTTATTGCACTTCAG
Source organism: Sphingorhabdus rigui (assembly GCF_014196595.1). Lineage (GTDB taxonomy): Bacteria > Pseudomonadota > Alphaproteobacteria > Sphingomonadales > Sphingomonadaceae > Sphingorhabdus_B > Sphingorhabdus_B rigui. Next base: position 3,666 of record NZ_JACIEA010000005.1, on the reverse strand, counting down.
CAGGCCTACGGAGAGGGCGCGGGTACCCATGGTGCCGGAGATGATGTAATTCTTGCAGGTACCATAGGGTATCGAACATATTTTGATTTAGGAGGTAACGACACCGTAGATGCTAGCCTTTATAATTCAGGAGTTTATGTAAATTTAGGTCAGTCTATTTCCAGTGCTAACCATTTGGTTGGCGTTGTGATGAGTGTTAATGATGCCACAACAACAATATTGAATGACGGATCTCCAGATTCCCTTAGGTGGCTTTATGGAGAATTTGAAAATGCAATCGGATCAAATGCAGGTGATTTTATTGTCGGGAATGATCTCTCGAACTACTTTTATTGTGCTCTAGGTAACGATTATATTTTCGGCGGGGGCGGAACGGACACGGCGGTATTCAATGCTAGTTACAGCTCATGCACAATATCATTTAATTCAGCATCAAACGATTTCACTGTTATTGGTCCTGACGGCACAGATACGTTAACAGACGTCGAGCAGTTTCTGTTCTCGGACGTTATGGTTTTGGCGTCTCAGTTTTTTGACGTGACCGCCCCAACGGTTCTGAATTTTTCGCCTACCGACGGCGTAACAGGCATTGCAGTCGGATCCAACATCGTTGTAACCTTCTCTGAAGCCATCGCGCGCGGCACAGGAACCATCACTCTCCGCTCAGGCTCTGCAACCGGCACCGCCATCGAGAGCTTTGATGCCGCCACTAGCAGCCGCTTGTCTTTATCAGGCTCAACGCTGACCATTAACCCGGCCAGCGACCTTGCTACCAACACACAATATTTTTTGGTGTTCAGCTCGGGCAATATCAAGGATGCTGCGGGTAACATTTACACAGGCACCTCAACCTACGACTTTACGACAATAGCTGCCCGGACCAACACGGCACCTGTTGTTGTCAACGGGATTGCGGATCAGGCGAGCATTGAGGACACGGCGTGGAGCTATCAGGTTCCTGCGGGCACGTTCAGCGATGTTGATGGTGACACGCTGACCTACAGTACGACGCTTGGTGACGGGACGTCACTGCCATCATGGCTATCGTTCAATGCCGGGACCCGGACCTTCTCCGGCACTCCACCGCTGAACTTTGCAGGTACGCTGAACCTGAAGGTGGCGGCATCTGACGGTAGCGCAAATGTGTCGGACACGTTTGTGCTGAGTGTGACAGCCGTTGAAGATGAAGCGACGGGCAGCGCGAGCGTGACTGGCACTGCGGCTGAAGGTGGTACGGTCACTGCGAGCGTGAGTGCAACGGATGTAGATGGCAGCATCACCGGCACCACTTATCAGTGGCAGGTGTCGTCCAATGAGACGACGGGCTGGACTGATCTTTCAGGTGCGACCACTGCAAGCTACGCGATTGCATCTGATCAGAGCCAGGTGGGTAAGTATCTCCGCGTGATTGCGACCACGACGGATGCGCTAGGTGGCACGACCACGCTTACGAGCGCTGCAACCGAAGCGATTGCGAACGTTAATGATGCGCCGACTGGTATATTTGATATTCATGTGCAGAAGAATATCACAGTTTCACGAACGGATAATGAATTTAAAGTAAATATCTCGAAATTTAGTGTAATATCACCTAAAATTTCAGCTCTTGTAGATGGAGGATGGATAATATCTTGGACATCATATGGCCAAGATGGTTCCGAGGAGGGTGTTTATGCTCAGCGTTACTCTTCTATTGGAGAAAAAATTGGAGACGAGTTTAAAGTCAATGCTTATACTAATTTTAGGCAGCAAGACGCCACTGTTGCGGGTCTTTTAGACGGCGGCTGGATTATTTCATGGGTGTCTATAGGTCAAGATGGCGACGACTATGGTATCTATGCTCAAAGATTTGATATGTATGGAGGTATGGTTGGAGAAGAGTTTAGGGTAAATACCTATACGGCGTCGATGCAAGATAGACCTTCAGTGGTCGCTTTATTGGATGGGGGCTGGTTGATTTCATGGGACTCGAATGGGCAAGATGGGTCGGCATATGGTGTTTACGGTCAGCGCTTTGATAGTTTCGGCGCTCGTGTGGATAGTGAGTTTCGCATCAATTCTTACACTAATAGCTTTCAATATGACCCGTCAGTAGCTGCGCTTTCTGATGGTGGTTGGATCGTTATATGGAATTCCTTGGGGCAAGATGGTTCGGGATGGGGTATTTATGGTCAGAAATACAAGAGTTCCGGCATTGTAGAGGGACCAGAATTCCGAGTTAATAGTTTCACGAGTGGTGATCAAATTCAACCATCAGTAGCCGCGCTTTCTGATGGTGGTTGGGTTGTTTCATGGAGTTCTAATAATAATCAGGGTTTAGGGAACATATATGGGCAGAAATACGACAGTTCAGGAGTTAAGTCTGGGCCAGAATTCCAAATCAACAGTTATGTCGGAAACACTCAAGGGAACTCATCAATCATCGCGCTAACCGATGGGGGGTGGGTTGTAACTTGGCTTTCACCAAGTTTGGATGGGTCTTGGCGAGGCGTTTATTCTCAGCGATTTGATAAATTAGGCGTAGCTGTAGGCGGGGAGACCAAGATAAACACCTCTACAGTCTATCAGTTTTCAATTCCCTCGGCAGCGGCGCTTTCAGATGGTGGTTGGGTAGTCAGCTGGTCATTTGATGGCGTTTATGGTCATAGGTACGCGGCCGATGGTAGCTCTACGCATACCTACACGCTGCTTTCTTTCGCGGCAGCGTCCTACTCAGATTTTTCCGAAGATAAGGTAATCTACGCTGATGCGGGCCTGATTACGGACGCGGATGGTTTAGGGACGGTTGGCTGGCAGTGGCAGCGCTCTGGGGACGGGGGTGCTACTTGGAGTGATATCTCAGGTGCTACGTCGAGCAGTTATACGCTGGGTGATGGTGACGCCGGTAAGCTGGTTCGTACAAAGGGCACTTACACCGATGGCCAGGGCACTGTTGAGACGGTTTATAGTGCAGCTTCAACGCCAGTAATCAACGTGAATGACGCACCAGTTGGTTTTGGTGTGAGCATTAGTGGGTCTGCGGCCGAAGACGCTAACCTGACGGCTACTGCGAGTGTTACGTCGGATGCGGACGGTCTGCCTAATCCATTAAGCTTCACCTATCAGTGGCAGAGCTCAAGCAACGGGAGCACGTGGAGCAACATTGCAGGTGCGACGTCAGCGAGCTTCACGCCCGGTGATGCTGAAGTGGCAAAGCAGCTGCGGGTTATTACCACCTACACAGACGGTCAAGGCACGGTTGAGACCGCCACCAGTGCTGCCACAGCTGCCATTGCGAACGTCAACGATGCACCTGTTGTTGTCAACGCGATTGCGGATCAGACGAGTGCTGAGAATGCGGGATGGAGCTATCAGGTTGTGTCTGGCGCGTTCAGCGATGCGGATGGTGGCGCGCTGACCTACAGCGCTACGCTTGGTGACGGGACGTCACTGCCATCATGGCTATCGTTCAATGCCGGGACCCGGACATTCTCCGGCACCCCACCGCAGGACTTTGCAGGTACGCTGAACCTGAAGGTGACGGCATCTGACGGCAGCGCAAATGTGTCAGATACGTTTATTCTTACCGTGGCTGCTCTTGACGTTGTAACCGGCGCATCGGGCAATGACACACTGATAGGTGCTTCTCGCAGGGTCAGCAAGTTCACAGGTGGTGCTGGTAACGAC
>NZ_JACIEA010000004.1 GCF_014196595.1 Sphingorhabdus rigui | reverse complement strand
ACCGCATTTGGCGGGGCCAAGGGCCGCACCGACGTTCCAAAGATCGTCGACATGTACATGACCGGCAAGATCGAAATCGACCCGATGATTACGCACGTCATGGGGCTTGAAGAGATCAACAAGGCATTTGAATTGATGCACGCGGGTGAAAGCATCCGCAGCGTCGTGGTGTTCTAACCTAGGGAGAAGTAATAATGTATAGTCATATGATGGTGGGCAGCAATGATATTGCCCGTTCGAAAAAATTCTACGACGCAACCTTCGTTGCCATGGGCGGAAAGCCCGGCATGCAGGACCCTAAGGGTCGTTTGATTTACATGCACAATGGTTCGCTGTTCCTTGTCACGCCACCCATTGACGGCAAGCCAGCCACGCACGGCAATGGCAGCACCATCGGTTTTGCGATGACCCCTGAGTTGGCAGATGCTTGGCATAAGGCGGGCGTTGAAAATGGCGGCGAAGCGATTGAAGATGCACCCGGTATCCGCGAAGGCAATGGCATGAAAATGTATCTCGCCTATCTGCGTGATCCAGATGGCAACAAGCTGTGCGCTCTGCACCGTGTTACTGACTGATAGTGATACCATCATGAACGATGCCGAAGCGCAGCTTTATAAAGATTTGGCCGCGCTCGGCATTGCTTATGAAAAGCATGAACATGCGCCTGTATTCACGGTGGCGGAGAGCGAAGCGCATAATCGGGACATTCCCGGCGCGCATACCAAAAATCTGTTTTTGAAAGACAAAAACGGCGCATATTTCCTGGTCACCGTCCCTGCTGAAGCCCGCGTTGATTTAAAGGCGTTGCCATCGGCCATCGGTTGTGGCCGCATCAGCTTTGGCAAAGCCGAAGATATGGAACGACTGCTCGGCATTACGCCGGGATCCGTCACCGCTTTGGCGGCAATCAATGATACAGATTGTACTGTTCATTTCGTGCTTGATGCGGCGTTAGCGCAAGCTGACATTATCAATTGCCACCCACTGCGAAACAGCGCGACTTTAAGCATTGCGACCAGCGATCTTGTTCGCGCGCAAACCTATTGGCAGCACCCGCCCCAGATTATTTCCGTCCCGACATTGGAGCCCGCATGACTTTCGAAACCGTCTCTGAAAACACCGCCTTTGGCGGCGTGCAGGGTGTTTATAAGCACCATTCATCAGCCACCGGCACCGACATGACTTTTTCAGTCTATGTCCCGCCGCACGCAGAAGGCCAGATTTTGCCAGTGGTGTGGTTTTTGTCGGGCCTGACCTGCACCCATGCAAATGTGACCGAGAAAGGCGAATTCCGCCGCGCCTGTGCAGAGCTTGGTTTGATTTTCGTGGCGCCCGACACCAGCCCGCGTGGCGAAGGCGTGCCCGATGATGCCGATGCCGCATATGATTTTGGCTTGGGTGCCGGATTTTACGTCAACGCCACCGCATCGCCTTTTGACACGCATTACCGGATGCAAGATTATATCGAGCGTGAATTGCCGGATATCATCGCCGCGCATTTCCCTGCGGATATGCAGCGGCAAGCCATTATGGGGCATTCCATGGGCGGGCACGGCGCACTGACGATCAGTCTGCGTAATCCGGGCAAGTATAAGTCTACATCAGCGTTTTCGCCTATCGTTTCGCCGCTGAATTGTCCTTGGGGTGAAAAGGCTTTGGGCGGCTATCTTGGCGATGACCGTGCGCAATGGCGCGCCTATGACAGCGTTGCGTTGTTGGCAGATGGCGCACGCTTGCCGGACCTGTTGGTCGACCAAGGCCTGGCTGACAATTTCCTCGAGTCGCAGCTCAAGACGCATTTGCTCGTCGAACAATGCGCCGCGGTTGGCCAGCGTGCCGAAATTCGCATGCAGCCGGGCTATGATCACAGCTATTATTTCATCTCGACCTTCATGGCCGAACATCTCGCTTGGCATGCGGAACGGCTAAACGGCTAACGCCTTGGGCATTGTCGATTCTGTTGTGCATATGAAGATACCGACAGATCGGCCTTATGTGCTGCTCGACGATGCCCGCATGCACGGTGCGTCGCCAGCGCGGTTATATACCGACCCGGTTGAAATATGGACCGCCAACAGCTTTGATGAAGTCGATGCTGTGGTTGATGCGCTGCGTAATGCGCAGCGGGGCGGGCTGCATGCCGCAGGTTTTTTGGGCTATGAATGTGGGCAGCATTTCCTGCCAAATCTTGGGGAAGAACGCAGCGGACCACTGGCATGGTTCGGCTTGTTTCGCGGCTACAGCACAATTTCTGCTGACGTCGTGCCGTCATATCTACCCGATCCGGCGGGTGCATATTTGTCGGAATTGCGCCCGGCGATTTCGCGCGCAGAATATGCCGATGCCTTTGCGGCGGTTCAGAATTTTATCCATGCCGGAGACATTTATCAGGCCAATCTGACCTTTCCGCTGTCGGCCGATTATGCGGGCGACCCGCTGGCCTTATATGCCGCGCTGCGCAGCCGCGCGAAGGCGGGCTATGGCGGTGTCATTTATACGGGGGACGTGCATTATCTGTCCTTTTCACCCGAGCTGTTTTTCGCGCTTAAGGACCAGCGCGTGACGACAAAGCCGATGAAGGGCACGGCACAAAGGCAAGCCGACCCGCAACGGGATAGCGACGTTGCGGAGCGCTTGCGCACCGACCCGAAACAACGGGCGGAGAATCTGATGATCGTCGATCTCCTCCGCAACGATCTGTCTCGTGTGTGCGCTGCGGGAACGGTCGCCGTGCCTGAATTGTTTCACGTCGAAAGCTATCCTACGGTTCATCAGATGACCTCGACCGTTACCGGTGTGCTGAACGAGGGCGTGGACGCGGTTGACGTCATAGCGGCATTATTTCCATGCGGATCGATTACCGGCGCGCCGAAAATTCGCGCAATGCAGGTCGTTGAAGACGTGGAGACCGCGCCACGCGGAATATATTGTGGCTCCATTGGGCGTATTGATGCCAATGGCGATGCCGCCTTCAACGTTGCCATTCGGACTTTTACCTTGTGCGATTCCACAAAGACGCTTTCACTTGGGCTAGGTTCAGGCGTTGTTGCCGATTCCAACGAAGCAGGTGAATGGGCAGAATGCTTGGCCAAGGGGGATTTTGCCAAGGTGGACGATACCGGATTTGATCTGATCGAAACCATGCGTTTTGAACCGATGGCCGGAATCGTTCGGCTGGAGCTGCATCTGGAGCGCATGCAGACCAGCGCGCAGTTGTTCGGATTTGAATTTGACCGGCACGCATTGCGCAACCGGCTGCACGCCAGCATTTTCCATCTCGATCAGCTTTCGAAAATCCGGCTGATGGTTTCCCGGCATGGTGCCGTCGCGATTGAGATCAGCCCGCTGCAGGATGTGACCGATTGGCGCGTTGCGGTTGTTCCGCTGCCTGTCGCCGCCGAAGATTTCCGGCTTCGGCACAAGATAAGTGATCGGGCTTTTTACGACAACGCCCGAAAAGCCCGCACCGATTGTGACGAAGTTATCTTCTTAGGTGCCGATGGCCGTTTAACCGAAGGCAGCATCACGGCCTTGTTTGTTGAACGGGACGGCGTTCTGCTGACGCCGCGGCTTGAGACCGGGCTATTGCCATCAGTCCTTCGCCGCGCGCTGATCGACGCTGGTGAAGCCCAAGAGGCGGATTTGACAGCCGACGATTTGGCGGATGGTTTTTTTGTCGGGAACAGCGCACGTGGATTAATAAGAGCGCATAGGGTTGCGTAACTTTTAGCGAGGCTTTAGGGGCAAAAGCGCAACTTCTGTTCAATTTTTGCCCGAAAGTTTTGATGATGATTGACCGTCTGTCGGCCGCGCTCGGCCGGATTGCCCCTTCAGCGACGCTTGCCATGTCCGGACGTGTGATTGATCTTAAATCGCAGGGCATTGATGTCATTGGACTGTCGGCGGGCGAACCCGATTTTGATACGCCAGAATTCGTCAAAGACGCCGCCATTCAGGCCATTCGTGACGGCATGACGAAATATACCGCCGTCGACGGTATCGCGCCGCTCAAGCAGGCGATCATTGCAAAATTCAAGCGCGACAATGGCATTGAATATACGCCAAAGCAGATCACAGTAAACTCCGGTGGCAAGCATACATTGTTCAACGCCCTGGTCGCAACGATCGATAAGGGCGATGAAGTCATCATCCCTGCACCTTATTGGGTCAGCTATCCCGATATCGTGCAATTTGCCGGCGGAACGCCCGTGATCGTTATGGCGACCGCGGCGCAAAATTATAAAATCACGCCCGAACAACTGGAAGCCGCGATTACGCCAAAGACGCGCTGGTTGATCCTGAATTCGCCGTCCAACCCGACCGGCGCAGCTTATGATGCGGCTGAGTTGAAAGAATTGGGTGCAGTGCTGCTGCGCCACCCGCACGTCATGCTGCTTTCCGACGATATGTACGAACATATTTGGTATGCGCAGGCACCCTTTGCGACGATGCTTCAGGTGTGCCCCGAACTCTATGATCGCACACTCACCATGAACGGCGCGTCCAAAGCTTATGCCATGACCGGTTGGCGCATCGGCTATGCTGGTGGCCCGGCATGGTTGATTAAGGCGATGGCGGACTTGCAGTCGCAATCGACGAGCAATCCCTGTTCGATTTCACAATATGCCGTGCTTGCCGCGCTTAACGGCCCACAGGATTTCTTGCGGGAACGCAATGTGGCTTTCCGCGAGCGCCGCGACCTTGTCGTCGCGATGCTGAACGACGCACCGGGGCTTAGCTGCCCAACGCCAGAGGGCGCATTTTATGTGTACCCCGATGCAACTGGTGTGATGGGCAAGACGACGCCCAAGGGTAAGAAGATTGAAACCGATGCCGACCTCATCGATTATTTCCTCGATGATTACCGCGTGGCTGCGGTGCATGGCGGGGCCTTCGGTCTGTCGCCAGGCTTCCGGATTTCTTATGCAACATCGTCGGATATCCTCAAGGAAGCGTGCACGCGTATTCAAGCAGCGTGCGCCGCACTCACATGACCGCAACACGTGCGTCACGATGAACGGCGTTCATGCACGTTTAATGTGTTTTCTGGTGAAGCCTTCCAAAGCCGACGCGCATAGCTGTTTCGGCGCGCATCTGTGCAATATGTCAGAGATAAAATATGGACCGTCTTTATAACTTCGTGCGTTCGGATCTTTTCCTCAGTCTGGCCGGCGGATTTGCGTTAGGTTTGGCTGGGCTGGCCATCATCAAACCTGCCAGTGCGAATGATCACAACGCAGAAGCCACGCGGTCTGTGTCCGTTGGAGGTCCATCATATGAAACGGCTGCCCCGAACCCCTAAATACGTTATCCGCGCGGTACATGTCGCGCTGCTGTTTGGCGTGGTGACAGGATGTGGTTCCGACTTTGGATCCGCTGTCGGCACTGCGCATGCCGAAGAGGGCATTCGGATCGCCGCGCCTTTTGCGAAAATTGTTGAACCAAAGGGCCTGCAGACTGCTGTTTTTGCCGGTGGTTGCTTCTGGGGCGTGGAGGCTGTGTTTGAACGCGTAAAAGGCGTGACGCGCGTGGAGTCGGGTTATTCCGGCGGGACGCGATCAACCGCTGACTATGATCTCGTCAGTTCGGGCGTCACGCGGCATGCTGAATCTGTGCGGATTCAATATAACCCTGCGGTGGTGCGCTATGGCGAACTGCTCCAAATATTCTTTTCCGTGGCGCATGATCCGACGCAGTTGAATCGTCAGGGTCCGGACCGCGGCAAGCAATATCGATCCGCGATATTTCCCGCGAACGCAGCGCAGCAAAAGGTGGCGCGTGCCTATGTGGCGCAACTGGACAAGGCGGGATATTGGAAGAAACCCATTGTGACGACGCTGGAGCCCTTCAGCTTCTTTCCTGCCGAAAGCTATCATCAAGACTTCATGGCGAAGAACCCAAGGCACCCATATATTGTGCAATGGGACAAACCGAAAATTGCGAATTTGAATAAGCTTTTCCCGAACCGCGTTCGGTAATTAGGTCCTGACCCTAACCCCGATAGGCGGGGATTGCCCAGCCTTTCCAAATCGCCATCGCCCGCAAGGCAAAACCGGCAGTCGCGCTGAAAATCGCGGCGGGGAGAACGGGTAGCCCAACAAATAGCAATAGGCCAAAGAGGCCTGACGCCAGTGCGGCAGCGGTCACATAGATTTCGGGTTTCAGCAGGATTGACGGCTCACCGGCCAGCACATCGCGAATGATGCCGCCGACGCAGGCGGTGATGACGCCCATCATCATGGCCGGTAGCAACGGAACGCCAAGCGTAAGTGATTTCCAAGTGCCGAACACCGCGTAAATGGCAATGCCCACCGCATCGAACCAGTCAAGCGCACGTGGCTTCCAAAGATGCTGCGGCGTTACCCATACAAGCCCGGCTGTCACAAGACAGGTTGCTGCAAAACGCCAATCCTGAACCCAGAAAACGGGCGCACCAATGAGCAGGTCGCGAACCGTGCCGCCACCCGCGCCGGTAACCAGCGCAAAGAAGGAGAAGGTGACCAGCGTTTGTTTGCGTTGCGCCGCGGCGAGAGCGCCCGATGCCGCGAATACAGCGATCCCAAATAGGTCCAGCCATGAAATCATCGCTGGGGCTATTTGGGCCGCTTGGGTAATCATCACATGTGGATCGGTTTGCCGGTCACGGCCATGGCCGCTTCCTTCAAGGCTTCGGCATGGGTTGGGTGGGCATGGCAGGTATATGCGATGTCTTCCGAAGTCGCACCGAATTCCATAGCGACGGCTGCTTCAGCGATCATGCTTCCGGCGATGGATGCGATGATATGTACGCCAAGTACGCGGTCGGTTTTTGCATCGGCAATGACTTTGACGAAACCGTCCGTGGTGCGATTTGTTTTTGCACGGCTGTTGGCCATCATCGGGAATTTGCCGACTTTGATCTCGCTACCCGAAGCCGAAGCATGTTCTTTCGCTTCTTCTTCGGTCAGGCCAACGCTGGCGATTTCAGGGTAGGTGTAGACGACGCCCGGGATGACGTCATGGTTGACGATGCCCGTCAGGCCCGCAACAAATTCAGCCGCGGCAATGCCTTCGTCTTCGGCCTTGTGCGCCAGCATTGGGCCGGGGCAAACGTCGCCGATTGCGTAGATACCGGGAACATTGGTCTGGAAATCATGGCCAATTTCAATCTGTCCGCGCGCATTGACCGCAAGACCCGCTTTCTCCAGTCCGAGGCCATCGGTGTTGGGACGGCGACCAATCGCCACAAGTACGCAATCGGCTTCAATTGTCTCGCTTGCACCGCCTGCCGACGGTTCAACCGTCAGCGTGGCCATGCCGCCCTTTACCGTTGCGCCGGTAACCTTGGTACCCATGCGCAGGTTGAAGCCCTGTTTTTTGAAGATCTTGGCGGCTTCCTTGCGGACTTCGCCGTCCATGCCGGGCAGGATCTGGTCAAGATATTCGACCACAGTCACTTGCGCGCCAAGACGTAACCATACGCTGCCAAGCTCAAGTCCAATGACACCGCCGCCAATGACGACCATGTGCTTTGGCACCTTTGGCAACGCCAGCGCGCCGGTGGAATCGACGATAACCTTTTGGTCTATTTCGACGCCGGGCAATGGCGTTACCGATGATCCTGTCGCGACCATGATGTTTTTCGCGGTGTAATTTTTGCCGGCCACATCAATGCTGTTGGCTGATGTGAACGCGGCGCGGCCCTTGAGCCAATCAACCTTGTTCTTTTTAAACAGAAACTCGATGCCGCCGGTCAATTCAGACACAGCCTTCACTTTTTCCGCGTGCATTTGGTCGAGGTTGAGCGAGACGCCCTTAAAATCGATACCAAATTTCGCCAGCGAACCCGATTGCGCCTCATGGTACATTTCGGATGCATGCAGCAAAGCTTTCGACGGAATGCAACCGACGTTGAGGCATGTGCCGCCCAATGTCTCGCGGCTTTCGACGCAGGCTGTTTTCAGGCCGAGTTGTGCGGCGCGGATGGCGGCAACATAACCGCCCGGACCTGCACCGATAACGATCAGGTCATAATCATGTTCTGCCATTGCTCAGCTCCTTAAAGGTCGATCAACAACCGGGTCGGGTCTTCAATCGCCTCTTTGACGATTTTCAGGAAAGTCACTGCTTCACGGCCGTCGATGAGCCGGTGGTCATAGCTTAGCGCCAAATACATCATTGGGCGAACGACAACCTGTCCGTCGCGGACGACGGCGCGGTCTTCGATACGGTGAAGGCCAAGCACAGCGGACTGTGGCGGGTTGATAATCGGGGTCGACATCAGGCTGCCGAACACGCCGCCGTTGGAAATGGTGAAGGTTCCGCCCGACATATCTTCCATGGTGAGCGCACCGGCCTTGGCCTTTGCACCAAAATCACCAATCGCCTTTTCAATCTGGGCAAAGCTCATGGCGTCGGCGTTGCGCACGACTGGTACAACGAGGCCATTTGGCGCGCTAACCGCGACCGAGACGTCGAGATAATTGTGATAGACGATTTCGTCGCCATCGATCTGCGCATTAACGGCAGGAACGTCACGCGCGGCCAAAGCAACCGCCTTGGTAAAGAAGCCCATGAAGCCGAGGCGCACGCCATGCTTCTTTTCAAACAGGTCTTTGTAAGTCGCGCGCGCTTCGATCACGGCGGACATATCGACATCGTTAAAGGTCGTCAGCAGCGCCGCTGTGTCTTGTGCGGACTTCAAACGCTTTGCAATTGTCTGGCGCAGACGCGTCATCTTCACGCGCTCTTCCTGACGTGCACCTGTTGGCGCAGACGCAGCAGGTGTTGCGGTTGATGCCGAAGTGGCTGCAGGTGCAGGCGCACCCTTTGCCGCCGCAATAACATCTTCCTTGGTCAGGCGGCCGTCTTTGCCGGTGCCTTTAATCTTGCTTGGGTCAATGCCGAGCTCAAGCACCAGGCGGCGGACCGCAGGCGACAAAGGCAGATCGCTATTTTCCGAAGCCGCGACCGGCGCAGGCGCAGCGGTGCTCGTAACGGCGGGGGCCACAGCGGACGCGGCTGCGGCAGGTACTGCGGCAGCTCCGGTACCAGCATCGATTGAAGCAATGACCGCGCCGACATTAACCGTTGCGCCTTCCTCAACAGCATAGGCGCCCATGATGCCGGCAACAGGCGACGGCACTTCGACCGCGACCTTGTCGGTTTCAAGGCTGGCTATCGGTTCATCGACCGCAACCGGCTCACCGGGTTTTTTCAGCCATTGGCCAAGGGTCGCTTCAGTGATGGACTCGCCCAATACGGGGACTTTAACTTCAGTGCTCATAATTCAATCCTCAGGAGGATGGAGGGGTAACCGGCTTGGCTCCCCCGGTACGTTGGCGGCGGATTTCTTCGCGGACATTGTGGCCCAATGCGTCTGCAACCAATGCGGCCTGTTCGGCTTGGTGGCGCTTGGCAAGACCCGTGGCTGTCGCGGCTGCGGCTTTGCGTCCGGCATAACGTGCGCGTGCTGGGCCGACATTGGCTTCTGCGAGGCATTCTTCCAAATAGGGGTCGACGAAGCTCCAGCTACCCGCATTGCGCGGCTCTTCTTGGGCCCAAACGACCTCTTCCAAATTGGTCATACGCTTCAACCGGACAATCAATGGTTCGGCGGGGAAGGGATATAGCTGCTCGATGCGGACAATCGCGGTGTTTGTGTCGCCCGATGCATCGCGCGCTTCCATCAGGTCATAGGCAACCTTGCCCGAACATAGGACCAGTCGTTTGACATCCTTGTCCGCAGGGGCGTTGATGTCCGACAGGATCCGCATGAAGTGGCTTTCGCCTTGGAAATCCTCTGCCTTGGAAACCGCAAGCTTGTGCCGCAACAATGATTTTGGCGTCATGACGATAAGCGGCTTGCGGAATGGACGTGCCATCTGCCTGCGCAGCAAATGGAAATAATTTGCAGGCGTCGTGCAGTTTGCGACCTGAATATTGTCTTCGGCGCACAATTGCAGGAAGCGTTCAAGCCGCGCGGAGCTGTGTTCAGGACCTTGTCCTTCATAGCCATGCGGCAACAGCATCACGAGGCCATTGGCGCGCAACCATTTCGCTTCACCGGCGGCAATAAACTGATCGATCATGGTTTGCGCACCATTCACGAAGTCGCCAAATTGCGCTTCCCAAAGCACCAGTGTCTTCGGTTCGGCACCCGCATAGCCATATTCAAAACCCAGCACGCCGAATTCCGACAAGGGGCTGTCGAGAATTTCAAAACGGCCATGTGGCAATGTTGCCAACGGGATGTATTTTTCCTCAGTCGTCTGGTCGACCCAGACGCCGTGGCGTTGGCTGAACGTACCGCGGCCCGAATCTTGGCCCGATAAGCGCACGCCATAGCCTTCGGAAAGCAACGATCCGAAAGCGAGCGCTTCGCCTGTTGCCCAGTCAAAGTTTGCGCCTGTGCTGAACATGGCTTTTTTGGCATCGAGCACACGATTGAGTGTGGGGTGAATATTGTGGCCTTCGGGTACAGTGGTCAGCGTGCGGCCCATGCTATCGAACAGTTTTTTGGACACGCTGGTTTGCACATTCCGGCGGGCGGTTTCGGGATCCGCTGGCTTGGAAAGGCCCGACCAACGTCCACCAAACCAGTCGGCGGCATTGGGTTTATAATCGGCTGCGCTGGCAAATTCCTGCTCGAGCGTCTGCACATAGCGCATGGCGTGCTCGTCCGCCCAGTTCGCATCGATAACACCCTCGGCCTCAAGCCGCTTGGCGTACAAGCTGCTGACGGCGGGGTGGCCCTTGATCACTTTGTACATCAATGGCTGCGTGAAACCGGGTTCATCGCCTTCATTGTGGCCAAAGCGGCGATAGCACCACATGTCGATGACGATGTCGCGGTGGAATGTCTGGCGGAATTCGATCGCAATTTTACAGGCGAAGGTCACTGCTTCGGGATCATCGCCATTGACATGGAATATTGGCGCCTGAACGCCCTTTGCAACGTCGGATGGATAAGGCGAAGACCGCGCATATTGCGGGCTGGTGGTGAAACCAACCTGGTTGTTCACGATAAAGTGCAAGCAGCCACCGGTATTATACCCACGAATGCCGGAAAAGCCGAGGCACTCCCAAACGATGCCCTGGCCAGCAAAGGCCGCGTCACCATGCAGAAGAACGGGCAGCACTTGTTCATGCTTGCCAAGGTCATCGCGTGCGGTTTGGTTCGCGCGCACCTTGCCGAGCACCACTGGGTTCACTGCTTCAAGGTGGGAAGGATTTGGCACAAGGCTCATATGCACTTTGATGCCGTCAAATTCGCGGTCGGTGCTGGTGCCGAGGTGATATTTCACATCGCCCGAACCGCCAACATCGTCGGGGTTCGCGCTTCCGCCCGAAAATTCGTGGAAGATGATGCGGTATGGCTTTGCCATCACATTGGCCAAAACGTTGAGACGGCCGCGATGTGGCATGCCGTAAACGATTTCGCGCACGCCCAGCTGGCCGCCATATTTGATGACGGCTTCGAGTGCAGGAATCATCGATTCGCCACCATCAAGGCCGAACCGCTTCGTGCCTACATATTTGCGGCCAAGGAATTTTTCGTACTGCTCCGCCTCGATGACTTTACCGAGAATGGCTTTTTTGCCTTCGGGCGTAAATTGGATGGCGGCATCTTTGCCCTCCATCCGCTCTTGCAGGAACCGGCGCTCTTCGACGTCGGAAATATGCATATATTCGAGGCCAACTGGCCCGCAATAATTGGCGCGCAGCGTATCGACGAGTTCACGAACGGTGGTCCATTCGAGACCGAGCGTGCCGCCGACATAAACTCGCTTGTCGAGGTCTGCGCCAGAAAAACCATGATATTCGGGGGTAAGGTCAGCGGGAATATCCTGCTTGGAAAGCCCAAGCGGATCTAGATTCGCCGCCAGATGCCCGCGCACACGATAGGTGCGGACCAACATCATTGCGCGAATAGAATCGCTCGCTGCGGCAACGGCGTCGGCTTCTGCCATGGGCTTGCCAGCAGCCTTTGCCGCGGCCTTAACCTCGACCGCCATCTGCGTCGGATCAAGCGAAGCCGTCAGGTCATCGGTGATGGACAAAGGCCAGTTCGAACGTGCCCAGCTTGGACCTTGCTCAGTTTCAAAATCTTGGTTTTCTAAGCCCATAAAATACCTCGTGTGCCCAAGCGAACGCCGGGGTCCAACATCAAACTAATGTCTCGTACAGATCCGCCCAGTGGGGGTTCATCTGTTCGATCTCACGCAACTTCCAAAGCCGCTTCCAACTTTTCATCTGCACTTCGCGCCGCCGCGCATCATGCAGATTTTCGAACCGCTGATACCAAACGAGAAGTTTGCACCCATATTGTTTGGTAAAGCCGTCAATCAAACCGTTGCGATGCTGAAAGCACCGCTGCTGCAAGTTACTTGTCACTCCAAGATAGATTGTGCCGTTTCGTTTGTTGGCCATGATGTAAACATAACCCGGCTGATCCATCTTTTAGTTGACCGATGTGTTCCCCAGCGAAGGCTGGGGTCCAGAACCAAGACAATCGACGTTCCATTCACGGCTGGACCCCGGCCTGCGCCGGGGAACACAAAACTGTGTGTTCCAGCGTAGGCTGGATTCCAACGCGTTTATGAAACGCCCAAACCTCAACCCTTCAGCACTTCGACCAATGTCTTGCCGAGCAATGATGGTGACGGCGATACGCGGATGCCGGCTGCTTCCATTGCTGCGATCTTGCTTTCTGCGTCGCCCTTGCCGCCCGATACGATGGCGCCAGCATGGCCCATGCGGCGTCCGGGAGGTGCAGTGCGTCCGGCGATGAAGCCGGCCATCGGCTTTTTGCGGCCCTTCTTGGCTTCGTCGATCAAGAACTGCGCAGCTTCTTCTTCTGCGCTGCCGCCGATTTCACCGATCATGATGATCGACTTGGTCGCATCATCGGCAAGGAACAGCTCAAGGCAATCGATGAAGTTGGTGCCGTTGACGGGGTCGCCGCCAATGCCAACCGCAGTGGTCTGGCCAAGGCCTTCTGCTGTGGTCTGGAACACGGCTTCATAAGTGAGCGTGCCTGACCGTGAGACGACGCCGACCGAGCCCGCGGAGAAAATGCTGCCGGGCATGATGCCGATTTTACATTCATTGGGTGTCAGAACGCCAGGGCAGTTCGGGCCAATCAGGCGCGATTTCGAACCCGACAATGCGCGCTTTACCTTCACCATGTCGAGCACAGGAATGCCTTCGGTGATGCAAACGATCAACGGAATTTCCGCGTCAATGGCTTCAAGGATTGAGTCAGCCGCAAAGGGTGGCGGCACATACACAACCGACGCATCGGCACCGGTTGTTTGCTTGGCCTCAAGCACCGTGTCAAACATCGGCAGGCCGATGTGCGTTGTTCCGCCCTTGCCGGGGGTAACACCGCCAACCATCTGCGTGCCATAAGCAAGCGCCTGCTCGGTATGGAATGTGCCAGTGGCACCCGTCATACCCTGCGTGATGACCTTGGTGTTTTTGTTGATAAGGATGCTCACATACGTCTCCTAAATTCGGGGGTTCGCTTAGTTCAGCGAGGAATCAATTGCCTTACATGCGACAAGCAGTTCTTTGACCGCATCGACGCTGACCGCAAGGTTACCCTTGGCTTCGTCATCAAGCGCGATTTCGACGACCTTTTCAACGCCGCCAGCACCAATGACGACGGGTACGCCGACATATAGATTGTCGACGCCATATTGGCCGGTCAGATGCACAGCAGCTGGAAGAACGCGCTTTTGGTCGTTCAAATAAGCTTCGGCCATCGCAATGCCGCTGGTTGCCGGCGCATAGAACGCAGAGCCGGTTTTAAGCAGACCAACGATCTCGCCGCCGCCGCTGCGCGTGCGCTGCACGATTGCGTCAATGCGCTCCTGAGTCGAAAAGCCCATTTTGATAAGGTCTGGAACCGGAATGCCCGATACGGTCGAATATTGAATGACGGGCACCATCGTGTCGCCATGACCGCCAAGCACGAAGCTGGTGACGTCTTTGACCGACACATTGAATTCGTCCGCAAGGAAGTGGCTGAAACGTGCGGAATCGAGAACGCCTGCCATGCCGACAACCATGTGGTGCGGTAGACCGGAGAATTCGCGCAGCGCCCATACCATCGCGTCGAGCGGGTTGGTGATGCAGATGACGAATGCGTTTGGCGCGTTCGCGGCAATGCCTTCGCCCACGGCCTTCATGACCTTCAGGTTGATGCCAAGCAAATCATCGCGGCTCATGCCGGGCTTCCGCGCAACACCGGCGGTGACGATGATCACGTCGGCGCCAGCAATGTCGGCATAATCATTGGTGCCCGTAATCTTGGCATCAAAGCCTTCGACCGGACCGCATTGCGACAGGTCAAGCGCCTTGCCCTGGGGAACGCCTTCAACAACGTCGAACAAGACGATGTCGCCGAGGCCTTTCAATGCTGCGAGGTGAGCAAGCGTGCCGCCGATATTACCGGCGCCAATAAGCGCAATTTTTTTGCGAGCCATACAAAACTGTCCTTCCCTTAGGGCTTTTTAGCGGAATTGCGGCGTCGTTACGCCGAATCGCTGTGGATAACAACCCAATAAAGGTCCAAAGTTCAGGCTTTTTATGATAACAGTTCGCAATAGCGATAGCGTTTATTTTCCAGCGAGTTCGGTGAGCATCAACTTCCAGTGAACCACGTTATCATGAAGGGCTTGCACCGGAAGACGCTCGTCCTTGCCATGCGCTCTGAAATCGACGGGAACCACGACCCATCCACCATTTACACCGTAAATCGGGATGCCTGCGATGCGGAATGGACGTGCATCGCTCGCCCCGGTCGACATCTCGGGCGAAATCGGTGCACCGGGATGCAACGTGCGGATGGCTTTGGTAAACGCATTCACGACGTCTGGCCGTAATGGCGAAGACAGTGACGCAACATAATCGTCGTTACGAGACACGATGACCTCTGGATCCGCGACGATCGCCGCCAGGTTCTTTTGCACGTCGTTTGGATCAACGCCGGGAAAAATACGGCAGTTAATCATCGCGGTCGCCAATTGCGGCAGGGCATTGTCAGCGTGACCGGCAAAAAGCCGTGTTGGAACGCAGCGTGTGCGGGTCAGGCCAACCTCGGCCTCGTCAGCCTCAATGATGTCTGCGGCGGCGCCATCATTGGGGTTTGCCAACCAAGCACGCATGGCATCGCCCAACGCACCCTTTTCCTGTTTCTGTCGTTCGGTAAAATATGCGCGCGTTGTTTCGCTGAGCATTGGTTCAAACCGGTGCGCTTCAATTTTCTCCACGGCATGTGCCAGAGTGTAGATCGCATTATCTTTGCGTGGCTTGGATGAATGACCGCCACGATTGCGCACAGTCAGCGTGTAACCGGCAAAGGTTTTTTCAGCCGTCTGCATCAGAAAGCCGGCACTCCGCCCGTCCGGAAAAAATCCGCCGCCGCCGCCATCTGCGTTCAGGCCATATTCGACGTTCAATTTGTCTTTCCATTCGGACGCGCCTTTATCGGCGCCGATGCCATTGGTTTCTTCGTCCCCTGTAAAGAAGACGACGATATCGCGGGTTGGCTTGAAACCAGATGCTTTCAGGTCAATCAGCGCCTGCGTAATGGCAACGATGCCATCCTTCATATCGATGGTGCCGCGACCATAATAATAACCATCCTTCTGCGTCAGAACGAAGGGATCGGTCGTTGAATCTTCGCGCTTCGCCTCGACGACGTCCATATGGCCCATTAACATGATCGGCTTCGCCTTGGCTTTGCCCGGCGCGCGCCAACGAACGATAAGTGCAGCCGTTTTCTCTGTTACCTTGGCAATAGGGTCAGTGCTGTCATAGGAAACAACTTCAACATCTTCAGCAGGAAAACCGGCGGCCTTATATTGGTCGGCAAGATAGTTCGCCATTTCAGGAACTTTACCCCGACCAAAGACCGTAGGGATATTGACCACGTGCTCGAACATATCATGCGTCGCCTTCTGGCGCTCAGCTGATACTTTCACAGTTGCCGGTGTTGCAGCCATCGCAGGCACCGCGCCCAACAAAGCTGTCGAAATCAACAAGGTTTTCACGCGCATAAATACTCTCCTATTCGTCGGCACCGTGACCCAGTGCTAGATATTCTTCTGACTGCATCTCCAGCAATCGAGACACCGTGCGTTCAAATTCGAAACGTCCATCGCCCTGCGTGTATAGAGCATCGGGCAAAGCATCGGCGCTTGCAAGCAGCTTTACGCGGTATTCGTACAACGCATCAATCAACGTCACAAATCGCGCCGCTTCATTGCGGTTGTGCGGCCCAAGCACGGGAATGCCCACCATCAGCACCGTATGGAATCGCCGCGCGATCGCCAGATAGTCAGAGGCACCGCGTGCCTCAGCGCACAGACGCTTGAACGAGAAAACGGCGACGCCCTTTAGCGCCTTTGGCACATGCAGCGTCCGACCACCGCCCACGTCCAGTTCTAACGTGGGAACATGTGCGCGGTCCTCGGGCGGGTAATCCGTCATGCGGAAGAATGTTTCCGAAAGCGCGGCCGTCGCTTCGGCGCCATTGGGTACGAGCCAGGTTTTGGCATTGCCCAAACGGTCGCGCCGATAGTCTGTCGGGCCATCGAGCGCAAAAATATCAAGGCTGTCTTTGATCAACGCGATGAACGGCAAAAACAGCTGGCGGTTGAGGCCGTCCTTATACAGGTCATCGGGGTGCCGGTTTGATGTTGTGACCACCGTGACGCCTGCGGCAATCAATCCCGCGAAAAGCCGCGACATAATTGCTGCATCGGCCATGTTGTTGACGACCATTTCGTCAAAGCACAGCAACCGCGCTTCATCCGCCAGTGCCGCGACCACGGGCGGAATAGGATCGCCTTTTTCTTTTGCGCGCTCAACCTTTAGCCGCGCGTGGATATCCAGCATGAACTCGTGGAAATGCGCACGACGTTTCCGCTTGATCTGCACGCTCTCGAAAAACAGGTCCATGAGCATGGATTTCCCGCGCCCGACGCCGCCCCATAAATATAATCCGCGCGCCGGGTCTGGCTTGCGCCCCAAGAAACGCCACATTGTGCTTCCGCGGGGTGGCACAGCCTCAAGCTCTGCTTGCACTTTCGCCAGCGCCAAAACGGCTTTGGCTTGATCAGCATCAGGCTTCAGTTCGCTTGCACTGACAAGGGCTGCGTGCTTATCCGTGACCGAGGCGGGCATCATTTCTGACTGGGTTTTCGGATCGTCCCTGAAAACGCTGCGACGCGGGACTCGCCTTGCGAGACAATGCCGCGCATGAACAGCAGGCGACCCGTTTCTTTTAAAAGTTCGACCTCTGCCTCAAGTGGCTCGCCGATCACGCCAGCGCCAATGAACTGCACCGATAGGTCAAGCGTAACGGCAGCGCCCGCCTCAATCAGGCCAAACATCCGCGATGCGCCAAACATGGCCACGTCGATAAAACCGAGCGTGACGCCGCCATGCACCGCGTCGCGCAAGTTGCTGTGCCGGTGTTCGGGAAACATGCGCAGGCGTGCTTTATGATGGCCTTCACTGCGCACCAGCATTTTGCCGAGGACCGTGCCATTATAGCGCGTGGCGTCGGTCATCTGCCAGTTTAGCCAACCGGGATTGTCCGGATCCGGACTGCTATCAAAAGCGGGTGTGTCCAACTGCCGTCCCGTAAATTAAAGGTGGCGTTCGGCAACCATCTTCTTGGTTTCAGCAATGGCCTTTGCAGGGTTCAGACCCTTGGGGCATGCGTTCGCGCAGTTCATGATCGTGTGGCAGCGATACAGACGGAACGGATCTTCCAGCTCATCCAAACGCTCACCGGTCATTTCGTCACGGCTATCGGCCAACCAGCGATAGGCCTGAAGCAAGATGGCTGGGCCCAAAAACTTGTCGCTGTTCCACCAATAAGACGGGCAGCTTGTCGAGCAACATGCGCACAAGATGCACTCATACAGACCATCCAGCTTTGCGCGGTCTTCAGGCGACTGAAGGCGCTCCTTGCCCGATGGTTCAGGTGTAACTGTCTGCAGCCATGGCTTGATCGACGCATATTGCGCATAAAAATGGGTGAAGTCAGGAACGAGATCCTTGATAACTTCCATATGCGGCAGCGGAGTCAGTGTGACTTCGCTTTTGCAATCTTCGATTGCCGTGGTGCACGCGAGGCCATTTTTGCCGTCGATGTTCATCGAACATGAACCACAAATGCCTTCGCGGCATGAACGGCGGAATGTCAGCGACGAATCCTGTTCGCCCTTCATCTTGATCAGCGCGTCGAGGACCATTGGGCCGCAGGATTCGGTGTCGACTTCAAAGGTGTCGTAACGTGGGTTTTCGCCGCTATCGGGATCGTAACGATATACCTTGAATTTCTTGACTTTCCCGTCGGTTTTCGCGGCGTGAACAGTGCCCTTTTGGACCTTGCTGTTCTTTGGGAGGAAGAAATCGGCCATATCAATATCCTGCTGTCGTCGTGACGTGTAATTCCATATCTGCCAAACGCCCTAACCAAGCGTTTGTGCAATCACAAGCCCTCAACTGCGTCCGTTCGAGTTGCTTTTTCTGCAAGTCGGACGCGCAGCTTGTCGATTTTGCGGCCATCCATATCCACAACTTCAAAATGCCAGCCTTGGTCGCGGAAGGATTCGCCCTCTTCGGGTAAGTGCCGCAAGATGTGTAGGACATGGCCGGCAGCGGTCGCGTAATCGCGGTCTTCGGGCAGATCAATCGACAGCGCGTCTGCCATTGCGTCGGCGGACATTGCGCCCGACACGAGCATGGAGCCGTCGTCCAATGTGATGATGTTCGGCGCGCTACCTTGCGCCTGATCCGATGCAAATTCACCCGCAATCGCTGCCAAAAGGTCGTTCGGCGTTACGATTCCTTCAAAATGGCCATATTCATCATGGACCAGCAGCATCGGCACATCGGACGAACGCAGGATTTCGAGTGCGTCCATGGCATCAAGTTGATCAGGGATGATTTCGGCGCGACGCATCAGGCTGCGGATATCCAGGCTTTCCCCGCGAATCTGCGCAGCAACGATATCGCGTGATTGGACAACGCCAATGATATCGTCACCGTCTTCGCCTGTGACGGGCAGCCGCGTGTGCAGCGAATTTAACAGCGAATCGCGGACATCATCTTCAGAAGCGTCCGCTGCAATACGGTCGACGTCGGTCCGTGGCGTCATGACCTCACGCACCGGACGGTCGGCCAGCCGCACAACGCCGGCAATGACCTTATGTTCATGCTCTTCAATGATGCCTGCATGGGTCGCCTCGGCGAACACCATACGCAATTCCTCGGCACTCAGTGCGTCACGGGTATCGCGGCGCAGCCCAAGTGCACGGAATATGGTCGCGCTGGATTTATCAAGGGTCCAGACAATCGGCGCGGTCACGCGTGCCAGCATCTCCATTGGCCCCGCCATGGTGACGGCGATTCTTTCGGGCGCAATGAGCGCAAATTGCTTGGGGACCAGTTCGCCGACCACCAAGGATGCGTAAGTCGTGATGCTGATGACAAGCCCGAACCCCAAAGTTTCGGCCCATTCCTTGCCCATGCCCAAAAGAGCGATGCGCTCTGCCACTGGCCCGCCCAGCGTAGACCCCGAATACGCACCGGCAATAATACCAATGAGTGTGATGCCGATCTGTACGGTGGACAGAAACTTGCCCGGGTCTCGTCCCAACCGAAGGGCGGCCGCCGCACCGCGTTTTCCGTCTTCTGCCATAGCCTTTAGTTTCGCTGTGCGCGCTGAAACGATGGCAAGTTCAGACATGGCAAACACACCGTTCAGGGCAATGAGAGCCAATATCGTTGCGGCATCAAACCACGGGAAAGGATGAAGAGGTTCCATAGGGACCAGATTCCCATAGTGCCAACGCCAGCGCTTTGGCAACAAAATGCCGCAAACTGTGTTATCGTCAGAAGATGCAACCCGGCCAACGATAATCGCAGGTTCATCATGGGCGTCCCAAATGGGGCATCCTAGCTGAAAGGGAAAATGATGAAGAAGAATCAATTGATAACGCTGTCGCTTATGGCCGCTATGCTGCCGCTATCGGCATGTGTGACCGACCCGGAAACCGGCCAGCGCACGATTTCGAAGGCGGCACTTGGCGGTGTTGGCGGTGCATTGGGTGGATATTTGCTTGGCGACCTTATTGGCGGCCGTCGTGATCGCACGGAAAAGATTGTCGGCGCAGGTATTGGCGCATTGGCCGGTGCGGGTGTTGGCTATTATATGGACGAACAAGAAAGAAAGCTGCGTCAGCAAACGGCGGGCACAGGGGTTAATGTTATTCGCGATGGCGACAATCTCGTTCTCGATATGCCGTCAGAAGTCACCTTTGGTGTTGATAGCGCGAATATCGATGCGGGTTTCCGCAATACGCTGGATCAGGTCGCATCCACGCTGACGCAATATGAAAAAACCTATATCGACGTCATGGGCCACACCGATTCCACCGGGTCGGATGCCTATAACCAGTCGTTATCGGAACGCCGTGCGTCGGCGGTTGCCAGCTATCTGACCTCGCGTGGCGTTCAGTCCGCGCGTCTTGCAACGCGTGGTTATGGTGAGAGCCAGCCAAAGGCGAGCAATCTGGACGAAGCCGGTCGCGCGGCGAACCGCCGTGTCGAAATCCGACTGGTACCTGTTACCCAGGGATAATGCGGATTTAAACGGCAACACCCTGAAGCAATTTGGGCAGCGCGCCACTTTCGCCCCGCGCTTCGGCCATGAAAAATGCCTTGGCCGGGGCAGCGCGTTGCACCATTGCCATTCCGAAACGCCGGACCGCCGACGCGGTTTTGCCGGGAATGGAAAAAAGGCGGTTCAAGCCATCGGTCGATACCGCGATCAGCAACGTATCAATGCTGCGCCACCGGCTATAGCGATCGAGCAATTGCGCATCGCCAAAATCCAGACCCAGCCGCATCCCGTCGACCAATACTTCGGTCAATGCCGCAACGTCGCGCAGGCCAAGGTTCAACCCCTGACCCGCGATGGGGTGAATGCCATGCGCGCTGTCGCCAATCAGTACCAGCCGTTCAGCCGTGATGTTGGCCGCATGGTGGAACCCAAGCTTGTACGACGACAAAGGCGCGGCGATCTCAACTTGTCCCAATATGCCGCCCATCGCCTTTTCCAGCTCCGCGGCATATCCACGCGGCGATAACTTCATATATCCCGGCGCATCTGCGGCATCGACCGACCAAACGATCGCTGAACGGTGCCGCCCGTCGTCCGCATCCAACATGGGCAAGACGGCAAATGGGCCTGACGGATAAAAAATCTCGTAAGCGATGTTGTTGTGGGAGTGTTCGTGGAAGATCGCACCGACCATGGCGCTATGGTCATATTGCCAGTGCGCAATATTGATTCCCATTTCCTCGCGCGTCTGGCTTTGCCGCCCTTCGGCGACAATCATCAGATCAGCGGTCAAAACTTTGCCATCATCCAGATGCACGGAGGCGCGCCCTGAATCCTGTGATTTGTGGGTGATGTTGGCGGGCATGTGCAATTGGATCGCATCGCTTTCCAGCGCCGCATTGTACAACACGCCGCGCAAGAAGCGGCTTTCAAACATTTGGCCCAAGAAGCCGTCATCTTCGGCTGGTGCGAAATCCAGCGATCCGGGCTTCAGGCTATCGCTCACCCAAATCTTTTCAATCGGGCAGCCTTTTCCCGCCAATGCGTCGCCCAATCCAATGGCTTCGAACAGTTTATAGCTCGAGCTCGATATGGCAAAAGTGCGGCCGTCAAAGCCTGCTTGCAGCATGCTCGCCTGATCGGCGCGGTCGATGACATGGCTGGTGATGCCATGTGCAGCCAATGCCAGTGCTTGCGTAAGCCCGATGAGCCCGCCGCCGATAATGATGACGTCTGCTTTGTGATTCATATTGCCCCTATGCCGCAACAGATGGGCGGACTCAAAGGATGATTTTGACCGTAGGCCATCCGCATTGGCAGCAATCTTCAACCTGTAATACTTGACGGCGAGTCCAGCGACAGCGAAAAGGGGACGTTCGGCCGTTGGCGGCTACCCATATATGGCAATATAATCATGGCCTCGCGCATTTCTAAATTTACCTCAAAAACGAACATGGCCAATTGGCGGAATATGATGCGCGCGTCGCTGATCCGTAGCAGCACCTTGTTTGGCGCGGCTGTGCTTGGCCTGTTTGCGGTGTTTTATGGCTTTGCGGTGCTTAGCTATTCGGCTGGCGATGCGGCGTTCAATAGCGCGGCTGCAGATGTGCAGCACAACTGGATGGGCCAAAGCGGCGCCTATGTGTCCGACATCGTCCTGTTTCTATTTGGCGTTCCGGCCATTTTCCTGTTCCCGTTGATGCTGGTGTTTGCACGACGCTTGTGGCGGGCCGTCCCGCAGCCGCAGTGGAAACGGCAGCTTACATTATGCATTGTCGGCATGCTGCTGATCGGGTTTGGCATGGCCTATTGGCAGCACGGTAGCGACATTGGCTTGCCCGCTGGATGGGGCGGCGCGATTAATTTGCTGCTGGCAAATGCCGCCGTCGCTCTTGTTGGTCAAATCCACGGCGTATTCGGCACAATATTACGTGTTCTGCTCATTTTGGGCAGCTTAAGTGGTGGCGTGGCGTTGGTTGTTCGCGCGCTTGAGCTTGAGCGCCCGCTGTTCCGTATTCCTTCGTTGGCCATGCCTAAATTTTCAGGCCTGAAAAACGATCTGGGTGCCTTTGACGCAGACGATTCGGATGTTGCCCAAATTATCGAGCCAAAGCCGCCGCGTAAGGCTGTCGAGCCCGAATTACGCAAGCCCCCCGTGATTGAAGACCGCACGCTGGCGCCGAAAAAAGCGGCGTTCTCAACCGGCGCGCGGCAGGGTGACTTCTTTGGCAGCTTTGTTTTACCATCGCTTGACCTGCTGGATCCGCCGCCCGCCATTTCAGTGCCAAAGCTCGACAAGACGGCGCTGGAAGCAAATGCGCGCTTGTTGGAATCGGTGCTGGATGACTTTCACGTCAAAGGACAGATTGTTGCGGTGCGTCCGGGACCCGTGGTCACGATGTACGAGTTGGAACCTGCGGCGGGCATCAAATCCAGCCGGGTGATCCAGCTGGCAGAAGATATTGCGCGCAACATGTCCGCTTTGTCCGCGCGTGTTTCGACGATACCGGGCCGCACCGTCATGGGTATTGAACTGCCCAACGCCCATCGCGAGGCTGTGGTGTTTCAGGAAATGGTCGGATCAGACGCCTTTGCCGATCAAAAGGGCGCTTTGCCGATAATTTTGGGTAAGAATATCTCCGGCGATCCCGTCATCGCTGATCTCGCCCCGATGCCGCATTTGTTGGTCGCAGGTACAACCGGCTCGGGTAAATCGGTTGGCCTCAACTGCATGATATTGTCGCTGCTCTATCGTCTGACGCCGGACCAGTGCCGGATGATCATGATCGATCCCAAGATGCTTGAATTGAGCAGCTATGACGATATTCCGCATCTGTTGTCCCCTGTTGTAACGGAGCCTGCCAAAGCCATTCGCGCGCTCAAATGGGCGGTTGAGCAGATGGAAGAACGCTACCGGATGATGTCATCGCTGGGCGTGCGCAACCTTGCAAACTTCAACGAAAAAGTACGCGGCGCAAAGGCAAAGGGTGCGCCATTGGGCCGTAAGGTGCAGATTGGGTATGACCCGATGACCGGCCAGCCGCAATATGAGGAAGAAAGCTTGGCCTATGAGCCAATGCCGCAGATCGTCATCATCGTGGACGAGCTGGCCGACCTTATGATGACAGCGGGTAAGGAAGTCGAATTCCTTATTCAACGCCTCGCGCAAAAGGCACGTGCCGCGGGTATTCACCTCATCATGGCGACGCAGCGGCCATCGGTTGATGTTATCACCGGCGTTATCAAGGCGAACTTGCCGACGCGCATTTCTTTCCATGTGACCTCGAAAATTGATAGCCGTACCATCTTGGGCGAACAGGGTGCGGAACAGCTTCTGGGTAAGGGCGACATGTTGTATATGGCGGGCGGCCGCGGGCTGACGCGTATCCATGGTCCGTTTGTCTCCGATGATGAAGTCCGCCGCGTGGCAGACCATTGGCGTGGCCAAGGGCAACCCGAATATATTCAGGCGGTGACCGAAGAACCCGAAGATGGCGGCTTTGACTTTGGCGGAATGGGCGGCGATGACAGCGAGGAAGATGCGCAATATCGCAAGGCGTGCCAGATCGTGTTTGAAAGCCAGAAGGCATCAACGAGCTGGATTCAGCGTCAGCTGCGGATTGGTTATAACAGCGCAGCCCGGTTGATTGATCGCATGGAAGAAGACGGCTTCATCACCGCGCCGAACCATATCGGCCGCCGCGAAGTGCTTCGTGACCGGACCGGTGAGCCGCTGTAGACGTTAAGACGGGGTTCAAGGCGGTTGCCGTAGCCGCGATTGAACCTCTTCCAAGGAAACCAGAATGACCTTTCGAAATTACGCCTTAATGCTCGCGCCCGTTGCCTTGATCGCAGCCGCGCCGTCGACCGCGCAATCGCAGGCGGAACGCATGGCGCGCGTGACCACGCATATGAAGACGGTGGGCACAATGACCGCGAACTTCACCCAGACGGATCGCAACGGCGGGGCGGTAACGGGCAAGCTTTTGCTCAAGCGCCCCGGCCATGTGCGCTTTGAATATCAAAAAGATGTGCCGTTGTTGATTGTCGCCGATGGGCGCGCACTGACCATGGTCGACTATGAAGTCAAACAAGTGCAGCGCTGGCCAATCCGTAATAGCCCGCTCGCCGCGTTGCTTGACCCGGGCAAGGATTTGGCGCGCTTTGGCAAACTGGTCCCCACATCGACAGACGATGTCATCAGCGTGGAAGTTCGCGACCCGAAGCGGCCTGAATATGGCACCATTACAATGATATTCGTCAACAAGCCCGGCGCGCCTGGTGGGTTGACGCTGAACGGATGGGTTGCGCTTGATTCCAAAAACAATCGCACAAGCATCCGACTCAGCAACGTCAGCTATAATGGCGCAATCGCCGACGGCGCATTTTCATGGAAAGACCCACGGCCTGTCAGGCGGAAATCTTAAAATCGGTCGACGAACCGATGCTGATGACCGACAAGCTGCCAATCTGAACAAATTTGTTCATGTGAACGACAGGAAAGTCATCCTATAAATCGACGGTCAGCAATTGAGAATTCGTGTGGTTTTCCCCCCTGTTGCCCACGATGTTACATCGTCGCTGATACCCGCGTGACGAACGCAAGCTTAGCCCTCATCCCAAATGCCCCCGGGATGAGGGCTTTGCTTTTTTGGCGTGGATTTCACTTCACCGACTTGCTCCGGCCGCTTCTGGCATCTAGGGCCATATTCTTATGTCTCAGACCATCCGTATCGCCTCGTGGAATATCAATTCGGTTCGCGCCCGCATCGACATCGTCGAACGCTATCTGAAAGAAGAAGCGCCCGACGTCCTGTGCCTGCAGGAAACCAAAGTCATCGACAGTCTTTTTCCGGAGGGATTGTTTCGGCAGCTCGGCTATCGCCATATGGTTTTGAACGGTCAGCCCATGCATCATGGTGTCGCGATTGTCAGCAAGCTGCCTTTAATCAACCGCCGCGTTGAAGATTGGCAAGCGAATGGCGAAGCGCGGCATGTGGGTGCGGAGCTGAATGTCGATGCCGCAAAGGGCGTCCGGATCGACAATGTCTATATTCCGGCTGGCGGCGAAGTTCCCGACAGCGAAGTGAATTCGAAATTCGGACAAAAGCTTGGGTTCCTCTCGCGCATGACCGAGTGGTCGCGTGCGGTCACCAGCCCGACCATATTGACGGGTGATTTCAACGTTGCGCCGCTTGAGCATGATGTTTGGAGCCATAAACAGCTCGTCAATGTCGTCAGCCACACCAAGATTGAATGCGAACATCTGGCTGCGATTAAGGAAGCCGCAGACTGGGTCGATCTCGCGCGGCACTTTGTCGAACCGTCGAAGAAGCTTTACACATGGTGGAGCTACCGCGCGCAGGATTGGGAGACATCTGACCGTGGCCGCCGTCTTGACCATATGTGGGTGACGCCCGATTTGAAAGAGAAGGCCAAGTCGCATGTGGTGCACAAGCATGTGCGCGGATGGGGCAAGCCATCTGACCATGCGCCCATCGTCACGGAATTTGCCTTTTGAACGGTGCCCCCGCAATTGACGGCGATGCCCGCCGTGCGGCGCTGGCCATTGACGCGCTGCGTCGTGGCTGGGCGATCAATGTCGAACATCTCGGCCAACAGCTTTGTCTTTTGCCGATAGAAACCGCGCGCGACGTTTTGGGTGCGCACGCGATCCTGCTCTCTGCTAGTCGCGCGGCTACATTGAAACTCATGAACCAGCGCGCCGCCGCCGATACTGCTTTGCCGGTTATGATAAAGGCGCCAGCGGACCTTGATATCAACCTTGCACTGGCGGTGGCGGACCCAACGCTCGATTTGCGTTACCCAATGAAGGGGCCGTTTGAAGCATTGGCTCTTGCCGATGGACCTTCTGCGGCGGCGGCTATTGAGCTTGCGCGGCTTGCTGGGTTGCTTCCCGCCTTTTTGGTGTTGCCGGATTCGGGAAGTGCGTCGGCGACCGTATCCCCGCAGGATGTCGCTGCGTTTGACGATAGCGGGGCGTTGCACATTGCGGCGCGCGCACGGTTGCCGGTTGCTGCAAATGTCGATGCTGAAATCGTTGCATTTCGAACCGATGTGGACGCGTCAGACCATGTCGCGCTGTTGATCGGCAAACGCGATGGCACGCCGCCCGTGGTCCGATTGCACAGCGAGTGCCTGACGGGTGATGTCCTTGGCAGCCTGAAGTGCGATTGCGGCCCTCAATTGCACGAAGCGTTACAACAAATCTCCGACGCCAATTGGGGCATACTTTTATACTT
The DNA here is from genome assembly GCF_014196595.1 of Sphingorhabdus rigui. GTDB lineage: Bacteria > Pseudomonadota > Alphaproteobacteria > Sphingomonadales > Sphingomonadaceae > Sphingorhabdus_B > Sphingorhabdus_B rigui. The sequence continues at coordinate 76,116 of NZ_JACIEA010000004.1, read as the reverse complement.
GCGTCAGGAAGGCCGGGGTATTGGCCTGATCAACAAACTGCGTGCCTATGCGCTTCAGGATCAGGGATTTGATACCGTCGATGCAAATACCCGATTGGGCTTTGCCATTGATGCGCGCGATTTTTCGGTCGCCGCCCGCATGCTTGAACTGCTTGGCATATCCAACGTTCGGTTGCTTACGAACAATCCTGAAAAGGTTGAAGGCCTGAGGTCCGCAGGCATATCTGTCGAAGAGCGACTGCCGCTAAAAATCGCGGCGAACCCGCATAATGCGCATTATCTCGAAACGAAAAAGAGCCGCACGGGGCACGCGCTTTAGCCGCTTGCCTTAATCAGCTACGCATGATTTAACTTGGCTAATGCCGCAAGCTGGGGGCCTTGTGTGAAACAGACGGAACATCTGGCGCAAATTGCAGCCTGTTTCCACTGTCCGGATTTTGAGGCAAACCTCATTCTGGGTGGCGCGCAATATCGGGAATATGCCCACCGTGCCCCTGTTGCGTTTCGCGGCGACGTTTCGGCGCATCTCTACCTTGTTCTGGATGGCCTTGCTTCGGCCGATTTATACGGTCCCGACGGGCAATATGCCCGGTTGGTGGGGTATGGCGCCGGCGAATTATTTGGCGCGTATCCAACACCTGTCCGGCATCGTGCGGATATCGTGGCAGAGGGTTCGTTGTCGGTATTGATGATGGAGACGGCATTTATTTCAGGGCTGGCGCAATCGCACGCCCGTATCGCGCAGGGCATATCAGAATTCATGGCGCGTCAGCTTGACCTGCTGCTGGATCGTATGGCTGCCCGTATCGGCTTGTCGGCGAACGGGCGTTTCTATCAGGCATTGCTCTCGCGGGCCGATTCGGATGGTTGGATTAAGCCCTTGCCCGTTGTGTCGGCGATGGCCGTAGGCGTGAATACCACGCGGGAGACAGCGTCCCGTGCGCTGGCCCATCTGTTACGCAGAGGCATCGTGAAACGGCATGATCACGGGCTGGAGATTGTCTCTATCCGGATGTTGGAGGACCTGGTTATTTGAACCTTATTGCGGTTCGCGAACGCCCTCTTCGTCGCGTGACGATCTGGGTTCCCGGCGCCCGATAGCGCGCTCAATAAATGCGTCATCCAAAGGTTCTGGGTCAGTCGCTGGCATTGCACCAGGATCATCAAGCGCAGGGTCGCCCTCAATCGGCATGCCATTTTCGTCGAGCAGCAGTCCCTCGCCCCCTTCGCCAAGCAGAAAATCTTCGCCTTCTAATTGTTCGGGGAAGGTTACTTCGGTCGCAAAATTTTCAACGGGTCGGTCAGATACCGCAACCCGCATATAGGCTGCCCACGCTTGCGCTGGCGCACGGCCGCCTTCTAATCCGCCGATCGCACGCGCATCGTCGCGGCCCATCCAGACACCTGTTGTCAAACCACTGGAAAAGCCAAGGAACCAGCCGTCCTTGTTGCTGCTCGTGGTACCTGTCTTTCCTGCGACGGGACGGCCGATATTGGCAGCGCGGCCCGTGCCCGTTGCAACCGCGGTCTGCATGAGGTCCGTCATGGCGGCGGCGACCCAATCCTCCACCAATTGCACGGATCTGGCCGGCTTTGCCGTATATAAAATCTCGCCATCAATGGTGGTGACTTTGGAGATGCCATAAGGGGTAATGCTGCGGCCATTGGAACCCACGGATGCAAATGCCTGCGTCATGTCGATAACGCGGGTTTCCGATGTCCCAAGCACCATCGACGGCTGGGTGTTGATGGGCGTCGTTATGCCAAAACGGCGCGCCATGTTGGCTATGCTGCTGGTGCCAACCTCTTGCCCCAATTGCGCCGCGACAGTGTTTTTCGAATAGGCAAACGCCGTCCGCAGTGAAATTTCACCGGCGTACTGGCCGTTGCTGTTTTTGGGTTGCCAGCCTTCGATTTCAACGGGTTTATCTTCTACCATGTCTTCGGGACGGAACCCGGCTTCCAACGCGGCCAAGTAGACGAACAATTTCCAAGCTGAACCTGGTTGCCGGACCGCTGTGACCGCACGGTTATAATTGCTGGTGACATAATCGGTGCCGCCAACCATCGCTTTAACTGCGCCATCGCGGTCAATCGACACCAGCGCACCTTGCGCGCCGCGCGGTGCGTTGGCCGCTATCGCCGCCGTTGCCGCACGCTGCATTCGCAGGTCAAGCGTAGTCCAGACATCAATGGGTTTTTCGGTCTCGTCGATCAGGCCATCCAGCTGTGGCAAAACCCAATCGGTGAAATAGCGCACGCTGTCTTGCGGTTGCTGTTTCGCCATTTTCACGTCCGCTGGTTTCACCTCTGCGGCTTCGGCAGCGGAGATCATTCCGGCATCCTGCATCACTCCGACCACCACCGTGGCGCGGTCAATCGCAGCCTGTGCATCTGCTGTTGGCGAATAATGCGATGGCGCCTTAACAAGGCCTGCAATGATCGCGGCTTCGGCGAGGCTCAGATCTTCCGCGCCATGGTCGAAGAATTTCCGGCTCGCCGCATCAACACCATAAGCACCGCCGCCGAAATAGACCTTGTTCAGATATAATTCGAGTATCTGGTCCTTCGAGAATTTCGTTTCCATCGCCAGCGCAAGGATGACCTCGCGGATTTTGCGCCCGAATTCCTTGTTGCTGTTCAGGTAAATGTTGCGGGCCAGCTGCTGCGTGATCGTTGAACCCCCTTGGGTCCAGCGCCCCTCAACGGCACGTGCGTAAAATGACCGCGTGATCCCAATAGGATCGACACCCGGATGCATATAATAGCGCCGGTCTTCCACTGCGACCATCGCGCCCTTCATTTCAGACGGCAGCTGATCAATGCTCAGCCATCGGCCGAAACTTGGGCCAAGTGATTGGATAACGGTGCCATCGGCAGCACGGACGCGGATCATCTGGCCGTTGGGCGATGCCTTTAAATCTTCAAAGCTGTCGATTTCGCCGCGGGCAATGGCGACAAAAATGCCCAACACCATGACGCCGAGTAGCGCCGCGATAACGCCGGCTTTGATGATACGTAAAATCCACGTTCCCATTGGGCGACGTTCTTTCGAAATCTTGCGCGCGCGTGCCATTGCGCAAGGTGTTAATCGCTCATGGACTCGCCGACAAGCGCGTTCTTATTCGGGGTCGAATGTCAGCGCAGCGCTGTTGATGCAGTAACGTAAGCCTGTTGGCCCCGGACCATCGGGGAATACATGCCCCAAATGCCCTTCACAGGCCGCACAACGCACCTCGGTGCGGACCATGCCGTGCGAAACATCGATATGCTCATCAATGGCTTCACCGTCTGCAGGCGCGGTAAAGCTTGGCCAACCCGAACCACTGTCAAATTTGGTGTCAGATGCAAATAAGGTCGTGCCGCATCCGGCGCAGCGGAATTCGCCTTCGCGCTTTTCATCGGTCAATTTGCCCGCAAAGGCGCGCTCGGTTCCAGCCTCACGCAGAACATGATATTGGACCGGGTCCAATTCTGCGCGCCACTCGGCTTCGGACTTGATAATTTTTTCCATGAAACGGCCTTTCGTTGATGCGGATGTGGGCCTGTTTGCCATCGGGTTCAAGAGCCCAGTTTAACAGATATTTTACCATGTTTGACATATGCCATGCAGGCTATGACAGGACCTGGTCGTAAGCTACGCGCGTTGGGGGCGTTGGGGCTATTGCCGTTGCTGCTTGCGGCGGGTGAGGGAAGCTGTCTGCTGTGCGCAGGCGGCGGCGCGCCAACTGCATTGACCGAAACCGAACGCAGCGTGCCGATTTCCATCGAAATCACGACGAAATTGGACTTTAGCCGCGCAGCCTTGCCGGATTCGGGGGGCGGTCAAATCGAACTGGATCCGCAAAGCGGCAACAAACGCGTTGGTGGCGGCATGGTGGACTTGGGCGGAGCAGCTTTGGTCGGATCAGCTGTCGTTACCGGCGAGCCTGGACGTGCCGTTCGTATCGATATGCCCACAAGCGCGCGCATGAAATCGACCGCAGGCGGCGTTGTTGAAATCATTGGCTTACGCACTAGCCTGATGGGCGCGTCACGGCTTGATTCGACAGGGCGGCTGGCATTCTCGTTCGGGGGCACGTTGGTTGTGCGGGGAAACGTGTCGGGCACATTCCGCACGCGCATTCCCATTACCGCGCAATATCAGTAATCAGCCACGGCGCGATGCTGCACGCGCAATGCGGACAAGCTCTTCTTCCAAGATCGTGCCCGCCAGTCCATCGCGGACATGCATAAGCTTGGATTCCACCTCAAGCAGATGGCTGTTCAACCCCGCAAGCCGCACCGATGGCCAGCGCGCAAGTTGTTGCGCGTAGCTGTCTGCGTCTTTCCAGAATATCGAACGGGTCGCTTTTACAACGGCGCCGGGGTTCGAGCCATTGTCGACCTTTGCGCGCATAGCCGCGAGCAATGTCACCCGCCGCTGCATCGCACGGATGATGCGGATGGCATCCACCCCCATGTCGCGCGCGGCGACAAGTTCGCGCCCCGTCCCGCGCAAATCGCCGCCCATGACCTGATGGATGAGGCCATTGATATTTTCCTCGCCCGTTTCTGCGGACAAGGCTTCGAATATGGGGACCTCAACCGTCGCGGGGCGTTGCGGCGATGAATCATAATATAAGGACAGCTTTTCGATTTCAGCTTGCGCCAGTTTCCGGTCCTGACCCGTGTAGCGCGCAATCCGCGCGGCCAGCGGCCGGTCAATCTTCAACCCCATCGTGGCTGCGTACGCCATTACGGCGGCTGCAGCATCGCCTTCCTCTGGCATGTAACAAATATGCACCATCGCGCGCGGGTGGGCTTCGACAAGCTTGCGCAACTTGCTGGCCTTAGTCAGGTTGCCTGCGGTCGCGATGACCGGATTGGCGTCGCCTTCAAGGGTGAGCAGATTTTCGACGGCGGCAACACCTTCTTCCCGGCGGAAGTTCAGGCGGATGTGCCGCTTGTCGCCAAATAGCGAAAGCGCCGACGCCTCGTCCGCCAGAAGCGCGGGGTCATTGCGAATACGATCGCTGTCGATATCGATCCGTTCCGAACCCGTCAGCGCGGCGGACATCTGGGACGCGATATCAGCGGCGGCCGATTCATCCTGCCCGAAAATGAAAAACAGCCGGATCTCGGGACGTGTGCCGATGGCACTAATAAAGCTGCGTTCTTTGGCGTTGCTCATTCGCCGCGGGCGTAGATCGAAAGCCGGGTGACAATCTGATCCGCAACCTTCTGCGTCAGATTTTCCAGCGCGCTGTTTTCGCCAGCGATGGTGGCATATTCCGAACCGGCGACATCGATACCCGCGTCAGATCCCGCGGTTGCATCAAGCACGGTTTCACCGGTAGCGACCGAGATCAGTTGATAGCGTGCGCGCAATGTGCGCCGTTCACGCGTGACCGTATCGTCGGCACGCACGCCAAAGCCTTCAATCCGGTCATCAAGTGTGACGACCAAGCGGAATTGGGCGGCGTTGCTGTCTTGAGCGCTCAGTCGGTCCGTTAATGCATTACGCATCAACCAACCATTTTTGCCTTCGATCGGAGCGATCGATACCGAACCCAGCGTCGTTGCCACCGCGCCCTTTGATCCACCGCTGTATAAAGGCTGCAATCCGCATGCGGGCAGCATCAAAGCAAGCAAGATGGGGGCGATGAAACGGTTCATAGGACGATGTTGACCAACCTATCGGGCACGACGATGATTTTCCGGATATCGGCACCGTCAATGGCATGCTGAACTTTTTGGCTGGCAAGCGCAAGCGCCTCCACTTCGGTCTGAGGCAGTCCCTTGGCAACGGTCAGCGTATCGCGCAGCTTGCCCTTCACCTGAATGGCAATGGTCACTTCGTCTTCCACCAGCAGGTCAGGGTTGACCTGCGGCCAAGGTGCGTCGGCGATAAGGCCGCCGCCAGATGCCGCGCCAAGCTGCGTCCATGCTTCTTCGGCCAAATGCGGAACCATTGGCGCGGACAATGTGACGATCGTACGGATCGCTGTATCGCGGCTTGCCGAAGGCGCAGCCTTTTCAATGGCATTGGCAAGGTCGTAGATTTTTGCCACCGCCTTGTTGAACGCGAGCGCTTCGATGTCTGTGCCGACGCCGGCAATGATCTGGTGCGTTTTGCGGTCCAGCGCCTTGTCGACACCTTCAGCGCCGCTGACCTGACTTGTCAGACGCCACAGGCGCTGCACAAAGCGCCAGCAACCCTCAATCCCCGCTTCGGACCATTCCAGATCGCGTTCGGGCGGGCTGTCGGACAGCATGAACCAGCGCACGGCATCGGCACCATATTGGTCGACAATATCATCGGGATCGACGACATTCTTTTTGGATTTCGACATCTTTTCGATACGACCTGCGACCGCAGGGGCACCGCTATCGATGATGGTCCAGATGTCGCCTTCACGCCGCACCTGATCAGGGCTCAGCCATGTTCCATTGGCATCCTGATAGGTTTGGTGCGTCACCATGCCTTGCGTAAACAAAGACGCGAACGGCTCTTTCACATCGATCATGCCGATATGACTGAGCGCACGCGTCCAGAAACGGGCGTAGAGCAAATGCAAAATCGCGTGTTCGACACCGCCAATATATTGATCAACCGGCAGCCATTTTTCGGCAGCCGCACGGTCAAAGGGCTTGTCATGCGGCTGGCTTGCAAAGCGGATGAAGTACCAGCTTGAGTCGACAAACGTATCAAGCGTATCGGTCTCGCGGCGCGCCTCTTGATGGCATTTGGGGCAGTCGACCTTGCTCCAAGTCGGGTGACGATCCAGCGGGTTGCCGGGGATGTCAAAGCTGACGTCTTCGGGCAATTTTACAGGCAACTGGTCATACGGCACGGGGACTGCGCCACATGCCGGACAATGGATGATCGGGATTGGCGTGCCCCAATAACGCTGGCGCGAAACGCCCCAGTCGCGCAGGCGATATTGCGTTTGGCCTTGGCCCCAGCCTTCTTTCTCGGCCTTTGCGATCACATCCGCTTTCGCTTGATCGACGGTCATACCGTTCATCCAGTGCGAATTCACGATGAGGCCGGGGTTGGTGTAGGCGACATTTCCTTCAAAATGGCTGTCGGTCAAATCGCCATCGGCCACGACGCGGGTAACGGGCAAATGATATTTGCGCGCGAAATCAAGGTCGCGTTGGTCATGTGCTGGGCAGCCAAAGACCGCACCCGTGCCGTAATCCATCAATACAAAATTGGCGACATAAACGGGCAAATGCCAGCTTGGATCCAGCGGGTGCTCAACGGTCAGGCCCGTATTGAAGCCAAGCTTTTCAGCGGTTTCAATATCGGCCGCTGTCGTCCCGCCTTTGCGGCATTCCGCGATAAAATCCTGCAAATCAGGCGCGTTGGCTGCCAGCTTTTGCGCAACTGGATGGTCTGCGGCAATGGCAATGAAGCTTGCGCCGAACATGGTATCGGGGCGCGTGGTAAACACATCAATGCCGTCGTCACCGCCCGGAAAGCGGAACCGGCATTTCAGGCCCTGCGATTTGCCAATCCAGTTTTCCTGCATCAACCGCACCTTGTCGGGCCATTGGTCAAGCGACCCGAGGCCAACGAGCAATTCTTCTGCAAAGTCGGTAATTTTCAAAAACCACTGGCTCAGCTTGCGGCGCTCAACAGGTGCACCTGATCGCCAACCCTTGCCGTCGATTACTTGCTCATTGGCAAGCACCGTCATGTCGACAGGGTCCCAGTTCACGGCGGACTCTTTGCGGTAGACGAGGCCAGCGGCATACAGCTTCAGGAACAATGCCTGTTCATGCCCGTAATATTCAGGTTCACAGGTCGCAAGTTCGCGGGTCCAATCAATTGCAAAGCCAAGCCGCTTCAGCTGCGCTTTCATGTTCGCAATATTGTCGCGTGTCCAACTGCCGGGGTGGACCTTTTTCTCCATCGCCGCATTTTCCGCAGGCATGCCAAAGGCGTCCCAGCCCATGGGGTGCAGCACTTCATGTCCGGTCATGCGCTTATACCGCGCTAACACGTCACCCATGGTGTAGTTACGCACATGGCCAATATGGATACGGCCCGATGGATAGGGAAACATTTCCAGGACATAGGCACGTGGCTTTGTCGAGTTATCGTCCGCAACAAAGCTGCTGCGTTCTTCCCAAATCTTTTGCCACCGCGCGTCGGCGACGTGCGGGTTAAAACGCTCAACATTCGTCATAACAATTATCCGGTGATTGAAGACCGGCGAAGGTCACGCGCCTTGGTAAGAATGACCGCCTCAAGCTTTTGAACGGTTGCGGCACGCAGCGGCGCTGCGACCCACTGGCCATTTTGCAAAACTTCGCGGCTGCCGGCGACGCGCAATGCGTCGGCACGCAAATCCTGATCAAGGATTGAAATGGTCAGCTTAACGCGCTCGCCAGGGCTTTGCGGGTTCACATACCAGTCCGTAACAATGACACCGCCCGACGAGTCGGTTTGCAGCAACGGCATGAAGGACAAGGCATCAAGCGATGCGCGCCACAGATAGCTGTTTACGCCGATTGTGGTGACCTGGCTGGCCGCGAGATCCGCCTTTGGACGCTCCCTTCCGCCACAGCCGGACAGCAGCCCCAAGCTTAACAGGCTGCCGGTCGCAATAATGAGTGCCAAGCGGTTGGTGCGCATAAAATGTCCTTGAACTATGAATATCTGAAACCTCTATAGCGGCTTGCTGTCCGGAGCAAGCTTTCTGGCTGCTGAACGGCGCGCAATTAATGCTGCGCTCATCTTCGGCCAGCTATGTGCCAGCTAAGTGATTGTGGACATCATGCAACATTTGATCAAAAATCACGTTATTCGAACGATAAAATGGATAGGCCCCTTTTGAATCCCCAAAAGCAGGCGTATACCGTTCGGAGACAGGAGAGTCGGTGAACGAGTATCATGGACGTGAAGCGGGCATATAAGCGGAAATACGCGACGATTGCGGCAGCATTGCTAGCAACGGTTTCGCTCGCGGTGTCGCCTCTTGTTGTTCCTGCTTTTGCTGCAAAGACTTTGTCTGAAGAGCCGTCGGCTGGACCAAGCTGGATTTCGATGTTCACGCCTGCGGGTGGTGACAGTGTTTTGGCACAGAAATTCTCGGCGGCCCGCATTGAACCCAATGCGCGTTTCCCATTTACGCCCGCAAATGTCGGTGACAGCCGTACCATTACCGTCGCAGCGCGCGCAAATTCGCGTTTGACCGCTGGTGCCGTTTCCATTCGCAATGCGCTGGCATCCAGTGAAGTCGGTGCGGGCAAGGGCCTTCGTCTTTCGGCGGTGGACTATCGTTTGACGGCATCAAAGGGCTGGCAAGGTTTTGCATTGCCTGCCGCACAACGTCGCGCAGTCAAGGCACCCTTGAGCGAACTTGGAAAAAGCAGCTTCTCGCTGGATGAAACCGCACGCAAACCGAGCAAGTTCAGCACCAATATCAAATTGGACCAGAGCCGCGAATTGGCACCGCCAGCACGCGGCAGCTCGGCGTCGGGCGATTACAAGCTTGATGTGGGCGGAAGCTTTTCAATCAGCCGTAAAATCGACGTGACCGCAGGTGTTCGTTACGCCAGCGAAAATGACCGCGTCATTCCGCTGGCTGACAACCGCAAGGACAGCGAAGCTGTCTATGTCGGAACCAAAATCCGCTTCTAAGCGGTCCTTTTCTTAAAAGCATCAATCGCCGCCCAACCGTGGATAAACCGCGGGGAAAGCATCTGTGCGTTTCGGCGGTTCATGCCGCCCAGGGCGATGATGCGGCTCGATGACACCAGCTTTGCGAGCCGGTTAAAGGCTAATGGCCCAAGCGGTCGTGCGCCGGGGTGACTGTTGGTGACGAAAATAGGCGATAGGAACAACAGGTCTGGGTGCGCTGCCTTTACGCCTGCAATTTCACGCGCATCATGGACTGGCGCGCTGTGCAGCAATCGCGACGCACGAGGGCTTCTTTGGTGAAACCCATCGGCGCGCCAGCGCATCGCCGTCCGCTCGTCCCCCGCCAGCAGCAGAACATGCCCGCGCCGCCGGCACATGCGCATGACCTGCCCGAACAGAAATTTTCGTGCCGGCACGTCCAAATGATAATGCCGGAAGATGACGCCCGATCGTGCGGGCAGCCGTTGAATGGCGGGCAACAGATCATCCCCCAGACGTTCGTCGGTCATCAGCCAGATCTTCGGCAGGGGGTGGCTTCGCGGCATAGTTCTGCCTATAGCGTCGCGGTATGCAGGAAGCGACACCAGAAACATCCACCGGCCCTTTGGCCGCAATCCGTGAACGCATGGCGGCCGCCGCCAAGATGGCGCGGCGTGCGCCCGAAGACATCCATCTGATTGCCGTGTCGAAAACCCGCGCCGCAGAGGATATTGAGCCGCTCATTCACGAAGGCCAAATGCTCTTCGGTGAAAACCGCGTTCAGGAAGCGGCTACCAAATGGCCCGCGTTGAAGCAGCGCCACCCCGGCGTGCAATTGCATCTGATCGGGCAGCTTCAATCCAACAAGGCCGACGAAGCGGTCGCCTTGTTCGATATGATCCATTCGGTTGACCGGCTTTCGCTGGTTATGGCGCTTGGCAAGGCGATGGAAAAGCAGGCGCGTTATATCCCGTGCTTCATTCAAGTGAACATCGGCGCTGAAGAGCAAAAGGGTGGCTGCGCGGTTTCGGAATTGCCCGCATTGATTGCGGCCGCAAAGGACAGCGGCGTTCCATTGGCGGGGCTGATGTGCATACCGCCAGCGTCGATTGAGGCCGCGCCATTTTTTGCATTGCTGGCCGAATTGGCGGCGCTTCATAATTTGCCGCAACTGAGCATGGGCATGTCTGAAGATTTCGACACCGCGATCATGATGGGCGCGACCTATGTCCGCGTTGGCACAGCCTTATTTGGCGCGCGCAGCAGCCCCGTTTAAGGCAAAGCGCGCATAGCCCGCCTTGGTCGCGACCAAGGCTTCCACTGTCTCGCCATCCGCCACGTCGCAGGCGCGCATAATCGCGCTGTCCTGCACATCCAGTCCGCCGGTGAGCGCGCCAAATGCGGGCATGATGATTTTGCGCGCAGTTTTGACAAAGCACCGCCGCGTCACCATGCGGCCACGCAAGACCTGACGGAATTTGGGATGGAAATGCCCTGAAATTTCGGGATTGGGATCACCGCGTTGCGCTTCGTGCCGAAATGTGATGCCTGACAGGCATATTTCGTCGTGCGTTTTGCCGCCCCAGATACCCGAAACCGCGCGGTCGTGGTTCCCTGTGATCCAGAGCCATTCGGTATCGCAGGCCAAGTCGACCAACAATGCCGCCGCTGATTCTGCCAGACGCGCCTCTCCATCATCGTCGTGGAAATTATCGCCCAAGGATATGATTTTGGCTGGCCTATATTTGGTGCAGAGCGCCGCAATGTCCTCAAGCGTTGCGATGCTGTCATAAGGCGGCAGCATCTGGCCATTTAAGGCATAAGCGCTGGCTTTTTCCAAATGCAGATCGGATACCAGCAGCGCATTTTGGGCAGGCCAATATAAGGCGGCCTCTCCGGCAACCTCAAATGACTGACCCCCAAATTCAAAAGCATACGACATCGTCTGCGGCTATGCGGATTGTCCATCTGTGGCGCAAGCCGTTGTGGGCTGTATTCCTATAATGCGAGAGCCACTCGCGTTCGTGGCTCCAGCGAAACGCCCTTCGGCGGATCGAAACCCACACGCCGGTTGCTGAAATCAATCAGCACGCGGTCAAACAGTTTCAGCGCGTCCATGCCGAGCAGGATCGCTGGCCGATCCTGAAGGTTAAGCGCCGTGAACGCGTAATTGTCGGCGAAGGTCATCGGCATATCTTTAATGATCAGCCCGCCGACCTCAATTTCGCGAATTTGGGTATAGTCACCGTTCAGGATCGTCCCTGTTACACTGCGCATCTTCACCGGAATGAAGTCAAAGACGCGATGTCGCCGGCGCAGCTTATCGCGAAGGGCGACATTCGCCATGCTGCTTTGCGCGCCGGTATCCAGAATGATGTCGACCTTAATGCCATCAATCCGCGCGCTCGATAATATCATTCGGCCCGCTTTGCGCCGCGCCTGCACGACAATCATGCCATTTTCGAGCTTTGTCTTGCCGCGCGTTTTGCGCGACGGCAGCACATCCATTGTCTGCTGTACGAAATCGAGATGCACCCGATTATCCTCCAGACTGTCGATACCCAACAGCCCATATGCGCCAAGGTTTGCGCGTTCCAGACCAGGTGCCTCAACGCCCTGCAGGTTAACGGACGCCGTGGAAATGCTGTCGATGAAGAAGCTGTTGACCTGATACCGTCCCGATATCGTCGCGAGCGTGAGGGTGGGGCCTGCCTCCAACGCCAGTTTGCGCGCGAGGTCATTGGCAATGACGGTCCGTTCTGCGCCGGTATCGACGATGAAGGGGACGGCGTCGCTGCCGTTCACACGCACCTGCACCGTCATCCGGTTGCTACGGTCAATGCCGAACTCTTCGGTGATGGCGGCAACATCCGATGCAGTATCCGGCGTCACCTGAGGCAGCTCCTGCGCGATTGCCGATGTGCTTAAAAATAGACTTATGAATCCAAGCGCGCTGCGTTGCATTTCAAATCTCCAATGCCGCCACAATACGCCTCTTTGCGCACAGCGACAAGGCATGGCCCGTCGAACCGAATCCGCCTTTTGTCGAAGGGCGCCTGTCTGCTGGTCACCCTTCGACGCAGCTCAGGGCTACGGTTTCTTTTTACGGCGTCATCGCAATGTCGGCGAGGCTTTCGGCCTCCATCAACAAAGCGTCATCAACCGACCCCTGCGCCACACTCTCGCGGCCAATCATCACCAGCAACGGCACGGCGAGCGGGCTGACGCGTTCAAGGTCGACATGCAGCATCGTATCGGCGGCGCGGTCCAACAAATCACCGAGCCGTCCGACGTCGGTCAACCGCGTGCGCGCATCGGCCCACGCCGCCTCAAGCAACAGGTGGTCGGGTTCATATTTGCGCAGCACATCGTAGATGAGGTCAGTGGAAAAGGTCACCTGCTTGCCCGTTTTGCGCTTGCCGGGATGCTGCCGTTCGACAAGGCCACTGATCACCGCGACCTCGCGAAAGGCGCGCTTCAATAAATAGCTTGATTCCACCCACTCGGTGAATTCATCCGCCAAAATGTCGGAGGAGAAAAGCGGCCGTGGGTCCGTGATGGGCTTCAGGCTCCAGACTCCCAAGGCATAATCGCTCGCGACAAAGCCCATGGGCATCAGGCCACGGCTTTCCATGCGGCGGGTGATCAGCATGCCGAGCGACTGGTGCGCGTTCCAACCTTCAAACGGATAGGTCACCATATAATGACGTTTGTCGTGCGGGAATGTCTCGACGAGAAGCTGGCCGGGCTTGGGCATCTGGCTGCGATAGGCCTGCATCTCCAACCACTCGCGCACTTCGTCGGGAAAGCGCGCCCAGCCTGCGCGATCGGTCAACATCTGCCGCACCCTGTCCGCCAGATGCGTGGTGAGCGGCAGGCGCGCACCCATATAGCTTGGGATGTTGGTTGCAGGCTTCGTCGCGGCGCGGACAATGAGGTCGAGGTCCTTGATGGATTCCACCTCAAGCGCCATGCCGGCAAAGGTAAACGTGTTACCGGGGCTGAGCGTCGAGGCGAAGGATTCTTCCACCTTGCCCAACTTGCGGCCATTGCGGAAACGGATTTCGAGCATCGGCGCATCGACAATGATGCCGGCATTAAACCGGTGCTGCGCGGCAAATTGCGGGTGCGACAGCCGCCACCTGCCGTCGGGATCTTTGACCAGTTTCTTGAACCGGTCATAGGCGCGCAACGCATAGCCGCCCGTCGCGACAAAGGCGATGACGCGGGCAAAGGTCGCGGCATCCATCGCGGAATAGGGCAGGGCAGATTGCACCTCCGCCAGCAACCGTTCCTCGTCAAACGGACCCGCGCAGGCAATGCCCATGACATGTTGCGCCAAGACGTCATAGCTCCCGGGGCGGAAGGTTTCCCCATCGCGCACACCTTCGGCCACCGCGTCATAGGCGGCCTGTGCCTCCAGATATTCAAAGCGGTTGCCGGGGACGAGGATGGCCTTGGATGGCTCGTCCATCCGGTGGTTCGACCGGCCAATCCGTTGCAGCAGCCGTGACGATCCCTTGGGCGCGCCCATTTGAATGACGCAATCGACATCGCCCCAGTCGACACCCAGATCGAGTGAGGCCGTACATACCAACGCGCGCAGCTTGCCGTCGGCCATTGCGCCTTCGACCTTGCGCCGTGCCTCAATCGACAGCGAGCCATGGTGAATGCCGATGGCATATTTGGGCTCATTCGCGTCCCATAATTTCTGGAAGATGAACTCGGCGAGGAAGCGCGTGTTGCAGAATATCAGCGTGATTTTGTTGCGGCCAATTTCGTCGATCAACTGCGGTATCGCATGATGCCCGCTGTGCCCCGCCCATGGCACGCGGCCTTCGGGAAGGAGGATGTTTAGGTCTGGCTCTGCCGCTGCCGCGCCTTCGACCAAACGCACTTGGTCAATGTCACCATAAGGCGCGAGCCACGCGCGATAATCATCGGGGTCGGCAACGGTGGCGGAGAGGGCAACGCGCTGCAGATCGGGTGCGAGTGTTTGCAGACGGGCAAGCGACAGGCTGAGCAAGTCGCCGCGCTTGCCATTGGCGAAGGCATGCACTTCATCGATGATGACCCGCTTGAGCGTGGAAAACATATGCACGCTGTCTTCGTGGCTGAGCAGCAGCGACAATGATTCGGGCGTAGTTAGCAATATATGCGGCGGCTTTACCCGTTGCCGCGCCTTGCGGTCCGGTGGCGTATCGCCCGTGCGCGCCTCGACGCGGATGGGCAGGCCCATCTCCTCGATGGGCATCAAAAGATTGCGCCGGACATCGACCGCAAGCGCCTTGAGCGGAGAGATGTAGAGCGTGTGTAGCCCGTCGGCGGGATCGGTAATCAGGTCGCTCAGGCTGGGTAAAAATCCCGCCAGCGTCTTGCCGGCGCCCGTCGCGGCCACGAGCAGCGCATGCCGCCCCTCACGCGCGGCCTCCAGCATCTCCAACTGATGCCGCCGCGGCGTCCATTCGCGCGCAGCGAACCAGTCAAGGATGATGGAGGGTAAAGTCGCGGGCAAAGTCACAAGGGGCTTAATGCCCGACAGTTTCCCCGCGTTCCAGTCCCGATGCCGCCAATTGCGCATCAATCTGCGCCATCAGCCGTTCGAGGCCTTTCTCGCTTGATGCTTCGGCGCGCGCGACCAACACGTCCTGCGTGTTTGATGCACGCAGCAACCACCAGCCATCGGGCGTGTTCACGCGCGCGCCGTCGGTGTTGTTAACGTCGGCGCCGTCTGCCGAAAGCCGCGCGAGAACTTCGTCGATCACCGCGAACTTGCGGGTCTCATCGACTTGAAAACGCATTTCGGGGGTGTTGATCATCACGGGCATATCGCCGCGCAGTTCAGTGACGCTTTTGCCGAGCTTGGCCGACGCCGCCATTAAACGCACCGCCGCGTAAATCGCGTCATCAAAGCCATAATATTCATGCTTGAAGAAGATGTGACCAGACATCTCACCCGCCAAAGGCGATCCGGTTTCCTTCATTTTGGACTTAATCAGGCTGTGGCCGGTTTTCCACATCAGCGGCTGCCCGCCAAGTTGCTCCACGCGGTCAAATAGTGCCTGTGATGCCTTCACATCGGCGATAATCGTAGCGCCCGGGACATCGCCCAGCACGTCTTCGGCGTAGATCTGAAGCAATTGGTCGCCCCAGATAACGCGCCCCTCGCCGTCAATCGCACCAATGCGGTCGCCATCGCCGTCAAAAGCCACTCCGAAATCGAGCCGCTTTTCCGCGACAAGCTTTTGCAAATCGACCAGATTTACAGGGTCGGTGGGGTCGGGATGATGATTGGGAAACTGGCCATCCACATCCACAAACAAAAGATGGTGCTCACCGGGTAACATCTTGACCAGCTTTTCGATTGCCGGTCCCGCCGCCCCGTTGCCTGCGTCCCAACCGATGCGAAATGCCTTTTGCGGCGCCGCCTCGGCAACGCGGGCGACATATTGGTCAAGGATATCCAGATGCTCGGAAGTACCCTCACCGTCGGTCCAATCCCCTGCCGCCGCCATGCTGCCCAGCTTTTGGATATCCGCACCGAAAAACGGTTTCCCCATGAGGACCATTTTGAAGCCATTATAATTGGCTGGATTATGGCTGCCGGTTATTTCAATGCCGCCGTCTACGTCGTCCAGAACGGCTTCGGCATAATATAGCATGGGCGTTGGCCCCATGCCGATACGCACAACGTCCACACCGCTGTCGTTCAATCCCTTGACCAGCGCTTCTTCAAGCATAGGCGAGCTGACGCGGCCGTCATAACCCACCGCGGCCTTTTTACCGCCGGCGCGGACCAGGCAGGTGCCGAAGCCACGACCAATGGCATAGGCATCATCCGCGCCAAGCGTTTCACCAATAATCCCGCGAATGTCATATTCACGCAGCGAGGTCGGGTGGAAATTATGTGTCATGGAGTGCCTATTTTGGGAGATAATCTTATAATTACAGTATAGTTTATTATTTACAGTCTTTTCTTGTTCAAGTCATCTAACAAAAGATCGCGGGCTTTGTTCAACGCGGCGGCCTGTGCATCGCTGCCGCCTGCGTCCGGATGGTTTTGCGCAATCAAGGCGCGATGCCGCTCGCGAATGCGTTCGGCAGGATCAAAACGGGAAACACCAAGCAGAACACGGGCCGCATCAAGCGCTGCCGCGTCATTGTCTTTCCCGCCTTTGCCCAGCCGCCGCCACGTCATCCCGCGATACCACGCCGCAGCAATCGCGATGGCGCCGAGCCCAGGCAGTAGGCTGCCGCGTGCGGCCAAAAAGGCACCGCCAATCCCCAGCAATATCGGCGGAAGCTGCTGCGACTGCAGCTTTTTCGTCCACACCGCCCACGCCAGCGCGGCGATAATCAGGAGCCCAAGAAAGGCCATTAAACGAGCGTGGCACCCTGCAGATCGGGAAGCGCGAGGCCTGTCACAAGTTCGCGCAATTCCTGACGTGCCGCAATATGCGCAGTCGCCAACTGCCCCAAATGGCCCTTGTCGATCAGCGTCAGTCCCGACGGGAAAAGCTCACGATAAATGACGCGTTCGTTCAAGCCCGGCACGGACCGGAAACCCACACGCTTCGACAATTCGGCAATGGCATTGGTCATGCGCTGCTGGTTGCGCGCCTCCATATTGTGCAGCCGGTTGCGCACGACGATCCAGTCGATCGTGACACCGTCGGTCTTGGCCCGCTCCTTGCGCGCCTCCCAGATGAGCTCGGCATAGAAGCTCAATTTGCGCACTTTGAAGTTTTCGGCATCGACTTGGCCGATGAGGTCAAAGTCTACAAAGCTGTCGTTGATCGGGGTCACGAGCGTATTTGCGCGTGTGGCGACGAGGCGGGCATATTTGTCATCGCGGCCGGGCGTGTCAAAGATCAGGAAATCATTTTCGGCACCCAGTCGTTCGACTTGCCGGTCAAGTGTCGCCTGCGAATCATGCTCAAACACTTCAAACACGGGCATGGGCAGGCTGATGCGACGCCGCGCAATCGTGTCGCGCCGGTTTTCGAGGTAACGAAACAATGTCCGCTGGCGTGAATCAAGGTCAATACATGCCACCCGCGCGCCGCGCGCTGCCAGGGCAATGGCGACATGCACCGCCGTCGTCGACTTACCCGTTCCGCCCTTTTCATTAGCGAAAACAATGTGATGTGCCTTGGCCATATTCCCCCAGATTTGTCCTAAATATCTTGCGCCCGACATTTGCCTTGAAATGTCGCCACGCCGTCCCGCATAGGCGGGTTCACTTAAAGCCATTAAACAAGGCCGCCGACACGTGCAAACCATCAATCAACTTGCTTCATTACGGCACAATGTGTCCCTCTTGCGAGAAGAGGGCGCACGCATTGCGCTCGTCCCGACCATGGGGGCATTACATGACGGGCATATGGCATTGGTCGATAATGCACGGCGCCATGCCGACGCGGTGGTGGTGTCTATATTTGTAAACCCGACCCAATTCGGCCCGAATGAAGATCTCGACGCCTATCCACGCACCTTTGAACGTGATACAGAACTTTTGCGTGCCGCAGGTGTCGACATCTTATGGGCACCCACCGCCGCGACAGTCTATCCGCAGGGTTTTGCGACCAAATTGCATGTCGATGGCCCAAGCCGCGGATATTGCGGCGGCGCCCGCCCGGGGCATTTTGACGGTGTCGCGCTCGTTGTCGCGAAATTGTTCAATCAGGTTCAGCCCGATGTCGCACTGTTTGGCGAGAAGGATTTTCAGCAACTCGCGGTCATCCGCCAAATGGCGCGCGATCTCGATTTCAATCTGGAGATATTGGGCGTCCCGATCGTGCGTGACGCAGACGGCCTCGCACTATCGTCGCGCAACGCATATCTGACGCCCGAACAAAGGGCGGCGGCATTGGCCTTGCCAAGGGCATTGGAAGACGTCGCGCGCGATATTCGCGGCGGCAAAGCTGTCGCCGACACGCTTGCCGCCGCGACCGCAAAAATATTGGCGGGTGGCTTTGATGCGGTGGACTATTTCGCGCTCGCCGACGCGGTGACGCTTGAGGAACTGCACGCCTTTGACGGCCGCGACGCGAGGCTGCTCGCGGCCGCAAAGATCGGCAAGACCCGCCTTATTGATAATCTGGCGATGTAGCGCGCACGCTTTATCCGCCAGTCCGAATGCAGTTTTCACGTTTTGCGTTAACCATTTGTTATCCATGTTCGGTGAGATTGGCCCCACACAATAGAACTGGGGGCAGTAATCATGGCGAACAGTTTCAAAAGCGCGAATTTCCTGATGGGAAGCCGCTTGGCCGATGCTGCACGCGGCGACGCGGACGCATTACTTGACTTGGGCATGGCCTATTCTAGCGGAAGCGGCGGTGTCGAAGTCGACCTGATTGAGGCGCACAAATGGTTCAATCTCGCGGCCCTGAATGGCAGCGAAGAGGCAACAATGTGCCGTGCTGATATCTCCGACGAGATGACCGCGCGCGAAATCGCAGAGGCACAGCGCCAGGCGCGTGCATGGCTGCAGGCAACGGATCAGCGCCGCGCCGCCTGACTTGCGTTGCCGACAAGAACCATTCTTCAAGGTAATTTTTTCTAAGCGACCACATTGACATCACCAATGTTGCGTCAGCACCGTTCGGTGTTAAGGCGTTCGGCATGGGGCGACAAGCCAGGTGCTTTCCACGCCCGCTCATTTGCTTTGATGCATAAGGACGTTTTGTGAAATGCCGGCACCGATACTCGTAACAGGCGCAGCCGGTTTCATTGGCCACGCCGTGGCGCATCGATTGCTGGCGCGTGGTGAGCATGTCATTGGCGTCGACATCGTCAATGACTATTACGACCCCGCACTGAAAGAGGCGCGCCTCGCGACCTTTGCCGGCATCAACAGCTTCGCATTTGAACGTATCGACATTGCCGACGCCGCACAAATGGCCGCGCTTGTGCGCGACAACAATATCGTGCGCGTGGTCCATTTGGCGGCGCAGGCGGGCGTGCGGTACAGTATTGAAAACCCCTTCGCCTATGAACGTTCAAATCTTGCGGGCCACCTCTCGGTAATGGAAGCGTGCCGCCATGCGGAGGGTTTCGAGCATCTGGTCTATGCCTCTTCAAGTTCAGTCTACGGCGACAAGCCGATGGGCGGAGAGGGCTTCAAGGAAGATGAGCCCGCCAACGATCCCGTGTCACTATATGCCGCGACCAAACGCGCGTGTGAGTTGATGAGCCAGTCCTACGCCAAATTATACGGCTTCCCGCAAACGGGCCTGCGGTTCTTTACGGTCTACGGCCCGTGGGGGCGCCCCGACATGGCCTATTTCAGCTTCACGCAGAAAATCCTCAAAGGTGAGGCTATTGAAGTCTATGGCGACGGGAAGATGGCACGCGATTTCACCTATATTGATGACATTGTCGACGGGATCATTGGCGCGCTCGATAATCCGCCTGCGCGCGGCGAACACCGCGTGCTCAACATTGGCGACAGCCATCCGGTTGGCCTGATGGAAATGATCGAAACACTTGAGAAAGCCATTGGGCATGAGGCCGTTAAAGTGATGCGCCCCATGCAGCCGGGCGATGTCACGGCGACCTATGCCGACGTGTCAAAGCTGCACGCATTGACGGGCTATAAGCCCAAGGTGATGCTGGCCGAGGGTCTGGAAAAATTTGCCGCGTGGTACCGCGAATATTACCGCGTCGCGCCGTAGCGGCGGATTAGCTTTTAATCTGGGACTGCCACTCGTCGAAAGAAGCCGCCAATTTGCGGCCGGCAATTTGCCGCCCCGTCTCGCGCGGTAGGCCAAGCGAGGCCGACATTGGCCCGCCCAACAATGCGTCGCCCAACGCCATCAGCACCATCTCAAGCGTGAGTTCATGCAGCGAGGTGTCGTCCTGTCCATCCTCGCCGATTTCATCGACCAGTCTATGGATCGCCTCGATAATCGGGTCGAGCGCATCTTCATTGCCCGACAGCAGCATCCACGACGCAAGCGCGCCCGCACCCTCGCGATCGAACTGGTCAAAAATCAAGTCAGCCAGCTCGTGCGGTGTCACCGCTCCGCCACGCATTTGCACCACCGCTGCGCCGATTTTGCTGCAGATTTTGTCACCCATATAGGCAGCAAGTTCGCGCTGCAGCCCAGAGGCTGAGCCGAAATGATGCAGCAAATTGGCGTGCGTGCGGCCAATGCGTCCCGCGACTGCCTTAAGCGTAACGGCCTGCGGACCAGATTCAAGCAACAGGTCGCGCGCGGCCTCAAGCGCCGCCGAGCGGCTGGCCTCGGGGCTTAACCGGCGCGGCATGCCGGGATCATTCAGTTGTACAATTTTTGAAGCGTGCGTGGTCATAGATGCCTGTGTGTCAGTTTGATTAAGGACGTTAGGCCAATTGTGATGCTTGTCCAATAGCATTGAATGCGTTGGCGGCGCCATCGCGGGTGCATTTTCGGGCAACGGGCGGGCGATGCCTTCCAGCGCGTTAACTTCCTGCATGAACTATAATTTTAGGCGTCCCATATATTTCGCCTCCGCGCACAACCCTCCGCACACCTCGCAACCATCAGCGCCGAGCGCGCAGGGTTCCAGGCAGCCATTAAGGCACGACGACTGTGCGAAGCAGAGCAGGCTAATGCCGTCAGTCCTTTGCGAAATCCCGAACTTTCTGGCTCGTCCCGCGTGGCAGGATCATTATCTCACTGCCATTTGCGATGACGAGCAAATCGTCGACGCCGTGCACCGAAACGCGAATGCCGTTGGCGTGGACGAGGTTCCCACGGCTGGCGTCCATGCGGACGGCACCCGATGATACATTTCCGTCTGCATCTTTGTTGCCGATTTCATACAATGCATCCCAGCTACCGACGTCCGACCAGCCCATACCCACTGGCGCGACCGCGACCTTGGGCGCCTTTTCCATAATCGCATAATCGATGCTGTCCGCCGGACAGGCGGCAAAGCTTTCATGGTCGGGGCGTAATTGATTACCGCTTCGCTCGGCTTTGGACATCGCGAGGCGCGCGGCCGAACCCATCTCCGGCGCATATTCTGCGATGGCACCCAAATAGGTGTCGGCACGAAACAGAAATATGCCGCCATTCCAAACATGGTCGCCGCTGTCGATCATAGCCGCGGCGCTGGCGGCGTCCGGCTTTTCGACAAAGCGTTTCACTTCATGGACGCCACCTTCAATCTGGGGTCCCATTTGGATATAGCCATATCCTGTCTCCGGACCCGTAGGATTGATACCGTACGTCGCCATCCATCCGTCTTGTACTTTGGGTAAAAGGGCGTCCGTCGCCGCGTGAAACGCAGCCTCGTCCTTAATGACATGGTCGCTGGGCATCACCAGCATGACGTTGTCGGGTGCATCTCCTGCGAGAGCCGCCAACGCAATTGCGGGGGCAGTGTTTCGCGCGCACGGTTCAAGTAAAATGATGGCGTCGGTAACGCCGATTTCAGCCAGCTGCTCGCTAACGATCTCAGCATGCGCGGCATTAGCTACGATCAGGGGAGCCGCAAAATGCTGCCTGTCCATCACGCGCAAGACGGTCAGTTGGAACATTGTGCGCGAACCCGTCAATGCCAGAAATTGTTTAGGCATTTGCGGTGTGGACATTGGCCACAGCCGTGTTCCACCGCCACCCGATAAAATCACAGGAGTTATGGTCACACGCTATCTTTCTTCAGTGAATCTACACATCGCCACGATGTCGCCGAAGTTATGCGATCGGTCAAATACAAAACCCATTTCTATTCGGTCAATTGCACGCGCGATATGGAATGATGATCCACTTATGTGCGAGCTATTATTATAGCCCGGCTATGCGGGCACAAGCTTCCCCAAACCAAAGCACAACAACTAAAACGGCCGAAGTTAGAACTTCTGTGATACGCGAAGGCGAACCTTGTCGGTTATCGAGACTAAGTCTAAATTCCGCTCACGCCGCCTGCAGGCTATCCATATATTCGCGCATACCGAGTGGGCGCGTGCATCGCATATCCGCGTCGTCACTGGTCGTCGCATCGAGCGACCGTTCGTACAGCGCGCATGTTGTGGCAATGCCACGGCCATTGCTGTGGCGTACCGCGGTCTTGCCGGTGCTTTGAAAGCCAAGCTTGCGCAAGACATTGCCCGACGCGGGGTTGTCCGTGAAGTGGCTCGCGACCAATTTCCTGTGGCCGATGGTTTTGGCTATCTCAACGACGGCACGGCTGGCTTCGGTGGCGAAGCCCAATCCCCAATATGGCCTGCCGATCCAGTAGCCCAGTTCGGCGTCATTATTTAAGTTACCAATGCCACACGCGCCGATTAGGCGCGGCGCGCCATTGGTACGCAGCATCATCAAAAAGAGAGGGAATTGCGCGTCATGCTCTTGCGTTGCGGAACGCACAGCATCCTCCGCCGTGTAAGGCCACGGCGCGCGCGCGAGATTGCGGACAATGCCCTCATCGGCGATGGCCTGATGAAGATCGCCCGCATCTTCGGGCCAGCTGGGCCGCAATAACAATCTTTCGGTTCTCGCGAACATCATTTCTCTCCGGTTCTGTGCCGCCCCTTGCATGACAAAGCGACAGCCATGTTACAGTTCCTCCGCAGGAGGCTGAGAACAGGGAGAATGAGACAAAAAGAAAGGGAGATCGGATGACCCGTCTCCCTGTTCAAAGGTGGAAACCACCTGCTGTGATTTCCGGGTCATCCGTCTGGACAACCCGGTATCGATTGTCCTGTTTATTCGGCCGCCGCGGCTGCCATGTCGACCGACACATATTTGCGGCCAAGTTTGCCGGCGTGGAAACGCACACGGCCCGCGACGAGCGCGAACAGGGTGTGGTCTTTGCCAAGGCCAACGCCTGCGCCAGGATATACCTTGGTGCCGCGCTGACGGATGATAATGTTGCCACCGATGACGCTTTCGCCACCGAATTTCTTAACGCCAAGGCGGCGGCCTGCTGAATCGCGACCGTTGCGTGACGAACCACCTGCTTTTTTATGTGCCATGGTCTAAACTCCTAAGTCAGAGCGTTGCCGCTCAAGCTTCCTTTGAAGCTGCAGCCTTTTTAGGCGCAGCGGCTTTCTTTGGCGCGGCTTCAGCCTTTTCGGCCTTCGGCGCAGCGGCCTTCTTCTCTTCCTTGCCGACGGCGAGGATGCGCAGCAGTGTCAAAGACTGACGATGGCCCTGCTTACGACGATAATTGTGGCGACGACGCTTTTTGAAAACGATCACCTTTTCGCCGCGCTCTTGCGCAATGATTTCGGCAGAAACGGTCAGGCCGTTTACGTCCTGCACTGTGTCGCCGTCACCGGCCAACAGAACGTCACCAAGCGAGATCTTGTCACCCGCTTCACCAGACAGTTTTTCAACTGCGATTTTGTCTCCGGCGGCTACGCGATACTGCTTGCCGCCTGTGCGCACGATTGCGAACATGGTTATAACTCATCCGTTTCTACAGCTTAGCGCCCTTTTGAAGCGCGGTTGCTCAAACGCGTTACTCCAAAAGACGAATCTTGGGAGGTCACGCAAGAAGGGGCGCAGCTAGTCCAAGGATTTCATCCTGTCAACGCCTTTTGCCCGCAAGTAAGCGTGATTGCGCGGCCCTTGCATGGGCGTAGCCGCAGGTTTAGACACCGCACATGTCGATTATCAAGCCAATGCTTCGTCTGACCCCCCTCATTCTGCTCGCATCATGCGGCAGTATAGAGGGGCAGTTTCCCTCGCTTGAGCGGCGCTCGTACGAGAATGTTGGTGCCATAGACGCGGCCGTGACACCGCCAGCAGCGCCGGTTTCCCTGCCCGTGGAGCTCAAGGCGCAGGTCGATGCGTTGCTTGCGCGGCACAAGATCGCGCACGCCGCCTATCTCGGACGCCTTGACGCTGTCCGCGCCGTGGCCGCACGTGCGGCGGGAAGCGCCCCCGGCAGCGAAGGCTGGGTCAATGCGCATGTTGTATTGTCGCGGCTCGATAAAATACGTGATGATTCGGTCGCGGCAGTTCGCGCGTTCGATGGTTTGATTGCGGATGCCAATGCGGGTGATTCGGGGCTGGTCGCGCTGCTGACCGATGCGCAAAAACCGGTGCTAGATGATGTCGCCGCGCAAAATGATGAAATCCGCCGACTTTCCCGCCTGATCGGGGAATAGCTATTCCCTGCCCAGCGTAGGCGCATTTGCTTGCCTATGCGCGGCCCATGTGCACAACTTGGGCAATGGACGGTCAGCACACACACACCATTTCGCAAAATCCGGATATCCGGTTCCTCGGCAAGATGCTGGGGGACGTCATTCGCGCCTATGGCGGAGAAAAATTATTCCGGCAGACCGAATATATACGCTCGACGAGCGTTGATCGTTTTCGCAAAGTTGAAGGTGCCGAGGCGAGCGACAGCGGCCTTGGGGCGCTAAGCCTTGATGACACCCTGAACTTCGTCCGCGGGTTCATGCTGTTTTCGCTTCTGGCCAATCTGGCGGAGGATCGGCAAGGCCTTGCGCATGAGGACGGCGCGACGGTTGCCGAAGCTTGCGCGCGGCTTATGGCGGAAGGCGTCGCCCTAACCGACATCCGCGAGATGCTTGGCCACAGCCTGATCGTGCCCGTGCTGACCGCACATCCCACCGAAGTGCGGCGCAAGAGCATCATTGACCACAAAAACCGGATCGCAAAGCTGATGGAGTTGCGTGATCAGGGGCAGACGATGACTGAAGATGGCGATGACCTAGACGCGGCCATCTACCGTCAGATTGCGCTTCTGTGGCAAACGCGGCCCCTGCGCCGCGAAAAGCTGTTTGTGGCCGACGAGATCGAAAATGCCCGTGCGACGATGCAGGATGTCTTTCTAACCGCGCTGCCAAAGCTTTACGCTGGCTGGGAAAAGGCGCTCGGCGGTCGTCCGCCGGGTTTTGTGCGCCTTGGTACCTGGATTGGTGGCGACCGTGATGGCAATCCCTTCGTCGATGCGGACACCCTGCGTTACGCCACGGCGCGCAATGGCGGTACGGCCATTCGGCATTATCTTGAGCTGATCCATAAACTGGGCGCGGAAATTTCGATCTCATCACTGATGAGCGACACGCCCGAGCCGGTGCTGGCATTGGCTGAGAAAAGTGGCGACACTGCCCCAAGCCGCGCGGATGAGCCCTATAGGCGGGCGCTGTCGGGCATATACGCGCGTCTGGCGGCGACACATGTCAAATTGGTTGGCGATCAACCGCCGCGCCCCTCGAGCCTTTCAGGGCAGCCCTATGACGGCCCTGACGAACTGCGCAGGGACCTTGTCACTGTCGCGTCGGGCCTCGCCAGCGACGGCGATGGCGCGCTGTCGAGCGGGGGCGCACTGGCGCGGCTCATCCGCTCGGTGGAGATATTTGGCTTCCATCTGGCGACGCTTGATTTGCGGCAGAATAGCGATGTGCATGAACGCGTCGTCGCCGAGCTGTTTCGCGTTGCCCGCGTGACGCCGGATTATCTTGCGCTGGATGAAAGTGCGCGGGTCGCACTGCTCGTTTCTGAATTAACGCATAATCGCCCGCTGGCCGGCGAGTGGACGCACTATAGCGCGGAGACGGCGAAGGAACTCGCGATCGTACGTGCAGCCGCGAAGGCCCAGGCCGATTTCGGTGACGCGGCCATCACGACCTATAATATCAGCAAGACGACCAGCGTGTCCGACATGCTCGAAGTCTATGTGATGCTGAAGCAGGCGGGGCTGTACCGCATCGACGGCGATGGAAAACCAAGCGCGACCATCATGTCCGTGCCCTTGTTTGAAACCATCGCCGACCTTCAGGCTGCGCCCGAAACCATGCGCGCCTTTTTCCAAATTCCCATGATGCAGGCGCTGGCCAAGGCGCGCGGGCATCAGGAAGTGATGATTGGCTATTCCGATTCGAACAAAGACGGCGGTTACCTGACATCCACGTGGGAACTATATGAGGCATCGAGCGCATTGGCGGACGTGTTCGCCGACGCGGGCGTCGCGATGCAGCTGTTCCATGGGCGCGGCGGCGCGGTGGGCAGGGGCGGCGGTTCAGCCTTTGGGGCAATCCTCGCGCAGCCGCAGGGTACCGTGCAGGGCCGCATCCGCATTACCGAACAGGGCGAAGTCATCGCCGCCAAATATGGCACGGTCGACAATGCCGTCACCAGTTTGGAAACCATGGCGTCCGCCGCGATGCTCGCCACGCTGTCGAGCGACCCGATTGCGGGCGCGGATGTCGCGCGTTTCAAGGCAGCGATGGCTGAACTCTCGGCCAGCGCCTTCCGCCATTATCGCGGCTTGGTGTACGACACCGAAGGCTTCCGCACATTTTTCCGCCAAATGACGCCCATTAACGAAATCGCGACGCTCAAAATCGGATCGCGGCCCTCAAGCCGCACGGCATCCGATGCGATTGAAGATTTACGCGCCATCCCGTGGGTGTTCTCCTGGGCGCAGGCGCGCGTCATGCTGCCCGGCTGGTACGGCACAGGGCAGGCATTGGCCGATTTTGCGGACAAAGGTCTGTTGCGTGCAATGGCCGGTGAGTGGTCATACTTCCAGACCATCCTCGCCAATATGGAAATGGTCTTGGCCAAGTCCGACATGGGCATCGCAGCGCATTATGCTGGCTTGGTCGAGGATCAGGCGCTCGCGCAGGATCTGTTTGGCCGCATCAAGGGTGGCTGGCACGCGTCACGCGACAGCCTGCTGGATGCTACCGGGCAGAACCACTTGTTGGAAGCCAACCCGGCACTGAACAATTCAATCCGCCTGCGCCTGCCCTATATTGAGCCGCTGAACCTGCTCCAAATCGAACTGATGAAACGCCACCGCGCGGGTGAAGCCGACGAACGGATTGGCGAGGGCATTCAGCTGACGATCAACGCCATCGCGACCGCGTTGCGCAATAGCGGTTAGGCAACCGGTAGATCGCTTCGACCAAAACCACTGCCCGTTCGACAAGCTGTAAAATCGCCGCTTCCCCTGCCGCATCTGCCTGATATGACGTTGCCATAAATAATATCAGGAGAGTTTCGATGCGCATAACCCAAACCGCCCTCTCTGCCGTTGCTGTGGCGCTGGTCTATATGGCCACACCGGCGATTGCGCAGACTGCAGCCGCGGCACCTGTTGCCTCCGCCGAGGTTGACCAGAACGCCGCGATCATGGCGTTTTTCGAAGAACATGATGCGCAGCAGCTTGCGCGATCGCCGCTCGGCAAATCCTATCGCGGCATCAAGGACAGCGACTATGGGAAATGGGACGACGGTTCCGACGCAGCCGAAGCCCGCAATTATGAAGCCGAACGTTCGGCATTGAAAGAAATGCGCGCGCGCTTTGATCCCGCCAAGCTGTCACTAGAAAACAAGCTCTCGTACCGCCTGTTTGAAAAGCGCGCAGCGCGCAGCGAGGGCGCGTATAAATATAACGACTATGGCTATGTCTTCGATCAGATGAACGGCGCGCAGAGCCAGATCCCTGCCTTTCTCATCAACATCCACCGCATCGATACCAAGTCCGACGCGCGCGCCTATGTGAACCGGCTCTACGGCATTGGCCCCGCAATGACGGAGGCTGTAAGCCAAGCCAAAACGCGCGCCGCAAAGGGCATCATGCCACCCAAGTGGGTCTATCCCTATGTCATTGCCGATTCGCGCAACGTCATCACCGGGGCACCCTTTGACGGCGGTCCTGACGCGCCATTATTCGCCGATTTCAAGGCGAAGGTCGGCAAGCTGAAGATCACGCAGATCGAAAAGGATATCTTGATTGCAGACGCGGCGCAGGCGCTCACCAAAGCTGTGAAGCCCGCCTATGAGGCGCTGATTGCTGAAATGACGGTGCAGGAGAAAGTCGCCGGCACCGACGACGGCGTCTGGCGCTTCCCCGATGGCGCGGGCTATTATGCCGAGCGGCTGGCCAACTACACCACGACCAACATGACGCCTGACCAGATCCATGAATTGGGTCTCGCGCAGGTTGCGCGCATCCACAAGGAAATGGGCGTCGTCCAAAAGAAGATGGGCGTGAAGGGCGACCTTCAGGCTTTCTTCAAATATATGCGCACGGAGCCCAAATTCTACGCGCCCGAAACCGAAGAGGGCCGTGCGCTCTATTTGTCCGAAACGCAAAAGGCGCAGGACGCTGTCACACCATTATTACCCAAATGGTTTGGGACACTGCCCAAGGCTCCGTTGGTTGTGAAGCCCGTGGAAGCATTCCGGGAGAAATCGGCAGGTAAGGCGTTTTACCAGCGCCCTGCGCCCGATGGCTCGCGCCCCGGCACCTATTACGCCAACCTCTATAAGATGGCCGACATGCCGCTGACCGAGGTCGAAGCATTATTCTACCACGAGGGTATCCCCGGCCACCATTTGCAGCTGGCGATCCAGACGGAGCTGAAAGACGTGCCAGCCTTCCGCCAATTTGGCGGGGTGACGGCTTATTCCGAGGGCTGGGGCCTCTATTCTGAAAAGCTCGCCAAGGACATGGGGCTCTACACCGATCCGGCGCGCGATTTCGGCCGGCTGCAATTGGAACTGCACCGCGCCATCCGGCTCGTCGTCGACAGCGGCCTGCACCACAAGCGCTGGACGCGCGAGCAGGCGATCAAATATGTCGAAGATAACTCTGCAGACGCCCCCGGCGGTATCGTGAAAGCCATCGAGCGTTATATCATCTACCCCGGTCAGGCGACGGCGTATATGGTCGGTAGCCTGAAGATCAGCGAGCTGCGCGACAAGGCGCAAAGGGCACTTGGCAAGAAATTCGACGTACGCGGTTTCCACGACACGGTGCTGAAGTCAGGCCCCGTCCCGTTGGATATACTTGAAGAACAAGTCGATGCTTGGATTGCCTCGCGCAAGTAAGAAAACGAGAGGACAGCGCCTAGTCTGACGGCGCTGTCCCTTCGTCAATTGCCCGCACACCGAAATCGAAATGGATCCGCACCCAGACGCCCAGTTGCGGTTTATTGTCGATACGCGGGGGTTTGACGAGGAACTGCCACGCGGCGAGGCGAATCGCTTTGGCGAGGCCGGTGCCGCGCGGTGTTTCAGCGATAATCTGGCAGTTTTCGACGCGGTTACGCTCCGCCATGCGGCAGGCGATGTCGGCCGATGCGCCGGGGGGGATCCGCTTGATAGCCGCGAGATAGGGCGCGAGTTCGCTGTCATAGGGTTCGCGTAGCCACGCCACGGGGTACAGCTGCGCGCCGCCGGGCCCGAGGCCCGGGCCCATCATGCCCTTGGTCCCCTGTCCGTTTCCTTTACCCTCGCCCGATCCGCTGCCGCCGCTGGCCGGAAATTTGGACAGGTCCATTGCGTCAAATTCAGACTTGCTCAATTTGATATAGTCCGGGCTGGGCGGCGGGACCTTCACGGGATTTACCGGCGATAATAATGGCATCGGGAGTGGCGGCGTGATGGTCTGTTGCTGCTCTTTGGTCACCGGTGTCTTGGTTTCGTTCTTTTCTGCCGATGATGCTGCGTCCGCCTCAGCCTCCAGCGAAAATGTATTTAGAACGCGCGTCCCCGCCGCTGGCCCACCAGACCGCATGCTGAGGCTGAGTATCGCGAGAATGATGATCGCTTCGAGCAAGAGCGCGATGACCACACCAAGGCCCCGTCGCCGGACCAAATCCCACCGCGGTTCAGTGGTCCAATCTGTCTGTTCTGAATAGGCCATGCGCGCAGGGCGACCTTTACGGCATCAGGCAGAGCTTGCAATGCGTGAATTGAACGGTGCGTGGCGTATCGCAGACTACAGCGGAACGAAGCGGACCTTCAATCCATCCTTTGGCTTCGGGATTGGCCACGCCTGCCAATCGGGCGCATAGCCGTCAGCAATCTCGACGCGAACCGAGGTTAGCAGGTGATGCGTGAACAGCTTCATCTGCATATAGGCGAAATGCAGGCCCAGGCACATATGCGCGCCGCCCCCAAAAGGCACCCACGCATATTTATGCCGCGTCTTCACCTTATCGGGCGTAAAGCGCATCGGGTCGAAGGTTTCGGGGTTCTCCCAATATTCGGGCATCATGTGGACATAAGACGGGCTGATGCTGACCGATGTGCCCTTGGGAATGTGATAGCCCATAAATTCGAAGTCTTTGAGCGCGCGGCGCGGAATGGACGGCACCGGCGAAATCATCCGCAGCGCTTCTTTAAATGTATATTCGGTAAGCTCGAACTTATCGAGATCGGCAAAAGCGATGTCTGCACCGGCGGGCGCGATGGCGAGGCACTCCTCGCGCAGTTTTTGCTGCCATTCCGGGTGCTTGGCGAGATACCAGATCATCGACGTAACCGACGAAGTGATGGTGTCATGTGCCGCCATCATCAGGAAGTTCATGTGGTCGATCAATTCGCCGTCCGACATATATTCGCCGTCTTCGCGCTTTGACCGGCAAAACTGGCTGAACATATCCTGCCGGTTTTCATTGCGGCGGCGCTCGGCAATTTGCGGGCCGAAATAGTCGATGAGATATTTGCGGCCAGCGACGCCTTTGCCCATCGCGGTAAAGGGAATGGGCGCGCGGATTGGCGCGACCGAGGCCTGCACCATGTCGACAAAGGCCTTGTTAATCTTGTCCGCCTCTGGCCCCAGCGGAATGCCTAAGAAACTGCTCGCCGCGACATCAAGCGTCAGTTGCTTGATCGCCGGATAGAAGAGCATGTCACCGCGCCAATCCTTCAACTGCTCGGCAAAAATGCGGTTCATGTCTTGGGTGTAGGCACGCATTGGCCCTGGCTTAAACGCGATGCCCAGCGCGCGGCGGTCCATGCGGTGGTGGTCAAAATCCATCAGCATCAGGCCGCGGGGGAAGAGCAAGTTCAGTACTGGGCCCCAGCCCTGCTCAGACGAGAAAAGCTTTTCCCGGTCGAACAGCATCAATTCATTCGCCTCGGCGCCAACCAAGGAAATCGTCGGATTGCCAAAGGCGTTGGTGCGGAAAACCTTGCCATAGGTTTTGACCATGCGCGCGCCATAAGCCGGCGGATCGCGCAGCACGCGGAATGTCGTGCCGACAATAGGCAGGCCGTTTTCGCCAGGAATATGCGCAAGCTCGTCAATCTTTTTGCGCGGCACCCAATGCGGGTTCGCAGCTTCGCTATGGGCAAGGGCCATGGGCTTCATTCCTGTTTAATTGCGCGATTAATGTTTACTGCCATGGATGTCAGTATGGCGCAAGTGGGGACGTTTGCGCGCAACTGCCCCGATGCGAAGCCAAGGATTGCGTCGAATTTACGCCGCGTCTCCTCCATAGCCCTCGGGGTTGCGAGACTGCCAATTCCAACTCGACTGGCAGATGTCGTCAAGCGTGTGGCGCGACGCCCAGCCAAGCGTGTCGCGCGCCTTATCGACGCACGCAACACTGGTGGCTATGTCGCCCGCGCGTCGCACTGAGACTTGGTAGGGGACTGTGCGGCCCGACGCCCTCTCAAAGGCGTCCACGATTTGCAGGACGGAATATGCCGAGCCGGTGCCGATGTTGAATGCCTCACAGCCCTGACGCCTCGACGCGTAGTGAATTGCCGCGAGGTGGGCGCGGGCGAGGTCGACAACATGAATATAGTCGCGCTCGCCAGTCCCGTCGGCCGTCGCATAGTCATTCCCAAACACGCTGAGGTGAGACCTGCGTCCGACTGCCACTTGAGCGACAAAGGGCATTAAGTTATTGGGCGTCCCGCGCGGATCCTCGCCGATATCGCCCGAGGCGTGGGCGCCGACAGGGTTGAAGTACCGCAGCAATGCCGCAGAGTTTTGAGGTTTTGAGCGGCACCAGTCCCGGATGATCTCCTCGACCATAAGCTTTGTGCGGCCATAGGGGTTGGTGGGGGCCAGCGGGTGCTGTTCGTCGTAGGGAAGATACTGCGGCTCGCCGTAGACCGTGGCAGACGACGAGAACACAATTCTCGTGCATCCCGCCTCATCCATGGCAGCGAGCAGGCGCAGCGAGCCCACCACGTTATTGTCGTAATAGTCGATTGGGATCTCACTTGATTCGCCCACCGCCTTCAGGCCAGCAAAATGTATGACGGCGTCGGGCTGAAAGTCGGCAAGTGCCTGCGCCAGCGTGTCTTGGTCTCGAATGTCGATCTCACACTGCCTAAAGTCGGCATTGGCGAGGCGGCGAACCCGGTCCAGCGCCACGGGCGAGCTGTTACGATAATTGTCGCTCACGCAAACTTCGTGGCCGTCGCGTAGGAGCTCCAGCACTGTGTGCGTGCCGATATAGCCGGCGCCGCCAGTCACAAAAACTTTCAATTGCCTAACTCCGATGCAGGGCGCGCTCAATTACGGCGCGAGCGTCACTTGCCATATCTTCCCGCGCGAGTGCAACCGACACGCACGCCTCAAGGAAGCCAATTTTATCCCCGCAATCATAGCGGTCACCTTCGAATGTGACCGCGTGGAAGGCCTGACGACCAATCATCTGCGCCATCGCATCGGTCAGCTGAATTTCGCCGCCCAATCCTTTCCCCTGATGCTCCAAGACGCGCATCACCTCTGGTTGGAGGATGTAGCGGCCCGAAATGATTAGGTTGGAGGGGGCGTCTTCTGCCTTGGGCTTTTCAACCAGTCCTTTGACTTCGGTAATGTTCCCATGCGAAGCGCCCGGGGCGATCACGCCATAACTCGACACTTTGTCCTGCGGCACCTCCAGCACCGAAATGATGTTGCCACCCACATTCTCATAGGCGTCAACCATCTGCTTCATGCAGCCGGGCGAACCGACCATGAATTCATCCGGCAATAATATAGCAAAAGGTTCATCGCCAATAATGTCGCGTGCGCACCAAATGGCATGGCCCAGACCTAGCGGCTCTTGCTGGCGAACATAGGCGCAATTACCGGGCGCAAGCCGTGTCGGCTCAAGCACCGACAAATCCTTGCCCCGGTCGCTCATCGTGCGTTCCAGCTCAAACGCGATATCGAAATGATCCTCAATCGCGCTTTTGCCGCGCCCAGTGACGAATATCATCTGTTCAATACCCGCCTCGCGCGCCTCATCTACTGCATATTGGATGAGCGGACGATCCACGACGGGCAGCATTTCCTTGGGTATGGCCTTGGTCGCTGGCAGGAAACGCGTGCCAAGCCCGGCAACCGGAAATACCGCCTTTCTGATTTTTTGAGTTTTAAGTGGCAAGGTTGGGTTCCAGGAAATATTTAGTTGAACTACGATTAAGCCGTTTGGGCTTATTTGTAAGTTATCTTAGCCCGCTAAAGAATTGCTGCGCCTCTTTCTAGACTAAACATTTTACTCATCTTTTAACGGTTAAGGTCTTTTAGCGTCTAACTCGCCCACAACGGTCCGCGCATTTTCGCGGCGCGTTGGCGTCGTGGGGTGTGACGTCGCCAAAAATGAGGCGAGTGGGGAGTTGGAATTTAGCCGTGCCCAAAAGTCCGGGGCGATTTTGTAATTGTAGCCGGCGCTTGCCACCATGATTATCCCCATTCGGTCTGCGTCCAGCTCCATTTGGCGCTGGGCCTTGCCCGAAAGGCCGAGGCTCGTCGCGAGGCCCGAAAGTGCAGATTTTTCACTGAGCCTCTTGGGGTGATCAAGGAGATTGTGGGCCATCTCGTGCGCAATGACGAGTGCGAGTTCGTCGTCACCTTCGACCCAGTCGACGAGGCGCCCTGAAATCTGTGCGACGAGGCCATTTGCATTTGCGTTGATTGCGTTGCCGGGCGCCAGCTCCACGCGGGAGCGGCACACATTTTGGGGCGTCACACTGACTTCGAGCCTCTGGCCTTCGCGTTCGACCGACAGTATAGCCGCACTACGTTCGGGCAGGGCCTCCAGCGCCGCCATGGCGGCCGCCACCGCGTCATAGCTCGCGGCGCTTTTCTGACCCCGACTTTTGTCGGCAAGGTCTACGCCCTTGACCGCCCGCACTGTGTCGTTTGGCTTCAGGCCTGCGGCGAACGCCGGCGAGCCCTCGGCGACTGCGAGGATTGACGGGTATGTGTCGTCTAACCCGAATGCCGCCTGGGCTGCCGTGCGATAGGCGGGCTCATATTGGCTGACATGTTGCAGGCTGACGCCGATTGACGCCCAAAGCTTGGGGCAGCTGTCCGCATTGCGTGAGGCGATGCGCCAGGCGATGTCTGCCACACGCTTGTCGTCTCTCTGAAGTGCCAGCAGGCTGGCCTGCATGTTGTCACTAATTTTGGCGTAGCCGTTTATGCTATCGGCGGGCGTCGAGAGTGCGACGAGGATGCCTAGCGCCCAAAGTCGCATATCCTAGGCGCGTCGGTCGTCGAGGGCCCAGTTGCGCTTGGAGATGCGCACCATTGGCTTGCGGCAGCTGCGGCAGCGCGACGTATATTGGTCGCCAGTCTTACGGATGTGGCTGCTGCTGCGCTTGTGCTTGCCGCGCGGGCAGCGGAACATTCGGCCGTACAGGCTGTCCAGGATCCGCAAAAATCCATGCTTGTCGTCTTCAAAGTCCAACTCTTACTTCCAATTCGTTAGATGGTGGCTGTGCCGCGATGCATAAAAATCCATAGTTAAAAAAACTCGTTAGTTTGGTTTGAGCTGATTTCAAAGCCCCTCTAAAATAGAGCAAAGAGGTCGCATATTTACCGCTATAAGAAAGTAAAAATGCCCAAAGCCGTTGACATTCGTGTCGAATCACTTCTATAAAGGGGAAAGGTGATGGGTAAAAGCACACATCTCCCAATTGGAGTTTTTTTATGAAGAAGATCATTTCTGCGCTTGCCGTAGTTGCTCTGATGGCCCCTTCGGTTGCTTCGGCTGCCACTGCTGCTGGTTCGCTTTCGGTTAAGTCGGCTGCAGTTCAGCCAGTTCGTGCTGCTGCAAAGCCAGGCAAGACTAAGGCTGCGTCGGGTACGCTCGTTGCTGTCCTCGCTGCTGCTGCGGTTGTGGGTGGTATCGTTATCGCCTCTGGCGGCGACAGCAAGTAATTTCAGCCTAACCGCTGAGAGGAAAAAGGGGCGTTTATCGCCCCTTTTTTTATCATCTTTTTGATTGTCCCCGCTGGGTAGGCGTTCTAACGTTAGGCGATGCAGTTGTCTGATACAAAAGCCGCGCGGGCGCGGCGCTCCCTAGACATTCCCTTTATATTTTTTTCGGGCTTCATGCTGGCCGTCTTCTTCGCGGGCGGCAGTAGCTGGTCCGACGAGCCGCATCTCATCCTCCTGCGTCCACTCGCCTTCGTCGTGACGGCGATTGGCCTCTGGTCTCTCCGGCTTCAACATATTCGACAGTTTTGGGCGGTCTGGCTGATATTTGGTCTAACCGTATTGCTGACGGCAGCACACTTGGTACCGCTTCCCTACGACGTGTGGAGTAACTTGCCTGGGCGGCAGGTCATTGTGGACATCGACAAGGCCGTCGGCCTCGGCCAAATTTCTCGACCCCTGTCGATGTCGCCGGACGAGACGATGAATGCATTACTGTCGCTGTCGGTTCCATTTGCGGTGCTGGTCTTGGCCTCCCAGTTTGATGGCCTGCGGCAGAGGCGCGCCTTAGGCGTCGTCCTGCTGCTCTCATTCACGAGTGCCGCCGTCGGGCTATTGCAGGCGACGGACGCAGACATTGCCCTCTATTCACGCCAGGCGTCGCAAGACGTCGCGGGCCTGTTTGTGAACCGAAACCATCAGGCTGCGCTTCTGGCACTCATTTTTCCGATGGCGGCGGTCGCGATCAGTGCCGGCGTCGGGATGGGATTGCCGCGCAAGATCGAGGCGTTTGCGGGTGCCTCTATGTGCCTAGTGGTTGTGCCGCTCGTGCTGGTCACCGGGTCGCGGACGGGCCTGCTGGTGGCCGGCGTCGCACTCGTCCTCGTATTTGCATTTGGGCTCCTCCCCCTAAAGCGGGTCGCGATTAGGCCTTGGGTGCGCTACTCTGTGGCACTTGCGAGTGTCGGGGCACTGGTGTGCGCTACGATTTGGGCGTCGCGCGACGTCGCATTTATGCGCCTCGAAGATCAGACGGAAGATTTGCGCTGGCCCGTCTGGCAGAGCATCGTAGACATGTTGTCACACTATCTCCCATGGGGGACGGGCGTGGGGAGTTATGTTGAGGCGTATAAGGTTTTGGAGCCGGATAACTTGCTGCGGCCCACTTTTTCTAATCACGCGCATAATGAGGTTTTGGAAATTTTGTTCACAGCCGGCATCCCTGGCGCTGCGCTACTGCTCTTGGCATTAGCCTTTCTTGCCGGGGCGGTCTGGCGGGGCGTGCGCGCCTCGGGCGACGCTGCTTTATTTAAACGCCTGGGTATTTTAGTGATAATTCTTCTCGCAATTGCAAGTATATCTGACTATCCGGTGCGTACTCCGATTTTGTCGGCTGTATTTGTCTTGGCGGCCATTTGGGCCTCGGCATCCAAAAGTTTGTTTCACAAGTCTGATCATCAATAAGGTTCGGCATGCAGATCTTAAAGTCTCTCGGTATTGGCCTCGCTCTCCTTGTACTTTCCGTCCACGCCTCGGCGGCGGATGATGAGCCGCGTGCGGGCCTTCAAATGGTCAGTGCCGATGAATTGCCGGCGCCCAGCTTGGCTGACTTGCAGGCCTCTGAGCGCCCCTATCGTGTGGGGCCATTTGACAAGCTGACTATCGACGTGTTCGGCAGCGCGGAATTGAGCGACAAGGAAGTCCAAGTTGACGCCAGCGGCCGCATAACCTTCCCCCTTGTTGGCACGGTCGAAGTCGCTGGTAAGACGCCTGGAGAGGTGAGCGTCGCCCTGCAAGATTTGTTCCGCGGCCGATTCATTAAGAACCCCCAAGTCACAGTGAATCTCAAGGAAATTGTGAGCCAGACGGTCACCATTGGCGGAGAGGTGAAGAAGCCTGGCGTGTATCCCATTGTCGGCAAGATGACGCTCATGACGGCAATTGCGTCGGCCGAGGGCTGGACTGACATTTCGTCTCGGGGATCAGTCGCGGTCTTCCGGACCGTTGGCGGGAAAGACTATGCCGCCCTCTACAATGTCAAGGCAATTCAAAAGGGGAATTACCCCGACCCTGAAATTTACGCGAGTGACGTTGTAATGGTTGGAGATTCCCAGGGCCGCAAAATCTGGAAAGATTTCTTGGCTGCGTCTCCACTGCTGGCGCCGGTAATCTACCTACTCAACAGCAATAATTAAGATTTAAATTGGGCTCCTACATGAATGAAGTCGTAAATGCGTCCGCCAACATGATTGAGCAGCAGGCTGCTCAAAATTCGCGAGGGCTGCTTCCGCCGATCCTGCTGCAATATTGGCACACGGCGCTGCGCTGGCGCTGGCTGGTGACGGGTATCATTGCGGGCACATTGGTGATTGGCGTTGTCGCAACGCTCCTCATGGCGCCACTCTACACGGCCAAGGTGCAGGTCCAGATTGACCGCCAGCAAAAGCAGGTCACCAAAGTTGAGGGCTTGGATGCCCAGACTTCGTCGCAGGATGTGGAGTTTTATGCGACGCAATACGCCCTGCTTAAGACACGGCCCCTCGCTGAGCGGGTCGCCTCCGAGCTTGGCCTATACAAGAGTGGCGCCTTTCTTGAGGCGCACGGTCTCGACGCTGATATCATTACGAAGAAGGTGCCGGGCAAGTCTGAGGCCCAATTGAGAGGCGGACACAAGCGCCTTGTGGTCGGGTTGCTACTGCAGAATATTGCTATTTCGCCTATTCGTGGATCTAAACTCGTCGACGCGTCCTATACCAGCAGAAGCCCAGAACTTTCTGCAGCCATTGCGAATAAGTGGGCCTCGTCCTTTATTGCGCTCAGCATGGATCGCCAGTTTGCGTCGACTGCGGACGCCCGTAAATTTTTGGAGGAGCGGCTGACCTCTCTTCAGGACAAGGTTGGCCAGAGTGAGCGTGCCGTCATCCTCTATGGCTCAAATGCGGATATCGTTAACCTAGATCAAATACGCGATGGCGACGGCCGGACACTCGGTAACCGCACGCTTGTTGGCGCAAGCCTCGAGCAATTGTCGCAAGCGCTCAACGCGGCAACTGCCGCACGTATCGAAGCGCAGGCAAGGGCTGGCGGTGGCGGCGACACGACTGCAGAGGCGACTTCAAGCGCGACGCTTGCCGGCTTGCGCCAACAGCGTGCATCCGCCGCGGCCGAGTATGCAAAGCTTAGTGTCCAGTTTGAGCCGGAGTTCCCTGCCGTCAAGCAATATGCTGAGCAAATTCGCTCCATCGACGCCGCGATTGCGCGCGAGACTTCGCGCATAAGTGCGGCACGCACGCGTGAGTATCGAGAGGCCCAGAAGCGCGAAAGCGAACTCAAGGCAAAGGTCGACCAGCTGAAGGGCGACATGGACCGGCAAAACAGGGCCAATATTCAGTATAACATATACCAGCGAGAGGCGGACACGAACCGCCAGCTCTATGACGCCCTTTTGCAGCGCTACAAGGAAATTGGTGTCGCGGGATCAGTCGGCGTAAATAACATTGCAATTGTTGAACCGGCAATTGTTCCCGACAGACCATCGTCGCCTAAGATGCCAATCAATTTAGCGATTGCTTTGCTCCTCGGCATCGGCCTGGCTGCCGCGACCGTCTTTGCCCTTGAGCAAATCGACGAGGGCATCCGTGAGCCATCGCAGGTGGAGCCGCTTCTGGGCGTCCCACTCCTCGGGATGACGCCTGCCGTCGCGGACGGAAATCTGTACGAGGAATTGCGAGACCCCAAGTCACACATCTTCGACGCCTATTTCTCTATCCGCTCAAGTCTCGCATTTGCGACCAACCACGGCCTACCCAGGTCCTTTGCGGTTGTGAGTACGCGGCCGGCGGAAGGAAAGTCGTCGACGTCCTTGGCGCTCGCACAGATCATTGGCCGGACTGGGAAGCGTGTGCTCTTGGTCGACGCCGACTTACGCTCGCCGTCAATCCACGCGATGGTTGAGGGGTCGAACGAGGTGGGCTTCAGCAACTATCTGGCGGGCGAGAATGACTGGTCCCACATTGTGCAAGAGACAAGCCTCAAAAATGTGAGCATCATTGCAGCCGGTCCTGTCCCGCCAAGCGCGGCGGAGCTTTTGAGTGGCGACCGGCTCTCTCAATTTGTGAAAGAAGGCCTCGGTCAATTCGACCACATCTTAATTGACAGCCCGCCGGTTTTGGGCATGACGGATGCGCCGCTTATTTCTAAGTCAGTTGAGGGCGTAGTCTATGTCGTGCAGGCTGGAGGCGCCGCCGTTCGCGGCGTCAAGGCATCTATCCAGCGCATTCGCCAGGTGAATGGGCACATCTTTGGCATCGTCTTAACAAAGGTTGGCGGCGACGCGAAGGGCTACGGCTACGGCTACGGCTACGGCTACGGCTACGGCTACGGCCAGCGTTACGGTGAAGAAGATGAGGCGCGCGGCTAAATGGGGTCGGGGCTTCTGCTGAGCGCGAGCCGCCTTGCAGGCGCCGCCCTGCTGTTGGTTTGCGGAGCCTATTCCGGCCAGAATGCCGTAAAATCCTATTTGCGGGAAGCTGACCCAAAAGCTGCCTATTCAGCGGATCCGTCGGACGGCCTAGCCGCCGTAAATGCCTTTGCCTCGGAACTGAAAACAAACCCGCAGTTTATAATTTCAAGCCAAGACGCTGGTGCGGCGCGGGCATCTCTAGTCAACCGCCCATTAAATGCCAGCCTCCTGTCTTTCTATGGGCTTCGGGCGGCTTCTATTGGTCAATCCGGATTGGCAAATGCCCTCATGGCTTCTGCCGACACTGTTTCCCGCCGCGATGCGCTTAGCCAGTTGTGGATGATCGAACAGAAAAGCGGGGCAGATGACGTGAAGGGCGCGGTCAGTCACTATAATGCCCTTCTGTCTGTACACCCCGCAATGCAGGCGACCTTTCTGCCCGTACTTGTATCGGCAGTTGCCTATCCCGAAGTCAGGGCTGCGATACGACCCTATTTAACCCCAGCGACGAGGTGGAGCGCGCCTTTTTTGGATATGGCGTCACAGCGGGTTGAAGTTGACCAATATCGCGACCTAGTGGCGCCTATAGCGTCAAGGCTTAGCGGCGATGAATATGCCGTCAGTAATGCGCGCATCATCTACCGTATGCTCCAATCAGGTGTGGCGGGCGATGCGTGGAAATTATTCTCTCTTGTCGCGCTGAATGTTGACGTAGGCGCATTTCGTGCTTTCGCTCCTGGCGGCGTTAATCTCGATCCGAAGTGGCAGCCGCTGTCTTGGACCCTAGGCCAGTCAGACGATATTTCGGCCAGCGTCTCTGGTGACGGCACAATCGATGTGACGGTGGCGCCCACAGCGCGGGGCTTGATAGCGTCGCGGAACGTAGCCGTCATTTCATCTTCGACATATGTGTTGGGGCATAGATCGATTTATGAGCCAGGCTCTCCGCCCGCGTCACTTCGCTGGAGTGTTTACTGCGCAGCCCAGAATGGACCTCAGCTTATCGTAGATCGCTTCGTGCCCGCCACTGCAAACTCAAAGTTAGTGCAACTGTCGGTCGAGGTACCAGAAAACTGTAACCTAGTGCGAGTTGAGTTGAGTGCCCTTGGATCCGAAGGGCAGTTGAGTTCACCGTTAAAGATCACAGAATTAACGCTAACAAAAACGAATTGAATTTTGGATCGAATTTAATATAGAGCTCTTCCTTTATAAATATGTGAAATGCTTTCTATAAGAAAGCAGATATTTTTATGGTATATCGTAGTATTTTTCAATTTAGTGGTAGTCTCATATGTTGAGTGACGGAATGATAATGTATGTAGCGCTCGGCCTGGGGCTCTTATACTCCGCACTTATTGTTGTTTTTTGTAAAAATATTGCACTGCGCCTGGGTGTCGTTGATCATCCAGGATCCCAGGAGCATAAGTGCCACGCGGCACCGACGCCGCTTGTCGGCGGCCTTGTGGCACTTCCGCCGGTCATAGCCATCCTCCTGCTGCAGTTGTTCCAAGAGGGCATATCATCTACGCACGCTGCGCCTTACTTAGCGCTCGCATTTGCGACCCTTGCTTCTCTGATAGTGGGGTTTTTTGACGACCGGCGTCACATTCCTGCACTAGTTAGACTGATTATTTGCTCAGGCATTTTTGGCGCGGCCATTTCGATTAGGCCAGAGTTTGTTGTCTCTGCCCTCGACCTTCAGGGTGTTGGACTCAAGATTGAATTAGGCTTGCTCGCGATACCCTTCTCAGTTTTTTGCCTGCTGGCCTTTCAGAATGCGGTTAACATGGCTGACGGACGAAATGGTCTTGTCGCTGGGGTTGCGATTATATGGTTACTGGCACTCTTATCTTACGGATGGCATCCCTTAACGCTGGCTATTGTGTCTTTGGCCATTGGCCTGTTTATCGCTCTCGGCGCCAATTTGGGCGGCAGGCTTTTCCTCGGTGACGCGGGTACATATGGTATTGGCGCCTTTGTAGGGCTCGCGACAATATGGATTCACCAATCGAATATAGGCCTTCATACGATTGACGTGGTCACCATGTTTATGATCCCGGTGCTAGATATGGCTCGGTTATTTGTCCTTCGCATATTTCACGGTCGACATCCATTTTCTGCCGATCACAACCACCTTCACAACTACCTAGATCGCTCAATTGGTTGGACGTATGGACGAAAAATTTATTACGCTCTTGTTGCTTTCCCAATTATATTTTCAAGGCTTCAGTTGGCAGATCCATTAGTTGTGTTGCTTCTTGGTTTTGTTCTTTACTTGTTTACCATTGTAGCTGGACATAAAATGAATCGAGAAATCTCATCGGACACGGCCTCCAAAAGGGTATCGTAATGAAAATCGCAATGATCGGTTCGGGCTATGTTGGCCTTGTATCTGGCGCATGTTTTGCAGATTTCGGGCATGAAGTTGTCTGCGTCGACAAGGATGAGGGCAAGATATCGCGCCTGAACGCCAATATCATGCCGATTTACGAACCGGGCCTTGATGCTTTGGTTAAGACCAATGTCGATGCCGGGCGTTTGAGCTTTTCAACCGATGTCATGCAATCGGTCAAAGGGTGCGGTGCGATCTTCATCGCCGTTGGCACACCGTCACGCCGCGGCGATGGCCATGCGGACTTGAGCTATGTCTATGCCGCAGCCGAAGAGCTGGCGCGTGCAATTGATCCCGGCACGGTTGTTGTGACGAAGTCCACGGTTCCTGTGGGCACCGGCGACGAGGTTGAGCGCATCATTCGGCAAACCAGCCCTGACCTTGAATTTGCCGTTGTTTCAAACCCGGAATTCCTGCGCGAAGGCGCAGCCATTGGCGACTTCAAACGCCCCGACCGCATTGTTGTGGGCAGCGATGTCGAATGGGCCCGCGATGTCATGCGTGCGATTTACCGTCCCTTGTTCCTGAATGAATCGCCATTGCTGTTCACCAGCCGCCGTTCGTCGGAGCTGATCAAATATGCTGCAAACGCATTTCTCGCGACGAAGATCACTTTCATCAACGAAATGGCGGATTTGTGCGAGAAACTGGGTGCTGATGTGCAAGACGTCTCGCGCGGCATTGGCTTGGATAACCGCATTGGGCCAAAGTTCCTGCATGCGGGGCCGGGCTATGGCGGCAGCTGCTTTCCAAAAGACACGCTGGCGTTGCTCAAGACCGCACAGGACAATGAAACACCTGTTCGTGTGGTGGAAGCGGTCGTTCAGGCCAACG
This sequence comes from Sphingorhabdus rigui, assembly GCF_014196595.1. Classification (GTDB taxonomy): domain Bacteria; phylum Pseudomonadota; class Alphaproteobacteria; order Sphingomonadales; family Sphingomonadaceae; genus Sphingorhabdus_B; species Sphingorhabdus_B rigui. The sequence continues at coordinate 32,934 of NZ_JACIEA010000004.1, read as the reverse complement.
ACCTTCGAAAGCGCGCCATGGGCCGCAAGATCATCAATGCCTTGGGCGGTGATGTGCGCGGCATGAAAATCGGTTTGCTTGGCCTGACGTTCAAACCCAATACCGACGATATGCGCGATGCCCCGTCGATTGCGATTGTCCAGACGCTATTGGATGCCGGTGCCATCGTGCACGCCCATGATCCCGAAGGCATGGAAGAAGCCGCAAAGATCTTGCCCGACGTGGTAATGGCCGACAGCGCGTACAGCGCAGCGCAAGACGCGCATGCCGTGGCGCTAATCACGGAGTGGGACGCCTATCGCGCGTTGGATCTCAAAAAGCTCCATGCCGCGATGGCGGGCGACGTTCTGGTCGACCTGCGCAACATCTATCGTCCGGAAGAAGCGCAGGCCGCAGGGTTCAATTATGTCAGCGTTGGGCGAAATGATACCAAGCTGGGTTGATCATTGACCGGATCCCTTCAAATTGGTCCATTTTGTGAGAAAAATCTCGGTTAGGTTTGGCATTTTTCAGCCAGGAAATTTTGGCATGAAGAAGAGTAGGTTCAGCGAACAGCAAATAGCGTTCATATTGAAGCAGGAAGAGAATGTTCGTCTCAAGCGATTGGTGGCGAACCTCAGTCTGGACAAGGAGATGCTGCAGGATGTCATCAAACGAAAGCTGTAAAGCCTGATCGGGCCCGTGAACTGGTTGGCTATTTGCAGTCCAGTTACGGGGTCAGTGTGCGGCAGGCCTTTGATGCGTTCCCTTCAAGCAGGGCAACCATTCGTTATAAGTCTCGCCGTCCCGATCAGGCCAGTCTCCAAATGCAGATAAATGAGTTGGCGGCAACGCGGGTACGCTATGGCTATCGGCGTATCCACGTGTTGCTGCAGCGGGAGGGTTGGCAAATAAATCACAAGCGAGCGCGTCGGATATACCGGGAGTTGGGCCTGCAACTTCGCAACAAGACGCCGAAGCGGAAAGTGAAAGCGAAACTGCGCGAGGACCGCGTACAGCCAACTGCACCCAATGAATGCTGGTCAATGGACTTTCTGTCCGATCAGCTGTTCGATGGCCGCAAGGTCAGAGTTTTATCCATTGTTGATAACTTCCTCGGCTATCGCCTGCACTGGATGTCCGGCACAGTTACAAGGGGAGTGATGTTGTCAATGCGCTTGAGCGTATTGCAGGGCAATATGGCCGCCCACAGCGGATCAGAATAATGGTCCCGAGTTCATCCCGAGTTCATATCGAAGGACCTTGATCTGTGGGCCTATCAGCATGGTGTCGCGCTGGACTTCAGCCGCCCTGGCAAGTCCACGGACAATGCGTTCGTTGAGAGCTATCATGGCCGTGTCCGGGCAGAATGCCTGAATGCAAACTGGTTCTTGAGCTTGGCCGACGCACAGGCTAAATGTGATTCATGCCTGCCCTGATGCAAAAAGAACCGGTCTTTCTCATAAAGACTGGACCAAAGTTGGGGTCAAGCTCAACAGCGCTGAGGCTCTAATCGTAACTGGATGATAGTTGGGGGTCACGTCATAAGCGTTCAACTATTGCAAACTGCCTTTTTTAACCATCCTATCCTGTATCTCGAAGTACGTAGAGACGCAATTGTAAAGATTAGACACATGCGCTCTATCTGCAGGTGCAAATTTGGCGATTTCTTCAGTAAAGTATGAAAATCCTAAGCTATCGTGCATGCCATTTTTTACGGCAACAAAAGAAACCATGTCATATAAAAAAATCTTTTCCTTATTTAATATTATATAGGTGTCTTGGATTATTTCTTTTGGATAGGTTAGTGAAACGAACAGGCTATCTGCTCTTTTTTCCACTTCATTAAATAATGGCGTTCCATCATCTACCATTATCTGTGATAATGAATCGGCCATACGGTCTACGGCTTTGGGATCATAACCAACATGCACAACAAAATCACGTGTCATTAGGGGCGTGACACTAACGAACGGCTGCCCCAAAAGTCTCAAAAAATGATCGTGATCGTTTAAGCGATAATAGAATTTACTCTGCTTATACGGCCGTTGAGTTAGGCCTGTGGCAATAATAATTTCACGATCAGTGTTTTTGAGAGCGTCAGACAATATGCTTTCGTATGCTGCAACCATATCCTTCACGGGGTCGTGCGTGCTGTGGCAATACCATCCTGGGTTAGAAAACCCGTCTGAATTTGCATGTGGCGAGTTATGGAAATAGTGGTGCTGAATGTGCGCGCCTGCATTGAAAAAAACAACCGCAAAGTCAGGATTATGTTTCTTCATCAAATGCAAATTTAGATCCGACAAGAACAGATCTAAAAATAATGACTTATACCAAGATTTTGAGACTGATTTTACAAAAAAACCTATATAATTTATATAGTTACTTAATCTTGCAAACTTCATAAGTGCAAATAGTAGAATTACCAATGTGGCAAAGCCGAGGCGCGCCGACGCGTTATCGTTGACGGCCTGCGAAATGGCACCTGAAATTTTGGAATGCCACCATGATTTATCGGCAGGCGTTTCTGTCCAGGGGTCGGGAATGAAATATCTTGGATTAACTAAGTTATTTTTCGTATTCATCGGTGAAATTGCGCCGACGGTATATCCAGCAGATTCTACGTGTTCAAAGATTTGAAGATGGTCACTCTTTACGATATCTCCCAGTCTAAAAACGCCATGCTCCTTGTAAGTTTTACCAGTATGAGCTGAAACCCATTGAATCCACGGTTCTAAATGGTTGTACTCATTCTCCGAGCTAGTTTGCCGGCTCTGCCATGAAAATATTCGCTGAAATGTTGGAAACAGATCCGGCTGTGCACGAACGTATTTTTTCACTACGTCGAAATTGAGCTCGTTTAGTTCAATAAGTAATAGTTTTCTGGTCATGTTTGCTGCTCATAGGCGTCAAAATTTTTCAAATCTTCGCACATTACCAATTGCCTCAAAATAGTCTCTATCGATGTGGCAATATGAGAATATCCAAACCTCTCCCGGCATGCGTCTTTGCGAAAGTTGGGGTTAAATCGAAAATATTTCTCAGGTGAGTCGATGATGGTTTGCAATACAGACGATAGCATTGCTGTTTCAGTAAAAATAATACCATCCATGCCCTCAAAAGCTAAATGGCCTGGCACCGGGCTAAGAACTGCTAAGCAGCCGGTGTCCATGGCATCCAACACCGCAAACGGCAAACCCTCTCGGATGGACATGGACACTACTACGTCGATATCGTGTAACACTGACCGTACATCTTGAATAAAACCCACATGTTCTATGCGCCCTCCTGAGCTTATAATTTGCTCGCCAAGCCATGTCGAATCGATGCCGTCACTATTTCCAAAATCGATATCTCCAATCAGCGTTAACCGGCAACCATTAAGGCCCGCAACCGCACTTATTAATTGATCTACTGCTTTTGATTTCAACAAGCGCCCTACGTAAGCGATACGCAAGGGCCTTCTGGGCCTTGCTGACAAAATGTGCCCCGAAAACTGATAGCCCTCCCCATTGATCAGGTGCGCTTGAGTTGAAAATAATTCAGAAAGATAGCGTTGGTCGTCGGAGTTTAACGAGATTATACTCTGGCCGCGATAACATAGCCGCAAAGCTATACGCACTAGCTTGGAAACAGCACCTCCTGCTTGCAACAAGCGTCCGAGACCAGTGAAAATCAACACATCATTCGATCTGCCCAAACCTATGGTTAATAGGACTTCAGAGGTACCGAATATTAAGCGGTGACAGTTGCGTCGACAGTAAAACCGATAAATGTAGCGGATCAGCGCAGACCAACCAAAGCCGCGACATTCCGAAACTGCCGTGCCGCCGATTGTATCAATCGCAGTCAACCAGCTTCCCCTGAACAATCTGTGGGTACGAGCATCCCGGGAAAATAGAGCGTATGAGGGCATTTTCGAGCCAGTCAATTTTTATGCTTAAGTGTTATCGACTTTGTTACTGCTTTTGCGCCAGAAACTATTAAGCCGGTAAAATTAAACAAGTTTGGCCTAATCAAGAATTCGCGGACCCAATGACCCACAACTTCGGCATAGCCACGTCTCGTCCCACTTGCCTGACTACCGTGTACACGATAGCGCAACAGTGGCTCAGGAATATTCCTAACTTCTACTCCTGCATTTAATGCTCTTAGCCACAGGTCATAGTCTTCAGAAACCATCCCCCCGAGGTACCCGCGCATTTGCCTCCAAAACGACCGCCGAAAAGCAACCGTCGGATGGCATATTTGGTTGCTATAGGGAAACGCCCGCATAATTGCTTTCGTCGATGTGTGCGGAGTAAATGCACCTGTTTCTGCTCCGTTATCGTCAATAATAGTAGCCCAAGAGCCCCAAACATCTACTTCTGGATTATCAGAAATATACTGCGAGACGCGCTCAAGGCGGTGGAGTTCGCTAATATCATCGGCATCCATGCGAATAACCCATTCCGTTCGGGCGTGATCCATGAGTAAATTAAGGTTATAGGAAAGCTGGGGAACTTCCGAGCGGATGATGCGAACCCTTTTATCATGTTGCGCATATTTTTCTAACTCAACTATCAAGTCATCGGAACAGGCGTTGGCTGATATAAGAAATAAAAATGATGAGTGAGTTTGAGACAGAATACTCTCAATTGCAGCGTGTAAAAATACGGAGGTGCTGTTGACGCAGAATATAATAGTAAAAATGCGTGCTCTTTCTTCCATTAGATTCTACCCTAATCGTGGTCAAGTTAATCAAACCAGACAAAAGCGGGCTTTTCGATTTGCTCTATAGCTTCTGCGCCCTGTGTCCGTCCGGCAAGTCCATAGAGCATTATCACCGATATGATAAGTACAAGCGTAGCTGCAAAGAGCCGCCTTCGCATTCGAGCCGGCAAACACAATGTAGCGCACAAACCAAGTGGTATTGCTGGCATTAAGTATCTGGGCTGAACAAATTGTGATACTGAAACTGAAAATAAGCATGTTAAAAAAAACAGAAAAATTGGCCCGCCGTAACGCAGATCAATTTTATTCCAAACAAATAAAATTGAAGAAGAAAAAATTGAAATTATTATAAAAATACCTGAAATCCAGTATGAAAAACCCAAAATATTCCAGTATCCATAATTTGTAATGAAATTAGGGAAAATGCCCAGAACTAAAGCATTGTAAATTATCCGAATAAAATATAATACAAATCCACCGACTGTGCTTGAAGGATTGAGGCTCAACCCTGCGGCAAGCGACCCAATTGCGGTCCCCTGATCAAAACCGCTTTCTGTCACCGCAAGATTTCGGGCCAATGTATCAGAGTAATCTACTAAAATTCCAAAAGTAGTGGAGACGAATGCTCCAAATGCAAGCATCGAAATAGGAACTCTGCGGCTCGCATTACCCCAAATTAGACAAAAAACTGTTGTCATGAGAAGAATGAAACCAAATCCGTCACGCACAAAATAGGCAAAAAATGACAACAAAAATGCCAATGGCCATTTTAGTTTATGAGGGCTAATCAATATTGAAATCCAAATTAGAGAAATAAGTGTAAGAGGTATTTCTTTATTAGGACCAACAGAAGCTAAAACTACATATGGATTGAGGTACACAAAAAATACTGACCAGCTACTTATCTCCATTCTAGGGGATAAATATTTTAAAAATATAAATCCAGATAATAGCATTAATAAATTATTAACAAACCATGAAAGTGACGGATCAAATAGCCAAGTCCATCCATAAATAAAACTTACACCTGGAAAAGTCGGGTCATATGGAGATATCCCATATAATCTCCACAGGTTATCGAACGTTTTGGTCATATTGACTACATCAGGTATAAACATCCCTCTAGCCAAAGCTTGTTCGAAATTAGCTGCCTGTTGAAGTGCTACCCACAGAGTGATTGCGGTAAACAATCCATGCACAATAAAAAGTTTGCTAAACGTCCGATTAATTGTAGCTTCTGTCGGATGGCGGTCATGTAACCCGTCGAAGTTTTGGTAGGGCTTATGCAACTGACGAGCCTTTCATTATAACCCAATACTTTGTAGCTATCTGTGCCCACGTCAAACCGCTGTCAGTAAAGCGCTGGAACATTTCATCCATTGGTATCTTGGTCAGTGAATTGCATGCGTTCTCAAGCTGCCGTGCCAGCAGAGTATCATCGACTGCGACCACGTCCATTTCAACGCGTGTTTCTCCACACACTACGGTTCCTAATCCGGTCCAATCGGCAATTTCCTTGGCGTTGCCAACGTCGTTAGAAATAAACGGGGTGCCTGCAGCGGCTGACTCGAACAAAACCAACGGAGAATATTCTACATGCGATCCAAAAACAAACAGATCGGCTTCTCTATACAACGACACTAGCTGTCCGCGTTCTAGGTCCACCAGTTTTATCGACTTCTGCTGAGCTCCTATCGTAGCCATCATATTGAAAAATTTAATAGTAATTGACAGTGGGAGATAGCCTCTTGCTGCGTCGCGTATAGACCGAACGATCTTTCGAAGTAAAAATTCCCTGGGCCGGTTTCCGTTGATTACCAAACAGCTTGGCCTGTCAATTATTGCGCGCCGGTAGGCCTTAATGACCTCCCAATGCCCCTTTGGAATAATTAACGTACCCACGGTTAACAGCAACATGGTGTCATTTGGCAGACCTAATCCAGCGCCTGCTGCAGGCACATTGTCACTGAAAAATTCGCGCTCATCTACGCCATTGGGCACCACATGCAATTGGTCCAAGCCATGCTGCCTAGCGAATTGAATATCGTGGTATGTGTTTGAATAAAATATCAAAGCATCGAACTTTTTCAGCCAATTCGGCATCTCTGCATAATATTCAGTATATTTGGGATCGTGCAATGCGGAGAAACCGCAGGGTATAAAAGTTTTTCGGGCACGCAAATCATTAAGGACGTTTACGCAAGCATCAAAAGACCATTGCTGCGCAGCCTTTATCAAAATGGCATCAAAATCTGACTCGCGTAAAAACTTCTGATACTTTCCTATGTCTCCAGTCATCCCCTTCACCGCGTTTCCGCTTATATCGAAGCTAACAACTCGGACACCATTCCGTATTACGTCAAAGGCCCGATCAGGATGTTGGCTTGTTGCGACCGTGACCTGATGCCCCATAGCCGCCAGTCGCTCTGCTATTTGACGCATCACCTCTTGAACGCCACCAATGCTAGGCGGATATTGTTCGCAGCATAACAATATGTTTTGCGGCTGATGCACTAGGTCCTCGCCTGCCATATGGTGCGCAATATTTTGGCTTGCGCCTTAAACCACCTGGTCGGCTCCAGCCAAAGCGAGACCCCCGCAAAATACTGACGCGCGTTTGGCAGACGAATTGCAGCAGCGTAGCTGCCGAGAAGATAGTTGAAATTACTTTCAGCTGTATTTTTGTAACGCTGCGGCAACAGCTCAAGTTGTTTCTTAAAAAGATTTTCCTGCTTTTTCATTTGTTTTTCATTAAATGTACTGATCTGATCGTCACCGATCCAGTAGGCTCCTAGCCGAGTTGGTATAAACTTAAGCCTCGCGCCGGCCATGCATATCCGAAGCCACGCATCAAAATCCTCAACCGAGGCTAGATCACTGCTTTCGTCAAAGCCCCCGATATCAATCAATGATTTACGCCGAACAATGCAAGCCGACGTCGGAATAGGATTACCCGATCGCACCATTTGGAGTAGCGGATCCGAACCGTGCAGAGCGCTGCCGATTATTCCACTTTTGCTCTTTCGATTCAGAGTATTGTGTTCAGGCCGTACTTCTTGCAGTTGATGATACACCAAGTCGTATTCGCTTCGCAGTGCTTCGCGGATAAGTGCCATGCGATCCGGGAACCACCAGTCGTCGGAGTCGAGAAAGCTGACCCAAATCGCTTGAGATCTCGCGACCCCCTGATTGCGGGGACGGGCAGGCCCTCCCGAATTTTCGATGCGTATTAGCTCTAGGTTAAGACGGTCACTAAATTGCTGCGTGACCGCAGAAATATCTTCGCTTGAGCCATCGTCACATACGATAACACCGAAACACGGATCCGATTGGCATGCTAACGAGTTGAGAGCACGAGCAAGCTCCGCTGAGCGGTTAAACACCGGGATGATAACATCTACAGAAGGCAAAAGCCGGCGCTCATTCATATCCGTTGGATCGTTTACCATTCTATATTCGTATCCAGTCAGCGGGTAGTAGGTCGGGGGTAGGTCTCCCGCCGGCGAACCAGTTGTCGGGCGCAACAACTAGGTTGTCGCTTTGGTCCGATAGCCAAGCACCCCACCAGCTGAAGCTACTATTAGCAATAATATGATATTTACATTTCGACATAAGCCGAAGATCTTGAAACGCTGAATCGGCGTTATTGTGACGTACGTAATGCGTAGTGTGAGGAAAACGAAGATTTTCAGATGTCCAGTCAGGATCGTCGGAAAATACGAAAAAAACGGGGTCTGCTATTCGGCCCACGACATGCTCCAGCGCTTTTTGGTAATAATCTAGGGAGCATGTTCCGTGGTAAGTTGACGCGGATTGGAGCGAAACATAGTCACCGCGCCGGACGTGCACCGATACTGCGTTGGACTGGCTGATCAGCTCTAAAACCTCAAGATCGGCGTCGGATGGACTGATTGAGGGGACAAGTTCTGTCAGAAGCTGTGGTCGGATATCTCGAAAATAGTCCTCGCTCTGCCAAAAGCCATACAAATAACTGTTAATAGGGGCACCCATAACCGACAGATTAACCCCATATCCATTTTCGCGGAATAGCTTTAATGGCAAAAATGGCTGAACCAAGTGTCCGAAGCGGCTCCGGTAAAAACGCCACTGCTGCTGCTCCGCAAGGGATGCCATTCGCATGTCGACCGCAAATTTTTGTAATTCCATTGGCCTTGGCGTTTCATTGGGTCGACAATTGTCAAACCAATAGGGGTCAACAACTAGTTCGGCCCGGTGCAGCAACGCCAGGCGCCGTGCTGCTGCATACTGGAATAGCTGGTTCCCCAGACCGCCTTGGGCGTGAAAAGCGATCAAGCTGCCACCCTCCTTATGGTATGAAAGCAGCAATAGCCGTAACGCTGCGTATCAGCCGCCATCGGAACGGCGTTTCTGGAGAGCCCTTTAGCCGCCCAATCATCCGGAATAAGAGCAATAACAATCATTGTTTAAACCTACGAAAAACTCTCTCGACGTATCTAACTGCGCGCCGTTCAAAACTAACCCCGCTAGCAGTCCATTTTAGATCTAGGCCCGAAAAATTGCTTTGCCGATTCACAGCAAATGGCTCGTGAAATTCGATCCCCTGAGCATAATTCTTAAGATTATTTCTAACAATGTCATCCCATCCGCTTCTCAAACTGTCACGATTCATAGCGGTGATGGTCGAAAACATTTCGATACCAGTGTCATTCTTGCTTACATAATTTAGTGAGTTTTGAACCTCATCATACCAAACAAAATTTAAGTGGACGTCAAAATCAAACATTAACTCATACGAGGGAAGCGGAAATTCGATGTAGCCACGACCGCCACCAACCCTAAAAACTTCGCGGATGAATTTTTCCGGGTTCGGCACGTGTTCTATGACATGGGACGCAATAACGTAATCAAATGTATTGTCATCAAAAGGAAAGGATTCTCCATTGTAGAAAACTAAACGAGGGTCCTTAAGGGCATTGCTTGCATCGGCGCCACCTCGCTGCCTAACTAGCTCAGCTTGTGAAAACTCATATTCGAGCAGCGTGTCTGATCGGGGGTGAGGGGTCATGCCAGGACCCACTTCCAAAACTCTATCGTTTTTACGAATTGATTTGATCAACGACGGAAAAAACATGGCCCTATAACCTCTTTTTCTGAAAATCTAATTTCTTGATTGTCGATATCTAGAATTAAACTGCATTAACAACCAAATAAGGCCACAAATTAACTGCGAAGTTGTCAAAACTAGCCAAATATAGCCACCTAATAAAACACCTAAATTTTCATCAGCAAAAATTATGAATACAAGTGTCGTGCCTGTGGAAAAAATATTTATCGCCAAGACAATTTTATCTTTGCTTGAAGCAATAATTATTTGATATAATACGGAATAAATAGAGTTTAAGCCAATAGATATCATTAATATCTTTAGTACTGGTTTACCAGCGTCGCGAAGATCGTTATTATTTAGCCAAATATCTAGTATAAGATCGCAATAAGTGTATACTATGAAACACGGCAATAAGCCAAATACCAAGCAACCAGATATTATTATTAGGAACTGGCTTGCTGTAGGGAAGGTATTTTCTTTTACGTTTTTTACGAGATTAGGAAAATTAGCTTTCATCCAAGGAGATTGTAATTGCAAGACAGCTGCCGCGACCGAAAACATAACTGCGTAGATACCAAGTTCTTTTACAGAAAGTGTCGCGCTTAAAACTATCCTATCTAACTGGCTTGCAGATAGCCCAATAATAATACTAACGGAAAGTATCAATACTTCTTTTAAAAAATGGTTTAATTTCAATTTTTCATTGAAAACCGCGGTCTCGGCATGGCTGCCAGCATCGTCTCGTAAAACTCGCTCCAAAATCTGAAAATTCGCCGCTAATTCCAAAAATGCCACTGCGGCGAATATGAGGGTATAAAGCCAAGGGGCCGATTGAATGAAAAATAGAACACTTATTGCAACGACGTGTTTTATGGTGCCGAAAAGGCAGGTGCGCGCATTAACCGCCACCTGCTGAGCCATTCCGAACCAAAATCCGATATATAAGCTATTTATAAACTGAAAAAAAAGTTGAAAAGCAAATATTCGTATAGCTAATTCAAGAGCTTCTGCTTCAGCTAATGAGGTGACAAACCAATCGTGAGCGAGATAACTGGCACTTGATTGAAGAAGTATAAATATGAATAAAGCTAATACGAAAAAAATACGTCTGAAAAGAATTAAGTAGCTTCTTAAAAGTTTAATGTTTCCCGCTGCCGTTGCTACCCACCGAGGTACAATCTGACTGAAACCAGCATCAACGAAATTTGCGATTATCTGCAAGCTGACGCATGCCGCAACGATTCCCCGTTCGGACACTCCCAAAATTTTGATATAGAGTGGGATTGCTAAAATAGAGAGCAAGTTGAGCCACACCAACGCAAACATGCTTGATGTCGCGTTACGCACCATTCTACTGCTGTTCAGCCGAGAAAATAATAAATTCGGTCTCGCGATCACCAAAAGTTACCTAAAAGTCTGAAGTTTTGTCTCGAAATAATCTATTGTTTTTTTAAGACCTTCGCCCAATGCCATTGATGGCTCCCAGTCCAGCAAAGTCTTGGCTAGAGTAATGTCTGGTTGTCGTTGTTTGGGGTCATCAGCCGGTAGAGGTTGAAATATCATTTTCGATTTCGAACCCGTCAGTTCCAGCACCTGCTCTGCCAGTTGAACCATGGTGAATTCAACCGGATTTCCCAGATTGATTGGTCCGGGAAACGAAAGTGTTTGTTCCGCCTTTGGGGCTAAAGCCATAAAACGCAAAAATCCGTCAATCAAATCGTCAACATAACAAAAACTACGAGTTTGAAGTCCGTCTCCGTATAATGTTATGTCTTCACCCTTTAGCGCCTGGACAATGAAGTTGCTCACAACACGACCATCGTTGGGGTGCATGCGTGGGCCATAGGTGTTAAAAATTCGAGCGACCCTTATGTCGATCTGGTATTGCCTATGATAGTCGAAGAATAATGTTTCCGCACAGCGCTTACCTTCATCATAACAACTTCTTGGCCCGATTGGATTGACGTTGCCCCAGTAGCTTTCTTGCTGAGGATGAACAGACGGGTCTCCATATACCTCGCTTGTGCTAGCTTGAAATATGGGGGCGCCCAATCGTTTTGCCAATCCAAGCATATTGATCGCTCCGTGCACGCTTGTCTTCGTCGTCTGTACAGGATCGTGCTGGTAGTGAATTGGACTCGCAGGACAGGCGAGATTGAAAATTTCATCAACTTCTACGTACAATGGAAACGTAATATCATGCCGTAGAAATTCAAATTGCGGATGACCGATGAGATGCGCAATATTGCTTTTGCTTCCAGTGAACAAATTGTCGACACAAACCACTTCATTTCCGCGTTCTATCAGTCTGTCAATGAGGTGTGATCCCAAAAAACCTGCGCCGCCCGTAACAAGAACTCGCTTGCTTTCACTGTAGTCTCTCATGAATTACTTCCCATCGGATTCAGATTTTATAATATTAGTTATATACCTAATTCATTCCTGCGGCACGGAAACATCAAAGCCGTGACTTCGCAGCAAAGAACTTCGTTTGGCTATAGCCAAGTCGGACCTCACCATTTCTGTACACATTTCACGCGCAGAAATTTCTGGTTCCCAACCCAGGTTTGCGTTCGCTTTGGTTGGGTCGCCAAGTAATGTTTCGACTTCTGTTGGCCGGAAATAGCGGGGGTCAACGCGCGCGATAACCGCGCCTGGGCGCACTGCGGGCGCACTGTCTCCCGTGACTGAGACTACAATTGCGGTTTCATTAATCCCGCTACCTTCAAAACGAAGAGTAATCCCCAAGTCGGCCGCAGTCCACTCGACGAATTGCCGAACACTGAATTGTTCGCCTGTGGCGATAACGAAATCGTCGGGTTGTTCCTGCTGCAACATCAGCCACTGCATGCGAACATAATCTTTTGCATGGCCCCAGTCTCGCAATGCATCCATGTTACCCAGATGCAGGCAATCTTCAAGTCCTTGCGCGATGTTTGAAAGCGCCCGAGTGATTTTGCGGGTCACAAAAGTTTCGCCTCTGCGAGGGCTCTCGTGATTGAAGAGGATGCCATTGCATGCGTAGAGCCCGTAAGCTTCTCGATAATTGACTACGATCCAATACGCGTAGAGTTTCGCAACAGCGTAGGGGCTGCGGGGGTAAAACGGCGTTACTTCTCGTTGAGGCGTTTCGTGAACCATCCCATACAGCTCAGAGGTGGACGCTTGATAGAAACGTGTTTTCTTTTCCAAACCCAAGATTCTGATCGCCTCAAGCAGACGCAGCGTGCCCAGAGCGTCTACATCCGCAGTATATTCTGGACTATCAAAACTGACTGCAACGTGGCTCTGCGCGCCTAAATTGTAAATCTCATCTGGTTGGGTCTGCTGGACAATCCGTATAAGATTACTAGTATCCGTTAAGTCACCATAGTGGAGAACGAAGTTCCGATGATCCAAATGAGGGTCTTGATAAATATGATCTATTCGTTCTGTATTGAAAGAGCTACTGCGGCGCTTTATGCCGTGAACTATATATCCCTTTTGTAATAAAAACTCTGCTAAGTATGAGCCATCTTGTCCAGTAATACCTGTAATAAGCGCTACTTTTTTGATGTTTTTTTCCATTATTTAAGCTCTATAGTCGTTTTTTAAGAAGTCTGCATAAGCATCTTGAAGGCCAGCGTGCAACCCAATTTTAGGCTGCCAGCCCATCGACCGTATTAAACTGCTTTCCATCAGTTTTCGTGGCGCGCCGTCCGGCATACTATCGTCGAACTCAATGCTCCCTGCAAAACCAGTTACATTTTTTATTTCTGCCGCAAGGTCAGCTATACTTATATCTTCATCAAATCCAACATTAAGGTGGCTACACTGATGCGTGACTTTTTCATAAAATGTATCGCGAGGTAATTCCATAACGTGGAGGGCTGCTGATGCCAAGTCGTCAACATGTAAAAACTCTCGCTTAGCCTTGCCGGTGCCCCAGACTGATACCGAAGGCAATCTAGCCTCTTTTGCTTCATGAAACCGCCGTATTAGACCGGGTATGACATGGGAATTCTCGGCATGGTAGTTATCACCAGGCCCGTAAAGATTTGTAGGCATTAGACTCCGGTAATCGATCCCATGTGATTGACCGTATTGCCGAGTTAGACTTTCGCATAATTTTATGCCGGCAATTTTCGCAACTGCATAAGGTTCGTTGGTCGCCTCCAGCGCACCGGACAATAACGCTGATTCAAGCATGGGTTGAGGGGCCAACTTTGGATAAATGCAACTGGATCCCAGAAATAAAAGCTGTGGCACGTCGAACTTGAAAGCCGCACCTATGACGTTGGTTTGTATCATTAAATTTTCAAAAATAAAATCACCGGGATAATGATTATTTGCGTATATCCCGCCAACTTTTGCCGCAGCGAGATACACTTGATCGGGCCGCTCGCGCTCAAAAAACGATTGAACCTTGTGTTGATCACATAGGTCAAGCTCGCGCCGGGTTCTCGTCACGATATCAGCTTCACGGTAACCGGCTGCAAGTAGAGATCGATATATCGAAGAACCGACCATCCCACCATGACCAGCTACAAAAATCTTTTTATCCTTCATTATTACAGTACTTTCGCAAGCTGCCAGTACTGCAGTAAAATTATAGGCGCCAAGTAGCGGTCCATACTGCCTTTCTGTGCTTCTACGCCTGAGTTTGCAGTTCCGAGTGCGGGGGGAGGCTTCATCTTAGTTGTCCTCAATTGGCATTATAGGATTGATCTTCTGGGCCTGTAGGCATTTCGCTGACGCGAGTAACCGAGGCGTAAAAATAACGCCATGTTTTTTTGTCCGGCGGCGCGCTTTACTTGTTTGGCACACTTAGTCTCAGGACTATTAAAATGCTTGTATAATGCTTGCGATGTTGATTGTGCTCTGCCCGTCTTCGGTTCCAACGGTGATGCGAAGGAAGCATGTCCATGGGAGAGCTGATTTGGTTGGCCGAAGCGCAGATGCGCAAGATTGGGCTCTATTCTCCGTTGTCATATGGAATTCCCAGGGTCGATGATCGGTGGATTGTCTCGGCGATCATCTACCTCATCAAGCATGGATTGATGTGGCCTGATGGGCCCAAGGCGAACGGGGCGCATAAAACCATATACAACCGCTTCATCCGGTGGAGCCGTCTGGGCGTGTTCAACCGCATCTTTGTATAGCTGGCGGACAAAGTTGGGGAGCCAGAACAGATCATGATCGATGCTATCCACCTCAAGGCCCACCGAACGGCAACAAGCCTCTTAAAAAGGGGGGGCTCTTCCTCGATGTATCCGGCGCCCAAGGGCGGCTTGAAATCCAAGCGTTACGCCGTGTGTGAGGGCAAGGGCCGACCACTGGTTCCGCTCATTCTGGTTACTGGCTCGCGCTCTGGCTTGCTTGGTGCGGTAAAAGGCCGGATTGGTTGCGTACTGCGGTATGTATCGAGCGATCAACCCCGTGCTGATTGAAAACAGGAATGCCTCTTATCCCAGTCTAGGCTGTCGTCGACGCCTGCCTTGTTTTTGGGACGATGGATTTTCCTCGCGCCGATTACTCTAATTGACTGTCAACACTTGAGCTAACTGCGAAATGACTGGTTGGAGACTGGACTGATATATGGCGCTCCCGGCATCCTTCTGATACTGAGCGGCGTATGCTATTACCTATAACGCAGCTTTCATTTTTCGTTTTGGTTGGACGGCGCCCGCACGGCGGTTGCGTTTGGCTGCACGGCAAGTGTCGTCATCGCGATTTTAACGGTACCTAGCTTTTCGGACTATCCCGTACGTACGCCTGCAATAATTGGCTTCACCGTCTTGGTCTGCCTCTGGTTCATTGGCGCACCGCCCAAGCGATACGCTAATCCCGGCACAGTTTGATAGATGTCCAACATTAGCCGCTGCGGTCGCGGCTATCGCGTCTCCCACACATTGTGTTCAGCAAACTCCAGATACCGCGCCAGCACGTTAGTCGACCTCCAGCCGCCGGCGCGCATGATGGCGGCCGTGTCGAACCCTGCGCGCAGTAACTCCTGCGCCGCGCCGACCCTGAGTGAGTGGCTGGAGAACTCTGCCACTTCCTCTGGGGGCAGGCCGGCTGCCGTTACCGCTTCCTTGACAATGAGCTTCACCTTTGTCGTCTCCAGCGACCGGTTGATTGCTTTGCCCCGGTAAATTCCGCAGAACAGCGGCGCGATGTCGCCGCCGCGCCAGGCAAGCCACTCACGCACCATTTGCGCCGAGCGGCGTGATGTGAAGCCAATGCGCCCCATGCCGAAGGGGTCAGTCTTGCCGCGGCGGATCATGGCTCGCAGCGTGCCATCATTTCTAAATTCAATGTCATCCGTCATCAGTGCAACGAGCTCCGACCGGCGGGTGAGTAGGTCGTAGCCGAGCGACAGCAGCGCGCGATTTCGTAATCCCCACGGACTGTCGGGCTGGACGGCGAGGCATTGCTCGAGATGCGCGCGCGTCATCCCCTTGGCCTGACGCGGGCGCCCAAGCTTTGTCCGCCGCAGCCTGCGCATGGCCAAGTTGACATCTTCGTCGGCTGTCGGGTCGGGCAGGCGAAGGAGAAGGTGGATCTTACGTATCGCGCACAGGCACCGTCGGACAGAGCCGGGGCGCAGGCCCTCGCCCTGCGCGGCAATAAAATTGCACACCGTATGTGCATTGGCGGGGAATGGTTGAAGCCCCTCCACATCGCAGTAGTCGGTAAATTTTTGCACGTCCGTGTAGTAGGCGCGCAATGTTGCCGGCGCGTAGGCACCTTCAAGGCGCTTGAATTCTCTGCGCCAGTCAGGCATATATGTTCGCTCAATGTGCATATAAGTGCTCATTATGCGCAATATTGGAGCAGTGTCAAGTGCTTGTCAGTAGTCAAATTCGAGCCGCAAGGCATGCCGTGGGTTGGTCGGCGGAGAACTTGGCCATTCAATCAGGTGTCGCGCGCAGGACCATTGTATCCATCGAGCAAGAGAATGGGGTGCCTTCGGCTAACGCCTCGACATTAACAAAAATTCAGTCCGCCCTCGAGGCCGCCGGCATCGAGTTTATCGGCACCCCCGATGACGGTCCAGGCATTAGGGTGCGCCCCCCCCCCCCCGCTAGCCACTGAGCGCCCACCCGCCCGCCTTAATTGGCCGGCGATCGGGGATGAGTGGGTCACCATAGCGGCGCGCAACAGCTTTGGTCGCGGGCGCTTCGCGCACAATGGGCTGAACCCGCGCCGCCGGTGTCGGGAGACTGGATGCCTCGGCGTAGGCCGGCGCATCTGAAGGCGGCGTGGGCAGAGGTTTTAGCAAGGCCGCGCCCACGCACTCGCTATCGGGAGGAGTGTTGCGATGCCCATTCGGTTGAATACTAGGTGTCTGAGGCGCCTCACTCGGGCGCATCGCATCCGCCCACTCCGCTGCAGCGCCTTCGATGTTCGCCATGGGCGGCGTTAACTCTTTACGGTCCGGCCCATCACGCTTTGCCGCGCGAAGACTTGCCGCGATCTGAAGCGCTAGTTCCCAGCTTTCGTTCACATTAATGCTCTGCCGCCGATCCTCCGCCTCCGCTTCACTGTACATTTGGATGAAGATTTGCGCCGCGCGGACATGGCCCTGTCGCGCCGCTACCGCGAGCCCCTCCACGACAGCCTCATGCTGTGTCATCTTGACTGTGCGCCCGCCACGCCGGACCTCAACCAGAGCGTCTCCGACATGGAGCACGGCCCTCTGGACGGCACTGAGCCCGCTGGTGGTGTCGGGTTTTGGCTGCCCCTTCGCCTTCGCCTTTGGCGGACGGCCGCGTGGGTTGCCTGACGTCTTGGGTGGAAATTGGGTAGCGACTGGCGGCCGACCGTAGCCGACCTCATAATTGGGATTGATAGATTTCTGGCGTGACGATTTGGACATGGCGAGGCCTTCCTAAACACTGGTTTGATTGGAGGGTCAGGGGCTTTCGAACAATCCCGCCCGAAGGCGGCCGCGCAAGTCTCGCAGACTGCAGATGTTATAGCAGAATGTGATCACCCCCACAACAGTTCGCCGCAAGAATTGTATGGCGCGATAAGCATTCCCTGAAACGCACGACTAAATTCCCTGAAGTCGCGGAACAGGGAATTGCGGATAAAATATATGATAAAGCAGTAGCTTACGGGCGCGCCAACGGCGTCAAACACCCCACTTTATAAAAAATTCCCTGTTATTGGCCCAAAAACAGGGAAATGCAGGGGCCCTAAACTCCCGATAACGCCGGACATCCACACGCAATGTATTTGCCACTCGCAAATGCATTTTTCCTGCGGCCAATCGATCAAATATCATCAATTCTGCCATTTCCTCAGAAGATATTCGAAAGGCGGCGCAGCTGGAATTTTGGCGGCAAATGCCGTTTGTTATCAATTGTGTCTTATCCCCAAAAATGTTTGACAAAGCGGCGCTCTGGCTGTTTTGGCATGTTATATGCCAGTATTTTTATGCATGTTTTTTAATGCATTAAACTTCTGCTCGCTGATCAAATTTTTATCCAAGTAACATTCTCGGGATTTTTCACATGACTGCCACGCAAGATAACCAGACACTTCCTTTGTTTTACAGGGAGTTGACGCCCCTGAATTCTGGTGTGCACCAAACGTGGCGTACCCGGACAACGGACAAGGCGTCATGGATGGCGAACCAGCACGCGGTGCCGCTGACGACAGAAGAGTTCGCAAAGGCGCAGCGTTCCTTTCCGATCATTTTTTCATCTGCAGACGTGCCTGTGCCGTTGGCGCTCATGGGACTGAACGAGGGCGCGAACGTATATGTGGCCGACGATGGCGCGTTTAACGCGGAAATGTACATCCCCGCATATGCGCGGCGGTACCCGTTCCTGTTAGCACGCCTTGAGCCAGGTGAAGACACGCTATCCCTGTGCGTGGACCCCACGTCCGACCTCGTAGGCGCGTTCGATGATGGCGAACCGTTGTTCGACGGTGCCGAGCCTTCCGAGCGCTGCAAGTCCATTTTGAACTTCTGCGAGCAGTTCGAAGTTGCCGCGTTGCAGACCACCGCATTTGTGGACCTGCTGGTAAAGCATGACCTGCTGACTGAAGGTGAGTTCACAATCCAGCGCGAAGGTGACCAGCAGCCGTCTGTTTATCGTGGCTTTAAGATGGTGACAGATGAAAAGCTAAACGCGCTTCCCGCCAAAACGCTTGCGGCACTTAATCAGAGCGGCGCGCTGCGTCTCATCCACATGCACCAAGTCTCACTGGGCGTCGTGTCCGACATTTTCACGTTGCAAACTAAGCCGGTTTGACCCGCGTGCCGTATCCACCAGCTCTACAAGACATTTGTGCCAAGGGACCCATGATGCTCAGAGATTTGAAAAAGTTCACTGTGGCAGCGGTCGGTCTTTGGATTGTCTTGGCTGGTGTTTCCGAGGCCCATGCACAGTTGCAGCCCGATAATGTTGGTGCGCAGATACTGAGGCAGACAGAGCCACAGGCAATTCCTCAGCAGTCGGTGAAGGTGCGCCCAGAAGTCACGGTGGTAGAGCCTGCTAAGGCAGAGGGTCCGACAATCGTTGTGTCCGGATTTTCATTCGATGGTAATAAGGTGTTTCCGGCAGATACTCTCGCGCCCGTTTTGCAAAGTTTTGTTGGGCAGGGGCTGACTTTAGCAGAGCTCCAATATGCCGCTGATTTAATAGCCAAATTTTACCAAGATCAGAGTTATGTCGCGCGGGCCGTTGTTCCAGAGCAAGATGTCGTTGGCGGCATTGTCCGCATTCAAATCGTGGAAAGTCGTCTCGATAAAATTGAAATTGACGGATCAGTTAGCGGCCAAGAGCAGGGGCGGATACAGCAGTTTGTCGGCGCAGGCTTAAAGTCTGGCGATAATCTCAATCTGCGCCGTATCGAACGTGGGACGCTTTTACTCAATCAGCTTCCCGGTACTGATTACCAAGCGGTACTTCGTGCTGGCGCGTCCGACGGTACGTCGTCGGTTGTGGTTGTGCCCGTACTTGATCCTGCGCAGTCATTTGGCGTGGTGGTTGACGGGTCCGGCTCCGCGCGTTCCGGCCAGGAACGCATAATGCTAAGTGCGAGCGCCCACCCAATCGCAATGTTCGGCGACGAGCTCTCGATGACGGCCTTGGCTTCGCGCGGCGTTCTCTATGGCCGCGCGGGATATAGCTTGCCAATCGGAAGTGATGGGCTTTCGGCGAACCTCGCGCTGTCCGGGCTGCGGTATAATCTTTTGAATACACCCATCGACATCAAGGGCAGCAGCGCGGCTGCGATCTTCGGTTTGCGTTACCCCGTAGTGCTCCAGTTTGATGCTGCCGTGATGTTCAGCATCGAGGGTGGCTATCGGTCCTTTTCGGATCGTGTGGTGACTTTGACGACCAAGAGGTCCTTGGTTTTTGTTTCAGCGGCCATCGACGTCACGTCTGCAGATAAGGTTTTGGCTGGGGGCACGTCGGCGTTGGGCATTAACGTTCTGTCAGGGCGTACAGCCGGGCAAGGGGGCCATCTCCGAGTATCGGGTTACTTAAACCGTCGTCAAAACTTAACCAAAAAAGACGCGATTATATGGCGCGTCAGTGGGCAGGTGGCCACGGCAAAGCTAGATCCGTCGCAGTTGCTGATGATTAACGGAACAAGTGGCGTTGCAGCGTTTAGCAACGATGAGGATGTGTCCGGTCGGTCTGGTGTAAACGGCCGCATTGCATTTGAGCACAGTTTCGCGCCGACGCTGACTGCGTCCACCTTTTATGATTTCGGTAAAGTCTATGGCGCGGCGGCCAACCGCCCCACTCGACTGCTTGGTGTGGGTGTGGGCGCGTCTTGGCGCCCCCTGCCAGGGCTAACGATTGACGCATCCGTCGGGCGGCCAATCCGCGCGCCGGATGCATTTGATAATAATATGAAAACATGGATCAGCGCGCGGCTGAGCTTTTGATGTCTGGAATGAATATGTTGCAACGATCCATCACGCTTAACCCAGGTCAGGCTGTGCCAACAAGACTGAGGAAACTGTTCCTCGCGGGCAGCGCGATCACTCTGGTTTTGGGCTGTCCAGCCAATGCTGAAGACCTGCCAACAGGTGGATCCGTCACCGCGGGTGATGCCACCATTTCGCAGTCGGCCTCGAAGATGGTTATCAACCAGTCGACCAATAAGGCGGTCATTAACTGGAATACATTTGACATCGGCTCGGGTTCGAGCGTCAATTTTGTGTTACCAGACAGCGGATCCGTCACGCTCAACCGCGTGGCGAGCGATGACGCCAGTAAGATTTTTGGTTCGCTGACGTCGAACGGCCAAATTTTCCTCCTGAACCCGCGCGGGATTGTTTTTGGCGTCGGTAGCCGGATCAATGCCGCCGGTCTTGTTGCAAGCACATTAACGCTCTCAGACGAAGATTTTCAGGCTGGCCGCTACGACTTCAAGAGCAACGGCATTAAGGGCGCGGTCGTCAATCAGGGCGAAATTGTTGTAAACGGTTATGCGGCTTTGCTCGCGCCTACTGTACGCAATGAAGGCATTATTTTTGCCCAGATGGGCACGGTCGCTTTCGCTGGCGGGCAAGGCGTTACGCTGGACGTTGCGGGCAACAACCTTATCTCGGTTCAAGTTAATCCGGCCCTTGTCGATCAACTGATCGAAAACCGCGGCTTGATTGCGGCGCCGGATGGACGTGTCATCATGACGCTGTCGTCCGAGCGGCGGCTTATGGATGGCGCCATCGCGTCCAATGTGCAGCAGGCGCAGGCTATTGTTGACGCCGGTGACGGCGTAACGAGCCGGATTGTTGCCGGTGGAAAGATTGAAAGCGGATCGATTGCGATTGCGGGCGGTGCAACCGGCCGTGTTGAAGCAACTGGCGCAATTTCATCTCAAAATCTCTCGGGCGCTGGCGGCCAAATCGCGATAACTGGCGGCGATGTGTTCGTGGGCAGCGACGCATTGGTCGATGCGTCGGGCAGCACCGGCGGCGGTGTGGTGGACATTGGCGGTGGCTTCCAAGGGGCGTCGCCCGATCTTCTAAATGCCCGCACCACCACGGTGGATGCGGGCGCCTCGATCAAGGCTGACGCTCTGACCGCCGGGAACGGCGGTAATGTCGTTATATGGTCGGATAAAAATACCCAGTTTGCGGGCAACATTTCTGCGCGCGGCGGCGCGAACAGCGGCGACGGCGGTTCCGTCGAAGTGTCGGGCAAGCAATTGCTTGATTTCACAGGGTCCGTTGATCTGCGTGCAGCCGCTGGCAAGACAGGTACGCTGCTGCTTGATCCAAATAATCTTACGATCCAGGCGGCTGGTTCGGACACGGGCGTAACCGGTACAAACGCCTCGGCGTCGGGATCCATCCTCACCGTATCGACCATCCGTAACCTTCTTGACGCTAGCAATGTTGTGGTGACCACGGGGTCATCCGCCGATGCAGAAGCTGGCAATATCACCGTTGCCAGCGATATCAGTTGGGTTACCTCCAATGACCTGACGCTGCGGGCCGCAAACAACGTTACCATCAATGCCAATATCCTCGCCCTGTCCGGTGGCCTAACGCTTGAAGCCGGCCGAACGGCAGACGGCTCCAGCGCGACTGCTTCGGGTACGGTATCACTCAACGCAGCCAACAACATTCGTCTACTTTCCAAGGGACTTACGGTTAGTGCAGTGAGTGGTATTGCGCTCAGTGGCTATGTTGAATCCAAGACACTCGCGACGCTGACTACATCCGCCACAGCCAGCAACGTCGTGGCATCAAATGCATCCAATATATTTTCTGCAGGGGTCACCGCGACTTCTGGGGGCACCGGATCGATCAACCTAAAGGGCACTGGCAATACCGAATTAAAGGCGATTAGCGCCGGTACGGGTGGCGCCACTATCGAAGTGGCGGGCAGCGTCACCAGCACGTCGGCATTTACGTCGCTAGGTGCGGTGTCGATTACCACCCCCCTCGGCTCTGACGGCAACATTGATTTGACGGGCGCCTTTTCGGTCGCCGGAAACGTAACGCTTTCAGCCGACAAACCCGGCTTTATCCGGATCAATAACATCACCCGCGACACCGTATTCAATACGGTTACGGGCGGCGGCTCCATCACGCTGACCAGCGCGGCGAACGCCATCACTTTGGGTGTGAGTGCGCAGGCAATCACGGGTCAGGGTGGCGACGCCGGCCAGGCCAGCGGACTGGTGTCGATTTCGGCAACTTCCGTGACTATTGCCACGTCGATTGCCACACAGGGCGGTAATGTCAGCATTACATCAACCACCGGAGCCGTTACTGCGGCCGCTGGCGCGAATATTACGACCACGGCCATTGCGAACACAGGTACGACTTCGGGGTCGGTCACTGTCGCCGGTGCCCTCGGCGTTACGCTGAACAACGTTACGACGACTGGCGCTGCGAACGACGTGGCCGATGGTAGTAACGCGGCTACTGTTTCCATTAGCTCCTCGGGTGGCAACGTCTCGGTCGGTGCCATTACGACATCGGGCGGGCAACCGCAGCGCGATGACACGCCTGGCGCTGGCGGCACCGGGCTCGACAACGGCGGTAACTCTGCCTCGATTACCTTGACCACGACTGGCGTTAACCGGACGATTTTACGCGGCAACCTGACGGCTATTGGTGGTGAGTTTAATGGTACCAGCGTCGCGGCGCAGGGCCTGGGTGGCAACATCACGGCAAGCGGCAAGGTCACCTTGAGTGAACACGTCACAATCGATACCGGCGCCACCACTGGTTATATTTTCTTGCTTGGGACGGTGGATTCCGAATCCAGCGCGGCGCTGAAGGCGCTGACGCTTCGCGCGGGTGCGGGTAGCGTGCGCCTTGGCGGCGCGGTTGGCCAGACTGCCGCGCTCTATTCGCTGGATGTGACTTCTGCGGTCACGACTGATATTTTTGCTAGCCTCAAGACAGATGGCAGCACTAATATCAGCGGCCGGACAACGGGCGTGCGCATTGCCACGTCATCCAAGCTTAACATCGGGAATGTAACGACGCAGGCGGATAATACCGCAGTCGTTATCGACACCAGCGGCGGCAACGGCGAATTCACGCTGAATAACGGCGTTTTCACAACGATTGCCACGGAAATGCGTGCACCCGTTACATTTACGCGCGGCACCGGACAGATTTACCTGAACTCGACGCTCTTCAGCACGGCGGGCGAGTATAACAACCTCACGTTTAACACAGTAAGCGGAACGGGTGGCGCTGTCACGGTTGTTAGCACAATTGGCGGCGGCACGTCGGGTAGTACGACTGCACTTGGTGACATTTCTCTCTCCAGCCTCAGCAACCTGAGTTTCGCAGGCAACATTTCAGCCAAGAGCGTGGTCTCGCTGGGCGGCACGGGTACGATAAATCTGGCCGGCACCCAATTTTACTATGGCGCTGGCGGGCTCCAATTGGCGACGTCGTCTGCGAGCGGCGGAGCATTATCAATAGGAGGAGCCGTCACACTTAGCCTTTCGGGTGCCCCGGTTCTTCTAAGATCGACGAATGCGGCGATGACCTTAAATGGGGCTGCAGACATAACAACTTCTGCAGGTGCGGTTACCATCTATTCGGGCGGGCAATTAGTAATAGATAGAGGTAACTCAATTTCGTCCACAGGCGGAGCGATCACACTAACTGGCCTCGGTGGGATTAACCAAACTAGCTATAACGATTCATTCATAGATGCTGGTTCAGGCAAGATACGCTTTTATGGCGGCGGCAATAATATAGACATGCGCGGTGTCACGACTTCGACGGATACCGACAGCGGTGGCACGCCAGCAATCTGGATCAACGACGCCAATACAGTCAATATCAGGAGCGTCACCTCAGGAGGTACATTCCAGGTGGGTGCTGTGGCTGGGGTTGGAGTTGTTGCGCCAAGCCAGGGCGCCTTGGCAAATAGTGCGCTGCGGTTGATGCAATCCGGCATGCGCTTGCGCACGGCTCAGAAGTTGACTTTCACTAGCGCGGCAGATGAAACAGGTAACAGTTTCGTTGTCAGCGGGACTTTGGCGAATGGTACGACCGTTCAGGAAACGATATCCGGGGGTTTGCCGGGCACTGTTGAAACGACCAATTTGTTCAAGACGATCGACAGCGTCGTCGCGACAGGCACCACGTCGGGCAATGTCTCCGTAGGCTTATCCGTGAATGACGCAATTGGCGATTCTTTGGCCCAAGTTACCAGCAACAGTGGCACCGCAGGTGCCTTCAACATCGTCACGCTCAGCGCGGCATCTACCAATGCTATCACAATTAGCTCCACGGCGAACACCATCGACCTGTTGAGTAACTTTGCTGTCGGCAGTTC
Organism: Sphingorhabdus rigui; assembly: GCF_014196595.1. Classification (GTDB taxonomy): domain Bacteria; phylum Pseudomonadota; class Alphaproteobacteria; order Sphingomonadales; family Sphingomonadaceae; genus Sphingorhabdus_B; species Sphingorhabdus_B rigui. The sequence goes on along the minus strand of NZ_JACIEA010000004.1, from coordinate 7,875 downwards.
ACTCACTATTGGTGCAAAGGGACGCACCGCTGGCATGGCCCTCTCGGGTAACGTAACAGCGACGTCTGTGTCACTGAAAACAGGCGGTGGCGCGCTTATCCTTGGCGACTACAACATAACGTCTACCACCGGATCGATAGAGTTGCAGGGTTCAGGTCTTACACAGGGCGCCAACTCGACAATTTCGTCCGCAGACCAAGTGATTATCTCCGGCTTTGACTATGTTAACGGCATAAACACTAACCCGGCGGTCTATGACGTTACGTTGCTAGGTAATATCGTCGCACGCCGGACTTCGGATGCGTTGTACTTCCGCGGCGTTAACAACTTGATATTGGGTAATGTAGTTACCGGAACATCAGCCGCCACGCGTGGCGGGATACTATTTGGAGACAACCAAAGTTATTCAAGTCGCCGTATTGCAGGAACGGTTACACAGGCCGCTAATACTGCAATTGATGTTTCCTACATTCAAGGTGTTTTAAACAATAATTCGGGTATCGCTCCAGCTTTTAATCTTTCTAATGCCGGAAATGAAATAAAGGAAATTGGTAATTTCCTTGCCTATAACTCGTTTTACGTTTTTGATAAAGACAGCGCGGCCAATGGGTTGACGTTGACTAGCAGTAATAACGCCTGGTCGAATAACTCGAAGCAGGTGGTTTATTGGACCAATGGGGCGCTGAACCTCAATGGCCAATCGACGACGGGTGCGAAAGTTACACTAATTGGCTCGAGCATCACGAACACCGGTGGCGGTGAAACGCGCTCGCAGGTTAGCGATGTCGTGCTGCAAGCCAATGGCGGCGCCATCACGCTTGCTTCTGGTGGTTGGATGCAGGCGGATACGAGTGCTGCCGGTGGTGCGCAGATTGTTTATCAGAGTGCCAGCAACGTGCAGCTGGGTGTGTCGCGCGCGTCCTCTTCTGGAAATAGCGGCCTGCAATTCGGCACTTTAGAGGTATCGGGTGCCGTTGCGGCCAGTCAGACCACAGCCGCTGCTGCGCCTGGTGCATTGACGATTGTCGGTGGCTCTGCTGCGTCAACGAATACAGGCCGCGTTGCGATCTCTAGCACCGGGGATGACAGCGGCCGAACCTTTACAATAACGGGTACAGACGTGCTTGGACGCACGCAGACCGAAACCGTCACCGGAACAAATGCCGGCAGCGCAAGCGGGAGCAAATATTTTGCAACTGTAACTGGCGTTGCATATACGGCAGGCGGTGCGACCACCGTCGTTGCTGGTTGGGCTAAAGAGACGATCAGCGGAAATCTTACGCAGACCAACTATATCGATGCCTATAAGTTGACCGGTGAGGTTGGCGGCGCGATGACGCTGAGTAACACCAGCAACAATTTCAGCGTCATTAACGATTTGAAGTCCGTTGGTGATTTGCAGTTATACACGCAGGGTCGCTCTAGCCTCGTAACCGTTTCCGGCGCTGTGACCTCAACAACCGGTTCTGTCTTCATAAAGGGTAACTCGAGCCTCACAGTCGCTAACACCGGCAGTGTGACGACCTCCGCGGCCTCCAAAGACATCACTTTACAGGCGGCGGAAGGGGACACTGGCCGCACGCTTAGCATTCAGGGATCCATTTCCGCGGGAGGCAATGCCCTCCTTCAGAGCTGGGGCTATCTTGATAACTCAGGCCTCGGCACGGTCACTGCAGCCGGGACTGTGACGCTGGAAAGTGGCAAGAACCAGTCGACGACGGCGCAAAACTATCGCACCATGAACCTGGGTGCAGCCATCACCGCAGGCAGTACCATTACTGGGACGGCATATGGCACGCTGACGCTGACAGGCGCGATGACTTCGGCCGGTAATATCTCGCTGACCAGCGGCCTGTATTACGTCAATACGACAAACCAAGCTGGCCAGGCGATGAACATCAATGGGGCGATCACGTCGACCGCGACGGCTGGAACGATCACGTTGAATGCGGGGGGCGCCTTCTCCAATAACGCGGCCGGTGTTATCACTGCTTCCGGCGCGCAAGGTGGTGTGGTGATCACCGCTGGTAAAGGCGTAAACCTTGTCGCTGCAAGCAGCACATATGACATTACGCTGAGCGGCAATGTTACGTCCGGCACGGGCGGCATTCAGTTCCATTCAAGTAAGGCCATAACCCAGTCCGGCGCATCGGTACTGACGTCAACGGGCGCTGTTTCAGGACAAAGCGCCGGCGGTTCCGCGGGTGGTTCTGCAACGGCCCCAGCGGCGCGTGCGTCGGTTACTTTCAACAATAACAATAACGTCGCCTCAATTGGCCCATTTTACGTCGCGGCCGGCATCGCAGCCACGCCTGCAACCTTTACCTTCCGCAATGTGGCCGGCCTTCTGCTGTCGGGTGACATAAAGACGTCTGACGGCGCCATCACGCTGACGGCGGTCAATGGTGCGCTTAACCTTGCTGGTTTCGGGGTTTCGGCGGGTGAGCTTGCGACGGCGGGCAGCAACATTGTCCTGTCCGGTCGTGGCATCACGCAGAATGGCGGCACCATTAGTGCAACTGGCTCCCTCAACGGGACCACGCCTAGCAATGGTACCAATGGCGGCACCATCTTGCTGACGGGTAATGACGGCATAGCGGCTAGCGCGATCACCCTATCTGGTACGTTGGCAACGGCCAACACAACATCGACCGCGATCACGGTGCGCGGGACGACCTCGCTGATGCTGCCGAATGTGACGACGGCGGGTGGCTTGATCCTCGGCGATAACAGCTTTGCGATCACAGGCAATGTCACTCAGGCACAGAATTCGGTCATTCAGGCGGCATCGCTCAATATCGGGACGGCGACCAATGCTATCGGCGGGTCGGTGGTGCTGGCGAACTTGAACAAGATAGACACCCTGAACCTGTCCAACGTCACCAATGTAGAGGGCACGCAATATGACCTCGACATCAATGACACGACGGGGGGCCTCACCATTGCGGGTGCGCAGACGAGCTCGGGCGGTATTCGCATCGCAACCGCAAAGAGCACGGGCGCTGTGGGCACCCTTGTCATCGGCGCGAACAACATAACGGCAAGCGGCGACATCTCTCTCGCCGGGGAAACGATTAGCCAATCCTCCGGATCAAGCATCAATGCCGATGGCAGCGGCGTTGCTTCCATGGGCGGAACAATCACTGTCAGCGGCGGCGGCGGAACCAATGCCATCACGCTTGGCGGCACGATTACGACGGACAGCGATTCAGCGTCTGCAATTGTCGTGCGTAGCGCGGCCAACGCAACGCTCAACATTGTCAGCGCTACCGCTGGCGGTGTGTCGTTGGGCGTTAGCGGCGGCGCGCTTTCTGGCGCGGTAACGCAGAGCGCGACCACAGGCATTATCTCTGCGGCCACGATTTATGGCAACGCAGGCAGTGTCACGGCCAACAACACCCGCATTGACAATCTGGGTGCGTTCATCACCACAGGCGCGCTGACCATTACGGACAGTGGTGGCGCGGGCGGTGCGGCTGCCGGCCTTACCTTTACAGGTAATGTAACGGCCGGTGCCGGTTCGCAGATCGAAACGACCGATGGCGCACTGCGTCTGGTAGCAACCACGTTGAACGCCGCAGGGGTCGACCTCGTTCTGAAGGGCGTCGGCGTAAGCCAGACTTCTGCCTCCAAAGTCTATGCCACTACCGCGCAAATCACAGCCGGAGCGGGCAGCATCGACCTATCGAGCATGCTCAATGATTTTACAGGGCAGGTGACGCTCACGGCGTCTGGCGCAGCCGCATCGATCGGTGACATCAACGGCCTGAGCCTGAACTCGTTGACCGGGAAGCTCGCGGTCACCACGTCAATCACAGCGATTGCAGGCACGCAACTTGTGCTGACGCCGGAAAACTTGACCACGACCTCTGGTAATATTTACTTCCAATCCAGGGACGGCAACCTGACGACGCCGGGACTGCTGACGACGACAACGGGCAACGTCACGCTGATCGGCAATTTTGTCACTGGCTCTAACGGGACGGTTCAGGTCAACCAGACGATCACCACCGGCTCTGGTGCGGTCACTGTTTCTGCCGACAAAGAAGTAATCCTGTCGAAGAGCGTGCTTTCCACAAGCGGCAACATGACTATTTCTGGCGCGACGGTTACGCACTCCACCGGTTCACTCAATGACATCCTCAACCTGCGGACTGGCTCTGCTGGCAGCATCAATGTCACAGCAAGTGGGGCCGGCGGTCTGGTGATGGGGCAGTACTTCTATTATCAGGCTGGCACCGGTGCGATCAACGTCACATCTGGCGGCACGGTTGACCTTTCCAACATGACGAGCTCCGGCGTTCTGACGGTCAGCGCGGTTGGTCAGGTCCAACAGGTTGGACTCGGATCCTCTATAGCCGTCGACGCCCTCAGCGTTAAGACGCGCAACAACGGCGCCATTTCGCTCGCGAACGTGTCGAACAATGTGGCCTATGTGAAGCTCGCGTCGCGCAACGCGGCTGATACAGCGGCCGGCAGCGGTGCGATCAGCTATTATGACACCAACGGGATGTCTGTCAGCCAGATCCAGTCGACAGGCACTGTGATGCTGACGTCAGGTGGCGTGATTGATACCGACGCCACAAATGTCTTGGGCAGTGGTTTGGTCGAAGCAACCAATCTGACGATCAAGACGCTTTCCAATGCCGGTGCCGGCGTTATCCTGACGAACGGTAGCAATGATATAGGCACGCTCAATGTGTCGGTGCGTAACGCAACCGATACCGCGTCGGCGGGCAGCACAGCTACTGAAAACACCACAACCGGTGCGGGCGGGTCTGTTCGGGTTAGTGACACAAACGGCTTTGTTGTTGGCTCCTTGCAGACGGGTGCGTCCGCCATCCTGTCGGCTGGCGATGCCGTCACGCAGACCGGCGCCATCATAGTCTCAAAGCTTGGCCTCACCGGCGCAGGCAGGTTCACGCTGAACCTGGCCAACGCGCAGAGTGCCCCGCTGAACCAAATCTCTACCTTCGCCTCGTCGGCAACGGGGGCGGTCGTACTGACGACCAACACGGCCCTCACAATCGGGTCGGTAAACCCGACCGGCATCACCACGGGTGGTGCGGCCATTACGATCACCTCGCCAAGCATTGATGCTAGTAGCACGACCATTGATACTCGAAGTGCGTCCAACGTAGTGACATCCGGCGTTGTAACGCTCACCACCACTGGCACTGGAAGCGCTGGTAACCTCGTCGTGGGCAATATCATCACGACAGGCGCTAGCGCCGCTGCGAGCAGCGACGGGCAAGGTGGCAATGCCGGCAACATTACGCTCACGGCATCCGGCAGCTCGCTGACAGTTTCCGGCGCGATCGGTGCGCGTGCGGGTGCGGCAGACGGCTCGGGAGCTGCGGGCATTGACGGGACGGTCAAGCTGATCGCTGCGGCGGGCCAAGTGCTCCAAGCCAATGGCTCTGGAACTAACGCCATTAATGCAGGTGGCCTACTAGTTGATGCAGGGCTCGCTGTAACTTTGCTTGATACAGGCAATAACATTAGCCGCTTGTCAGGCCGCGTTTCGGGTACTGGCGAGGAGTTTAAGTTTGCAAGTTCAAACGCCTTCGCCATAAATGGCGGTACGGCAGCAAGTCTGGGTTGGACTGGGCTTGCGACGAGCGGTGGTAACATCACGCTTTTGGCAACTGGGGCAGCAACTGTCCTGGAAAACATTACGACGCGCGGTGGCGGCCTGACCGCGGTCAATCTCGCCAGCCTTGATTCTTCATTAGCTGATATTTCGACGGCGGGCGATGTCACTTACGCGTCTGGTGCCTATAAGGCAGGCGGTGCGATCTCTATCCAGACGACGGGCGCCTTGACGACGGGTGCCGTAACCTCTGCTGGCGATACAACAGCGAGCAGCGCCACGGGCAATTCAATCTCTTTGGTCGCTGGCGGCACCCTTACTTCGGGTGCGCTGACCAGCAAGGGAGCAGGCGCTGCGGCTGGGAATGTCTCGCTTCAAGGCGCGCTCATCCGCATGGCAGGCAACATTAACGCTGGCGTTGATCAGGGCACGAGTGCGATTTCGGGCGGTGATGTAAGCTTCACCGGACCCGTCGTGCTGACAAATTCAGACCGGACGATTACGACCGGTGTTGGCAACGGCTCAATCTCGTTCAGCGGCACAGTGAACAGCGATAGTGCCGCGCGGAACCTCAGCTTGACGGCCGGTACTGGCAGCATCAGCTTTGTCGGCAACGTGGGCACGACGGCCGCGCTGAATAGCGTGGTCGTGTCTTCGGCCAACAATGTCACCTTCTCCGGAAACATGGCTGCGGCAGGCTTTACGCAATCGGCGGGCACCGGAACGTCGCTGTTCTCGGGGACGACCACCCTTGGCGGAGCATTTTCGTTTACCGGCAACGCGCTGACGATTAATGGTGCGCTTTCAAGTGCCGGTGCGATGGCGGTGGCCAATGCCGGTACGTTTACGACTGCTGCCGCCGGCGATGTGACTGCGGCTGGTGGTTTAAGCCAGACCGGGACTGGATCCAGCCGTATCGCTGGGGACATTACGACTACGGCCAGCAACATCAACTTTGCTACAGCTGTGGTTGTTACTGGCAATGTTGCAATGGGTTCGGCCAACGGCAATATCAATTTTTCCGGTCTGCTTGATGGCGATGGAAGCGCCACACCAGCCAACCTGACGCTTGGTTCTGGAACCGGAAACGTCACCTTCAGTACCAAGGTTGGTTCGCTGGCCACGCTCAGTGCGCTCGGCATTAACACGACTGGTTTAGCGAGCGCTACCGACACCATCCAGGTAGGCTCGTTTGCAATCAACGCCGCATTGACCCTGCCTGCCGGTTCGGCCACGCTATTAGCAAATGTCACTACCGCGACAACGCAAGTGTATAACACTGCGCTGAACGTCGGAGCGAATATCAATCTCACAGGCACACAGATTAGCACAGGCGGCACCGTCAGCGGCGGCGGCAATTTCGCCCTGACGATCACGGGCAATGCTGTGTTGGGTAACGCAAGCGATACACTCGACAATATCACGGGTCTGCAGGCGCTGACCGTGACTGGCGACACGCTCATCAATACTGGCGTGATCACTACCCGCGGCGGGCAGACATATACCGGCAATGCGACGCTCGGCAACGCCACAGCTCTCTCCACTACCGACAACGGCACAGTGCTGTTCTCGGGCACGATGAATGGCACTAAAAACCTAACGATTAGCACCGGCAGCGGCAACGTGACGCTGACGGGCGCGGTTGGCGGAACTACGCGCCTCGCGGCGCTGACCCTTGTCAGCACCGGCGCTACGACCTTCGGCTCGAGCGTTAAGGCTAGCTCTCTATCGGCGAGCAACAGCGGCACTGTCTTCGTCGGCGGTGATATCGATACCACTGGTGTGCAAGGCTACAACGGCTCGCTGGTCCTGAATGCCGATGCAACTCTCATCGGTACGAATATTTCCTTCGGTCAGAAGATCGACAGCGATGCGGAATTGACGAAGCGTGCGCTGACCGTAACGGGCAGCGGTGTGACCACCTTTAGCGGCATTGTGGGCGGGACGGTTGCGCTTGCTTCGCTGACAGTCAATGGCGGCGGAACGGCGCTTTTGAACGGCAGCGCTGTAACCACCAGTGGCGCGCAGAGCTATGCAGATGTCGTGACCGTGGGTGCCTCCAGCACACTCACCGGTACGGACATTTCCTTTGGTCAGACAATCGACGGCGGCGTGACGGCTGGCGCGTTGACGGTGACGGGCAGTGGCGTGACGACATTTACGGGTGCAATCGGCAGTACAACGCCCCTTGCTTCGTTGACGGTCAATGGCGGCGGAACGGCGCTTTTGAACGGCGGCGCTGTAACCACCAGTGGCGCGCAGAGCTATGCAGATGCGGTAAC
>NZ_JACIEA010000003.1 GCF_014196595.1 Sphingorhabdus rigui | reverse complement strand
GGTATGATTATTGGCGTTGATATTAATCCTGACCGCGAAGAGTGGGGCCGCAAGTTCGGCATGACCGCGTTCCTGAACTCCAGGGGCATGAGCCGTGAAGATGTTGTTGCCGCAATCGTGGCCATGACCGACGGCGGCGCGGATTACACCTTTGATGCCACCGGCAACACCGAAGTGATGCGCACTGCGCTTGAGGCATGCCATCGGGGTTGGGGCACTAGCATCATCATTGGTGTGGCCGAAGCGGGCAAAGAGATTGCAACCCGTCCATTCCAACTGGTGACCGGCCGCAACTGGCGCGGTACCGCATTTGGCGGGGCCAAGGGCCGCACCGACGTTCCAAAGATCGTCGACATGTACATGACCGGCAAGATCGAAATCGACCCGATGATTACGCATGTCATGGGGCTTGAGGATATCAACAAGGCATTTGAATTGATGCACGCGGGTGAAAGCATCCGCAGCGTCGTGGTGTTCTAAATGACCTCAATCGCTGACATCGTCGCCGAACATGCGCACCGGGAAGGGCCACTGTTGCCTATCCTGCATGACGTGCAAAAAGCGTTCGGCTATGTCAGCGAAGATGCCATGCGCGACATTGCACAGGCGCTGAACCTGACCCGGGCGGAAGTGTACGGCGTCGTGAGCTTCTACCATGATTTCCGCAAAGAAGCCGAAGCGCGGCCCATATTGAAATTGTGCCGCGCAGAGGCGTGCAAGGCGCGCGGTGTCGACGCGTTAGTGCCGATTGCCGAAAACCAAAGCCGCGTGAAGGTAGAGGCTGTCTATTGCCTTGGCATGTGCTCGGTTGGTCCAGCTGCATTGGTTGGCGACCAAGTCATCGCCCGATTGGACGCCACGCGCCTTAGTTCATTATTGGAGGCCATGTGACCGTCCGGATATCCAATGACGCTGTTGCGCTCGCCTGTGGCGCGGATGCCGTTGCGGCTGCTTTTGCCGCGGCGGGCGTCGAAGTCGAACGTGTGTCCAGCTGGGGCATGCACTGGATGGAACCGCTGGTTGACATTGACGGCGTGGGCTATGGTCAAGTCTCGGCCGATCAAGTTCCTTCGATCTTAAGCGGTGACGCTAAATCCATCGGACGGATTGAGGACCACCCCTTCATCGCCAAACAGAACCGATTGACGTTCGCGCGCGCGGGCAAAACACGGCCAACATCGCTGGACGATTATTACGCATCGGGCGGCTGGCTGGGTCTTGGCCAAGCGCGCGCAATTGGTGCTGACGCAACCATCGAAACAATCATGGCATCGGGCCTTCGCGGCCGCGGCGGCGCAGGTTTTCCGGCTGGCATTAAATGGCGGACGGTGGCGGACGCCCCTGCTGAACAGAAATATATCGTCTGCAACGCCGACGAAGGTGACAGCGGAACCTTTGCCGACCGGATGGTGATGGAAGGCGACCCGTTCATGCTGATCGAAGGCATGGCAATTGCCGGTTTCGCCGTCGGCGCGAGCAAAGCCTATATCTACATCCGTTCCGAATATCCGCACGCCATTGCCAAGATGGAAGCCGCTATCCGGCTGTCTGCGCATTTGATTGCGCCATTTGTCGTCGAAGTCCGCGTTGGCGCGGGCGCATATATTTGCGGCGAAGAAACCTCGCTCTTGAACAGCCTTGAGGGCAAGCGGGGCGAAGTGCGCGCCAAGCCCCCCCTACCCGCGCTGGAGGGCCTGTTCGGCAAACCGACAGTGGTCAACAATGTGCTCACGCTAGCCGCCGTGCCATGGATATTGGCGCATGGCGGTGAAGCTTATGCAGCGTATGGCATGGGCAGGTCAAAGGGGACGATGCCCGTCCAGCTTGCCGGAAATGTCAAACATGGCGGACTTTTCGAAGTCGCGTTCGGTATTACGCTTGGCGAGCTGGTCAACGATATCGGCGGCGGTACGGCAAGCGGTCGCCCGGTGCGCTGTGTTCAAGTCGGTGGGCCATTGGGCGCATATATTCCGCCTGCCCAATTTGATCTGCCCTTCGATTATGAGGCGTTCGCCGCGGCGGATGCGCTGATCGGCCACGCAGGGATTACCGTTTTTGATGACAGCGTCGACATGGCACAAATGGCGCGCTTTGCGATGGAATTTTGTGCGATTGAAAGCTGCGGCAAATGCACGCCCTGCCGATTGGGCAGCACGCGCGGCGTCGAAACAATCGACCAGATTATCGCAGGCAAAAATGTCGATGCCAATCTGGCTTTGCTTGCCGATCTTGCCGAAACCATGAAGTTCGGTTCACTATGCGCGATGGGCGGATTCACGCCTTATCCCGTTATGAGTGCGATTAAACTGTTCCCTGAGGATTTCAATCGATGACCACCATATTAGATGGTGGTATGGGCCGCGAATTGCAGCGATTAGGCGCGCCTTTCCGACAACCGGAATGGTCCGCTCTTGCGCTCATGGAAGCGCCGGAATTTATCACCCAGGCCCATGAACGCTATGCGTTGGCAGGTGCAAAGGTGATCTCGACAAACAGCTATGCTGTGGTTCCCTTTCACATCGGCGAAGAGCGTTTCCTCAAACGCGGCACCGAACTTGCGCGGCTTGCAGGACAGTTGGCGCGAGATGTCGCTAATCGGCATGATTTGATTGTGGCAGCTTCGCTGCCGCCGGTCTTGGGCTCCTATCGGCCCGACCTGTTTGAGGTTGAAGCAGCACGGGCAATCTTAGCAGTTCTGATTGAAGGTCTGTCGCCTTTTGCCGATATTTGGCTTGCCGAAACATTGAGCACATTGGCAGAAGCGCGATTGGTTGGCGAAATGCTGAAAGCCGACGAGCGACCGCTTTGGTTATCCTTCACGCTGAATGATGAAGGCAGCGCGATGTTACGCTCAGGCGAGACGATCGAACAGGCCGCCTCGCTGGCGTCCGAATGCGGTGCGGAGGCGATATTATTCAATTGCAGCGCGCCTGAAGTGATGGAAGACGCGGTCTTCCGCGCCAAGCAGGCTTTGGGCACAGAATCCATCGCTATTGGCGTATATGCGAATGGTTTTGCCCACGCCGACGAGGAAGTGCCCGCCAATGGCGGCTTTCGAGAAATTCGCGCAGATCTTGATCCGCCCCGCTACTTGGACTGGGCACAAAAATGGGTGGCTTCAGGCGCAAATATGGTCGGTGGGTGCTGCGGAATAGGCCCGGAACATATCCGCGCACTGCGGGACGGTCTGTCATGACGGATCGGCACGCGGCAATGGACCATTATCCAATGGATTTTGCATGAAGCGGCTGGGCGCGATCATCGCTGGCGGCAAGGCTACGCGCTTTGGGAGCGACAAGGCAGCGGCACCCCTAAATGGAACCGCGCTGATCGAACATGTCGCCGATGGCTTACGCGATCAGGTCGACAAATTGATTGTCTGTGGGCGCGCTTGGCCGGGCATGGACTGGGTCGAAGACCGGCCATTCGCAGGAATGGGGCCTTTGGGTGGCCTGAATGCCGCGCTGCATTATGCGCAGCAAAACGGGTTTGATGCGGTGGTGACCGCGGGTTGCGATGTTGTGCCCGTGGCGCAGTTTCCGATAGATGGCTCTTCTGAACGCGCCATCTATATTGATGGTCATTATCTGTTTGGCGTCTGGCCTGTCGCACTTGCGCCATTGCTGGACAGACATCTGCGTCATCAGGATAATCTATCTATGCGCAACTGGATTGCCGTATCCGGCGCACAAGCAATCACATCCGCAGATGTTTTTCACAACTTGAATACGCCCCGGGAACTGGCACAATATGCTGCTCAACGGTCGAATATGGGTATAAGGTAGACATATGACATACCAGCCGCAAAATGATTTTGGGACCCCTGAAAGCCGTTCGGACGAAACAGTTTCGCTTACGATCGACGGCCGCAATGTGACTGTGCCCGCAGGGACAAGCGTCATGCGCGCGGCTGCGGAACAAGGCACGTCGATCCCCAAATTATGCGCCACCGACAGCGTTAAAAGCTTCGGTTCATGCCGCTTGTGCTTGGTCGAAATCGATGGCCGCCGAGGGACCCCAGCGAGTTGCACGACGCCTGTGGAACCCGGCATGGTTGTGCGCACGCAAACCCCGCATCTGGCAAAATTGCGCAAAGGTGTGATGGAGCTGTATATCTCCGACCATCCGCTCGATTGCCTGACATGCGCCGCCAATGGCGATTGCGAATTGCAGGATCAGGCAGGCGCCGTTGGTTTGCGCGATGTCCGCTACGATGTGCAGGCCACGCATCTTGGGCAGGAAAAAGATCACTCCAATCCCTATTTCGATTTTGATCCCAGCAAATGTATCGCCTGTTCGCGTTGCATCCGCGCCTGCGACGAAGTGCAGGGCACCCTTGCGCTGACGATGGAAGGCAGAGGCTGGGACTCAAAGATTTCTGCAGGTCTCGCCAGCGATAATTTCCTCGAGTCTGAATGCGTGTCTTGCGGGGCTTGTGTGCAAGCCTGCCCGACGGCGACGTTGGTTGAAAAGAAAGTGGTCGAAGTCGGCACACCGGAACGCAGCGTTGTCACGACCTGCGCCTATTGCGGTGTTGGCTGCACCTTCCGCGCCGAAATGCGCGGCGAACAACTGGTGCGGATGGTCCCGTACAAAGACGGCAAGGCCAACCGTGGCCATAGCTGCGTAAAAGGCCGCTTTGCCTGGGGCTATGCGCAGCATCAGGAACGCATATTGAAGCCCATGATCCGCAAGTCGATCAGCGATCCGTGGCGCGAAGTCGAATGGGACGAGGCATTTGCCTACACCGCGTCCGAACTGAAACGGATTAGCGCGAAATATGGCCGCAATGCGCTTGGCGGAATTACGTCGAGCCGTTGCACCAATGAAGAAACCTTCCTTGTGCAAAAACTTATCCGGGCAGGCTTTGGCAATAACAATGTCGATACCTGCGCACGCGTGTGTCATTCGCCCACCGGATACGGCCTCAAAACAACCTTTGGCACCAGCGCGGGGACGCAGGATTTTGATAGCGTGGAAGACACCGACGTCATCCTCATTATCGGGGCCAACCCCACCGACGGACACCCGGTATTTGCCAGCCGGATGAAACGCCGTTTGCGTGGACAGGATGGTCGCCCGGGCGCTAAGTTAATCGTCATCGACCCGCGCCGTACCGACATTGTCCGTTCGCCGCATATCGAGGCGCAGCACCATCTTCCGCTTCGCCCCGGCACGAACGTTGCCGTGCTGACGGCGATGGCCCATGTCATCGTCACCGAAGGTCTGGCCGATGAGGCATTCATTCGGGAGCGTTGCGACTGGGACGAATATAGCCATTGGGCCGAGTTCGTTTCGCAAGCGCGCAATAGCCCCGAAAATCTGCAGCCGGTAACGCTGGTGGATGCCGAAGAGCTTCGCGCAGCCGCGCGGCTTTATGCCACAGGTGGCAATGGAGCGATCTATTACGGCCTCGGTGTGACCGAACATTCGCAAGGCAGCTCGACCGTTATGGCCATTGCAAACTTGGCGATGGCGACCGGCAATATTGGCCGCCGGGGTGTCGGTGTTAATCCGCTGCGTGGCCAGAACAATGTCCAAGGCGCCTGCGATATGGGCAGCTTCCCGCATGAACTTGCCGGATATCGCCACATCAGCGATGGCAATACGCGGAAATTGTTTGAAGATGACTGGGGCGTAACACTGGATCCAGAACCCGGCCTGCGCATACCCAATATGCTCGATGCCGCGGTCGATGGCGTTTTCAAGGCGCTATATTGTCAGGGCGAAGACATCCTTCAATCCGATCCAAACACGGCGCATGTTTCGGCTGGGCTGGCGGCGATGGAATGTGTGATTGTCCACGATCTTTTCCTGAACGAGACCGCCAACTACGCGCATATCTTCCTGCCCGGATCGACCTTCCTTGAAAAAAATGGCACGTTCACCAATGCCGAACGCCGCATTCAGCCGGTGCGCAAGGTGATGACGCCGATGAACGGTTTGGAAGATTGGGAAGTCACGCAGCGGCTGGCGCAGGCGATGGGGCTGGATTGGAACTATACCCACCCGTCCGAAATCATGGACGAAATCGCGCGGCTTACGCCGACCTTTGCTGGCGTGTCCTTTGCACGGCTCGATGAAGCCGGCTCGCTGCAATGGCCCGTGACCGCAGACGCGCCCGATGGATCGCCGATCATGCATGTGGACGGCTTCGTCCGTGGCAAAGGCAAATTCGTTGTGACAGATTATGTTCCAACCGATGAGAAAACCGGACCACGCTTTCCGTTGTTGCTGACGACCGGACGCATATTATCGCAGTATAATGTCGGCGCGCAAACGCGGCGAACAGAAAATGTCGCTTGGCATCCAGAGGATTTGCTAGAAATTCACCCAGTGGATGCCGAGGATCGCGGCGTTAAATCGGGCGATTGGGTCAAATTGGCAAGCCGCGCGGGAGAAACGACGTTACGCGCCACCGTAACCGATCGCGTTGCCCCCGGCGTCGTCTACACCACATTCCACCATGCCGTAACGCAGGCGAATGTTGTCACCACCGACTTTAGCGACTGGGCCACCAACTGCCCCGAATATAAGGTCACCGCGGTTCAGATTAGCGCATCGAACGGGCCAACCGAGTGGCAGGAAGAATATGAAGCTTTGTCGACACGCTCTCGCCGGGTCGAAACCGGAATTGCTGCCGAATGAATAGCGTCGAACGCCTCGTCCATATGGCAAACCAGATTGCAACCAATCTGGCGACCGATGCTGCGCCTGTTGCGGCGGTCGCCGATCACATTCAGCAATTCTGGGACCCGCGCATGAAAAAGATGATTTTTGCGCATGGGACTGCGGGCCTGTCTCCGATTGCTGCAGCTGCCATCAGCTTACTGGCCGACGCGCAAAATGGCGCCTGATCAGGGTTCAAAACCAATCCATTTTTTTGTGCTTAAGCCTGATCACGGCGCGACCGAAACCATAGAACGCAGCATCATTGTCGAGGCGCCTGTCGCAATCGAATATAATGGCATCGGCTATGCCGTGATGATGGCAACGCCCGTTGATCTTGAGGATTATGCTATTGGCTTTAGCATGTCCGAGGGGTTGATTAGCCGCGCCGACCAAATTTTGGCCGTTGACGCACATAAGGCTGACTTGGGCTGGATATTGCGGATTCAGGTGCCAGCAGAAAACGCCGAAAAAGTCTTTGCCCGCGCCCGTCAGCGCGTTTCGGAAAGCAGCTGCGGGCTGTGTGGCATGGATAATCTGGAAGAGGTCATGCGTCCCTTGCCGCGGGTCACCGCGCAGATCGATGTATCGGACGCCGCCATGTTTACGGCATTATCGGCATTGCGTGCACATCAGACACTCAATGCCCAAACCGGTTCCGCGCACGCAGCGGCATTTTGCGCGTCCGATGGCTCTATCTTAATGACGCGGGAAGATGTGGGCCGGCACAATGCACTCGACAAATTGATTGGAGCGCTTGCCCGCGCGCACATCGACATCGCAGCCGGCTTTATAATTTTAACCGCGCGCTGCAGCCTTGAACTGGCGCAGAAGGCTATTCTTGCCAACTGTCCAATGCTCGTGACCATATCAGCGGCGACGGACCTTGCGATCGACGTGGCGGAAAAATCCGGCCTTCGCCTGATCAGCCTAGCGCGTGCAGACTCGGCGCTTGCCGCAATGCCGCAAACCGGTTGATCAGCCAGCTGCGGAACATGGAAATTGCAGGATCGCCCAAATCATCGGCGTGGAGTTTCAGATAATAGCCATAGCCATCTTCGATGACTGCATCATATGGCATAACAAGCCGCCCGTCAGCGATTTCCCGGGCGAACATATCTACGTCGCCTAAAAATACCCCACTTGCGGCCATGGCATATTGCGCAGCGGCAATCGTCGTATCAAAGGCGAGGCCGCCATGCGTGGCCATGGTCAGCCCATTTTGTCGCAGATAGGCCGTCCACAAAAGATCGCGCGGTTCTCCGTCCAGTTTCAGGTGAAGCAGCTCCTGACTTTCCAGAAATTCCTCGAGCGACTTACCCTGACTGTCAATCGCCGTCGCAGGCGCACAGAGCGGCGCGACACGGACCATCCAAAGAAGGTCTGTAATCCGGTCGTCGACATTGGGGCGGTCATAGGCAATCGCCATATCGAAATCGGTGGCTGGCAAACCAGTGACATGCGCGCTCGAAACATCGAGCCGGATGCCCGGATGTTCGGCCCGAAAATCGCGCAACATTGGCAGAAACAGCTGCTGCAACAAGGATGGCGGCACATGGAGCCGAAGCGAACGGCTTGTCACTTCATCATTGCGGATCGAGTTCATCGTTTGCTCAAGCCGGTCGAGGCATTTGCTCACGACGGGCAACAGCTCTTCCCCTGCGGGTGTTAGCAATAGGCGCGATGCATCACGGACAAAGAGTTGCTTACCCAACAATTCCTCAAGCCCGCCGACATGCCGGCTCATGGCACTTTGCGACACCGAAAGCGCCGATGCGCCGCCTGTGAAGCTCAAATTCTGGCCCACCGCTTCAAAGGCGCGCAAGGCATTCAACGGCAACCAACGACGGTTAATATTGCTGCGGTTGGAAATGGAATCGACCTTTCAAAATCATATTGGTTTCCAATGACGTCACTGCCCTACATTTTGACATAGGGCTATGCGAAAATGCGATTTTATTCGACCGGTCAAGTGGCCCATTCTCCGATCTGGGGAAAATTAACCAAAGGCATAAAAATGGACTTAGGGCGGATGGACGCGCTGTTCCAGCAGCGTCGCGAAGGACACACCTTACCGCAGGGTCTTTATACGGATCCTGATAGCTTCGATTTCGATATGGCCGCTATTTTCGGCCAAAGCTGGCTTATGGCTGGCCTCGAATGCGAACTGCCCAAGGCCGGAAGCTATCTTTCGATGATGGTCGGCAAATGGCCGGTTATCATCACGCGTGATCGGCAGGGCGATATCCGCGCCTTTCACAACAGCTGCCGCCATCGCGGCTCCATGATTTGCGCCGTCGGCAGCGGGACCGCACCAAAGCTGGTTTGCCCTTATCATCGTTGGACATATGATCTCGATGGCTCTTTGTTTGCGGCAAACCGGATGGGCGATGATTTTGACAAAGCCGAACATGGCCTAAAACCTGTCGCTATCGAATGTGTTGCAGGGGCGATTTTCATCTGCCTGTCCGAAACACCGCCACCCATTGACGACTTTAGTGCAAAGCTTGCCGAATATGCAGCGCCGCATAATCTGAAAGACGCAAAGCTGGCGTATGAGAGCGTTCTGGTCGAAAATGCCAACTGGAAACTGGTTATGGAAAATGGTCGCGAATGCTATCATTGCAGCACCGGTCACCCCGAACTGTCCAAAACATTTCCGGTTGGAATGTCGAAGCATTTTGATAGCGGCGAAGATGCACGCGTCATGGCTTTCGAAGAGAAAATGGACGCGCTTGGCCTGCCGCAAACCCCGGTTGAGGGGCATTATTGGCAAATCGCACGCTTTGCATTGAACGACGGCTGCGTTTCGATATCGGGCGATGGGAAGCACCTGTCCAAAAAACTGATGTGCGACGCCAATGAAGGCGATATCGGTTCCATGCGCTGGGCAGTTGATCCGCACTGTTTTGTCCATTGCACCGCAGACCATGTTTTCATGTTCAGCGCTATGCCCGTCGGCCCCAATGAAACCCACGTCACCGGCAAATGGTATGTCCATAAAGATGCTGTCGAAGGTGTCGATTATGACGTCGAAAAACTCATCTCCTTGTGGACCATGACAAATTTGGAAGACAAGATGCTGGCCGAAAACAATCAAGTGGGTGTGAACAGCCCCGGCTACACCCCCGGCCCCTATTCGCAAGAAGCCGAAATGCTCGCGTTGCGTTTTACCGACTATTATTGCGACAAGGCTCGTGATTATATTGCAACCCATGGCAAAGGATAACATCAAGGGGTTGCGCCCCGAAACGCTGGCAGTCGCATTTGGTTATGACCCGGAAATGGGCATGGGATCGGTCAAGCCACCGATCTTCATGACATCCACCTTTGTCTATCCCTCGGCGCAACATGCCAAGAATGTGCATGAGGCCTATTTTGACGGCTCGGGACCGCTGGTTGGGGAAACAAACCACATTTATTCGCGGTTGGGGCATCCAGGCTTGGACTTCCTCGAAAAACGCCTCGCGGCAATCGATGGCGCAGAAGAAGCGGTTGCATATTCCAGCGGCATGGCCGCGCATTCAAGCATTGCGCTGGCCTATGTCCGCCCCGGCGACAGCGTGTTGCATGGCCGCCCGATCTATGGCGGCGTTGATATGCTCTACAACAGCATCATGCCGCAATTCGGATCGCACGTCGCCGCCTATACTGATGGCACGGACGAAAACGATGTCCGCAAAGCGGCTGATGAAGCGATGGCCAAGGGTCCGTTGAAACTTATCATCGCCGAGACACCCGCTAACCCGACCGCAGCCTTGGTTGATCTTGATCTGATGGTTCGGATTGCGGACGAAGTGGGAGCCAAGCAAGGACACCGGCCGCTGGTGGTGGTCGACAACACCCTGCTCGGGCCATTTGCGCAGCGCCCCATTGAACATGGCGTAGACCTGTGCATGACGTCGCTGACAAAATATTGCGGTGGGCATAGTGATCTGCTTGCAGGCGGGGTTTCCGGTCGCAAAGAATTGATCGACTATCTGCGCATGCAGCGCACGACGTGGGGCAATCACCTCGATCCTTACACGTCATGGCTGGTGCTGCGTTCGTTGGAATCGGTCGCGGTGCGCACCGAGCGTGCGATGGAAAACGCGCGCGGTGTTGCCGAATTTCTGCGCGATCATCCCAAGGTCGCGGGTGTGACCTATCTGGGTTTCCTTGAACCAGGCACACCGCGTCGCGCGGTCTATGATCGGCAGTGCAAGGCAGCCGGTTCGACATTCTCGTTCCACCTGCATGGCGGTGAGGCAGAGGCCTTCCGCATGCTTGACCAATTAAAGCTGCTTAAGCTAGCGGTCAGTCTGGGCGGGTCGGAAACTTTAATCTGCCATTCGGCGAGCACGACGCATTATGCGCTCACCCCCGCTCAGCGGTTGGCAGGCGGTATCACCGATGGCACGATCCGACTGTCGGTCGGGTTGGAACATGTTGACGATTTAATAGGCGATTTACGCCAAGCGCTGGAGGCGGTGTAATGGAACTGAATTTTACCGGAACCGACATATGCGCAATTAATGGAACGCGCAGCGCTCCTGAAACGCATTATGATATTGTTGTTGTTGGCGCGGGGCCAAGCGGCATCGCGGCGGCGATCGACGCGGCCAAAGCCGGAGCAAAAGTGCTGCTGGTCGATGAAAACCCCGTTTCGGGCGCTTTGATGGGCAATGATATACCGCTTTATTTTGGCGGGCGGATGACCGCAGCGACCCAGAATACAGACCGCATGCTCGAAGCTATCTTCATGAGCATGCCCGCGCTTGAAACCGCAATGGATGCCGGGGTCGAATTGTTGCTCGGCACAACGGCGTGGGGCGTTTACCGCAATGGTCCCGGCGTTGCCAGCCTGCCGCAGCAAGTTGTCGGCCTCGCCGATTCCGAACGATCATGGTTGGTCGGTTTTGATAAAATTGTCCTTGCGACCGGCGCGCGCGATTTGGCGATGTCTTTCCCCGGTTGGAACCAGCCCGGCGTCATGGGCGCGGCGGCGCTTCAAATGCTGCTTACCCGTTATGAGGCATTTGCCGGACAGCGCATTTTGGTCTTGGGCTCGCATGATCTCGCGCTCGAAACGGCGCTATTGGCGCAGGCGCGCGGTATCGACGTGGTTGGCCTGATTGAAGTCCGCGATACACCGCAAGGGAATGCCGAACTGGTCGCCAAGGTCGCAGCCGCTGGCATCGCCATCCGCTGCGGACAGACCATTACATCGGCAACAGGCGGCATCAACGGCATTGAAAGCGCTACGCTATCAACCGGAGACGTGATCGCATGTGACACGATCTGCGTTGCTATCGGTTTGATCCCGTCCATCGAACTGGTGGATGCGATGCACGGCCCGCGCGCGCTGAACGCCACGCGCGGCGGTTACATTCCGGCCGGCGAACCTTCGGTCACCGCAGTGGGTGATTGTGCGGGGCTTGCGGATAGCGGTTTTGACCATATCGCCTACCGTATGGACTGGATGCGCGCGCTATCTGACATCAGCGCCGACGATACGATCATTTGCCAGTGCGAAGAAGTCACGCGCGCCGATTTGATTGGCGTACAGCCACCAAATTACCTGTCGCGCCCGGCGCCCATGTGCGCCCGTTCGCTGGACACTTTGCTTCAGGACGGCCCCGCCAATCCGGACCAGATCAAGCGTCTGACGCGCGCGGGCATGGGCGTGTGTCAAGGCCGCCGTTGCCGCGATCAAGTTGCAATGTTGCTGGCGATTGAGGCGGACAAGCCATTCGGCTCAATCCCGCTCGCCAGCCACCGTGCGCCGGTTCGTCCGCTGCCGCTCAAAATCCTTGCTGAATGGGATGAGCCTGCGGAAATGGACGCTGCATGGGATGTCTGGTTTGGTATCCCTACCCAATGGGTGCCGGTTGAGGATCTTAACACGCCTTATCAGGATGAGCATCGCCAGATGCTTTACACGGGGATGTACACATGAGCGGTTCGGAAGTTGTCATCGTCGGCGGCGGCGTTACGGGCCTGAGTGCGGGCTGGTGGCTCGCGCGTTCGGGGGTCAAGGTCACAGTACTCGACAAGTTCATCGTCGGTTGGGAAGCCTCCGGACGTAATGGCGGCGGTGCATCGCATTATTCGAGCCCATTGTTTGACGAAGAGCAGCGCCTTTGGCCGCAAATGGACGAATTGCTTGGCTATCCGACCGAGCACCAAAAAGGCCGCATCCTGATTGCGATGACCGAACGGCAGTGGGAACAATATCGTTTCATTGCCGAACGTCACACGCGGCTTAATCATCCGGTTGAATTGCTGGACGTTAAACAGGTGCAAGAGGCCGTGCCATTGGCAGGCGATAATTGCTTTGGCGGTGTGCATTATAAATTTGGCGGACACGCCAACCCACAGCGCAGTGTGCAGGCTTATGCTTGGGCCTTGCAGGATCTGGGCGGAAAAATCGTTCAGCACAGCCCGGTCACCGGTTTTGAAACCGCTGGTGGCAAGGTGACGGCCGTGAAGACCGCCAACGCCACTTATGGCTGTGACGCTGTCGTGGTGGCGGCAGGACCGCAGATCCCGCAATTGATGGCACAGCTTGGCGTCAACGTGCCATTGGCAGCCGCCCGCGCGGAAATGATCATCACGGAACCTGCGCCAATGATGCCGCTTGGCGGCGTTGACGGCCATAAAATCTATGGCCGCCAAACGCTGCGCGGAAACCTCGCTTATGGTGGTGGCCCGCATGAATGGCTTGATGTGGACGCAACTGGCCCGGCCGCACGTCCTTCGACCCCGCTGGCCCGCAACCTTGCGAAACGACTGGCGGAACTTTTGCCCAAGGCGGCGCATCTGAATGTCATCCGCAGCTGGGCTGGCATCATCGAAAACTCGCCCGATGGCCGTCCAATCATCGACCGCCTCACCAGCCCAGACAATGTCGTGGTCGCGTCCATGTCGAGCGTCGGCTTCGGCCTATCGCCAGCGTCGGGTCACGCGATCCGCGATCTGGTGATCGACGGGAAATGCTCATTTGCCGATATCGATATCCTCAAACTATCGCGCTTCGACAATCTCGAGTCCGATTGGCGCGAAAAGCGCGGGTGGATGCCGATTTCATGAGCCAATATTCGGCTTTCGGATTGCTGCGCGGTGCTTTGAACGGGCAGAAGCACTGGCAACCTGCGTGGCGCGATCCGGAGCCTAAATCGCATTATGATATCATCATCATCGGCGGCGGCGGGCACGGGCTGGCGACGGCTTATTATCTTGCCAAGGTCCATGGCCTGAAAAACATCGCGGTTCTGGAAAAGGGCTGGATAGGCGGCGGCAACACCGGACGTAACACGACGATTGTTCGGTCAAACTATCGGCTAAAGCCATTGCACGACCTTTTCGAATTCGGCTTGAAAATGTGGGAGCATTTAAGCGACGAGTTGAATTACAATGTCATGTTCTCCCCACGCGGCGCAATGTTTCTGGGTCACAGCGACGCTGACATGACCAAGCTTGCCGAACGCGGCGACGCGATGCGGTGCGACGGGATCGATGCCGATTTAATGACCCGCGACGAAGTGCAAAAGCTGGAACCGTTGCTCGACATGTCACGCAGTGCACGTTTCCCGATTGAGGGCGGCTTGATTCAGCGGCGCGGCGGCACTGCCCGCCATGATGCCGTCGCCTGGGGCTATGCACGCGGCGCAGACAGCCTTGGCGTTGACATCATCCAGAAATGCGAAGTCACAGGCTTTGTGCGCGATGGCGATGCGGTGGTCGGCGTGGAAACCACGCGCGGGCGGATCAACGCCGGTCGCGTCGGCATTTGCGTTGCGGGCCATAGCGGCCATGTCGCAGGGCTGGCGGGTCTCAAACTGCCCGTGGAATCGCAAACGTTGCAGGCGATGGTGACCGAAGGCGTCAAGCCAATGATAAACAGCGTGATCATGTCGCAATCACTGCATTGCTATATCAGCCAGTCAGACAAGGGCGGCATCGTCTTTGGCGGTGACCCTGATAACTGGCCAAGCTATGCCCAACGCGGCAATCCGATGGTCATGGAGCGTGCCGTGGCACAGGGCCTGGCGCTCGTCCCGGCGCTATCACGTCTGCGCATGGTGCGGACATGGTCTGGCGTGACCGACATGAGCTTTGACGGTGCGCCGATCATTGGTGAAACGCCGGTGAAGAACCTCTTTCTCAATGGCGGTTGGTGCTATGGCGGGTTCAAGGCGACACCGGCGTCGGGTTGGACATATGCACACACACTCGCAACCGGCAAACCACATGCCCTGAATGCGCCATTCGCGCTTGACCGTTTCGAACGCGGCGCGACAATCGATGAAACAGGGAGCGGCCCAATGCCGAACAGTCGCTAATGATGCAGTTCACCTGTCCCCATTGCGGCCCGCGCGATCAGGCGGAGTTTATATACGAACGCACCGTGGACGCGGTAGTGTCGCTTGATGCTGCACCCGAAGAAGCGATGAAATCGCTCTTTACACGCAACAATCCACGCGGTGTTGATGAAGAAATCTGGCGGCACACTTATGGGTGCCGTGCATGGATGGTCATCGCACGAAACCGTGTGACGAATGAAATCAGCGCCACCCGTGCCGTTGGTCCGGAGGCTCTGCCGTGATAAACTTCAGTTTCGACGGCAAGACCTATCAAGCGCACAAGGGCGACACACTCGCTGCCGCGCTTTTGCGCAACGGCATTGGCCTTGTTGGCCGCAGCTTCAAATATCACCGTCCACGCGGGATTATGACAGCTGGCGTTGAGGAGCCAAACGCGCTCGTCACCATCGGTGATGGCGGACGCAGTGAGCCCAATACCCGCGCCACCGATGTTTTTGTGTATGAAGGACTGGTCGCCAAAAGCCAGAACCGCTGGCCGAACCTGTCATTCGATATCGGCTCTGTCTTTGGCTTGGCCGCGCCTGCCCTGTCTGCGGGTTTCTATTACAAGACCTTTTTCGGTTCGGCCAAACGCTGGATGTTCTACGAATATTTCATTCGTAAAGCGGCGGGCCTCGGCAATGCGCCGACGAAGACCGACCCTGACCTTTTTAGCCAACGCGCCGCTTTTTGCGATGTGCTTGTGGTCGGTGCCGGACCAGCCGGACTTTCCGCCGCTCTCGAAGCCGCTGAAGCAGGCAAACGCGTCATCCTCGTCGAACAGGACAATATTCTCGGTGCCTCGTTAATCCGCGATGGCCAAGATCGCGATGGTGCATGGGTGGAATCGACCCAAGCTCGCATCCGTGCCGCCGGCGGACGCATCCTCACACGCACCACCGCGTCTGGATATTGGGAGCATGATCTGGTCACGCTGACGCAGCGCATAGCTGAACCGGGTCAAACCCCGTCGCACGGCGTTGCACAGCGGCTTTGGCATGTGCGGGCGGGCCAAGTGATACTTGCGACCGGCAGCATTGAACGCCCGATGGCCTTTGCGCATAATGACCGTCCCGGCGTGATGCTGTCGCAAGCCGTGCGCACCTATGTGCGCCGCTTTGGCGTAGTCCCGGGCAAACGCGTGGTGATCGCGACCAACAATGATGACGCATACAAAACGGCCTACGCGCTCAAAGCGGCTGGGGCTGAGGTCGTAGCCGTCCTTGATGCACGGCCAGCACCGGCGGGCGCGGATAGCGGGCTTCCCGTCTATAACAACGCCGTTCCGCTTTCGACCAATGGCGCGCGCCATTGCCTGAAAAGCGTGACCGCGCGTGTCAATGGCCTGACCCAAAGCTGGGATGCTGATCTGATCGCTGTTTCCGGTGGCTTCACACCCGTGGTGCATCTTCATATGCAGGCAGGCGGCACGCTCGATTGGAATGATGCGGCGCAAGCCTTTGTCCCTGCGGCATCGCGTCAAAATGTGACGACGATAGGCGGGGCGGCCAACCCCGAACCCGTGTTCAATGTCGTCCCGGTTTCCAAACCAAAGAAAAGCTTCATCGATTTTCAGAATGATGTGACGCTGTCGGATGTCGATCTGGCGTGGGCCGAGGGCTATCGCTCGGTTGAGCATCTCAAACGTTATACCACACTCGGAATGGCGACCGATCAGGGCAAGCTCAGCAATATGGCGGCGCTTGGGCGGTTGGCCGAAAAGCAGGGCGTGGCTATTCCCGAGGCGGGGCTGACCACATTCCGTCCGCCTTATACGCCCGTTACGATGGGCTTGTTGGCTGGTGCCGGCGCGAAAGACGCAGGCGCGCATGTTCGCCGCCTGGCGCTGTACGATGTGCACGCGGCGAAGAACCCAATCTGGCAGCCGCTGGGATATTGGTTCCGACCCCGTGCCTATCCGGTGGGCAGCGAAACTTTGGCGCAAGCGGCAATGCGTGAAGCCAAAGCGGTGCGTTCAAATGTCGGGATGACCGATGTGTCGACGCTTGCGAAGTTTGAAGTGTCTGGGCCAGATGCTGCCGCGTTTCTGGAAATCATCTGCGCAACGACGGTCGGCAAACTTGCCGTCGGACGGGGCCGATACACGTTCATGCTACGCGAAGACGGTTTTGTTTTCGACGACGGTACCGTTTGGCGGTTGGACGAGAACCGCTATCTGTTGACCAGCTCAACCGGCGGCGCGGACCGGATGGCGACGCATATTTCCTATGTCCGCCAATATCTCTGCCCGCACCTCCGCGTCTCCGCCATCAATGTGCAGGAACATTATGCCGGGATTGCGGTCGCAGGGCCGCAAGCTAAGGCGACGCTTTCGGCATTGATAGGCGAGGAACCGCCGCGTCATATGTCGACGGTTCCGGCCATGATTGCCGGGGTTCCGGTCATCATCCTCGCCGCCAGCTACAGCGGCGAACGCGCGTTCGAAATTTATGTCGAAGCAAGCCATGTCGGACCCGTTTGGGCGGAGTGCGAAGCCGAGGTCAGCAAGCAGGGCGGCGCACTCTATGGCCTTGAGGCAATGGAATTCCTGCGCATCGAAAAAGGCCATTTGGTCGTCGGCGGTGAAGTCGATGGGCGGATGACCCCGCATGATCTGGCGCTCGACAAGATGCTCAACAAGGCCGGTGGCTATGTCGGCGCGTCCGGCCTATCGCGCCCTGCCTTGTCCGAAGCCGGACGACGGCAACTGGTCGGACTTGAAGCAATCGAGGGCAACATTCCCGAAGGCGCGATGCTTATCACAGGCGAAGGCGCATCACCACATGGCCATGTCAGCGCCGCTGCGTTCCGGATACTGGACGGCGGGTCGATTGCACTTGGCCAATTGACCGACGGCTTTGCGCGGCACGGCGAGGAGCTTATCGCAACCTCGCCAACGCGCGGTCAAATGGCGCGGGTCCGGGTTGTGGCACCGCATTTCTACGACACGGCCGGGGAGCGTTATCGTGACTGATGTAACAATCACAATGCTGCCCGCAGCGCCGCTTCATGCTCTGGAGATATGGAGCAACCCGGCGTCTGTTGCGACAAGGTTCAAGGAAACTGCAGGCTTTGCCTTGCCAGCCATGGGTCGTTCTGACGGCAATGATGCCCTCCTTCTGATCCGCTATGAACCCACCGTCTGGCTGGTCGAAGGCGATATGTCGGCGCTGCCCGGCATATTGGCGGATGACGGTGCGCTCACCGCAATTGGCGGCAGCGTTGTGCGGGTGCAGCTTTCTGGAAAAGGCTGGCGCACATTGTTGATGGAAGGCGGCATTTTCGATGCGGAAAACCCGAATTTCGCGTCAGGATGCAGCGCCGCAACAATCATCGACCACGTCAATGTTCGCCTGCATGTGGTGGATGACGATACCTGCCATGCCTATGTTCCGCTCAGCTACAGCGAAGCCATGATCCATTTTTGGAAGACAGCAGCGCTCAATCTGACGCTTTAGGCGCATAAAGAAGGGTCATGCCGCGCGCATGCCTTTGCTGGAAACCCTTCCACAAGGTAACATTTGCACCGCCCGGGCTATATGCACCCCATGGCGTCCCGGCGGGCGCATTCCACACGCCATCATCCGAATTTTCGGTAGCGACCTTAAGATACGCATTTTTGCTCTCATCGCCCCGTAAGTGCACCGCCAGAAACGCGGAAATAAAGTGCAGGTTGATGGCATTGATCCGGTCCCGCCGCCAAATCGGGTCTTCGAACCAGTCGATGTCCCACAGCGAACCGCGCATTTCACGCGGCGTAGGGTTGAGCGCAATGGAATGGCCTGCCTGCTTGTAAGTCAGCAAATAGCGGTCGGCATTTACGGCGCCACCAAACACCGCCAGCCCGCCGGTTTTATAGTCAACAGTAAAGTCGCTATCGCCTTGAATCAGAAGCAGCGGCGCCGTTAGCGCGGCGAGGCCCTCGGCCCCCCATGCGCTGCTCGGTGCGCCGCCAGCCGGTGCCAGTGCCACCACAGCCTTGACGCCGGGCACTTTGATAGCGTCAGCATCCGCACTGCCGCGTGCGAATTTCTTTAGCCACCCGCCCGCAACCAAATTCATATTCGGACCCGCAGGGTCAAGCGTTGCACCACCTGCGGTGAGCACCCCATAACCACCTTGTGAATAGCCGATGAGCGCAACATTATCCGGGGCAATCAAATCGCCCAA
The DNA here is from genome assembly GCF_014196595.1 of Sphingorhabdus rigui. GTDB lineage: Bacteria > Pseudomonadota > Alphaproteobacteria > Sphingomonadales > Sphingomonadaceae > Sphingorhabdus_B > Sphingorhabdus_B rigui. The sequence goes on along the minus strand of NZ_JACIEA010000003.1, from coordinate 223,771 downwards.
AGTGGCGCGGAGCTGCGCCGCTGCAAATACAATGTCATGTGGCCTATTGAAATTCGGCGCAGCACGCGTGGTGGTTGCAACGACATAAGGGTTTGGATCGCGATGATGGATCGCCGCGACGACATAGCCTTTTGACGCCAGATTCTCGGTCAACCACGTCATCACCGCCGGGTTGTTGCTATAGCCATGGCTTATAATGACCAAGGGGTGCTTGCGGCCTGCGGCAGGCGCGCGCGCAACCGCGATACCATTTTGCGTGAACGTAACCGGCGGAAGCGGTGGCTCTGCCCACAGGCTGCCGCGATATAGGACGGGTTTGGAACCCTTTTGCGCTATGGCGGGGTACCAAATATCCACCTGTACATTGCGGTCGACAAGGCGAACATTGCTGGGGTCCGCATTTGCATTTTCTACGTCGGGCTGGTCACGATGCGTGAAAGTGACGGAACGAAAGCCAACGCCATAGGCACCCAGCGCCGCAAGCTCGGGCGCATCGGCGCCGGGAACACTGGGCGGGCTGGCGTAGATAGGGGCACCCAGCAATATCAGTATGGAAGCGATAAGGTTCCGCATCATGCTATCAACTCCTCGTTTTCGGCCGAAGCCGACGGCCACGCCAATTGCTGCGCCATCCATGGATATTCCTCGATGAGCGGCGGGAAGATTTTTTCCTGCAGTACCTGCTGGCACAAAGCCGCGGTTAGGCTGGGGATATTGCCCAATTCATCGATCCGCGCGACGACTTGGACCGACCGTGAAAACCGCCCCCTTGTCATCGGTTCGGCGCGCAATTGGGAAAGCAGTTCCGGCACCGCCGCCAAGCAAACGGGCGTGGTAATCGCCCAACCGATCCCCGCCGCCACCAATGCCAATTGCTGATGCGACGATTCGACTTCAACCATCTGCGGCAGTTTCAGCTTCATCCGGACAATCTGGCGTTCAATCTGCTGCCCCGTTCCGGTAAGCCGCGAAAAGCGGATGAACGGCAATGACGATGGCAAGCCGACAAGATCCAGCGGTTCTCGAAAATCTTTGGGGAAAACAAGAATGAAGCTTTCCTCAAACACCGGGTGCAGCTCGACTGTGTCACGATGCTCAAGATTGAAGCTACCGGTCACCAGCATATCAATGTCGCGCGCCAGAAACTCGCCCTGATGCTCCATGGAGATACCCGATCGGATATTCCACCGGTCGGCCCGCGAACCGAGGCTATGCAAAATCGGTGCGGTCAGTTGGTTGGCAAGGCTGAACGACATCGCGACCGTAATGCTCGATATAGGCAAGTTTGCGCCTTCGCGCACTTCGTCATAGGCCAGTCTGGCGTGGGCAATCAGCTTTTGCCCGCGCGCAAACAGCGACTTTCCGCTGGCCGTTAGGCCCAATGGCCGCATCGTGCGGTCGAACAGGGACGCGCCTATGCCGGCCTCAAGCTTCGCGATGGTTTGGGAAACCGCCGACTGTGTCACCTGCAAATGGGCCGCACATTGCGACATGCCGCCAAGCTCGACGGTCATCACGAATACTTCGAGCGCGTGCAGATCGAATTCTTGTGGCAGTTTCATGCAGCAACCCTCCCAAGCGTGCAGGTATAGCCGATGGCTAATATTACCTCAGCTAATGGCTATGCGAGACCGCCAGTAATAGTGCTATGCATTTTCGACATAGCCAGATTATACGCCAGCTGCGTTGCAAGCTTGCATCACTTTGTCGGGCTGGGCGCAGCGGCAAAAGGTCCGCTTATATATTACCGCTGCAGTCCGGATTGCGATGCAGCGCCAACAATCCTCTCAGCGTACCCAGACACATGCACAATAACACCAAAGCCAGTGGCAAACCCGTGGCGATTGCACCTGCCTGAAGCGACGTGAGGCCTCCACTGAGCAACAGAACGATACCAATACCGCCAACCGCGACCAGCCAGATGGTCTTTTGCCGCAGCAGCGTATCGGTGCGTCCGCCCGCGGTCATTGTGTCAATCACCAGCGTGCCAGAGTCCCAGCCCGTCACGAAAAAGATCAGGATCAGGCCAATGGCAACAAATGAGGTGAATTGCGCCCAGGGCAAAGTGCCGAGAAGCACAAATAGCTGCGTATCCAGTGATGCTTTGGCCAAGTCCGCACCATTGCCCGCAACGATTTGCGCGATGCTTGCGTCCCCAAAAATCGTGAGCCACAATATGCCCAGCAGGCTTGGCGCGATCATGGCCCCGGCAATGAATTCACGCACCGTCCGGCCCAATGAAATGCGCGCCATGAACATGCCGACAAATGGGGCCCAGCTGATCCACCATGCCCAATAATAGACCGACCAATCATTGTAAAAACCGGTGTCGGTGCGGCCAACCGGATTCGATAATGCCGGCAGAAATTTGAGATAGTTGACGATATTGGTCGCAAGATCGCCGATCAGCTGAAGCGTAGATCCGGTCGTCAAGACAAACACCAGCAAGGCAAAGGCAACCCACATGTTGACCTCGCTCAAAATGCGGATGCCGCGATCAATGCCACCCCGGATCGACAGAAATGTGATTCCGGCCATCACTGCTATCAACGCAAGGATCGTGAGTGACGAGCTCGTTACGCCATAAAGATAGACGATCCCCGCCATCGCTTGCTGCGCACCAAGCCCCAGCGACGTGGCCAGTCCAAAGATAGTCGCAAGGACTGCGAGCACTTCAATGACATCGCCTGTGCGGCCCCAAACCGCCTTTCCAAACAAGGGGTAGAATGCCGACCGCATCGACAACGGCATGTTGAAATCAAAGCTAAAGAGCGCAAGCGCGAGACCGGTGACCGCAAAAATGGCCCACGGATGCAACGCCCAGTCAAAGATGGTCGCCGCCATCGCGATGCTGCGTGCCGCTTGTGCGTCGCCAACAGCGCCGCCCAACGGCGCTGCAGAACCGCCCGCCATGGAAGACGTGAAATGGGTGACTGGTTCACCCACGCCATAAAACACCAAGCCGATGCCCATGCCTGCGCCAAACAGCATCGCAAACCACGACAATCGCGAATAATCAGGCGTAGCCCCTTTGCCGCCCAACCGGATTTTCCCCAGCGGTGAAAGTGCAACAACGACGCAAAAGATCAGCAGAAGATTGCCCGACATCATGAAGAACCAGTCGAAATGGGCAACCGCACCACTGCGCAAGCCCGCAAACAGGTCCGCCGATGCTTCAGGCGCGATCAGGCTGAATAGTATGACCGCGAACGCAATAATGGCCGTCGGGAAAAATACAGCGGGATTGATATGCATCCCACCCCAATGGCGATTGGATTGGCCATAGTTCCCCAGATCTATTGCTTTGTCCCAATCGGCCAATGCACTCTCCTTAAGGTCTCACGCCACCATCAATGGCTGGCAGCCGCCGTGAACGCCGTCCACAGCCATGCGGCAAAACTGCGCCACACCTCAACATGGAAACGATCTGCACCCTCGCGGATGATAATGATTTCGACCGTTTCATAAATTGTTCGTGTGGCCCGGCCGACCGCGAAATTGTCGAGATCAAGCGGGCAACCTGTCATCAGCAGTTCCGCTGCGCGTGGCCCTTCAAGGACAAGGCAGATCGATCGTTCGCTGATATCCGTAATGGCAACCGGCAATCCCGCGCCGGTCGGCATGGCCGCCTCCGCTGGCGTGCGCAGGAGCCATTCGTCCGGACCAAGGCATGCAATGCCACCTTCGGTCGCGCCGATTTTCTGTGGCACTTTTACGTTCAGCACCGTTTCCAAAGCCTCGGCAGTCCGCGCCCGCAGCGAATAGCGCTTCAGCGGTGCAGCAAGGCTGATGCTGACACCATCGGCTACGTACGGCGTTGAAGAAACGGGTTCGTTCCTGAAAAGGGCATCAGACATGCAGCCGCGCTCCTTCTGCATCATAAAAAACCATGCCGCTCACTTTTGCTTCATGCGTTTTGCCCGGCATCGGGATGTGCAGCGTACCGCCCATCATCTCGTGCCCACCTGCCACTAAGGCAAAAGCGATCGACCGGCCAAGCGTTTCGCTCCAGTAAGAAGAGGTCACATGGCCGATCATCGTCATAGGGATTGGCTGACGCGGGTCGGCAACAATCTGTGCACCTTCTTCCAGCACAACATTGGGATCATCGGTCAGTAACCCGACCAACTGTTTGCGCCCCGGCGCAACGATGTCAGGCCGTGCCATTGACCGTTTGCCGACAAAGTCCGGCTTTTTCTTGCCCACCGCCCAATCGAGACCGGCATCAAACGGGGTTATGGTGCCGTCGGTATCTTGCCCGACGATAATGAACCCCTTTTCGGCGCGCAGCACGTGCATCGCCTCTGTGCCATAGGGCGTGATGTCAAATTTCGCACCCTCTGCCATCAATTGTTCCCACACCGCGCGGCCATAAGCAGTCGGCACGTTGATTTCGAAACCAAGTTCGCCCGTGAAGCTCACCCGGAACAGGCGCGTTGGAATGCCGCAGATTGTGCCTTCGCGAATGGCCATATGCGGGAAAGCGTCGGCGGACAGGTCAATGCCCTCAACCAGTGGCTCCAACAATTTGCGCGCATTCGGACCTTGCAGCGCAATGACCGCATATTGCTCGGTCGTGCTGGTCAACCAGACGTCAAGGTCAGGCCATTCGGTCTGGAGATAATCCTCCATCATATTCAGCACACGCGCGGCACCGCCGGTCGTGGTGGTCAGATGGAACCGGTCGGGCGCCAACCGCGCCGAAACACCGTCATCGGTGATGAAGCCATCTTCTTTCAAAAGCAGCCCATAACGGCACCGGCCTGGCTCAAGCGCTTTCCACGGGTTGGTATACATGCGGTTCAGGAATTCGGCGGCATCGGGGCCAACGACTTCAATCTTGCCCAACGTCGACGCATCAAAAATGCCGACTGAGGACCGCACCGCAACGCATTCGCGGTTCACCGCCGCGTGCATATCCTCACCCATTTTGGGGAAATAACGCGCGCGCCGCCACTGTGCGACCAGTTCGAACACAGCGCCATTTTCGGCGGCCCAGCCGTCGATATTGGTCGTCCGTGTCGGTTGGAACAATGCGCCCTTCGCATGCCCCGCCAACGCACCGAAAGTCTGCGGCGTATAGGGCGGACGAAAGCTTGTCAGACCAATATCGGTCACTGGCTTGGCAAGCGCCGTTGATGCAATCTGCAAGCCATTGAGGTTCGATGTCTTGCCCTGATCAGTTGCCATGCCGTTGGTTGTGTAGCGCTTGATATGCTCGATAGAACGGAAGCCCTCACGCACCGCCAGCTTGATATCCTTCGCCGTGACATCATTCTGGAAATCGACAAAGGCCTTTATCCGGCTTTGGTCCTTGGGCGTTGGCAACATATCAACAATCACGCCGCTGCCAAAATCCCAGCCGCCTGAACATGCCCCGACACAGCGCACATTTTCGTTCGGTTGATCGGGAACATAGGCGCCGATCTCATCGCGCCATGCAAGCGATCCTTTGCTGTGCGACCATAGATGCACACTCGGCGTCCAACCGCCAGCCATCAATAGCGTATCGCAATCGATGCGCGCGCCGAGATAATCGTCATTATTGCAGATCTGGATGGATGTGACCCGGTGCCGGCCATTTACGCCAGTGACGCTATGATTGAGGTGCACGTTGATGCCAAGGCGGTTGGCCTCGTCCAGCAGCGCAGAGGACACCTCGGTACGCACATCGATGATCGCCTTTATACCGACACCCGCTTTTGCCAAGGCGAACACATCATGCCAGCCGCTGTCATGCGCGGTCATCAACGCGACCGATTTGCCGACCGCGGCGCCGTAGCGATTGGCAAAAACCTTTGCGGCGGACGAAAGCATCACGCCCGGCGTATCGTTGCCGTCAAAAACGAGCGGCCGTTCAATCGCACCTTGCGCAAGGACCACTTCACCGGCCCGCACACGCCATAATTTTTCGCGTGGGCTGTCCGAATTGTCCGGCATGTGATCGGTCAACCGCTGCACCGCGCCGATAAAGTTATCGTGATAATAGCCGAACGCCGTCGTCCGGGTGAGTATCGTGACATTGGACGCATCGGTGAGCGCTTTACGACTGCGTTCCAGCCACGGCCATAGCGCCGGATCCGCAAGCGCACCGCCGCCAAGTTCATCCTGTTCATCGATCAGGATGATCCGCTTGTTCGAACCCATCGCTTCCAATGCAGCATCAATACCGGCGGGTCCCGCGCCAACGATCAACAGGTCGCAATGGGCATAAGTGGATGCATAGATGTCGGGGTCTTCTTGGGTCGGCGCATCGCCAAGTCCAGCCATCTTGCGGATCGCCGGTTCATACAGCTTTTCCCAAAAAGAGCGCGGCCACATGAAGGTTTTATTGTAAAAACCCGCAGGGAAAAACATACCCAACCGGTCATTTATCGCGCCAAAATCGCGCTTGAGCGACGGCCAGCGATTCTGACTGAAGGCGTTGAGCCCCGCATGAATCTCGACACTGGTCGCACGCAGATTGGGCGTGAAGCGACCTGCACCCCGATCCACCGATATGAGCGCGTTCGGCTCCTCACTGCCCGCTGCCATAATGCCGCGCGGGCGGTGATATTTAAAAGATCGGCCGAACAGGCTGACACCATTGGCAAGCAAGGCCGAAGCCAAAGTGTCGCCAGCGAAACCTTGATAGGAATGTCCGTCAAAGCGGAATTCCACCGGTCGGTTGCGATCAATCCGTCCGCCATTTTCGAGACGATATCCGCTCATCGCCGCGGCTCCCCAGCCTTGTAAGTCGTTTCAAATTTGTCGGTCACTGTGTCGCGTACGGCGTTGAAAAAGCGACCACAGCCATGCACATGCCGCCAGCGTTCGTGGTGCCGCCCGCGTGGATTGGCGCGAATGAAAAGATAGGCTTCCCATTCTTCGTCGCTCTGGCTTGACGGGTCCAATGGGCGGGCAACATGCGCCTGCCCGGCATTGGCAAATTCGATTTCGGGACGTTTCTCGTCACAATAAGGGCAGTGAATTAAGATCATTAGTGTGCCACCGCCGCTGCTGCTGCCTCGTCGATCAACCGGCCATTGCGGAAACGGTCGAGATTGAAGGGCGCGTTGATGGGATGCGGCTCGTCCTTTGCCATGGTGTAGGCCAGCAAATCTCCGGCCCCGGGCGTCGCCTTAAATCCGCCAGTGCCCCAGCCGCAATTGACATATAGCCCCTTGACCGGGGTCTTGCCCAATATCGGTGAACGGTCAGGCGTCACGTCGACAATCCCGCCCCACGTCCGCAACATCCGCATCCGCCTGTAAATCGGAAAAATTTCGCAGATTGCAGCAAGCGTATGTTCGATAATGTGAAGCGCGCCGCGCTGCGAGTAGCTGACATATTGGTCGGTGCCTGCACCAATGACCAATTCGCCTTTGTCCGACTGGCTCATATAGGCATGGACTGTGTTCGACATAACGACGCAAGGGAAAGTTGGTTTGACAGGCTCTGAAACCAGTGCCTGCAAGGGGTAGCTTTCCAACGGAAAGTCCAAACCGGCCATCTGCATAACAACAGACGTATTGCCCGCAGCCGACACGCCAATACGCTTTGTGGCGATAGGCCCACGGGTGGTTTCAACGCCCTCAACCGCACCATCGGCACCGCGCCGGATAGCCGTTACGGCGCAATTCTGGATGATATCAACGCCCAGCGCCGCCGCGGCCCGTGCATAGCCCCACGCCACCGAATCGTGCCGTGCTGTGCCGCCGCGCCGTTGCAATGCAGCCCCCAGCACAGGGTGCCGCGCATCGGGCGAAATGTTTAAGGGCGGACAATAATCTTTGGCCTGCTGCGGTGTCAGCCATTCATTGTCGACACCGTTCAGCCGGTTCGCGTTGATGTGCCGTTGCAGGCTCTGCACATCATGCACATTGTGCGCGAGCATCATGACGCCGCGTTTCGAATACATGACGTTGTAGTTAAGTTCCTGACTCAACCCGTCCCAAAGCTTCACCGCATGATCATAAAGATGCGCGCTTTCGTCATAGAGATAGTTTGACCGGATAATCGTTGTGTTACGCCCGGTATTACCGCCGCCGATCCAGCCTTTTTCAAGCACGGCGACATTAGTAATCCCATATTTTTTGGCGAGATAATATGCCGCGCCTAGCCCGTGTCCGCCGCCGCCGACGATGATGGCATCATAAGCCGGTTTTGGTGCCGCATCGGGCCATTGTTCGGGCCAATCCTGATGTCCGCCAAGCGCTTTGGCGAAAAGACTGAAAGCACTGTGGTGGGTCATGATATTTTCTCAAGCGCAGCTGTAGCGCGGCTCACATAGAAACTCTTGAAGTCGTCGACCAGCTTTTCTTCCACGGCATAAGGCCCCTGAATATAGCCATCGCTGGCGATCCCGCGATGGTTGATCGCAGAGAAATGCCCGTCCTGCTCGTTTGTTTTGCGCCACAATGCGGCCAAATGATCGGGATCGTAATCGACGCCCTCAACTGCATCTTCGTGCACCAGCCAACTCGTGCGCAGCAATGTCTTGTCCGGCGAAATCGGGGTCAGTGAAAATGTCACAACATGGTCGCAGCAGAAATGGTGCCAGCTATTGGGCTGAGTCCAAACAGACAGGCTCGACGTTTCAGGCGCAGTAAATGGCCCGATCAATTTTTGACACGCAAGCTTGCCATCTATCGATTGGGTTACCGCGCCATTGGCCAGCGCCAACCGCGCGACCCGGTGCCACCAGCCGTCAGGAAATTCGATGAGGTCATGGTCGATGCCGAGTGCTTTCCACTCTTCATGCTTCGCCGCATTATCGGGCGCATCTTTACCAAAGCCTGTTGTCCCAAGCACACTAATCAGTTCAGGATGACCGACGTCGCAATGGTAACATTCGCGATTATTCTCCATCACCAATTTCCAGTTGGCGTCTTCGATATAATTGTCCTGGACAACGACTTTTAGCTTTTCGAGATCATAGACCGAAATCTGTTCGGATATGTCCGCCTTTACGCGATCAATCGGCGGCGGATTGTCGCCCAGGCAGATGAAAATAAGGCCGCCGACATTTTCCAGCGCTACCGGCGAAAGCCCGTGATCCGCTTTGTCAAAATCCTCCGCCATGCTGCGCGCGGCAAGAAGTTGACCATCAAGACCATATGTCCATTGATGATAGGGACACATTAAACGCGGCGCCCGTCCGCGCTGTTCCAGACAGATTTTGGCCCCACGGTGCCGGCAGCTGTTCCAAAATGCGCGCACTTGCATGTCGCGGCCACGCACAATGACGACAGAATTCTGCGCCAGTTCGAACACGAAAAAATCGCCCGGATTTTTCACATGCGCGACGGTACAGGCATAAAGCCAAACCGATTTCAGCATGACCTGCGTATCAAATTCGAACGCGTCTTCGCTCACATATAATTCGCGCGGCAAGGTATGGCCCTTGCGATCCTGCGCAAGCAAATCTGCGATGGGGGCGAAACGAGACATTGGCTTAGCTCTTCAGTGCATTATTGTCAGGGTCGAACGGTGAGTCCGCGATGATCGTCGCCTTGTGGCGAACGCCCAAAATCGCGATTTCAAACTCGGCACCTACATGCGCCAAATCAGGCCGGACCATCGCGAGCGCAAGCGACTTGCGCACGCGCCAACCATAACCGCCAGACGTCACGCGGCCGACAATATCATCGCCGTGATAAATCGGCTCAGACCCGCGCGCATCGGCATCGGTCACACCATGCACTTCCATCGTCACAAGCGTGTTGGCAGCGCCCCGTTCGCGCCACGCAAGCAATGCATCGCGGCCATGAAAGGCTGGTTTCTTCAGGCTGACAAAGCGATTCAATCCGCTTTCAAACGCCGAATATTCAACCGACAATTCACGCGGGATCAGCTTATAGCTTTTTTCGAGCGCCATCGACGTCATCGCGCGGATACCGAACGGCTTAATCTCAAACTCCGCGCCGGCCTCCATCAACCGGTCAAAGATATAATTCTGTATTTCGATCGGATGATGGATTTCCCAACCAAGTTCACCGATGAAATTGACCCGCAGCGCATCGACCTGCGCCAGACCAATGCTCATTTTCTTGCCGGTCAACCATGGGAAGGCATCATTGGACAGGTCCGCATCGGTCAACTTCGCCAACACATCGCGCGAACGCGGGCCCGCCAGAACAAGCACGCCCATCGCCGTGGTCAGCCGTTCAAAGCTGACAGAACCATCGCGCGGCAGGGCCTTTTTCAAATAATCATGGTCATGCCGCTCATAGGCGCCAGCCGAGACAAGATAATAACGCTGCGGCGCGACTTTATAGACGGTGAACTCACTGCGCACGCCGCCCTTGTGGGTGAGCAGATAGGACAAAGTTACGCGCCCGACCTTTTTCGGCACCGCATTTGTCAGCAGCTGGTCGAGCCAGGCTTCTGCACCCGGACCTGATATTTCGCATTTGGCGAATGCGCTCATATCCTGAATGCCGACTTTTTCATGCACATGGCGACACTCATTGCCGACATGCTCGAAATAGTTGGAACGACGGAACGACCATTTTTCGCGAATGGGTTGATCCGCAACGACGGGATGATTGTCGTTCAAAAGCACGTCGGGCTTGTCGAGATCAGCCGCACTGAGCGCATAGCCTTCCGGCGCAAACCAATTGGGGCGTTCCCAGCCGAACACACTGCCAAACACCGCGCCCAGCGCCTTCATCCGGTCATAGCAAGGGGTACGCCGCAACGCGCGTCCCGCTTCACGTTCTTCATCGGGATAATGCACGGTGAAGACTTTGGCATAGGCTTCTTCGTTCTTTTCAATCAGGAATCCGCGTCCAGCATAATCGCCAAAGCGGCGCGGATCGACGCCCATCATGTCGATGGTCGGTTCACCATCGACAATCCAATGTGCCAATTGCCAACCAGCGCCACCTGCGGCGGTAACGCCAAAGCTGTGTCCTTCATTGAGCCAGAAGTTTTTCAGTCCCCATGCCGGTCCGACAATGGGCGACCCGTCGGGCGTGTAAGCGATTGCGCCATTATACACGCGCTTGATGCCGACCTCGCCAAAGGCGGGCACGCGCTTCATTGCGGCAAGAATATAGGGTTCAAGCCGTTCAAGCGCGTCAGGGAACAGTTCATATTCGCTGGTTGCCGAAGGGCCATCCACATAGCAGGCCGGCGCACCCAGTTCATATGGCCCCAACAACAGTCCGCCCGCTTCCTCACGCATATAATAGCTGGCGTCGGATTCACGCAGGACGCCCATTTCGGGCAAACCGGCTTTCTTGCGCGCCATGATGTCCGGATGTTGCTCGGTCACGATATATTGATGCTCGACAGGGATCACGGGGATATCGAGACCGACCATTGCGCCTGTCTGACGCGCGAAATTGCCGGAGCAGGAGACGACATGCTCGCAGGTGATGTCGCCCTGATCGGTCGAGATAAGCCATTCGCCGCTGGGCTGCTGCGTGATCGCGGTGACGGTTGTGTTGCGATAGATGGTCGCGCCGCGTTGCCGCGCGCCCTTGGCCAATGCCTGTGTTAAGTCGGCGGGCTGGATATAACCGTCATCGGGATGCTGGATAGCGCCGATAACGCCGTCCATATCCGCAAGCGGCCAAATATCTTTGACGTCGTCGGGGCTCAGGAAATTGACATCGACGCCAATGGTGCGCGCAACGCCCGCATAATAATTATACTCATCCATCCGGTCTTTGGTGGTCGCCAGCCGGATGTTCGTGACTTGCGAAAAACCGGCATGCAGGCCGGTCTCTGCCTCTAGCGTTGGATATAATCCTACCGAATATTGATGCAGCTTGCCGACGGAATAGCTCAAGTTGAAAAGCGGCAAAAGGCCCGCGGCATGCCAGGTTGAGCCGGAGGTTAACTCCTTACGCTCAAGCAAGACGACGTCGCTCCACCCCATTTTGGCAAGATGGTACAACGTGCTTACGCCGACAACGCCGCCACCAATTACAACCGCCCGTGCTGTGCTCTTCATAATATCCACCAATTTTCGTTATCGCGGCCCTATGTCAGACTAAAAGCTGGTGCGGCAATCGGATTGCGCCATGGAATCACAGCAACAGGTTTTTCTAATATTAAATATTAGTACTGTTTACTTGGCGACCAAGCAAGGCCGGGAAGAGGCACTGATTTTCTTGGGGATTTCCTTGGGTGTCGTGGCCGCGCAATATGCAGCTGTCACAGGACGGTTCGGTCCGCCCAATGCGCGTGGGTTCCACTGCTGATCTTATGTGGCAGAGCGATTCTGCACACCGGCCCATCATCAAAGCGTTTGCAGTCGATCAGGATGCACTCCGACGTTCCAAGATTTTCGTCGGTCACAAAGCTGACAAGATACCCATCGTCTTCGTCCACGGCGCCCACGCGTGGGGCAAAAGGCGCCTCGCTGGCATAGCGGCCATCGGTTAGTTGGACCTCCCATGACTCGCCGGTGACCAAATCATGTTTGACGAAGCCTGTGAACAGGAACCAACCCGGCTTTGACGTCGTGCTATAGGCATAACGATAGGGCAGCCCCAAATAACGTTGGTTCATCATGCCAAACTCTAAAATCCGGTCATCCAACCGCTCTTCGCGTGTCGTGCCGTCCTTCAAGTTGAAACGCCAACGGTGCAGCTTGGGCTTGAAGCTATGTTCGTCGACATAAGCCATCATATGCCCATAGCCGTCGGCATTTTCGATCGGTGGCGGATAAGGATCCTCTTCGAAATAGCCATCAAGGATGACCTCATCCCCTTCCTCATAGGCATTGATAAAGTGCAGGACAAAGGTCGGGTCCGCTTCAAACCAGCGAATATCTTCGGGTTGGCCATAACGTGGAATGAGCGCGAAACGCGATGGCAGCCCTTCGTGCAGCCGCGTCACATGGACATCGCGCTTCAACAATTCCTCATCCCAGAACAAAGGAAAGTCGCACAAAATAGACCAGTTTTCGGTGAACATCATGTCATGCGGCAAACGTGGCCCGGGAAGCGGGATGGGCACATAATGCGCCAGCTTGCCGCTGCGGTCGACCACACCATAATGCATATAAGGCGCATGTTTGGAGTAGTTGAAAAACAGCAACTCGCCGGTGCGTTCATCGACCTTGGGATGCGCGGAAATGCCGTCCAGCGGAACCCAGGACGCAACACCCTCTTGCTCCAGCGTTTCGGGGTCGAGCACATAGCCCTCGCCGCACTGGTAGAAAGTGGATACGGCCTTGCCGGCATGCACGATAATGTCCGTGCTTGATGAATCCTTGAGGCTACCATGTGCGCCAAAGCCGGGGCGTTTCGATACACCCACCTTGTCCATCAACCCGCCCCACAGCGAACCGCCGGCATCCTGCTCCGCCTGAAAACAACGGGTGCGCACAAAGCGATTGCGGTAGCTTGCCTTGCCGCCCGAAAAATCGATCTGGTGGATCATGCCGTCGCCATCAAAGGGATGATAACGCCCAAGCGGTTGATGGATCTGGTTTTCGGTGTTGCGCAAATAGACGCCGTCAATGTCGTCCGGAATGCTGCCTTCGATCACCGCAAGGTCCGTTGCCGTGACCTCTTCATGCTGCGGCGTCCATGCACCGTTGAGATAGGGATGGTTGCTCGGCTGCAGCGTTGCTTTCACCGGTGGCAATCTATCGACACGCATTTTCGCTCTCCTCAGGCATTAGCCTAGGTCGAAAGTCACCCCTTGCGCAAGCGGCAGTTCGTTGGAGTAGTTAATCGTGTTCGTCACGCGGCGCATATAGGCTTTCCATGCGTCCGATCCGGATTCGCGACCACCGCCCGTTTCTTTTTCGCCGCCAAAGGCCCCACCGATTTCAGCCCCTGATGTGCCGATATTGACATTGGCGATGCCGCAGTCGCTGCCTTCTGCAGACAGGAACCGTTCGCACTCGCGTACGTCGGTCGAGAATATCGACGACGAAAGCCCCGCGCCGACGCTGTTTTGAAGCGTGATGGCGTGCGCCAAATCGTGATAGCGGAAGATGTAGAGTATCGGGGCGAAGGTTTCGCGCAATGCCGGGCCATTGTGGGTGGGCATCTCGACCAGCGCAGGCCGGACATAGGCACCCTTCATGTCCATCCGCGCGCCGCCCGTGATATTTGCACCAAGCGCACGCGCTTCATCGAGGGCGATCCGCATGCCGTCATATGCCGCTTCGTCAATAAGGGGGCCTGCCAAGTTGCCGCCATCTAATGGGTCGCCAACCGCCATCGATGTGCTGGCGGCCTTCAATGCCTCCACAAAATTGTCATAGATCGCATCATGGACAAAGACGCGCCGTAGGCTCGTACACCGTTGCCCGCTTGTGCCGAACGCGGAGAACAGCACGCCGCGCAACGCCAATGCAAGGTCGGCTTTGTCGCTGATGATCGCGGCATTATTGCCGCCAAGTTCCAATATCGTCTTGGCAAAACGCGCGGCTGCAACCTGTCCGACTTTGCGCCCCATTTGCGTGCTGCCGGTGGCAGAGATGAGCGCGATGCGCGGGTCCGCAACCAAAGCCGCGCCAACGTCGCGTCCGCCATGCACCACTTGTGATACATGCGCCGGCGCATCGCCAAATGCGGTCACCGCGCGTTCAAAAATGGCTTGTACGGCCACCGCAGTCAGCGGGGTTTTTTCCGATGGTTTCCAGATAACGCTATTGCCGCAGACAAGTGCCAACGCCGCATTCCACGCCCAAACAGCGACCGGGAAATTGAACGCAGAAATGACCAGAACCGGGCCCAAGGGATGCCATTGTTCCATCATGCGGTGGCCGGGACGTTCGCTGGCGATGGTAAGACCATGAAGCTGGCGCGATAAGCCTACGGCGAAATCGCAAATGTCGATCATTTCCTGCACTTCGCCCATGCCCTCGGACAACGGCTTCCCACATTCGATGGTGACAAGGCGCGCCAGTTTCTCCTTATCTTCGCGTAAGGCATTGCCGAACAAACGGACGAGCTCTCCGCGACGCGGCGCGGGGACGGCGCGCCAACTGTGAAACGCAGCGGTAGCATTGGCGCACGCCGCATCAATATCTGACGCGGAGGCGGTTGGTACCGATCCGATATTGCTGCCATCGACGGGCGAGTATGACGCCATATCCCCCGAAATTTGCGTTCCGAGGTGTGTCAGAATCGTCTCTACATCTGCTGCCAGCTTCACCGCTATCTCCTATTTGATTGCAAGGCGAATAGACGGGTTACAGACATTTTGCCAGCTTGCCCGCAGCACACAAAAAGTTTAGCGACCCATGCAACATTGGAGAAACCTTATGGCCGAATTGGCAGCATTTGATTGGTCCGACCCCTTCCGTCTGGATGCGCAACTTACCGAAGATGAACGCATGATCCGCGATACGGCACATGCCTTTGCACAAAGCGAATTGCAGCCGCGCGTGATTGAGGCGTACCGGACCGAATGTGATGCGCCCGAATTGTTTCCGCTCATGGGCCAAACGGGTTTGCTGGGTGCAACGATTCCGGAAGAATATGGCGGCGTTGGCGCGTCTTATGTCGCTTATGGCTTGATTGCGCGGGAAATTGAGCGCGTCGATTCAGGCTATCGGTCGATGGCGTCGGTTCAATCGTCGCTCGTGATGCATCCCATCTATGCATATGGTTCCGAAGAGCAGCGCCGCAAATATCTGCCCGGTCTTGCCGCAGGGACGCTCATTGGCTGCTTTGGGTTGACCGAGCCGGACGCCGGGTCCGATCCTGCGGGCATGCGCACCTTCGCCAAAAAAGTTGATGGCGGATATGTCATCAACGGTTCGAAAACGTGGATTTCAAACGCACCCTTTGCCGATGTCTTTGTCGTGTGGGCAAAATCGGAAGCACATGGCGGTGGCATTCGCGGCTTTGTGCTGGAAAAGGGCATGAAAGGCCTGTCCGCGCCAAAAATTCAAGGCAAATTGTCGCTGCGCGCATCAACCACTGGCATGATCATAATGGACAATGTCGAGGTTGGTGAGGACGCACTTCTGCCCGACGTGCAAGGCCTGAAGGGCCCGTTTGGTTGCCTTAACCGTGCGCGTTACGGCATTAGCTGGGGCGCGTTGGGGGCAGCGGAATTCTGCATGCATGCCGCCCGCCAATATGGCCTTGATCGCCATCAATTTGGCAAGCCGCTCGCCGCCAACCAGCTCTATCAAAAGAAGCTGGCCGATATGATGACCGATATCGCGCTTGGGCTTCAGGCATCGTTGCGCGTCGGACGGCTAATGGACGAAGGCCAGCTGGCGCCCGACATGATTTCAATCGTGAAGCGCAACAATGTCGGCAAAGCGCTCGATATCGCCCGCGCCGCGCGCGATATGCATGGCGGCAACGGTATCAGCGAGGAATATCAAGTCATGCGCCACATGGCGAACCTCGAAACGGTCAACACCTACGAAGGTGCGCACGACGTCCACGCTTTGATTCTGGGGCGCGCCATCACGGGCATCGCTGCGTTCTGACAAAAATTGGGCCGCCAAGCGTTACAGCGGGCGGCCCAGTTAAGGCTTTGCAGCCAACTAGGGAGGAAAGTGTATCTCTTAAAAGACACGGCCCCTGTTAACGCGAAGATGGTTAATAATTCATAAACGCCGCGACGACGGCGATGGACCTAGCAAGGGCCAGTCCTTCGGCCTTCGACCGAAAACGAAAATGGCGCATTATTGCGAATGCCCTGCGACTGAATGTGGACGATCCGGTTGGATTCCTTACGGATGGTCGTCAGGCCCTGTCCTTGACCTTTGCAGGTGTAACTGACCGTCACCATATTCACGGTTGAACGGACAACGTACCGCTCACAGGCTACACCAGCATGCTGGATTTGGGTTAGCAGCTCTGGGTTACCAAGACAGATTTTTGTCAATGGCGCCTCAGCCCCGGCTGCCCGGAAACTCCACTGCCCGCGTTCCAGCGTGTGCAATAACGACAGATCATTTGCGTTCGCGAGCGCAAGTGAAGTTGAAGTGAGCGACAGTAAAATGGCGCCAACGAAATGATATTGGGAGAGTTTCAATGTCATAAGCTTCAATCCATAAACCCGCCATTTTTATTGAAATGGCCTGTTTATTGTCGGGACATACCACAAAATGCTACGTTTCGCATGATAGAATGTGGTCCATGAACCGTGAATGACCAGATCGGCCCAATCGCCGCGATCAGTTGTTGAAGCTTGCCAAACTCACCGGAAAACGGCGCGAGCAAAATTCGCAATCCACAACGATATCCCCGGCATCATCAGCCATGTCCGCGCGGTCTTCGGCCGGAAATTTTGCGATGACATCGCGAATATGCACGGGGTCGCAGCGGCAGCCCTTGGACAGCGGGTGGCCTTGTTCAATGCGCACTTCCTGTTCCTCATGGAACAAGCGCCATACGATTTCTTCCAGTGGCAATGATGGATCAGCAAGTTCGGCGCGGGCGATGGTAGAGGCAATGATTTCCACATGCTCCCATTCGGGATGATCAAGCCGGACATGCAGGCGTTCGCGGCCTTCTTCGCCCTCAGGCAAATGCTGGACGAGCAGCCCGCCAGCCACACAGCGGCCGTTCACATGGTCGACGGCGACGCGAATAAGCGTCGGTATTTGTTCAGACTGCACAAAATAGTTCGCGGCGGCATCCGCCAGCGTATCGCCCTCAAGCGGCACGATACCTTGGTATCGACCACCGCCTTCAATCGCTGGCTTCATCCGGTCGAACGTAATGGCAAGATAGCCTTTACCGAAGATACCCAACAATGTGGAATCGTCCGGCAGCGCAGCGACAGTCGCTGGATCAAACTGCGCATATCCGCGCAACGCACCATCCTTATAATCGCAGGCCAGCAAACGAATGGCACCCTTTTCGGTTTGCGTCTGCAATGTCAGCTGGCTGCCTTTTTCCTTCAGCGAGGCACCCAGCAATGCCGTGAGCACCAGTGCCTCTGCGAGCGTTTTCTCAATGAGCGGCGGATAAGCATGCGCGGCCAATATTTCAGCCAACACTTCGTCAAGCCGCACCAACCGTCCGCGTGCGTCACGGGTCGGAATGGAAAAGCGCAAAGGCTGATTACAAAAAGTTTCGGACTGCCCAGCCATTAAATTTGGCCAAAACACCAGCGTAAGATGGATTTTTGTGCGTGGAGCCGGTTTTCGGCTTCGTCCCAGATGACCGACTGCGGTCCGTCGATCACGGCGTCGGTGACTTCCTCGCCACGGTGCGCAGGCAGGCAGTGCAGAAATTTGGCATCGCCCTTCGCCATAGCCATAAGCTGCTCGTTCACCTGATAGGGCATCATCGCGGCTATTTTGTTGTGGGCATGCTCTTGTCCCATCGACACCCAAGTATCCGTGACAATCACGTCTGCGCCACTGACCGCTTCGGCAGCATCGCGCGTGAGCGTAACGTTCGCACCCGCCGCGCGCGCGCGCGCGATGAAGCTATCGTCGCTTTCATAACCCTGTGGCACGGCAATCCGCACGTTGAACTGGAACAATCCCGCAGCCTCAACGATGGAATTGAGCACATTGTTACCATCGCCAAGCCACGCAAGCTCAAGCCCGGGCAACGCCTTATTATGCTCGGTTATCGTCAACAGGTCAGCCACAATCTGGCACGGGTGCGACAAATCGGTCAGTCCGTTGATCACAGGCACGCTGGCGTGATGCGCAAGCTCTTCCACCTTGGCATGATCATCGGTCCGGATCATGATGGCGTCGACATAGCGCGACAAAACGCGTGCGGTGTCGGCGATGGATTCACCGCGCCCCAGCTGCATTTGGCCAGACGCCATAAAAATGCTGTCGCCGCCCAGTTGCTTCATCGCCATTTCAAATGACGTTCGCGTGCGTGTCGAATTTTTTTCGAACACCATCGCGAGCGTATGCCCAGCTAATGGCGCATCCGCATCTGCCTTGCCCTTGGGCCAGCCTTGTCGTGCGGCTTTGCGGTCAATGGCGTCGTTGAGCATGGCAGCAATAGCATCGCCGCCCGCATCCGCCAGATTTAGGAAATGACGGGTCATGCCGCCTGCGGCACCTGATAACTTGCCGCGCCAGCCGAAAGCTTTTCCATGAAAATCTGGATTTCGGTATCGGTAATGTTCAACGGCGGCAGCACACGGAAGGTGTTGTCACCAGCGGCAACCAGCAGCAGCCCATGATTGTCCCGCAAATGCGCGACGAAGGCGCGCGTTTCGTGCGTCATCATAACGCCCAGCATCAAGCCCTTGCCACGCACGCCGGTAAACAGATCGGGATAGTTGCCAATGAACTGTTCAAGTGAGGTGCGCACTTTGTCGCCCGTCGCGCGCACATTTTCGAGGAATTCGTCATTCGCCACGACATCCCAAACCGCTTGGCATGCTGCCATCGCAAATGGGTTTCCGCCGTACGTCGAACCGTGCGTCCCTACGACCATGCCGCGGGCTGCCTCTTCGGTCGCCAAGCACGCACCCACAGGGAAACCGCCGCCCAAGCCCTTTGCCGTCGCCATAATGTCGGGCGTGATGCCATATTGTTCATAGGCATAAAGCGTTCCCGAGCGCGCAACACCGCACTGGACTTCGTCGAGGATGAGCATGATGCCATGTTCGTCGGCCAGCGCGCGCAGGCCCTGCATAAAGGCGTCTGACGCCGGACGCACGCCGCCCTCGCCTTGAATGGGTTCCACAAGGAATGCCGCGGTCTTGGGCCCTAATGCAGCCTTGGCGCCTTCAAGATCGTCGAAGTCGACATATTTGAAACCTTCGAGCAAAGGCATAAAGCCCTTGTGCATCTTTTCCTGATTGCTGGCAGAAATCGTTGCCATCGTGCGGCCATGAAAGGCATTTTTGAAGGTGATGATTTCAAAGCGGTCGCTGCCTTGGCTCTGGTGGTACGCGCGTGCAGTCTTGATCGCGCACTCGACGGCTTCTGCGCCCGAGTTTGTGAAAAACACGGTGTCGGCAAAAGTCGTATCCACCAGCCGCTGGGCAAATGCCTCACCCTGCGGGCTGCCATAAAGGTTCGATACATGGATCAGCGTCGCTGCCTGATCCTGAATGGCTTTGGTCAAATGCGGGTGGCCGTGCCCAAGCAAGTTCACAGCAATGCCCGCTGCGAAATCGAGCGCGCGGCTGCCGTCTTCGGAAATCAACCAAGCGCCCTCGCCGCGCACCGGTCGGAAACCGCAACGCGGATAGACGGGCATCAAAGGCGTGATCGACATGGTATATTTCCTTCCAACCAAATGCTTGGCATATTCCAAAAGCCAAAAAGCGGCCCCGCGGGACCGCTTGTTTTGCCCTACCGCTATAAGCTTGCAAAAATGGCAAATCAACCCGTGCGACCGCTGCTGTATCACCCCTGCAATCGGCGCATGAACGCGCAGCGGCTACAGCCCCTTGTCGCGTTTCGCGGCAGCAATCTGTCGTTTAAGGTAACCGAACAACAGCAGATGCACCGCCACCAATAATAAAACGAGGATTAAGATGATTTTGCCAGCGCTCATACGGGCACCCATAGCATCTGCTCGCGCATCATCACTCCACCGTGACAGACTTTGCCAAATTGCGTGGCTGGTCGACATCCGTGCCTTTCGCGCACGCCACATGATAAGCGAGCAACTGCACGGGCACAGCATAAACCAATGGCGCGATGAGTGGGTGGACACTTGGCATTTCGATAGTGGCGAGGCAGCCCTCGCCCGCTTCGGCTATGCCCTCGGCATCAGAAATCAGCACGACCTTCCCGCCCCGCGCACGCACTTCCTGCATGTTGCTCACGGTCTTTTCGAACAGCGGGCCGCTTGGCGCGAGCACGATGACGGGCACGGCTTCGTCGATCAGCGCGATTGGGCCATGCTTCATTTCACCCGAGGCATAGCCTTCCGCATGGATGTAGCTGATTTCCTTGAGCTTGAGCGCACCTTCCATCGCCAGCGGATAGTCGGGACCACGGCCAAGGTAGAGCACGTCGCGCGCAGGCGCGATAAGATGTGCCATCGCCGCAATGTCGTCGTCATGCGCCAATGCGGCGTTCAAGGCAGCGGGCGCTTCGATCAGATGGCGCACAATCTCGCGTTCTTCTTCTGCAGTCAGCTTGCCTTTGACGAGCGCAAGATGCGCGGCGAGCGCCGCGAGCACGGCGAGTTGGCAGGTGAAGGCCTTAGTCGAAGCAACGCCGATTTCGGGGCCAGCATGTGTCGGCAGCAACAGGTCCGCCTCACGCGCCATTGACGAGGTCGGCACATTCACCACGACCGCTATGGTCTGGCCATTTTCCTTGCAGTGGCGCAACGCGGCCAGCGTATCTGCGGTCTCGCCCGATTGGGAAATGAACAGCGCCAGACCGCCTTCTTCCAACACCGGATCACGGTAGCGGAATTCGGACGCGACATCGATATCGACGGGCACGCGGGCAAATGTTTCGAACCAATATTTGGCGACCATGCCAGCGTAATAGGATGTGCCGCAGGCAACGATGGTAATGCGCTTCACGCCCGCTAGGTCGAAATCCATTTGCGGCAGGGCAACGGTCTGTTCAACGGGACGGATATAGCTGGAGAGCGTTTGTGCAACCACTGTGGGTTGCTCAAAAATCTCTTTCTGCATGTAATGGCGGTAATTGCCCTTTTCGATCTGGGCGGCGGACACGCCGCTGGTGGTGACTTCGCGGACGACGGGGTTATTATCCTTATCGAAAATCTGCGCACCATCGCGCGCGATGACAACCCAGTCGCCCTCTTCCAGATAGGCGATTTTCTGTGTCAGCGGCGCGAGCGCCAACGCATCAGACCCCAAATAGGTTTCGCCGTCGCCATAACCAACAACCAGTGGGCTACCGAGACGCGCGCCAATCAGAAAATCGGGAAATGCGCGAAACGCAATCGCAAGTGCAAAGGCACCGCGCAAGCGGGGCAGCACGGCCTTCACGGCATCGGCCGGTGCATGGCCAGCCTCCACCTGTTCCGACACCAGATGCGCGACAACCTCTGTATCGGTTTCGCTTTCAAATGTCCGCCCGCGGGCGATGAGTTCATCGCGCAGCTGCTTGAAATTTTCGATGATACCATTGTGCACGAGCGCGACTTCGCCCGTCGCATGGGGATGCGCATTGCTCGTGGTTGGCGCGCCATGGGTGGCCCAGCGCGTATGCGCGATGCCAATGTAACCCGCCGCATCGTCGGTTTTCAGAACATTGACCAAGTTCGCAAGCTTGCCCTCTGCCCGGCGGCGGACGAGCTGACCATCATGCACGGTGCAAACACCGGCGGAGTCATAACCCCGATACTCCATCCGCTTCAGTCCATCGACCAGCCGGTCTGAAACCGCAGATTTGCCAACAATTCCGATAATGCCGCACATGGATTTTTTGCTTTCGTTTAGAGTATGTATGGAACGCGGATGCCCGGCACATTGGGCGAAAAATCTCTAATATTTCGGTTCACCAGAATGCGATGATTGAGCTGCGCTGACGCTAATATCACTGACCCGGCGCGTTTCAAGCGCGGTCTCTCGCAGCGGAGCGCAAAGTAGCGATTCCAACCGCGTCCGTCCAAATTGAAATTTGCAGACTACTTCCCTTCCTTCTTCTTCCGCATCGCGTCGTGGAAACGATCCGCCCAGCCGGGCTTTACCAGTTGCTCGGCGCGGACCATGCGGAGTTCACCATCGGCGACGTCGCGGGATACGGCGCTGCCTGCCGCGACGATGGCATCGCGGCCGATTTTTACCGGTGCGATGAGGGCGCTGTTGGAACCGATGAAAGCGCCTTCGCCAATCACCGTCTGATATTTGAAATAGCCGTCATAATTGCAGGTGATCGTGCCCGCACCGATATTTGCGCCTGCACCAATTGTCGCATCGCCAAGATAGGTCAGATGGTTGGCCTTTGCGCCCTTGCCCAGATGGGCTTTTTTGGTTTCGACGAAATTGCCGATCTTGGCCTTTTCTTCCAACACCGTGCCGGGCCGCAACCGGGCGAAAGGACCAACTTCGCAACCGCTGGCGATTTGCGCACCTTCGATATGGCTGTTCGCGCGAATTTTGACGTTATCGGCGATGCGCACGCCGGGACCGAAGAACACATTGGGTTCGATCAGGACATCACGACCAATTTGCGTATCCCATGCGAACCAGACCGTTTCTGGCGCGATCAGCGTTGCGCCATCGTCCATCGCCTGCACGCGGCGGCGCTTTTGCCATTCGGCCTCCATCTCGGCCAATTGTGCGCGGCTGTTGATGCCCGCAACATCAAAGGGATCCGTGGTCACTGCAACGCAAACACGGCCATCGGCGTTCGCGATGTTGACGATGTCCGTTAGATAATATTCCTTCTGCGCATTGTCGTCCGTCACGCGGTCGAGCAAGCCAAACAGATCGCGTGACTTGACCGCCATCAGGCCGGAATTGGACAGCTTCACCGCCTTTTCAGCGTCGGTCGCGTCCTTCTGTTCGACCATTTTAACGATGCGGCCGTCTTCGACAATCACGCGGCCATAGCCTGTTGGGTCCTCCGGCGCGAACGCCAATACAACCACGGCAGGCGCGTCGGCGGCGTTCAGCCGTTCGACCATCGCCTGCATGGTTGCAGTCGGCACGAACGGAACATCGCCGTAAAGAATGAGGACATCGCCATCAAAGCCCACCAACGCGTCTTGCGCCTGCTGCACGGCATGGCCTGTTCCATGTTGCGGTTCTTGCACGGCCAATTCTGCGGACCCGGCTAAGGCAGCTTCAAGCTGATCCTTGCCGCTGCCGACAACCACAACCTTTTTGGCAGGGCTTAAGGCATCAACCGACGCCATCAGGTGCATCAGCATTGGCCGGCTGGCGATGGGATGCAGGACCTTGTGCAGATCGGATTTCATGCGGGTGCCCTTGCCCGCGGCAAGGATGATGGCAGCTAATTCAGTCATGTGCATTGTCATGCCAGCAAATTGTTGCGGTTTCCAGAACTTGCAGCCATTTGGGAGCGATATGACAAAAATTCCTTTCGACATCATCGGCTTCGACCTTGACGGTACTTTAGTGGATACCAGCGGCGACCTCACCGCCGCGGTCAATCATGTGCTGTCCAGCGTCGGCAGACCGACCCTTTCGGCCGAAACCGTCAAGCAACATATCGGCGGCGGGGCAAAACTGATGCTGCAACAGGGATTGGAGGCGACAGGCGGCATTCCCGACGGCGATTTTAAGCCGCTCTACCGCCAGATGTTGGCTTATTATGAAGCCAATGTGTCGGTCCACAGTAGGCCCTTCGACGGCGCAATCAATTTGCTGGACACGCTGGATGCGATGGGCGTGCGGTACGCGGTTGTGACCAACAAGTTCGAAAGCCTGGCGGTCAAGTTGCTCAACGACCTGAACCTTGCACATCGTATGGGCTGCATTTTGGGTGCGGACACGTTGGGCAAAGAAAATGCCAAACCATCCGGCGCGCCCATCTTTGAAATGGTCAAAAGATGCGGCGGCGGACGTGCGGCCTATATTGGCGATTCTATTTACGACATCATGGCGGCGAAAAATGCCGATGTGCCGAGTGTGGCCGTTAGCTTTGGTTTCCTGCACGGGCCCGTGGAAGATATGGGCGCTGATGCCATCATCGACCATTTTGATGATCTGATCGCGGTATTACGAAACCTCTCCTAATCAAATGTCCGTTATTTCATCGGCGATGCTTGCACGCAAAAACTGCGTCTATATGTGGGGCAATATAGCCGGTAATAGCGAACACGGGGTTGGCGCCGATTGGGATGACATGGACGGGTGAATATAGTGAACAGTTGGTTTTCTCCCCGCGTATTTTTTGCCTTTGGCCTTGCTTTTGTCGGCGCCGTTTTTGCAGGGCAAATGCTTGGTGTCGCCGAACGCATCCTTGTGGTGTTCGTATCCATGCTGATTGCTTTGTTCGTCGTGGCCGAAGGGCATGACCATGATGAAGCCGTTATCGATACGCCGCGGTCAGACGAACCGCGGGCAATCGATGCAGCCTCAATCACATCACACCCCCAGTTGCAGGCGTTTATCGATGCATCAACCGATGCGATATTGATGGTCGAAAACGCGCGCGTCACGGCTGCAAATGTGGTCGCGTTGCGCTTATTAGGTAGCAATATTGTTGGTCAGAATGTCCGGATGGCATTTCGGCATGCCGGGGCAATCGAGCGGCTGTCCGATCCTGATGCCCAGCACAGCGGCCACCCCATAAAACTCACAGGCATCGGTCAGAAAAACCAGCTGTGGGAAATGCGTATCCAGATGATGGGGCCCGGACAGAAGATTGTCCATTTGGCCGACCGCAGTGGCACGCAAGCGGCCGAAAAGATGCGCGTTGATTTCGTTGCCAATGCCAGCCACGAACTGTTGACGCCGCTCGCTGCTGTTAAAGGATTTATCGAAACATTGGATGACCCCGCTGCTGGTGAAGACCCGGCCACGCGCAGTCGATTCTTAGGCATCATGGCGAAAGAAACCGATCGTATGCAGGCGTTGGTGCGCGACCTTATGTCGCTTAGCCGCATTGAAGCCGAAAAATATGACCCGCCGCAAACACCCGTCGATTTTGCCCAGATCGTGATGGAAACGGTGGACCAGCTTCGTAACAGCCAAAAGGACCGCGGCGCAGATATTGCGGTCGACATCACCGCGGATTTGCCCGCAGTGATTGGCGATGCGGGCCAGTTGCGGCAGCTTGCCAATAATATCCTGAATAATGCCATGAAATATGGAAAAGACGGCACCCCGGTGCTGGTCTCGCTCGTGTCGTCACGATCCGGCGCCATGCTGAACTTCGCAGTTGCGGATGAAGGCGACGGGATTGCGCCTGAACATTTGCCGCGGCTGACCGAGCGTTTTTATCGCGTCGATTCGGGGCGCAGTCGGTTGGTTGGCGGAACCGGTCTGGGGCTTAGCCTGGTCAAACATATTGTCGACCGGCACCGCGGCCATCTGGAAATCCGCAGCACGTTGGGAAAAGGCACAACTGTGTCGATCCTGCTTCCCGTTGCACCGGCATGACCGTCACAATAGTGTAACACAAGAGTCATTTATCAGCCATCTGCAGCGTCTAATGGACCCGGGAGCGCAGTTCGATCTGTGCCGAATCCACTATGGGGACAACAGTTATGATTAAGAAAATTTCACTTGTTGCCATCAGCGCGCTCGCGCTTGCGGCATGTAATGACCAGGCAAGCACGGGTGGAGCCGCTGGCGGCTCGCGTCAGGAAATCCGCATTGTGGGTTCGTCGACGGTATTTCCATTCGCAAAGGCCGCGTCTGAGGCGTTTGCTAAAGCGGATCCTTCACGCAAATCACCTGTTCTGGAATCGACCGGAACCGGCGGCGGAATTGAACAATTCTGCAAAGGCGTAGGCGCAGAGACACCAGACATCGCAAATGCTTCACGTCGCATGAAGAAAAGCGAATTCGAAAATTGCCAGAAGAATGGCGTTAAGGACATTGTCGAAGTTCAGGTCGGCATCGACGGTCTGGCGCTTGCACAGTCGAACAAGGGCACCAAGTTCGTGCTCTCGACCGCTGACGTCTACAAGGCACTCGCGGCCAACCCGTTCGGTAAGCCACAGACTGCAAAGCTCTGGTCGGACGTGAACCCTTCGCTGCCTAAATTGCCAATTTCGGTATATGGCCCTCCAACGACATCTGGCACACGCGATTCATTCCATGAGCTGATCATGGAATCCGGTTGCAAATCCGACGCTACAATGAAGGCGTTGAAGGAAACCGACGAAGACAAGTATAAGGCTATTTGCACCGAAATCCGCACCGATGGTGCGTTCAAGGAGCAGGGCGAAAACGATAACCTGATCGTGCAGAAGCTCGATTCCAACCCCAACATGGTTGGCATCTTCGGCTACAGCTACATGGAAGAAAATGCATCCAAGGTACACGGCATCGTGATGAACGGCGTCAGCCCGACAGTCGCGACGATTTCGGATGGTAGCTACCCCGGTGCGCGCAAGATGTTCATCTATGTCAAGAAAGCCCACATCGACAAAATTCCTGGCATCAAGGAATTTATTGCCGAATTTCTTAAGGGTGGCGCAGTAGGCGGATATCTGACCAAATTGGGCATGATTGCATCGACTGAAGCAGACTATAAAGCGGCAAACGAAGCTGCAAATAGCCTCAACCCCATGACGGGCGCAGATTTGAAATAAAACTGCAACAATCATCGCGTCTATGGGCCTGGATCGAATCTGTGTTTGATCCAGGCCCATTGCTATTTTGGGTTCGGTATTCAGCGGAATTCGGCCAATTTTGGTCCAAGGGGGCAATGTTAAGTTTATGACCGGAACGGCTTTGCTCTTCCTTGTCCTTGGTCTCGGCCTCATTGGCTGGATCGTTGGGCGTGCCCGCGCGTCGGGTTTCGTCCGCAAGGCAAAGGGTGGTCCGCGCGGTACGGTGAACAGCCTGCCTTATTATCACGGCTGGTTTGTTGCGATTTGCGCCGTTGTGCCTGCGCTGTTGTTCATGGTCATTTGGCAGTCGCTTTCGCCATCGCTGGTCACCAACATGGTATTGTCGGCACCGATCGCCGCTGAATTGCCACAAGACACCTTTGCCCGCGCAGCCATATTGTCTGAGGCACGCGCCATAGCGCAGGGTTTTCAAGCGACCGCATTTCAGGACATGAGCGACAAGCTTGTGCCTTTATACAAAGGCGCTTTGTCTTATTATAAATGGCTCGGCGTCGCCGCGACATTGCTGCTGTTATTCGCAGGCGGAGCTTTTGCCTTTACCCGCCTGAAGCCGGACTTTCGCGCACGTGGCAAAGTCGAACGTGTCATCATGTTCGGGCTGCTTGTCGCATCGCTGATTGCCATCATCACCACGCTTGGTATCTTCGCCTCGTTGATATTTGAATCCTGGCGCTTCTTCTCAATGGTGTCGCCATTTGAATTCCTGTTTGGAACCGACTGGAACCCCAAATCGGTTGTCACGCCGGGCGCAGATAACGGCTATGGCGCCATACCATTGTTCTGGGGCACGATTTTCATTGGTGCAATTATCGCGATGGTTGTGGCCATCCCGCTGGGTCTGATGAGCGCTATCTTCCTGACGCAATATGCGTCCTCAACCGTGCGCAAATGGATGAAGCCCATTCTTGAAATCCTCGCTGGCGTGCCCACCGTGGTATATGGCTATTTTGCGGCCTTAACCGTGGCTCCTGCCGTACGCGACTTTGCGGTCATGCTGGGTGTCAGCAACGCAGCATCTGACAATGCGCTTGCTGCAGGTATCGTCATGGGCGTGATGATTATTCCATTGGTATCTTCAATGTCGGATGACAGCATTGCCGCCGTTCCCAACGCGATGCGCGATGGCAGCTTGGCCATGGGCGCGACCAAGAGCGAAACCATTAAACAGGTGCTCTTGCCAGCCGCACTTCCGGGCGTGGTCGGCGGCATATTGCTCGCCGTCAGCCGCGCTATTGGTGAGACGATGATCGTGGTGATGGCCGCAGGCTACACCGCGAACCTGACCGCCAATCCTTTCGATACGATCACCACCATTACCGTCCAGATCGTCGCGCTTTTGACGGGCGATCAGGATTTCGGCAGCCCGCATACACTTGCCGCGTTCGCGCTTGGACTGGCATTGTTCATAACGACTTTCTTCCTGAACTATGTCGCATTGCGGGTCGTCAAAAAATATCGGGAAGCATATGAATAAAGCCGTCATCGACCCAACCCCGACCGACTGGAACGGGCACATTATGCAAAAGCGTATTGCCAGCCGTTATGCGGCTGAGCGGCGCTTTAAAGCGATGGGCTTTATGGCGGTCGCGCTATCGACGCTTTTCCTTGCGTTTCTGTTGTTCACCATGCTTGGCCAAGGCCTGCGTGGTTTCCAGCGTACAGAAATCGCGGTGGAGTTCGATTTTCCGGCACTGACCTCTGGCGCGACTGCAGCATCCGTCACTGGTCCAAATGCCGATGCCGCGTTGAATTCGATGGACATTCCCGGCCTTGTCGAATTGGCTGTTGGGCAACAATATGCTGGCTTGGGCGACAGCCTACTGACATCCGCCGCGGCAGCAAATGTGCGGCAGATGTTGATAGACAATCCCGAACTGGTGACGTCCAAACAGACGCTTTGGTTACCAGCGGACTCCCGATTGGACGTGGCATTCAAGCGCAAAGGCGAGCCGGCCGCTGAAAAGACGGTTGCTGCGCTGTCTGAAAAAGACGCTTTGCGCACGGGCTTTAACTGGACCTTCCTAACAGGTGCAGATGCGACGGATCCATCTGCGGTTGGCATTTGGGCCGCGTTCAAGGGATCGCTGATGACGATGGCGATTACCCTGTTGCTCGCCTTTCCCGTCGGTGTCCTCGCGGCGTTATATTTGGAAGAATATGCGCCAAAGAACCGGCTGACCGACATGATAGAAGTGTCCATCAACAATCTGGCCGCTGTTCCATCAATCATCTTTGGTCTTTTAGGCCTCGCCGTGTTTCTCACGATCTTCGGTATGCCGCGATCATCCGCATTGGTTGGCGGGTTAACACTCGCGCTGATGACAATGCCCGTCATCGTCATTGCCGGCCGCAACGCCGTCAAATCCGTGCCGCCGTCGATCCGCGAAGCGGCCTTGGGCATCGGCGCGTCACCTGTCCAAGTCGTTTTCCACCATGTACTGCCGCTTGCTCTGCCCGGCATCCTAACGGGCACCATCATCGGTATGGCGCGTGCGCTTGGGGAAACGGCGCCACTGCTGATGATTGGCATGCGCGCTTTCATTCCGGCGGCGCCAGAAGGCTTTACCGACGCCGCCACGGCATTGCCGGTGCAGATTTACCTGTGGTCGGATGAAGTCAATCAGGGCTTTGTCGAAAAAACCAGTGCGGCAATCATTGTGTTGCTGATATTCCTGTTGGGAATGAACGCTTTGGCCATTTATCTTCGCAACCGTTTTGAAACGCGGTGGTGATTTATGAACAAAAAGGACGTTAATGTGGGCGAAAACCCCGGAAATCCGAAAATATCTACGCGCAATGTGAATGTTTTTTATGGCGATAAACAAGCGATAAACAACGTATCCATCGACGTCGACCGCGAAAATGTGACTGCCTTCATTGGTCCATCTGGCTGCGGTAAGTCGACCTTCCTGCGGTCACTTAACCGCATGAACGACACCGTGATTGGTGCGCGCGTCGAAGGCGAGATTTTGCTCGATGGGCAGGATATCTATGCATCGTCGATGGACGTCGTACAATTGCGCGCCCGCGTCGGCATGGTTTTCCAGAAACCAAATCCGTTTCCCAAATCCATTTATGACAATGTCGCTTATGGTCCGCGGATCCACGGACTGGCGAGCGGCAAGGCAGAACTGGATCAGATCGTAGAAGGTTCGCTGACCCGGGCCGGTTTGTGGACTGAGGTCAAGGATCGGCTGAACGAAAGCGGCACTGCGCTCTCCGGTGGTCAGCAGCAGCGTTTGTGCATCGCCCGCGCCATTGCCGTTGATCCCGAAGTCATTTTGATGGACGAACCGTGTTCGGCGCTCGATCCTATCGCGACGGCGCGGATTGAGGAGTTAATCCACGACCTGCGCGGAAAATATGCTATCATCATCGTGACGCATAATATGCAGCAGGCGGCGCGTGTGTCGCAACGCACCGCATTCTTCCATTTGGGTAATCTCATTGAATTTGGCGAGACATCCGAAATATTTACCAATCCACGTGAAGACCGCACTAAGGATTATATTACAGGCCGCTACGGTTAGGAATTGATAGCATGAGTACAGGCACAAGGCACACCATTAGCGCGTTTGACGATGACATGGACGAAATCCGTGGCCTCATCGCCGAGATGGGTGCGCGCGCCGAGTCCGCTGTAGTTGCGGCCATGAAAGCGTTATCGGAGCATGACGTCGAGCTGGCAGCCTCCGTACGTGCCGAAGACAAAGTGATCGACACTCTTGAGACCGACGTTGAACGCTTGGTTGTGCGCACCATTGCCTTACGCGCACCGATGGCCGACGATTTGCGCGAGCTTATCGCCGCACTCAAAATGTCTGCCGTTATTGAACGCATTGGGGATTACGCGAAAAACATCGCCAAGCGTGTTCCGAAGATGGAAGGTAAAATCCACGCCTCCGCAAAAGAACAGCTCAGCCGCATGGGGGAAATCGTGGTCGAAATGATCCGCACCGCCATGGACGCTTATGCAAAACGCGACGTTGATCTGGCACGCGCAGTGACCATTCGTGACGATGACGTTGATCAGCTGAACAAAGATCTGTTCGTCGATTTTGTCGCATATGTGGCGAAAAATCCCCAGAATGCGACGGAAGTCGCCCATCTGCTGTTTACAGCCAAAAATCTGGAGCGAATTGGGGACCATACCACCACCGTCGCCCAGATGATTTATTTTACCGAAACGGGCGAAAACCTGCCCGACGCTTAACGCGGAGAAACATATGCCCAAGGCGCAATTGCTATTGGTTGAAGACGATAGTGCTCTGGCTGAATTGGTGCGCTGGCATTTCGAACGCGAGGAGTTCGACGTTCAGCATACAGGGGACGGTGAAGAAGCGCTGCTGATGGCCAAAGAACGCACGCCCGATCTGGTTTTGCTGGATTGGATGTTGGAGAATCTGTCGGGCATCGAAGTGTGCCGGCAATTACGCAAAGCGGACAACACCGCCAATGTGCCAATCATTATGTTGACGGCACGCGGCGAAGAAGACGACCGTATTCGCGGACTTGAAATCGGCGCTGATGACTATGTGACGAAACCCTTTTCACCCCGCGAATTGGTTGCCCGTGCAAAGGCTGTTCTCCGCCGGGTCCGCCCCGCGCTCGCTGGCGAAGCATTGCGCTTTGGTGACGTCGAAATGGATACGGTCGCGCATAAGGTAAAGCGCGGCGGAAAGCAGGTTCCGCTTGGGCCGACCGAATACCGGTTACTTAAGCATTTCCTCGAATATCCAGGCCATGTATTCTCGCGTGAGCGCCTTTTGGACAGTGTCTGGGGCCATGACAGCGATATCGAAATACGTACCGTTGACGTCCACATCCGTCGCTTGCGCAAAGCCCTAAATGAGGGCTTTGACAGCGATATTATCCGGACTGTGCGATCCGCAGGCTATTCGCTCGATCAGGACGCGGTTTAGAACTCCAACTGCATCCGCGCGGCAAGCACATCGACCGAATAGTCACGCTTATCAACCGCCTGTGTTGAAAGCGGGTCGACTGTCGCGGCCAACGGACCACCTTCGACATTGACGCGGCCATAGTTCAACATGAAGCGCACATAGTCGATTGGGTACCAGTTCAGAGCGAGCAGATAGCTTGTCTGTGTCCCGCCCCGTCCAAGCCGCGCATTGAGCGCCGCCAGACTATTGCTGCCCGTCGCAAAGTTGTTTGTGACGCCGTTTTTCAAGGCATTGCTATCGAGATCCAGAAAATCATAGCGTGCCGCAATTTGGAACGCGCCAAGGCCCTTTTTATCGATGGGATTCAGCACCTTGGTGCGCGCCCACGCGCCGTCCTTATAACCGCGGGTTTCACCGGTCAGGAAATAGCCGGCCTCGGCATACATCCCAAAAAAGCTTGGGTCGCCATTTGGTGTAACGGCGCTGTTGCCGCCAGCAAAACTGTCCAATCCTGTTGCAATGTCACCCGCGCGATAGGCATTTACTTTGGTCCATTGCCCTTCGCCGGCAAAATAAAATCCGGGGAAGATAGCCGCCAATTCGACACCTAAAATCCGGTCGCTCTTGGCGGCGAAGCTTCCGGTGTCGACAAATCGTACATCCGTCAGCTGTGTGTTCGGGCGCGCGCGATAACGGGCCAGTTGGTTGGTCG
The DNA here is from genome assembly GCF_014196595.1 of Sphingorhabdus rigui. GTDB lineage: Bacteria > Pseudomonadota > Alphaproteobacteria > Sphingomonadales > Sphingomonadaceae > Sphingorhabdus_B > Sphingorhabdus_B rigui. Next base: position 191,033 of record NZ_JACIEA010000003.1, on the reverse strand, counting down.
ACGGTGCATTTGTGGAAACCGACGCCGTTCCATTGTTGTTGGATGCAAATTCGCGCTGCTGAATGGTCGCACCAAAATGCAGCTGGCCGCCAAACGCCTTTGGCGCATAGGTCAGTCGTCCCGCACCAATCCAGCCGTCATTGTCGAACGAGCTGTCGATGCTGTGGCCAGCAAACAGGCCGACTTCAGCGCGGAGCACATTATCGGAATCACGCCATGCAACCGCGCCGCCAAGGCGACGGCTGTTTAAAAACGCGTCATTGAATGCAGCGCGCTCCGTAAAGCTAGCACTGTTGGAACTGGTGATTTGCTCCATCCCGTTCAGCGATTCAAAATTGCCAATCCGAACGCTGATCGGTGCGTTGGTGGGATTGTAGCTCAGCAATACGTCACCAAAGCCAACATTGCCGCCAGCAAGGTCAGCCTCGACCTTATAACCGAAGCCGCCGGGCATGCTGCCTTCAGCGCCAAGGCGAACGCGCCGAACGCGGCTATTGAAGCCCAGGTTGCGGTTGACTGCATAATCGCCGGGTACGCTCACATAGCCTGCGTCATAATGGATGCGTCCACGTGGCTTAAAGGTCCAACCACCTTGACCACTGGTTTCTGGTGCGCCCTTCCATTTTACTTCCGCTACAGGCTTTTTCTCGACCGCATCAATCTTTGCCGCAATCGTTGCCAATTGCGCCTTAAGCGCCGCAACTTCCGCACGCAGCGAGTCGACCTCAGATGTGCTGTCCTGCGCATAAGCGGGGAATGCGACACATGCCGCCGTTACCAATGCTGTCGTTGCAAACCATTTTTTTGCGGCGGTCATAATGTTATCCTTGTTTCAATGGTGACGCCTAGACAGCAATTTTATGTCTTTCGCATGACAGCATTATTTCTCTTTTATGACACTCACCCCAACTTGCTTTACGCTTGCGTCAAGTGGCGTGCCATGCCAAGGCACAGCATGTTTCGGCGGCTCGGTTCGCCCCTGATTATGGAGATATAACATGACCATCAGTTTTAAAGACAAAGTCGCTATTGTGACCGGTGCAGGCGGTGGATTGGGTAAGGCCTATGCGCTTGAACTCGCCAAGCGCGGCGCGAAAGTGGTGGTCAATGACTTGGGCGGCGCGCGCGATGGTACAGGCACATCCGACGCAGCGGCTCAAGTTGTCGAACAGATTAAGTCCGCTGGCGGCGAAGCCATGGCCAATGGCGGCAGCGTCACTGAATATGAGCAGATGGTCGAAATGGTCGCCAAGGCGAAAGAAGCATGGGGCGGCGTGCATGTGTTGATCAACAATGCCGGCATCCTGCGCGACAAGAGCTTTGCCAAGATGGATATGCCCGACTTCAATCTGGTGCTTCAGGTCCATGTCATGGGATCGGCAAACTGCACGAAGGCCGTTTGGGATACAATGCGCGACCAGGCCTATGGCCGCATCTTGATGACCACATCGTCAACCGGTCTGTACGGCAATTTCGGCCAGGCCAATTATGGCGCGGCAAAGCTCGGATTGGCTGGATTTACAAAGACGCTGCACCTTGAAGGCGCCAAATATAATGTCCGCGTCAATTCGCTCGCACCTGTTGCTGGCACACGCATGACCGAAGATATTTTCCCGGAAGGCCTGTTCGAACAGTTCACGCCGGAAAATGTGGTACCCGCCGCATTGTATCTGGTCAGCGAAGATGCCCCAACCAACATGATCATCGGCGCAGGCGGTGGCGGCTATCACGCAGCCTATGTCACGATGACTCCGGGCGTCGCCCTGCGTCAGGAAGACCGCAACGTCGAAGGCTTTGCTGCGGCGTGGGACAAGATTATCGACCGCACCGGCGAAACCGTTCCACAGTCAGGCGGCGAGCAATCCATCGCCGTGATGAAAGCGCTTCAAGCACTCGGCTAATGGCCTTCACAATGTTTCGAAAGAGCCCGGTCTTTGACCGGGCTTTTTTTATGCGTCGACGAGCTTCATGAGCTTTCGTTCAACAGGCGCAAGGACGGGGCCAAGGTCATGCCCGCGTTTCAAAATTGCACCACCTTCGCCGACCAATGCCCACATGCCTTGGCGGTTACGCAACGCCGGTCGCTTTTCAATGCGATATTCGGGTCGCTCGGTGGCGCGCCGGAACGCACTGAAAACCGCGGCGTCGCGGCCAAGATCGATGGCATAATCGCGCCAGTTACCCGCTGCGACCATCCGCCCGTACAGATTGAGTATCTGGGTTAGCTCGCCTTTTTCGAACCCAATCTGGTTGAGCCGATTGGTTATTGGGAACGGCGTGATGATTGCGCTCAACTGGGCTTGCTTCCCTTGCTCGCACGGGGCTTAACCGGTGTCGCCGCCGGCGTTCCATCACGCTCGGCCATCATGTCGGCGATACGTTTGCGCAGGGTTTCGATTTCGCACTGCAATATTTCGAGGCTTTGTGTCGCCGGGTCGAACATCTCGCGGCATGGTGTGCCATAAGGCATGAAGTCACGCGCATAGGTTTCGGCCTGAACTAATGTCGATCGGGCCTTTTGACCAATCATCGTTGCGCCCGCCGGAACGTCGTCGGTCACCACGGCAGCAGCGCCAATGCGCGCGCGTTCGCCAACGGTGATTGGGCCAAGGATCTGCGCACCCGATCCAATGATAACATTATCCAATATCGTCGGGTGCCGTTTGCCCGCCATCCCGTTCGTCGGATTGGTGCCACCCAAGGTAACGTTCTGGTACATGGTGACATTGTCGCCAATTTCCGCCGTTTCACCAATGACGCTGAAACCATGGTCGAGGAAGAAATTGCTCCCAATCTTGGCGCCGGGGTGAATGTCTATGCCCGTTAGAAACCGGGCGAAATGGTTTACCAACCGCGCAAGAAAGAACATCTGGCCAAGAAACAGCCAATGGGCGACACGGTGATAACCCACAGCCCATACGCCGGGGTAGAGCAATATCTCCCAACGCGAGCGCGGTGCAGGATCGCGTTCTTTAATCGAGTCGAGATATTCGATGAGATTTGAAATGAACATAAATGACCCTGCCGTCCCTTGCGGGACCATTGAGCATCTAAGCTAAGACTTTCAAACCGGCATTTCCAGCAATCTATGAACCTTTTCGCTAAATATTGCTAGAATCATCGGTAAAAACGATTATATAGCCCATAATAATAAACGGGGTCGATTTATGAGCACCTATCTTCCAACATTGAAACAGCTGCAATATCTGGTCGCGCTTCAGGAGCATGGCCATTTCGGTAAAGCCGCGGAGTCGTGCTTCGTCACCCAATCCACGCTTTCCGCAGGGATACGCGAACTGGAGTCGCTGCTTGGCCTGATGCTCGTGGAACGCACGCGGCGCGTCGTCCGCTTTACGCCGCTGGGCAACAAGATGGTGACCAAGGCGCACCGCATCTTACGTGAGGCGGAAGAGCTCGCCGAAATGGCTCGTTCCGCAGGCAAGCCGCTTGCGGATGATTTGCGCATGAGCGTCATCCCCACGATTGCGCCATTCCTGTTGCCCAAATTGCTACCGGCATTACGCAAGAAATACCCCGATTTGAAGTTATACCTGCGGGAGGAAGCCAGCGCAGCTGCGGTCGAAGCATTGCACCATGGTCAGGTCGACTGTGTTCTGCTGGCGCTTCCTTTCCCGGCGGGCGATGTCGAAAAAGCGCATTTGTTTAACGACGCGTTATATGTTGCCTTTCCATTGGATGACCCGCGCGACCCGCCCGAAAGCATTGAACCCGAGCTGATTGATGAAAACAGGCTTTTGTTATTGGTCGATGGCCATTGCTTAAAAGACCATGCACTGGCTGCCTGTAACCGCCCGGAACTGCGCGCAACGGCCATGATGCTGGGGACATCGCTGCACACGCTTGTGCAGATGGTGGACAATGGCTTGGGCCTAACCATCATTCCCGAGATGGCCGTTGCGGCCGGTCTATTGAACGGAACCGACGTTCAGGCGCGGCCATTGAATGCGGACCACGCGACGCGCGAAATTGCGCTTATTTGGCGAACCAACAGCCCGCGCCGTGAGGAGTTCGAGTTGCTTGCGGAGTCCCTGCGGGAATTGCACACGACCTAAACGCTCCACCGCAACCGGAACCATTAGGCCCAGCGTGAAGACCTGTCGTCGTCGCTGGATTTGGCATCAACCCAAACGGACGTTCCGTCTGCATAATGCTCTTTCTTCCAAAATGGCGCGTCTGTTTTCAGGCGATCAATAAGAAACGCAGTGGCCTCAAGCGCGTCTGCCCTGTGCCGCGACGCTGCGCCGACAACGACCACGGGTTCGCCAACGGCAACGCGCCCAATCCGGTGCACAATCGCCGCGCCAAGCAATGCCCAGCGACCAAAGGCTTCATCGATTAACCGCATCAGGCTTAATTCCGTCATGCCGGGATAATGCTCCAGCTCAATCGCGGTCACACCGCCATCGTCGCGCGATATGCCGGTAAAACTGGACACCGCACCGCCCCCCAAATCGCTCAGCCCCGCCAGTGCAACCTCCGCGCTGATCGGCTCGCCGCTGATAAGGACGCGTTTCATCCGCCGGTCACTGGCGGGAAAATTGCAAGCTCATGTGCGTCGCCAAGCATGGCATCCAACGGCACCATATCTTGGTCCAAAGCAAAACGAAGCCGCGATTTGTCTTGAAAGGCCAGTGCGTGACCGGATGACTGACCGGCCAGCCAGTCAATGGCGTCATGAATATTGCGCACATGTGCCGGCAGATCACATGTTTCGGAGGCCACACCAATGGCCTCGCGCACCGCCGCGAAATACACCAGCCTCATATGGTCAATCCATATGCTTTATGCCGACGCGCAGATAATCCCAGCCGGTAATCATGGTCAGCACCGCGGCGATCCAAAGCAACGCCAGTGCCGCTTGCTTCAGCAATATCCAGTCCGGCAAGGCGCCCGCCAAAATGATACCGCCGAGCGAAACAAGTTGAAACGTCGTTTTCCATTTGGCGAGTTTCGAAACAGGCACCGAAATCTGCAGGCCAGCCAAAAATTCGCGCAGGCCCGATACGATCATTTCACGCAGTAAAATGATGAGGGCCGCAATGACATGCCAGCCGTCGACATCGCGCGTGAACACCAGCATCAAAATGACAGCGGCGACCATGATCTTATCGGCGATGGGATCAAGAAACACACCCAATTTCGACACTGTCCCCTGCGCCCGCGCGAGATAGCCATCGAAATAATCGGTAATCCCCATCAGGCAGTACAATATGAATGCAAAGCCGTAATCAAGCGGCACTGGCTGAATGCCTATCTGTTTGGCGCCGGGCCAAAGCAAAAAGACAAGGATGGGCACAGCAAGAATGCGCGACAAGGTCAGGATATTGGGTAAGCTAAGCATCCTATAGCAATAGCGCGATGTGCCAGCAAAATCACGCGGCTATTTCACCGTCACATGAAATGCGCTTTGCCATGATAGGGCTGGACCGCTAAGGCTCCGATACCGTCCGCATAGGAACTGCAAGAACTAATGGCTACGACAATGTCCCTGTTGAACAAGCGCAGATTTTTGCCGCTTTTCGTCACCCAGTTCCTGAATGCCTTCAACGACAATTTTTACAAGATGGCCATGGTCATTTTGGTGACATACGAGATCTATTCGGACCCGACCCAAGAAGCGAATTTTAACGCCATCGCGGGCGCGCTCTTCATATTACCCTTTTTCCTGTTTTCCGCGCTTGCGGGGCAACTGGCCGATACCATCGAAAAAACGCGCGTCATTCGCATGGTAAAGACAGCCGAGATTTTTATCATGATCTTCGGTGCGGCGGGTATCTACCTGCACAACATACCGATGATGCTCGCCGCATTGTTCGCAATGGGCGTGCATTCCACCTTCTTTGGCCCAATTAAATACGCAATTTTGCCCCAGCATTTGGAGCAAGACGAGGTTTTAGGTGGAACTGGCCTTGTCGAAGCCGGGACCTATCTTGCCATTTTGGGTGGGACGATCGCGGGCGGGATCATTCCCGGAAAGATTGCAGGCATAGGGATTATCATCGTTGCCATCATCGGACGCGTGACCGCGCAATCTGTTCCGCTTGCACCGCCCGAAAGCGATGCGCCAACCGCAAAAATGGATTGGAATATCTTTCGCAGCAGCTGGCGCCTGGTGCGCGACACCATGCACATACCCCGCCTGTTTTTGGCGATCATGGCCATCAGCTTTTTCTGGGGCGTTGGCGCTGTCCTTGGGTCGATTTTTCCGCCCATGGTTAAAAACGCTATCGGCGGCGACAACACTGTCGCGACGTTGTTTACCGCATTTTTCTCTATCGGCATTGCCATTGGCTCAGTCGCCGTCAACCGCATGCTGAATGGCACGGTGTCCGCCAAATATGCGCCGATTTCAGTCATCATAATGGGTCTGTTCGTCCTGGATCTTTGGTGGACGGTCAGCCATTGGCAACCCACCGGGCCAGAGCTGATAGATTGGTGGCAGTTTCTGACGCTTGGCTATGGCGAGCGTATGATTGTCGATCTTCTTGGCATTTCCATCGCCGGAGGCATGTTTGTCGTCCCGCTCTACGCGTTTCTGACAACGACAGTCGCAAAGTCGCAAACCGCCCGCACCATTGCTGCCAATAACATCGTGAATTCCGGCGCGATGGTCATTGGTGCTGTCATTTACAGCCTTCTGGTCAGCGCAGGTGTGGGCATTGCCGACACACTGTTCATGATTGCTGCGGCCTGCCTTGTTTCGGCATGGATTTCGTGGAAACTGCACAAGGCGTGCGACCCCGTCGCAGCCTAAAAATCAGGCGATAAAGCTGCTTATTGCGACAAAAAACGCGCTGAAGCTGAGCATGAACAAATGCGTATCTTCATTGCGCCACCACGATGTGGGGCGTGGCGCGATGACGGCGTGCGTCATCTGTGATGGGGGAAGCATCCGCCGAAGCGGGTGGCGGGTAGATTCGTTGTGACCGACTAATCTTCTTTTCATCATGATCAGGCGTTAACGTTTTGTTAGGCATATTGGCCATGCCAAAAGATGGTTAAAGAGGGACGCAAATTCGACTGTCCCGATCTGCGACAGTTATTGACGCCTTTTTAACCATATTCCGCAGCGCGGGTTGGCGGCCTGCCACCGCCTCTGTTAGGATGCATGCAACAAACAGGAGTTCTCCCGATGGAAAGAGCAGCACAAATTCGGCAAACCGGTGGGCCGGACGTTATTGCGTGGATGGACGTTGAGCTGGCAGAGCCCGGTCCGGGTGAAGTCCGCATGCGCAATCTGGCCGTGGGCCTGAACTTCATTGACACCTATCATCGTGGCGGCCTGTATCCGATGGCGCTGCCCTCTGGCCTTGGTATGGAGGCAGCGGGCGTCATTGAGGCTGTGGGCGAAGGCGTGACCGACTGGCGCGTGGGCGACCGGGTTGCCACTTTTGGCCCAAGCATCGGTGCCTATGCCACCGCGCGAAATATTGCCGCACATGGCCTGTTTTTGGTACCGGACGACATCAGCGACGAAATCGCGGCGGCGGGCTTGCTCAAGGGCTGCACCACCGAGTTTCTTGTCGAACGCTGTGCCAAGGTTCAACCCAAATGGGACATATTGGTGCACGCGGCGGCGGGCGGGGTCGGACTGTTGCTTGTGCAATGGCTGAAGCATGTTGGTGCCCGTGTCATCGGCACAGTCAGCACCGATGAAAAAGCAGCGCTGGCGCGTGCGGCGGGGGCCGACCATGTCATTTTATATGGCAAAGAAGATGTCGCAGCGCAGGTGCGCGAACTGACGGGCGGCAAAGGCGTGGAAGTGACCTTCGACGGTGTCGGCCGCGACACATGGGAAACGTCGCTAAACGCAACCGCGCGGCGCGGCCTGATCGTCAGCTATGGCAATGCGAGCGGGCCAGTGACGGGTGTCAACCTTGGCACTTTAGCGCAAAAAGGTTCGCTCTACGTCTCGCGCCCCACCTTGTTTGATTATTATCACAATGCCGCAGAGCGGGCAGCGGGTGCGGAATATGTGTTCGACATGTTCCGCCAAGGCATCATTGATATCACGATCGGCCACCGCTACGCGCTGGAAGACGTTGCACAGGCACATCGCGACCTTGAGGGACAGAAAACAGTTGGTTCTTCGATATTGATTCCCTGACAATTCACGGCAAGGTTAATTTCGGACAATATTGAGGGGGATTTATGGAACTTAAGGGCAAGACCGCATTGGTTACGGGCGGGACCGATGGCATCGGTTTGGAAATAGCACGCCAAATGATGGCGAAAGGCGCCAGCGTTATCGTCTGCGGTCGCCGCGACGACGTGCTTGCTTCTGCACGGCAAGAAGGATTGGAGGCGATAAAGGCAGACCTTTCCAATGCTGCGGGCTGCGCGGGCCTCGCTGCCGCGCTCGCAGGGCGCGAACTGGACATATTGATCAACAATGCCGGGATGAGCGGCAATTTCGGCCCCGGCGAGCCGCTTGATCTGGCGCTCACTGATCAGGCGATCTTCCTGAACCTGAACGCGCCATTGCACCTGATTGGGCACTTGTTGCCCGGCTTGCTGCAGCGGCCAGAGGCATCGATTGTGAATGTCACCTCAGGCCTTGCCATTGCCCCGCGCGCCGGTGGTCCAGTCTATTGCGCGACCAAAGCGGGCCTCAGAAGCTTTACCCAATCGCTGCGGCACAATCTGCGCGATACCAACGTTCATGTTATCGAGGCATTACCGCCGGTCGTCGACACCGCGATGACGCGCGGCCGCGTGAATGGCAAAAAGATGTCGGCAAAGGAATGTGCCGCAGAAATCGTTGATGCCATTGCGACGAACGCGCCTGAGGCGAATGTCGGCATGGTGAAGCTGCTTCGGCTTGTATATTCGATGTCGCCCGCACTTGCGCAGCGGATCATGATCAGATTCTGATTGTCAGCGATACCGCATCGCACTGCGGATCAACGGATTTCAAGCTGTCTGAGAAAATATGGTGGTGCCCCAGGCCCGACTCGAACGGGCACTCCTTTCGGAACAGGATTTTGAATCCAGCGCGTCTACCATTCCACCACTGGGGCACATCTTCGTCAGGGCGAACCCGTTGAAGCGGAGGCTCCTCTAACCGAGCCTCCGCCCCGATGCAAGCGCATCCTTATTTCTTAAGTTCCTTGGCGAGTGTCTTCAGCGTCGCTTTGCCATAAGGCGCCTTGAATCCGCCAATTCCGGCAACATCGACTCCGGTCTGACGATAGACCGCACGCATATGGCTGAAGGTTTTGAAGCCGTCCGCGCCGTGATAATTGCCCATGCCCGACGGCCCGACTCCACCAAAGGGCAGATCTTCCATCGCATTGTGGAAGACAACGTCGTTGATCGTTACGCCGCCAGAGACGGTCCGCGACAAGACGCGCTGTTCCTCGGCCTTGTCCGATCCGAAATAATATAGGCCAAGCGGACGATCATGTGCATTCACATAATCGATCGCCTCATCCATCGACGAATAGGTCATGACGGGCAGAATCGGCCCGAAGATTTCTTCCTGCATCACCTTCATGTCGTCGGTGACATTGCGGACAATCGTCAGCGGCATTTTGTTGCCGTTTGATCCGACAAAATCCTCGTCCGCAGGGTTGATTTCGATGAGTTCAGCGCCCTTTTCACGCGCATCGTCCAAATAGCCCTGAAGCCGCTGATAATTTCGGCCGTTCACAACCGAAGTGTAATCATCATTGTGCAGCAAAGTGGGATATTGCGCGATTGCGCCAGCCTTCACCGCCGCGATGACATCATGCTCTTGGTCGTCGGGCACCAACAGATAATCCGGTGCGAGGCAGATTTGACCCGCATTCATCATCTTGCCCAGGGCAATGCGCTCGCCCGCCTTTTTCGTGTCGGCACTTCGGCCAATAATGGTCGGTGATTTGCCGCCAAGCTCAAGCGTGACAGGCACGAGATTGTCCGCTGCCGCGCGCATGATATGCTTGCCAACGCCCGTCGCGCCGGTGAATATCATATGGTCGAATGCCAGCTTTGAAAACGCCATGCCGACTTCAGCGCCACCAGTGAAAACGGCCATTTCTTCTTGTGCGAAATATTTTGGCACGAGCTCTTCGAACAATGCCGACACGCGCTCAGTGAATTCCGACGGCTTGATCATCGCGCGGTTACCCGCAGCGAGAATACCTGCCATCGGGACCATCACCATACCAACAGGGAAGTTCCATGGCGCAACAACGCCGACAACGCCCTTTGGCTGGTAAACGACTTCGGCCTTTGCACCGAGCAGACCTAGCGGGAAAGTTGGCTTGCGCTTTTCACCTTTGGCCCAGCTTTCAAAATGCTTCTTGGCATGTTTCATCGCGCTCACAGACGGCATGATGTCCGTCAGCAATGTTTGTTCGCGGCTACGATGGCCGAAATCAGCAGAAACAGCCTTTGCGAAATCTTCCGCATGATCGATCAGCATCGCAATCGCGCGGTCGATACGGTCACGGCGTACCGACATCGATTCTGGCATCGCTGCGGTAAATGCTGCGCGCTGCTTTTCGAGCACAGTCTGCATATTGGCGGTCATTTTCTCTCTCCATTTAACCAGTTGATGAATTGCTAGCGTGAAGCGTTGCAAATGAAAACCATTTTGGCGTATCCACATTTCCAACATGCACAAAGCATGGCGCGTATATTGGAGAGAACATGATTGAGGCCGGTAAAAAGTGGACACCACCTGCGGGTTGGCCCGTCATGACACGAGATCAGGTAAAGGCCGCATTATGTGCACCTGGCATGCCGTTCGAGATGGAAACGGTCGAGATTGAAGGTGTGCCAACGCGCGTCTGGAAAAACGCCTTACCCAATCTTGCGGTACTGGCCGCACACGCCAACGCATCATTCGGGGACCGCGAATTTGTGGTGTATGAGGATGAGCGCGTAACCTACGCGGCTTGGTACCGCGCGGTCGCGAACCTCGCCCATGCGCTGCAAGAATGTGGCGTAAAAAAGGGCGACCGCGTGGCCCTCGCCATGCGCAACCTGCCTGAATGGCCGGTCGCTTTTTTTGCGGCCGCCGTCGCGGGCGCGATTGTCGTGCCGTTAAACGCATGGTGGACAGGCGAAGAGCTTGCCTTTGGTTTGGCCGATTCGGGTGCAGCGGTTCTGATCTGCGACGCAGAACGCTGGGACCGCATTTCGCCCTACAAAGCGGAGATGCCTGCGCTCGCGCATGTCATGGTCGCGCGCGCGGGTACAGCGGCAATGGCGGAGCCCGCCATCACGCTCGAAAGCATCATTGGCGATCCAAAAAGCTACGCCGATTTGGCTGACCTACCGTTGCCCGACGTGGCGATTGCGCCAGATGACGCCGCTACCATTTTCTACACCAGCGGGACGACCGGAAAGCCAAAGGGCGCCTTGGGTTCGCACCGCAACCTGCTGACCAATGGCTTTTCCAGCGCCTATTCCGGCGCGGCGACTGTATTGCGCCGTGGCGATCCTTTGCCCGAACCCAGCATAAGGGCGAGCCTGCTTGTCATTCCAATGTTCCATGTCACCGCTTGCTCGGCGTCCATGATCCCCACGATTCAAGCAGGGCACAAGATCGTGCTCCTCCACAAATGGGATACCGTGAAGGCATTCGAGATTATCGAGCGTGAAAAGATCAACGCCACGGGCGGCGTGCCGTTCATCGCTTGGCAGTTAATCGAGCACCCAGACCGCGAGAAATATGACCTCAGCTCAATCGACGCGATAAGCTATGGCGGTGCACCATCCGCGCCAGAGCTCGTCAGCAAGATCTACGAAATATTCGGCGCATTTCCGGGCAATGGCTGGGGCATGACCGAAACCATGGCGACGGTTACCTCGCATGTTGCCGAAGATTATTTGAATCGTCCCGACAGCTGTGGTCCGGCCGTTGCAGTCTCGGACGTGAAAATCATGTCAGAGGATGGATCAACCGAATTGCCCGTTGGTGAAGTCGGTGAATTGTGGGCACGCGGCCCGCAAATCGTCAAAGGCTATTGGAACCGTCCGGATGCAACCGCAGAGACATTTGTCGATGGCTGGGTGCGCACAGGCGATCTTGCCCGCGTGGATGACGAAGGCTTTTGCTTCATCGTTGATCGCGCCAAAGATATGATCATTCGCGGCGGCGAGAATATCTATTCGTCGGAAGTCGAGAATATCTTGTACGAACATCCCGCGGTCACCGATGCCGCGCTGATTGGCATTCCGCACCAGACACTCGGTGAAGAACCCGCGGCTGTAGTCCATCTGGCGCCCGGCATGACCGCAAGCGAGGACGAACTGCGCGAATATGTCAGCGCACGATTGGCAAAATTCAAAGTGCCCGTGAAGATCATCTTCACCCAGGATACCCTGCCGCGCAATGCGAATGGCAAAATCCTGAAACGCGATTTGAAGGCGTTGTTCTAACGCAGCACACTCGGCGGATTCACATTTGTTTTTGATGCTGCGTCGCCCTATAAGGCGGCAAATCAAAATCAAAGGAATCTCCCATGCATAACGCCGATCCTGTCGTCATCCTGTCCTATGCCCGTACCCCAATGGGGGCCATGCAAGGGGCGTTGGCAGACGTTTCTGCGACCGACCTTGGAGCGACTGTGGTGAAGGCCGCGGTTGAACGCGCTGGCGTCGACGGCGCGGCGATTGAGCGCATTTACATGGGTTGTGTGCTGCCGGCAGGCCTTGGCCAAGCCCCTGCCCGTCAGGCCGCGATTAAAGCGGGCCTGCCCAAATCTGTACAAGCAACGACGGTGAACAAGGTATGCGGTTCGGGCATGCAGACCGTCATCATGGGCAGCGAAGCGCTCGCCGCTGGCTCAGTCGATTATGTCATCGCCGGCGGCATGGAAAGCATGACCAACGCGCCCTATTTGCTCAAAAAGCACCGCAGTGGCGCGCGCATCGGTCATGACACCGCCTACGACCATATGTTCCTTGATGGACTGGAAGACGCATATGAAGCGGGCCGCGCCATGGGCACTTTCGCGCAAGACACCGCCGACGAATATCAGCTGACGCGCGAAGCACAGGATGGTTACGCAATTGAATCGCTGCGCCGCGCGCAAAGCGCGATTGCAGACGGCGCGTTTAAGGCGGAAATCGTTCCGGTGACCGTTGCCACACGCAAGGGCGACGTGATCGTCGACACCGACGAACAACCCGGCAAAGGCATGCCCGACAAGATTCCAACGCTCAAGCCAGCCTTTGCTAAGGACGGTACAATCACGGCCGCCACCAGCTCGTCGATTTCAGATGGTGCCGCCGCGCTTGTGCTCACGCGGCAATCGGTCGCCGACGCCAATGGGCAAACACCGATTGCCCGTATCGTCGCACATGCGGCACACGCGCAGGAACCATCAGCATTCACCACCGCTCCGGTCGGCGCTATCAACAAATGCTTGGCAAAGGCTGGCTGGACCATCGCCGACGTTGACCTGTTCGAAGTGAATGAAGCATTTGCCTGTGTCGCGATGTTTGCGATGCACGATCTTGGCATAGCGCATGACAAGATTAACGTTCATGGCGGCGCCACGGCATTGGGCCATCCCATTGGCGCATCGGGTGCGCGGATCATCACAACCTTGGTCGCCGCGCTTCAGCGCCATGGCAAGAAACGCGGCCTGGCATCGCTGTGCATTGGCGGCGGCGAAGCGACCGCGTTGGCGATCGAGCTTATCTGATCGATACAATTTGCGACCTTTGGGCCGTCGGAGAAATTCGGCGGCCCTTTGTTTTTTGCCGCGTGCAGGTTAAGCATGCGGCATGAATATCGTCTTCGTTCTCTTCGACAATGTCACGCAACTCGATTTCACGGGGCCGGTGCAATTCCTCTCGCGATTGCCGGGCGCGGATGTTCATGTCGTCAGCAAAACGGGCGCGGCGGTTACCACCGATAGTGGGTTTTCCATTCTGCCGCGATCCAGCTTCGCAGACTGCCCACAGGCGAACATAATCTGCGTGCCGGGCGGCCATGGTGTGCGCGACGCGATCGCTGACCCGCAGATCGTCGATTTCGTCCGCGCTCAAGCACGCGTGGCGCAATATATCACCAGCGTGTGTACCGGTGCCTTCATATTGGGCGCGGCCGATTTGCTGCGCAGCAAAGAAGCCACATGCCACTGGGCTTACACACATTTGTTGCCGATGTTTGGCGCAACGCACCGCCCCGCGCGTGTGGTCCGCGATGGCAATTTGGTCACCGCAGGCGGCGTCACGTCGGGCATCGACTTCGCGCTTGAACTGATTTCAGACATTGCAGGCGAAGATGTTGCGCGCACCATTCAGCTCGCGCTGGAATATGATCCGGCACCACCGTTTAGTGGCGGAACGCCGGCGAATGCACCTGATGCGATACTCTCAAGCCTCCGCGCGCGCGTCTATGAAAAGGCGGCGACCGAGATGGAAAGCGCCATAAAAAAGATAATTTAACCCGTCAGTTAAATTCCCACTGGACGAAGCCTATTCAAGGGCATAGCCTTTCCGTCGAGGGGGAGAAAAATATGACGAATAAGCTTTGGTTCGCAGCCGCATTTGCTGGCGCGACATTATTGTTGGGTTCTTGCCAAAAGGTAGCTGGACCGACCGATGTGCCCGCATTCGCCAAGATTAACGGGGATTATCTGAAAACTGGTGGCGATGGCTCAAACTGGGCGATGACGGGCTTCAATTATAATGAGCAACGGCACAGCCCGCTTACCCAAATTAACGACAGCAATGTGCAGGATCTGGGCATTGCCTGGTTCGCTGACTTACCCGACGCACGCGGCCAGGAAGCAACACCCGTGGTTGTCGACGGCAAAATGTTTGTTTCGACCGCATGGTCCAAAGTATTTTCTTATGACGCCAAAACCGGCAAACCATTGTGGAGCTTCGATCCCGAAGTCGACAAATCGCGCGGGGTCAAAGCCTGCTGCGACGTGGTCAACCGTGGCGTCGCGTTCTGGAAAGGCAGCGTTTTTGTCGGAACCATCGACGGACGTTTGATTTCCTTGGACGCCACCACGGGTAAGCAATTGTGGAGTGTCCAAACGCTTGACCTCAAATCCAACGGCACCATCACGGGCGTTCCACGGGTCGTAAAGGACAAGGTGGTTATTGGCTTTGGCGGCGCAGAGTTCGGCGCGCGCGGTTATGTGACCGCATATGACGCCGCGACCGGCAAACAGGCATGGCGTTTTTACACCACGCCCAATCCCAAGGGCGAGCCCGACAACGCCGCGAGCGATAAGATCTTAAAAACAGCGGCAACCAAAACATGGAGTTCCAAGCCCAAAAAGGGTGACTGGCGCGAAAGTGGCGGCGGCGGTACCGTGTGGGACGCAATCGTCTATGACGCCGAACTGGACCAATTATACCTTGGCGTTGGCAACGGAAATCCGTGGAACCATGGTATTCGTTCCAATGGCGAAGGCGACAATCTGTTCCTCTCGTCTATCGTCGCGCTGAAACCCGACACGGGCGAATATGTCTGGCATTATCAGGAAACACCCGCCGAAAGCTGGGATTATACCGCGACCCAGCCCATCATATTGGCAACAGAAACCCGCGGCGGCAAAGAACGCAAAGTTCTTTACCACGCGCCAAAGAACGGGTTTTTCTTCACCATTGATCGCCTGAACGGCAAGTTGTTATCAGCCAACCCGTTCATCGACGGCATCACCTGGGCAACCGGCTATGACATGAAAACAGGGCGGCCTATCGAAAACCCTGCAGCGCGGTATGAAAAAACCGGCAAGCTCTATTTGGCGAACCCTTCGGCGCTGGGTGCACATAATTGGCACCCGATGAGCTTTAACCCGGCAACCGGATTGGTCTACATTCCTGCGCAGTACATTGGCGGCGCGTATATGCCACCCGTTGCGCCAAATGAACAAGAGCGCAAGGCGTTGGGCTTCAACGTCGGCGGCGCGATGGCGACGGCCGACCTTCCCGATGACATCAATTTCGTGAAGGCTGTAAAAGCGGCCACGACCGGAAAGCTTGTCGCGTTCGACCCCAAGACCGGCAAAGCAAAATGGACCGTCGATCACCCCGCCTCATGGAATGGCGGGACGATGACCACCGCCGGAAATCTGGTTTTCCAAGGCACAGCAATGGGCGAGTTCCGTGCTTATGCTGCGGATAGCGGCAAGCAACTGTTGAACCTTAACGTTCAGTCGGGCGTGTTGTCCGGCGCATCAACCTATATGGTGGACGGCGAACAATATGTCGCCTTCCTGACCAGCAAGGGCGGCGCGTTTCCACTGGTATCGGGTTATGCGGGTTCCACCAGCGCTGCGGTTCCCAACATCCCCCGCCTGATCGTTCTAAAGCTGGGCGGAAAAACAGCCTTGCCACCCGTGCCGAAAGCGCCAGCCCATGTGTGGGCACCGCCTGCGCAATTCGGTACGCCAGCAGATATCGCGGCGGGGGGATCGAATTTCCAACGCTATTGCCTCGTCTGTCATGGCCCCGGGGCGGTCGGGAACGGCGTGCTGCCTGACCTGCGTAAATCTGGTGTGATTGCGGATGCCGCCACGTGGAAATCGGTTGTGATTGACGGCATATTGAAGGGCAATGGCATGGTCAGCTTTAGCAGCGTGTTAACAGCGAAAGAAGCCGAGCAAATGCGCGCTTATGTTGTCAGCCGTGCCCATTATGCAAAGGCCAATGATGCCGCATTGAGCGGTGGCGCAAAAAAGGCCGCAAAGTAAAAAACTGCTGCCCATGAATCTGGCATCTGCCTAAAATTTAGGCAGATGCCATGGCCCATATGGCCCAAAATAACGCGTTTTGGTGTTAGTCAATTTTGGCACGATACTTGATAAGCCTTTGATATCATCCGCGCGCGCGGAGCATCTGCCTCACGCGCCATAAAGGGAAAAGCCATGAAAAAGATCGAAGCGATCATCAAGCCATTCAAACTGGACGAGGTGAAAGAAGCGCTGCACGAAGTTGGCGTCTCGGGCATTACTGTTACTGAAGCCAAGGGCTTTGGCCGTCAAAAGGGCCACACCGAACTGTATCGGGGCGCTGAATATGTCGTCGACTTTTTGCCGAAGGTAAAGCTTGAGGTTGTCGTTGAAGACGGCCTTGCCGACCGCGTCGTAGAAGCCATTGCTGCAGCGGCCCAGACGGGCCGCATTGGTGACGGCAAGATTTTCGTTATCCCTGTCGAAACCGCGCTGCGCATCCGCACCGGCGAACGCGACAACGACGCCGTTTAAAAAATCCAAAATATCCAAAAAAGACAAGCCAAAGAAGGAAAGTAAAATGGGTACCTCAGCTAAGGACATTATCAAGCGTATCAAAGATGAGGAGATCGAGTGGGTCGATGTCCGTTTCACTGATCCCAAGGGCAAATGGCAGCATCTGACCATGTGCGCTGGCGTGATCGGCGAAGACGAGTTGGAAGACGGCCTGATGTTTGACGGCTCGTCCATCGAAGGCTGGAAAGCCATCAATGAATCCGACATGATCCTGAAGCCTGATCTTGATGCCGTGTACGTAGATCCATTCTCCGCCACGCCCATGATGATCATCTTCTGCGATATCGTCGAGCCATCAACGGGCGAGCTTTACAGCCGCGACCCGCGCTCGACCGCAAAGCGCGCTGAAGCCTATTTGAAAACCACAGGCATTGGCGACACCGTATATGTCGGTCCAGAAGCCGAGTTCTTCATGTTCGACGATGTGCGTTTCGAAAACGGCTACAACACGTCATATTACAAGATCGACGATATTGAGCTGCCAACGAACACCGGCACCAAATATGAAAGCGGCAATATGGGCCATCGCCCCCGTGCAAAGGGTGGTTATTTCCCCGTCGCGCCCGTCGACAGCGCAGTGGACATCCGTGCCGAAATGGTTTCGACCATGCTCGAAATGGGCCTGCCTTGCGACAAGCATCACCATGAAGTTGCCGCAGCCCAGCATGAGCTTGGTCTGACTTTCGGAACGCTGACACAGACCGCGGACCGTATGCAGATCTACAAATATGTCGTGCATCAGGTCGCACATGCATATGGCAAGACCGCAACGTTCATGCCCAAGCCCATCAAGGAAGACAATGGTTCGGGTATGCACACCCACCTATCGATCTGGGAAGGCAAGACCCCGCTTTTCGCCGGCGACGGCTATGCCGGTCTTTCGGACATGTGCCTATATTTCATCGGCGGCATCATCAAGCATGCCAAGGCCGTGAACGCATTCACAAACCCGACCACAAACAGCTACAAGCGTTTGGTGCCCGGTTATGAAGCGCCAGTGTTGCTCGCATATTCGGCGCGCAACCGTTCGGCTTCATGCCGTATTCCATATGGTGCAGGTGCCAAGGCGAAGCGCGTTGAAGTCCGCTTCCCGGACGCAATGGCGAACCCATATCTGTGCTATGCGGCTTTGTTCATGGCTGGCCTCGACGGCATTCAGAACAAGATCCACCCTGGCGATGCCATGGACAAGAATCTCTATGACTTGCCACCAGCAGAGCTTGCTGAAGTGCCAACCGTAGCCGGTTCGCTGCGTGAAGCGCTGGAGTGCTTGGCTGCGGATCACGACTTCCTGTTGAAGGGTGACGTGTTCTCGAAGGACCAGATTGACAGCTATATCGAATTGAAGATGGAAGACGTCGCCCGTTGGGAAATGACGCCAAGCCCAGTCGAATTCGACATGTACTACAGCTACTGATCCTACGCATCGGATCATTAGCGTAAGGCCCGGCGGTTGGGGGACTGCCGGGCCTTTTTACTTGGAGGCTGGTCATTGCGTCCTTGACGCCACGTCTTGCCGAGGCGGCTCGTGAGCCGCCGTTACAGCACATATGCAGATTAAAGCCCCGCCTCTACCGCGATGCGGATGGCTTCGGCAGTTGAGGCCGCGCCCAACCGCTCCATCAACAACGCACGGTGCATTTTGACCGTTTGCTCGCTGAGCCCAAGCCGGAAGGCGATTTGCTTGTTCAAATGGCCCAAGGCCATTTCGGCCAACACCTCGCGCTGCCGCCGTGACAATGCCTTGACCGCCGTCGCGGCTGCAGCGTGACGGCTCTCGTAAGACACTGGCGCGCTGGGCTCAATTTCCACTTGCGAACCAAGAAAGAACTCAAGTTCACCGTCTTCGTCAAACAACGGCGCAACCAGCACTGCATTACGAAAGGGTGTGCCATCGCGTTTGTAGTTCAAAATTTCGACCATGACCGGGGCGTGACGTTGAACGCCATTGCTGATCGTGTCGGTTAACCATGGTTCAGTCGCTGGACCGGCCAAGAATTTGCAGTTCCGTCCAATGATTTCATGTTCCGCATAGCCCGTCAGCTCAAGAAACGCAGCATTACAGGCAATGATTGGATTGCCGCTTTGACGCGGGTCGCTGATCACCGACGCTATCGGGCTATTCGCGATTAGCGCGTCTAGTTTCTCGTTAGACCGGCCAACTACGTCCAAATTGCAGTGCCTCCCGCGTACCCCCATAGGCGCATTTCAGCGTTAACCATTATATATTCCAGTTCCGCGATGTCGAGGGCAATATCGCAAAAACATGGTATAAAGGTTAGGTTGTTGTCCCCAGGTCAGCGTTTATGAAAAATGGCCCGTCATCCGAAATGATGTCGCAAAGGGGGAGAATAACGTGGAAAATCTAACTTTTGGCCAATATTCCTTGGTCTATAATGCATTCTCATTTACATTTGCCACCATGGCAGCAGCAACGCTGTTTTTGTGGCTCGGCCGCTCGCAAGTGGGCCCAGCCTACAAGACAGCGCTCACCATTTCCGGCTTGGTTACCGCCATCGCTGCGTATCACTATTTCCGTATTTTCGAGAGCTGGGAAGGCGCATATTCCGTTAAAGACGGCATAGTGACCGCAAGCGGTTATGCATTTAACGATGCCTATCGCTATGTCGACTGGTTGCTCACCGTGCCATTGCTTCTCATCGAACTCATCCTCGTGATGCGTTTGAGCCAAGAAGAAACCGTCTCGAAGTCGTTCAAGCTTGGCGGCGCCGCTGCTTTGATGATCATTTTGGGTTACCCAGGTGAAATCGCAACGGACATTCCAACCCGCGTATTGTGGGGCACATTGTCGGCAATCCCGTTTGTCTACATCATGTGGCAGCTTTTCGCCGGCCTCGGTGCATCCATCAACAACCAACCAGAAAATGTACGCGAACTGGTGAAGAAAGCACGCTTGCTGACCTTCGCATCATGGGGTTTCTACCCGATCGTATACATGATCCCGTACACCAATCTGAGCGGTTCTGACGTAACCGTTGGCGTACAAGTCGGCTACACAATCGCTGACTTGATCGCAAAGGCAGGCGTCGGCATCTTGATCTACATGATCGCCGTGCGCAAGTCGCAAGCCGAATATGGCTAAGGCCTTCGGATAAACAGTGGACGTGCGCCGCTGTGGCGGCGTACATTCCTGTATGAATATTATTTTGTATCCGCATTCTGCAGGCGCAACATTGTCCAAAATGTTGCGCCTGTTTGCGTTACCGGCAGCAACGTTGCTGCTGATTGCCCTGGACCGCCTTCTAGGCGGCATGGACAGCGTTGAGGCCAATATGCTGGCTGCTCTGGCTATCGTGCTTGCAGGCATTCCCCACGGCACGCTGGATGTCGAAATCGCTGCCGCCCATTTTGGACAAAACGGTTGGGCCGGTAGGACCAAGATTATCGGCAGCTATCTGGGCTGCGCGGCGGCTATGGTCGTCTTATGGCTACAGCTTCCTGAACTGGCGCTCATTGCATTCCTGCTCATTTCTATAGTCCATTTCAGCCGTGACTGGCGTGGCGGCGTTGATCCGTTTCTGGCTATGATGGTTGGGTGGGCATTGGTCGCCTTGCCTGCGCTGGCCAGCCCCGACGATGTCGCCATGATATTTGCCGCGCTAACGGGAAGCCAAAACGGCGCAATGATCGCCGCTCTGCTTGGCGCGACATCAGTTCCGGCGGCGCTGGGCAGCCTTGTCTTTGCTTATTGGGCGTTCCGGCATGATGACACGCAAAGCGCGCTTGAAGTGCTGGCCTGCATCACAGCCGCCCTGTTCCTGCCGCCGCTCGTGGCATTTGCCGTTTTCTTTTGCGGGCTGCACTCGCCGCGACATATGGCGGACGCACTGCGTGAAACAGGCGGCCTCTCTAAATTCAAAAAGGCAGCCATTGTGGCCGCCGTGTCAGCGCTTTCATTGGGGTTAGGCGTCTTGATGTTCCTGTACCAAGGCGATGTTCCTTCGGAAATGGGCATTGTCCGGTCTGCGTTCATTCTAATATCAACGCTGACGGTGCCGCATTTCATCCTTGAGCATCTTATGACTTCTAAAAATCATAATGCGCTATAGGAACTGAAAGGCGACTGCGGCTGCTTTCGAGCGATAAAGTATCAGCTCGGCGTTTCAAGATAAGCGATAACATCGGCGCGCTTCTGCGCGTCCTGTATACCTGAGAACATCATTTTTGTTCCCGGGATTACGCGCTGCGGCTTTTCAAGATGTTGAAACAGCTTTTCTTTCGTCCACACAAATTTAGCCCCGGCATTAGCGGCCGAGTAATTATAGCCAGGCACAGTTCCAGACATGCGGCCAATTATATTGTGTAGCGATGGGCCCGACATGTTTACGCCTGCATCCGTGGCGTGGCACGCGCGGCATTGCGCAAACACGGCCTTGCCATTCTCAGCGTTTCCGGTGAAGCTGGCTATCGCAGTACCGTCGAGGGTCGTCACGTCTGATGCTGCTATTGCCGCAGGCTTTGTTGCAGGCGCAACCTGTTCCGTTTGGCTTTCCGAACCATCAGAGCAAGCAGAAACCATTGCGCACAAAACCAGTAATCCACCCATCGCTCTTGCCATAATCATAGTCTTTCTTTGTGAACCGTCACGCAACGCACAGTCCGGCAACGGTGCGTGTCAGCTTCTTGCCGGTGACCTGCAATCCTTGATGCTTATGTATTTTAGATAGCCACATCAAATTTTTCAACACCTTGTGCCGTAAACGGTTCACGAAAAAGGTGCGCGAGGCACCCAAGGGTCGCGCGATCGCCGAACGTAAGAGACATTGCGTTGCGTCTAATTAGATATGAAAAAATGGAGGCCCGAGCCGGAATCGAACCGGCGTGCAAGGATTTGCAGTCCTCTGCGTCACCACTCCGCCATCGGGCCCCTAAACAACAACCTGCCTAATCAGCAATGCCGCCATGTGATGAAGGCGGGCACTTAGCGGCTTGCAGAATTCATTGCAACCGGCAATCTGGAATGCTGTGCCATGTGCGCCACAAGCCGTGGGAAAAGTTGCTATTTGCATCCTGAAATAGGCCGTTTGTCTGAATCCAGCTTGGCGGGACGGGTTCGGATAGCTAGAACGGGAGCGAGAGACTGTATTGTGTTTGCAATACAGTTGTGCCACATGGCCAGCAGGTTAATGGAAATATTCCGATGGAATCAGGTAAATTTGAAGATATGCGGCGTTCAATGGTGGACAGCCAGCTGCGTCCAAGCGGTGTAACCGAAAGCTGGGTGCTTGCCGGAATGGGTAGCATCGCCCGCGAGGATTTTGTTCCCGCTTCACACCAGACAACGGCCTATATGGACCGCTCGCTTGAGCTGGAAAACGGCCAGACGTTAAATCCGCCGGTCTCAACCGCATTGTTGTTGCAGGCTGCTGACGTGCAGGCGGACGATAATGTCCTGCTCGTTGGCCAATCTGATGGATATGTCGCTGCGATATTGAAAACCCGCACCGCGCATTTGACCACGGCAGCCCCAGACAATCTCGGCGCTGCCAGCGCCAACGCGCCTTATGCCTGCATCATTATCGATGGAGCCGCTGAAGAACTGCCCGATGCACTCTTCGCGCTCGCCGCGGATGGTACGCGGTTGGTAACGGGCATTGTTGAAGGCGCCGTGACGCGCCTCGCAAAAGGATATGTGCAGAACGGGAACGTTGCTTTGAAATCAATCGCCGATAGCGAGATCGCGCCTTTACCCGCATTTGCCCGCAAGCCGGAGTTTGTGTTTTGAGCGCGCGTCATTTTATCACTGTCGCGCTGCTCGCGTCGGCAGCTTGTTCGGCACCGGCCATGGCGGATACGCTCCGCGATGCGCTGGTCTCGGCCTATGAAACCAACCCGAACTTGACCGCAGCGCGCGCCGGGCAGCGTGCGACAAACGAAGCTGTGCCGCTGGCTAAGGCCAATGGCCGCCCTGATATCACAGTTCAGCCAACCTATGTTGAAAACGTGCTTCAGGACAGCGGCGCATCGGTTGTTCAAGCGCGTGGCGTCAGCATCAACGGGACCATTTCCGCACCGCTTTATGCAGGTGGTGGCATTAAAAACGCCGTACGCGCCGCTGAAAATCGCGTCGAGGCTGGATTTGCCAATCTGCGTGGCACCGAAAGCGCCATTTTCTCGGCCGTGGTTGGCGCATATATGGACGTCATTCGCGACGAATCGATTGTCGACCTGAACCGCGCCCAAGTTGGTGTGCTCTCAGTCAATCTGGACGCCACACGTGACCGGTTCGAAATCGGTGATCTTACCCGAACCGACGTCGCGCAGTCCGAAGCACGTCTGGCGCTGGCAACGAGCAATTTGGAAACGGCACGCGCCAACCTCATTCGTTCAAAAGAAATCTATATCCAGCTTGTTGGCCGCGAACCCGGAGAATTGCAGGCGCCCCCACCGCTGCCCAATTTGCCCGCCACCGCCGACAGCGCGGTAACCGTTGCGTTGGAAAGCAACCCTGACCTTATTGCGGCACGCGAGTCGCGTGAAGCCGCGCGGTTTGACCGCCGTGCGGCCAATGCATCGCGGCTTCCGACCGTAAGCGTATTTACGTCGCCATCGTACAGCAATGCGCTGCGTTCCATATCGTCGAATATTCCAGGGTTTCAGGCGGACAATAGTTCGCTGAATGCACAAGCAGGCGTTCGCGCAACTTTGCCATTATATCAAGGCGGCCAGCCTGCGGCGCAAATCCGTCAGGCGCAGGCGCGCCTTGGTCAGGCACAGGAACTGGAAATTGCGGCTGAACGCGAAGCGATTGCACAAACGCGGGCATCTTATGCCAGCTGGAAGGCTGCGCTTGAGGTCATTGCCGCTTCCGAACGTGCGGTGTCAGCAAACGAGTTGTCGTTAGAAGGCACGCGTGCCGAAAACAGCGTGGGCAACCGCACAATCCTCGACATTTTGAATGCTGAACAGGAATTGTTGAACAGCAAAGTTCAACTCGTTGCGGCACGCCGCAATGCATATGTCGCTGGCTTCAGTTTGCTTGCGGCCATGGGCAAGGCAGAGGCACGTGATTTGGGTCTCGAAGGCGGAACGTTGTACGATCCCGTCGCCGACTATCAAAAGGTGGATGGCGCTTGGAACGACTGGTCATCGCAGCCTGACCCCGTCGCCAAATCGACCCGCACCGTTGACACACAGGCGCAAAAAGCAGAAATAGAGCCGATTTCTACAGGCGGTAGAACGCGCTAATCCAACGCAGCGGGACAAATTTTATGGCAGATAATCGCAGCGAACCGTCAATGGACGAAATATTATCGTCGATTAAGCGCATTATCGCCGATGACGACCGCAGCCGTCCTGCAACCAAACGCGCCAAGTCTGCTGCACGTGAAGAGGAAGAAGTCCTCGAGCTCACGACAGCCGATGAAAATGCGATTTCCGAAGATCGCTTGCTGGACGATAGCAAAGCGCAAAACCTGCGTCATAGCTTTTCAGCGCTGCAAACCCTCTCTGAACCCGGCGTAGCACCGCAAATCGTTCGGTCAGGCGAAACCTCGCTTGAGGGTCTGACACGCGAATTGCTGCGTCCCATGCTAAAGGATTGGCTCGATACCCATTTGCCGCCAATCGTCGAAGCGATGGTTGAGCGGGAAATCACCCGCATTACGAAAAAGGGTTGATGCGCGCGGCGTTGATACTCGCGGCGGCGTTGGCGGTTTCGCCAACGGCTTCATTTGCGCAAAGCCTTTATATTGAAACAGGCAGGCTGCTGGATGTTCAGGCCGGCCAAGTCCTGACAGGGCAATGCATTAGCGTCGCTGCGGACAAGATCACCGCGGTCGCCCCCTGTGGCGCGACGCCCGCGGGCAGCGAACGGCTTGATTGGTCGGCATATACCGTTCTGCCCGGTTTAATCGATTTGCACACCCATCTGGCCGACGCGAGCCAAAGCGCGGATTTAGCACTTCCGCTGAAAACGTCGCCTGCGGCAACCGCGTTAATTGGCGCCCATAATGCGCGGCTCACGCTTGCGGCGGGGTTTACCACCGTGCGTGATGTTGGCACCTATCGCGGGCTAACCGATGTTGCAGTGCGCGATGCCATCAATGCCGGAGAGGTTCCCGGCCCGCGCATGTTTGTCGCTGGCGCCTATATTACGATCCCAAAGGGCGGCGGTGAACTCAACGGTGTCGTTCCCAACGAGCAGCTTCCGGCCGACATGCGTCTGGGTGTTGCGGGCACAGCCGACGAAGCCGCAGCGAAAACCGCGTTCTTAATAGACCAAGGCGCTGATTTCATCAAAACCATCGCCACCGGCGCGGTGCTTGCGATTGGTACTGAACCCGGCGAGCCGGAATTGACCGAAGATCAACTGCGCGCAGTGGTGACGACTGCCAAGGCGCGGGGCAAATTTGTGACGGCACATGCGCACGGCGCGGTCGGGATTAAAAGCGCCATCCGCGCTGGCGTGCGTTCTATCGAACATGCCAGCCTGATCGACGATGAAGCGCTCAAAATGGCGAAAGCAAGCGGCACATGGCTCGTCATGGACATCTATAATGGCGATTATATTGACGATGTCGGCACCCGCGAAAAATGGCCCGAAGAATATTTGCGCAAGAACCGCGAGACGACCGATATCCAGCGCGCTGGCTTTACCAAAGCGGTGAAGATGGGCGTGAAGATTGCTTATGGAACCGACAGCGGCGTGTATCCGCATGGCGATAATGCCAAGCAATTTGCGTATATGGTCCGCTATGGCATGACCCCGATGCAGGCCGTTCAAAGCGCGACCATCCGCGCGGCGGAACTGTTGGGCAAAGAAGAAACGCTAGGAAGCGTGCAGCCGGGGCGCTTTGCCGATCTGGTGGCCGTTAAGGGCGATCCGATTCAGGATATCCGCGTGTTGGAAAATCTGGCCCACGTCATGAAAGACGGCAAAATCGTCCGCTAATTTTCGCAGCCTGGCGATTTCGGACAAACAAAAGGGCGGGGAAGTACCCGCCCATCCGTTGCTTATTTGAAAAGCTGTTTTCTCAGATCCAATTATACCATTGTGACCGAGAAAAGCAGGCTGCTGAGCGCGATGGCGCCAACAAAGCTAGCCAATTTCTGCATATTTCATTCCTTCTACTTGCCGCACAGCCAAATGGCCGGGTCGTCCCGTGGAAGGCATCCTTTTATGTTTTCGTTGTTGCGCCTCCCCTACCGGCAAAAAATTTAAACTCAAGTCATTTAGTAGACAATATGATTGCATAAAACGCAACTGGCGGGGCGGCGGCTTTGCAAAAACCCAACCCCAATTTTGGGATTTCCGCCTGTAATTTTCTTGCCTGCCTGCCTTGCGCTGACTAGCGTGTGGCTATGAGAAAAACCATCATGCTTGCCGCAATCATCGGCACTTCCGCCCTTTCCTCCGCTGCGTTTGCGCGCCCGATGACGGAGACCGACCTCGCGACAATGAAGCGCCTTTCGGGTGCAACAGCATCGCCCGACGGGACAATGATCGCCTATCAGCTGCGCGAGACCGATTTAGCCGCGAACAAAGGCAAGACCGACCTCTATATGCTCAAAATCGGTGCCAATCCGCAGCCAATGATGTTCGCATCAAAACCGGACAAGAATGAGCATGACCCCGCCCTTGCCCCCGATGGTAAAAGCATTTTTTACATCAGCAATGAAAGCGGATCTGACCAGATTTGGCGCTACGACATTGCGACAGCGACAACCACGCAAGCGAGCAATTTCAAGACCGATGTCAGCGGGTTCAAAATTTCCCCCGATGGACAGAAATTTGCTGTCTGGGGCGATATTGCCCGCGATTGCATGGAATTTGGCTGTGAAAAGGACGGCGACACGTCAAAGCCCGGCCCCGGCACCGGTCGCGAATATGACCAGCTTATGGTGCGCCATTGGGACCAATGGGAAACACCGGGCAATTACAGCCGCGTGTTCACCGTCATGCTCGGCGCTGATGGCAAGCTTGGCACATCGGGTGCCGCAATGGACGGCACCCTTGTTGGCGATGCCCCGTCCAAACCCTTTGGCAGCGGTGAAGAGATCAGCTGGAACGCAGACAGCAGCGGTATTGCCTTCACGCTTCGGTTGGCCGACAAAAATGAAGCCAAATCGACCAATCTCGAAATTTATGGCGTATCGCTCAAGTCGAAGGAGCCGGTCAACCTGACGGCTGACAATGCCGGAATGGATACGACACCCGCCATGTCGCCCGATGGCAAATGGATGGCATGGACGTCGATGCCACGCGCGACCTACGAAGCCGATCAGCTGGTTGTAAAGCTTATGGATGTGAAGAGCGGCAAGGTTACCGCGCTGACCGAAAAGTGGGACCGTTCGGTGGCGTCGCTTGCATGGGCTTTGGATAGCCGAAGCTTGCTGGTGACTGCGCAAGATGTTTTGGAAACGCCGCTGTATCGCGTCGACCTGAAAGGCAAAGTCACGCGGCTGACCGACCGCGGTAGCATCGCCGAAGCCGTGCCGTTGAAAAATGGCGGCGTCGTTTACGCCATCAACAGCATCTCTGGTCCATCGGACCTTGTGCACATGGATGCGAAGGGCAAAACCACGCGGCTCACAAACGTAAATGCGGAGGCTCTGGCAACGCTCGATCCCGTCAATTACCAAAAATTCAATTTTGCCGGGGCCAATGGCGACCAGGTATTTGGCCAAATCGTAAAGCCGCAAAATGCGACGGGCAAACTGCCGGTGCTGCTGCTGGTTCATGGCGGACCGCAGGGTTCGTTTAACAACAGCTGGTCCTACCGGTGGAACCCGGCGGTGATGGCATCGCA
This sequence comes from Sphingorhabdus rigui, assembly GCF_014196595.1. GTDB lineage: Bacteria > Pseudomonadota > Alphaproteobacteria > Sphingomonadales > Sphingomonadaceae > Sphingorhabdus_B > Sphingorhabdus_B rigui. Next base: position 163,030 of record NZ_JACIEA010000003.1, on the reverse strand, counting down.
AGGCTATGCCGTTGTCACCATCGATTTTCACGGGTCGACCGGCTATGGTCAGAAATTCACCGACAGCATCAACAAAAACTGGGGCGGATGGCCGCTTGAAGATTTGCAAAAGGGCATGGACGCCGTTGGCAAAATCGACACGCAGCTTGATACCGCAAACGCCTGCGCGCTTGGTGGATCTTACGGCGGTTATATGATGAACTGGATTTCGGGCAACTGGCCCGACCGTTTCAAATGCCTCGTCAACCATGCGGGCATTTTTGACCTCCGCGCGATGGCATATGAAACCGAAGAATTATGGTTCGACCAATGGGATAATGGCGGGCCATGGACAACGCGGACCGATGCCGAAAAATGGAACCCTGTGAACCATGTCGCCAAATGGAAAACACCGACCTTAGTCATCCACGGCGAGAGGGATTATCGTATTCCGTATTCGCAAAGCCTCGCCGCCTTCACCGCATTGCAGCAGCAGGGCGTGGAATCGAAACTGTTGGTATTCCCGGATGAAAACCATTGGGTGCTGAAGCCAAAAAATTCCATCCAGTGGCACCAGACTGTGTTCGCATGGCTGGCCAAGCATTTGAAAGGCGCGCAGTAACCGGCGCAACAATAATCAGCGGCAAGTAGGCAACATTGCTACTGCGCTTTTTATGGGCTGTTGAAGCACATGTCGTGTGGTGAGGGTTTCCCTTTCGGGTAAGGCTCGTTAAGGCACGAACCTATGACTATCGACAAGACTTTCGACCCCGCCGCAATTGAAGCAAAATGGTATGCCCATTGGGAATCCACTGGCGCGTTCCGTCCCGTACGGCCCGATGCAGAGCCCTATACAATCGTGAACCCGCCGCCAAATGTGACGGGTTCGCTGCACATTGGCCACGCGCTCGACAATACGTTGCAGGATATCCTCATCCGCCACGCGCGTTTGCAGGGCAAGGATGCGCTGTGGGTTGTGGGAACCGACCATGCGGGCATCGCCACACAAATGGTGGTCGAACGGCAATTAAACGCGCGCCAGCAAAAGCGCACCGATTTCACCCGCGACGAATTCATTGCCAAGGTGTGGGAATGGAAAGAGGAAAGCGGCGGCGAAATTACCGGCCAGCTGCGCCGGCTTGGTTGCTCAATGGATTGGGAAAATGAACGCTTCACGATGGATGAGGGCTTTTCAAAAGCCGTCATCAAAGTGTTCGTTGAATTGTATAATCAAGGCCTGCTGTACCGCGACAAGCGCCTCGTCAATTGGGACCCGGGCCTGAAAACCGCGATCTCCGACCTTGAGGTGGAAACGCGCGAAATCAATGGCAAGTTCTGGCACTTCAAATATCCGCTCGAAGATGGCAGCGGGTTTATCTCCGTCGCGACCACGCGGCCCGAAACGATGCTCGCCGATATGGCGGTGGCGGTAAACCCGGCGGATGAACGTTATGCGCATCTGGTGGGCAAAAATGTCCGGCTGCCAATCACCGGCCGCTTGATCCCGATTGTCGCCGACGAACATGCCGATCCAGAATTGGGCTCGGGCGCCGTCAAGGTAACGCCTGGGCATGATTTCAATGACTTTGAAGTTGGCAAGCGCGCCGGATTCAAAGCCAGCGAGATGTTCAACATGCTCGATGGCGAAGGCCGCGTTGTGCAAACGTCGGATGGCCTCATTCCGCAAGAATATATCGGCCAATATCGCTTCGGCATCGAAGGCGAGCCAACCAATGCGCGCAAGATGGTGGTCGAAGCGATGGACGCTTTGGGCTTGCTCGAAAAGGTCGAAGACCGCGTCATCCAAACACCCTTTGGCGACCGTTCGGGCCAAGTGATTGAGCCGTGGTTGACCGACCAATGGTATGTCGACGCAGAAACATTGGCCAAGCCCGCAATCGAAGCGGTGCGTTCGGGCGCAATCGATATTGTCCCGAAATCTTGGGAAAAAACATATTTCAACTGGATGGAAAATATCCAGCCATGGTGCGTCTCGCGCCAATTATGGTGGGGCCACCAGATACCGGCGTGGTTCAGCGCTGATGGAATGTGTTTCGTGGCAGAAACAGAGGAGCACGCCTTAGCTCTTGCAAAGGATCATTACGGCGCTTCGACCGAAATTGTCTTCATTGATGAAAACAAAGGGCATGAATTGGACCTCGGCAAAGTCGGCGGCCCGTTTAAGAGTGTAACCCTGATCCGCGATCCAGACGTGCTCGACACATGGTTCTCATCCGCGCTTTGGCCATTTGGCACATTGGGTTGGCCCGACCAGACGACAGAGCTGGCCCGCCATTATCCCAATGACGTGCTTGTTTCCGGTTTCGACATATTGTTCTTCTGGGATGCGCGCATGGCGATGCAGGGCATTCACTTCATGAAAGAAGTGCCTTGGAAAACGCTCTATCTGCACGGCCTCGTCCGCGCCGCAGACGGCAGCAAAATGTCGAAGTCCAAGGGCAATACCGTCGATCCGCTTGGCCTGATTGACCAATATGGTGCCGATGCCTTGCGCTTCTTCATGGCCGCCATGGAAAGCCAGGGCCGCGATATCAAAATGGATGAAAGCCGCGTGGCCGGATATCGCAACTTTGCGACCAAGCTTTGGAACGCCGCACGCTTTGCTCAGTCCAACGGCATCAGCGGATCGCACAGCATCCACGCCCCCAAAGCCGAGCTCGCGGTTAACCGCTGGATTATCGGCGAGGTGGTCGGCACCGTCGAGAAGCTGAACAAGGCCTTCGCCGAATTCCGCTTCGACGGCATGGCGGATGTGATTTATCACATGGTCTTTGACCAGTTCTGCGATTGGTATCTCGAACTTATCAAGCCCGCTTTCGTTGACGGTGAAAAGGGCGAGATGGATGCTGAATCCATGATCGTCGCTGGCTGGGTGCTCGACCAAATTTTGGTCATGCTGCATCCGTTCATGCCGTTCATCACCGAAGAATTGTGGCACGCCTTGGGTGATCGCCCCTATGACATCATCCATGCCAAATGGCCCGAGCCGATCGCAACGGTTGACGCAGACGCCGTTCGTGAAATCGACTGGGTGATTGACACGATCAGCAAGACGCGTTCGTTCAAGGCCGAGCTGAACATCCCACCCGGCACGCGGCTAACGGCGAATATAGCCGACCCGCAGTCATCAACGATCGCAATCATCGAACGCCAAGCCGCGGCGCTATCGCGGTTGGGCCGCATCGACAGCTTTGCTTTTACGCCTGTCGAGACCAACAATATCGCGCAGATCGTGGTCGGTGGCGATACGGTCGTCTATGCGCTCGACGGCATCATCGATCTCGATGCCGAACGCAGCCGCATCACCAAAGCCATCGAAGCCGCTGCCAAGGAGCGTGATGCGCTTGCAGGGCGTCTGTCCAACGCATCCTTTGTTGAAAAGGCAAAGCCAGAGGCCGTGGAAAAGGCACGCGCCGATCACGCGGAAAAAGCTGCCGAGGCCGAGCGGCTGACGGCGGCATTGGCACGATTGGGGTGAGCGGCGCACCCGCGCATCAACGCGACCTGACGGTTGGTCCGGTTGCAAAAACATTGTTCCTGTTTGCGCTGCCTTCGCTTGGCGTGAACATTCTCCAGTCGATTAACAATTCGGTCAATTCGGTTTGGATCGGGCGATTTTTGGGCGAAGAGGCCTTGGCCGCATCTGCCAATGCCGGCCTCTTGATGTTCCTGATGTTTTCGACCCTGTTCGGCTTTGCCATGGCCACGACTATATTGATCGCGCGGAATATGGGGCGGCGCGACATAGAAGCGGTCCGGCGGATCATGGGCACGGCGATCAGCACATTCTTTATCGCGGGCATAATCTTTGCGATTGCTGGCTGGATTTTTGCGCCGCACATGCTGCACCTCATGGGAACGCCCGACAGGGCTTATCCGCTGGCTTTATCCTATCTGCGCGTCATCTTCCTTACCATGCCGACATCCTTTGTCATGGTGCTGCTGTCCTCATCGCTGCGCGGGGTAGGCGATTCGGTGACGCCATTCTGGAACACCGTTTTGAACGTCGGTTTGGACATCGTCCTCAATCCCCTATTCATTTTGGGGTTCGGCCCCATTCCCGCCATGGGCATCGCGGGATCGGCACTGGCCACTGTGGTCGCGGGGATTATCAGCGTGGCGCTATTGCTGCGCAAAATCTATGCACTTGATCTTACCATTCGCCTGCGCGGCGCGGAACTCAAATGGCTGCGTCCCGACGGGGCGTTCCTGAAACCCATCGCCCGCATGGGACTGCCCATGGGCCTCACCATGATTATCATGTCAGGCTCAGCCGTGGTCATGATCGGGCTCGTGAATCGCGAAGGCGTAGACACCACGGCTGCATTCGGTGTGATGAACCAGTTTTGGAGTTATGTGCAAATGCCCGCGGTTGCCGTGGGTAGCGCGGTTAGCGCCATGGTTGCGCAGAATATCGGCGCGAACAAATGGAGCCGAGTGAGCCATATTGTCTGGTCAGGCATTGCCATCAATCTTTTAATGTCGGGTGTGTTGATTGGCCTGATGACCATTTTTGCCCGCCCCTTGCTTGAACTGTTCCTGCCCGGCGGCAGCCCCGCCGTCGACATCGCCATTCATATCAACCACATCATCGGGTGGAGCTTTATTTTAATGGGTGTGTCGGTCGTTGTAACGTTCGCGGTGCGCGCCAATGGCGCCGTTATGGCCCCCTTGCTCATCCTGATTTTCAGTGCCGTCATCGTGCGGTTCAGCATCGGCTTTGGCCTGTATGACAGTGTCGGCGCAGATGCCATTTGGGCTGCGTTTATCGCGACTTCAATCACCTCGTGTCTGCTATCGATTGGCTATTATGTTCATGGTGGTTGGAAGTCCGCAAAGCCGATGACGATGGGCGAAGCAGCGTCACCGCGGCCGGCCGTGGAGTAACTGAATTGCGAAGCGCGTCGTCTATGCTGCATTATGTTTGCAGGCTTTGCCTGACAATGTTCCTGTTCGGTAGTGTTGCTGCGAACACAGCTGCTGCACAATCGGCGTCGCCACAAAATGTCCATGCCTCCATTGATGTTGAGACCCGTCAACCCGCGCCGGGCGATATGGTCACCGTTGCGATCGTCATGGACCCTAAACCGGGCTGGCATGATTACTGGATCAACCCCGGCGATGCAGGCACCCCGCTTGAGCTCGAATGGCAATTGCCAAGCGGTGTGACAGCCGGAATGGTGCGTGCGCCAGTGCCCGAGACGCTGATCGTCAGCGGGTTTATGAATCATATCTACAAGGCAAAGCATGCCTTTCTGGTGGATGTCAAAATACCCAAAGACGCACGACCGGGCCAAAGCTTGAACATCAAAGTGGATGCCCGCTGGTCGGCCTGTTCCGACTTGGTTTGTGTTCCGGAGGTCGCGACATTGTCCGTGCCAATGACGGTCGGGTCGGGCTCCATATCCAACGCTGACCGCGCGCGCTTTGACGCATGGCGCAGCGCCGTGCCGGTGCCGCTTGATCGTTCGGCGCGCTACCAAATTGACGGCAAGCGCATTGAAATCGCTATCCCTTATCCGCGCAGTGCCAAGGCTGAACGCGTCTGGTTCTTCGCGCAGACCGAAAAGCTGTTCCGTTATGCAGCACCGCAAAGCGCGCGGCGTGTGGGTGACTGGTTGGTCGTCAGCGGTGAGGTGAAAGAGGGCTTTGACGGCCAAATTGACGGGCTGCTCCGCTTCAATGACGCGCAAGGGCTTGAAGTGCGCGCTGTTGCGGGCGCGGTGCCATCGGGCGGCGATGCGGTGTCTGTTTTGGGCGAAGGTGCACCTGCCGATGAAGAACAACCACCGCTTGGCTTTGGGTGGATATTGGCATTCTCCGTGCTCGGTGGCTTGTTGCTGAACCTCATGCCGTGCGTCTTTCCCATATTGGGGCTGAAGGCGCTGAGCCTTGCCAAAATGGGCGGCGATGAAGGCGAAGCCCGCCGCGATGCGGTTGCCTACACTGTTGGTATCATTGTCAGCTGCCTCATTCTCGGCGGCATCATGCTGGCCTTGCGCGCTGCCGGCGAAGAAGTGGGTTGGGCATTTCAGTTGCAGGACCCTGCGGTCGTGCTGATCCTTTTGTTGCTGATGGTCGCGGTCACGGCAAATCTGGTCGGCATATTTGAAGTTGGCGGCATTGGTGCGGGCGAAAAGCTGACGCGGCAGGGCGGCCTTTCTGGCTCGTTCTGGACAGGCGTGCTTGCCGCGGTCGTCGCGACACCGTGCACTGGGCCGTTCATGGCCGCCGCAATGGGCGCCGCGCTTTTGTTGCCAACCGGTTTGGCATTGCTGATTTTTGCAGGCCTTGGATTGGGTCTCGCCCTCCCCTTCCTCGCGATTGCGTTCATTCCTGCCTTACGCAAGCGGATGCCGCGGCCCGGGCTATGGATGGTGCGGTTCCGGCAGTGGATGGCACTGCCCATGGCGCTGACATCGCTGGCATTGCTGTGGCTGACATATCAACTGGCTGGGTTCACCGGTTTGATGATCGGCGGCGCGGCGGCGCTCATTATCCTCGTGGCGCTGTTTGCACTCGGCCGGAAACAGAAAGATGGTTCGCCCTATAAATGGGTTGTGATGGCCTTGTTCGGAATAGCTATCGCCGCCGCGCTGATAATCGGCAAAGTGACGATTGAGCCTGCGGCCAAGGCGTCCAAGGCCGGCAGCATAAACTTTAACGAAGCCCGCCTGAACACTCTGCGCTCCGAGGGCAAGCCGGTGTTCCTCTATTTTACCGCTGACTGGTGTGTCACTTGTAAGGTCAATGAACAGGCGGCAATTGACCGGACGGAGACCAGCAACGCATTTCGCGAGGCGGGTATGACCGTGATGGTGGGCGACTATACGCGCAGAGACCCCGACATTACCCGCTATCTCGCGAAATACGGACGATCCGGCGTGCCATTATATCTGTACTTCCCGCCCAATGGAGAGGCGCAGATACTGCCGCAGATATTGACGGTCGATGACCTGACTGCGCTCACGAAATAGATCAGATCAGCATCCTTTGGGCGCTTCGCCGTGTCTCGAGAGCCACTGTCGCCAACAAAAGCGGATAATCCGGCGCTAAGGCCTTTATCTGTTAGCGATTTGGCTGTAATGGCGCTGCATAACATCACAAGGAGTATCGACTATCGCCACCCCGCCGACCCGGCGCGCAATGACCCCACCTGTTAAAAGTGGTCCGCGCTACAATAATCTCATCACAGCTGAAAAAGTACGAGTCATTGATGATGACGGCGAAAATTTGGGTGTCCTGTACACCCGCGAGGCGATAGCGCAGGCCGCTGAAGTCGGTCTTGATCTGGTGGAAGTGTCACCGAACGCTGATCCGCCAGTCTGCAAATTTCTGGACATCGGCAAGTTCAAATATGAGGCCCAGAAAAAGGCCAACCTTGCGCGTAAGAGTCAGAAAACGCAGGAAATTAAAGAAATTAAGATGCGTCCAAACATCGATGACCATGATTATATGGTCAAGATGAAGAAGGTTGCGGAATTCATCGAGGAAGGTGACAAGGTGAAAATCACCTTGCGTTTCCGTGGTCGTGAATTGGCCCACCAACAATTGGGTATGCACCTGTTGCAACGCGTTCAGGCCGATACGACCGAGACCGCAAAGGTTGAGGCGCATCCCCGCATGGAAGGCCGTCAAATGCTTATGGTGCTGTCGCCCAAATAGGGCACAGTCACCAAATAGCTTGGCGAATCAACTCTGAGCCAACGACCACCATCAAAAGCTGAATGATGATATTGAATCGTTCGGGTGACACCCGCTTGACCAAACGTACGCCTGCCATTGTGCTGACTATAGCCAATGGCAGGAAGATGGCGGTCAACGTCATGTTTTGCGTGTTGAATTGACCCAGCGCCGCATAAGCAGGCACTTTCATCCAATTGATGATCGCAAAGAATATCGACGACGTTCCGACAAAGACCAGATGTGGAAAGTTGCGCGACAGTGCCCAAATCTGAAACGGTGGGCCGCCCGCATGTGCAATTTGGCTGGTGAAGCCTGCAACCCCGCCCATGACCACCCCAACCCACTCGGGTACGGGGCCGGCCAGCTTAAGCTGGGCACCCAACAACGGAAGCAACCGGTATACGCCAAATGATAGCGCGATGACGCCGACAAAGCCGCGAACCGCATCTGCATTAATCGCGGTCGCCAAAAACCATCCGAAGAAGATGCCTACGACTGCGCCTGGCAAGGTGAGTAACAACGTCCGCCGATCAAAGTCGCGCCGGAATGCCCAGACGCTCACAATATCCTGAACCATCAATATGGGTAGTAACATGCCCGCACCGGCGACTGGGTCCATGACCAAGGCAAGCATGGGCATGGCTGCGGCGCCCAGCCCTGCAAATCCACCCTTTGCAAGCCCCACCAATATGACGGCAGCGCTTGCGACGATGTAGAAATAGATATCGGCGGGCAGGCTCAAGGCGTTTTCAAGCGCTTCCGCACCGCGAGGATATAAATGATCGACGCCGCGGCGGCGAAGATGAACCACTGGATGGCGTAGAGGAAATGGTTATTTGGGATTTGCGCTGGCGATGGCAATGCAAGCTGTTGCAGGCCATCTGCGGGATCGGTCGACACCAACTTAATCAACTGCACCCCATCGGGCGCGATAATGCCGCGGACCAGTCCGCCGCTCCAGCTTGGTGATTGCGGGCGTTCCGACCAACCGATTGCAACTTTCGCGCTATGGCCTTTAGCGCCACCTGTTTGGCACGACGCGACATGGGCAAAGCCTGCGTCACCAGCACGATTGCTGCCTGACACCGAATCGATTTTAATCACCTTGACGCACATGACCGTCGAGCGCCGAAATAACGGCAATGCCTTGGGATCGGGGGCAACTGGCCACGCGATCGCCGGCAGGCCATCAGCCGCGTTGTAATGGGCAAGCAGCGCTTCCTTTTCAGCCTTACGCTGAAGCTGCCAGACGCCGAGGCCAATCATGATACCGACCGCAATCGTCACAATGATCGTTGGAATAATCGGCCAGCGTTTCATAGCAGATCGTCCTTCCCGGCTTCATGTGCCCGGTTGCGATACTCGGATGCCAGCAATGCCGCTTTCGCCATCCGCAGCGTGACCACGGTTAACGCGGCGGTCACCGGAACCCAAATGATGACATGCACCCAAAAGGGCGGCCGGACAGCGGAATCGAGCAGCAAAGCGAAGACAATGATCAGCGCACCAATAACCATGGTGAGCAATGCCGCAGGGCCATCGCCTACGTTAAACGAACTATAATCAAGTTTGCATTGCGAACATGTGTCCGCAAATTGGCCCAGCCCCGCAAACAGCGTTTTGCCGCCGCATTTGGGGCAGAGACCAAAAAGGGCAGCCCGCAATATGCTGGGCCGCCCTTCTGGTGATTGCTCTGGTGTCATTTAAGCGTGAACTGGTGCGCCCCAGCCACCCCAAATGTAGATGGCGATGAACAGGAACAGCCACACAACGTCGACAAAGTGCCAGTACCAAGCCGCAGCTTCAAAGCCGAAATGCTGCTTTGGTGTGAAGTGGCCTTTGTTTGCACGCACAAGGCATACCGCCAAGAATATTGTACCGACGATCACGTGGAAACCGTGGAAGCCAGTCGCCATATAAAATGCGGTGCCATAGTTCAGGCCAGCGAATGGAAACGGTGCTTCCAGATACTCATACGCCTGAATCGAGCTGAACAGCAGACCCAACAGGATCGTCGCCAACAGACCTTTTTTCAAGCCTTCGCGGTCGCCATGGATCAGCGCATGGTGCGCCCAAGTGACGGTGGTACCCGAGCACAACAGGATCAACGTGTTGAGCAAAGGAAGCTTCATCGAATCGAGAACCTCGAGGCCCTTTGGCGGCCACTGCATCAAAGCGGCGGCGCCTTCTTGGCCGATCAGGTTGGTGACCGTAAATGCATGCGTTTCCGCATCCTTCACGATTTCCAGCGGCACAGGGAACAGCGAGAAGTCAAACCATGCCCAGAACCAGCCCACGAAGAACATGACTTCCGACGCGATGAACATGATCATGCCGTAGCGCAGGTGAAGCTGAACCACAGGAGTATGATCGCCCGCATGGGCTTCGGTCACGACATCGGACCACCATGCGAAAAAGGTGTACAATACGCCCAACAGGCCAAGGCCAAAGACGAGGCTACCATAACCGAACTGCTCGGGATGCATCCACATCACGAGGCCGAAGAACATCGTCAGAGCCGAGAACGAACCCAATATGGGTGTGATGCTCGGCGGCAGAATATGATAATCGTGATTTTTGGCACCCGCCATGGTCAATTCCCTGTAGTCTTAACGTGGTAAGATTGCCTTAGCTTCCGTTCGCCTGCGGGTCCACCGTGTTTGGCTTTTCCACTGGGTAGAATGTGTAGCTAAGTGTAATTTCTTCGATATCTTTGGTTTCTGGATCGGTCATGATCTTTGGATCGACATAATATAGGACCGGCATTCTAATCTGTTCACCGGGCTTAAGTGTCTGTTCGGTGAAGCAAAAGCACTGTATTTTGTTGAAATATTTGCCCGCGAGTTCGGGCGTGACGTTAAACGTTGCCGTCCCCGTCACAGCTTCGCTCGACAGATTTTTTGCCAAGAAGATCGACATATCCTTCGCGCCGATGCTGACCGTATCGGTCGGGCGTTCGGGCTTGAATTCCCACGGCAAGTCGCCGCGATGATTAGCGTCAAAGCGGATGACGATGGATTTGTCTGTAGCGGACACGGTAGCCGCTTGCGCAGCATCAACCCGCATCGTTGTACCACCGAAACCTGTCACCTGACAAAACAGGCGATAAAGCGGAACGGCCGCAAAGCCGACGCCAACCATCGAGACCGCAAGCGCGCCCGCCAAAAGTCCGGTTTTCGCGTTCGATATAGCCATCAGCCCCAGACCCCGACTTTTGCGACTGTGATCAGGAAGAACAATATGCACAATCCAACAAGGGCGACGCCCATCACGCGCGACCGCGCCGCTTGGCGTTTGCGGATAAGCGCGGTTTCTTCGGCGGTATACGGCGATTGGTCAGGCTGGGTCATGCGATCACCATACGGTCAATTGCGAACAGAGCGAACAAAAGAAACAGATACAGGATGGAGAATGCGAAAAGCTGCTTCTCCGGCTTCATCGCCGCGGCATCGGTTGCTTCATTTTGCCAGACACGGAATGCAAGGATAAGGAATAGCCCGCTCAACAACATCGAAGTCGCACCATATAGCCAGCCACTATCGCCCAAGATGAACGGCAATATCGCTGCGCCGGCCATGGGAAAGCTATACCCAAATATCTGGTTACGCGTGACGCGCTGACCCTTCACATTTGGCAGCATCGGAATGCCTGCTGCGCCGTAATCGGTCTTCATAAACAGCGCCAGCGCCCAAAAATGCGGCGGGGTCCACAAGAATATAATGGCGAAGAGCAAGACCGGCAGGAAAGTCACATCACCCGTGACGGCGGCCCAACCAATGACCGGCGGAAATGCGCCTGCGGCACCGCCAATAACGATATTTTGCGGCGTGTTGGGCTTAAGCCAGATTGTGTAGACGATAGAATAAAAGAATATCGAGAAGGCCAGCAAACCTGCCGACAGCCAGTTTACAGCAACACCCATGATGCCGACGGAAAAGGCTGCAAGGCCGACGCCGAAGTGCAACGCGGCCTCACGGTCCATTCGGCCAGCGGGCAATGGCCGCTGTGCTGTCCGCGCCATTTTGGCGTCGACATCAGCTTCGTACCACTGGTTAAGCGACCCACACGCACCGGCGCCCAGTGCAATGCACAGGACTGCCGTAAAGGCGATGATGGGGTGGATGTTACCCGGCGCGGCCAGCAGACCACATAAGGCGGTGAATACGACAAGCGACATAACTCTGGGCTTGGTTAAAGCCCAGAAGTCACGCCATTCGGCGGGCATTAATATGTCACGCGCTGCGGTTGTCATGTCCGTATCCAAACGCCTTAAAGCTTTGAAGCGGCGAACCGCCGCCGGTTACTTGATAACCGGCAGCGTTTCGAACTGGTGATATGGTGGAGGGCTCGTCAACGTCCACTCAAGCGTTGTCGCACCTTCACCCCAATAATTGTCTTCCGCGCGGCGACCGGCCAACAAAGACCAGATCACGTTAACGAAGAATATCAGGATACCGACAGCCATAATGGCATAGCCGGTCGACGCAACGCCGTTCCAATAGGCAAATGCTTCTGGATAATCGGGGTAGCGACGTGGCATGCCGGAGTTTCCGAGGAAGTGCATTGGGAAGAACAAGACGTTCACGCCAATGAAGAACACCCAGAAGTGCAGATGGCCCAAAAATTCGTTCAGGTGACGACCCGACATCTTGCCAAACCAGTAATAGAAGCCAGCGAAGAGCGAGAAGACCGCACCAAGCGACAACACATAATGGAAGTGGGCGACAACATAATATGTGTCGTGCAAATTGTCGTCGAGACCGCCGTTCGCGAGCACAACACCGGTCACGCCACCAACGGTGAACATGAAGATGAAGCCCATTGCCCAAACCATCGGCGTTTTGAAGCTGACCGAACCGCCCCACATGGTGGCGATCCAGCTGAAGATCTTAATGCCGGTTGGCACCGCAATCACCATCGTTGCCGCGGTGAAGTACATCTTCATATCAACGCTCATGCCCGTGGTGAACATGTGGTGCGCCCAAACGACGAAGCCAACGACACCGATTGCGACCATGGCATAGGCCATGCCGAGATAACCGAAGACGGGCTTGCGGCTGAACGTCGCAACGATCTGGCTGATGATGCCAAAGCCTGGCAAGATCATGATGTACACTTCAGGGTGACCGAAGAACCAGAACAGATGCTGATACAATACAGGGTCACCGCCGGCAGCCGCATCAAAGAATGCGCCGCCAAAGTTACGGTCAACCAGAAGCATCGTGATTGCAGCAGCCAATACGGGCAATGCGAGCAACAGAAGGAATGCGGTCACAAGCACGGACCAGACAAACAGCGGCATTTTATGCAGCGTCATGCCGGGGGCACGCATGTTAAAGATGGTCGTGATGAAGTTGATCGCACCAAGGATCGATGCCGCACCAGCAAGGTGAAGCGAGAAGATCGCCATATCGACGGCAGGTCCAACGGAACCGGAAGTCGAAAGCGGTGCGTACACTGTCCAACCTGTACCAGCGCCAAGGCCCGTACCACCGGGTACAAAGCTGGAGCCGAGCAACATGATGAACGCAACAACCGTCAGCCAGAAGCTGACATTGTTCATACGCGGGAAGGCCATATCTGGCGCACCAATCATGAGCGGCACGAACCAGTTGCCGAAACCACCGATGATGGCTGGCATGACCATGAAGAACACCATGATCAGGCCGTGGGCGGTGATCAGCACGTTCCACATATGATAGGCTTCGTCCAAAGACGCTTCCTTGCCGGCCATCATGGATGCCCAGCCCTGAAGATACTGGATACCCGGCGCAGCAAGTTCAAGGCGCATAAGGCCAGAAATTGCGCCGCCGACGATCCCTGCGAAAATCGCAAAGATCAAATAGAGCGTGCCGATATCCTTGTGGTTGGTCGACATAAACCAGCGCGCGAAGAAGCCTGGCTTATGATCTGCGTCATGATGGTCATGCGCGTGGAGGTCTGTACCTGTTGCGGCAATCGTGGTCATCAGTCTGGCCTTTTTACTTGGTTGGCGCTGCGGCAGGCGCAGCGGCTGTGTCAGTGGTTGGTGCAGTTCCCGCAGCAGCTGCAGGTGCAGCTACGGCTGGCGCCGCTGCCGGTGCAGGCTTTTCAGCGCCAGGCATCGTGCCGCCTTGCGCCTTAACCCATGCCGCAAACTTTTCTGGCGGCAGGGCTTCTACAACGATGGGCATGAACGCATGCCGTGCACCGCAAAGCTCCGAACATTGTCCGAAATAGACGCCTGGCTTCGTGATCGTCAGCGACTTTTCATTCAAGCGGCCGGGAACGGCATCAAGCTTGAACCAAAGCGATGGTACCGCGAAAGCGTGGATTACGTCTGCGGCCGTTGTCTGAATGCGGATCGGAACGCCCACTGGCACGACCATACGGTTGTCTGCGGCCATCAACTTGGGGCCGTCATTTTCGGTACGGAAGCGCTCGCCTTTGGCGACGTCACCTTGCTCTTTGAGCATATTGGACACAACTTCAAAGCCGCCATGGTCAGGATAGGTGTACCCCCAATACCACTGATAACCGGTTGCCTTAATGGTCACCGCGTCTGCCGGTGCTGGCTTGAACTGCTTGGCAAGCAAGTCGAGCGACGGGTAAGCAATGCCAAGAAGGATGAGGACTGGAACCAACGTCCAAACAACCTCAATAAAGGTATTGTGCGTCGTCTTTGAAGGGACAGGGTTTGCGCGGCGATTGAACCGGACGATGACCCAAAGCAGCAATCCAAGAACGAACATCGAAATGATCGTGATGATTGGCAACAAAATGGCGTTGTTAATCCATTTCGCATATTGGCCGTTGTCGCTGAACTGTTCCTGAAAATCGACTTCCTTCGCCTTCGGCATACCAACGCTGTTGGCATAGTCAGGACGCATTGGCGTGTAGCCAGGAAGCGATCCATCCATCGATTTCGGCGCAGCGGCGGCGGCTGGCGCTGCTGCTGCTTCAGCGGCAGCGGGTGCTGCTGCGGCTGGTGTTGCTACAACCGGTGCGGCCACTTCTTTCGTGACTGGCGCAGGCGCGGGATTCGCAGGTTGCGCCAATGCCAATGACGGCATTGCCATGGCAGCCACTACAACCAGAAATTTCTTCAACATAATCATCAATTTAGCCCCGTATTCTTGGTGCGACGCAGAAATATTGCGTAGGCCTGACCCCCCGTTGGAGGGTCGGACTCGCGCGACCTATAGGCGCGCTTATCTGAACCCTCAAGCGGTCGATTCATGATTTTTAGCATTTAATTGCTCCACTCTTCTACCTATTTGCGTTGCAATCCGCTAAACGGAAGATGCAAAACACAACATTCGCCAGCTAGGAAAAATCTCCCCACCATGACCGAAGATGAAATTCTATCAGAATTCCGTAGCGTCGACGCGCTGCTCGAAGGACATTTCCTGCTGTCGTCGGGCCGCCACAGCGCTTATTATCTTCAGTGTGCCCGCCTGCTCATGAACCCCGAACGTGCGGGACGCATTGCCTTGGCACTGACACAAAAAATGCCGCGCGAGCTGCGAAACGAGATCCAAGCCGTCATTTCCCCGGCCATGGGTGGCCTGATCATCGGCCATGAAATGGGTCGTGCACTTGGCGTTGATGCGATGTTCGTGGAACGCCCCGATGGTGTCTTTGGTCTGCGCCGCGGCTTTACGATCACACCAGGCACCAAAGTCCTTATGATGGAAGATGTCGTAACGACTGGCCTTTCATCGCGTGAGGCTATTGCGGCGATCGAAGCAGCAGGCGGTCATGTCATCGCCGCTGGCGCAGTTGTTGACCGTTCCGCAGGCACGGTCGACCTCGGCGTACCATTCTTCCCGCTGATTCAGTTGAACTTTCCGACCTATGCGCCTGATGAATTGCCGCCCGAATTGGCGGCGACCGAGGCGGTAAAGCCCGGTAGCAGGAAGTAAGGAGTAAGAGAATGCTGCATGCCTTGATGGTTCCAGCGCTGGCGCTGATGTTAATGACGCAATCACCGCCGCAGGGAAAGATCGACGCTGCCGCTGTTTCCGCTGCACTTGATCCAGCAAAAGCGCCTGGGACAATCCTGATCGCGCGCGGCGACAAAATCGTTTTCGAACGCACAATCGGAACAATCTCACCGGAAAGCGAAACGCCGCATGAATTGGGGCAGACCTGGCGTTGGGCCTCCGTCACCAAGCAGATCACGGCGACCATCGCGATGCAGGAAGTAGCGGCTGGCCGTCTCGATCTCGACGCGCCGATCATCCGCTACCTGCCCGACAGCAAGGCGCCTTTTGCAAACCGCATCACTGCGCGCATGCTGATGCAGCACGTCTCGGGCCTGCCGCGCACCGGAGAAGGCCCCATCGCCAGAGACGATTGGCCAACCTTCTACTCTGTCGACCTCGGCAGTCCCGAAACCGGGCGGACATGGTGCGAAGGGCCAACCACGCGCGAGCCGCTGTCCGGGTTCTTTTATGGTGACTGCGACTTCATCATGATGGCCGCGGTGATCGAGGCGACCAGCGGCAAGCCTTACGCCGACTTGATTGCAACACGGATTGCACAGCCGCTCGGTCTCAGCAGCGTTGGCGTGTTCCCCCGCGCCGAGCCCACCGTTGTGGGCTTTAGCGAGGGCAAGCCAGAAACATCAGCGTTCCGGCTCGAAAATTTCGGCGGCGCGGGCGCGCTTTTTGGCACGACCCATGATCTGCTCGCCTTCGACCGCGCGCTAATGACCGGCAAGCTCATCCCCGAAGCCCAGCGCGCACAGATGTGGGAAGGCAAGCCCGAATATGGCATGGCCGCGCTCGGCCAGTGGGCCTTCAGTACGCCTTTGAAGGATTGCGGCGATGTTCCCGTACGAATCATCGAGCGTCGCGGCTTCATTGGTGGCGTCGTATTGCGTAACATCATCCTGCCTGATCTGGACATGGTTATCATCATGACATCGAACCGCGCCGAGGCTGAGCCTGCTTATGGTGAAATCTGGCAACAGGCCGGAATAACCCATGACGTCATGCGCGCTGCACTCTGCTCGACCGGTACTCCATTATGACTTTCACTCTTGATCCCAAAAAGCTCCGTCTTGGCGTCAATATCGACCATGTTGCGACGATCCGAAATGCGCGTGGCGGAATGCATCCTGATCCGATGCGCGCTGCGCACATCGTCGAGGCCGCAGGCGGCGATGGCATCACCGTCCATTTGCGCGAAGACCGCCGGCACATTCGCGATGCGGACCTCGATGCGATTATGCGGGAAATCCGCTTGCCCATTAACTTGGAAATGGCGGCAACCGACGAAATGCTCGAAATCGCGCTGCGGCATAAGCCGCATGCTGCGTGCATCGTCCCCGAACGGCGCGAAGAACGTACGACTGAGGGCGGGCTGGATGCCGCCGGTCAGCACAACCATCTCGCGCCCATCGTTACGCGGCTGGCGGACGCAGGCATTCGCGTAAGCTTGTTCATTGAACCCGACGCCCGCCAGATTGAAGCGGCCATCCGTCTGAAAGCGCCCGTCGTTGAATTCCACACCGGTAAATATGCGCATGCCGAAGGCGAAGAACGCGAAATAGAACTTCGCCGTATTGCGGACGCGGCCGCGCTTGCGGCTAAAAATGGTATCGAACCGCATGCTGGCCATGGCCTGACGTTTGAAAATGTCCAACCCATCGCCGCCATTCCCCATTTCGCCGAGTTGAACATCGGGCACTATCTGATTGGTGAGGCGATCTTCATCGGCTTGGAGGAAAGCGTCCGGAAGATGCGGACGTTAATGGACCTCGCGCGGTGATAATCGGGCTTGGTTCCGATCTATGTAATATTGAGCGCATCACACATTCGCTTGAGCGCTTTGGCGAACGGTTTGAAAAGCGCGTCTTTACCGACATCGAACGCGCCAAAGCTGGCAAGCGGCCATTCACCCGGGCGGGCACATATGCCAAACGCTTTGCAGCCAAAGAGGCTTTTTCCAAAGCTGTTGGAACCGGATTCAAGCATGGAGTGTTCATGAAAGATATTGGCGTCGTCAATGCACCGTCGGGCGCGCCAACGCTGGCGCTGACGGGCGGCGCAAAAGCGCGGCTCGACGCAATGATTCCCTCGGGCTATGAAGCCCATATTCATCTGACACTGACTGATGACCACCCATGGGCACAGGCATTTGTCATTATAGAAGCATTACCATCGCAAAAGGCATAACCAGTTTGACCACCGACAATATCGACCCCACCGCCCCATCTGCTCCAGCACCTGAACAACGCGGCTGGGCCTCTGCTGCTTGGGCGGAAATCAAAGGGATGTTCTGGCTGTTGATGGCCGTTCTTGCGTTTCACAGCTTCATTGCAAAGCCGTTTTACATCCCGTCGATATCGATGATGCCGACATTGCTGGTGGGTGACCGGCTGTTCGTGAGCAAATATCCGTATGGCTGGAGCCATGTGTCGCCAACCATTCCCAATCCGGTCGCGATATTTCGCTGGCTGGTGTTGCGCGAGGAAGTAGAGGCGCTGGCCGTCCCGCTTCCGGAAAGCGAGACGCGGGTCTGGGGGAAAATGCCGGCCCGTGGCGATATTGTCATTTTGACGCCAAAGGGCAAATATCAGGACTGGATCAAGCGCGTTATTGGCCTGCCCGGTGACACGATCTCGCTGCGCGAAGGTCAGGTTTTCTTGAACGGAAAGCCCGTTAAGCAAGAGACCCAGCCCAATCTGGTTTTGCCTGTCGATGCCAATAATCCATGCAATGATTATGATTTCCCGGGCGCACTGACGCGCGGCGATGACGGCGTGATGACATGTCATTTGCCCATCATTCGCGAAACGCTGCCCAATGGCGTGCAATATGACACCATCGATGCCCGCAGGCGCGAGACCGATGATATGGAACCTGTAAAAATACCCGCAGGCCATGTGTTCTTAATGGGCGACAACCGCGACAATAGCTCGGACAGCCGCGTACCCGAAGCGCTGGGCGGCCTTGGCGGCCCCGTATCGTGGGATCGTATTGGCGGTCGTGCGGAAATCATTACCTTCTCCGTCGATGGCAGCACGAGCTTGAACCCGGCGACGTGGATCTCATCGCTGCGCAGCGGCCGCGCGGGTACAAGTCTGCGTCCCAAAAAGGTCCGCTAAAGTGAATGATATCGCGAAAGACACCCCGGCCGCAAAACCCGCCAAGGCGCGGCGCTCACGCAGAAAACCTGTGGTGCAGGAGGATGGATTTCGCGAAGAAGTAGGCCCAACCGAACTTTACGACCCCATAATCCGCACCGAGATCAAACGGGCGGCTGTCTGGATTGGCATGACCGCGTTTGTTGTCGGGTTTGTCTGGCTGGCGCAGCCACTGCTGCTCATCATGGGCGGCCTTGTACTTGCGGCGATGTTTGATGGCGGCGCGCGTTTGCTTGGCCGGGTTTTACCGATCCCGCGCAGCATCCGCCTGACCATCGTCGTCCTTGCCGTATTTGGTTTCATGTATTGGACATTTATATTCACGGGATCCGAGCTTGCCGCGCAGGCCGCCAGTCTTCAGGCTATTGTCGAAGCGCAGATTGAATCCATAGGCAACCGCATCGCTGCTGCCGGATTCAACATATCGGCAGAAGATGTCAAAGGCTTCGGAACGCAGATTTTGAACTCGGTCGGCCGCGTAACTGAAGCCGTCTCTTCGGTGGTTGGCACAGTGACCAACATGGCGATGATGCTCGTGCTCGCCATATTCATCGCCGCCGAACCGCGTATGTATGAACGCGGCGTCGCATGGATGTTGCCGCTGGCAGAGCGCGAACATTTCTACGTCACCGCCGCCAAAATGGGCAACGTATTGCGCCGCCTGATGGCGGGCCGTTTGCTTGGTATGGCAGTAGAAGGTTTTGGGACGTGGATATTGCTCAGCCTTGGCGGCGTACCCATGGCGGCGCTTTTGGGCGTGCTGACGGGGCTGTTGGCGTTTTTGCCCAATATCGGCGCTATCGTATCGGGTGCACTCATCATCCTCGTCGGATTTTCGGCGGGTGTTGATGTCGGCCTCTATGCCATCTTTGTATATTTCGTCGTTCAGATGGTCGACGGCTATCTGATTGTGCCCATGGTCGCAAAGCGGGCGGTCGATTTAGCGCCCGCGCTTGTGCTTGGCGCACAGATACTGTTGGGCGCTTTATTCGGAATATTGGGCCTTGCGCTGGCGGACCCCATCATCGCGATGATTAAGGTCGCGCTTGAACGGCAATCCGAACGCAATGAAGCACGCGCCATCCGCGAAGGACCATGAAGCAAGTTTATGCTGCTGATTTTCTGCTTCCTGATGGGCATCGCCAATTTTGCCATGCACAAGGCAGTTTCAGAATCCGGGCATCCCTTCGTTGAAGAAACCAAGCGCTACTTCAGCCCACATTTCAGTCCCTATGGCAGCTACGCCATAGAACTGGTGTTGCTGATTGGCGCGCTGTGGTTCGCAAATGACGGGTCGTTGGCGATCGCGCTGACATATGGGGTATATACGGCCATTAACGCGGTCGCGACATGGTTGCTGCTTTCAGGTCGCAGCTGATGGACGTTTGCGCTTTCGCCTAATCTAATTATATGGCCCCTGTGCCACCATTAGCCCCCAGTTCAGATGCCAAGCCCGATTTCGCCGTGATGCGCCGGTTCTTGCCATATTTATGGCCAAAGGGCGAAACTGGCCTGCGCGCACGCATCGTATTTGCGCTGCTGCTGGTGGTGGTGTCCAAGCTTATTCAGTTGAGCATGGCGTGGGTCTATGGCCAGGCCATCGACCGCATGGTTCCCGGCATGGAAGACAGCGTCGCAATCGCGATTGCGCTCGTAGCCGCTTATGCCGGTGCGCGTTTTGGCGGTGTCTTGTTCGACAATCTGCGCAACGTAGTCTTTGAACGCGTGGGGCAAGAAGCCACCCGCCGCTTGGCCGAAAATGTGTTCAGCCATTTGCACAATCTATCGATGCGTTTTCATATGAACCGCCGAACAGGTGCGGTTACGAAGGTTATCGAACGCGGGACGAAGAGCATCGATATCATGCTCTATTTCCTGCTGTTCAACATCGCACCGACGGTGCTTGAGCTCGTTCTGGTCTCCGCATATTTCAAAATTGAATTTGGCTGGGGCATGGTTGTGGCGACGCTTATCATGGTGGTCAGCTACATCGCCTACACCACCGTCATCACCAACTGGCGCAACAAATTGCGCGAGGAAATGAACGAGCTGGATACGCAGACCGTCGCAAAGTCGGTCGACAGTCTGCTCAATTATGAAACCGTTAAATATTTCAACGCTGAAAAGCGCGAAACGCAGCGCTATGCTGAGGTGGTGCATCATTATGCAAATGCCGCCGTTAAATCGGAAAACTCGCTGGCCGCGCTGAATATCGGGCAGTCGCTGATCACCAATGTGATGATGGCGGGTGCCATGGGCTATGTTGTGTGGGGCTGGTCGCGCGGGCAGTTTACAACTGGCGACGTTGTCACCGTGAACACCTTGTTGGCGCAGCTGTTCCGGCCGCTGGATATGCTCGGGATGGTGTATCGCACCATTCGTCAGGGCCTGACGGATATGGCCGCGATGTTCGACCTGATCGATACGCCCGCCGAAATTACGGATAAGCCCGGTGCGCCCGCATTGGCCGTATCGGGCGGCGCGGTGGCGTTTGAAGATGTGCGCTTTGGCTATGACCCCGACCGACAAATCCTGAATGGCGTCAGCTTCAAAATTGAGCCCGGCCATACGCTTGCGGTGGTGGGACCGTCGGGCGCAGGCAAGTCGACCATTGCCCGCCTTCTATACCGTTTTTACGACATCACCGGCGGCCGCATTACCATCGACGGGCAGGATCTGCGCGACGTGACGCAATCAAGCCTGCGCAGCGTCATCGGCATTGTGCCGCAGGACACCGTGCTGTTCAACGATAGCATCGGCTATAACATCGGTTATGGCCGTGAGGGATCGAGCCAGATCGAAATCGAAGAGGCCGCACGCGGCGCATCGATTCACGGCTTTGTCGAGTCATTGCCGGAGCAATATGCCGCCAAGGTTGGCGAACGCGGGCTGAAACTGTCCGGCGGGGAAAAGCAGCGCGTGGCCATCGCACGGACCTTGCTGAAAAACCCGCCAATCCTCATCCTTGATGAAGCGACCAGCGCGCTGGATAGCCGCACCGAGTCCGAAATTCAGGCGACGCTTGAACGCATTTCGGAACGCCGCACGACCATCATCATCGCCCACCGGCTGTCGACCATCGTCGATGCCGACCAGATTATGGTTTTGGATGCTGGGCGCGTTGCCGAACAAGGGACGCATAATGAACTGCTGCGCAAAGGCGGCCTCTATGCCGAAATGTGGGCAAGGCAGCAAAGCGAAGCCGAAGAAGAAGCCGTCCCTTCGGCATAATCGTGCGCTATCCACAAGCGACTTGGATTGAAGACAACTGCACTCTGTCACTGACACTTCAGTCACGCTAGGGCGTGGCATGGCCTCCGTCGCTCCGTCCCCCACCCCATCTGATGTGTTGCACCGCATTTTCGGTTTTCCCGAATTTCGCGGACAGCAGGAACAGGTGGTGTCGCGGGTGCTTGCGGGTCAACGCACCTTGGCCATCATGCCAACGGGTGCAGGCAAGTCATTATGTTACCAATTGCCCGCGGTCATCATGGACGGCACGTGCATTGTCATTTCGCCGCTCATCGCGCTGATGCATGACCAAATGCGCGCGGCTGACGCCGTTGGCATTCGCGCGGCGACATTGACATCGGCGGATGACAACCGCGCAGAAACCATCAGCCGGTTTCGTGCTGGTGAACTCGACCTGTTATATGTCGCGCCGGAACGGGCATCGGGCCAAGAGTTTCGCAACCTGTTGCGTGAGACCAAAATCGCGCTGTTTGCGATTGATGAAGCGCATTGCGTTTCCGAATGGGGGCATGATTTCCGCCCGGACTATCGCCTGCTGCGTCCATTGCTCGACGACTTCGCCGAAGTGCCGCGCCTCGCGCTGACCGCAACCGCAGACACCCACACGCGCGACGATATTGCCGAGCAACTGGGCATTCCGCACGATGGCGTCATGGTGGCAGGTTTTGACCGGCCCAACATCCGCTATGCCGCCGAGGCCGCGCCGAACAGCGGAATCGCGGCGCTGGTGAAAAGCCTACCGGGCGCGGGCATCGTTTATGCACAGACCCGTGACCGCACCGAAAAGATTGCGGCGCAAATCGCAGAAACCGGCCGCAAGGCGCTGTACTATCACGCCGGTATGGAGCCGCAGACACGGGCGCGGGCGCAGGCGGAGTTTGTGTCGTCCGAAGACATGGTGATGGTGGCGACGGTGGCGTTTGGTATGGGCATCGACAAGCCCGATGTGCGCTTTGTCGTACATGCCGGCCTGCCGAAATCGATTGAATCCTATTATCAGGAAAGCGGCCGCGCCGGACGCGATGGTGACCCGGCGGTGGCACATATGCTGTGGTCTGCCGGCGACTTCACCCGCGCCCGCATGCGCCTGAACGAGCTCCCCCCCGAACGGCGCGAGGCGGAGTTGGCGCGCGTTGCCGCTTTGTCATATCTTGTGGAAACAGCCGGGTGCAGGCGTGCAGTGCTGCTGCGTCACTTTGGGGAAAGCCCACCTGAATCGTGCGGCAATTGCGACAATTGCCTGAATGCCCCCGATGTCCACGACGCCACTGAACTGTCACGCAAGCTCTTGTCCGCCGCCTATCGCACGGGGCAGATGTTCGGCATGGGCCATTTGGAAAAGGTGCTGACGGGCAGCAAAGATGACCGCATAACCCAATTGGGGCATGACCAGCTTTCGGTGTTCGGAATTGTCAGCAAGGCAGAGGCCGCGATGCTTAAGCCCTTGTCTCGCGCCTTGCAGGCACGCGGAGCAATGGTGGCAAACGAACATGGCGGCCTGAAACTGGCTGGCGATGCCCGTGCGATTATGCGCGGCGATCAAAATATCCAGATTGCGATCGTAAAGCCGGACAACAAACGTCGCGCTGGTCGACCGGACAATCCCATTGGCAACCCGTTGTTCGAGGCGCTGCGTGCCAAGCGCCGCGCGCTGGCCGAAGCTGTGGGCGTGCCGCCTTATGTGATTTTTCACGACGCAACTTTGCGCGAGATGGCATTGACCAAGCCAACCAACATCCACGCCTTAGGCCGGATTAGCGGTGTCGGCGCACGCAAGCTGGAGGCCTATGGCGAAGATTTCCTATCGGTCATCGCGCAGTTTTAGCGGGGCGTTTCTGGCCAATGCGCGGTCCATTCTTGTTATCGATTGCAGATTAAAATAAGGCGAACGGCAGATGACCGCTTCGCGTGTCCAATAACAGGATTTGCTGATGTTCCGTAAGTTAACAGACACGTTTTTCGCCGCACCGCAAATCAGCCTTTCCGACGTGGCGGAGGCGAAAGCCGCGGGCATTTCGTTGATCATCAACAACCGTCCCGAAGATGAATCCGCCGACCAGACATCAGGCGCCGAAATCGCCGCCGCGGCGCAAGCAGCCGGCATCGCTTATGTCGCCATTCCTGTGACACATGCGGGCTTTGCCGAATGGCAGGTCACGGCGATGGCCGATGCCATTGAAAACGCAGATGGCAAGATATTGGCCTATTGCCGGTCGGGGACCCGGTCGACGTTGTTATGGGCATTGGCCCGCGCGGCGAAGGGCGACCATCCCGCCGTCCTTTCGGAACAGGCCGCTGACGCAGGTTATGATCTGTCGTCCGTTGGGGCGATGATGGACATGTTGCGCGGACGGGCTTCTTGATGGCAGAATTGCTGCAACTTGCCGGGTCGATTGCATCGATTTTGTTTATCGCATGGCTCGCGCGGTTTTGGCGATTGGGCGGTGATGTCCGCATCCACAGCGAAGCGCAGGCGCGTGACATTGCCGAAGAGACGCTCTGTGGGTTCAATCCCGTCGACATCGCAATCGACAAAGCGGGTATCGCGGCACTGCTGCGTGACGATCAGGGCAGGCACATGCTGATCCGTCGCCACGGTGTGCAATGGGCAGGACGTTTGCTCGACGGGCACAGCGAATCGCGTTTGGACCAGAATTTCCTCACCATAGGAACAGGCGAGAAGACATTTGGAATCATTACGCTCAATTTGGGTGAACACGCACCGTCATGGGCATCTGGCCTTCGGCATTTGAACAACGGTCAGCATAACATGGGAAATACGCATGCCTGAACTTTTCCGCCCAGTGGATTATGCCATTCCGGCGTTCATCATCCTCATCATCGCAGAAATGCTGTGGGCACGCAGCCGTGCGCCAGAGAAATATGAACCGCGCGACACCTTGACGTCACTCGCGCTCGGCACCGGCAGCACGGTTGCAGGCGCACTCACCGGCGCTTTGGTGTTCAGCCTGGCGATGTGGATGTACGAGAACCGGTTGTTCGACATTGGCTGGGTGTGGTGGGCGTGGCCCTTATGCTTTGTTTTGGACGATCTGGCTTATTATTGGGCGCATCGCACCGGACACCGCGTCCGCTGGTTTTGGGCCAGCCATGTAAACCACCACTCAAGCCAGCATTATAATCTTTCCACCGCGCTGCGTCAGACATGGACCGGGTTCATTGCCCTTGGCTTTATCTTCCGCATTCCGTTGGCGCTCATCGGGTTTCATCCGGCCCTGCTGCTTTTCGTCGGCGCGTTTAACCTCATCTATCAATTCTGGATCCATACCGAAGCCATCGGCAAATTCCCGCGCTGGTTCGAATATGTGATGAACACCCCAAGCCACCATCGTGTGCATCACGCGACCAATCCGCGGTATCTCGACCGCAATTATGCGGGTGTTTTCATCATCTGGGATCGCATGTTCGGAACCTTTACCGAAGAAGTAGAAAGCGAGAAAATCCGCTACGGGATTGTCCGGCAACTCGGAACCTTCAACCTGTTGTGGAGCGTGTTTCACGAATGGGTCGGGATATTCCAAGACCTCTGGTCGGCGCCATGGCGTCATAAATTGTCGTACCTTGTGCGCGAACCGGGATGGAGCCACGATGGCAGCCGCGAAACATCGGACACGATCCGTGCACGCTGGCTTGAAGCGCAAGAGGCAAAGGCCGACTAGCGCTATTTACACTCTTGCCAGTATTTAATCGTCCGCTTAAACCTTGGCGTTAGAGGAGCAGGCAACATGGACGAATTTGATATCATCGTGATTGGTGGCGGGTCAGCGGGGAGCGCTGCAGCTGGCCGTCTTTCGGAAGGTGGCAAATATAAGGTCTGCCTAATCGAAGCCGGCGGCACCAACAACAATATGTTGATCAAAACGCCTGGTTTCATGCCGTTCATTCGTAACGGGTCAAACTATAAATATGAAACCGTTCCGCAAAAGGGCCTGAATGGTCGCACCGGATATCAACCGCGCGGCAAAGGCCTTGGCGGGTCAAGCGCGATTAACGCGATGGTCTACATCCGTGGCCACAAATATGATTATGACAATTGGGCCGCATTGGGTTGCGATGGCTGGTCCTATGACGACGTGTTGCCCTATTTCAAACGCTGCGAAGACAATGAACGCGGTGCTGATGCCTTTCACGGATCAGGCGGACCGCTGTCCGTTTCTGACCAACGCTGGCCACAGGCCGGCAGCCTTGCCTTCATCGAAGCGGCTGCCGAGCTGCAGTTACCGGTCAATAATGACTTCAACGGCGCGACGCAGGACGGATTTGGCCTGTATCAGGTCACGCAAAAGGGTGGCGAACGCTGGACCGCCGCGCGCGCCTATGTCGAACCGGCACGCGACCGGATGGAAGTCATCACCGGTGCACTGACCGAAAAGATTATCGTCGAAAACGGACGCGCCACAGGCGTTGTCATTCGCCAAGGTCGAAGCAAGAAGCGCACGATCAAGGCACGCGGCGCTATCATTTTGTCCGCAGGCGCATTTGGATCGCCGCAAATATTGATGCTGTCCGGCATTGGCCCGGCCGACCATCTGCGCAGCGTTGGCGTGGATGTCGTTCACGACAAACAAGCCGTCGGCGCCGACCTGCAAGATCATATCGATTATGTTTCCAGCTTTGAAACACAGTCAAAGGACGACTTTTTCGGGGATTCGCTGGCCGGCACCGTAAAGATGGTAAAGGCGATTATCGAACATCGCCGCAAGCGTACAGGCGTGATGACCACCTGCTTTGCTGAAGCAGGCGGATTTTGGCGTTCGGACGCAAGCTTGCCAGCCCCTGACATTCAATATCATTTCGTCCCCGCCATGTTGGAAGACCATGGCCGTTCCAAAGTGAAAGGCCACGGGTTCAGTTGCCATGCCTGTGTCTTGCGGCCCGAAAGCCGTGGCACGGTGCGCCTCGCATCAACCGATGCAAGCACGGCCCCGCTGATTGACCCCGCATTTCTGACCGACGACCGCGACATGGCCACATTGCGCAGCGGCGTGCGCGCCATGCACCGGATTTTCGAAGCACCTGCGCTGGCCGTTTATGGCGGAAAGAATCGCCATCCTGTCGATCTGAATGACGATGCCGCCTTGGATGATCTGATCCGCAATCGCGCGGATACCGTATACCATCCCGTCGGCACGTGCCGGATGGGGCCCAATGCGGACGATGTTGTCGACCCGCGCCTGAAATATCGTGGCATCGAAGGGCTCTATGTCGCGGATGCCAGCATCATGCCGCGCCTCGTTTCCGGGAACACAAATGCGCCAAGCATCATGATTGGTGAAAGATGTGCCGAATTTGTCCGGGCTGATTTGCAATAATCTTGCCTAAATGCGGCGTCGCGGGTAACCGCGTGCGCGCTATGACGATTAACGGAACAGATTATATCAGCACCCGTGGCAACGCGGACGCGCTCGATTTTGCAGGCGTCACCCTAACGGGTCTGGCCCGAGATGGCGGACTATATGTCCCCCGCCATTGGCCGCAATTTTCGATAGAAGATATAAAGGCGATGCGTGGCCTGTCTTATGTCGAGTTGGCCGCGCGCGTTATGGCGCCCTTTACAGCGGGTGTATTGAGCGAGGCTGAGCTCAAGGGTCTGTGTGCGACGGCTTATGGTTCATTTGCACATTCGGCGACAACGCCACTGGTGCAACTTGATGGGCAACACTGGTTGCTTGAACTTTTTCACGGTCCAACCTTGGCGTTCAAGGACGTTGCGCTCCAATTGCTGGGCCAATTGTTTGAACGCTTCTTGTCGGGCACGGATAAAAAACTGACCATTGTCGGCGCAACATCGGGCGACACAGGATCAGCGGCAATCGACGCCGTTGCCGGACGCGCACAAATCGAAATCTTCATGCTGCACCCCCATAACCGCGTCTCTGACGTGCAGCGGCGGCAGATGACAACCATCCTTGCGCCCAATGTCCACAACATCGCGATTGAAGGCAGCTTCGATGACGCGCAGGCCATGGTAAAGCGGATGTTCAGTGACAAGGACGTCAATGGCCCACTGACTTTATCGGCCGTAAACTCGATCAACTGGGCCCGCCTGATGGCGCAGGTGGTATATTATTTCTACGCCGCACTTCGATTGGGCGGACCTGAGCGCAAAATTGCGTTTTCCGTCCCGACCGGAAACTTTGGCGATGTGTTTGCCGGCTATGTTGCCGCGCAAATGGGCTTGCCGATTGAACAGCTGATTGTCGCCACCAACATCAACGACATTTTGCATCGCGCCCTGTCAAAGGGTGACTATTCGGTGTTGGGCGTAACGCCGACCGCAGCGCCATCGATGGATATTCAGGTGTCCAGCAATTTTGAACGGCTGCTGTTTGATCTTGAAGGTCGCGATGGATCGACCACTGCAGCGCGGATGAAGTGGTTCGAACAAATGGGCAAAATGGTTCTGTCGCCCGACATGCGGAAAAAATCTGCTTTGTTGTCGAGCGCGCGCGCCGATGCGGACCAGATGGCAGCCGCCATGCGCTGGGCCTATGGCGCGGCGGACCAGATTATCGATCCCCACACCGCAATCGCACTGCACGCGG
Organism: Sphingorhabdus rigui; assembly: GCF_014196595.1. Taxonomy (GTDB): domain Bacteria; phylum Pseudomonadota; class Alphaproteobacteria; order Sphingomonadales; family Sphingomonadaceae; genus Sphingorhabdus_B; species Sphingorhabdus_B rigui. The sequence continues at coordinate 134,392 of NZ_JACIEA010000003.1, read as the reverse complement.
CACGGGCATCAGGCATCAAACCGGAAACGCCTATCGTCACATTGGCAACCGCGCACCCCGCCAAGTTCCCGGACGCAGTAGAAAACGCAACCGGCGTTCGCCCTGCTTTGCCTGCGCGTGTCTCGCATCTGTTTGACCGCGAAGAACGCTTTGATGTCTTGCCCGGTACGTATGACGCCGTGCGTGACTATGTGCTTGCGCGCGCCGTTCGCTAAAATATGGAACAGAATTTCGTCACCCTGATCAGCGAGCCGCGCAGCGATTACACGCTGATCGACTCCGGTAATGGGCGGAAATATGAATCCTACGGTGACCGCCGCTTCATCCGGCCGGAACCGCAAGCGATGTGGGCGCCTGCGCTCGACGAATGGCCCGCAGATGCCGAATTCGTTCCGGGATCCGACGATGATGGCGGCGGACGTTGGTATAACAATAAACCCGTTCCCATGGATGGTTGGCCGCTCGCATGGAATGATGAGGTGCATTTTACCGCATCGTGCACGCCATTCCGTCACCTCGGCTTTTTCCCGGATATGGACCCGGTGTGGCGGTGGATGCGCGGACAATTGGCAGGGGTAACCGATCCCGTTGCGATGAACCTGTTTGGCTATACTGGTGTTGGTACCCTCGCTTTGTCGGCAGCAGGCGCGCAGATGGTGCATGTTGACGCCTCCAAGAAATCGGTTGCGCAGGCACGGTCCAATGCCGAAATGTCGGGCATGTCCGACCGACCCATTCGCTGGATCGTCGACGACGCCGCGAAATTCGTTGCCCGTGAAGTGCGCCGTGAAAAGCGCTATGACGGCATATTGCTCGACCCACCCAAATATGGCCGTGGTCCCGACGGCGAAGTCTGGCGGCTTGAGGAGGACCTGCCCGAACTGATCGCCAATTGCCGCAAGTTGCTTGATGCGGAATCAAAGTTTCTATTTCTGACCGTCTACGCCGTGCGCATGTCTGCACTGGCGTTGGGTGGGCTGCTGGAATCCCATTTTGCCGACCTTGGTGGCAAGGTTGAATTTGGTGAACTCGCGGTGCGCGAACAGGGGCGGGGCATGCTTTTGCCTACCGCTATTTTCGCCCGCTGGTCACGTTAAGGAGTGATATGACCGATAGCCTCATTCTCGAAGTACATGACCTTGTCGTCAATGTGCTGACGGGCATTTACAGCCAGGAAACGCACCTGCCCCAACCGCTGCGTATTTCGATTAGCGCAACGCTGGATATTGCTCCGCATTATGCGCCAGACACGCCGTTGTCGGCCTCGAAAAATTATATGACGCTGAAAGAGGCCGCGACGCTTTTGCCCAATGATGTGCACTTCACGCTGATCGAAGCCGTCGCCGATCATATCATGGATAATTTGTTTGCTGACGACCCACGCATCAGCCACCTCGTCGTCAAAATTGTAAAACTCGCCATTGCCGAAGATAATGAATCGATTGGCATTACAATGTCGCGGAGCCGCAAGTGACAACGGCGCCGCTTGCAATTGTTACAGGCGGCAAGCGTCGGCTGGGTGCCGAAATCGCATCTAAACTTGCGGATGCGGGTTACGCGTTGGCACTGGTTAGCCATCTCGATTCACAGCCCGAAGAAAAGCTTCTGGCGACACTGCAAGAAAACGAGAGCGAATGGCATCGGTTTACCTTTGATTTGAGCATCGGCAACCCGGCCCATCTCGTTGAAACCATAACAACGCATTTTGGCCGCGTACCCCAGCTGCTGGTGAATAACGCCGCGATGTTTGGGCAGGATGATTGGGAGTCGATGTCGGTCGAAACGCTGGAGGCGCATTTCCGGCTGAACCTCTTTGCCCCACTCTTGCTTGCCAAAGCCGTTGTCGATGCGGCGGGCGCTGATATGCGGCCAGCAATCGTCAACATCCTCGACCAGCGCGTCGCCAATCCACACCGTGACCAGATTAGCTACACGCTCTCCAAGCAAGCGCTGGCAGCGTCGGTTCGGTCGATGGCTGCGTCATTTGCAGGGCGCGCACGCTATAATGGCGTCGCACCCGGTCTCGTCATATCAACCGATGACTATAGCGCAGAACAAGAGGTGCGATTGGCGGGTATGATGCCACTGGGCGCGCTTCCATCGCCATCCGCTGTTGCCGATGCCGTGGTCTATTTGGCGAAAGCACAAGACGTTACCGGGCAAATCATCTTCGTTGATGGCGGAGCGCATCTCAAAAGTTTCGACCGGGATTTCATGCATCTTTAACGTACGCGCCAGACCATGATCCCCTTGCCTTTTGCGGGCAGCGGTTCAAGCCAGTCCGGTACATTTCCCTTGGCAATTTGTCCCCACAGGCCGCCGGGATTTTTCCGCGCATAATGATCAAGCTCCCCCTCATCAGGGCAGACCGCAAGATAATTGATACCGCGCGCGGCCATCAATTGCTTGGCAACATCGGGGCGCGACCGGAAAATTTCGATATGATCGTGCATTGCTTTTTGATTGCGATGATGGCCGCTCGCCAAAGCGCTGTGCGCGGTTTGAACCAGCACCATTGGCGCCATATCAAACGGAACCAGAAATTGTCCGCGTGGCAGAGCGGATAATGTTGCGACTGACTGCGCGGATTCGCATAAGAGCGACTGTGCATCTGAACGCGCATCATCAGCAGGCTTCGGTTGTGGCAAGACATCGAGGGAGGCGGTCACAAAAGACCCAGGCGCCAACAAAAAGAGCATCATAGTGACATAAAAAATGCGCTGCTTGGGCACCCCGCTTTGCCGATACAACCCAAAGATGTGCGCGATAAGCGCAGCGACGGGTACCACCGCATAGGCCGCAGCCACCGAGATCGTCCGCATCACAAATAGCGACATGACAAGCGCATATAGGCTGAAGAAGCCGATGACCCATAATTTTGATCGATCCGTTTTGTCCATTTTACGGGCCAGAACTACGCAGCTGACAAGTCCTGCAATTGGTGCCGCCATCAGAAGCGTGACGATGGGCAGGTCCTGATGCCAAATCGGCATCCCTTCTTGCACATACACATACCAATAGTCCCGCACGAGCGGATCAAGAGTACTGAACGGACCGTTCAAACATTCAGGTGCGCGCAACACGAGTGCAGCAGCAGCGACACCCCCTGCAGTAGCCATGATCACTACACGCGCCAGCTTGGATTGCGGAGCAATAAACAGGCCCGGGATCATGATCGCTGCGGCGGCGAGGATTGCCAATAACTGCGGCGGCGAAACCGTATCGCAATATATCGCTGCGCCGAGGCCCTGTGTCTGCGTGCCAAAAAATAGCACCAGCGACGACAAAGCGAATGCGCTAATCGTCCAGAACAGGCGGGCGGCTTCGTGCGGCTTGGCTAGCCATTGCCAACCCAGGAACAGGAAAAAGGCCGCAGACATCGGCGCGCCTTCAAGCGATATATGGAGCCATATCGCGAGTGCGGCCCCCAAAACCAATCCTGCCGTGCGCGCATGCCCATAAAATAATGATGCCAACGCCAGTACGGCCATCGCGATTTGCCAGCCATGATGGTCAATACGCATTGGCCGCAATTGCACGATCAGCGGGATGGACAATGCGGCGATAATCGCTGCAGAAATAGCTGCCGTTTTGCCACCTACGTGCCAAGCGGTGCGGGCCAGAAGCATGATTATGCACCCGAACAGCAGCAGGGGCACCGCAGTCGATGCAACTATTTCTGCGATTGTTTGGCCGAACATCGGCGTGAATAATAAAGTTATCGCGGCCAACGGCAGCTCAATAAGCCGCGACCAGTGCATCGGTGCACCATCGGGCGGGTTCAGCCGGTACTGCCGGTTATCGAACCAGCTTTGGCCATTCAGAAAGTCTCGTGATTGGACCAAGCGCAATTGGTCGTCGGGGTCCCATCCGCTACCCGAACTGATGTTGGGCCAGCTGCTGATAATAAGCGAAAGGGATCGCAACGCCCAAATGCCAAATATCAGCCACGCAAAATGTCTTTCGATAAAGCGCGCCATGACTAATGCACCGACGCTTGCCGGAAAATGACGACGTTGCGCAGCAGATAGGTGAGCAAAAATGACGTCGCGATAGCAACGACTTTCGCAACGCGCGGGTCCATACCCAATGCCGTGCCAGCGCCGACCACAATTATGGTCAGGACAAGGCCAATGAGGGCAGAGGCCAGAAACATTGCCTTTTGCCGTGTGCGGGCGGCGCTTCCCTTTTCCGAAACCCTATCGTGAAACACCTTGCGGCTGGATAAAATCCAATGCGCGAATATGCCGACCGAGTAACCAAAAGCAGATGCCGCCGTTCCGGGCATGCCCGTTTCCAGCAAGAGCAGGAACACGATCATATCGGCTGCAAGCGCACCAATGCTGACTGCGACATAACGCAGGAAGACATTGCCGCGTAATCGGTTGGCCAGTTTAATCACCCGTGCACCCCCTGAATGGGTTCCGCAATCATGCAGGCAGCTTGGCCGCCTGCATGTTGCCCCTTACGCTGCCTTGCTGATATCGCCGGCGTTAGGCTGGCCGATAGGTGCGATCCGTTTTGGTACGTCGCGTTCCGACGTTAGCGCAGCGGCTTGGTCTTCGGTAACCTTGGCCGCAATCACGTGCTGTTCGCCTTCGTCGCCCGCTTCATGATATTCGGCGTCTTCGTTGACGTTCCAGATATTGTAGACGCGGCTTCCTGCGGCGATATTTTCGACCGTCAACATGGCGGTCATCATCGCGTGGTCCTGATTGTTATAACGGTGCATACCGTTGCGCCCGACCATGTGGAGCGTTGGATAGCGCGCCTCAAGCTCCGAACGCATTGCCTCAACATTGGCGGCATATTCATCGTCATAGACCGGGTATGCCTTCTCCTGACGGACAACGGCGCCGCCAACCACATCTTCGGCTTTGCACAAACCGAGAATGGCCATTTCCGTCTTAGCGAGTTCAATCAGGTCAGCGTCGGTCGACGCCCACAGATTGTCATTTTCAAAGCAGAAATATTCGAGACCAACGCACGCGATGGATGGGTCGGGTACCATCTCAGGTGACCAGCTGCGGAAGTTTTGCACGCGGCCAACCTGCACCTTGCTGTCATGAATGTAGATCCAGTTGTCCGGGAACAAATCGTCCGAGCGGATCATCAGTGCCACCGTCAAAAAGTCACGATAGCGCAGGTTATTCGCCTGCAACGATGTTTGCGGAAGCGGATGGGTACGTGCCGAAAGCTCGCGCATCGGCGCACTGCTGATGACATGCTTTGCGGTAATCACCACCTCGCTGCCATCGGCTTTGGATGCCGACATCCGCCAGTCGCCATTTGCATCCTGCGCGAGTTGCTTAAAGCTATGGCCCATCAACACCGTGTTACCCTTCGCCACGACAAAGTCGCGCGCGGCGTCCCACATCATGCCGGGTCCAAGGCGCGGGTAGCGGAATGTCTCCAACAATGTTTTGGTTTCCATGCCGTCATTGGGATTTTTATTCAGCCCCAAGGACCGCTTGAACCCGTCAAGAACGGCGGCGCCGAGGCTCAGGCCTTTGATGCGTTGTGCGGCCCAGTCGGCGGACATTTCGTCGCACGGCATGCCCCAAACCTTTTCGGTGTAGGTTTTGAAGAAGATCGAAAATAGCTTGTGACCAAACTGGTTTACCGTCCAATCCTGAAAGCTACGGACATTTTTATTCGGAAAGGCCTTGGCCTTCACATAGCTCGCCATGCACAGCGTCGACCGGATGATGCCCAAATTGAACAATGCTTCAAACGCGCGCAGCGGATAGCTGTAGAATTTACCTTCATAATATATCCGGCTCATGCGCGGACGTTGAATGAAGTCGTCGGGCAAAATCTCGTTCCACAAATCGACAACGTCTTTCGACTTGGAGAAAAAGCGGTGGCCGCCGATATCAAAGCGATATCCATCCACTTCGACCGTGCGGCTGATGCCGCCGACATAACGTTCGTCTTTTTCAATGACGGTCACGCTATACCCTTTTTTCGTCAGCAAATAGGCGGCGGTTAGGCCTGCAGGTCCTGCCCCGATGATTGCTACGTCTACTGCTGTCTGGTCCTGCACTGCCATAAATACCCCCTGAGAGAAGCTCTGGGGAAATCAGTGAACGAAATGCCCTAATAGATGGTTAACGGGGCGTTACGAACCGTCGTTATGCGCAATGCTGTCGCGACTGATTATTGCGCAAAAGAACAAATAACTTGCGTTTGGTGCCCCATTAAGCCAATAGGCCGCCAAGCGCATGAGGCGAGCGGACGATACCGCCGCAGTATTGGCAGCGTGAGGGCCGCAACAAGTGGCCTCGCCAATCGAACAAGATGCGTAAGCTTAGAGGCTTCCCATATCACGCAGGGTTGTTTCCAACGGGTCAGCATAAGCTGCTCCCGAACACCTGCTGTTGCGCCCGTGCGGTCCTGTTTCAAGGATCTGCATCATGGGGCTGCGACGACTATTTGAAAGTATATATATGTCTTTTTTCCAAGACCTGGGCCTTGCCCAACCTATCCTTAAGGCGCTTGAAGCTGCGGGATATGATACCCCAACGCCGATCCAGCAACAGTCGATCCCGCCATTGCTGCAAGGCCGCGACCTGTGCGGTATCGCACAGACCGGAACCGGCAAGACCGCGGCGTTTGCTTTGCCATCGCTGCACCATTTCGCAACAAAGCCAAAAGCGCGTCAGCAATATAGCTGCCGTATGCTTGTGCTGTCGCCAACCCGCGAACTTGCGGCACAGATCGCCGACAGCTTCCGCACCTATGGCAAATTCCTTGGCCTGAAGGTGGATTGCGTCTTTGGCGGCATGCCCATTTTCAGCCAGAAAAAACGCCTTGCTGGCGGCGTTGATATTTTGGTCGCGACACCGGGCCGTCTGATCGATTTGATCGAGCAACGCGCGGTGACATTGAAGGACGTCGAAATCTTCGTCCTTGATGAAGCGGACCAGATGATGGACCTTGGTTTCATCCACGCATTGAAGCGTATTGACCAATTGCTGCCAAAGCAGCGTCAGACATTGTTCTTCTCGGCCACCATGCCAAAGGCGATTGCTGAATTGGGCAACCGCTTCCTTAACAATCCTGTGCGTGTGTCGGTCGCGCCTGCGTCCACCACTGCGGAGCGCGTTGAGCAATTCGTGACCTTTGTCGAACAGCGCGAAAAGCAGACTTTGCTAACGCTCAAGTTGCAAAGCGAAGAGATTGATCGTGCACTTGTGTTCACGCGCACCAAGCATGGCGCCGACCGCGTTGTGCGTGGGCTTGCTGGCGCTGGCATCCAATCGGCCGCCATTCACGGTAACAAAAGCCAGGGCCAGCGTACCGCTGCGCTGCAGGCATTTCGTGACGGCAAAATCAAAATCCTCGTCGCAACCGATATTGCCGCGCGCGGCATCGACGTTCCCGGCGTAAGCCATGTGTTCAACTTCGAACTGCCAAATGTGCCCGAACAATATGTGCACCGCATCGGCCGTACCGCGCGTGCGGGCCGTGAAGGCATCGCGATGAGCTTCGTTGCGGGTGACGAGCGTGGCTATATGAAGGACATTGAGCGTCTGACGGGCGTGCGCGCCATGACGCTTGGTTTGCCTGAGGGCTTCCGTGCGGCTGTTGCCGCATTGCCACCCCCCGTTGCCGACAAGAAACCGCAACAGGCCCGTGGCGGTCGCGGTGGTGGTCAACCCGGTGGCGGTCGTACGAACTATGCTGGCAAGAAATTGGGCGGCAACAATGGCGGCACTGGCTTGAACGGCGAAACCCGCAACCGGACGCATGCACCACAAGGTGGATGGCAGCCAGCCATCGGACCGCGTGACGGCAGCCGTGAAGGCAGCCGCGATGCGCGTCCACGTAGCGACAATGCCGCAAGCGGTGACCGTCGTCCTACCGCCGACCGTGCATTTGCCGCACGCAGCGAAAACCGTCGCGATCCGGGCGCACCGGCGCGGAACTATGGCCCAAAAAAGGGCGGTAACGGAAATTACAAAGGTTCCGTGAAACGCGCTGGGTAAACCGCAGCAACAACGACGAGCCGTTCCCCTGAAACCAGTTCAGGGGGACGGCTTGGTCATCAATGGCGGAAGTGGCGCATTCCGGTGAAGACCATGGCCAGACCAGCCGCGTCGGCAGCGGCGATCACTTCGTCATCACGCATCGATCCGCCCGGTTGAATGACCGCCGTTGCGCCCGCTTCAGCGGCAGCCAGCAAGCCATCGGCAAACGGGAAAAACGCATCTGACGCCACTGCCGATCCAACGGTGCGCGGCGTTTCCCAACCGTAAGTTTCGGCGGCTTCGGTTGCCTTAATCGCGGCAATCCGCGCGCTGTCGCGTCGGTTCATTTGGCCTGCGCCAATACCCGCGGTTGCGCCATCCTTGGCATAGACAATGGCGTTCGACTTTACATGCTTGGCCACGGTCCAGGCAAAGCGGCAGTCGGCCAATTCCTGCACCGATGGTGCACGCTTGGTCACCACTTTGAAATCGCTGTCGGCAACATGACCGTTATCGCGCGACTGCACCAAAAGACCGCCCGTGATCGGCTTAATCGACAAGCCGCCGCGCTTTGGATCGGGCAGATCACCCGTCAACAAAAGCCGCAGATTCTTTTTCTTTGCGAACACCGCCTTGGCGGCATCATCCGCCGATGGCGCGGCAACGACCTCGGTGAATATCTCGGTAATGGCTTCCGCAGTAGCACCATCCAGTGGGCGGTTAACCGCAACAATACCGCCAAATGCCGACACGCTGTCGCATTCGAGCGCCGCGCGGTACGCGTCGATTAAGGTTTCGCCAGTTGCCACACCGCAGGGGTTGGCATGCTTAACGATGACGACGGTAGGTGGTCCGTCGCGAAACTCGCTGACCAGTTCAAGTGCCGCATCAGCGTCGTTATAGTTGTTATAGGACAATTCTTTGCCCTGCACCTGTTCGGCTTGGGCAATACCCGATCCATGCGGGCCGACGGGCACATACAGCGCCGCGCGCTGATGCGGGTTTTCGCCATAGCGCAATTCGGTTTGGCGATTTCCGTTCACCGCAAGCATATCCGGGAACAGCTGCTGCTGATCTGCAAACGCGAACCATTGGCTGATCATACTGTCATATGCTGCGGTCGCCGAATAGGCTTTGGCCGCACATTTACGGCGGAAGTCATAGCTTGTTTTGCCGCCGCTTTCTTCCAACTCCGCGATCAGATTGTCATAATCGGATGGGTCGGTCAGGATCGTGACATATGCGTGGTTCTTCGCGGCGCTGCGCACCATCGACGGCCCGCCAATGTCGATATTCTCGATAATTTCATCGCGCGAGGCACCCTTCGCCACGGTTTGCGCAAAGGGATAAAGGTTCACGACGACAAGGTCGATTGCGCCAATGTCATGTTCTTTCATCGACGCTGCATGTTCGGCATTGTCGCGAACGGCAAGCAATCCGCCATGCACTTTGGGATGCAGCGTTTTAACGCGGCCGTCCATCATTTCGGGAAAACCTGTAAGCTCGCTAATGTCCTTCACCTGAAGCCCTGCATCACGCAGCGTCTTGGCGGTACCACCGGTGGAGACCAGTTCGACATGGCGCGCTGCCAAAGCATGTCCAAGTTCAACCAATCCCGCCTTGTCCGAAACGGACAGTAGGGCACGCTTAATGACGACGTCTTGCATAAATTTATCCTAAATGGCGGAGCTGCCAGCCGATGGTGAGGCCGCCTGTACCAGTGTCTGTGGCAATCACAAGTTGGCGGGTGGGGTGGGGACGACCATTTTGATCAACCCAGAGACTGTCATCCACAGATAATTGACCGTCAGATGCCATAAATGCCCAATTGCTGCCGTCGGCCATCCGCAAAAACACCGCTTGTGGGCTATCGGAAGCGACGATTTCGATTTCTGGCCCAAGATGGAAACGGATATGCACCGGCACGCCTTCTTTAGGTTTGTCCCGGGGCAGCAAAGTGTCTTCTCCGCGCAGATCCATGCCATCGGAACGCAGGATCAACAATCGCGTGTGACTATAGCCAAAGGTCCGGACGTAACCGTCATGGCTGGCCTCAATGCGCGTCGCTTGATCAATATCGCGGCGTTCGAGCCCCACTTCGACAACACCTTTGCCCAATTGGCCCCCGGGCAGGATGGCCGTCGAGTTGGTATCATTCATGCATAATGTCGAATGCGCCGCCGTGGTCCGAAGCCCGCGCGCCAACGCAGCCGGTATCGTTGCACCGACAAGCGCCGCACCACCGCAGTTAACAATCACGCGCTGCCCACCGTGCGACAATTCAAACGCAAGCGTTGAGGCGCAGCCTGACGCGGACTGACGCGCCAGTGGCGGGGGACCTGCATCCAGCAGCAGCACGGACTTACCCGCCGAAACGCGCTGATAACCCCAATCGAGCGCCTGCCGATGTGGTCGCGCGCGCACTTCGCTGGCGGCCACCAGCGCATCGATATGTTCCGCACCCATATGCGCTGACCCTTGCCACGCGCCAAGACCGCCATCGGCATGGGTAAGGCCAAGCAACGCGGGCACGGCCCGTCCGAGCGCTTCGAGCAGGAATATAGGCACCATCTCGTTGCGCGCCGTATAGCATTGCTTGAGCAAGCTGAGCAGGCCGATCAATTCCATAAGTTGAACGGGTGAGCGCGACACCACGCCGCCATCGGGGAAAATGGTCGCCCGCAACGATTCAGCCAAGCCGCTCTCGCCAACGGCGCGGCGCACCTTGCCCTCTGGCAACAAAAGCGATGCCGCGACGACGCCTGCCCAACCCACGGTCTTGCCGAAATGGCTTTGTGCACGCGGGGCTGTTTGATCGAGATGGCGCGCAACCCGGGCGAAATGATTAATGACGCGCGCACGGTAAATGGGGTCCGCACTGCTGAGCAGAAAGGGCGATCCCGCTGCCATGTTCATCAAGCGCCACGCACAATTGTCGACGCGCCATGCCGGTTCACGCGTTTTCATGCCATTGGCCAGCAACCATGCATCGGCAATCTGTGCTGCGACCGGTGCACCTTCGCCGCGATTGGTCGCCGCGGACAAATCACGCAGCCAATCAAATCGGTGAATATAGTCGGTCAGCGACGGCTGAAGCGCGAGCTTGTCATAATCCAAGCCGTCGAACGCCTGTTCAAAACCCTGATAATGGAATTTGCCCATACGCAGCGCCTGCCCGCGCCCGGCATCGCCTTTTAGGGGATCGTTCGGCACCGCGAGCAAGCGCATGGGAACCTTGCCCGTGAGCCTGCCGCTATGCAGCGGCGTGCGCCATGTTAATTTGTAAAATTCGAGAGACAACCGCTCGAGAAGATTTTGGCCCGCGCCTTGGGGCCTGACAATCAACGCCGTTTGCCGTTGCCCATTGTCGCCTTCATCGCCGTCGGTCATTCACCCCTCAGCGCCAAAATATTGGCCGCATATTGGCCCGCGCCACCCTTGAAGGTCGCGGTTCCGGCAACCAACGTGTCCGCCCCTGCCGAAATCGCCAGTGGCGCCGTTTGCGTTGTGATGCCGCCATCAACTTCCAACCGGATATCGCGGCCTGTTTTGTCGATCATCTTGCGAATAGCTTCAATTTTGCGCAGCTGGCTTGAAATAAAGCTCTGGCCGCCAAAACCGGGGTTGACGCTCATCACCAGCACAAGGTCGATGTCGTCGATAAGATAATCCAGCATTTTGGCCGGCGTGTGCGGATTGAGCACGATACCCGCCATTTTACCCAGCGACTTGATCAGCTGCACGGTGCGATGCGGGTGCGGCCCGGCTTCGGGATGGAATGAAATAATATCCGCGCCAGCCTCTGCAAAATCCTGCACATATTGGTCGACCGGCGAAATCATCAAATGCACATCGAACGGCTTTGCGCTGTGTGGGCGAAGCGCCTTTACCACCGCAGGGCCAATGGTGATGTTGGGGACAAAATGTCCGTCCATGACATCAACATGAATCCAGTCACATCCGGCGGCATCAATGGCCCGCACTTCTTCTCCCAATCGGGCAAAGTCAGCGGACAAAATTGATGGCGCAATGCGAACAGGGCTGGTCATATTTTGCGTTTAGACGCTGGACCGCGCATGGGCAAGCGAACGGACCGCGTTATACACAGCTTATCGCACGCTTTGGTGCGGCTCACGGCGGTAAACGAACAGGTCACCGATCACATCATGCGACTCCGCAAATTTGGTGAAGCCAAGCTTCGCTGCGACATTATGCGAAGCTGCGTTGCCGCGGTCGATGATGCAGCGGATTTCACCCAAGTTCGTTGCGTCTGCCCAGCCAAGTATCGCAGTCATCGCCTCGGTCGCATAACCCTTGCCCCAGGCATCGGGCGTAAACGCCCAGCCAGCTTCGGGAAAGCCTTCAAGATCGCTGATGCCGCGTTCAAATTGCGCCAGCCCGCCATTGCCGACAAAGCGTCCGCTCTCGCGCTCGACAAAGGCCCAATAGCCATAGCCGAACAGCGACCACATGCCGATGCCCTGAAGCATTTTCATCCAGCTTGTATTGCGGCTGCGCGGCTCACCGCCAATAAACGCAGTCATACGCGGGTCAGCCCACGCCGCAGCATAATCTTCCCAATGCGCGCGCGTCATGGGTTCGATGGAGAGGCGTTCGGTCGTGAGTGTTGGCGCTGTCAATGTCTTCCCCTCCGATCATAGCGTAGCCCTGAGCAGCATCCGGGTAGAGGGTGCGTCCGTCGAAGCGCGCTTTGCGAACGATAGCCGCCCCTCGACTTTTCGCCAGCGCGTGCGCGCTGACGGCTCAGGGCTTCGGTATTTTTTGTACCTTAACCAGCCCGCAAGAACCGCGCCACGAAAAATCCGTCCAAGCCGCCTTGTTCGGCCAGCATGGGCGGCATCGTCCGGACATGCCCTTGCGCGTTTGCAGTAACCCCAATGGGCAACTCGTCAGCCGTTACAGGCTTCGTCGTATATTCCGGCTGCCGCGCAAGAAACGCCTCTGCCTGCGCCTCGCCCTCATGCGGTTCAAGCGAACAGGTCGCGAAGACCAAGGTGCCACCGGGCTTCAACCATTGCGCCGCACGGTCCAGCATCGCGCTTTGAATCGCCGCCAGATTGTTGATGGCTTTCAGGTCAATGCGCTGCAGCACATCGGGATGGCGCCGCATCGTGCCCGTCGCACTGCATGGGGCATCCAGCAAAATGGCATCGAACAGCTGCGCCGGTTTCCAATCCATGACGTCGGCATTGACGCGCTCTGCATTTAATTGCGTGCGCTCCAGATTGGCCATCAGACGGTCCATGCGCCGGGCGCTGTTATCCAGCGCAGTCACGGTAAAACCTGCGGCCGAAAGCTGCATAGTCTTGCCGCCGGGGGCCGCACATAAATCGAGCGCCCTTTTGCCCTGCCCGTTGCCCAGCAAGCGCGCCGGAAGGCTGGCGGCGAGATCCTGCACCCACCATGCGCCTTCGTCATAGCCATCGAGTTCTTCAATGGCGGTCCCGCGCGGCAGGCGGACATGCCCGGGCATCAGGCTGACGCCACCCAGTCGTTCCGCCCAGGCCTGTGTGGAAGAAGGATCGCGCAAGGCGAGATCAAGCGGCGGCGGTTCTGACAATGCGGCCTGTGCGCCTGCAATCATGTCGTCGCCCCATACCGGATGCCAGCGCATCATCACTGCCTCTGGCAGCGACGGTAGAGCGGGCAGCGTGGCTTCGGCGCGCAAGAGCGACCCCAACACGCCATGCACCAGCCGCCGTGGTCCGCCATCAACCAGCGGCAGCGCGGTCGCAATCGCGGCATGGGCGGGTGTGCCCAGCCGCAATATTTGCGCCAGCGCCAGCCGCAATACCATGCGCGCCTTGGCATCGTCCGGCAGCGGCTGTTTGGTTTTGCTGTCAATCAACTGGTCCAGATCAACCGACCAGCGCAGCGTTTCTTGCGCAATCGCGATGGCGAGCGCGCGGTCCGGCGGCGATAGCCCTTTGGTCGCATTTGCCGTTGCTTGATCCAACGGTGTGCCCATGCGCATAACGGTATCAAGCAACCGTAATGCGGCGCGGCGGGTCGGAAGTCCGGAAATTTCTTCAGTCATACACAGCGCACTAGGCGTCTGCGCCAAACAAGGGAAGAGCGGTTCGATGTCAGGTCCATGCGCAGCTTCACCTTGCAAACGGGTGCATCTGCACCGATGTAGGGGTTAACCGAATGCGCTTTCGAAGGAGAAGCTTCATGGGCACGCGCCCTTCACATGTCAAAGCACCCGATTATTTGTCGAAAAGCCCGCCCGTGCCGGCACCGAAAGCGGTTGATCGCGAACCCGAACCAGATGCGGAACGACTGGACCCCGTGCGTTATGGTGATTGGGAATTGAAGGGCGTGGCGGTCGATTTTTAACCCGCCTATCGTCCATCGATATTCCGGCATATCATAGACTGGGCTACCTAGGGTCAGGACCCATAAACGGGGCTGACACTTCGGGCCGCACGCGCACCAATCGCCCGGTCGCTTTATCAATCATCGCCCAAGTCGTATTGGCCCGCACAATGACCTTGCCCGCGGCATCGACAAAATCCACCCGCCGGTCAAATTGCGCACCCTTTGGTTCGCTTTCGATCCACGTCCGCGCCGTCACGCTCTCACCTGCAGCAATGTTCCCGCGGTAATCAATTTCGTGCCGCGTCACGACCCAAAAATAGGCGGCGATATGTTCAGGCGCAGCAACCGCCTGCCAATGCGCTGTCGCCATATCCTGAATCCACCGCACCCAGACCGCATTGTTGACGTGGCCAAGCTCGTCAATGTCATCTGGTTGCGCGGTAAATATGCGCGTGAATGGGGTCATTTTTGTGATGATGCCATCCCCATTTGCCAGATGATGAACGCTGCCTCTTCGGCATTTTCGCGCAACCGCTCGAACCGTCCGGACTTTCCGCCATGGCCCGCGCCCATGTTGGTTTTGAGCAGCAGCACATTGTCGTCTGTCTTCATATCGCGCAGCTTGGCGACCATCTTTGCGGGCTCCCAATAGGTCACGCGCGGGTCATTCAATCCAGCGGTCCACAGCATGGGCGGGTAAGCCTTTGCCGCGACATTGTCATAGGGGCTATAGCTGCGGATATAGTCGAACGCCGCCTTGTCTGTGATTGGATTGCCCCATTCGGGCCATTCGCCCGGCGTCAGCGGCAGATCCTTGTCGAGCATCGTGTTGAGCACATCGACAAAGGCCACATGGCTGACGACCGCGCCGAACAATTCGGGTGCCTGATTGACCACCGCGCCCATCAATTCACCGCCAGCCGAACCACCGCTTGCGGTAACCTTGCCTTTGCTGGTGAAGCCCAAATCGATAAGGCCTTTCGCCGCATCGACAAAGTCGTTGAACGTGTTGGTGCGCTTGGTCAGCTTGCCGTCCAAATACCATTGATAGCCAAGGTCATCACCGCCGCGAATATGCGCGATGGCATAGGCAAAGCCGCGGTCGACCATCGACAGCCGGTTGGCGCTAAAGCCGGGCGGCATCGCGTAACCATATGCGCCATAAGCATATAGATGCAGCGGCTGGCTGCCGTCTTTTTTGAAACCCTTTTTGGTCAGGATGGACACCGGCACCTTGGCACCATCGCGCGCCGTGATCATCACGCGTTCGGTCACATATTGCGCGGGATCATATCCGCTGGGGATTTCCTGAACCTTCAATGTTTCCAAGCGGCCATCGGCCAGATGATAGTCGAACACCGTGTCCGGCGTGACCATCGATTCATAACCCAGCCGCAACTTCGTCACATCATATTCGGGATTATCGCCAAGGCCCGCATCATAGCTGGCTTCAGGGAATTTGATTGGCTGCACCTTGCTGGCATCGGCATAATCGCGGATTTCAACTTGATCGAGGCCATCGATGCGGCCTTCAGTGACGTAGAAATTTTTGAACAGCGACAGCCCCGTCAAATAGTGGCGGTCAGACCCGGCGATGAGCGTTTTCCATTCGCCCGGTGCCTTCATGCTGGCGGTGGCGACGCGGAAATTGACGTGATCGTCATTGGTCAAAACATACAAAGTGCCATCGCGCACATCGACGCTATATTGGCGTCCCGTCTTGCGCGGGGACACCATGATCGGCGTTGCGGTTGGGTCGCTGGCGGGGACCAGCCGGACTTCGCTCGTCACATTGTCGCCCGTACCAATGACGATCCAATCCTCTTGCGCAGTCAGGCCGACACCAACGCCAAAACCGATGTCCTGTTCTTTATACAGCAACTTCGCTTTGGTCAGATCTTCACCCAGCCGGTGGTACCACGCATTGTCGGTGCGCCAATTTTCATTGGCGAGGCCGTAAACAACGCCTTTGCTGTCCGATGACCAGACAATGCCCGACAATGTGCCGGGGATGATGTCGCGCAATTTTTCGCCGGTTTCCAGATTGCGAAAATGTAGGTCAAACCGTTCCGACCCATTATCGTCGTACGCATATGCCAATATTTTGCCATCGGGACTGATCTCTGCAGCACCAAGGCGGAAATAGGCCTTGCCCTTGGCGAGTATATTTTCGTCGAGGATGAGCTGATCGGCACCGCCGGCAACTGGCTTGCGATAATGCTTGCGATATTGCGCGCCTTCTTCGAATTTTGACCAATAGATATAGTCGCCATCCTTTTGCGGGACCGAGCTGTCGTCTTCTTTGACGCGGCCTTTCATTTCCTGAAAGATGGTTTCGGTCAGCTGCGCCTGCGGTGCCATCTGCGCTTCAAAATAGGCGTTCTCGGCATTCAGATGCGCGAGTATCTCTTTATCATCGATCGTCGGATAACCCGAATCGCGCAGCCAATGATAATCATCGGTAATTATAACCCCGTGCCACGTGGCACTGTGCGGGCGCTTTTCAGCAACGGGGGGCTTAATTTCACCGGCGGTTTTTTCAGTCATAATGTCTTTCTGGGCAAATGCAGGCGCGGATATCGCACCAATCGCAATAATGAGTGGGAGCAGTGCTTTCATGAGAAGACTTCCTCGCTTATATGGTTTGCACAACCATATGAACGGAAGTCAAAGATGTCCACCTACGAAGCCCGCCTTACTGCCTTGCGCGTCCAACTGAAAAAAGATCAGCTCGATGGATTCGTCGTTCCGATTTGCGATGAACATATGTCCGAATATGTCGGGGACTATGCCCAACGTCTTGGCTGGCTTACGGGCTTTGGCGGGTCTGCAGGCTCTGCGGTGGTCTTATCGGAAGAAGCGGCTATCTTCACCGACGGCCGCTACACGCTTCAGGTGCGCGAGCAGGTCGACGGCAACAATTGGCAATATGTCGGCGTGCCGCAAACGAGCATTTCTGATTGGTTGAAAGAACACACGCCCGCAGGCGCGCGCATCGGTTATGACCCGTGGGTCCACACAAAGGGTTGGGTCGAAAGCGCGACAGTGGCGTTGAAAGCCAAAGGCGCAGAGTTGGTCGCGGTCAAAAGCAACCCGATTGATGCCGTATGGGCGGATCAGCCGGGTAAAAGCGACGCCAAGCTCATGGTCCATGAAGACCGTTTTGCCGGACAAAGCAGCGCGGAGAAACGCGCGGCGGTTGCCGAATGGCTGACGGCCAATGCTTTGGACAGCACGGTGATTTCTGCACTCGATTCGGTGGCATGGCTTCTGAATGTCCGCGGCTCTGATGTCGCGAATACGCCGGTGGCGCTCAGCTTCGTGCTCGCCCATGCCGATGGCACGGCAGACCTGTTTGTCGCCCCGGAAAAGGTCGGCGATGACGTCCGGGCGCATTTGGGCAATGCCGTGCGCTTGCGCACCCCGGAAGAGTTTGTTCCTGCATTGAAAGCCATGAACGGCAAACGCATCGCCGTGGATCCGGATCGTGCCGTCGCGGCGATATTCGGCGCACTGAAGGATGGCGGGGCTACGATCGTCGAAGCGCGTGACCCGACCATTTTGCCAAAGGCCGTCAAAAACCATGTCGAGCAAGCCGGCCATCGTGCGGCGCAGGCGCGTGACGGCGCAGCGCTAAGCCGCTTCCTGCACTGGATGAGCGAAACGGCGCATAAGGGCGGGCTGGACGAATTGTCGGCGGCAGCGCGGTTGAAATCCTTCCGCCAAGATACCGGCATGCTGCACGATCTGTCGTTCGACACGATTTCGGCGACTGGTCCCAATGGCGCGCATTGCCATTACAAGGTCGACGAAAAGAGCAACCGGGCGATTGAACCCAACAGCATCTATCTGGTCGATAGCGGCGGGCAGTATTTGGACGGCACCACGGACGTAACCCGCACGATCTGGGTCGGCCCCGGACAGCCAACAGCCGAAATGAAGGACCGTTTCACCCGTGTGCTTAAGGGCCATATCGCGCTTGCGCTAGCGGTATTCCCAGAAGGCACCCGCGGCGCGCAACTCGACACGATGGCGCGGGCCGCACTCTGGCAGGCTGGCCTTGATTACGCCCATGGCACCGGCCACGGCGTCGGCAGCTTCCTTGCGGTGCATGAAGGGCCGCAGCGCATTGGGAAATTCTCGGGCGGACAGGCTGGCACAGACGAGCCTTTGCAAGCAGGCATGTTCCTCTCCAACGAGCCGGGCTATTACAAAGCCGGCGAATATGGCATTCGCATCGAAAATCTGGTGCTGGTCGAAGAACGCGAAATCGCCGGCGCGGAAGGCCGCTATTTCGGTTTCGAAACGCTCACCTTCGCACCTATTGACAAGACGTTAGTGGATGTCAGCTTGCTAAACGGCGAAGAGCTGCGCTGGTGGAATGATTATCATGCCAAGGTGCTGTCGATTATCGCGCCACAGCTGGACGGCGACGCGCTGGCTTGGGCACATGAGGCGTGCGCGCCCTTGTCCTAAACCCCGCCTATCAACCGACACCCGATGATTTCACCTGAGGAATAGCACATCCATGACCCAGACTTTTTCCGATTACACGCCAGCGAAGGTCTGGGAATGGAATACCGAAAACGGGGGCCAGTTTGCGAATATCAACCGGCCCATTGCCGGCGCAACGCATGACAAAGAACGCCCCGTTGGCAAGCATCCGATGCAACTTTATTCCCTTGCCACGCCCAATGGCGTGAAGGTGACGGTCATGCTTGAGGAGCTGCTCGCGCTTGGCCATACAGGCGCAGAATATGACGCGTGGCTTGTCAATATCCGCGACGGCAACCAGTTTTCGAGCGGCTTTGTCGAAGCCAATCCCAATTCCAAAATTCCCGCATTGTTCGACCATTCGACGCCGAAACCGACACGCGTCTTTGAATCGGGGTCGATCCTTTTATATCTTGCCGAAAAGTTCGGCGCGTTCCTACCGACCGAGCATCACGCGCGGACGGAAACGATCAACTGGCTGATGTGGCAAATGGGCAGCGCGCCCTATCTAGGTGGCGGTTTTGGCCATTTTTATGCCTATGCGCCGTTCAAATTTGAATATGCCATCGACCGATTCGCGATGGAGGTGAAGCGGCAGCTGGACGTGCTGGACCGCAACCTTGCCGACCGCATTTATATGGCGGGCGACGAATACAGCATCGCCGATATGGCGATTTGGCCATGGTATGGCGCGCTCGTCAAAGGCCTGATTTACGACGCAGGCGCGTTTCTATCTGTCCATGAATATAAAAATGTCATCCGTTGGACTGACTTGATTGCCGAACGACCAGCTGTGAAGCGTGGACGCATGGTCAATCGCGTCATGGGTGATCCGGCCAGCCAGCTGCATGAGCGGCATGACGCCAGCGACTTCGACACCAAAACGCAGGATAAGATTGCCGCTGCAAAAGCGTGACCTGCGTCACGCGTGAAGGAAAAAATGAAGCCTATATGGGTCCTGCGACCCGAGGGCTTCTCACTTAAGGAGGGGCGCCCTTTCCTTAAGAGCTTGATCGGATATCCTCCTGATCAAGCTCTATTCTTCACATTAACGCTTGCTGATATTGAACACGCGGAGTGTGCATTCTGCGCCAAGCTGGTTGCTACAGCCTGCAGCACGAAATTGGTTCCGGCGATCATTGCTGATGCTGAAATCTTGCGATTGCGTGAAATTTTGTTGGCGGAGACGGAGGGATTCGAACCCTCGGTACCGGATTTACCAGTACGACGGTTTAGCAAACCGTTGGTTTCAGCCACTCACCCACGTCTCCAGCGCGTTTGGCATCGGCGGCCTATAGCGTCGCATGCATTTGGCTGCAATGGTTATTGACACGCGCATGGTATAAGAAGAAAATTAACGAAATAGGATCGCTCTGGCGCGCACTGAACGCACATTGTCGGCCGTTCATCATAGGCTCATCCAGAGGATCATATAGTGGCGCTTGATTTTAAGAGGGTGGGATACGCATGCTAGCAGTCAACCGGGGCCTGAAACGGTCGATACATCATGTGCTGATGCTGCTCGCAGCCGGCGCACTTGTCGCTTCACCAGCAATAGCGCAGATTAACACCGTTGATCCCAATGATGTCATCGATTCAGACCTTGGCACACCGGCACCAGCCACCGCCCCGGCAGCGGATGTTGCTCCGACTGTTCAAGATGGCGTTCCGACAGATGCCCCTGCAGCATTACCCGAAACGTCGTCCGCGTCTCCCGCGATCCCGACCGAGGACACCTATCAGCAAGATGATTTGATCGGCGCAGCTGAGGGCGTCTTTGGCAGAAGCGCCCAAGGACTGGGCAAGCTGATTGAAGACATTTTGAAAAAGCAGGGTCGGCCAAATGGCTACATCGTTGGCCGCGAAGGTGGTGGCGCACTTGTCGTTGGACTACGTTACGGCTCGGGCACGCTAAATCATAAGATTGAGGGCCAAAAGACCGTCTATTGGACGGGCCCATCGATTGGACCCGACCTTGGCGCAAATGGGGGCAGCACCTTTGTGCTTGTCTACAATCTTTACGACACCGAGGACATCTACAAACGCTATCCCGCCGGAGAGGGCGTCGTGTATCTCGGCGGTGGCTTCAACGCGAGCTATCTGCGCCGCGGCGATGTCGTGCTCATTCCCATCAGGGTAGGCGCCGGAATTCGGCTGGGCGCCAATGTCGGATATATGCGCTTTTCCAAAAAGCAGCGCTGGCTGCCCTTCTAACGGGCGCGCATATCTTCCATCCGTTTCAAGTACCGGGCGAGTACGTCAATCTCCAGATTGACCTGCCGCCCGGCGCTCAGCGTCCCTAACGTCGTCATCTGCGCCGTGTGCGGAATGATGTTCAGCATGAAATGCGCCGAACCATCGGCCTGATCAGCAATGTCATTGACGGTCAGCGACACGCCATCAACGGTTATAGATCCTTTGGCCGCGATATAGGGCGCTAGGCTGCCCGGTGCGGCGACGGTGACTTTCCAACTGTCACCCACGGTTTCGCTGTCAACAATATGACCGACCCCGTCGACATGGCCGGTGACAATATGTCCGCCCAATTCATCGCCAACCTTCAGCGCGCGTTCCAGGTTCAATTTGGTCCCTGCTTCCCACATACCCGCCGGGGTGCGTGAGACGGTTTCGGCAGACGCATCAATGGCGAACCAGCCTTCGCCCTTATCAACAACGGTCAGGCAAACGCCCGAACAGGCGATAGACGCGCCGATGGCGACAGTGTCCATGTCATATGCACAGTCAATCACGAGGCGCAAATCGCCCCGCTGTTCGGATGAACGAATATTGCCAACGTCCGTGATGATACCTGTGAACATATATATATTGCCTCTTTAATTGGCGCGTTCGTAGACTTCGAGACGGTCTTTGCCAAGACTGCGGGAATCGCACAGCTGCCAAAGCCCATGTGCGTCGGCCAGTTGCCCCAATCCAATGTCGCCAAGGCACGCTTTGCCTGCCCCGATGAAAATGGGTGCGCGGTACAATGATAGCCGGTCAACCAACCCAGCTTTCAAAAAAGCCGTGGCCGTCGCGGCGCCGCCTTCGACCATCACATTATTGCAATCCAGCTTTGCGATGTCCGCCGGCGCACGGATGATTTCCCACCCGTCGGGGGCGTCACCGCTGCCCAGCATGACCTTGCGTGGCGACCGGTGTTCGAGTCCTGTCAGCCGCACATTCAATTGTGGTGCGTCTGCCTTTACGGTGCCCGATCCGACCAAAATGGCATCCGCCCGCGCGCGTTCAATGTGGCTATGCGCACGCGCGATATCCCCCGTAATCCAACGGCTGCTGCCATCGGCCATTGCGATTTGACCATCCAGCGAAGTCGCGATTTTTAACGTTACAAATGGTCGCAGCAGCTGCATGCGGCTCAGAAACCCGGCGAGACTTTTGCGCGCCTCGGACGCCATGACGCCAGTTTCGACAGCGATGCCCGCGGCCATGAGCGCCTTGATGCCTTCACCCGCAGTCCGGAGATCGGGGTCCTCCAGCGCAACCACCACTCGGGCTGGCCGGGCGTCCATAAGCAATAGGGCGCACGCCGGCCCACGGTCGGATTGATGTGCACAGGGCTCAAGCGTGACGTAAATAACGCTGCCGTGCGCCGCAGAACCGGCCTGCGCCAGCGCCATGGCTTCTGCATGGGGACGGCCCCCCTTTTGGGTCCAGCCGCGTCCAACGACGATGCCTTCCTTGACGATGATACAGCCAACCGACGGGTTCAGCCCCGTCTGGCCAACGCCACGTTCCGCCAGCGCCAAAGCTGCGGCCATGAAGCGGTGATCAGCGGTGGCTATTGTTTTGCTCCCGCGGCAGAGTCGTCCGCTTGCGCATCTTTTTTCGCACGCTCCAGCTGGGCTTCACGCTCAATTTTTTCCACGTCCATCCCGACAGCGCGACCGAATGCTTTATATGCCTCCTTCTCGCGGGCGCGCATTTCGTCTTTTCGCTTTTGATATTCCGCAATCGCCGCTTTCGATTCCTCGATCGTGCGCGTCGCGGGCCAGCTTTCGAAATAGGTCACGGTTGGTGGCGGCGGCTTCGCCTTTTCAAGCGTATCGATGTAAAATGTGTAGATGATAATCGCCGTCGGCACACAGGCAGCGAGAAACAGCCACGGACTATGCGTGCCCGTTGTGCGGAAAAAGCTGATCAGATCTGTGCCCGCACTGCGCAGCGAGACATCTTTAAAAAACGACATGACTATCCAATAAGACGGATATCGCGCGATTTCCAGTGCCCGATGTAAAGAGGCCGGGCTTATCGGCCACTTCGGAACGCGTTTGTAATGGGGTAGCGGCGATCCCGTCCAAAGTTTCGTGTGCCAAGCTTTACCCCCGGGGGTGCCTGCCGCCGTTTATATTCGGCCAGATAGAGCAGCCGTTCAATCCGTACCACCGTGTCACGGTCAAAGCCTTGCGCAACGACCTCATCGACCGAGCGTTCTTCCTCCACCAAGGCATGCAGCATTTTATCAAGGACAGGATAATCCGGAAGCGAATCGCTGTCTTTCTGGTCCGGCCGCAATTCCGCGCTGGGGGGCTTGGTAATGATATTGCCGGGTATCACTGGGCCATCCCGGCCAAGACCAATGCGCGGCTTATGCGCATTGCGCCATTCGGAAATGGCAAACACCGTCATTTTATAGGCATCTTTTATCGGATTATAGCCACCGGCCATATCGCCATAAATCGTCGCATAGCCGACGCTCATTTCGCTTTTGTTTCCAGTAGTCAAAAGCATATGTCCAAATTTGTTGGACAGGGCCATCAACGTGACCCCGCGGATACGCGACTGAATATTTTCTTCGGTAATGTCGACATCGCGGTCGGAAAAGCTGCCCGAGAGCATATCATCGAACGCCATTACGGCCGGTGCAATCGGGATCGTATCAATCCGGCAGCCAATCATTTCGGCGCATTGCGCAGCGTCGTCCAGACTGGATTGGCTGGTATAGCGGCTGGGCAACATGACACACCAAACGCGGTCCGGCCCAAGCGCATCTGCGGCAATGGCGGCGCATATCGCACTATCGATACCGCCCGACATGCCCAACACGACGCCGGGAAAGCCATTGGTGTTGACGTAATCGCGCAGGCCCGTGACCATCGCGCTGTAGATATCCGCCGGATGGTCTTCCCAAAGCGCCTTTGGCCCATCTGCACATTGCCAGCCATCGTCGCCGCGCGTCCAATGCGTCATGCGCAGATGCTCTTCCCAGTCGGGCAAACGATGTGCAGCCGCACCATCCGCGTTCAGGACAAAGGAACTGCCATCGAACACCAGCTCGTCCTGCCCACCGACACGATTTAGAAACATCAGCGGCAATCCGGTTTCGCGCACACGTGCCGCAAAAACCTCTTCCAAACGCCGGTCATCCTTATCGATTTCATATGGGCTGCCGTTGGTCGAAATAAGCAACTCAGCGCCGCGTTCCTTCAAATGGAGGCTGACCGGCGCGAGCCAGCCATCTTCGCAAATCGGAACGCCAATGCGTACGCCCTTAAACAGCACGGGTTCCGGCATGGGGCCAGCGGCGAAAATCCGCTTTTCATCAAAGGTTCCGTAATTGGGCAGCTCATGCTTGTAACGCACGGCTGCAATCTGACCGCCATCGAGCAATGCAATTCCGTTGTACAATGCGCCATCGTCGAGGAATATCGAACCCACGAGCATGGCAGGCCCGCCATCGGCTGTCGCCGCCGCCAGCTTGGAAAGCTCCACCGCAGCGCGCGCGGCAAAGGCTGGCTTCAGCACCAGATCCTCGGCCGGATACCCAATCAACTGCTGTTCGGGAAACACGATCAGGTCGGCATCTGTCGCTTTTGCGCGCCATTCAAGCATCTTGCCGGCGTTACCTGCCAGGTCACCCACGCGCTGGTTAAGCTGCGCCATTGCAATATTGAGCCGATTTGTCATTTCATCACCCTATTGTCCACAATGTAGCGGGGCAAGCCGATTGTCAGGCCAGTTGCGCGTCGCTAAGGCGATTGGCGAAACTTTGACGCGCAATTCAACGCTCAGGGGTCCGGGGACACGCACATGAAATTGATGACAGGCAACAGCAATCTTCCTTTGGCGAAGGGCATTGCAGATTATATGAACTTGCCGCTGACCGACGCCAGCGTGCGCCGTTTCGCCGACAATGAGATTTTCGTTGAGATCCATGAAAATGTGCGCGGCGAAGATATGTTTGTTATCCAATCGACCAGCCACCCGGCCAATGACAATTTGATGGAATTGCTGATCATGATTGATGCGTTGCGCCGCGCATCGGCAAAACGCATCACCGCGGTTCTTCCGTATTTCGGCTATGCGCGGCAGGATCGGAAACCGGGGCCACGCACGCCCATTTCCGCAAAGCTTGTCGCTAATCTGATTACCCAGGCTGGCGCTGACCGCGTGTTGACCGTGGATTTGCATGCAGGCCAGATTCAGGGCTTTTTCGATATCCCAACCGACAATCTTTACGGCGCACCTGTCATGAGCGCGGATATTTTGGAGCGCCATGGCGACAAGAATATCACCGTCGTATCGCCGGATGTCGGCGGCGTTGTCCGTGCGCGCGCACTGGCAAAGCGTCTTGATGATGCGCCACTGGCAATCGTCGACAAGCGCCGCGAAAAAGCCGGTGTTTCCGAAGTCATGAACATCATTGGCGATGTTAAAGACCGTTTCTGCATATTGATTGACGACATCGCAGATAGCGCAGGCACGCTGTGTAACGCGGCCGACGCGTTAAAAGCCGCCGGTGCGTCAGACGTCGTCGCCTATATTACCCACGGCGTATTGTCGGGCGAAGCCGTGAACCGGGTCAACGCGTCCTCACTGCGCAAGCTGGTTATCACCGACTCCATCCTGGCATCCGACATTGCCAATGCCAGTCCCAAAATACGCCAGCTGCCCATCGCACCGTTGTTGGGCGAAGCGATTAAGCGCATTGCGGATGAAAGTTCTGTCAGTTCTTTGTTCGACTGATGACACCGGCGGATATCCTTCTGGCCAACCGTTTGGCCGAGGCAGCGGGCCACGCTATCCGGCCCTTTTTCCGGGCAGCCTATAGTCATGAGGCAAAGGCCGATGCGTCCCCGGTAACAGAAGCCGACCGCGCCGCCGAGAGCGCTATCCGCCACATTCTGGATGCCGAGTGCCCCCGCGATACGATCATCGGTGAGGAATATGGCGAAAAAACCGGCAGTTCGGGCCGCAGCTGGATTATTGACCCGATCGACGGAACCGTAAGCTTCATGGCCGGGCGGCCGATATTCGGAACATTGATTGCGTTGCTCGAAGACGGCTGGCCTGTCCTTGGTGTCATTGACCAATGCATCAGTGGCGAGCGCTGGGTCGGCGCTGCGGGCTATCCGACGACACTGAACGGCAATCCTGTTACGACAAGAGCATGCACCGCGTTGAATCAAGCCACTCTGGCAACGACGGGGCCACAATATTTTTCGCAGCATGACGGCGATCATTTTATGGAGCTCGCGGCGCAAACGGCACATAAAAAAATGCTGTTCGGTGGCGATTGTTACAACTACGCCCTGCTCGCCACTGGTCATATCGACATCGTCGTCGAAGCTGGCTTAAAGCTGCATGATTTTGCTGCCTTAATCCCCATCGTAACGGGCGCGGGGGGGATGATGAGCGATTGGTCGGGGGAGCCACTACACGGCGCTTCCGACGGCCATATCATTGCGGTGGGCGACCCAGCCCGGCTTGATGACGTGCTCGAAGCATTGGCGTGCCAACACTAAAACGCAGCAGTCCGGGCCATATTACCGGCAATATGCTTGCAATCGCGCGCGAATCCGGTTAGGCGCGCCCCTTCCGAATAAGCAGGCTGGCCAATAGGGCTGCCATGTCGGCTTGATACGGACTCAACAAAGGAGACCAAAATGCCCAAGCTCAAGACCAAGAGCGGTGTGAAGAAACGCTTCAAAATCACCGCAACAGGCAAGATCAAGCATGGCGTCGTTGGAAAACGGCACCGTTTGAGCAGCCATAATGCCAAGTATATCCGCCAAAACCGTGGCACCAGCGTGATCTCTGATCCCGATGCCAAGACAATCAAGAAATGGGCGCCATACGGTCTTTAAGACTGCGCGTACGTTTTCAGACTGAGCGTGGTGCGAAAAAGTGGGAACCGGTTTTTCGGTTAAGCCACGCGACCACGAAAAACGAAAAGGATATAGATTATGGCACGCGTCAAACGTGGTGTGACCACCAAAGCTAAACATAAAAGAATTTTAGAGCAGGCGAAGGGCTATTATGGCCGTCGCAAAAATACCATCCGCGTCGCACGTCAGGCGGTCGAAAAGGCCGGTCAGTACGCATATCGCGACCGTAAGGTAAACAAGCGGAACTTCCGCGCATTGTGGATCCAGCGTATCAACGCCGCAGTCCGCGCCGAAGGCATGACCTATGGCGTGTTCATGCATGGCCTGAAGCTTGCTAACGTTGAACTGGACCGCAAGGTACTTGCCGACCTCGCGATGAACGAAGCCGCGATGTTTAGCACGATCATTGCGCAGTCGAAGGCAGCGCTCGCGAAAGCAGCATAAGCTCCTAAAACTTCGATATTGCGCAAAAGGGCGTGGGCGGCACTTGCCGTTCGCGCCCTTTTGCTTATTCAGGCGAACCATGATGACAGATATTGCGACACTCCAAACCGAACTGATGGCAGCGATTGATTCCGCGGATACGCTGGATGCGCTGGATGCTGTTCGGATATCCGCCCTTGGCAAGCAAGGCAGCGTTTCGGCGTTGCTCAAGACGATGGGCGCGATGTCGCCCGATGAACGTCAGACGCAAGGCCCGATCATCAACGGTCTGCGCGAAAGCGTGACAGCGGGGCTGGCCGCGAAAAAAGCAGCCTTGGAAACGGCGGAGTTGAACCGGCGTCTCGCAAGCGAATATGTCGACATGACATTGCCTGCGCCCGAAACGCCGCGCGGCACAGTGCATCCGGTCAGCCAAGTCATGGACGAGCTTGCCGAAATCTTTGCCGACATGGGCTTTGCGGTTGCCGAAGGGCGTGAGATCGAAGACGACTGGCACAATTTCACCGCGCTCAATATTCCCGAAACACATCCTGCCCGCGCGATGCATGATACATTCTATTTCCCCGACGAAATGGCGCGTGAGGGCAGCAAAATGCTGCTGCGGACGCACACATCACCTGTGCAAATCCGCACCATGACCTCACAAGAACCGCCAATCCGCATTATCGCACCTGGCCGGGTATACCGCAGCGACAGCGATGCGACGCACACGCCGATGTTCCACCAGATCGAAGGCCTTGTCATCGACAAGGGCATTCACCTTGGTCATCTGAAATGGACGTTGGAGACATTTCTAAAGGCCTATTTCGAACGCGAAGATGTCGTCTTGCGTCTGCGTCCAAGCTATTTTCCGTTCACCGAACCATCGGTTGAAGTCGACGTCGGCTATTCGATGGTCAACGGCAAGCGCGTCATTGGCGGATCGGAAGGCTGGATGGAGGTTCTTGGTTCCGGCATGGTCCATCGCAAGGTTATCGAGGCTTGCGGGCTTGATCCCGATATATGGCAGGGCTTTGCCTTCGGCACCGGTGTCGACCGCCTTGCCATGCTGAAATATGGGATGGACGATCTGCGCGCCTTTTTCGACGGCGATAATCGCTGGCTGCAACATTACGGATTTGACGCGCTCGACGTACCGACGCTGAGCGGAGGAGTAGGCGCATGAAATTCTCATTATCATGGCTGAAAGAGCATCTTGATACCGATGCCGATATGCAGGCCGTTGCCGATTGCCTGAACCGTATCGGGCTTGAGGTTGAGGGCATCGAGAACCCGGCAGACAAATTGTCCGCGTTCCGCATTGCAAAGGTGCTGAGCGCAGCGCCGCATCCCCAGGCCGATAAATTGCAAGTGTTGTCCGTTGATGCGGGCGGCGACCCGCTTCAGGTGGTCTGCGGCGCACCCAATGCACGCGCAGGCATGCTTGGCGTATTCGGTCCAGCCGGCGCAGTCGTTCCCGCAAATGGCATGGTGCTAAAGGTCGCCGCGATCAGAGGCGTCGAATCCAACGGCATGATGTGTTCGATTGCCGAGCTGGAACTGGGCGACGATCATGATGGCATCATCGAACTCGCCGCCGACGCGCCGGTGGGGACAGTCTATGCCGATTGGGCTGGTTTGGACGACCCCGTCATTGATGTCAGCATCACTCCCAACCGTCAGGATTGCATGGGCGTTCGCGGCATCGCGCGTGACCTTGCCGCAGCAGGCCTTGGGACATTGCGCCCGCTGAACGAAGTCTACCGCATCAATTTGGACACGCCACATGAAGGCAGCGGACCCGCGCCGATCGTGCGCACAGACGACGCCGCAGGCTGCCCTGCGTTTTACGCACAGGCTGTATCGGGTGTCCGCAATGGCGACGCCCCCGAATGGATGCGCAGCAAGCTGAAAGCCATTGGCCAAAAGCCCATTTCAGTGCTCGTCGACATCACCAACTTCATCTCCATCGATCTTGGCCGGCCGTTGCACGTCTATGACCGCGCGAAGCTGAACGGCGCGCTGGTGGCCCGTAAGGCGGTCGATGGTGAAGACATGGTCGCCCTCAACGGCAAGACCTATACGCTGGATTCCAGCATGACCGTCATCGCTGACGACAGCATGGTGCATGACATTGGTGGCATCATGGGTGGCGAGCATAGTGGCGTTTCGGAAACGACGACTGATGTTCTCATCGAGTGCGCCTATTTCGACCCTGAACATATTGCGCGCACCGGACAGAAGCTGGCTTTGACCAGCGATGCGCGGCAACGTTTTGAACGCGGCGTTGACCCTGCGTTTTTGGAAGACGGCTTGGCGATCGCGACCAAGCTCGTGCTTGATCATTGCGGCGGGACGCCAAGTGCCATCACCCGGTCGGGCACTGCACCAGTTGCGCCGCGCAACATTTCTTATGACACCCAATATTGCCAGCAGCTTGGCGGCGTCGATGTTGCGCCGGAGGAACAGCGCAATATATTGGAAAGACTGGGCTTTTCGGTAAGCGACGACTGGCGCGTTACCGTGCCGACATGGCGTCGTGACGTCGATGGCCCCGCAGATATTGTCGAAGAAGTCGTGCGTATCGTCGGCCTCGACAATGTCGTGTCCGTACCATTGCCCCGTGCAGACGGCGTCGCCAAACCAACCGCAACGCCTGTCCAGTCGCTGGAACGCAAAGTGCGGCGCGCAGCGGCAGCCCGTGGCTTGAACGAGGCGATCAACTGGTCGTTCCTGCCGCAAAAGGCGGCGGACGCATTTGGTGGCGGCACATGGAGCCTTGCCAACCCGATCTCCGAAGACATGAAGGTCATGCGCCCTTCGCTGTTGCCGGGATTGCTGTCCGCCGCGCAGCGGAACATGGACCGCGGCGCATCATCGGTACGTCTGTTCGAAATCGGACGGCGTTATTTTGCTGCGACGGATGGCACAAGCGACGAGCGTCTGACGGCGGGAATCGTTCTGGCGGGCGACAAATCCGTGCGCAATTGGGCGACCGGTAAATCGGCAAAATTTGATGCTTTTGATGCCAAGGCAGAGGCCATCGCGTTGCTCAAGGCAGCGGGTGTCGCAACCGACAGCCTGCTTGTGATGGACGATGCCGGTGCGCATTATCATCCCGGACAATCGGCGACATTGCGTATGGGACCAAAGAATATTCTTGGCGCATTCGGCACGCTGCATCCGGCAACGGCAAAGGCCTTTGACCTTGATGGCAGCGTTGTCGCAGCGGAAATCTTTTTGGATGCGATACCGCTCAAAAAAGCCACTGGCTTTATGCGTCCGGCCTTCACACCGCCTGCATTGCAAGCCGTTACCCGCGACTTTGCGTTTCTGGTTGCGCAAGATACGCCGGCCAATGATCTGGTTCGGGCCATTAAGGGATGCGACAAAGACAACATTGTCGCAGCGCGTTTGTTTGACCGCTTTTCTGGGCAGGGCGTACCCGAGGGGCAAGTCAGTCTGGCGGTTGAAATTACGCTTCAACCCACCGACAAAAGCTATGGCGATGATGATCTGAAACTGATTTCAGATAAGGTCATTGCGGCCGCGGCCAAACTTGGCGCGGTGCTTCGCGGATAAAAAGAAAGGCCGGGCATGATGGCCCAGCCTTCTTTTTTCATGCGCCTTCGCGCAGCTTTTTAGAACTTCACGCCAGCGGTCACAAACACCTGACGCGGGTTGCCGTAGAATGCGGTCAGCGTGCCTTCGCGGCCCAGTGACGCAACGGGCAAACCGTTGCCGCCAAGGATCGGCACGCCAGTCGTCGCATTGCCAGCAATGAAGCTGTAGCCCGAAGTCTTATATTCCTTGTCGAGCAGGTTCTTACCATAAAGCCCAATGCTCCAACGATCGTCAGGCGCGGTATACACCAGGCTTGCGTCGACGAGGGCATAGCCGGACTGATCGATATACGGGTTCGGAATTTCGAACTGCGTCGTGCTGCTGCGGTACGAAACGGTTGTGCCCAGATTCAAGCGTCCGGCGCCAACTGGCGTCATGTAGGCAAGCGTTGCGCTGGCTGTCCATGAAGGCGTGTTCTGCACATCGCGGAAGGCGGCAACATCGGTCGGGACGCTCGCGATGTTCGAGATATATTGGTCGAACTGCGCATCAATATAACCCACTGCACCCAGCAGGTTCAAACGGTCACCATCATTGGCAACGCTTTCGCCAAGCCGTGCGTTAAACTCAAGCTCGACGCCCTTGAATGTGGCCTTGCCCGCGTTGGACGTGACGCCGCAGAAGGATGGCAGGCCGCTGACGATACATGCGACCGAACCGGGGATTTGGACGTCCGTATAATCGGCGTAGAAACCAGCGAGCGCGAAGGTTAGGCCGCCGTCGAACGCATTGCCCTTATAACCAACTTCGTAGCTGTCGACGCTTTCTGGACGGAAGCTCAAAAACGCAGCCACTTCGTCATTTTCGCCGCGGATGCCATTGCCGTTCAGATCTGGCGCGTTGGCACCCACGCCGCGCGGGTCAAAGCCGCCGCCCTTGAACCCTTGGCTGAAGCTGGCGTAGATATTGTCGTCTGGCGTTGGCTTAAAGCTGAGCGATATGCGGGGCGTGAACTTTTTGAAATCACGCTGTCCGCTGAAGTTTGTGCTGGCTGCGCCAAAGGCGACGCCTGCCCCGCCAAAGAAGGGCGATCCGCCGCCGAGATAGTTTTGGCGCAGGATATTCGCGGTGCGCTTATCCCATGTGTAACGGCCGCCAACCGACAGGCTGAGCTGTTCGGAAAGGTCGTACGTAAAATCACCGAAGATGGCGTAGGTTTCCGTATCGACCGCAGCCTTCGTAAATGCCGTCAATCCGCTGAGCGTCGTGAACAGGCGCACATCGAACAAGGTATCTGCCGTGGCATCCAGATAATATGCACCGACCATGCCGCTGAACGGACCAGCGTCCACAAGCAATTGCACTTCCTGACTGACCTGTTCGTTGAAATAGCCACCGGGGACGTCAACATCCGCCGCAGGCAGCGCATCAAAATCGATGGGGGTCAGCGTGTCATCTTTACGCCATGCACTGATGGACCGCAGCGTCAGGGTTTCGGACAGGTCCACCGAAATGTTCATAGCGAGGCCATAAGCTTCGATATCCTGTTTCGGATCAACAAGTCCGCCGCGTGTGTCAAAAACATTGTCCAGCACGGGTGCGCCCGACAACAATCCGGGAATGATACGATGACCGCCGCGTGGGTCGCTCTTGTCATGGCTATAATCGCCGCTGATACGAACCGAAACCGGCGCGCCATATCCGCCAAGCTCCAAGGTGCCGCGCGCTGCCCATACATCCTTGTTATAATTTTCAAGGCCGGTGGTCAGGTTATCGCCAAAGCCGCCGCGTGAAAGCCGCGCGACGCTGCCGCCGACGCGAACGATGTCGCCAATCGGGGCGGAGACCGTCAACACGCCGTCGGCCTGATCATAAGTTCCGACCGTTGCCCGTGCGCTCAAGGCGAACTCTTGCGGCAAACGCTTTGTGACATATTTCACCGCGCCGCCGATGGTGTTGCGGCCGTACAGCGTACCTTGCGGTCCGCGCAGAACTTCGATGCGTTCTACCTCATAAATGTCGAGGACCGCAGCCTGTGGACGGTTCAAATACACATCGTCCAGATAGATGCCGACACCGGGTTCAAAACCCGACACGGGATCCTGTTGCCCGATACCGCGAATAAATGCCGACAGCGTCGAGTTACTGCCGCGCGATGTTTCAAGCGTGGTGTTCGGCGTGATGTTGCCAATGTCGGTCAGGTCAAGCGCGCCACGCAATTCAAGCGCTTCGCCCGAAAATGCGCTGACGGCGATGGGCACATCGAGCAGATTTTCTTCGCGGCGGCGGGCAGTGACGATGATTTCATCACCATTTTCCGCGCTCGCAGCTTCGTCTTGCGCCATAACAGGCGCGGTCACTGCCACGCCGGAAACGGCAATGCTGGCCAATAATGCTGCGCGGATCATCGAAATTTTGGTGGATTTCATTGTCACTCTCCTGATTGAAATGCGGGCCTTTACCCATTTCCAAATATGCGTATACTGAAAGTTGAACCATGTTTCAACTTAGTGGCTTTAGGAAGTGTAGCGAATGTCGGTCGAACGTGGCATATCAGCAACAATGACACCGGCTGAAAAAACACCCCGCACCGAACGGGGCCGCAAAACATTGCGTCTGTTGTTGGACGCGGCTGCCGCCGAATTTGGCGAAAAGGGGTTTCACGAAAGCTCCGTCGTATCGATTACGCAGCGCGCCGGCGTGGCCTTGGGCAGCTTCTACACCTATTTTGATTCCAAGGATTCGCTCTTCCGCGCGCTGGTCCGCGACATGTCGGCGCAGGTGCGGCAGACGGTAGGGCCCGTGATCGCTGCGGAGCCAGACCGTCTTGAAGGTGAGCGTAAGGGCCTGAACAAATTTTTGAATTTTGTGCGCGAGCATAAGGAACTGTACCGGATTATTGACGAGGCTGAATTTGTCGATCCGCCAAGTTACCGCGCGCATTATGAAAATACCGTCAACGGATATCTCGCAAGCTTGAAAGAAGCCGCGACCAAAGGGCAAGTGCGGGACGATGTCGAGGAGGTGCATGCGTGGGCCATTGTCGGCATGAACGTGTTTTTGGGGCTGCGTTTTGGTGTCCTTGATGAAGATCGCGATGCAGCTGAAGTTGCGACTATCGCTGCTGACCTTCTGACAAACGGGTTGAAGCGATAATCAATCATCCCTAAGCCGCGCGGTATGACGCTCAACCGCCGAACCTTTGCCATTATCTCCCACCCCGATGCGGGTAAAACAACGCTGACTGAGAAGCTTTTGCTTCAAGGTGGCGCCATTCACTTGGCAGGCGAAGTAAAGGCGCGCGGTCAGGCACGCCGTGCGCGTTCCGACTGGATGAAGATCGAACAGCAGCGCGGAATTTCGGTTACGTCATCGGTGATGACGTTTCAAAAGGACGGCATTGTCTTCAACCTGCTCGACACGCCGGGGCATGAAGATTTCTCCGAAGACACCTACAGGACGCTAACCGCGGTCGATTCTGCCATCATGGTCATCGACGCCGCAAAGGGTATTGAGCCGCAGACCCGCAAGCTTTTCGAAGTTTGCCGCCTGCGCAGCGTTCCGATCATTACCTTCGTCAACAAGGTGGACCGTGAAGGTCGCCCCGCATTTGAAACGATTGACGAAGTCGCCGATGCGCTGGCGCTGGATGTGTGCCCTATGAACTGGCCCGTGGGCATGGGCGGCGAGTTTGAAGGGCTTTACGACTTCAACAGCGGTCGCCTGAGCCAGCCATCGGGCGACAGCAAGGCGTTTGAAGGCAAAATCAGTGACCATGCCGGCCTGAATGCGACGAGCCTTGAAGATGTGCTCACGCCCGCGGGCGTCGCGCGGCTGCGCGAAGAGGCGGAGCTTGCCCAGGCTGGATATTCCGAGTTCGATCTGACCGCGTTCCAAAATGGCGACCTAACGCCTGTTTATTTCGGTTCCGCGCTGAAAGAATTCGGCGTGATCGAGCTCATCAACGCGATCGCCAAATATGCGCCGCCACCCCGCCCGCAACCCAGTTCGAAGGGTGATATTGATCCGTCTGAAAAAGAAGTCACGGGCTTCATTTTCAAGGTGCAGGCCAATATGGATCCGCAGCACCGTGACCGCATCGCGTTCATGCGATTGTGCTCCGGCACGTTCAAACGCGGCATGAAGCTGACGCCTTCGGGGCTTGGCAAGCCCGTCGCGATTCATTCGCCGATCCTGTTTTTCGCGCAAGATCGCGAAATTGCCGACAGCGCGGAACCCGGCGATATCATCGGCATTCCAAACCATGGCACCTTGCGCGTCGGCGATACTTTATCCGAGCGCAATGACGTGCGCTTTACGGGCCTGCCCAACTTCGCGCCGGAAATTTTGCGCCGCGTCGTCTTACGCGACCCCACGAAGACCAAGCAGCTGCGCAAGGCGCTGGATGACCTGAGCGAAGAGGGCGTCATTCAGGTATTCTATCCGGAGATCGGTTCAAACTGGGTAATTGGCGTCGTCGGGCAACTTCAGCTCGACGTTCTGATTTCGCGGCTTGAGGCGGAATATAAGGTCGATGCGTTTCTGGAGCCCGCACCTTATGACACCGCGCGCTGGCTCATCGGGTCGGATACGGCGCTGGCGCAATTCATCTCGTTCAATGGCGGAAACATGGCGAAGGATCGCGATGGCCATCCGGTATTTATGGCGCGTTCGTCATGGGATGTTGGTTATCAGCAGGAAAAGCATCCGGACCTGAAATTCAGCGCGACCAAAGAGCGCTAACGCCAGACAGCAATGCCATAGGGTTCGATGTCCGAACCGCCGATGACAAACTCTGCGCCTGCGGGTGCAGGCGCGCGCGCGCTGACGCTATCCAGATTGAACGCAAAGGTCAGTTCACCGCGGCGGCGCAAACGCAGCGTGGGCGGAAGCGGCGTAATCTGCACGTCCGTCTCCGCACATAAATCGACCAACAAGTTCGTCAGAAAGGCATCGTCCGTCAGCGTCGCAAGATAGATGCTTCGACCTGCCTGCACCGCCGCCGGTGCGCCGTCTTCATAGGTTGCGATGATGTCCGCACCGCCCACTTCAATCGTCTCGCGCCAACGGCCGCTTTCATATTCCGCGCCTTTATACGCAATGCTGCCGCCGCAATCCGCGCGCAGCGTTTCAACCGAAGTGACTTTTACCGGTACAAGTTCACGCAGCCGTCCGGGCGGTAGGCCTTCGCTCATCGAGAACTCGTCAGTCTTCGCGCCCGCGCGTGGCCCGAACAGCAATATGCCATCGCTCGCCTGCAACGCATCGAACGCGGCATCGTCAACCACCGCCATGGTCGGTACGATGACCAGTGGATATCCAGCCAGCTGCGCGTCGCCTGCGGACACAAAGTCAACATCCACGCCCAGGCCACGCAATGCGCGATAATATTGGAAGACGACCGCATCATAGCGATATCCCGCACCCTGCCGTTCAATATCGTCGACCCATCCGGACACCGGATCAATGACGATGGCGACCGGGGACTTCGCCGCGACAACAGACAAGTCGCCAAGCAACTGCATTTCCGATGCAGCCTGTTCCACTTCCGCCCATGCCGCGGCGGGCATGTCATCAGGCCGCCGAAGCCCGGCATGCATTTGTTCTTGCGCAAAGGGCACTTGCCGCCACCGGAAATAGGCCACGCAGGCCGCGCCATGGGCAAAAGCCTGAAGCGTCCAGTGCCGCACCATGCCCGGCGCAGGACGCGGATTATGCGGCGCCCAGTTAACGGGTCCGGGCTGCTGCTCCATCACCCACCATGCACCTTTGGATAGCCCGCGCACCGAATCAAAATTGAGCGCCGCCAAATCAGGATGCCCCGTGCGCATGAATGGCTTCCATTCATCAGCTGATGCTTTGGCCATGAGCTGATCGGAAAAACCGAGCGGATAATTGTCATAGCTGACAAAATCGAGGTCGCGGGTCAGCGCTGCGTTGTCTACGCCTGTTGTTGCTGGCGGAATGATATTATGCGTCACCCACTGGTGCGGTGCGGCGTGGCGGCGAATGGCCGATATCATGACGTCATGAAAGCGCACGACCTGTTCCGACGCAAAGCGCCGATAGGCCAAGCGATGCGCGGGGTTCGTTTCGCAGACCGTGAAAAAGGGCAGATCGATCTGGTCAAAATGGTCATATTCCATCGACCAGAACACATTACCCCACGCCGCATTGAGCGCCGCAATCGTGCCATAACGTTGCGCACAATAGGCCCGGAATTTTTCCAGCGCCGCTGGCGATACGCTCATGGTCGTATCGTGGCAGCACAATTCATTGTCGGTTTGCCAACCGGCCACATGCGGATGGCTGCCATAACGCTGCGCCATGGCAGCGGTGATACGTTCCGCCTGCACCAGATAGGTTTCGCTCGAAAAGTCATAATGGCGGCGCGATCCGAAACCACGCACTTGGCCCGTTTGAATATCAACAGGCAAAATGTCGGGATATTTTTCGCACAGCCATTTGGGCGGCGTTGCCGTGGGCGTGCCAAGCACGACTTTCAGTCCGGCTGCGCCGAGCACGTCGATCGCGCGGTCCATCCACGCCCAATCGAATAGGCCTTCAGCCTTTTCGATGCG
Organism: Sphingorhabdus rigui; assembly: GCF_014196595.1. Lineage (GTDB taxonomy): Bacteria > Pseudomonadota > Alphaproteobacteria > Sphingomonadales > Sphingomonadaceae > Sphingorhabdus_B > Sphingorhabdus_B rigui. The sequence goes on along the minus strand of NZ_JACIEA010000003.1, from coordinate 96,889 downwards.
ACCCCACGCAAATTCGCCAATCCGGACATAACGCAGCCCAAGATCACGCATTCTTTGTGCGTCGCGCGGCCAATGATCCTCGGACCAGTGCTCGGGATAATAACAGACACCTAACATGCCCGTTTGTTTAGCGCCCAACCCACGGCTGGCAAGCCTGAGCACATGTTAGGCTTAGCGCGCCGAAAGAAAGCGGCCATAATTCATACATTCTGCCATTTTATCGCCACGACTAATGCCTATGTACGGTCAAACAGGTTCCGACAGGCAGATTGATACGCGCATGAGTGAAATGTTACTGACCCCGCACACACAGGTAGACGGTGCCGTTTTAGGCGGTGATTTCGTCGGCCGTGCAGCGCGTCTTAAACAGGTTCCTGATGACAAAGCGATGTTGCGCGCGGTTGCCGAACTCACGCGGGATCTTGCCGCGCCGAACCCGCGCATTTTCTGGTCGGATTTCCTTGTGTCGGCGCTGGTTGGCTATGCCGGACTTGCGGTGGCCATCATGTCCGGAACCCTGTGGGTTCAGTGCGCTGCGGCGTTGGTCTCGATCCTTGGCCTATATCGCGCCGGCGGCTTCATTCACGAAGTGACGCATGTGAAGCATTCCGCGCTTCCCGGTTTCCGCTTTGGCTTTAACGCGGTAATTGGTGTGCCCCTGCTCGTGCCGTCTTATATGTATGAAGGCATCCACAACCTGCACCATGCACGCACACGTTATGGCACCGATCAAGATCCCGAATATCTGCCATTGGCGCTGATGAAACCATGGACGCTGCCTGTGTTCATCATCGTTTCGTTGCTGGCGCCAATTGCCTTGCTGTTCCGCAACGCCGTGCTTGCGCCGCTGTCGCTGTTTATCCCTGCGTTGCGCAAGGTCGTGGTCGAACGTTATTCGGGTCTCGCGATCAACCCTGCATTTCGGCGCAGACCCGCCGAGGGCGACGCACATCGCAACTGGATCGTGCAAGAAACCGCCGCCAGCATCTGGTCGATCGCACTGCTGACTGGCGTATTTACCGGTTTCATCCCGCTCCAGTCTTTCCTGATCTTCCTTGCCATCGTCGCAAGCGTTGCCGTGCTCAACCAAGTCCGCACGCTCGTCGCGCATTTATGGGAAAATGATGGTGAACCGCTGAGTGTGACCGCGCAGTTCCTCGACAGCGTCAACGTCCCGCCCCCTGGGCTGCTGGCAGAGATCTGGGCACCTGTGGGCCTGCGTTACCACGCATTGCATCACTTGCTGCCCAGCGTGCCTTATCATGCACTAGGGACGGCGCACAAACGCCTGACCGCACAATTGGCACCCGATTCAGCTTACCACCATGCCAATTATGACGGGCTTGCCGGATTGGTATACCGTCTTGCGCGCAGCACATTGGTGCGCGGCGCCTGAAACGCCGCATCTATTTCTTTGAACGCATGAATCTTTGAATATTGAGCAACGCTCAATTCCTGGTTTTCTGCGGTATTCGAACAGGGTCCAGTCCGGTATCTGCACCCCAGTTGTTAGACGCATTTCACTTCGCCTCATCGGACGTCAGTAATATAGCCTTCGTACCCGAGCTATCGTCAACTAATTCCGCGGCAAAGCCTTTTGCGTGCGGCCTTGCTCTGATTGCCCCCATAATAATGCGCGCTTCGTCGGCAGAGGCTGGGCGTGGCTGGTAACGTGTTTGCAGATTATCTGATAGAAATGGATGAAGCTTTACGCGAGGGATGGCAGTTGGATCGCCGCCGAAAACCAATTCCACCACCAGGCTGAATGGGAGGCTACTGGGATACTTGGCGTAACGGCCCGGCGCGTTGAATATGAAATTACCTATCCCATAAAGAATCCACTTAGATTTGTATCGTTCAATTTCCTGCAATGTATGGGCGTGATGGCCGATTACGATATCGGCACCGGCATCGATTAATGCATGGCCAATCTCCACCTGTGTATCGGTGGCCCACATATAGTTTTTCCCCCAATGAGGATAAGCTATTACGAATGCGTTCGGATCTGTTTTGCGTAAGACCGAGACTTGCTTGGCAAAGGCTGCGACATCAATGGGTGCCACGCCCAGTTTGTTAGTATCTGCGTAGAAATCTAGTTTTTCTCGATAATTTCTACGGACTTCAAACATGCCGAATATTGCGACAGTTCTAGCCCGCCTCTCGGCAAGGCTAATTTTCCGCACCAGCGGCGCCCGAGCCTGAGACAGGTCCATGCCGGCGCCAAACGCGCCGATACCGTAGCGGTTTAGCGTCGAAAACGTTTTTTTTAAGCCCTGTGGCCCCTGATCAAGGACGTGGTTGTTAGCGAGGCCGACGGCATTTATCCCCCCTGCGGCCAATGCCCTGCCCGCATTTTCTGCATGCGCCCAATGAACATACTCCTTATCCAGACGTGTTTCATTAAGAGCACTGCTTAAAGGCGTTTCAAGGTTGACGACCTTCCACATCGCCCGATCCAGCAAGGGCTTCAGCCAAAAAAAGCCGCGACTGTAGTCAACATTTTGTCCGTTTCCCCACGGCCCTCCAAACGACTTTCGAGAAGCATAGTTTTCCCCGAAATGCGTGTCGCCACCTATCACCACTATTGGCGCGATGCCTTTGAGAGGCTTCTGTCCGGTCACGCAAGTAATGATCACAGAAAAAGCGATCAAAAATATAAACATTCGTCGCAAAAAATGACGTTTGTATTTCCATTTTGGGCCGATTAAGGGTTGATCGAATACATTTAATTCTTCTGACATGTTAATTTACTTTAATATGTTTTGAGAATTTAAAAATTTATCAAAAATATAATTTCTTGCGTATTCCGATTTTACCGCGCTTTATTTCGTTATCATATGTGGAATCGCTGGAATTTCGCGAAATCATCTCTCCTTCGAGATCAGCGAACCAACCCTTGGCCACTTCGTACGAGACATTTACCTTTGGCGTCCAGCTGTGGTCGTGCTGGTAACCATCGCCTAAGCGTCGATTGCGATAGCGCCAATTCTTCAAGGCAAGGCCTATGCCGAGCTCCAACTTGTCAATTGGGCGCAGGCGGTATTCGGCATTGATGGTGTATCGACGATAGTCGCGCCGATCGATCGTAGAATCTATAGTGTCGTAGCTTCCCGAGATCTCCAGAAATTGACGCTTGTCCAAGCGACGACGCCAGGAAATGGCCGCAATTGCGCCATCGCCCGACCCATCGCTGCCGTCACGATAGCCGCGCCAGCGCCATCCAGCGCTCAATCTCACTCTGTCCTTGCGTTTTCCCCAAGTCAGCATGCCCTGAATCTGTGCCTGGTCAGCTGAGCTGCTCTCCAGCGCTGCCATCCTAGATGCGAAGTCTGCACGCGCTCCAATCTTGAGCGTCGGAGCCACTTGGCGTTCGTAAATGCCTGCAATCCTGTTGCTCCAGCGATCGTCGCGGTCTTCATCTGAATAGGCGTAATAGCTGCTGGAAAGATCGATTCCTAAATAGGTCGCGTCGCCTTTCAGGTCCCATGAAGCCTTCACGCCAAAAACGCCCCCCGATTTGTCGGGGTCCTCAGTGCCGTCGATCCATTTGCCGGATGCGATAACCCCACTGGCTGACAGCGTAAGCTGGGCGTCACTCTCTAGTGCTTCAGCGTGGGCAGTCATCGGCGCAAAAAGGGACGTAAATACAACAACACGTCCGACGGCGTTTCGAAGGGATGGATTTGTCATCACATAACTCTCATCAGTTCAATGAATGTCGTTGGCGCTGTGTCCATTCGCCCGCACCGGCATCCCTGTCCGCCAGGAGGTGTTTTAAGGCCGCTATTTCTAGGCCACCTAATGCTATCGCTTCGTGCAAGCTGTGTCCGGTGTTGGGCAGGATCGCGAGCCTTGCTTTGCAGGGCAGCCCATATGCCGCACTTTGCTGTTCGATCTGTTCTAACCAATTGCGCGCACGCGAAACACGATCTTCGCCCTGACGGGCATCAAGATCCGGTGATCGCCTCAGGGACTGGTCTGTTTTGCAGCAATCCCGCTCTCCCACTAAAAGTAGCGTGGGTATTTGCAGAAACTGTTTCAGATGAGCGCGATACCGACCAAGGCCGTGCGGAAAAGAGCGATCACAAGAGAGATCAGTATACCATCCGGCCGCTGCGACTATGAGCCGTGCCGTGCGGTTGGGCAAAGCGAGGGCAAAACGATGTGCGAACTGCGCGCCTGCTGAAAAGCCAAAAAGATCAAACCGTTGTTCGTCGAGGCCAAGGTAGTTTGATTGTAAGCGCGCTAATGTATCTAGCGCGGTTGCCGCAGCGTTCTTGCCACTGCTACCGCGCAGTTGCTGGTACCCTTTGAACCGAAAATCTGAAAAATCTGGCGCTAAAAGTGCAATGCCGCACGTCCTTGCAATAGGCGCAAACAGTCGGATGATCGCTTCAGGTGTCGTCTGCCTTCCGTGAACAAGGACCAGAAGTCGAGGGTGCTTCAGCTTGGAAGGGGCAAACAGGTGATAGCCCAGTACATGGTCGCCTTTAAGGCGTGTTGATGCTTGGAAATCAGCCATTTCAGCCAACCAGAGAGAACTGATGGATAGCGTCAGGCTGTTGACGCATCCGGTTAAGATAACTTTGCGAAGTTTCTGTAGATACGAGGCGGCCGTTCTCCATCGTCCAGACAAGGTCTGCAATGACGATATCATCTGGATCCTCGGTGACGTGGAGAATGGTCCCGGCGTACTGTGCAATGATCCTGCGAAAAATCTGGCGGTTTTTTCTGTCAAGCGGAGCGATAGGGTCATCGAGGAGCAAGATTGGTGGACTGCCCATCATGGCCCGCGCCAGAGCCAGCCGCTGGCGTTCACCGACGGAAATGTTCCTACCCTCTTCTGTGATCCAGTGATCAAGTCCGTCGGAAAAGGAATCCACAAGCGGCTTAAGGCCACAGCGGGTAAGCAGGGCTGACATTTCGACATCGCCGGCCGCTGGCTTTCGGTAGCACAGATTGCGTCTGATAGTACCTCTTAGAAGCGGCAGATCCGGGCTGACCAGACCTATCTTGCGAAACACGCTAGCAATCTGACAGCTTGCCAAATCCTGATCACCGATGAACACAGAGCCTTTCTGAGGTTTCACCATTCTGGCGATTGCGTGGAGAAGGGTCGTTTTTCCAGAACCACTCGGCCCAACGATTGCCACATGCCATCCAGCCGGAACAAGAGCGGTGATGTCTTGAAGGGCCCCGTCCACGCTTAAAGACTCAAACCGAATGGGCGCCCGGTTGTGACGAAGAGGTTCCAGAGCGGGATCAGCGAGCAACTGCGACGAACTGTTCAGGAAATCTTCCAGCTTCCGTCTCGATACTTCGGCGCGGCACCAATAATCGTACACCAAACCGAGTGTGCTGACATAACCTTGTAAAAGACGCGTCGCAACAATGGCGACCATCACCGAACTAAGGTCGAGTGCGCCATTCGCAATGTCGAACCCACCTAGTCCAATAATACCGCACATGGCTAACCAGCCGGAGGCAGATGCCGTGCTCCTTAGCCAACCGCGAAGCCGCGCTTCTCGGACAAGCGACGCAGTTAAACTTTCGCTTTGCCGCGCCAATCGGGAGAGTTCTCCGTTGAACCGCCCGGAAGTCTGGATTGTTGCCAATCCATGGACCTGTTCGTCGATGTTGCTCGTTAGCAATGAGCGCTTGCGCCGCACGCGTGCCGTGACCTTCTGAAGACGCCGACCAATTGCGAACGAAACAATAATGCCGGAAAAAACACAGATGGTGATGACGCCAGCGAGCTTCGGGCTAATTGTTCCCACGATTAAGATGCAGGCCATCATCGAAATGCCGGCGATTATGCCTCTACCAAGTCCTCGGCTGAGCCAGGTTCGAAGCATGGTGAGATCGCCAGTTAAGCGGAGTATCAAGCTTCCACGAGATCGGTGTTGAATTTGGCGCGCGGACATGCCTGACATGTGCTTGTGCAGTGACATACGAAGCCTGCTGACGGCCTGGAATCCTATCGCTTCTGGAACCGCGAATTCGAGACCCTTTAGCACGGAATGGGCTGTCGCCGCCGCTAACAGAATTGCCAATGCCGTTAGGTTTTCGGATCGGGTCAAGCTAGTGGTGCCGTATTCTAATGTCTTTAATACGGTCTTCATTGATAGGAATAGCAAGATCACTGACGCCGCGCTTGCCAGCGCAGTTCCAAGCACGGTAATAATTTCTGAGCGTGTCAGACAATCCCTCATTCTTAAGGTCTGTAGCTCGCTCATGTCGCTTTGCCCTTAACAATGGAACTTGCGACCGACCGGGCGGGAGTGTCCGATGAAATGGTCGGGCAACACGAGGTTAACGGGGCGACATCCACCAGCGGAAGATCACCTTCCAGAGGTATCCCGATAATCTTGCACACGCTGGACGGGTCAGAAAGTTCGGCACGGGTATATACTGGGGTTGTGCTGGCCGCTCGGCATTCCCTGATTGCCAACTCGGAGGCGGTCATCTTGCCTGAAATTCCGATAAGGGGAGCGGCCGCTTCTTGCAGGGTATGTATACCCATTAGCGCGCCCATCGCTTCGCCAGCGGCAAAGATGACCTTATCTACCAGTTGGCCGAAAAGCGGAGAGCGGATCAGCTCGACATTTTGTTCCTGAAAGATCCCGTCGGCTATCTCTATCAATATTATATTAACGCCTTTTCCTATAAGCTGAGCGATCAAGCTCTGGAGGATGTATTCTATTTGTGGGATGGAAAGCTTGTATGTTGCAGCATAGCCTGCATCGGTGAAGTCGACGACGGCATGCGCGCCTGCGTCGACCATCAACCAATAATCCCCACCAGAACCTGTTCCCGTGATTTTCGCCACGCCGGGGCGGTGGCCTGCCCTTCGCAGTCCGTTAACCATGGAATAGTTGATTGTGGTTTTCCCGGAGTTCATCGAAGTACCAAGCACTGCCATGACTATCGGGCGTCGGTCAGGCAGCGGCGGAGGAGAAGCTGCGAAACGCGACAGGTTTAACGGCACGCCGTCGCCATCTCCGATCAGACCAAGGGGGCAAATGATGCTCGCTGGTCGGATCCCCCCGTTACGCGACAGCATGCGCGAAGCGATGCCACCAGTGGCAACAAGGTTCGTGGTGCCAAGATCCAAAGGAATTTCAGCCTCGAATTGGTCGGTGGCGTAACGATCTCCATATGCAACGATAATCTTGTCGCCAGGCTCTAACGTTGCCTTTCGGCCGTTCGTGAGCTCCAATCGCCGATGGAAGTGGATGCGCTCTACCTGCGCCAGCGCAAGGTCACCAGTGCGAGGCCGAATAGGGCCCTTAATAAGGGTAGACATGGAATCTTGTTCGACACGTCGGGTTACAAAGGATTGCTTCGCATCGCGAAAAATCTGTTGGTCGATCTTTTCCACAATCAGTTGCCGCGATATATTGCTGGTTTTGAGGCGGCCCCCACCTGATCCCTGCGAGATTTCCGTGATATCTCCAATTTGAATATGCGATTTCGCGTACGAGCATTCTTCTTTATTTATTTTAAATTTTTTTTGTTCAGGAGAAATATTATTTTCTTTAGACAGATTATTTCTTAAAGAAGAAATTGATGTGAAACTATCATTATTTCCGTCCATAAAAATATCCTCAAATTATTATAATTTATTTTTTTAAGATTATTGAATATTTTAAAAATAAATAATTATATTTTTTAATTTAATGTGATTTTTTTATAAATTTGAAGTAATTAATAACATTTGTGTTTTGTTTTAAATTCGTAATAATACTTAGCGGGATTTACTTAGATATACCGTGGACTCATAAGCGCAGAGCCACAGGCGCATTCACGCCAGCTGGGCCATGCCGAGGACGCTCTCAGCGAATTTGTCTTATCGGGTGGCCAACGTGCGACAGTGCTTCAGCCTGGAAAAGAAGTGCCCCATAAAAGACAAATGTCTTCGCGCTCTATCTACCGGCCCCGCTCACCACGGACAGGGTGTCGGCACCGGGTCGCCATAATCGGGGCTGGCCTGGTCTTGGACGCCTTGGAGGTTCTTTTTAGGCGTTTCTTATCTATCTTGCATCGCCAATATCGTTGCTGACCGCAGCCTCAAGGAGGCTAATGAGTAATGCTGCTTGGGGCCCAAAATGTGGGTCCTTTGCAATCCAGTATTCATCATTAGAATGCGATCGCTCACTGATGCCCCCGCGGCTTATGGTTATGCTGGGAATGCCGAGCGACATGGGCAGATTTGCATCGGTGGATGAGGCGTTCCGGCTTGGTTCGACGCCCAAAGAAGAAAGGGCCGCTTCAGCATTGGAGACCAACGGGGCGTTGGCGGCATTCGTGCCTGCCGGGCGCTTTCCAAGGTCCTTGATCTCGACTGCCAACAGCCCGCCTTGTTTCTTACCAGCATTCTCGCTGGCAAGCGTTGCACCAATTGCCGATCGCAGTATCGCATCCAGAGCAGCCAGACGGTTAGCGTCCGACGATCGCAGGTCGATTTCGAATGCACTGTCCGTTGGTATGACGTTGATGCCAAGGCCACCTTCCAACAAGGCAACCGAGTAGGTTGCCTTTGAACCGGAGGCTGTAACGGGTTCGGCGCGGTCGAGAAAACGGGTAATCGCTCGCGCCGTGGCGTGATGCGGATTGACGGTTCCAAAGGCGCCATAGCTGTGGCCGCCTGGACCGGTAAATTTCACCCGGTAGCGGTTTGAACCTACAGCCGTGTCGATCAGTCGGCCCATTTCGCCTCCGTCGATTGCGATGACGCTGCCAATCGCGTGATCTGGCTTAGAAAAGATATGTCGCATGCCGCGCAGGTCGCCCGTACCTTCCTCACCCACCGTCCCAACAAACAGGATGTCCCGTTCGGTGTAAATGGCATGCCTTTCCAGCGCGCGTGCAACCAACAAAAGCGATACCAGGCCGCGTGAATTGTCGCCAATGCCCGGAGCGGTGAAACGGTCACCGTCGCGTTTTACCGTCACATCTACGTCTTTGGCAAAAACGGTATCGAGATGGGCGGCCAGCATGACAGCCGAACCTGTGCCAGTGCCTTTACGCCGCGCGATCACATTCCCAATCTCGTCAATTCGAACATCGAGGCCACCGATTTCACGCAACATGCGGGCAAAAGCCAGCCCGCGCTTTTCCTCTTCGAACGGGGGGGCAGGTATTTCTGTTAGTTCAACGAGCCGCTGGATGGCCCAATCGCTTTCAAGCTCAATTATCGTCGCCATTGCGGCTGTGACGGCCTTGCGCGATCGCAATTTTTCAATATCCGCTTGGGCCTTAACGGCGACTTGCGGCGATGGCGCCCTGGCAGCTGCGCCTAAAAGGTGGGGAATAGCAAACGGTGCCATTTGACCATTGTCGTGGCCGACCCCCGGTGCGTAAGCGATCTTCCAGCTGATCGGCATGGCGACGCCTGCCCGCTTGTGTGCAGCGGCCAGAAAACTGTGCCCCCTGTCGAAACGCGTCTGGCCCTGTTTGTCAGCTTGCCCGTTGACGCGCAGATTGGGATCCTTGCGGTCAATATCTTCGGTCCCAAGCAGGATGGTCAACGGCCGCTGAAATGCCTTCGCAGGCGAAACCAGTCCTGCCACATCGCCGCCCCAGCCATAAGGGAAAGCTCGATCGTCCGGCATCGTGTACCATCCCGAATTCGCAGCAACGGCACTGTCCATTCGGGGTGCATCGGCAAAGGCGACATAGCGATGAACGAACTGCCCACCGGCAGAATGACCATAGAGCGCATAGCCCCGCTGGTTACCAGACACGCGGCAAACGATGTCGTCGAACAAAGGCTCGATAGCGGAGAATGACCATTCCGCCTTGGGCGTTTTTCGGCCTTTCTTATCGATTATGTTGCCAAGATTGTAAGAGCCGGTGGTGGGAAAATCCTCTCTGCCAAACGTCGGCACGACGACGATAAGATTATGCTGTTCGGCCAGATCGCGCCATTCGTCGCGATAACGCTCGCCGTCACGTTGAACGTCGTGCATGACGAAAACGATTCGGCTATCGGCTCCCGCCGTTTGTGGCTTGTGCACGAAGACGGGGAGTTTAGGCCCTGACCAGCCGGAAAAAACAATCTGCGATGATCCGGCGGCAAGCGGATCGCACGCTTTTGCCATCGCTGGCGCTGCTACAAAAGACGCCGAGAGACAAGCGAGGAAGCACGCGACGCGATAGGTCATGGTAAGGCTCATTAAAAATCTCCGGATCAAACTGAGCATCGCCCCCGCACATATGCCCGTGCATCACTCCTTAGGCGGCATAACCAGAGATGGTACCAAATTTTGTGCCAACGCCTCCGCTGCAGCGCGAACTGCGAGAGGGTCTGAATCATCTCCGACCTCGTACGTATAGGCCGGAATACCATATGTTGCGCTGAACCAATTCTTTGTTGTGCCTGAGCCGGAATTGGCATCGCGCGGCTCAATCTTGAACGGATATCCCGCAAAGGCGTTCTCTTTGCCCCCGAGCCACGCAGCGAGGAAAGCCTTGCCTTGCGCATTCGCCTCGTCACCCTGCACATAGAAAAGGTTGCGGTTGGTTGAATGGAAATCGAGCATCAACACCGGCTGTACTTGTGCGGGTAGCGAGGCAAGCCAATCGTGGACCGCGCGCGTTTCCGGCTGCTTGAATATCCCCCAGTCGCGGTTGAGGTCTGTCCCACCTAGATTACCCCGCCAGTGCCCACGGGCGACGCCGTCGGGATTGAGTAAAGGCACAATCAGAAACTGGAACTGCTTCCCGTCGATAGCACCTGAGCGGATCAGCTCTGCAATCTTAAGCGAAAACGCATCCATCGCGAAGACACCGGTCACTTCAGGTGGGTGCTGCCTGCCCAGCAGCACCACAAGGCGCGGAGCATCGGTAGAGCCCAAATGAACGGCTTCGACGGGGCGTCTATCCTGTGATTGGCCAATCACAATCCGGCTGCCGCCGCCACTTTTCGTAAGTTGAGCAAGCAAATTGTCGTAATGGGCACTCGTCAAAAGCGGCTGGCCACTAACGACACCTTCGCCCGGTGGGAGTGTAATTGATACCGAACTGGCGTCATTGGCAATCACGACGGAAAACGCCGAAGGGTCGCCACGTCCGCGCCACTTGGGCGCATAACGATGCCGTGCGCCAAGGTAACGTACGTTAACGTTAAGACTGCCACCTTCCGCCGCGCTGTATCGGAAGGCATACCACGGGCTCGGGTTGATTGGCGGAAGATGCTCGGGCGTAACCAGAATCGATAGCGTCCGTTCATCCTCCACGTAACAAACAGAGCGGGACGCACCCTCAAAATCAAATTTAACGCTACCTTTGGCTGTATGGCAGCCAGACAGGGTAGGTTTGGAATCAGATGACGCTGGGGTAGCGGGTGGCTGCGCATGTGCAACCGACCCGATCCCAATCCACGCGGCGAGCGATAACCAAGTTCCTGCCCGCCGCATTACATCAAAACTTCTTCCGGAGTTCGACGTGGAAGACACGTCCGCGCGCAGTGTACAACTCGCTGTAGAAACCATAGGTTTCATCCGCGAGCGGCGGATCCTTGTCGAACAGGTTGTTGATCGCAAAGCGCAGCCGGGTTCCGTTAAGAGCCGTGTCGTTGTTGATCGTGTAAGAAACCGAAAGGTTGGTAAGGAACTGGTCGTTGACCCGGTAGAAGTTGGCATTTGGATCATCCGAAACCAGCAATATGTCGCGGACAACGCTGGTGTCCCATACCTTGCCGGTATATTGGCCAAACAGGCCGATCTCGACTGGACCAGTTTCCCAATTGATCGATCCGCTGACACGCCATTTGGGACGGCCGTCGATTTCGAGCAATTCACCCAGCCCGCCAACCGTGACATCGGCCGGCAACGTGCCAGCCGCAATTCCAGCAAGCAGTTCCTCACCATCAACGCTGGCGCTTTGGACGAAGCTGTTTAGCCGTGCCGCATTCAAGCGAAGGCGGAACTTACCTGCCCCGAAATCGGGCACGTTGTAGGCCATCCCGAAGTCCCAGCCCTTGGACACGCGGCTATCAAGGTTAAGATAAGGATCGAGCACCTGGACGATCTTGCCCGCCGGGGCAAGGCCAGTACCGGTGAACAACGCTATGTCATCCACGGTTGGGGCCGCACGGATAACATTTGGATTGGTGCTACCCCCGAGGCGGCGGAGCAAATCAAGTGCAATTGCGTTGTCGTCGCCGAACGTACCAACCAACTCGGCTTGCTTTACCCGCCAATAGTCGGCGGTGAGTGTCAGGCCCGGAATAAACTTCGGCTCAAGCACGATACCAAGGTTTATGCTTTCACTATCTTCAGGCTTTAGGCTGCGAGCACCCGACCGGAAGCTGATGACACCGGCACCGGGGCAGGCGTCGAGGCCAGATAGAAGGCCTTTTCGGACCTGTGCCTGGCAAAACACGAAATCATCGCGTGTATTGGACCGGGTGGTGCCGTCATCATTGACCTGAGCGAGATTTGGCGCGCGGAAGCCTTGCGACCATGCGCCCCGGAATGTGATGCCGGGAATGGTGGTCCATGATGCGGCCACGCGCGGAACCATCGCGGTCGCGTCGATGTCTTCGAAACGCTCGACCCGTCCGGCCATCTGCACATTGAATTCTTCGACCAGTGGAATGTTCATGTCTGCGCTGACGACAGGCACGAACAATTCGGCGAAGGCCGAATATACTGTGCGCGACCCATCTGTGTCGGGTGACGGGCTGGTTCCCGCAACATCACTGCCGTTGAATACGCCGGTCACACTGTCGGTAAATGTAATCGTGCCGTCGAGGCGAGGGTCACGATCATCGAAAAAGGTCTCACGACGCCATTCAATACCTGTTGCAACGCCAACGTTGCCGCCGGGGAGGACGAACAGGTCGTCGCGGCTGACCTTGAAGTCTGCCAGTGCAAGGCTGGTGCCGCCCTTGCGGGACACGTTGATGTGGAAAGTGTCGAATACAGCGGTCGGATTCGGCGTGCAATCTCCTTGGCCGGGGTCATTGAGACATCCGCCATTGAACGGATTGTAAGCATCGGGCGTCGTACGGTTGATCGATTGCTGCATCGCGGTGAGCGACACGCGGTTGGTTTCAAGATCCGTCAGCTTCGATTCGGAATAAACGAACCCGGTGTCAAAGTCCCACGCGCCGAAATTGCCGCGCAGACCCGCGACAAGACGGTAAGCGTCCTTGTCCACCAAAACGCTGCGGTTGCCGCCATCGACAAAGCGATAGCGCTCCATAATTACATCAGCGCCGGTCGTAGGGATGGTGGTGCCAGGCAAACGGTTGGGGTTGGCTCCGCCGCCAACCAGCGTGGTCGGGCCAAACGGGTTCCAATAGGCGGTTCGTGCAATGCCGACTGGAACAGCGCTGAGGATAGCCGATGCATCATTAAAGCGCTGGTTTTCCGATCGGTAATAGCTGCCTTCGAAATACGCTTCGACACTGTCCGTCAGTTCGTAGTTCAGCAGCGCCATCGCATTATAGCGGTCCTTGCGGCTAATCAGCGAGTTACCGAATATGGTGTTATAACGGACGGCCGTGGTAGGCGTCTCTCCGTTACGGGCACAGATCCCGTTACGGAAATCCATGCGGCAGCCGGTGAACGTGCTTGGTTGCAGATAGAAGTCGTCGTCGTTTATCGGTGTTCGGCTGTTGGGTGACGTCTGAATATCAAATTGACCGAACGGCCCGAAAGTGTTGCGGTTGTTGAACGAGGCCTCACCTTCGAAATCGGTTCCCACGAGCAACCGCGTGCGATCATCGTCGCGCGAATAATCCCGTTTTTGCGCACCAAGGCCGTTTTCATGGAAACGGCCGCCATAGACGGTCAAATTGCCGCGTCCGCCGCCGAAATCGAACCCTAAGCCGCCGCTGATGGAATAGCTGTACAAGCTGGTTCCATCCGACGCACGCCAGTCAGCTTCAAGGAAACCGCCTTTCAAATTGCCCTTGAGTACGGTGTTGATCACGCCTGCGACAGCATCGGCTCCATAGATGGCAGAAGCACCGTCGCGTAGGACTTCAATCCGGCGAACGCTGCCGGGTGCAATCTCGTTGGTGTCGGGGCTGACTACGGGCACCAGCAATTCGGTCTGGAAACCGGGGTGTAGGTTCATCCGGCGGCCATTGATCAACAGCAATGTGTTTCCTGTGCCCAAGTCGCGCAAGTTCACCGAACCGACATCACCGCGAACGTTGTTCTGGGTGGTGGCATTTTGTTCGTTAAACGCGATAGTTCCGTTCTGCGGAAGTGCACGGAAAAGTTCGTCGCCTGACGAAGCGCCCGTATTTTCGATCTGTTGTTCGTCAAGAACAGTAACCGGAAGGACGTCATTGATCTGCGCGCCCTGGATCCGTGAGCCGGTCACAACGATTGATGCTTCGGCTTCCTCGGTCGCGACGGTCGCAGCATCTTGTGCATACGCCATATTTGCTGTCATCAACGCGGTTGTGCTGAACAGCGCCACCTTGCGTAATATCTTGGTCCCCATCTTCATTCTCCCTGCTTGTTTTGTATAATTTTTCCTGAATCAAACCACTTCACGAACATTTCTGGCCATTGGCTCAGGACCTGTTCCGGACGGCCAAGACCCCAGCCATGACCGCCGTCGCGAAACATATGTAACTCTGCTGATGCACCGGCAGCGTTAAGCTTTTCAAACAGCATGATACCGTGCTGTGGCGGCGCAGTTTTATCATCGGCCGATGCAAAGATGATCGTCGGCGGCGCATCCGCACTGGCATATGTGTCGAGCGACCAGGCATTTTCTGCTTCTGCGCTGGGTGCTTCGCCAATGATTTCACGCCGGGTGCGTGTTGTATCATAGGGCTTCCGGAGGGAAACGACCGGGAACAGCAGCACAGAGAAATCGGGCCTGGCGCTGACTTTCTCATATTTGTCCGACCCGGCATATAATTGTCGTTGCGGTTGAAGTGCAGTGAACCCCGCGAGATGTCCGCCTGCGGAAAAGCCCATAATGCCGATTTGCTTTGCATCGATGGCGAACTCCGATGCTCGGGTCCGCACGATCCGCATGGCCCGTTGTGCGTCCATAAACGGTACGGCGGCATCCCAGCCGTCGTTGGGCAGGCGATAAAGCAGTTCAAACACGGTAAAACCGCGCGCTTGCAGCCAACCGGCAATTGGTGTGCTTTCTTTCTTCACCTGAATACGGAAATACCCACCACCGCCACACACGATAACGGCCGCACCGTTTGGTTTTGTCGGGCGATAGACGCGCATACGCGGGACCGAGATGTTTGACAGAGCGCCCAATCCTGCGCCGGATTCGCCCAACTTTTCCGGACCCGTCACCCCGCCATGGCCAGGCGGTTTACCGGGCCACAACGGAATTTCTTCGCGCTCTTGCGCAAACGCAGGCATGACGCTGCCCAATTGCACGGCGCCAACCGCCGACAGCGCGGCAAGGTTTTGCAGCAAGGTGCGGCGCGCGATCATGCAGGTTCGCCCAATGCCTCTGACAATGCTTGGCTGCGCGGCCCGCTGCGTTCATGTCGCTCTAGATCATCTTCGGGCAACGGAATGGGTGTGCCAGCCATCGCAGCCGCCAAACGCTCAGTATCCAGCGCGCCTTCCCAACGCGCGACTACAATCGTTGCCACGGCGTTTCCGATGAAGTTAGTCAGCGCGCGGCATTCGCTCATGAACCGGTCGATACCCAGTATCAGCGCCATGCCTGCTACAGGCACAGATGGCACGACCGATAACGTTGTCGCAAGAATGACAAACCCGGCACCCGTAACGCCCGCCGCACCTTTCGAACTGATCATGGCGACCAGTACCAACGCAAATTGTTCGGACATCGACAAATCAATGCCGACGGCCTGCGCAATGAACAG
Organism: Sphingorhabdus rigui; assembly: GCF_014196595.1. Taxonomy (GTDB): domain Bacteria; phylum Pseudomonadota; class Alphaproteobacteria; order Sphingomonadales; family Sphingomonadaceae; genus Sphingorhabdus_B; species Sphingorhabdus_B rigui. The sequence goes on along the minus strand of NZ_JACIEA010000003.1, from coordinate 81,054 downwards.
CGCCGCCAAGGTCATGTAGATATTGGTGCCGTCGAGATTGAACGAATAGCCGGTTGGAACCACGAGACCGACCACAGATTTGCGCGCACCAGCGATTTCCAGCTTTTCCATTAGACTGGGCAGTGCTGCTTCCGACGACGATGTGCCCAGAACCAGAAGCAGTTCCTCGCGCAGATAACGGATCATCTTAAAGATAGAGAAGCCTGCGAAATAGGCGACAGCGCCGAGCACGACGATCACAAAGAACAGCGACGTGAGATAGAAAGTAGCCACTAATGCGGCAAGGTTGGCTAACGACCTTATGCCAAATTCACCAATGGTAAACGCAATCGCGCCGAATGCCCCGATCGGCGCCAGTTTCATCAGCATGTGAACGAGCTTGAAGACCACGGCGTTAAACGAGGCGAGGACGTCAAGTACGAGGTCGCTGTGCGGGCGGGTGGCAGAAAGCGCCAACCCTGTCAAAATGGCGACGAGAAGGACCTGCAATATGTTGCCATCGGTCATCGCGCTGAACAAAGTTTCGGGAATGATGTTCAACAGAAAGCCGGCTATCGTCTGGCCTTCCGATGTCTTGGCATAGTCCGCAACTTTGCTGGCATCAAGGGTAGCCGGATCAATATTAAGGCCAGCACCGGGCTGCACAATATTGCCAACAACCAGACCGATGATCAGCGCAAGAGTGGAGAAAAACAGGAAATACGCAAATGCCTTTCCCGCTACGCGCCCGACAGTTGACAGGTTACGCATTCCTGCGATGCCCGTGGCGACGGTGAGGAAAATGACCGGCGCGATGATCATCTTTACCAGCTTGATGAAGCCGTCACCCAGCGGCTTTAATGCCGACCCGACGTCAGGATAAAGATGCCCCAAAACCGCACCTAGGAAGATGGCAGCTAACACCTGGACATATAGTTGACGATAGAATGGTAGCTTAACGGGCTTGCCATTTCCACCGATGGTCGGCGTTATCGCCTGCATTAATTCTTCCCCTTTTCCGGACGTGGGCGCTCGGTTCCGCGTCAGGATAAGGCGCACTTATTCACATGCAACCAATAATGTAAAATTAATTTAACATAATAAAAACAGTTGGATAACATGATTTCGGATAAAAGAATTCTGATATTCCAGACAAAAGTCTTGCTATAAATGCGGATTTCCAGACATAGCCTGCAAATAAGATTTATAGTCAGACATTCCGAGGGCGCGGCCCGAGTTGAATGACGTTTCGTAATTATGAAGGACTGCACCCGTTGCCATTTGTCCCGCACTTGCCAATGCAGTTATCGATCGTCGCGTCATGGGGCGTGCCGCCTTTGTGTCAGGCGACAGACAATATATGAATCTGACCGGCAAAACGCCTTCACTATCGCAGCCTGGCCGCCGATATCTCGCGGGCATAACGGCGATAGGAATCCTCCTGCTTGCTGCGTTGGGTTTGCTGGCGATCGACCGAACCATGCGGGCTTCGGCAATTGATGAAGCAGAAAATGCGGCCGACAACGAGGCCGCTATCCTTGCGGCCGGGTTGGAAAGTGAGTTGGACAAATTCAGTCTGGTTCCGTTGGTGCTTGCACGCGATCCCCAGGTTCAATCGCTTATGGCGGGAGACCGCACACAGCAGTCCGATCTCAACCAGCGCCTTCAACAAATTGCTCAACAGACCGGAGCTGCCGTCATCTACCTGATGAACCGGGACGGCATGACGCTGGCAGCAAGCAATTGGAACCTGCCAGACAGTTTTGTCGGTTCTGCCTACAGCTTCCGGCGCTACTTTGTGGATGCGAAGGCGTCAGGCGTAGCAACTGAGTTTGCACTCGGCACGGTAAGTCGCCGACCAGGCCTCTATATCGCCCGTCGCGTCGATGCCGCTTCTGGCCCGGTAGGGGTGGTAGCAATCAAGGTAGAGTTCAACCCGCTCGAAGCCAGCTGGGCCAAGGCCACGTCCGGGGTATATGTAACAGATGCTGATGGCGTGATCCTGGTCACTAGCAATCCGGCTTGGCGTTTCAGTACCACTGCGTCGGTCGCACCAGGAACACGCGATGCGCAGCAGGATCTTCAGCAATTTGGCATGGCGAAGCTGCCGCCCTTCGATCCCGGAAAGAATCGCGAGTCGACGCTTACCCCTGCTTTGATTGAAAGCCTTCAACCAGTTCCATCGCTCAATTGGAACCTGCATTTGCGGTCTGATCCGTCAACCTCGCTCGCGGCAGCGAAGGCGAACGGCCGTTTGCTGTTTCTTCTGTTACTGCTGCTCACCGCTGCTATCGCCGCGCTAGCAGTTTTCGGCGTTCGTAGGCGTGAAGCCCGCGCAGAAGCGCTTGTCACCGAACGGACGGGGCGTCTGCGCGAACAGCTTCAACAGGCGAACCGGCTTGCGACGCTTGGACAGATTACAGCCGGCGTCGGGCATGAAATTCGCCAGCCGGTGGCCGCTATTCGGATACTTGCGGAGACCGGCGAACGGCTGGGCGAACGCGGCGCCCATACCGAGGCCACCGCCAACTTTGCTAGAATAACCGCTCTGGCCGACCGGATCGGCACCATAACCGACGAACTGCGGCGATTTAGCCGACGGGGCCTTCGTGAACCACGCGAGGTTCCCTTGCGTCAGGTGATCGATGGTGCGCTTTTGTTGTTGCGGGACCGGATGGCACAATTAAATATCGACCTTATCCTGCCACCGGAGACCAATCTCGACCTGATAGTTCGGGGTGAGCATGTTGCGCTCGAGCAGGTGCTCGTCAACCTTTTGCAGAATGCCTTCGATGCAACCGGGCAAGAGGGAACGGTTTCCGTAGACATTATAGAAACGGGCAAGTTTCGAAAACTATCAGTCACCGATAATGGTTGCGGTTTGACTGCGGATCAACGCGCCAGCCTCTTCCAGCCCTTTGTTACGACTAAGTCTGAAGGGCTGGGCCTAGGTCTCGTAATTTCACAAGACATCATGCGTGGGCTTGACGGAGATTTAATAGAAGAACCAGTGGCAGTCGGCACGCGTTTCACAATGTTGATCCCTGCCGTATGATCAAACGCGACCCCATCAATGTTATTCTGGTTGAAGACGACGATGCCCTCGGTCCAGCGGTCGCGCAGGCGTTGCAATTAGAAGGCATCGAGGTTGCATTGTTTAGCGATGCCGTCAGCGCGCTGCGTGCCTTACCTGCCGACTTTCCCGGCGTAGTGGTGAGCGATGTGCGCTTACCTGGGATGGATGGTCTCGCGCTGTTTGCGCAACTGCAGGAACAGGATCCCGAGCTGCCAATAATCATCACCACCGGCCACGGCGACGTGGAAATGGCAGTGGCAGCGATGAAGGGCGGCGCTGCGGATTTCCTTGCCAAGCCATATTCGTCCGCTGCACTGATACGTGCTATCACGGTTGCTGCAGAGAGACGCCGGCTCGTGCTGGAAAACCGAAGGCTTAGTCATGCCCTAAAGCAGCAGACGCAAAGCGGGTTCATCGGATCTTCGGAATTCGCCGTGCGGCTGCGCGCTATGCTCTCGGCTGTGGCCCAGACCGAGGTCGATGTCGTCGTCGAGGGAGAGGCCGGTACCGGCAAGACGTTCGTTGCAAGATTGATCCATGAACTTGGCCCGCGCCACAGCCGCCCGTTCGTTGCAATCGATGCAGGAACACTCACCCACGAAGACGTCGATCTGTTGCTATTCGGACGGGAACCTGGCCGTGGCGGCCTTTCGCGAACCGGGCTAATCGAGCGCGCGAATGGCGGGACATTATTAATAGACGAAATCGAAACGGCCAGCCCGTCCTTACAGGCCCGGCTGCTGTCGGTCCTGGGGACCCGTTCGATTTTGCCTGCCGGGGCGGAGAAATCGCGCAAACTGAACCTGTGTGTCGTGGTCACCCGGCAATTACACAGTCCGTCTGACCATCTCGACAGTGGCCGAAGCATGTTCCATGAACGGCTCAGCGCGGTCAGGCTCATGATGGCTCCGTTAGCGCGCCGGCGCGAGGACATAGCCCCTCTGTTTCAGTATTTTCTTGCCCAGCATGAAGCCGGACTAGGGTTGTCGCATCGCGAGGTCACCGGAGATGTCTGGCAATATTTGCAGACCCATGAGTGGACGGGCAACGTCCGCGAACTCGAAGCATTCGCCCAAACGTGGGCAATCGGCCTCAACTTGCCCAACAAGAAAGCGCTGGTCGCAATGGACAGCCGCCCCCTGCACCTTTCGGTGGCAGAGTTCGAACGAACTGTAATTGAGAATGCGTTGCGGGCTGTTGAAGGGAATATTCACCTTCTCGAGCAAGCACTGGGTACACCCCGCAAAACGCTTTACGATAAGTTGAACCGGTATGGTTTGCGGTCCAAAGACTTTCGCCTAGAATCCGAGACACGCAAGAACTGACCGGGCTGTGAAACGCGGCAGATCAGATATGTGCAGCTCAAGGCTGGTAACGGTCATCTCATATCGTTCTGAACCGATGGCAGAACTATCGATTGGTCGCTGACAATCGAAAGGCGCCGCCATGAGCAATAACCACCTCAATGATTCTCTGGTCGAATGTCAGCATTGGCACGTTTTGATCCATAAACCGGACAGCGCGCTTCCGGTCCAGAAACTGCCGTGACACCTGGTCAAGGATGAGGGCCGCATGGGCTTTTCGACAGGGCAAACTATTCCAATTGGAACGCTGGCGAACGATGTTCGACGCCCACCGATCTTCCTGGGTAAATGCCGTTTAGGTGGGGTTTGGGCAGCAAAGGCGCTATCGCCTAAAGCATTGAAATTATTGGAGCGGGCGAAGGGCTTCGAACCCTCGACCCCAACCTTGGCAAGATTCGGCTCTATGAAATTTCCAATATAAATCAGATATTTATAAAGCTCCTGAAAAATCCGAACACGATCCGAACATTTTCCACGCCACTTGCTCAAAGAGCTTTGTGTCCTTATGAGCGGATATTGTTCCAGCAAGATTGCTATGATTGCGTTTTACGACGTTCTGCACCGTCCGCTTTGAAGGCCAAAGACCCAGCGATTTGCCATTCGTTCTGTTGGAATGGCCATATTTTGATGGCTAGAATATAACCCCGTTAAATGATGCGGGCGAACCCTGCCGCACCACTCGCTGGAGGCGAACGTACCTCAGGCTTGTTCAATTGCAGGGCGGTATTCAACATTTGCCCCACATCGCCTTCGTCTCCAAGGATGGCTTCCATGCTGCGAACGCATAAGCAGACTTTATCATCCGCTAAATCATACCAGATTTGCTTGGACGCACGGCGCGTTTTGACGAGGTCGTTGCGGCGCAGTTCCGCAAGTTGCTGGCTAAGCGCAGGTTGGCCTATGCCCGTTGCGGCATCGATTTCGCTCACCGTGCGTTCACCGCGCAATAGGCAAGACAAGATCATGAGCCGCTGCGGCTGCGCATAGACTTTTAGCTTATCCGCCGCTTTTACGGCGCGGTCGCGACTTTCAAACAGCGACGTCATTTCGTGTCGGCCAAATGGCAAAACCAATCATCGTCACCACTGATTTCGGCGCTGTTTATAATTGGTAATGCAAGCAATTTGTCCCCTGGCTGCCATCCTTCTGGAGCAAGGCCAGTGCCGCCCTGCGTAGCTTGCAATGCGCGAAGAAGGCGCAGCATTTCACTGACCGAGCGCCCCACATTATGCGGGTACGTCGTGATGGCACGAATGATGCCGTCGGGGTCGATGAAATAGGTTGAGCGAACCGCGGCGCTATCCGCTGCAGTATCGTCAATCATGCCATATGCGCGGCCAATGGCCATGGAGGGGTCTTCAATGATCGGGAAAGGAACATTCACCCCAAATTTATGTTTAATCGCAGTCACCCACGCAATGTGCGAATGGATACTGTCCACGGAAAGCCCGAGCAATGCACAACCAGTTGTTTCGAACGCAGCGGCCGACTTGGCAAGCGCAACAAATTCCGTCGTGCACACGGGCGTAAAGTCTGCAGGGTGCGAAAACAAGATGAGCCACTGGCCCCGATATTCCGATAGGCTCCGTTCCCCGAGCGTTGTCCGCGCGCGAAAGTCCGGCGCTGTTTCGCCGATCCTAATGGGCTGTGAGGCAACTGCTTTCGTGTCGTTCATTTCTTCATCCTGTTCATCGGTCGGCGCTGCCACGAGACTCATATTGACGCAACATGGATAATCGATTACACAATTTATGTAAATATGAATTTATAGGAGTTTCCCATGCCCGACTCAGCGTTAGAAAATGCCATCGCGCAGGTGAGTGATGCCCAAAAGGGTGTTCCGATAATTCGTGCCTTTTTCGACAAACCGACTTTCACCGTCAGCTATGTGGTTCACGATCCTGAAACTAAGAAGGCTGCGATCATTGATAGCGTGCTTGATTTTGATCCTGCCTCAGGGCGAACATCGTTCGCGTCGGCGGATGCCATTATCGCATATGTTGCACAGCAGGGCTTGGCCGTTGATTGGCTGCTCGAAACCCATGCGCATGCCGATCACCTTTCGGCAGCACCTTATTTGCAGCAAAAGCTTGGCGGCAAAATCGCAATTGGCGAACATATCGTCACCGTCCAGAATGTGTTCGGAAAGCTGTTTAACGCTGGCACTGATTTTCAGCGTGATGGGTCGGACTTTGACCGGCTGTTTGCCGATGGCGACCACTTCCAAATTGGGAAGCTGGACGTAACAGTCCTCCATGTCCCCGGTCATACGCCTGCGGACATTGCCTATGTCATTGGCGATGCCGTGTTCACGGGCGACACAATGTTCATGCCCGATTACGGCACGGCGCGCGCGGATTTTCCCGGCGGGAACGCGCGGCAATTGTTCCAGTCGTTGCGCCGGATATTGTCGCTGCCTGCCACGACGCGGCTCTTCATGTGCCACGACTATCTGCCTGCTGGCCGCACGGAATATGCATGGGAAACGACGGTGGAGGCAGAGCGTAAAGGCAATATCCATGCCCATGACGGCATAACCGAGGATGAATTTGTCGCGATGCGTGAGGCGCGCGATGCGACGCTGGATATGCCGCGCCTGATTTTGCCGTCGGTGCAAGTGAATATGCGCGCAGGCCATATGCCCGCGGCGGACGACAATGGCATCACATACCTCAAAATCCCGGTCAACGCCGTATGATATCGGCCTTTCCCAACGCCATGCCTGTTGAGGGCTTTATGGGCGGCTTGCTGATTGGACTTGCGGCCGCAATCATGCTGCTCGGCCTTGGCCGGATCGCCGGCGTCAGCGGAATGGCGGCACGGGCAACCGGCATCGCGGATAGCGGAGCGCCGCGAAATGTCGCAATCGCATTCGTCGTCGGCCTTCCGCTTGGTGCGCTTCTGATCGCGCAGACCGTTGGTGCGGTGAACGTCAGTTTTCCAGCATCCATCTGGCCGCTGATCATCGGTGGCTTGCTCGTTGGTTATGGCACACGGCTCGGCTCGGGCTGCACCAGTGGCCATGGCGTATGCGGGCTGTCGCGTCTTTCGCCGCGGTCGATGGTGGCAACCGGCATGTTCATGGCAAGCGGGTTTGTGACCGTGGGGCTTCTGCGCGCGGGAGGCTGGCAATGACCCGGGCGCTTATCGCATTGCTCTCTGGAACGCTGTTCGGGGCAGGCCTTGCCTATTCGGGCATGTCAGATCCTGCCCGCGTTCAGGCGTTTCTGGATCTGCTTGGCCAATGGGATCCAACGCTCGCTTTCGTCATGGGTGGCGCCATGCTGCCAATGGCCGTGGCTTGGGTGATTAGATCGCGGCTGTCTTCGCCGCTTGCGGCACCAACGTTCGATTTACCAGGCACGACCAAGCTAGATCGCCCGCTTGCCATTGGGGCCATATTGTTTGGAATGGGTTGGGGCATTGCCGGCCTTTGCCCCGGCCCTGCGCTTGCTGACTTGGCGATTGCGCCGGGCGATGTCGCGCCATTTGTCGTTGCGATGTTTGTCGGCATGGCCGCGCAACGCTTCGTACCTTTTTTATCCCAAAAACCAAAACAAGCGGGGCCTAAATGACGTTCAAATCCATCACGCCAGGCTTTTCTGTGTCAGGGCAATTGACGACAGAAGATCTGCATCACGCTGCCGCGCAGGGCTTCAAATCGGTTATCTGCAACCGGCCAGATGGCGAAGAGGCGGGGCAACCATCCGCCGCCGCCATTCAGAAAGAAGCAGAAGCGCTTGGCCTGTCATTCACGTATATTCCAGCCGTCTCAGGCGCAGTTACGGACGATGATGCGGCGAAGATGAAAGCGGCTCTGGCCCAAATGCCACCCCCCATTCTTGCCTATTGCCGCTCCGGCGCGCGTTCAGCCAAGCTTTGGGAAATGGCGACAAAAGCTCAGGATGCAGCGCCATCCTCCGCCAAAATCTATGATGTGGTTATCGTGGGCGGCGGCAGTGCCGGCATCGCCACAGCCGCCAGCCTGTTAAAGCGCAATCAGAAGCTATCGGTTGCCGTAATCGAACCTTCAGAAGACCATTATTATCAGCCCGGCTGGACTATGGTTGGGGCTGGTGTTTTCTCGGCTGAATTCACCAAGCGCACCGAAAAATCGGTCATGCCCAAAGCGGTTGACTGGATCAAAAAGGCAGCCTCTGGATTTGTGCCTGAGGACAACAAGGTGCTGCTCGCCGATGGCAGTTCGGTTGCCTATCGCGTGCTGGTGGCATGCCCCGGCATTAAGCTGGATTGGGCGGCTATCGACGGCTTGACCGAAACACTCGGTCAAAATGGCGTAACGTCCAACTATCGTTACGACCTTGCCCCTTATACCAACCGCCTTGTGAAGGATTTCAAGCAAGGCCGCGCGCTGTTCACGCAGCCGCCCATGCCGATTAAATGTGCAGGCGCGCCGCAAAAATCAATGTATCTATCATGCAGTGCGTGGGAACGTGCCGGGGTGTTAAAAGACATTGATGTGCAATTCCATAACAGCGGCGCAGTGCTGTTCGGGGTTGCCGCCTATGTGCCCGCACTGATGGAATATATCGAACGCTATGACGCGCACTTAAATTTTGAATCAAAGCTGGTTGCGATCGATGGCCCTGCCAAAATTGCGACATTTGAACAGAAACGCGGCGACATCGTCACGCAGGTCGACGAAAAGTTCGACATGATCCATGTCGTCCCGCCGCAAGTCGCGCCAGATTTTGTGCGCAACAGTCCGCTGGCTGCCGCAAGTGGCTTCATTGAGGTCAATGAAGCGACATTGCAGCATGTGCGCTATCCTAATGTCTTCGCCTTGGGCGACGCCTGCTCAGCATCAAACGCCAAGACAATGGCGGCGGCACGCAAGCAAGCGCCAGTGGTCGCGGTGAATGTATTGGCTGCTCTTGAGGGCAAGCCACCTGTCGCCGATTATGACGGCTATGGCAGTTGCCCGTTGACGGTTGAGCGCGGCAAGATTGTGCTCGCCGAATTCGGGTATGGCGGAAAATTGCTGCCGAGCTTCCCGAATTGGCTAATCGACGGCACGCGCCCATCGCGCCTGTCATGGCTGTTAAAGGATACCATCCTGCCGCCGATTTACTGGCATGGCATGCTCAAAGGACATGAGTGGATGGTCAAGCCACACACAATAGGGGCAGCGAACTAAGCTATGATCGATACATTACATTATGCACTTGGTGCCTTTTCGGGCGTCCTAGTCGGCTTCGTTTTGGGATTGGTGGGCGGAGGCGGATCCATCTTGGCGGTACCTCTGCTGCTCTATTTGGTTGGCGTGAAAAATCCGCATGTTGCGATTGGCACCAGCGCATTCGCAGTCGCCGCAAACGCCGCAATTGGCTTGTGGAACCATGCAAAAGCGGGGACAGTAAATTGGCGCTGCGGTTACATCTATGCCGCGGCGGGCGTCGTGGGCGCTTTTGCGGGATCAACCATCGGCAAAAATATAGATGGACACAAATTGCTCGTCTTATTTGCCATATTGATGATCGTTGTGGCCGTAATGATGTTTCGCAACCGCGGCGATGTCGGTGTCGAGGGCGCGCAATGTAACCGCGAAAATGTCGGAAAAGTGGCTGGCTACGGCCTTGCCACTGGCGTCTTTTCTGGCTTTTTTGGCATTGGCGGAGGTTTCCTGATTGTTCCCGGGCTTGTCGCCTCAACCTCAATGCCGATCGTTCGCGCCATCGGCACATCGCTCATCGCCGTTACTGCGTTCGGACTAACAACATCATTCAACTACACCCTGTCAGGGCTGGTGAATTGGCCGCTGGCTGCTGTCTTCATCTTCGGCGGCATCTTTGGGAGTGCATTGGGGACACGCGTTTCAGGCATATTGTCGGCAGACAAGGGTAAATTGAATACAATATTTGCCTCATTTGTCTTAGTGGTGGCGTTTTACATGCTCTGGCGCAGCGCCATGGAATTGCTGGCATGAGTGATTTGAATTCATCACAAAAAATTGAACACCGGAATGCTAGATCGGCAGGAGCGTTGAGATGATTGAACAAGAATGGGCAATAATTCTGGCCCGCGCACAATTTGCTTTTACCGTAAGCTTCCACTTTCTGTTCCCGGCGTTTTCGATTGGGCTGGCGAGCTTTCTCGCGGTTCTTGAGGGGCTGTGGCTCAAAACCGGTAAGGGCGTGTACGCCAATCTATTTCGTTACTGGCTCAAGATATTCGCCGTCGTTTTTGCGATGGGCGTCGTTTCGGGCATCGTCATGTCCTACCAATTCGGCACCAACTGGTCGGTATTTTCGGACAAGGCCGGTCCCGTCATTGGGCCTTTGATGGCCTATGAAGTGCTGACGGCATTCTTTTTGGAGGCTGGCTTTCTGGGTGTCATGCTTTTTGGCATCAACAAGGTTGGGCGTAAGCTCCACTTTGTCGCAACGCTGGCCGTCGCCATTGGCACCTTCATTTCGGCATTCTGGATACTGTCAGTGAACAGCTGGATGCAAACACCGGTGGGATATGAGATTGCGGCCAATGGTCAGTTCATGCCCGGTGATAGCTGGTGGACCATCATCTTCAACCCGAGCTTCCCCTACCGCCTCGTCCACACTTTACTGGCGGCCTATCTGACCACAGCCTTTGCCGTGGGGGCGGTTGGTGCCTGGCATTTGTTGAAAGACAAATCCAATCCGGGCGCGCGCAAAATGTTTTCGATGGCAATGTGGATGGCGGCCATCGTCGCGCCGCTTCAGGTCGTGGCGGGTGACTTTCACGGCATCAATACGTTGGAGCGTCAGCCCGCGAAGGTCATGGCGATGGAAGGGCATTATCAAAGCCATCCCGACGGCGCGCCATTGATATTGTTTGGCATTCCCAACAGCAAAGAGCGCACGGTCGATTACGCCATCGAAATTCCCAAAGCATCGTCGTTAATCCTGAAGCATGACCTGAATGCACCGCTCGCTGGGCTTGATACCATCCCCGACGCAGACGAGCCGCCGGTTGGCATTGTCTTCTGGGCATTCCGGATCATGGTCGGTCTCGGCATGGCGATGGTAGCCATCGGCATGTGGAGCCTGCTCGCGCGGGCAAGAAAGCAGCTATATGAATGGTCGTGGCTTCATAAGGCCGCATTAGTGATGGGCCCGTCTGGCTTCATTGCGGTGCTTGCCGGCTGGGTCGTGACCGAAGTTGGGCGGCAACCCTTCACAATCTATGGCGTGTTGCGCACCGTTGATAGCGCGTCGCCGCTGGATGCACCTGCTGTGGCTTTCTCGCTTCTCGCCTTTGTCGTCGTGTATTTCGCAGTATTCGGCATGGGCATTTGGTATTTGCTGCGCTTGATGAAGAAAGCACCGGAGGCGCATGAAAGCGCGCTCGATGGTGCCCCTATCCGAAGCGCAGGCATCACCCCTGCACCCGCGGTATTGGAAGGAGCATCGGCATGATCGATCTGACAGTCATTTGGGCCAGCATCATTGGCTTTGCCATCATTGCTTATGTCGTCATGGACGGATTTGATCTTGGCATCGGCATATTGTTTCCCTTTTTCAAAGTGGGCAAGGACCGCGATACCGCGATGAACAGTATCGCGCCTGTCTGGGACGGAAATGAAACATGGCTGGTGATGGGGGTAGGCGGTTTGCTTGCGGCGTTCCCGCTGGCGTACGCCATCATTTTGCCTGCGCTCTATGCACCGATGATTGCGATGCTGCTTGGCCTTGTGTTTCGCGGCGTTGCGTTCGAATTTCGCTGGCGTGACCCCGCACATCGCGAACTATGGGACAGGGCGTTTACGCTGGGATCGTTCATTGCCACCTTCGCGCAAGGGATAGCGCTTGGCGCGCTGCTCCAAGGCATTACCATTGAAGGCCGCTCCTACGCCGGTGGATGGTGGGAATGGTTGTCGCCATTTAGTATTTTGACCGGCTTTGGGTTGGTGGTCGGCTATGCGCTTTTGGGTGCGTGCTGGCTGAACTGGAAGACCGAAGGGGCATTGCAGCGTCAGGCGGTCACTTATGCCGGACGGCTGGGCATAAGCTTGCTTTTGATGATCGGCCTGATCAGCCTCGCCACATTGACGCTTGAGGCGCAATATTATCTGCGTTGGTTGAGCTATCCGGGTGTATTGGCAACGGCCATAGTGCCGATTGCCACCATTGCCGTGACATTCCTCTTTTACCGCAGCCTGCGCCAGACCAAAGACGCGCAGCCGTTCTTCTGGGCACTCGCATTGTTCGGCTTATGCCTGATTGGCCTTGGCATTTCGATCTGGCCAAACGTCATTCCGGCGCGGGTCACCATTTGGGAAGCGGCCGCACCACATCGCAGCCAAGTCTTCATGCTGATCGGCGCGTCTATCATGGTCCCGATCATCGTTGCTTATACCGCATGGTCCTATTGGGTGTTTCGCGGCAAAGTCGGCCACGACGGATATCATTGATGCCGCGCGCCAAACAATTGGGCTGGTTCTTCGGCATCTGGCTGCTGAGCGTCGCGGCGCTGGCGATCGTCGGCAGTGCTATCCGATGGGTATTGCTCTAAAAGATTGCATGGGGAGTGGCGCAAAAATGACCGAGATACACAACGGCCCCGAAGCATTGAAGGGTGAAGATTGGGCGGGCGAGATGGGTGCCAAATGGCTTGCCAATCTCGCATGTTTTGAGGGCATGATTGCCCCGATTGGCGAGGCGCTTCTTCGGCAAGCCGATTTTAAAACCGGCGAACGCGTGCTTGATATCGGCTGCGGTGGTGGCGGGACGACAATTGCCATAGCAAAGGCCATTGCGCCTTCCGGTGAAGTGGTTGGCATCGACATTTCACCCGACTTGACGACCGCGTCTCTGCGGCGTGCCAAAGACGCTGGAGTTACCAACATTGGATTCATCTGCGCTGATGGAGCCACGGTCCAGTTGGAAGATGCCCCATTTGACAGGCTCTTTTCGCGCTTTGGCAGTATGTTTTTTCCCGAACCGCATAAGGCCTTTGCAAATTTGCACAGTCTGCTGCGTCCCGGTGCGCGGATTGATCTGGCGGTCTGGGGTCCACCACGCGACAATTTGTGGATGATGGAAATGATGGGCGTCGTTCGTCGCTATGTCGATATCCCCCCGGCGGTTCCCCGGGCGCCCGGGCCATTCGCGTTTGAAGACCTCGACTATCTGAACGAAATACTCGCGAGCGCCGGTTTTTCGGAAGCCAGCGTCGTGGCATATAATGGGCTTCAACCAATTGGTGGCGTGAATGCCACAGCTCATGATGCGGTATCGTTCGTGCTGTCTTCAATGGCGGCTGGACGCGCTCTAGAGGAACAAGGTGCAGATGTTCGCGCGGCAGCTGAAACAGATTTGCTCGAACTATTCCAGACGCATTATGTAGCCGGGCAAGGCGTGATCATGCACGGTAAGGCTTGGCTTGTGTCGGCGACTGCTTAAACATGACCTCTTCTAACTGAAGCCGTGCTTTGGCCAACCGAAATGAGCGGCCGCTATGTAAGTGAGAACTGCCAAGCGTTTTGAGCGGCCCAAAAGTTGCCATGACACCTGCTCAAGGACGACGGCCGATTAGGCTTTCCGTTAGGGCAAGCTGTTCCAATTGGAACGCTGGCGAACGATGCTCGACGCCAACGGCTCTTCCCGGGCAAATGTGACGTTTGGGATTGGCGGACCAGTCCCAAAGCGTTACGGATGATCGTCGCTCATCCGTTTTTAGGAGCGTGCTGAACACAAAGATGAGCGCAGTGCCAATCACGTAAACCGGCAATGTCTCATCCAAGGCCTACTTAAACACTGAATTTTTCCGATTTTTGAGCCGGCGTTCCAATCAGAACGCTGATAAAAACGCACGCTGTAGCCACTCTTTGGGCTGCAAAGGCGATATCGCCTAAGTCATTGAAATCATTGGAGCGGGCGAAGGGATTCGAACCCTCGACCCCAACCTTGGCAAGGTTGTGCTCTACCCCTGAGCTACGCCATTAGACATTGAAATTACGTCTTTTTTTCCGACGGCATTTCATGTTGCAGCAGTATGTTTTTCATGCGTGTTTCATGGAGTGGCTAAATGGCAGACCTCAGTAAAATCGGCGAGCGGGAGCGTTTGAAACCAAAAAGGGGAGACGAGCCTCATTGGCAGCGCATCATGAACGGCTGCTACGTTGGATTTCGTCCTTCTAAGCGTGGGGGAAGAGGCGCGTGGCTTGCACGTGCTTATGACGCCGACATTGGGAAGTATCAGCGGGCTGCCCTAGGTGACTATCCCAGCCTAAATGGGCATGAGGTCTTCAACCAAGCACGGCGCGACGCAGAGCAATGGGCCGCAAAAATAGAGTGTGGTGGAACGGGACCGGAGAACATAATCACGGTCGGTGATGCTTGCCGCTCTTATGCCGCATTAAAACAGCCTTCGGAGTTGGGTATTTTAGAGCGGACGGTATTCAGTGATCCGATCGCGAGCGTGAAGCTTAAAAAATTACGGCGCCACCATTTGCAAGGATGGAGAAGGAGGCTGGAAGATACCCCCGCTCTCATTTCGAGAAATAAGACGAACATCACGACCAAACAGCGATCCAAGTCTACCGTTAACAGAGACATGTCTCCATTGCGGGCGGCATTGCGGAAGGTCTTATCGGAGGGCGCGCCTAATACCGACGCGGCGTGGCAAGAGGCTTTGAGGCCTTATAGAAACGCCGACAAACGACGCGTCTTGTTTTTGGACGAAGCGGACCGGAGAAGATTGGTGGCGTGTGCTAATCAGGAAATCGAAGGCTTTTTGCGCGGCCTATGTTTTTTGCCGTTGCGAGCCGGAGCACTCGCGGCGCTAACAGTAAAAGACTTTGATCCCAAAACTCGAACACTAACGATTGGGCGGGACAAGAGCGGCGGCGCCCGTCAACTTGTCGTACCCCCAAGCATAGCGTCAGTTATAGAGCCGCATTGCAAAGATAAGCCACCTACATCGCCGATCTTCGCACGGCGTGACGGAAGGCCTTGGAACAAGGATGCTTGGAAGGGACCAATCAAAGAAGCCGTATTTGCTAGCGGATTACCCATGGGTGTTTGCGCCTACACATTGCGCCATAGTGTCATAACAGAACTCATCAGGAAGAACGTACCTGCCCTGACGGTAGCGCAGTTAGCAGGCACCAGCATTGTCATGATTGAACGTCATTACGGACATTTAATCCAAGGCGACGCAGAAAAAGCACTGGCGGGGCTCGTATTTTAAGGCCGTGTGCAGTGCTACTGGCTCAAAACTATAAGGGCCATCATATTTCCAATTGATATCGTGTCGCCTTCTCCGGCGTCTGGAAGCGCGGAAGCAGCGGCTCGTGCTCAGTGTTAGCTCATGGTTTGAGGCGCCTACGCGTTTCCTTTGGGGCGTCGGACTCGGCCATAGTACTGTTCAATAGAACCGCGAAGCGTGACTGTTTGTGTTTCCCAAAAAATATAGTTCTGAGGGCAGGGAAGTTAGAGCCTAGCGGCTTCATCAAAATACATAAGTTTACAGCTTGAGTTGGTGAGCGGCGCTTTCGAGAAGCGCCCATCCATCAATGCATTGGCGTGTCAAAATTGATCGTCAACGGAAGCCGCTGCGTACATAAGGAACAATTTTTTTAAAACACCAGTCATATCTTTTATGTAATATTTTCAGTAGCTTAGGTTATTTTTCTACTTGCAATCCAATCCAAAAGTCCTATCTTCTCAGTTGCCTCCGCATCTATCTGCAGTGGGGGTGTGATATCCCGCCCCCTATGGGCCGCCTTCCCAGCCCGTTGAGGTAAGACATGGGAGTGAGGCGACGGCAGATCGAAGACAGGGAAACCTGTCCAGCCAGTCTTTGCAGACTGGTGCCAAGCAGCTTCGGCTGTGTGAGTGGGCTCTCCTTTGCAGGAACCCACAAGAAGCGTGGTAGTCATTAGATCGGCTCACGTTTTCTGCGTCAACAAGTAGCGGGTAATCGGGCGACAGCATGACCACCCCCACCTTTTAACAGGTGCCGCTGATCTAACTGTGACTAAACCTGTGGGCTGGCTCCGAGGTTCAGGAACATGGCTTTGCCAAGGCAGAAGGGGAAGCCTTTCTGTCTCGCAGGCAAAGCTATGCCCACAGAAGATCTCCACCAAGGTTCAGGATTTACGATGTACTTAGACAAAAATGCTAATAGATGGCTCATAGAAAACAGCAGTAAACTTAGTAGTAAGCCAAATGAAAGAAGAAGAAAGACGGACAGTGCGAAAGCTAGAGAGCTAAAGGCCGAGTTTCTAGCTCATCCGAACGCTCAGTATGTAATGACGTTTCAAGAATACAAAGACGTCAACAAGCGGGATGCAATTTGTCGATCCTATGGCTTGAATCTAATCCGAAGCTAATGTCGGCCCTCCTAAATTCACTGCTGCTATCAAAGGACTTGAATATGGAGCGGCGGCGGGGGGGGGGCGTGGTACAGGAATGGGGGCACGAACCTGTTGGTACCATTTGTGCCCACTCCCGAGCCTTCGGCAGAAAATCAGATTTCAAAATCTAAAAGTCTCATCCCGCTGTCATAGTGAGGGCACCCCCGCAGCGGAGCTGATTTGCTAAATCATTACCTTCATTCAGAGAGACGGTCCGTTATCTCGTCAGTTAGCATTGCCCAATCATTAGCTCGCTCGGCTTCTTCTGTGTTACCTTCCGATCTGAAACGTTCACTAAGTTCGAGAAGGTATTCATTAAGAAAATCAATGTCGCTGAGCAACACATCGAGCGGCTTCCGCATTCCTGCAGCTGCCATAAATTATTCCCTTTCAGCAAAAAGTATAAACCACTGTTGCTTTAACATTTGCCAATGCAAACCGCAGCAGAAAAATTTCTATCCCTGCCTTGGATGTCTCAAAGAAGAATCGTCATAACGGAGGAAAAAGACCATAGCACGGTTCCGATGCTCTATGTTGAACGCCTTTAACCGAACAGGTAAGTGGAAGTGCTTGACGGCCGAACCAGTAAGCTGCTTATTTCTTAGAAGGTAAAACCCTTATATTATAGCACTTACCGTTGCCAACACCGGCATGCGACATCAACTTTGCCCTCACATACCTAGCAAAAACGCACGAACTGGAAAAAATATGGTCTCGAACATCAATCTCGATTGCTGGTTTCCAAAGTACGATGTCCTTTCGGAAATTGATCGCTACTTAATTGAAGACTGGCATATTGAGTATTTGCTCACACACGAGCAGATTTTGGCCAAAATGAAAAAAGTCGGACTATCCCGCTGGCAGCGATTTGAACGTCTGTGTAAGAAGAAAAATGAAAAGCTGGTGACAGATGCAATGGCTGATTTCGATATCCATGCATTTCATGTTTCTGATTGCCGTCGGACATATATACTCGATCTGATCGCTCTATCATTTTCTTGGATGCAGCGCAGCAGTGTCTCTGGAAAGGTAATCGATATAGGCTGTCAAAATGGAATTTTACTGAAGTTCCTTGCGCAAAAATTTGCAAATGAATTCACAGGAATTGATCCTTCTGCAAAGGCGATTGAAGCGGCAAAGGAACAACTCAAAGGCCTAAAAAATGTTGAATTGCAAATTGGAAAGCTACCTTTCGAGACTGAACAAAAATATGACTTAGCGCTTTGCATAGACGTCCTGCACCACCTCAAGCCTGATCAACAATCAAATGCAATCAGTTGCATATTTGGTTGCCTAAATGCGGGTGGATCAGCAATAATTTCAACAGCTGATTTTCATGATCACAAGTGGTGGTCGGCGATTCAACCTTCGTTAAATGAATTTGGGGTCGAGTTGATCGCGGCAGGTAGAGTCGGCGGAGCTCAACATGGCGGTACATTCGAAGTGAAAGCAGATTGGCCCGTAACAGGAGTCGGAATCTTTAAAATGACTGAGAATCGCAATGCTGTCGTAGATTACGATGCTCTTAACAATGCGCACACTTTTTACTGGGATAATTTTTTCCAACATTATGCCAATTTTCCTCTCACGCCTTGGCACGAAAAAACTTTGAGCTTCGAAGCTGCACAGCGTAAAAGCGCCGAGGATTATTGATGACGGGATAATTAGTTTTCAGCTCATCTCAATCCATAAGTTATTCAATTTTTTGATCGATCGAGACACCTCCTCTTTACTAGCGCAGTAGAGATCGATGGTGTTTGTTGCGGTCATGGGGCCGGAATCTCTATAATACGAGTCACGGCAACCGTAATCCTCGCATTGCGAGACTAAGTCTAGCCAAGGCTCATGCTCATCAAAATCATCGCCGCCAGCTTCGGTAAGGTTACCCCAGTGCGTGTTGAACGCCTCGGCAAGGGGACCTCCATCCGCCGATCGAAATGTCTCATCTATTGATATCAATAGATGTTCGCACCCGAAGTTACCGCAAAAGGGGCAGCCGCATGGGTCCTCGTCGTCGTTATCTTCTTCCCACATATCCCCCTCCTGCTTGCTTACCTAATTGAAAGATCATCTCATGGCTAAACCTGAGGCCGCAACACTCATCCTAATGTCGCTCTGCACACCCACAATCTCAAGCACATCTGCTCGTGGAAGGAAACCGCCAACTGTCATTCAGCAGATAGATCTGCATTAAATTCACATTGACCGGTCCCACCGGTGAGCGAGTCTCTTTAAATTTATACAGCGGGCTCTCCATATTGTTTTGTTAGTGCTGCGAAGCTCCGTTTTCAGATTTTTTCTGCTTCTGTTGTTCCGCTCGATCACATAGGTCTGTGAGCATCTGAATAGCATATTCAGACCGGCCATTTTCAACTGCTTCGCGGACACATGCTTCACATGTCGGCTCCCCGCATCCAATTAGGGCGGTAATCGTTATGGGTAGAAGAATTCCAAACGCATTTGCGGCAAAGCCCTTTACGTAGGGACCAAAGGATAACGAAGCTGCCTTTGCTTAACAACGAATAGTGGATTGGATGGATTCTATTTACAGAACCACAATTATCTCCTAACGTGTAGCCACATCAAGAGAAGGTTAAGTCCTTCACCAACCTGCCTATTGCTCGGTAAGGTGGTAACGCGAAAGCGAGATGTGGCGGATTACGCAATCAAGAGCGCAATTACCGCAATATCTAGTCGAGCCTTCTTGCGATGCAAACGCAAGGAGAAGCTTATGTGTAAAGTATCAATCCCCACGCAGTACCCAGAGACGGTGCTCGCGATCCTAGAAGCCTATCTAGGCGGGAACAGCTCGAAGCTAACACTGAAGGAAGCCGTTCGAAAGCTCGATCTGCATGCTAGATGCGAAGACGATCCTGCCTTTGCGGCAGCCGGCTTAATTACCAACCACATTAGCGAACAGCTACCCAAATGGGCTACACAAGGTGAGCATGGGCGCGCTTTGGCGCTAGAGTGGAACGTCAGGATCCCAACCAATAGACTAATCGATCCTACACTGGTTTGCACCGTCAGATGGACAACTGAAGGAAAGGGTTTCTACTGGCCGATCGAATTTTGGCTCACCTATATCGATGGTTTCCACGTTGAAATTCTAACAGCTCGGTCTCCCGATATTCAGGGCGTCCGTGATCTGGTGATCGCTGTTGCTCCAGCGGGCGAAGACCGCAGAGCAATTGCTCTCGAGCTGATGGAAGGGCTGTGGCACAACATGATGGAGGCTACTGGAGCGATGTGGGCTAGCTGGTTAGAAGATGGCTTGGTTGACGCCGTTGCAGGCCACGACCTAGCTGTTCAAATGACGAACGGAGCGACCGCTCGAATTCCATCTGTACTCGTGGGCGATGCTGCACTTGAGGTTTTTACGCGAGAAGAGATCAACCAGCTGGATAGGCCGGCCATGCTCTCGCTCGCTCACCTTCTCAGGAACCGGCTAGCAAAGGCTGGCCCGCCGCCTACACATGATGAACTTGAGGGCATACGCGAGCTTCTCACTGAACACCTCTTCGCCATCGACTTCAAATACGCAGCTAAAAATGGAGGCGGAAATGAAAAATCCATCTATCCCAATGTCACCTGACAAGTTGCCTCAACAGCGAATAGTGCCAGTTGCGTCGATCCCTGCCCGCCCCAATCCTTTTGATGCTGTTGTCGGCTGGAACGAAAAGCCTGAAGGCGTCGTTTTGGCTAACGGGCCCAGCAACCCAGAATATCTGGGACAAGTTGAGTGGGCATGGTCGCGCATGAATAACCGCGTCGACGCATATTATATCAGCCGCGGACGAAGTCACTGGATGCTGTGGCTTTACAGCTATGATGACAACTGGGGAAAATGGGATTGGCTGCCGATTGGGTATGTCCTGCGAAAGGATGTCAGTCTCGACCAAGCCGCCTTTCATCTTCTGATCGATTATTGGAGATGGGATAAGGAGAAAGGCGATTTAGATCACTTTCACTGGATAAATGAGCAAGGTTATCTCGACGCGAGCCAGTGGAGAACGATTGCGCTGCTGGTCTGGAATGCCGCTCCGGAAGGAGGCGGCAAAGATGAGTGAAGGGCACGATCCCAAGCTTGTGGAGGCGCGGAAAAAACGTCCGGTCCTCATCGTTGTTGAAAAGTGGCCTCATGGCACAATGGCCTTCAAATTTGGTAGCGCGTTAATGTCGGCTCTTGGTCAGCATCGAGATGAAGCAACTCTTGTGCAGCTTGGTCCAGAGCGTATCTTCAAAGTTGAAACTAATGTGTCAGAAGCTGAGTTTCGTTTGGCGCTAAAAACAATGGATGTTTCATACCACGGGCGTATTCACTTTTCAGAATTGCTGATAGAAAAGCCCAGCGTGCATGGAAACCGCTCTACGCCCATTTCGCTCTAGTTGTAGCTGAGATACAAGCAACCTGACGCAATGTGTGGCCAGCATGGCCTCAATTTAATAGAGAACTAAAGATCGGTTTTTTGTGCCGAAGTTAACTTCAATATTTCCAATGAGAATGGGCAAGCGGTTCATCAGCCAGAATTTGACGTATAGTCCGCCAATTACTCATGTGCTGATCGAGGAGTACAAGAAAGTGTTCACCATGATTTGGCACCAAAAAATGCAACGCTTCGTGAAGCAGGATATACTCCAAACATTCTAAAGGCTTTTTTGCCAGCTCAAGATTGAGGCGGATGTTTCCGCTTTGCGGGTTACAGCTTCCCCATCTCGTTTTCATTCGCTGCCAATAGATTTGATTGATTTCGATCCCGAGAATTTTCTCCCACTTCGATGCGATAGGCTCAATTGCCCGCCGTGCTTCGCGCCTATATAGCTTGTCGAGAAGTCGCTGTTTCGCTTCAAGCGTAAACGCTTCGGGACCTCGAAGGGTAATCTTTTTATGCTCAATATCGATCGATGGTCTACCTTGGCTTACGACGATTTGGAGCAACATACGTCGACCCCAAAGGTAGTGACTTTCACGATCAAGAAATTCCCGCGGCGGCTGGCGTTCCTGTTCGGCAAGTTTTGTTTGATGCTTTCTGATCCAAACCAACTTGGAAATCGCAAAGGCCCTGATTGTTTCGATATTTGCGCGCGTAGGTGCTGCTATCCGAACGCGACCAGTTGGCGGATAAACGCTCAGGTGAATGTTCTTGATATCCTTGAAAACAAGATCGATCGATAGGTCGCCAAGTTGCAACTCAGCGACCATCAATATTCACCCTGAGCGCGGATAATCTGGAAGATCCGTTCAACTTCGTCTTCGTCCTGCAAAATCCTAAAGAGACCCTGTTTGATGACCATCTCGCGCGCTGGGATGCCGCGCCATTCATCCGGTCGAATTTCCAAAACAGTTTCAGCAATCCTAATTGCCAAAGCTTCGTCGCCTCCAAGATTATTGAAGAGCGCGCGCTTGCCGGCTGTGTCTAGGGATTTAGGTGTGTCCTCCGCCTGTCCAGCCGAAACCTTCTTGGCTATCTCCCCGATGTCCTTCAGATACTCCTCATATGCGATGGCCTTGGCCTTTCGGGCCGCGATGATCTCATCCAGCAGCGATGACATTCTATCAAAGAACGCGGGATCGTTAAGGTGCTCACGAATAATCTTGCTGCGGACGTTATTTTCGATGATTTCGGCAATCGCTGAATTATTGCCTTTCAGACCTCCAAGCTGGGACGCAATGGCATCCGCAATGCCCGTTTTGACAATCAAATCGATCAAGCTAATTTTATCGAATGGAGAGATTTTGCGGGGCTCGTCCGCCTCTATGTAGGTGTCGATTAAATGCCGCATATCGGCCTCGTACGCCTTGAGATCCAGCTGTTCGCCACTCGCTTTACGTATGATTTCGCGAATGTTCACATAACGATCGACTAGTATTTTAATACGCACGATATCACTGTTCAGATATCCGGCTGCGTCCATCTCGTCCGAAATGTTCGCGAATGATCGCAGCAATCCTGCCGTTGCCTTGTAAAGCGACGCACGAAGCGGTTCGCGATCTTTGAGATCGGTGGGGAAATCGGTATTCCCGCAAAAATAGTGAATGAAATCCAGTTCGCCCTTAGGGAGATCAACCGGCTCGCACAGCAGCTCGATAGCTTCAACTGCATCGTCGAGGCGCTCCCGCCCCTTCTTCAATCGATCCTGCAGTAGGACATCAGGTGCGACCCCGCCGTCGCTGTCGTCCAGTTCAGACGAGTAAACGGAAATGGCGTTCTCAACCTTCTTGAAGAGGTCCTTATAGTCAACGATGTAGCCAAAATCTTTGTCAGCACCGTCGAGACGATTGGTGCGGCAGATTGCTTGGAAAAGGCCGTGATCCTGCATCGACTTATCAATGTAGAGATACGTGCACGGTGGAGCATCAAAGCCCGTTAGAAGTTTGTCCACTACGATCAGGAGCTTCATGTTGGCAGGCTCTTTCGTGAAGAGCTTCTTGGCCCATTCCTCATATGTTTCAGTCTTCGACATCCCTGCCTTGGCTTCCACATTTTTAAGAAGATCGACGTAGGTGTTGTAAATCAACTGCTTGTCGGTTTCGTTGTTCGCACCAGTTTCCTCAAGCGTGATGTCGCGGGCTTGAGGATCGTAAGACGTGACGACCGCACACTTTCCTTTGAAGGGCGTCTTCTGAAATAGTCCAAAATATTTGGAGGCTTCGAAAATGCTCGATGCGACAAGGACCGCATTGCCTCGTTCGCTGGAAAGCCGCGGCTTCACGCTGAAGTCAAAAACGATGTCGGTGACGACCCTATTCATGCGCGAGCGTGAGCTGAGCACGTTTTGCATCGTGCCCCATTTCTTCTTCAGTTCGTCCTTCTGCCAGTCATTCAGCGCTTTCGTTTTTGCCTCAAACCATTGATCAATCTTATCCTCTGATCCAAGGCGCTGATCGATATCGCGCGCCTCATAAATCAAATCAAGCACCACCTCATCCTCGACCGCCTCGCTGAATTTGTAGGTGTGGATGTAGTTGCCGAAAATCTCAGCGCTGGTTGCCCTATCTTTCTTCAGCAAGGGCGTACCGGTGAAGCCGATAAAGATCGCATTGGGCATCATCGCTTTCATAACGCGGTGAAGTTTGCCGCTTTGTGTGCGATGGCATTCATCTACGAATACGAATATCTCGCCCACGGTCTGGCTGGGTTGCGTTTCCAAATTTTTTAGAAAGCCATCAAAATCATCGACGTCCCTGCGCCCAAATTTGTGCACGAGTGAGCAAAGAAGGCGCGGCGTCGCCTGCCCAAGTTGCGTCATCAAATCGCGCCCGCTGCTGGTGCGCTTGATTGGCTCGCCTGCTTCGGTGAATACACGCTCAATTTGTTTATCTAGCTCGTCACGATCCGTAATTATGGCAACGCGGGCATTTGGATTGTTTTCTAGGATCCACTTGGCAAGCAGCACCATGACGATGCTCTTTCCACTGCCCTGCGTGTGCCAGATGATGCCCCCTTTGCGTTGGCGAACGTGCTCCTGCGCGGCCTTGATGCCAAAATACTGGTGCACTCTTGGCAGCTTTTTGACGCCGCCATCGAACAAGATGAAATCGTGCATCAGTTCGATAATGCGAGCCTTCTCGCACATTTTCGTAAGATATTTATCGAGCTTAAAGCCTTCGTTTTCGGCTTCGTCCTCTTTCCATTTCAGGAAGAATTTTTCCTCGGTTTTTATCGAGCCGTACTGCAAGCCTTCCGAGTCATTGCCCGCGAACACGAACTGAACAGTTGAGAAAAACCATTCATTAAACTCAGGAAGCTGGTTGGAGAGATTTTGCCGGATACCCTCATTAATGCTGACGCGGCTGTTTTTCAGCTCGATCACGCCGGTTGCGATACCGTTCACATATAGAATGATGTCCGGTCGGCGTTCAAAGCCACCCTTTAGCGTGACCTCTTCCGCAAACGCAAAATCGTTCTGATCTGGGCTTTTCCAGTCGATTAGATGTACGGTTTCGGTGGGCTTACCCACATCATCCTTAACCGGAACGCCATATCGCATTAGGTTATAGACGGCCTGATTGTTGGCATAGAGGCTGCGGCTATGGTTACTCGCCTCGGTACGCAATCTGAATATGGCGCTGCTTATTTGCTCGGCGTTATAACCACGCCCTGCTAGATGGTCTGAGAGAATTCCCTCTTCGATGTTACTGTTCCCAGCGCGATCCGACCAATCGCCTAAGTAGCGATAGCCAAGCTCGTTACGAAAGAGATTGATGATACGGTTCTGCGTTGCACGCTCTGGCTTTCCAACATCCGTCATTGCGCGGCCTCTTCCAATCGATCTGGCGACCACACTCGATGCACCAGCGCCTCCACAAGAGCACGGCGCTGTAATTGCTCCTCTTTGCCAAATTTCTGAAAGGGCTCGAAGGTAAACCCATTGGCTTCGCAAAATTTCTCAAATTGAGGCTGGTGCTGATACGCAGACGGATCCAAGCTAGCCGCGTAGAAATTTTGCTTCGCGTAGTGCGGCGCTTTTTGCGAGAACGACTTATCTTGAAGGCTGCGATTCACATCAGCCGGAAGCAACAAGAGTGATGCAATGTGATTTCGCCATTCTTGAAATTCATGTTCGTTCGCAAAATCGTCCGTGAAATTTCCGAACTTGTCCGCGAAGATATGTTCGATGTCGAACGCGTTTGCCTTCGCCCTATCGACTAAGGTTGCGAATGGATCGCCTCGGCCTGATCCAATCTCCGTGTAGGCGGTCAATCTCGCCAACAGGTGATAGATATAACGACGGCTGAATTGATTCAACGATAGCTGCGCTAATCCACTGCGGTTGCGAGCAGCGCTGCCTGTGAAGTTGATGTCCTGTTCATCCTCAGCCAATTTCTCTGAGAGGATCGCGACCAACTCATCCAGAGACTTTTGGCGAATATCACGGCACAAAAGCCACATCGCGTAAGAGGTTGATGAGTAGCCGACGCGAACATAATTAACAACTCGACGCATCAACCAGATGTCGAGATAAGAGGCTGTCACTGCAAATTTTCGGCGAACGGTTTCATCGTCATCCGTTGAAACCAATGGAGCAAGCAGCACCGTATTTTGCCATGTAAAATCATTGTGCGCATTGTAGAAAACTGCCTCCAGTCCAGCGCGATAGTTTTCGCTCGCATCGAGGATGCGCTGATATGCTTTGGCAAAAAATGGGAAGTCATTAGAGATCATTTTCAGATTTCCAGCCTCGCTTCCCAACCCGAGACGCGCAGAATTATCGCGTGCCCATCGATGGAACACTGTGCCGATTAGTTCCCAATCTTTATCGTTCGCGCCGGCTTTGCGCTCGCGAATGGTGTCGGCATATTGCGCTCTGAACCACGCTTTGATGCAGTTAGCGTCACGCTCTTGCTCGTGTGAACCACCCCATGTGATCAAACCGAGCACCTGATCTTTCCAGACGCGGTTCGCCTCATTGCGGCGCTCTACGTTCTCAACGGGGGCGAGAAGATACGCCTTCAACATATCGACGGGACTCAGCGGCTTGCCGCGATCATTCATCGTCTCGAAGATGGCGTAGGCGTGGTTATCGTTGTCTGTCGAAATCTCAATCAAACCGACGCGAGTCATGAGCCAATAGGCGAAGTGTGGAAGTGCCTCGCCTAACTCGGCCGCAAGCTCGGATTGCTCGATGTCGCCATAGCGCGCGTACATCGTCTGGATCGATTCATCCTTCCCGTCAGGAGAGAATTTGTCGCCCTTGAATAGAGCTTCGATCACGGGAAGACGTTCGGGGATGTCAAGATTGAACCTTGGTTCGCCGAGATTGTCACTGAAAATCAGCGGCGCAATAGTCTGAGTAACATTCAAACCAACCTGCGCCGCTGACCGATAGAGGTAGATCAGCAAAAGCGTCAGAGAGGTGACGCGCTGCTGGCCATCGACAAGATATTTCTTGCCATTGCGCGTGCTGACAATGATCGATCCGAGAAAATATTCGACGTATCCGCTGACGTGTTTTGTTTCATCACCTGTGCGGTAGCTATTCGAGAAAGCGGTTTGCAAATCAGATACCAGCTCATCAATGTGCTTCTTTTCCCACTTATATTCGCGCTGATATTCATCAATTGCGAATGACTGGCTTTGAAGAAGGTCTTTAACCGTCCGATAAATTGGAGTGATTGCGCTCATACTAACCTCGCCGTTCCCGTCAGCAACACCTGCGTCATACCTATTTTAATCTGTTGTGCCTTGGCGAGTCTGGAGCACAATCCGTCAATGTCGCTATCGATAGCAGAGAGAGCTTCAACGATGGCGGATTGCTCTGAAATAGGCGGAATAGGTAGCTCGAATTTGCGCATATCACTGGCGTACAAGTGGAAGACAGTGCTACCCGTAACTAACTTTAGAATTTGTTCCTCGCGATAGCGTATTTGCATCGCTAAGAATGTTCCGTTAATTTTTGTTTGATCCGTTCTAATAACTAATGTGTCTCCACCAATTACAACATTCTCCTGCGTAAGACAGCTTGCCTTGGCCAAGCCATAGGGCGTAACATCTGACGTAGGCATTAATACATCGTACCTTTTCGACAATAATGCCACATCAATTCTATCTGTCCTTGAATGTACTTTTTTAATAATAGCGCCATATGTTGTGAATAGCTCACCATAGTGAATGCATGAAAAGCGACCTGATGGTGCAATATCAGACTTTGGGAGGCCTTTTCCTTTAAAAAACTCCGCGTAATCACCCAATTTTGCTAATTTCCATTCGTTTTTGGAATTTAATAATCGCACATTTCCTGTCAGTAGTGCTTGCGCCATGCCTTGTTTGATTGCCCGCTTTTTGGCGATGAGATGCGCAAGCGATTCAATAAGGGTATCCGCATCGCTCAATGCCTCGGCGATTGCTTCTTGTTCGCTTCTCAATACTGGCAATGCGATTGGCATCCGCGTTATCATGTCGCGGCGAACTGAATCCACCGATGACTTTGCAGTCATTTGCATGATCCGCGCATAAAACTTCTCGCTAAAATATCGGAAAAAATACTTGCCAGATACCTCGTTGTTAAAATCGAACATGCGGTAGACGCGCTGATGAGCGTCATATTTTCCACTTATGTAGTGAAACACCTTGCCAGTGCCTACGCCATCCCCAGCAGTTAAGATCGCTTCCTCATCATAGGAAAATCGATCGATATTCTCTATCGTCTGCGAACGAACGAAAAATGGATATTCGCCATCTGCAACTCGATCTTGCGTGTTCCGTCCACCTGTTGAAACCTTGCAGAAATCGTCAACGTATTGAAGCTTCCAATCGCTTGGTATCATCCCAATTTCAGTTACCTGAAATCCAGCCACCTCGGCGCTAGTTAGCTTTACTGCCGCCATTACACTCACCATGCGAACCCCATTTTTTCGAGATGCTGGTTCACCTTAGTTTCGAGGTTGGCAACGCGCTCCACAAGTTTTGCTATCGGGATTTCGTATCGCTCTGCGAGGGTGCGCACACGCTGAGTTAAGGTCTGGATGACGCGGTCCAACTCACCATGAATTGCCGCGTTGAGTGTCGTCATCCACTTGTCATCGACCACAAGCGTCTTGATGTCTGCCTCGGATAGCTTGGGATATTTTGCGTATGCCAAGACGTCGAGTTCAGCTTCTGAATCCTTCACTGCCTTCTTGAGCGCGGCTTCCTTTTCAGACAACTCGACCCAAGCTTTGAACGCGGCGATCTCTTCCTTAGCATCCTTGTCGCCTTTCAATTCCTTGATCCGCGCGTTGACGTTGGCCTTGGTCACTTTGTCGAGGTCGGCATACGCGCCTTCATCGCCGCCATGTTCTTCTTCAAGTTCGGCAATCTGCGCGCTCACCGATTCAAGCTCGGCGCGCAAGTCGTCCAGCGTGGTTTGCTCGGCTGCAAAATATCGGGCGACGATTAAGGGCTTTGGAACAAGGTCGCACGTCCAGCCCTTATCGACCTCTTTGCCCTTCTTGTTGGTTTCGATGATGCGATAGGTTTCGGCTGTCCAGCCATCGGCGGCGATGAGATAGCAGTCGTCCTGCATCACCTCTGCCCAATAATCCATGATGTGCTGATACACGTCATATTTGTTGATCAGCGGCTTGCCGGTGTAGTGGGCGAGCAAATCTTCGGACAGGTCGCCGATTATCTCTTTGGGGTGATGCCCCTGTGCCAGTGCTTTCAACTTTGGTGCGTTGCGATCACGCCATGCGATGAAATGGTCGTTCATCGCCGTGGTGAACGATGCGAATTCAGCGTTGCCGAAAATGCTTGGCTTGATCACTGCCTTCTCTACGCGCAATTCAACATAGCCAGCGCGGCATGGCTTGAAGAGCGATGCGTTCAATGACGGGCAAATGTCCCAATAGGATTGCAGCGCATCCACGTCTACCTGTGGAATGCCGCCGCGCAAATGTCCTTCGATGTCCTGCCGATCTTCGGCTTTGGTGCTGTCGATGTAACGCGGGAGATTGAGGTTGAAATCGTTCTTCTGGATCAGATCGAACGATACCATTTTTGAAAAGCCGCTGATCTCAATCTGCTTGGTGAAAACGTCCACGATCTTGTGAATGTCCTGCGAGCGGAGTCTGTTCTTCGGCCCATCCTTCGTAAATCCGTCGCTTGCATCGATCATGAAAATACCCTTACGAGCGCGCGCGTCTTCCTTGTCGATCACGACAATGCAAGCTGGAATGCCTGTCCCGTAGAACAAATTTGCTGGCAGGCCGATAATGCCCTTGATGTAACCTTTGCGAACGAGCGCGCGCCGGATGTCCGCTTCAGCATTGCCTCGGAACAAAACGCCATGCGGCAGAATGCACGCGCCTTTGCCTGTGCTCTTCAGCGATCTGACGATGTGCAGGAGGTAGGCGTAGTCACCCTGCTTCGTAGGCGGAACACCGAACGAATCGAAGCGGTCATATTTGTCGTTAAGAGGGTCAATGCCCGTGCTCCAACGCTTGTCGCTGAATGGCGGGTTTGCGACCACATAGTCGAAGGCCTTGAGTACCTCCCCATCAGTGAATTTTGGATCGGCAAGGGTGTTGCCTTGCCTGATGAGTGCGGTTGGGTTGTTGTGCAGGATCATGTTCATGCGAGCGAGGGCGCTGGTCGCTGCATCCTTCTCCTGACCGTAAAGCGTGACGTTCGTTCCAGCTTCGTCGCCCACCTTCAAAATCAGCGAGCCTGATCCGCACGTCGGGTCATAAACGGTAGTGTCCGCGCCGGTCTTTGCGTTCTTAATGCCGAGTATCTGCGCCATGATCCGGCTGACCTCAGCGGGGGTATAAAACTGCCCTTTGCTTTTGCCGCTTTCGGTCGCAAAATGTCGCATGAGAAATTCGTAGGCATCGCCCAAAATATCGTCGCCATCGGCGCGATTCTTGGAAAAATCCAGTGCAGGGTTTTCAAATATGGCAATGAGATTGGTGAGGCGGTCCTTTTTCTCAGCTCCGCTCCCCAGCTTCGTGTCATCATTGAAATCTGGGAAATCTGACAGGCGGTTGGCATTAACAAGAGGCGCGATTATCTTTTTATTGATCTGGTCGCCAATATCTGGCTGGCCCTTTAAAGCCACCATGTCCTTGAAGCTTGCGCCTTCTGGAATAGTGATTGGTGCATACGGGACGTTCGCATATTTATCGCTAATGTATTTTATGAACAGCAACACAAGTACGTAGTCCTTGTATTGGCTAGCATCCATCCCCCCACGCAGCTCATCGCAACTCGACCAAAGAGAGCTATACAGTTCTGATTTTTTAATTGCCATTTTTCAGCCTTGAAGTGTGCGCACCATTTAATATCAGTTTGGATGATAAGTGCGGGAAACGGAATTCGATTTGAAGCACTTTCGATTGATTCAAGCAACTCTTAGCGACCACTGTTAGCGCATGAGCGCACATTACCGCATGAACCTCGTCGACCGCTTCAACTAACATAGCGCTAAGTGGAAGAGTTGGGGTATTAGGTACGTCGTTTCACACCTCCCTCCAAACCGGCTCCAACAAGCATACAACAGGCTTACTTTTCCGAAATTTAGGAGCACTTAGTTTTGGATCAATCTCGGGTCAGTAGATCGTTATTCATATGAATTTTGGATTGAAATCATGCCCTAACATACGGCATCAAGGCGACCCATTGGAGAACTCATCTTTCGACGGAGAGCATCGCTAAGCTTTAGGATCGCATGAAGCCTCTCAGGGTTGTGTAGCAGGACGATCATTGCGAGTTGTGTCCATCATGGTCTCCAATGGGAAGCGGATATAGCGTCGGCGTCCTTGTCTTAAATGCGTGATGCTATCTAAGATCAACCGCGAAGTAGGGAGAGATATGCCATGTACCGTGCCAGCCGTGCACTGATCAAAACTAGATTGCCGTTCTGTAACATTGAGCCTCGGCGGGTCAGTGTGGAACGGATACCCCGAAACAATATGCAAAACTGCTTCTTGAACGCACATGGCAATGAAAAGGTCGACGTTCTTGGTTCTGGATCAACATGCAACGAATTGATCAGCGGGTGGATAGTCTACCCTTTAGACCCAGTTCAGAAATCCACCGAGATAATCCAGCACTGGTGGAACTATGATCCTGTCGCCAAGAAGTTCTTCGATACGACGATTTTCGACGAAACGGTTGCGTCTCTCGAAGTCGATTATGTCTATGATGTTGAGGTTAAGAATGGCGGGATGCAGAGACTCTCAAAGATAGCCAGCAATGTTGGGAAGGACCTGCTTTACGCAAACGGTGTCTGGCATGTGATCGAATTAGAAGATGACGGTACACCAAAAATCGATCCAATCGCCGATCTATCCATCGATAACATTCTTTATTTTAAATAGCTTGGTTGAGTGTGATTCAGCGGGGTCCAAAGCCATCCCAAGAAGCCGCTCTCCATATCTTTCAATCGCAACGCATTTGTTTTGGACGATCTTTTGACGCAACTCGTCGTCGTCTTCACAGAAATATACATTTTTTGAACATGTATGGCAGAACCGGATTTTCTTGCTGCGCTTCTGTTCCAAATTTTCCCAGACGGCTCGCATTTAAACGCGAATTCGCAATTCCTGATCAGCATTTGACTATTGCGCTTACTGGTCATGCGATCTTCCTCCTCAGCCCCGAACAGCGCTTGGCTATCAACGCATTGGCATGAAGTGGCAATCTTTGTTTCTAGCATCTATTTTGACAATGCTTTTTCAAAAACCGTGCGCGACTTTACACGATTTGTATCAAGCTAACGATAGCATGGACTTGATCCGCTAAACGCGGATGCCAATCTAACAGTCCCAACATACAACTGCCTTACATATCGGTAGTTTTCCAACCGCAGGCGATTGACCCGTTTCCGGTCAGCTGTTTGATATTCATATGAATTTTGGTTTAAAACCCCACCCCAACATGCGGCATCATGGCTAACAATGGGATCTAGTGCCGCAACAAGTGTAATTGCCTAGGTCCAATGTTTTCGAAGGTTGAACAATATGAAAACAGAGATTACGCTATATTATGTGGTTAAATAAATCATCGCATAAAACATACCGTTTTTCATGGAAGTTTCATGGGGGATTGTAGGGTTTCTCTGAAACCCTAGGAAAACTGGAGCGGGCGAAGGGATTCGAACCCTCGACCCCAACCTTGGCAAGGTTGTGCTCTACCCCTGAGCTACGCCCGCTCTGGCGGTCAGGTTCTTTAAATCCTGACGGGTGAGGCGCGCCGTTAGCATGGGGTATATTCCCCTGCAAGCCCCAAATATCGGCTTTTTGCGAAAACTGGGGTAATGCCTCTATTGTGAAACCTGTCTCTTTGCCCACATAGGGATGAAACGAATCCTGTGGAATGGAGAATGAAGTGGCGACGATGGGCCTTACCACCGACGAGCAAAAAGCCGTTGAGCAATTCCGGAACGACGTCGTTACGCCGTCGATGGACAAATTGGTGATCCTGGATTTCTGGGCCGAATGGTGCGGCCCATGCAAGCAGTTGACGCCCATATTGGAAAAGGTTGCGGCAGAATATGCAGATCGCGGCGTCGTTTTGGCCAAGGTCAATGTCGACGAAAATAAGTTCATCGCGTCGCAGTTTCAGGTGCGTTCGATTCCCACCGTCTATGCCATTTTTCAGGGACAGCCCGTTGCCGACCTGTCGCCAGCCCGCACCGAGCCGCAGTTGAAGCAAATGCTGGACCAGCTGCTTGAGAAACTGCCCATATCGGCAGGCCAGGTTGCGGATGACCCCACAGCCGCCCTGTTGCCGCTGATGGAAGCTGCAGAAGATCTTTTGGCGCATGATGATGCCGAGCAGGCTTATGGGCTGTTTGCAGAGGCGCTGACGATATCGCCCGAGCATCCCGCAGCATTGTCAGGCCTTATCCGAACTCTGGCCGCTATTGGCCGTGTGGAAGAGGCGCAGGCGGTTTATAACAGCTTGAGCGACGAACTGCGCAGCGATCCCGCGCTCGAAAAGGCGGGATCGATATTGAGCATTGCCGCCGCTGCTGTCCCGCCCGAAGAATTGGCCGGTTTGAAAGCAGCCGTCGATGCAGCGCCCGAAGACCATCAAGCGCGGCTTGATCTCGCAAATGCGTTAATGGCCGCCGGTGACCGCGATGGCGCAGCCGACGCGCTGCTGCATATCATCGCAGCGGACCGCGAATGGAATGAAGGCGCGGCAAAGGCACGACTTCTGGAAATTTTTGCTGTCATCGGTCTTGAGGACCCATGGGTGTCGGCAACACGCCGCAAATTGTCTGCGATATTGTTCGGATGACCACGCGCCGTATCTCGATTTTCCCGCTCACCGGGGCCATTATTTTTCCGGGTATGCAATTGCCCCTGCATATTTTTGAACCACGCTACCGTGACCTTGTTGGTGATTCGCTGGCGCGTGACCGCAAAATCGGCATGATCCAGCCAAAGGGACAGGGTACCAACCCGCCGCTGTTCACCGTCGGCTGTCTTGCACGCATCCACGATGTGGAGGCGCTCGACGATGGCAGGTACAATATCATTCTGGAAGGCGTGCAGCGCTTTTCGATCGTGCATGAGCTGAATGTCACCACCAGCTTTCGGCAGGTCGAAGCCGAGCTGTGGGAGGAAGACGAAATTAGTGATGCCCTATCGCTGGCAGAACGCGCCTCACTCGAAATCGAATCGCGCCGCTTTGCCGAAGCGCAGGGCTATAGTGTCGACTGGAGCGCAGTGTCGCAGCTGGATGATTATTCGCTGGTCAACGCAATCGCCCAGATCGCACCGTTTGACTATGCCGCAAAACAGGCATTGTTGGAGGCACGGGGATTGTCAGACCGCGCAGATACGATCGTTCAACTGATGCAATTTTTCGGACGGCATGACGGATCGGACGATCGGGTAACACTGCAATAATCAGCCAACAAAGCTTGCGCGCAATCCATCAATAACAAACTGCGCCGCAAGTGCGCCGAGGAGCACGCCAAGGAGGCGCGTGATGACAGCCTCTGCATTGGCTCCAAGCACCCGCATGATCGGGCCAGCAGCCAAAAGCGCGAGCAGGGTGAGCACCAACACGGTGGCAAGCGCGGCAAGGACCACGCCTGCGCGATCCATGCCGCTATTTTGCGACATCAACAGCATGACCGATGCGATCGAGCCCGGTCCCGCAATCATTGGCATGGCCATGGGAAAGACCGAGACGTCTTCGATTTCGGGGGTGTCGAGGATTTTCTGCGCGCGTTCTTCCCGGCGTTCCGTGCGCTTTTCAAAAACCATGTCGATGGCGATGAGAAACAGCATGATACCGCCAGCGATTCGGAAGCTGTTCAATTCAATGTGCAATGCCGACAGCAACTGTTCACCGAACAACGCAAACACCAGCAATATGCCCGACGCGACGATGACCGCACGAAACGCCATATTGCGGCGCTGCGCGGCATTTGCGCCCTTGGTCAGGCTCGCGTAAATTGGCGCGCATCCCGGAGGATCGATCACCACGAAAAATGTGATGAAGGCCGAGAGGAACAGGTCCATCATAATTCAGCAGCAACCTGATCGGTAACCACGGTCTCCGTCGCTTCACCGTTCCACAATTTGATTTCAATGGTCCGCGCGCCATTTGGGTGCACGATCCAACTATAGCTTAGTGACTGATCCCGCGCATAACCGATCTTCATTTTCGCGCCCTCGGGTGGTGCCACCAGAATTGCGGGCGCACGGCCCTTGCAGCTCGCGACCTTGGTCTCAATCATTTCCTTCGGCATGCGCGGCGCGGTCAGGGCGTCGCCATGGTCCAGCACCCATTTCCATTCGCCATCGCCGCGATTGTTCGTTTCAACAAATTCCCACACAGTGGTGAAATAGCCAACCGAGCCATCGGGCCGTTGCCATGCACCCGTCGTGACGCCGGTTTTGCCGTCGCAGGACATGAATGCCTTATGCGGTTGCCACTTCACCGATGCCGCTGGATCAGCCTTGCCTTTCAACCATTCGGACGCGGCCACAGGTTGCGGCACAAACATCACCGCATCCTTTGCAGCCGTTTCGCGAAATGCCGTCCATTGGCCCTTTTGTTGGGCAAGCTGGTTAAACGCGATGTCCGCCGCGATGATCGCACTTGGATTGGCAATCTTGGGTTGGAAGGTGCGAAACTCTGGACTGGGGCCAGCGGTGCAACCCGTCAACGCCGCAGCAAGTGTCAGGGCGAAAACGGGTTTCATGACGTCATATGCCTTCCGGCACTGTTATCCCTGCACGGCGATGCGCAGCGACCAAAGTGTTGCGCAACAAGCACGCAATAGTCATGGGTCCAACGCCGCCCGGCACAGGTGTGATTGCGCCAGCATGACGGAGGGCATCATCAAAGGCAACGTCGCCGACCAGCCGGCCCTTGCTTTGCCCATCTGCGGGCGCAAGGCGGTTGATACCGACATCGATGACCACCGCGCCCGGTTTCAACCAGTCGCCCGTTACCATTTCAGCGCGGCCGACGGCTGCGACAACAATATCCGCGCGCCGCACGACATCGGGCAAATCCTGCGTGCGGCTATGCGCGATGGTGACGGTACAATTTTCAGCGAGCAACAATTGCGCCATTGGTTTGCCAACAATGTTGGACCGTCCAATCACGACAGCATTCTTGCCGGACAAATCGCCCATATGGTCTTTTAAGAGCATGAGGCAGCCCAAAGGCGTGCACGGCACAAAAGCATCCTCACCCACCGCAAGCCGCCCTGCATTGACCACATGGAACCCGTCGACATCCTTGGCGGGATCAATTGCGGCAATGACCGCCTTGTCATCCATATGCGCTGGCAAGGGCAACTGAACCAGAATGCCATCAACAGCCGGATCGGCATTGAGTGTTTCCACCAATGCGATCAGTTCATCCTGCGAAACCGAAGCCGATAACTTATGTTCAAAGCTTTTCATTCCCGCTTCGACGGTCGCCTTTTTCTTGGACCCTACATAGACTTGGCTTGCAGGGTCTTCGCCCACCAGCACAACCGCGAGACCGGGGCTTCTGCCTGTTTTGGTTACAAAAGCAGGGACTAAAGCTGCGATCCGTTGGCGCAAATTGGCTGCAAAGGCTTTACCATCAATGATCATAGCTGTGCTCACATGCCCGCCATTGAGATATCACTGGCAAGGCCCATCAGAAGCATCTGGAGAACGCGCAGCCCGATCAGCAGCACCATTGGGGAAAAATCAATCATGCCGGTGTCGGGCAGGATTTTGCGGATGGGCCTTAAAAACGGGTCAAGAATGACATTCAACGCTTGCCAGATTGACGAGACGATATTGTTCGAAAGGCTGACAACGTTAAACGCGATAAGCAGGCTCAAAATGAACTGAACGATGACAACCGTCGACAGGATCGTCATCAGATAGCCAATAATGGAAATGAGCGCGAGAAGCATGATATTCTCCGGATAGGTCTGGCGTTGGCAATTAGCCGAGCCAAGGCGCTGTATCAACACCCTAAAACAGCAATGGCTGATTTCACTTATGGATCAGCGTGCCTGCACCCTTCACGGTGAACATTTCGATCAACATCGCGTGGCTCGTGCGCCCGTCGAGGATGACCGCTGCGTCCACGCCCGATTCCACCGCATCAACGCAGGTCTGAATTTTGGGAATCATGCCGCCGCTAATCGTGCCGTCGCTTTGCAGCTTAGCAATCGCCGCAGGATCCAGATCGGTCAGCAACTGGCCCGATTTGTCGAGCACGCCGGCAACATCGGTCAAAAGGAACAACCGCGATGCGCCAAGCGCACTCGCCACCGCGCCCGCCATCGTGTCGGCGTTGATATTGTACGTATGCCCGTCTGCGCCAACGCCAATGGGCGCAATGACCGGAATCATCCCCGCGGCGCTGATCGTATCAATGACGCTGCGGTCGACCGTCGTCGGTTCGCCGACAAAACCCAAATCGATATTGCGTTCGATATGGCTGTCCGGGTCTTTCTGCGTCCGCTGAACCTTCGTTGCGGTAACAAAGCCGCCGTCTTTGCCGGATATGCCAAGCGCTTTACCACCCGCAGCGTTGATCCAGCCGACCAGTTCTTTGTTGATCGCGCCCGAAAGCACCATTTCGGCGATCTTCGCCGTTTCGGCGTCGGTGACGCGCAAACCATCAACAAACTGGCTTTCCACGCCCAATTTTTTGAGCATGGCGCCGATTTGCGGGCCGCCGCCATGAACAACGACGGGGTTAATGCCGACGGCTTTTAACAACACGACATCTTCCGCAAAATCGCGCGCCAGACCAGCATCGCCCATCGCATGACCGCCATATTTTACGACAAATGTCTTACCCGCGTAACGCTGCAAATAGGGCAGCGCCTCGGTAAGCGTTTCGGCTTTGGCTAGGTTGGCGGGATTAATCGTCATGCTGCGCCTTCTGCGTCAAGTTTGCGGCCGATACGGACGACTAGGGCAATGACCAGCGGGACCATGACCGCCGACAGGACAATTTTGGCAATCATCTGCCCAACCATCAGATCAGCGATAGGGCGCACGCCATAGAAGGACACCGTGATGAAGATCAGCGTGTCGACAATCTGCGACAAGGCAGCGGCGACAAAACCACGAGCCGCAAGGAACTTGCCCGACGTGCCTTTCAGCCGCGCAAACAACCAGACATTCAACGAAACCGATACGCCATAGGCAAGGATGCCCGCTGCCATCATCCGCCCGCTTTGGCCGACGATGACCGGAAAGGCTTCTTTGGCGGGTTCATACATGCCGGGATCAGTCGGGAGTTGCAGGACAAAATAGGAAAGGCCAATCGCAATGAACAAAGGCACAAAGCCATAACGCACCAAGCGGTCAGCAATGGCGCGTCCATGCATTTCGGCAATGGCACTTGAAACCGCGATCAGCGTCAGAAACGGAAAAATCCCCGCTTCAACGGCCAGCGGCCCAATCGCAACCTGCTTGGCACCTAAAAATCCGCCCAAGGGGACCATGCCACCATAGAAGATAGCAAAAACAAACAAGGAGCGCGGAATGGCGCTTAATGATACGCCGGATGTGGTCTGGTTAGTCATGAGAAACTGACTAGCGTCTAATTTTATTGGCGCAAGGCCAACGATGGCGCTAGGTATCGCGGCAATAAATCGGGGTTGGGGACTTTATGCATATTTTATTGAGCCTTGCAGGGATGATCGTCATTCTCGCGATCGCCACTTTGCTCTCGTCAAACAGGCGCGCCATCAAGTTCCGCGTGGTTGGCGCAGCCTTTGCCTTGCAGGCCAGCGTCGCCGCCCTCGTACTCTACACCTCATGGGGTAAGGTCGCGCTCAATGCCGCGTCTACCGGCGTTTCGAACCTGCTCGGCTATTCGGCAAAGGGGACGCAATTCATTTTTGGCCCGCTCGCCTCTCCCGAAATCGGCGGCAACAGTTTTGCGATTGCGGCGCTTCCCGTCATCATATTCTTCGCTTCGCTGATCTCGATCCTCTATTATCTGGGCATCATGCAATATGTTATCCGCTGGATCGGTGGCGGTTTGCAAAAAATTACCGGCATTTCAAAAGTCGAAAGCCTGTGTGCTGCCGCCAATATTTTCGTGGGCCAGTCAGAATCACCATTGGTCATCCGCCCCTATCTTGCCAATTTGAAACCGGAGCAGCTTTTCTGCGTCATGACCGTGGGCATGGCGGGCGTTGCCGGCACCATATTGGCCGCTTACGCATCGATGGGCATCCGCATCGATTATCTGCTCGCAGCAGCATTCATGTCCGCGCCGGGCGGCATTTTGATGGCGAAGCTAATGATGCCCGACGTCCCTGCAGCAGTGCTCGCCGAACGTGATCCTGCGCTGGCCAACCCGCATCCTGATGATGAACCTGTCATGGTCCATGATGATGGCGAAGAAAAACCCGCCAATATCATTATGGCCGCGGCGCAAGGCGCACAAACCGGCGTTAAGCTGGCGGTGGCGGTCGGCGCGATGGTCCTTGCTTTCGTTGCGTTGGTTGCGCTTGCCAACGGCATATTGGGCGGCATCGGCGGCTGGTTTGGTCAGCCGGACCTGAGTTTCCAGCAAATTGTTGGCTATGCCTTTGCACCCGTAATGTTTCTTTTGGGCGTGCCATGGCATGAAGCGATTCAAGCTGGCGGCTTGTTCGGCACCAAAATCGTTCTGAACGAATTCGTCGCCTTCATTGATTTGGGCGCACTGAAAGAACTTTCCGCACCGACCGTCGGCATCGTTACCTTCGCGTTATGCGGCTTTGCGAATTTCAGTTCGATTGCCATTCAAATGGCCGTGACGGGAAGCCTTGCGCCAAACCAGCGGCCCATCATTGCCAAGCTGGGTTTGAAGGCGCTTGCTGCCGGATCGCTATCCAACCTGATGAGCGCGGCGCTGGCCGGTTTGTTCCTGTCTTTGGGGTAATTAATTTTCGCCAGCGGCCCGCTTTAATTCATAGAGCAGGTCAAGCGCTGCCCGCGGGCTAAGTGCGTCGATATCGAGGCCAGTGAGCTTTTCACGCAAGGCATCAACCTTGGCTTCGGCGGCGTCCAGCGCGGC
Organism: Sphingorhabdus rigui; assembly: GCF_014196595.1. Classification (GTDB taxonomy): domain Bacteria; phylum Pseudomonadota; class Alphaproteobacteria; order Sphingomonadales; family Sphingomonadaceae; genus Sphingorhabdus_B; species Sphingorhabdus_B rigui. The sequence goes on along the minus strand of NZ_JACIEA010000003.1, from coordinate 41,310 downwards.
GCTGAACAATGGCAGGTCACCCAGACCCGCGGCCAGGCCACCAGTTTCCGCACGCCCTTTTTCGAGTTTCTCCAGCACGGTCTTTGCCCGCGACACGACTTGCGGCGGAAGACCGGCAAGCTTTGCCACTGCGATACCGTAACTGCGGTCGGCGGGGCCATCGCCAAGCTCGTGGAGCAAGACAAGGTCGCCCTTATACTCCTTGGCGCGGACATGGTGCAGCGACAACGCATCGAGGCTGTCCGACAACCGGGTCAGCTCGTGATAATGCGTTGCGAACAGGCAGCGGCAGCGATTGGTTTCGTGAATGCCCTCAACAACCGCCCATGCAATGGCAAGGCCGTCATAAGTCGATGTGCCGCGCCCAACCTCATCCAAAATCACAAAGCTGCGTTCGGTTGCCTGCGCAAGAATGGCCGCCGTTTCGACCATTTCGACCATAAAGGTCGACCGCCCGCGCGCCAGATTATCCGATGCACCGACGCGGCTGAAAAGACGGTCAACAAGGCCAAGCTTGGCCGATGTCGCAGGAACATAGCTTCCCGCCTGTGCCAGTAAAACGATCAACGCATTCTGCCGCAAGAAGGTGGATTTACCGCCCATATTGGGGCCGCTGACCAGCCACAGCCGCTTATCGGGCGACAGCTTGCAATCATTGGCAATGAACCGGTCACCCGATTTGGCCAGCGCGCTTTCGACCACCGGATGTCGGCCGCCTTCGATTTCAAGGCATGGGTGGCTGACAAAAGATGGACGGCACCAATTGCCCTCTGCAGCGCGTTCCGCAAGCGCCGCCGAAACATCAATCCGCGCCAAGGCGTCGGCGCTCGCGGCGATTGCATCACGCCGCGTGAGCACAATCGCGGTCAGCTCTTCCAAATGCGCGGCTTCAGCAGCCAAGGCGTGTCCACTGGCCTGCGTGATGCGCATGGCCTCTTCATGAAGCTCAGGCGAGTTGAAACGGACTGCGCCAGCCATCGTTTGCCGGTGCGCAAAGCCTGACCCGGCCGCCATGAGTGCATCGCCATGCTTGGCCGGCACTTCAACAAAATATCCCAGAACGGCATTGTGCCGGATCTTCAGCGCAGCCACGCCGGTCGAATCGCGATAGCGCGCCTCCAATTGGGCAATCGCCTGCCGCCCGTCACGGCCAGCCGAACGCAGCACGTCCAACGCCGCATCATAACCTTCTGCGATATAGCCACCCTGTGTGGTATCGGTGGGCGGGGAGGTAACAAGTGCACGGCTGAGCACGTCCACCATATGGCCGTGGCCATCCAACATCGGCAGCAAATGGTCGAGCAATTGGGGGCGGTCGGCCATGGCGCCCAATCGTTCCCGTAGATGGCGCGCCGCATCCAATCCATCGCGAATTTGCCCCAAGTCACGTGGACTGCCGCGTCCGGCAACAACACGGCCTAATGCGCGGGCGATATCGGGCAATTGTCGCAAAGCGGACCGGACGGCATCGCGGGTCAACGGCGCGTCATGGAACCACTGCACCAGCGACAAGCGCGCTTCGATGATGCTTTGGTCCATCAACGGCGCAGACAGGTCCGACGCCAGCTGGCGTGCGCCGGCACCCGTTATCGTGCGGTCCACCTCGGCCAGTAATGATCCAGCGCGTGCGCCTTTGTTCGCTGCGCTGATTTCCAGGCTGTCGCGTGTTGCTTGGTCAATCAGCAAATGGGCATGCACTTCACGCCGGACCGGCAGTTTGAGGAAGGGCATGTTGCCCTGCCCGACATGCGCCAGATAGGCGATGAGCCCGCCAGCGGCAGCCTGCTCAGCACGCGTGACCGCACCGATAGCGTCCAAGGTCGAAAGCGCAAAATGCTGCTTCAGCAAATCGCCGCCGACGATGCTGTCAAAGTCAGCGCGGGGACGAATGATTGCGCCTATAAACTGCTGGGCCAAACCATCCGGTACGACAAGTTCGCTTGCGGAAAGGCGTGCAAGCTCGGCCTCAAGTGCGCTCGCCGCAACGGTGACGAGTTCGAAATAGCCCGTCGAAATATCTGCCGCCGCCAGACCATATTCGTCACCCACCGGCGCGACGGCGACGAGCATGTTTGAAGTCCAGCTGTCTAGCAAGCTGTCCTCCGTCAACGTTCCTGCCGTCACGAACCGGACGATGTCGCGCGCCACCAATGTCTTTGAACCGCCGCGCGCCTTGGCATCCTCGGGGCTTTCGGTTTGCTCCGCAATCGCAACGCGGTGCCCGGCCTTAATGAGCCGCGCCAGATAGCCTTCGGCTGCATGCACAGGCACGCCGCACATCGGAATCGGCCTGCCATCATGTTCGCCACGCGATGTCAGCGCGATATCCAACGTTGCAGCAGCAGCGCGCGCATCATCGAAGAATAGCTCAAAAAAGTCGCCCATGCGGTAGAACAACAGGCAATCTTCGGCCTTCGCCTTCAGCGCGAGATACTGCACCATCATTGGTGTTGGTCCCGATGTTGCTTTCATTGTCCCCGTCATGGGCAACGCGATAGCGGAGCCGTTCCTGCGGGGCAATGCTTGCCCTAGCGGCACCACCACGTTAGGGCAGTTTAAATTATAAAATACGGTCAGGCCCCAAAATGAACGATAGCGACGTACAGATTACAGCTCAGGAAGCTTTGGATTTTCATTCCCAAGGTCGTCCAGGGAAAATCGAAATCGTGGCGACCAAGCCAATGGCCACACAACGCGATTTGTCGCTCGCATATTCACCGGGTGTCGCTGTGCCGGTGCAGGCTATTTATGACGACCCGGCAACGGCCTATGATTATACTGCGAAGGGTAATCTCGTCGCGGTTATCTCAAATGGTACAGCGATCCTTGGCATGGGCAATTTGGGTGCATTGGCATCCAAGCCCGTGATGGAAGGCAAAGCGGTGCTGTTCAAACGCTTCGCCGATGTCGACTCGATCGATATCGAAGTGAAGACCGAAGATGCGCAGCGTTTCATTGACGCGGTCGAACTTCTTGAACCGACATTTGGCGGCATCAATCTGGAAGATATCGCCGCGCCTGATTGCTTCATCATTGAACAGACGTTGAAAGAACGGATGAATATTCCCGTCTTTCATGATGACCAGCACGGCACCGCGATCATCGCGGCGGCAGGATTGATCAATGCGTGCGAGCTTACGGGCCGTTCGCTGAAAGACATAAAGATTGTCTGCAATGGCGCAGGCGCAGCGGCGATTGCCTGCACCGAGCTGATCAAAGCCATGGGCGTTCCGCACGATAATGTCATTATGTGCGACCGTTCCGGCGTGATTTATCAGGGCCGTACGGAAGGCATGGACCAGTGGAAATCGGCGCATGCGGCAAAAACAACCGCGCGCAATCTGGCGGAAGCCATTGTCGGCGCAGATGTGTTCCTTGGCCTTTCCGCCGCCAATGCGTTGAGCGCCGATATGGTGAAGTCGATGGCCCCTGAGCCAATCATCTTCGCCATGGCGAACCCGGATCCCGAAATCTCGCCACCTGTGGCGCGCGCGGCGCGGCCCGATGCGATCATTGCGACGGGACGGTCTGATTTTCCAAATCAGGTCAACAATGTCCTGTGTTTTCCATTCCTGTTTCGCGGGGCGCTCGACGTGCGCGCCACGACGATCAACGAACCCATGAAGATTGCGGCATCGCATGCCTTGGCACAATTGGCGCGCGAAACCGTGCCCGAAGAAGTGGCGGCTGCCTATGGCGGCATGATGCACAAATTCGGACGGGATTATATCATCCCGTCGCCATTTGACCCGCGCCTCATGGAAATCGTCGCCTCGGCCGTGGCAAAGGCAGCAATGGATTCGGGCGTCGCGCAAAAACCGATTGCGGATATGAACGCCTACCGTGCAAGTCTGCGCGCGCGTCAAAACCCGACAACATCCGTTCTGACCCAAGTTTATGAAGCGGCACGGGCAAAACCAAAGCGTGTCATTTTTGCCGAAGCTGAAGAAGACGTCGTTTTGCGCGCCGCCGTTCAGTTCAAGCAAGATGGCTATGGCGTTCCCGTGCTGATCGGACGCGATGCGCGCGTCACTGAAAAGCTAATCGGACTCGGCGCCAATCCGGACGAGTATGAAATCCATAACAGCGTCCAAAGTCCACTGGTCGAGAAAATGGTCGACCGGCTGTATAACCGCTTGCAACGTCGCGGTTATCTGCGCCGCGACATCCAGCGGATGGTCAACCGCGACCGCAACATCTTTGGCGCACTGCTGCTTCAGATGGACCAAGCCGACGCGATGATCACGGGCGTGACCCGTACCTTTGGACAAACCCTGCGCGAGTTGCGCCGGGTGCTTGATGCAAAGAAGGATGCGACACCGTTTGGCATTCACGTCATGGTCGGAAAAACACATACGGTATTTATCGCCGACACCACGGTCAATGAGCGTCCATCGGCAGAAGAACTCGCCCATATTGCCGAGAAAACCGCTGGCGTTGCCCGCCGCATGGGCCATGTTCCACGCGTTGCGTTCCTGTCATTCTCGACCTTCGGCAACCCAGCTGGAAACTGGCTCAATAACATCCGCGATGCCGTTGCCATATTGGATGCCCGCCGCCCCGACTTCGAATATGAAGGCGACATGCCGCCGGATGTTGCGCTCAACCCAGCGTTGATGAAAAACTATCCGTTCTGCCGTTTGTCCGGGCCAGCCAACGTGCTTGTCATGCCCGGTCTGCAATCGGCAAACCTGTCGGCAAAGCTATTGCGCGAATTGGGCGGGGACCAAGTCATCGGACCCATGCTGCTGGGTATCGAGCGTCAGGTACAGGTGGCCACTATGGCATCAAGCACCAGCGACTTGGTGACCTTGGCCGTACTTGCTGCGGCAGGTGTCACTGAATAAGCGACAGGAAAGCAGGGGCGATGGTCCCCGCCTTTTCCAATATCGTGACGTTAAGCCAGAATCAGTTCGGGCTGTTCGGCGTTGAGCCTTGACCAGTGCCTGCGCCGACAGAACCGATATTGCCGAAGATTTCTTCAAAGAAGCTGGTGTTGCGGCCAAGTGTTGGCGTTTTGTCGCCTTCAGGGCTGATTTTCGCAATAAGTTCTTTGCCCGTTTGCGCAACCGATGCGACATTTCCGGCTGGGTCAAACCGGACCTTCAGCACATATTGGGTGTCTGCCTTTGGCTGCGAGAACGCCAGCTGCTTTGCGTCGCGTGAATAATAATACCAGTCGTTTTGATCGAACTGACCCACAAATGTCGGGCGGCCAAGCGATGCCTGAACCGATTCCTTATTGTCTACACCGGGTTGGATAGCGTTCAGCAGGGTCTGGTCACCAATATAGCCCTGATGCGAACGAAGGCGGGTGCAGCCAGACGCCAATGTCATCGCGGCCAATAATGCTGCAAAACCTGCAATTTGCGTCGCGCGCATAAACTTCTCCGCTAATCCACTAAAGTTGGGCCTTTGCCATTGCATCCTTAAGGCGCAATATCAATATGCAATCCCAGATGAATGCCCGATGAGTAAGGATGAAAACGCGTCAAAATGACATTATTGAAAAGACTTTTCGGGAAAGGGGAACCCGACCCCAAGCTTAAGCTGATTCCGTTGTACAATCAGATCGTGGCCAAAGCGCGTGAGCCGCATTGGTATATCGAAGGCCAGGTGCCGGACAGCATTGACGGACGCTTCGATATGGTTGCCTCTATATTGTCGCTGGTTCTTCTGCGGCTTGAGGACAGCGGTGATTGCGCACTCGACATGGCGCGCCTTACCGAAGTGTTTGTCGACGATATGGATGGGCAGCTACGCGAAGTTGGCATTGGCGATATGATTGTTGGCAAACATATCGGCCAGATTATGAGCGCGGTCGGCGGCCGCCTCGGTGCGCTACGCTCGGCTTTGTCCGATACGGCGGAGCTTGATGAAGCAATTGTGCGCAACATTTACCGGGGTGTTGGCCCTGAAGCTGGCGCGCTTGCGCATACCCGCCAAGCTTTGTTGGATGTCGAACGTGCATTGGGGGCGCAATTGCCCGATATGATCGTTGAAGGTGAAGCAAAGTGGTGACCACCAACGAGTTCAGCCATGTCGTCAAGATATCCGAAGTAGGAAACCACAGCCGCAACCTGCGGCTTTCGGCGGATGAGGCAGCGCGTAATGGCCTGATGGCGCGGTTTGATCTGGCGGCGCTGGACAATCTTGAGGCTGAAATTTCGTTGAAGCATGAAGCGGACGCCGTGATTGCAACCGGACGCTTTACGGCCAGTCTCGCACAATTTTGCATCGCAACGCATGATCCCGTTCCTGCGAAATTGGACGAGGCCATCCATATCCAATTTATTGCCGAACCCACATCAAATGGCGAAGTGGAACTCGAACTCGCACCCGAAGATTGCGACACGATGTTCCACGATGGCCAGACCATTGATTTGGGTGAGGCTGTTGCCCAGTCAATGGGTCTCGCGCTCAATCCCTATCCGCGCAGCCCCGAGGCAGAGAAAATTTTGCGGGCTGCGGGTGTCAAAAGCGAAGAAGACGTCGCTCCAGTGGGTGCGCTCGCCGGACTAAAGGACTTGCTGGCGAAAAAATGATGGTGGTACGCCATGTTTGATGTGGCGCTGCGCCGACTGGTCGACCCGGCGCTGTTCCGGATAGCGCGCGTGCTGGCAGCCGCGCGGTTTTCGGCCAATACGCTGACCATCACCGGTGCTGCCATCGGACTGGGCGCCGCGTTTTTCATCACGCAGGCGGATTATACGGCTGCATTATTGTGCATCGTCCTCAATCGCCTTTTTGACGGCCTTGATGGCGCGATTGCCCGAATCAACGGACCGACGGACTTTGGCGGATATTTGGATTCGCTGTGTGACTTTCTGTTCTACGTTTCCGTCCCGGTCGCGTTCGGCATAATAAGCGCTGACAATCAAATGCCTGCGCTCGCACTAGTCGGCAGCTTCACCCTGACAGCAGTCAGCTTTCTCGGATATGCGGCAATCGCCGCGCGCCGCAATGATGATGACGGTGCCCACGGCCCCAAAGCATTTATCTATTCCACCGGGTTGATGGAGGGCGGGGAAACCATCGCATTCTTTTTGCTGTTCTGCCTGTTCCCGGCATTTTTCCCGACATTGGCGGCAATATTTGCCGCTTTGTGTGTGTTGACCGTTGCCCAGCGCGTTGCGTTCGCGGCCAAAAGCTTCAGCTAACCCCGCTGCCAGCGGAACCAACGCTCGGCCCATTTCAGCAAAGCTTCGGGTTTGCGCGCCAACCCAAACTGACCCGCAGCATATTTGTTGGCCTCAGCCCATGTTGGGTAGGGGTGGATGGTCTGCAGGATTTTACGCAGCCCCATTTTATGCTTCATCGCGAAGGTGACTTCGGCGAGAATTTCGCCCGCATTCTGCCCAATAATCGTTGCGCCTAAAATGCGGTCACTGCCTTTGGCGGTCAGAATTTTGACAAAGCCATGGGCTTCGCTTTCGGCAATCGCCCGGTCGAGATCATCAAGGTCGTAGCGCGTGACATCGAACGACAAGCCTTGCGCGCGCGCCTCCGCTTCGGTCAGGCCAACGCTCGCCAATTCGGGTTCGGTATAGGTGACACGCGGTAAAACGCGGTAATCGGTGCGGTATTTTTTGAACGGCCGCGCCAGTGCATTAACGCTGGCATACCATGCCTCATGACTGCCGCCGTGCGTCAGCTGCTGGCGTCCGGCAACGTCGCCCGCACAATATATGTGCGGCATGTTCGTGCGCAGAAAATCATCATTCTCAAGCTGGCCATCGACAACCAACCCCAATTCTTCAAGACCAAAGCCGGACACACGCGGCTTGCGACCGACGGCGATGATGATGTCATCATAGGCTATCGATTTTTCACCCTGCGGCCCTTCTACGACCAGAGTTTTTCCAGACGAGAACCGCAGTGCGCGGTGGGCGGTGTGAATGGTCACGCCTTCTGCCTGCAATCGTGCGGTCACCAATGCAGCGGCATCGGCATCCTCTTTCAGCAGCAACCGATCCGCCATTTCGACGATCGTCACTTTTGACCCCAAACGCTGGAATGCCTGTGCGAGTTCGCAGCCAATGGGACCGCCACCCAAAATCACCAGACGGGCGGGCGCACTGGGCCGATCCGCCATGACATCCCACAAACTCTCGCTGGTCAGATAGCCGCTATCCTCCACACCCGGCAGCGGCGGGATGAATGGCGCTGCGCCCGTGGCGATGATGAAGGATTTGGCGGTTAACTGGCGTGCGTCATCAATCTCGATGGTCCACGGATCGATAAAGCGCGCATAGCCCTTTACGCAATCGACGCCGAGACCGGTGAAGCGTTCAACGCTATCATGTGGTTCAATCGCGGTAATGACATCGCGAACGCGGCGCATGACCGCAGGGAAGTCGATGACGGGTGCGCCGCTCTGAATGCCAAAGCGGGGCGAGTCCGCAACCTGATGCGCAACCTTTGCGCTTTTGATGAGCGCCTTGGACGGGACGCATCCGGTGTTCAGGCAATCACCCCCCATGTCATGCGCTTCGACCAAGGTCACTTTCGCTTGGACCATTGCCGCGATGTAGGCCGAGACCAAGCCCGCCGATCCGGCACCAATGACAATGAGGTTGCGGTCAAACCGCTTCGGCTTTTGCCAACGTTTAGCCACGGCTGCGCTTTACAATCGCTACAATGCCCTTTGCCGCCCAGGGGAAGAACGCGAGCGCCACAAATGAGGCAATGAGTGTGGGCGACAACAAGCCGGCGGTGCTTTCTATGCGGCTGATCTGGGTGCCTGCATTCACGAACACGATTGTCGCGGGCAACATGCCGATCTGGCTGACCCAAAAGAATGTGCCGGTTTTAATCCGCGTCAAACCCATCAGCAGATTGATGACGAAGAACGGAAATACCGGAATCAAACGCAGCGTGAACAAATAAAATGCGCCATCTTTTTCAAGCCCGTCATCAACCGCGCGCAAGCGTTCGCCGAATTTGCCCTGCACCCAATCACGCAGCACATAACGTGAACTGAGAAACGCCAATGTTGCGCCCATCGTTGATGCAAAGGATACAATCAGCGTGCCAATGACAACGCCAAACAAAGCGCCGGCGACCAAGCTCATGATTGCAGCGCCCGGAATCGATAATCCCGTCACCGCGACATAAAGGAGGAAAAACCCGGCGATATACAAAGCCGGGTATGCATCCTTTGCCGCGACAATGTCTGCCTGACTGGCTTTGAAATTATCGAGGCTTAAATATTGGCCCAAATCAAAAATAAAATAGGCCGCAATCGCGCCAATCAGGACAAGAGCCAAAACTGCTTTTTTCATTTTGGCCCCTGTTCAATCTGTTATTGCTATTGGCCGCTGGCTAGCGATCAAAACGGTACGTCGTCGTCGAGATCATTGTCGAAATCGCCGCCGCCAAAGCCAGAAGCACTTCCGCCGCCGGCGCCCCAATTGTTACCGCCGGACGATCCGCCCGAGGAACCGCCCGAGGAACCGCCGCTCCAGCCATCGCCGCCGCCTGATCCGCCCTTGGGACCATCCAGCATGACCAGCTTGCCATCAAAGCCTGCAACCGACACTTCGGTTGTGTAGCGGTCGTTACCCGAAGCATCCTGCCATTTGCGGGTGCGCAATTGGCCTTCGATGTAAACCTTGCTGCCTTTTTTCAGGAAACGTTCGGCCACGCCCACAAGACCGTCGGAGTTCAACACGACGCTATGCCATTCAGTGCGTTCTTTTTTCTCGCCCGTGGTGCGGTCTTTCCAGTCTTCCGACGTCGCGATCCGCAGATTGCAAATGCGCCCACCATTCTGGAAGGATTTGACTTCGGGATCCGCACCCAAATTGCCCACGATGATAACTTTATTGACGCTTCCCGCCATGTTCCTGCCCTCTAATCAAATGATCTTGTGAACTTGCTATAAGCCGAAGGACCGCGCTGTCCAATATGTTATGCCAGCGGCGGCATATGCCAGCGCAAAAAGATAGGTGACCATGAAGATCGGCCATTTCCATCCATTGGTTTCACGGCGCGTCACCGCGATGGTGGAAATGCACTGCGGCGCGAAGACGAACCATGCAAGAAAGGCCAAGGCTGTCGCAAGTGACCAGTCCGCCGCCAGCTTGGGACCAAGACTAGACGCCGCCACATCTTCATCCGCGGCGTCAATAGCGTAGACTGTCGCCAAGGCAGAGACGGCCACTTCGCGCGCAGCCATCGCGGGAATGAGCGCGAGCGCAATGTCATGATTGAAGCCAATCGGCCGGACAATCGGTTCAAGCCCGTCGGCAATGCGGCCAGCGACCGAATATTCCACTTGCGAAATGCCGCTGCCCTCTGGTGCTTTGGGAAAGCTTAAAAGCGCCCACAATATGATGGTCGCAGCAAAAATAATGGTGCCCGCGCGGCGCAAAAACACCCATGCCCGCTGCCACAGGCTCAGCGCAATATCCCGCAAGCGCGGCCATTGATAACGCGGCATTTCGATCAGGAAGCTGCTCGTCCGGCTTTGCGTAACAAAACGTTGGATGACGGACGCCGCCAGCATCGCACCCAATATGCCTGCGATATACAGGCCAAAGAGAACAAGGCCCTGCAGGCCGATGCCCGGTCCAACAGTGGTTGAAGGAATGAATGCCCCAATGATGACGGTATATACCGGCAGCCGCGCCGAACAGGTCATCAGCGGCGCGATCAATATGGTCGCCAGCCGTTCCTTCTGATCCATGATCGTGCGCGTCGCCATGATGCCTGGAATCGCGCAGGCGAAGGATGATAAAAGCGGAATGAAGCTGTGCCCCGAAAGACCCACCGCCGCCATCACCCGGTCCATAACGAAGGCAGCGCGCGTCATATAACCCGATGCTTCAAGCAGCAAAATGAACAGGAACAGGATCAAAATCTGCGGAAGGAAGACGACCACCGACCCGACGCCCGCAATGACGCCATCGGTCAAGAATGACCGGAATAATCCATCGGGCAACGCGCCCGTAATCGCTTCACTTAACAGGGCAAAGCCGCTTTCGATCCAACCAATCGGTGCCTCAGACCAGCCGTACACCGCCTGAAACATGAGGAACAACAAAGCGAGCAAAATAACCACGCCGCCGACCGGGTGCAGCAATACGGAATCGAGCCTGCGCGTCCACTGGCGACCAGCGGTCTCACTGACAATCACCGAGCGTGCAATGTCGCGTGCCTGCTGATTCTTCGCGCCGAACGATACCGCAACTGGCTCGACCGAAGGTCTTGGCGCTTTAAGTGTGCGTTCAAGCTCCGCCATCAACGGCGCCAGACCACGACGACGTACCGCCACCGTTTCAATAACGGGCACACCCAATGCGCGGGCGAGCTTTTCTGCGTCCAGTTGCAAGCCATCACGTTCGGCAAGATCGACCATGTTTAGCGCGACCACCGTCGGCAGGCCTTGCGCAATCAGCTCAAGCGCAAAGCGCAGATGGTTATCAAGGTTGCCGGCATCCAGCACGATCACAAGCGCGTCCGGGCGGCGATGGCCCTCCAGATTGCCCAAAACGACATCGCGGGTGACGGCTTCATCAAGGCTATCGGGATCAAGGCTATAGGCGCCCGGCAAGTCGATCATTTCAACGGGTTGGCCGTCGTCAAACGTCGCCCGCCCTGATTTGCGCTCAACCGTGACGCCGGGATAATTCGCAATCTTCTGCCGCGCGCCGGTCAGCGCATTGAACAACGCACTTTTCCCGGCATTGGGGTTCCCGACAAGGGCAACGAGGGGCGGCATTTGCGTCATGGCTTAAGCTCGCAATCAATGGCCGCAGCCACATTGGTGCGCAAGGCCACGGTCATTCGGCCAACCCGCACGGCAAGCGGGTCACGCCACATCAAAATGCCTTTGTGCAATGCCTCTATGGTAACCCCGGGTTCAAAGCCAAGGGAACGCAGACGATGTCCTTCCTGATCGGGCAAAACATCCCAATCGATGGCCCGAATAACCGCGGCGCGGTTCAATGGAAGATGGTCAAGCTGCACGGGCGCTTATTTGCAACCGATTCGCAATAACATCAATAGCGATCTGCGTTAACGCGCCGGATAGCGCAGGCGGCCAATGAAACGGGAAAGGCTTGGCACATAGTCCTGACGCTGTTTCGCCTGAAACTTCACCTTCTCAAACTGCATCACATTATCGATGCGACGATCAAGGAAAGCGCGCGCATCGGCGAAGTTGTCGCTGTCATCGTTGACGAACACACTCAGCGTGCTCGCATACACTGCCGACAGCGTCATGCGCTTGGTATAATGGTTGAAGTCGCTCGCGGTATCTCCGGCGAGACGCCACATCCGGTCGGCAGATCGCCAGCCGATCTTTGCACTGCGAACCAGATTTTGCGGCATGGCCATGATCGCCATCGCGCGCCGCAGGGATTCGCGGTCGGGCGCCATGATTTCCAGCCGCGTTGCCAGCAATGCCGTAATCCGATCACGGATTTTCATCGCCGCAAGCTTTTCAGCCGGCAAACGATGGGCAAGCTCCAAATCAATGCTGTCGATCCAAGCATCAATCATGTCGATGGCGTTATCCTTGAACGCAAGTTTCGCGACATCACGGTCCACGCCAGCTTCATCAGCAGCCGCATGGACAGCGGCATCAGACCAGCCATCGAATCCCGCATTACGCGCGATCAGTGGGGCAAGCGCAGTGCGAATTTCGTCGAGCGTCGGGTCGGCAGGAAGCGGTGATATGGACATAAACAATATGTAGGCGTTCGGTGCCCTCAAGAAAAGGTCTATTGCTTGCGCACAAGGACAAGCGCGATCATCACCAGCGCGCTGCCGGTAAAATCCATTGCGGTCAGCGTTTCACCAAAGGCAAGCCACCCAGCAGCAGCCGACAGTGCAGGCTGAAACAACAGTGCCAAGCCAATCACCAGCGGGCTGAAATGCGGCAAGGCATAAGTTAGGCACCCCTGTCCGAAAAACTGCGATGAAAATGCAAGCAACACAACTGGCCACCACACTGTCGGAATAACCTGTTCCCCCGCGACAATCGACCCGGTAAGCAAGATGACCGCCGCAACAGCGCTTGCCATGCCCAGTGCGCCCCAGCTTTCTGTATTCTGCCGCACACGCATCATGAGCACCAGATACACCGTGTATGTAAGGCCCGCAGCAAGCGATAAAATATCCCCCTGGAAATGCCGTGGCGATAGATCAAGGCTTTGCCCCATTAAAAGTGCAGCGCCCACAAATGCAAAAAGCACCGCTGCGCTCTCCCATTTGCTGGGCATTTTACGTGCGACAAATATCCCGTAAACCACAAGAATCAGGCTGGCGCAGTTCGCAAATAATGTCGCATTGGCCATTTTCGTTTGGAAAATGCCAATATGCCACAAGATGATATCAACACCGAAAAACAGCCCCGCAATTGTCGCAAGCCAGATTGTTGATTTGCCAAGCGCCGAGAAACGAAAACCAAATCGATATCCGACAAAAAACAAAAATGGCGTCGCCAGCGCCAGTCGCCAGAACCCGGTCGCAATGGGTCCGCTGTCCGCAAAACGCACCAGCAATGGCCCAAAAGCGATCGCAATATTTCCCGCGAGCAATGCCGCAAAGGCAAGCAAGCTGGGTGGTTGCTGATGTAAAATCTTCTGCGACATAAACCCCCGTTGCATTTTGCAACTTTAATCCGCATCTTGGCTGCAAAGAAACGCTTAATGACAGGATATTACATGACTGCAACTTTGTTTGATCCGATTCAACTCGGCGCCATCACCGCGCCCAACCGAGTCCTCATGGCGCCGCTGACTCGCGGCCGCAGTGTGGAAGGGCATGTTCCCATGTCGGATTTGAAAGCGGAATATTACAGCCAGCGCAGCACGGCTGGCCTAATTATCGCTGAAGCGACCGGCATTAGCCAAGAAGGTCTTGGATGGCCGTCGGCGCCCGGTATCTGGTCAGATGCCCAGATCGCGGCGTGGAAGCCAGTGACCGAAGCGGTGCACAAGGCCGATGGCCGGATCATATTGCAGCTGTGGCATATGGGACGGCTTGTCCACCCGGACTTCTTGGGCGGCGCACAGCCTGTATCCGCATCCGCAACGACTGCGCCGGGTTATGCGCACACCGCGGAAGGCAAAAAAGAATATACCGAAGCGCGCGCGCTTGAGGCATCGGAAATACCCCGCATCATATCGGATTATGTCAGTGCTGCGAAAAACGCGATGGCCGCCGGCTTTGACGGCGTTCAGATTCACGCGGCCAATGGCTATTTGATTGACCAATTCCTGCGCGACAACACCAATTTGCGCACCGATGAATATGGCGGCCCAATTGAAAACCGTATCCGCCTGTTGCGCGAAGTCACCCAAGCGGTGGTCGACGCCATTGGTTCGGAACGCACCTCGGTACGCCTGTCGCCCAATGGCGAAACACAGGGTGCAAATGACAGCAATCCAGTGCCGCTGTTCACCGCTGCCGCGGCTGCGTTGCAAGATATCGGCATCGCGTTCTTGGAACTGCGTGAATTGAAGACATATGGCAATTTCGGGCAATCCGATGTGCCGCGCATTTCACCTGAAATCCGCAAGATATTCAAAGGCCCGTTGGTGCTGAACCAAGAATATACGCGCGAAATGGCGGATGAAGATCTGGCATCTGGTTTGGCTGACGCGATCAGCTTTGGCCGTCCCTATATCAGCAACCCTGATCTGGTTGAACGTCTGCGGTCCGGGGCTGAACTGACCCCTGATAATTTCAAGACATGGTACGCACCCGGCGCAGAAGGATATACCGACTATCCGTTCTTGGAAACGGCGGACGCATAAAAGATGATCGAAGCGGGGCTTGGCATATATGCAATAGCCATCCCCGCTTTGCTGCTTTTTGCGTTGGCCGGCGCAGAATATATCTGGCCGCGCCGCGCCTTGGTCTTGGGCCGCTATCCGCGGTGGCGGACGCATGCTTTATTCTTCGCAACCAACGCAGTTGTCGGCAGGATCCTGTCGTTTTTCGTCGTTATCGGTGTGGCGGCGACATGGGCGGACGCCCACCGGTTCGGAATGCTGCACATCTTAAACTGGCCCTTTTGGGCCCAAGCCTTGATGGCGTTTGTTGTTCTCGATTTCGCCGTCTGGCTGCAGCATTTTGCGATGCACCGGTTCGCATTTTTCTGGCCTATGCACGCCGTACACCACAGCGACCGCGATCTTGATGTGACCACCGCGCTGCGCTTTCATCCGTTCGAATTGATCGTATCGACATTCTATAAATCCGCAATGGTCGCCCTGTTGGGCGTACCGCTTGCCGTGGCGCTGGCATTTGAATTGTGGCTCAACGCAAATGCGCTGTTCAATCACAGCAACATCCGCCTACCAAAGTATCTCGACCGGATGTTGCGCACATTTTTTGTGACGCCCGACATGCATCTGGTGCACCACAGCGTGATTGTTGCCGAACAGAAAAGTAATTTCGGTTTTGCTTTGTCGATCTGGGACCGATTGTTCGGGACATATTGTGCAGAATCCATGGTCGGTGCCGAAAATCAGAAAATCGGCCTATCCCAATTCGACGATCAACGACCATCTGCATTTGTCTGGAGCATGAAGCAGCCCATGACGTAACGTTATATTGCGATTGCTTCGCGGCACTTGACCTACACTGTTTTCCGACGCATTTTCGAGTTTGGGGGAGATTATATCATGGCAAAATTGCGCAACATCATTTTGGGCACCGTGGCTGTTGTCGCGGTCGGCGCCGGACTGACCTACGGTTGGCAGCAATATCGCGAAAAAAGCATCATGGATGACGCGCGTAGCGCGCAAGCAGCATCCGATAGCGAAGTGACCTCGGGTCCCGCTGATAAGCTGTTATGGGGCGACACCCATTTGCATACGGCAAATTCCATCGACGCCTTTGGTTTCGGCGTAAAGTTGGGACCTGAAGATGCGCTGCGCTTTGCACGCGGTGAAGAAGTCACCTCGACCGGCGGACTGAAGGCAAAGCTGGAACGTCCACTCGACTTTCTGGTGATTGCCGATCACTCCGGCGGCTTGGGCGCGACCAAAGCATTATATGACGCACCCGGCTTTCTTGTCCGCGACCCTACCCTGAAACGCTGGCATGACGAAATGCACAAGGGCCCGGAAGGCATGCAACGCGTTACAGCAGAACTGATCGATCGCGTTGGCCGCAATGCGTTGCCAGCGGCGCTGACAGACCCCGTAAAGCAGAAAAAAACGTCGACGAGCATCTGGACAGGCCACAGCTCCCTCGTCGAGCGGTATAATGAACCGGGCAAGTTCACCGCCTTCATGGGTTTTGAATATACGCTGATGCCCGGCGGCAACAATTTACACCGCGTGGTGATGTTCCGTGATGGCAAAAGCCGGACCGACAAGGTTCTTCCATATGATCCGGGGCAAGGCGACACACCTGTCAGCCAGCTGTGGGACTATATGGACAATTATGAAAAGGTCACGGGTGGCAAGGTGTTGGCCATTCCGCACAACAGCAACCTTTCCAATGGCCTGATGTTTGAATTGGTTGGCCCAGATGGCGGACCAATGACCGCTGCATATGCCCGGCGGCGGGCCGCACGCGAACCGGTGACTGAAATCACCCAGATTAAGGGTGATAGCGAGTCGCATCCATTCCTGTCGCCAAATGACGAATTTGCAGGCTTTGGTACGGCAGGCTGGGACACCGGCAACCTGACCATGCAGATAAAAAAGAAAAACCAGGATTATGCTGGCGAATATATTCGAGAGGCCTTGAAGCGAGGGCTTGCGATTGAGGCACGCACTGGCGTGAACCCCTATAAATTCGGTGTGATCGGTTCAACCGACAGCCACACAGGCCTTGCCACCGCCGATGAAAATAATTTCTTCGGAAAGCATGCAGGCGTCGAACCAAGTGCGAAGCGCGCGAGCCAAGCCCAGAATCTGGGCACCCGTGAGGGCCGCATTGGTTGGCATTATCTCGCCGGCGGATATGCCGCGGTTTGGGCTACGGCGAACACGCGCGCCGCCATTTTCGATGCCATGACACGGCGTGAGGTTTATGCCACGACGGGGCCACGCATTAAATTGCGCTTCTTTGGCGGTTGGGACTTTACCGAGAATGAATTCACGCGTGACTGGGTTAAAGCAGGCTATGCGCGCGGTGTGCCCATGGGCGCAGATTTAAAACCCGGCCGCGGCGCGCCGAAATTCATGATTTCTGCACTCAAAGATCCGATGGGTGCCAACCTTGATCGGGTACAGGTCGTCAAAGGCTGGGTAAACGCATCGGGCGCACTTCAAGAAAAAGTCTTTGATGTTGTCTGGTCGGACGCCGACAAGCGCACCAAAGGCGCCAATGGCAAGCTGACGCCCGTCGGCGACACCGTCAATATCGCGAAGGCCAGTTATACCAACAGCATTGGTGACCCGGAACTGCGGACGATATGGACGGATCCTGAGTTTAACCCTTCCATCCGCGCTTTTTATTATGTGCGCGTGATTGAAATTCCGACGCCGCGATGGGTGCTGTTCGATGCCTTGCGCTATGGTGCAAAGCTGCTGCCTGGTACTGAGTTGAAGGCACAAGAGCGGGCTTATTCTTCGCCGATCTGGTTTAATCCGAAGAAGAGCTAAGCTAGGCTTTCTTTACTCCGCTTCGATTTCTGCAAGGATCGGGTCAGGATCGGCAATCCCCATCAGGCGGCGCATGGCGAGCCGTGCCAGCCGTTGCGTTTCGGTTTTGCGCCGCGCGGTGGCCAATGGGACGAGCGCCGCCGGGCGGGCTATTTCGGCGTCATAAGCATCGGCGATGATCAGCCCCGCCCGTTCGGGCATAAACGCCTCGCCATGCAATGGTCCGATATCAAACCCAGCCGGCACAGCCCAAAAAAACCGGTCGCAATATTCCAGATATTCGGGCCATTTCTGGTCACCCAAAAGATCAGCGCGTGAACATTTGATTTCGACGATGATGATTTCGCCTTTGGTCGTCAGCCCCATAAGGTCTGCACGCCGGCCATTGCGAAGGCTTACCTCCGATTGAACCATAATCTGGTTGCGCAGAAACAGCCGTGATGTTCCGCGGGCAACCGATGGGGCCCCAATCGGCAATATTGAAGTGTGTGCGTCCATTGCGCACAAATAGAACGAAAGTAGAACAAAATAAAGGCCCCATTTCGGGGCCCTTATTGTCAGCTTTCATTGGCGTTTAGCGATAGAAAATATGATTATCGACGCTGCCAAGGCGCGTTAAGCGCCAGCCTGGCGACACATGCCGCGCGTGAAAATATAAAGCGCCCTCAACGGGACTTGCCCAACGGTCGTCCAGCGCGATCTTGCTGATCGCGACAGCGTTCCGCCAATGGGCACTGCCAATGGATATTGGTGGCATGTCGCCGCCCCGTACAAAGGAAAATTGGCTTTTCTGGAAAACCACACCGCATAATGTGGTGGGGAAACGACCGGACTTGGCTCGTGCCATGACGACACGCGCAACCGCAAGCTGTCCGGTGAGTGATTCACCCTTTGATTCGAAATACACTGCGCTCGCAAGGCAGCGTTGTTCAGCGCTCAGCGATTCGTTGGTGTCTTGTTGGCGCACGAGGTCGGATAGCGACGAAGCCGCGATGGCTTCATTATCATCGATATTCGAAGATTCGCCGATGCCTGGAGTGAAAATGATGTCGCCATTGTCGGCGAGGGTCGCAGTAACCTTACCGCTTTTTGCCAAGTCTGCTTGGACCTGATCAGCGGAGATTTGCGCAGCGTCCACTGATATGGTGGTCGCGTTTAAGGCAGTGCTTTGGGTATTCCCAAAAGCGAAACCGGCATCTGCGGCAATGACCGCTGAAGCCAGGGTAAACGTT
Organism: Sphingorhabdus rigui; assembly: GCF_014196595.1. GTDB lineage: Bacteria > Pseudomonadota > Alphaproteobacteria > Sphingomonadales > Sphingomonadaceae > Sphingorhabdus_B > Sphingorhabdus_B rigui. Next base: position 22,502 of record NZ_JACIEA010000003.1, on the reverse strand, counting down.
ACGGCCGCAACAGAAGCAGCCCGAAAAAATTTAAACATTAAACGTACAATAAAGCGGCAACAACAGCGGACGAAATGCTATATATATGTTTTTATTCGTCTTTTGTTGCGTCCGACTCGCGTGTTTGTCTGGTCACCCCTATTGCGTTCCCGTTCGACAACCTTCGCTACTCGATGGCCGCGCATTTATGATGCGCCGCAGCAAAGTCAATTAAACGCAGACAATAGTCCGTCCAACCGTGCAGCGGATACGACATCCAGTTCAAAAACCCACAAATCTGGGTCGCGGGCGCAGCGTTTTTGCCAATAATTTTGGATGGCAGCATCACCTGTTTCCGCCAAATCAACGCTTTTCCAGGCGGTTTTGCCGTCCAATGACGGATATCGGTCATACAAACGCGGCTCTGCGCCGCGGATCTGCCCAATGAGCAGGATGGCGCCTGACGTAGCATCGCCCTTTTTTAAAACTGTCGCAAAACCGCCGTCAGCCTCTGCCAACCGCCGCATGGCAGATATCTGCACATCCGTTGCAAGCCGCGGTTCAATCAAGCAGCGTCGCGCTCTTCGGACAGGGTCAGCACGGCGAACATGGCCGCCGAGTCGGCTGCGCCGCGCAACTGGGCACGGAATTTCTCGTCCCGAAACAGGCGGGAAACCTCGGCCAATGCGCGCAAATGCGACGCACCGTCTTGCGCAGGTGATATCAACGCGCAGACAAGGTCCACGGGCTCATCATCCACGGCATCATAAGGCACAGGCTTTGAAAGCCGGGCAAATACGGCAACGGGCATATCAATGCCCGACACCTTGCAATGGGGAATCGCGGTACCGCCACCAAAACCCGTCGGGCCAAGTCGCTCACGCTCCACCATGCCTTCAAGCACCGCATGGGAATCGAGAAAATAATTCTCGGCTGCAATCACCGATAGGCGCGCAAGAAGGTCGGATTTGCCCGAACATACCATGTTAGCAGCAACGGCCCCTTCAACGAGCCTTGTAGAAAGTCTTATCATATTTCTTTCAAATGCGCCTGCTTCACCTAGCAGCACAATCCCTAAATATTTGAATTGGTAAAGAAAACTAAACGAATGTGACCGGTATTTATGGCGCGGATTTTGGTTCAACCCAACCGATCGTGCCGTCTTCGCGGCGGTAAACCATATTATGCCGTCCAGTTCCAGTGTTTTTGAATAACAACGCAGGCGTATTGCGCAAATCCATCAACATAACAGCATCTGACACTGTAGATTCAGGGATATCGGTACGCATCTCGGCGACAATTACTGGTGCGTCGGGGGCTGGTGTCTCCAGTTCGCCATCGCTGCCGTCAAATACCGTATAGGCCGCTTCTTCCTGCGCCACCGCATAGGCCGTCTGGACATGGCGATCTTGCAGACGGCGCATATAGCGACGCAATTGCTTTTCAATACGCTCGGCAGCACGGTCAAAAGCGACATGTGCGTCCTGCGCCTCTCCCCGTCCCTTCAGGACAAGGCCCTGCATCACATGCATCACAATATCGCTGGTGAAGCCATCATGTGGCGCGCGTCCAAATGTAGAATGCGCAGATAAGGCTTTGGAGAAATATTTTTCAGCAATGGATCCAAGCCGTGTTTCCACATGGGTCTGGAGCGCTTCACCGGTGTCGACCTGATGTCCTGAAACCCTGATATCCAATGCCTGTCTCCTTTGTTAAAGCGATGACCCCGTCTGGAGCCAGAGCGCGTCCTTAATCTTCGCTATAAAGTCCGCATGTCGCGCCAATTCTTCTGTCGAAGCCGAATGCGCGCGCGCGGGCCGGCAAATTTTCGTTATCTGAACGCTGTTCACGTCCATTTGAGCCAAAGCGGTATCAGAAATGTCATTATCGGCGAGGCCAAGACCAATCTGACGGCCACCGGTTAGCTCAATATATAATTGCGCCAGCAGCTCTGCGTCCAACAACGCACCATGTTTGACGCGGTGGCTGCGGTCGATGCCGTAACGCGAACACAACGCATCCAGCGACAGCTTGGCACCGGGATTTTTAACGCGTGCCAGCGCGACAGTGTCCACCATGCGGTCCATCGAAACGGGGGTGCGTCCGCAATATTGCAATTCATGGTTTAAAAAGCCGAAGTCGAAACTGGCATTATGCGCGACCAAGGGGCTGTCACCCAGAAACGCGAGCAATTCATCTGCTTTGTCCGCAAAAACAGGCTTGTCCGACAAAAAACGGTCGGAAAGCCCGTGCACTTGTTCAGCGGCAGCGGGCATTGGACGAAGCGGATTGAAATATGCGTGATAGTGATTGCCGGTCATGACCCGGCCGATCATTTCAATGCAGCCGATTTCGACCATGCGATCCCCAGTTGCGGGGTCAAATCCAGTCGTTTCGGTATCGAATATAATTTCACGCATTCTATGATGAGATGTGAGCCTCTTTGCCGCCTTATGCAAGACCCAAGCGCAGCTTTTTGACCAGTGCGCGTACATCCTCGCGCGTAGCTGCAATATCCTGTCCGGTATCAATGACATAATCGGCACGTGCGCGCTTGTCGGCATCCGCCATTTGTAGTTTTAAGATCTGTTCGAATTTTTCGGGCACCATGCCGGGGCGCGCCAGCACACGGGCGCGTTGATCCGACGCGGGCGCAGATACCACCACCGTCACATCGACGCCGGCTTGTCCGCCCTTTTCAAACAATAACGGTATATCGAAAACGACCATATCGGCGTCTTTGTGGCCGGCGAGAAACGCTTTGCGGCGTTCAGCCACCGCAGGGTGAATAAGCGATTCAAGTTTTGCGAGCTGATCGCGATTGCCAAAAACCGCAGCGCCCAACGCTTTGCGGTCGACACCATCGACGCTGGTTGTTCCGGGAAACGCAGCCTCAATCTCTGCAACAAGTTCGCCGCCTGCCTTTTGCATATCGTGGACAGCCGCATCGGCATCAAAAACAGGAACGCCTTCATCAGCGAACATCGCCGCCACGGCCGATTTGCCCATGCCGATGGATCCTGTGAGACCGATGATGAGCGGCTTTTTCATTTCAACAGCAACGCGCGCAGTTCATCTTCGCCCTCTTCTGGTGGGGCAACACCGAAGAATAATTCAAAGGCGATGGCGGCCTGACCCACAAGCATTTCAAGCCCGTCGACTGTTTCCAAATCACGTGCGCGCGCAGCCTTTAGCAATGGTGTTTCAATGGGCGCATATACCAGATCATAGACCAGCGCATGTTCGGGCAAAGGCGACAAGTCGATATCAAGCGCCTCTTGCCCGACCATGCCCAGCGGGCTTGCGTTCACGAGCAAGGCAGCATCGGGCAGGCGTGCGTCAAATCCAATCACTTTGCCCTTCAGGCCAAAATGGGCCAGCAAGCCAGCAGCCTTCAGCGCATTGCGCGCCACCAAAACAACTTCGCCAACATCTGCCTGAGCCAAAGCAAAAAGCACCGCACGTGCGGCACCGCCAGCACCAATGACGATGGCAGTTTCACCCGCGATAGGCACATCTGCGATTGGACCATAAAAGCCACCTGCGTCGGTGTTGGTTGCAACCAAGGCGCCCGATTCATTGCGAAATACCGTGTTGATGGCACCGATAGACGTGCGGACGTCCCCCGGGTCATTTACAAAATCCAGCGCCGCAATCTTGTGGGGTATGGTGATGTTGCATCCGCGCCAATTGGCATCGGCTGCGCGGGTCGCAAAATATTGCTCCAGATTTTCAGGCAACACCTCATGCGCCCGATATGCCCCCGATATGCCCAAAAGCCGCAGCCAATGGCCGTGGATGAGCGGTGATTTAGAATGTGAAATCGGGTGCCCGATAACTTCGGCATATATAGTCATGTCGGCAAAAGACCTCTCACCCGCAGATAGTCAAGAATGGGAAGCAAAGGCATGCCAATTATCGTGAATTGGCTGCCACTTACGCTGGCAAACAACTGCGCGCCTTCGGCTTCAATACGATAGCAACCCACACAATGCCGTATTTCATCCCAATATGCGTCGACATATTGGTCGATGAATGCGGCGCTGAGCGTCCGCATCGTCATCTGCGCGCTGTCGACAATCCGCCAGACAGGCTTGCCTTGTTCGCATATGACCGCAGCACTTATCAGTCTGTGCGACGCGCCCGACAATGCCGCCAGATGTGCGCGTGCTTCGTCTTTATCTTCAGGCTTATCAAAGATTTTTCCGTCGGCACTCACCAATATTTGGTCACCGCCAAGTACCATTGCCGTCGGTTGTTTGCGTGATATTTTGAGCGCCTTGGCTTCGGCAAGTGCGTCGGCAATATCGCGTGGTTTAGCGCCCGATTGCGTAAGCGCCGTTTTGATGCTGTCTTCATCAACCAGCGCAGGGCAAGGCTCAACATCAACACCCACAGCGCGCAACATCGCGATCCGCCCGGCGCTTTGTGACGCGAGGATGAGGGTCATATTTTTGCAGCCTCGGCCAGTTCGCGTTCATTGAAGAGATTGATGATCGCAGCGGCACTTTCCTCAATCGAACGCCGCGTCACATCCAGCACAGGCCAGCCATTATCGGCAAACATACGCCGTGCATGCGCGACTTCCGCCTTTACCTTTTCCTCATCAACATAATCGGTGTCGGGCGACTGATTCAACGAAAGCAGCCGATTACGCCGCACCTGAACCAAGCGTTCGGCGCTGGTGACAAGGCCAATCACCATCGGGTGTTTCAACTGAAACAATATCGGTGGCGGCGGCGCTTCGGGGACGATGGGGATGTTGGCGGTCTTATATCCGCGGTTGGCCAGATAAATGCTCGTTGGCGTTTTGGATGTCCGCGATACGCCAGCAAGGACGATATCCGCCTCTTCCCAATTTTGCGCATTGATGCCGTCGTCATGGGCAATCGTAAATTGAATAGCATCGACGCGGGCAAAATAGGCGGCGTCCATCGCGTGCTGCCGGCCCGGGCGCGCCTTTGCCTCTTGCCCAAGCATATTCGACATAGCGTCGCTCACGGCATCAAGCGCGGCAACCGCTGGCAACCCCATCGCACGACATCGTGTTTCCAGCTTGCGCCGCGTATCACGATTGACCAATGTGAACAGGACAAGGCCTGGGTTGGTCGCGACGTCGCGTAAAATTCGGTCGAGATGGCTTTCCGAACGGACCATCGGCCAAAAATGCTTTACGACATTTTCGGCACCATCAAACTGCGCCAATGCAGCCTTCGCAATGTTTTCAAGCGTCTCGCCTGTGGAGTCCGAAAGCAGATGAAGATGAAAACGTTGGCTCATGACTCACAGTCTTGTTGGTAGGCTGGGGATAAATCAAGGGACAAGTTTTCACCCACCCTATCTTCCCCACTATCGCCGAATAACCTCTCGATTCGGGCACAGCCTGTCCACAGGGGCAATTGCCTATCCACAGCCTGTGAATAATGGGGATGGAATTTGCGACTCCATTGGTTTGCGTTTGCCCGTGGACGTCAAGATGTTGGCAATATCCGCAAAAGCTTTTAAGGCCTGCGATATCAACAGCACATCATCTTTCATCATCCTTTATATAAATATATATTTTGATTGGATCTCTGCCGCTTATGTCAGCGCAAGCCTCGAAAAAACTGCTTAACGTCCTTAAGGGCAACCAAGAAGCGGTTCCGCCTATCTGGCTCATGCGACAGGCAGGCCGTTATCTTCCAGAATATCGGGCCCTTCGCGCTGAAAAGGGCGGATTTCTGGCGCTTGCGTATGACAGCGATGCCGCGACGGAAATAACGCTGCAGCCCATCAAGCGTTTTGGTTTTGATGGCGCCATTTTATTCTCTGACATTTTGGTCATTCCGCACGCCATGGGTCAGGACCTGTGGTTCGAAACAGGCGAAGGTCCAAGGCTTGCGCCGCGCTTAGCGGAATCACGGCTTGAAGACTTTGTGCCAGCACCTGAACGGCTCAATCCTGTTATCGACACGGTGCGGAAAGTATCGGCGGCACTGCCAGCGGAAACAACCTTCCTGGGCTTCGCTGGAAGCCCGTGGACGGTCGCTACGTACATGGTGCATGGTCAGGGTAGCAAAGACCAAGCAGAGGCCCGCAGAATGGCCCACGCAGAGCCGGAGCGTTTTGCTGGTCTTATCGAAGCGATCATTTCGGCAACGGTTGATTATCTCGCCAATCAAATTGATGCCGGGGTTGATGCGGTTCAGTTGTTTGACAGCTGGGCAGGGTCTTTGTCGCCAGCACAGTTCCAAAAATGGGTCATCGCGCCAAATGCCGAAATCGTGCGTCGCTTAAAAGCCCGCAATCCGAATGCGGTCATCATTGGTTTCCCCAAAGGGGCGGGCGGTAAGCTTGCCGCTTATGCCGAAGGCACCGGCGTTGATGCATTGGGACTGGATGAAACGGTTGATCCACATTGGGCCAACCGAGAGCTGCCAAAGGGTCTGCCGGTGCAGGGCAATCTTGATCCACTCGCGCTGATTGCTGGCGGTCAGGGGTTGAAAGAGGCTGCCGACAATATTCTATCGGCATTTGCCGACCGCCCCCATATTTTCAATCTTGGTCATGGTATTTTGCCGGATACGCCGATTGAAAATGTCGAAATGCTTCTTAATTTGGTCCGCAAGGGTTAACCCATAAAGGCCGTTTTCATGATGGAAACGCTATCTGTGCTGTATATCTGGTTAAAGTCTGCCCATATCATTTTCGTGGTTTTCTGGATGGCGGGGCTGTTTATGCTCCCGCGCTTTTTCGTCTATCATCAGGAAAGTGCAGTAGGGTCTGAAGAGGCTGCCAAATGGGTAGACCGTGAGTCCAAGCTTATCAAAATCATCCTCAATCCATCGATCATCATTGTCTGGGTTGTCGGACTATTTTTGGCTTGGAATATCGGTGCGATGGCTGAAAGCTGGTTCCATGCCAAATTGCTCTTTGTGCTGGGCCTGTCTGGATATCATGGCTGGATTGTTGGCTATGCGAAAAAACTCGCCCGCGGTGAACGCAAGCTAACGGGCAAGCAGTTGCGCTTGTTGAACGAAGTGCCGGGCATTGCGGCCGCCATTATCGTTATATTGGTCGTGGCCAAGCCATTCTGACGATTATGCGATGCGTTTTTGCAGAATAGTTGACGGCGCATGCATCGCAGCCTATTTGACTGTCTAAGCCCGTCCTGGGCGTGAGGCGCGATCTCAACACAACCGCGCCACCAACTTTCAACATCTTGTCGGTTGTCTTTTTAAAAACCGGCTCTCAATCGGACAATTGTCCACCTGCAATCGGGGCCAATGGTCCATTCAACGGAATTACCTATGCATTTGAAAGAGCTGAAAAGCAAAAACCCCGCTGACCTCGTATCGATGGCTGAAGAGCTTGGTGTCGAGGGCGCGTCGACCTTGCGCAAACAGGATCTGATGTTTGCTATTCTGAAAGAGCTGGCCGAAGATGGCGAGCAGATCATGGGTCTTGGTACGATTGAGGTTCTGCCCGACAGCTTTGGTTTCTTGCGCTCGCCAGAAGCGAACTATCTCGCTGGCCCAGACGATATTTACGTATCGCCAAATATGGTCCGCCAATTTGGTCTGCGCACCGGTGATACCGTTGAAGGCGAAATCCGTGCGCCGAAAGATGGCGAACGTTATTTTGCCCTGACCAAAGTGATGAAGATCAACTTTGATGATCCGGACGCCGTCCGTCATCGCGTTAATTTCGATAACCTCACGCCGCTATATCCAGATTCAAAGCTGACTTTGGACTCACTTGACCCAACGGTGAAGGACAAGTCCGCACGCGTTATCGATATTGTCAGCCCGCAAGGTAAGGGCCAACGCGCACTCATCGTTGCGCCGCCGCGTACCGGTAAGACTGTGTTGCTGCAAAATATTGCCCGCGCCATTACCGAAAACCATCCTGAAGTGTTCTTGATCGTATTGTTGATCGACGAACGGCCAGAGGAAGTGACCGATATGCAGCGTTCGGTGAAGGGTGAGGTTGTTTCCTCCACCTTCGATGAACCCGCAACCCGTCACGTGCAAGTTGCTGAAATGGTTATCGAAAAGGCAAAGCGCCTGGTGGAGCATAAGCATGATGTTGTCATCCTGCTCGACTCAATCACGCGTCTTGGCCGTGCCTATAACACCGTGGTTCCATCATCGGGCAAGGTGTTGACCGGCGGTGTCGATGCGAACGCGTTGCAACGTCCCAAGCGCTTCTTTGGTGCGGCACGAAACATCGAGGAAGGCGGTTCCTTGTCCATCATCGCAACCGCGCTGATCGATACCGGCAGCCGCATGGATGAAGTTATTTTTGAAGAGTTCAAGGGCACCGGCAACTCCGAAATCGTGCTCGATCGCAAGGTCGCGGATAAGCGTATCTTCCCAGCACTTGATGTCGGCAAGTCCGGCACGCGTAAGGAAGAATTGTTGGTCGAGGAAGGCAAGCTCAAGAAAATGTGGGTCCTGCGCCGTATCCTTATGCAAATGGGCACCATCGACGCGATGGAGTTCCTGCTCGACAAGATGAAGGATTCGAAGACCAACGAAGATTTCTTCGACTCGATGAATCAGTAAGCGATCGGCCACATCATGATATTTGAATTTTTGATTGCGACCGCGTCATCGGCGATGTCTCTTGGTGGACCTGCCGAAATTTGGGGCCATATCGTCAATGATTTCTCCAATCTAAACACCACCAGCGCGTGGACCGCTTTGGGTTCGGTCATCTTGCTTGACCTCGTGCTTGCAGGTGACAATGCTATTGTCGTTGGCGCTTTGGCTGCGGGCCTGCCTGCGGAACAGCGCAAAAAGGTCATTTTCATCGGGGTTATCGCTGCGCTGGTTTTGCGTGTGGTGTTTGCCTTGATGGTCAATTTGTTGATGGGTGTCATTGGCCTCATCTTCGTCGGCGGGTTGTTGCTGATCTGGGTTGCGTGGAAAATGTACCGCGACCTTCAACGCAGCGAAGCAACGGAATCGCCCGGATCTCCTGAAGTTTTAGGTGACGAAAATAGCGGTATTCCGGCGGCCAAAAGCTTTGCGGCTGCGGCATGGGCGGTTGCGGTTGCCGATGTATCGATGAGCCTCGACAATGTTCTGGCCGTGGCAGGCGCTGCCAAGGATCATCCAGGCATCATGATTGTTGGTTTGATCTTTGCCGTTGCGCTCATGGGCGTCGCAGCGAACATCATCGCGCAATATATTGAACGCTATAAATGGATTGCATGGCTGGGCATGGCCGTGATCGTCTATGTTGCGCTCAAGATGATTTACGAAGGTTGGACCGACCCCGCGCTGGGCGTCGGCCACTATATCATCGCGCTGATCAGCCGCTAATTTTTGAGGGCATCTGACGATCGTCAGATAGCCCTCAACTTAGATGCTCTGCAAAAAACGCTGCTGTGCGTGAATCGGCAAGTGCCGCGCCAGCTTCGTTTCGGCGGTTGCCCATCTCGGCGGCAAAGCCATGGTCGAGCCCTTCATAATCGTGCAAAGTCACCTTCGGGTGGTTGCCTAGTCCTGCATGGATTGCCGCCTGCGCCTCTAGACCGACAAAATGGTCTGCGGTCGGGATGTGCAGCATGAGCGGTTGGGCAATCGCATGACTTTCGCCAAGCATCTGATCAATCATGACGCCATAATAGCCAACGGATGCACTGATATCGGTGCGTGTCGCCGCCATATAGGCCAGTCGTCCGCCCAGGCAGTAACCGACACAGCCCACATTTTGAACGGGGGCGTGGCCTGAAATGCCGCCCCGTATCGCATGAATAGTTGCCTCAATGTCTTTGACACCGTCATCGGCATCATATTGGCCAAAATAACCGAACGCTTCTTGAAGCTGCGCTTCCACATCGGGGTTAAGTTCAACGCCGGGCGCAAAACGCCAGAAAATGTCGGGTGCAATCGCCAGATATCCATTATTAGCCAAGCGATCGCATTTTTGGCGAATGCCCGCATTTACGCCGAATATTTCAGGTATGACGATAATAGCCGCTTTTGCTGCGCCCACCGGAGCGGCGAGATACGCCGGAAACAAGGCATCTTCGTTCAGTGCCGGAATCTTTATCATGTCGCCCATATCTTGCTCCTGTGCGGACATTCTCCGCAATTGCGTGATTCGATGTTGTCTTTATAGTATGTCATACCATCAAGAGGAGAGTCCCGGCCATGAAGATGAACATAGAGATCGATTGTTCGCCAGAAGAGGCCCGTGCGCTTTTGGGTCTGCCCGATGTGACCAAGGCAAATGAAGCCTATGTGGAAAAGGTCACGAACCTGATGAACGGCGCCGGCGGCATCGACCAGCTGCAGGAACTTGGCAAGCAAATCGCGCCAATGGGGCAAATGGGATTGCAGCTGTTTCAACAACTGATCGAAACGGGTGCGAAGGCCGCCATGTCGGGCATGGGCAGCAAAGACAAAAAATAGAGCCTTGATGTCCTCCACCGATACTATTTTTGCACTGTCCAGCGGTGCGCCGCCGGCTGCCATAGCGATTATCCGCATCAGCGGCCCTGCGGCGTTTAAAGTGGTGCACGGACTCGCAGGACGGACACCAAAGCCGCGGCGTGCATCGCTGGCTACATTACGGGCGCCAGACAGCGGGGAGACACTCGACCAAGCCCTTGTTCTACTCTTTCCGGGTCCTGATAGCGCAACGGGCGAGGATCTGGCTGAACTTCATATTCATGGTGGACGTGCCGTCGTTCGCGCTGTCGAAAAAGCCATAGCGCAGTTTCCCGATGTGCGCGCGGCAGAGGCTGGGGAATTTACGCGCCGAGCTTTTGCCAATGGCCGGTTGGATCTTAACGAGGCCGAGGGTCTTGCTGATTTGTTATCGGCAGAGACTGAGTGGCAGCGCAAATCCGCAACATTGATGTTTGGCGGTAGTTTTAGCGTAGCGATCGAAGCATGGCGGCAAGAGGTTCTCCAACTGTCCGCGCTGACCGAGGCTGAACTTGATTTTTCAGATGAGTCTGATGTGGATACGCAACATAATCGTTCAATATCAGACTCTTGTGCAGAAATTCAACGCGAAATCGAACGCATATTATCCAACCCCGCTGCTGAAAAATTGAAGGACGGGTTGCGCGTCGTACTGGGTGGTCCACCCAATTGCGGCAAGTCGACCTTGTTGAATGCCTTGGTTGAGCGCGACGCGGCTATCGTGTCGGACATTGCCGGCACCACACGGGATATGATCGAAGTGCCGATTGGGATTGATGGCATCGCGTTCGTTTTTACCGACACGGCAGGGATACGGGATCACACCGACGATGTCATTGAGCGCATGGGCATCGACCGCAGTCAGGCCGCGATGCAGGGGGCCGATATCATATTATGGCTTGGGCCCGAAGGTACTGGGCCCAACCATCCGCAGATCATTGAAGTGGCGGCCAAATCGGATAGCCCAGATGGCTTGAAAAAATCGGGTGCGGCCATTCAGGTGTCGGCCGTCTCAGGATTTGGCATGGCCGACCTAAAAACGGCCATCGCGGATATCGCGAAAAAGCTTTTGCCGCCACCCGACCAGTTTTCAGTGAACCAGCGTCAACGGACGTTACTCGCAGACTGCGCAGATGCGCTCGGCGCATGTCAGGCGACCGACGACTGGCTCATCGTCGCAGAATGCTTGCGGCAAGCGCGCTTGGCTTTGGACGCACTCACGGGCCGCGCGCACACCGAAGAACTGCTCGATAATGTATTTGGTAAATTCTGCGTCGGAAAATGACCTGCTGTTTCACGTGAAACAATCCCACGCAGAGTTTTGACCGATGCGACTTGTTCGTCTATGCGCGACCTATGACAACCGATTTCGACATCATTGTAGTTGGCGGAGGGCATGCGGGAACTGAAGCCGCAGCCGTCGCCGCGCGTATGGGTGTTCGCGTCGCGCTGGTGAGTTTCGACAAAAGCATGATCGGCGCGATGTCATGCAATCCAGCCATCGGCGGTCTTGGAAAAGGGCATCTGGTGCGTGAAGTAGACGCATTTGACGGTCTTATTGCCCGTGCGGCAGATGACGCTGCGATCCACTACCGGATGCTCAACGCGTCAAAAGGCGCGGCCGTGCAGGGACCCCGGGTTCAGGCAGACCGATCTTTGTTCAAGGCATCGATCCAGCGCCAACTGGGACAGATTGCGCATTTAACGATCGTGCAGGCTGAGGCCGCAGCGCTCCACATCAATCCAGGGTCATCCAACAATGTGGGCGGCTTGGTCCTTGGCGATGGCTCCATCATCACATCTTCGGCCGTCATATTGGCGACGGGCACATTCTTGGGTGGAAAGCTGTTTCGTGGGGAAGAGCGGTTTGAGGGTGGGCGCGTAGGCGAAGCGTCCGCAATGCTGCTGTCCAAGCAGCTGCGCGATGCGGCGTTGCCGATAGCGCGGCTAAAGACGGGTACCCCGCCACGCATTGATGGCCGGACCATTAACTGGGCAATGTTGGAAGAACAGCCATCCGATGATGACGATTGGACGATGTCCTTTTCAAATCAGCGGCGCACGGTACCCCAGATATTCTGCGCAATGACACGCACCAACGCGGTGACACATGACATCATCCGCAGTGGTTTGGACCGTTCGCCTTTATTTGGCGGCGATATTGAGGGCAGGGGGCCACGATATTGTCCGTCGATTGAAGACAAAATATTCCGTTTCGGTGATCGTGATGGCCACCAAATATTCTTGGAACCCGAAGGGCTTGATAGTCATTTTGTTTACCCCAATGGCATATCGACGTCGCTGCCCACAGACATTCAGGAAGCCATGGTCAAGTCGATGGCGGGACTTGAGCAGTGCGAAATCATCGTCCCGGGCTATGCCGTCGAATATGATTATATCGACCCGCGGTGTCTGGATTCGACCCTCGCCGTCCGCGGTTTTGAAGGACTATATTGCGCGGGTCAGATCAATGGCACGACGGGATATGAAGAGGCTGCGGCGCAGGGATTGGTCGCCGGGCTGGGTGCGGCGTGCAAAATGCTGGATCGACCCATGCCGGCCATGGACCGTACCAATAGCTATATTGCGGTGATGATTGATGATCTTACGCTGCAGGGCGTTACAGAGCCGTACAGGATGCTCACGGCCCGCGCGGAGTATCGCTTAAGGCTTCGGTCTGACAATGCGCAGACGCGGCTCACGCCAATGGCGATTGAAGCGGGTGCCGTTGGCAAAGGCCGCATGGATGCATTCAACCATAGAGCGCAAATGAAAGCGGCAGCGCTCGATATGATGTCGTCGCCCATAAGTGCTGATGTGCTGATGAAGCAGGGTGTGCCGGTCAAACCCGATGCGGGTAAAATGTCCAAGCTCGAATGGCTGCGTTTTCCGCACGTATCGATCATGGACTTGTTGGACGCAGATGGCGACGAATGGCCGCGCGAGCTTTTGTTAGAGATTGAGCAAGACGGTCGCTACGCACCATATCTCGCGCGGCAAGAGGCGGAAATTCAAGACATCGCCGCAAATGAGAAGATAACGCTGGCCAGCCATGTCGACTATGCCGCTATTGCAGGACTTTCCAATGAGATGGTGGAGAAATTGCAGAGCGCTAAACCCGAAAATTTGGCTGCTGCGTCGCGCCTTCGTGGCATCACGCCAGCGGCTTTGGCTGCTATCCTCGTCCACGCAAAACGCGCGCGCAGCGCGGCGACGGAAGCCGCATGACCGAAACCGAAGCGAAAGAGTGGTTAACGACATCCTTGGGTGTTTCACGTGAAACAATGGAATCGCTCGATGCGTTCGTTGCGTTCCTGAAACGCGAGTCGGCCAGCCAGAACCTCATTGCGGCATCGACCATAGAAGATATTTGGTCGCGCCATATCGTCGACAGCGCGCAGTTGCTTACCTTCATGGATCAGAGCCGACCCGAAACGAAATGGTTGGACCTTGGTTCAGGCGCGGGCTTCCCGGGGTTGATTATTGCATTGCTCACGAATTTTGAAGTGACGCTGGTGGAGTCGCGCGCGCGGCGGATTGAATATTTGCAGCGTGCGGTGGGCATGCTCGATATCGGCGGTCGTGTCACGGTCATGGGTATGCCGCTGGAGCGCATGAAAACCGCCCCATTTTCGGTCATCAGTGCGCGGGCCTTTGCGCCCTTGCCCAAATTGTTTGAACTGGCGGCCCGTTTCTCTCATAATAACACTTTGTGGCTGCTGCCAAAGGGTCGTAACGCAGCTGCAGAGTGGGATGACGTCAAAACAGTCTGGGACGGCGCGTTTAGTGTAAAGCAAAGCATAACCGATGCAGATGCCGGTATTCTTGTCGGTACATTGGTAGGTAAGCGTACAGGTGGCGGCAACGCCGGGGCAAAGGGACAAAAACCATGATCCGAATTGCAGTGGCAAATCAGAAGGGCGGCGTTGGCAAGACCACCACAGCTATCAACTTGGCTACTGCATTGGCGGCAAGCGGTTGGCGGTGCGTGCTGGTCGATCTGGACCCTCAAGGAAATGCGTCCACCGGTCTAGGCCTTAAACAAGCGCAGCGCGTCCACAGCAGCTATGATCTTTTGCTGGGGGATGCCTCGCTGAAGGATGCCGCCATTCCCACCTTGATTCCCAATCTCGACATGGTCCCCGCGACAGTTGATCTGTCGGGCGCCGAAATTGAACTGGTCGAATATGAGGACCGCACCGGGCGGTTAAAGGCGGCTTTCGACAAATCGGATGCCAACTGGGATATCTGCATCATTGATTGTCCGCCTTCGCTTGGGCTCATCACCATCAATGCGCTCGTGGCGGTGGACTCACTGCTTGTACCTCTACAGTGCGAATTTTTCGCGTTGGAAGGTTTAAGTCAGCTATTACAGACAGTTGAGCGTATTCAGGGCCGGTTTAACCCGGCGCTGACGATCATGGGTGTTGCGTTGACCATGTACGACAAACGCAACAAACTGACCGAACAAGTTGCGGATGACGTGCGCAGTTGCTTGGGCGATCTGGTGTTCCAAACAGTCATACCGCGCAACGTACGTTTGTCGGAGGCACCAAGCCATGGACTGCCCGCGTTGGTGTACGACCATCGCTGCTCGGGTTCGGAGGCGTATATGAAATTGGCAAGAGAATTAATTGGCCGTCTACCGGCCCGGGAGCTCGCAGCGTGACGAATGATAATCCATCTGAAAAATCCCCGTTGAAGAAAAAAATGGGTTTGGGCCGCGGTCTAGATGCCTTGCTTGGTGAAGCATTGCGCGGCGATCCCGCTTCTGCGCGCGCGTCCGGAAATGTCGATTCCCGCAGCTTAGGCGTCATGACAATTGCGGTTGCCGAGATACGCCCAAACCCCGACCAGCCGCGCCGCCATTTTTCCGACGATAAGCTGAATGAGCTGGCGGCCAGCATTGCAAAGCATGGCGTGATTCAACCAATCGTCGTGCGTCCGTTCAACGATGGCTATCAAATCGTCGCCGGTGAACGCCGTTGGCGCGCGGCGCAGCGGGTTCAGCTACATGATTTGCCTGCGATCGTGCGCAATTTTGACGATTCCGAAACGCTTGAAATCGCGTTGTTGGAAAATATCCAGCGTCAGGATCTGAATCCAATAGAAGAAGCCGAAGCGTATAAAAAGCTAACCGATTTGTTCGGGCATAGTGCGGCGGAGTTGGCGGAGCTGGTGCACAAGTCGCGCAGCCATGTTGCGAATATGATGCGCCTGCTTGATTTGCCGATGCCGTTGCGCGATTTGGTCATCGAAGAGAAGTTGAGCATGGGGCATGCACGCGCATTGTTGGGCAGCGAGAATGCGGTGCCATTGGCCATGCTGGTCATTAAAAACGGCCTGTCGGTCCGCGCTACGGAAGCGCTTGTACAAAAAGAGCGCGCCCCGACCGCCAAAAAAGGCAAAAGTACGGGCCCGAGTGACAATGCGGATATTCGGGCAGTCGAAACCCATTTGGGGGACCTGTTGGGCTTGACCGTGCGGATTGTTCAGAAAAATGCCACTGGCGCAGGAGCAGTGACGTTTGAATATGGTAGTCTCGATCAACTCGACATGTTGTGTCAGCGCCTGACGGGTGAAAAATTCTAATATTTTTTCAGCCGTATAGCTGAATGTTAACATCTGGTGCGCTGTTCGGTGTCGTCATTTTTGGCGGAAACACGTTGATTTTTGATCGGTTAATGGCGGCATCGAAGCCGTGGCTGAACGCCTGCATTAACCTTAATGGCAAGCAAAACCTTATGATTCGACGTGCATAGAGGATGGTGAATGCTGTGGGGGCATTCCGAATCTGCTAAGTCACGAAGGACCAGAATATGTTGAAAAAGACGAAATTCGCGCTTGTGGGTGTTGTCGCTGCCGCTGCAATGGCTTCGACTGGCGCACAGGCTGCTACGCAAACGGCATCAGCTGAAGTTGATATTGTCGCCGCCGTTACACTCGCACAAAACAACGCTCTCGATCTTGGCATCGTTGCAACAAGTGGCACAGCCGGAACGGTTGTACTGCCAACTGGCTCCGACACCCGTGTCTGCTCGACTGGCGTTTCCTGCCTCGGCACGGCGCTCCGCGGCCGCTTCACTGTTGGCGGTGCAACCTCCGGCTATGTTGTCGCGATCAATGTTCCAGCGTCAACAACCTTGACCTCCGCTGGCAATAACATGGTGCTGACGCTCACACCTTCGATGACATCGTTCAATTCAACTGGAACGCCGCAGATATTCTTTGTTGGCGGTTCACTTGCAGTTGGTGCCAACCAAGCTGCCGGAACGTACACGGGCTCTTACAACGTTTCTGCTGATTATCAGTAAGACGCCTACGTCTTCGGACGTAATCACCGCGCATCTTACCCCCGATGGCCAAGCTTTCGGGGGTTTTTTGTGGCCGCAACACAACATCGTTAGTCGGATGGTAACCATATTGATCCACATTGGGGCGTGGACCAGCACGGTGGATTGACCCCTCGTGCCTAAATGTGGGCGAAATATTATGTTTGAATTGCTTGAAGAAGCACGGTGGCTAACTGCGCTGAAGTGCGTCACCTTAGCACTTCTCTTCCCAATTTCTTTTGTGATGCCTTTAACCCCTGCGTATGCGGCGGGTGACTTGCTCATCGCACCGACGCGCGTCATTCTCGACGGTCGTCGTGGAACAGAAGTCATCTTGAACAATATCGGCGATGAAGAGGCGACCTATCGCATTACCCTCGAACTGCGTCGTATGAACGCGCAGGGGCGGCTTGATGATGTCGATTTAGAAAAAGCGACGGATCAAGAAAAATCGGCTTTGGATGTCATTCGATATGCACCGCGACGGGTAACGCTTCCGCCGAACCAACCGCAATCTATCCGGATAGGGCTTCAGCCGAATGACGGGCTAGCAGATGGCGAATATCGCGCGCACATGCTGTTTCGCGCTATTCCAAAAGCCGCGCCAGCCGCTCCTGCTGCCAGCCCGACTGAGGGTTTAAAGATCCAAATCACGCCCATTTACGGAATCAGCATCCCCGTCATTGTCCGCAAGGGCAATGTATATGCGACGGCTGCATTGGCGAATGTCCGCATTGGAAAGGACAATGAAGGACCAACGCTGGAATTCGACATGAACCGGTCAGGAAACCGGTCATTGTTCGGCGAAATTCACGTGACAAAGCCGGGTCTTTCCGAACCGTTGCATGTCAGCAAGGGTATCGCGATCTACCCTGAGATTAGCCAACGTGTGGTATCTATTCCGCTTTCACCCGCATTGGCCGCTCAGGTGCGCGGCGACATCATCATATCCTATTATGAAGCGCCTGAAGCCGGTGGCGGCCTTATCAGCCAGGTGCGTACCGTCCTTCCCTGACCGCTCGGTCTACTAAAAATTGATACGCCGCATTTTTCATCAGGCCGCAAAGGCACTAATGGCAATCGCCGTTGCGACCGGAGTCCTCGTGGCTCCGGTTGCGCCTGCGTTTGCCGCTGGCTGGCAAGCGAATGAAGATGATGCGCTGCTGTTTGATGTTCGCGTTGGCCAATGGCGCGTTGGCGATGGCGTGCGTGGATATCAAACCGATACCGGCGTCTGCGTTGACCTGGCTGATATCATCATGGCCTTCGACCTTCCTGTGCGTTTGGACAAAAAGTCGCGTCGCGCAACTGGATGGCTGTTTGAAGAAAGCCGCACCTTCACGATCGATCGCGAAGCCAACATCGTGCAAATCGTGAACAAGGCGCAAAATCTGAAGCCCACCGATATCCGCGATGTGCCGGAAGGCTGGTGTGTGGATGTTGATGTCATGGCAAAATGGCTTGATGTGAATATTAAGGCCGACCGGTCCAATGCGCTCATTCTTGTCAGTGCTGACCGCAAATTACCATTTGAGCTTGCCGAAGAACGCAAGGCACGGGCGGGTAAAGTTAAACCATCGAAAGATTTTGACTTCAGCAGTCTGCCGCAAGCGCATGATCCGTATAAATTCTTCCGCATGCCATCCATTGACGTCGTGGCGTCTATCGGTGCGGCCCGTGACAAAAGATCCGGGAACCGCATTGACGCGCGATATGAAATCTATGCGAGTGGCGAAATTGCGGGCGCGTCGGTCGATGCTCGCTTGTCCTCAAACGGACGGGGCATCCCTGAAAACTTGCGCCTCCGCGCCTATCGGACCGATCCGGATGGCACCTTATTGGGGCCACTGGCCGCCACACATTTTGGGCTTGGTGATGTCGCGACAAATGCAACCGCACTCGGCATCCAAACCACGACGGGGCGTGGCGCCTTTGTCACCAACCGGCCACTTAACCGGCCCGCCAGCTTTGACCGAACGGTGTTCCGTGGGGAATTGCCCGATGGTTGGGAAGCCGAACTATACCGCAATGATCAGCTGATTGCTTATGTCCAAAGCCGGGGCGATGGGCGCTTTGAATTTCTTGATGTCCAATTGTCCTATGGCCAAAATCGGTTCGAGGTGGTCCTTTATGGACCGCAGGGTCAGGTACGCCGCGAAACAAAAATGATCCCGGTGGGACTCGATTCCATCCCGCCGCGTGAAACCTATTATTGGGCCGCGGTGCAGGACGCAGGACGCGATCTTATCGACCTAGGTTATGTTGAATTAAGCGACTTTTTGGGCTGGCGCGGCGGCTTCGGACTTGAGCGCGGACTTGACCCCAAGACGTCATTCGCGGCTTCGCTGTTTACATCCGAGCTGCGCGGGCAGCGCCAACATTATCTTGAAGCATCGGTCCGCCGTGCAGTCGGGCCAACGCTGATTGAACTGGCTGGCGCGGCAAATCTTGTTGGTGGCTATGCCCTCCGCGGGCAAGCATTGGCGCAGGTCGGACAGGCGCTCATCGCCGGAGAGAGCGCCTGGCTTTTTGGTAACTATCAAAGCGAGCGATATGATCGTGACGTCCGGCGCTTCAACAGCCTATCGCTGGATCATGCTGTCAAGTTGGGACGGCAATATATCCCGCTGCGCGGCGAAATCCGCTATATTGAGCGTGCGGATGGCGGCGACCGAATGGAAGTTGCATCAAGACTATCATTTAATATCAATAGATTAAGTGCAAGTGCCGAACTTGAATGGACGCAGGAGCATAGCGGGCGCGGCGGCATGTCCACATCGCAGCTGGACTCGGCGCTTCGGCTATCGGGGCGGGTTGGCGGCTTGCGTTTGCGTGGGGAGGCGACATTCGCGCTTTCAGACGATGCTGGCTTCAGACAATCCAAATTTATTGGCGAGTGGCGCGCCGGCGAATATTCCGACTGGAAAGTGGAAGCAGGCTATTCGGTCGATGGTTCCCGCGCGCGCCTGTCACTGGGCCATAGTCGGCGCTTCAAATATTTCGCCGTTACGGGACAGATAGAGGCGGGCAGCGATGGATCCGTCGCCGCTGGCTTAAACCTTGCGTTCAGCCTTGGGCCAAATCCGCACAATAACGGTTTCCGCGTTGCGGCTGAAAAGCTTGCGTCATCGGGACAGGCATTTGCTGTCGTTTTTCAGGATGATAACGCCGATGGTATCCGTCAGCCGGGCGAAAATTTGCAAAAAGGCGTTGAACTTACCGCTGGTTCAACGGGGCGAGGGCTGCCAACCGATCGTTATGGCCGCACGATCATCGATGGCCTTCAGCCATATGAACAGATTCTGATCGGCATTGATGCATCCAGCTTACCCGATCCCTTCGTTCAGCCCGCAAATAGCGGAATAGTGGTAACGCCGCGGCCAGGTATTCCATCGATCATTGAACTGTCGCTCGTGTCCGCAGGCGAAATATCCGGAACTTTGCAGCGCGAGGGCGGCAAGCCGCTGAGTGGCGTTGAACTTGAGCTTGTCGATAAAAACGGCCGCGTCGTGAAGTCCACGCGCAGCGAGTTTGACGGCTTTTTCCTTTTCGAGTTCATCCCATATGGGAATTATACGATCAGAGTTGCACCGCTGTCGGCCAACATCATTGGCGTGGTTTCAGAATTGTCGGGTGTCGCTGCATTGAACAAATCCAGCGGCACGGTGGATATGGGCATTCTAATCGCCCGCCCCGTTCCGCGCATTGCGGCCATGCCGAACAATGGGACCGCAAACGCACAGGCCCCTTAGAACGGCCACGCGCACCCAATGGCCTGATGCTTGGGTATCAGTTGTGGTCAGTATCACATTGGCATAATGTCCCGCGTGATCAATCATAGGGCAAACGGTCAATGGCGGAAAATCTGGTACAGCGGCACAAAGCCACCACACGGATTTGGCATTGGCTGAACGCACTTGCGCTTACGGTGTTGCTGATGAGTGGCCTGATGATTTTCAATGCGCACCCGCGTTTGTATTGGGGCGAATATGGATCGCGTGAAGACCGCGCATGGTTGGAAATTGACGACACAAGAACAACTGGATTTGTGAAAATCGGTTCAATGACGCTCGAGACAACGGGTGTTCTAGGATTGTCGTTGGGCGCTGACGATAAAGTCCGCCGCGTGGCCTTCCCCGGCTGGGCGACGATTCCCACCCGTTACAATCTCGGCGCAGCACGGCGTTGGCATTTTGCCGTTGCATGGCTGTTCGCACTTGGGTTGGCGGGCTTCATGGCGGCATCGGTGTTGAACGGACACATCCGCCAGCATTTGCATATCCACAAGGCAGAATGGGCCCCAAAGCATATATGGCGCGATGTTAAAAACCATGCCCGATTGCGATTTGATGCGCACAATGCGGGGACATATAACATCCTGCAAAAGTTCAGTTATGTCAGCGTGATTTTCATTTTTTTACCGCTGATGATCCTCACTGGTCTAGCGATGTCACCGGCTATGAATGCAGCCCTGCCGTGGATGCATGATATATTTGGCGGTCGCCAATCGGCGCGTTCGATCCACTTTATTTGCGCGGCGCTTTTGTTCATTTTTGTGCTGGTGCATCTCGTGATGGTTTTCTTGTCCGGGCCAATTAACGGAATCCGTTCGATGATTACGGGCAAAGTTGCTCAGGCACGCCACGTGAACGTGACGGGGGTGACGTCATGAAGAATGACCGCGATATCATCGGGCGGCGTGCACTTTTGCGCGGCGCAACTTTGGGTGGCAGCGCGCTGATCTTAAGCGGTTGCGACGCGTTGAATGAAAGCGATATGTTTCGATCGGCGCTGCGCACAGCTGAAACGCTGAACCAAGTGGCGCACAGAAGCCTGATGGACAGGGCGGCGCTTGCACCGGAATTCCCTGCATCCGACATTTCGCCAGTCTTCAAAACCAACGGATCACTGACAGGCACCTCGGCGGAGTATCTGGCGCATGTTGGCAATAAGTTTGCCGACTGGACGCTGCGCATTGATGGCATGGTTGCCAATCCGATGGACGTCAGTCTGGAAACGCTGCGCGCGATGCCGTCGCGCACCCAAATAACACGGCATGACTGTGTTGAGGGCTGGAGCGCGATTGCAAAATGGCAGGGCACGCCGTTGCGGCTGTTGTTACAGCAAGCCGGTTTATCGGCGCGGGCCAAATATATCGTGTTTCATTGTGCGGACAGTTACGGCGCGCAGCCTTATTATGAATCCATCGATTTGATCGATGCATTTCACCCGCAAACAATATTGGCGTGGGGCATGAATGGCGACATGCTGCCGGTGAAATATGGTGCACCTGTGCGCCTGCGTGTCGAACGGCAGCTGGGCTATAAGCAGGCCAAATATGTCATGCGTATCGAGGCGACCGATGATCTGACAAAATTCCATGGTGGAAAAGGTGGATATTGGGAAGATGTGGGCGACTATGAGTGGTATGCCGGAATCTAGGCTTGCGTGTCCGCGCGGTTAATGGAAAAGCCATTCCAGTCACAGGGAGACCCGATTACCATGAAGACGCGCGCAGCTGTTGCCTTTGAAGCGAAGAAGCCACTTGAGATTGTAGAGCTTGACCTTGAGGGTCCCAAGGCTGGTGAAGTTTTGGTTGAGATCATGGCGACCGGCATTTGCCATACAGATGCCTATACGCTCGATGGCTTTGACAGCGAAGGGATATTCCCGTCCGTGCTTGGCCATGAAGGCGCAGGGATCGTGCGTGAAGTCGGCGCAGGTGTGACCAGCGTAAAGCCCGGCGATCATGTTATTCCATTGTACACGC
>NZ_JACIEA010000002.1:12290-496572 GCF_014196595.1 Sphingorhabdus rigui | reverse complement strand
GCGTGTACAATGGAATAACATGATCGCCGGGCTTTACGCTGGTCACACCTGCGCCGACTTCACGCACGATCCCTGCGCCTTCATGGCCAAGCACGCTTGGGAATATCCCCTCGCTGTCAAAGCCATCGAGCGTATAGGCATCTGTATGGCAAATGCCGGTCGCCATGATCTCAACCAAGACTTCGCCCGCCTTGGGACCCTCAAGGTCAAGCTCGACAATCTCAAGTGGCTTCTTCGCTTCAAAGGCAACTGCTGCGCGCGTCTTCATGGTAATCGGGTCTCCTAAACTTAACCAAATCGTTGGGCGGATTGCGCCCTTTTATTTGAACACAATCGTGCGGTTGCCATTCAGCATCACGCGGTGCTCCAGATGAAGCTTGACCGCCCGCGACAGAACCCGGCTTTCGGTTTCCTGCCCCTGCGCTATCAAATCGTCAACCGTATCGGCATGGTCAACGATCGATACGTCTTGGGTAATGATTGGACCTTCATCAAGGTCGGGCGTCACATAATGCGCCGTAGCACCGACCATTTTGACGCCGCGTTCATAGGCACGGTGATACGGCTTTGCGCCTTTGAAGCCCGGCAGGAAGCTGTGATGAATGTTGATAACGCGCCCATCGAGTTTCCGGCAAAGCTGGTCTGAAAGCACCTGCATATAACGGGCGAGGATGACCAGATCGACATTCTGTTCTTCCACCATCGCCAGCAGCTTGGCTTCTTGTTCCAGCTTGTTTTCTGGTGTCACCGGCAAATGATGGAATGGGATGCCTTCATGCTCTGCGCGGCGCTGCCAATTTTGGTGGTTGGAAACGACGCTGGTTATTTCCATCGGCAACCGTTTGGTTGCTGTGCGGTAGAGAAGGTCGTTCAGGCAATGGCCGCCTTGGCTGACCATGATCATCGCGCGCAGCTTCTTACGCAAATCGTGAATGCGCCATTCCAACCGGAACGCCGCAGCAACAGGCAGGAACGCCGCCTCGAAACTTTCCGTCGTCACATCAGCGGGGCAGTTGATGGCGATCCGCATAAAGAACCGTCCGGTTACCTCGTCGCCATATTGCGAGCTTTCGACGATGTTGCAGTCCTGGCTGGCAATCGAATTGGCCACCGCTGCGACGATACCCTTACGGTCGTCGCAAACTATCAACAGTACAAAATCTGCTCCCATGCGCATTATCATTCCTCATCTCGCAAAACGTGGGACCGCGTAGCCGTCGAAGTCCACGCTATCCATTGCTCTCATCCATATATTAGGTCTTCTAATCGCAACATGTAGATGAAATGATTGGTTGGGGAATTTAATTTACCAATCACGAAAATTTGGTCAGTTGCTTGACGGGAGCTCCAGTTTCAGTCTTATTGGTGGAGAATTGGAGCCCCCAGAAAATTTGGGGATGGTTGAGGGGAAGAAAATTGAAAAGTTATTTGAAAATTTCGACTGCGGCGATTGTGCTGGCAGCATTAGGGGCCGGCAGTGTCCCCGCATTCGCGCAGGAGGCCCAGGCCTCAGCAGACGAAGCTGCCCCCGGTGACATCGTCGTTACCGCCAACCGTCGTGATCAGTCTCTGCGAGACGTGCCGATGACGATCCAGGCGTTCGGCACGGATACGCTGAGCGAGCTTAACATCACCTCGATCAACGAACTTATCAAATACACGCCCAACGTGACTTTCAGTAACAATGGTCCGGGCAACGGCGCGATCTTTATGCGCGGTCTGTCGGCTGGATTTGCCGGTCAGCAGTCGTCGGCAACGATCAGCGGCTTCCCGAACGTCGCGCTGTATCTCGATGACCAGTCGATGCAATTCCCGGCACGTAACGCCGACGTGTATCTCGCTGACATTGAGCGCGTCGAAGTGCTTGAAGGCCCTCAGGGGACGCTGTTCGGCGGTGGCGCTCAGGCTGGTGTGGTTCGCTACATCACCAACAAGCCCAAGCTCAACAAGTTTGAAGGCGCGGTCGAAGGCAGCTTTGGCGGTACCTCGGGCGGTGCAGCAAACGGTTCGTTCAATGCGATGGTTAACCTGCCGATCATTGAAGACAAGCTCGCGATCCGCGCGGTTGTCTATGCCGATCATCGTGGCGGCTATATCGACAATAAATACTCGACATTTACACGCGAACCGACCGATCTTGGTTCATATTACCTCGCCTATAATGGCAATGGTAATCGGTTGACCGCGGCTCAGCAGAGCCAGGGCGGTAAGTATGACAACGCCCCGCTCGTTGAAGATAACTTCAACCCAGTTGACTATACTGGTGGCCGCGTCGCGCTGAGCTGGCAAGTCGCGCCGGATTGGGACCTGCTTGTAAGCCAGGCTTACCAGAGCCTCGATACGAAGGGCACGTTTGCGGTCCAGACTTATGACTATGACTACAAGCCGTTGACGGGACTTTCTTCCACGCTGTTCTCGCCGCAGTATAGCAAAGATGATTACTCCAACACCGCTTGGACGCTGAACGGCAAGGTCGGCGATTTCAGTTTGGTCTACACCGGCGCCTATCTCTCGCGAAACATCACGCAGCAGGGTGATTACACCAACTATTCGCGTGCGACATACGGCATCTTCTATCAGTGCACCGGTGCAGCCAACTACTATTTTGGTACGTATGGCGCTGCGCCTTATTGCTATGAGCCGACCGGATATTGGAAGGACCAGGTCAAGAATACGCACGAGACCCATGAATTCCGTATCTCGACGCCGAGTGATGGCCGTCTGCGCGCCATTGCCGGTGCGTTTTATGAAGCGTTCGCGATTGAAGACAACATGGATTGGTCCTACAAGTCCATCCCAAGCTGCGGTCTGTCGCTCACAGCAGCGCAAATTAGGGCTGCTGGTACGGTCTGCATGGGTAATGTTGCGCCGAACCCAGCTGCCACGCTCAACGTAGCGGGACCACGCGGTCCTGGCGTTGCTTTTGGTCAGGACATTCAACGTGGCTTTGATCAATACGCCTTCTTCGGATCGGTCGATTTTGACATCACGTCAACCCTGACGATCACGGGCGGTACGCGTTATTATCACTATGATAACTACGAAACCGGATCGGTATATTCGTCGTTCAATGCGGGCTGCTATCAAGTTCCGGTCTGCGTAACAGGCAACAACCTTGATGCGCAGAACCTGAATTCGACCTATAGCGGTTTCAAGAGCAAGGGCACGATCACGTGGAAGCCAAAGCCAGGCACGCTGGTTTATGCGACGTACAGCGAAGGCTTCCGTCCAGGTGCTTTCAACCGCGGGGCTTCCTCGCGCGTTAAAGATCCCGTGGCGCCGCACGCTAACCAGTTGCTCGTTCCAGCTGCCTATCGTCCGGACAATCTGATCAACTATGAAATGGGTCTGAAGACTGACCTGTTCGACCGTATGATGACGCTGAACATGTCTGCCTATTTCATGAAATGGAAAGACACGCAGATTGGCTTCTTCAACCCAGCGGCTGGCTTCGGTAACACCGCGTTTGCGACCAACGGCCCAACTTATGAGATCAAGGGTATCGAAGCGCAGATCTCTGCTCGGCCGATGGACGGGCTGACGATCCAAAGCTCGGGTTCGTATAATGACAGCCAGCAGGCGAACTCGCCTTGCTTCATCGCCAACAACCCAGGCGTGTCGTCGTTCGGGCAGTGCATCACGCAGGTCTATTCGGGCGGCGTGGTCAAGCCGGTCCAAAGCCCGTTTGGCGATATTGGTGGCATCACGCCGTTTAGCCCCAAATTCCAAGCCAATATCCGTGCACGCTATGATTTTGCGGGTGCAGGTGGCATGGAATGGTTTGTTTCAGGTGGCGTGAATTACACCAGCTCGATGTACAACCAGCCAGCGACCTATCCGTCGGGTGACGTTGCGGCTAACGGTAACGTCCTTGGGCCTAACGGCGTAATTGTTCCCGCAACGACCGTGTTGCGCTACAAGATGCCAAGCTACGCCCTCACTGACGCGCAAGTCGGTTTCAAGCGTGATGACTGGACAGTGACGCTGTTTGCCGACAATTTGTTTAACAGCAGAGCGTCGACCTTCACGAACTCTGCGCAGTACATCAAGACGTCGACGATCGTACGTCCGCGGACCTTTGGCATCAAGATCGGCACCAAGCTGTAATCGACTGCCGATGATTGAATGGGAAGGGGCGGCGCCACAAGCGCCGCCCCTTGCTTTCTGGCCGCACTGCGATTTTTATAAAGAACGCGGCGCTCGCCGATAGGAAAGTGCGGAATGGCCACCCAAATAGACTTGCCAACTTCTGACCAGAACGAACCCGCACTGCGCGTCGCCGATGCGCTCGCATTAGAGATTAGCGCACTTCATACGCTTCAGGCCGACGGCGATTATGCGGCCGCAGTTTTAGGCGCAACGCGTCTGTTGTCTGATCATCCTTCGAACCGCGACCTATTGCTGATTGAGGCGCATTCACTCCGCATGATGAAGCAGACCGATGCGGCCCTTGCTGCACTGGAGCGGTTTGAGGCGCATCATCCAAATTTTAGCCAGATGTTCCTTGAGCGCGGCCTGTGTCATGTCGCCAAGCGCGACGCCGCGGCCGCGATACAGTGTCTCCGCACGGCAGTGTCGATCAACCCGGCGCTGGTCATGGCGTGGCACATGCTCGATGGGCTGTATCGCATGACGGGGGATAGCCGGAACGCCGACCTCGCTGCCCGCCATTCAGCCAGCCTCTCCAGCCTGCCGCAGCCCATCGTTCACGCCAAAGTGCTGCATGGCGATGGCGAGATAGATGCCGCCGAGGCTTTGATCCGCCGCTTTCTTATAGAGGCAGGCGACCATCCCGAAGCGATGCGTCTGCTTGCACAGATCGGTCATCTGCGCAACGTGCTCGACGATGCAGAAACGCTTTATGCAGGTGTTCTGGCGATGGTGCCGGACCATGACGAGGCGCGTCATGAATATGTGCAGGTGCTGATCGCGCGCCACAAATTTCCGCAAGCGCGTGAAGCGTTGGAACCACTGTTGCTGCGCGATCCGCGCAACCACGCCCATCGCACGCAGGCTGCAACGATCAGCGTCGGTTTGGGCAGTTTTTCAAAAGTGATCCCCGAATACCGGGAAATGCTGTCCGAAATTCCGGGGGATACGATCGATGCGCGGGTTCGCCGCGCCGATCTCAACCTTTGGCTCGGCCATGCGCTCAAGACCGAAGGACTGACCGGCGAGGCTATTGAAGCCTATCTGGCCGCGACGGTCGACCGGCCCGATTTCGGTGACGCGTGGTGGAGCCTCGCTAACCTCAAGACATATCGCTTCACGGCCGAATCCATCGCGGTGATGCGCGAACGGCTTGACGCTGCCGATACCGCCGAAAATGACCGCGTCCACATCGCGTTTGCCTTGGGCAAGGCGCTAGAGGATCAAGGCGACTATGCCGCATCCTGGGCTGCCTATGAGCGGGGCAATCGGATGCACCGTGAAAGCAACGGCTATATCCCAGAAGTTTTCGAAACAAACACCCGCGAACAGAAGCGCGTGTGCACAACGCCGTTTTTTGCCGAGCGTTCCGGCTGGGGCCTCAACGACCCCGCACCGATCTTCGTGCTTGGCTTGCCGCGTTCAGGTTCGACGCTCATCGAACAGATCCTCGCGTCACATAGCATGGTTGAAGGCACGCAGGAATTGCCTGACATCCAACGGATCGTTCAAGAGTTGCAGGGACGCGAACTCAATTTCGACAATCCGCGCTACCCCGGTGTGCTACCGGACCTCGATGAAGAAGCCGTCCGCCGTTTTGGTGAACAATATATTGCAGACACGATGCCCAATCGGGTTCTGGGTCGGCCCTATTTTATCGATAAAATGCCCAATAATTTCCGGCATGTCGGCCTAA
Organism: Sphingorhabdus rigui; assembly: GCF_014196595.1. Lineage (GTDB taxonomy): Bacteria > Pseudomonadota > Alphaproteobacteria > Sphingomonadales > Sphingomonadaceae > Sphingorhabdus_B > Sphingorhabdus_B rigui. The sequence continues at coordinate 490,727 of NZ_JACIEA010000002.1, read as the reverse complement.
TTCATCTGATCTTGCCCAATGCCAAGATTATCGATGCGCGCCGCAATCCGATGGCGTGCTGCTTCAGTAACTTTAAGCAATTGTTCGCGCAGGGTCAGGAATTCACATACGGCATTGAGGATATCGCACGCTATTATCGCACCTATGTCGAGCTTATGGATCATTGGGATGCAGTCCTTCCCGGCCGCGTCCTGCGCGTAAGAAACGAGGATTTGATTGACGATCTCGAGGGCAGCGTGCGAACTATCCTTGACTATTGCGGTCTACCATTTGAGGCTGGATGCATAGAGTTCCACAAGACTAAGCGGAGCGTGCGTACGCCTAGTTCCGAGCAGGTCCGCCAGCCAATCTTCCGCGATGGGGTTGACCAGTGGAAGAAATTTGAACCCTGGCTTGAGGGGCTACGCGATGCTCTTGGGCCGGATTTGGTATAATTTTAGGGGGAATGAATATGGCTAGCAACGCACCGAACGCACCGGTCAAGGTCGATGACGTCTCCTCGCTGGGGCAGCGTTGGTATGTCCTCATCATTATGATGCTGGTGTACACGATCAGCATTGCTGACCGTTATGTTTTGTCGACATTGCTTGGACCCATTAGCAAAGAATTGAACCTCACGGATACGGAGACCGCATGGCTTGGCCTTCCGCTGGCGCTTTTTTATGTGACAATGGGCATCCCTTTGTCATGGTTGTGTGACCGGACGAACCGCCGCAACTTGCTCGCGGCATCGGTTGCCGTCTGGTCGCTCATGACGGCGGTCACGGGTTACACGCGGGGCTATATTGATTTGCTATTGGCCCGCGTTGGCGTGGGCATTGGTGAGGCTGGCGGCACACCTGCGTGCAATTCCATTATCGCTGACTATTTTCCCGCCGACCGGCGCTCCATGGCTATGACCGTGTTTGCACTTGGCGCGCCTATCGGGGCGTGGCTTGGTTCGGACATTGCGGGCTTTGTCTCTACATCACATGGGTGGCGCGCCGCTTTCTTTGTGTTGGGCGTGCCCGGGATCATTTTGGCGCTGATCATCATGGTCACGATTAAGGAGCCGAAGCGCGGGCGCCTTGATGTCGTCACCGAAGATAAAGCGCCTACAATCATGGAAACGCTGCGGTTTCTGTGGTCGCAAAAATCGGCGGTGCATGCGATGACCGGAAGCGGCCTGTCTGCATTTTGGGGCTGGGGATTGATGTGGTTCACGCCGCTTTTCATGCAGCGTACATATGGCATGGATGAGGGCGAAGCCGGCAGTATGCTGGGCTGGATTTATCTTATTGGCGGCATTGGGGCGTCATTATTGACGGCATGGGTGGTGGCACGCCCGACTTATACCGACCCGCGTAAAATCGCCCGGCTTTTGGCCGTGGTAACGGCATTGGCCACTATCCCGTCGTTCCTTGCATATTATACACGGGATCTTGGGGTGGCACAGTTCATGTGGTGGTTGTTCATCCCGGCCATTTATTTCTACATCGGTCCGGCATTCGCACTGTGCCAGAATTTGGCGGCACCGAAAATGCGGGCAATGGCCGTGGCCATATCCTTGGTTATAGCCAATGTCCTCAATCTGATTATCGCGCCTACAATTGTCGGTGGCCTCAGTGACTTTTTTGACGCAACGGGTGGCGGCAATGCAGATTCCCTTCGCCTTGCGCAGCTTATTCTCGCACCAACCGGCCTGTGGGCGGCGTGGCATTATTGGCGCGCCGAAAAATACATTATTGAAGATCAAAAGAGAGCCATTGGATATGTCTAATTCGCCGCTGAAGTCTTATATCAATGGCGCGTGGGTTTTGCCTGCGACGTCCACTGCAACAGTGGATGCAGTCAATCCTGCGACAGAAGAAGTCTGCGCCGTCGTCGCTGTTTGTGGCCGTGACGATGTCGAATTGGCCGTCACAGCCGCACGCGCTGCGTTTGACGGATATGCCGCGACCACGCTTGAGCATCGCATTGCGTTGGTGGAAAAGCTGATCACTGTTTTCGAACGGCGCTATGGTGAAATGGTCACCGCCATTTCGACCGAGATGGGCGCGCCCTACGATCTGTCGCATGACGCGCAGGCGGAAAGCGGCCCCGGCCATTTACGCGCAACGGTTAAGGCCGTGCGCGAAATGGCGTGGGATTATGATGTTGGTACAGATGGCATCGTTACGCACGAACCCATTGGCGTTTGCGTGCTGATCACGCCGTGGAACTGGCCGATCAACCAGATCGTGTGCAAGGTTGGTCCCGCGTTGATTACGGGCTGCACCATGGTTTTGAAGCCAAGTGAAATGGCGCCGCTGTCGGCGCAGCTGTTTGCTGAAATGGTCGAGGAAGCCGGCTTCCCCAAAGGCGTGTTCAATATGATCCATGGCACGGGCGCTTCCGTCGGTGACGCGCTGACCAGCCACCCTGAAGTCGATATGATCTCGTTTACCGGATCGACGCGCGCCGGCGTTCAGATCGCCAAAAATGCCGCAGATACCGTGAAGCGCGTTGCGCAGGAACTGGGTGGCAAGTCCGCCAATATCGTCTTTGCCGACAGTGATTTGGAGGCCGCGGTCACGCGCGGTGTGCTGCATTGCTTCGGCAATACTGGTCAATCGTGCAACGCCCCGACCCGCATGCTTGTTGAACAATCGGTCTACGACGAAGCAGTGGCGATTGCCGCCCGCGTTGCGAATGCCGCGAAGCTTGGCGACCCGATGGAGAAGGGCCCGCATTATGGCCCCGTGGTCAGCAAGGCACATTATGACAAGATACAGGGCCTGATCCAGGTCGGGATCGATGAAGGTGCAAAGCTTGTTGCCGGCGGCACAGGCCGGGCCGATGGCTTTGACCGCGGCTATTATGTGAAACCTACGGTTTTTGCGGGCGTTCACAACAAGATGCGCATTGCCCAAGAAGAAGTGTTTGGTCCGGTGCTGGTGTTGATTCCGTTTAAGGATGAAGCGGAGGCCATCGCGATTGCCAATGACTCCCCATATGGGCTCTATGCCTATGTGCAGACCGGTGACTTGGACCGCGCACGCCGCGTTGCGCGTTTAATGCGGGCGGGCGGTGTCAGCATCAATGGCACGAGCCAAGACTATATGGCACCATTTGGCGGGTATAAACAGTCAGGCAATGGCCGCGAATATGGCGAATTTGGTGTGCGTGATTTCCTTGAGATCAAATCGATCAGTGGGTTCCGCGTTCCATGAAGCTAACCGATATCGAAACCTTCGTCGTTGGTAATCCGCCACCGCATTTTGGCGGCCGCTATTTCGTGTTCGTGAAACTGACAACCGACAGCGGGGTGTCGGGTATCGGCGAGGCATATTGCGTCCCGTTCGAGCCGCATCTTGTTGCCAAAATGATAGAGGATGTGTTCGCGCGTTACGTCGCCGGCAATGATCCGCACGATATCGAAAATATGTGGCGCCGCGTCTATTCCAGCGGTTTTACTCAGCACCCCGACCTCACGCTCATGGGTGTTTTATCCGCGCTCGAAATGGCCTGTTGGGACATCATTGGCAAGGAAGCCAACAAGCCGGTGTATAAGCTGCTCGGCGGCCAAGTGCACGAACGGTTGCGCGCCTACACCTATATCTACCCGCGGCCCGGCGACACAAAGGATGTTTATCACGACCCTGACCTCGCGGCAGAACGGTCGGCAGAATATCTGAGCCAAGGTTTTACCGCGCTGAAGTTTGATCCTGCTGGACCATATTCGGCGTTTGATGGACGTCAGCTGTCGTTGGAGGCGCTTGACCTGTGCGAGCGGTTTGCAAAGTCCCTGCGCGAAGCGGTTGGCATGAAAGCGGACCTATTGTTCGGGACACATGGTCAAATGACGGCCGCAGGCGCGATCCGGCTCGCCAAACGACTTGAACCATATGATCCGCTCTGGTTGGAAGAACCCGTACCCCCCGATGCGCCGGAGGAGATGGCCAAGGTTGCACGGGCAACGTCCATACCCGTTGCAACCGGTGAACGGCTGACAACCAAATATGATTTCGCGCGGCTGCTGCGCGCAGGCGCGGCTGCAATTTTGCAAATGAACCTCGGGCGCGTGGGCGGCATATTGGAAGCCAAGAAGATTGCCGCAATGGCCGAAGTTGATCATGTGCAGATCGCGCCGCATTTGTATTGCGGACCAGTGGTTGGTGCTGCCAACATCCAGATTGCGACCTGTTCACCCAATTTCTTGATTCTTGAGAGCATTGAGACGTGGGGCGGTTTCCATACGGAAATTTTGAAATCGCCCATCCGGTTTGAAGAGGGGCATGTCATCCCATCGACTGCGCCCGGCTTGGGGGTCGAACTGAACGAAGATGTCGCCCGTGCCAATCCCTATACCGGCGATATGTTGCACCTTGAAATGACGCAGCACCCCGTCCAGTGACCGAGGAATATGACTATATCATCGTCGGCGCAGGCACGGCAGGTTGTGTGTTGGCCAACCGGCTGACCGAAGATGGCAAATATAGCGTCTTGTTGTTGGAGGCCGGGGGAAGCGATCGTTCGATCTGGATCCAAATGCCCATTGGCTATGGACGCACCTTTTTCGATAAGCGGATTAACTGGATGTACGATACCGCGCCCGTTGAGGCGCTGGGCGGCAGGCAGAGCTATTGGCCACGCGGCAAGGTCGTCGGTGGATCAGGTTCCATCAACGCGATGGTCTATGTGCGCGGGCAGCCTCGCGATTTCGATGATTGGAAAGCCTTGGGCAATGCAGGCTGGGGTTGGGATGATGTCCTGCCCTACTTCAAAAAGTCAGAGGATTTTGACTGGCACAGCGCGCACCATGGTCAGGGTGGGCCGCAACATGTCACCGACATCTCGCCCTTTGCCCATCCCATTTGCCGCAGCTTTATTGAAGCCGCGCAGACATTAGGCTTTGCTGCGAGCAACGACCTCAACGGCGGCAAGCCTGAAGGCGTCGGCTATTATCAAATCAACACACGCGGTGGTTGGCGCGCTTCGACGGCGAACGCGTTTCTGCATCCGGCGCGCAAGCGCAAGACGCTGAAGCTTAAGACCATGGCGCACGCGACGCGCATTTTGTTTGAGGGACGGCGCGCAGTTGGCGTTGCGTACACATGCAAAGGCGCACAACTAGAGGCGAAGGCGCGACGCGAAGTTATCCTGTCCGGCGGCGCGATTAACTCCCCGCAATTGTTGATGCTGTCGGGTATCGGAGATGCAAGCCATCTGAAAAATGTCGGTATCGAACCCATTGTCGATGCAAAGGCCGTTGGCCGAAATTTGCAGGACCATATTGCAGTGTCTTATTTCTATAAGGTCCGCACACCAACGTTGAACGACGTGCTGCACCCGTTCGTGGGCAAAATCCGCGCTGGATTGCGCTATATGGCCGACCGGGCGGGGCCGCTGTCGTTAAGCGTCAATCAAAGCGGGGGTTTTGTGCGCAGCGATGCAACGCAAAAGCACCCGAATTTGCAGCTATATTTCAGTCCGGTCAGCTACACGAAAACACCATTGTCGGAACGAAAGCTGCTCAACCCGGATCCATTTTCGGCGTTTCTGTTATCGCATAACCCCTGTCGTCCGACCAGCCGGGGGCATATTGAACTCGCGTGCGCCGATCCTGCCAAATATCCGGTCATCCACCCCAACTATCTCGCAACGCAAGCCGATATTGACGATGTGCTGGCCGGTAACCGATTGCTGAAGCAAATTGCGCGGACGAAGCCGCTTGCGGATATCATCACCGAAGAGCTCATTCCCGGCGCGCATGTCGATGGCGATGAGGCCTTGCTCGCGGATTTTCGGGCACGCGCCGATACCGTCTATCATCCAACAAGCACCTGCATGATGGGGCCGGATGCAGCGACCTCCGTGGTTGATGTCCGCTTACGTGTGCATGGTGTGGACGGCTTGCGTGTTATCGACGCATCGGTGTTTCCGACCATCACATCCGGCAACACCAACGCCCCGACGGTGATGGTCGCCGAAAAGGGTGCGGCCATGATCTTGGAAGATGCAAAAAGCATGCGTTAATTTTATTTACCAGTCCTTTTCGGCTGTGCTACCTTCGTCAGATAGCGCGAATCCGGGGAGGGAGTGGCGATGCATCCGAAGATCGATCTAAAGCAGTTGCCGCCGTTAAAGGCGCTTAAGGGTTTTGAGGCGGCGACCCGTCATCAAAGTATCCGCGATGCAGCGGACGAGCTTTGCCTCACCCATCCTGCGGTCAGCCATCAGGTCCAGCTGATCGAAGACGCGCTTGGTGTGACGTTGTTCGTCCAGGAAGGGCGGCATATCGTGTCGACGGAAGAGGGTAAGGTACTCTATCCTTATGTCCGCGCTGCTTTTGAATCGTTGCTGGAGGGGGTTGAAGAAGTCCACCGCCATGCGCTGGACAAGCCACTTCGCGTGCAGACTTATGTCACGGCGTCGATACGTTGGCTCGCAAAACGTGTTCCGCAGTTTCTGGCTGATCACCCCGAGGTAAAACTGACGCTCAACACATGTGCTGTTGAGTGGGAATTTGACGATGTCCACGCGGATGTCGGGCTCGTTTATTGCGCGTCAGAACCCGATGCGACCAAATTTCATTGGGTTCCGCTGTATGAATATGCGTTGTTTCCCGTCTGTAGCCCCGCTGTTGCAGAGGCGATGGGGCCAAATCCCAGCCCGCAGACATTGATGACCAAGCCGCTTGTTGCTATCTATACCGAAGTGCAAAATTGGGAGACGTGGTTTGCGTCGGCTGGATCGGCGTTTGAACCCTCCGTGCCCTATCTCATGGTTGATACCTTGGCCGTTGCGCTTGAAATGGCGCTGAACGGTGAGGGCATTGCGCTGGTCAACGGTCCGTTTGTCGATCAGGATCTGGCTGCCGGTCGGCTTGTGCAGCCCATTGGGCATAAAGCCGTTTGCCCCGGCGCATGGGGCCTGATTTGCCGTAAGGATATGAAAGAAAATCTGCGCATTCGGACATTCATGGATTGGGTGGCCAAGAATGTCGAAGACAGCCGTTTAGGCGTCGCAGCTTAGCGTTTCGGAACGACCTCATAGCCCGGCTCTTCGGGTTCATCGTCTACCATATCGGCCGGAAATCCGGTGCCCAAAACCTTAATGCCCAACGGCTCTTCATAACGACGGATGATGTTGGGTGAAAATTCGCGAGGGCCGTACGCTTCCTCGCCTTCCTTAAAGATTTTCACGATGAGCGGCGACAGTTCAACAGGGACATGTGCCGCCTGGGCAATTTTGTCGAACAGGCCCACGTCCTTGCTGACGAGGTCCATCGTGAAATTGATATCGCGGCTGCCGTTGAGGATGACCTGGCTCTCGGTTTCGTGGACGAAGCTGTTGCCTGACGAAATCCGTATCGCTTCATATGTGGTGTTCATATCAAGCCCAATGGCTTTACATGTCGTCAACGCCTCGGCCAGTGCGACGAGATGTACCGTGCAAAGATAGTTGGTCATCACCTTCAATTGTGACGCGGTGCCAAGGTCGCCGGTGTGCAATATGCGCCGCCCCATTGTCGTCAAAACCGGCAGAACAAATTCGAACGCGGCGCGCGGGCCGCCTGCAAAAATCGCAATATTGCCGGTGTCCGCACGATGGCAGCCGCCCGAAACCGGGCATTCCATGAACATCGCGCCACGCGCCTCAACCAAAGCGCCGAGCCGGATGACTTCGCTATAATCGGTTGTGCTCATTTCGAGCCAAACCTGACCCGGGCGCATGATTTGAAGAAAACCGTCCGCGCCTTCGGCAACGGCAGCGCTGGCCGCGGGGGAAGGCAGGCAGGTAATGATCAGGTCGACGGCTTCACCCAATTCTTTTGGAGATGCTGCAGAGGCTGCACCCCGACTGACATATTCGGCAACGAGTGCGGCATCAAGGTCGCGTACAGTGACGTCATGACCATTGCGGATCAGGCTGCCTGCCAATTTTCCGCCAACATTGCCAAGACCGATAAATCCGATTTTCATGATTGCACCCAGTTAATTTACAGCAGGCGATACGCGCCCTTTGGAAAAGTTAGAGCGCCGTCGATGCGCGGCCACAATTGAAAAATTTGGCCAATTGGATGAATTATTTTGCACCGCGCCGGAGAACCCCACGCCGCTGGGCGCTATTTATGTAACGGGATATCCAAGCGTGGCGGACAGAGCGTCCGTGAGCCTCGTGCGGGCAAGGGCGCAGACGACTTTTCGATCGGCAAGCGCGCCCGGATCAAAGGGTTCCAGAAAGTGGACGTCCACGTCGTAACTGCCGGGCCGTGTAAATGCCCGCCACGCGCTCTCCCAGCCGGTCTCTACACCCACCCAAGCGATGTCCGGGGTGTTGGCACCGAAGTCTAAAAGAACCGGCTGAATCATCATTGGCTTGGGCGGCGGTGCCAATGTCGCAAACAAGGATTGTTTGAACGGCAATAGCCCGCGTCCGTCCGAGGTTGTGCCTTCCGGGAAAAGTGTCACCGACCAGTTTTCGGCGATAGCCTCGCGTAACTCGGCAACTTGTTGCCCAACATTCTGTTTTTCCGTGCGGTTGACGAAAATGGTGCGGTTCAGCTTTGCAAGCCAGCCAATGATGGGCCAGTCGCGCACGCCATCCTGCGCGACAAAGGAGGTGCCCGTTATGCCGGCCAATATCGGAATATCGTGCCATGAAATATGGTTGGCGACAAAAAATACATCCCGGCGGAGCGGACTGCCGTGAACATGAACGCGCGCGCCCAAGGCGCGGGCGGCAATGCGTAAGAATAACATCGCCCATGGCGACGGCAATCGCAGGAGATGCCAGACAAGGTGAAGTGGTAATAACACCGCGAGCGGCACGGCAATCCACATGACGCGCATGGCGCACAGGAAATATGCCTGTAGCGGAACCTTTGGTATCGAAATGCTAATAGTCGCCATCGGGTTCCGCTTTAAAATTGGGACAATATTAAAATCTTAACGTGCCTAGCCACCAACTGTGACTGTGCGATGACGGTCCCACATTACGCGAGTTCGCGCAACGTTTGCATATCATGGCTTATCGCTTTTTCAAACGCAGCGCATCCCAGCTGGCGTCGGCCAGCCATCCACCGTCGACAGGCAAGCTTGCGCCATTGATAAAGCTGTCTTCATGCGCAAGAAAAGCAATGGCTTGGGCAACATCCTCGGGCTTGGCAAAACGGCCCATTGGAACGCGGTCGATGATATCACTATCGGAATAAGCGCCCGAACCTTGATCGGCCTCATCCATTTCCGTTTTAATCCAGCCGGGACAAACGGCGTTCACACGCACGCCGCGGCTGCCCCATTCTGCCGCAAGCGTTCGCGTCAGTCCGACCAATCCGTGCTTTGACGCGTTGTAGGCGGATCGATCAATAACACCGTGAAGGCCCGCAATTGAAGCAACGTTGATAATATTGCCGCGGTTGCGCCCAAGCATCTGCTTTCCGATTTCGCGGCACAGCAAAAACGGCCCGGTCAGGTTGATGTTCATGACGCGCTGCCACTGTTCGATACTTGTATCTTCAGCGCTGCAAATCAAACTGATGCCGGCGTTGTTGACCAACACATCTGCGGCGCCATGCTCGCGGGCAATTTTCTCGGCCAGTTCGACAACAAATGCTTCAGAGGAAATGTCACCCGAAAGCGCGGATACGCTCCCGCCAAGAGCAACCAATGCTTCGACTTGCGCATCCAAGTGCTGCACGTCGGTCATGACAACATGATAGCCTTTTTCCGCCAAAAGCCTTGCCGTTGCAAAGCCAACGCCTTGTGCAGCACCCGTAACCAACGCAACCTTCATAGCTCAACCCTTATATTCTCAATCAACCCTGCACGCCTTATAGGCACCGGTGATCCTAATCCAAAAATTTTTTTAACCGGTCCCGTCATATTCCCCATTTGTGCCTGACCGCAAACCCGCCCTAAGGTTCTGCTATAAGGAGCAGGGCGTTTATGCAAACATCGGCACGAGTTGTGATAATCGGCGGCGGCATAATGGGGGCTTCGTTGCTTTACCATCTCGCCGAACTCGGGTGGACGGACTGTCTGCTGATTGAAAAGGACGAGCTGACCTCTGGCTCGACATGGCACGCGGCTGGCCAGTGCCCCAACATCACGGGCAGCTTCAACCTTGCCAAGATGCATGCGTATAGCAATGATCTTTACCCCCGGCTGGAAGGTTTGACCGGGCAATATGTCAGTTGGCATAAATCCGGCGGTATCCGTCTTGCAACCAACGAGCGCGAGCTGGCGTGGATGCGCTACATTCAGGGTTTTTCGAAAATCATCGGGTTCGAGATGGAGATTATCCCGCCTGAGGAAATTCTCCGCCACAACCCATTCATGACGCTTGACGGTGTCATCGCCGGTGCGCGGACGACGGAAGACGGGCATGCTGACCCGTCGGGTATTTGCAACGCGCTCGCCATTGGTGCCAAGAATATGGGCGCCAAAATCGTGCGCAAAAACCGCGTGACGGGTCTGACGCAATTGCCATCTGGCGAATGGGATGTGGAGACGGAAAAGGGCACGGTTCGGGCCGAAATCGTCGTAAATGCGGCGGGCTGTTATGCCCGTCAAATCGCGCAAATGGCGGGCATCGATATTCCGGTGACGAACATGGAACATCACTATGTTGTCACCGATCCTATCCCCGCATTCAAAGATCGCGATGAAGAAATACCGGTCATGCGTTGCCCCCATGTGTCGGGATATTTCCGGCAGGAGCAGAAAAGCGGATTGATTGGCGTTTACGAAAATACGGGCCTGGCCGAAGCATGGGCGCCACGCGGTGGAAACCCTGAATGGGATTCAACCAGCGAGTTGTTCCCCGAAGATCTGGAGCGGATTGCCCCATGGCTGGAGCGCGCGATTGAACGCATGCCGATTTTTGGTGAAGTCGGTTTGCGGCGCTTCGTCAACGGCGCGATCCCGCATACGCCTGACGGCGGGCCTCTGTTGGGGCCAGCCGTTGGCCTAAAGAATTTTTGGCATTGTTGCGGCACAAGCTTTGGCATCGCGCAAGGCGGCGGGGCTGGAAAATATCTGGCGCAGTGGATGGTGTTCGGTGATGCCGATATCAACATGACCGAATTCGATCCGCGCCGTTACGGCCCATATGCGGACGAAGATTACAGCCGCGCTAAGGTTTTCCTTGATTACCGTATGACGTTCACGACGCGGCTTCCCGGTGAAGAAGAGCCCGATGGCCGCCCGCAAAAGATGAGCGCGCTATATGGCCGTTTGCTGTCGGCTGGTGCGGTATATGGCGAAACCTACGGTTGGGAGCGGCCCAAATATTTTGCCCTCGACGGTGCAGAAGAAGAAGGCGGCTATCACCGCACCAATAGCTTTGACGCGGTCGCGGCAGAGGTAAAGGCGGTTGCCGAGCGGGTTGGCGTGCTCGACCTGTCTGGCTTTGCGAAATATGATGTGAGCGGACCAGATGCCGAGGCATTCCTCAATCGTATTTGCGCCAACCGCATGCCCAAGAAATTGGGCGGTATCGGCTTGGTGCATCTGCTTTCGGTGCAGGGCCGCATTTATGGCGAAATGACCGTGACGCGTTTCGCCGATGACCATTTCTACTGCCTCTCGGCAGCCGCGGCGGAACAGCGCGACTGGGATTTGCTGATCCAAAGCAAATTACCTGACGAAGATGTGACCATTCGCAATCTGACGATGGACCTTGGCGTTCTCGTGATGAACGGCCCGCGCTCGCGCGATGTGCTGGAAAAGCTAACCGACGCCGACCTTAGCAACGAAGGTTTCCGTTGGCTCAGCGGTCAGGAGATCGTGATTGCGGGCATCAAGATGCGTGCGCTTCGTGTGTCTTATGCCGGAGAATTGGGCTGGGAATTGCATCCAGCGATGAAGGACCTTGCTGCACTCTACGAAGCAGTATGGGAAGCAGGGCAGGAATTCGGCATCGTCAATTACGGACTGTACGCAGCAAACAGTATGCGCGTCGAAAAAGGTTATAAGGCCTGGGGTTCCGAGCTTACCAACGAACTGACGATGATTGAGGCAGACATGCCGCGTTTCATCAATTTCAATAAGGATGATTTCGTCGGCAAGCAGGCGACGTTGGATGCGCCTGAGCGTTTCCGCATTGTGTATGGCGCGGTTGATGCAGACAATGTCGATGTGCGCGGCGGCGAACCAATTTTGGTGGGCGACCATTGTATCGGCCTGACGACATCAGGCGGCTATGGCCATCGCGTTGGCAAGAGCCTGTTTTTCGCCTGTGTGCCCATACAAAATGCGGCGCCGGGGTCGCAGTTCGACATCGTGTTACAGGGCGAACGACGCATCGGCACAGTGCTGGAGCACCCTGTTTATGATCCTGATAACGCCAAGATGAAGGTCTGATCCGCGTGGCTGAATTACCCAAAAAGGCAAAAGTCGTCATCATCGGTGGCGGTGTCATCGGCTGCTCGATTGCATATCACCTGACCAAGATCGGCTGGGACGACGTGGTCTTGCTGGAACGCAAGCAATTGACCAGCGGCACGACATGGCATGCGGCGGGGTTGGTCGGGCAATTGCGGCCCAGCATCAACATGACCAAGCTCGCGAAATATACTGGCGAACTCTATCGCGGGCTTGAGGCAGAAACCGGCCAGGCAACGGGCTATCGCCAATGCGGTTCGATATCGATGGCCACCAATGCCGAACGCTTTGAGGAACTAAAGCGCAGCGCATCCATGGCCAAGGTATTTGACCTGCCCGTGCATGTGGTGACACCGCAAGAAATCAAAGAGCTGGCCCATATCGTCAATGTCGATGATGTCGTCGGCGGAATTCATATCCCAAGCGACGGCTATGCAAATGCAGTCGATATTACGCAGGCCTTGGCCAAAGGTGCCCGCACCGGCGGCGCTAAAATCTTTGAAAACACCAAAGTCACCAGAATCCGCCATAATGGTGATCGCATCACGGGCGTGGATACGGACGATGGTTCGATTGACGCGGATTATGTCGTCATCTGCGGCGGCATGTGGACGCGTGATTTGGCAGCCAGCGTTGGCGTTGCTGCGCCATTGCACGCATGTGAGCATTATTATGTTCTATTCGAAGGCGTCGAGGGCATCGACAATACACTGCCGGTTCTGCGCGATTATGATTATTGTGGTTATTATAAATATGACGCGGGCAAGCTGCTGGTCGGCGCATTTGAACCCAATGCGCGGCCGTGGGGTATGGACGGCATATCCGAAGATTTCTGTTTCGATGAAATTGCAGGAAGCTTCGAACATTTCGAACCATTGCTGATCGATGCAATGCGCCGTGTGCCTGCGCTGGAAAAAGCGGGCATTCAAAAATTCTTCTGCGGTCCCGAAAGCTTTACGCCGGACGTGCGATACCATCTGGGTGAAAGCGCTGAATTGAAAGGCTGCTTTGTGGCGGCTGGCCTCAATTCCATTGGCCTGCAATCCGCGGGCGGCGTGGGCAAGGTCATGGCGGACTGGATCCGCGATGGTATTCCGCCCGCAGACTTGTGGACCGTCGACATCCGCCGCAACATGCCGTTCCAGATTAACCGCAAATATCTGCGCGAACGCGTTACCGAAAGCCTCGGCCTCCTGTACGCGACGCATTATCCGTTCAAGCAATATGAAACCGCACGCGGGGTGCGCAAATCTGCATTGCATGACCGGCTCGTCGCGCAAGGCGCGTGTTTTGGCGAAGCTTTTGGTTGGGAACGTGCCAATTGGTATGGTGAACCCGGGAGCACGCCCGCATATGAATATAGCTATGGCCGCCAGAACTGGTTTGAAGCCAATGCGGCGGAATGCAAGGCCGTGCGTGAAGCGGTTGGCCTGTTCGACCAATCAAGTTTCGCCAAATTCCGCCTTGAAGGCCGCGACGCCATGGCCGTGCTTAATCGCGTTTGCGCGAACGATGTCGATGTTGCCCCGGGCAAGCTGGTCTATACCCAATGGCTGAATGACAAGGGCGGGATTGAGGCTGACCTGACCGTCACGCGCCTTTCGGAAACCGCATATCTGATTGTCACCGGCGCTGAAACCGAGGTGAAGGATTTCAACTGGTTGAAACGCCATACGCCCGACGATGCTCATGCTGTGCTGACCAATGTGTCGTCGGGCATGGGTGTCATTTCGATCATGGGACCCAACAGCCGCGCGTTGCTGCAATCGATTAGCCCCAATGACCTGTCGCATGAGGCGTTCCCCTTTGCGACCTCGCAAGAGATTGAGCTGGGCTATGCCATCGTGCGCGCATCGCGCATCACCTACGTCGGTGAGCTGGGGTGGGAGCTGTATATTCCCACCGAGTTCATGGCGGGCGTATATGATGCGATCGTCGCGGCTGGCGCGGCGTTTGGATTAAAGCATTGCGGCTATCATGCGTTGAACGCGCTTCGCATGGAAAAGGCCTATCGCCACTGGGGCCATGACATCACGGATGAGGATACACCGTTGGAAGCTGGCCTTGGCTTTGCTGTGAAGATGGACAAGGCGGGTGGCTTCATCGGGCGTGAGGCTTTGGCCGCGCAGAAGGAAGCTGGCCTTAAGCAGCGCCTTGTGCAGTTCTTGGTCAAATCACCCGAACCAATGCTCTATCACAATGAGCCGATTTGGCAGGGCGACCGGATTGCGGGCTATATTCGTTCCGGAATGTATGCCCATACGCTCGGCGGCGCGTGCGGCCTTGGCTATGTCGATGCCGCCGATGGCGGTGTCGTCGGGCCAATTGGCGCTGATGATTATGAAATCGAGATTGCCGGTGTCCGCTATCCCGTCACCGCGTCGCTCAAACCTTTTTATGACCCCACAAATGCACGGATCAAAATCTAATGTCGCACACTGAACTTATGGGCCGCCTCGCTGCGAACACGCAGGTTGGATACAGCTTTGATCAGGAATTTTACACCAGCGATGCGGTCTTCAAAGCTGACTTTGATGAAATCATCAGCCAGAAATGGCTGCTGGCCGGTCATGTGTCACGCATCCCGGAAAAAGGTGATTATTTCCTGTACCGGGTCGGTAATGAACAGATTATCGTTATTCGTGAAAACAGCGAAAGTGTCCGCGCATTCTTCAACGTCTGCCGCCACCGGGGTTCGACGATTTGTCAGTCGGAAAGCGGTAATGCGCCGCGCCTGGTCTGCCCCTATCATGCATGGACATTTGGGCTTGATGGCCGCTTGATCTCCGCGCGGTTAATGCCGGAGGATTTCGACAAAGCCGAAAACAGTCTGTTCGCGTGCCATATCCGCGTTTTTCATGGCCTGATTTTCATCAACATGAGCGAGGGCGAACCGGACGATTTTGACGCGACCTTTGGCGACATGGGTGCCATCCTCGACTATCACGGTTTTGCTGATGCCCGGATCGCGCACGCCGGCAGCTACCCCACGACCGCCAATTGGAAGCTGGTCATCGAGAATTTCTTTGAATGCTATCATTGCGTGCCTTCGCATCCGGAATTCTGCTCGATGCATGCATCAGAGTCGATCGTTGCTGTAGGCGCAGGGCCAAGTTCGGGGCCTGCTGACGCTATTGCAAGTTTCACGCCCAAGTTGCAGGCTTGGGAAGCGAGTGCAGTAGCGGCAGGCCGGCCAATCGGTAATATCGACGACGCCCCCGAAAGCAGCCACCTGCGCCTGTTGATGCAGCGGATGAACAAGGGTGGCTGGTCATCGGAAACGCAAGATGGCTCTGCGCCTGCGCCATTGATGGGCAAACGGACAAAGGCAGATGGCGGCCGGATGCACCTAAGCTTCAGCCCGTTCAGCCAAATTGTTGCCGACGACCATTTCGCTATCCTGTTCCAGTTCACGCCGCGCGGCGCGCTGGAAACCGATGTGGAAATGATCTGGCTTGTCGATGGCCGTGCGACGGAGGACCAGGTTGACATTGAAAAGATGATCTGGGGCTATCACGCGACAACCACGCAGGACAAAGTCATCACCGAAAACAATCAGGCGGGCATTATGTCGAGCCGTTATCGCCCGGGGCGCTATTCCGACCAAGAGGGCAGCGTTCTTAAGTTCCAGAAATGGTATCTCAACCAGTTCGGGCTGGCGCGCGCCGAGTGACCATCGCCGCCAACATGCGGGCAGTTTTGCTGACCGGCCATGGTGGTTATGAAAAGCTGGAATTGCGTGATGATGTGCCGGTGCCGAAACCGGGTGTTGATGATGTCCTGATCCGTGTTGGCGCGGCGGGCGTCAATAATACGGATATCAACACGCGCATTGGCTGGTATTCCAAATCGGTCGCAGAGGCGACAGAGACGGGCGCTGCAGAAGGACTTGAAGGCGCCGGCGATGACGGCTGGTCCGGTGCCGCATTTCAATTTCCGCGCATTCAGGGTGCCGATGCGTGCGGAAGGATTGTCGCAGTCGGCGATAATGTCGATCCCGCCCGTATCGGAGAACGGGTCTTGGTCGAACCCGTCTTTTGCGGCGCGCGCCGTTACGACATTCTCTATTTCGGTTCGGAAGTCGATGGCGGCTTTGCGGACTATGCCTGCGTTCCTTCGGTTCACGCGCACCGCGTTGAATCTGCGTTATCCGACATCGAACTGGCTAGCTTTCCCTGCGCTTATGGAACGGCGGAAAACATCCTGACCCGTATAAATGTGCAGGCTGGCGAGCGTGTACTCATCACGGGTGCATCAGGTGGCGTTGGCTCCGCGGCAGTCCAGCTGGCGAAACGGCGCGGGGCAGAGGTCATCGCCATGGCAGCGGATGCAAAGGCCGATAGCGTCCGCGCGCTCGGCGCGTCCCAGGTCATTCCGCGTGACGCCAATCTGGTATCATTGTTCGGGCAAGAATATTTTGACGCCGCTGTCGATATTGTCGGCGGTGCGCAGTTCGGCGAGATCCTGAACGTGCTTAAGCGCGGAGGCCGCTATGGCGTGTCGGGTGCGATTTCGGGGCCTGTTGTCGATCTTGACCTTCGGACGCTCTATCTCAAGGATTTGCGCCTGATCGGTTGCACGGTTTTAGAGCCCGAGGTTTTTGCAAACCTCGTCTCATATATTGAACATGGCGAAATCCAGCCGCTGGTCGCAGCCACTTACGACTTATTCGACATCGTCAAAGCGCAAGAAGCGTTTTTAACGAAGCAGCATGTCGGAAAGATTGTGCTGTCGCTTTAGTCGACGGTTTCAATCAGCTCGCCGATACGTCCAACGATTTCGTCGATATGCGCTTTTTCCAGAATGAGCGGCGGCGACAATGCGATGATATCGCCGGTCGCGCGGACCAATAAACCATTGTCGAAGCATTTGTGGAACAACTGCATGCCGCGCTTGCCAACGCCGCCTGCATGTGGCGCAAGCTCAATGGCAGCAACAATGCCCATATTGCGGATATCGATAATGTGCCGTTTGCCCTTCAGGCTGTGCACTGCATCCTGCCAATAACCGTGCAGCGAGCTGGCGTGCTCAAAAATCCCCTCCGACTTGTATAGGTCAAGCGTCGCAAGGGCTGCTGCCGCTGCCAAGGGGTGGCCGGAATAAGTGTAGCCGTGGAACAATTCGATGCCATCAGGGCCGCCCTCTACAACACCGTCATGAATGTGGCGGCTGACCGCAACCGCGCCCATAGGCACAGCAGCGTTGGTAAGGCCCTTTGCCATCGTGATGATGTCTGGCGTTACGCCGAGCGTTTCGGATGCCGTGGTGCCGCCAACACGGCCAAAGGCGGTGATGACTTCGTCAAAGATCAGCACAATGCCGTGCTTGCGCGTGATTTCCCGCAGTTTTTCGAGGTAGCCAATCGGGGGTACCAGAACGCCGGTTGACCCCGCCATGGGTTCAACAATTACGGCGGCAATGGTTTCGGCGCCATGCAGCGCGACGATAGCCTCAAGATTGTCGGCCAGATGCGCGCCCCATTCGGGACGACCCATGGTGAATGCGTTATGTTCCAGATTATGGGTGTGCGGCAGATGGTCGACGCCCGTTAACAAGGTGCCAAATTGCCGCCGGTTGTTGACGATGCCGCCGACGGAAATGCCGCCAAAGCCAACGCCATTATAACCACGCTCACGTCCAATCAGGCGCGTGCGCGTGCCTTGTCCGATGGCGCGCTGATAGGCGAGCGCAATCTTCAACGCGGTGTCGACCGATTCTGACCCTGAATTGGTAAAGAAAATGCGGTCCAGCCCCTCAGGCATGATCGTCGCCAATCGCGACGCCAGTTCAAACGCAAGCGGGTGACCCAATTGGAACGGCGGGGCATAGTCCAGCTCGGCGGCGCATTTCTGGATGGCCTCGACAATCGGCGCGCGGCAATGGCCTGCGTTTACCGCCCATAGGCCTGCGGTACCGTCAAGGATCTGACGTCCGTCGTCGCTGGTATAATGCATGTCCTTTGCCGATGCCAGCTGGCGCGGCGTCGTTTTAAACGCCCGGTTCGCAGTAAACGGCATCCAAAATGCCGCTAGGGGGTCGTTTTCCAGTTTCATCCATTCGCTCCAGCAACCAGTTTCATATGCTTATGCGATATGCAGGCCATTATCCGTGATTGAAAAGATTGTTGCGTCCGGAAAATTTTGGTGGGCATTAATTTTTCCGCTGCTTTGCTTGCACGCGGCATTTGACCCAATATCCAACCAAAAAGAGCGCTGCCACCAGAACGCTGGTCCAAAGTTCAATCGCGTGTGATGTGGAAACGCCCATTAACACCAGAACACCAACCATCCCGGCAATGGCCGTCCATGTGCCATAGGGGTGGAACCACATTTTGATTTTCAGCTTTTCAGGCGCAGTCGCTTCGAAATCGGCGCGGAGCCGTAACTGTGCCCAAGCAATCAGCAGATAGATAAACAGCATGACCGCGCCCGAAGCATTGACCAGAAAATTGAACACCCTGTCCGGCGACAGCACCGATGCGGCAAGTGCGACATAGCTGAAGAGGCTCGCGATCAGGATCGCACGGGCAGGCACTTTCGCTTTGCTCAATTGCACACAAGATTGCGGCGCATCGCCATTTTTGGCGAGACCGAACATGGCGCGTGACGTGATATAGATGCCTGAGTTCAGGCACGACAGAACTGCCACGAGCACGATGCTATTCATAATCAGATCGGCGGCGGGATAACCCATGACGCGCATAGCTTGGGCAAATGGCGATACGCCAACTTCGATTTCGTTCCATGGCACGATGGAGACGATCATCAAGATCGACAACACGAAGAAAATCAAAATGCGCGTCGATACCGATATCGTCATACGCGCGATGGTGCTTGCGCCATCTTCGGATTCTGCGGCCGCCAGCGTCGCGATTTCGGCGCCGCAAAGCGAAAATATCGTCGTTGAAACGCCAACAAGAATGGCCGCCACACCCGCTGGTGCAAAACCACCATGTTCGGTCAGGTTTGAAAAAGTCGGACCGGAGGGCGACGTGATGCCCGTGGCATAAGCGGCGGCAGCCAGAATGAAGACGATAATCGCCACAACCTTGGTGGAGGCGAACCAGAATTCGAATTCTCCATAGGATTTGGCGGACATCAAATTCACCACGGTCAGTATTGCCATCAACGCCACACCGATTTGCCAAACTTCAAGCATCGGAAACCAGCTGTTTATAATCTTCGCGCCCGCAATTGCCTCAATGGCGATCACGACGACCCAGAAATACCAATAGAGCCATCCGACAAGAAACCCGGCCCAATTACCGACGCCGGTACGGGCAAAATCGGGAAAGGTCTGAACACCGGGCATCGCCATCGCCATTTCGGAGATCATCCGCATGACGAGTAAGACGAGGAATCCCGCCAATGCATAGCTTACAACGGCAGCAGGCCCGATTGTGCTGATGGCCGTCGATGAACCAACAAACAGGCCAGCCCCGATGATGCCGCCAAATGTGATCATCGAAACATGCCGGGACTTGAGTGTTCGGCTAAGTTCGTTCGACCCAGTTCCTGCCGGTGGCGTCGCTAAGCTTGTGTCCATGTGTCGGATTCCCCCTCGTTCAAAACGGTTCTAGCTTCGAAACAAGCGATCTGTAAATGACGGGTAACAAACAAATGTGATACCCAGCGTCTTTCGGTGCGAAAAGTTGGAACGGACGGGTTATAATTTTTGCTTATAAGCCGCGGCATTAGACTGACATGCGCCTGATCGGCTGATATGGAATAATCGAGGGGATGTAATAACCGAAATGGCCACCGTCTTAACTGACCACCGAAAAGAAAAAATCGCCACGATTGAGACGCTGGATGCGCGGCTCCGTTGGTTGTCGTCATGGATTGTCCATAACGCCAACCATTTACGGGAAAAGCGCGACGGACTTAAGGTCGGCGGTCATCAGGCGAGTTGCGCTTCGATGACGGCGATTATGGCTGCGCTGTATTTCCATGCGCTTCGCCCGCAAGACAAGGTGTCGGTGAAGCCCCATGCAGGCCCCGTGTTGCAGGCCATCCATTATTTGCTGGGCAATCAAACTCTGGAGCAATTGCAGCAGTTTCGCGCATTGGGCGGCGCACAAAGTTATCCGTCACGCACCAAGGATAAAATTCCGGTGGATTTTTCAACCGGCTCGGTTGGATTGGGCGTTGCGATCACGGCCTTTTCCAGCCTCGTTCAGGATTATCTTGTTGCGCATGGGTCGCTAGATGAAGCGGACGCAGGCCGGATGATATCGCTGATGGGCGACGCTGAGCTTGATGAAGGCAATATCTACGAATGCCTTATCGAAGCCTATAAGCACGACATTCGCAATTGCTGGTGGGTGGTTGATTATAACCGCCAGTCCCTCGACAGCACGACCGCTGACCGCATGTTCCGGCGCTTTGATGATATTTTCGAAACCTGCGGCTGGCGTGTTGTCACGTTGAAGAACGGCAAGTTGCAACGTGCGGCATTCTCGCGGCCTGGCGGAAAATCGCTTGAGGACTGGATTGAAAATTGTCCCAATGCTGATTTTGCCGTGCTTACGTATAAGGGCGGTGCGGCGTGGCGCGAACGGTTGATCGCGGACATTGGCGGTAAGCCGCATGTGGCAAAGCTGCTCGACAGTTTTGACGATGACGGGCTTGCTGCCCTGATGACCAACTTGGGCGGGCATTGCATCGAGTCTTTAATGGACGCGTTCGACAGCGCCGATGATGACCGACCGACTTTGTTTATCGCCTACACCGTTAAAGGCTACGGCCTGCCGCTCGCGGGGCATAAGGACAATCATTCGGGGATGATGAACCCCGCGCAGATTGAACAGCTTCGCGTCAGCATGGGCGTTGAGGTCGGGCAGGAATGGGAACCATTTGCCGGATTGGGTGGAAATATCGCGGCGCGGCTGAAAGACTTTGTCGGGCAGAGCGTTCTCGCGCACAAACCGCAAGAGCCCGATGCGCCGGTGATCGCCGTTCCCGAGCGCCTTCCTGTGCCATCTGGCGATGTTCAGTCGACACAAGCAGCCTTTGGCAATGTTTTGCTCGATCTCGCCAAATCCTCTGAGACATTAGCCGACCGTATCGTGACAACCGCGCCTGACGTTACCCAGACGACCAATTTGGGTGGGTTTGTAAACCAACGCGGGCTTTTCCGCCGATCCGATGTGGCTGATATCTTCCGTGATGCCAAAGTCCCATCGGCACAAAAATGGGCCGCACATGCCGCGGGACAGCATATTGAACTCGGGATTGCAGAGAATAACTTTTTTCTGTTGCTCACGTCGCTTGGGCTGGCCGCGCCGCATTTCGGGACGCGGTTGATTCCCGTTGGTACGGTGTATGATCCCTTTATCGCGCGCGGATTGGATGCGCTGAATTATGGTTGCTACTCCGATGCCCGCTTCTTGTTGGTTGGAACGCCATCCGGGCTAACCTTGGGGCCAGAGGGCGGTGCGCACCAGTCGATCAATACGCCGCTGATCGGGATGGGCCAGCCTGGCCTTGCGTATTTCGAACCGGCTTATGCCGATGAAGTCGCATTGTTCATGCGCTGGGCATTTGAGCATATGCAGAAACCCGACGGCAGCTCGGTATATCTGCGCCTGAGCACGCGGCAAGTGCCGCAGGTGCAACGCGCTGGTACCGAATGGGAGGCGGACGCGTTAAAAGGCGGCTATTGGTTGCGGCAACCTGCACCCGGCGCAGAAGCCGCGATAGTTTTCACAGGCGCAATTGCCCCTGAAGTGTTGACTGCTTTTGATCAATTGGCGGATGATATTCCCGGATTGGGCGTGTTAAATGTGACGTCGCCCGATGTACTGCATCGCGACTGGTCTGCCAGCAAGGCCGCGCGCTGGACTGATAAGCCCACGCAAATGTGCCATGCCGAAGATCTGTTATCGGTCTTGGCACCTGACGCTGGGCTCGTGACTGTGATTGATGGTTCGCCAGGCGCATTGTCGTGGCTGGGCGGTGTCAGTGGCATGCGGGTAAGTCCGCTTGGCACGGATCGTTTCGGTCAGACCGGGGATTTGATCGATCTTTACGGCACCTACCGCCTTGATGCGGTTGCGATTATGGATGCCATGGCGGAGCTGTTTCTGAAAAGATAGGCCAGCCTTGGGCACCTTGCCGGTCCGGCTTTGGCCTTGGATCGTCGTATAGGGCGCGACAAAGCAGGTTAACGCATCAGAAGGAATGATGCAGCGGGATTGCCAGCGCGACCCAAAACATTCTAGAACAATCGAGACATTCAATCTTACCCAGCGCGCAGCCCAAACATGGCCTGCGCTGATATTGAGGAGTTTACCGTGCAGTCAGTCACCACGCAGAAAATCGATGATATCCTTGTTGTTCTGGTCGATAACCCGCCCGTTAATGCGCTGTCATGGCATGTCCGGCAGGGGCTGAAGGACGGTTTTGAACAGGCACTTGCCGACGACTCGGTCAAAGCGATTGTGCTGCGTTGCGCGGGATCAACCTTCATTGCAGGCGCCGACATCACCGAGTTTGGAAAGCCACCACAAGGGCCTGATTTCAATGCGGTGCTCAACATGATTGAAGCTGCGCATAAGCCTGTCGTCGCGGCCATCCATGGGACGGCGCTTGGCGGGGGATTGGAAACGGCGCTTGTCTGCCATTACCGTATCGCGGTTCCATCGGCGCGACTTGGCGTTCCCGAGGTCAAGCTTGGCTTGTTGCCGGGTGCGGGTGGCACGCAAAGGCTTCCTCGTGTCGTGGGTATTGAGGCTGCCGCAACTATGTGCGCACTTGGGGAGCATTTGCCCGCCGCTAAGGCCGCCGCAATTGGCTTAGTCGACCGGCTTGCCGGTGAAGACAGCTTGGCGGAAGATGCCATCGCTTATGCACGTGAATTGATTTCGGTTGGTCCTCGGCCCACCCGCGATCGGCCTCTTACAGGCGACGTCGGGGTCATTGAACAGCTGAAGGCTGCCAATGCGAAAAAATGGCGGGGCTTTGATGCGCCTTACGCCAATTTGGCGTGCGTTGAGGCCGCGACACGACTGCCATTTGATGAAGGCATGAAATTCGAGCGCACTGAATTTCTTAAGCTGATGGGCGGTTCCCAATCCGCTGCACAGCGCCACATGTTCTTTGCCGAACGACAAGCCGCAAAAATTGATGGACTGCCCAAGGATTTGGCCCTGCGCAACATTCAGAAAGTCGGCGTCATTGGCGCAGGCACGATGGGCGGCGGCATATCGATGAATTTCCTGTCCAAGGGGATTCCCGTGACCATCGTTGAGATGGTTAAAGAGAATCTTGATCGCGGCGTAGGTGTTATCCGCAAGAATTACGAAAATAGTGCCGCCAAGGGTCGCTTCACGACTGAACAAGTTGAGGGCATGATGGGTCTGTTGACGCCGTCACTCGCGCTTGAGGACCTCGCAGATTGCGACCTTGTGATTGAAGCTGTGTATGAAAGCATGGACGTCAAGAAAGAGGTGTTTGGCAAGCTCGATTCCATTTGTAAGCCCGGGGCGATTTTGGCGTCGAACACGTCCTATCTCGATGTCGATGAAATCGCCGATAGCACCTCGCGTCCCCAGGATGTGGTTGGCATGCACTTCTTCTCGCCCGCCAATGTGATGAAATTGTTGGAGGTCGTCCGCGGTGCAAAGACTGCGGATGACGTGCTCGCAACCGCGATGGCCATCGGCAAGAAAATTGGCAAAGTGGCGGTGGTCGCCGGTGTTTGCCATGGCTTTATTGGCAACCGGATGCTGTCAACGCGCCAACAGCCAGCGATGCAATTATTATTGGAGGGCGCAACACCTGCGCAGATCGACAAGGTCCATACCGATTTTGGCATGCCCATGGGGCCTTTCCAGATGAGCGATCTGGCTGGCCTTGATATTGGCTGGCACCGCGATCCAAGCCGTATTGAAACGATCCGTGACGCGTTGTGCGCGGCGGGCCGCTTCGGCCAGAAAAACGGCAAGGGCTTTTATGATTATGATGAAAAGCGCGTCGGCACGCCAAGCGCCGAGGCGCTCGCGATCATCGAAGAGTTCCGGTCGACCTCTAACCTGCCGAAACGTGACATCAGCGATCAGGAGATTGTCGAGCGCACACTCTATCCGATGGTCAATGAGGGCTATAAAATACTTCAGGAAGGCAAGGCCCAGCGGCCGTCGGATATCGATGTGGTCTGGATCTATGGCTATGGCTGGCCCATTTATCGCGGCGGCCCCATGTTCTGGGGCGATCTTGAAGGCGCTGGCAAGATCGTCGAAGCGCTAGAGCGGCACGGCGTTGCGGTGGCGGAAAGTTTGAAGGCCAAAGCCTAAACGCTACGCGCCGATCAACAGTCATGCGTGCGAACGGTCATCGAGAATGACGGCCGTTTGCACCTTGTCGCGCAGCGAAGGGTCGCGAACCCATGCGCCGTGAACTTTATTGTGCATGGGAATGAATATCCGAGAGCCGGGGGGGCGGGATATAATATCCGCGACATCACACATATTTGTTTCAGGATGTTTGTCGTCAGGCGGTTATCACATGCCTAAAACGGCTGTCTGGTGCGCGGTGCAGTCTGGGGCGAACTGGTCTCTGACAAAATCTTCCCTGATTTACGGGATTTTTCAGGGAATATCGCAATTTTGGGCGCCTGAATTGCTGCTGATCCTGTTAGGCAATGAAGGTTTCCGTGCCTTGGACACGCAAATTCGCTAAATAAAAAACAGGGAATTAATTTGGCCGTAACAGAGAAATTGTAAAATCTTCATTGCATTTTCAGAGATTTACGGTGAAAAAATTGATGGGCGCTACTTGCGCGGCATCGCGTTGACGTGTAAACCGAACCCAGTCATCAAAGGATGATTGGTCCCTTTTATAGCAGAGCTTGATTGGGATTGAGGGCTGAGCCCTCCACTCGGGGATCGCTCCGACGAACACAGGAAGGTTGTGCCTTCCGATGAGGGGCTGAGCCTCGACCGAAGTGTGAGCAATGACAGTCTGGTTCGGCCAGGCGTGTCCTGAGGACGTCATTGCGAAGTTCGGAACTCTCATTCCTCTGTTCGAAAAGGCGATTTGCCATGTCATCATCATTGCGTCCGGCGCACGTGCGTCTTCCTCAAGCTAAACTTTCTCGTATCGAAGCCCCCTGCAATGCACGCACCCATTCCAAGAAGCAGCTGCGGCAACTGGCCCGGAGCATCACCACGTTTGGTTTCACCAATCCAGTGCTGGTTGATGCATCTGGCGAAGTGATCGCGGGACACGGCCGACTGGCCGCCGCGCGCATGTTGGGGCTATCCGAGGTTCCCACCCTGTGTCTGGATTGGCTGACCGAAGACCAAAAGCGGGCTTATGTTATTGCTGACAATCGGCTGGCTGAGAAAGCCGGATGGGACCGGGAGCTGCTCGCTATTGAGCTTGGCGAACTTGGCGCGCTTGAATTTGACGTAACACTTACCGGCTTTGAATTGCGTGAGGTTGAGCTCATCATCGATGCTGGCGCCACTCCAGTCGAAGACGACGGTATCGAAGAGCCCGTCGTGGGGCCGGCAGTCTGCCAACTTGGTGATCTGTGGCAACTGGGTCAGCACCGCCTGTTATGTGCGGATGCTTTGGATCCTGCGAGCTACACCCAGCTAATGGGCCGCGAGAAGGCACGCGTCGTGGTTACTGATCCGCCCTATAATGTGAAGATCGGTGGGCATGTTTCTGGACTTGGTCGCAATAAACACCGCGAGTTTGTTCAAGGTTCAGGGGAGCTGAGTTCAAACGAATTTACGCAGTTCCTTTGCGGGTCGCTGGAAGCCATGGCCAAGGCGAGCCGCGATGGGTCGTTGCATTATGTGTTTATGGACTGGCGGCATCTGCCCGAACTTTTGAGTGCGGGCCAGGCTGTCTATGATAACTGGCTCAACCTGTGCGTTTGGGCAAAGAGCAATGCGGGTATGGGTTCGCTGTATCGCTCCCAACATGAGCTGGTCGCAGTCTACAAGAAGGGTAAGCGTCCCCATGTTAACAATGTCGAGCTCGGCGCCAATGGCCGGCACCGTTCGAACCTGTGGACCTATGCCGGGGCCAACACTTTCAAGGCAGGGCGCGAGGTGGAGCTTGGTTGGCACCCGACAGTTAAACCGCTTGACCTCATCTGCGATATCCTGCGCGATGCCAGCGATCCAGGAGAGATTGTACTTGATGGGTTCGGGGGCTCCGGCACGACATTGATTGCTGCTGCCCATAGCGGACGGACAGCGCGCCTTATCGAACTCGATCC
Source organism: Sphingorhabdus rigui (assembly GCF_014196595.1). Lineage (GTDB taxonomy): Bacteria > Pseudomonadota > Alphaproteobacteria > Sphingomonadales > Sphingomonadaceae > Sphingorhabdus_B > Sphingorhabdus_B rigui. Next base: position 464,142 of record NZ_JACIEA010000002.1, on the reverse strand, counting down.
GCTTTACTGCGACGTGATCTTGCGGCGCTATCAAGCCACCTTTGGTGAAGCACCGGTTCACGTGCCAACAGGCCAGTCATTTACGCAGCGTGCCCAATTGGCCGGGATGGGAGGCGACCATGTCTGACACCTACGACAACGACGAAGGCAAGGTGGGCTATGGCAGGCCGCCAGTGCACAGCCGCTTTAAGCCTGGCCATTCAGGTAACCCCAAGGGGCGCCCAAAGGGTCAACGCAACCTTGCCAGCGAAATTGCGCGGGCCATGGCAATGCCGGTGCCTGTAACGGTCAACGGTAGGCGCAAAAATGTGAGCACGATGACTGCACTTGTCTGGCGGCTTCGTGAAAAGGCGCTGGGCGGGGACCACAAATCTTTGCAGCTGCTCATCAACCTGCATCAAGTTAACCATTCCGATGACAAGGGACAGCAAAGTCTGAGTGCTCTTCTGGCCGAAGATGCGGCGATCCTGCGTGATGCAGGCCTGCTTAACATTGGGGAGCACGGCGATGAGCGCAATGGATAGCCGGATTCTCGACGCTCTGCTCCGCCGCAGCCTGCACAGCTTTGTGCGAAAGGCATTTACGACAGTGAGCCCGGGTGAACAGTTCTTGCCCAATTGGCACCTTGAGTCCCTTTGCCATCACCTTGAGTTGGTGCGTGCCGGTAAAATCCGCCGGCTTAAGATTGAGGTGCCGCCGCGCTCGCTTAAGTCTGTTTGCGCCTCGGTCGCATTCCCAGCCTTTGTCCTTGGCCATGATCCGACCGCCAAGATTATCACGGTCAGTTATTCCAACGACCTTGCTGCAAAGCACGCGGCGGATTGTCGTGCCGTCATGCCGGCGCCATGGTACAAAGCGCTCTTTCCTGAAACGCGGCTCAGCGCTGATAAAAACCAGGAAAGCAATTATGAAACCACGAAGCGTGGTTACCGTTACGCGACCTCTGTCGGCGGAACGCTTACGGGTCGCGGTGGCAACCTCATTATCATTGATGACCCGCTCAAGCCTGAAGATGCGATGTCGCAGACAAAGCGTGAGGCAGTCAACGCATGGTACAGCCGGACCCTATTGTCACGGCTTAACAACAAGGCGAACGACGCAATCATTCTCGTCCAGCAGCGGCTGCACATGGATGATCTGGCGGGTCACGTAGATGCGCTCGACGATTGGGTTACACTGAGATTGCCGGCAATTGCCGAGGAAGATACGCAGGTCCCCATAGGACCAGGCAAGGTATACGACCGCAAGGCGGGTGACATCCTCCACCCTGCGCGCGAAACGCTGGCGATCCTCGAAGGGCTTAAGCTGGCACTAGGCTCGACGATCTTCTCGGCGCAGTACCAACAGTGCCCGGTTCCGCCCGATGGCGAAGTTGTGAAGTGGGCCTGGTTTAAGCGCTACGCGGCTGCGCCACCGCAACATGCAATGACTATCTGCCAGTCATGGGATACAGCGTCAAAGGCGGACGAACAGCATGATTTTAGCGTATGCACAACATGGGGCGTGGCAGGGGGGACCTTTATCTTCTCGATGTCGAGCGGGCGCGGCGAGATTTTCCATCGCTAAAGCGGCGCATGGTGGAACTGGCGACCCAATGGAACGCCCGCAATATCATCATTGAAGATAAAGGGTCAGGCACATCGCTGATCCAGCAGCTGCGCACCGAGCATCATGGTATCCCTTATCCAACCGCGTTCCTGCCAAGGGATGACAAGATCACCCGTTTGCATGCGCAATCAGCCCGCATCGAGGCTGGTCATGTTTGGCTGCCGGAGCGGGCGCCTTGGCTTGAGGATCTTCGGGCCGAGATCGCGAGCTTTCCGCATGGTCGTCACGATGACCAGGTCGACTCTATCAGTCAGTTTTTGAGCTGGCACTTCGATATGCGATCGCGGTGCGTGCAGTTTGCGAGGATAGGGGGCGTATGACGCTTGCGCTTGCTGCACCATAACCGAAAATAGAAATGCCCATTAGTCCTCTTTTGGCGGGAACGGAAGCAAGAGGGAGTGCCCCTGCTATTCGTGCAAAGTATTCACGCCCAAAAGGTCGTTCGCTTATACTAGAATGACGGTCCGCCAGAGACCCAGAATTTCAAATTCGTAATCTGGACGGAGATCGTAGTCGCGCTAGGTCTAAATAACAAATAGAGAACAAATAATTGGCGCTTTCAAGCTATGGGTCTCAAGCATGAGCAGCTGGGCGCCTTTGTAACGAAAAAGCCTAAATCCGAAACCAGTTTCACGCATTCGTCGTTAAGATAAAATAGGTTCAGGTTCGCAAAGTTACCCGGCCCCCCGGGTCAGCCATGGCAGTCGAAGTTACCTCTGCGACGTGATTGTTGGGTACTTCATGAAAAGAACACATCCTTCCATACAAGGGATTATAAGTCAGGCATTTTGATTAGTGACCTCACCTAATGCGCCAATGAACTGGTCAGTGCATCGATTCCAATCGAAACTCTGGGCATATGCAGCAGCGTCGGCTTTGCGCACTGCAAGCGCTTTCCGAATGGCACAGGACAGGTCGTCGCTTAAAGATCCGATCGGTCGTGACAATTCGGACCAGGGACCGCGACCATCCGGACCGATAATATCTAAAGGACCAGGGACGGGAAATGCAGCGACCGGAAGTCCAGATGCCAACGCTTCGATCATCACCAACCCAAATGTATCGGTTCGACTTGGAAACACAAAAACGTCTGCGGTGGCATAGGCGCTTGCCAGTTCAGTTCCCTTGAGCGTTCCCAGGAAAACGGCATTGGGATATTTTATCCTTAATTCAGACAGGGCAGGGCCGTCGCCTATAACGACCTTACTGCCTGCGACTTCCGCAGATAGAAAGGCTTCCAGATTTTTCTCCACGGAAACACGGCCCACGGAAATCATGATGGGTTTGGGTAGGTTTGCCAACCGGGGATGGTCGGGCTGATCTCCATGAAAAAGGCCATGGTCGATGCCGCGTGACCATAAGCGGGTATTGGGGATACCCCGCACTGAAAGCTCATCCATAAGACCCCTTGTTGCGGTCAGGACGGCACGAGATGGCTTATGGAACATCCGCATGATTGGCCAAAACCACTCAGCGGATAGCCCCGTTCGTACAGCAAGATAATCCGGAAAGCGGGTATGAAATGCCGAGGTAAAGGGCACATCATGCGCAAGGCACCATGCCCGTGCGCTCCAGCCAATTGGGCCTTCGGTCGCGATATGGACAATGTCCGGAGCCATGGCATGTAAAGCCTTGCGCACGCCAAAGCGGGGCGCCAGCGCAAGGCGGATTTCCGAATAGCCGGGGCAGGGAATGGTGGTGAACCGGTCCGGTGCGATCACTTCGACGGTATGTCCGCGCGATTTCAGGCGGTTGACCGTTTCGGTCATCGTCCGAACAACGCCGTTGACTTGCGGCAGCCAAGCGTCCGTTGCGATGGCGATCCTCACGCCGCGATCGAAGCCCGCTTTTCGGCAGCTTTACGGACATGCTCGGCCCAATCGATAATCGCCATGGATCCGTCTTTCGCCTCGGTCAACGCTGTGCAGCTTTCGACCCAGTCGCCGTCATTATAATATGTAATCGATCCAAACTGCCGGATTTCGGCAGAATGGATGTGACCGCAGACAACGCCCTGAACACCGCGAAGCGCGGCCTCGCGCGCCACCACTTCTTCATATTGCCCGATAAACTGTACCGCGTTTTTGACCCGCATTTTCAGATAGGATGAAAGCGACCAATAAGGCATGTTCAACCTGCGGCGCACCGCGTTGAGAACGACGTTGGCTTTCAACAGCAAGGTATATGCTTGATCACCCAAGAAGGCGAGCCAGCGGGCATATAGCACGATGCCGTCAAACGCATCGCCGTGCGTTACAAGCAAGGCACGGCCGTCGGCGGTGTGGTGGATCGCCTCCAACTGCACCTCGACCCCGCCAAAGCTCAGGCCTGCGTAATCACGGAACATTTCGTCATGATTGCCGGGAATATAGACGACGCGGGTCCCGCGATGCGCCATTTTCAACACCCGTCGGATGACTTCATTGTGCTGGTCTGGCCAATACCAACCCTTGCGTAACCGCCAGCCATCGACAATGTCGCCGACCAGATAAAGCGTCTCACATTCGATAGAATGCAGAAAATCGCTCAGCAGACCCGCCTGGCACCCTGCTGTCCCCAAATGCACATCAGAAATCCACACCGTGCGAAACCGCATCTTTGGTTGGTAGCTTTTGGGTTCGGGCTTATCGAACCATGACGGCAGTTTTGGACCTTTTCCATCGCTTTTAAAAAGCAGGCTGTCGCTTAATTCAGTGGTTGTCATATTGCCCATCCCCCGTTGTCTTAATGAAGCCCTAAACGACGGATGAGTCATGTGCGTGGCAGATCAATGACAGTTTTTTTGCCGTTAAGAATTGCCAATTGTCATTATCGGACCGCAGGCATCTCTGCGTCAGGCAGAAGCGCACCCATGGCTTTGGCAAGCGTTGGTGCGATGGAGCGCATGTCGATTTCACCTAGGCTGCGTCCCTTGGCAACGCCTTTACCCATCATCATGAAGCTTGACCGCATCAATGGACTATGGGGAAAATATCCGTGCATGCCCTTGCTGCCAGACGCGCTCACCAATGGCGCATCCGGTCCCTTGAAACCGCCTGCATACGCATTGGGGGCATAGCTGATGTAAAAGCTCGCTTCCGGATTTCCGCCAAGGCGCGCTATTTCTGCGGGCTCTGCAATTTCTGCGATGCAGTTTTTCGGATCCGCCTTGAGTTCAGCTAACACCCTCGCGACACGCGCTTTCAGCGCGGCATCATCCGGACGCGATAGAATGATCGCTGACGATCCGCCTGAGTTCCAGGGGCTGGCTTCCCAGCTTTTGATTTTGCCGTTACCGTCGAGCACAATCAGGCCAGCGTCGATGAAGGCACGGTACAGGTTGATTTCGGTGTCGACCTTGGAAAAGCCATGGTCCGATACGACAGCAATGACGCTATCGGGATGCGCGGCCATTTGTGCGGCAATGATCTGGCCAACGACCTTATCGATCCGGGTTAAAGCAGCATAAGCTGCGGCTGTATCGGGACCTTTTTCATGCTGCTCATGGTCGAGCGCGGTCAGATACACAGTTGTGAAATCGGGTTTTTCGCGCCTGATAAGCGCGGCGGCAAAACGGCCGCGGGTTTCGTCACCCTCTATGCTCTCGTTAATGCCCGGCGCGTAGCTGCCAAGGTCTGTTTCAAGCGTTTCGATAAGGCCGGGCGTCGCAAGCGCCTTTAGCAGCTTTGCATCATCATTATGCCCAGTCCGCCATATCTGCGGGATGTTCCATGTAACGGCTTTTGCCTGAACGCTGACCGGCCAGTGAATATTTGCCGTGCGCAGTCCGGCCTTGGCAGCCGCATCCCACAAGGTGGGGACTTTGAAATCTGTGGCGTACCAATACCATCCGCCTTGGTTGATCTGCATGGGATCAAAGCTGTTATTGCCCACAATGCCGTGCTTTGCGGGGCTAACACCCGTCAGCAAAGTTGCATGGCTGGGATAAGTGACGGTCGGAAGAACGCCCTTCACCTTATCAGCGTAGGTTCCGTTCGTAATAAATTGTTTCAGGTTGGGAACCTGCATGCCGCGCTCTTCGGACTTCAAAATGTCTGCGGGCTGCAAACCATCAATTGAGATCAGCAGCACCGGCTCGGCCGAGGCCGCCGACGGCAGCGCGCTCACAAGGAGCGCGCTGCCAATCAGCAAAGCCGATTTCATCAGAAACCAGCTTTCAATGTTACAAATATCTGGCGCGGTGAACCCGCCAGCAAGGTTTGGTTATCGCCGCTATTGCCAAAGCCGTTTGAACCAATGGTCGAGACATAATCTTTGCCGAACAGATTCGTGGCATTCAGTTGCAGTTCAAGCGGTGCACGGAGCCCCGCATCCAGGCGGTAACCCACTGTGGCGTCAACGAGGACACGGCTGGGTACCGAGCGATCATTCAAATAGTTGAAGTAACGCTTGCTCATGTAATTGGCACCAACGCGTCCGAAGAATGCGTCACTGTCATACGCAACTTCGCCGCGCAGCAGATGCTTTGGCGTGTCGACGACTTCTTTGCCCTTCGTGGCAATAACCGCCGTTGGGGTGATAACGTTTTCACGATATGTTGCACCTGTGTAGCTATATGATGCGAACAAGGTCATGCCGCCGCCCAGACGTACATCGCCTGCGGCTTCAAAGCCGAGCGAGCGGACGCTGCCGACATTTTGAAGAATGGCAGGGTTTCCAACGATGCCTGCGCCGGTTTGTACACCCAACAGGCGGTTGCGGAAGTTGACATAATATACACCGATCACGCCGTTGAAGACATTGTCGTTGTAACGTGCGCCAAGCTCAAACGTGTCTGAGCTTTCTGGTTTCAGGCCACGTGCGAGCAAAGCGTCGAAGCCCGCTTGTGTCGTCGCGAATGGTCCGCTTGTTGCTGATGAAACAAACGCGCGGGTGACTTGAGTGAAACCGCCGAAGATTTCGGCCTTTTCCGTCAGCTTATATGCAACGCCTGCATGCGGCTGGAACCAGTCTTGTGACTTGATTTTGCCGGCAGCCAACGAACCCTGAATACGTGGGTCGGATTCATTATTGACCTGGAAACCCTTCCAACCAAGGTTGATAGTCAGATCGCCAAGGCTGATCTTGTCCTGCACATAATATTGCAGCGTGTCGGTGTTGAAATCGAACAGCCACTGCGTGAAGAACGGGTTGCGCAAGAACTTAGTGTGATCAAGGCCAGGCGTCGTGTTGCTTTCATAGGCATAAAAACGACGCGCTTGCGTGAAGTCATTATGCTCGTACCAGCCACCGACAGTCACTTCATGGTCGCCAACTTCAGCGTTCAGCGAGCTGAATACGCCGCCACGTTGGATGTCATACTCGGTTGTGCGCGCCGACATGGGCACGCCATTTGGACTTGGAACATATGGAGTGCCCCATGTGCCTTGACCGGTATTATTGTGATAATATGCTTTGATCTTGAAGGTCACGCCATCGGCCAAAGGCGCGGTCAGGCCATAAGAAGCGAGCGTATCTTTACGCAGGCCTGATGCATCATAATAGCTGTCGTCGAGATTATTGATTGGGGCAACATATACACCACGAGCCGCGGAAATCGCCTTGGCATAATCAGGGAAATAGTTGTCATGGTCATAACCGAGGCGATTAATCATCTCGAGCGAGAGATCCTGATAATCCTGCTCGGCGCGGTCGGAATAGGAGAAGAATCCGTCAAATTCGGCATCACCCACGGGAATGATGGCCTTGGCGTTTACGTGCATGCTGCGCTGTTCGCCGCCGCCCTTCCACTTGTCGGCATTGTGGTAAACGCCGGATAGAAATCCGCGAACGCCGCCCGCTTCTCCAAAGTTGATGCGGCCAAATGCGCGCATCGTGTTTGACGAACCATAAGTCAGGTTCGCATCAACGCCGAAGCCGTCGCTTGGGTCCGCCGAGAAAAACTCGAGCGTGCCGCCAAGGTTGTTCGTGGCTTGTGTGCCAATTGAACCCGAACCTTGCGAAACGCGGGTAACGCCGATGTTTTCCGAAATGATGGCGCGGCCAATGTGCAGGCCGTTGTTGTTGCCATAGCTTGAATCGCCCAACGGAATTCCGTCGAGTGTGTAGCCGAGCTGGTTCTGGTTAAAGCCACGGATCGAGACCCGGCTTGACCATTCATATGTCCCAAACGGGTCGGCAGATTGAAAGCTTACGCTTGGCAGCTTCTCAATGGCCTTTAGCGGGCTGGTGCCTGGCGCGAGGATCAGAAGTTCTTTGCTCGACACTTCTTGAACCTGACGGGTCTCACCCTGGCCGAATACGACGATTTCGGCTTCTTCTGAGTCGGCTGTTGTTGGTGCAGTCGTTTGCTGCGCCATAACTGGCACAGATCCGAAAGCGACTCCGGCTAAAAGCATCACAGTAATTTTACGCATTTGGTATCTTCCCTGCATTGGTTTGCAGCGCCCAACTAGGGAAGGGTGGTGGCACTTTGATGCGGTTCTTGTGCGACTTTGATAGAAGTTATGTGTCTGAAATATTACCGAATTTAAAGCGCGGATTTTGCATCATCAAACAAGTGGCCAATATATTACAATTTTATTGCAGTGATGTCATATAAGTGTCATATTTAAGGCAGAGATGAGGAGAACACGGATGAAACTGCTATTCGTAGGTGCTTTAGTAACTGGCCTGATGGGCGGTGCAGCCCACGCCCAACCGACCATGAATATTGAAACAGCCTACCCAAAGGGGTCCATTGGCTATGAGGCTCTCGTAAAGGGCGACAATGAACGGGCAGTTTCTCAAATACTGACAAGCGCGCAAGTGAGCCGGCATGATCCTGCGAAGCTGCTCAACCTTGGCCGTGCCTATGCGCGTATGGGCCGTATGGAAGAGGCTTCGAATATGTTCGCCGCCGCGATGCAGAGCCGTGATACCGTCGATCTGGTGCTCGCCGACGGTCGCGTGATGAATTCAAAAGACGCTGCGCGTAAGGCCTATGCCGGTTTGCAGATGCGGATTGCGACGCGCTGATCCAAATGTACTGACGTAACATCTCACGTCTAACGCTTTATAAAAGGCGGGCCTAACGGCTCGCCTTTCGTCTTTTGTAGCGCATAATTTTGCCGTGACCCGCCTGTTCTGCGGCTGTCATATATCTGACGCAAAACATTCTTCTAAATGCAATGTGATAAGCACAGCCATGTCACAGCTCGCCCCTATTTGCCGCATGGTCAACGGGTGGGGCCTTATGATGATTCGATTCTGGTCCGTTGCATTTGCCCATATCGGGCACGTCTTATTTGTTGCGGAGATTTAGAATGTTAAACCCAAAATTGCGTGGGATCGTGTACGCGACGGCAGCAGCTGCCCTCGTCACCGGCTGTGGCGCAGATGATATCGCATCACCAGGCACTGGTGGTAACATCACCATCAACAACCCGGCTGCACCTCCGCCGCCGCCACCACCGCCACCGCCAACTGCGACAGTTACACCTGCGGGCGGCTGCCCAACGATCGCTGATGCGCAGGGCTTGACCGACAGCGGTACGATCACTGGCCCAACCGGCACATATCGCGTCTGCACATTGCCAGCGCGCGTCAACACCACCAGCACATTGCCAAAGATTGCGGGCGTTCTGTATCGTCTTGGTGGCCGTGTTGACGTTGGTACAGACCAAGGTCCTTCATCGACAAACAATGTCGTCACACTTAACATCGAACCAGGCGTTATCGTCTTTGGCGGAACCGGCGTGTCATGGTTGAATGTTAACCGCGGTAACCGCATCAACGCTGTTGGTACGGCTGCCCTCCCAATCATCTTCACCAGCCGTGACAACGTCCTCGGTCTCAACAACGACAGCTCGATTGGTCAGTGGGGCGGTATCGTTCTTAACGGCCGCGCACCCATCACCGATTGCGCAGCACCTGCTGCAACTCCAGGCACTGTTGCTTGCGAGCGTCAGGTTGAAGGCGCAGTTGACCCGGCACTTTATGGTGGCGCGAACACCGCCGATAACAGCGGCCGTTTGAGCTTTGTCCAAATCCGCTTCTCGGGCTTTGTCCTTTCGGGTAACTCCGAACTGCAATCGCTGACCACGGGCGGTACCGGCACCGGTACTATTCTGAACAACATCCAGTCGTTCAACAGCTCTGACGATGGCGCAGAATTCTTCGGCGGTAACGTCAACATGAAGTATTTCGTGTCGATTGGTGCGGATGACGATAACTTGGACACGGACACCGGCGTAAAGGCGAACTTCCAATATGTATTGGCAGTGCAGCGTCCAAATGCCGGTGACTCGATGATCGAAGCTGACTCGGACAACGCTCTGGACGGCAATACGCCACGCCAGAACACACGCCTGTCGAACTTCACCTTCATTCAGCGCAACAACACCGGTAACCTGTCGGCAATGTTGCTGCGTGGTGGTACCGACTACAGCATGTTTAACGGTGTGGTTGTCAGCCCATCGACATCATGCCTGCGGATCAGCCGTCCACAGACCATATCGGCAACAGCAGATGCAACCATTGACGAAGCTGGCGCACCAGTATTCCGTTCGGTTGTTATGCAGTGCGGATCGCCAGCGTTTGTTGGTTCGAATGGTGTAACAGAGGCGCAAGTCAGCGCGGTGTTCGGTTCGGGAGCGAACAACAATAACAGCGCGTTCACACCAAGCTTGACGTCATTGTTCATCAATGGTGCCACCGAAAACGCAGTTACAGCGTTCAACGCCAGCAGCATCGCTTCTTACTTTGATGCAACAACCTATATCGGTGCTGTCCGTGACGCCAACGACCTTTGGTATGCAGGTTGGACCTGCAACAGCGCGACGGCCAATCTGGGCACCAGCGTAACCGGTCTCTGCACCTCACTGCCAACATATTAATAGCTGGCGGATAATATCGGGTGAGGTGCGGCCAAGCGGGCATGCACCTCACCCTTTTTTCGAATTTATAAAAGGGAATTACAATGTTGAAGCCAGTGGAGGCAATCAGACTGTTGCTTTTGACGTCGGCGCTCGTTTCGCCTTCCATGCTGATGGCGCAAGACGCCGCAGCGGAACAGGCCGAACAAGCCAGTGCTGAAGCAGCACCAGCAGACACGCCAGCAGACGCAGCCGAGCCAGTCGAAGAGGATGTCGATGTCTCTATTCCGGGTGGCGAAGAAATCGTCGTGCGCGGATATCTGGATCGCAACATTTCCAAGAACGCGGCGCAAGTTGTTTCCGTGCTGTCGAGCGCGGATATTGAACGTACCGGTGAAGGCGACATTGCCGGCGCACTATCGCGTGTCACTGGCCTAAGCGTCGTTGGCGGCGGTTTTGTCTATGTTCGTGGCCTTGGTGATCGTTATTCGCTCGCTTTGCTTAACGGTTCTCCGCTCCCGAGCCCTGAGCCATTGAAGCGCGTTGTTCCGCTCGATCTTTTTCCCACAAGCGTGATTGCATCTTCGCTTGTGCAAAAAACCTACTCGGCAAACTTCCCCGGTGAATTTGGCGGCGGCGTTATCAATCTGACCACCAAGGCGATCCCGCGCGAAACATTCCTGACGGTCGGCGGTGACTTGAGCGCCAATAGCGAGACCACCAATCAACTGGGCTACACATATTATGGTAGCTCGCAGGATTGGAGTGGTTTCGACAATGGTAACCGTAACCTAAAGCCCGCGCTTGCATCCTATCTTGCCAGCGGCGCACGCATCAGCGCGGGTAACGTTGATACGCAGGCTATTGCCGGCGAGCTCATCACCGGCCGGAATGCTGTTGTTCAGCGTGACAAGAATCTGCCGCCCAATGGCTCAGCCACGATTACCGGTGGCACGAACGTTGAAATTGGCGATGACGCCACTATGGGGGTCATCTTCAACGCTGGTTACAGCAACAAATGGCGTACCCGCGACACGATCCAACAAACGGCATCGACGCTTGATCTGAGCCAGAAAGAGCTGGATTTCCAGAAAGTCATTACCGACAACCGTATGGTTGTGAACGGCTTGCTTGGCTTCGGTATCGAAGTGGGCGAACAAAAAATCCGTTGGACCAATCTGTTCATTCGCGACACGCTGAAACAAGCGCGTCTTGGCGTCGGCACCCGTCAGACCACATCGCCCACCGCGACATTGTTGCAACAGGATACAGCATGGTTCGAACGCCAGTTGGTGGATAGCCAGCTGGTCGGTGAGTTCAAACTGTCACCTGACGTGAATTTGAGCGTCCGTGCAGCCTACGCCAATTCCCAACGTGAAGCGCCGGATGAAATCGGCCTGGAATATTACCGCAGCAACATCACGTCGGATCCTTACGGCCAATTGTTCATCAACCGTCTTAACAACGGTCAACAGGGAAGCGCTGAAGTCAGCTATTCCTATTTGAATGAAAATCTGTGGGCCGGTGGTGTGGATCTGTCGGCAAAGGTCACGCCGGATATTACCGCAACGATAGGCTATGCCTATTCCGACACGGTTCGCCGCACCGAACGCCGTGACTTCCAGTTTGTTGCACCCGGCGGCACGCCGATCGCGCCGTCATTATTCCGTCCAGACCTTTTGCTGCAGCCGGGCATTATCGATTTTTACAACATTGCGTTGATCGATACCAACGAAGCAAACCCCGTCTTTGATGCAAGCTTGTTGAACCACGCTGGGTATGGCCAAATTCAGGCGTTCATTACGCCAGCAATCAGCCTGAACCTTGGTGTGCGTTACGAAACCGCTGAACAGACCGTTGTGCCGGTTCAGGTGTTCACCACGCCAACAGCATCGCTTGCCTCCACCAGCTTGGATCGGAGCTATTGGTTGCCCGCAGCGACGCTGACGTGGGACATGAATGAACAGATGAAGTTCCGGGTGAGCGCGTCGAAAACCATCGCGCGTCCGCAATTCCGCGAACTGATTTTCCAGAACTTCTACGATACCGACTCCAACCGTCTTTTCCGCGGTAACCCGCTGTTGACGGACAGCCAGTTGTACAATGCTGAAGCGCGCTATGAATGGTATTTTGACCGTGAGCAACGTTTCACTATTGCCGGTTTCTTCAAGCGTATCGACAGTCCCATCGAGTCGTTCTCAAGCTTTGATGATAACTCAGTTATCACCAGCTTCGCGAACGCACCGAAGGCTGATTTGTACGGGGTAGAAATCGAAACGCAGAAATATTTCGATCTCTCTGCGATTGGCGACGAAGGCTTTTTTGCGACACGCCGCGCGGTTGTCATTGCCAACTACACCTACACCAAATCAAAAATCAGTGTGAAGGCTGGGGACACGGTTGCGGTGTTTAACGCATCGTCCACCAACGCCCTCGACTTCTTCACCGACGGCTCGCCATTGACGGGGCAGGCGGATCATCTGGTCAATCTGCAATTCGGTCTCGAAGATACCGAGCGCCTGTCGCAGCAGACCATCTTGTTCAGCTATTCGACCGACCGGGTTACCAGCCGTGGTGCATCGGGTCAGCCGGATATCAAGGAAAAACCTGGTATCCAGCTCGATTTCGTTGCGCGTGAAGGCTTTACGCTTGGCGGCAAAGAAGCTGAATTGAAACTCGAAGTCCGCAACCTGACCAACACCAAATATCAGGAGTTTCAGGAAAACGGAGCGAACAAGATTTTCTACAACCGTTACAAACAAGGCATCAGCGCCTCAATCGGTGTAGAGCTTAACTTCTAAAGGGAATACAGCCCCCTGACTCGCGGCGGCATGTTGGATTCAACATGTCGCCGTCATTTTGTCTGGCACGCTGCCTTCGTTTGTGGGCGTCACTAAACTGTCATTTAGGAGTCACTCGACGGTCACAGCCGCGCGTTAGGGCGGTATCATCAAGCGGATTCGTCCGGGGGGATTCAGTGGCAATGACATGGGCAGAAAGGGTTAAAGCGCAGTCGCACCGCTTAAGTTCTGTGTCCGCCGGTCGCCTGATTCTTGGCGTTCTGGCCACATTGACCGCCGTTCAAACGGCGCGTCTGTTCTGGATATTGATAACGCCCGTTGGTCCAGTCAATGACTGGCGTGCGCCGTCGGTCAATGTGGTACCACAGTCCGCCCGTTTGGCGCTATTTGCCGGATTTGACCCGTTTTTTCGCAATGACGCGGCCGCAGATTCCACCCGGAATGTCACATCGTTAAGCCTGACATTGTTCGGCGTCCGCACCAATGAAAGCTCGGGCGGTGGTTCGGCTATCATCGCTGGTGAAGATGGCGTGCAGAACAGTTTTGCCATTGGCGAAGAAGTCGCGCCCGGCGTAACTTTGGATTCCGTTGCCTTTGACCATGTCATTTTGTCGCGCGGCGGCGTCAAAGAATCGCTATATCTCGATCAGTCGGTGCCTGCGGAAACGGTTGGTCCGCCTGCATCAGGCACGTCAGCCACGCCAATGGCGCCCGGCGGAGGCGTCGGCCTGAATGCCGAGACGCTTCAGAAATCGATCGGCTTTGCGCCGCGTAATGAAGGGGGCAGGGTCACCGGTCTCGTTCTGCAAGCCCGCGATGATGGCACGATGTTGCGCCTCGCCGGATTTCAGGCTGGCGACATTGTCGTTGGCATAAACGGCCGTCCGGTATCTTCGGCGGCTGACATTGCTTCTCAAATCAGGCCCGGAGCCCGCTTAAGCGTTGAAGTTGAACGCGGCGGCGCAAAGGTCCCCATTGCTCTAAATCTGGAACAACCGTGATCCGTAAATTTACCCTTTTGCTGGCATGCAGCGCGCTTGTTTTTGCCCAGCCTATCGCCGCGCAGCAGACATTGAATGTGCGTGATGCCGATATCCGTGCCTTTGTTCAGGATGCGGCCCGCGTCACCGGACAGACGTTCATTGTCGATGGCCGCGTGAATGGGAAGGTATCGGTGGTTACGGACCGGCCATTGTCGCGTTCGGAATATTTTGAGGTGTTCCTCTCGACACTGCGCGCAAACGGCCTTGTCGCGATTCCCATTCGTGGCGGTGGTTACCGGATCCAACCTTCCGACGGCGCCGCAACGCAACCGACACGCGTCGGTAGCCGGTCCGCAACATCAAGCCAATTTGTGACGGAAGTATTCCGCCTTCGCTCAATTGATGCCACCTCAGCCGTTGAAACGCTGCGTCCATTGATAAGCCGCGAAGGTTCGTTGACGGCCAACAAAAGCGCGAACAGCCTTGTGGTCGCCGATTATGCCGACAATATTGGCCGCATCCGCGATTTGCTCCGCCAGATTGACCGCGACAGCGCAGCGACGCAGATCGTCGCACTCGATAACGCCGGTGCGCGTGAAATAGCCACCGCACTTCAGGCGCTGGCTGGTCAAGGCGGCGGCGAGGGCGCGAGGCCGCCTGTTTCCATCGCGGCCATTGACAGCAGCAACGCCATTGCCCTGCGTGGTGACCCGACGTCGGTTGCGCGCTTTGCTGCGATGGCCAAAGAATTGGATGCGCGCGCACAATCAGGCGCCGAAATTCGCGTGTACCGGCTTGAGCATGCCAACGCCGCTACCTTGCTGGAGACCGTCCAGTCGTTGATTGGCGGGCAGAGCGGATCGTCTGTATCTAGTAACGTGCCACCTGTTTCTGCGCCAGCTGCAGGCGGCGGCGCTGCCGCTGTCGTTGCGCCTATCGTTGCATCTTCGTCGGGAACCGGCCCCAATGGCATTGGTGGCCGTGGCCCCGTTGTGGTGACCCGCTATGAAGGCACCAACGCCCTTATCATCGCGGCAAACCCCGAAATGCAACGCACGTTGGGCGAGCTCATCCGTCAGCTGGACACACGGCCCGAACAGGTTTTGGTTGAGGCAATCGTTGTCGAAATCGGCAATGAAGCGGCGAAAAAGCTTGGCGTACAATTCCTCGTCGGTGGCAAGGACGCGCCATTTGCGGCGACAAATTACGCCAACGCTTCACCCAATATCCTGACGATTGCGGGCGCAATTGGTGCCGAAGAACTGACGCGCACCACGACGACGGTGAATGGCAATACGACCACGACTGCGACGAATAGCGCGCTGGGTGACAGCCTTCAGGAAGCAGCGGCGGCGTCGATCCTGAGCGCTACTGGCGGCTTTGGTGGTTTTGCGCTGGATATCGGTAAGAATGCGATCTTTGGCACGATTATCAATGCGATTGCGGCGGACACCGAGTCCAACTTGCTGGCGACGCCGCATATTGTGACGCTGAATAACCAAAAGGCGAAGTTCCTCGTCGGGCAAGAAGTGCCCGTGAGCAGCGGCGAGCAATTATCCGCCAATTTCGAAAACGCCTTCCGGACGGTTCAGCGTCAGGAAGTGGGCATCAAGCTTGAGGTGACCCCGCAAGTGAACGCGCAGGGCGACGTGAAGCTGTTCCTTAAACAGGAAGTGTCGAGCGTTGCAGGGCCGGTGTCATCGCGTTCCAGCGACCTCATCCTCAACAAGCGCGAGTTTGAAACGACATTGACCGTTGGCGACGGCCAATTGCTGGCCATTGGTGGCTTGCTCAATGACGATGAACGCCGCACCATTGAGCGTATCCCGCTGTTGAGTGACATTCCGCTCATTGGCGAACTGTTCAAATCACGCAGCCGCAGCCGCAGCAAAACCAATTTGATGGTCTTCATTAGGCCGACCATCTTGCGTAGCCGCGAAGATGGCGACCAGTTGACGGCCCGACGTTATGACTATGTCCGCGACATGCAGTTGACGCGCAATCCAGATGCCGAACCAAGCATCGACGAATTGCTGCGCGATTATATGGGCACTGTGCCGCCCGTTGCGCCGGATGTGCGGACAAATGACATCATGATCGGTGCTGATGGCAATTTGACGCGGCCCCAGACAGGTGGCCCGTTGCAACCGGCGGAGGTTCCCGCAAGCGCGGTCTCTTCCGCCACTGGGGATCCGCAATCATGACATCGCACGAGGAGACAACCGAGCAAGCATCCAATATACCGGTCGAGCCAGACGTCGCCATTGCACCGGCTTTGATCGCACCTCTGGTCGATTTACCTTATGCCTTTGCCAAGGCGCATGGTCTGGTGCTGCGGCATGAAAGCGATGGTCGCATTGTGGTGGCGATGCGTGAGGGCGCTGATCCGTTGATGTTGCTTGAGGTCCGGCGCTATCTGTCGATGCCATTTGATGTCGAAATGGCCGACAATGCGACCTTTGACCGTTATTTGTCCGACCATTACGCGATGGACGGCAGCGCCGCGGCGATGGCTGGTTCAATCGGCGCCAATGACGGCGATTTGCTGTCGGATATGTTGCCGAGCGCGGACGATTTGCTCGACAGCGCCGATGACGCGCCGGTTATCCGGTTAATCAACGGCATCATTGCTGAGGCTGTCCGCCAGGGCGTATCCGATATTCACGTCGAGCCATATGAAACGGGCCTTGTCATTCGCATGCGCGCCGACGGCGTGTTGCAGGAACGCCTCCGCTTGCCTGCTAATGTCGCACCGGTTGTCGTCAGCCGTATCAAGGTCATGGCGCGCCTCGACATCGCTGAACGCCGCATTCCGCAGGATGGCCGCATCGGTCTGACGCTGGGTGGCAAGCTTGTCGATGTGCGTGTGTCGACCCTGCCAAGCCGTGCAGGCGAGCGTGTGGTCATGCGTATTCTCGATAAGGAAAATGCCGGCATTTCGCTCGATTTGCTTGGCATGTCGGAAGAAACGCTAAAAATCCTACATGAAGCATTGGCTGAACCCAATGGCATCATCTTGGTCACAGGGCCAACGGGGTCGGGTAAAACGACGACCTTATATGCCGGTCTGAAGAGCTTGAACGACGGAACACGCAATATTTTGACGGTGGAAGATCCCGTGGAATATGCGGTGGATGGCATTGGCCAGACACAGGTAAATTCCAAAGTCGGGATGACTTTTGCCGCAGGACTGCGCGCCATTTTGCGTCAGGATCCCGATGTCGTCATGGTCGGCGAAATCCGCGATCGTGAGACGGCCGATATCGCCGTGCAGGCTGCGTTGACGGGGCACCTCGTGCTCACCACCGTGCATACCAACGATGCACTCGGTGCGATCACGCGTATGCGCGATATGAAGGTTGAGCCATTCCTGCTCGCCTCAACCTTGCGTGCTGTCGTCGCCCAGCGATTGGTGCGCCGTCTATGCCCAAGCTGCCGCGAAACAGTTCAGGCCGATGGTAACGCGGCGTCGTTGTTGGGCTTTGACAAGGGGACAGCGGTCTACAAGGCCGTCGGTTGCCCAGAGTGCAACAACACAGGGTTCCAGGGTCGCATCGGGGTGTTTGAAGCGGTCCGTGTCGATGACACCATTCGCCGTCTCATCAACGATGGTGGCGACGAAGCAATTTTGGCGCGACATGCCTTTGTTAATCAACCCAATCTCAGCGCGGCTGCACGCAAGCTTGTTCGCGCCGGTCATACGACCCCTCAGGAAGCGATCCGAATTTCGCGCCGCGAAGACATTGTAGATGCCTGACTTCGCATATCATGCGATTGACCCGGATGGCCGCGAGCAACGCGGGCGGATAACTGCTGCCAATGACGATGCGGCGCGCGATCGCCTTATATCGAAGGATCTATATATTGTGAGCGTCGCGCCAGCACCCGCGCGCGCGCCTGTCCTCGCCAGCCTGCCGATTAAGCGGCAGCCGCGTTTGAATGCCAAGCAGCTCACTTTGTTTACCCGGCAATTGTCGTCATTGGCGCAGGTTTCTCCGCTGGAGGAAGCGTTGCGGACGATCAGCCGTCAGAGCGAACAGCCACATGTCCGGAAGATACTGACCGAAGTGCATGCAGGCGTGGTCGAGGGACAGCGCCTGTCCGAAGCCATGCGCCGTGAAGGCAACAGCTTTCCCCCATTATACCGCGCAATGATTGCCGCGGGCGAGGGGGCGGGCACATTGCCGCTTATTACGGAACGTCTCGCGATATTGCTTGAACGGCAGGCCGAGATGCGCGGCAAGTTGATTGGTGCGCTGGCCTATCCGGCGATTTTGTCACTGGTTGCGATTCTGGTGGTGATGGGGCTCATGGTCTCGGTGGTCCCGCGTGTTGTTGAACAGTTTGACAATGTCGACCAGCAACTGCCGCTGATTACGCGCATCGTCATCGGCATATCGGCGTTTTTGGCGAATTATTATTGGGTGATTATCATCGCCTTTGTCCTTGGGGGCTTGCTGTTTGTGCAAGCGCTTAAGCGGCCGGCGTTCCGCTTGTCGGTGGACCGCACGGTGCTGCGCATTCCGTTGCTTGGGAAGCTGCTGCGCAACTTGCATGCTGCGCGCATGGCGCGCACCTTGGCAACAATGGTCGCTAGCCGCTTGCCGTTGCTGGAGGGCCTACGCCTGACGGGCGGCACCATTCGCAATAAAGTGCTCTCCGCCGCCAATGACGATATCGTCGAATCGGTGCGGAGCGGGGGCAGTCTGTCGGGTGCGATGCGTACAAGCGGGGTTTTCCCACCGCTGCTGGTATATTTGACCGCAAGCGGCGAGAGCGCCGGGCAGTTGGATATAATGCTCGAACGCGCGGCGGAATATCTTGAGCGCGAATTTGATAATTTCACCAGCACCGCTTTATCGCTTCTTGAACCGCTCATCATCGTTGCAATGGGCGGTGTCGTCGCTGTCATCATTTTGGCAATTTTGCTGCCGATACTTCAACTCCAAAACCTCACGGGACTTTAGTCATGCTCCGCATCATTTATAATCTTTTCACTGACACAAGCCGTCCGTCGGCGAAATTTAGCCGTAAGGCTGCGGCGGCACAGCGTAATGGCTTCACCTTGGTCGAAATGATGGTGACATTGTTCATTCTCGCGCTGCTGACGACCATCGTCGCCCTCAATGTCTTGCCCAATCAAGACAAGGCGATGGTGCAAAAGGCAAAGGCTGACATAGCTGTCT
Organism: Sphingorhabdus rigui; assembly: GCF_014196595.1. Lineage (GTDB taxonomy): Bacteria > Pseudomonadota > Alphaproteobacteria > Sphingomonadales > Sphingomonadaceae > Sphingorhabdus_B > Sphingorhabdus_B rigui. The sequence continues at coordinate 444,769 of NZ_JACIEA010000002.1, read as the reverse complement.
TGGGACAAGCGCTTGAGACATATCGTTTGGATAATCTGACCTATCCAGATGCTGGTGCCGGATTGCAGGCATTGGTCACGCCGCCTGCCGCTGCAGGCATGCGCAGCGCGGGTTATATCAAAAAACTGCCGTCGGATCCGTGGAACCGCCCTTACCAATATACAATGCCGGGCAAGAACGGCGCCTTTGACATCTACTCGCTTGGTGCCGATGGCGCGCCGGGTGGCGAGAATGAAAATGCTGATATTTACGGCGACTAAGCCGTCAATCCATCCTCATATGAAAGCGGATGAACGGGGTTTCACTTTGGTGGAACTGATGGTGGTTATTTTCATCATCGGCATTGCGAGTGCAGCCGTCGTCATGACGGTGCAGTCAACCGATCGCGGTGCACGCGACGAGGCGGAGCAATTTGCCGCGCGCGTTGCCGCCTTGCGCGATCACGCCATATTGCAGTCGCGCAGCATGGCGGTAACCGTGCGCCCGTCGGGCTATGGTTTTGAGGCGCGGAATGCTGGCGCGTGGCAACCATTGTCTGGGGCACCCTTTACGCCGACAGACTGGAAAAGCGGTACCTCTGTGCACATGGCTGGTGCACGGCAAATGCGCATCGCCTTCGACAGCACAGGCATGCCATCAAGCGCGGCCAATATTACGCTAAAGCATGATGCGGTGACCGTGACACTTGCGCTGGCCGCGACCGGAGACGTGCGCATTGTCCGGTAATTCACAACCAACACAAAATGGCTTCACATTGTTGGAGATCATGGTTGCGCTCGCGATTTTCAGCCTTGCTGCGCTGGCGATGGTCCGCCTGCAGGGCTATTCGGTGCGCTCCACGTCCAATTTGGGCGACAGCAGCATGGCATGGCAAGTGGCGCGCAATGTGGCGGTCGAAATCCTGTCAAACCCCGCGCCGCCAACCTTAGGCGAAACACGTGGCGAAGAAATGAATGGCGGCCAGAATTGGCGCTGGACAGCAACCGCAAGCCCGACCGACAACACGCGCCTCGTGATGGTCGAAATCGACGTTGTCGGCACCGGCAATGCGGCCTTGCGTAAGGCGCGTCTGACGATCGCAAGGCCTGTTGAACAATGAATGCGGCGCGGCAATCGGAGGCGGGATTCACGCTGATTGAGCTGCTTGTGGCGCTGGCCATTTTTGCGCTCATTTCGGTTGCGGGCGTTACGCTTCTGCGGTCAGGCACAGACACGCAAATTGCGGTCAAAGAACGTCTTGGCGAAATGGCGCTTTCACAACGGCTGACCAACGCGCTGGAGGCAGACCTTGCGCAAGCCATCGCGCGGCCGGTGCGCGACCAATCCGGACAGCCCGTGCCCGCCTTTACCCAAGGCGATGCCACTGTGCCCGGTGGGATATTCGGGCTGGTGCGGGCCGGCTGGTCCAATTTCGATGGCGCGCCCCGCGCGGGCCTACAACGCGTGACCTATGTGCTTGAGAACGGCGCGTTGAAACGTCTAAGCTGGCCCATGCTGGACGGTGCTGCGCCTGCTGACGCGGCAACAATGCTTGAGGATGTTGTTTCAGCGACCGCCGAATATCGCGACGATAAAGGGCAATGGCGGAGCGATTGGACCGCAACCGATGCGAACGCCTTGCCGCGCGCGATCGCCCTGACGGTTACCGTCAAGGGCAAGCCTGAACAGCGTATGTTGTTCCTTGTAGGGCCGCAGACACGCATCTTGCCAACGCCGAGTGCAGAAGAAGGGGCGGCTGGCTGATGTTGCCCAAATCATCTGAACGCGGCGCGGCATTGCTGTCGGTCTTGCTGATGGTCGCGGTACTTTCGGTCATTGCAGCGACGACGCTGGACAGGCTGACGCTGTCCAGCAAGTTATCCACCAATGGTAATGCTTTGGCGCAGGCGCGGATGTTTACCTATGCCGCTGAATCGATTGCGGCGGCGCGGATTGAGGACTTGGTCGCACGCGATGCTGCGCAGACAACTTTGGCAGGCGGCTGGCTGGGGGCACCACAAAGCCTGCCTATTCCCATCGGTACGGCAACGGCGACAGTGCGTGATGCCGGGAATTGTTTTAACCTCAATAGTTTGGTCACAAAATCGGAGGAACGATATCAGGCCAGCACGGCGGGTCAGGATCAGTTGACGTCGTTGTTGGTGGTTCTTGGTACCGATGAGAATGCTGCTCGCGCAATCGCAGCTGCAGCAGCAGATTGGGCCGATAGCGATATTACACCGTTGCCGAATGGCGCTGAGGATGATGCGTACCGCGCCGCGCCTGTGCCTTATATGGTTGCCAATCGGCCTTTCGCCCACCCGAGCGAACTGCGCGCGGTAAAAGGCGTGAGCCCCGCCATTTATAGCAAGCTGCAGAACTGGATTTGCGTTCTGCCCGAAACCATATTGTCGCCGTTGAACGTTAATACCTTGTTGCCCGAACAGGCGCCATTGTTGGCGATGCTTTTCCCGCCAGGTAAATTGAATATCGCGACCGCACGGAGCTATCTCGCCAAGCGGCCATCGAGTGGCTATGGCAGCCTCATTCGATTCTGGGCTGCCCCCGAGCTGGCAGCGTTGGAGCCGGCACCTCTGGTTCAAGGGCAGGTAAAACTGACGAGCAATTATTTCTTGCTGGATACACGGGTATCGCTTGGGGAACTGGCGCTCGCTGGCGAATCGATGATCGTCGCTTCGCCTGCGCCTGCGCGCGTCATTTGGCGCAGTTGGGGGGAAGAGGAATGACCGTCGTCATCCTGCGCTTCCCTTCGTCCGACGTCGATGATCCCGCACTTTTCCGCGTGACGGACGGCGTGTGGCAACATGCCGGTGCATTGTCCGAATTTATGCCTTCGGCGGATGACGAAACAGTGATGGCTGTGGTCTCACCTGCTGATGTGCGCTGCAGCTGGTTTTCGCTGCAAGGGCTGGAGCCGCGGCAAGCCGAAGGCGTGGCCAAGTTACGCGCCGCCGAACAATCACTTGGACTGGTGCACACGAGCGCGGCGCAGCATGTTGGCGATAATTATGTCACAGCCACAATTGCACCCGAAGTCATGCAGCGCGGATTGGATCGCCTAGCAGCGCACGGCGTGAATCCAGACATTATTTTGCCCTTTGGCCTCGCAATTGATCCGCCTGCGGACGTGGTCGTCACGGCCGATTTTGAAGGTTTGAACGTCCTTCGCAGTGCGCAATTTGCAATGCCGGATGAGCCTGTTTTCCGCAGCATTTTTGCAGGCGAGACCGCCGTTGAGACTTTGGACGCGGACACAGTGCGGACAATGCTTTGGACAGCGAGCCAGCAACCGCTGCTAAATTTGCGCGAGGGTATCTTTGCCAAGAAAGTGCGGTCCATCTGGGCAACGGCAGAACAGTTGAAATGGATTAAGCGCCTGTGCATCGCGCTTGTTGTGATCAGCACGCTGACCATGTTGGTGACGCTCGGGAAATATTGGAGCGCAACCAGCAACGAAAATAGCATCGCACTTGCCGCGGCACAAAAGGTTGATCCGGCGATTACCGATATTGATCAGGCGGAGGTGCAACTCGCTGCTGCCATGCGCAAACAAGGCATATTGCAGGGGCGCTTTTCGCCATTATCGGCGGCATTGTGGCGCAGTGTGAAAGCGTCGCCCAATGTATCGGTGCGTGACATGCGCTTTGCCCAAGATGGCGTTCTGACGGTCGTTTTGGCTGCGCCCAGTTCAGACAATATCAACCAGACGTTACTCGCCATTCAGCAAGATGGTTACCCCATCACCGCCACACCGCGTACAGACGCGACGGGCGCGACGCTGGTCGATCTTACGATGAGGATGCCATGATAGCTGCAGCACGTATGTGGTTTGCTGCGCTAACGCGGCGTGAGCAATGGCTGGTCGGTTCAGCCGGCGGGCTGACGGCGTTCGTAGTGTTGGTTTTTGGGATTATCATGCCGGTGTTATCCGCCGTCGAGCAGGCAAAGCTTGACCATGACACCGCGGTGCAGCGTCGTGGGCGTATTGTCGCAACGGTTGATGCGGCACTGGCAAAGCCACGCGTTGCCAGTGCAACGGCTCCCGCCAATATCGATGTGCTGATTACACAAAGTGCGGGCGAGAAGGGCTTTGACATCATCACGTCCGGCAATGCCGCGCCGGGCCAAATGCGCTTTCGTATTGATCAGGCACGTGCGCCTGCTTTTCTTGCATGGCTGACGGAGCTTGAGAGCCAGAATGTCACCGTAAGCGGCCTTACATTGCGTACAGGCACGAATGGCAGTGTCACCGTCGATGCCCAGTTGCAGCAGGATGCGCCATGAGCCGCCGTCTGGTTGTCATGTGGGCTGTGTTGCTGATGCTGTCGGTGATCCTATTCATGCCGCTGCGGGCAATCGTTAGCGGTGAGGGCGTTTCGGCGCGCACAGTGGGTGGCATCATCTGGGACGGGTCTATCCGTGACTTGCGTCTTGGCAAATTGCCCATTGGCGATGTGAATGCGCGTCTTTTGGTTGGGCCACTGTTTTTGGGCCGCGCGGACATCCTATTGTCGCGGGGCAATGCACCCTATCGCCCCGGATTTACCGGAACAGTGTCGCGCGGCTTTGGCAGCATGTCCGTCAATAATCTGAACGCAACACTTCCGATCGCAGCGCTTTTTGCGCCTTTTCCAGCTGAAAATATCCAGTTTGAAGGCTTCTCCGCGAAATTCGCGGCGGGCCGGTGCATGCAGGCAGGTGGGCAAGTTCGCCTGATCATGTCGGACAGTTTGCCCGGGCTGAACCTGCAAAATGGCATGCTTGGACAACCGCGCTGCGATGGTGCTGGGATTTTGCTGCCCTTGGTCAGCCAATCCGCAATGGAACGCGCCGACATCCGGCTGTCCGCGGACGGCATCTACACGGTGACCGTAACGCTTGACGCCGAGGCGGTAGAGCAGGGTACGATGCTGACGCTTGCCGGATTCCGTCCGGTCGCTGGCGGCTATCGCCTTGTGCAAAAGGGCCGGTTCTGAACAGCGCTCTGTTACATTTCAGCGCGATAGTTGCGGGATTGCCTTTATGGTTCCTGCTAGCCTCACAACTGACGGTGGGCGCGATCTGGGGAAGCTTCGTCGCCGCCATGTGCAGTCGGTGGCCGACTGGCAAAAGTGTGGCAACTGGGCGCTCTCACTGCGATAACTGCGGGCATCAGATTGCTGCCTATGACCTAGTTCCAATTGCCTCTTACCTAATGTTAAAGGGCAAATGTAGACATTGCGGTGGGCCTATCGGACTGCTGCCTTTGGCAACCGAATTGATCGCAGCCTTAATCGGTGCCGTGGCTGTTCTCCTGCTTCCGCCAGCGCAAGCCATCGCAGCGGCTGTGTTTGGCTGGCTATTACTTCCGCTCATCATGCTCGATTATCAGCACCTTTGGCTACCAAACCGACTGGTGCTTTTGTTAGCGGTCATGGGTGTTCTGGTGGGCCCGATGCTCACACCCGACATCGCCTGGACAGGCAGGGCCACAGGAATGGTGGCAGGCTTTTTGAGCTTGGAAATTATTAGGCAGGCTTACAAACTTTTTAGGAAACATGATGGCATGGGTGCTGGCGATCCTAAGCTCTTTGGTGCTTTGGGAATCTGGTTGGGTTGGCAGGCCCTGCCGATGACGTTGCTGATTGCGAGCGCCATCGGACTAACTGTGGTTTCCACCCTGCATGTAATCGCCAAACATCAGCGCAATGCACTTCCATTTGGAAGCTTTCTTGGCGTTGCAGCATTCGCCATCGTCCTGATAGGATGAACAAATTTATGCAGTCGTCGCAATTGCTCATTTGTTTTGGATCACTGAAAGGCAACTTCAAGTGAAAGTGTTACAACTCCAAATATCAAACTTCCGCGGAATTTCCTCGGGGGTAATAAACCTGCACGGGCATACGCTTTTAGTCGGTGCTCATGGAAGTGGCAGAACTAGCATTTGTGAGGCCTTGGGTTTGGTCCTGAGCGTGGATGCTCTGAATCGCCATCCTGTCGTTGATGAATATGATTTTTATAATCGTCAGTATATCGACAGCAACAACCAACCAATTGAAATACGGTTAAATGTTATTCTGACTGATCTTTCGGTTGAAGACCGGTTTTTATTCAAAAAACATATAAGGGCATGGAACGATGACATGCATGGCTTCGCCGACGACGTGGATGACCGCTCCTTGGTAGGCGACGGGTCCCACTTGCATTGGGTGCTACCTGTGGTTTTTATTGCTAGATACGAACAGAACGAGCAGGATTTTATTACAGGAACTTTTTTTGATTATCCTTCGGCGCTAGATGTCGACAGCGCACAAGTCGATCAATCGTTTGGTGGCGGACGGACCATTTTTGGGCGAGCCGAAAAGCGTCACTGTGGATTTATTTTTCTTGGGCCTAGCCGGAATACTTCGAAACTGTTGAGCCTGCATAGCGGCAGCTTGCTGGAACGAATATTAGTTCTAGGCAGGAAAAATTTTTCCGACAGTTGCGAGCCGCCGCCGCCGTCTTCTAGTGGCAGCATAAACGTGGAATCCCCAGCAACTGGCCACAAAGGAAATGCGCGCCTTAAATCTTTCATAACGCGCCCATTAACTGCTGAGACGGCACGCTACGTGTTAGAAAATTTGCCTTCCGGCAAAAGAAGCGCTGATTTAATAGAAAACATCGCTCTGTTCACCGGTGAATGTTTGGATCGAATTGACCTTCCTGTAGAGAAGCGAGGCACTGGTGCACATGGTTTGTTGCTAATCGAACTCCTTGAATCACTGTTGGAATTGAAGGGCAGCACTGCGGTCAATCTGGTTATTGAGGAACTGGAAGAAGGCCAGCCCACACACATGCTCGTGCAACTCGTTCGTTTGATTTTGTCGGGAATAAATCAGGTGATCACGACAACCAACTCCCCAATTGTAACGGCGTTATTCGAAACGCATAGCATCTTAGCTCTGTCAAACAACGCAAGACATGAAGTTTGCGCGTCATCGTTTGGGCGAAAGAATTTACCAATTGAGTTGAGAAAGTCGCAACACCGCCAGTTAACCAACGCTATTTTAGGTCAATCTGTTTTCGTAGTCGATAGTGAAGCTGCCTCATCGGCTTTTCGAGCAGCATCTCTAGTGTTTCAAAAATCGTCAACACATGAAGAGTATGCAGAACTTGCTCAGGCTGGAATTTTTGTATTCGCGTGCGGTAATGCGCACCTGGTGCCCCAATTTGGTCCTATGTTTAAAGGAATGCAAAAGAAGGCTTTCGCATTCTATAATTTGCCTGCGAAAGATTTTGATGATGAAGCCTCGTTGAAATTGGAAGATTATACTGCTTCGTGGCAATCGACGAACGAAGATTTTGAGGCTCTTATAATTTCGGAAACTTCTCCTGAGGTTCATCGCAGATTTCTTGAAGTTGCTGATACATTCGATACCTACCCCAGACATTGCGGCACGTACGATGCATTCCTACATGGCGACGACGAGGTTAGCGAAATTGCGATTTCTGTACTTCGCGATCGGCGCGATTGCTCAGACGATATGGTGGGTCTCTTCATCGAACAATGTCGATCGGTAGATGAGCTCCCGATTACGGTTAGAAATATTTTGTCTGAAATACATCACTTGACCGCTACAAGATTTTAATTGCGAGCAACTGTCTTTACATCCTAAAATCCAGTGGTTTCTTCTATGCGGGCTAATCTTCCGATATCCTGCCATAAAATCGCCATGTAATTACAGGCTAATCACCCTAAATTAAGCCGCTTTATAATGTGTCCACAAGATGGTGTCAGCGATAAATTGGCAACAAGCTTTATCCTATTAAGGATTTACCCGAAGGGTCGACAGGACCTACCCAATAAGGTCAAAGTCAAGCAGGTTTTAGATCAGCTTGTTGAACTTAGCTGCCCCAAAGGGTGGCCTGTTGAAACTCGCGTTAGGGGGCGAGTATGACATCAATTCTTACATTGCCAAGCAGCAGGTTTGTCCGACCTTTGTATGGTGGATAATTTGCGAAGCAAAATAGCGCGGGCGAAAGCCCCGACGAGCGCATCCAAACCACCTGCATCAAAACGCTGAAACGGATCCTCCAATGAGATGTGAAATTGAGTAAGATTAACGGCGCAAATATCGAATTACCATTGGCTGATGGTGGCGATTAGTTCTGCGCGGATCTGAGCTTGTTCCCATGTCTTGATAGCATAATTGGAAGCGTGACGGGCGGCATTTGGCTGCAAAGCTGATATTTACATCACTTCTTACTGCAGCCGCCACGGTGCGCCGTACGGAATAAACCGAGCATGTTCCACTGGACTTCATTTCCAATTCGAGCAGTAGGGTAGTGTATAGCGGCGCTAGTGAGCGCTGCTTGCCCCGCTGGGCCTGATCCACGGTGCTTTGGGTGGTGGAGGCAGGCATGAGGCCTACTCACAAAGAGGGCCACTCATGCAACCCATTACTGATGATTCCTGGCTGGAAGAGCTCAACGTCCTTCCTGCCCTTTCGACAGCAGAACTGCACGCCTGCTGGGAGCGGCTTGAAGGTACTAAGCCCCCCAACATCTCAACCGGCCTACTGCGTCTGCTCTACGCTCAGCGTACCCGCGAACATGCCTATGGCGGCATTCCTGCTTGGGTGCTTGCTGAGTTCGATCGCGTATTGGTCGAGAGCCGCAAGCCAAGAGAGAATAAACGCGTGGATTCTGTTCGGCGCTCTCTGTCTGTCGGCACCCGCCTAGTCCGAGAATGGAATGGCAAGACAATCAGCGTTGAGGTGAGAGAAGAGGGATATCTGTATGCGGATAAACTCTATGGCTCTCTGAGTGAGATTGCGAGAGTGGTAACAGGCGCACATTGGTCAGGTCCAAGGTTCTTCGGGATGAAGCGCCGTGGTTGAGAAGGTATTCCGCTGTGCGGTTTATACGCGCAAGTCCCCCGAGGACGGGCTGGAAAAAGAGTTTAACAGCCTCGACGCGCAATATGAGGCCTGTGCTGCTTATGCGCTGAGCCAGAAGCATGAAGGCTGGCATCTTCTGCCTGAGCGTTATGATGATGGCGGATATTCAGGGGGGAATATGGAACGTCCTGGCCTTAAGCGTCTGCTGAGTGATGTGGCAGATGGCAGGGTCGATATCATCCTTGTCTACAAGATCGACAGGCTTACCCGAAGCTTGTCTGACTTTGCCAAGATCGTCGATGTGTTGGACACGGCCAAGGCGAGCTTTGTGTCCATTACCCAGTCGTTCAACACTACAACCAGCATGGGCAGGCTTACGCTCAACATGCTTCTCTCGTTTGCCCAGTTTGAACGTGAGGTCACAGGCGAACGGATCAGAGATAAGATCGCTGCCTCAAAACGCAAAGGCATGTGGATGGGAGGCCCTGTTCCTCTGGGATATGGTCTTGAGAACAGGCGGCTGATCCCGAACCCCAAAGAAGCGATGCTCGTCCGATACATCCTCGAACAATATCTCAAGCACCCATCCGTTCAGGACCTTGGCAATCATCTGAACGCCCAAGGCTATACGACCAAGGTTCAGCACCGGGCCAGCGGCCCGCACAGGGGTGGATGTCGTTTTAGACGAGGCACGCTTTATCACCTGCTTTCTAACCAGATCTACCTTGGCAAGATCGTCCACAAAGGACAGGTTTATGACGGTGAGCATGAAGCTATCGTCTCTCAAGACCTGTTTGATGCCGTCCAGGCCAAGCTTAAGGAGAATGCTTCGGGCAGCTCTAGGCGCCTTAAAGCACAACATCCAAGCCTGCTGACAGGCCTCCTGTTCGATAGCGAGCAGCGACCTATGACGCCTGTCCATGCCACTAAGGGCAAGACTACCCGCTATCGCTACTACATCACGCGGGCCCACAAGGCAGACACCACGCCCGTCTGGCGCGTCAACGCACATGACATAGAGCAGCTTACAACTGACCGTCTGGCAGCTTATCTTAACAGCCCAGCAGAGATCGCAAAGCTCGCAGGGTCTGACGTCGAAGCAACCACGCTCCAAAATGCACTTGCCCAAGCTGACCTTACAGCAGCAATGCTTCAAAGTGGCGCAGCCAATAGCAAGTATGAGCTTATCCACAGGCTTACAGAGCGGATTACACTCTATGCTGACCATATTGTTGTTCGGCTAAGGCCAGAGAGGCTGGCATCTCTTCTGGGCTTCCCGGCATCTGACGAACAAACGGCGGTTGCTTTAACGGTGCCTGCCAAGCGCGCCCGAAAAGGACACCAGATAAGGCTGGTTATACCAGACGAAGAAGAAGCAGGGCGGCCAGCGCCGCCCAAGCGCAATGAAAAGGCGATCTTTAAGCTGGCTGAGGCGTTCGAAGCCCGCAAGCTTGTGATGGAGAACCCCACCTTATCGCTTGCAGCACTCGCAAAGGCGCATGGACGGTGTCACAAGCACCTAGCGAAACTCATTGAGCGATCTTTCGTCACTCCTGAAGATCTCGTCGCCATTTTCGCCGTCAGATCGGCTGCGCAGCCGGATTATCTCCATAAAGGCCTGGCAAGCACGGCTTTCTGGGATTGGCGAAAAGCTGATGTCGGAGACGCCAGCACCAAATGCAGGTCGCAGACCCTCTAAACCAGATGCTCACGAAAGCGTCTCGCCCATCGCAAAAATCAAAAAACTAGCCTAAACTGGCCTTTTGAGAGCTGCCTGGGGTTAGGTTTTTGAGTGTCTGGGTGACGAATACAGACTGTCTGGTGCGGCCAAGAAGACTCGAACTTCCACGGGCTTTCGCCCACAACGACCTCAACGTTGCGCGTCTACCAATTCCGCCATGGCCGCACGCGCCTCGACAGGTAGGAGGGGGCCACTAGCAAAGCCCGTTGGCCGGCGCAACAGGCTTTATCGGTTTAGAAGCGACCGGGACAATGTCGGAAATCGGTACATGATTAAGCTTGGCCGGCGATTGGCCGTATTTCCCGCCCATGGCACCGCCATGCACCACCATTAATTGTTGCCAAAATTGGTAAATGGTTCGTTTACTATAAGCATGATTCTCACCGCAGTCCTTTTGGCGGCGGCAGCAGCTGCAGCTGCTGCTGGAGGCCCCATCCAACGTCGCAGCGCGGTGCGGGTTGCAACGGCGACAGTGACAATCGTTCGGGCAGAGCGCATTGCACCTGCTGTGGTCGCGCAAAGGGCGCCAAAACAGGATCGCCAAATCAGTGTGCGGGAAGCCAAGCCGCTGGTTGAGTTTTACTGAAAGGCCATATGGCCGACGCGATATCGGGGCATCTTTTCGACGCCGGACTATTTTCGGCGCAGTTTGAACACAGCATGTTGCGCCAGCAGGTTGGCGAAGCGATCACCGCGCGGCTTGTTCCCAGACAGAAACCACTGGCCTTCAATCTCGATATTCCGGTCGTGTAACAAGCTTCGGAAATCGTCGATGGTCACATGGTGGATATTGGGTGTGTCGTACCAGAGGTGTGGAAGTTGCTTCGTGACGGGCATACGTCCCCCAAACATATGGGCAAAACGGATGCGCCACTGGGCGAAGTTGGGGAAGGAGACAAATGCCTCCCGCCCGATCCGGACCAGATGGTCGAGAACCAGATCAGGCCTTTTGGTCGTCTGCAATGTCTGGCTGAGAATGGCATAATCAAAGCTGCCGTCTGGATATTCCGCCAAATCGGTGTCGGCATCCCCTTGAATGACCGATAGGCCCCGGGATACGGCGGTCGCAACATCGTGCGCATTCAGTTCAAGACCGCGGGCATCCACATTTTTGGTGTCACGCAACGCCGCCATCAACGCGCCATCGCCGCAGCCAACGTCCAGCACACGGGCCCCCTCGCGGACTTCGCGGGCGATGATGGCAAGGTCAGGGCGAAGTGCGCTCATGATTGCTCTCCAGCGCGCAAGAAACCGTCCACGATGCGGTTCATCTCCGGCGCTTCCAGCAAGAAGGCATCATGGCCAAACGGGCTTGATAGCTCAACAAAACTGACCGCAGCACCCGCAGCGTTTAACGCGTGAACAATGCGCCGCGATTCGGCGGTCGGATACAACCAATCACTGTCAAAACTGATCAGGCAAAAGCGTGTTTTTGTGCGTGCAAATGCTTTTGCCAGAACGCCGTCATGCGGTTCGGCAAGGTCAAAATAGTCCATCGCTCGCGTGATGTAGAGATAGCTGTTGGCATCAAAGCGGTCGACAAAGCTAAGACCTTGATAACGCAAATAGCTTTCAACCTGAAAATCAGCATCAAATCCGAAGCTTTTGGCATCGCGGTTTTGCAGGCGGCGGCCAAATTTCTCGGTGAGGCCTGCCTCCGATAGATAGGTGATGTGCGCGGCCATACGGGCAACGGCGAGGCCCGACGATGGCGCCTCGTGGCCATAATAAGCGCCATTGTTCCAGCGAGGGTCCGCCATAATGGCCTGACGCCCGACCTCGTGAAAGGCGATATTCTGCGCGGAATGGCGGGCGGTAGACGCAATCACGACCGCAGACTTCACCCGTTCGGGATATAAGGCTGCCCAGCTTAACGCCTGCATGCCGCCCATCGATCCGCCCACGACGGCCTCCAGCGTTTCAATGCCCAGATGGTCAAGCAAGAGCGCCTGCGCGCGCACCATGTCGGGGATGGTGATGACGGGAAAACCCATGGCGTAGGCGGCACCCGTTGTGGGGTCGATGCTGGCGGGCCCTGAAGAACCCATGCAACTGCCCATGACGTTGATGCTGATGATACAATGCCGTGCAGGATCGATGGGCTTGCCTGGCCCGACCATACGCGTCCACCAACCGTCCTTGCCGGTCATGGGATGCGTGGACGCAACATATTGGTCGCCGGTCAGCGCATGGCAGATGAGAATGGCGTTCGATTTATCGGCGTTTAATGCGCCATAGGTTTCATACGCGATATCGACAGGCACAAATTCCGCGCCGCTGTCCAGTCGCACTGGTCCCAGCAGGCGTATCTTCCTATCCAGACCGAAACGCGTATCTTCTTGCATAAGCAACGCCATATCAGCGTGGCCGTGCGAAACAATAGAAACTCTTTAATGTGCGTTGGCCAAATAGGGCGAGCGTTGCGCTTCGCTGCTTGCGCCGCTATGGCCGCGGGCATGAACACGCCTACCGCCAAACCATGGATCGAAGCCATCAGCGCCTATACCCCCGGCAAAGCCAAGTCGGATGATGGACGGGTGCTGATAAAATTATCCGCGAACGAAAATCCGCTTGGGTGCAGCCCACATGCGGCCGCAGCGCTGGTCGATAAAGGCGCATCGCTTGCGCGGTATCCTGACCCTGCCAGCACCGCGCTGCGCGAGGCGTTGGGCGCAGCCTATGACGTCGACAGCGACCTGATCGTTTGCGGTACCGGTTCTGACGAACTGCTGAACCTCATCGCCATGGGCTATGCTGGCGCTGGTGATGATATCATTTATGTCCGCTACGGCTTTTCGGTGTACGACATCGCCGCGCGGAAAACCGCTGCCAATGTGATTGTCGCCCCTGATAAGGATTATGGCACGGACGTGGATGCGTTGCTGGCGTTGGTGACGGATAAGACACGCGTTGTTTTCGTCGCAAATCCCAATAACCCGACCGGCACCTATTGCAGCGACGCCGAAATCGCACGGCTTCATGCCGGCCTACCGGGCAACTGCGTCCTTGTTTTGGACCAAGCCTATGGCGAATATCTTGAGGATGACGGCCCTGCCGCGCTCGAGCTTGCGCGCCAGCATGACAATGTCCTGATTACGCGCACTTTTTCCAAAATCTATGGCCTTGCGGCCGAACGTATTGGCTGGTGCTATGGTCAGCCGGGCCTGATCGCGACGCTCAACCGCGTGCGTGCGCCGTTCAATGTCACCACTGCAGGGCAAGCCGCAGCGATTGCCGCGCTTGGCGATACAGATTTCGTGACGCGCAGCCGCCAGCATAATGCCGAATGGCGTGACTGGATGGCAGCAGAGTTTGCGGCATTGTCGAACTATGGCGTGAAAGTCATCCCGTCGTGGGCGAACTTCCTGATGATATTGTTTGAAGGCAATTGCAGCGCGGAAGCTGCCTATAATGGTCTTATGGCCGAAGGCTATATCGTGCGCTGGTTGCCGGGGCAGGGCCTTGGCAGCGGGCTGCGGATTACGATTGGCACCGAGGATGAAAATCGCGGTGTCATGGCGGCGTTGCGCAAGATATTGGAAGCGCACGCCTGATGCTGCCATTTGCGCGTTTAACGGTGATCGGGCTTGGGCTCATTGGCTCGTCCGTCGCCCGTGCCGTAAAGGCGAACATGCCGTCGGTGCGGATCACCGGCCATGATGCCGATCCGCTTGTTCGTGCACGTGCGGTCGAATTGGGCATATGCGACGATGTCACCGATACCGCGGGCGCGTCGGTCATGGACGCCGACCTTGTCATTTTGTGCGTACCCGTAGGCGCCATGGGGGCAGTGGCGGCGGACTTCGCGTCCGACCTGCCTGCCGACGCCATTGTCAGTGACGTCGGCTCATGTAAGCAAAGCGTTGCGGACGCGCTTGCGGCCGTTCTGCCTAACGCCATGATCATTCCCGCCCATCCTGTTGCGGGTACGGAAAAAAGCGGCCCGGATGCGGGTTTTGCAACCCTGTTCAAAGGGCGGTGGTGCATATTGACGCCGCCCGAGAATGCGCCAGAGGCTGCTGTCGAGCGCTTGCGCAATTTTTGGCAGCGCCTTGGCGCGGATGTCGAAATCATGGATGCGCGCCACCATGATATGGTGTTGGCCGTCACCAGCCATCTGCCGCATCTTATTGCCTATACGATTGTTGGAACCGCCGATGATCTTGAAGGTGTGACGCAAAGCGAAGTTATCAAATATTCCGCCGGTGGTTTCCGCGATTTCACCCGCATCGCCGCGTCCGATCCCGTGATGTGGCGTGACGTGTTCCTGTCGAACAAGGACGCTGTGCTTGAAATGCTGCAGCGTTTTTCGGAAGATTTAAGCGCCCTGCAACGCGCCATCCGGTACGGCAAAGGCGACGAGTTGGAGGCGTTGTTCAGCCGTACGCGTGACATCCGGCGGTCGATTGTCGAACAGGGCCAAGATGATGACGCGCCCGACTTTGGACGCAAGCATTAATTCAGCGCGTTAATCGCGGCATGCACCCGCGCTTCAATGTCTTCGCGCGGCAGGCCGGTGGGCAGTTCTTCGCCTACCTTGTACGTAATCGTCCCCGATTTCCAGATACCGGTCCTGCGCGGGCTTAAGGTGCCGCTGTTGACCGCAATTGGTACGACGGGCAAGTTTATGAGCTTATACAATCCGGCAAATCCCGATTGCAGCGGCGGTTGGCTGCCCGGCGCGACGCGCGTGCCTTCCGGGAAAATCACAATGGGTCGCCCGTCGGCGATCATCTTTTTCGCCAAAACGAGCATCGCGCGCAATGCGGTGGCGCCGCCGTTGCGGTCAACGGGTATCATGCCATAAGCGCGCGCTGCGGGCCCCCAAAAGGGTATGTCGAACAGTTCTTTTTTGGTGACCACGGCGGGCTTGTTAAACATACGGGGCATGTCGATTGTCTCAAACATGCTTTCATGCTTGATCGCGTAGAGCACGGGCTTGTGCGGCAAGTGGCCTTCAATTTTAATCGTGATGCCCAAAATCCGGCGGTAGCAGGCATATTGCCAGCGCGACCAGCCGCGTACCGCCCATTGCATCAGCGGAATGGAAAACCACTGCGCGAAAAACGCTGTGGCAACGAAAAACACCGATCCAGTGTAGAAAATGGCAATGTATAAAGCAGATCGGATCATCGCGATCATCGGCTACATACCCAGCAGAGACGCGACAGCCCGCAACCAATATTTATTATATTCTTTGAACAGCGCGCCCAGCGATGGGTGCGTCGATACGGCATCATTGGTGACAGCAACATTGGCGGACAATTCCCGGTCGAGTTCAAAGCGCGCGCGCCGCATATGCCAATCATGCGTAATAAGCCGCAAACTGGTCACTTTGTTCCGTTTTGCCCATGCCGCCGTTTCCAATGCGTTCGATCGCGTATCGACCGACTGGAAACCCAGATCGATGCAGCATTTAAAATATTTCGAAGAACCCGGATATTGCGCGGCAAGCTCCCGCGGTTTTACATCGCGGTCGACCCCGGAAATCAGCATTTTTCGCGACTGCCCCGATGCCAATATCTCAAGCCCGCGGTCAATCCGGTTCGGACCGCCCGTCAGGACAACGACGGCGTCGGTTGGAGTGATTGCGGCGGGTTGCGGCAAAAGCAACGCAAACCAGGCGAAGCCAAGCATCCAGACAAGCAACACAAAAGCAATGGACCGTCTGATCATAAAATTCTCTTTAACGCCGAAATCACCGTCATGCGAGCCATAAGCATAGCAAGCGCCATTACGGCAAGCGGAATGAGCGCGAGGATTGCCCAGCCATAATATGGAAAGTGCGCACCAGATAAAAGCCCAGGCTCAACGGCCGCAAACCGGTCACCCACGGTAACGATAACAACTGCTGCAACTATGAAACCGACGGCTCCCCCGAGCAATGCATCCAAGGCAACGCGGCGTTGGAATAGGCGTGCGGCCTGAACATCGGTGCCGCCCATCATGTGCATAATCTCTATCGTTTCCCGATGGGTATTCAGCGTGCTTCGAACCGCCAAAATCACGACAGCCGACGTGGCGACGAGCAGTAAAAGGAACACGGCCGCCGCCAGCCATAGCAGCGCGCGCATGAGTTCGAAAAACGGCGCCATCCAACTGCTGTGCGAATCCACCCGGATATTTGGCGCAACCGAACGCAGCGTTGACTGTAACCGGGTGATCGTTTCGGCAGTGGGTACAGAAGCGAAGCGCACATCCACCAACGCCGGGACGGGAACATCTGCGTCAATAACGCCTGTGCCCAGCCATGGTTCGAGCAAAGCACGCACTTGGGCATCGGGCACGGGCTTTACCTCTGCAATGCTGTCCAACTTGCGCAGCGCGCGGGTGACTGCGGCACGTTGCGCCGCACGCTGTGCAGGGTCTGACTCGATGATTTGGACAGTCACTTGCCGCGCAAGATCCTGACCCCCTTGGCGCGCAGCCTCAGCAAGCGTCAGCCCGCCTGCCGCCACCAGCAATGTCAGAAACAACATGATGGCAATCACCCATGGCATCGGCCCTGATAAACGGCCCTCGGGGATGAGCTTGCGGTCATGCGCAGGAAGGACGAAATCCAGCAGCATCAGTTGTCCAAAACCAATGGCCGTGGCGGGTGACGCAGGGATCCGGTGGGATCAGACAGGCGGCCTTTGTCCAACCGCATCATCTGCGCGCCTTCAATCTCTTGCAGCAAATGGATGTCGTGCGTTGCGACCACAACGGTGGTTCCCAGCTTGTTCAGCGCAGCAAACAGCTGAAGCAACCGGCGGGCCATTTCCGGATCGACATTTCCGGTCGGTTCGTCGGCCACAAGCATTTCAGGGCGGCCAATGACAGCGCGGGCAATTGCGACCCGTTGCTGTTCACCGCCCGAAAGCGTCGCTGGCCGTGCATCCGCCCGCTCGGTAAGGCCAATCCATGCCAGCATTTCAGTGACTGGGCCGCGTAAATCCTTTTCTTGAATGCCGGCAATCCGCAACGGCAGAGCGATATTGTCGAAGGTCGACAAATGCGCAACGAGGCGAAAGTCTTGAAAAACGACACCAATCCGGCGCCGAAAACCTGGCAGGCGGTCGCGCGGCAAGGTGATGGTGTCATGCCCGAACATACGCATTGCACCTCGGCTTGGGCGGTGCGCGAGATATAATAATTTCAGCAACGACGTCTTGCCTGCGCCCGATGCGCCGGTGAGAAAATAGAAGCTTCCCGGGTGCAAGGTAAAGCTGATGTCGGTGAGTGTTTCCACCCCCGTTCCGTATCTTAACCCCACATTGTCGAATTCCACCACGCTCTGCATCGATGCGATAAATGCCACAAACGGCATGACGGGGCAAAGGCTATTCATGCGACCAGCGGCCGATGAACCTGCACCGTCCACAGCATTTTATGAAAGAGGGTTGCAAGTCACCGGCTGCTGCTGTTTATGGGCAGGAATGCTGCTCGTCTGTCCATCCTGCCGCACACGTTATGTTGTCCCTGACAATGCCGTTGGCGTTGACGGCCGCCAAGTGCGCTGTGCTAGCTGCCAGCATAGCTGGTTCCAGGCAGCGGTTGTGCCCGAGGTAGCACCGGCACCCGCCGTTGTTGCACCCGTGGACACGCATAGCGCGCCACCCGCCGAGGCAACAACGCCAGCGCAGGCGGTGCCACCGGCTACACCCGTGGGTGAGCCCGCGCCCGCACCCGTTCCGCAACCTGCGCCTCCGGCACCGCCATTCGTTTCGCCAAGTGCGGTGGACGCAGAACGCAGAAATGATGCCGGCGCGACTGAACCTGCATTTCCAAATTTTGCTGAAATGCGCGCTGGATCAGCTGAACCAGCCGCAGCCTCTGCGGAACCTTCTGTGCCGCGGGGCGGATTATTGGACGATGCGCCTGCGCAGAGCCGTTTTGCCCATGAGCCACCGTTCAAGGCCCGCCGGAATCCTTCGAAGATGTGGACGATGGCGGCTGTCGCCTTTGCCATTTTGGTAGCCGCTATTGGCGGCGCGGCATCCTATTTTGGCATGCCCGATTTCGGCCTTTCAAGCGCGGCCGCGGAACCCGATCTGACCATCGTTTTAAACGACAATCTCGAACTCAACGAACGCGAGGATGGCACGCCATATTTCATTGCGAGCGGCAGTATCGTTAATCCCACAGCCGTGAAGCAAAATGTACCTGAAATGCTGGTCACGCTGAAGGATGCGAGCGGCCGGTCCGTCTACAGCTGGAAAATGAAGGCAAAGACACGCACGCTTGGCCCCGGAGAAAAGGTCGATTTTAGCGAGGCACGGCTTGACGTTCCGCTGGCTGCCAAAGAAATCAGCGTCGGCTGGGTCCTGTCCGGAGAATAAGGACGCGCAATTTCGCGCGTGCATTCCATGCGGTCGCGGTATTTGGCACAAGGTCACTTGAACTCACAGACGCACTTGGCTATGCGCTCCCCACGGCCAACAGGCCAGCGCCGCCTTAGCTCAGTTGGTAGAGCATCGCATTCGTAATGCGGGGGTCGTAGGTTCGAATCCTATAGGCGGCACCATTTCCCTCATACACTTTACTTCGGCCCGTATTGGGCCTCACCGGTTTGACTCCAGCTGGGCTGCAACTGGCTGTTTATTCAGTACATAAGTCACTTCAGCTTGACCAAGCGCGACTTGCGCGGCAGGAAACGCGGTATGAACAATCTGACTGTTAGCGAAGCCGTACTTTCCCGCCGTTCCATCCGGGCGTTTAAGCCTGATCCCGTTCCTTTGGATGTGCTGCATCGGGTTATGGATACCGCGCGGTGGGCGCCTTCTGGCTGTAACTTCCAACCTTGGGAGGCAACGATCCTCACCGGGGAGCCGCTCGCGGAGCTGCAGAAGAAGATGTTGGCTTCGCCGATGCAGGACCCGCCTGAATATTCATGGTCAGAGCCCGAAGTCATCCCGGAATGTAAGGCGCGCCTGCAACAGGTTGGGGCGTCGATGTATCAGGCAATGGGTATTGGGCGTTCCGACGCCGATGCGCGCAGTCAATTCGTGCACAACAATGTCATGTCGTTCAAAGCGCCTGCTGTGCTGATGTGCTATTTCGACCGCCGCATGGGCTCGCCGCAATGGTCAGATGTCGGTATGTGGCTGCAAACAATCATGCTGCTGCTGCGTGGCGAAGGTTTAGACACATGCCCGCAAGAATTCCTCGCCATGCATGCAAAGCTTATCAAGGAATTCATCGGCGTGTCGGATGAGACGCATATTTTCTTCTGCGGCATTGCCATTGGCTACCGCGATGAAGAGGCTGCGGTGAATGCTTTTGATCGCCAGCGCGAGCCGGTTGAAGGCAATGTGCGCTTCATGGGTTTTTAGTCGCAGGATCGCGATGGTGCCGGTGGCATAAACGCGTAGACTATGGCGTCGCCGAGCATCGGTAGACTATCGGCGCACCCCAACATCCTTCATAAAATAGCGACCCCCGGGCCGGGGCGTTCCACCATGATCAGTGGCGAAGTGCCTTCCGGCGTTTTATACTCGGCAGCAATCGCGGCGCGGACTTTATCGACGCTGGTCGCTGGCATGACGGCGACACAGGCGCCACCAAAGCCGCCGCCGGTCATCCGTGCGCCGCCCACGGGACCGATCGCGCGTTGCAACAGCGCGACCAATTCATCAATGGCCGGAACGGTAATCTCGAAATCGTCGCGCATCGATGCATGGCTTTGCGCCATCAGGGCCCCAAGCGTGGTCAGGTCGTTTTTCGCAAGCGCGTCCGCTGCATCCAAAGTCCGTTGGTTCTCGGTAATCACATGGCGTGCCCGTGACATCGTGACGGCATCAAGCCCCGCCGCCGCGAGCATATCGAGGTTCGCATCACGCAGCGCGGCGACACTCATTGCTTTGGCGGCTGCCTCACATTGGCGGCGGCGTTCGTTGTAATGCCCGTCGACGAGGCCACGTGTGACGCCGGAATGGACAATCATGATCGCAATATCATCGGGTACGGGTGCATCTGTCAGCGCAAGGCTTCGGCAATCGATCAAGAGCGCATGGCCGGCTTTACCTTGGGCGGAAATGAGCTGGTCCATGATCCCGCATTTGGTGCCCACAAAATCGCATTCCGCACTTTGCGCGATTTGCGCGAGGCGGCTGTGGTCAATCTCGATATTGGCCAGAGCGAGCATGGCCTTGCCGACAGCGACCTCAAGCGAGGCCGATGACGATAGGCCTGCGCCTTTGGGTAAGTTACCCGCGATGGCTATGTTCGCGCCGGTAAGCGCATGCCCGTCATTTTGCAGGGCCATTATCATGCCGCGGACATAATCGGCCCAGGGCTGGTCCGTATTGCGTCCGATGGGCTGTTTGAGGTCGAACGCGTCCACCGCGTTGTCAAAGTCCACAGCGACGACATGCACAGCATTGTCGTCACGCCGGCTGACGGCAACCATCGTCGACGGGCCAATGGCGCAGGGCAGAACAAACCCGTCATTATAGTCGGTATGCTCGCCAATCAGGTTCACCCGTCCGGGCGCGCGGGCCAGCAGATCAGGCGCTGACCCAAATTGTGCGGCAAAGGCCGCACTGACGTTGTCATATAGCGCCTTGTCGAGCGGGGTCATGCTGTGGCCCGGTAATGGATTTTGCTTTGCGCGCGCAACTGTTCGGCCGCCGCTTCGGGCGTCAGATCACGCTGTGCTTCGGCAAGCATTTCATATCCCACCATGTACTTGCGCACGCTCGCGGAACGCAGCAGGGGCGGATAAAAATGGGCATGCAGTTGCCAGTGCGGTGCGCCCGGTGTTGCGCTCGGTGCGCCATGCCACCCCATCGAATAAGGAAAGCTTGTCTGGAACAGATTGTCGTAAGCGATCGTGACGGACTTTAGGATGTCGGCCAAGTCATGGCGTTGTGCTGAAGTCAGTGCACTTAGCCGCTGGACAGCAAAATGCGGGAGCAGGAGCACCTCAAACGGCCAGCTCGCCCAATAAGGTACAACCGCAATCCAATGGTCATTCATGGCGACGGTACGCGCACCGTCCCCTGCCTCTTGGGCCGCATAAGTGAGCAGCATCGCGCTTTGATGTTTGTCGAAATATTCGGCCTGCGTTTCGTCCTCGCGCGCCGGTTCGGCGGGGACATAATCGGTCGCCCATATTTGCCCGTGCGGGTGCGGGCTTGAACAGCCCATCATCGCGCCTTTGTTTTCAAAGACCTGCACATAGGCATGGTTGGCCGACAACTCGGCTTCCTGCGCCGCCCAATTGTCGACGACGGCCGCGATCTCGGCCACGGGCATTTCGGGCAATGTCTTTCCATGGTCCGGCGAGAAACAAATGACTCGGCATGTGCCATGGGCAGGTGCTGCACGAAATAAAGCGTTGTCCTCGTCGGTTTCGTCGCCGTCTCCGGGCATCAGCGCGGCAAAGTCATTGTCGAAAATGAAGACATTTTTGTAATCGGGGTTGTGTGTCCCGCCAGCGCGTTCATTGCCCGGGCACAAATAGCAGTTCGCGTCATGGCTTGGCCGCACTTCATTATCTGGCCTGTCCTGCTGCCCCTGCCATGGACGCTTTGCCCGGTGCGGCGACACCAAAATCCATTCGTTTTTCAGCGGATTGAAACGGCGGTGGGGCTGTTCACTAAACCGCATCGGGCAATGTCCAATCAATCGGAGGCTGACCCTTGCTAGTCAGAAAGGCATTGCATTGCGAGAAATGTTTGCAGCCCAGAAAGCCGTTATAGGCGGACAATGGCGATGGATGCGCAGCCTTCAGCACCAAATGGCGGCTGGCATCAACATTTGCCGCTTTCTTATGGGCATAGGCACCCCACAGCATGAACACGACCGGATCTGGCTTGTCATTCACGCGCCCAACAATCGCGTCGGTAAACTGCTCCCATCCTTTCCGGCTATGCGAAGCGGCCTTCGTCATTTCGACCGTCAGGACGCTGTTCAACAACAGCACGCCTTGCTTTGCCCAATGCTCCAAAAAGCCATGGGTCGGACGGCGTATGCCGAGATCGCTTTCCAGTTCCTTGTAAATGTTCACAAGGCTTGGCGGCGGCCGGACGCCCGGCGGCACGCTGAAGCTCAACCCATGGGCTTGACCCGGGCCGTGATAGGGATCTTGCCCCAAAATGACGACCCGCACCTGATCGAGCGGGGTCAGTTCAAGCGCACGAAACCATGCGGATCGTTCCGGATAGATGGTTTTGCCAGTCGCCTGCTCGGCCTCCAAAAACCGTGCAAGTGCGGCCATGCCTTCGCTGGCCAGCGCCGCGCTTAAGGGTGCTTCCCAGCCATTTGGAATGGAAAGCCCGCTCATTCTGCCTTTGGCGGGGCCGTCAGCAAATCGGTCCAAGCCTTGACCTCTTTCGATGTCGCTGGCCCAAGCAGCTCCATGGCGTGGCGCAGCCGTTCACGAATGATGTCGCGGCCCAGATGCGTAATGGCGTCAAACAAGGGCACGCCCTGCGCGCTGCCGGTTATGGCCAGATAGAATGGCCGGATAACATCCTTCAACTTTGCATCCAGAACTTCGGCGGTGCGGCGCAATGTTCCCTCAACACCGTCCCGGTGCCATTCGATCATTCCGTCAAACTGCTGCAACGCAATCGTATAGGCTGCGCGTTGCGCATCTTGCTCCAGCTTCACGCCATCGCGCAGCCGTTCAAGCGTCATGCCTTCAATGCGGTTCATGAAGAACATGGCGGTAAGCCCACCAAGATCCGACATTTTGGTAATCCGCGCCTGCGCCATTTCGGCGATGGGCGTCAGATAGCTGTCATTCAATGCCCATGCTTTTACGGCGTCCAGAAACTCCGAAACGCTCAATTCTTCGCGCAGATAACGGCCATTCAGCCAGTCCAGCTTTGACGTGTCGAACACGGGACCGCCGAGCGATATGTTGTGCACGTCAAATTCGTCGATAAGCGTTTGGAGCGAGGTTTTTTCGTCTTCTTCGCTTGCGGATTTAATGAACAGTCCTAGAAAGTTCTGCATCGCCTGCGGCAAATAACCTGCGCGCTGATAATATAAGATGCTCGTCGGGTTCTTCCGCTTTGACAGCTTTGATTTGTCGGCATTGCGCAGCAACGGTAAATGCGTGAGCACTGGCGGTTCCCAACCAAAATATTGATATAGCAACAAATGCTTTGGCGCCGACGAAATCCACTCTTCGCCGCGCATGACATGCGTGATGCCCATCAGATGGTCATCGACAACATTGGCCAGATGATAGGTCGGCAATCCGTCTGATTTCATCAGGACCTGCATATCGACCACCGAATATTCAAACTCGATCTCGCCGCGCAACGTGTCCTGAACGATGCATGTGCCGGTCGTCGGAATTTTCATGCGGACAACATGCGGCACGCCGTCTGCGTCGAGCTTCACGCAGTCGTCGGCCGTCAATGAAAGGCAGGTGCCGTCATATTTGGGCGGCAACTTTGCGGCCATTTGGGCCGCACGCGAGGCGCTTAGCTTTTCAGGCGTGCAATAGCATTTGAACGCATGGCCATCGGCCAACAGGCGGTCGCAATGTTCGGTGTAGATCGCGCTCCGTTCCGACTGGCGATAGGGCCCGTGCGGTCCGCCAACATCCGGACCTTCATCCCAGCTAAGCCCAAGCCAGCGGAGCGATTCCAGAATCATTTTTTCCGATTGCGGCGTTGACCGCACTTGATCGGTATCCTCAATCCGCAGCAAGAATTGCCCGCCATGCTTCTTGGCAAAGCAATAGTTGATGAGCGCGATATAGGCCGTGCCGACGTGCGGATCGCCAGTGGGTGAAGGAGCTACCCGGGTACGGACGGGACGGGTGATGGCATTCATGTTCAGTGCTTCTTTCAATCTCGGTTTGGCGGTCCTCTATCAAGCCCCGCCATGCTTGTCATCTTCGCGCTGCAATTGTGAAAGGGCGATATGTCGGTTGGGCGTAAATCGAGGTAGGGTAAAGTCTACCTAGCGCAAAGCCGATAACAGGCGTAGCTGACTGACCAATGACGCTTATTTCCCCCCGCTTGCTCTCGCTTGGAACCGCTGTGCCGCCGCATCGCATTACGCAAGATCAGGTCTTGTCGATATTGGCGCAGGCCAAAGGTCATGCCCTACCGGCGCGTATGGCGGATATTCTAGGCAATACCGGCATTGATCAGCGGCATATTGCGATGCCGCCTGAATATTATTTTGCGCCACGCTCGTGGGCCGGTCGCGCAGCGGTATATGCCGACGCTGCAGCAGTTCTGTTTGAGGCTGCCGCGGCACAGGCACTTGATCGTGCCGCCATCAATGCCGCCGACATCGGTCAGATTGTGTTTGTGTCAACCACAGGAACCATGACGCCAAGCCTGCCCAGCCGGATGATCGCGAAAATGGGATTTGCACCCGATACACGATGCGTGCCCTTATTTGGCTATGGCTGCGCGGGCGGGGTTATTGGACTTGGCGTCGCTGCGGACCTGTTCCGCGCCAATCCGGACAAGCCCGTCCTGCTCGTAAGCCTTGAGCTGTGCAGTCTTGCATATGACCATGCGCGGATGGACAAAAAAGATATGGTTGCGCTGGCTTTGTTCGCCGATGGCTGCGCGGCGGCGGTGGTTGGGGCAGGGCCCGGCCCTGTGCTTTCCGCCTTTGCCAGCCATGTGTGGCCCGACACGCTAGATATGATGGGCTGGGAAATCGGCGACACGGGCTTTGATCTGGTGCTTGCGCGGGACATTCCTGTATTCGTGAACAGCCATTTTGCGCCCGTCTGCGACGCATTCTTGGCGCGGCAAGGTCTTGAGAAAGCCGAGATGGCCGAGCCTGCCTGTCACCCGGGCGGCGGCCGCGTTGTCGATGCGCTTGCGGACTATCTGGGTGATGATTTGGCAATGACCCGTTCGGTGCTGCGGGCGCATGGCAATATGAGTTCGCCAACGGTGCTATTTGTGTTGGACGCTTTGTTGACGGCTGGGCCGATTACAAAGCCAACCTTGTTGACGGCGCTGGGCCCCGGATTTGTCGGTGCGATGGGAATCATAACGCCATGATGCTGTTCGACTGGCCATTCTGGGCACAGGCGGTCTTTGCCTATGTCATCATACAGCGGCTTGCCGAGCTTGCCTACGCCAACGCCAATACGCGGCGTTTGCTGGCCGAAGGCGGGCGTGAGCATGGGGCAAAGCATTATCCGTTGTTCATATTGCTGCACAGCGGCTGGCTTGTGTCGATTGCGCTGTTTGCGGAACCGACAGCGGGGCCGAACCTGTTATTGCTCAACGCGTTCGTCGCCAGCCAGACATTCCGTTTCTGGACGCTGGCAAGCATTGGCCGGTGGTGGACAACCCGCATCATCAGTGCGCCGCATTTCCCGCGGGTGAAGCGTGGGCCATATCGCTTTATCAAGCATCCAAATTACGCATTGGTGGTCGTGGAAATTGCGCTCCTGCCGCTCCTGCTTGGTGCGCCCGCCATGGCGCTGACTTTTTCGATATTGAACGCTGCGTTATTGTGGTGGCGGATCCGGATTGAAAATGCCGTGCTGGGCGAACGTGTGGGCACTACTTGACCCGACCGCCTGCTGGCGCTAATGGCGCGCCTTCCCATGGCCAGAGGACCGATTCTCTTTGGTCATTTGGGAAGAACTCAGAATAGCAGCACATTGTGTGATCGGCCGGGTGGGCCAAAGGCTGAGCCTCCACCGCAAAATACGGCTGCCCACCCAAAGTAACCGCTTTAAACAAGGTGAAGATATGCCAACGATTAACCAGCTGGTCCGCAAGGGCCGGACCCCGCAGAAGACCAAGTCCAAGGTCCCTGCGATGGAGCAAAATCCACAAAAGCGCGGCGTTTGCACACGCGTTTATACAACGACCCCGAAAAAGCCGAACTCGGCTTTGCGTAAGGTTGCGAAGATCCGTCTGACCAACCAGCGTGAAGTTATTTCCTATATCCCAGGTGAAGGCCACAACCTTCAGGAGCACAGCGTTGTGCTTATCCGTGGCGGCCGCGTACGCGACCTTCCCGGTGTGCGTTACCACGTGCTTCGCGGCGTACTCGATACGCAGGGCGTCAAGGACCGCAAGCAATCGCGTTCCAAATATGGTGCAAAGCGTCCGAAGTAATTCGAACGTTACCATTGGCTGGCCGATTGGCGCGCAACTGCGCTGCCACTGGTCCCATGAGATAAAGGAAATAAAATATGTCACGTCGTCGTCGTCCCGAAAAGCGCATCATTCTTCCCGATCCCAAGTTCGGTGATATCGTGCTTTCGAAGTTCATGAACAACCTGATGCTTGATGGTAAGAAGTCAGCAGCAGAGCGTATCGTTTATGGTGCGTTGGAAACTGTTGAAGCCCGCGCCAAGAAAGATCCTATCCAAACCTTCCATGAAGCGCTGGATAACGTAAAGCCAGGCATCGAAGTCCGCAGCCGCCGCGTTGGTGGTGCGACCTATCAGGTTCCTTGCGAAGTGCGTCCAGAGCGCGCGCAGGCACTTGCGATTCGTTGGTTGATTGGCGCTGCACGTAACCGCAGTGAAACCACCATGGCTGCCCGTTTGTCGGGTGAATTGATGGATGCCGCGTCAAACCGTGGCAACGCCGTCAAGAAGCGTGAAGATACGCACCGTATGGCGGAAGCCAACCGTGCATTCGCACACTACCGCTGGTAATCACATTCGGGCCACTTCGGTGGCCCACACTTCGGAGTAAAGCATATGGCACGCAGCCATCCACTCAATATGTACCGCAACATCGGGATCATGGCGCATATCGACGCCGGTAAAACCACGACCACCGAGCGCATTCTTTTCTACACCGGCAAGTCGTATAAAATCGGCGAAGTTCATGATGGCGCAGCCACCATGGATTGGATGGAGCAAGAGCAAGAGCGTGGCATCACGATCACGTCGGCTGCAACGACCTGCTTCTGGAACGACCACCGCATCAACATCATTGATACGCCAGGCCACGTTGACTTCACGATTGAAGTTGAACGTTCGCTGCGCGTTCTCGATGGCGCGGTTGCTTGCTTCGACGGTGTTGCCGGCGTTGAGCCACAGTCCGAAACCGTATGGCGTCAGGCCGATAAGTACGGCGTTCCACGCATGTGCTTCATCAACAAGCTCGACCGTACCGGCGCGAACTTCAAATATTGCGTTCAATCGATCATCGATCGTCTGGGTGCAAAGCCAGCCGTTCTGTATATTCCAATCGGTTTGGAAGCGGACCTCAAGGGTCTCGTCGACCTGGTGCACAACCGTGCGATCATCTGGAAAGACGAATCGCTTGGTGCGGACTTCTTCTACGAAGATATCCCAGCTGACCTGGCTGACGAAGCTGCGAAGTATCGCAGCGAGTTGATCGAGCTTGCTGTTGAGCAAGACGATGTTGCCATGGAAGCATATCTTGAAGGCAATGAGCCGGACGTTGCAACGCTGAAGGCGCTGATCCGCAAGGGCACGTTGAACCAGTCGTTTGTTCCTGTCTGCTGTGGTTCGGCGTTCAAGAACAAGGGCGTTCAGCCATTGCTTGACGCTGTTGTCGATTATCTGCCTTCGCCGCTTGATATTGCTGATGTTCAGGGCGTCCACATGGATACGCTTGAGCCAGACAGCCGTCCGGCAACGGACGATGCGCCGTTCTCGGCACTCGCGTTCAAGGTCATGAACGATCCATTCGTCGGCTCGCTGACCTTCATCCGCATCTATTCGGGTAGCCTTGTTAAGGGCACGTACCTGAACTCGGTGAAGGACAAGAAGGAAAAGGTCGGGCGTATGCTCGAAATGCACGCCAACGAACGTAAGGACGTTGACGAAGCATTTGCAGGCGACATCATCGCGCTTGCCGGCATGAAGGAAACAACAACCGGTGACACGTTGTGCGCCGAACGTTTCCCGATCATTCTTGAGCGTATGGAATTCCCTGAGCCCGTTATCGAGCTCTCGGTTGAACCAAAGACCAAGGCCGACCAAGAAAAGATGGGCATCGCGCTCAATCGTCTGTCTGCTGAAGATCCATCGTTCCGCGTTTCGACCGATCACGAATCGGGCCAGACGATCATTAAGGGCATGGGCGAGCTTCACCTCGACATCATCGTCGATCGTATGCGTCGTGAATTCAAGGTTGAAGCAAATGTCGGTGCGCCGCAGGTTGCTTACCGCGAATATCTCGCGCGCGAAGTTGACGTTGATTACACCCACAAGAAACAGTCGGGTGGTTCAGGTCAGTTCGGCCGTATCAAGTTCACGGTAAAGCCGGGCGAGCGTGGCACGGGCATCATCTTCAAGGATGAAGTCAAGGGCGGTAACATTCCGAAGGAATATATTCCATCGGTTGAAAAGGGCATGCGCGAAACCGCAGAGTCCGGATCGCTTATCGGCTTCCCAATCATCGATTTCGAAATCACGCTGTATGACGGCGCATACCATGACGTCGACTCGTCGGCGCTGGCATTCGAAATCGCTGGTCGTGCAGGCATGCGTGAAGCTGCGCAAAAAGCCGGCATCAAACTGCTTGAACCAATCATGAAGGTCGAAGTTGTATCTCCTGAGGAATATCTGGGCGATGTGATCGGCGACATGAACTCACGTCGTGGTCAAATTCAAGGCACTGACAGCCGCGGTAATGCGCAGGTTGTTGAGTCCATGGTGCCTTTGGCCAACATGTTCGGCTATGTGAACCAGCTCCGCTCGTTCACGCAAGGACGTGCAAACTATTCGATGTTCTTCAATCATTATGATGAAGTCCCATCGAACGTTGCGGCCGAAATCAAGGAGAAGATGGCTTAAACGCCAGACGCTATCGGGCAGCTGCTTCCTAAAAGAGGCGGCTGCCCAACGGCACCTCGCGGTCGGGTGTAAAAAGAACGACTGCCCCGCTGGCATCAGGAAAGCCGAGTGTCAGCACTTCCGACATGATTTTGCCGATTTGCCTTGGTGGTAAATTGACGACTGCAGCGACCAGTCGTCCGGGCAATTCCTCCGGCGTATAATGCTCTGTGATTTGCGCCGAGCTTTTCTTCACACCGATTGTGTCACCGAAATCGATCGTCAGCACATAGGCTGGTTTGCGCGCGTGCCTTAATGGCTCAGCGGCCAATAATTTCCCCACACGTATATCGACCGCCAGAAACTGAGCAAAATCGATCAATTCCGCGGCGTCGGCTCCTTGGTCTGGCACAAGATGCATGGCGATTTCCTTTTTACCGTTTGTGACGTTTTTGCCACATTTTGTAACAATTTTTTGAAGCCCTTCTCACCCGGACTTTTTTGACCAATAACAAGGGCGGGATGGAAGGAATAGCCGAAGGTTCACAGCCATGGAAAATGCCATGGCAAGGATCCGGTCAATCAGGGAGATTTGCATGTCACATTTTAAATCTGTATCGAGCGCGTGGTTGGCGTGCGGAACCGCCGCAGTTGCGTTGATGGCGGCGCAGCCTGCATTGGCGCAGGATAGTGAAGACACAACAACAGCAGCCACCGGCGAAGAAAAATCCATCGTCGTCATCGGTTCGCGCCGCACGGATCGGTCGGATACCGCTTCATCCTCGCCAGTCGATGTTATCGGCTCGGACGAGTTGCAGGGACAGCCGCAGGCAAACCTGCTCGACGTGGTGCGCAACCTGGTTCCGTCTTTCTATGTACCGCAGAACACGATTTCGGATGCTTCGACCTTTGTGCGCGCCCCGTCGCTCCGCGGCCTTGGTGCTGACCAGATTCTCGTCATGATTAATGGCAAGCGTTACAACCGTTCTGCGCTGGTCCAGGTCTATACAGGCGGTGATACCGCGTTGTCGTTCGGCTCACAAGGTGCCGACGTTTCCAATATTCCGGCGATCGCGCTCAAAAACCTTCAGGTGCTGCGTGACGGTGCGACTGCGCAATATGGTTCAGACGCAATTGCCGGTGTTATCAACTATCAACTGCGTGACGATGCGGGCTTTGATGTACAGGCGTTGTGGGGTCAGCAATATGAAGGCGACGGCACGCGCAAGCAGATGTCGGCCAATGCCGGTTTCAAGCTCGGCAGCAGCGGTTTCGTCAACATCTCGGGCGAATGGTTCGACAGTGAAGGCACCAGCCGCGGTGCGACGCGGCCGATCGCGCTGGAACTGGCGCGGACGCAGCCAGGCGTCGTTGGCAGCATCCCCAATTTATCCAGCGGCCTTCCCGCACAAATCTGGGGTTCGTCGCCATCGGATGGCTACAAGCTGTTCATGAACAGCGCGCTCGACGTCGGGGATAATGCCCAGCTCTATCTCGTCGCCAATTATGCGCACAGCAAGGCGAACCAGAGCTTCAACTATCGCTCTCCCATCAGCGCGCCAGTGCCGCTGACCGTTGACATCGGAACCGGAACGCCCGCGACGCGCTCGCCCGGCCGTAACGGCTCGTTCAATACCATTTATTTGACGCCGTGCCCGGCTGGTAATGCGACTTGCCCCGCTGGTTCGTTCGTGTTTTCGAATCTTGCCAACACACAACAGACATTTAATTTCTCGTCGATTTATCCCGGCGGATTTACGCCGCGCTTCATTGGCAAGGTTGATCAGTTCTACAGTGTTGCAGGCGTGAAGGGTGAAGCTGAAAGCGGCCTGACATATGATGTTTCGGCAACACTGGCGCGCAACTCACTGTCGCTGTCGATGACCGATTCGCTCAGTGCGTCGTACGGCCCGCAAAGCCAGACCGAATTCTTCTTCGGCAAGCTCATCCAGCGTGAACAGAACGTCAATCTGGATCTAACCTATCCGCTTGAGGTCGGCTTCTTTAGCCCTGTCACCTTGTCTGGTGGCGCTGAGTATCGTCGCGAGGAATATGAGACGACCGTCGGCGATCTGCAATCTTATGGTGCTGGTCCTTTTGCGGTTCAGGATCTGTATCGCGAAACCGCGCCGGGCGTATACGCGTTCAATAGCCGCGTGACCCAATCCCCCGCCGCCAGCGGCTATGGCGGTGTCAGCCCGACCTTTGCCGGCACCAACAGCCAGCAAAGCTATGCGGTTTATGTCGGCGCTGAAACCGATGTCACAGAACAATTCACTGCCGGCGTTGCTGGGCGGTGGGAACATTATGACACCTTCGGCAGCACGGTTGTCGGCAAGTTAAATGCGCGATATGACTTTTCCGATGCGGTTGCGGTGCGTTTTACGGCAGGTACCGGTTTCCATGCACCATCGCCGGGCCAGAATAACACACAGATCGTGACCACCAACTTCCGCAGCGGGAATCAGGTGCAAACCGGCACCTATCCCGTAACCAGCGACATTGCGCAATATTATGGCGCAACCTCGCTTAACCCGGAAAAATCCCTCAATTTCGGGGGCGGCATCGTGCTGACGCCGATGGACAAATTGAGCATCACGCTCGATGGTTATTCGGTCAAGGTTAAGAACCGTATCGGCATTTCGCAGACCTTTACGGTGTCGGCAGCGGACCTCGTTGCGCTGCCTTCGCTGGCAGTCGTGGGCCTTGCGGGCGACGTGAACTACTTCACCAACGGTTTTGAAACACGCACCACCGGTTTCGACTTTGTAACCAATTACCGCACCGATCTGGCTGGCGGCCCTTTAAGCCTGACGCTTGCGTATAACTATAACAAGAGCAAGGTAACCGACTTTGACCCGTTGGTGATCAGCCCGGCGCAAAGGTTCAACGTTTCGAACCTGCCACCTAAGCATCGTGTTAATGCGTCGGCAAACTGGCAGATTGGCGATTTTTCGATCAATGCGCGCGAAAATTATTTCAGTTCGTGGGCGAATCAGCTTGAATATCCAGGGCAGAAGTTCGGTGCTAAGTTCGTCACTGATCTCGACATCAGCTACACCTTCGCTGATCGCTATACCCTGACGGTCGGTGCCAACAATCTGTTTGATACCTATCCTGATAAGATTGCACCGACGGCAACTAACCCGGTTTATGCGCTGACCAACAGTCTTGCAGACGGCCAAGTCTATCCGCGTTCGGGTGGTCCATTCGGCATAAACGGTGGCTTCTATTATGTGCGAGTCGCTATCGACTATTGATTCGCATGCATATTAAGGAATGGGCGGGGGCGGTGGCCCTCGCCCTTCTTTTTTCGCCGTTTGTATTTAGGGTTTAGGATGACGGACGAATTCAAACATCGCATTGCCACGCCCGATGACCTGGAAGCGTTGCACGCGCTCATGGTCCGGTCAATTGCGCAGAACCAGTCGGATTTCCTGACACCTCAACAGGTCGCAGCCAGCGACAAGGTCATGGGGCTTGATACGCAGTTGGTGCGCGACGGCACCTATTTCCTGATTGAATGCGACGGCCGAATCGCCGGATGTGGCGGGTGGAGCTTTCGCGCGACGCTTTATGGCGGCGATGACAGTGTCGTGGCGCGTGAACCTGCCACACTCGACCCCGCCACCGACGCGGCAAAGATACGGGCCATGTATACCGACCCGGACTTTACGCGGCGTGGAATCGGCGCGCGCATCCTGGCGCTTTGCGAAGATGCAGCACGACAGGCGGGCTTTCAGCGCGTTGAATTGATGGGAACGGCGGCTGGGGTTCCGCTCTATCGTGCGCAGGGATATACGCCCGCAGCAGAGCAGGAATATGCTAGCGTGGGCGATGTCAAAATACCCTTGCTCCGTATGGAGAAGCATTTCGACTGATACGATAAATCATCGGTTCGGCAAGGATATGCAGGCAAAGCTTGCAGAACCGGAAAAGACCTACTAAAGGCCACGCCTGATTCAGCAGGCGCGTCCCATCTGAACGTAATCCGACATTTCTAAAGTAAGAAGGTTTGAAAAATGGCAAAGGCTAAATTTGAGCGGACGAAGCCGCACTGCAATATCGGCACCATCGGTCACGTTGACCACGGCAAGACCACGCTGACTGCAGCAATCACGAAGATCATGGCTGAAACTTACGGCGGTACCGCTGTTGATTTCGCCAACATCGATAAGGCTCCAGAAGAGCGCGAGCGCGGCATCACCATTTCGACGGCACACGTTGAATATGAAACTGCTGGTCGTCACTACGCACACGTCGACTGCCCAGGTCACGCTGACTATGTTAAGAACATGATCACCGGTGCTGCTCAGATGGACGGCGCTATCCTCGTTGTGAACGCAGCTGACGGCCCGATGCCACAGACTCGCGAGCACATCCTGCTTGCACGTCAGGTTGGCGTTCCTGCACTTGTTGTTTACATGAACAAGGTTGACCAGGTTGACGATGAAGAAATTCTCGAACTGGTTGAAATGGAAATCCGTGAGCTTCTTTCGAAGTATGATTTCCCAGGCGACGATATTCCAATCGTTCGTGGTTCGGCACTTGCTGCACTCGAAGGCCGTGACGACAACATCGGTAAGGAATCTGTCCTTGCACTGATGGCTGCTGTTGACGAAGCTATTCCTCAGCCAGAGCGTCCAATCGACAAGCCATTCCTGATGCCAGTTGAAGACGTGTTCTCGATCTCGGGTCGTGGTACGGTTGTTACCGGCCGCGTTGAAACCGGAATCGTCAAGGTTGGCGAAGAAGTTGAAATCGTTGGTATCAAGGACACCAAGAAGACGACCGTTACCGGCGTTGAAATGTTCCGCAAGCTGCTCGACGAAGGTCGTGCAGGCGACAACATCGGTGCGCTTGTTCGTGGCGTAGGCCGTGAAGAAGTTGAGCGTGGTCAGGTTCTCTGCAAGCCAGGTTCGGTTACGCCGCACACTGAGTTCTCGGCAGAAATCTACGTTCTTTCGAAGGACGAAGGCGGCCGTCACACGCCATTCTTCGCAAACTACCGTCCACAGTTCTACTTCCGTACAACTGACGTGACCGGCGAAGTGATCCTTCCAGAAGGCACTGAAATGGTTATGCCAGGCGACAACGTAACCATCGCGGTTAAGTTGATTGCTCCAATCGCTATGGACCCAGGTCTTCGCTTCGCAATTCGCGAAGGCGGACGCACCGTCGGTTCTGGGGTTGTCAGCACCATCACGAAGTAATATAGGCCGCGCATCCCGCCCGACTCTTTGATTCGGGCGGGGCGGTTTTTAGAATTTCAAAACAGTTGTTCCGGCTTCGAAAGCGCAAGTCGGAATGGCTGTTTTTCGGCTCTTTGATATTGATAGAATTTGGAAATTGGTGAACCCATGGAAACGCAGAATATTCGCATCCGTCTGAAAGCATTTGACCATCGCGTCCTCGATCAGGCGACTGGCGATATCGCAGACACCGCACGCCGCACTGGTGCGCTTATCCGTGGTCCAATTCCACTTCCTACCCGTATCGAAAAGTTCACAGTGAACCGCGGACCGCACGTTGACAAAAAGTCACGCGAGCAGTTCGAAGTTCGTACCTATAAAAGGTTGCTCGACATTGTGCAGCCCACGCCACAGACCGTAGACGCGCTCATGAAGCTCGATCTTGCTGCCGGTGTGAATGTCGAAATCAAATTGGCGTAAGCCGATATCTCTACCCAAGTAGAGTGAGACAATAGGAATACCGCCGAGTTTACTCGGGCTGCGTTCCCCGTCTTACCAGATTGCTCATTAAGGTGAGCCACTGGTGCCTAGCCCGGACGGGGCAATGCTTGAAAATTCAGGGCTGGATTTAGGCGTCACGCCCTCCTGGCAATCCTGCCAGCCGGGCCTCTGACATAAGTTGGAGTATGGATCATGCGCACTGGCGTGATCGCGAAAAAGATGGGTATGATGCGCCTCTTCAATGAAGATGGCCGTCACGTACCTGTGACCGTTTTGGCGCTGGAAGGCTGCCAAGTGGTCGGAGCCCGCAATGCAGAGAAGGATGGCTATTTTGCTGTTCGTCTCGGTGCCGGCGCCCGTAAAGCGAAAAATGTAAACAAACCACAGCGCGGCGAGTTCGCTAAAGCACAGGTCGAGCCAAAAGCTCGCGTTGCTGAATTCCGCGTTGATAATGCCGACGGCTTGCTGCCCGTCGGCGCTTCTCTTTCCGCAGACCATTTTGTTGACGGCCAGCTCGTCGACATCACTGGCCACACGCAGGGTAAAGGCTTTGCCGGCGCCATGAAGCGTTGGGGCTTCGGTGGTATGCGCGCATCGCACGGTGTGTCCATCACCCACCGTGCCCATGGTTCGACTGGCCAACGCCAGGATCCAGGCAAGGTGTTCAAGAACAAGAAGATGGCCGGCCACATGGGCGACCGTCAGCGCACACAACAAAATCTTGAAATCGTCCGCACTGATGTTGCGCGCGGTCTCATCTTCGTAAAGGGTTCAGTACCTGGCGCGAAGAACGGTTGGTTGCTTGTTCGCGATGCCGTTAAGGTTCCTACACCTGAAGCTGCTCCGTTCCCCGGCGCGTTGAAGAATGACAATGAAGCCCCAGTGGTCGAAGATGTCATCATCAACACCGAAGTTGAAGTTGCAGACACCCCCGCTGTCGAAGCTGAAGCGCCTGCCGCTGAAGCTGCGCCCGTTGCCGAAGCACCTGCTGCTGACGCCGGCGAAGAAAAGAAGGAGGGCTAAGCCATGAAGCTCAAGGTTCAAACCCTCGACGCCAAGGCAAAGGGCGACATCGATCTGAATGACGACGTATTTGGCATTGAGCCGCGCGCCGACATTCTGCACCGTGTTGTTACCTGGCAGCGTGAAAAGGCCCGCGTTACGGCTCGTCCTACCCGTGAGCGTTCAGACGTTGCACGCACCGGCAAGAAATTCGGCAACCAAAAGGGTGGCGGTACTGCCCGTCACGGTGACCGCGCTGCTCCGATCTTCATCGGTGGTGGTAAGGCCCATGGTGCCCGTCTGCGTGACTTTAACCCATCGTTGAACAAGAAGATCCGCTCATTGGGTCTGAAGATGGCGCTTTCGAGCAAAGCTAAGGCTGGTTCGCTTATCGTTCTTGAAGATCTTGATCTGGCTGCTGCAAAGACTGCGGCGCTTAAGGGTCAGGTTGGCAAGCTCGGTTTCGGCAAGACGACGCTGGTTATCGACGGCGACACCGTAAACGACAATTTCCGTATGGCTTCGGCTAACCTGGTCGGCATCAACGTGATGCCTGCTGTTGGTGCCAATGTTTATGACATTCTGAAGCATGACACGCTGGTCTTGACCCGCGCTGCGGTCGAGAAACTGGAGGCCCGTTTCAATGGCTAAGGATAAAGCAATCGACGTGCGTCATTATGACGTGATCGTTGCACCGCACATCACCGAAAAGGCGACCCTGCTGTCGGAGCACAACGCTGTTGTGTTCAAAGTCACGGGTAGCTCGACCAAGCCACAGATCAAGGCAGCTGTTGAAGCCTTGTTCGACGTCAAGGTCCTGAACGTGAATACGCTCGTGCAAAAGGGCAAAACCAAGCGCTGGAAGGGCAAGCCTTACACGCGTTCGGATGTCAAAAAAGCAATCGTCACTTTGGCCGAAGGCCAGAGCATTGACGTGACCACCGGTATTTAAGGGCAGGATAATGGCACTCAAAAGCTACAAACCAACTAGCCCCGCCCGTCGCGGCCTTGTGCTGGTTGACCGGTCGAGCCTCTACAAAGGCGGTCCTGTTAAGGGACTGACCGAAGGTAAGAGCAAGACCGGCGGCCGTAACAACAAGGGTCACGTGACTTCGCGCGGTATCGGCGGCGGTCACAAGCAAAAATATCGTCTGATCGACTTTAAGCGTCGTAAATGGGATATGCCTGCAACTGTTGAGCGTCTGGAATATGACCCCAACCGTTCGGCCTTCATCGCACTTGTAAAGTACGAAGATGGTGAACTGGCCTACATCCTTGCACCACAGCGTCTTGCCGTAGGCGACGTTGTTGTTGCCGGCGAAAAGACCGACGTTAAGCCAGGCAACGCCATGTTGCTGAGCCAGATGCCGGTTGGTACGATTTGCCACAACATCGAAATGAAGCCCGGTAAGGGTGGCCAGATCGCACGTTCGGCAGGCACATATGTGCAGCTGGTCGGTCGCGACGGTGGCCGCGTTATTGTTCGCCTGAACTCGGGTGAGCAGCGCTACATTCTCGGCACGTGCATGGGTACAGTTGGCGCGGTTTCGAACCCTGACAACTCGAACACGACCCTTGCCAAGGCAGGCCGCAATCGCTGGCGCGGCATTCGCCCGCTGACGCGTGGTGTTGCTAAGAACCCTGTCGATCACCCGCATGGTGGTGGTGAAGGTCGTACATCAGGTGGCCGTCATCCGGTTACACCTTGGGGTAAGCCAACAAAGGGTGCTCGTACCCGCAGCAACAAGTCGACCGACCGGATGATCATCCGTTCGCGGCATGCTAAGAAGAAGAGGTAACTCATGTCTCGTTCCGTCTGGAAAGGTCCGTTTGTTGACCTCTATCTGCTGAAAAAAGCAGAAACCGCTCAGGAAACATCGAAGGCTGCGCCGATCAAGACTTGGTCGCGTCGCTCGACAATCCTGCCTCAGTTCGTTGGCCTGACGTTCAGCGTCTATAATGGCCACAAGTTCATTCCCGTTTCGGTGAATGAGGACATGGTCGGCCATAAGCTTGGTGAGTTCGCTCCAACGCGTACGTATCATGGCCATGGCGCAGATAAGAAGGGCAAACGCTAATGGGTAAGGCATCCGCACCCCGTCGCGTCGCCGACAATGAAGCTCTGGCAGTGGGCACAACCATTCGTGGTTCGGCTCAGAAGCTTGGCCTCGTTGCCGCGCTGATCCGTGGCAAGAAAGCCGAAGACGCGCTCAACATTCTGAAATTCTCCACAAAGGGAATGGCAGAAGACGTGCGCAAGGTTCTGGCATCCGCCATCGCCAACGCCGAAAACAACCACAACCTTGACGTCGACAGCCTTGTCGTTGCCGAGGCAAGCGTTGGCAAGGCACTGACCATGAAGCGTTTCATGGCACGCGGCCGCGGCAAGTCGAGCCGGATCATCAAACCATTCAGCCGTCTGCGCATCGTTGTGCGTGAACAGCAAGAAGAGGCATAAGTCATGGGTCAGAAATCAAATCCAATCGGGCTTCGCCTGCAGATCAACCGGACTTGGGATAGCCGTTGGTACGCCGAAGGTGCGGAATATGGCCGCATGCTTCTGGAAGATATCAAGATCCGCAAGTTCATCTTTGAAACACTGCCACAAGCAGCGATTTCAAAGGTCGTAATCGAGCGTCCTGCCAAGAATTGCCGCGTTTCAATCTACGCAGCACGTCCTGGCGTGATCATCGGCAAGAAGGGTGCGGACATTGAGAAGCTGAAAAAGCAGATCAACAAGTTCACCACCGCTGAAGTGTCGTTGAACATCGTTGAAATCCGCAAGCCGGAAGTCGACGCGAAGCTCGTAGCGCAGGGTATTGCTGACCAGCTTATCCGTCGTATCGCATTCCGTCGTGCCATGAAGCGCGCGATGCAGTCGGCGATGCGTCTGGGTGCAGAAGGTATCAAGATTACCTGCGGTGGTCGTTTGGGCGGCGCAGAAATTGCACGCGTTGAATCGTACCGTGAAGGCCGCGTGCCTGCGCATACGCTTCGTGCCAACATTGACTATGCTGAAGCTGAAGCACTGACTGCTTATGGCATCATCGGCATTAAATGCTGGATCTTCAAAGGCGAAATCTTGGGTCATGACCCAATGGCAACTGACCGACTGATGATGGAAGCACAGACTTCTGGCGTCCGTCCGCAGTCTGACCGCCGCTAAAGGTTAGGAACTAGACATGTTGCAACCAAAGAAAACAAAGTTCCGTAAGCAGTTCAAGGGACGCATTAAGGGCGAAGCCAAGGGCGGGTCTGACCTGAACTTCGGTTCCTACGGCCTGAAGGCGCTTGAGCCAGAGCGGATTACCGCACGTCAGATCGAAGCGGCTCGCCGCGCGATTACGCGTCACATCAAGCGTCAGGGACGTTTGTGGATCCGTATCTTCCCGGACGTGCCGGTCACGAAAAAGCCTGCCGAAGTTCGTCAGGGTAAGGGCAAGGGTTCGGTCGAATATTGGGCAGCCAAGGTTAAGCCTGGCCGCATCATGTTTGAACTCGACGGTGTTCCTGGTCCACTCGCAGCTGTCGCATTCCAGCGTGCAGCCATGAAACTGCCAATCAAGACCAAGGTCGTGGCGCGTCTCGGCGACACCTCGCATCTGGGAGCATCATAAGATGAGCAAAACCGAAGATCTCCGCGTCAAGAGCGACGATCAGCTTGCTGTTCAGCTCGGCGAATTGAAGCGCGAAGCGTTTAACCTGCGTTTCCAATCGGCCACTGGCCAGATGGAAAAGCCGGCACGTGTGCGTGAAGTGCGTCGTGACATCGCCCGCATCAAAACCCTGCAGGGTGAGCGCCAGCGCGCCGCCGCAAAGACGGCATAAGGAGCTACCCATGCCAAAACGTATTCTCACAGGGACCGTGGTCTCCGACAAGAATGACAAGACCATTGTCGTTCTCGTCGAGCGCAAAGTGAAGCACCCGCTTTACGGCAAGATCATTCGTCGCACGAAGAAGTATCACGCCCATGACGAAAACAACGTCGTGAAAGAAGGCCAAGTCGTCCGCATCGAAGAGTGCGCGCCGATTTCCAAAAACAAGACCTGGCGCTTGGTAGCTGACGCTGCCGCCCCGGTCGCCGCAACGAAGGAGGATTGATTCCATGATTCAGATGCAATCCAATCTCGATGTTGCGGACAACAGCGGCGCAAAGCGCGTTCAGTGCATCAAGGTGCTTGGCGGTTCCAAGCGTCGCGTAGCTGGCGTGGGCGACATCATCGTGGTGTCGATCAAAGAAGCTGCACCGCGCGGTAAGGTAAAGAAGGGTGACGTGCACAAGGCCGTTATCGTTCGTACCCGCAAAGACATCCGCCGTGCAGACGGTTCGGTTATCCGCTTCGACTCCAATGCTGCCGTTCTTATCGGTAACAACAAGGAGCCGATTGGCACACGTATCTTCGGACCAGTGGTTCGTGAACTGCGCGCCAAGAACCACATGAAAATCATCAGCTTGGCACCGGAGGTGCTATAACAATGGCTCTGGCAAAAATCAAAAAGGGTGACACGGTCGTCGTGCTCGCCGGTAAAGACAAGGGCAAGTCCGGCGAAGTAACCGCCGTAATGCCTAAGGACAGCAAAGTCGTCGTCGCAGGCGTCAACATTGCTGTGCGTCACCGGAAAGCTTCGCAGGCAAACCCGCAGGGCGGTCTCGATCGCTTTGAAGCACCGCTGCACATTTCGAATGTGGCTTTGGCGGATCCGAAAACAGGCAAGGCAACACGCGTTCGCGTGGAAACCAAGGACGGCAAGAAGGTCCGCGTGGCCGTGAAGTCCGGGGAGACGATCAGTGGCTGATACCAAATATACTCCACGTATGAAGAAGTTGTACGACGACGCCGTCGTCAAAGGCTTGACTGAAAAGTTCGGTTACACAAACCGCTTCGCAGTGCCGAAGATCGAAAAGATCACACTCAACATGGGTGTTGGTGAAGGTTCGCAGGACAAGAAGAAGGTTACGACCGCTCTTGCTGAAATGGAACTGATCGCTGGTCAAAAGCCAGTCATCACCAAGGCGAAGAAATCCATCGCTGGCTTCAAGCTGCGTGAAGGCATGCCAATCGGCGTGAAAGTAACGCTGCGTGGCGCCCAGATGTATGAATTCTTGGATCGCCTCGTCACCATCGCAATGCCACGCATTCGCGATTTCCGTGGCCTGAACCCAAAGAGCTTTGATGGCCGTGGCAACTTTGCGATGGGTCTCAAGGAACAGATCATTTTCCCAGAAATCAGCTATGACGCCATCGATACGGTGCGCGGCATGGATGTGATCGTAACGACTTCGGCAAACTCGGACGACGAGGCGCGCGAACTGCTTAAGCTGTTCGGCTTCCCGTTCCCTGTAGAAGAAGCTGACGAAAAGGCGGCTGCATAATGGCTAAACTGAGCTCCATAAACAAGAACGAGCGTCGCAAGAAGCTGGCGAAGAAATACGCCGGTCGTTATGCGAAGTTGAAGGCGATGGCGAAAGACCAGTCGTTGGATGACAGCGAGCGTTTGATTGCACGCCTGAAAATGGCTGAAATTCCCCGCAATGGTAACCCGCACCGCGTGCGTAACCGTTGCGAAACCACCGGGCGTCCTCGCGGCGTGTACCGTAAATTCAAGCTGAACCGTATCGAACTGCGTAATCTTGCCAATAAGGGCATGATCCCGGGCGTTACGAAGTCGAGCTGGTAAGGATAAGATAGATGGCAATGACCGATCCTTTGGGTGATATGCTCACCCGTATCCGCAACGGCCAGCGGGCGAAGAAAGACTCTGTAGTCTCGCCAGCGTCCGGCCTGCGTACCCGCGTTCTCGATGTTCTGCAGCGTGAAGGCTATATTCGCGGTTACAGCGAAGAAGCTTTGGGTGCACATAAGGGCATCCGCATCGAGCTGAAATATTTCGAAGGTGCTCCTGCTATCCAGCATGTCGCCCGCGTTTCGAAGCCTGGTCGCCGCGTATATTCAGGAAGCCAAGAGCTTCCGATTATCCGTAACGGCCTTGGCATCACCATCGTTTCGACGCCAAAGGGCGTTCTGTCTGACGCCGAAGCGCGCGCACAGAATGTCGGCGGCGAAATCCTGGCGGAGGTATTCTAATGAGCCGCATTGGTAAGAAACCTGTTCCCATTCCTGCCGGCGTAACCGCCAGCATGGAAGCGGGCACGCTTTCGGTCAAAGGACCGAAGGGCGAACTGAAAATGCCTATGAGCGACCTTATCTCTTACGAGATGCAGGACGACGGCCTTTCGGTAAAGCCGGCCAATGGCAGCAAGGCAGCCCGCGCGTTTTGGGGTATGCAGCGTACGTTGGTACAGAACCTCGTTACGGGTGTGACCGAAGGCTTTACGAAAGTCCTCGAAATCACCGGCGTTGGTTATCGTGCAAACAGCCAAGGCAAGATGTTGAAGCTGCAACTTGGCTACAGCCATGATGTCGACTTCGCGATCCCAGAGGGCATCGAAATCAAGACACCTGACAACACCACGGTGGAAATTTCAGGTATCGACAAGCAGAAGGTTGGGCAGGTTGCTGCTGAAATCCGTCGCTGGAGGAAGCCGGAGCCATATAAGGGCAAGGGCATCAAGTACCGCGGCGAGTATATCTTCCGCAAGGAAGGGAAGAAGAAATAATGGCAAAATTGTCTCTCTTTGCAAGGCGCCGTCAACGCGTTCGTTCGAAATTGCGGGCGCAGGTTGCTGGACGTCCTCGTCTTTCCGTGCACCGCACTGGTCGCCACATCTATGCGCAAGTCATTGACGATTCGAAGGGCGCGACCATCGCGTCTGCTTCGACCCTCGACAAGGACGTGAAGGCTAAGAACGGCTCGACAACTGAAGCTGCGGCGGATGTTGGCAAGCGGGTAGCCGAAGCAGCTAAGAAAGCTGGCATTTCCAGCGTGGTTTTTGATCGTGGCGGGTTCCTGTTTCACGGTCGCGTCAAAGCGCTTGCTGATGCAGCGCGCGAAGGCGGATTGGAGTTCTGATGATGGCTGAAAACACTGAAAGCACTGTACCTGTGACTGACGGCGCAGCTCCTGAAGCAGCCGAAGGTCAACGTCGCGGTCGCGGCGGTCGTGGCGGCGGTGATAACCGTGGTGGCGGTGGCCGTGGTCGTAACAACGATCGTCGTCCTGCACAGGAAGAAGATGATGGCACGATCGAAAAGCTCGTTCACATCAACCGCGTTTCGAAAACTGTTAAGGGCGGTAAGCGCTTCGGTTTTGCGGCACTCGTCGTTGTTGGTGACGGTCAGGGCCGCGTAGGCTTTGGTCATGGTAAAGCACGCGAAGTGCCAGAAGCCATCAACAAAGCGACTGCCGCTGCCAAGAAATCGATGATCCGCGTCGCCCTGAAAGATGGTCGTACGTTGCATCACGACGGTAAGGGCCATTTCGGCGCTGGCAAGGTGACGTTGCGTTCGGCACCAGCCGGTACCGGCATCATCGCAGGCGGCCCAATGCGCGCTGTCTTCGAAAGCCTGGGCGTTGCGGACGTTGTGACCAAGTCGGTCGGTACGTCGAACCCTTACAACATGATCCGTGCTAC
This sequence comes from Sphingorhabdus rigui, assembly GCF_014196595.1. GTDB lineage: Bacteria > Pseudomonadota > Alphaproteobacteria > Sphingomonadales > Sphingomonadaceae > Sphingorhabdus_B > Sphingorhabdus_B rigui. Next base: position 401,243 of record NZ_JACIEA010000002.1, on the reverse strand, counting down.
TTTCGCGGCGCTGTCTGAACAGACCAGCCCCAAGTCGGTAGCGCAGCGTCGCGGCAAGAAAATCGCCGACCTTCTTGGTCGCGGTGGCAGCAAAACTGCTGAAGCCGACGCAGAAGCTATTGCGGAGTAATCGATATGGCGAAGATTAAACTGAAGCAGACCGGTTCGCCGATCCGCCGTCCAGCCTCACAGCGCGCAACTTTGAAAGGCCTCGGCCTTGACAAGATGAACCGCGTTGTCGAAATCGAAGACACAGCCGAAGTGCGCGGAATGATCCGCACAGTTCGTCACATGGTCCAAATTCAGGACTAATAACATCAGCGCGAATTAAAGCGAAAGCGAGTGCACGACATGAAATTGAATGACATTAAAGACAACGAAGGCGCCCGCCATCGCCGTATGCGCGTTGGCCGTGGTATCGGTTCGGGCAAGGGCAAGACCTCGGGTCGCGGCCAAAAGGGTCAGACCAGCCGTTCGGGTGTTTCGATCAACGGATTTGAAGGCGGCCAGATGCCACTTCACATGCGTATTCCAAAGCGCGGCTTCAACAACATCTTCGCCAAGGACCATGCAGAAGTAAATCTGGGCATGATCCAGAAGTTTATCGATGCCAAGAAAATCGACATCAAAGCTGTTGTTGACCATGCTGCGTTGAAGGCTGCTGGTCTTGCACGTGGTGGCAAGGACGGCGTCCGTTTGCTGGCCAAGGGTGAACTCACCTCCAAGGTGAACTTCTCTGTCGCTGGTGCTTCAAAGGCAGCCGTTGAGGCCGTTGAAAAGGCCGGTGGTAAGGTTGAAGTGCTGGTAAAGGTTTCTGCATCGGAAAAAGCCGCTGCGAAGAAATCATCAGTCAAGAACGCTGCTAAAGAAGCTGCGGCCAAGAAATAAGACGGGGGCGACGACTTCGCTCTTGTCATGCCAGCCCCGCTTCCCGATATGGGCTGGCGGGGTTTGACATTTCTGGGGTTCATCCAGATACAGTCAGGCGAAATTTTTGGGGTGAAGCCGTTGCGCGATTACAGCGCATTCACGGTTAATCCGGAACCAAGGAACGTATATCATGGCATCTAGGGCCGACCAAATGGCATCGAACCTCAATTTATCGAAGTTCGGGCAGGCAACAGAGCTTAAGAACCGCATTTGGTTCACTATCGGCGCGCTCATCATATTCCGGATGCTGAGCTTCGTGCCGCTGCCGGGCGTTGATCCCATCGCGCAAGCGGCCCTTTATGCGAACAACGCCGCCGGCGGCGTTCTTGATATCTTCAACACTTTCTCGGGCGGCAGCCTTGAGCGCATGAGCCTCATCGCGCTTGGCGTAATGCCCTATATTACCGCGTCGATCGTCGTGCAGCTCGCTGCATCGCTGTCGCCGACGCTTGCTGCCATCAAGAAAGAGGGCGAGAGCGGACGCAAGAAACTTAACCAATATACGCGCTACGGCACGGTTTTCCTGACCGCGGTGCAGGGATATTTCCTTGCCGCAGGGCTTGAAAGCCTCGCTGCGGCCAATGGCATTAGCGCGGTTGTTGAGCCGGGCATGATGTTCCGCGTCGTTGCGACTATCAGCCTTATTGGCGGCACCATGTTCCTGATGTGGCTGGGTGAACAGATTACGTCGCGCGGTATTGGCAACGGTATCTCGTTGATCATCATGGCGGGTATCGTCGCCCAAATGCCACGGTTGTTCGCACAGCTTCTTGAAGGCGGACGGACCGGATCGATCAGCGGATTTCTGATCGTCGGCTTTTTGTTGATGTTTGTCGGCCTGACTTTGCTGATCTGTTTCATGGAGCGCGGCCAGCGCCGGGTACTTATTCAATATCCAAAGCGTGCGACGCAGCGCGGCATGATGCAAGCTGACCGCAGCCATCTTCCGTTGAAGATCAACACTGCTGGCGTCATCCCGCCGATTTTTGCATCGTCATTGTTGCTGCTGCCTATCACTATTACGCAGCTTGGTGGAAACAAGGTTGCGGGTGAAAGCGCGATGGGTGACTTTGTCATCACGTTGAACCAATATTTGGCGCATGGGCAGCCGGTGTATCTGGCGCTCTATGGCCTCGGCATCATCTTCTTCTGTTTCTTTTACACCGCTGTGGTGTTCAATCCGGAAGAAACATCCGAGAATCTGAAGAAAGCCGGTGGCTTCATTCCGGGCATTCGTCCGGGCAAGAACACGGAATCTTATCTCGATTATGTTCTGACACGCATCACCGTGTTGGGCGCCGCCTATCTGACCTTGGTCTGCTTGTTGCCCGACTATGTCATGGGCCAAACTGGACAGCAGCAGTTCTTCGCTATTGGTGGTACCAGCTTGCTCATTCTGGTCAACGTCACCATTGATACGATTTCACAAATCCAGAGCCATCTGCTCGCCCACCAATATGGCGATTTGCTGAAGAAGGCCAAGTTGAAGGGTGGACGCGCCCGCTAAGGGACGCGACATCGAAACGAACAGGGAAACGTTTCATGAATATCATCCTTTTGGGGCCTCCTGGCGCAGGCAAAGGAACGCAGGCTGCATTTCTCGTTGAGAAATATGGCATGGTACAATTGTCGACCGGCGACATCCTGCGTGCTGCCGTAAAGGCGGGCACTGAAGTCGGTAAAATGGCGGATGAGATCATGAAGGCGGGGAAGCTTTTCCCTGACGAATTGATGGCCGAGATCCTTGGCGAGCATATGGATGCGATCCCTGCGGACAAGGGCCTGATTTTTGACGGCTACCCACGCACGGCTCCGCAAGTCGCGCTTCTCGATGGCCTGTTGTCCGCGCGTGAACGGACGCTCCATTATGTCATTGAACTGGTTGTTGACGAAGACGCGTTGGTCGAACGCGTTGTTGGCCGTTTCACCTGCGCCAATTGCGGTGATGGCTATCATGACGTTTTCAAAAAACCGGTCAAAGACGACACCTGTGACAAATGCGGATCACATGAATTTAAGCGTCGCCCCGATGACAATGAAGAAACCGTCCGTACCCGCATGGCGGAGTATCGCGCAAAGACCGAACCGATCTTGCCACTATATGATGCCCGCGGCCTTGTAAGCCGCGTGGATGGCATGGCACCGATTGACGACGTAACGAAGGCGATTGAAGCGATCATCGCCTGACCGCTGCTGAAGCAAGTTCAACGTGACGGAAATGGAAACGGTTGTTAGAAACCCCCTCCATGAAACATCTTGTCATCACGGCAGCTATATTGGCTGCAACAGCATCGCCGGCATTTGCGGACGTTAAAGCTGCGTCGGACACCGGGTTTAACATCATCCACATTGCGACCGTTCAGGCAACGCCCGACGAGATTTGGAAGCGCCTGCTTGCGCCAAAGGACTATTGGAACAAATCGCATAGCTGGTCGGGCTCTACCGCTGGCTTTTATATCGATGCGCAAGCCAATGGTTGCTTTTGCGAACTGTTTCAGGAAACCGACGCCAACGGGAAGGTCAAGACGGTCGGAAGCGTCGAGCATATGCGCGTTATTTTCGCGCAACCGGGCAAAGTCCTGCGGATGCAAGGCGCGTTGGGGCCGCTCCAGTCGGAAGCTGTGATTGGGACGCTGACTGTTGCCATGGAGCCGGCAAAGCAAGACGGCGCCACACGCGTCAGCTTCTCTTATGTTGTTGGCGGGTACATGCGCTACAAAGTCGCTGAAATCGCGCCAGCAGTTGATAAGGTGTTGGGCGAGCAATTTAAAAATATGCTGCTGCCGTTTACGCCGCCGGCAGATGAGCCACCCAAGGTTGACGGCTTTAATCTGGATATTGAGACGTTGGACATGGGCCCTGCGACTGAAGCTGCCGACCCGACTGAAACACAAGCGGACCCGGCAATACAAAATGACCCAGTCGCTGATCCGCCCGCAACGGAGCCAAACTAATTGGCTGCGGGGGGAAGTAAGCCACGTTCAGGCAGCAAATTAGAAATTGGCTGGTGCGAAATGGTCGATGTGCCGAGCCTTGGCCTGTCGCACGTGCACGCGAAAATGGACACGGGCGCAGCGACATCATCGATACATGCAACCCGGATTAAGCCAATCGTCCGCGATGGCAAGCCGTGGGTTGAATTTTGGTTCCGTTTGAATGCGGGCGAAAAGCCAAAGCGTTATGAAGCGCCCGTCATCGACCGGCGCATGGTCCGATCGTCCAATGGTGACACGCAAGAACGCTATGTCATCTCAGCGCAATTTTGTTTTGGTAAGCGGTGTTGGAACGGACAGCTCACCTTGGCTAACCGGCGTTCTATGGCCTTTCCCTTGCTAATTGGCCGACGGACGCTAAGGCGCGGCTTTCTGGTCAATAGCGGACGACGCTGGGTATTGGGCAAGCCAGCGAATCAAGGACATACGAGCACATGAAAATCGCCATGTTGGCACGCAACGCCAACCTATACTCGCATCAACGGCTCGTCGAAGCCGCGTTGGCGCGCGGACATGAAATCGACGTGCTGAATACGTTGCGGGTGACCATGAATATCACGTCGCACCGTCCCGAAGCATATTATCAGGGCGCGAAGCTCGGGAAATATGACGCGGTGATCCCGCGCATTGGCGCGTCCATCACATTTTACGGGCTCGCTGTGCTGCGCCAATTTGAGATGATGAACGTGTGGTCATTGAACGAGAGTGTGGCCATCGGCCGTTCCCGCGACAAGCTGCGGTCGTTGCAGATTTTGGCGCGCAAGGGGCTTGGCCTGCCGGTCACAGCGTTTGCGCATGACCCACGGCAGACCGACGAAGTCATCAAAATGGTGGGTGGCGCGCCTGTGGTCATCAAGTTGCTGGAAGGCACGCAAGGCATTGGCGTGGTTTTGGGCGAGACTGAAAAGTCTGCCCGCTCCGTTATTGAGGCGTTTCGCGGTGCTAACGTGAACATCCTTGTGCAGGAATTTATCAAAGAGGCAAATGCCACCGACATCCGTTGCTTTGTGATCGGCAACAAGGTTGTCGCATCGATGCAGCGCAAGGGCGCCGAAGGGGATTTTCGATCGAACCTGCACCGTGGCGGCTCGGCCGAAGCCATAAAAATCACGCCGGAAGAACGCTCAACCGCGGTCCGCGCGGCGCGCGCCATGGGGTTAAATGTTGCTGGCGTTGATATGCTCCGGTCCAATCATGGCCCAGTCATCATGGAAGTGAACAGTTCGCCGGGGCTTGAAGGAATCGAGAAAGCCAGCGGCAAGGATATTGCGAGCCGGATTATTGCGTTCATCGAAGAAAACGCAATTGCCGGCAAAACCAAGACCAAAGGCAAGGGATAGCGCGCCGCTAGCCTTGACAGTTTGTGCGACTCACCGTAAGGCGGCCTCAATTCCGATCATCTGGTGCAGCCAGCAGCGCTTTAACGCGTCCGCTGGTTTTGTGCGTTTCGGAATATCATCAGCGTTGAGATAGGGTTTGTCTTTCGGGACACCTGTGGAGCAGGAGTAAATAAATTGGCACGTATTGCCGGAGTTAACATTCCAACCAACAAGCGCGTGATCATTGCGCTTACCTACATTCACGGTATCGGCCGCACTAAAGCCGTCGAAATCGCGACAAAGCTGGGAATTGATCATAGCCGTCGTGTGCAGGACCTTTCGGATGCCGAAGTTCTGCAAATCCGCGAAACCATCGATGCGGGCTACACCGTAGAAGGCGATCTTCGCCGTAACACATCGATGAACATCAAGCGTTTGATGGATCTCGCCTGCTACCGTGGCCTTCGCCACCGTAAGGGTCTTCCAGTCCGTGGCCAGCGTACGCATACCAATGCGCGCACCCGCAAGGGCAAGTCCAAGGCAATCGCGGGCAAGAAGAAGTAATCACCGGCCTCGGCCTGATTATTTTTTCTTCGCATTTTCGAATAGGATACACATTATATGGCACGCGAACCACAACGCATTAAAAAGCGGGAGCGTAAAAATATTTCGGCAGGCGTCGCGCACGTCAATGCCAGCTTCAACAACACAATGATCACGATCACCGATGCCCAGGGCAACGCGATCAGCTGGTCATCCGCAGGAACCATGGGTTTCAAGGGCAGCCGCAAGTCGACGCCTTACGCAGCACAGGTTGCAGCGGAAGACGCAGGCAAGAAGGCTGCTGAACACGGCGTTCGTACGCTTGAAGTCGAAGTTAAGGGTCCCGGTTCGGGTCGTGAATCGGCACTTCGCGCATTGCAGGCAGTGGGTTTCACCATCACCTCGATCCGTGACGTGACATCGATCCCGCACAACGGCGTCCGTCCTTCCAAGCGTCGGCGCGTCTAAGCATTCGTTTCAGGGACGGCTGTTCAGCCGTTCCTTCTTTTACCCGCGAACCGGCACGGTGCACCAAATTGCCGGTCCCGCAAAACCCAAGGGGAAATCCATGTCCGTCAATATTAAGAACTGGCAGGAACTGAAAAAGCCCAACGCACTTGAACTCAAGTCAGGTAGCGATGCGAAGCGTAAGGCAACTTTTGTTGCAGAACCGCTGGAGCGTGGCTTTGGTTTGACTCTCGGCAATGCGCTGCGTCGCGTATTGCTTTCATCGCTGCAGGGCGCAGCGATTACATCGATCAAAATCGAAAACGTGTTGCACGAATTCTCGTCGCTCGCGGGCGTTCGTGAAGATGTCACCGACATCGTTCTGAACATCAAGCAAGTTGCGTTGAAGATGGAGGGCGAAGGTCCAAAGCGTCTTCAGCTTTCGGCAACTGGCCCCGGCGCGGTAACCGCTGGTGACATCGCTGTTTCGGGCGACATCCAAGTGATGAACCCTGATCTTGTCATCTGTCATCTCGACGATGGCGCGACGCTGAATATGGAAATCACTGCCGACATCGGTAAGGGTTATGTTCCTGCAGTCGCCAACCGTCCAGCGGATGCGCCAATCGGCCTCATCCCGGTCGACAGCCTGTATTCGCCTGTTCGTCAGGTTGCGTACAAGGTGGACAATGCACGCATCGGTCAAGAACTTGACTATGATAAGTTGTCGCTGACCATTGAAACCGATGGCACCGTAACGCCAGAAGACGCCGTGGCTTATGCCGCACGCATTCTTCAGGACCAGTTGCAAGTGTTCGTCCACTTCGAAGATTCGATGTCTGCATCGTCGCCAATGATTGGCATGGCTGCACCATCCGCTTCTTCGGAAGAATCCGATGCAAACCAGCTCAATCGTTACCTTCTCAAGAAGGTCGACGAATTGGAATTGTCGGTCCGCAGCGCAAACTGCCTCAAGAACGACAACATCATCTACATCGGCGACCTCGTGCAAAAGAGCGAAGCCGAAATGCTGCGTACGCCTAATTTCGGTCGCAAGTCGCTGAACGAAATTAAGGAAGTGCTCTCGTCGATGGGCTTGCGCCTTGGCATGGACATCCCCGGATGGCCGCCAGAAAACATCGAAGAGATGGCAAAGAAGCTTGAGCAAGAACTGCTTGGCTAAAGAATATTGGGCCGAGGCAGTGCTTCGGCCCAACCAAAAGGGAAATGGCCGCCCTTAAACGGCCAGGATCGGGGTACCTGATACGGCCCCCCTACGAACGAAGGAATGAAATATGCGCCATAAAGTTGGCCACCGTAAGCTGCAACGCACCACGTCGCATCGTACCGCGATGCTTCGCAACATGGCAGCGTCGCTTATCAAGCACGAACAGATCAAGACGACTTTGCCAAAGGCGAAGGAACTGCGTCCTTACATCGAAAAGCTGATTACGCTTGCGAAGAAGGGTGGCTTGTCCAACCGTCGTCTCGCGATGAGCCGTTTGATGGACGACAAGCAGCTGGTAAAGTTGTTTGACGAACTGGCAACGCGCTATGCCGACCGCAGCGGTGGTTACAGCCGCGTGATCAAGGCTGGCTTCCGTGGTTCCGATGCCGCACCAATGGGCGTCATCGAACTCGTTGACCGCAATGTCGACGCCAAGGGTCAGGACAGCGGCCCAGTTGAAGTATTGGACGACGCTGAATAAGCACGTCTTACCTTAAGAGTTTCAAAAGGGCGGCATCCGAAAGGGTGCCGCCCTTTTTCATGGGTTTATGATTTCGTCTGAGCGCTTCGATTGGCCAACCAAAAGAGTAGGCTGGAAATCAACCATGCCACCGAAAGCACAATCGTAAACCGTCCGCCGCGCGCGTCGTTGCCCAATATGCCGGCAAAGACGCCAATGTTAATCTGCACGATGCCGGCAACCAGCATGGCCTGCGGCAATATGCGCCTGCGAAACCGCGACGCGATGCTGCCGGCAATTGCGATGAGCAAAACCAGCCCGAACCATAAATTGGTCGGGTTATCTTCATTCCCAATCATGCCGACAGCCAAGTTGGACCAGATGACCATGAACCCGGCCAGCACAGCAAACATTGACCCGAGGCGGAAATACCAGTTGGATGACAGGCGTACCGCGAATTCAATCAGGCCGCCCAGTATCCCGAAAATGATAGCGGCGACGATGAAGTCGGTTTCGTCCCAGTTAACTTCTGTTGTGAACTGCATCGCGACCAACGGCGTCAGGATAAGCGCAACAGCGCCGCCCCAGCCCAAGATCCGCCAGATATTCCGCCGCGGCCTTGATGGCCCATTATTCTCTGCATGCATAGCATTGCCCTTTTCCGTGAATGAGAGCTATGCACATACGGCGCAGCGACATTGCAGGCATGAGCAGGACATGAGCATTTGGTGAAAAATGAAATCAGATAGTCTCCGGTTCGGCCGCTTCACGCTTCAGATTAGCAGCCGACGCCTGCATTGCGATGGCGTGGTCGTCGATGTCTCTAGCCGCTATTTTGATGCGCTTGTTTTGCTCGCAACCAATGCAGGTGCGCTTGTCTCGAAAGACCAGTTCATGGACGATGTCTGGCGCGGTGTTCCTGTCACCGACGAAGCATTGACACAATGTATTCGCAGCCTGCGCCGTGTGCTTGCGGATGATGCCACCCGGCCGATGTTTATCGAAACCGTCCCAAAGCATGGCTATCGCTTCATCGCCCCTGTCGAACGCGACGTGGGCCCAGCAGCCACGACTTCGGTCGCAACGGCGACCACGACCGATTGGGCGACATTTTGGGTACTGGGCGGCGCGGGCGTTGTCGGTGGTGGCCTGGCGGGGCTGTTGGGTGGTTTGTTTTACGGTTTTGCCGGGGCCTCGCAGCCAATGGCATCGGGCATGGGCGCGACATCAATCGTCCTTGTCCTGACCGCGATTACGGTGTTGGTTGCGTTATTGGGCGCTGCGGGCGTGAGCTTCGGCATTGCTGCGGTTGGCCTGTGGAATTCAGCGCGTTGGTCCGCAACGATGGCAGGCGGCGCAGTGGGCGGTTTCCTAATCGGCGGTATTGTGAAGCTGCTTGGCTTGGATGCGTTTAATTTGGTGCTCGGGCAATCGCCCACGCAAATGACGGGCGCGCTGGAAGGCGCGGTTATTGGTGCCGCTGTCGGCCTTGGGCTATGGTTTGGCCGACGGCAGGTGCGCCACATGCCGCTGCGTTTCGCGATACTGCCGGCCGCTTTGATCGGTGGCCTTGGCGGTGCAGGCATTGTTATGGCCGGTGGGCGCTTGCTTGGCGGCAGCATATATGAGCTGGCCCGGCTTCTTCCCCAATCGCGGCTGCGGTTCGACCAAATCGGTGGCTTCTTTGGCGAAACGGGCTTTGGCCCCATCAGTCAGATCGTCACCGCCGGTCTGGAGGGCATGTTGTTTGCCGCAGGCGTTACCGCTGCCATCTTGCTGGCACAGCGGCAGCGCGGTGCATGATTTCGACGAAAATGCGAAATATTCTTGCGGGCGACGGCGGGAATAGTTGGCGTTCAAGCGTCGACGCTATAGTCGGATCGCAGAGATTTTGAGAGTTGGGGAAATGATAATATGCGAAGTGTATTTTTGGTCGGTGCAGCCTTCATGATGGCGCCGATTCCGTCGGTCGCTATGGCCGCAAATTCAGCCACCGCCGATGTCGCAGTCAAATTGACTTATCCCCAAACCAAAACCGTCAATGTGGTCGATGAACAATTCGGCGTGAAGGTTGCTGACCCCTATCGCTGGCTGGAAGATGATGTGCGCGTCAATCCCGAAGTCGCCGAATGGGTGAAGGCGCAGAATGCTGTTACCGATGCATATTTGGAAACATTGCCCGGCAAGAAAATACTCGCCGAGCGCATGAAGAAGCTTTTCGATTACGAACGCTTTGGCCTTCCTGAAAAAGCCGGCGGCTATTATTTCTTCACAAAGAATGACGGCCTGCAAAACCAGTCGGTCTTATATGTCCGCAAAGGCCTGACCGGCGCGGATCGTATTTTGATCGACCCCAACCTATGGGCAAAAGACGGCGCCACTGCGCTCGATAGCTGGGTACCATCGAAAAATGGCAAGCTGCTGGCCTATTCTGTTCAAGATGGCGGTTCGGACTGGCGGACGATTAAAGTCATCGACACCGTGACCGGCAAGGTGCTCGCCGACGAAATCAACTGGGCAAAATTCACCAACATAAGCTGGGTGGGCAATGACGGGTTTTTATACTCGCGATTTGCCGAACCAAAAGAAGGCGCCGCATTCCAGCAGCTGAATTATAACCAGACCATCTATTACCACAAAATCGGCACGCCCCAGTCGGAAGACAAGGCAATATACGCAACGCCGGACAAGCCCGAATATGGACATAGCGCGCAAGTGACGCATGACGGCAAATGGGCGGTCATTACGACGTCGTCCGGAACCGATGAGAAGTATGAACTGCACGTGATGCCACTTGGCAAAAAGCCAACATGGAAACCGCAGCCGCTCGTCACGGGTCTGGAGCATGATTGGGGCCTGATCGAAGGCATGGGCAATACTTTGTGGTTCACCACCAACAAGGATGCCGCAAAGCTTAAGGTTGTGACGGTTGATTTGGGTGCGAAAACGCCCGTGTTTACCGACGTTATAGCGGAGCGGGCGGAAACCCTGTCGCGCGCGCAGATCGTCGGCGACCGGCTGATCCTGTCATATATCAAAGATGCCAAATCGATGGCGCTGATGACTGACCTCGCAGGCCAGCCTGTGCAGGAAATCAAGCTCAGCGCGATTGGGACGGCCAGTGGCTTTTCAGGGACGCCGGGTGATCCAGAAACATTTTACGGATTCTCCAGCTTTAATCAGCCAGGGGCCGTGTATCGTTTCGACAGCAAGACGGGGGCTTCGGCGCCCTTCGCGCAGCCAAAGCTGAGCTTCAACCCAGCCGACTTCACGGTCGAACAAGCGTTTTACCCGTCGAAGGATGGCACGAAGATCCCGATGTTCGTCGTGCACAAAAAAGATATCGATCTGACCAAGGGCGCGCCGACATTGCTCTATTCCTATGGCGGGTTCAACATTTCGCAGACGCCCACTTATTCAGCGACGCGTATGGCTTGGCTGCAATCGGGCGGTGTATTCGCCCTCGCCAATATTCGTGGCGGCGGTGAATATGGGAAGCCGTGGCATGATGCTGGTCGTTTGATGAACAAACAAAATGTCTTTGACGATTTTGCTGCCGCAGCCGAATATCTTATATCCAGCGGCGTTTCGGCCAAGGGCAAAATTGCCATTGAAGGACGGTCCAATGGTGGATTGCTTATCGGTGCCGTTGTGAACCAGCGTCCTGACCTGTTCGCGGCAGGCCATGCCGCAGTGGGCGTGATGGATATGGTCCGCTTCGACCGTTTCACCGCTGGTCGTTATTGGGTCGATGATTATGGCTACCCCAGCAAGGAAGCCGACTTTAAAATGCAGATGACCTACTCCCCTTATCACAACATCAAATCGGGGATCGAATATCCAGCGGTCATCGTCTCGACCGCAGATACCGATGACCGTGTGGTTCCGGGGCATAGCTTCAAATATATCTCCGCCTTGCAAGCTGCAGAAACCGGCAACAAGCCCAAGATCATCCGCATCGAAAGCCGTGCGGGCCATGGTTCAGGCAAGCCGACCGATAAGGTTATTGACGAATATTCGGACATTTATGCGTTTCTCGCCAAATGGACGGGGCTGACCCTCACCGAATAGTTGTTCATGAAAAAGGCGATTTAGATGAATGGACGCTGACAAGTCAATTCAGCATCCGGTCAACCCGAATCGCATATTTGCTCTCCAGCGGCACAGAATAAATGGGCCGGTTCAAGGAGAACGAAGATGAATGTCATGACCAAAACTTTGCTTGGCGCCGGGGCTGCTGCTGCAGCTTTGGTGAGTGTAGCCGTTCCCGCACAAGCGCGTGATCGCTATGATCGGGACCGCGATGGCATCAGCGCTGGCGAGATTATTGCTGGAGCGGTGGTGCTCGGTGGTCTTGCCGCTGTGCTTTCAAGCGGCAACAATGGCCGCAACGATCGCTACGGTTATGATGATCGCTATGATGGTAACCGCGCAGGCTATAATTATGACAATCGTGGCGGCGGCGGCCGTGCTGCTGTAAACCAGTGCGTCGCCAGCGTTGAACGTTGGGCCAATCGCTATAGCCGTTCAGACGTCACGCAAGTGCGCAGCATCGAACGGACGCGTTTTGGCTATCGGGTCACAGGCAATGTCGTTGTTCAAGACGGCGGACGTGGCCGTTACGAGAATAATTATTACGGCAATGACCGATTTGGCGGCAATGGGTACCAGCGCGGTTATGACAAGGGCCGGTTTACCTGCTTTGTAGAGCGTGGCCGTGTGGTCGACATTGACTATCGCGGACTGGAACAGTGGCGTTAAATTTCAGATGTGCTTGGGTGCAATGAGGCTCAATCTGGTGACAGGTTGAGCCTCTTGTCATTTCGGTACTGCGATATTCGCGGGACCGATTGCGAAGGCTGGCTGTGCTTGCCACAATCCTAAAAACCCGCCACAGTCGTCTCATGGCAAATATCCTCGCATTTCTGTTCGGCCTGATTGCACTCTTGCTGGCTATTATCGGGTTCATACCGTTGCTGGGATGGCTGAACTGGCTCATTATTCTGATCGCTGGCGTCGGCGCGGCCTTTGGCTTCGCGTCGGAAAAGGACAGCGGCCGCAACTTCTGCTTGGTCGTTATAGCCATTTGCGCGCTGCGCCTCTGGATCGGTGGTGGGATCATCTGATCCCCGCGCGAAGGCTTAGCACAACATATGACAGACAAATCTGAAACCGCGCAGCCAAGTGGCTTGCCTTATGCCATTTCGGCATATCTCATCTGGGGCTTTGTCCCCGTTTATTTCAAGCTGCTGAGCCACGTCTCGCCGATCGCGGTCGTTGCGCAGCGCGTCTTGTGGTCCATTCCGCTGCTTTTGGTCATTATGGCCTTTCGCAAACAGCTTGGCGAATATGCCGCCATTTTCCGCCACAAGGCGCATCTGCGCAATTTGCTCGCCTCTGCCACGCTGGTCGCCATTAACTGGCTGATCTACATTTGGGCCGTTTCCACGGACCATATTTTGGCCGCGAGCCTTGGCTATTATCTCAACCCCTTGGTGAATGTCTTGCTGGGGCGTCTGTTTTTAGGCGAGCGATTGCGACCACTTCAGATGGTCGCCGTTGCCGTTGCCGCCATTGGCGTTGCCATCCTCATCGGTGATGCGCTTGATACCTTATGGGTATCCATATCGCTCGCCTTCAGCTTTGGCCTTTATGGCCTTATCCGCAAGATTACCCCCGTTGGCTCTGTTCCCGGCCTTGCGACCGAGACGACATTGCTCGCGCCGCTGGCATTGGGCGCGGTACTCTATTTCGCGCAAGTTGGCGGCGGCGGATTTGGCGACGATGTGACGACGTCGGGGCTTTTGATATTGGCAGGTGCGGTCACCGCGATCCCGCTGTTGATGTTCGCGACCGCCGCCCGCCGGATGAGCTATGCGAGCCTGGGCTTCGTGCAATATACGGCACCGTCCATTGCTTTCCTGCTGGGTGTGTTCGTGTACGGTGAGCCATTGAGCACGACGAAGCTGGCGTGCTTCATCCTGATCTGGTTCAGTATCGCGATTTTCTGCGCCGACGCGATTAAAACCTACAGGGCATCAAAAGCTTAGGTCCTGACCCTAAGCCTTCAACCGCCAGCGCAATGTTTCCCCTGCGTGGAACGGAACGACATTAAGCCCTTCCAGCGCGAGCAGCTCGGGTACGACGATATCGGCGCGTTCCAATATTATGCGTTCCTCGTTCAACGGCAGACCATAGAAACGCGGGCCGTTTTCCGAAGCAAAGGCCTCAAATCTCTCCAGCGCGCCTTCTTCTTCAAAGACGGCGGCGTAGCTTTCCAATGCGAATGGCGCATTAAATATTCCCGCGCAGCCGCAGGCGCTTTCCTTGGCAGATTTGTCGTGCGGCGCGCTGTCGGTGCCGAGGAAATATTTGCCGCTGCCCGATGTCGCAGCCTTGCGGAGCGCAAGCCGATGCACTTCACGTTTGGCGACGGGCAGGCAGTAGGCATGCGGACGGATGCCGCCTGTAAACATGGCATTGCGGTTGATGTGCAAATGTTGCGGCGTGATGGTCGCCGCGACATTGGGACCGCTGGCATCTACAAAAGCGACAGCATCAGCGGTGGTGATATGTTCAAACACGATCTTGAGCTCAGGCAGATCGCGGACCAGTTTCGACAGCGTCCGTTCAATGAACACAGCCTCACGGTCAAAGATATCGACGTGCGAGTCTGTGACTTCGCCGTGGATCAGCAATGGCATGCCAATCTGCGCCATATGCTCAAGCGCGGGCATGATGTTGGTTACGCTCGTGACGCCGTGTGCGCTTCCGGTGGTGGCGTGCGCGGGGTATAGCTTTGCCGCTGTAAACACAGCTTCGGCGTGACCGCGTGCGAGTTCATTCCCATCGGTTGCGTCGGTAAGATAAGCCGTCATAAGCGGCGTGAACGTGATGCCTTCGGGCACCGCCGCCAAAATCCGGTCACGATAGGCTGCGCCTGCTTCAACCGTCGTTACAGGGGGCGACAAATTGGGCATGACAATCGCGCGCGCAAACTGTTTCGCGGTGAAGGGCACCACGCTGCGCATCGCTGCGCCGTCGCGAAAATGGAGGTGCCAATCATCAGGGCGGCGAATGGAAAGAATCGTCTGGTCGGTCATGTCTTCCCTTTAAGCGCCTCTCCCCCTATCTGTCACCTATGCCAAACACCCGTCTATTCGACCGCTGCGTTATCCGTCTGTCGCCCACCGAGGCAGGAGAGGACGTGCGGCAATTTTTGCAGGGGCTGGTGACGCAGGATAGCGCGGCCGAAATGCCCTTATGGGCGGGCTTGCTGAGCCCACAGGGAAAGGCGCTGTTTGATTTCATCCTGTGGGCTGACGGCGAAGATGTGCTTATCGATTGCGAAGGCACGCAAGCCGACGCATTGGTCCGCCGCCTGTCGATGTACCGGTTGCGCCGGAAAATCGCCATTGCCATTGATCCGACATGCGGCGTGTTCTGGAAAGGCGAAGGCAGCACAGACCCGCGCCATGCGGAGCTTGGGACACGCTGGCTGGGCGCGCCCGCCGACGATGATGTCGACGCGAGCGCCGCCTATCGCGCGCATCGGCTTGGGCTCGGTATCACCGAAGGCGTACATGAGCTGGGCAGCGAACAGACGTTGTGGCTTGAGGCGAATGCCGCCGAACTGAACGGGGTATCCTTCACCAAGGGCTGCTATGTCGGGCAGGAGAATACCGCGCGTATGAACTGGCGGCAAAAGGTGAACCGACGGCTGGTGGTGGTTCCGTTGGCGCAAGCCGACGAGAGCCGGCAGCGCTGCGTCTATCCAGAACTTGATATATCGGTGGAGTTGCGCCGCGTGGAAGATTTGACGGCGCTTGCTCTGCCGGACTGGCAGCGCGCTGCGCTCGGTTAATCGAGCAACTCGAGCTTAACTTTCGCGGTCCCGCTGCGGTGCATGCCGATCTGTTTGGCCGCAGCATAAGATATATCCATGATGCGTGATTTGCTCCACGGTCCGCGGTCGTTAACCCGTACGATAACTTCCTGACCATTGGCCAGATTGGTAACCACCACCCGGGTGCCAAAGGATAACGTCCGGTGCGCCGCCGTCATCGCGTTGGGATCAAAACGCTCACCGCTGGCCGTGCGATTGCCGCTGAGTTCGGCGCCATAATAGCTGGCCAATCCGGTGCCGATTTCGACACGACTGTCACCAGCCTGCGCCAAAACCGGCAAGACGATGAGCGCGAGCGCAAGATAGTGACGTTTGTGCATAACATTCCCCCCGAGGCGTGCGGCTACAGCAAGCGTCGCACGCTTCCAATTGTCGAAGCGATAATGTGCACAGGCTTTGCGTTCAAACGTCCAGATTGGCGACGTTGAGCGCGTTTTCGACAATGAAATCACGCCGTGGCTCAACAACTTCGCCCATCAGCTTGGTGAAGATGTCGTCCGCAAGGTCTGCCTGGTCAATTTCAACACGCAGCAGCGACCGGTGATTAGGGTCAAGTGTCGTTTCCCACAATTGCTCCGCATTCATTTCGCCAAGACCCTTGTAGCGCGAAATTGACAGGCCCTTTCGCCCTGCAGCGAGAATGGCCTCAAGCAATTCCGATGGACGCGTGATCGCGCCTTTATTGCCCACACTGACGGCGGTCGTCGCGCGCTTGGCTTGGTCGCCAACGGCATCAGCCGCTTCTGCGTCGCTGTCTGCTTCGATGTCTTCGGAGGCATCTGCTGCTGCAGCGGCCGTGACCTTCACCAATCGGGCAGGGGTCTCGTAACTGGCGGTTTCTTCGCTGGCGAGCTTGTGCAGCTTGCGCGCTTCTGCCGACATTAGGAATGCCGCGTCGATGATGTGGTGATCGGTTACACCGCGCCATAGGCGTTCGAAATGATAGCCACCGTCTTCGGACACGCGGCCGGACCATTTGCCCTCAACATCCTGCGCACCCATCCATGCGGCAGCCTTGGCCACCGCAGCAGCGCGGTCCGTTGCCTCAGGGTCAAGTGCGCCGGTGAGCGCCATTGCCTCGACGATTGTGGGGTCGTAGCGGCGGGGCACAAATGCCATCAGGCTGCGCATCCGGCGTGCATGATCGACCAATGCGCCCAAATCGGCACCGGCGCGTTGTCCGCCGGCACCTTCAAGCACAACGCCGCCAAGACCCAATTCCGCGAGATGGTCGTCGAGCGCCTTGTCGTCCTTAACGTAAATTTCGCTGCGGCCTTTCGCGACCTTGTACAAAGGCGGCTGCGCGATGAAGAGATGGCCGTTTTCGATAATTTCCGGCATCTGGCGATAGAAGAATGTCAGCAACAATGTGCGGATATGTGACCCGTCGACGTCAGCGTCGGTCATGATCACAATCTTGTGGTAACGCAGCTTTTCAATGTTGAAATCTTCGCGGCCAATGCCCGTGCCCATGGCTTGAATGAGCGTGCCAACTTCCTTGGACGAGAGCATCCGGTCAAAACGCGCACGTTCGACGTTCAGGATTTTACCCTTGAGCGGCAAAATCGCCTGATAATGCCGGTCGCGACCTTGCTTTGCCGAACCACCTGCGGAGTCGCCTTCGACCAGGAACAGTTCGGATTTGGCAGGGTCTTTTTCCTGACAGTCGGCAAGCTTGCCGGGCAGAGACGCAACGCTCATCACCGATTTGCGGCTGGCCTCGCGCGCCTTACGTGCAGCTTCGCGGGCGGCGGCCGCGTCAATGACCTTTTGGATCACGGTGCGGGCATGGCCGGGATTTTCTTCAAGCCACTCGCTCATCCGGTCGGCCATCAGGCTTTCCAGCGGCTGGCGCACTTCCGACGACACCAACTTGTCCTTGGTCTGTGACGAGAATTTTGGATCGGGCAATTTCACCGACACAATCGCGGTCAGGCCTTCGCGCATGTCATCGCCCGTGAGTGTGACCTTTTCCTTTTTCAACACGCCCGATTTTTCGGCGTAGTTGTTCAGCGTGCGCGTCAGTGCCGAACGGAATGCCGCCAAATGGGTGCCGCCATCGCGCTGCGGAATGTTGTTGGTGAAGCACAAGACGTTTTCGTAATAGCTGTCGTTCCATTCGAGCGCGACATCAATGCCGATGCCGTCACGGTGCGACGAGATCGCAATCGGATCGGCGAGCAACGCCGTTTTGTTGCGGTCCAGATATTTAACGAACGCGCCAATGCCGCCCTCATAATACAGGTCATGTTCTTTGACTTCCGAATGGCGGTTGTCCCGCAGCAGGATGCGGACGCCGGAATTCAGAAATGCGAGTTCGCGATAGCGATGCTCAAGCTTGTCAAAATCAAATTCGAGCACGTTTTTGAACGTGTCGGTCGACGCCATGAAGGTGACGCGTGTCCCCTTTTTGGGTTTGCCATCGGCCACAGGCGCATCGCCACGAACGATCAACGGCGCAACGGCGTCGCCATGTTCAAAGCGCATCCAATGCTCTTTGCCTTCGCGCCAGATGGTGAGCTCAAGAAATTCAGACAGCGCGTTGACGACGGATACACCGACACCGTGCAAACCGCCCGATACCTTGTAAGCGTTGTCGTCCGAGGTGTTTTCAAACTTACCGCCGGCGTGCAGTTGGGTCATGATGACCTCAGCTGCGGAAACGCCTTCTTCTTTGTGCATGCCCGTCGGGATGCCGCGGCCGTTGTCTTCGACCGATACCGATCCGTCGGCGTTCAATTCGATCAGCACCAGATCGCAATGTCCGGCGAGCGCTTCGTCGATCGCGTTGTCCGATACTTCGAACACCATGTGGTGCAGGCCGCTGCCATCATCGGTGTCGCCGATATACATTCCCGGCCGCTTGCGAACCGCGTCTAGGCCCTTGAGAACCTTGATGCTGTCGGCACCATATTCGTTCTGATTTGGGTTGGCTGCGCTGTCCGCAGACGGGTTATTTTCGGAGTTTTCCGGGATTTGATCTGTCATCAGTGGACTATAGGCCGCAAGGCCGAAAAGCCCAAGGGAAAGCGGCAATAATGCCCTATTTTTCCACAATCTTTTGCGCCTGTCGCTTGTCGCGTTTTTGGGTGGCGGGGTGCGGCGAAAAATTAAGCGGTGAAAGTTTTCGATATCGCGCTAAATCATCACATGCGCATCTAAGGGATAGGCACAAAACGTGATGAATATCGAGACTGAACTGGAAAAGAGCTTTGGTGACTTTGGCGCACTTATCGGTGCTTGGGGTACAGAAAAACCCGACGCGCACGCGCTCGCAGACAAGTTTACCACGGTTTCTTGGAGCCAAGTTGCGCAGCTAACGTCACGCATTGCCGCGCAGCTTCAGCGCGATGGCCTTCAGCATGGTCAGGCGGTCGCCATTTTGGGCATGAGCAACATCAATTACGCATTGGTCTATTTGGCTGCAGTGCGTGCAGGCGGCTGCGCTGCGCCGCTGACGACATCGGCTACCCCGGCGCAATTGTCCGCGATGTTGCGGGACTCAGGGGCGATGCATCTTTTTGTCGATGCGGCAAAGCTGGCCGATCTTGGCGGTATAGACTTGGGCGATGTGCGCATTGTCATATTGGATAATGGCGACGCACCGCACCCAAGCCTTGAAGCTTGGATGGCCGAAGAGGGCGCGACATTTGCATCGGCTGCACCTGCGCCGACTGACCCGTTCAACATTATTTATTCGAGCGGAACGACAGGCACGCCAAAGGGCATCATCCATTCGCACGCCATGCGCTGGCACCAGATGGCGGGTGGTTTCAAATCCATTTACAGTCGTGATACCCGTTCGTTGGTTTCCACGCCCTTATATTCGAATACGACGCTTGCTGTGTTCCTGCCGACCATGTGCCATGGCGGATTTGCGCGGATTATGGATAAATTCGATGTCACCGGCTATCTTGACCATGCACAGTCCGACCGGACAACGCATACCATGCTGGTGCCCGTCCAATATCAGCGGATCATGGCGCATGATGGTTTTGCCAATTACGATCTTTCGCATTTCATCATCAAATTTTGCACCAGCGCGCCATTCCCGGCGGAGTTAAAGGCGGATGTTGTCAAACGCTGGCCCGGCGGGCTCGTCGAAATTTATGGGATGACCGAGGGCGGGGTGGTCTGCATGCTGCAGGCGCATAATTTCCCCGACAAGCTGCACACCGTGGGTCAGCCCGTGACGGGCCATGAACTAATCGTCCTTGATGACGACGACAATCGTCTTCCTGCTGGATCAAAAGGCGTTTTAACGGGCCGGTCACCCACGATGATGTCCGGCTATAAGAACCAGCCTGAAAAAACGCGCGAGATGGAATGGCGCGATGAGGATGGCAATATCTGGCTCAAAACCGGCGACATCGGGATCGTTGATGAAGACGGCTTTGTCTCCATCGTCGGGCGCGCGAAGGATATGATCATCTCCGGCGGGTTCAACATTTACCCCAAAGATCTGGAGGAGCTGCTGGAGGCGCAAGCGGAGGTCGCTGAGGCTGCTGTGGTCGGCATGCCGTCGGATGCATGGGGCGAGACGCCGGTTGGCTTTGTGCGGTTGCATCCCGACGCCAGCAGCACGCCCGACACTATCTTGGAACGGGTGAATGGACAGCTTGGCAAAACCCAACGCATTTCGGTGCTCTATCCCATCGACGAAATGCCGCGCAGCCATATCGGCAAGCTGCTGAAAACCGATTTGCGGACATTGGCGGCAGAATTGCAAAATGGACGGTAAATTTGGCCCGGATCTGGCGGCGGTCATTTCCGTTCTGCAGACGGCACTGACCCCCGCATTTTTGCTTGTTGCGGTGGGCAGCCTGCTCAATGTCCTCACCGGCCGACTGTCGCGCATTGTGGACCGGTCACGCGACCTGCAGCGGCAATATGCCCAGACCGACGGGAAAGCGCACGAACGGGTCGTCACCGAACTGCGTATCATTGAAAAGCGCATGCGTGTGGTGGGAAGATCGATCTTGTGCGCGGTTCTGTCCGCGATTTCGGTGTGCATCATGATCGTGGTGCTGTTTGTGATGGGGCTCACCAATATTTCGGCAGCATGGATAGCCGTGGCTATATTCATGCTGGCACTGGCGCTGTTGTCGGCTTGCCTGTTTCAATTCGTGCACGAGATCCGCTTGGCAACTTATGCCATATATGTGCCGGAGGAATATCTTGAGCTGCCGGCGCCTAAGGAACGCAAGCGGCGTAAGGCTGTGGAACGCGCAGGCGCGTAATTAGCTTGCCTTGCTGGCCAATAATTGAACGCGTGCGACAACTTCATCGCGGATCGCAGGCGTCACAAACTTGCCAATTTCGCCACCGTACATCGCGATTTCCTTCACCAACCGTGACGCGATGGGCTGAAGCGAGACATCTGCCATCAGGAACAGCGTTTCGACGCGGTCATTCAGCTGGCGGTTCATACCCGTGAGCTGATATTCATATTCGAAATCCGTGACGCCGCGAATACCGCGAATGACCGTGCTTGCGCCATGTGCTTCGGCAAAGTCCATCAGCAGTGAATTGAACCCGACAACGCGGATATGACCTGCGCCAATTGTCGCAACTTCGCGCTCGACCATCGCAATACGCTCTTCATCGGCAAACATCGGCGATTTTGACGCGTTGGTGGTCACGCCAATGATGAGTTCGTCAACCAACTTCGCGCCGCGCCGGATGATGTCCATATGGCCCAAGGTGATTGGGTCAAAAGTTCCGGGATATACGCCAATCCGGTGGGTCATCAGCGATCTCTTTCCGTGATATAATTCGCAATGGCGCGCAACAAATCTGCCTCTGCGCCATAGCTTGATAGATAATCATTGGCTTGCTGGACCAGCATTTCGGCCTGTTGCTTGGCGCGATCAAGCCCCATCAGCGACACAAATGTGCCCTTGCCGGCCTCGGCATCTTTCTGCAGCGCCTTGCCAGCCAATTCGGGGTCACCTTCGACATCCAAAATGTCATCGGCAATTTGAAAGGCAAGGCCAATGTCGCGGGCATAGCCCCGCAAATGCGTGCGGCCTTCGGGCGGGATATGGCCCAAAATGGCGCCCATTTCGACGCTTGCAGCAATAAGTGCGCCGGTTTTCAACGCCTGCAGGCGCATGACCGTTTGCAAATCGAACGCTGCGTTCTCCGCCTCAATGTCCATCATCTGGCCGCCCGCCATGCCTTCAGGACCACTGGCCAGCGCCAGCGTCGACACCAGTTCGCCACGCACAAATGGGTCGCTATGGGTATCTGGATTGGCCAAGATTTCAAAGGCAAGCGCATGCAGCGAGTCACCGGCCAAAACCGCCGTCGCTTCGTCAAACGCGCGATGCACGGTGGGCTTGCCACGGCGCATATCATCATCATCCATGCAGGGCAGGTCGTCATGCACCAGCGAATAGACGTGAATGGCCTCAACCGCCGTACCCACGCGTAACGCCGTTTTGCGGTCGACATGGAACAAGGCTGCGGTGGCCGTCACCAGCAACGGACGAAGACGCTTGCCGCCGCCAATAGTGGCGTGCCGCATCGCTGCATATAAACGGTCGCGTGCGTCCCCGGGTATTTTCAGCAGCGTGTCGAATTCTTGGTCAACATCTGCTGCAATATGGCTCAGCGCATCTTGAAGCAGCGAAGATGTCGATACCGGCGACATCACATTCATCCGGCGTCGAACGATGTGGTGCCCGTTGGCGCACCGTCAGGGCCAAGCGTAATCGCTTCAATCCGTGCCTTCGCCATATCAAGCCGTTGCTGGCACAACGCCCGCAGCGTGTTGCCGCGTTCATATAGCGCAATGGATTCATCAAGCGGCGCTTCACCGCTTTCCAGCTTGTGGACGATATCCTCAAGCGCGCGTAGCGCCTGTTCGAAATTCAGTTCAGAAACGTCATCAGTCATCACACTGCAATGACGGCGGGCGGGCGATGGGTCAAGTGTTCGCGCTACCGAATTTATACGCCCGACTTTAACAGCCAGTCGTGGAAAATCTTGACGGCGCGCTGCTTCAGCGCGCGCGGGCGGCACACGAACCAGTAGCTATAGGGGCTTTCGACCTCTGTATCGAAAAGACGCGTCAGGCGTGGATCACGCGCGTCAGAAAAATGGCTTCCGTGCATGATCGCGACGCCCAGCCCATTGGCGGCAGCTTCAAGCATCAACGGGCCGCTATCCAAACTATCAATGGCGGCGGGTTTTAAACGGGGTGCGCCCATGGCCTGACGCCAGGCATCGAATATCATGGGCATATCGCTGTGGACCATGACCGTATGCTTGGCCAGATCTTCTGGCTTTTGCACATTATGCTCTTTGGCCCATTGTTCCGAAGCAATCGCATAGACAAGGTTACGGTCGAGACGAACGCTGTAGAGTTTTGGGTCAACCTCGGCAGCGATGATGATCGCGGCATCAATCACGTCGCCCAACAGATTTTCCGCATGGCCAGAGGTATCAACGTCGATATGCAATTTCGGGAAAGCTTTGCGCAATTCGGGGAGGCGCGGGATAAGGCGTTGTGAACCAAAAAGCGGAAGCAAGCCGAGGCGTAGGCGATATTCGCCGCCACGGCCAGCAAGCTCTTCAACAGCTTCGGCCATCGCATCCATTGCCGGCTCGACAGCCGCCAGTAAGGTTTCGCCATCGGCGTTAATGACCATGGCTTGGGCGCGGCGGTCGAACAGCGATTTGCCGATAAAATCTTCAAGCGCTTTAATGCGGCGGCTTAAGGCAGGAGGTGACAGCGCCAGTTCACTGGCCGCGGCTTTGGCCGAACCCAATTTGGCGACGCGCAAAAAGGCTTCCAATGACCGTAATGGTGGCAATCTGCGCATATCATCTCCTTTTTTGTCGCACTGCAACAAAAGTGATTTGATTCTGCGATCGTGAAAATGCCGCGGAATTCAGTTTAATCTTATAAATAGCAGTTGCATGATATGCAACTGCTATTGCACTGTTCGCACTTGCACAAAAAATGAAATATCGCGATAGGGGACAAGCCTTATAGGCATCCTCTCCTAAAGACTTTTTCAGGGTCGACTTCGGTCGGCCCTTTTTTTGCGTAAAACCTGCTTCGGTTAGGCGAGCGTGCGAAACGATATGATGTGGTGACTTAGCAATGATGCGGAATGCGCGTTACGCTTCGTCGGGAACAATCAACGCCCGTCTGCCCCAAATGATCAGAAAAACCAATGAGGCAGAGATGAGAATGAAGGTTGCTGGCTCCCACCAGTTCAATAGGGCGACGCCGACGGCTGGTGCAAAAATATAGGCGGCGCCATTGATCGATGCGATTTTACCGGCAACATCGCCTTGCTCATGCCGCCTGACAGCCAATGAGGCGCCGGCGGTAAATCCCGGCCGGAACAGTCCAAAGCCCAAAGATGCAATCGCAAAGCCTGTGCTGATGCCGTAAAAATCATGGCTAACGCCGGTTAATATGGTGCCAATCAGCGCCAGTATCGAACCCCAAAGCACTGAACTGCGTGCGGCGAGCGACAAGATCGGGATGAGGCCCCATTGCGCCAATAACGTGGCCATCGCGCCAATGAGCATGACTGAGCCACTGGCCTGCACCGCTTCCCAAGGGCGATCATGCAGCCCAAGGCGATCGCGGACGAGGAAACCGACCACGCCCAGGATGATTGCCTGCGCGTGCCCGCCAATGAGGCCCGCAATAAGCCACGACGCCAATCTTTCATCGCGCCATGGCAAGCGGACTTCGGCATCGGGTACGGAGCCGAGCGCTTCGCCGTCCACGTCTTCGGTATCGAGCGCGTTCATGGACGCAGAGTTGGGGTAGGCTGCAACCGAGCCACGCGCGGCAAAGCGCGGGGTGTCGTTCGGCAACTGCACATGCAATGCGATTAGGACCGCGACGCCAAATATCGCAAACATGATCAACGGTCCGGCCAGTCCAAAGGGCGGGAACAACAAATAATGCGCGGTCGCCGGGCCTATGACTGTGCCTACGCCGAATGACGAGGCAAGCATCGACAATGCCTTCGTCCGCTCGGCGCGTTCGGTTCGTGCGGCAACATATGCCTGAACAGCGGGCGGAGCCGCGGAACCAAAACCGCCATAAAGGCTGCGGAAAATCGCAAAGAGTATGAATGTAACGATTGGCCCGATCAGGCCGGCAAGGCCCAGCCATAATACCAGCCCGCAAAGGCCCATTGATGAGATGAAGCCAATGATGCCGACACTCATCAATTGTTTGCGGCCCCGACGGTCGGACAAGCGCGCCCATTTGGGGGCGGTGATGACCCATAAAAGTGCAGACCAGCTAAACGCTAGGCTGACCAACACATCGGGCATATCCAGTTCGCTTGCGATGGCAGGCAATGCCGACTGCATCGCCGTATTGCCCGCGGCGGCAACGAGCATGACGAGGAAAAGGACGACGACGCGGCTGTTGGGTATGGCCTGAACTGCGCTCATGGTTTTTCCCAATCATAGCTGCGCGTGACTTCTGCGACATGCAGGCTGTAATCGCTGTACCAAAGATCGCGTCCTGAATCGCGCACAGCGGTGTGTTCGGGGTGATCGCGCCATGCCTTCGCGCTGGCTTCATCAGTCCAATAGCTGACGGTTATGCCAAGCCCGTCTGACCCTCGCACTGAATCCATGGCGATATACCCCTTTTGTTGCACAGCCAGCGCTTCCATCATCGCGGCTGCGCGCGCATAGCCCGCTGCGTCAGCATCGGTCCGCTGCGCCACGAAAATCACTGAAATTGTTCCTCGGGGAAGCTGTGCCATATCTGTGGCATTAGAACCGATATGCAAAACAATGCAACCGTGGGGAACAGATTATTAGTTAATGCGTTTGCATAAACGGAGTCCAATCGTGACTGTAAGAAACGCGCAACAATTGTCCCCGGACCCATCGCATGACATCTTCAACTTTGGCTAAAGCGACGGTGCGTGACCGCATCAAAGCCTGGGCCAGCCGCTTTTTTGGTCCGTGGGGCATTTTCTTCAAAGGCTTTATCAAGCATCCTGTGATGGTCGGGTCGATCATTCCGTCCTCATCCAAGACCGTCAAAAAAATGCTCGCACCGGTCGATTGGGACAATACACAGCTGTTCGTTGAATATGGGCCAGGCATCGGTACATTCTGCCAGCCTGTGCTCGACCGCATGCGTCCCGACGCGACCTTGTTGGTCATCGACCTGAACGAAGATTTCATCGACTATTTGCGCCGCACTATATGCGACAGCCGCTTTATCGCGGTGCATGGGTCGGCCGCTGACGTAAATGAGATTATCAGCCATTTCGGATTTGCGCATGCGGACTATATTTTGTCGGGATTGCCTTTTTCGACACTGCCCAACAATCTGGGGCCGGTGATTGCAGCGGAAACAGCAAAAGCCATTCGGCCCGGCGGCGCATTTCTGGTGTACCAGTTCCGTGCCCGTGCGCGCGATTTTATGGCACCGCATTTTCGTAAAATCGATAGCGGGTACGAATTCTGGAATATTTTGCCATGCCACCTTTTTTGGGGCTGGAAAGAGTGATTACCGGTTGCGCAGCAGGCTGAACTTAATCCGCCGACCGATGGTGTAGTCCACCGAATTCACGAGGAAATATGCAATTGCAGCCTTGAACCGGCTCCAAACAGTGTCGCGCGCTTTTAACAACACGGGCGTTTGCTCTTCGGACTGGGCAACCAGCCCATCGATCAACGTGCGCATATACAGCGCCAGCGCCTCATCCTTGATACGGACCATGATCTCGAGATTGATGAACATGCTGCGGACGTCGAGATTGGCCGAGCCAATATACACCGCGTCATCGATAACCATCAGCTTCATGTGCAGGCGGCGCGGCTGGAATTCGTAAATCTTCGTTCGGCGCCGCAGCAGGTAACGGTAGAGCAACCGTGCCGCGGGAATGGTGGCCCCATTGTCTGTTTTACCAGCCATGATGAGCCGCGATCCCTTGTTCCGTTTCGATACCTTCGCCAATCGGCGCAATATTGTTTGCGACGGGGAAAAATAGGCCGATGCAATGTCGAACCGTTTCCCGACCTCCAAAGACCGTTTGAACGTAAGCGCCCATGGCGAGATCCGGTTTGTCGGTCCGCCCAACAGCCATTGGACTTCGCCTATGCCCGGTCGCCATTGCCGGATAATCGAACGGATTTTACGATAGCGCACCTTTCCGCCGACCGATGCGCTTGCCATGTCGTCGAAGTAGCGCGCCAGTCTTGGCACCTCCGGGCCGGTTATAATGATGCCCAAATCTTCCCAGTCATCGTCACCTGCTCGCCCGAAATATTGATCGGTAATGTTAAATCCGCCCACCAGTGCGTGCTTGCCATCGGCTATGAGGATTTTTTGATGGTTGCGGATGATATAGCCCAAGCCCTTGCGGGTGCTGAAGCAATGATATCTTCCGCCCGCATCGGTCAGTGCGTCAAAGAAACGGTCGCTAATTTCGGCAGAGCCAAAGCTATCGATGATAAGCTGTACCTGCACACCGCGGTTTGCCGCTTCGACCAACGCCGTCCGCACGTCGCGTCCAGCCGAATCGTCGGCAAACATATAGAAAAACATTTGGATGGAGTGTTCCGCCACCCCGATCAGGCGCAACACCGCATCAAGCCTGTCGTTCGGGGCATGAACCAGATGGAGCTGATGGCCAGCAACCTGAAACTGCTTTCCGGGGAACCCCGGGGTGCCTGATTGCGTTGCCATAACTCAGTTTACCGCTTTGCGCAGGCTACGGCAAGCTGCCTGCCCTTTTCATTGACATTTTCGCTGGTTGTCTTTAGGCGCGAGCAACTTCCCGAAATTCCGAAGAATCAGGAGCCAAGATGGCACGCGTTACTGTTGAAGATTGCATCGACAAGGTCACCAACCGGTTTGACCTCGTATTACTCGCCGCAGAACGCGCGCGTGAAATCTCTGGTGGTGCTGAACTGACTGTTGATCGTGATCGCGATAAAAACCCCGTTGTGGCTTTGCGCGAAATCGCTGAAGAGACGGTTCGCCCAGACCAGCTGAAAGAAGGCCTCGTGCAGTCGCTTCAGAAGGTTCAAGTTGACGAAGATGAAGAAGCCGATGCCGTCGGCTCGATCAGCCTTTCGGCAGAAGCACTTCGCCTCACGGCCGCTGCTCCCGCACGCGGCGCAGGTATGCAGCGCGATTACGACCGGTAATATCGCGCACATATATTGAAGAAAGAGGCCCGGCTTGTCCGGGCCTTTTCTTTTGGCATTCCACCGCACCGCTGATACATGAGCCAAATGAGTGGAGAACTGGCAGCCGCAGCGGATATCATTACTGGTGCAGCAGTCGCACGCGCTGTTGAGCCGAATGCTGGCGAGGGCAAAGATCCATCTGATATGTGCCTGAACTGCGGCACAGCCCTGCATGGACCACATTGCCATATATGCGGTCAAAAGGCGAAGGCGCACCGCACATTGAGTGCGTTTGGTCACGATATCCTGCACAGTGTTCTGCATTTCGACGGCAAGATTTGGCGCACATTGCCCATGCTGTTCTGGAAGCCTGGGGAGTTAACGCGGCGCTATGTGCATGGTGAACGCGCCAAGTTTGTTTCTCCACTCGCGCTGTTTTTATTTTCGGTGTTCCTGACCTTTGCGGTATTTAACTGGATGTCGCATGGCGACGAAGCCGCCGTCGATTTGGGCGCCGGAAGCACCAAAGCAGAGGTCGCCACACCCGAATTTGCGGCCGAACAACGCAAATCGCGGGACGATATCGCCCGGCTGGAAAAGGACGTTCTTGCGGCCCGTAAAGCAGGCAAGCCGACGCAAGCGTTGGAGCAAGAGCTGAAATCCGACAAGTTGGGCCTGACGCTCATGGGAACCGCGGCGAACAGCTTCGGCAACGGAACCAATGATGCCGACGGGTACCAATTTACCGACTTGGAATTTCCGGGCGCAGCCTATCTGAACAAGGCAGCGGAAACGGCGAAGAAAAATCCGCAGCTGCTTTTCTACAAGATGCAATCCAATGCCTATAAATACAGCTGGGCACTTATTCCGATATCGGTCCCCTTTGTCTGGCTGCTGTTTTTCTGGCGCCGGCGGTTCAAGATGTTCGATCACGCAGTGTTCGTGACCTATTCACTGACCTTCATGATGCTGCTTGGCCTGATTTGCGGCATATTGATTAGCTTTGGCCCGACAGAACCCATTGGTGGATTATTACTCACATTTTATCCGCCCATTCACATGTACCGGCAATTGCATCAGGCATATGAAACATCGCGTTTTGGCGCCTTTTGGCGGATGTGCTTGTTATCCGTTTTTGCCATGACCGCGCTGACTTTATTTGCTGTGCTCGTTGTCGCCATCGGTGTCAGCTGACAGCACACGCACTTTAATTTTGCCGCTCTCCGGCGCGATCTAGGATCGGCCTAACAAGGAAAACGACGTATCACGATCTCGCGCCAGGCATCCCGAACGGTTTGAATACGCCTGCGTTCTTGGGGAATGCTCGCGAAACCCTCCAGAAATTGCTCGGCGGTTAGACGATATTTTTTGGGCGCGCAAAACAAGGGCTTGCCCGCAGCATGCGCTTGTTCATTTTCTGCTTTGACGGAAGCTGCGGCGGCTTGAAACAGCCGTGCCATCGGCTTGATCTCTTTTGAAAATACCGCGCCCATGCCCTTTTTCTTAAGGGCCAGTGCCTTCACATAAAATGTTTCCGCATCCATGGCTTGGGCGGGAACGGCACACAGCAGCGCACCGCTGGCAATCAGCACAGCGAATTTCATATTTGCGACCTCAACTCTCTCGTCAACCGGACTAGAGCGTTGAGGTTATCTTGCAAAGATGAAAATCAGACGCCTTGTGGCGTTACGTCACCAACGGATGAGGATTTGCGACGACCTGCTTTGGGAATGGCCGTCCCGACGGTCGGGATGGACGATGGTTGCGCAACCTTGCCATCGTCGCGTTCGAATTTGCCGGTTTCAAGCAGCTGCTTGATCTCATCACCGGACAGCGTTTCGAACTCCAGCAATGCGTTTGCCAAAAGATGGAGCTGCTTGTCGTGCTTTTTCAAAAGGTCGGTGGCACGCTTATGGCCACCTTCCACCAGCTTGCGAATTTCAGCATCTATCTTGCGTGCTGTCTCGTCCGACATCGCCGACCGCTGCGACATGCCATAGCCAAGATAACCTTCCTGCCGCTCTTCATATTGCAGCGGGCCCATTTCGTCGGACATGCCCCATTGGGTCACCATGTCCCGCGCAAGGCTCGTGGCATATTGGATATCGCTTGAGGCACCGGAGCTGACTTTGTCGTAGCCGAAGATCAGCTCTTCCGCCACGCGGCCACCCATCGATACCGACAGGTTGGCGTGCATCTTGTCGCGATGATAGCTGTAATTATCACGCTCCGGCAGGCGCATGACCATACCCAGCGCACGACCGCGCGGAATGATGGTCGCCTTATGGATTGGGTCCGACGCCGCTTCATGGATCGAAACAATCGCATGTCCGGCTTCGTGATAGGCGGTCATTTTCTTTTCGTCTTCGGTCATGACCATGGACTTGCGCTCGGTGCCCATCATCACCTTGTCTTTCGCGTCCTCAAATTCGCGCATGGCAACCAGGCGTTTGCCACGGCGTGCTGCCAACAAGGCCGCTTCGTTGACGAGGTTAGCAAGGTCGGCGCCGGAGAAACCGGGCGTGCCACGTGCAATGACACGGCCGTCAACATCAGGTGCCAAAGGCACTTTTTTCATATGAACGTCGAGGATTTTCACGCGGCCATCAATGTCAGGACGCGGCACGACGACTTGCCTGTCGAAACGACCGGGACGCAGCAGGGCAGGGTCGAGCACATCCGGGCGGTTGGTGGCGGCAACGATAATGATGCCTTCATTCGCCTCAAAACCATCCATTTCAACCAGAAGCTGGTTGAGCGTCTGTTCGCGCTCGTCATTTTGGTTGCCAAGGCCAGCGCCACGGCTGCGGCCCACGGCGTCGATTTCGTCGATAAAGACGATGCACGGTGCATTCTTCTTTGCCTGTTCAAACATGTCGCGCACGCGGCTTGCGCCGACGCCGACGAACATTTCAACGAAGTCCGAACCCGAAATGGAAAAGAATGGAACGCCTGCTTCACCCGCAATAGCGCGTGCCAGCAAAGTCTTACCGGTACCCGGCGAACCCACCAGCAATGCGCCCTTGGGAATCTTACCACCCAGGCGGCTGAATTTATGCGGGTCTTTCAAAAACTCGACAATTTCCTGAAGCTCTTCACGCGCTTCGTCAATGCCGGCAACATCTTCAAAAGTGACCTTGCCATGCTTTTCGGTCAGCAGCTTTGCCTTGGACTTGCCAAAGCCCATCGCGCCGCCAGCACCGCCGCCCTTTTGCATTTGGCGCAACACGAAAAATGCGATGCCCAAGATCAGCAGGAATGGCAGTGCCTGATATATGAGGAGTAGCAGCAGGCTTGGCTGTTCCGCAGTTTTCACTTCAACCACTACGCCTTTTTCAGCAAGCAGTGGGGGGAGGCTGGAGTCATTCGGCAGCGGCACTGTTGCGAAGGTTTCATCATTCTGAAACTTGCCATTGATTCGGTCTGGCGCGATGGCAACATACTTGACTTCGCCCGCTTCAACTTTGTCGCGGAATGACGAATAAGTGATACCGTTGGTCGGCGTGGATGAGCCGTTGAAAATGGAGGCGACGACCAGAAGCGCCACAATGATGGCCGACCAGATGGCCATATTCCGCAGCATCGGGTTGCTCTTTGGTTCCTGTTCGTCGTTCATCATCACTGCCTTGATTTCAGCTCCGCGCCAAACGCGCAGAGATACCTCGTCAATGTAGGTGCGATTATGTGAATGGCAATATAGCGATTGGCAAAATTCCAGCCGGTGTAAACTTAGTTCCGCCGCGGCGGTGCCATGGTAAACCGCCAATTGTCGCCGCCTTCGCATTTGACAGCACCCATGGTGGCGGTGCGCCCGTCCGAAAGTTCGGAAAGCAAGCGGTCAATGGCATCGCCGCGCGGGCTCAGTTCGGGCTCCATCAGCTGCAGGCAATGGATCAACAGGCGGCGCTGTATCTCGCGCGGGACATTGCGTGCATCGCAGATGATAGCGTCCGTTTCGCGCTGGACCCTTTCTTGCGTGAGTGTCTCGGTCATCCAATTTAGCGCTTCTGAGGCATCTGCCAGTGCGCTGGCAGTGCGTCCGGCACGGTCGGCGCGAAAGGGATGCTGTGTGTTCGCCAGCCAATGGCGCATCGCGACCCGTTCAAAGTCGGTATTTGCGTTGCTGGGGTCCTCCACCGGATTGAACCCAGCGGCAGCGCAAATGGAAATCAACTCGTCTTTCGTGAACCCCAATAAGGGGCGCAGTATCTTCCCATTATTCGACCGGATAGCCGATAGCCCGTCAACGCCGCTGCCGCGCGCAAGCCGCATCAATAGGGTTTCAAGCTGATCATCGGCATGGTGGGCGGTAGCGATATACGCACAATCATGCTGCTCTGCTGCCTGCGCCAATAACGCGTATCTTGCGGATCGTGCAGCGGATTGAATATTTCCGCTGATTTTTTCGGCCGGCGACAAAATGACGTGCGGCACCTGCATGTCTTTGCAAATACGCTGCACATATAATGCTTCGTCGGCGGACTCTGGCCTTAACCCATGATCGACGGTCGCCGCGACAACGCGATCGGGCATCGTTTTGTACAACAATATAAGCAGTGCCAGACTATCGGGCCCGCCGGATACCGCGCACAATATGCGCGCACCCGCCGCGACATGCAGCGCATTTACCGCGCCGTTAAAGCGGTCGAGAAGCGCAGCGTCGACGGTTACTTGCACTTCGCGCGCGTTTTACCGGCAGTGACCCGATCCGCCAAGCGACCGCTGGCAACGTCTGGATACGCTTTTGTAAGCTCACCATATGCTTCGCACGCCTCAGCCGTTTTGCCGAGGTCGGTTAAAGCTGACCCTAAGAAAAACAAACTGTCGGGTGCACGCTCCCCACGCGGGTCTGCTTTGTAGTTATCGTAGAAAACTTTAACGGCGGTTGCAGGTTTTTTGTCGTCCAGCCACGCCCGTCCGAGCAAGTTTCGCAGGAAGCTTGCACGTCGGTGCTTTGGATATGTTTTAAGCGTTTCTTCCAGCGTGGCTTGCGCTTCTGGGTAGAATTTCGCTTCCCACAATCTGAAGCCATAAGTGTAACCATCTTCAAAAGCGTCGCCAGTGGCTGGCCGTTCAATGGCAGCAACTGCGGCAACGCGGGCAGCACTTGGCTTAGCCGCCGTAGCCACCGGCTTGGCTGCTGCTACAACGGGTTTTGGCTTGACGGTCACTGCTACGGGCACAGGTGCTGCGGCAGGTAAGACGCTTGGAGCGGTTGTGGCCTGTGCGGTTGCCGGCACTTCGGTTTCCTGCGGTGCACTCGCCATCTGCGCGCTCGCCAGTTGCGCCTCCAAGATTTTCAAACGCGCTTCGAGGCCACGCATATTGTTGCCCTGCTGCTCGACCTGGCCCGTCAAAGTGGCCAGTTGTGCTTCCAACGCGTCTACACGCATCAACAGGTCCGACGTTGCTG
Source organism: Sphingorhabdus rigui (assembly GCF_014196595.1). Taxonomy (GTDB): domain Bacteria; phylum Pseudomonadota; class Alphaproteobacteria; order Sphingomonadales; family Sphingomonadaceae; genus Sphingorhabdus_B; species Sphingorhabdus_B rigui. The sequence continues at coordinate 367,863 of NZ_JACIEA010000002.1, read as the reverse complement.
ACGTCGTCGTGGTGTTCTCGGGCTTTGTCGCGGTGGGTGACTGGATGTCAGGTGCGATAAATTTTCCGGCACCTGCGGGAAAGACCTGACGCTGGACAGCGCGCATTTCCTTTTCAAGCTTGCCCACGCGTCCGTCAATATTTGCATCTTGCGCAACTGCGGATGCGCTGAGTGCAAATGCTGCGCCGCTTAACAAAGCAAGCCGAAATTTCATTGCTCATTCCCCTTAAACTGACAAGTTTGGACGTACCGCTGATTGGACCAACGCAATAAATAGCCATCACACCATTTCAGTGCAAAGAAAACCTGATTTTATTTAGATTTGTTCCGCGTTGTCGGGTGCTTTACTGCGCAGAATTAGCACTATTTGCCGGCAGAGGCGCGATCGGTGCTGTGGCGGCTGGCTTTACCGAGATCGGTGACGTGACCGGTTTATCGGCTGGCGCAGCATTTGTGAGTGTTAGGCTTCTGAATATAAAATATGCCGCCAGCGCAACCGCCGCGATTGCGGCCGACGTCCATGCGAGTGTTTTCGAAGGTACCCGTGCGGGGTCAGCTGGTTCGTAGTTTTGAGCTGGTGGCTGATAGCCTTCATGGCCACTGCGCGCCAATTCCAAGCGCATCGCCTCACTTATTGTGGCGGCATCCATTTCGACCGCATTTGCATAAGATCGCGCGAAACCGAGCGTGTAGGTTTGGCCCGGGAGGGCGTCAAAATTTGATTGCTCGATAGATTCGAGATGGCGAGTCGGCACACGCGTTTTTGCGGCGATATCGGATAGGCTAAGGCCCAGCCGTTCGCGGCCTGCTTTCAGCTGGCTTCCTACGGATCCGTGCTCTTCGTCAACAGAAGCTAATAAGTCCACTGCAATCTCCACGCCCCGTTTATTCCGCCTCTTTGTGCAGTTATCCGGACAATGGTCATCTTCCTGATAAAGTCAACGGCGATAACAACTTTTCACCTTTGGGAAATCCCGCAATTTAGCCGGTTTCAATGCCTTGGCTTGCCGCCCATATTGCCAGTTCCTCACGCAAATTTCCGGTGGGATTTTTCAGCAGCTCGTCCATCTTGTTGCGGATGTCGGCATGGTTGGTTGACCGCACCATCGCTTTTATGGGTCCCACGGCCGCTGGCGTGATCGACAAGCGATGGATGCCCAAGCCAATCAACGCGAGCGCTTCAAGTGTCCGTCCACCCATTTCGCCACATACCGCGACGTCGACGGGATAGCCGTCCGTTGTCTGAACCACGCGCCGAATGAAACGCAAAATGGCGGGGCTTAGCCAGTCATATCGTTCGGCCAGGCGCGGGTCCGCACGATCCGCTGCAAATAGGAACTGGGTGAGGTCATTTGTGCCAATCGACAGAAAATCGATTTTAGGCAGCAAAATATCGAGTGTTTCGGCCAGTGCTGGCACCTCAAGCATTGCCCCATAACGGATTTTCGTCGGCAGCCTTTTCTTCCGACGGCCCAAAAATTCCATCTGGCCTTCAAATATTTCTCGGGCCGCGTCAAATTCCCACGGCTCGGACACCATGGGAAACATGACGTTCAATGTACGGCCTGCTGATGCCTCAATGAGTGCGCGGGCCTGCGCCTTCATCAGCCCTGCATGGTCCAAAGACAGGCGCAGTGCGCGCCAGCCAAGCGCGGGGTTTTCTTCCTCGCTCGTTTCGTCTTTCAAATAAGGCAGGGGTTTGTCGCCACCGATATCGAGCGTACGAAAAATGACCGGCTTGTCGCCCGCCGCTTCAATGACATCGCGATAAAAACGTTGCTGACGTTCACGTTGAGGCAGCGTGGCCGATATCAGGAACTGGAATTCTGTACGGAACAGGCCAACGCCCTCCGCGCCGGTGGTGGCCAAGGCGGACATATCGTCGCGCAATCCGGCGTTGATCATTAACGTCACCGGCACGCCATCATTGGTGACCGATGCCGCGTCACGCATCGCTGCATAGCGTGCTTTTTTCTTTTGCCGATCGACCAGATCATGCTGGAAAAGCTCTTCGGCAGCCGACGATGGCCTGACGATGACGCTTTTTTCGTCGGCGTTCAGCAGCAGCATGTCGCCATCGCGCACCTTGTGGCGAATGCCTTGTACGCGGCCCAGCACGGGGATACCCATTGCGCGCGCGACAATAACGACATGCGCGGTGAGCGAACCTTCTTCAAGCACCACGCCGCGCAGACGCCGTTTGTCATATTCGAGCAACTCGGCCGGGCCCAAATTGCGCGCAATCAGGATCGAGTCTTTTTTCAGACCGAGTTGCGCCGCGGTGCTCATCTGACCTGACACAATCCGCAGCAACCGGTTGGATAGATCTTCCAGATCATGCATGCGGTCCGCCAGCAGCGCATCGTCAATCTGGCGCATACGCATACGGGTGCGTTGCTGGACGCGTTCAATAGCGGCTTCCGCGGTCAGGCCGCTATCGATGGCCTCGTTAATGCGGCGGCTCCAGCCTTCGTCATATGCGAACATCTTATAGGTCGCGATAACCTCTTCATGCTCGCCGCCCGTGCCGAAATCAATTTGGCTGGCCATGCGGTCGATTTGTTCGCGCATTTTGTCAAAGGCGGAATAGACACGGTGGCGCTCGGCTTCGATATCCTCAGCGACGGTATGTTCAATGCGGACATTGGGTTGGTGGAAAATAGCAACGCCAGCCGCCGCGCCCTTTACGAGCGGCAGGCCCGTGAGGCTAATGGTGCCGGTGTCATTCCCGCCCCGCGCGCTGGGCTCGTCGACAAGGTCTGCATTGGCGATCAGTTCTGACAGCACCATGGCCACGGTTTGAAGCGCCTCAATTTCGACCTCTTCATATTTCCGTGGCTCGACATGCTGCACCGCCAATACGCCAACCGCGCGTTCGGAACGGACAATCGGCACGCCTGCAAAGCTGTGAAAGCGTTCTTCGCCTGTTTCGGGCACATAACGGAAATTCGGGTGGGCTGCCGCCTCATCCAAGTTCAATGTTTCGACATTTTCCGCAATCGTGCCGACAAGGCCTTCGCCTAAGCCGAGGCGGGTGACATGGACCGCCGCCTCGTTCAATCCGCGCGTCGCAAATAATTCAAGCGCACCATCGCGCAACAGATAGATCGAGCACACTTCGCTCGACAGCGCTTCACCAATGATATTGACCACATGGTTCAGCTTGCCTTGCGCATGGTTTCGCGAGGCCATCACTTCGTGAAGACCGGTCAATATGTTGCGGGCAGAACGGGTAGCGCTTTCCATCAGTCCCATCTAGCAGAGACACAAAAGGCAAGCGATACCCCGCTTGAAATTATTCGTAGTCAGCCAGTTAGGGCCGATTCCTGCATAAGTACGTCCTTAAGATGCAGCTTTTGCTTCTTCAGGTTGAGAATGATGTTGGTGTCAGGAAAAGGTCTATGTTCTTCGCGCTGCAACTTTTGCTCAAGATCAGCATGTTTGCTACGAAGTGCGGACAGATGATTAATATTCACATCATTCTCCTTCAGCGTGAGACTCGGTGGTCCAACAGCCAAAGTAAATCACGAAATATTGCGCGAGTCTCGTGATAATTTTGCGTTTGGCGTGCGCGAGAAACATGCCCCCGCGATCATGCCCGCTTTTAACGATGACTTGTTTGCAGGAGTCTGGTTAGAAGGGGGAATGAACGACGACGGCTACCAGCAACAGCTTGAACAACTGAAGATTGAACATCGCGACTTGGATGACGCTATTACGGCGCTGACCATGCAGTCGGTCGTTGATCAGCTTCAGATTGCGCGTCTGAAAAAGAAGAAGCTGATATTGAAAGACCGAATCATGCGTCTTGAAGATCAGCTTGTGCCGGACATCATTGCCTGACCCGTTACCGTCCTTAGCGTTCACAACCGCGCGATGATTGTTTCATACCGGCACACTCGCAATATGTTGCCGCGATGGGATTGTTTGCACTAACATCGGGGCATAGGCCGTGCCATAAAGGCGCATGCGCAACGCACAACTCGAACTGACTCCGTTATTAGTGGATTCTCTGTACACAGAAGCGATGCTGCTCGCCGATGAAGCGCGCGCCTGTTTTGACCGCAGCTTTGATGCGGGGCATTTGTCTCCGGAGATTTCGGTCGCTTTCTCCTGCGAGTCTCTCAAGGTCACCACACGCCTGATGCATAGCATTGCGTGGTTGTTGAACCAAAAGGCATTGCGGGCTGGCGAAATAACCGAGAGCGAAGCGCGAAACGAAACCAACAATCTGGGCTATGCGCCGGCCAGCGATGGGCCGCTGGTGTTGCAATTCCCACCAGAGACGCAAGCGCTGATCGGCGCGAGCGAAGAATTATATGTCCGGCTTCAACGGCTCAGCGAAAAAATGCGCGCCCCTGTTCCGCAGGCGTCGGAACCACATGCCATGCGCGACCGTTTGCGCGCCTCGTTTTAAGCGTCGAACTGCAGACTGGCCAAACGCGAATATAGGCCGCCAGCCGCGCTGAGTGTCGCGTGGTCGCCCTCTTCAACAATCTGGCCTTGGTCCATCACAATGATGCGGTCTGCGGACCGCACGGTCGCGAGACGGTGGGCAATGACAATTGTCGTGCGATCCTTCATCAGCATGTCGAGCGCGTCCTGAACAAGGCGTTCGCTTTCGGCATCCAGCGCGCTCGTCGCTTCGTCCAATAACAAGATGGGTGCCTGCCGCAGCACGGCGCGCGCGATGGCAATCCGCTGCCGCTGCCCGCCCGAAAGCCTGGCCCCGCCTTCGCCCAAATATGTATCGAGGCCTTGTGGAAGTTCGCGCAGAAAATTGGCTGCATTGGCCTGTTCTGCCGCTGCCCAAATGGCATCGTCATCGGCCAGCCAGTTGCCGTAACGCAGATTGTCGCGGGCCGAAGATGCAAACAGCACCGTCTCTTGCGGAACATAGGCCATGCGTGCCCGCACTTCCGCTGGATCGGCGCTGGTGAGTGCGACGCCGTCGATACGGATGGCACCTGTTTCTGGATCATAGAACCGCTGTGCAAGCTGAAACAGCGTCGATTTTCCGGCACCTGACGGGCCGACAACAGCAACCGTCTCGCCCGGGCTCACTTTCAGGTTGAAATTGCTGAGCGCCGACACTTCTGGGCGTGTGGGGTAGCGAAAACTAACATTCTGAAACTCCAGCTGTCCGCGCGGTGGCACCGGCAACGCTATAGGCTTAGCGGGCGGAGCGATGTTTGGTTCTGCGGCAAGAAGTTCGGCGAGCCGTCCCGACGCACCTGCGCCACGCACCAGATCGCCATAGACTTCGGTAAGCGCACCAAACGCGCCCGCCACTAAGCCTCCGGTAAGCACAAAGGCTGCAATCGTGCCGCCGGTCAACCGGCCTTCGACGACGTCAATTGCGCCCTTCCACATCAGCAATGTGATCGCGCTGAAAATGAGGGCCATGACGATGGCGGTCATAAATGCACGTAGGCGAATACGCTTCTTGGCGGTGCTAAAGGTAGCTTCGACGCTGCCGCTAAACCGTTCGCCTTCGCGAAGCTCTTGTCCAAAAGCTTGAACGATCCGCATGGCACCAAGCGTTTCCGAAACCATTGCGCCAACATCGGCAATCCGGTCCTGACTTGCCCGAGACGCAGACTGCAATTTTCGGCCAATCAGCACGATGGGCAGAACGATGACGGGAATGGCAATCAAAAGGCCGATGGCCAACTGTGGTGCAAGGGTGAACAAATATACGACGCCGCCAATACCCATCACGATGTTCCGAAGCGCGACCGACACCGTTGTGCCGACAACCTGTTCGATAACGGCTGTATCGCTTGTCATCCGACTGGCGATTTCCGCTGGACGGTTATGTTCGAAAAAGGCGGGGCTTTGGCGCAACAGGTTGCGGTTCACAGCGAGCCGGATATCAGCAACCGTGCGCTCCCCGAGCCAGGACACAAAGTAAAAGCGAAACGCAGTGGCAACGGCCATCACGGCGACGATTATCAGAAGATATTCGAACCAGCGCGCAATATTGGAAGAGTCACCGCCGGCGGCAAATCCGCGATCGATAACTAAGCGGAACCCTGCAGGTATGGCAAGCGTGGCAAGCGCAGCGACGGTGAGCGCCAGCAAAGCAAACATAATTTGCTTTGGATAGGCCGAGGCATGTTGCCAGACCATACGCAGATTCCCGAGTTTTTTGGCATTCGCTGGTTTGGCGGTGTCTGCCGTTTCAGCTGCAACGGAAGTGACGTTAGCGTTTGGCAAATCTGCGGATGTTTCATTCATGCTATGCCGCGTAGCAGTGCGCCGCGACACTCACAATTGCAGACAGGAAAACGGCTTCACTTTTTTATGGTGCAATGCACAATAAACGCTTATGGATTCCACGAGAATGCCCTATTTTTCGGGGCAGAAAGACGGAAATCTAAGGATTGCAGATGCTTTATACCGGTTATGATATGCAACGGAGCTGGTTAGCAGGTGCGGGAAAAATTGCACAGGCGCAGGCAGATGTGCTCAAGAATTTCACCGGGCCATTTAGTGTGGGCGGTCTTGCCCCCATCGCCGCGTCGGCATTGGATGTTTTTGCGCATTCGGTTTTGCCGCGCGGAAAGCCTGCATTTGGATTGGATAATGTTACTGTCGATGGCAAGACGTTGCCGGTTCAAGAAGAGAATCTGGCGCGCAAGCCCTTTGGCCAGCTGAAGCGGTTCGTCTATGAAGGCAGCAGCACGAAACCACGGTTGCTTATTTGCGCGCCGATGTCCGGCCATTTCGCGACGCTGTTGCGCGGCACGGTCGAACGCATGATCCCAACGCATGATGTTTACATCACCGATTGGAAAGATGCGCGCGATGTGCCGTTGACGGGCGGCGGTTTCGATCTGGAAACTTATATCGATTATCTCATCGAATGGCTTGAATTCATCGGACCCGATGCCGGCGGACGCGGTGCCCATATGTTGGCGGTATGTCAGCCCTCTGTCCCTGCTTATGCCGCTGCTGCAGTGATGAGCGCCAAGGACCATCCGTTGCGGCCACGCACCTTGACGATGATGGGCGGTCCAATCGACACCCGCGAAGCGCCGACCGCGGTCAACGACCACGCCACACGCCGCCCGCATGAATGGTTCGTACAAAATGTCATTGCGACCGTCCCGCCTTATTATAAAGGGTCGGGGCGTCGGGTATATCCCGGTTTTCTGCAGCTTTCGGGCTTTATGTCGATGAATATGGGCAACCATATGATGAGCCACTGGTCGATGTTCTCCGACCTCGTCAAAGGCGACGGCGAAAGCGCGGATCGGCACAAAGAATTTTATGACGAATATCGCTCCGTCTGCGACATGACGGCGGAATTCTATCTGCAGACCGTAGACACCGTATTTCAGCGTCATTTGTTGCCTAAGGGCGAATTCAACTATCGCGGTAAGCTCGTTGATCCCGGTGCAATTACGGACATCGGTCTGCTGGCGATTGAAGGTGAACGCGACGACATCAGCGGCCTTGGGCAAACCAAGGCGGCGCTCAACATTGCGACCGCTTTGCCTGATGCGCTCAAAAAATATCATATGGCGCCAGAAGTTGGCCATTATGGCATCTTCAACGGCAGCAAATGGCGCGAAAAAATTGCACCTGTCGTGGAAGACTGGATTGTCAGCCACAATGGCTAGAGCCATTCGTGCCATGTCGCGCTTATGACATTGCACATCACTGCCACTGTTGAACGCTGGCCCGTCGATGGGCAGTTTATCATCGCGCGCGGTGCAAAGGAATATGTCGACCTGTTGGTGGTCGCAGTCAGCGATGGCCAGCATATTGGCTATGGCGAGGGAACCGCCATTTATTATTGCGGGGAAACCGTCGAAAAATGCCTGGCGCAGGTCGAGCATGTCCTCCCGCTGCTATGCGATAAAACCCCGCGTGATGCGCGAGACATAATCCAGTCCGCACTTTCGGCTGGTGCCGCCCGCAACGCGCTCGATTGTGCGTTATGGGACTTGGACGCCAAGCAAGCGGGCGTACCGCTGTCGGAACTTTTGGGCATGAAATCGCCTCCTGCGCCGCTGCGAACAGCATTCACCATATCATTGGGCGCGCCAGAGACGATGCAGGCCGATGCCCGAGCCGCGGCGCAAAATGGATATAGCCTGCTAAAGCTGAAGATAAATGGCGAAGCGGACCGAGACCGCGTCGCCGCTGTCCGTTCGGGCGCGCCAAAAGCGGATATCATTGTCGATGCCAATGAAAGCTGGGGCGCGATTGATATAGTGGCCGAGGCAGAGGCGCTAAAAAATCTGGGCGTAGCGCTCATCGAACAACCGCTTCCGGCCGGGAATGATGCGGCGCTGGGCGGCATCAGCGCGCCGCTGCCCATTTTTGCCGATGAAAGCTGCCACACCGCGCAGGACGTTGCGCGGCTGGTGGGGCTATATCAGGGTGTGAACATCAAATTGGATAAAGCGGGCGGCCTAACCGAGGGCGTAGCGCTTTTGGCGGCCGCAAAGGACGCTGGCTTGCAAAGCATGGTTGGGTGCATGTTGTCGACCAGCCTTGGCATTCGGCCCGCCTTTGTGTTGGCGCAGAGCGTGCAATGGGCCGACCTGGACGGGCCTGCATTGCTGTCAGGCGACCGTCCGGATGGGTTTATATTCTCGAATGGATTTATTAACGAGGCACAGCCAGACCAATAGCCGGACGTACGCGACTATGTTCTTGTAATCCCGCGTCGGTGCTAAACCTATCAGCGCCCGTTCCGGCACTGTGAGACTTAGTGCCGGGCGGTACTCTTATAGCGCGTCGAGATACTCGATATCGGGCGCACCCGCGAGGCAGGGCGCTAGCTTTGGACCAGCGGCCTTAAAATAGTCGCTGGCACCATGTGCGGTGAGCGCGTCTTGATCGACATATTGCTCGAGCACTTTGTAGACCTGTGGGTTCGACCGTGACCGGGTCAACGTATAAAATACGTTCCCCGGTTCATTGGCCCGAACGGCAGCCGCAAGCTCTGCAAACACCGCCTCAAAGGCTTCGTTTTTGCCGTCGGCGACGGTTAAAGTTGCGATGACACCAATAGCTGACATGCGGCTGCTCCGTTTCGTTTTTAGAAGATTTCAAAAAGGCCGGCTGCGCCCATGCCGCCGCCAACGCACATCGTAACGACGCCATATTTCGCACCGCGACGCTTGCCTTCGATCAACGCATGGCCGGTGCAACGTGCGCCCGTCATACCATATGGGTGACCGATTGAGATCGAACCGCCATTGACGTTTAGCAACTCGTTTGGAATGCCAAGCTTGTCGCGGCAGTACAGAACTTGCACAGCAAATGCTTCGTTCAATTCCCAGATGCCGATGTCGTCCATCTTCAGGCCAAAGCGCTGCAGCAATTTTGGAATTGCGAACACGGGGCCAATGCCCATTTCGTCTGGCTCTGTGCCTGCAACGGCCATGCCGACATAACGGCCAAGCGGGTTCAGGCCCTTTTTCTCGGCAACCTTGGCTTCCATCAAGATGGACGCCGAAGAACCGTCGGACAATTGGCTGGCGTTACCGGCCGTGATGGTCATGTCTGGACCAAGCACCGGCTGAAGCGATTGCAAACCTGCGAGCTGCGTATCGGCGCGATTGCCTTCGTCCTTGGCAATGGTCACTTCTTTCTGGCTGACTTCGCCCGTTTCCTTGTTCACGACATTCATCATCGTGGTCACGGGGACGATTTCAGCATCGAAGTAACCGGCTGCCTGAGCAGCTGCGGTGCGCTGCTGTGATTGCAGGGCATATTCGTCCATCGCATCGCGGCTGATGTTGTAGCGCTTGGCCACGACTTCAGCGGTTTGAAGCATCGGCATGTAAATCGAATTGTGCATGGCAACCAATGCAGGGTCGGCTTGAACGCGCATTTCCTTGGTTTGCACCAATGAGATCGAGTCCTGACCACCGGCTGCCATCACATCGACGTTGTCGACGATGATTTGCTTGGCTGCAGTTGCGATGGACATCAGGCCTGACGAACATTGGCGATCCATGGTCATGCCAGAAACAGAAATCGGCAGGCCAGCGCGCAACGCAACCTGACGTGCAAGATTGCCGCCCTGTGTGCCTTGCTGCAGTGCGGAGCCCCAAAGGACGTCATCAATTTCGCCGCCTTCAATGCCGGCACGCTCCACAGCGGCCTTCAACGAATAGCTGCCGAGCGTTGGCCCGAGCGTTGCGTTAAATCCGCCGCGATAGGCTTTGCCGATGGCGGTACGGGCGGTTGATACGATTACTGCGTCACGCATGGTAATGGTTCCTTGAATTAAAAATTATACGAAAAACTGGCTGATCCATTCAGCCTGAAGTGCTGGTTTGTCTTCACCCTCAATCTCGACAGTGAACTCAAGCGTCTGCTGCCATTGGCCAGGGCGCTTTTCAACGAGTTCCAGAAGCTTGAAATGTCCGCGCACCCGCTTGCCCGAACGGACAGGGGCCAGAAAACGCGTTTTGTTGCCACCATAATTGACGCCCATTTTGACGCCTTCGATCTTGGGACAATCGGACTTCGCGCTGAGTACGGGAAAGAGCGACAGGGTCAGAAATCCATGCGCAATGGTGCCACCGAACGGTGTCATCTTGGCCATTTCTTCATTGATATGAATGAACTGGTGGTCACCGGTTGCATCTGCAAATTTGTTGATCATGTCCTGATCAACCAAAATCCATTCAGAAGTGCCGATTTTTTCGCCGACCTTCGTCGCGAATTCCGCCGGGGTAATAGTGGTCATGGGTGTTTCTCCTGCAAACTATTTGGCCGCACCGTGCCGGTTTCGAACGTTCAATACAAGCCCCGGCGATTTGCCGTTACGGCAAGCTTGCGCCCCAGCAACCCAGTATCCGCGAATCAGGCTTTAGGCGCTGGAGCAGGCGGCGCATAGGGCATGACCATATGGCCATCGGGGGCTGCGGTGAATGTCGTTTGTGTGGGATAGGCAAAGGAAATGCCTTCACGGGCAAACCGGTCGATGATCGCAATGCCGATGTCATGCCGCGCCCGAAACATAACCTCCACGTCGTCACTTTCGATATCGAAAACGAGATGGAAATCGAGCGAGCTTGCGGCAAAGTTATTGAACCCTGCGCGGATAAATTGCGCGCCGTTTTCCTGGACGACTTCACGCAAAATTTCCGGGATCCGCTTCGCAAGGGCGGGCCGGGTTTGGTACACAAGTGTCAGGACGAAGGTGACCCGGCGATAGAGCGTCAGCGTGTTGTTCGTGATTTCCTTTTCAAGCAATTTGCTGTTGGAGATTATCTTCTCTTCGCCCGTCAGCGCGCGCAGCCTTGTGCTTTTCATGCCGATGACTTCGACCCGGGCGACGGTGTTGTCATAAGACACCGTGTCGCCGCGGCGGAATGGCTTATCAAAAATGATGGATATGGCAGCGAACAGGTCAGAGAAAATCCCTTGGGCGGCAAGGCCAATGGCAATGCCGCCAACACCTAAACCAGCAACAAGGCCAGTGACGTTGACGCCGAGATTGTCGAGAATGACGATTGCTGCGACGGCAAACAAAGCAAAGCTGACGAGCAGCCGGATTAAGACCATCGCGCTTTGAAGCGTCTCATGTTCGTGCAGCCCTTCGCCGGCGCGCCGCTCAATCATGCCCAATATGATTTCACGCAGCCATATTGCCACCTGCGTAACGATCGCGATGGTGAATAAGATATCGATGGCATGGGTAAGCGCCGCCGGCGCATTTGCAATCTGGTTCACCAGTTCAATCGACACCATGACCCGGAAGAACTTGCTCGTGCGCGCCAATGTGCGGGCGACGATTGATTTCACATGGGCGCGATGTTCGCTTTCACGCGCAATTTTGGACGCAATGCGTTTAAGCCAGCTGAGCGCGACGAAAACGATAATGGCCGTGCCAACGGCTACGCTCAGTTCAAAGACATTGCCTTGCACCCATGTCACTGTTGCGTCCCAATAATATTGGAAACTTGGAATGACCGCGTCTGGTTGAATGCGCTGTATCACGGGTGCTGATTTTGCTGTCATATTGTATGTGTAAGGCCGAATGCGCCGCTTAACAACCTTTTGGCATGCGCTAATCCTCCAGTAAGAGCGCGTCGATTATCAGGCGGTATTGGCCGTCGAATATCGCGGTCTCGGTTATGGCGATGTCTGCCACCAGTTGGCTCGGTAACGAAAATTCATGATCTTCTAACAGCTGTGCGACGGCCGAACGCTGTTCTGCGGCGGTTACGGGCAATGCAACGGACAGACATATTTGGGCGCCGCTAAATGTAAGGCTGTGCCAGGGCCGCTCGTGCAATATCGCGATGCGTGCTTGGGGCAGTAGCGCTTGCAGCGCACGAACAAGGCTGCGGGACTTTATCTGGCGCGTCATTGTCGATGTCTCGCTTGTGCGTCGGGCCTCTCGCCATAGCTGCACATGAATGCGCGCAGTTTTTCCTCCATTTCGGGTCGGATTTCACGACCCATTCTGATGTCGAGCACGAGTCGCGGATCGCGCGCTGCCAAGCGCCCGAACTTGGTGGGAGGTAGGCCCTGATCACGCAGAAACCGTTCAATCAGGCGTTTAATGTGCATAATGTCTCCTCCATGTTCGACCCGGATTTGCTTGCCCGAATCAGCTAGAACAAATATAGAACAAACCTGATAGGATAAATCCTACAAGTCTAGGATATTTCCAACCGAAGCGGAGGGATGACGATGGAGGAAGAACCAAGAGCTGCTCTGGAACGGCTCATTTCGGAAAGCGGCGAAGATTTTGCCGGATTGTCAAAGCTGGTGGGTCGCAACCCGGCTTATATCCAGCAGTTTATCAAACGCGGAACGCCCAAAAAGTTGCCCGAAACCGAGCGCGGCATATTGGCCCGATATTTTGGTGTTGATGAGGTTTTGTTGGGCAAATCCGCAGACACTGAGGTGACGTCTGGAATTCGTCTCATTCCGAAGCTCGCTGTCGGTGCTTCTGCAGGTGCCGGCGCTATCCACGATGGGGAGGCGCTTGCCGGCAAGATAGGCTTTGATGAAAAATGGCTGCGCAGGATGGGGCTTGATCCAGCCAAGCTCTCTCTCATCCGCGTGGACGGCGAATCGATGTCACCCACGCTGAACCATGGTGACGATATCATGGTCGACAACCGCGCGGCGGCCCAAGCGGTGCGTGATGGCATCCATGTTATCCGGCTGGACGATATGTTGATGGTCAAACGTCTGGCGCAAGGGCCGCGGGGGCGACTGTCGGTACTTTCCGACAACCCCAATTATCCGGACTGGCCAGATGTTGACGGCGCAACTGTTACCGTCATCGGCCGCGTGGTTTGGGCAGGGCGTCGTCTCTGAAGGCTTGCCTCACGCGCATCAGTCCGCCACATAGTGCCGCATGTCGAACGTCACATCTGCTGCACCCAAAGCACCGCCCCTAAAAGCCGCCATCATTCCGGTGACGCCGCTTCAGCAAAATTGTACGCTGTTTTGGTGTACCGAAACGAACAAGGCGGCACTGGTCGACCCAGGTGGTGACCTGGATAAGTTGAAAGCCGCGGTGGCGCAGACGGGGGTTGAGCTTGAAAAGCTATTGGTAACGCACGGCCATCTTGACCACTGCGGCCAGACTGGCATGCTCGCAAAAGAATTAGGCCTGCCGATTGAGGGGCCGCACGAAGATGACCGCTTCTGGATTGCAAAGCTCGACGATGACGGCGCACGCTGGGGTATGGAAGCGCACACGTTCGAACCAGATCGCTGGCTGGTGGATGGCGACACGGTCACCGTGGGTAACCTGACACTCGATGTTATTCATTGCCCCGGACATACGCCAGGGCACGTGATTTTTCATCACGCGCCCAGTCGTCTTGCAATCGTCGGTGACGTCTTGTTTCAGGGCTCTATCGGCCGCACCGATTTTCCACGCGGGAACCACGCGGACCTCATCAATGCGATTACGACAAAGCTATGGCCGTTGGGGGATGATGTTACCTTCATCCCCGGTCACGGACCAACCAGCCAGTTCGGTTATGAGCGACAGCATAATGCATTTGTCGCCGATGACGTTCTGGCTGCCCGGTGAGTTAAAGCACCGCGGTGTAAACGCGGGCGAGAGCCCATCCAGCGAGCCCGAGCAGCGTCAGCATGGAGGTCAGCGTGCCGACCATGCGTCCTTTGCCCAATGCGCCGCCGTCCATGCCCAGACCATGCGCAAGCCGACCAACGATATACACGATGCCCAGGCCCCATAGCCAGTTGTTCGTGCCGCCTGTTGCCTCAAGTGCGGCAATCAAGACCAAGACAAATGGCGCGCTCTCGACGAAATTGGCATGCGCGCGCATCCGCCGGATAACAAATTCGCTGCCGCCATCGCCGATCGAAACACTTTCTTTGGTCCGTGCTTGCCCACAGCGTATCATGAGCCAAATGTTCACCAAAGCGGCGCCTGCAGCGATGGTAAGGGTTACGGGTAAACTCAACATATATTCTCTCCCTGTTCGTTTGGGGAGCTTATCTGCTATCTCACGGGTTGCAAAGCCCGGAAAAAGAAGTATAGCGCGCGGCTCACACAGACATGTGCGGTTGACTTAGGCTGATTCTGGCGATTGCTTGCCACGACCACCTCTTTCGCCTAGCATGACCTAGAACTTATTGATTTTGAAATGGAACAGGTGCCGAGATGGCTGTCCCCAAAAGAAAAACATCCCCTTCAAAGCGCGGCATGCGTCGTAGCCATGATTCGCTGACTGTTGCAGCATATCAAGAATGCCCAAATTGCGGCGAACTGAAGCGTCCGCATCACCTGTGTGATGCGTGTGGCCATTATAATGGCCGCGAAGTGGTTGCAGTCGCCTGATCCTTCCTAAAGGAGAATAATAGGTGTCCACGAAACCGCGTATCGCCATAGACGCGATGGGCGGTGACGAGGGCGTACCTGTTATGATTGCAGGTGCGGCGTTGGCGCGGCACCGGCACGAAAGTTTCAACTTTCTTTTGGTCGGCGATGAAGTCCGCATCAAAGCGGCGCTTGATAAGCATCCCAATCTGCGCGCTGCCTCCGAAATCCTGCACACCGACGATGTCGTAACAGCGGATGACAAGGTCAGCGCAGCTTTGCGCAAGGCCAAGACCAGCTCCATGGGCATGGCGATAAACGCCGTGAAAACCGGAGAAGCCAGCGCTGCTGTCAGCGCAGGCAATACCGGCGCGCTCATGGCCACCGCAAAGCTCGCCTTACGGACCATGCCCGGCATCGACCGGCCAGCGCTTTCTGCGCTTTTACCGACGCTGGAAGACACCGACGTGGTGATGCTCGATCTGGGCGCAAACACCGAGTGCGAAGCGAAAAACCTGGTTCAGTTCGCCATCATGGGCGCGGCCTATTCCCGCATCATTTTCGGTTTTGACCGCCCGCGGGTGCGGCTTTTGAACATTGGCACAGAAGAAATGAAAGGCACCGATCAGCTACGCGATGCGGCCTTGCATCTGCGCAATGCGACGGGCCTGCACATGGATTTTCAGGGATTTGTCGAGGCAGACAAAATCAACCGCGGCGAATGCGACGTTGTCGTTTGCGATGGGTTCACGGGAAATATCGCGCTGAAGTCCATCGAGGGTACTGCCCGTTTCGTGACCGATCTGCTGCGCCGCGCGTTTACAAGCTCATTGCGGTCAAAATTCGGCTTTCTGGTCTCGCGCCCGGCGACTGAGCTGCTGCGCCATCACCTTGACCCCAATAACCACAATGGCGCCGTCTTCATGGGGCTGAACGGTGTCGTGGTAAAAAGTCACGGCAGTGCGAACGTTAAGGGCGTAGCCAACGCAGTCGAAGTCGCCGCGCGGCTCGTGGAAGAAGATATTACGGCGCGCATCACCCAAGATCTGGCGCGGGTGCAAGCGGAATGACGGCTGTGACCCTTCATGCCGTCATCAAAGGCACAGGGTCCGCGCTTCCACGCAATCGCGTATCGAACGCCGAACTTGCTACGAAAGTCGACACAACCGACGAATGGATTACCGAACGCACCGGTATCAAATTTCGCCATATCGCTGAACCCGATGAAACGACGTCCAGCCTTGCGATAGAGGCGTCGCGCAACGCGCTTGAGGCAGCGAATATGGCCGCGTCCGACATTGATCTGATCATTTTGGCGACCGCCACTCCCGACCAGACATTCCCTGCATCGGCCACCATCGTCCAGCACGCGCTTGGCTGCAATGGCGGCGTGGCCTTTGATGTCGCTGCAGTGTGTTCCGGGTTCCTGTACGCATTTTCCGTGGCGGAAAGCATGATCCGCGCAGGATCGGCGCGTAACGCACTGGTGATCGGCGCAGAAACCTTCAGCCGCATCTTGGACTGGGAAGACCGCACAACCTGTGTGCTGTTTGGGGATGGTGCCGGCGCAGTCGTGTTGTCAGGCGAAGTCGGAACCCGGGGTGCCTTGGCCACCAAGCTGCATGCCGACGGCCAACATAATGAATTATTATATGTCGACGGCGGTCCATCGACGACGGGAACGGTTGGCAAGTTGCGCATGAAGGGCCGCGAAGTGTTTCGCCACGCGGTCACCAACCTGACGAGCGTACTTCATGAAGTTCTTGCGGAAGCAGAACTCACCGCTGCCGATGTCGATTGGGTGGTGCCGCATCAGGCGAATGCGCGGATTATTGAAGCGACGGCCAAGAAACTTGGGCTCGACGCCGATAAAGTTGTTCTGACGGTCGACCAGCATGCAAACACCTCGGCAGCCTCTGTTCCGCTTGCCCTTGATGTCGCCGTGCGGGACGGCCGGATTAAAGCCGGGGATGTCATTGTGATCGAAGCAATGGGCGGTGGTTTTACGTGGGGCGCTTCTGTCGTTCGCATGTAGGCGATTTCCAGCGATCGCAGTTTTACAATTGAAAATTCTGCTGTATATTGTCGGCATTAAGGGTGATCGTTCATCCGGAGACCGTAAATGGCAGACACAGGAACTTTAACGCGCGCTGATTTGGCGGAAATTCTCAATCGTCAAATCGGTTTGTCGCGCGCCGACGCCGCGGCGATGATTGAGTCTATTCTTGATCATATGACGACGGCTGTGCTTGATGGCGAAAATGTAAAAATATCCGGTTTTGGCACCTTTGTTCTGCGTGACAAAGGCCAGCGTATAGGGCGAAACCCCAAAACGGGTGTGGAAGTGCCCATAACGCCGCGTCGGGTCCTGACATTTCGGGCCAGCCAAGGCATGCGTCAAAAGGTCAAATAACCCATCATGGTTGAAAAATCGGCGGACGCATTTCGAACCATTGGTGAAATGGCGCAGGTTTTGGGCGTTCGGACGCATATTTTGCGTTATTGGGAAGAGCAATTCCCAATGCTGAAACCACTGACCCGCGCTGGCGGACGCCGTCTATATCGGCCGGATGACGTGGCCTTGCTGCACACTATCCACCGGTTGCTCTATAGCGAAGGATATACGGTTAAAGGCGCCAGGCGTTTTTTGGAAACAGGTGACGTTCCTGCCCCAGCGCCGGTTACTGCATCAGCCCCCGTTGCGACTGGCCCACAGTTTGATGTTTCGGCGCTTCGGGCCATTCGGGACAGGCTCGCATCCGCGCTTGCTGCGGCCTAAGTTCAAATAAGCGGCCGCGCGTACACCATATCGCGAAACGGGACGTCCCCGACCATGAACACAGTCTTTCCAATCGCTGTAAAACCGGCGCGCTCATAAAAAGCGACCGCTTTTTCGTTGTTTTCGTACACCGCCAACAGCATGCGTTTCGCACCGCGCTCGGCCGCAATGGCAAAGGCTTGCTCAAGCAATTGTCGGCCATTGCCGCCACCTTGCCACGGTCCAAGCAAATAAATGCGCTTTAACTCGATATCCCCATCCTGTTGCAGGTCCGGGTGCGATGGCGGGGTTATCATCGCGTAGCCGACGGGCGCGCCGAGCGGTGTCTCACCCATCACGATATCGACACCGGGCTGCGCCAAGGCATTGGCATAATATTCCGGGCTGTGTTCGGTACGCAAATGCGCGACAAGTGGTTGGCCGGGATGGTCAAAGGCGAAGGTCGCAAGGAATGTTGCCGATCCAAGAAGCGCCAGCGCATCCGCGTCATGCACGCCTGCTTTACGCCAAATTACGGGAGTCATTCGTCTTCTGGGCCAAGATCGGGATCAAGATCGCGCGGTCGGATGAAATGCGTCAGCTGGCCGCACGAACGCTCAACGTCCGCCCAATGGTCGATGTTCAGTTCCATACGCGCAATGGCGGCGGTGGGATATTTTTCCCAAACAAGGTCGCGCAATGGTGACGTGCCATCATCGGGGCAAAGATCGAAAACCAGATCTTCCATGCCGGGATTATGTCCGACCATCAGCAGGTTCTTATGTTCGTCCGACTGGTCACGCAGCACGTCCATCAACGTGGCCGATGATGCCAAATATATGCGGCGGTCCCAATGCGGGTCCATGCGCCCGCCAGTGCCCTTCACAAACTGGTCAATCGTGTCGATCACGCGCACAGCGGGGCTGGCAACGACATGGTCGAAAACCAGACCGTTGCGCTTCACCCATGTGCCCATAGTAATGGCAGCTTTCTCGCCGCGCTTATTCAACGGGCGGTCAAAGTCCCGCGGCACCGAGTCATCCCAGCTCGATTTTGCATGACGGAATAATGTGAGCGTGAACGTCAAAACGGGTTGCTTTCATCGAGACTGATTTTGACGTCCTGCCGCAATTTTTCATCCGACGAAAGGCCTGTTTTTACAGAAGCGACTGCCTCAGCCAACGTGGCCCTTCGCACGGGCGTTCCCGGCGGAAAAGCGGTCAGCAGCCGGCTGGGCACGGCGGACGAGAGCAGGACAAAATGCCCCTTGTCATCTGCGCTGCGGATCAGGCGTCCAAATGCCTGCGCCATTTTTGCGCGAATGATGCGATCATCAAAATCAATGCCACCATTTTTGAGGCGACGGGCGCGGTGCAATATGTCGGGACGCGGCCACGGTATCTGCTCCATGATGACAAGGCGCAGCGAATGCCCCGGGACATCTACGCCGTCGCGCAAGGCATCTGTGCCGAGCAGGCTGGCGTGCGGATCATCGCGGAAAATGTCGACCAAGGTTCCGGTGTCAATCGGGTCGACATGTTGCGCGTACAGCGGCAGGCCATCACGCGCCAAACGATCGGCAATGCGCGCATAGGTCGACCGTAAACGCCGAATTGCCGTGAACAGGCCAAGGACGCCCCCGCCCGATGCCGAGATCAGCGCGGAATATGCCCCCGCCAGTGCCGCGGCATCGCCCTTTTTGATGTCCGTGACGATCAGGACCTCTGCCTGCGCCGTATAGTCAAAGGGGCTGATCGCAGAGAAATGTGTGGCTGGCTTATCCAAATGCAGCGCGCCTGTGCGGGCTTCAGCATTTTTCCAGTCGCCGCCACTGCGCAAAGTTGCCGATGTGGCCAGAACCCCATGGCTTGGTTTCAGGACGATGTCCGCGACGGGTTTCATCGGGTCAAGCCACCGCCGGTGCATGCCGATGTCCATTTCGCGACCTTCGAACCTGTCAATGGCGAGCCAATCGACAAATTCGGGGTCCACCGGGCCTACCGCGCGCGCCAGCATCGATATCCATGCGCGGACCGTATCAATCCGCCAGCTCAAGCTCGCCATAGCGCCCTCAACCCGGGCTCTGGCGCTGCCATCAAGCCAATCGGGGGGATCGGACACCATCGCCTCAAGCCGCTGCCCCAGCACCGTCAGAGGACGCGCCAGCGCCTCCAGCGCGACGGCTGCGTCCGCGGCGGCATCGACAACCGCGGCGTCGGGATCAGCCAGCTCGGTTTCCAGACCATAGCCGCCTTCGGTGGCGTTGGTTTCGTCGCGGGCAAACACCATCGCGCGCACCGCCGCCAAAAACCGTTCAATGGGTCCCGATGGCGCGCCTTCTGCCAACCGCGCCAGCCAACCATCGCCGGGCAGTGCTTCTGCCGCCATTCGTGCCATCTCGATGGCAAGGCCGCCTTCTTCATCATAAGATGCGACATCGGCAAGGCGCGCCGACAAACCACGGCGCCGACCGCGGGCCTTGCCTTCGGGGCCAATCACCCAGCGGCGCAGCTCGATGGTTTCTTGGCCAGTGAGCGCTGCTGCAAACATCGAGTCTGCAGCATCGAACAAATGATGGCCCTCGTCGAAAATGATGCGGCTTGGGCGGTTGAGTTCATCGCGACCGCGCGCGGCATTGACCATCATCAGCGCATGGTTGGCGATGACTATTTCGGCCTGAACCGATGATCGGGACGCGCGTTCGATGAAGCATTTTTTGTAATGCGGACATCCGGCATAAATACACTCGCCGCGCCGGTCGGTGAGCGCTGTTGACCCGTTGCGCCGGAACAATGTCGGCAACCATCCGGGCAAATCGCCGCCTATCATGTCCCCGTCATTCGAATAAGCGGCCCAGCGCGCCACGAGATGCGCAAGGATCGCCGCACGTCCCGCAAAGCCGCCTTGCAACGCATCTTCAAGGTTCAGCAGGCACAGATAATTTTCGCGTCCCTTGCGGACCACTACTTTGGATTTGAAGGTGTCATAGTCCGGATAAATACGCTGTGCTTCGCGGACCAATTGGCGTTGCAACGCCTTGGTAAAGGTTGAAATCCAAACGGTTCCGTCCGCTGCCGTCGCCCAAAGGCTGGCGGGAGCAAGATAACCAAGCGTCTTGCCAATTCCGGTCCCGGCCTCAGCCAGCAACATATTTGGTTCGCCTTTGCGCGCGCGGGGCGCAAAAATCTCGGCTGCGGCTTGCGCAAAATCGCGCTGCCCCTGCCGTGTTTCGGCGGACCCGCCGACAAGCGATGCCAGCCTTTGCTGCACCGCTTCGGCACCAAGGGTGACAACGCGCGGCGGCGTGCGCGGCGGTGCTTCCTCCCATTCGGGCAGGCGGCTGAACAGCCAGCGTTCGGGCTTTTCCGGCTTTTTCAATCGCGACAAAATCAGGTTGGACCATGGCCAACGCAGCCGCATCAACGCTTGCGCTGCGTCCCAAGCACCCTCCCGCTCTGCCCAGTCCGGCGCATCAAGAACGCCAAGCAAAGTGCGCGCAGCCACAAGCAGAAATTGCGGGACCTCCTGATCCGTCGTCGGCGGCGTAATGCCCAAAGCCTTGGCCATGCCTTTTGGTGTTGGAACCGCAAAACGGGCAGGATAGACGAAGGCGAACAATTCGAGCAGGTCGAGGCCCGATAAATCCGGATAGCCAAGCCGTTGTGCAACCAACGGGGCATTTAGCATGACCATCGGCGTTTCCGCCGCACGGCCAGCCGCTTCGCCTTTCCCGACGGTTGTTACCTGACCATCGGTGGAACCTACCCATATGCCGGCATGGCTTGCATGGAGCGCAGGAAAGGCTAGGGGAGTGTCCATAACATCTGATAGTCGTATTTGGAACGAAAGAGCAACACGTGACTGACCTTCGCGATATAGCAATGGCATCGAAAGCCTGGCCTTTTGAAGAGGCGCGGCGTTTGTTGAAACGTTATCCAAACGGCAAAGCGGATGGCGCGGCAATCATCTTTGAATGTGGCTATGGCCCATCGGGCCTTCCGCATATTGGAACGTTCAATGAAGTCCTGCGCACAACCATGGTGCGCAACGCGTTTGGAACGCTGTCGGACGCACCGACACGGCTGATCGAATTTTCGGATGATATGGACGGGCTGCGTAAGGTTCCGGACAATGTGCCAAACCAGGCGATGCTGACGGAACATCTCGGCAAGCCGCTGTCGCGTATTCCCGATCCGTTCGGAAAGTTCGAAAGTTTCGCCGCGCACAACAATGCCATGCTGCGCGATTTCCTTGACCAATTCGGCTTTGACTATGAATTTATCTCGTCATCGTCGCAATATGAGAGCGGGGCGTTTGACGCTGCCCTGAAAAATGTGCTGCGCAATTATCAGGCTATCATGGACATCATGTTGCCCACCTTGCGCAAAGAACGCGCCGCGACTTATTCGCCGATTCTTCCGATTAGCGAAAAGACCGGCATTGTCCTTCAGGTGCCGGTGGAAGTCGTAGATGCCGAAGCCGGGCTTATACGTTTCGACGATGGCGGCGACCTTGTCACGCAGTCGATTCTTGGCGGCAAAGCGAAGCTTCAGTGGAAGGTCGATTGGGCCATGCGTTGGGTTGCCCTTGGCGTCGATTACGAAATGTACGGGAAAGATTTGACCGACAGCGGCGTGCAATCCGGAAAGATTGCGCGTGTCCTTGGCGGGCGTCCACCCGAAAGCCTGATCTATGAAATGTTCCTCGACGAAAAAGGCGAGAAGATTTCGAAGTCGAAAGGCAATGGCCTCGCACTTGAAGATTGGCTGAAATACGGCACGGAAAATAGCGTCGCTTTCTACGCGTTCCGCGAACCAAAGAGCGCGAAGCAACTCCATTTGGGCGTTGTGCCGAAAGCGGTGGACGAATATTTCCAGTTCCGCGCGCAATGGCATGGCCAGCCCATTGAAAAGCGGCTGGGCAATCCGGTCCACCATATCCACAACGGGCAGGTGCCAAGCGGGCAGCCGCCGGTTACATTTGGTCTTTTGCTGAACCTCGTTGGTGTCATGGGCGCAGGCGCGACCGAGGAGCAGGTTTGGGCCTATCTTGGCAATTATGCCGACAATGTGTCGCCAGAAAATGCGCCCGAACTGGCGGAGCTTATTCCCATCGCGCTTGCCTATAATCGCGATTTCGTTGCGCCGACCTTGCAAAAGCGCAAGCCCGAGGGCGTTGAGGTTGCTGCGTTGCAAACGCTCGACGCGCGTTTGGCGGAACTGCCTGCGGACGCGACTGCCGAGGACATACAAAATATCGTGTATGAAATCGGCAAAGAGGGCGGTTTCGAAAATCTGCGTGATTGGTTCAAGGCGCTGTATGAGACGCTGTTGGGTTCAAGCGCTGGTCCACGCATGGGCAGCTTCATCGCGCTTTATGGGATTGCGAACAGCCGGCAGTTGATTGCGGAAGCGCTTGCATGACAACGGTTGCGGCCCGCCTCTACCATGATGGCAAGGTCGCGCAGGAAATCGACCTAACCAAGCCAATTCCGCATATTACCCAGCCAAAGGATTTCATCTGGATTGGGTTGCATGAACCCGACGATGGCGCGCTTAAACGCGTTCAGGACCATTTTGGCCTTCATCCGCTTGCCGTGGAAGACGCGCTTGATCCCAAGCACTTGCCCAAGGTCGAAGTTTACGGCGACCATCTGTTTTTGGTGATCCGCACGCCCAAGCTGGAGGGCGATCGAATTATTTATGGCAACACGGCCATTTTCATGGGCCGCCAATTCATCATCACCGTGCGCCATGGTTCGGAACGTTCGCACAGCCCCATTCGGGACCAGCTTGAAGCGACGCCGTGGCTGCTGAAGCAAGGCGCAGATTATGTGCTGCACGCGATCCTTGATTTCATCGTCGACGGCTATGGTGACCTTGTCGATATCATGGAAGAAAAAGTGCTCGTCATGGAAGAGCGCGCAATCGACAACTTCCTGAGCTCCGCCGAAACCAGTCGCATCTTCATGCTCCGGCGCGAACTGTTTCGGCTGCAACGGATATTGGGCCCGACCGAGGATTTGACGAGCCGCTTTATCAACCTTGAGCTGCCGCAGATTGATGCGAATATTTATCCCTATATGCGCGACTTGCTCGATCATGTGCGCCGTATTGTCTACCGCGTTGAAGGGTTACGCGACACGTTGACGTCCGTGATTGAAACGAGCGGCTTGCTGGAGCAACAAAGGCAGGGGGCGATTACCCGCCAATTGGCCGCATGGGCCGCCATATTGGCCGTGCCGACCGCGATTGCCGGCATTTACGGCATGAATTTCGAATATATGCCGGAGCTTGAGTGGGCATATGGATATTTCCTGATCGTCGGGGTGATGGTGACCATTTGTGTCACCCTGTTCATCCGGTTCAAGCGGGCTGGGTGGCTGTAGGCAGGTTGACCGCCTGCCGCAAAACATCGCGATAATTGGGCGATATCGTCATGCGCGGATAATAGCCGCCATTGCCCAACAGCCGGTGGGTGTCGCGTAATCTGTAGCAAGGCACACCCATGAACAGATGATGTTCGCTGTGATAGTTCACCCAATATGGCGCAACCGTCATGCGTGCCAAGACACCGGCATAGGTCGTGCGTGCATGCGTGAACGGGTCGCCGCTGCCCGTCGGTGTGCAGGCGTGCTCAGCAATGTTGCGGATGCGCAGAAACAATTGAAATGTCGTCGCCAGCGCGGCGAGCCACAGCAGAAATGGCGTCCAACCCCATAACGTCAACGATATCGCGAGCAATATCGCCTGCACCATCAGGAACCGGCCCACGGTACGCGCGGTCGTTTTGGCGCCTTCCACATTGGCGATTGGCGCGCCGACACCGGCTCTGTTTTGCATGTTGAACGCCCTGCCCGCGAGCGTATCGGCCTTACCCGCGCCGTTTTCGCCACGCAGTATCGCGGCTACACCGCGCAACGCCGCCGCAAATTGCGCGCGCCTTTGTTTGAAGAACGTTTGCCCGGTCAGGTCGCGGATGAACTTGCGGCGCAGGCTGTCGCGGCTGGTCGGAAACGGCGCAGACAAGGACAGGTCGGGATCTTCGGGTTGCTGCGTGAATTTGTGGTGCGTTAGATGATAGGCGCGATAGGCGAACAGATCGCTACCGGTTGCAGCGCCCGACGGCCATTGCCCGAGCCAGTTGTTGGTTTTGCGATTGGGGTGCAGCAGACCATGCGCGCCGTCATGCATCAGGATGGACAACCCCAATTGCCGACCGCCCAATATGGCCAGTGCCAGCGGCGTCACCAATATCCCGGCAAGCCAGTGATAGTTCCATGCCGCAGCACCACCAAATGCCGCAAGCGCCACGATGATCCACGCATGGATGATGAGCCAGATACCCCGCCATACGGACAAGGTCGTGATGGCACGCCAGTCATCCGATGCAAAAACCTCGCGTGGGTTGGCTGCTTTTACTGCCGGCATGGAGCATCGCCTTTCATAGCAACTTTATATCGCAGCCAACCCGACCACGCAAATGCGTTACGCCACAGCCCGTGCTGCAAAGCCTGCCATCGCGGCCTGTGCCTTGCGGGACTCGCTGAAACTGAAAATAGGCCAGTCGTGCATCATGCCCGCAAGTTCGGTGAGATCAACCGACGGCACCTTGGCCTTTAACGCTCTGGAATCGGTAACCAAAATGTCATCGCCGCCCGCAAAGGCCAATATGGGGGGCAAGCCATCCCAGTTTCCGAAAATTGGGCTGCACCGTGGATCGGTAAGGGGTAAGTCGCCTGCGTACAAACTACCGCCTTCGGCAATGCCGCTGATGGTCAAAATCCCGTCGCGGGGTTCCGTTTTCAACTGGTCGGGATGTGCCGGGTCCAGGTCCAACCAAGGGCAAATGAGCAACAGGCCGGCCGGCAGTGTTTGACCGCCGTCGCGTGCCATTTGCGCCAATGCCGCGGTCAAACCGCCCCCTGCGGAATCGCCACCCATGACGAACGGCGCGCCGTTGATGTCGGCTTGGTACGCCGCGTAATATGCGCTGGCCCATGCCGTAATGGCTTCGGCCGAGCTTTCCGGCGCGAGCGGATACAGTGGTGCCGTGATCGACCAGCCATGTTGTGATGCCATGTGGCTTAAAAATTTCCAATGGATGTCCGTGGCTGAATAGACATAGCCGCCGCCGTGCCAGAACAAAATATGCGCGCTGGGCGCTTTATCCTTGGGCGCGATGTGCCAGACATTGCGGCCCTGAAATTCGCTCTGCCGAACGTCAACGCCGCCTTTCGCGATTGGCCGCGGCGCAGGCGCTGCCCGGACTTTGATGATGTTTTGTTGAAACTGCGGCCCGCCTGTAAACATCCGGCGATAATAGCCCGTGGTGCGCAAAACAAATCCAGCAAGGCTGGCGGTAAAACTTGGCATGATTGCATTCCCCCTCATGACAAGCGCTATATCAAGGCAGGGGACCAATCAAGCTGTTCGCTTCCCGACAAGAGTTCGTGCCGGGAAGCGCGCAGTTTACTTTGACGCGGCGATCCAGGCGTCGATCTTTTTCTCAAGCACGGTCAGCGGCAGTGCGCCGGTGTTGAGAACCTGATTGTGGAATTCGCGCACGTCGAATTTCTTGCCAAGTTCCTTCTTCGCCTTGTCTTTTAGACGCAGGATGGTGAGGGCGCCGATTTTATAGGCCAATGCCTGTGACGGAATGGCGATGTAGCGCTCGACCTCTGCCGTGGCGTCGGTTTTGCCCATATCGCTGTTGGCAAGCATGTAGTCGATGGCCTGTTCACGGGTCCAACCCTTGCTGTGGATGCCGGTGTCGACCACCAGACGCATCGCCCGCAGCATTTCGTCGGACAGCGTCCCAAAGCGTTGATACGGGTCTTTAAACAGGCCCATATCGTAACCGAGTGTTTCGGAATATAGCGCCCAACCTTCGACATAGGCCGTATTGCCGCCGAAACGCATGAACGCGGGAAGCTTTTCATTTTCCTGTGCGATGCTGATCTGGAAATGGTGCCCAGGCGCGCCTTCATGCAAATAAAGCGTGGTCATGCCCGGCGTAGTGCGGCTTGGCAGGTCATAGGCGTTGAAATAAAATGTGCCGGGACGCGATCCATCAGGGGTACCCTGTTGATAGCTGCCGCCCGCTTCATATTTCTCGCGGAATTCTTCGTAGGGTTTAATCTCAAGCGGTGCCTTGGGCAGATATTTGAACTGCGTCGAAATCGTTGCGTCGACTTTCTTGCCGATATCGTAATAGCCCTGCGTCAGCGCGTCACGGCTCGACATTTTGAATTTTGGATCCGAACGCAGATGCTCGAAAAATTCGGGCAGGGTGCCTTTGAAGCCAACTTCATTCTTAATGGTTTCCATACCCGATTTAATCCGGGCAACTTCGGACAATCCCAGATTGTGGACGTCGTCGGCCTTCAATGGCAGGGTCGTCGTTTGTTCGATCAGATATTGATACAGGCCTTCGCCGCCCTTCATTGCGGACAAGCCGACCTGTTCGCGCGCCAATGGCAAATAGCTATCGCGCAGGAAGTCACGCAGCCGGGCATTGGCGGGGTACAGACCGTTGACGATGATATCGCGATATTCCGCCGTCAGCCGCGCTTTGTCAGCATCGCTGAAATCCGCAGGGAATTTCAGAACTGGCCCATAATAAGGCGACTCTTCGGTCTTTTGCGCCAATTGTGTGTTGAGCTGGTCGATGACATTGCGGATCGTCATTTTCGTTTCGAATACGCCGGACGCCATGCCTTGGCGGAACCGGCCAATCGATGCGTCCATCAGGACGATGAATTCCTTGTGGCGCTTCAGGTTGTTTTCGTAATCCTGAACCGTCTTGAACGGCGCTGCACCTTGTCCGCTGGCGAAGGTTGGATAAAAAGTGTGAAAGCCGAAAAAGTGATTGAGTGGACGCACGACCGTCAGGTCCATAATTTCTTTGGACAGGCCCTTTAGCGCGTCAAGTTGGCTCTGCTTGTAAACGTCGTAGGCAATTTTGTCGGTGTCATTCAACTTCGCGCGGTCGATTGCTTTTAAACCGTCCAGATTGGCCTGCGCTGCGCTGCGTTCATTGTCGAAATAGGCGTCGGAGATGTAGTCACCAAAGCGGTCCGCATAGCGCATATCGCCGCGGAACATGGCGTTGAGCGGGTTGCGCTTCAGGCTGGCTTCGTCGTCCGTAGCGAACAAAGCGGAAAGCCGCTGGCTTTCCGTCGCAGCGGCCTCGGTTGTCGCAGTTTGCGCGTGTGCTGCGCCAAATGGCGCCAACAATGCGGCACTGACGAGAAGAAGAATGCGCGGGCTATGTTTCAT
The DNA here is from genome assembly GCF_014196595.1 of Sphingorhabdus rigui. Lineage (GTDB taxonomy): Bacteria > Pseudomonadota > Alphaproteobacteria > Sphingomonadales > Sphingomonadaceae > Sphingorhabdus_B > Sphingorhabdus_B rigui. Next base: position 340,034 of record NZ_JACIEA010000002.1, on the reverse strand, counting down.
ATGGGTCTCTCCAAAAATTGTGTTGGACGCATCAATAATATGTTGCGGGCAAGTATTAGCGGATGTCTGGCCTCCGCGTGTCCGGCACAAGATAAATTCGACAGACGACGGATAATCTGTGGCAGACGATATACAATATTTGCAATCTGTTACCGTATCGTTTCCGCAATTAGGACGGCTTTTGCGTGTTGAGTTCAAGCCAGTTATTCTGCCGGTACCATTTTGTAATCACATGCTTCACGCCGCGGGTAACAGGCGTTCCGGTATGCAGCGTTTTATAATTTAGTGATCCGTCGAGCTTCATATTATTCCAAATGAGCATCATGCCCGCTTGCGGTCGCACGCCAAGGCCAAGATGTGGGAACTCGGTCGTGCCGCCTTCTTCTGGTTCATTGAGGAATATCATCGCAGTCCAGCTGCGCTGGCCGCCGGCCGGGCCTTCCTTAAGCCAATAGCTTTGGCTGGGATGAAAGAAGTCGTGGTGCGCCTTAAACTCCTGACCGACTTGATAACGCTGCCCCTGCATTGTCTCTGCATAGCTGTTGTCGATGCCCAGAACATCGCTCATCCGTGCCTCGATTTTGGCGATGAACGCATCCCAACGATTCAGGTGACAGCTGTAGCTGGTCCGAAAACCTGCTTGCTCGGTCCCTTTGTACAATGTTGACGGCACGGCATCGGCATCAATTTTGGCGATCATCGTTTTGCAGTCCGATGCACCCAAAAAGCCCTGATACACATATAATTGCGCATCAGGATGATCGACCGGCTGGACAAGCGGATTGGCATTCAGTCGCTTTGTGACGTGCGAACCAATCCGCGACAGCTTTGCCGGGTCGTTATTGGGGTCGAACTCTTGGGGTGGCGTATCAGTCTGCATTTTATCACCGAATCACGGAACGATACGTCCTCTTACCATGACCCATTCGGCCTTTTCGAGCGTGCGGATGTTGGTCAGCGGATTTTCATTTACGGCGACCATGTCGGCGGAATATCCCACGGCGATCCGGCCGATTTCATTTTCCAGCCCGAGCGTTTTGGCTGCAACGGTCGTTGCGCTGGCCAGTGCCTCGGTTGGGGTCATGCCTGCGTTTACCAGCAAAGCAAACTCACCGGCATTGCTGCCATGTTCAAAGACGCCAGCATCGGTTCCAAAGGCGACAGTAACGCCCATTGCCTTTGCCAGCTTCACCTGACGCCCTGCAAATTCGAGCGCTTGCTTGGCCTTGACCTCAACAGTCGGCGTGTAAATCCCTTTGCCAAGGCGGGCGCGCACGCCCTCCAGCGCCATCAATGTCGGGACCAGCGCAGTGCCCTTGGCCTTCATGACCTTCAAGGCGGCTTCATCCGCGAATGTGCCATGTTCAATGGAATCAATGCCGGCTGCCGCCGCTGCCTCAATACCCCGGGCGCCATGGGCGTGCGCCATGACCTTTAGGCCAAGTGAGTGCGCGGTGTTGGCAATGGAGACCATTTCCTCATTGGTGAAATGCGCTTCCAATCCTCTGCCCTGTTGCGAAAGGACGCCGCCGGTCGCGGTGATCTTGATGACATCGGCGCCCGCCTTTGACGACTTGCGCACCTTTTCGGCGCATTCGACGGGGCCAGTGCAGGTGAAACCCGAATCCAGCGCGGCCAAAACGTCGCTGCGGAAGCCAGTGACATCGCCATGCCCGCCGACGATCGACAATGCTGGACCAGCAGCGACAATGCGTGGGCCAACAATGCGGCCTTCCGCGGTGCCACGGCGCAGGACAAAAGCAGTATTTTGCGCAGAACCGGCTTCGCGTACCGTTGTGAAACCTGCCTTGACGGTCAATGCTGCGTTTTTCACGCCCATGACGACGCCCCATTCGTCAGGATTGACCGCTTCGTCGCGGAAATCATCGCCTGGGTCGCCGGTCAAATGGACATGAAGGTCTATCAGGCCGGGAACCAATGTTTTGGTCGAAAGGTCAACGACCGTATCCGCCTGAAACGGATTGGTCGTGCCTTTGGCGATATTTTTGATGCGCCCGTCTTCGACCAAGATAACCGCTGGGCCAGTTGGGCCAGTGGCCGCATCGGGCACCAGATTGCCGACAATGATGGCTTGAGTCGCTGCCAATGAAGGGGCTGAAACACAAAGAGCTACGCCAGCGAGTAAAATCTTACGGAACATCAAAAAACCTCTCCCATGTTTATGCAGGGGAGCTTGGTCAGCTTAAGCCAATGTTACAAGCAAAAAAGCCCGGGCTGGAATAGCCCGGGCTTTAAAAATTGCTGCTTACCAGAAGAAATCCCGGATGATGTCGACGACCCGTCCGTTGCGGATATCGACCAATAACACATCGTCATAATAGCGCACCCAACGGTAGGTGCCATATGCAGCGGGCAGACGATATTCCCATGGATCGTTTATCCAGTAACGTGACCCGTAATATCCCGACCCGAGCGAAAATCCGATCGAGATGCGGCTGTAGCTATGGCCGCGGTAAGGCGCGTAATAGCGCCCGGGACGATAATAGCTGCTGTTGCTTTGCCGGTGGCTGCGCCAATCATAACGACGGTCGTTGCGCCAATTATTGGTCCAACGATCATTGCCACGCGACCGGTCTAAGCGGTTGTCGTTGTTGCGATCGACACGGCGGTCAAGTTGGCCATTGCGGTTTTGATCATAGCGACGGTCAATGCGCTCATCATCATTGCGGTCAAGCCGACGGTCCAAACGCCCATCGCGATCACGATCCCAGTTGCGGTCTAGATTTCCGTCACGGTTTTGGTCCCACCGGCGATCCAGATTGCCATCGCGGTTGCGGTCATAATAACGGCCCTCTTGGCTTGCCTCTCGGCGCTCGCTGCGCACGACGCCGGGCTGGCGCTGTTGGCGATTGGCCTCGGGCTGCGGTGCCGGAGCCTGCGTCTGGGCCTGAGCCGTTTGGGCACGTTGAGCGCGTTCAGGTCGGTTTTGTTGACGTTCTGCGCGGCGCTCTTCGCGTTGCTCCGGTGTCCGCTCGGCACGTGCCGCTTGACGCTCGGCTCTGCGGTCCTCGCGTTGGAATCCGGCTGCGCCGTCAAATGCGGACGGGATGTTGCTTGACGTCGGAACGATGTCGGCGGCAAAGGCTGAAACCGGCGAAAGCGCGGTCGCAGTGAACAAAGTCATCAGGCGTAATTTTTTCATGGCATGTTCCCATGGCAGAGGCCCCATGCTTCTGCGTTGGGGTCTTACTGCACATATTCAACTGAAGCGAAGCTGAACTGCTTATACATGTTCATGAAAGAAAGCGTTTTAATGAACGGCTTCGTTACACGATTTTGTTAAATGGTATGTCCATGACCGGGAACTGTTCCCAGCCGGTGAAATCGAAATGCCACCATTCGTTGGAAAGGCCAACAAACCCCTCGGCTTCCAAATAGCCTTGTAAGCGGGCACGGTTGGCCAATGCGGCCGGGGTGGCCCCCATATAATCGCGATGGGCTTTTTCCGAAAAATCATCGAACTCGGTTGGCATTTCGACCAGCAGTCGGGTGCGCAGGTCATGCAAAGTCAAATCAACGGCGCAACCACGATTATGTTTGGACCCGCGTTTGGGGTTCGCCACATATTCTTTCTTGGGCCCGGCGGGCGTTGCATCCCACAATTTTTTGGTTATCCGCCAAGGGCGATAGGCGTCGTAAATTGTCAGGCCAAAGCCATCGGCCTGGGCTGCTTTGCTGGCGCGGGCGACCGCTTGGGCGGCAGGGGTGGCCAAAAAGGCGCGCGCTTCGTCATACAGCACCCGCCCAGTGAAATTGTTGGCGGTCGCGTAACGCATATCAAGCTTGATCGCAGGGTCGAGTGTGACCAATTCGATCAGACGCTTGGGATCATCCGCTTTAATCCGTGCAGCGGCATTGGCGGGGATGAACGATACATCGCGGTCGGGGCCAACCGGAACGCAGCTGGCCAGCGGCAGTGCCGCCAGCCCAAAAGCCACCTGCCGGCGGGAGAAGCTTATGTCGCGTCTTTCGCCAGCCACTCTTCAAGCCATTTGATCGTATAATTTCCGTTTTGGAAATCGGGCTCTTCCAACAAACGTTGATGCAGCGGAATGGTCGTCTTCATGCCTTCAATCACAAATTCGCCAAGCGCACGGCGAAGCCGCATCAGGCAGCCCTCGCGTGTCTGGCCATAGACAATCAACTTGGCGATCATGCTGTCATAATATGGCGGAACTTTATAGCCATGATACAGGCCACTATCGACGCGGACATACAGGCCGCCGGGTGGGTGATACCATGACACGGTTCCCGGCGACGGCATGAAGGTTTGCGGGTCTTCGGCGTTAATCCGGCATTCGACCGCATGGCCTGTGAAGGTCACGTCTTCTTGTGTGAACGAAAGCGGCTTTCCTTCTGCCACGCGGATTTGTTCGCGGACAAGGTCGATGCCGGTAATCATTTCAGTGACCGGGTGCTCGACCTGAAGCCGGGTGTTCATTTCGATGAAATAGAACTCACCATTTTCCCACAGAAACTCGATGGTACCCGCACCGCGATAGCCCATGTCAGCCATAGCCTTGGCACAGATATTACCCATGCGATCACGTTCAGCGGTTGCAAGAACGGGCGATGGCGCTTCTTCGAGAACTTTTTGGTGCCGCCGTTGTAGCGAACAATCGCGTTCGCCCAAATGGACGGCATTGCCATTGCCATCGCCAAATATCTGGAATTCGATGTGGCGCGGGTTGCCGAGATATTTTTCGAGGTAAACCGTCGCATCGCCAAAGGCGGCTTTTGCTTCCGACCCTGCTTGCTGCATTTGGGTCTCAAGCTCTTCTTCGCTGTTCACGACCTTCATGCCGCGGCCACCGCCACCCGACGCAGCCTTGATGATTACCGGATATCCGATTTCGCGGGCAATTGCTTTGGCTTCGGCGACATCTTCAATTGCGCCGTCAGAGCCGGGCACAAGCGGCAAACCCAATGCACCTGCCGAACGCTTGGCTTCAACCTTGTCACCCATCGTGCGGATATGTTCGGGCTTGGGGCCAATCCATTTGATGTTGTGGCTCTCAACGATTTCCGCAAATTGCGCGTTTTCCGACAGAAAGCCATAGCCGGGGTGGATGGCGTCAGCATGGCTGATTTCCGCGGCTGAAATAATCGCCGGAATATTCAAATAGCTGTCGGTTGCAGATGGCGGTCCGATGCAAATGGCTTCGTCGGCAAGGCGCACATGCATGGCGTCGGCATCCGCAGTCGAATGCACAGCAACGGTCTTGATCCCCATTTCATGCGCCGCACGGTGAATGCGAAGCGCGATCTCGCCGCGGTTGGCGATAAGGATTTTTTCGATCGCCATAGGTTAAGCAATCACCAGCAATGGCTGGTCAAATTCGACAGGTTGTCCGCTTTCCACGTAAATCGCAGTAACCGTTCCTGCATTTGGCGCGATGATCGGGTTCATGACCTTCATTGCCTCAATGATCAGGACGGTGTCACCCGCCTTCACTTGCTGGCCAATGCTGACGAACGGCGCGGCATCGGGCTCAGGGGTCAGATAGGCGGTGCCCACCATTGGCGACTTCAAGGCGTTTGCTGCAGTCGCAGGCGCACTTGGGGTTTCATGGGCCGCAGCAACCGTGGGTGCCGCAACCGCGACGGGCGCTGCCGCCATAGGCGCTGCAACCGCAGTCATGGTACGCGACACACGAATTTTGCGCTCGCCGTCTTCAACCTCAATTTCGCTGAGCCCGGTGTCGTTCAACATGGCCGCAAGTTCGCGGACAAGGTCCGTATCAACCTGCATGCTGCCACTATTTCCTGTTTTCGCCGCCATTTAAAACTCCTTGGGCCCCTAAACTTGCAATGATGCGCCTAATGTCAAACTTGCAACGCCGCGTCTAGCGCCAGTTCGTACGACTTTGCGCCATGACCTGCAAACACCGCCTTTGCGCCCATGCTAACATAGCTTAAATGTCGGAATGCTTCGCGTTTGTGCGGATCAGACAAATGCACCTCGAAAACCGGAACATTGATGGCCTTTATGGCATCAAGGATCGCGACCGAGGTGTGGGTGTATCCGGCCGCGTTCAACAACACCGCCTTGGCCCCCACGGCTTGTGCCTCTTGCAACCAATCGACCAGATGCCCTTCATGATTTGACTGGCGAAAGTCGATAGACGCGCCGGCTGCCCGCGCGCGGTCATCCAGATGTCCGGCAATGTCATCAAGCGTATCTGTGCCGTAAATTTCGGGCTCTCTTGTACCGAGTAAATTGAGATTTGGTCCATTCAGAACAAAGATTATCGGCTTATCCGCCAAAGGACGTCCCCTGATATTGTCAAAGCAGCGGTTGCGAACCGCATCGTTCCAGCACTATATGCGCGTCGATAAAAATAGCGAGATGAAATGACCTCTTCCCTTTCCACCGATTCTATCTCCCTCACGCTGAATGGCGATCCGCGGCAATTTCGGGCCGGGGCAACCGTGGCTGATCTTGTCCGCGATATTGGGCTGGATCCGGCGAAGGTCGCGGTCGAGCGAAATCTTGAAATCGTGCCGCGTTCTTCATTGGAAAATGTCCACTTGGCTGACGGTGATGTGTTGGAAATCGTCCATTTCGTAGGCGGCGGGCAAGACGATAGCTGGTCCGTTGCTGGCCGCCATTTCACTTCGCGGCTGATCGTCGGGACCGGCAAATATAAGGACTTCGAACAAAATGCCGCTGCGCTTGTGGCATCGGGCGCAGAAATCATCACGGTTGCCGTGCGCCGCGTGAACGTCTCGGACCCCAAAGCGCCGATGTTGACCGATTATATTGATCCGAAGAAATATACTTATCTACCGAACACTGCAGGCTGCTTTACCGCGGACGACGCGATACGCACGCTGCGTTTGGCGCGTGAGGCAGGCGGTTGGGATTTGGTAAAGCTTGAGGTGCTCGGCGAAGCGAAAACGCTCTATCCCGATATGCGCGAAACATTGAAGGCGACCGAAATATTGGCGAAGGACGGATTCCTGCCAATGGTCTATTGTGTAGATGATCCCATCGCCGCCAAGCAGCTTGAGGATGCCGGCGCAGTCGCTGTGATGCCATTGGGCGCGCCGATTGGTTCGGGGCTTGGCATTCAAAACCGCGTGACGATCCGCTTGATTGTCGAGGGCGCGAAAGTGCCCGTGCTGGTCGACGCAGGCGTCGGGACGGCGTCTGACGCGGCGGTGGCCATGGAATTGGGCTGCGACGGTGTGTTGATGAACACGGCTATCGCGGAAGCCAAGGACCCCGTTGCTATGGCGACAGCGATGAAGCTGGCCGTCCAGTCAGGACGCATGGCCTATCTGGCCGGTCGTATGGGACGGCGCATGTATGCTGATCCGTCCAGCCCGCTTGCCGGTCTAATCTAAACAAAGCCCGGGACTTGCTATTTCCCGGCGAGCCGTTTGACCTCGGCCAGATATTTGCGCCCGATGCGCATTGACAGGTCTTCACCCAGCAACGCGTGCCACACACCGCCGCCTTCATGGCGCAGCCCGGTTATCAGGTCCCGGCGCACAATATGGCTGCGGTGGATGCGCTGGAACTGATCGGGGTCCAGTCGTTGTTCAAGCGTCGAGATTGTCTGGTGCAATAAGTAGCTTCGCCCGCCAGTATGCAGCCGCATATAATCGCGCTCGGCCTCAATCCGTTCAATATCCATTGCGGCAATGCGGATGAGTTCGGCGCGATGGGATACCCAAAATTCATGCGCATAACGGCTGTCGGATTTCGCCGTAGTTGTGGCGGGGCTGGTCTCGGCCTCTTGTGTGCCAGCCGCGCGTGCAATGGCGCGGCCCAGCCGCTCGCTCGACACCGGCTTTAAAACATAATCGACGACATCAAGGTCAAAGGCTTCGACCGCAAAATTATCGTATGCCGTAATCAAAATGATGGCCGGCTTTTTGTGCATCAGGCCCAATGCACGGGCGGCGTTGATGCCGTCCATTTTGGGCATGCCGATGTCGAGAAAAATCAGGTCAGGTGTAAGCTGTTGCGCAATGCGCAGCGCCTCTACGCCATCATTCGCTGTACCGACGACCTCGATGACTGGATGATCCGCGCTCAGGGTTTCCAGCCGTTCAATGGCCAAAGGTTCATCGTCAACAATCAAGGTGCGCAGGCGCTTCATGCCGTGATCCTGTGGCTCAAAGGCAGCGTGAGTATCGCGATGAACCCGCCGCTTTTGACAGACTGTGTATCGAGCCGTGCCGCGGACTTATATCGCGCCTCCAGCCTGTCGCGCACATTGGCAAGGCCAATACCATTGCCGCCGACATGTGCGGCGTCAACAGCCTCTCCGTCATCAATGACACTTAGGATCAGATTATCATCGCGGCGATCCGCGCTGATCGTAATAGAGACCGGCCGTGTCGCCCGTGACACGCCATATTTGATGGCATTTTCAACAAGCGGCTGGAGAATGAGTGCAGGCACATGCTGGTTCATCAGCTCAGGCGGAATGTTGATGCTGACGCGCAGTCGCTTCGGATATCGTACGCTTTCGATTTCGAGATACAGACGTTGCAGTTCCACTTCCTCCTCAAGCGTTACATCCTCCAACGGATCGGAAGACAGGCTCGTCCGGTAAAAATTGGACAAGTTCTGGATCATGGCTTCGGCCTCTTTGGGCTTACCGGTGATGACAAGGCTTGAGAGCGAGTTCAGGGTGTTGAAAAGGAAGTGGGGATTGACCTGATAGCGCAGCGATCGCAGTTCGGCATCTTGTGCCGCTTGCGCAAATCTGGATGTTTTGCGTTCGGCTTCGCGCACTTCACGCGCATAGCCGATGGCGACATATAGCGAGCTCCACGCGATCAGGAAAAAATAATGGGTGACGGAAATGTCGGCGATTTCTTGCCAGAACGACAGGCCCAATTGCGCCTTGAGATCTTCAAAACTGCGCCCGACGCTGGGGTCTTTAAAAAGGCTGATCGGATCGTACAGGTTGAAGATATAGAAATTTGCCGACGCAAGGGCGATGGCACAGGGAATTGCGACCAGAAACGCGACGCTGACGCGGAAACCCAGCGATCGCCGATCCGCCATGCGCAGCCCGCAATATAAAATCCAGGTGACCAATACACCCACCAGCGCGACCATCAGGCGCCGTTCAAACAGCACCGTCTGCGCTGGGAAATCGAGCAAAGCCGCGCGCAGCGACAGGATGAGCGCGTAAAAAGCCCAGAACCCGATGATGGTAAGCAAAGCCATCTGGTGGCCAATCAGTGCTTTTCGCGAAGTGACGTTCTCCATAGCCTTTCATACCGGATTTTCAGCCGGTTGCACCAGGCCCACCGTTTCTCGTCGAACGCTTCGTCGATTTCGTCGAATGTTTTGCCGACGGCTGCTTAATCCGGTTTGCGCTGATAGCGGAAATACCAGACTTCGTGCCCTAAACGGCGGGCCTTGGCTTCATAACGCGTTTCGGGCCAACCCCCCGGCCGGCTTTGGAAATCTGCTGCGGCTTCGCACAGCCAGTTATATTGGTGCCGGTGGCGCTGCATGACCATGAGGGCGTGGCGCAAATACACCGGGTGATCCGTGCCGAACCGGAATTCTCCGCCGGGTTTCAATTTTGCGTGGATGAGATCAAGCGGACCATCGTTCATCATCCGGCGCTTCACATGCCGCGCTTTGGGCCAAGGGTCGGGATGCAACAGATAGACGAAGGCGAGCGACTTGTCGGGCACGCGGCGCAATATCTCCAGCGCGTCGCCCATGTGCAAACGCACATTGCGCAGCGCGCCTTCACGCACATGCGACAGCGCCTGCGCGACCCCGTTCATGAACGGTTCGCAGCCGATAAATCCATGGTCGGGTAAAAGGTCGGCGCGGTAAGCCAAATGCTCGCCGCCGCCAAAGCCGATTTCAAAGTGCATGGCGCGATCGTCACCGAACAATTGCATGCTGCCCAGCTCGCCCGTTTCCGGCACCGAAATTTGCGGCAAAAGATTGTCGACCAGATCAACCTGTTCGACACGCAGCTTCTTGCCCTTTGAACGCCCGTACAGGCGGTTCAGTGTCGTAGGGTCTCCGGGCTTGTTCGCAGTCATAGCGGTGGCGGCTAAACTTTCAGCCGCCACGCTGCAAGTGTAATCAGGCGAGAGCTGCCTTCAAATCGTTGACAAGGTCGGTGCGTTCCCACGGGAAGAAATCACCTTCGGGCTTGCGTCCGAAATGTCCATAAGCCGCAGTCTTGCGATAGATTGGCTTGTTTAGGCCAAGATGCGTGCGAATGCCGCGCGGGGTAAGTCCGCCCAGCTTTTCGATATTCATGATCGCAGCTTCAATCAGGTCGTCGCCAACCGTGCCGGTTTCATGCGTGTCGACATACAGCGAAAGTGGCTTTGAAACGCCAATCGCATAGGCCAGCTGGATGGTGCAGCGGGTCGCAAGACCAGCGGCCACGATATTCTTCGCCAGATAGCGCGTGATGTAAGCCGCAGAGCGGTCAACCTTTGTCGGATCCTTGCCGCTGAATGCGCCGCCGCCATGCGGCGCTGCGCCGCCATAGGTGTCAACGATGATCTTGCGACCGGTCAGGCCAGCGTCACCGTCAGGGCCGCCGATTTCAAAGCTGCCGGTCGGGTTGATGTGATAGACCGTGTCGCGCAGCAACACCGGCGGAATAATGTCGGCCACAACCTTGCGCACATAGGCGTGCAGTTCAGCTTCCTTGTCACCCGTGTCATAACCCGCAGCATGCTGGGTCGAAACGACGACAGCGGTTGCGGCGACGGGCAAGCTGCCTTCGTAGCGCAGGGTAACCTGGCTCTTTGCGTCTGGTTCGAGGAACGGGGCTGCGCCGGAATGGCGGTCAGCCGCCATGCGCTCCAAAATCTTGTGGCTGTAATAGAGCGTTGCCGGCATCAGATCGGGGGTTTCGTCGGTCGCATAGCCAAACATGATGCCCTGGTCACCAGCGCCTTCATCCTTGTTACCCGATGCATCAACGCCTTGCGCGATATGCGCGGATTGGCCGTGCAGATTGTTTTCAAAGCGGAATGTTTCCCAATGGAAACCATCCTGCTCGTAACCGATTTCTTTCACGGTGCGGCGAACGGTAGCTTCGATTTCTTCCTGCGCGCCGGGTGCCCATGCGCCATCTTCATAGACGCCTTTGCAACGGATTTCACCGGCAAGTACGACCAGCTGAGTCGTGGTCAGGGTTTCGCACGCGATGCGGGCTTCGGGGTCTTTGGAAAGAAATAGGTCGACGATTGCGTCGGAGATTTGGTCCGAAACCTTGTCTGGGTGCCCTTCGGACACGGATTCGGACGTGAAAAGGTAATTTGCGCGCATGGTTGTTCCAGTCTGTTGGCTGTGTCTGCGTATAAAGATTTCTTTATATCGATTTTTGCCCTTAGCGAGAACGCGCGCGGCGGGCAAGTGGTAACAGCGCGCAGGCGATGAGCAGCCCTGCAAAGCCGAGCGGCAATATATTGCCGAAGCGTGCGAACAATGTTGGCGCCTTGGCCTGCGGCACAACTGCGTCGATCCGGCCAGATGTTCCAAGCGGCAGGCTTTTGATGATCCGGCCGCCCGCATCGATGACTGCGCTGATGCCGGTTGGTGTGGCGCGCACGACGGGTAAGCCTTCCTCGATCGCGCGAAGACGCGCCTGTGCCAAATGCTGGGGCGGGCCGATGGTGCCGAACCACGCATCGTTCGATGGATTAAAGATGAAATCTGGCCGGTTCTTGCGGTCGGTAACTTGGCCGGAGAATATCATTTCATAGCAAATCTGGATGCCGATTTTGACCGGCTTGCCGTTCAGATTGACGGTCATCGTCTGTGGCCCGGGACCGGGCCAGAAATCGAGGTCGCCGGGTACCAATCGCGCCAAGCCCAAAGGCCGCAGCAACCAAGGCAGCGGCAGATATTCGCCATAAGGGACAAGATGCGCCTTGTCATAATGGCCCAAGATATTGCCGTTCGCGTCCATCGCCGAAACACTGTTGCGCGCCGCCACCAGTTGGCCCTTTTCAATCACCAGCCGGTTTGCGCCCGTGACCAGCACATCGCCGTCACCCATCAGCGTCGTCAGCCGCGCCCGCGCGCTGAACGCGCTTTCGCCGGGCTGGCCCTGATAATAACGATAGGGATAGCCCTCTTCCAAATAATCGGGAATTGCGGCCTCTGGCCATAAAATTAGGCGCGCGCCTTGATCAGGCATCGGGCGGCTGTTCATCGCCAGCTTGGCAAAGTTGATCGCGTCATAGCCCGGCGCATATTTGTCGGCTTGGCTGATATTGGGTTGCGCGATGGTGAGTGCGACGGGCGTCCTATCTGATGCGCTTTGATAGTTGGAGATCTGGGCGGTGATAGCGACTGCTGCGAGCGCCAATAATATTAAACCGCCAAGAAAATAGCCGGTCCGCCCGCCATCGTCGCGTTCACCGCCAGATGCTGGCGTCCACAAAGTTACGAACTTTAGGATCATCCCAACAACAAGAAGCATGAACCCCGAAAGGCCATAGGTTCCAAGGGCGGTCGCAGGTTGCGAAAGATATGGAACCGACAGGGTAACCACGCTGAGCGGGTTCCAGACATAGCCGGTGAACACCCAGCTGCGCAGCCATTCGGTGATGATCCACAATCCAGCAAAAGCGAGGATAAGGTGAAGGGTGGCTGTGGGCCTTATCTTTCCGTCATCTCCGCCGGAGTCACGAAGGGCTTTCGTCGTGCGGTGATTGATCCAATAGGCTCCAGCCGCGGCCAGTGCGGGATACACCGCCAAATATAGCGCCAGCCCGAATACCGCGATGTACCCAAGCCAGATCGGCATCGCCGCCTGAAAGGTGAAGGCGACCGCAATCCATTGATTGCCAAAGGTGAAATGCCCGACCCCGAAAAGCCAGCCGAGCATGAATGCGCCTTTGGTGCTGGGCGCTTGGCTTATCAGCTGGATGAGCAATGCAAAGCACACAAGCGTCAGTGGCCAAAGCCCCCATGGTTCAAAACCATAAGCCGACGCTGCACCCGCCACGAGCGCCGTCCAACGGGGAAACTTTCCGAGCAAAGCCGATAATTTCTGCATGGCGCGCTTTTGCCCACCATATATGACAATTGCAATCGGACAAAAATCGTCGTTGCTTGCGGTTCAGGCTTTCGGTGCTAATTCATCGCCATGATTATTTTTGTGTATGCGCTCGCAATGTCTGCGCCATCCGCCCTGACGGAAACGCATCAGTCGGATATTGCCTGTGTCGCCACCCTCGCGACCTTGGCGGAGCGACAGCGGCTTGGCACCGCGCCGTCCGATCTGCCCAATGTCGGGCAATCGGGAAAACGGTGGGCCGGCATCGTCGGCAGCCGCATCACTGAACAAAGCGGCCAGCCCCGTGAGTTGGTTGCGGTTGCCATGGCCGAAGCGGCGAAAGCCGAATTTCAGCGCCCAAGCGATCCGGCAGCAATCAACACATGCGCGATGCAAATGTCGCAGGAACTCGCTACGGCCGATATTTCCGATCAACCCCTTCCAAAACCGGTGACATCAAAATGAGCTTACGTCCCTTCCACTTGGCTTTTCCCGTCCGTGACTTATCCGAAGCGCGGCGCTTTTACGGCGAAATCATGGGTTGCCCCGAAGGGCGCGCATCCGATCATTGGGTCGATTTCGACTTTTTCGGACATCAGATCGTCGCGCATCTCGATGCCAACGCGCGATCCGTGTCGACGCATAATCCGGTGGATGGCCATGATGTTCCCGTGCCGCATTTTGGTGTGGTGCTGACGATGGAGAAATGGGAATTGCTGGCCGCGCGCGTCACGGCCGCTGGCGTCAGCTTTGGCATTGAACCCCATGTCCGTTTTAAAGGCGAAATTGGCGAACAGGCGACGATGTTCTTTTGTGACCCGAGCGGCAACGCACTGGAATTCAAGGCATTCGCCGACGACGCAAATCTGTTCGCGCGTTAACGAACCTTATTCGCCATTTTCCGGCGCCGATGATTCACGCGCCTCGCTGTTTTCATTTTCAAACGTCATCGACGGTTCGCCAGTGATGGCCGGAACTTCTTCGATTTCCGGAGCGGCAACGGGCGTTTCGGCGCTTGTGTCGGTCATATTTTCAGCAGGCTGCCGCTTTGGCCCTTCCGGAGCGGTAGCTTCATTCGCCTCAACCGGCGCGGCAGTCGTGCTCTGGTCCGCATCGAGATAAGAGCGCGTCGCCATAGCGGCCATGACAATGATGGTGACGACCGCGATGAAAGTGACGATTCTGCGTGAGCTTCTGTCCATGTCTGCTTTCCAATATTGTAAATAACCCGCGTGTGGCGGTGCTAGCGTGATTGGATGGTTGTGACGTTCGAGCAGACATCACTTTTGCTCGCGCCATTGCCAGCCAGCATCGTGAACGCAAAAAATCCGCCGACGACCGCCACCAGAAACGCGGCGGTGACCCACGCCAGATATTTGTCGATAAATGCCTTGATCGGGCGTCCGAATTTCCAGAACAAAAATCCGACCAGCATGAACTGGAATGCCCGGCTCAACACGCTGGCCCAGATGAAGGTGAACAGGTCCATTTTGATGAACCCTGCGGTCAAGGTCAGCAGCTTGAACGGAATGGGGGTCGCGCCCTTGATCAAAATAATCTCCGCGCCGAATTCGCGCAGATAGCATGCAGCAGCAGGAAAGCTGTCCCACAGCCCAATTGCCTTTAGCAGCGCCGTGCCGATGGTTTCATAGGCAAAATAGCCAATGGCATAGCCAAAGAGCCCGCCCATGACGGAGGCCAAGGTACAAATCGCCCCATAGCGCAACGCCTTGTCCGGGCGCGCGAGACACATCAACCCAAGCAATGGGTGCGGTGGTATCGGGAAGAATGAGCTTTCGATGAAGGAAAACAGGAACAACCAGCGTTCGGCATGGGCGTGCCCAGCCTTTTCCATCATCCATTCGTAGAGGCGTTTCAACATCGTCTGCGGGGTTAAGCCGCGAACGGCTGCAAGTGCAAGCTTTTAACCCGCGGGCATATTCCGTGCGACGTCCGCATCCGATGCCCGCGTGGCTTCGCTGGCGGGCGCGAAGATGAAATAGCCCGCGATAACCATCATCAGCACGATCAGGACTTTTAACAGGTCACGCATATCGCGCGCGCGCAAGCGCCGTTTCGACCGTCTGCGTGATGGCAAGGGTTTTCCAGATATGTCGAGAATATTAGCCATTGAATACTCCTTGGCCAGCAAAACCCCAACGCGTCGCATATGTTCCGCAATCGACCGATTATGATTTCCTTGGCCACTTATGCGCCATCAGGACTTGCTTTCTGTCGCGCGAATGCACAGCGGGTGGGAATGGAATTTGATAACTTCGATACAGACAGCTTCTTGCGCGACCATTGGCAGAAAAAGCCGCTGCTTATCCGCAATCCGTGGCGCAATTGGCAAAACCCACTTGAGCCCGACGAGCTTGCCGGTCTCGCCTGCGAAGAAGAAGTGGAGTCGCGCCTGATTTGCCAGACCGCCAAGGGCTGGGAGATGGAGCAGGGGCCGCAGCATGAAGATCGCTTGGGGGGCCTAAGTGAATCGCACTGGACGTTGCTCGTGCAGGCGGTGGATCACCATGTGCCGATGGTCGCTGACCTCATCGCGCCGTTCCGGTTCATCCCCAATTGGCGGATTGACGATGTCATGGTCAGCCTTGCCGCGGACCAAGGCGGAGTTGGTCCGCATTTCGACCAATATGATGTTTTCCTGATTCAGGGTCTCGGCCGCCGCCGTTGGCAGATTGGGCCGCATTGCGACGGCGATAGCCCGCTGGTGCCGCATGAAGACCTAAAGCTGCTCGCAGAATTTGAAGCGACCGAAGAATGGGTGCTTGAACCCGGCGATATCCTTTATGTCCCGCCGGGCATCGCGCATAATGGCGTTGCCGTCGGATCGGACTGCATGACCTATTCGGTCGGTTTCCGTGCGCCGTCGCGCGCCGACCTGCTGGGGCATTTTGTCGATGATATGCTTGATCAGATTCCTGAAGATGATTTGTACCGCGATCCGGATTTGGCAGCTCAGGCCAACCCGGGTGAGATCATGCCCGACGCCTTGGCCCGCTTGCACCGGATGACGCTCGATTCGCTTGCCGACCCGCGCGCATTTGCCCGCTGGTTCGGCATGTTCAACAGCACGCCCAAATATGCCGAAATGGACTGGCGACCCGAAACGCCCGTTGAACCGGACGAGGTTCGACAATCTATTGCCGATCAGGCCCTGCTGTCGCGCAATCCCGCAAGCCGGTTGGCATTTGTGGGCGATGGCGCGGATGCGGTGATGTTCTTTGCCGATGGCGCATGTTTTGACTGCGGGGCGGAGACAGCGGATCTGGCGCGGCAGTTGTGCGGGGAAGACGCTTTGGTCCTCGACACCGCACTTGCGTCAGTCGACGCCGCAATCGACCTGCTGACGCAGCTGTGCAACATGGGGTGCATCGCGTTCGAAGGCGAAGATTGATTTGCGCACGCGGCTGAGCATTTGCCAAAGAAAGGCGGCCTACGCGGCGGAGGCGGATGCCATCGCCGCAATGGCGGCGGCGACAATCACGCTGCGCCATTACCGCTGCGACCGATGTGGCCAATTTCATCTGACAAGCCGGACCAAGGGCAAGCGCGTGCCGCGCCCGGCGGACTAGGTCCGGACCCTAGGCCGCTGCGTCAGACCTCGCGCCAACTGCCGGGGGCAAGATCGTCCAGCGTCCAATCGCCAACGCCGTGGCGCACCAGCCGCAATGTCGGGTGGCCAACCGCGGCGGTCATGCGGCGCACTTGCCGGTTGCGGCCTTCGCGGATGATAAGTTCTATCCAGCTGTCGGACACCGTCTGGCGGACGCGGATGGGCGGATCGCGCCGCCAAAGCTGCGGGTCGGCAATGCGCTCTGCCTCGGCCGGCAAGGTCATCCCGTCCTTCAACTGCACACCGCGCCGCAATTGGCCGAGCGCATCATCGGAAACCGTGCCCTCAACCTGAACGCGGTAGATTTTGGGCAGCTTGTACCGCGGATCGGAAATGCGCGCCTGCAACCGCCCGTCGTCCGTCAGGATCATCAGCCCCTCGCTGTCCATATCCAACCGGCCCGCGGGATAGACCCCGGGCACGTCGATAAAGTCGGACAAGGTCGGGCGCGGCGAACCGGCGGTGCCCGTGTCGGTAAATTGCGGCAAGACGCCATAAGGCTTGTTGAACAGAATGACGCGCGACATCCCCATCCCATAGCGAAGCCGCCAGAAAAGGGGAAATCATCTTCTCAGCGCGTAGAATTATAACCAAATAGGTAAATATCTATTGACATCGTAACATTATTTGGTTAGTGTTGGGCATAGTCGAAAATTGCGATTCGCGGCGCTGCGGCGCTTTCGCGAAAATATCAGGGGCTGAAGAGCGATCTTCGGCCCTTTTTCTTTGGGAATAGGAGGTTGGCGATGACGAAAGATAAAATCAGCGTGCCCGACACCCGTTTGAATGCGCGCACCCGGCGTCTTTTCCTCAACCATCTGGCCGAAACCGCAAATGTGGCGGCGTCGGCCAGAGCGGCGGGTGTTGGCAGCAGCGCCGTCTATGCCGAACGGCGACGGTCGGCGGGCTTTCGCGATGATTGGGCGCGCGCGCTTGGCGAAGGCTATGCGCGGCTGGAGACGGATTTGTTGGCCGAAGCCTTGTTGGCGGCCAATGGCAAAACGGCGGACGCTACGTTGAAAGCGCGGGCGCAAAAGCATCGGCTGGCGATTGCGTTATTGAGCGCACATCGCGCCGCGGTGAAGGGCGCGCCGACGGCGGTGACGCCTGCGCCTGCGTTGGCGGATTTGCCGACGTTGAAGGCGCAATTGATATTGAAGTTAACCCAAATGCGCGAACGTGCGGAGCGGGCGAATGACGCAGCTTAATGCCCAGGCGCTGATGGCCATGCCCTATGAACAGATGGTTGCCTGCATCAAAAGCTGGAACCGCCACACAATGGAGGAAACGCGCCGTTGGTGTTTCTGGCGACGTAATGACCAGTTCGAACCGCAGGGCGACTGGCGCACATGGCTGGTGATGGCGGGGCGCGGTTATGGCAAAACCCGCATGGGTGCCGAATGGGTCAGCGCGCTGGCCGCCGCATATCCCGGTGCGCGCTTTGCGCTGGTCGGCGCGACGCTGAATGAGGCGCGGCAGGTGATGGTGGAGGGTGAAAGCGGCCTTTTGGCGCTGCCTTTTGCCGAACGCCCCGAATGGGAACCCAGCCTGCGCCGTTTGACATGGCGCAACGGCGCGACCGCCACCTTGTTTTCGGCCGCAGAGCCCGAAAGCTTGCGCGGGCCGCAGCATGATTTTGCGTGGGCCGACGAAATTGCGAAATGGCCCAACGGGATTAAGGCGTGGGACAATTTGATGCTTGGGTTGCGGCTTGGCCAACATCCCCGGATCATGGCCACCACCACGCCGCGTCCCGTGCCGCTGCTTCGGCGGCTTGTGCTGGAAAAGGGCGTGGCCATAACGCGCGGCCGCACGGCGGATAATGATATGCACCTGCCGCCCGAATATCTGGCGTCGGTGCGCGCGGCGTATGAAGGCACGCGCTGGGGCAGGCAGGAACTGGATGGTGAACTGATCGAAGATGCGGCGGGGGCATTATGGTCCCGCGACCTGATTGAACGGCAACGTGTGTCTTATGCGGCCGATTTGAAACGTATCGTCATTGGCGTTGACCCGCCTGTGTCGGAAAATGGCGATGCCTGCGGCATTGTCGCGGTTGGCATTGGCGAAGACAAAAAAGCCTATGTCCTTGCCGACCACAGCATAGCGGGCGCTTCGCCCGAACGCTGGGCCCGCGCGGTTGCTGCCGCCGTTGATCTTTGGCAGGCGGACCGCGTGGTCGCCGAAGACAATCAGGGCGGCAATATGGTGGAAACCGTCTTGCGCGCCGCCGACCTTGCGATGCCGATTAAGCGGGTGCACGCCAGCCGCAACAAGTCGGTGCGCGCGGAGCCCATCGCCGCATTATACGAAGCGCGCCGCGTCTTTCACACAACTGCCTTTCCCGAAATGGAAGACCAGATGTGCGGGCTGGTTTCGGGCGGGGGATATGAAGGCCCCGGCCGATCCCCCGACCGCGCCGATGCGCTGGTGTGGGCGTTGACCGAATTGATGCTCGGCAAGGCCGAACGGACGCCGCGGGTTCGGCTGCTGTAATTTAAAGGACTGAAACACATGAATATCTTCGGTTGGAAATCAACCGGGCGTGGCTTGCTGCGTCCGGCAAAAACGCGTGTGCAGCAGGATCGTCTGTCGGGCATCCGCAGCTATGGCGTGCCAAGCCTTGGCGATTGGCCGCGAAATTATGAGGCGCAGATGCGCGAGGGCTATCTTTCAAATGCCATCGCCCAGCGTGCGGTTCGTTTAATTGCCGAAGGGCTGGCGTCCGCGCCGCTGACATCGACCGATGCGCAAGCATTGCGGCTGGTGCAGGCAACGTCGGCGGGGCAGGCGTTGATTGAAACAGTGGCGACGCATCTGTTGCTGCATGGCAATGCCTATATTGAAATATTGTCGGGCATGGACGGGCGGCCTGCCGAATTGTTCGCGCTGCGCCCCGAACGGATGACGATTGAGGCCGATGTGCGCGGCTGGCCCGTGGCTTATGTCTATAAGGCCGGCGATGTTGCGAGCCGCTTGCCAGCCGACAGCGTCATCCACATCCGGTCCATTCACCCGCTGGATGACCATTATGGTCTTGGCTGCCTGGGCGCGGCATCGGGCGCGGTGGCGACGCACAATGCGGCGACGCGCTGGAACAAGGCATTGCTCGATAATGCGGCGCGGCCATCGGGCGCGTTGGTCTATGAAATGGGCGAAAGCGGCACATTAAGCGGCGAACAATATACGCGGTTGAAAGAAGAGCTCGCCGCCAGCTTTCAAGGCGCAGGCAATGCCGGACGGCCGATGCTGTTGGAGGGCGGGTTGAAATGGCAGGCGATGGCGCTGACGCCCGCTGAAATGGATTTTGCCGGATTGAAGGAGGCGGCTGCGCGCGAAATTTCGCTCGCTTTCGGCGTCCCGCCCGTTTTGCTTGGGCTGCCGGGTGATGCGACTTATGCGAACTACCGCGAAGCCAACCGCGCGCTGTGGAACCAAAGCATCATTCCCTTGGCGCGCAAAATGCTCGCCGCAATTGGCGAGGGCCTCGCCCCTTATTTTGCCGGTCTTCAGCTGGACATTGATCTCGATGCCATCCCCGCATTGGCCGAGGATCGCGAGCGATTATGGGCGCAAGTCGGCGCCGCGGACTTTTTGACCGCCGAGGAGAAAAGGGCCGCGGTGGGGCTTGGGCCGGTTGAGCCCGCGCCGGAGATATCGAACGAAACGGGTGTAACGGAATTTTAGTGCAATCCTCGGTACGAAACGGACAACGGTCAATTTACGTTCGAGTGACAAGGTCAACGATTTGCTGGCGGGGGCGGAAGTTTCGGCGACATATAGAGGTCCATCGCGACGTCCGGATACAATCCGGGTAGATTATTACGTCGATGGAAGGCATTTTTTCAAAATTTTCCGCAACACGCCGAAAGGTAAATGAGATGGTGAATGTCGCGATAGGGCCCATTCTCGAAGAAATTGGGCAGATCATTGCTGAGATCGTAGACGGGGATCCGAACGGGTCTTACCTGTACGCTGAAGCCGAACAAGGTTTTCAAGCACCGACCCTTTTTAAAGATCATGGCGATCACATCATCTGCTACCGACCTAATATCGAGCTGTGTGATGCTATTGAAAAACTTTGGGAAATTGAGCCTGACGATAAAAAGTGGCAGGCTATGCGTTATGAGGTTGAGGACAATCGGTTCAACGCTCGGTTCGAATTTCCTGATGAACTCAATCCCGACGAATGGGTCGATGATCGACTCGAACGCGCAGTGGCCGAACGATATGGTGACAGACCAATAACGTATCCCAAACCTGACGGGACTTACCAAACTTTGACGTTGGACGATTTTCCCGACGACGATGAAACTGGTCCAAGCTAGCCGTCATCACTTTCCGGCGCGTGTAATGCCACGCACCGCCCAAGATATTGTATTTTGAAGCTTTGCTGTTGCAGCAAGCCAATCGCCGCCTGCGATGAATAGCGGGATGCATATGGTCATGAAGAACCATCATTCCATTGGCGCAACATAACCCGTCTTTGGGTTACCCACATACAGGAATTTCCGATGACAGAAAATAACCTTCAAGGTCTGCTGGAGCAGGCCTCCGAAACTGGTGCCCGGCGTGCGCTTGCCCGTTTGGGTTTGGATGATGCCAGCGCCGCAAAGGATATGAGCGAGCTGCGTGAGCTATTGTCCGCCTGGCGCGATGCCAAGCGGTCGGCGCGCAAGGCGGCGATTGGCTGGGTCGTGCGCATGGTGCTTGCGCTGTTGCTCATCGGGCTGGCTGTAAAGCTTGGCCTGTTGGGGCTGGTCAGCCAGTGAGGCTGGCTGGCTATGCCGCCATCTTTGATGCACCCGATAAGGGCGGCGATATTGTGCGCAAGGGTGCCTTTGCCCGTGCGGCAAAAGCGGGCGTTCCATTGCTGTGGCAGCATGATCGCAACCGGCGCATTGGCTATGTCGAAAGCCTGAGCGAGGACGCGCGCGGATTGCGCGTCATTGCCCGGTTGGACGACGAAGAAACGCCGGTGCAGGCCGGCACGGGCCTGTCCTTTGGCTATCGTGTCCGGGCCATGAAAAAACAGGATTACCGGGAGCTGACGGACCTTGATCTCATTGAGGTCAGCGTCGTCACGCATCCCATGCAACCGCTCGCCCGCGTGTTGGCCGTCGAGGCCGCAGCGGCGGGCACAACATCCATCACCCAAGGAGAATGATATGGATTATGAAACCAAAGCTGACGCGCTTGACGCGGTTTTTGAAGGGGCGGTGGCCGCCGCTCCTGTGACCCGGCCCGTTTTATCGGGGGCGACTGTGGCCGACCCCGCAAAATCGGCCTTTGTTGACGGCTATTTGCGCCGCGGCTCCGAAGTGGAGCTGAAAAGCTTTTCGGGCGTCGTTGCCGCCGATGGCGGATTTGCCGTGCCGCGCGAGATTGATGAAATCATCGATTCCACGTTGAAGGCGATTTCGCCCATCCGTGCGATTGCCAATGTCGTCCGCGTCGGATCGTCGGGCTATCGCAAGCTTGTGACGCAAAATGGCGTGACGTCGGGCTGGGCTTCGGAAACCGCGACACGCCCCGAAACCGCGACGCCAACCTTCAACGAAATCGTCCCAAGCTTTGGCGAGCTTTATGCCAATCCAGCCGCGACGCAGGCGATGCTTGATGATGCGGCGTTCGATGTTGAAAGCTGGCTCGCCAGCGAAATCGCGACCGAATTTGCAAAGGCCGAAGGCGCGGCATTTGTGAATGGCAATGGCAGCAACAAGCCCAAGGGCTTTTTGACCGCACCAACCGCGTCGACTGGCGATGCAACGCGTCCATTTGGCACGCTTCAACATATTGCATCGGGTGTCGCGGGTGCCTTTGCCACTTCAAACCCGCAGGATAAGCTCGTCGAATTGGTCCACGCCCTGCGCGCGCCTTATCGTCAGGGTGCGACATGGGTGATGAATGCGTCTACGCTGTCGGCGATCCGCAAGTTCAAGACCACCGATGGTGCGTTCATTTGGCAGGCGGGCCTAAGTGCGGGGCAGCCCGATACCCTGTTGGGATATCCGGTCGTTGAGGCAGAAGATATGCCCGACATTGCAGCGAACAGCCTGTCGATCGCCTTTGGTAATTTCAAGGCGGGCTATCTGATTGCCGAGCGCACAGAAACCAACATCCTGCGCGATCCATATTCGAACAAGCCCTATGTCCATTTCTACGCAACCAAGCGTCTGGGCGGCGCGCTGACCAATTCGGAAGCGATCAAAGTGATGAGGTTCGCCATTTCCTGATTGCGCGAAAATCTCCCCGCCTATGGGCGGGGAGATCCCTTCGGAGAACGACATGACCATATTTGTTTTTCAACGCGGCGAAACCATTTCGCTCGCGCTTGACGCTGTGACCGGTGACCCCCTTTCCGTCACGGTGATCAGCGCGGCGATGAAGGCAGTGGCCCCTGGCCGGACAAGCGTGAGCGCCACCGCGCCCGTGGCTGCTGCCTTTAACATTGCGCCGCGGATAGCATCGGGTGACGTGCCGGCCGGATGGACCCTGACGGTCGGTGCGGCGCAAAGCGCGCTGTTGCCGGCGGGACATTATCTGGCGGATGCGCGCATTGAGGTCGGCGGCGGGGTTATCATCACCGAAAGCATCGGCATCACGTTGCGCGAAAGCGTCACAGCATGACGATGCTTTTGCAATGGCGACAGCCACCGCCACCCATATTGGCGTGCTGGCGCGGGCCCGATGGCATGCTTGCACCGACCATATCGGCGTCATCCATCGGGTCGGTTCCCACCATCATCGGGCCACCGGGCGTGCAGGGACCAGCTGGGCCTGCAGCCGACATCATTGACGGCGGCACATTTCATTAAGGATCATATATGCCAAGAATTCAAATAAAGCGCGGCTTGAAAGCCAATTTGCCGACAGCATCGATGTTGCCGGGTGAGGCGCATTTTACCACCGATCGTGGGACATTGCACATCGCCACGGGCGCGACGGCGCGGCTGCCCGTGGTTCCGGCGATTGACGATCTTGCGACCGTCGCATCAGTCGATGGCGCAGCGGATTTCCTCATCTTGCACGACGCGTCTGCAGTGGGGCAAAAAGAAGCGAAGATCACGGTCAACGCGTTCAAAGCGGCGTTGAATATCCCTGCGTCTGACCTTGACGAGAAAGCGGCGGTGGTAGCCGGTGGCACATCTGGTTATATTTGGGGCACAAATGGAACCGATGGGGTTATAAGGCTGAACAACTCCATGGCGTGGACCAAAGATGCCGCGAACGCCTTTGTCACGCTGGCGGTGGGCGACGTGGACTGCGGAACATTCTGATGCCCAGCCTTTCCCATAAACGGGGAACACGCGCGCAAGTCGATGCCGCCGCTGCCGCAAACGCGTTGCGTGCGGGTGAAGTCTATCTGATTACCGACGAGGCGCGGCTGACCGTCGGAACAAGCGCAAGCACGCATCAACCCGCCGCGAAGCAGGGTGAAGGCGGTGGCGATCCATGGACGTGGAGTAAGCTTACCGCCGACGTTGCCAATAACACCATCACACCTGCCGCTGCGACGGGTCTGTCGTTCGCCGCTGCGGCCAACACCATGTACCTTGTTGAGCTTATCGGGACCTTTCAGTCGGCGGCAGCCACAACAGGCATTGCGCTTGCACTGGACATTCCCTCCGGCGCGGTGAGCGGAATGACCGTCCACCCCGCCAGTGCGACAACGCTGACTGGTACCGAACAAATTGCCGACGCGGTAACAACAGGTGCCACAACAGGTGTACGCGTTGGCGCCACAAATATCGCGATAAGGGCCAATTTCATTGTGTCGATTGGTGCGACGGCGGGGCAAGTCCAACTGCTGTTCCGGTCCGAAATCGCGGGTTCAGCAGTCACATTAAAGGCCGGACTTACGGCCATGGGCCGCCGGATTATCTAAAAGGAAATTGAAATGCTGAGCATGGAACCGCTCGGCCTCGACAGCGTGATGCTGGACGAGGTGCGAGCCTATTTGCGTGTCGATGCGGACATGGACGACAGTGCGTTGGCGGCGGCGATCCTCGCGGCGATTGGCCATGCGGAACAGTTTACCCGCCAGACCCTGTTGCGCCGCGCCGGAACCGAAATTGTCACGGCGGGCAGCGGATGGCAGGTTTTGCAGACGCTGCCTGTCCAGGCGATCACCAATGTGACGGGCATTCCAGCCGACGGTGCAACTTTTGCGCTTGCCGCGTCGGCTTGGGAACTGAAACTCTCATCACAAAGCGAAGCCTATTTCCGCGTGCTTCAGCCCGGAAGCGCGGGGCGTGTGGAAATATCGCTGGTCGCCGGTTTGGCGACCGATTGGGCAAGCTTGCCGGAGTCACTCCGGCTCGGCCTGCTGCGGCTGGCGGGCTATTTTTATAATAATCGCGACAGCGCCAGCGACGATGGACCGCCAGCGGCTGCGTTGGCGTTGCTGCAGCCCTGGCGCCGGATGCGCGTTGTATGAGCGGCGAATTTGCAGGCAATCTGCGCGAACGCGTGGATATCGAAACCCGCCTTGGCGACCGCGACAGCCTGGCGGGGGCATCGGGCAAATATCGCTATGACGGGCAGGCATGGGCTGCGGTCTCGCCACTGATGCCCGGTGATGTAACCCGTGCTGATGCTCTGTCTGCCCTGCCGCGCTGGCAAGTGACCATGCGCAAGCGTGAAGGCGTGGGCCTTTCCACGCGCTTGGCATGGCGGGGCAAATATCTCGCGGTGCGCGAGGTGTTGAGCGATCCCGTTACGCCGGCACAGATGCGGCTCACATGTGAGGAGGTCCGGTGAATACCGACCGGATCACAGCAAAAGCCGCTGCATTGGGGGAACGCCGTGTTGACGGCCTATGCCAGCAACTGATGCATGCGCCACGCCCCGCAGGCGTCGATGTGGAGCGCAGCGGCGATGGCATCTGCCTGGTCGGCAAAAACCTGCGGCGACGCATGCTCTATGACCCCCAATTAAGGAATTTTGGACGATGAACAGCGCAATGCACACGCTTCAGGCAGCAGCGGTGGCTGCACTGACCGAGCACCCCGTTTTGGCCAATGCGCTGACGGGCGTTTATGACGGTCCGCCGCCGCGGGCGGCATTTCCTTATGTCGCGATAAACGACGGGATCGCCAGCGACTGGAGCACGAAGACCGATGCGGGCCGCGAAGTCCGGCTGGCGTTGACGGTGTGGGATGATGGCGAGTCCGCCACCCGTTTGTCGAACCTAATGTCGCATGTCGAGGACGCCGTTCTGGCCATACCCCGCGACCTTCCGGATTGGCGCATCGCGAGCCTCGTCTTCGTCCGTTCAATGGTCGTTCGCGATCCGGCCGGGCCATGGGCCGGGCTGATTGAGTACCGCGTGCGGTTGCTCGCGATCTGACGCCCGCCAACGGGGCACAATCACATATCTCCTCGCCGGTTGGCGGGGCATTTTCGAAAGGAAAAGGCTTATGCCTGCAGAAAAAGGAAGCGCCTTCTTGTTGAAGGTTGGCGACGGCACATCGACGCCTGTGTATGCAACGGTTGCGGGTCTTCGCACCACGCAACTGTCGATCAATGGCGATCCGGTTGTCATCACCCATAAAGGCAGCGGCGCGTGGCGCGAATTGCTTTCGGGCGCGGGCGTGCGTTCGGTTTCGGTTTCCGGCGCTGGCGTGTTTACCGGATCGACCGCAGAGACGCGGATCAAGAATAACGCACTGTCCGGCCTGCTCGACGATTATGAATTGAGCTTTGAAAGCGGTGACCGGTTGCGCGGCAAATTCCTTGTCGCGCGGCTGGACTATGCCGGCGATTTCAACGGCGAGCGTTCCTATACGCTGGCGCTTGAAAGCAGCGGTCAGGTAACATCCTTATGAACCGGCCGGCCAATGCCCTGCGCGGTGAGGCGATGATTGCGGTGGAAGGCGGGCATATGTTGCTGCGGCCCACCTTCGCGGCTTTGGTGGCCTGTGAAGACGAACTTGGGCCGCTCTTCGCCTTGGTCGAACGCGCGGCTGCGGGGGGACTGAAGCTATCGGAAATGGTTGGCCTGTTTTGGCATTGCCGAGCTGACGCCGATGCCGGGGTGACGCGCGCCGACTTTAGCGAGCGCCTGACGCAAGCGGGTCTTGCAGCGATGACGCCTGCGCTCAAAATTCTGCTCGGGCAGATTTTAAGCGGGCGATGACATTTGGTGAAACCGCATTGCGGTTCAGCGCGATCTGCGCGCTGCAATTGGGGTGGCGTCCGGACGAATTCTGGAATGCGACCCCAACGGAGCTGCTCTGCATTTTGCAGGGTGCCGACGGCCAAGACGCGGCCCCGCCTGACGCGAATGAGATTCAAAAACTGATGTTGCTGTTTCCAGATGGAGCGGCAGGAGACCAATGATGGACGAAGAAATCGACAGGCTGGTCGTATCGGTCCGCGCCGACACCCGTGCCTTTGCAAGAGACGTAGCGGCTATGCGTGCTGAAATTGACGGCCCCTTTGCCGATGGCCTTGAACGCGCGGGCTCCGCATTGGAACGCGGCCTAGCTGGTGCCATTCAGCGCGGCAAGTTCGGCTTTGAAGATTTGCGCAGGGTTGCGCTGTCCGTGCTTTCGGAAATCGCCAGCTCTGCGATTAAGGCAGGCCTCAATAATGTGGGTAGCGGTGCGTCTGGCGGTGGCAGCTTGCTTGCGTCATTGGGTGCGTTGTTGGGCGGCGCGCTTGGGGCACCGGGACGTGCCACGGGCGGGCCAGTGTCGCCGGGCATGGCCTACCGCGTTGGAGAGCGCGGGCCAGAGCTGTTCGTTCCAACGACCAGCGGGCGTATTGAAACGGCGGGCGCTGTCGGTGCGCCAACGCAAGTGCGGCTGACCATCAACGTGTCGGATTCAGGCAAGGGCAGCGCGCCTGCCGCACTTGAGCGATCTTCGCGGCATGTGGCGCGCGCGGTCCGGCAAGCATTGGCGCGGGATTGAACCATGGCATATTGGCTTTGTGACCAAAGACGGCAGCAGAAATCTGTGCCCGTCATGCGCTTTGACCCGCGTTTCTGGACGGTCAATTTCCCGCGCCCGATGATGGCATCTGTGGTCACAACGGGACCGGAATCCCTGCGTGTGGACGCCATATTTTACCGCAGCGATGATCTGGCGGGCTTGATCTGGGACAGTGCCGATCATTGGGATCACCCCTTATTGGCCTATGAAACCAACCGCGATTACCGCCGGTTGACGATGAAATTCCGGTGGCGGTCGGCGGGTATCATGCCGCTTGATGCCATCAATGGCCCAACGCTCACCATCAACGGTCGCGATGCGACGGGTGTGGCCAAAAGCTGGTATATCCGTCTTTGGAATTACGCCGTTGGCACGCCGGAAGATGCCGAAATCGTGCTGGACTTCAGCAACCTTGAGGGCGGGTTTCTTTTGCCACAAGAGGCAGACCCAGTCTTTGCAGGGGACATAGACCAGATTTTCATATCGCTCATCCCGCCGGGATATACCGGCTTGCCGGGCAATTTGCTTGCGCCTGTTGAAGCGTGGGTGGAACTGACGCAGATTAGATGCGACGGGGCTGGCGTCATGCTGGACACCGGCGATGTCATGATGCCCGAGCATGACCTGAAAATGGCAACGGGATATGACGATGCCTATAACCAGACCCCTGCGCGGCTGGTTCGCCAAATCCATGCCCTTGGCTACCGGCAAACGATCAATCATTATGTCGGCATGAGCCATTATTTCCGGCTCGAGCCATTGGGTAATGAACATTATGTCAGCTTGGCGGGTGGTGCGCTCAACGCGCCCTGCCGCGCGTGGCACCGAAATTTTGCGGTTCAGGCAAAGTTGCTGGGCTTCGATCTGATTTTCTCGCTCAGTTACGAATTGTTCGATGCGCATTGCTGGAATGATTGGAAGCAACGGGCGGAAAATGGTGACCGCGCACTAACCGGATGGGTCCCGCCATCCACTTTGCTGTCGCCTGCGCATATTGGGGCGATGAACTATCTCAAGGCGGTCGCGCGGGCATTTGTCTTCATCTTGAAAGAAGCCGGACTGCCGGTGAAGTTTCAGATTGGCGAGCCATGGTGGTGGATCATGCCCGACGGCCGCATCTGCCTGTATGATGCGTCTGCGACTGCGGCATTCGGGACATTGTCGGTCAGCATATCGGACATAAAGGGTTCAAAGTCGCCGGCACAAAAGGCCATGCTGGACCGGGCAGGTGCGATACTCGCGGCGTCGACCGCGTCCATCTGCGCTGCTGCGACGGATGAGGCAGGATCGGCTGGCATAGAGACATTATTGTTGGTCTATCTGCCAACGGTTCTTGATCCGTCCGCACCCGAAGCCGTGCGCGCCAATGTTCCATTGGGATGGTCCGCGCCCGCGTTCGATGTGCTTCAGCTGGAAGATTATGACTGGGTCACATCGGGCAACCATGGCGCCACGCGGCGGGCGGTTCCGCTGATGGCTCAGCGGCTTGGCTACCCCGTTGATCAGCAGCATTATTTTAGCGGCTTCGTTCTGCGCCCCGAAGACACGGCGCAGTGGAGGGACATTGAGATCGCCGCGCGCGCGAGCAGGGCGAGGGGCACAGCGGAAACCTTTATCTGGGCGCTGCCGCAGGTCGCCCGTGACGGATTTACCTATTTCGAAATTGGACAGGAGGATGCGGCTGTGCAGGAATTTGATGACGTGCTTTTCCCGCTGGACATTGGCCGCGAGGCGGAAGTGACGGCGGAGTTCTCGACCAATATTGTCACCACCCTATCGGGGCATGAACGCCGCAACAGCAGCTGGGAGAATGCGCGCCTTAGCTATGATGTCAGCCCGGGTGTTCGCTCCGAAAATGATCTTGGCATCCTGCTTGCGTTCTTTCGGGCGCGGCATGGGCCAGCGGTCGGATTTCGCTTTACCGATCCGTTCGACAACAGTTCGCATGTGATGACCGGAGCGCCCGACAAGTTGGATCAAATCCTGGGGACAGGTGACGCCGTGCGCACCGCATTTCCGCTGATCAAAACCTATGGTGCCGACGGTCAAATAAGGCGCATCACCCGGCCCGTGCCGTCGTCTGTGACGGTTGCGGTCAATAACGTGGCGGCCACAGGCTGGTCGCTGACTGCTGGCGGAATAATCGAATTTCAAACTGCACCGCCAATGGGTGCCGTTATCACCGCAGGCTTCCGTTTTGATGTGCCTGTGCGCTTTGCAACGGACCGGCTAGATTTTGCGCGTGCAACCTTTGGCGCGGGCGATATGCCGACGATAGCATTGGTTGAAATTCGGGAAGCCACCTGATGGACGCCTGGATGGATGGGCCGCTTATCACGGTCGCCTATGGCTGGCGGTTGGAACGGACCGATGGCGTCACCGTGGGTTTTACATCGCACGATGCCGATGTGCTGCATGACAGCATTTTGCTGAAATCCAGCCCCGGGATGCAGCCCACGACGGTCGTGCAAAGCGTTGGGTTGGAGAATGACGGATTGGATGTCTCCGGCGCACTGACGTCCGACTTGATCCGGCAGGATGATTTGATGGCCGGGCGATGGGACGGCGCATATTTGGAGATATTTCTTTTTGACTGGTCAGCGCCCGCACGTGGAAAACGCGTATTGGCGTCTGGCGAGCTGGGTGCGGTTTCCTTTGCAGATGATGCATTTGCCGCCGAACTATTGGGCATCCAATCGCGTCTTGATAAAGCCGTGGCGTCCCAAACGGCGCCGTCGTGCCGCGCGCAATTTTGCGATGCAGCTTGCGGGCTAAGCCGCGAACGCTTTCGTCATTTGGCGATCATATCGCATTTCCAAGGCTATGTGATTTCGGTGAACGGCGGTGGGCCATTTACCCCTGGCCAATTGGCATATGGAAGTGTGCGTTGGCTGACGGGTCCAAATGCGGGGCTGGAATTTAGCATCGTCGGCAATGGCACGGCGGTGATGGAACTGCAGACGATGCCACAGGCGCCGGTAAATGCGGGCGACATGATACAGGTGATCGAAGGTTGCGACAAGCTGATGGCGACCTGCGCAACGCGGTTTGGCAACGGCATCAATTTTCGTGGAGAACCCTATCTGCCGGGAAATGATTTACTGACGCGGTACCCCGGTGCAAATTAGGATCACGCCGGCCGTCACGCGCCAGCAAGCCAAGGTTGCGCAAACCGCGCTCGATTTGCTTGGCGTTCCGTTTTTGCTGCATGGGCGTTCGGCCGACGCAGGGCTCGATTGTGTTGGTTTGGCCGGACTGTGCCTTTCTGCTGCGGGCGAAGACGCGGCTGTACCCACCGACTATCGGCTGCGCGGTCAACATAGCGTGCGCGCCTGCGCATATTTTGATGAGCGGCATTTCTCGCGGGTTTCGGATGGTTCGGTGGTTGCCGGAGACATCCTCTTGCTTGAACCGGGCGTCCGGCAAATTCACCTTGCCGTTATGACGCCCAAGGGTGCGGTCCATGCACATTTGGGCTTAGGCCGCGTGGTCGCAACGCCCTTGCCGCTGCCGTGGCCAACAATCGCGCAATGGCGCCTTATCGGAGACTGACATGGCAACGCTTGTTTTAACGGCTGTTGGCTCTGCCTTTGGCGGGCCGATCGGTGGCGCGATTGGCGCTGCGCTGGGGCAGAAAATCGACGGGGCATTATTCGCGCCTGCCGCGCGTGAAGGCAGTCGGCTGAAGGAGTTGGCCGTCCAAACATCGAGTTACGGCACGCAAATTCCCGCTATATTTGGCGCGATGCGTGTTGCGGGAACGGTGATTTGGGCAACCGACCTGATCGAAGATCGCGCAAAAAGCGGCGGAGGTAAGGGGCGCGCTTCGACGGTCAATTACAGCTATCGCGTCAGCCTAGCGGTCGCGTTGTCAAGCCGGCCAGTAGCCCGATTGGGCAGAATATGGGCCGATGGCAATTTGGTTCGCGGGTCTGACGGCGCATTAAAAATAGACACCCAATTGCGTTTCTATTCGGGCCATGGCGATCAGCAGCCTGACCCGTTGCTGGCATCTGCTGAAGCTGTTGGTCAATGTCCCGCGCACCGCGACGTGGCCTATGTCGTGTTTGAAGATTTGCAGCTGGCAGATTTTGGCAACCGCATTCCATCGTTCACCTTTGAAGTTTTCGAACGCGACGGGCCATTGTCGCTATCGGCATTGTTTCAGTCGCTATCGGGTGGCGACCTCTTGGCCGAAAGCACGCACTCCATCGTTGGTTTCGCCGCGGGCGGAGCGAATATGAGAGAGGCGATTGTGCCGATATTGAATGCCTTTCCAGTCGAGCTCATCACGCGGGACGGCAACCTTGTCGTCCGCGACGTTGGCGCGAACCCTGACCAACCAACCCAAATTGTCGTCGCTGTCGAAGAAGATCGGCGCGAGCTGGATCCGCCCAGTCACCGGATAGCACCCGCCGGGCAAATTCCCGACAGGGTCTCGCTGCGTTATTATGATCCGGATCGTGATTATCAGGCTGGCGTTCAAAACAGCATCAGCAAATCTGGCGGACGTGGCGAGGCCCGGTTGGAGTTGCCTGCCGTCCTCGGTGCATCCTCGGCCAAGCGCTTGGTCGAATTGAAAGCGGGACATGCGCGCTACGCACGGAGCACGCTCACCGCGTCGGTCGTAACCTCTGCCATATTGCTGCAGCCGGGCGATTGTTTCCTCTCCGCCGACGGGAAAAAATGGCAGATCGACGAAATCGAACATGGATTTGGCACGGCGCACATTAAGGCGCGAATGGCGGCTGGGCTGGTACCGGTCGATCAGATGATAGCTACCCCGGGCCGCCACATTCCGTCCGTAGACCAATCAATTGGGCAGACCCGAATTGCCATTATTGACTGCCCGCTGATTGCCGAACGCGATACAAACCAAGCGGCTTTGGCGGTATTTGCGGGGGGAACAGAGGCGGGCTGGAAGCGTGCAGCTCTTTCAATTCAAAATGCGGGCCAGCTGATCGATATTGGCGGAACTGCGCCACAGGCTGTGATCGGGACAACGCAGAACGCGCTTGGATCACATAACGCATTATTGATTGACGAAAAATCATCGCTCCAGATCGAATTGCTTAATGGGTCGATGCTGCTGGCCAATCGTGACACGCACCCTCTGGCATCGGACGCTCCGGTTTTTCATATGGGTGGTGAATTTATCCGCATTGGCCGTATTACGGCGTTGGGTGCCAACCAATATCGCCTGTCTCGGTTCGCACGCGCCTGTTTGTCCGATCAATTGTCAGCGCCGGCGCATGCCGCTGGTTCGCTGATCGTTTGGCTGGACCCTGCCTCCGCACGTATCATTGCGGCAACTGACTATCACATTGGGCAGACGATAACCGTTGAGGCGCAAGGTCTTGGCGACCCGAGCCCAGTTGTTGAGGCTGCGATGGCCCATGGGCGGGCAATCACGCCTTTGGCACCTGTCCATGGTCGCGCACGGCGCCAGGCAAATGGAGATATTCACCTCAATTGGGTCCGACGTTCGCGCCTAGACCTTGGGTGGGTTGATGGGGTTGATCAGCTCATGGTTGAAGATCGCGAGGCCTATCACGTCACGTTGTTGGCTGACGACAACATCTTGCGCGACTGGACGGTATTCGAGAACGCGTTGCATATTTCAGCCGACGATTATGCCTGCCTCGGGATACCGTCAGGCAGCGAACTAGGTTTCAGTGTCCAACAGATCGGCCGATTTACACAATCGACGCCGCTTTTGTTCGGCCTCGCATAAATTTCACATCATCATCTTGTCATCAGGAGGACCTATGCCAGTTCTGGAAACAGGCCGTCACAACTTGCCGCTGCTCGCCGTAACGCAGGCGCAAAAAGAAACCACTCATAATGAGGCACTCGTTCTTATCGATGCCTTGCTTCATACAGCAGTCGAAGGTGTCGCATCGACGGCGCCTGCCTTAACCGACAGCGATGTTGGCAAATGCTGGTTGGTGGGTTCAGCGGCAACCGGTCTATGGGCCAATAAGTCTGGCCAAATTGCGATATGGATAGGTGGCGACTGGCGCTATCTGGTTGCCCATGACGGGATGCGGCTTTGGAACAGGTCGGTTGGTCGAGATAGCATTTACACGGACGGCGTTTGGCATAGCGGCCCAATTATCACAAACCCGTCTGGTGGGGCAGTGGTCGATACCGAAGCGCGTGCTACACTCGGTGTGATGTTACAGTATTTCAGATTGATAGGTATATTGACGCGTTGACCGGCCGCACCGCGAAAACAGCGCCAGTATTCGGATCAAATGGGAGTAATAGCGACATTTTAGCAACAGTGTAGGTACATAGCGACTTGCATCGATGGAACAGAATCGATAAACTTATGTTCTAGAATTTCCGTTCCTAAAATAGAAAAGGGGAAAGTTGATGCGTAAGTTAGCCATAGGTTTGGTGCTCGCTTCTACTGCTCTGGCATCACCGGCTTTGGCCCGCGACGACCAGTGGTATGTTGGAGTCGATGGCGGTGCCATGATAGTAGAAGACTTGGCTTTGGATATCGGCACATTGAAAGATGCTGCATCGGTTGACACAAACAAGGGTTATGATTTCGGCGGCGTAGTAGGCTATGATTTCGGCGGTTTCCGTCTTGAATCAGAAGTTTCGTATCGTCAGGCGAATGTAACTGGTTTCAACAGCCAGACTCCACAGATTACGAGCGGCGCAACATCTGCGCTCGCACGTAGCGGTTCGTATGACATTGCTGGCGATGCAAGTGCATTGAGCTTCATGGTCAATGGTCTTTTGGATTTCGGCGACGATGATGGCCTTCAGGGCTTTATCGGCGGCGGTGTTGGCGTTGCACGTGTTGACGTGAAGGCTTCATTGGCTGCTCCATCGTTCCTTGATGACTCAGATACTGGTTTTGCATGGCAGGCTCTTGCAGGCGTCCGTGCGCCACTGAACGATAGCTGGGATGTTGGTCTGAAGTACCGTTTCTTCAATGCAGACAAGGTTGGTCTTGTTGACCGTCTTGGCCGTACTGTCGACACGCGCTTCCGTTCGCACAGCATCATGGGCAGCCTGATTTATAACTTTGGCGGCGCACCTGCACCGGTTGAAGTTGCAGCACCCCCACCACCGCCACCATATGTGGCACCACCAGCTCCGCCACCGCCACCGCCGCCACCAGCGCCAGTGTGCAACACCGGTCCTTACATCGTATTCTTTGATTGGGATCAGTCGAACTTGCGTCCTGACGCAGCATCGGTTCTGGACAACGCTGTTGCCCAGTATTCGAACTGTGGCACTGCGAAGGTTATGCTTGCTGGTCACGCCGATAAGTCGGGTAGCGCAAAGTACAACGTTGGTCTCTCCGAGCGTCGTAACACGACTGTGCGTTCGTACCTTGAGTCCAAGGGCGTTGCCGGCGGTGCAATCGCAACCGAAGCATTCGGTGAAACTGCACCATTGGTACAGACTGCAGATGGTGAGCGTGAACCGCAAAACCGTCGCGTTGAAGTTACCTACGGTCCAAATTCGGGAATGTAATTCCGAACGGATCAATATGTTAAAAGAAAGGCCGGTCGAAAGACTGGCCTTTTTTTATGTCGTTAATGGATGCAGCCGACAGGTCTGCGTTCTTACGCAGCTTTGGTTTTTACTCGGGCACGGACAGTGGCCGCCTCAAGCAGCCTTGTTTCAAGTGATTTCAACTTGGTCTTGCTTTCGATTTTTGCACCGAAAAGATCTGTCGCATAGAATGTATCTACGGCGCGTTCGCCATAGGTTGCGATGTGCGCACTGTGCAATGTTACCTTTGACTCGAACAAGGCCAATGCCAAATTGTTCAGCAGTGCCGGCCGGTCCAGCGCATTTACTTCTACAACGGTGAAGCGGTTAGAAGCCTGATTATCGATCAGCACCGAAGGCGCAATTTTAAATGCGTCGGCACGCCGGAGAGCTTTGGGCTTGGCGTCAAGTTGCGTCATCAACTTTGCACGGTTGGTCAATGCCTCCTCGATATTGCGCGCCAAGCGGTCTAATTGACCCTGCTCGCGGAATGGACGGCCGAGCGGATCTTGAATCAGGAAATTATCGATCGCCATCCCGTCGCTGCTTGTGTGGATCCGCGCATCGATGATGTTTCCACCTGCCAAGTGAATTGCACCCGCAATGCGATAAAACAAGCCGGGATGGTCGGCCGCGAACACAGTAACGAGCGTGGCGCCCCGGTCGGGGTAATAACATGCGTCAATGGCAAGCTCAGTGCCTTCATTTTTCAACAGATGCCGTGCATTGCGCTCAATAATGTCGTCTGGCTCGGCTATCCAATAGGCATCCGGTAACGTTTTTGCGAAATGCGCAAATTTTTCAGGAGACAACTGCAAGGCTGACCCGAGCTTCGATTTTTTCGACGCGATGCGCTCGTCACGGCCACGTTGCTTGTGACCAAGCCGAAGCACTTCTTCAGTGGCTTCGAAAAGATCGGATAATAATTGGCGCTTCCAACTGTTCCAGACGCCTGGACCAACGGCGCGAATGTCCACCACCGTCAAGACGAGCAGCAATTTCAACCGTTCAGGCGACTGAACGGCCTGCGCAAAATCCAATATTGTTTTGAAGTCGGCAAGGTCACGTTTGAACGATGTTGCGGACATCAACAAATGGTGGCGTACCAACCAAGCGACTGTTTCGGTCTCCGCGGCTGATAAACCAAGTCGCGGGCATAATGTTTCAGCGACCTGAGCGCCTAAGACGCTGTGGTCTCCGCCGCGTCCCTTTGCAATATCGTGCAGCAAGGTTGCGACATACAATACCCTTCTGCTGACGATATTCCGCATTATCGCAGCCGAAAGCGGGTGATCCTGCTTGAGTTTTCCGCTTTCGATGTCCGCCAATAGCCCAATGGCGCGGATCGAGTGTTCGTCGACGGTGTAATGATGATACATGTCGAACTGCATTTGCGCGACCACGCGCCGGAAATCGGGAATGAACCGTCCAAAAATCGTGGATTCGTTCATCCAACGCAATACGGTTTCAGGATCCCGGCGCGAGGTCAGAATATCTAAAAAAAGCGCGTTGGCCCGCGGGTCCTTTTGGACCGCCTTATCTACAAGCCGGGCGTCGCGCTGGGCCGTCCGCATGGCTGAAGGGTGAATTTCCAGCCCATGCAAATCCGCGAGGTGGAAAATTTCCAATAGCCGAACGGGGTCTTCGACGAAAAACTGAACATTGGGTAATGCCAAACGACCACGGTCAAGCTGGAAGCCATTGAGCTTGCGTGGTTTGCGGTTAAAACTTGGAATGAACCGACGGCCTTTTTGAGCCATGGCTTCATCCAAATGTGCCAAGAATAATCCGGTAACGTCGCCCACGGTTTTGGCATTCAAGAAATAATAATGCATGAACCGCTCGACAGCCGAACGACCGGGGCGATCCGCGAACTGCATCTGTTCGGCCACTTCGCGCTGCAAATCAAATGTCAGCCGTTCCTCTGCGCGGCCAGTAATATTGTGCATATGACAACGAACGGACCACAGGAAGTTTTCGGCTTTCCTAAACCTGTTATATTCTTCGACCGACAGTAGCCCAACATGGACGAGATCAGATGCCGTTGAGACCTTGTGGATATATTTCCCAATCCAATACAAGGTATGCAAATCGCGCAGGCCGCCTTTGCCGTCCTTGATATTGGGTTCCACAACGTAGCGGCTGTCGCCCATACGCTTGTGCCGTTCATCGCGTTCCGCCATTTTCAAGCGCACAAAATCGGGCGCGGTATTTGCGACCACTTCGTTCCAGAAGCGTAATGCCGCCTCTTCGTACACGGCACGGTCGCCCCAAACGA
Organism: Sphingorhabdus rigui; assembly: GCF_014196595.1. Lineage (GTDB taxonomy): Bacteria > Pseudomonadota > Alphaproteobacteria > Sphingomonadales > Sphingomonadaceae > Sphingorhabdus_B > Sphingorhabdus_B rigui. The sequence continues at coordinate 302,621 of NZ_JACIEA010000002.1, read as the reverse complement.
ACCTGCTTTCCAAAAGCGCGGTACGGATCGTTAGATCTTGTTGCGCCATTTTCACAGTCTCGTCCAAAGACCGGCTGGATTGGCCTACTTTCAGCCCAAGATCCCAAAGAAGGTACAAAATGGCTTCAACGACTTGTTCGGTCCATGAGCTCCTTTTGTACGGGGTAACAAACCCGATATCGACGTCGCTATGTGGCGCCATCTCGCCGCGACCATATCCGCCCACAGCAAGGATAGCGATCCGTTCCGATGCCGACCGGTTCGCCGCGGGATATGCGTGGACCGTTACATAGTCGTAAATAAGCCGGACAATCTGATCGACCAGAAATGCTTGTTCCGCGGACGCGCGATAACCCTGTGACGGGCTTTCACCAAGCCGTCGTTTTATTTCGGCGCGCCCGTCCGCCAACGCGCCTTGCAAAAGCTCGAGGATCTGCGGACGGCAGCGCTGAGGACCATCTTCTGCAACAATATACTCAATTTTATCGGCAAGCGCAGTCCTGTCGATAATGTCGCGTTGCTTTATAATCCGGTCAGGCGCTGAAGTCATACAGACACTCTAGGCGCGTTCACGCCCTATGTCAGCATCAAGCAGAAACCTTTGCATTATATTCCCGGCGCAAAGCCACGCGGTCGATTTTCTGGGTACCAAGACGCGGCAATGGTTCTGCTACTTGCCAGAAATGGACTGGGATTTTGAATGGGGCTAGCCGCGGTGCAAGGAACGCTTTGAGCTCATCCTCGGTCAGCTCGACCCCATCCTTCGTCTGATAGACGATGCCTGGAACTTCGCCATATTTGTCATCGGCAATGCCAAACACGGACAGCTCGACAATTGAGTCATGCTCATATGCGGCAGCTTCTACTTCCGGACAGCTGATGTTTTCGCCGCCGCGAATGATGATGTCTTTTTTGCGGTCTACGATGAACAGATAACCGTCTTCGTCGAGATAACCGATGTCACCGGTCCGGAAGAACCCGTCAGCGGTAAACGCGTCGCGCGTCGATTGTTCGTTGTTCCAGTAACCGTTGAAATTCGCGATGGTGCGAATGCCGACTTCGCCGCGTTCACCTTGCGGAAGAACATTTCCATCATCATCAAGCATTTGCACTTCGACCAAGGGCTTCGTAGCTGGTCCAGTGCTGGTGGGCTTTTCCAGATAGTTATCGGTGAAGTTACCGCAGCCCACGCCGTTCGTTTCGGTGAGGCCATAACCCAGCAGCGGATAGCCCCAGCTCATTTCCTTGCGGATTTTTTTGACATGATCCACGGGGCGTGGCGCTCCACCAGCCGCAAAGGCCGTGCAGCTGGTAAGGTCATATTTGTGGCGGTTCGGGTGCGTCGCGAGTTCAATACTCATCAACGGAACACCGACGAAATAGCTGATGCGTTCCTTTTCGATGATGCGCATCGCTTCTTCCGCATCCCATTTCGGCATCAATACCAACTTGCGCCCAATGGCGAAGCTTTGCAGAACCAGTGGAATGGAGGCGGTAACGTGAAACAGTGGCACGTTGACCAGCGCCGATGGCTGAGCGGGCATCGCCTGTCCGGTGGACGAAAGCAGCTCGAAAAAGACGAGCGTCTGGCCCACGTAACTCATCGCGCCCTGAACGACGGCCCGGTGGTCCGAAACCGCGCCCTTGGACTGCCCGGTTGAACCTGAGGTGTACAAGATCGTCGCATTGTCTGTGGGTTCAAGTGTGGGCAGCGGCGTTTCCGCGCTACCACCTTTTGAGGTCAAGACAGAGAGGCCTTCCATCGGTGCGCCATCATGACCGAATATCAATAGCTCACAACCGCCAATGTCGTGCCCTGCCAAGCGCGCAGCGCGTTGCTCGTCCGCGAGGACATAGCGACAGCCGACCATGCGGATGCCTTCGGCCAGTTCGCCACCTTGCCACCAGCCATTAAGTAGGGTCGCAACGCCGCCGGCCATAACGATGGCCATGTAGGCAATAATCCAGTTGGCCGAATTGCGCGCGGCAATTCCGACCCTGTCACCTTTGTGAAGCTTGTGCCCCTCAACTAAGCCGCCAGCCAGCGCGCGCGCTGCGGCGTAAGTCTCGCCAAAGCTTAGGCGGATGTCGCCATCTACCAGAAATTCTTTGTCCGCGTGCGTGGCGCAAAAAAATGCCAGATAGTCGGCCATATTGCCGGGTGCTTTCGCCAGCATGGGCAATTGCACACCAAATTTTTCAACATAGGTCACCGTTAAAGGGCCATCGTCGGTCATGAGACGATTTATGGTAGCGTCGATCGCGAGGTCCAATTGGGACGGCATTTGATTCTCTCCTAAACTCTTTGTGCACCTTCTATTTCGCTCTATAGGAAAGTCAAAATATCCTGAGGAAAAACTGTGTCATTCGAGATTATTGCTACAGCAGCGAACTATATTCAGTTCACAGACCTTGGTGTTGGCCCCGTTGCGCTTGATCTGGGCTTCTTTCAGCTGCGTTGGTATTCCTTGGCCTATCTTGTAGGCATTTTGCTTGGCTACGGCTTTTTGCTCAAACTGCTGGCACGGCCGGGCGCGCCGATGTCGCGTGACCATGCGGACGATATCATTTTATACGCGACGCTGGGTATCATATTGGGCGGACGAACGGGTTATATCTTGTTCTACCAGCCATCGATTTTGCAGAACCCGTTAGATGTCTTCAAGCTGTGGGAAGGCGGCATGTCGTTCCATGGCGGTGCGCTTGGAATCATTTTTGCTCTCTGGCTTTTGGCGCGCAAGTATAAGATCTCGTTCCTGCGGGTTTGTGATTATCTCGCATGTTGTGTCCCGTTTGGCCTCTTCTTCGGCCGGTTGGCAAATTTCGTGAATGATGAGCTTTGGGGCCGCGTGACGGACGTGCCTTGGGCTATCGTGTTTCCAAATGGTGGCGATTTGCCGCGGCACCCAAGCCAGCTGTATGAAGCTGGGCTCGAAGGGCTATTGATGGCCGCGATCATGTGGCCGTTGTTCTGGAAAACAGACGCACGATACAAACCCGGCTTTCTGTGTGGCATGGCGGCTGTGATCTATGGTCTTTCGCGTTTTACGATCGAATTCTTCCGGGAACCGGACCAGCAGTTACAGTGGTTGGTCGAAGCAAGCGGCCTCAGCATGGGGCAGTGGTTGACCACCCCGATGATTCTAATCGGCTTGTTCCTCCTATTCACGGCAGGGCCTCGCAGGCAGCGTAACAGTGCCGCCTGACACGCACACGACAAGCCAGCGCCTCACACACCGCATTGATGCGTCCGGTCCCATTAGTGTTGCCGAATATATGCGCGTTGCAAACACCGCATATTATAGCCGCGCTGATCCTTTGGGCGCCGATGGCGACTTCATAACGGCACCTGAGATCAGCCAGATGTTCGGCGAGATGGTTGGGATTTGGCTGAGCGATATCTGGTTGCGTCGGGGCCGTCCTTCGCCATGTTATTATGTCGAACTAGGACCCGGAAGGGGCACGCTGGCTGCCGATGCGCTCCGCACAATGAAGCGTTTCGGATTTGAACCAGAGGTTCATTTTGTTGAGAATAGCCGGGTTTTGCGAGAAAAGCAGCTTGCCGCTGTGCCGTTGGCCATGTTCCACGATCATGTGGAAACGGTTCCCACCGATGCGCCATTGTTCATTGTGGCCAATGAATTTTTTGATGCGTTGCCCATCGCGCAGATGATTGCCACGAACGTTGGCTGGCGCGAGCGAGTTGTCGTCCCCGACCATAGTGCACGGTTTGCTGCAATGCCGGGTCCGCGTTCCACGGACGCCTTAGTTCCTAAACAGTTCCGCATGGCGTCGGTCGGAAGTATTTACGAAACGTGCCCGGATGCCACTTTAGTGATGGACAAGCTTTCCACGCGGCTGTCCGGACAAGGCGGGGTTATGTTGACCATTGATTATGGTTATCTTGAGCCAGCACTGGGCAGCACGTTGCAGGCGGTGCAAAATCACAAATATGCGGACCCATTTTCGGATCCGGGCCATTGCGATTTGACTGCACATGTCAATTTCCATGCGCTTTCACTCTGTGCACAAAGATCTGGCCTCAACGTTGCGGGGCCATGCAATCAGGGTGCTTGGTTGTCGGGATTGGGCATTGATCAGCGGGCCATGACCTTAGCGCAGGCAAATCCTGATCGGGCCACGGAGATTTCCGCCGCGCGCAACAGGCTTGTTGCGCGTGAATCCATGGGCGCGTTATTCAAAGTGATGGCGACATATGCAAAGAGCTGGCCCGAACCCGAAGGATTCGCGCGTTAGGTCAAACTGAAGCGCTCAGTTCGCCCATTCGGCAATCTGCAACGCCACGTCATTTGCAGCTTCATTTAACGCTGCCGCAACAGGCGCAGCTTCAACAGCAGCAACAGGTCGGCGGGCTTCAAATCTGCGTTTTTCGGTGGGGTTGCCGCGCGTGATTTTTACTGCGTCAAAGACCACCACCGCTTCATTGGTTGCGGCATCGACGCCAAATTCCAATAGGCTGCCGGAGATAAAGCGTGTGGCTTTGCCACCCGCATCGACTTCGCTGAGCACCAGATGACCGGTTTTGGCCGACACCGTTTCGGACAATAGTTGCTGCATCAGCCGGGCCGGCTTGTCGGCCCAAAACGCATCCTTCAAATAGGCAATGCTGCTGGCGTTGATCTGGACAGGCACGCGGTTCGTGTCGAGTTTGCGTGGCACCTCCGGCGTTTGTATGACCAGAGCGTCCGTCGCCGATGCCGTTCGGGCTACGCCTGCAGTCACGCCGTTATCGGCGGTCAGCACGAGCATGGAGGGCGGCGCTTTCGTCTCGAAACTTACACAAGCACCCAGGCTGAGAATGACGGGTAAGGCCAATAGGCGTGCGCTGGATAATTTGCTGAACATCATTTTTGTTTCCTGCTGCCAGGTTGGTAATCGGGCAATGCCGGCGCGTTGACGACGCTGCCGATACCACCCTGATCAACCTTGTCGGTGACGGATTTTAAAGAGACAGACAATTCGCGCAGGTCGCGCGCCAATTGCGTAACCTCTGGCAATGTCTGCGTATTTAGCGTTTCAATTGCCGGATTGGCATTGTTCAACGTCGTTTCCAGCGCAGCCAGACTGCCATTGGCGGAGCGAAGCGTTTTACGCAGTTCAGCCAACATGGGGCGGCCATCGCTATCAAGCAGCTTGTTGGTGGTGCCCGCCATTTTGGTGATTTCATCTGCGGCAAGGCCTGCCTTTTGCAACGCGATGCGCGATTCCTGAATCGCGGCGCGCAAATCCGGGCCTTGTGTAGCCAGCGTGCCCGACAGATTTTCGACATTGTCCAATATCTGTTCAATGGACTGCTGGTTCTTGTCAGATAGAATGTTCGTCAAACGCTCGGTCAACGCTGAGAGCCGCTCCAACAATAACGGCGCATTGTTCAACAATTCCCCCAAGGCCCCTGGCTTTGTGGGGATGACGGGAACGCCGGTGGGACATGCCGATTTCGGATTGGCTTCTGGACATACCAAAGCAGGTGCGCCCTTGACCGCGCCATCCAGTTGAATTTCAGAAACGCCTGTAAAGCCGACGCCGTTGATCGTTGCGGTGGTGCCCTGAAGCACGGGTACGCTATCCTTGATGGCGATGCGAACGCGGACAAATTCTGGATCGGGTTCCCACAATTCAATGCTTTGGATTTCGCCGACAGGAACACCCGAAAAGGAGACGCCTGAGCCCTTGGCAAGTCCATTAACCGACTGCTGAAAGAATATATCATATTCTTTCTTGTCGCCTTCGCCAGCGCGTGACAGCCAAAAGGTGAATGCAGCAAGTAAGGCCATAAGTAGAAGGGTGATAGCGCCCACCATCACATAGTTGGATTTGGTCTCCATCGTACTGTCCTATGACCTTCCTGGCTGCGGGTTGTTGCGTTTGTCATGACCGCGGCGGGCTGCCCGCCCGCGTGGGCCACTGAAATATTCGTTAATCCATGGGTGATCTATGGCCAGCAACTCCTCAATCGCGCCGACCGCGATAACCTTCTTGTCCGCGATTACGGCGACCCGATCACAAATTGCGTAGAGCGTGTCGAGATCGTGCGTAATCAGGAATACGGTTAGGCCAAGGGTTTCTTTCAAATCCCGCGTCAGATTATCGAAATTGGCGGCGCCTATGGGATCGAGCCCAGCCGTTGGTTCGTCTAAAAACAGAAGCTCTGGGTCGATCGCCAAGGCCCGCGCGAGGCCAGCGCGTTTGCGCATGCCGCCGGAAAGCTCGGATGGAAATTTATGGGCGGCATCGGCAGGAAGCCCGCTGAGATAGATTTTATAATGTGCGATTTCGTCGAGCAACGCTTTGCTGAAATCGGGATAGAATTCACGCAGCGGGACCTGCACATTTTCAGCCACCGTCAACGTTGAAAACAACGCGCCGCCTTGAAACAACACACCCCACCGCCGCCGCACGTCGGTGGCTTCGTCCTCTTCCTTGCGGATCATGCCTTCGTCGAAAACGCGGATTTTGCCAGCGACTGGCTCCTGAAGCCCAATGATGGACCGCATCAACACCGACTTGCCCGTGCCCGACCCACCCACAACACCCAAAATCTCGCCGCGGCGCACCTCGAGATTCAAATCTTGGTGAATGATTTGCTCGCCAAAGCTGTTGCAAAGGCCTTGCACGGAAATGATGCTGGGCTGGTCCATGGCTTAATTCCAGCCAATTTCGCTAAAGAATATGGCGAAAAATGCATCGAGAACAATAACGAGGAATATGGCCTGCACCACCGCAGCAGTGGTTTTCAGCCCGACCTGCTCAGCATTGCCATGCACCTGCATCCCTTGGAAGCAGCCTGCCATGGCGATGATTGCACCGAACACCGGAGCTTTAATCACGCCAATCCAGAAATCGGTCATTGGGGTAACTTCGCGTAGCCGCTGCACAAATGTCGTGGGTGGAATTTCGAGAACGACCCAGCACAAAATGCCGCCGCCGATAATGGCCATCAACGATGCGTAAACGCCTAATAAGGGCATCATCATGACGGCTGCAATTACCCGCGGAACAACCAAGGCTTCGGCTGGCACGACACCTATGGTGCGCATCGCATCAATTTCTTCGGTGATCTTCATGGTGCCGATTTGCGCAGCAAAGGCCGAGCCCGACCGACCGGCGACCATGATCGCTGTCATTAAAATTCCCAATTCGCGAAAGGTTAGCCGTCCAATCAGGTTGATGGTGAACACCTCGGCACCAAATTGTCGTAACTGGACCGCGCCTTGTTGCGCGATGACGATACCGATCAGAAAGCTCATCAGGCCAATGATGCCCAAAGCACGCACACCGACCATGTCAAAATGCTGGACCACCGCATGCCAGCGGAAGCGGCCGGGGTTCATCGCAAGTATGAACGACGCCTTCACAACCTGACCAACAAAGCCCAGAAATTGCAAAAGCGTTGTAAAGCTGATGATGACACCATGGCCCACTTCGGCCAGGAACCGCTCAAACGATGGTGGATGTGGTCGCGGCGGTATATCGGTCTGATCCGCGCCACTGACAGCCTGAAGCAGGCGACTGGCGTCTTTATCTGCACCAACGATTTCTGCGCCAGATTCTTTTGCGGTGCGGTGAACAAGCCACGCGCCAACCGTATCCATATGTTCAACTGCGCTGAGATCGATTTTGCGCATATCGGCGGACAAATCGCGCAAGCGGCCGTCGACATCGCCGATCAAAGCTATGGTGAAGCTGCCCGATAAGCGGAGGATTTGCCCGCCATCGGTCAGGTCTTCTTGCAAGAACTCTGCAGCGTTAGCCATAGCCATATAACTGGCGTATAAAGGGAAGTATCACAAGCCTCTAGACTTCTTCCATTTTATTATGCCTGTAGCAGACCGATGACTGATGCCAAACCAACGCTGCTTGCCATATATGATATGGACAAGACCATCACGCGACGCGCCACCTATAATGGGTTCCTCCTGCATATGGCGTTTAACAAGTCACCGTGGCGATTGTTCCTTGCGCCGTTATTGCCGATTGGGCTGGCATTATATGCGCTGAAGCTGTGGGACCGGGCCCGGTTAAAGCAGTTTTCGCAGACATTGCTTATCGGCCACCGCGTTCCCACGGCGCGATTTGCCAAATATCTGGAAAGCCATGCCGACATTGTGGTGGGCAAAAATGTCTATCCGCAGTTGGTTTCCCGTGTGGCTGAGGAAAAGGCAGCGGGCTATCGTCATGTCATGGCAACGGCGTCGTACCGGCTATATGTCGACGCGATCGCAAAGCGGCTTGGTTTTGATGATGTCATCGCGACGGACCTTGCCACGGACAGCACCGGCCATGTTCTGGCCCGCATTGACGGGCATAATTGTTACGACGCGGCGAAACTTGAACGTGTTAAAGGCTGGATGGAAGCCCATGGTCTGTCACGCGAAAATTGCCATATCCGTGCCTATTCGGACCATGTGTCCGATGCCCCGTTGCTCAGCTATGCCGATGAACCCTTCGCCACCAATCCGCACGGACCGCTTGCGCGCCTTGCTGCCTCCAACGGTTGGCCCATATTGGATTGGCGTGATCCTAAAGCCTGAGCGAAGGCCTGTTCGAAGTGGGATAGCAGCTTGGCTTAGTCTTCCTCGATTAAGCTCGTGTCGCGCGTTTCAGGAAGCATCAGATAGGCAATGACCGTCGCACCGACGCAGATCGCAACATACCAGAAAAACCCGGTTTCGTTGCCCGAACTTTTGAACCACAAAGCGACATATTCCAGCGTCCCGGCAAATATGGTGTTCCCGACTGCATAAGGAAACGCAACGCCCAGCGCGCGGATATGGGCTGGAAACAGCTCAGCTTTTACCATGGCATTGTTGGCGGTATATCCGCCGTGCAGTGTAATCGGGATCAGGATGAGCGCCAACGCGACGATGGGCGATGTGGCTTGGCCAACCAGCGTATAGATTGGCACAGCGGCCAACGCGACCCCTGCGCCAGCGATGAGCAGCAGCGGCTTGCGTCCAAAGCGGTCGGCCAGCATCCCTGCAATGGGCTGCAGACAGAAGGACCAAATCAACACACCGGCGATAATCAAGGTCGCGGTTTGCTTTTCGAAACCCGCGGTGTTGATCAGATATTTTAACATATAGGTGGTGAAAGCATAAGAGGCGAGGCCGCCGCCACCCGACATCACCGCAACCAATATGCAGGATCGTTTGTGGTCCCGCCAAAGCAATTTCAGCGATGAATGTTCGCGTTTCTGGTCAATATTGGTGAACGATTTTGTTTCAGACATCGTCCGGCGCAAAAGATAGACGCACAAGGCCAGCATTGACCCAATCACGAACGGTATGCGCCAGCCCCAATCGCCCATTTGCGCCTCGCTCAATAGCGCCTGCAAGATCAGGGCGACCAAAATGGCAAGCAACTGCCCGCCGCTGAGCGTTGCATATTGGAAACTCGACCAAAAGCCGCGCCGCGCCGCCGGGGCCATTTCCGACAAATAGGTTGCACTTGACCCATATTCCCCGCCAACCGACAGCCCTTGGACCATCCGTGCGATGACCAAGATGGTCGGCGCAACAACCCCAGCCTGCGCATAAGTCGGCGCAAAGGCAATGGCGAGTGAACCGCCCGCCATTAATAAAACGGACAAGGTAAGCCCGGCCTTTCGGCCATGCTTGTCGCCATAGATACCCATCACCCAGGCACCGATTGGACGCATCAGAAAACCAGCCGCAAAGATTGCCGCTGTGTTGAGCAACTGGGCTGTCAAATCGCCTTCAGGAAAAAACAACGGCGCGAAATAAATGCTGAATGTCGCGTAGGCGAACCAGTCATACCATTCGACCAGATTCCCTGCGGAACCGCCAATTATCGATTTAAACCGTTGCCCTGTTATGCCCGGTTCAGCCACCATCATTGCTCCGCAGTCCAATCAACGACATTTGTCCGCCATAGCCCGGTTCACTGCGGTGGCAGCTGCGCCTATAGCTGAAAAAGCGGTCTGGCTGGCTGTAGGTATCTTGCCCGATGCATTCGACCGTTGTGATGCCGGCGGCGGCAAGTCGCGCCGCAACATAGCCTTCGATATCAAATTGATAATGACCCGCTTTGCCATCGCGGAAAAATCGCGCATTTTCGGGGTTGGCATCGGCAAAACGTTCAAAGAAACCTGAATCAACCTCATAGCTTTTTTGTGCGATGCATGGGCCGATCGCGCAGGCTATCCGCTCGCGCTGTGCACCCAGTGCTTCCATCGCCAATATCGTGTTTTCATTGACGCCTGTGAATGCGCCTTTCCATCCCGAATGCGCTGCACCAACGACACCGGCTTGCCTGTCTGCAAATAACACCGGCACGCAATCCGCGGTCTGCACCGCAAGCAGGATATTCGGCCTGTCCGTCACCAGCGCATCGGCCTTGGGCGGGTCGTCTTGGTCAATGGGGCCAGTGACGGTGACCACGTCAGGCGAATGGATTTGGTACACGCGCGCAAGTGCCGCGCCGGGCATCACGGCAGCAACCGCACGCCGCCGGTTTTCGATGACATTGTCGCGCACATCGTCCGAACCAAGGCTGCAGTTCAGCCCTGCATAAATACCGGTGGAAACACCGCCAACGCGGCCAAGGAATCCGTGCGCAATGTCACCCAGTAATTTTGACTTGATAACGTCGACGGTCACGTGGCGTGGTTCCTCCCGATGCGCTTAATTGCAACTGCGGCGCTTGACGGCAAGCCATTAGATTGCGAACCCATGCCGATGCACCGTCACATGCTCATATTTGGAATGGGGTACACCGCCTCGCGTCTCGCCGACAGCCTTCGTGAAAGCGGTTGGCACGTCACCGGAACGCGGCGGATGAGCGGCGGCGACGCGATTGCCTTTGACGATGAAGCGGCCGTCTGTGCCGCAATCGAAAACGCCACGCACATCTTGTCGAGCGTCCCACCCAACGGTGAGGGCGGCGACCCCGTGCTTTTGAAATATGGTGACAGGATTGCACGTAGTGGCGTCGCTTGGCTCGGCTATTTGTCCTCAACGGGTGTATATGGCGACACGGGCGGCGCGTGGGTCGACGAGAGCGCGGCTATTGGTGAAGGGCGCCGAACCGCGCGCGCCGATGCTGACCTTGCGTGGCAGGCCTTGCGCCAGGACGTGGCTGTCTTTCGCTTGCCCGGTATTTACGGCCCGGGTCGATCTGCGTTGGAACGCGTCGAAGATGGCAAGGCGCACCGTATCGATATGCCCGCGCAAATCTTTAGCCGTGTGCATGTTGATGACATTGTTAGCGCGGTCATGGCCGCATTCGACGGGCCCGCTAGCGTGTATAATATTGCAGACGACGTTCCAGCGTCGCAAAATGATGTCATCGAATATGCGTGCGATCTTTTGGGGCAGGATTGGCCGCCACTGATGACTTTGGACGGGGCAGGGCTGTCGCCTATGGCCCGCGGATTCTATGCCGAAAACCGGCGTGTTTCAAATATGAAGGCGAAACGGCTGCTGGGATGGACGCCGAAATATGCGGATTACCGGCAAGGTGTCAGCACATTACTGGCTGCGCGCAGTAATGTAGAATTGGGCTGCCGGCTTGCGGGGCCGGCTGTTTGACGGGTGAGGGCAAGGCATTCACCTAACCGCCGCCAGGTCACTAAGCCTTTCTCGTCTGCATTGCGACGACGAGGCCCACCATCACCAGTGCGCCACCTGCCAGCGCCAATGTCGACCAGACATAGCCTTCGAATATCGTCGACAGGATCATCGCAAGGACCGGAATGACCACGCCCGTGTAAGCAGCCTTGCCGGGGCCAATGTCACGGATGAGGCGAAAATAAAGCGGGAAGGTTACGACCGAACCGATGATGCTCAGATACAGCACACCGCCAATATATCCGGGACGCATGTCGATGACTGGCGGACCATCTATGACGAACGCAAAAGCCGCATTGGCCAAGCTGGCCCAGAACATTGACCATGCCAATATCGTGATCGTTGGGTATCGCGCAACCTTTGGCGTCACCTGAAGCACATTGGAGACCGATGCCGTAGCGACGGCGCATATCACCAGCAATAGCCCAAGCAGTGCATCGGTCCCGCCCATAGGGGCAGCACGGTATTCCTGTAGCATCAACAACCCGACCCCAACGCAGGCAATCGCTGAGCCTAATATGAACGCTCCGCTGATTGACCGTCCAAGCCAATATTTGGCGAGCAACGCATTGGGCACAATCAACAGCGCGAAGACCACTGCGACCAATCCCGACGTGATATAATGTTCAGCGGCATAGACAAAATTGTAGTTCATCCCGAATTGCATCACGCCAAGCAGGATTGTCCAACCAACCATTGGCCGATCTATCTTCAGCGGCTGGCGCATCACGATGGCTAGGATAAACATAGCGATGGCGGCCACAATCATGCGATAGGCCACAGACCAGGTCTGCGGCACTGTGCCCAATTGATCGCGGATGACGAGCCAAGTAGATCCCCAGATGAGCGACGTCACCATAAAGGGTATCCATACCCGCGGCGCCAGAAATCCGGGCTCTGTGATGGGTTCCCCCCCGGTCGTGCTCATAATGCGGCTATCGCGTGCGCCAGCGGGGTGACATCAGTCTCGGTATGTTGCCAACTGGTGACGAGCCGTGCCGCGCCCCAGTTTTCGTCAACCACGCCCCAGTCGTAAAAGTCAAAACCTTGCGCCCGCAACGCTGCCGCTTCAGCGGGCGCCAAGCGCAAGAAGATCTCATTGGCTTGGACCGGATGAAGCAATCGTTCGGCTGCTGCGCCCGCAATGATCTGCGCCGCTGCGTTGGCGGAACGCGCATTGGTCAGCCACAGATCATTTTCGAGCATCGCCAACAATTGCGCTGCAAGGAAGCGGCCCTTGGACTGCAAATGTCCAGCGCGCTTGCGCCGATAGCGGGCAGCGTCGGCCAATGCCGGATCGAAATAGACCAACGCTTCTGCTCCCATGCCGCCATTTTTGACGAAGCCGAAACTCAACACGTCAACGCCGGCGTTGACTGTCACATCGGCTGGTGCACAGCCCAAGGTCGCTATTGCATTGGCAAAGCGTGCACCATCCATATGCAAGCCAAGGCCGCGATTATGGCACAATGCACCAAGGGCCGCGACTTCGGCAGGGCTGTAGACCATGCCATATTCGCTTGCGTTGGTGATCGACAATGCTGCCGCCTGCACCTGATGCACATCGTTGCGAATGCCGTTCAGACAGGCCTCAACCGTTTCAGGCGTCACCTTGGCGCCATCGCCTTCGATCAGCATCAGCTTCGCACCAGCGGTGTAGAAACCCGGCGCGCCGCATTCATCAACCTCAATATGGGCTTCACGGTGGCAAATGACGCCCTGATGCGGCTGAACCAGCGACGCAAGCGCTAGGCAATTGGCACTTGTGCCCGTTGCCACCCACAGCACAGCGACATCGCGGCCGAACACAGCGGAGAATGCGGCATCGAGCCGCGCACTCCATTGGTCCCCATCATATGCGGTATCGATATGGTTGGCATCGGCCATGGCTTGCATGACAGCGGGGTGCACCGGGGCGGCATTGTCAGAGAAGAAACGCATGACCATCCGCATGGCGGGAAAACCCGCCGGTCGTCAAGCGCTTAGCGGACGTGCATCGCGCCAATATACAGCTTCAACATGCCATGGGGGAACATTTCATAAGGGAATATCCCGGCTTCCTTCATGCCTAACCGCTTCCTGATATGGCTTGCTTTCACATCGAAAGACATGTCGGACTTGATCCTTGTATCGCGGCCAGCCAATGTGGGTGCGGAATATGATTGGGGGAAGCATGATGGCAAAGCGCGTGATATCTGGACTGGCTCTGCTTGCGGCCATGTTTGGGCCAGCCACTGCAGCAATGTCCGCGCCTATCGTCATGAACGAGACTGAGGCGCAGACACCCGCGCTTCCGCCTATATTGAACGCCCGTGAAAGGGCCGCGACCGAAAACCGCATTTTAGCCGCGCGGCTTGATACGATCATTCCTGCCATCATGCGCGAACAGGGCATTGATGTGTGGTTGATGGTGGCGCGTGAATATTTTGAAGAGCCCGTGGTCGCGTCGATGCTGGATGCAGAGAATATGCATGCACGGCGCCGTACAATCTTGATTTTCCACGATCCGGGTCATGGAAAGCCCGTCGAGCGTCTGACGGTTAGCCGCTATGGACTGGGCGGTCTGTTTGCGCCGGCTTGGGACCCAAATAAGCAGCCTGATCAGTGGCAAGCGGCCGCAGACTTAATCGCCGCGCGCGATCCGGCCAAAATTGCGATCAACACGTCGGACCTGTATCAATTCGCCGACGGCATGACGCTCAGCCAATATGAAAAATTCACGGGCGCGTTACCCGCTGCGTTGCGGTCGCGGATCGTCAGCGGCGAAGCACTCGCGATCCGCTGGCTTGAGACGCGCACGCCCGCCGAGATGGAAATTTACCCCAGCGTCCTGCGCACTGCCCATGCGGTCATTGCTGAAGCGTTTTCGCGTGCCGTAATCACCCCGGGGGTGACAACGGCGGAGCAGGTGCAATGGTGGTATCGTGACCGGCTGCTTCAGCTTGGTCTTGAGCCATGGTTCCATCCTTCGGTGGCAATCCAGCGGGCAGGGGTAAAAGGCATGTTGGAAGGCGCCGAAGTCATTCAGCCGGGCGACCTGCTATGGACAGATTTCGGCATCAATTATCTGCGGCTAAACACCGATACGCAGCATCTTGCCTATGTCCTCAAACCCGGCGAGCGCGATGCGCCTGCTGGCCTCAGGCAGGGGCTGGTGAACAGCAACCGGGTGCAGGATATCCTAAGGCGCCAGTTTGCAGTCGGACGCAGCGGGAATGCGGCTTTGGCATTGGCGCGGGCAGAAGCCGTCGCGGCAGGCCTTGATCCGTCGATTTATACGCACCCGATTGGCTTGCATGGTCATGGTGCCGGGCCGTCCATTGGCTTTTGGGATAACCAAAACGCCGACCCGCGTGGAAGCGGGGTGATAAACGCCAACACAGCATGGTCCATCGAGCTTACAACCTATGCTGCCGTTCCCGAATGGGGCGGGCAACGCGTGGATTTCCGCAGCGAAGAAAATGCTTTTTTTGATGGCAAGACTGTGCGTTTTATCGATGGACGCCAAACCGAAATCACGCTGATCCCCTCAGGGCAGTAATTCGGTCGCAGCGTTCCTGCGGCTGAGATCGCGGGCTTTCCGCGCGGCCGTCACGTGAATTCTGTCATTCAGTTTCCGAGCACGCTTGCATGCGGGGCTAGAAATCAAGGGCAATCTCGGCATGGTCGATTGCCATCAAAGCCGACCGCTCTGACATAGCCAGAAACATTGCGTCGCCCCGGTCGGTCTGTTCCACGACCATTGACGCCGTTACGCCCATGAGCATTCCCGAAAAAGACGCAAGCCGATAGGCATCCCACTGGTGGGCAAGGTCTGCGAAGGGTATATTGTGCCGGTCTAATTGCGTTCTATAACGCGCCAGAAGACCGCGCTCTTCTGCTTTACGGGTCGCCGGGTCCATCGATGTGCCAAGGTAATAGGCTATGTCGCTTGCACCTTCGCCCACACCAACCGTCTGCCAGTCGACGATAACGATAGGCTTGTCCTCGTCGTCGGCGCAGTACAGCATGTTATCTGGACGAAAATCATTGTGCGTGAGACAGCGTGGACCGGAACGTGAGTCTAACCATCGTTGGATATTGCCCAAATAACGCTCACCGACGATTTCCATCTCTTTGGTGATCCGGTCGCTATATCTGTTACAAAATGCAGGCCAAAGCATCGCATACAGCGCTTCGCTGTCCATCTGGGGCGGAACAGCTTTCGTGCCGCTGAGCCAGTCAAGCGTGTCGAGCGATGGATCGCCCCACCAGGCCGCGTGAATGCCAGCCGCCGCATCCATTGCCAGTTCGGCTTCTGCCCTTGTTGGAACCAACAATTGGTTGCCCGGTGCGTGTGATGGAAGATCGTGCATCAGCAACGCAAAATCGTGGCTGTCGTCATCAAACGCGATAAAGAGATGGTTGGGTATCGCCATCGGTTTCTTACCCGCAAAAAGCGCATAAAAACGGCTTTCACGCATATATGTCATATAGGATCTACCGGCAGCTTTGCTGACTGGATCATTAGATGGCAATTTTGCAACAAGCGTGGGAGGCGCGCCGTTCGCAGGGCCATCATATATCAGCTTAAGGCGGTACGTCGCGCCGACCTGTCCGGTGCCTATGGCGTGCGATTCAACCGACATGACCTTGGCATCATAGCCATTTTTATGCAGCTGCGCCGTCAACCAAGCGGGGGTCATATCGGCCAGACTGGGGATTGCATCAATCATTGAAAATGCTCTTCAGGCCCAGCGGTTCATAAGCGCCAAGGATTAACTGTTCCAGAATGCCTGTACCTGTCCGACTGTCACTGCCGAGCGTCATGGTAACGCGAGACACGGCCTGTATGTGGAGATGATCGGCGCGGCCTGCCTCAACGGTCGTCAGATCAATATCTTCGCGCTCTACAGTTAATACACCCTTCCAACCACCATGTGGCCATTCCGGGTGGCCGTAGCCGATGCCGCGCATCAGAAACGCTGTACCCGGTTCAAAGACGGCCGTGACATTTCGCCCATCTGCGAATTCTGCTTTCAGGACCGCCTGTTCCGCGTGACGCCAGCCGGGCTTAAGCGTGACCGCCATTTCGCAGGCGTCGCTTTCCAACATTTCATGCGCAGATGCGCCGTCCGGGCACCATACCGCCCGGATATTCCAGTGTTGGCCCTGCGCATCATCATTCACATGAAAATAGAGTGCACCATCGTGAAAATTCACGGGGCTCCACAGCCAGTAGAATTGGGGGATAGTTTGCGGGACGGTGGGCTGCGGGTCGCTGGCGCCAATGGGGCGGATCCCCCAACTGCGGTCACGCGTACCAACAGCACCGTCGATATCCCGCCGAATGCCATCTACCTCAATCCAGCCCTGCCAATGCCCGTTTTGCGTCATGCGGGTATAATCCATAAAGGTCCGCGGCCCGATCCTTCGGGTGAAGCGCGGCTCTTCAACCGGGAATGCGCGGCCAACAAAGGTCAGATTGGCGGATATTCCTTCATGGTTGTCGACGACAACGCGCAGCGACTTAAGTGGTTCGAGTATCTCAATGGTGATCGGCCCGACGGTGAGATCCATCCGTTCCATATCCAATAAGCGGGAGGCATGAACACAATATTGGACATCGCCCCGGATGCAGGAAAAATGGGCATCGGCAACGTTCAGGTGCGGATAAACGCCAAAGGCGATAGCGAAAAAATCGCTGCCATCTGCCTGATAGCCATTAAAAAAATACCGATCGTAAAAGTTCCGATCTGTCCCGGAATATGCGATGGGCTCAGCTGTCTGGTGGATCGGATATTCGTCGCCTTTAGTGAGCATCAGCCTGCATTCTCCCTATAATCCTTTGGTGTTTCTGCCGCAGATTGCCCTCGCGCCTGAAACATTCTTAGCCCATTAAATCCCTCATGTACGTCGCCAGTATATTTGGCACCGACGGTTGCATAAATGAGCTAAGCGTTGGCCTTATCCATTGGGTTGATATTAGGTGGCGAGCTTGCCGTGTTGCAAGCGCCGATATTGGATAGTCTATCGTTTGATCGTTTCATGGTGTTGAATGGTGGATTGGCCCTGCCGAGGCGGGCAGCGTCAATCATTCGCTTGCACCTCTCACATAAGCAGGCATAGATAGAGACACGACTAGGGGCGCACCGAATGTTCGGGGGGGAGTAAGCGTGGGTAAGATCGAACAAACCGCACATGGCCAGCCGTCTGGTCACCCCAAAGGCCTGTACTATTTATCTTTCACAGAGATGTGGGAACGCTTTTCCTTTTATGGAATGTCTGCGTTGCTCACGCTCTATATGGTAAAAGAGTTGCTGCAGCCTGAAAATGCGGTGCAAGTCATTGGGCTCGCCGCGCTTCGCAATATGTTCGAATTTCGTGGGCCGATGAGCGACGTCGCTTTTTCGGCGATCATTTATGGCTGGTATGCCGGCTTGGTCTATTTCACGCCAATGGTTGGGGGTTGGGTTGCCGACCGCATATTGGGTGCAAAGCGCACGGTGATGATCGGCGTAATCCTGATGAGCGCAGGGCATCTGGCGATGTCCTTTTATGCCAGCTTCCTATTTGCGCTCTTGCTGCTGATCCTTGGATCCGGATTTCTCAAGGGCAATATTTCCGCGCAGGTCGGGGCGCTTTACCCGCGCTCGGATGAATCCATGCGGTCGCGCGGATTTACCATTTTTTCGACAGGCATTTGCATCGGTGCGGCCAGCGGACCGTTCGTGACGGGGTTGGTTGCAGCCATTTATGGCTGGCATGCCGGTTTTGCGGTCGCGGCGGCTTTGATGTTGATCGCCCTCGTCGCCTATGTTCTGGGCCAAAAGCACCTGCCGGATGACCGTCCGGTGGCGCGCAAACGGGAAAAGGCCCCGGCCATGACCGCTGGTGAACGCAAACGGGTGGCGGTGCTCTTGCTTGTCATTGCGCTCACCATACCTGCTGAAATTGCGTATCCGATGGTGTGGAGCATCGGCATATTGTGGGTGGATCAATATGTGAATTTGGCGACGTCTCTTGGCGAGGTGCCATCGAGTTGGTTTGCATCGATGGACTCGATGGGTTCTGTCCTTGCCGCACCTGCGTTGATTGCGTTCTGGGCATGGCAGGCCAAGCGCGGCAGCGAACCAAGCAGCGTGACGAAAGTCGGTATTGGAACATGCATCATTGCCATTGGCGCACTTCTTTTCGCTTATGGCAATTTAGGCCTGAGTGAACCAGACAGTGTGGGCGCGGGGTGGGCAATAGCGGGTTGGCTCATTATGGGACTCGCCTGGATGTATTATTGGCCAACGACGCTGGCCATCGTCAGCAGGGCGGCGCCTGCGGGGATGGGCTCTTTCCTGATGGGCGTTGCGTTTCTGTCGCCCTTTGTCGCACATGTGCTCGCTGGATGGGTGGGCAGCTATTTTGACCAAATGACCCCATCGGTTTTCTGGGCTATGGACGCGGCCATCGCTTTGGTGGGTGGGACGCTCATTTTGCTGCTCCGTAAACGCCTCCAAACTGCGCTAGATCCTGATCTGTCCGCTTAAGAAATGCGGGCGCCTTGGCGGACCAGCTCCTTTTGCACGGCGCTGATATCAATTTCGTCAAAGTCGCGGTCCGTCTTGACCGCCAACGCCGCAGCAACGCCGGCACCTTGTCCGGCAACCGCGCAACACATCATGTTGCGGACGGCGGCGTGGCTGACTTTGTCACCGCCAATGACGCGACCGGCGGTAATCAGGTGCTTCACATTTTTTGGAACCATCGACCGATAGGGAAGATGGAAATAACGGCCAGTCGTCGGCAAAATAAGATAGCCATAGCCGTCGATGAATTCAGGAAAGATGCCGATGCTGTCGTCAAAGCGGCCTTGTTCCATCACATCGTCTGCGGTCATATTGTAAACCGCATCAATCTTGCGCGTATCGCGAATGCCCAGCGTCATACCGAAGTTGCGCAGCTTTGCATCTTCGCAGCCGGGCATAAAGGCCTGCAACGCTGCAATGGCGTGCATTGCCTGTTTTCGCCCCGCCATTTCGCCGTGGGTTAGGGCATCGGGATCTGTGCCGTCGAGATAGAGATGGCACATGTTGAGATAAGTGAGATCCCCCTGATCCGAAACGGTGCCCCATGTGCCCGCCATGGTTTTCACGCTGTCCGGTATTAGGCCCGCTTCCAATGCTTTTTGAAACGGCTTGCGCAAGAATGGCGAGAACATGTCATCCTCTTTGCCGCTGGTGATCACTTCCCACTCACCGCCCACGGCCCAGTCGCCATAGGTTTGCGGGTCGGCCTTTACGGCGTCAATAAACCGCGTCTTGTTGACCCCGCACATCGAAAACATCACCGAAACGGACATCATTTCGTCGACGGGGTGCATATGCGTTGGCGCACCGGCCCGGTGGGCAATGTCGGCGTCCCCTGTCGCGTCAATCACGCGCTTGGCAAGAATGGCTTCGCGGCCCGCCTTGCTTTCGACAATTACGCCGCGGATCGTGTTGCCATCCATGATGGGCGCGACACATAATCGGTGCAGCATCGGGATGACGCCTGCTTCCTCGACGAGTGTATCTGCAACAAATTTGAACCCTTCGGCATCGAGGCTGTGGCTGATCGATTGCGGCTCGGGCATTGCGGCGCCCATGGCTTTGGCGCGGTCTTCAAATTCACGCCCGATGCCTTCGCTGTCGATCGTCGCCGGGTGCCGGTACCATGCGAAGCCCTCGACCCCGACCTGCGTGATATTGCCGCCGAAGCAGCCATAACGTTCAAGCAACGTCGTTTCGACGCCCGCCCGTGCAGATGCCAACGCCGCAGCAAGGCCACCGGGGCCGGAGCCAATGACGAGGACGTCCGTTTGCCGGATCACATCAATCTGGCGTGCGGGCTCGAGGATCGTGTGTGTCATCTTTGGGCAACATCCCAATTTGGCGCGACGTAAAATGGCGCGTTAGACGGTGCGAGCATGGGCTTGCCAAGGATATGATCGGCGCCCTTTTCACCGATCATGATCGTCGGCGCATTCAGGTTGCCCGTGGTGATGGATGGCATCACCCCGCTGTCGACGACGCGCAGTCCTTGGACACCGATGACACGCAATTCGGGGTCCACCACCGCCATCGGGTCACGCGGGCTGCCCATCTTGCAGGTGCAACTGGGGTGAAGCGCGCTTTCCACATGTTCGGCAATGAAGGCGTCAATCTGATCGTCCGTAACGCAGTCCGCGCCGGGCTGAATTTCACGTCCGCGATACGGGGCGAAAGCAGCTTGCTGGAAAATCTCCCGCGTCAGCCGGACGCAGGCCCGCATGTCTACCCAATCGTCGGGATGGCTCATATAGTTGAACAAGATTTTGGGCTTGTCGTGCGGGTCGGCGCTTTTGAGTGTCACTGTACCCCGGCTTTTTGAACGCATCGGGCCGACATGCGCCTGAAAGCCATGCTCTGTTGCAAGGGACGACCCGTCATAATTGATCGCCATAGGAAAGAAATGATATTGGATATCCGGATATTTTATACCGGCGCGGCTGCGGATGAAGCCGCAGCTTTCAAACTGGTTTGACGCGCCTGTTCCCGACCGACCGAATAGCCATTGTGCGCCGACCATGGCTTTGCCGAGAAGATTTGCTTTGCCGTAAAGGGTGATCGGTTGGGTGCAGGCCATTTGAAAATAGAATTCCAGATGATCCTGCAGATTTGCGCCAACTCCGGGGCGGTCTGCGCGCACTGTTATGCCGTGGCGTTGCAATTCTTCTGCAGGGCCGATGCCGGAAAGCTTAAGCAGCTGGACCGAATTGATCGGCCCGCCCGAAAGGATGACCTCGCGTGCGGCGCGCAGCTGATGCATTTTGCCCGCTTGTTCATATTCCATGCCGACCGCGCGGGTGCCTTCGAACAGGATGCGTGTCGCCAGCGCATGTTCGATAACGTGTAAATTGGGCCGCTTGCGGGCTTCATAAAGATAGGCCTTGGCCGCCGAACAGCGCGTGCCGTTCCGCACCGTCATGTCCATCCGGCCAAAGCCTTCCTGGGCATAGCCATTATAGTCTTCGGTCAGGCTATAGCCCGCCTGTTGCGCGGCATCGAGCCAGGCCTGATGCAACGGATTGTCGAGCGGGCCATAGCTGGTCGACAGCGGCCCATCCCCACCCCTATACTCGTTGCCGCCTTCATCGCGGCCTTCGGCGCGTTTGAAATAAGGCAGCACATCGGCATAGCCCCAGCCGGTTGCGCCTTCGTCTTCTTTCCAGCGTTCAAAATCGAGGGCGTTACCACGAACATAGACAAGCCCGTTGATCGACGATGATCCCCCCAAACCCTTGCCGCGCGGGCAGTTCAGGCGGCGTCCATTCAGATGCGGTTCCGGTTCGCTTTCATAGCCCCAGTTCCACCGCTTCGTATTCATGGGGTAAGCGAGTGCGGCGGGCATCTGAATGAAGATTGACCGGTCACTGCCGCCAAATTCAAGCAACACGACCTTATGTTTGCCATCGGCGCTCAGCCGGTCCGCCAGCACGCACCCTGCCGACCCCGCGCCGACGATGATATAGTCTGCGGCCTCAATAGGGGGCATCGATGGGTTCCATCGCGACATAGACGCTCTTTAGCTGGGTATAATGTTCAATCGCCGCTTTGCCGTTTTCGCGACCCAGACCGGATTGTTTGTTGCCGCCAAATGGCATTTCAATCGGCGTGATATTGTATGTGTTGATCCAGCAGGTACCCGCCTCCAGCGCCGCGATTACGCGGTGCGCGCGGGTCAAATTGTTGGTGAAAATACCTGCGGCGAGGCCGAAGCTGGTGTTGTTCGCCCGCGCGACAACCTCTGCCTCATCCTCGAAATCAAGCACCGCCATGACGGGGCCGAAAATCTCTTCGCGGACGATGGCCATATCATCGGTGCAGCCGGTGAAGATGGTTGGTTCAACAAAGGCGCCCTTCGCCAAATCGCCGGTCGTAACCCGCTTCCCGCCTGTCAGCAGATTTGCACCTTGTTGTTGGCCAAGCGCGATATAGCCCAGCACCTTTTCCATATGCGCTGGTGAAATCAGCGCGCCCATTTGGGTGGCTGGATTAAGCGGATCGCCAATCACCATCGCCTCTGTGCGCGCCTTCAATTTTGCCAGAAACGCATCACGGACATTTTTGTGCACAAAGACGCGGGTGCCGTTGGTGCAGACCTCGCCCGCCGAATAGAAATTGGCGAGCAACGCGCCCGAGACAGCTTCATCCAAATCCGCATCTTCGAACACGATCAGCGCCGATTTTCCGCCCAGTTCAAAGGTGACATATTTCAGCGTGCCTGCCGCATCGACCATCACCTTTTTACCCGTGCCAACTTCGCCCGTCAGCGACACCTTCGCGATGCCGGGATGCAGGCTGAGCAAGCGGCCGGTGTCGCCCTTGCCTTGCACGACCTGAAACAGCCCATCGGGAAGGCCCGCATCACGATAGGTCTTTTCTAGCTCAATCGCGGTCAGGGGGGTCAGCTCGGCCGGCTTGAAGATCATCGCGTTACCGCAAGCCAGCGCGGGTGCAGATTTCCAGCAGGCAATCTGAATGGGATAGTTCCACGCACCAATGCCCGCAACCACGCCTAAAGGCTCGCGCCGGGAATAGCCGAACGCGCCCGTGCCAAGGTCGTGATGTTCACCCGCGATGGTGCGCGCAAGGCCAGCATAATATTCGATACAGTCCGCGCCGGATAAGACGTCTACGGCAATTGTTTCTTGAATGGGCTTTCCTGTATCTTGCGCTTCAAGCCGCGCGAGCATGTCATTACGTTCAACAAGCAATGCGGCGGCGCGGTGAAGGATGCGCCCGCGCTCGACACCCGGTGTTTTCGCCCAAAGCTTTTGCGCCTCAGCCGCGCGGGCCACAGCCTTATCGACCTCTGCCTGTCCGTCTATGCGGATTGTCGCGAGCAACTGCCCTGTCGCCGGGTTCACCGTGTCGAAGCTTGTGGCGGCACGCGAGGGCAGGGTGTCCTTCAGGTTCCGCGCGATGAATTCAAGGATCAGCTCACGCGCCAACCCGTTCTGCAGCGCCACGCCGCCATTCATCGCGGCGCGTAACCAAACACCGTCGATCATCGCGGCGATGGTGTCCGCCATGGGGGATACGTCCCGCGCGTCGACCAGCTGCCGCAGATCAAACTTCAAATTCGACAACATGCGCTGTTGATGCGCCCGCTGCACGCGGGCCAGTTGCGGAACATGCAGCGCCTGTCCCCAGAAAGACAGCCAAACCCGGGCGGTTTCTTCGGAAAAGTCGTTATGCCCAAGATGGGAGTCAACCAGCGCCTGTATCCGCGCGCGGGGCCCCGCAGCGAGCCGGAGGCGCGCCGTCGCCTGATTGTTCAATTGACGCACTACGGAGCGGAAAGCGGCCTCAAGAAGGGCTTCTTTGCTCGCAAAATAATGAACGATCAAAGCTGCCGAGATACCTGCATGGTGCGCGACTTTGTTGAACGTAAATTCAACTATTCCATATTCAGCCAAAACACAGACAGCCGAGGCGATAATATGTTGGCGACGATCAATTCGAATCTCTTGCATAAGAGAGAATATCAAACATTGAACGCTTATTCAATCATGCCCATCCAACGGCGTCATTCACCTTTACTCTGATAAAAAATTGCGCGTCCTTGCACCCCCGTCAGCAACGCCGGCGAGGAAAATGATGGCCCGGATGGCAAGCGATTGGCTAAACGAAATGCCAGTCAGGCTTTCGATCACAGCAGTAGCCGTTCCAGCAACCACATCGACGCGATGGCACCGATGACGTAGCTTGAGCCGCGGATCGTAGGCCGTGTCCAATTGGGCTGTAGCCGGCGCACCGCCCAGAGCAATCCAAGCGTTGCCGTAACAATCATCAATTGCCCAGCCTCGACGCCCAGATTGAAGGTGAGCAGTGCTGTCGGCACATCGCTTTCAGGTAAACCGATTTCCTTGAGTGCGCCTGCGAATCCAAAACCGTGCAGCAGGCCGAACAGAAACGCGACCACCCACGGCAGACGCTCCGAGAGCCGCGCCGCGCCCTCTTTCTTTTTTACAATCTCCACAGCGAGAAACACGATGGAGAGCGCGATAATCGCTTCTACCGGACGCTGTGGCAGACCTAAAAAGCCGAGTGTCGTGCCGATGAGGGTGATGGAGTGGGCAACGGTGAAAGCGGTCACCGCCATCGCTATCGTGCGAAACCCAGTCAGCAGCAGCACGAGCGAGACCACGAATAGCAAATGGTCATAGCCAAAAAGGATATGCTCCACGCCAATCACGAAATAGGTGTGCGCGACCTGCCATGCGTCGGGCTTTGCCGCGATTTCGGCGGCGGGTTCGGCGGCGGTTAGGCGCAAGGCTTGCACCGGGCGACCCAGCGGCGCAACGCGCACCAGGACATCGGTTTGCGCGGCGGAGAAGTTAGACAATCCAATCATATGCCCCGCCACCGAACCTTTACAAGAAACGGCAAAGGTGGAGATTACCGACATCTCGCCCAATTCGCGCTGCGGGTCGCCCTTGGCGGTGCAGCCGTCGGGCAGGACGGGCTGCGTTGCAGGGGTCACCCCGCCGCGCATTGGAGCCTTCCAGATGAGCGTCCAGTCTACGTCAGTCTTTTGTGTGAATTCCAGATAGCCGGGGCGCAATTCATCGGCACGCGCGGGTTGCGCGATTAGGAAAAGCGTTGCCAGTGCAAACCAAACCCAGCGGATCACGGAATGGCAATCTTAATTGTATAACCGTCGAGCAGCGTCTGATAGGCTTTGGCCTCCCGGTCCTTTACCGTTTGTGCGCGCCAGTCATTTTCCAGCTTCTGCCGGACATCGGCAAGCTTGGGCTTGGAGCTCGTCTGGACCGCACGGATACGGACAAGATGCAGCCCGAAGCCCGAAGCGACCGGGCCAGACCAAGCACCAGGCTTCAAGCCCGCCAAGGCAGTGGCGAACGCATCACCGAAGTCGGAAGCAATCTGTGTGCGGTCGACATTGTCCGAGCTACGCGGCAGCGAGATTGCATCCCCCAGATTTTGCCAGTCTGCACCGTTTTTTAGACTCTCCAATATTTGCTTGGCACGGCTGCGCGCGGCGGCTTCATCCTGCGTGCCCAGATAAATCTGGTCAAAGCTGTATCGTGCGTCCTGGGCATAAGTTTGCGGACTTTTGTCTAGCAGCGCCTGCAACGTCGTATCACTAGGTACTTCGTTCTCAAGTTCTGAAGTCGCAAGAAATTCCATTTTTGATCTTATGCGGCGGCGGATGATGGGATCATCTTGTTCCAGACCGAGCCGGAGCCCCTCACGGTAATAAATTTCTTCCTTCACGAAATCCCGGATTAGGGCGTCTAGTTCGGACTGCGACGGCGGGCGCTGCCAACTCTGCGTCCAGCTTGCCGCCAGTCGCCCCACCTGTTCTTCGGTAATGGTAATCGTCCGGCTTCCCGGATCAACAGCATCGCCGCGCCACGCAAAAAACAGAAAGAGCGCGAGGCCCGCCAGCAGGAAATGAACCAACGGTTCCTTAAACGCGGCGCGAAGCCGTTCATTCATGCGCATATCTCTCCCTTTGGCCAACACCATATGGGAGAGGTATAACCGCGCTCCTACGACTTTGCTACAACGCCATTAGGCCGCGCATGTTTATACCGTGCCGCATCATGCGGATGAGTGGAGCGTTAGTGGGCCAAGGGCCGGTGTCTACCTTCGACCCATTAAAGTCCCTTTTCGGCTGTCGGAGACGCCGCTATGCTGCGCCATGCACAGGGCCAATCTAGGCTTGTTGGCGGGGGGATAAGATGATGCGTGCTTTTTCTAAATTACGGTTGGCTGCCGGCTTGATTTCGGCCGCTATGTGCACGGTTTCCCCGGCATTTGCCCAAGATCCAGTCCAGCAGAAGGTCGAAGCGGTAAAACCACGGGCGGGCGCGAACCCGGCACCCGCACGGGCGGCCGGCGAAGGTGCAGGGCCGTTCCGCAAAATGGTCATCCGCGGCGCGATGCTGATTGACGGCACCGGCGCGCCGCCGCGCGGACCGGTCGACATCGTTGTCGAGAACAATCGGATCGCGGAGATATTAGACGCAGGCACGCCCGGGCTGCCGATGAAGCAAGGGCGTGAGCCCCGTGACTTCGACCATGAAATTGACGCTGCCGGCATGTGGGTACTGCCTGGCTTTATTGACACCCATGTCCACGGCAGTTCGGCTGACAAAGCGCCCGACCTTGGCTATTCCTATAAGCTGTGGCTGGCCCACGGGGTGACGTCGGTGCGGGGTGTAAATCTGGCGCCCTGGAGCGTGTCAACGGTCGAGAAAGCGCGCTCCGCACGCAACGAAATTGTTGCCCCTCGTATTTTTGATTATCAGCGGGTCGGCCAAGGCTGGGATAAGGGGCCAGTGAGAACGCCGCAGCAGGCGCGCGAGTGGGTCCGCTGGGCCGCGAAGAACAATATCGACGGCATAAAGTTCGGGATCGGCCCGACCGAGGGACCCGAGATATTCAAAGCTGCGATCGACGAGGCAAAGAAGCTGGGGCTTGGCACCACAGCGCATCTTACGCAAACCGGGGTCGCGATGATGAATGCCCGGCAGGCGGGTGAGGCTGGGCTCGGAACGGTGACCCACTTTTACGGCCATATGGAATCGCTCCTGAAAAATGGTGCGATTCAGGATTATTCCACCGATTACAGTTTCAATGACGAACAATATCGCTTCGCCGAAGTCGCAGACATTTGGGACGACATCTACGAGCCAGGTTCCAAGGAATGGGCAGACTATCTTAAGGCGCAAAAGGACCAGGGGGTCACCTTTGATCCCACTATGACCATTTACGCGGCCTCGCGCGACCTGATGCGGGCACGCAACGCTGACTGGCACAATGAATACACAATGCCGCAGCTTTGGGACTTCTTCCAATCGTCGCGCGAGAATCACGGCTCTTACTTCTTCGATTGGACAACCAAGCAAGAGATACAATGGCGCAATTTCTACGCGCGCTACATGCGGCTGGTGAATGATTATAAAAATATCGGCGGCCGGGTGACGACCGGCACGGACAGTGGCTTCATCTTTAAAACCTATGGCTTCGGCTTTCCTGAAGAGTTGGAGATGCTGCAGGAAGCAGGCTTCAACCCGCACCAAGTGATCCGCGCGGCAACAATGAATGGCGCGCAGACGCTTTACGAGCCTAAAGGGATCACCGATCCTCCAATCGGGATGGTCCGGGTAGGCAAGCTTGCCGACCTCGTCATCGTTAAAGAAAACCCGCTTCAGAACTTTAAGACGCTTTACGGAACGGGGACGCTACGGTTGAACGAGCAAACCCAAAAGCTGGAGCGCGTCGGCGGCGTCAGCTATACGGTGAAGGACGGTATCGTCTATGATGCCAAGCGGCTACTCGCGGACGTCGCCGCAATGGTGGCTGCCGAAAAGAAGCGGATGGGCTGGCCGGAACATGGCGTGCCGCGGCCGTAAATCGCCCACTCACGCAGCGAACCGATGACGCTACAGGTAACGAACAGTCCGGATATTGTTATTGGCGGGGAGCTATATTTACGACCTCATTCAGTCGGCTGCATAGGGTTGACGCCAGCAAGCATCATGCCTTGTCCTCTGGATAAATGCCGGTCCACAATTGGTTTGTCTTCTGGGTCGCGCATTTGAACGAGTAAAGTTGTGCGGGATTCATCGGATACATTCAGTCCCGAACCGTGGATCAGCATATAGTTGAAGAAAATGACATCACCGGCCTTTGCTTGGATCGGCGTCGCATCCTCAATCGCGTAGCCGGGCAAATGCCGGTCTTCGCCAACCGGTTCTAATGGTCCCAGATGGTGCGATCCGGGCACGACGCGTAGGCACCCTTTCTCGATTGGAGCATCATCAAAGTGTATGATCGCTGCCGTCATCGACGTGCCGGCATGCGGGAAATAATAATAATCCTGATGCATGGGAAATGGGGAGCCATTTTCCGGCGGCTTGATAAACATTTTGGTGTGATGGAGCTGCACATTTGGCCCCATAATCGCCTGTGCAACGCCGGTGAAGCGTGGGTCCGTTAGCAGCCGCGTAATCGCTGCAATTTCGAATTGGACATCATGGCAATGGGTTATCTTTGTCCCCGCGCTGCGGACGCTGGCCCAAGTCGCGTCGGGGTTTCCCAACCTTTGTGCAAGGGCATGGATTTCGCCACGTAACATCGCACATTCTTCAATGCTGAACATGCCTTCGACATGAATATAGCCATGTGTAGAATAAAAATCCCGCTGGTCCTGCGTAAGAGACATTGTGGCCCTCATAACATCGTGGAAAAGAATTGCTGTTCAAGCGGCATCATCGCTGCGCCAATAGCGCAAGCGTCAACCTGCGTTTCTGAAATCATAATTTTGGGAAGCGGGCGCGGTTCTGACCGCCTTGCGTCATCATATAATTCGATGGCCGGAATGATCTTCTGCGCCAAAGCATTTGGCAAGCGGCCACCAAGAACGATCGCTTCGGGATCCAATAAAGCGGCGATAGACGAGGCGATGAGCGAAAGCGGGTCACGGGCGCGCTCGATCCATTCATCCACGCCGGGCCAGTCGACATTGAATTCGGAAAGCATCGCGGAAATGCCGCCGACTTCGACCCCATGTCGACGCACGGATTGTAAGAGCGTTTCTAAATTGGGTTCTTGAAACATATTGCGGGGCAGAACCAGTCCGATCTCGCCGCCATTGCCGTTCACACCCCGCGACAATTTATGATTGGTTATGACCCCGCCGCCAATACCCGCGGCAATGAAGACATAAACAAAATTTTGAAACACCCGTCCGGCACCAAGAAAGCTCTCGCCAATGGCGGCGGCGTTACCGTCATTTTCAACCCATGCCGGCATGCCGAGCGCTTGACTGAACAAGCTATCAATTTGCACCATCGCCCAGTCATCGAGCGCACGCGGCGGATTGTACCGTGACTTGCCATCCAAGCAATAGCCAGAAATACCAATGCCGACGCCAGCCACGCTGTCTTTGGAAATAGCATGCGTTGCGAGAAAGCGGCTTGTTACATCGCCCAGGCGTTCAAAAACGGCCTTCCGGTTCATCACCGGCATTTCCAAATAATCATACGCAACGACGTTGCCGGAAAAATCCATCAGCAAAACCGACATAGCGTCTGTCATCAGCGCCACACCCAGTGAATATGCATGATCCGGCGCGACTTCTATTTCCATCCGCGGCTGTCCGCGTCGTCCATTTGAACGTCGATCGCCAAGCCGAAGCGCGCCGCGCAAGACCAAGTCATTTACCAAGCGCGAGACAGTTTGCTGCGATAGGCCACTTGCCTTCACTATTTCCGGCTGGGTCGCGCCATGTTGCCGCAAAACATAGCCCAAGATGCGGGATTCGCTTTCGGAAGGGAGATGAAAGGGATTTGGTCGAATTTTCGTGCTGGCCATGGCCGCAGAATGACAAGATTTTGTCGCGGGCGCAACATACAACTCTGAATAATACCTATTATGGGTTGTATTAACATTGGAAACGATTACAGAACGATTCGAAATTGGGATCAAAGCGAATCCCAAATCAGAGGAGAGGTTTCATGAGAGCACGTTCCGCCCTTCGGGTATCTATGTTCAGCGTATCTTTGTTGGCGTTAACGCCGTCCATTGCCTACGCGCAGTCGGCTGTTGCGGCTGAAGATGATGCACAGTCCAAAGATGACGAAATCGTTGTCACGGGTACCAATGCCAGCCGCAG
This sequence comes from Sphingorhabdus rigui, assembly GCF_014196595.1. Classification (GTDB taxonomy): domain Bacteria; phylum Pseudomonadota; class Alphaproteobacteria; order Sphingomonadales; family Sphingomonadaceae; genus Sphingorhabdus_B; species Sphingorhabdus_B rigui. The sequence goes on along the minus strand of NZ_JACIEA010000002.1, from coordinate 272,307 downwards.
CGCCCAGAACACGCCTCTGTCGATCGCGCTTGTAGATGAAGCAGATCTCCGCACTTTTACAGGATCAGGCAGTCAGGCCGATCTCTTGCAACAACTGCCTGGCCTGAAGACCGAAGGCGGCGGCGGTGAAGTTGCGACCAACTTCCGCGTCCGTGGCCTGCCTTCAGGTGGCCAGTTCGAATTTACCCCGATCAATTATGACGGCGTGACGGTGCTCAGCGCATTCGGCCTCAATTCATCAGCATTCGACTTCTTTGCCCGTAATGATCTGGGCATTGAACGGCTTGAATTTGTAAAAGGTGGCGTTTCGAACCTCTTTGGAGTCAGCTCGACAGCCGGCATCATCAACTATATTTCCAAGACTGGGACGGACACGCCGCACGGAACGTTCCAACTCGAAGTCGCCGAAGACAATCGCTACAGAGGCGACTTCGCCTATCAGGGCCCGTTGAGCGAAAACACATATATGGCGGTATCAGGCTTCTACCGCTATGATGAAGGCCCAATTGATACAGGCATTCCGACCGAAGGCTTCGCCTTGCGCGGGAACATTAAGCATGAATTCGCCGATGGATCGGGATCGTTCGCCCTTTATGGCAGCTATATCAACGACCGCGCCAATTTCTATCTGCCCGTGCCGCTGGACGGCACCACACGCAAGCGGGTGAACGGCAATGATGGCAAAACGGTATTCACAACCAACTCCAGCGCTGTTGACGGCATTCGGGTAAACACCCCCGAAGGTGCGACAGAATTCCGCGCGGGAGATGGTTTCCAGACCGAGGGCGGATCGATTTATGCCGTCTTTGATAAGGAATTTGGCGATGGCTGGAAAATCAACTCCAAGCTGAAATGGTCCGATTATCAATCGGCCTCCAACTTCTTCAGCAATGGCATCGGCCCAGCTGCGCCTGAGACCCAAGCACAGTTTTTGGCGCGCGTAGCGCCGACCGCGACCCTTAGCCAAGCCGTCTTCACCGATGTGGAAACAGGTGCAGTTCTGCCGTCAAATTACATCTTATATGCCAATGCCTTCAATGATCGTCAGCGCCCAACAAGCGATGCGACGATGGAAGTCAATTTGATCAAGAGCTTTGACACAGGGTCGCTCAATCACACCGTGACCTTAGGCGGCTTCATGTCGCGGGCGGAAGCGGACAATAATCAGCGGACCGTTCAATATCTCGGACAGTTCAACAATAACCCAACGCTGGTCAATCTGGCGATCAATGGTCAACAATATACGGTCAACGGCATCATTCAGGCACCTTCTGCCTACACGCAAGAAACGCGTAGCGCATTCAAGCGCGCAATTTATCTTGCCGACCAGATTGAAGCCGACCGCTGGACCTTGGACTTCGGTGCACGTGTTGAACGCGCAACGATCGAAAACCGGATCGAAGTGACGGCCAGCCGTGCAGGAACACTGGCCACCAATGCAGTGGCCGGTGCGCCGATCAATACCATGACCTTTGGCACGGGCACGTTCCGGAGTGGTAAGGCATCCACGACCGCTTGGGCGTTTGCAGTTGGCGGCCTGTATAAGCTCACCGACAATGTGAACCTCTATGCCAATGCGTCAGCGGGTTACTTCTTCCCACAAGCACAGGGAACAAATGGTCAGCTGAACTCCGCAAACCGCGACATCGTCTTCTTTGAGCCTGAGCCCGTCAATCAGGTTGAAGCAGGGGTTAAGGTCCGTAGCGGTGCATTCCGCGGTTATGCCGCCGCCTTCTACACCGGTTTGCGCAAGCGGACTTCGGTATCGTTCGTGGGTGCAAATCTAACGCCGTCGTTGCTGCTGACGGAATCCGACACCTTTGGTATTGAATTGGACGGCAACTACCAGCCAACTGATTACCTGACCGTGTCGGGTAACTTTACCTATCAAGACGCGAAGTTCATGGGTGACAGCCCGACCTCCATTAACGGCAAGCGTCCTGACCGCTTGCCCAAGATGCTCGCCAACGTTGGTGCACAGGTAAGCACAAATGGATTTGATGCCTCTGTTTTCTGGAACCATCAAAGCAAGACGTTCCAGGATGCCAGCAACAATGTGCCACTGTTTGCTTACAGCATCTGGAGAGCGGAAGCTGGCTACACATTTGATAGCCTGGGCGCAGAAAACAAGCTGCGGTTCAGCGTCGGCGTTTGGAACCTCCTCAACTCGCAAGGCTTAGCCGAAGGCAACCCGCGCGCAGGTGCTATCCAGACTGGTGGCACAGGAGCGTATTTCAATGCACGCCCCATTCTGCCCCGCCGGATCACTGCAAAATTGACTTTTGACTTCTGACAACGGCTACTTGTCAACGTGACCGTGCCGCCGACCTTCGTTACGGCGGCACGGCGCGAGGTAAGATAGCGGAGCAGAGCAATGCGCGATATGAAGGCACTTCTGACCAGCTATTTCCTTGCCGGGATATCAGCTGCTGGTGCTAAATCTACGTTGCCTGCTGTTCTGCCGCAAAGTGCACCCGTCGGCAAAACCGTAATTTTGGGTTGCGGCAAGGCTGCGGCTGAGATGGCCGATGTTGCCGCGCATCATCTGTCGGGTGTTGTAACGGGTTGCGTGGTCACGCGGCACGGGCACGGCGTTGGCCGTTCAATACCGGGGGTAGCGGTTATAGAAGCGCGTCACCCGGTCCCCGATGACCAAAGCCTAGAGGCAGGGGAGCGGCTTTTGGAACTGGCATTGACTGCCGGACAAGGCGACCGCGTTCTTTTTCTGATATCCGGGGGAGGCTCGTCATTGCTCTGTGCGCCTGCCGTCGGCATTACCCTTGCTGAAAAACAGGCGATGACCGACCATCTGGTCCGTTCTGGTGCCCCTATACAGGATATAAATCTTGTCCGCCGCCACCTCTCGCGCGTCAAGGGCGGTCGGTTGGCCGCAGTCGCCGGTGCGCGCGGGGCGGAGCTTTTGACATATGTTATTTCTGACGTTGCCAATGACGATCCGGCGTTAATCGCATCGGGACCGAGCGTCGCTGCCGCGTTCGTTCCTGAACAAGCCATCGCCATATTGGAAGGATCAGGCTGGCACGTCGCGCCGCACATAATGGATGCGATCCACGCCAATCGTCCGCCAGACGTTCCCGTGCATCCCGTGCACATGCTGGCCACAAATTCGCACGCTCTTGATGCAGTTGCTACTTGCGCGCGCGCCGATGGCTGGAATGTGATTAATCTTGGCGATCGGCTTACTGGGGATGCGGCAGTGACAGGCAAAGCCCACGCAATGCATGCACAGGAAATGATCAAGCAGCCGGGAAAGCATCTGCTGTTGTCCGGCGGCGAATTGACCGTCAGTGGCGCCCGCAAAGATGGCTGCGGCGGGCCCAATCTTGAATATCTTACCGGGCTTTTGTCCGCGATCGACCCGTCAGCTTCAATCGAAGCATTTGCGGGCGATAGCGATGGCATTGACGGCAGTGAGGATAATGCCGGGGGCTACATAGATGCCGCATGGGCCGCGCACGCCGATTGTGCCCAAGCGCTGGCCAGTAACCGCACCTATGATCTTTTCAAATCACTGGGCGGTTTGATCATCACCGGCCCGACCCGCACCAACGTAAATGACATTCGTATGATTGCCGTGAGAGGATCTCCCCAATGACCGACCTGAACGCACAAGCACGCGACATCCTGATCCGCAATGACCGTGGCGGCTACACCGTGCCTACGCATGGGCTGTATCCGTATCAGTGGAATTGGGACTCCGCCTTTGTTGCGCTCGGCTTTGCGGAATTTGACCGGGATCGGGCGTGGCAAGAAATAGAAACGCTGATTTCGGGCCAGTGGGATGACGGCATGATCCCGCACATCATTTTTCATAAGGATGATCCCGGCTATTTTCCTGGGCCGTCGGTTTGGGCGACGGGAAAGACGCCCGCGACCTCCGGCATAACCCAGCCCCCTGTTCTCGCCACCATTGTGCGCAAATTATGGGAAGATGAAGGGGCTGACCCGACGCACTCGCGTATGCGCCGGCTCTATGATGCCTGCCTGAAAAGCCACCGCTGGTTCCATGTATTTCGCGATCCCAAAGCGAACGGGTTGGTAATGGTGACGCACAACTGGGAAACCGGGCGTGATAACAGCAGCGAATGGGACGATGCACTGGCGCGTGTCGACACATCGAATGTCGGCGATTATCAACGCCGAGATACCGGACATGTCGATGCGGCCATGCGTCCAACGCAAAACGAATATGACCGCTATGTCGCGATTTTGCAGTTTGGTCGCAACTGCGGCTGGAACCACCGTGAAATAGCCGACAACGGACCATTCCGGATGATCGATGTCGGTATGTCGATGGAATTGCTGCGCGCGAACCGTGATTTGCTGGCCATGGCAAAGGCAATGGGAGACGCAGCGGTCATTGTGGAACTTGAGGCGCGGATTGCGCTTTCTGAAAAAGGGATGGACTGGCTCTGGAACGAAGAAGCAGGCGCATATTGCAGCCGTGATGCCACCACCGATCAAAGCAGCGGCCTGGTAACGAACGCCAGCTTCCTCGCATTTTATGCCGGGGTTGGAAATAGCACCCAGCGCGCCCGTTTAATCGCCGCGCTTGAACGCATCACTGGCAGCGCGACCTATTTGGTTCCAAGTCTGGAGGCGGGAAGCCGTGCATATGATCACAAACGCTACTGGCGTGGCCCGATCTGGCTGGTCGTCAGCTATATGGTGGCACAGGGTCTTGTAGAGGCAGGCCATAATGCATGGGCCGACCGGATCTGCAGCGATAGCGCCCGCTTGATAGAAAAATCCGGATTTTATGAAAGTTTTAGTCCCGAAGACGGAAGTGGCTCCGGCGGACCAGATTTTTCATGGACGGCAGCTATGTGGCTGGCCTGGTGTAGCAAAGGGGACATGGCGTGACTGAAATACAGCGCAAAGCTGCACCAGATAACTATCCATGGATTTTGATTGGCCTGCTGTGGATGGTTTCCTTCCTCAATGCCGCAGACCGGTCGATCCTAAACTCGGTCAAACCGCTTTTGCGTGATGCTTTTGACATCACAGATATTCAGCTTGGCATAATTGATACCACATTCTTTTGGACTTACGCCGTCTGCGCCTTTGTTTTTGGCAGGGTTGGTGACAGCGTCCGACGCAGGAACATGATCATCTTTGGATTGATCTTTTGGAGCATGGCTACTGGAATTATGCCCTTTGCCACCGGGTTTGCGATGCTTTTGGGAATGCGGACGCTCGTCGCTATTGGGGAATCGACTTATTATCCAACCGCAACGGCATTGATCAGTTCATGGCATAAACCAAGCATGCGCAGCCGTGCGCTCTCGATCCATCAAACTGCCGTATTTGCCGGCGGCGGCATTGGTGGATGGGTCTCTGGAAAGCTGGCGGACAGTTATGGCTGGTCTGCGCCGTTCGTTATTTTTGCGGCGCTTGGGTTTGTCGTCATGGCAATTCTTTTCAAGCTGTTGCGCGACGACGCCCCAGGTGAGGTTCGCGTGCGCCAAGAGAAGCGCGCAGAGCCGATTGGCCTCATTCTGAAAAATCCAGCAGCGCTGCTTTTGTGCGGTGTGTTCTTCCTAGCAACGTCGGCCTCGTCGGCCGTGCTCAACTGGTGCAATACTTATGCCCATGACGTACTTGGTCTGAATTTGGCGGACAGCGCGCTGGTGGGCCCCGTGATGATCACAACGGCCGGTTTCTTTTCGGTGTTGGTCGGCGGTTATATGGCTGATAAATTTGCCGCGAAAAGTTCGGTTGGGCGCTTTACCGTTTTGGCCATCGGCTTGACACTTGCGGCCCTCTTCCTTTTGCCCTTCCCGCTGGTAACTTCGGTTCCATTGGTCGGATTGCTGCTGTTCGCGACCAGTTTTGGCAAAGGCCTTTTTGACGGCTGCATCTACGCCGCGATGCATGATGTGATGCCCGCTGAGGCCCGCGCCACGGCCGCAGGGCTTATGACGATGCTTGGCTTTATCGGCGCCGGGATAACCACTGTTCTTCTCCCCATCGTTGCTGTGCACACAGGTCTTGCTGCTGGTTTTGCAATGATGGCGGGACTTTATCTGTTAGCGGTGTTTGCGTTACTGCTGGCTCGGCCGATGGTTGCGCGTGTTATTGCCAAGCAGGAAAGTGGACTTACAAATGCCTAATAAACGCCTGGTTGGCGGAATTGAACTTGGTGGCACGAAATCCATAGTTGCTATTGGCTACAATGACGGCACTATTTTGGAACGGATCAGCTTGCCGACTGTCGTGCCCGAACTGCTCATTCCTCAAATCGCGGCATTCTTGCAATTGCACCGGGAACAGCGTGGAGAGATTTTGGCCCTGGGCGTTGGTGCATTCGGCCCAATTAGCTTGGACCCCAATGCCCCCAATCATGGTAAATTACTGGAAACCAACAAGCCAGGATGGAGCGGTTTCGATCTCGCTTCTGCTTTGCGATCTGCGACAGGCCTTATTCCAAATATCGTAACGGATGTTGCCTCTGCGGGTATAGCGGAGGCGCATTTGGGTGCATTGAAGGCGTCTGAACTTGGTGTCTATCTTACCGTTGGAACTGGGATCGGCGGAGCTATCATTTACCACGGCAAGCCGCTGCCTGCTTTGCTGCATCCGGAGATCGGTCATGTCGCGTTACAAAGACATAGCACCGATACCGCACCGTCCTCCTGCCGCTTCCACACGAATTGCGCAGAGGGTCTTGCCGCCGGTCCTGCAATCATGGCTCGCTTCGGGCAGTCCCTTCGACACTTTGCACCGGGCAGTGCGGAACATGACCTGATTGCCGACTATCTGGGGCAGCTTTGCGCAAATCTTGTGCTTACCCTGTCACCGCAGCGTATTATATTGGGCGGCGGCGTAGGCCAAACGCCCGGCTTGATTGATGCGACGCGTGCAGCAATGTTAGATCGTCTGGGTGGGTACGCACCCGACGCAGTCGCGTACGAGCAGTTTCTGTGCGCCCCGCATCTCGGACAAGACGCAGGAATTGTGGGCGCCTTATGCATTGCTGGACATGGGAGCGCCATTTCAGAAAATTTAAGCGGCGGGTGTAAATCATGGCAATTGTAAATTTACCGCGCGTCGCGGTTGCAAAGTCTTGGGGCCGATATGATTTACCTCCGGCCTTCTCGGTCTACTAGGGAGTGGATTGCAGCTTTGAATCATTGAATCATTGAATCAGCCCAATTATTGGCTCATCCCAATACAGGGTTCGATAGCTATACGGGCTCACTGACGCCGCAGGCAGCGTGGTATATGGGCAAATTGAGGGCGAAGTACTGGTTTCACCAGACTTTAGTTTCCTTGCCGCGGTTGCCAAATAGGCGGCTGAATCGCGTATAATGTAACGCCCTTAGCTTGGCGCAATTATGTCTGCTTTTCTGCGTGCGGCAATTGCTCGGGAATGACCGAAACTGGGCGCAAAGCTGACATTACGGCACAGGTGAACGAACGGCGGATTATTGTGCCAACGGCGCTAAAAGCGGACCGTTCTGATCGCCTAACAAAGCAGACGTTCGGGCTGCGCCGAAAATCAGGCTGGAACGTAAATCCGCAAGAGCAAGTCACCAATCTCGGCAAACAGTTTGCGAACTCTATCGTGTGCGAGTTTTGCTATGTACCGGCGCATGTTCGATTTGTGGCAAGAGTCGATGACCAGCTTTTGGGTTCCTATTTCTGGGTGGATTAGGAGCGCTTTCAGCGGTAGGCGCAGACATATGTCAACCATCGGCAACAGAATCGAAGAGACAGGCACGTTAATTGCCGATGGCGGCGGCTTTGCCTTGCGCCGCGATATCGGCGGTCGCTGGAAACTCGATCTCCACCGCGTACCTGTCGATTATGTCGAAAAGCGAGTTCGCATTTCCGGTATAATCGTTGCTGACGGGCTCGTCGACGTCGAGGCTCTTGGCCCAGATATCCCGACGCCCTAATATTCTGCGTTCTTCGCGACAATCTACTCGACTTCGTTGGGCGTTCGAGCATTGGTCTGCGTGTAACGCGCGGCTTTATCGCTGTGTGAACACGCCCCGCAGATGCGGGGCTGTCGGTGGTGGGACCAGCATGATGCTGATCCATTAATGGAGAACCACCTATGTCAAAGACACAAAAGTCCAAGCCGGCTGCCGCCCCTGCAAAGCAATTACCTCCAACCAAGAACAAGCAAGTTATCGACCTGCTGTTACGCGAAGGCCGGCATAACTCGGCCGTTCATAACGCCTGACGACAGAAGTCTCTGGAAAGGTGTGATTTCGCGGACTGCGTGGCGCGCCCTACAGGAGTCGAACCTGTGGCCTCAAGATTAGAAGTCTCGCGCTCTATCCAGCTGAGCTAAGGGCGCGCGCTGAGAGGCGCAATAACGGCTTTGCCTGCGAACGCAAAGCTGCTTATGTCATTTTATGCAAGATGCTCCTGTTGTAACCGAAAGCGCAAGTGCCGTCGCCGGACGCCAGTTCCGCTATTATGATTTTGTCATGGCCGCGTTCGTGGCCATTTTGCTGCTGTCCAACATCATTGGCGCGGCAAAGCCCGCTGCGGTGACCATAAGCGGGGAGCAATGGATATTCGGGGCAGGGATATTGTTTTTCCCGTTGGGCTACGTCATCGGCGACGTCCTGACCGAGGTATACGGCTATGCCCGCGCAAGGCGCGTCATCTGGGCCGGCTTTGCTGCCCTGTTGTTTATGGCGTTCATGAGCTGGGTTGTCGTTGCCTTGCCGCCAGCCCCGGGCTGGGAGGGACAAGCTGCGTATGAAAGCGTGTTCGGACAAGTGTGGCGGATCGTGATTGCGTCCATCACCGCTTTTTGGGCGGGTGAGTTTGTGAACAGCTATGTCATGGCGCGCATGAAGATCTGGACAGGCGGCAAGCATCTTTGGTCGCGTACCATTGGGTCGACCGTGGTGGGACAGGGCGTCGATAGCATCATATTTTACCCGCTCGCCTTTTGGGGCTTATGGAGCCAAGAGCAGGTGATCAGCGTTATGATTACCAACTGGCTGCTGAAAGTGGGCTGGGAAGTTGTGCTGACGCCGGTGACATATGTCGTGGTAGGCTGGCTGAAGCGTAAAGAGGGCGTCGATATTTTCGACGAGGGCACGAATTTTTCGCCCTTTAAAACCAAAGTTTAGGACGTCATGCAGGATTATTTGCAGCAGTTGGCCGCATATTGGATCGGCTATAAAATGCGCTTGGTTGAGGCGGTGGGATTGACCAACGATGCCATGCATATCCACGGTTCATTGTTGATATTATTTGGTTCAGCAATAATCCTGCGCCGCAGGCCCGACAGTGTTTGGTGTTGGTTGATCGTGCTCCTCGCCGAATTGTTCAACGAATATGCTGATCTGCAGGGTCAGGCACCGGGCGAGGCAACAACAGACGCTGCCATGCATGATCTTTACAATACCATGTTTTGGCCGACGATAATCCTAATACTGGGTCGGTTTATGTTTCCGCGCGCCAAAAAATCTGACGCAACACCCAACATATCAGGCGATTTCGCGGATCAGCCCCTCAAATAATCTCCGGCCGTCTGATCCACCCTGCATGGCCTCAATCATCCGTTCGGGATGCGGCATCATGCCGAGAACATTGCCTGCGTCATTGAGAACACCCGCAATGTTGCGCGCTGAACCATTGACGGGCTCGGCATAGCGAAACGCAACGCGGCCTTCGCCTTCCAAGCGATCAAGCGTCGCATCATCTGCAAAGAAATTACCGTCATGATGGGCCACCGGAATGTGGATTTTTTCACCGGCTGAATATCCGCTGGTAAACATGGATTGATTGTTTTCGACCGTCAGACCGACCGTGCGGCAGACGAAACGGATGCCCGCGTTGCGCATCAATGCACCGGGAAGCAGCCCTGCCTCGGTTAAGATCTGGAAACCGTTGCAGACGCCGAGCACCGGGACGCCGCGACCCGCAGCGGCAATGACCGCCTGCATCACGGGTGAACGTGCCGCCATTGCGCCAGAACGCAGATAATCCCCATAAGAAAAGCCGCCCGGAATTGCGATGAGGTCTAGTCCGGATGGCAATACGCTTTCGCGGTGCCACACAAGGCTTGTGTCCGCGCCGGTGATGTCACGAATGGCAACCGCCATGTCACGGTCGCAATTCGATCCGGGAAATTGAATGACGGCAGCGCGCATCATGCTTGCTCGATTTCGAAATTCTCAATGACCATATTGGCCAATAATTTCGTGCACATGGATTCCAGATCAGCCTTGGACAGACCAGGCTCATGCTCGATCTCAATCAGGCGGCCCGCCCGCACATCATGAACGCCCGAAAACCCAAGGCCTTCGATCGCGTGGTGAATGGCTTTCCCTTGCGGATCGAGCACGCCGTTCTTCAGGGTGACAAAAATACGGGTTTTCATGTGGGCCCTATCTGCTTGGTTGTTCGCCTTTCCTATAGAAGGCGCGCCGCGCGATTCAAGGGTAAGCTCGCGCCCAACAGGATTTTACACGCGTTCCGTAAGGCGATTTTGTTGCGCCGCTTTTACGGATTGGAGGGCGCCATGATGGGTTTGGCAATTGCCGCGTCAGGTAAGGCGCGGAATGTGAACTGTGCGGGTTTAGCCAGATACTGCTTGGCCAGTGCCCATAAATCCTGTGCAGTGATCGAATTGAACGTTTTTTCGTTCTGCCGGAACCGGTTCAGCTTGTCCGGATTAGTTTGCGCTTCTGCTGCAACCCCCAGCCATGTCGGGTTGCGCTTTTTCCAGTCGGCGTAGCTTTCGAGCACAGGTTTGCGTGCGCGTTCAAACAGATCGCTGTCAACGGGCGCTCTCACGATTTCGGCCATGACCTGATCAACCGCACGTTCGATGGCCGCGAGGTCCTTGGGATCGCCTGATGTCGAAATCGAAAATGCACCACGATCACGATAGACATCCGACATGTCAGATCCTGCCTGCACACCATATGTCGCGCCGAGCTTTTCCCGCAATTCGTCGGTAAGACGAAGGGTTACCGCACGCGCCAACAGGTCCATCGACTGCGTCAGCTTCTGATCGCGGTCACCCGTGGTGGTCCAAACCCGGCGCCATCCCAGCTGATTGGCTTCACCCTTGTGCGGGATGTCGAAATTCCCGCTCGCGGGGCTCCAGCGTGCGTCCTGAGGTGTCATATCTGCTGTGCCCGTTCGGGTGGCCATAGCGCCAAAGGTGCGTGCAACAGCAGCAATCGTGGCGGTTTCATCGAGATCACCTACGATTGCGATTTCCATCCTGTTCTGGATCAGGGCATCACCCAACGCCGATTTCAGCTGCGAAAAATCTGCAGCTTGGATGTCTTCAAGCGGTGCAAGCGCAAAGCGGGGATCATTGTCCGTCATGATTCGCGCCATGGCGACGCTCAATGCCGAACCCGGAGTTGCGTCCAGCCGCGCGTAGATTTCTGGCAATGGGCGGCGGAACAAGCGGAGCGCACTGTCGGCATAGCCGGGATATCTGGTGTATGCGGCCATCACCTGCAACTGGCGTTCCAAATCCACAGGTGCAACGGCGCCAGTGCCGCCGAAATAGTCTTCAGCTACCCCGAATGCGGGTGTGACGGTTGTCCCGGCAAGCAAGGAGCGCAGGTCTTCAAAGTCATGCACCGCAAGACCGCCGGAAACATACGCCCCGGACATCAGCCAAGCCAATACCGCCTTATCCTTGGCAAAATGCAATCGTCCGCCATCGATCCGCAAGGAATATCGCACGCGATTGTCCTCAAAATCGGTTTTTTTGAGGTTCAGCAAAACACCATTGGCAAAGCGGATGGTGCGAATGCCAAGGTCGGCAACGACGGTATCTTCAACGACAGTGCCCGCGGGACCAAAGTCTGTGTAGGCAAATGCTGATGCCTTGCGCGCAACGGGCGCCGCCACCGCAACGGCGCGGCTTGCACCATAGGCGGCCAAGATATCATCGGACTGCGTCCCTGACGTCTGCTTCGTGGACAGAAAAATTTGCGGGGCCGTCATCTGGCCAAACCATTTTGCGAACTCCGCATTGATCGCAGCTTTCGTCATGAACGGACGCAATTGCCGCCATAGCAGCAACCGGTAGGCGTCTGAATTATAGACGTCATCGTCAAGTTCGACCAATTTGTTGGCAATCGAAGCGCTTTGCTCTGTGCCCTCTGCCTTGGCGTTGTTTTCATAAGAGGTTTCGAGGCGCTTTATCTGCTCGGCAACTTCGGTGTCGTCAAAACCATATTGCAGGGCTTGCCGGACAGCCTGTTCTGTAAATGGCAGCAATGCCCGCCAACTGCCGTCTTTGCCGGCTGCGCCAAAGCTGACTGCGGCATAATTGTCGCAGATACCTAAGGTAAAGTTTACACCACCGCCTAGAAAGGGGATGTCCTCTGAACGCGACCGGCGGCTTATCCGCTGGGAAATGATGGCCGATGCAACTTGCATCTTGAGTTCAATCATCGCCCGTTCGACGGTGTCAGGCCGGAGTTTGTCCTTGAAAAACTGTTGAACGCCAATGGCTTCATTGATTTCAGGATGGGTAAAACTTGCGGCAGAAACGCCACGCGACGTATCGAGTTCGCACCGGTCAAGGTCGCCCAATGGCGGCGCTGCGACCTGCCAATCGGCGAATTTGTTCGCCAATTCGCGTTCGATCGCTATTGGGTCGACTGGCCCGACAATGATGATTTTGATCCGGTCTGGCCGATAATATGTGCGATAGAGCGCTTTCAACCGGTCCGCAGGTGCGGTTTCGATGATTTCGGACAGCCCAATCGGGTAGCGGGTCGAAAAATAGGTGTTGGGAAAAAAGAGAGTGTTGGCAGCCCGCCCACTTTGAAACGCGTAATTTTCGCGCTCGCGTCGCTCAGCCAATATGATCCCGCGCTCACGGTCAACCGATGCCGGATTAAACGAGATATTCCCTGCGGTTTCGCGCATCAGGAATAAGGCGCGCTCAATCAGGCGCGGGTCGGCTTTCGGCAAATCGAGCTTGTATTGGGTCTGTGTGTACCCCGTTGACGCATTCGTGTCGGCGCCAAAGGATAGGCCAAGCCGCTCAAGCATTTTGACCATCTCGCCCTCGGGCACATTCGTGCTGCCGTTAAAGGCCATATGTTCGATGAAATGCGCGAGCCCTTGCTCGTCATCGGCTTCTGCCGCTGACCCGAAGTCAATGACCATGCGCACAAGCACCTGATTCTGGGGGCGCTGGTTCGGGCGAATGGCGTAGCGCAGACCATTGGGCAGCCGCCCGTAAATGATACTGGCGTCCGGTTCGAGGTCAGATGTCTCCGCGTTCCACGGCTGAGTCCGCTCGGCAGACGCAGCAAGTGAGGATGAAGCTCCTGCAAAAAGGATTGCAATCGCGGATAGAATATTAAGCGCAGTTTTCATGCGCTATATTCTTTCGTAAAATTATGTGATCGGCAAGCTATTCTAGTAGAAAAATGTAGTTTTACTTACCTTTTCTTAACCTATGGCTAACCATATCCAGCACAGCGCCTTCGCTTTCATCCGGCATCAGGCCAAGACGGCGCGCAACTTCCTGATAGGCTTCGGCTTCACCACCCAAGTCACGGCGGAAGCGATCCTTATCAAGCTTTTCGCCCGTTTCGATATCCCAAAGGCGGCATCCATCCGGGCTGATTTCGTCCGCCAAAATGATGCGCGAAAAATCGCCATCAAACAGTCGGCCGAACTCCAGTTTAAAGTCCACCAATCGAATGCCAATCGCCGCAAACATGCCGCACATGAAGTCGTTGATGCGGATCGCCATCGACGAAATGTCCTGCATTTCCTCCTGCGTGGCCCAGCCGAAGCATGCGATATGTTCCTCGGCGATCAGCGGATCGCCCAGGCTGTCGTCTTTGTAACAATATTCCAGCAATGTGTGGGGCAGGGGTGTGCCTTCTTCGATACCGAGCCGCTTGGACAACGTGCCCGCAGCGACATTGCGCACAATCACTTCGATCGGCACGATTTCAACTTGCCGGATGAGCTGCTCACGCATGTTTAGGCGGCGGATGAAGTGGGTGGGAATGCCAATATGGCTCAGGCGCGTAAAAACATGCTCTGAGACGCGATTGTTAATGACGCCCTTGCCAGAAATCGTACCCTTTTTCTGGGCGTTAAAGGCGGTTGCATCATCCTTGAAATATTGGATCAGCGTGCCGGGTTCAGGGCCTTCATAAAGAATCTTGGCCTTGCCTTCGTATATTTTGCGGCGGCGGGTCATATGCGGTCCCTGACTTTGCTTAAAATGACGTGCCCCGGCGGGACCGGTCGTAAAGTGACCAGACGCTGCCGGGGCATTTTGTTCGCTATAATCCATTGCATGCGGCGGCGCAATTCGAGATAGGCCCCTTAACGGACAGGAAAGGACAGATTTTTGCCTATCGATCTGGATTTGCTGCTTCAGGCCTACGCCAATGGCATATTTCCGATGTCCGACGCGCGTGATGACCCCGATACGTTTTGGATTGAACCCGAATATCGGGCGATTTTGCCGTTGGAGGGGTTTCGGTTGTCCAAATCATTGGCGAAAACGATCCGGCAGGGGCGGTTTACCGTCACGGCGGATACCGCCTTTGCCCAAATTATCGCAACATGCGCCGAGTCGCAGGACGATCGGCGCGAGACGTGGATAAACCCCGATATCGAAGAATCCTTTTGCCAGCTGCATGCACAAGGCCGCGCGCACAGCGTGGAATGTTGGGTCGATGGCCGATTGGTCGGCGGGCTTTACGGGCTCGCCATGGGCCACGCATTCTTTGGCGAAAGCATGTTTTCGCGCGAGACCGATGCATCAAAGGTAGCGCTGGCATGGCTTGTCGCACGTCTTAAACTGGGCGGCTTCGCATTGCTGGATTGTCAGTTCATGACGGACCATCTGGCCAGCCTTGGTGCCATTGAAATCACCCAAGGCGCCTATCTAAAATTACTCCAATCGGCGTTAACGACGACCGGTCAGCCTTCGTCGGGTTTCGCGTCTTCGCCTGCTGGAGCAGCCGGTTCGGCAGGCGCAGCCTGGGGCGCACTGGACGATGCGTTATCGGCAGGCGCTGGCGCTTCTTGCGATGGTTTTTCTTCAACCGGCGTTTCTTCGCCCGGGAAGCTCATCCTACAGCTTTTGACCCAGACATCGTAGACCGGGTGTTCGACAACATTTGCAGCCGGGTTTTCTTTGAAAAGCCAGCCTGAAAACACACTGCGCCATCTTTCGGCATCGGTTGTGCCCGGCGGACGTTCATGCACCAGCAGTTGAACAAAGGCACCTTCATCGGGGTAATTTTCCCACGGCGCGGTTTTTTCACAGGCACGCAATCTCACGACAACTTTGCCAAAGCGAATCGCTTCGCCGGGTTTGAGTTCAATGTCGCGCGTTTGTCCGTTGCGTTTGTTCAACAGGCCCAGAACGGCAACACGTTCTGCCATGGGTGTGCCAAGTGCATTGTCGGAACCAGCAACAATCCGGTCTGCGGTCGCTTGGGCTTTACCGGATTTTTCCGGTGCCAGCTTTTCTTCGTCAGTGGGTCCGCACGCCGCGAGCGTTGCCAGCAACGGCAGCAGCAGCAGGCTGTGCCGGCGAATCATGATGCGTCGGGACTCCACGCCTCATAATCGCCAGTCGCGCGGGCACGATGGCCGCCACGCTGTATCGATCCTGCCGGCCGATAGGCACGGTCCGTGCCCGTCAAATTGGGCTCAGGCAGTGTTTCATAGCCACGTACGGGCGGCAAATAGCTTTCGGGATCACCATCATGGGTGCCATGCAACCATCCGTGCCAGTCGGGCGCTACGCGGCTTGCATCGTTCGCGCCATTGTAGATGACCCAGCGACGCTTACCGTCGGACGACTGATAATATTTGTTTCCCTCGGCATCGCTGCCCACAGCTTTGCCCTTACGCCAGCTGTAGATCGCCGTACCGATGGTGGCACCGTCCCACCAAGTGAAGATTTTACCGAGAATACCCATGGACCCGCGATTAGGAGCAAGCACGTTTCGGTGCAATCCCTATTTGCCTTACTTTGCGGTCCATTTAACCGTGTCACCCGCCGAAATACCAAGCTCGGCGGATAACCCGCCGCGCAGTTCCAACACGGCTCCAACGGGTTCACCCGAAGAAACCGGTATTGTGGAATAAGGAATTGTGTTTTCGGCGATGCTCTCAATCGTGCCGTCGGTCCGGACAAAGATGATGTCGAGCGGGATCACCGTGTTCTTCATCCAAAAGCTTGCCATGCGCGGTTCAGGAAAGGGAAAGACCATGCCGGCATTGTCCGCAAGCTCGGTACGAAACATCAATCCCCTGGCCTGCTCCATCGATGTCTGCGCAAGTTCGACCGTGAACGCCCGCGTTTTTGCGCCACTGGTGACGCACAATGTCACTTGTTCAAGCCCAGCGGCAGACCGACCTGCGCCCGTTCCGGGTTTGCACCCTGCGGTCTGGTTTCCGCCATTGGCAGGCATTGTGCACGCGGCCAGCGAAAGGGCGGTGGCGTAAAGGCCCATTTTGCCAAGCTTACGTAAATTCATTTAGGCGATCCTTTTTCGATTTTGGCACAGTTTATTGCGGCACTTCCGGCCTGTTTCAAAAAACAACTGCCGTTTCCACCTACATTGATCGTTCCGGTTCCGCGATTGAAGATATTGGCGGCTTCGTCGACATGCACGCGGGATTCCCCATTGCCGATATGTTCGAGCCGCAAATTGCGCATAGGTACATTGGCTGCGTCAAAATGACCGGCGCCATTCAATGTGACGCGCCCGTCACGGACTTTGCCGGCCTTTATCTCAATCCGTCCGTTTCCGTCGATGTCGGCCGAAAATTGGTCGGTGAGTAGCCGTTCGACCGAAATGGAGCCGTTACCCGCCAGCAGCATGCGGGCGGCGTCTTGTTGCTTTACCTCGGAAATTTGCACGCTTCCATTGCCGCTGACCGCCATGTCTTTAATCGCGTGAGTCGATAGCATGACCTCAAGCGGCTGTGTCATCGGAACGCCCTGTTCGTTGTTCAAAGAACCCTGAAGACGCACACGCAACGTCATGCCGACACGTTCCAGCTTCAGGGCGTCGAGCACCCTTTTGTCACCCTTGGCTCTCGCGGATGGCGCTTTGCCCGTTTGCACCTGTACTTTCATATCGCCGATGACTTGAATATTTTCAAAGCTGGCGACGAGGATTTTGCGTTCGTCGGCCAACACGGGCCTTTCCGCAAAAAATCCGACGGACAGCGAGATGGCAACAATTAATGTGCCAATGTTGCCTCGCCCCATTCCACCCAGCCAAGCCATTTCGGTGTCCTTTTCATATAATGTCCTTGCGGCGCATCACACACAAAGCCAGAATCAGATATGGCCCCAGTTACGGGTCGGGTCAAATGACATCCGCCGGCAATATGTTTCCAAACCGGCTCAATCCGATTTTGCCATATTGCCGCAGCAGGGTCTGGCGCTTTGCCATGCTCCAAAAATATCAGCCGCCCGCCGGGGCGTAGGACGCGCCGGACCTCCGACAATGCGGCGGTTGGATCTTGAACCGAACATAATGTGAAAGTGGTGACGACCGAGTCAAAACTGCTGCTTTCAAACGGAAGCGCCTCTGCAATGCCGTTTGCGAAATTTGCGCTTCGGCCCGATCGCAAGAGCGCATCTTGTGCGCGGCCAAGCAATTCCGGTGAGGGATCAACCCCCGATAATGTGCGCACCTGCGACCAGTCGTAAAACTGCAGATTGGTTCCGCCGCCGCAGCCCAGTTCCAGAATGTCTCCGGCAGCGCGCGGAACAACTTTTGCGCGATCACGCATCACCGCAGGCTGCGTGCAGGCGCAACCAATTAGGCGGGGCACGACGTGCCGGTCCCACCAACCGTTCATGCGCTGCGCTTCTGCAGATTTATGAGCAATTGATGTCTCCCGAGCCCATGGATTTTGAGGCGCAGGTTGCGCCACCTGTAACATTGATGTCGCCGCTGCCCGCGACCTTTGCTTCAACCTTGCCGGTGGCGTTAATGCTTACATCGCCCGAACCTGCGATTGACACTTCGGCATTCGTTGCGGTGAGTTTTTGCCCATTGATACTGCCCGATCCAAGAACCGAGAAATTGACGTTTTCAGCCGTCCCGGAAATGATTGCGTCACCGGATCCCGCAATTTTGGTTTCCAATGTTTTGGCGACAACTTGCGTGACTTTCAGGCTACCTGATCCTGCGATTTTGACCTCAACAGCGTCACCTTCCATTTTGTCTGCAGTGAAATCGCCGGAGCCTGCCAGCGACGCGGCCGTTAATTTGGGCGCAGTGATGGTGATGGTGACAGCTTTGCCTTCGTCTCCGAACCAATTGCCCTTGATGCGGCCAATTTTGATGGCGCCATTGTCCAATATGTAACGCAGGGTGCCAATGGCTTTTGCATTGCCCGCTGCCTTGATGGTGAAGGTGTCGCCGGTTACGAAGATGATATTGTCGGGGCCAAGGGCCTTGACCATCGTGAATGCTTCAGTCGTTGTTGCGGTTGAAGAGATAGTCTTTCCGTCCTCAAATCCGCTGGCGTTAGAACTTTTCACTTCATCGATGGCGTCCGAAACGGAATATCCACACGCGGGGAGGGCGAGTGCAGCAAGCGGCAGGAACAATATGATTTTACGCATGGGATAATCTCCTTGTGTATTGTGTTTATAATACACTTAGGGGGGCTAACTCAAGCGCAAATTGCAAGTCGTCCTATCAACCTATTTCACCCAAAATTTTCGGAATTTTTTCTTTGAAGGGGAAAAAGCCCTTGGTCGCATGTGGCCAGAATTTCTCGTCCCAGCTTCGACGGGTTTGGACCAGCGTTATGCCTTCCTGTTCCAGACGCGGAGAGAATTTGGCGAACAGGTCGGCAACCGGGCCCACCGGAGCGTAAGCGGTGATGATCTGTTCGGCGCCGGCTTGCTTTGCCTGTGTGATCAAGGTTTCGACATTCAGGGTATCGAGAATATCCGTGGGACATTGAAACGCAGTGTTGACCCGTTCTGCCGCGTCACGTGACGCGGTTGCGACGAAGCCACGTGCATTGTCGCCCCATAAGGTGGAGGCATCGGCGGCAATAAATGCCGCCTTGATGGACGCCGATGGAGCAAAGAGCGACTCTGGGTTCAGGTCATCCGGTGTTACCAACAACAATGCCGGCTTTTGCCTGTCCCATTGCGCTGCGAAGGGAATGGGACGCGGATTTGCGACGGTCAGATCAGGTGGGATGACGGCCGTCGTTGCCAGCCCTTTTGGTGCAAATCGTCCATTGGTATAGCGCGCGATATTGTCCGTTGTCGCGAGATAGGTTTTGCCAGCGGTTTGCAGGCCAGCCACCCAACGCCATGACAATGTGTTGCTCGCTGCGTCGGCGTCAACCAAGTGGCGCAGGAAAAAGTCCGCACCTAACGCCCATGGCAGGCGCAGTGTGAAAATCCAGATTGAGGCAAACCACATTCTTGCGTGATTGTGCAGATAGCCCGTTTCGACAAGCTCGCGTGCCCAATCGTCAAAGCCCTCAATGCCGGTCTGCCCAGCCTCTGCGTTACGGATTGCGCGCGCATTGGGGAAACTATCGCGCTGCCGGTCGCGTTCTTCCTGAAATTGCGTCCACACGGACGGGCGCATTTCCAGCCAACCCTTCCAATAAGTGCGCCACAATATTTCCTGAATGAACTTTTCCGCTGCTGGCAGGCTGTGCTGCTCCAGAACAGCTTGGGCGGCTTCCTGCTCGGTGATCATCCGATAGCGCAGATAAGGCGAGAGCTTGGAGACCGCACTTGGCTGCCCTGGCCCCGGATCCGTGTTGCGGCCAAAGGCATAGTTCTGTCCTGCGCCGGGTATGAACTGCGCAAGGCGCGCGCGCGCGGCGTTCCGCGAGGCGGGAAAAACATCGTTCATCATCGTTATGCCAGCCACTTTTGCAAATAAGGACGGATTTTCAGAAAGCGGACATAAAGCCGCTCAAATATATCCAAAATAACGGGATTTCGCGCAAGCCAGCCCAGCGGCTTAAGTAGGGGGATATGCCGCCACATGGCCGCAAATGCAGCCGCACCCGATAGCATCACGCCATTTTCACAGGCGTGAAGACGATCAAGCATCAGTTGCCGGTCAAGCGGGCATATCGCCGTGTCTGGCGCAATATCTTGGAAGTCGATTTTTCGCTGCCAATCGAGGCGCCGCATCAGTGCGATTTCGCGCACACACAGCGGACATGCGCCGTCATACCAGATGATGAGATTGAACATGCCTCTGTTTAGACGTGCCGCAAGAGGACGTCAGGCTGGGCATAATGTGGTATAACAAAGCGAAAAAAAAGGGCGCCGTTGCCAGCGCCCCTCAAATTTTCCGTTAAGGAAGCTGGTTATTCCGCTTTTTCGTAATATTGCGGAGCCGCTTCATTTAGAATAGCCAAAATTTTCTGGAGAGCCGCTTTTTCGTCGGTCTTTTCCATTGCCGCGAGCTCGCGCGCCAAACGGCTTGATGCCGCTTCAAAAATCTGACGCTCCGAATAGCTCTGCTCAGGCTGGTCATCGGGGCGGAACAAGTCGCGGGTCACTTCAGCGATCGAAACCAGGTCGCCGGAGTTGATCTTCGCTTCATATTCCTGGGCACGGCGCGACCACATGGTGCGCTTTACCTTAGGCTTGCCGGTGAGTGTATGCATTGCTTCTTTGAGCGTCTTGTCGCTCGACAGCTTGCGCATACCAACGCCTTCGGCCTTGTTGAAGGGCACGCGAAGCGTCATTTTTTCTTTTTCAAAGCGCAGCACATAAAGCTGAAGCTGCATCCCTGCGATTTCGGAATCCTGAAGCTCGATTACGCGACCAACCCCATGCTTGGGATACACCACATAATCGCCTACATCAAACATCGCCGCGGTGGACGTCATATTACGACCTTTCTGATTATTCGGGAGAATAAGCTCGCTGACAACATCTTGTTGTCCATAAGACAGTTGGCATTCGTCCCTTACGTCATCATCCGCTCAATCCCATGATAGGAAGGCGGTTATCGACCATTTTTGGCCTGTCGGCGCGGAGTGTAACAGATTCGCCACAAAAGTTCAATGCTGCTGTACAGAGCGTCAATAGTGCAATTTAAATGGCGCTTAATTTTCGCACGCGATCATCATGTTCGGCAAACACGGCATTGCTAATGGGCTTGATATCCGCCGAGTTCATCCAGCATAGGTCCATATGGCCAAGAACGCGGTCATCATGGCTTCTTATCGTGACCGGCAGGATAGGTTGATGATCCAGCTCATCGACCAAAACCGGATTGGATGGCACGCCCGTCCCCCATTTTTCGCCCCATTGGCGCAACGCAATCATGGTGGGCAGCAAATCCAACCCTTTTTCGGTCAGGCGATATTCCACTTTACGACGGTCATCAGGGCAGGGCGTACGATGCAATATGCCGCTTTCGCTCAATCGGCTTAAACGGTTGGCCAATATGTTACGCGCAATGCTGATTTCCGTGAGGAAATCTTCAAAATGGCGGATACCATTGAAGGCAGCGCGCAAGATCATGAACGACCATCGTTCGCCCATCGCCTCCAAAGCTGTCGGTAGCCCACACTCGGTAATATCCTGTAGTGACTCGCGCAACTCGCCCATATATTTATCCTCTAACGCACAGCGTGAGCCGACCCGAAAAATTTTGCAACCCCATTTAAGTTTTAAGTTGCAACTAAAAACCTAATCTAATAAGTAGCGATTCGCAACTGGTTTTCCAGAAGCGCAAAACGAGGGTTAGGGGACAATAGCACCGGCCATCGTTGTGCTCGTTTAGCAAAGCTAAAAGGATAAGATTATGACTCTCTCCCAAGTTTCCGGCCGTTTGGGCGCGCTTGCTGCCGCATCTGTGATCAGTGCTACACTGCTGTTCGGTGTTCCAACGCAGGCGCAAGCTGCAAGCAACGGCTCATACTACAAAATCGAACTGGCGCAGCCAGCCGCATCGAAGCAAGAATTGCTGCGTAGCGTTGTTGTAAAGTGCGAAGGCACTGCATGCCGCGCGCCAATGGCGTCGACAGCAGCAAAGAATATGTGCATCAGTGTCGCCCGCAAATTGGGTTCAGTATCTGCATTCACCGCTGGTGATCGCGTCTTTACAGCCGACGAACTCGCTGCCTGTAACGCTGGCGCTTAATCTGCCAACCTCTCAATTAACACATTCGGCTCTTCTCTCCTCCTTTTTAACCTGCGGCAATTTTTTGACGCTATGAGCCGAGACAACTGCACCGGAATATGGGCATACGCGAAACATCGCGGACGCCATATTTCGGTGCATTTTTTGTTGGAGCAGGCGTTGTCACATGCGCCATGCACAAGCAGCCAGCGCATAATTTGTTGTTAAATCGACTATGTTTTTAAGTTTCTTGTTGCAACGCAGCGCAAAAGCCACATCTTGGAGGCTATGATGCGGCAATATGAATTGGTTGAACGGGTGCGGGCCTATATCCCGGATGTCGATGAGGATCGGCTCAACCGTGCCTATGTCTTTACGGTTCAGATGCATGGTGCGCAGAAACGGGCATCTGGCGACCCTTATTTCAGCCATCCGGTCGAAGTCGCAGGGTTAATGACGGACCTCAAAATGGATGAGGACACGATCATCACCGCGCTGCTCCACGACACGGTGGAAGATACGCTCACCTCCATCGAAGATGTTGAAAGCCGCTTCGGTTCCGAAGTCGCTCGCTTGGTCGACGGCGTTACCAAGCTTTCGAAAATCGAAGCGCAGACCGACGACGAACGCGCTGCGGAGAATTTGCGCAAGTTCCTGCTGGCCATTTCGGACGATATCCGCGTTCTTCTGGTCAAACTTGCCGATCGCCTGCACAATATGCGGACGCTGCATTTCATCAAAAGCCCCGAAAAACGGCGTCGTATCGCCAAAGAAACGATGGATATCTATGCCCCGCTGGCGGAGCGGATTGGTATGTATGAATATATGCGCGAAATGCAGCTGCTCGCGTTCGAACAGCTGGAACCCGAAGCCTATCAGACGATTACGGGTCGTCTGAAACAGATCCGCGATAAGGCCGACGTTGAAATCGACCAGATTAACCAGACCATTGCTTGGGAAATGGAGCAGGCGGGGCTGAAGATCAAAATCTCCGGCCGCGAAAAGCATCCTTATTCGATTTGGAAAAAGATGCAGGAACGCCATGTTGCGTTCGAGCAGCTGACGGATATCAACGCCTTTCGCGTGATAACCGAGACCACCGAAGACTGCTATCGCGCGCTGGGCGTGCTGCATCGGCGTTGGCAGATGGTGCCGGGGCGGTTTAAGGATTTCGTCTCAACGCCAAAGCGCAACGGATATAAATCGCTGCACACCACAATCATGTTCGCCAAAAATATGCGCGTCGAAGTGCAAATCCGCAGCGCCGAAATGCACCGAAGTTCGGAACATGGCTTGGCTGCCCACTGGGCCTATAAGCAAGCGGATAAGCCCGATGGGCAGGCTGCGTGGCTGCGCGATCTCATCGAAATTCTTGAAACCAGCCAAGATGCCGAGGACATCCTCGAAAACACCCGCATGGCGATGTATCAGGACCGGATATTTGCTTTTACCCCAAAGGGTGCGCTGCATCAGTTGCCCAAGGGTTCAACGGTCGTTGATTTTGCATACGCCGTGCATACCGATCTTGGGGACAAGACCGTTGGCGCAAAAGTGAATGGGCGCCATGTTCCTTTGCGCGCGCAATTGAACAATGGCGATATGGTCGAGATCCTGAAATCCAAGGCGCAGGAACCGCAGCAGACTTGGCTTAACTTCGTGACGACAGGTAAGGCGCGCGCTGCAATCCGCCGACATGTGCGGCACCGCGAACGCGATGAGCTGGTCGCGATTGGGCGCAAGCTTTACGAAGAAGTTGCTGCACGTATGCCGGGAAAAATTGGCAAGAAAGCCTTAACGGCCGCGGTGAACCGGCTGAAGCTTGAGGACGAGGAAGAGCTGATGCATCGCATCGGCCTTGGCAAGATTAATGACCGCGCGCTGATGGAGGCGTTGGTACCGGGCTTTGACGCGGATGGCATCGCGCTTGATTTTCCAAGTCAAGAACGCGCCATCTCTATACGCGGCCTTACGCCGGGCGTCGGTTACCACCTCGGTGAATGCTGCCACCCCATTCCGGGCGACCGCATCGTTGGGCTCAGGTTGGCAGGACAGCCGGTTGAAGTGCATACGATCGAATGTGACCGTCTTGCTAACGGAGCCGACGCCGATTGGGTGGACCTCAGTTGGGGGCAGGGTAGCGATGGCGCGTCGGCGCGATTGCGCACGATCATTCACAATCGTCCCGGCACTTTGGGTGAAATTGCGGGCATTTTTGGCTATCACAAGGCGAACATCATCAATTTGCGTTTGACCGCGCGCGACGCCGAGTTTCATACCTTTGAAATAGATTTGGAGGTGCATGATTTGCAGCACCTTATGCGCATCATATCTGCGCTTCGGGCGTCGGAGGCAGTGGCGACCGCAGACCGCGTCTACGACTAAATCCAGTCGCCGATTTCGTCCCCGGGTTCAGCATAAACAAAACGTTTGGCCAGTTCAAAACTGTGTCCAGCGCGCAAAAAGGCGTTCAGTTGTTTATTGCGTTTCTCTGGCGTTGCCGCTTCTTGGGCAAATGGACCGATACGTTTGCGCCGCGCAAAGTTTTCTGCGGCGCTTAATGTGCTTTCTTCCATGTGTGCTTTTGCCGGGATGGCATCCGCTTGACCAATGCCGCTTGCGCGCAAATCTTCGTTTAATCGCCGTTCGCCATAGCCACGGCGCACAAATGACCGGCTTCGTGCCTCAGCAAATTGGGCATCGTTTATATAGCCGAGTGCGGCGAATTGTTCGACCAGCATCGCGATGTCTGCGCCGCGTTCCCCGTCCCATCCGCGCTCGCGAATTTTGCGGTTTAAATAGGTGCCGAGTTTTGCTTGTGTGGTCGCGTATTTGCCAACATAATGCAGCGCCAGCTGTCTAAGTCTCTCGTCATTTAACGGCGGAGCGGGTTTTTTGGCGGCACGTGGGCTGTTCACGCCCTATTCTTGCCACAGTCGGGTCGAAATTTGAACTGGTATCGACGCGTAATGGCGTAGACTAACAATAAAATTATCGGGCACCGCCCTATTTGCTATGGGAAAAATTATGAGCGAACGCGCATCCACGCCAACGCAGGACAGTTTGCCACGTCGTTTTTCTGACTTTGCGACCTTAGGTGAGGCATTGGATTATGCCGCCCAAGGGCAGCGTGGTCTCAACTTCCACGACATGCGTGGCAAATTGGCCCGCCCTTATCCCTACAGCGAAATGCGCGAAGACGCGCTGAACATGGCCTATCGCTTGATCAGCCATGGTGTCCGCAAAGATGACCGGATTGCCTTGGTCGCCGAGACCGGTCCGGATTTTGCGGCCTTGTTCTTTGGCTGCGTATATGCCGGCGCATGGCCAGTGCCACTGCCGTTGCCAACGTCATTTGGCGGTAAAGAAAGCTATGTGGACCAGCTGTCCGTGCAGTTGAAGAGCTGTGACCCCAAGATACTGTTCTTTCCAGCGGAACTCGCCGACATGGCCAATGACGCGGCCAGCGCATGCAATGTCGAAGGCATTGATTGGGAAAGCTTCGGCGATCGCATTGCTGTAAAGTCCGAGCTTCCTTCGGCGCAGACCGACGAAATTTGCTATCTGCAATATTCCAGCGGCTCGACCCGTTTCCCGCATGGCGTGGCTGTTACGCACAATGCGCTGCTGAACAATCTGTCGGCACATTCGCATGGCATGGAATTGACGGCGAATGATCGCTGCGTGTCATGGTTGCCTTGGTATCATGATATGGGCCTTGTTGGTTGTTTCCTGTCGCCCGTCGCAAACCAAGTTTCGACCGATTATATGAAAACCGAAGATTTCGCGCGTCGCCCGTTGGCGTGGCTTGATGTTATTAGCGCCGCGGATGGCACGGTCATCAGCTACTCACCGACATTTGGCTATGATATCTGCGCACGGCGGGTTTCCAGCCAGACACAGGTCAATGATCGCTTTGACCTCGCAAAATGGCGCCTTGCAGGCAATGGTGCGGATATGATCCGCCCCGACGTGATGCAGGCTTTTGTCGATGCATTTGGCGATGCGGGTTTCCAGGCGTCCTCCTTCCTCCCAAGCTATGGCTTGGCTGAAACAACCTTGGCTGTGTCTATCATGCCACCCGGCGAAGGTATTCAAGTTGAGCTTGTCGAAGAGACGGAACTAACGGGCCATCCCGGTGCGCCAGATCGCCCCATCCGTTATCGCGCCATCGTTAACTGCGGCCGCGCTGTAAAAGACATGACCATCGAAATCCGCGACGAAAATCTTAAGCCACTTGCCGACAAGACGATCGGCAAAGTGTGGTGCACAGGGCCTTCGTTGATGAAGGAATATTTCCGCGACAAGGAATCGACCGACGCTTGTATGGTCGACGGTTGGCTGGACACGGGCGACATGGGCTATCTGTCGAACGGCTACATTTATATTGTGGGCCGCGCCAAAGACATGATCATCATCAATGGCAAAAACCATTGGCCACAGGACATTGAATGGGCGGTTGAACAACTGCCTGGATTTAAAGCCGGCGATATCGCGGCTTTCTCCGTGACGACGCCGGGCGGCGAGGAAACGCCTGCTGTGCTGGTCCAGTGCCGTACTACTGACGAAGCCGAGCGGGCAAAGCTGCGTGAGCAGATCCGCGACAAGGTTCGGTCGGTGACGGGAATGAACTGTGTCATCGAATTGGTTCCACCGCGGACATTGCCGCGGACCAGCTCAGGCAAAATGAGCCGTGCGAAAGCGCGTAATCTGTATCTGTCCGGTGAAATTCAGCCCTACGCAATCGCGGCTTAATTGTCTGCATCGCCGCGCCATTCTGAAGATGGCGGCGGTGTTGCGGGTTCCTGATAATCTACCCAAATCGGTTTAAGGCCGTGAAGGATACCCTTGGGTAGCCCTAGAGCAGTTCGAGCACCTTTTCTTGGGGCCTGCATAGCCGAACGCCTTTGTCGGTTTCCACAAATGGCCGTTCGACCAAGATTGGGTGTTCAACCATATGGTCCAATATGCGATCGGCAGACGCGCCATCGATTAAACCTAACTCTTCAGCGGGTGAACCACGGGTTCGCAGCGCTTCGCGTGGCGTAAGGCCTGCATCTTTGAACAATTGTTCAAGCTTTGCGCGGGTGAAGGGTTGCTTACGATATTCGATAATCTCGACCGTCACACCCGGCGCTTCTTGAAGGAGTGCGAGGGTCTTGCGCGACGTCCCGCAATCGGGGTTATGCCAGATTGTTGCGTTCATGATTATGGTCATCCCCGATATGTCGTTTGCGTCGCGATGTACCTAAATCGGTGACCCGCAAAAGCAAATGCGCTTTTTTCCATTTTTAAATTGCATATGAGAACGATTCGCAATAGTGACCGCAAATCGAATTGCGAGTCATTTGCAATAACCATAAAAAGGTCTAAAATGCTCCGTCTCTCCTGCTCTGTTTTCGCCTTTGTCTCTTTGGCAATAAGTGCGCCTCATGCGTTCGCTGAAGACGTGGCGTTTGATGACGGGGCAAGTGATGACAGCCGGACCATCATTGTAACGGGTGTTAGCGACGGCTACCTCGCGTCCAATTCCATCACGGCCACAAAAACGGACACGCCGCTCATCAATATTCCGCAGACCATCAATGTCGTGACCCGCGAACAATTGGATGATCAGGCGCATCACTCACTGGCGGATATCTTGCGTTATGTTCCGGGAACCACCGTGGGCCAAGGCGAAGGCAATCGCGACCAAATTACCCTGCGCGGGCAAAACACAACGGCTGACTTTTTCCTGGATGGCGTGCGCGACGACGTTCAATATTATCGCGGGCTTTACAATATTGAGCGGGTCGAAATTCTGAAGGGCCCTTATGCCCTGATTTTTGGCCGCGGCGGTGGCGGCGGCATCATCAACCGGGTTCAGAAGGCTCCGTTGAGCGACGATTTCATTTATGCAGGACAAGCGAGCGTCAACAGCTTCGGCGCCTACGACGTCTCGGCGGATCTGAACGCTCCGTTAAGCGCATCCACTGCTGTGCGTATTAACGCGGTGTACGAAAACCTAGACAGCCATCGCGATTTTGTCGGCGGCGAACGTTATGCTTGGAACCCCTATGTCGCCTTCAGGCTGAACGATGTTTGGAAGCTCGGGCTCTCTTACGAATATGTAAATGACGACCGCACGACGGACCGAGGCATCCCGTCGGTTGCGACGGGTGTGGGCCAACCCAATCGTCCCCTTGCTGGTTTCCGTGATCAGTTTTTCGGCGTCCCCGGTGTCAATCGCACGCGACTTGAGGCGCACATTGCCAAGCTTCGGCTGGACGGCCAGTTGGCATCAAACCTCAATTTCAGCGGCACCATGCTCTATGGCGATTACGACAAAATTTATCTGAACGTCTTCGCAAATGGCGCGGCGACGGCACAAAATGGAACGGTTGCTCTTGCGGCCTACAGTGACCCCACCCAACGCGAAAATGTCATCGCCCAAGCAAATGTGGTCTGGGATATCGAAACAGGCGCGCTTTCGCACAAAATTCTCGTTGGCGCCGAATATGGCGACCAGCAATCGGCCAACCGTCGGCTCAATGGAACGCTTTCAAATGCGACATTGGACCTTTCGAACCCGGTTTTTCCGACAGTATCCTTTAACACATTGGCACGTGACAGCGTTTCTGATGTGACGTTCTTCTCTGCTTATGCGCAGGACCAGATTAGCTTTGGCGAACATATCGATGTCGTCGCAGGGCTTCGGTACGACAGTTTTGATATCAGCGGTGCAGATCTGCTGCCGGCAATCGACCGGCCTTTTGCACGTAAGGATGAAAAGGTTAGCCCGCGTCTTGGGCTGATTTTCAAACCGCAGGAAAGCATGTCACTTTACGGCAGCTATAGCCAATCATTCCTACCGCGGTCAGGTGACCAGTTCCTGGCGCTGACGGTTACACAGCAAAATCTGGCTCCGGAAAAATTCACCAACCTTGAAATCGGCGCCAAATGGGATGTCCAGCCAAATTTAAACCTGACCCTTGCAGCGTTCCAGCTTGATCGCAGCAATGCGACGACGCCGGACCCCGCCAATCCGCTTGCCAGCATCAATATCGGCAAAACCCGGACCCAAGGGATTGAGCTAGCTGCGACAGGGCGCGTAACATCGCAATGGCAAGTCCATGGCGGCTACAGCTATCAGGACGCTGTGCTGGCGGGCAATAATGCGGTGCGTCTGGCGCAAGTGCCAAAGCATCAGGCAAGTCTATGGAACCGGTATGAATTTTCCGACACGTTTGCTGCAGGTGTCGGCATCATCCATCAGTCGAGCCAATATGCGGCCATCCGCACATCCGCGACGACAACCAAATTGCCTGCATTCACACGGGTGGACGCGGCACTATATTATGATGTGAATGACCGGTTTCAGCTTCAGCTGAATGTCGAAAATCTGTTCGACACCGCTTATTATTCGGACGCGCACAATAATAATAACATCTCGACCGGCGCGCCGATCAATGGTCGTTTTACGGTTAGGGCGAAGTTTTAAGCCTCGGCTGTCGCAGCAGCATGTAGCTTGGCGTTGGTGACATAATGCGCAACGCCGATCCGCATCCCCATAACGGCCGCATCGTCCAGATCGCGGACAAAACGCGCTGGCGACCCGGCCCATAATTGCCGCGCTGCAATGCATTTGCCTTGGGTGAGCATTGCCCCTGCCGCGAGCATGGCATCGCTCTCAATCACGGCGCCGTTCATGACCGTTGACGACAGCCCGACAAACGCACGGTCGTGCAGGATACAACCGTGCAGCATGACATTGTGGCCAACGAGCACGTCATCCCCGATGATGGTCGGAAAACCATCTTCAACGCCGGGCATTGGGCCGTCGCAATGTACGACACTGCCGTCTTGAATGTTGGTTCGGGCGCCGATCACAACCCGGTTCACTTCAGCGCGGATGACGCAATTGTACCAGATGCTGGCCTCCGGCCCGATGGTGACATCACCGATAATGCGGCACCCCGGCGCAATGAATGCGCTGTCGTGAATCTGTGGGGTCTTGCCATTGACGGTGACAATGCTGATGTCGGTACGGTTATTGATCATCGGATTTTCCATAGTGAAAGATGTGGCAACACCGATGCATAATCATCGGTCCACGCGCATGTGTCGCCGGGTGCTTCGTGCTTGGGTGCCGTTCATATTTTACGCTGTGAGCAAACGCGCGGCCAGTGCGGCATGATATGTCAAAATGCCGGAGCACCCGGCGCGTTTGAATGCCATCAGCGTTTCCAGCACAAGCGCGTCGCGGTCACCAGCACCAGCGGCAGCGGCGGCCTCAATCATCGCATATTCACCGGACACTTGGTACGCGAATACGGGCACATCGAATTGGTCACGCACGCGGCGGACAATATCGAGATAGGGCAGGCCGGGCTTGACCATGACGCTGTCGGCACCTTCGGCAATGTCCATAGCGACTTCGCGCATGGCTTCATCGCTGTTCGCTGGATCCATCTGATACGTTTTCTTGTTACCTTTCAGCAGGCCGCTTGAGCCAACGGCGTCACGGAACGGGCCGTAGAACGCGCTGGCATATTTTGCGGCGTAGGACATGATCTGGACGTTGGGATGGCCATTCATTTCGAGTGCCTTGCGAATGGCGCCAATGCGTCCGTCCATCATGTCGCTTGGCGCGATGATATCCGCGCCGGCATTGGCCTGATTTATCGCCTGATCGACAAGCACGGCAACCGTTTCGTCGTTCAACACATAACCGGCATCGTCGATTAAGCCGTCCTGCCCATGCGACGTATACGGGTCGAGCGCGACGTCGGTCAAAATGCCGATTGCATCGCCATGTGCCTGTTTGATGGCGCGGATGGCGCGGCACATGAGATTGTCGGGGTTGAGCGCCTCTTCACCGTCCTCGCTGCGTCGTTCTGGCTGGGTGTTGGGAAACAATGCGATGCAGGGGATGCCAAGATCGATAGCTTCCGCGGCGCGGACAACAATCTGGTCAACGGACCAGCGCGATACGCCGGGCAGAGACAAAATCGGCTCTTCAACCGCCTCTCCCTCGGTGACGAACAATGGCCAGATAAGATCTGCAGGCGAAAGCATGGTCTCACGGACCATGGCTCTGCTCCATTGGGTGGCGCGCGTACGGCGCAGACGGGTGTTCGGGAAAAAGGATGTGTTGCTCATGAAGGACAGGTAGCGGTGTTAGGCCGCATCCTCAATGGCTTATCCGTTGGTCCGCGAATGGTCGATTTGAAGGGTCAGTCGGTCGATTTCGCGTTTCGGTTCGTCAGTGCTCTTGGGCTGTGTGCGCAATGGTGCGAGCGCTGCACCTGCCTTGACCGATTTCAGGCGCTGAAGCGTGCCTTTAAAGCGTGCAAGGTCGCTTCCCCCCAGTTGCGCGCGCTGCGTAAACTTGATCGAATTCGGGTTCACCGCACGTCCGTTGCGATATAATTCATAGTGCAAATGCGGACCCGTCGACAAACCCGTTGACCCCACATAGCCGATGATCTGCCCGCGCCGCACGCGGCTTCCGGGTCGTGCGGCGATGCGGCTCATATGGCCATAGCCACTGGCAAGGCCGCCGCCATGGTTCAGCTGAACAAAGTTGCCGTAACCGCCCTTGCGCCCGGCATAGGCAACGACACCATCGGTCACCGCAAAAATGGGTTGGCCATAGCTGGCTTTAAAATCGAGACCGCTATGCATGCGCATATAGCCTAAAATCGGGTGGCGTCTGCCGCCAAAGCCGGATGTGACAGCGCCGTTAACTGGGCGGCTGAGCGCGCCTTTCGATTCACCCACACCCGACGCTTCGAACCATTGGCTGTTGTCGCCATTGGTCCACTTGAGCATCTGAACTGGCGATTTGCCGTCGCGGTCGACGCCAGCATATAAAAGAGTGCCGACCTTAACTTCACCCGTTTCAGCGCGCTTGTAAGCAATGATGATATCAAATTCATCGGTCGCGCGAATTGCCGACAAGGGCATGCGGCCCGAAATGACTTTCAGATAATCCTGGATGGCGCTGGCAGGTGCACCCGCTGCGCGCGCTGACCGGTAAATGCCCTGGCTGCCGACTGTGCCGCGGATGCGCAACGGCGTGTCATCGACCATAATCGGTTCGCGGCTTAACCGGAGCGCACCACCTTCGCGGTTGATAGCGAGATTGAGGTCAAATCGTGCCCGAAAGGCAACGGATTCCAAAGGCCGGGGCTGATTTTGCGCAGAGCGTTTACCGAGTACGATATTGATGGGGGTGCCGGGTTCAATATCCGATAGCGACGTGACGCCTGAAACCATGTTGGCGACATCATTGGCTTCATTGCCGCCAACGCCAGCGCGCTGCAGGACCCGAGCAAAGCTATCACCGCGGCCCAAGGATGCTGTCAATTCGATGCGGGGACGCTCCGGGCTTCCGGCAAGGGCAACAACCGCGTCCGTCGCCGCCATGCGTTTGCCACTGTCACTGCCATAAGCAATCGGCATGATCATCTGCGCGCGTGCTTCTTCGAACTCGGCTTCCGTCGCGATGGATGGTTGCGGGCCGTAAATAGGTCCAAAATCGGGGAGGAGCGCAAGTGCAGCAACGCTTAATAGGGTTAGCGTTCCAAGACCGCGAAACCAGCGGACGGAGCCAATATTTTCGCCAAGGTCGGGGACGAGGTCGAGTTGGGCAAGACGTTCGCGCCAAGATGCTTCGGTGGTCTGGCGCAGGGGTGCAACCATGGCATCGGCAAGCATCACGCTTCCGTTCCCGGCGGCCGCGGCAAAGTGTGTATCTTTGCCTTCAAGCATTCAGAACTATATCCACGACCCTGCCCTTATCCACCCGGACATTCTTATCTGCCCACACCCCTGTGACGGCATATGGTTAATGTCAATTTAACACCGCAGACAATTGGTTCGTGATGCGGCGAATGGTGTATATTCACCGACCAGTCCGGGAACATAATGTTATGTGGCAATTGCGCATTTAATCGCTTCATTAAATGTTCGGCAATGCTAAAGCAGGATGCAATATCGGGAGGATCGAATGCACAGCGATCGCGTTGAATTTTTCTACGATCTTTCAAGCCCATGGACCTATTTGGCGTTCACGAACATTATGGGTGTGCTCGACCGTACAGGGGCGACGATGACGTTGCGGCCTATATTGGTCGGCGGCGTGTTCAACGCGGTCAACCCGGCTGTCTATGCCGCCCGCGAAGCATCCGACAATCCAAAGCTGCTCCACAGTTGGAGAACACTACGCGATTGGGCAGCGTTAGCCGGCGTCGCACTGAACTTCCCAAGCCAATATCACCCCGCCAAGAGCGTCAATGCAATGCGCATGGCCTGCGGCCTTGCCGATGATCCAGCCGCACTGCACGCGTTTACGAAAGCGGCGTTCGAAAGCTATTTTGGCGCGCAGGAAAATCTTGATGATCCCGATGTGCTGGTTGCGGTGGCCAACAGCGTCGGTCTGGATGGGGATGCCTTGCGCGCACGTGCGCAATCAGACGACGTAAAGGCGCTGCTGCGCGCGAATACGGATGAAGTCATTGCCCGCGGTGGCTATGGCTCGCCTACGATTTTTGTCGACAAAACATATATGTATTTTGGTAATGACCAACTGCCTTTGGTAGAATTTGCGTTGAATAGGAGCGCCGCATGAACGACCGCGTTAGCATAACCGTTGAAAACCACGTGGCCGATGTGCGGCTTACCCGCGCCGACAAAATGAACGCGCTCGACCCGGCCATGTTTCAGGGGATCATATCTGCCGGAGAAGAGCTTGCAGCGATGAGAGGCGTGCGCGCCGTGGTGCTGTCGGGTGAAGGACGCAGCTTTTGTGCAGGGCTTGATATGGCCAGCATGGCAAGCGGCGGTGCAAGCGCTAACAGCGGCATGGGCGGCCTCACAGACCGGACGCACGGCAATGCCAACACATTTCAGCAAGTCGCGATGCTTTGGCGCAAGCTGCCTATGCCCGTCATTGCCGCAGTCCACGGCGTGTGCTTTGGCGGCGGCCTGCAAATTGCCAGCGGTGCCGACATCCGCGTGATTGCGCCTGATGCCCGGCTTGCGGTGATGGAGATGAAATGGGGGCTGATCCCTGACATGGGCGGCTATGCCTTATGGCGCGGCATGGTGCGCGAAGATATGCTGCGCGAGTTGACCTACACCAATCGCGAGTTTTCAGGGGCGGAGGCGCTGGGCTTGGGCTTCGCGACGTTCGTGGATGAAAACCCCCACGCCCGCGCCATGGCCATTGCCCGTGAAATCGCGGACCGCAATCCGGGCGCGATGCGTGAGGCCAAGGCGCTGTTCAACGAATATAGCGACATGGACGAAGACGCGATCTTGATGGCCGAAAGCGTCCGTCAAGCGCGCGTGATCCGAACGCCCAACCAGATCGAAGCGGTTATGGCGGGAATGCAGAAGCGCTCAGCTACGTTTGTTGATTAAGCCGCTTTAACGCGTAGCCTTTCGAACTCTTCTCTGAGGTCATCAGGGATAGGCGCTGACCCGTCGGCATTGGTTAGCACGATGGTCGTGATACAGGTGGCTTTGCATTCGCCGCCTTGAAAGGCTGCGGATGCGATATCCCAGCTGCTGTTGCCAATCCGCGCGATGCCGCTGGCGATGTCGACATGCTCAGGGAAATGCGCTTCGGCAATATAGTCCAGATTGACGCTGGCAATCAGCCATCTTTGACCCGGCGCGCGGCGCTGGACCTCAATGGCGTGGTTGAACATGCCACGGCCATGTTCAAACAGCCCCGCCATCGACACATTATTGATGTGGCCAAGAACATCCATATCCGCAAACCGCGTTTCGGTGCGATGGCTGAACGGATAGCTGGGAGGGTTAAGCTGCCAAGCCTGAGGTTTGGGCATGAGATGGTTCCATATTCTACACTCGTCATGCTGAACTTGTTTCAGCATCTTACTTCCCAACGCTGGGACATTAAGACCCTGAAACAAGTTCAGGGTGACGAGTCTGGCTTATTAGCTGGGTCTTAAAGCCCTCGGCCGATCAGTTCTTTCATGATCTCGTTGGTGCCGCCGAAAATGCGTGTCACGCGTGCGGCGCGCCACATGCGGGCGATGGGATATTCATTCATATATCCAGCGCCGCCATGCAGCTGCAGACAGGCATCGACAACTTCCCACTGCAGGTCGGTGTGCCACAGCTTTGCAGCAGCGCCTTCCTCGGCGGTCAGCTCTTTCTTGTAATGGCGGTTTAAAGCCCAATCGAGATGCGCCCAGCCAATTTGCAGCTTTGCCTTGATATCGGCCAGTACGAAACGGGTGTTTTGGAAATCCAGCAATGGCTTGCCGAACACGATACGCTCGCGGCAGAACGCGACGGTTTCATCAAAAGCTTTTTGCGTGCTGGCCATCGACGATACGGCAATCGACAGACGCTCCTGCGGCAGTTCGCTCATCAGATAGATGAAGCCCTTGCCTTCTTCGCCCAAACAGTTGGTCATTGGCACGCGGACATCTTCGAAGAACAGTTCCGAAGTATCAGCTTCATCCATACCGATTTTGTCGAGGTTACGGCCACGCTTGAAGCCATCACGGTCAGCCTCAACGAGGACAATCGACATGCCCTTATACGCTGGCTGGATCTCGGTGTCGGTTTTGACGCAGACCAAGATCAGGTCGGCGTTCTGGCCATTGGTGATATAGGTTTTGCTGCCGTTGATGACATAATGGTTGCCGTCTTTGCGCGCGGTTGTCTTCATGCCTTGAAGATCGCTTCCGGTGCCGGGCTCGGTCATGGCGATGGCGGTGATGACCTCGCCAGAGATCATCTTGGGCAACCAATGCTTCTTCTGCTCTTCGCTGCCGTAGCTGGTGATATAGTTTACGACGATATCTGACTGAAGCGAGAAGCCAGTGGCGACGCCGCCATAATAGGCCGATTCTTCGTCGACGATTGCGTTGTAGCCAAAGTCGAGGCCAAGGCCGCCATATTCAACCGGTGCGGTGGGGCAGAGCATGCCGACTTCGCCTGCCTTGGGCCAGATCGACTTTGGAACGATGCCATCTTCCTGCCACTGCTTTGCGTGCGGCGCGACTTCCTTTTGAAGGAACTGGCGTACCGACTGACGGAATGCTTCATGGTCTTCATTATAGGCGGTGCGTGGAATGGTATCGAGCGACATGGAGAATCCCCTGCAAGAAGTGACTGCAAAATATGCACCATCAATGGCAGCAAGTTGACGCGGGCGTCAAGCCGAATTTAATCGTTTGATTAAACTGGCTCGCCCGCATCACGTGCACGTTCAACGATGGTGCGTTCCGCCTTGGGCACGCTGCGATAGGCGGCGATTAACAAACCCAACGCAATTGGCGCCACCGCGATAAGCGAGAGGATGCCAACGCGTAAGTTGCCCACGAGCTTCCCGTCGACCATCGTTCCGGCAAGGTCGGAAATCTGCCCGACCATATAAGGCCCAAAGGACAACCCGACCAGCGTGGTGCCTAAGAAGAAGGCGGCGGTTGCCGTGCCCCGCATACGAGGCAGTACAAGGTCCTGCGTGGTGGCTGCTGCCGCGCCGAGTGCCGTTGCGCCAAACATTCCAGCAAGAAATTGCATGATGTAAAACAATATTGCATTTTCGGTCGTAAAGCCGATCCAGAGCGGAATGACTGGGGCAACGACACCGAACATTATTACCAAAACGCGCCCTGCGGCATGTCGCGCCCGGAGCATATCGGCGACAGATCCGCCGACGATGACACCCAGAAAGCCACTAAGTGCTCCACTTCCCCCTAAAATCAGAGCCAACTCTGCTTTAGGCAGCTTAAGCACCGTTTCCGCATAAGGTGCGGACCAGAACGCCAGAGCATAAGCGACAAGCGCAACGAGGCCATAGCCAATGGTGGTACAGATGAACGCAGGCGTGCCCCAGATGAGCTTAAATGTCGCCGGATCCTTGGCACGGAGTGTCGATGCCCAAGAGAAAACGGCATAATAGCCAAAGCCAACCGCCGACCATTGCGGAAAATTGCCGGTCAATTGGATCATTGTGTAAGCAAACGCTGCGATAGCGGCTGCCGTAACTATGTTGATCACAAGCGCCATTGGGCCACGTTGCCATGCACCCCACAAAGTAAATGGTGGGACGATCATGGAAAGATCGCTCGCAAATGCGCGGAATGGGGCTGGGTGCGCGGGCGTAACCAGCCCATCCATCGCGCCGCGGACTGGTTCACGCAATGTTGCGACCCACAAGCCCACGATTATGCCGGGAATGCCGACGGCAACGAATGCCGCATGCCAGCCGGCCAATCCGAGCGGTCCGCCTTGGGGGAAAGCCGCGTCCCAGCTTTGCACAATGAGCGCGCCCAAAAACAAGGAAACGCCGCCGCCAATATACAGACCGGACGAGTAAATCGCGAGCGCGGTCGCGCGCTGCCGTTTCGGGAAATAATCGGAAATCAGTGAATAAGCCGTGGGACTTGCGGTCGCTTCGCCGACGCCAACGCCCATGCGCGCCATGGTCAGTTCCACCTGGTTACGCGCAAAGCCGGACAAGGCGGTCATGATCGACCATAAGGCAAGGCCAATAGACAGAAGCTTTACGCGGCTCCAATTATCGGCAAGTCGTCCCAACGGAATACCGAATAAAGCATAAAACACCGCGAAAGCTGCGCCACCCAAAAAGCCCATGTCGGCATCGGTCAGGCCAAGGTCCGCTTTGATATCGACAGCCAAAATGCTGAGGATTTGGCGGTCGATGAAGTTGAGTATGTAGACGATGACAAGGACAAGGAGCACATACCAGCTGTAGCTGCTGGCCTCAGGCGATTTAACCTCTGATTGCGGGGAAATAGCGCCGTTGTTTTCGCCTTCGACCGTCACACTCACCTTGCTCTCCCTCAATCGCGGTTGTCGCCTTCTGCTGCTATGGCTAGCAGAACAGCCAGCCTGCGCAACGATAATTGCCTTTCAATGCATCGAACATAATAGTTTGGCGAAAGTGTGCGGGGAACCAGACCACATTCCTCAAAGCCAATGCCGCGCAGTCCTAATAAAAAATCAGAATGCGGCGTGTCGTGTTTCGCTTGAATCTGGAACGAATTCCTCCAATATATTGGTCTAGCGGCTATGTTGCCGTGTTTTGAGGAGAATTAAGTCATGGCACAGTGGTCCGATCCACGGGTAACCGGGACCCAGTCAAGTCTTGCAGGTACGCGCGCAGGCGACGTTGCTGTCGACGCTGGTCTGCGTTCGCACATGCTCAAGGTTTATAACTATATGGCGTCAGGCGTCTTGCTGACAGGCATCGTTGCGATGCTGTTTGCACAGACCGAACTGGCACGAAATCTGATGGTGAACCCAAGCCTGATGAGCTGGGTAATCATTTTATCGCCACTGGTCGTCGTAATGGCGATGAGCTTTGGCCAAGGTAAGTTTTCTGCTTCCACGCTTCAGGCGATGTTCTGGGGATTTGCGGTGTTGATGGGGCTGTCAATGGCGCGCATCTTTATGATGTTCACCGGTGAGTCCATCGCGCAGACTTTCTTTGCAACGTCAGCGGCTTTCGCTGGATTGAGCCTGTGGGCTTATACGACAAAGAAAGACATCAGTGGCTGGGGAAGCTTTCTGGTCATGGGTATGGTCGGCTTGATTGTTGCGTCGATCGTGAACATCTTCGTCGGCTCTGACACTTTGGGTTGGGTTATCAGCTGCGCAGGCGTGCTTATATTCGCTGGCCTGACAGCCTATGATACGCAACGTATCAAAAGCGAATATTTCTACCTTCAGGGTACAGAAATGATCGGTAAGGCTGCAGTCATGGCTGCACTGACGCTGTATCTGGACTTCATCAACATGTTCCAGTTTTTGCTGAGCTTCCTCGGTAACCGCGAATAAGTCATCGGCTGTTCAGCTTGAACGACACAATATGGCCCGGTGGGAAACCACTGGGCCATTTTCTTTGGGATTTGGTCGAACAGGGCTTTTCATTCGAGCGAAAATCCTGTTGGAATCAGGAATAACAAATCGGAGAGAGCAAATGCGTCGGGGCATAAAAAATCTAGCTGCCATCATCATGGTGACTGCGGTTGCAGCTTGCGCTCCAGCGCCAGTAAAAGTCGCACCTACACCCATTCCACTTCCTGCGCCGCCACCTCCGCCCGCAATGCCTTTGCCACCCGGTGGTGCGGCGCTGTCGATGACGATCCCGCCGGTCGGGTTTGATGGCGTTCGCGCTACGCCAAACCGTGGTTTAAGCCGTGATGAACAAATCTGGCATTTTCGGTCGGCTTTGAACGTAGCGGCATTGAATTGCCAAGGGCCTATATGGGGTCAGATTGCGACCGAGTATAATAAGTTCATCGTCATCCATAAGGTGATCTTGTCGAAAACCAGCAAAGCGGTCGACCGTGAATATGTCGCCCGCTACCCCGGACAAAATGGCTTGCGGGTTCGCGATACGCGCATGACCGATTTGTATAACTATTTCGCTTTGCCGCCCGTTCGTGCCCAATATTGTGACATGGCGCTGCGCAAGCTGACTGAGGCCAATACCGTGCCCACTGGGGCATTGCCGGAATATGCGATTGGCGGTCTGGCTGACATTGATGGCGTGTTTGTCAAATTTTACGATGCATATGTGAAATATGAACGCGATCTGGCCGACTGGAATATGAAGTATGCGCCGAAGCCGGTTTATGCCCCAATTCCGACATCGGACATGACCGCGCCACCACCAGCATCATCATCATCATCTGCGGCACCAACAGGGTCGCCATCCAATCCCGGATAGTTACCGGATTACCCGGTGGAAGCAGCCTGCGCCTCGCGCAAGTGATTGTCAGGCCATGCTGATATAATCACGCATTGCGGCGGCTTCGGCCTCAATTTTGTCGATACGGTGCTTCACCAAATCGCCAATGGAGACAAAGCCGACAAGGGCATCCCCCTGGATTACCGGAAGGTGACGAATGCGCCGTTTCGTCATCAGGGATAAAGCCGACAGGATTGGCGTATCGGGCGCAACGGTGATTGCTGGTGCCGTCATTGTATCCGCCACCGTTTTTGTCAGGAAAGCGGAACCATGGCGCGCGACACCGTAGACAATATCGCGTTCGGAAAAAATGCCGACCACCGCTGTGCCATCGACAACGGGTAGGGCGCCAATCCGGTTTTCGGCAAGTCGTACGACCACATCGCCGACACTTTCGTGCGGCGCAGCCGTGAACACATTGCCTTGATGGTTGGCCAATATCGCAGAAATCGTCATCGACTCTCTCCCTATGTCCTTGCCCTTGATGGAACTTATAGCATAAGGCGGCCTTATCACGCTATGACTCGCCCCTCCCGCCTCGATGATCCTGAATATGCCAACTTCGCATGGCGTCGCTATTGGCGGCTGATGCGGTGGATGTTTGGCGTGACATTGATTGTGACCGTGGGTGCCCTCGGGACATTCTGGTGGCAGAACGGGATGGTTTCCATTCACTTCTTCATCGCCACGGCCGGTGCAATAACCGGGGCAATCATGCTGACCGCCGCGTTGATGGGTCTTGTTTTCCTGTCCAGCGGGTCGGGCCATGATGAATCCATCGATGACCCTTTTGAAGATGAAGCCGACCGGTGACCGAGGCTGTTCGCAACCTTCCAAAACGGAATGACCCGGTTTTACGGGTTGTTCCGGGTCCTGCCGATATCAACGCCAACGGCCATATCTTCGGCGGTTGGGTATTGGGAATGATGGATCAGGCCGGTGGTATCTTGGCCGGGCGGATTGCGCAGGGCGCGTGCGCGACAGTGGCCATCGAAAAAATGGAATTCATCGCGCCGATCCTGTTGCGCGACATTATCTCTGTCTACGCAACGCTCGAACGGCGGGGCCGCACATCCATGGGCATCCGCGTCGAAGTTATCGCGACCCGTGCGCGTGGCCAACAAGAGGTCAAGGTGACCGAAGGGCTGTTTACCTTTGTTGCCCTAGATGACGATCACAAGCCACGGGCACTTCCCGAAAGCTAACGGCTGTTGCGCCGTTCGTAAGCTGTAAACGGCAGAAGGATTGATTATTCCGCCGCTGCAGCTCCATCATCGCCGGCTGGCTTAACGCGGCGGGCACGTGGTTTGCGCGCGGGCTTTTCCATATCGGCGTCACTGTCGTTTGACGAAATCGCGATGGACGGCGGCAATACGGCGAGATCAAGACCTGCGGGTGCATCGTCTTTTTCTTCGCTGTGGTGGCGGCGCGGGCCGCGATTGGCAGACCGGTTATTGTCAGAACGATCATTACGGTCGGCCCGTTCCGGACGACGTGGGCGGCTTTCGCGCTGTTGCTCGCGTGGTGCGCGCTCTTCGGTGTCACCATCGTCTTGGGAAACGGAGTCGGTGTCCATTCCATCGGAAGAACCTTGTTCGTCATAATTCTGCGAACGATCATCATTCTGCCAATCGTCGCGGTCTTCGCGATTGTCCTCGCGGGGACGACGTTCGCCTTGCTGTTCCTGACGGGCTTCTTGGCGGCCGCGGAAATCGGCGAGTACGCGGAAATAATGATCGGCAAATTGCAGGTGATATTCGGCGTTTACGCGGTCACCGTTAAACTGCGCGTCTTGCGCTAGCTTCTTGTATTTTTCCAGCATCTGCGCTGCGTTTCCGCGCGCACGATTGTCGATCTGGTTTTGATAGTCGAAACCGCTGCGGTTGTTATTTTGCTGGCGATTATTGTTGTTGCGACCGCGGCGACGATTGTTGTTCTGCTGCTGCCTGTTGTTGATATTCATCAGGGCTGACCCGTCCTCTTTTAACACTTAAAAATTGCAGGAAGCCCCAAAACCCAGTCTTTGGGTTACGCCAAGGTCGACCGAGACCTTGAAAAAATTTCCAACTGCGCTGGGGGCGGCTTCGCGCTAATCTCCGCAATTTACGGGTTTTGCTGCGATGCTGTTTAGCGTTAGCGGTTCGGTTGCGCGATTCCAAGCGAAAAGCGCAAGACGCGTGGATTGCCGGAAAGGTCGTGGGTTAATTCGGAGGTGAATCCTGCGTCGGTGCCCAATTTTGCGACGGATTTTGACTGGTTGAATCCGATTTCGAAGACTGCGATTCCGGTGGTTTTTAGCAGTTTTTCGAGGGTTTTTAGAAGTATGCGATAGTCGCGCAGACCGTCGGGGCCGGCGAAGAGGGCGCTGTGCGGTTCGTGGCGGGCGACCATGTCTGCAAGCGGGGTTGCGTCCTCAATATAAGGCGGGTTGCACAAGATGAGGTCGAATTGCCCCAAGCCGTCGGCCCACCCGTCCAAAGTCCAATCGCGCTGTTCGAAGTATGCGCGCCCGCCCAGCCCAAGCCGTGCCGCATTGCCCGATGCGACCGCCAGAGCCGCCGCGCTGGCATCAATGCCAACCCCTTGCGCGTCCCCAAACACCGACAAAGCCGCCAGCAACAATGCGCCGGACCCCGTGCCCAAGTCCAAGATCCGCGCAGGCGCATCCCGCCCAGCAAAACCCGCAATCGCCACCTCAATCACCGTTTCGCTGTCCGCACGCGGGATCAGCACATCGGGCGTCACATGCAGGTCAAGGTCCCAAAAGGCCTGCATTCCCGTGATATAGGGCACCGGTTCATCCGCCACCCGCCGCGCGAGCAACGCCGCAAAGCCCGCAGGCACAGCAAGGTCATGCATCCGCAACAACATCGCCGACCGGTCTATGCCCAAGGCATGCGCCATCAACAGTTCGGCATCAAGACGCGGGGTCGCGCTGACAGGCGTCAGGGCATCGGTCGCATCGCGCAGCGTGGAGGCAAGACCAGTCATACCCCGCCCGTAATGCCAATGAAGGCATAAGCAAAGCCCCGTCCCGCGTGCATACTTCCACGCCTGCCGCGCCGCGCGCGCTTAATTCCGCATATATGTTACGGCCGGTGGTTTAAAGACGCCTTATTTAAAACCTAGGGCCGCGCGCATGATTTGGAATATCGTGTTCTGTTCAATCGTGCCCTTGAACAAATGCGCCTTTGGCCCGGCGGCGCGGGCGACGACATCTTCGCCGCTGTGCGTTTCGGAACCGGTGGGGATCAACGCCTGCTGCCGATAATTCAGCGCCTGCGTATCTTCTTTCAACGGGTCGGGGCGTGGCATGGCCGTGACCGCACCGGGGCCGTTGATATAGCCCAAGGTTGTGTATCCCTTGCCATCAAAGGCCAAGGTTGATTTGCCTTTCTGGTCAACCACGGGGCCAAGGATCGGGTTCCCGCGTTCGGGATATCCCGCCATGGTGAAGGTGTGGCTATGGTCCGATGTGACGACGATTAAGGTATCGCGCAGGTCGACAGTGTCCATCGCGGCCTTCAACGCATCATTCAGCGCCACCGTGTCCTGCAACGCGCGATAGGCGTTGCCGCCATGGTGGCCATGGTCAATCTTGCCCGCTTCGACCATCAGGACATAGCCCTTGCGGTTTTTGGACAGCATCGCGATCGCCTTCGTCGTCATTTCGGCGAGCGAGGGTTCTTTTGATCCGCTCGCCGTGCGGTCGGCGTCAAATTGCATATGCGATTGTTCGAACAGGCCAAGCAGCTTGTCGGTCTTTTTCGCGTCCACCGCGGCAAAGCCTTCGCTGTTCCAGACATAGGCGCTTTTGGGATTGGCGGCCAGCCAGCTGGAAATCAGGTCCTTCCCATCGGCGCGCTTGCCCTTTTTGGTGGGATATTCGGGGTCAGCCGCGGTGTTGGGCATGAAATGCTGGCGTCCGCCGCCCAACATCACCTCAAACCCGTCACCATGCGGCCATTCGACCATTTGGCGTGCGATGTCGATGCAGCCTTCGGCCTTCGCCGCGGCGGGCATATTGGCATCCACTTCCCAATCGCGT
Organism: Sphingorhabdus rigui; assembly: GCF_014196595.1. Lineage (GTDB taxonomy): Bacteria > Pseudomonadota > Alphaproteobacteria > Sphingomonadales > Sphingomonadaceae > Sphingorhabdus_B > Sphingorhabdus_B rigui. The sequence goes on along the minus strand of NZ_JACIEA010000002.1, from coordinate 228,404 downwards.
TGCGCGACATGGGCATAGGTCGATGCGGGCGTCGCGTGGGTGATGGTCGCGGTGGAGACAATGCCGGTGGCATATCCCTTGTCCTCGGCCATTTCGAACAAAGATTTGACCTTATAGGGTTCGGTCGCCTTGCAATTGTCCTCCACCGCTTGCGGACCAACGCCCAGAACGCCGTTCAGCGTTTTGACGCCGGAGACAATCGCGGTTGCGGTCGGCGCGCTGTCGGGCACCTGGCCATCATGCGAGTAAGTTTTGACCAAGGCGGTGTGCGGCAGGCGGTCCATTTGCGCGACATAGGATTCGCCGTCGACGCCCTTTTTCTGCCCTTCAAAAATGCGCGCGGCGGTCAATGTGGTCACGCTCATGCCGTCGCCGATGAAGATGATGACATTGCGCGCCTTGCGATTGTTGGGCGTATCCGCCTCCAACCGGGCAAGCTCGGCTGCGCCAGCCTGTAAATAGCCCTCGCTGGTCGTCAGCGGCGGCGTGCCAATGGGCCGCGCAGGGGGCAGGGCCGCCGCCGCCGTCGCAGCCGCAGGATCCGGTGTCGCCGCATATTGCGCGAGAAGCGGCGCGCCGATCAGACAGGACGCCAACGCCAAAGACACGGGCAGGCCAGCGGACACAAAGGGCGACACTTTACGCATTTTACTCTCCAAAAATGTTTCAGCCCCACACATCGCAGACGATGATGACTGGCGCAAGACAGTGGGGGGTTATGGGGGGAGATTTTGGGGAGGGGGGAGTTGGTACGGAGGCTTTCCTTCCGTAAAGGAGTAAAGTGCTATTTAACAATGTTGCGAAACGTGAGATTCAATCGTGGGCCACAAATTTGCGTCTCTTTGTTTATTCCGTGATTCCAATTTCGTTGGGTGTCCCCCTTCATAAGCAACAGGCTGCCTGATGTTAGTTTCACATGTTTAGTTGGCAGGTCTCGACGTCTTTTATGCTTAAAAAGCAAAGTTCGAGTAGCCCCGTAACTAAGCGAGGCGATAGCCGGCTCCGGTCCCAGTGACGGTTCATTGTCGCTGTGAAAACCCATTCTATCATCTTGATTTCGATAGAGATTCAAAAGCACGCTGTTGAAATTGATCTCTAATAGATTTTCTAGTTCACGTCGAAGTGACAACAAAAGATTTGTCCATGGTAAAGGATACATAACCGTATTGGAGTAAGTGTAACTCCGACCAGGGTCACCGTACCACGCTGTTAATCTAGGCTGCAGGTGGCTCTTGCCCCAAACAACAACTTTTTCATGCTGCCAGATAGTTTCTTTGTATAACTTTTCAAAAATGCTCTGATCATTCATCGGAAAAGGGAACTTAACCAAAAAAGAAACGTCAGCTTCTTCTAAATCGATCTTTGAAAATCGAACGTCGGAAGCAAAAAGGTCATCCATTAAATCTTTTTCCAAACTCTCATGCTGACATTCCCCTTCAGCTTTGGGCTCTGTCCGAATATTGTTCGATATGTGGCTTCAACCGCAGAACTTTGCTCTTCATAACTCATCAACAAGCGAGAAAAATCTCGCGAAAAAATACATCGTAAATCGGGCCTATTATCAAACTCTGCTTCCATCAATGGAATGAAATTATCTCCGCCGTTATCCACATAGCAAAAAATCGCTCCCTCGCCTGCGCCGCCAATTACCTGATCAACAAATTCTGAAACCGACCTTTTCTCGTTAAACGCCCAGACTTCAGATAAAACAAAACTGAATGTGAAAATGTCGGCGTCTAACCAATCCCAGTTTGTTGCCCATGGACTGCCGTTTGCCAAGTCTAAACTGATGTGTTTCTGGCTAACGGTTAGTTCTCCCTCGAAAGTATCTACGAGGTGCTTTCGACAGCCGTTCCAAGCTTTCTCGCGGTCCAAAATTGCAAACGCGAACTTTTTGTCGTTCAAATTGTTTTCATTTGCGAATTTCAGGACGCCAAGCATATCGCTGCCGGGACCCCCTCCAATGCAGGCGACCCTCACCTTTTTGCCAGTCATTTTGGCAAGAACTGATTTTCTTGCGTGCGTCAGAGCCTTATACATCCAATCCGAGTGCGCCGGTAATGATCTATATGTATAAGCAATGTGCGTAGTTATTTTTGAGTAGTCGATTGGGTTTCGTCCCGAATTCAACAACCGTCCGCCGTATTCCTCAGTTAGCATTTGCAATCTACGCTTAACAAATTCTTCAGCTGTAGCATCTCGTACATGTAAGTCCGCAATTGGCATCATCGCGTCAATCATCAGCTTTGCGCGCTCAAAGTTCGTCATAGAGAATCCCCTTCGCCTTTTTAGTCGGCCGCCTTCGGAGCCTAGGTCGACTACCCAATCCCCCGTTCTGATGACGTCGAGATTGTGCTTGATGATTACGGCTGAAAAATAAATTGTCAATTTGTGTGAACAAAAGCAATTGGTTCATGGACGGGAGGCCTTTTCCAACCTCGGTCTCTCTCTTCGTCATGCTGAACTCGTTTCAGCATCTTACTTTTTGAGGGCAGTCGGAATTAAGATCCTGAAACAAGTTCAGGATGACGGTGGGTGGTTTTTGGACCAGCGGGATGTGTTGGGATAAGGGCGGACGCCAAGCATCTTCTTCGTGCCTTCGTGGCTTTGTGCGAGATACATTGGCGCAGCTTCTGGCTTTGGCGGGGCGGCGTGCTCGCGCGCTATGGGTGAGGGCCCACCCCTAACCCAGTGGAGCCTCTCGGATCAGTCCGGGGGACTGATCCCTCCACTCGCCTGCGGGAGGGGAATCTGGGCGTGGCTTCGCCTTTGCCAATATTTGCCCCCACGCCCAAAGCGATCTAACACCCCCCATGTCTGCACATGATGTGCAATGGCTCGGGGGGGCATCATATGAATGGGTTTGAATATATCTTTACGTTGTTCGGGCTGCTGCTCGGGCTGGCGCTGGCGGAGGGCTTGGGCGGGCTTGCCCGTGTGTTAAAGGCGCGGCATCATGTCCATGTCGGCTGGCCCACCGCGTTGTTGGGGCTGTTTGTGTCCTGCGACCTTGTGACATTCTGGTTATATGGATGGGAATTGCGGGAGGTTATTCCGGTAACATGGCCGGCGATTTTTGGCGGCTTTGTGGTCACCGCCATTTATTATCTCGCGGCCTCGCTCATCTTTCCCGATGGCGATTTGGAGGATTTGGATGCGCATTTCGACCGCCATTATCGCACGGTGATGGCCGGGGTTTTTGTGTGCAATGTCGCGTTGTTCGGCACGTTGGTGACGCTCATGGATATACCCGACCTGTTCACCCTGCGCTTTGTGGTGGTCGGATGGTCAGCGTTCCCGGCCTTGTTGCTGGCGATATGCACTCGCGACCGCCGCGTGGTGATGGGCTGTCTGGTCTATCTGATTTCGCTTTACCCGTTGGCGGTGGTGTGGGCGTAGCTTAGCTGGCTTTCGCAAGCATGGGCTCCCCCCACTTTTCGTCATGCTGAACTCGTTTCAGCATCTTACTTTTTTGGTGCGCGTTCGGTAGTAAGATCCTGAAACAAGTTCAGGATGACGGTGGGTGTTGTCAGCGATCGGAGCGAACTTAGCTGGCCTTCTAGCTTGCTTTCGCAAGCATGGGCGCGAGATAATGCCCCGTGTAGCTCGCCGCGACCTTGACCACATCTTCGGGCGTGCCTTCGGCGACGATCTCGCCGCCCTTCACGCCGCCTTCGGGGCCGAGGTCGATGATCCAGTCCGCGGTCTTAATGACGTCGAGATTATGTTCGATGACCACCACGCTGTTGCCCTGTTCCACCAAACGGTGGAGCACTTCGAGGAGTTTGCGGACATCCTCAAAATGCAGGCCGGTGGTGGGCTCGTCCAGAATGTAGAGCGTCTGGCCGGTGGAACGGCGGCTGAGTTCTTTGGCGAGTTTGACGCGTTGCGCTTCGCCGCCGGATAATGTCGTGGCTTGTTGCCCGACCTTGACATAGCCAAGCCCAACCTCCGCCAGCATCGCCATTTTGTCGCGGATCGGGGGGACGGCCTTGAACACCTCCACCGCGTCCTCCACCGTCATGTCGAGCACGTCGGCGATCGACAGGCCCTTCCATTTGACCTCCAGCGTTTCGCGGTTGTAGCGTTTGCCGTTGCATTCCTCGCACGTCACATAGACGTCGGGTAGGAAGTGCATTTCGATCTTGATCAGGCCATCGCCGCTGCATGTTTCGCAGCGCCCGCCCTTGACGTTGAAGCTGAAACGCCCCGGTTTATAGCCGCGCGCGGCGCTTTCGGGCAATTGCGCGAACCAGTCGCGGATGTTGGTGAACGCGCCGGTATAGGTCGCGGGGTTCGAACGCGGGGTGCGGCCAATGGGGGATTGGTCGATGTCGATCACCTTGTCGCAATGTTCAAGGCCGGTGACCTTGTCATGCGCGCCCGCGATGACGCGCGCGCCGTTCAGGCTGCGGGCTGCAGAGGCATAAAGCGTGTCGATAGTGAAGCTCGACTTGCCGGAGCCCGATACGCCGGTGATGCAGGTGAATGTGCCCAGCGGGATGCTCGCGGTGACATTCTTTAGGTTGTTGGCGCGGGCATTGTGGACGGTCAGCTTCTTCTTATTGCCCTTGCGCCGGGTCTTGGGCACCGCAATCTCGCGCGTGCCGTTGAGATACGCGGCGGTCAGGCTGTCTTTCGACTTCAGGATTTGTTTCAACGTGCCTTCGGCCATGACGGTGCCGCCATGGACGCCCGCGCCGGGGCCAAGATCGACCACCCAGTCGGCGGTGCGGATCGCGTCTTCGTCATGCTCAACCACGATGACGGTGTTGCCCAAATCGCGCAGGCGGCGCAGCGTGGCGAGCAGGCGGTCATTGTCTTTCTGGTGCAAGCCGATGCTGGGTTCATCCAGCACATAAAGCACGCCCGACAGACCGGAGCCGATTTGGCTGGCGAGGCGGATGCGCTGGCTCTCCCCGCCGGATAATGTCCCTGACGTTCGGTCAAGGTTGAGATAATCAAGCCCGACATTGTTGAGGAAGCCCAACCGTTCGTTGATTTCCTTCAGGATCGCCTTGGCAATTTGCTGCTGCTGGTTGGTCAGCGTCTGGTCGACGCTGCCGAACCATTCGAGCGCGTCGCCCACGCTCATCTTCGTCGGGGTGGCGATGTCGACGCCCGCGATTTTGACCGAAAGCGCCTCGGGCTTGAGGCGCGCGCCGTGGCAGGTTTCGCACGGTTGCGACGTCTGATATTTCGACAGCTCCTCGCGCATCCACGCGCTGTCGGTTTGCAGCAAGCGGCGGTTGAGATTGCCGATGACGCCCTCAAACGCCTTGCGCACTGTATATTCCTTGCGTCCGTCCTTAAACGTCAGCTCCACCGCCATGCCACCGGTGCCGTGCAGGATGATGAGCTTCTGTTCGGGGAGCAGATCCTCCCACGGCGTATCGAGGTCGAAGCCATAGGCCTTCGCCAGGCTGGAGAGCACTTGCATATAATAGGGGCTGGGCGGGTTTGATTTCGCCCAAGGCACAATCGCGCCTTTCTTCAACGACAGATGTTCGTTCGGGACCACCAGTTGCGGGTCAAACTCCTGCCGCTCGCCAAGGCCATCGCAATCGGGACAGGCGCCTTGCGGGGCGTTGAACGAGAACAGACGCGGCGCGATTTCGGCGATGGTGAAGCCGCTGACAGGGCAGGCGAATTTCTCGGAAAACACAATGCGGTTGGCGGGCAGGCCTGTGCCCTTCATCGCGCCGCCCGTGACGTTGGTGGCGGGCGTGAACGTCGCGCGCGCTTCGCCAAAGGCGCTAGGTACGCTCTCGGCATTGCCGGTTTGCAATTCCGCCACCGTGGTGTCGGCCAAATCCACAAAGGCCAAGCCATCGGCCAGCTTCAGCGCCGCTTCAAAGCTTTCGGCCAAACGCTGCTGAATGCCGTCCTTGACGACGATACGGTCGACCACGACCTCAATGTCATGCTTATATTTCTTGTCGAGCGCGGGCGCGTCTTCGATGGCGTACATCTCGCCGTCGATGCGCACGCGGGTGTAGCCTGAACGCTGCCACTCGGCGAGTTCCTTGCGATATTCGCCCTTGCGGCCCTGCACCACGGGGGCGAGCAAGAACGCGCGCGTGCCCTCTGGCAAGGCCATGACGCGGTCGACCATCTGGCTGACCGTCTGCGCGGTAATCGGCAGGCCCGTCGCGGGCGAATAAGGCACGCCGACACGCGCCCATAACAGCCGCATATAATCGTAAATCTCGGTCACCGTCGCGACGGTTGAGCGCGGGTTGCGCGACGTTGTCTTCTGCTCGATGGAGATTGCGGGCGACAGGCCCTCAATATGTTCGACATCGGGCTTTTGCATCATCTCCAGAAACTGGCGCGCATAAGCCGACAGCGATTCGACATAACGCCGCTGCCCTTCGGCATAGATGGTATCGAACGCGAGGCTGGATTTGCCCGAACCGGAAAGCCCGGTGATGACGATCAGCTTATCGCGTGGAAGGTCGATATCGACGCCCTTGAGATTATGCTCGCGCGCACCGCGCACCTTAATATGGGTGAGTGACATGAAGTAGCTTGTTCCAGATTTGTTCTAAAAGCGCAAGTGCGCGAGTCTCATCCCGGAATGGGCCGAAGATTAACCAAATTCAAGGCAGGTTTTTACCTCATCTTGCATGAGCATATCACGCGCGCGGCGAATGGGGCCCCTGCAATGTTTTGATAGAGTTTAACCGCAAGGTCCTGACCCTAGATTAACTTTCCACTTCTAACGCCGGGCATTCCATGCTTGTGTGTGGCATGACTTTAGAAACAGCACCCGAACCCATCGCCACCCCCGCCGCTACTATGGTGATTTTTCGCCAAAACCCCGATGGCGGTGCGCCATTGTTGCTGATGGTCGAACGTATCAAGGCGATGGCTTTTGCCGGCGGTGCGGCGGTTTTCCCGGGTGGGAAGGTTGATCCGGCGGATTTCGATTATGCCCAAATGCTGGGCGGCCCTTTGCCGTTGGATGAGGCCGCAGCACGACTGGCGGCCATTCGCGAGACGATTGAGGAGGCTGGCCTTGCGCTTGGGCTAAAGGGTGTTGATGACCCCGCCGATTGCGATGCCCCGCGCGCGGCGTTGCATGATGGGGAGAGCCTGCAAGCCATATGCAACCGTTTTGGCTGGGAACCCGATTTTGACCAACTCGTACCATGGTCACGCTGGCGGCCGCCTGCGTTTGAGCGGGCATCGCGGGTTTTCGATACGCGCTTCTATCTGGTGGATGCAGGCAACACCACGCCGCTTGCGACCGTTGACCACACCGAAAACCGGGCGCTGTTTTGGGCCAGCGCGGCAGAGGTTTTGGAAAAAGCCGACAAGGGTGAGGTCAAGATCATCTTCCCGACGCGCCGCAATCTGGAAAGGCTGGCGATGTTTGGTGACTTTGACGCTGCCGCAGCACATGCCGCCGCGCATCCGGTTTCCACCGTCCTGACCTATATCGACAAGCGCGAAGATGGAAACTGGCTCTGCATCCCCGACGGCCATGGCTATCCCGTGCTTCAGGAGTCACTGGATCAGGCAATGCGGGGGTAGATTTCCCCTCCCGCTTGCGGGAGGGGCGTTAGCGGTGCTCTAAATCAATCCTCTGGCGCGATGGTGACGATTAGGCCGTCAAGCGCATCGGTTACAGGAACCTGACACGACAGGCGTGAGGTTTCGTTGCGGTGGTCGGTGCTGTCCAGCAAGTCGTTTTCGTCTTCGCTCATCTTCGGTAAGCGATCGGCAAAGGCCGGATCGACATGAATGTGGCAGGTCGCGCACGAGCAGCAACCGCCGCACAATGCCAACAATTCGTCAAAGCCATTGTCGCGGATGACTTCCATCAGGCTCAGGCCATTTTCAGCCTCAACTTCGCGGCCTTGGCCATCGCGTGAAATTACTGTGATTTTAGCCATGAAAATGCTCCCTAAACCCGTGTTTCGGACCGCCTGATAAGTTGCCGCCGTTATAATGTGAAGCGCTAATTTAATGGGGATAAGTCGGGCGGCACACTTGGCCAAAGCGGTGGCGACGCTTATGTCCGGACGGAACAGAATCAGAAAGACCGTCCATGACCGAAAATCGCCACGCCCCTGTTATCATTATCGGTTCCGGCCCAGCCGGTTACACCGCGGCGGTTTATGCCGCGCGCGCCAACCTGACGCCCATGATGATTACCGGTGTTGAAATCGGCGGGCAGTTGATGACCACGACCGAAGTCGACAACTGGCCGGGTGATGATGCGGGCGTCATGGGCCCCGAGTTGATGGAGCGGATGCGCAAGCACGCCGAACGTTTCGGCACGCGGATTGAAAATGATTATATTGAAAAGGTCGATTTTTCGAAGCGGCCCTTTGTCCTGACAGGTGGCGCAGGTGATTACACCGCCGACGCGGTCATCATCGCAACGGGGGCAAGCGCACAATATCTTGGCCTGCCCAGCGAAACTGCGTTCATGGGCAAGGGCGTATCGGCCTGCGCAACCTGCGACGGGTTTTTCTACCGCAACAAGCCTGTCGCCGTCATCGGCGGCGGCAACACCGCGGTCGAAGAAGCTTTATACCTCGCCAATATCGCCAGCCATGTGACCTTGGTCCACCGCCGCGACAAATTGAAGGCGGAGAAGATCTTGCAAGACCGCCTGTTCGCGCGCGAAGCCGAAGGCAAAATTACGATCAAATGGAACCATAGATTGGATGAGGTTCTGGGCGATGCGATGGGTGTCACGGACATGCGTATCGCCGCGACCGACGGCAGCGGAACCGAAGATATCGAACTGCATGGCGTTTTCATCGCCATCGGGCACAAGCCCAACACCGCGATTTTCGAAGGGCATCTGGATATGGCCGGCGGCTATATCAAGGTGCGTGGCGGTTCAGAGGGTCAGGCAACGGAAACCAGCATCCCCGGCGTATTTGCCTGCGGCGATGTGATGGACCATATCTATCGCCAAGCATGCACCAGCGCGGGCACGGGCTGTATGGCTGCATTGGATGCGGAGCGGTTTATCGACGCTGTTGCATAAATTAGTTGTGGTTCAAGGAGCCGAATAATGAGTGTTCGTATATTCGCACTTTTTCTGGCCTTCTCGGTTTCCTTACCCGCCTTTGCACAAACCGCAATCAGCGTTCCTGATACCGCGAGCTGGCAACATGCCCGCAGCCAAATCATCCTGCCACCGAAACTCGCGGGGCTAAAGCGCAGTTCTATTTCGGACAATTCGTCATCCGAACTGGATGTTAGTGTCCAATATGAAAGTGCTGACTCCATCGGCACCGTTTACCTCTATCGCCCCTATTGGAACGACATCGGTGTATGGTTCGACCGGAGCGAGCAAGGCCTGCTTGCCAATAAGGCGCTTGGCAATGTTGTGGCGGTAGAAGATGCACCGACCAGCTTTGCGCGGCCGGGTGGTTCAGTCGCAAGCGGGCTGTATCGTGCCTACACAACGTCCAATAACAAATACAAAGCAACGGCTCTCGCCATTTTTCCGGTTGGGCATTGGTTTGTAAAGCTACGCTATTCGACTTCGAACAGCGACCCAGCAATCGCTAAAGCAAAGCTGATGGAGATGATCGCGAAAGTACGCGTGCCGGTCACCGCGAGCGAAGGAACCGTTCCACAAGCCATCCCAACGTGCACGACCGCCATCACGTGGAAGAAGGCAAAAGTAATCAAACCCGATTTGGCGGGGACGTTTGTGACAGGCACAATCTTCGTCGAGTTGATGAAATTGCGAAACGCCGATTTTCTCGATCTTCCCAATGCCTGCCGCGATGGCGCGTCTAATGAGCGTTATGCGCTGTATCGTGATGCAAACGACGATAACAACATTGTTATGGTCGCCGGAGATTCTGGCTATTCGGTGCAGGTGTTGGAAGCGTTGTTTTCTAACAAGGAATATTGGGCCATTGCCTCAGACTTGGCGCAACACGCGCTTTTGCCGACCTTCACAAAAATGCCTGCACCCGACTTGCTGTTCAAAGTTGTTGTTAGTGGTCAGACGGTGGCATCGATCACGGACGACCCCGACATGCCATCTGACCAGAAGCAGGAAAGCGTTATCACGGTTCCGTCGCGCAAATAGTCGGTGTTACGGATTTCTGTGTCGATCTGAGCCATAATATCAACCTTCACTTCGACTGACCCAACGACGCTGCGTTCGTGCCCGCAAGATGCGGTTGCATGTCTATGCTGTGTGAGATAGCCAACACAGTATATCGGAGGGAATAGACATGGCATTTGATCCAGCGGCAGAGACCGCGCGTTATATTGACAGTCTGGGGCCAGAGGCGCTGCAAAAGGCCGAAAGCTATACCATCGCAACGCATTGGATGTTGTTGGCGGGGTTGGTTGTCACCGCCATTGTAACGTGGATTATTGTACGTTCGGGCCTGCTCGACCGCCTGTCGGCGAAATTGCAAAATAGCGGCTGGGCGCTGCGGACATGGATAATCTGCGTCGCGTTTTTCGTCATTTCGGCCGTCATCAGCCTGCCCTGGGGCATTTATGAGCAATGGGGTTTTGAACGATCCTATGGCCGGACGGACCAGCCATTGTCTGACTTCCTCGCGCAAAATGCCATTGGCATCACGCTGTCGAGCATATTGGGCGGGCTGTTTTTCCTCGGCGTCTATGCGCTTATCCGCCGTGCGGGCAAAACATGGTGGATATGGTCCGGTGGCCTTGCGGCTTTTGCCGCGGCCGCGACGATATTGCTCGCGCCTGTGGTGATCGAACCGATGTTCAACGAATATAAGCCAGTTCCAGCGGGGCCAGTGCGGACGGCGTTGCTTGAAATGGCCGACGAAGCCAACATTCCGCATGACCGTGTGCTGATGTTTGATGGTTCGCGCCAATCGAACAACTTCACCGCCAATGTCTCGGGCGTTTTTGGTTCGGCGCGGATTGCGATTTCCGACGTTGCGCTCAAGCAGGCGTCATTGGACGAGGTGAAGGCCGTAACGGGGCATGAGATCGGCCATTATGTTCTTGGCCATGTCTGGCGGATGGTCTTCGCCATTGTGTTCATTGCGATGCTTGGTTTCTTTTTGGCCGACCGATTGTTCAACCGGGTCGCGGCCTTATTTGGCAGCAAAGCCACCATCGGCGACCCCGAAGGATTGCCGATATTGTCGCTGATCGTTTCGGTTCTCAGCCTGTTTGCACAGCCAGTGATGAACAGCGTGGCACGTGTCGGCGAAAGCGAAGCCGACGCTTATTCGCTTCGGACGGTGAATTTGCCCGATGCGCTTGCAGGCGCGTTGGTGAAAACTGCCGAATATCGCTATCCGCGGCCATCGGCGCTGCAAGAATTGATATTCTACTCGCACCCGTCGGTCGAAACCCGCGTGCGCCGCGCGATGGACTGGAAAGCGGAGCAATTGAAAAAAGCGGCGCCGCGTTAGGCTGCCGCTTTCTTCTCCTGCCGGAATTTGTGCAGCAATGGCTCGGTATAGCCATTGGGCTGCGCCACGCCTTCGAAGATGAGCGCACGGGCGGCCTTCAATGCGATGCTGCCCGGTGTGAGCTTTTCGTAAAGCGGATCGCCCGCATTTTGCGCGTCGACCTTCGCCGCCATCTTGGTGAGCGCGGCGTCGACCTGCGCCTCGGTCGCAATGCCGTGCAGCAGCCAGTTGGCGATATGCTGCGACGAAATACGCAATGTGGCGCGGTCTTCCATCAGGCCGATGTCGTGAATGTCGGGGACCTTTGAACAGCCGACGCCTTGGTCAATCCAGCGGACGACATAGCCAAGAATGCCCTGCGCGTTGTTCTCAAGCTCTTGCGTCACCTCTTCATCGGACCAATTGTGGCCGACGGGTGCAACGGGAATGGTCAGCAAGGGATCAAGGCCCGGCGTCGGTTCTTGTGCCAATTCCGCCTGCCGCGCAAAGACGTCAAACTGGTGATAATGCATCGCGTGCAGCGTTGCTGCGGTGGGTGAGGGGACCCATGCGGTGTTGGCCCCTGCCTTTGGATGGCCGATTTTCTGCACCATCATATCGGCCATCATATCGGGCGCGGCCCACATGCCTTTGCCGATTTGCGCTTTGCCTGAAAGACCGCAGGCAAGGCCGATTTGGACGTTGCGCGCTTCATAGGCTTGGATCCAGCTGCTGGCTTTCATCTCCGCCTTGCGGATCATGGGGCCCGCCTGCATCGCGGTGTGCATTTCGTCACCGGTGCGATCCAGGAAGCCGGTGTTGATGAAGACGATGCGGTCTTTCACCGCGTGAATGCATGCGGCGAGGTTCGCGCTGGTGCGGCGTTCTTCGTCCATCACGCCGACCTTGATGGTGTGGCGTGCGAGGCCAAGCACATCTTCAACCGCATCGAACAAAGCATTGGTCAGCGCGGCTTCTTCGGGGCCGTGCATTTTGGGCTTTACGATGTAGATCGAACCTGCGCGGCTGTTGCGATGCGTGCCAAGACCTTTCAGGTCGTGCAGCGCGCATAAAGAGGTGAACAATGCGTCGAGAATGCCCTCGGGCGCTTCGCTGCCATCGGGCAACAGCACCGCCGGATTGGTCATCAGATGCCCGACATTGCGCACGAACATCAGGCTGCGGCCCGCAAGGGTGAGGCCGTCATAATCGCGGTCGGCCTCAAGCGCGCGGCTCATTGTCCGCCCGCCTTTGTCAAACGACGCAACCAAATCACCACGCATCAGGCCCAGCCAGTTGGTGTAGGCGGCAACCTTGTCCTGCGCGTCCACGGCAGCCACCGAGTCTTCCAGATCGATGATCGTGGTCAGCGCAGCTTCAAGGATGACATCGGCGATATGCAGTTCGTCGGTCGCGCCGATGGGGTGCGCGGGATCGACCAATATCTCGATATGCAGGCCATTTTGTTTGAACAGATAGCGTTGCGTGTCACCCGATGCGGATTGCGCGACGAAGAAATCGGACGTCCCGCCGGACAAGACGTCTTCCCAACCGGGGATGCTGTGGTTCAGGAAATTGCGTGCATAAGCGATGACGGCCGCGCCGCGATCCGCATCATAGCCACCTGCGCGGGCAGGCGGGGCATCGAGCGCATCGGTGCCATATAATGCATCATATAGGCTGCCCCAACGGGCATTGGCGGCGTTGAGCACGAAGCGGTCATTCAGGCTCGGCACGACCAACTGCGGTCCGGCCATCGTCGCGATTTCGGCGTCGACATTTTGCGTGCCAATGGCAAAGGGCGCTGGTTCGGCCACGAGATAGCCAATGTCGCGCAAAAATGCCTGATAAGCAGGCATGTCGCTGATCGGTCCGGGATTGGCCTTGTGCCAGGCATCGATTTGGGTTTGCAGCGCGTCGCGTTTGGCGAGCAGCGCGCGATTCACCGGCACAAACCGCGCCAGAATATCGGATAGTCCGGACCATAAAGCGTCGGCGGCTATGCCCGTGCCCGACAGCGCGCGGCTTTCAACGAAAAGCGCGAGTTCATCGGCGACCTGCAGGTTTGCGCGGGTTACATATTCAGTCATGACTTTGGCTCCATTGGGACGTGGTGCCTGGGGAGAAAATTTTGGTGTTGCCGCTTCCCTAGCGATAGTTTGGACGGTGCAAAAGCGTTTAATTGCTGATAACGGATGGCCCATGAAACTGACCAAGCATCTTGTTGAAAAGCCATGGGGCCGCACAGACATACCGGCGCAATTTGGCGATATGGGCGGCCGCCGCATTGGCGAGATCTGGTATGAAAACGCCGATGGCGACCCGCTGCCGATATTGGTGAAATGGCTGTTTACGTCGGAAAAGCTATCCATTCAGGTGCACCCCAACGACACCCAAGCGCGTGATCGCGGGTTGCAATCGGGCAAGGAAGAATGCTGGTTTGTGGTGGATGCAGAACCCGGAGCCGTGCTCGGCATTGGCACGCATCAGGATCTGAGCGCAGAAGCCTTGCGGGCGGCGTCGCTTTCGGGCGAGATTGAAGCGCTGATGGATTGGAAGCCAGTTGCGGCTGGCGATTATTATTATATTCCCGCCGGAACCGTCCACGCGATTGGCGCGGGCATCACGCTCGTTGAAGTGCAGCAATTCGCCGATATAACCTATCGTCTGTTCGACTATGGCCGGCCACGCGAACTGCATCTGGATGACGGTGTCGCCGTGTCCGTTGCAACGCCGTATCGCGATGCGCGATCCGGACGCATAACCGGCGGGCAACAGATGGTCGATGGACCACATTTCCAGCTTTGGTATGTCGATGATCAAAGTCAGATTGATGCGCTGGCTTTAGCGGGCAGCTGTTGGATTGTGCCACTGACGGGGACGGTTTCGGTCGCGCACGAAATGGCTGCGGTGGGCGACTGCCTGCTCGTGCGTGCGCCAGCAGCTATTGAATTATCAGCCGACGCAACATTGTTGATCGCTCGCTAATCAATAACGCCAATTGCCCGTTGTATTCGCATTTTTAAATGCTAGTTAAAATCACAAGCATATCAAAATGCAAACAAAGCCCATTATCTTGGACTGATAGAAACCCGTGGAAACAAGATTAATTGTCGCATTCGTGTTGATCACGATTACGGCGCTCGCTCTCATTTTTGTTGCTGTGCGCTATTCCCGTCGCCGCAAACTGTTCAAGATCCGTCAAATGGGCCGCGGCAAGGCTATGCCGGGCTCTCGGGTAAATGCTGCTCCATAACAGCATGGTTGCATCGCTGAGATTCGCGACGTAAACGCCATTCCGTCATCTGGGGAGTAGCCAGCCGTTCCATGCGAACGGGACATGCATCAACATATTTGGCCGAGAGGTCATGGTGCATGTGGGGCCGCAAATGCGGTTCAAGGCGAGACCAATGGCATCTGCAATCCGTTCCGGTCGGGCGGGGTTGTGGGTGGCATTGCGTCTTTTAACTGCCTGACCTGGAAAACATTATGGAAATTTTCTTCGCCTCTGCCTTGCTTGTTGCCGTTGCCGAAATCGGCGACAAGACAATGCTGCTCGCCATATTGCTGGCGACACGGTTCAAAAAGCCGGTGCCGGTCATCGCCGGCATTTTTGCCGCCACAATGGCCAATCATGCACTCGCGGCCTGGGCGGGCAGTGCGCTCGCCAGCATTTTTATGAGCGACGCATTTCGTATCGCAGTCGCCATTGGTTTCATCCTGATGGCGGCGTGGACGCTTATTCCCGACAAGGTCGATGACGATATGAAAGTCGCGTCACAGCGCGGGGCATTTGTTGCGACAACAATCGCGTTTTTCCTCGTCGAAATGGGCGATAAGACGCAAGTGGCAACAATCGCACTTGGCGCGCAATATCATGCGGTGCTGGTGGTTGCGGCGGGAACAACATTGGGCATGATGATCGCCAATGTCCCTGCGGTCTATCTGGGCGAGAAGCTGGTGGAAAAGGTTTCGCTGCGCATCGTGCACAGGATTGCGGCGTCGATGTTCCTCTTTCTGGGGCTTTGGCAGTTGTGGGAGTTGTCGAACCCTGCCTAAACTGTTAGGCGCGCGGCGGATATTCAGCTTCGGAAAATGATATGACCAAAGACAGCGTTAAAAAAGTCGTCCTCGCATATTCGGGCGGGCTCGACACCAGCGTCATCCTGAAATGGCTACAGGTGGAATATGGCTGCGAAGTCGTCACCTTCACCGCCGATCTGGGGCAGGGCGAAGAGCTTGGGCCAGCACGCGAAAAGGCTGTGCTGATGGGCGTGCCCGATCACCATATCTACATTGATGATTTGCGCGAAGAATTTGTGCGCGATTTCGTCTTTCCGATGATGCGCGCCAATGCGCGGTATGAAGGCGACTATTTGTTGGGCACGTCGATTGCCCGTCCGCTCATTTCCAAGCGCTTGATCGAGATTGCCGCCGAAACCGGCGCGGACGCGATTGCGCATGGCGCAACGGGCAAGGGCAATGATCAGGTGCGGTTCGAACTTTCGGCCTATGCGCTGAACCCCGACATCAAGGTGATTGCCCCTTGGCGTGAGTGGGATCTGACGAGCCGGACACGGTTGATCGAATGGGCGGAGCAACACCAGATTCCGGTGCCTAAGGACAAGCGCGGCGAAAGCCCGTTTTCGACCGACGCCAACCTGTTGCACACGTCGTCCGAAGGCAAAGTGCTTGAGGACCCATGGGACGAAACGCCCGATTATGTGTACTCGCGCACCGTCAATCCAGAGGATGCGCCAGACACGCCAGAATATATCACCATCGATTTTGAAAAGGGCGACGGCGTCGCGCTGAACGGCGAAGCGATGTCGCCCGCGACTTTGTTGGCTGCGCTGAATGATCTTGGCCGCAAGCATGGCATTGGCCGCCTTGATCTGGTCGAAAACCGCTTCGTCGGTATGAAATCACGCGGCATGTATGAAACACCCGGTGGCGAGATTTATGCCCGTGCACATCGCGGTATTGAAAGCATCACGCTCGACCGCGGCGCAGCGCATCTTAAGGATGAGCTGATGCCGAAATATGCCGAGCTTATCTATAATGGTTTCTGGTTCTCGCCCGAGCGCGAGATGCTGCAAGCCGCGATTGACCATTCGCAGACCTTGGTGTCCGGTACCGTGCGGCTGAAGCTGTATAAGGGTCTGGCGAGTGTGGTTGGCCGCAAATCGCCCAACAGCCTGTACAGTGAAAAAGTTGTGACGTTTGAGGACGACGCTGGCGCTTACGATCAAAAGGATGCAGCGGGTTTCATCAAACTGAACGCGCTTCGCCTGCGCTTGCTGGGGCAGCGTAAAGCGTAATTTCGCAGAAAAACGTCATCCTGAACTTGTTTCAGGATGACGATTGCTCGCTATTTCGCCTTCAACGCGACCCCACTTTAACCGCCCGATTAAGTCTGATAGGCTCCCCTGCGAGGAAGAGGAGAGTCGATATGCATGATTTGGTCATTCGCGGTGGAACCGTCGTTGATGGCACGGGCGCACCGCGCTTTGTCGCCGATGTTGCGGTCGATGGCGGTATCATTACCGCTATGGGTCAAATCAGCGCTTTGGGTCGCGAAGAGATTGATGCGTCCGGTAAAATCGTCGCGCCAGGTTTTGTCGACATCCATACCCATTATGACGGCCAGGCAACGTGGGACAGCGAGATGGGTCCGTCGAGCTGGCATGGCGTCACCACGGTCGTGATGGGCAATTGCGGCGTTGGCTTTGCGCCCGCGAAAAAGGACAAGCATGATTGGTTGATCGGCCTGATGGAGGGTGTCGAGGATATTCCCGGCACCGCGCTCGCCGAGGGAATGAAATGGGATTGGGAGAGCTTTCCCGATTATCTCGATGCGCTCGAACGCCTGCCGCGCACCATCGATATTGGCACGCAAGTTCCGCACGGCGCGTTGCGTGCCTTTGTCATGGGACAGCGCGGCGCGGATAATGAGGAGCCAACGGAAGCCGACATCGCCGAAATGGCGCGGCTGGTGGAGGAAGGCTTGCGCGCAGGGGCTTTGGGTTTTTCCACCTCCCGCACGGTGTTGCATAAATCGATTGATGGCGAACTTGTCCCCGGGACCACGGCGACCGAACCTGAACTGGTGGGTATTGGCCGCGCCATGGGCAAAGTCGGACATGGGGTGTTTGAGCTGACCACCGATTTCTTGGAAGAATGGGACGAGTTCGGCTGGATGGGTCGGTTAAGCCGCGAGACGGGGCTGCCCATCGCCTTCACCATGTTGCAATCGCCCATCAAGCAAATGCCGTGGACCGAACAAATGGCGGCGATGTGCAACGCCAATGACAATGGTGCGAACCTCGTCGCGGCGATTGGCCTGCGCGGTATCGGCGTCATCATGAACTGGCGCGGCACGGTGCACCCGTTCATGCGCAAGCCAAGCTGGCAGAAAATCGCCGGACTGTCGTGGGACGAACAAAAGGCAAAGCTGTCCGACCCGGCGTTTAAGGCAGCGATGTTGGCGGAGGATAATTTGCCACCACCTTCGGTCGATATGGCCCCATTCTTCATGCTGGTGACGGCCGCATGGGCCATGCAATTCCCGCTCGGCGATGGCTTCAGCTATGAACCCACACGCGAAGAAAGCGTCTTCGGCTTTGCGCAAGCCGCAGGCAAAGAAGCGGCCGAATATGCGTATGACCAGTTGATGGCCGACGACGGCAACGGCATGATTTACCTGCCGATATTGAATTATATGGATGGCAATTTGGACTTCACCAAAGAGCTGCTCCAGCGTGACGATATCGTCGCATCGCTGTCCGACGGCGGCGCCCATTGCGGGACGATTTGCGACGCGGCGTCACCGACATTTCTGCTCAGTTACTGGGCGCGCGATCGTAAGGCGGGGACAATACCGCTCGAACTGGCCGTCAAACGCCAATGCCACGACACGGCGCGGCTTTATGGGCTGAATGATCGCGGTGTGCTAAAGCCGGGCTATCTCGCGGATATCAACGTCATCGATTTTGACGCGTTGAAATTGTTGAAGCCATGGTTGGCGTTCGACCTGCCCGCAGGTGGCAAGCGCTTGCTGCAAAAAGCTGACGGCTATGCCGCGACGATTAAATCGGGCGTGGTCACGTTCCGTGATGGCGCGATGACGGGCGCTTTGCCCGGTATCGTGGTGCGGGGGCCGCAGAGCATCCCCATGGCGGAAGCTGCGGAATAAGGGAGGGCTTCCAGCGCGGAAGCCACTCCATTTATTAGACGCGCATTGGCATCAAAACATACAGCGCCGCCGACTTGTCATTCTCACGAATGAGCGTTGGGGCGCTGGCGTCGGCCAAGTGAAGTTCGACAATGTCGCCTTCGATTTCGCCCAAGATGTCCATCAAATAACGCGCGTTAAAGCCGATTTCAAAGCCATCGCTGTTATATTGGCCCGACACTTCTTCGGCGGCCGTGCCGTTTTCAGGGCTGGTGACCGACAATGTGATCTTGTCTTTATCGAGCGCCATTTTGACAGCGCGGGTTTTTTCGGTGGCGATGGTCGCCACGCGGTCAACGCCTTGGCTGAATGCCTTGGGGTCGATGCGCAGCAGCTTGTCATTCGCGGTTGGAATGACGCGGCTGTAATCGGGGAATGTGCCGTCAATCAGCTTTGATGTCAGGATGACGCTGTCAAAGGTGAAGCGGATTTTGCTCGCCGACAGATCGATCTGGATGACATTGCCGCCGCTTTCGTCCAGCAGCTTGCGGATTTCGGCGACGCATTTACGTGGCACGATGATGTCGGGCATGTTTTCTGCACCAGCCGGACGCGGCAGCGTGACGCGGGCGAGGCGGTGGCCGTCGGTGGCCGCTGCCTTCAACACAGGATCGGCATCGTCGGTGACGTGCAGGAAAATACCGTTGAGATAATAACGCGTTTCTTCGGTCGAAATCGCAAAGCGCGTTTTGTCGATGATCTGGATCAGCGAACTTGCGGGAATTTCGAACGAGGTGGGCAATTCGCCCTCTGCGATCGTGGGGAAATCTTCACGCGGCAGCGTTGCGAGCGAGAAGCGCGCACGGCCAGCGTTCACCGCCATGCGGCCATCTGCGGCATGCAATTGGACTTGCGACCCTTCGGGCAATTTGCGCGCGATTTCGAACAGCGTGTGCGCCGAAACGGTGGTTGCACCGGGGGTTTCGACATCGGCCGCAAAGGTTTCAACGACCTGCAAATCCAAGTCCGTCGCGGTCAGCTTGATCTTGCCGCCTTCGCTGGCTTCGATCAGGACGTTCGACAAAATGGGGATAGTGTTGCGCCGTTCCACAACGGATTGGACGTGGCTCAGGCTTTTCAGCAGGGTCGCGCGTTCGATCGTGGCTCTCATTCAAATTCCCCTTATCGGGCATGGCAGGCACAAAGCAGCCAAAAATCCCTATTTCTATGGCGACTCTTCCATAACCGCTTTGGCCAGCAGGGCAAGCCGATAGGTTTTGCGTCGAAGAATATCCTGTGGAATAAGGCCATTATGACGATTTCAACAAACGGTAGACGGCTTTTCATCGCACGGCATGGGGAGACGGTGTTTAACAAAATTGCCCGAATGCAGGGGCAGGCGGAGCTGCATACCCCGCTGACCTGGGAAGGTTGTGTGCAAGCGCGCGCGATGGGGCGTGCGTTGGCAAATTATCTGGGGGATGACCCCATACCGCAGCTTTGGTCGTCCACCGCTGGGCGCGCGTTGCAGACGCTTGCCTTGGTCGCAGAGGAAATCGACGCCGACTGGCATCAAACGATGCGCGACGACCGGCTGCTGGAAATTGACGTCGGCCTTTGGTCGAGCCGGACCTATGCCGACATTTCCGCGGAAATCGGCCCAATCGTCGATATGGAGCACAAGCTGTTTTCCGTGCGTCCCGAGGGCGGCGAATTTTACGACGATGTCGCGCAGCGGCTGCGTCACTGGATATCGGACCAACGCTTTGAACAGGACATGCTGATCATTTGCCATGGGATGACCGCACGCGTGCTGCGCGGGGTTTTGCTGGGCTTGGAGCCCATGGAACGCTTTGGCGCGCCCATCGCCCACAGCCTTGCGCAGGGCAGCATGGTAATGATCCGCGATGGTGTCGAAACGCTGGTGATTGACGGCGACGGCGCAGGGGAGCGTGCTTGAGGTTTGTCACCCCACATGATGTGTTCTCCTGCGCAGGCAGGAGCCCAGAACAGTCCTGCGCATCGCCGCGCTGGATTCCGGCATTCGCCGGAAAGCACATGCTTATTATGTTTGCGTTGACGCTTGCGGCTGCCGCGCCGCTGTCTGCCAAAGACCGGCTTGGCGTGTATCAAGGGTGGGCGGCGTTTCGTGACCCTGAACCCCCCCGCTGCTATGCGATTTCGGAGCCCGACGAGACGATAGGTCCGCCAACGCGGGCGGCTTATGTCTCCATCGGTTTTTGGCCAAAGCGCCGCGTTACGCACCAGCTTTACGTGCGGCTGTCGCGTGATCGGGCGGCCAATAGCGGCGTGACATTGACCGCGGGTGGAAGGCGTTTTCGTTTAAGGGCCGATAGCAAAGCGGCATGGGCGGCGGACCGGCGGATGGACTTGGCCATTATCGCCGCCATCCGCTCGGCAACATCGCTCAGCATCGAAACGATTGGCCGCGATGGCCGGTCGATTGTCGATGCCTACGCATTGCGCGGTGCGCCCAGTGCAATTGATGCGGCGGCGTTGGGATGCGCGGCACGATAGCATAGCTGGCATTTCGGCGATTCATTGCGTATAGGCGCGGCCATCATGCAGATTCCCGGCCATATAGACCCCGTCGTCACCCCACGCGCGATTACGCAGCGTGCGGATGGCCGAATTGACCTTTTGGGCTTGAACCATCTTCAAATCCGGCAGCTTTTTGAAGAATCGCAGTTGGATGAAAAAGCGGCAAAGCTGCGGTCAAAGCAGGTGTTCCATTGGATATACCATCGCGGCGTAACCGATTTTGAAGCGATGACCGATATCGCCAAAACCATGCGGCCTTGGCTCGCCGATCGCTTTGTCATTGGCCGGCCAGAGGTGGTTGAGGCACAGGTTTCGACCGATGGTACGCGCAAATGGCTTTTGCGCACCGATGATGCGCAAGATTATGAAATGGTGTTCATTCCCGATGCGGATCGCGGCACGCTTTGCATTTCCTCGCAAGTTGGCTGCACGCTCAACTGTCGTTTCTGTCATACGGGCACGATGCGGCTGGTGCGCAACCTGACACCGGGCGAGATTGTCGGGCAGGTCATGTTGGCGCGCGATGCGCTTGGCGAATGGCCAAAGGGCAATATGGCGTCGGTTGCGGACGATGATGAAGATGATGATGTCGGCCATTACACCGCCGACGGCCGCATGCTGACGAACATCGTGTTGATGGGCATGGGTGAACCTTTGTATAATTTCGACAATGTCCGTGATGCGATGAAGATCGTTATGCATGGCGATGGCCTTGGCCTGTCGCGCCGCCGCATTACGCTTTCGACGTCTGGCGTTGTGCCGATGATGGCGCGCGCGGGCGAGGAAATTAACGTAAACCTTGCGGTATCGCTGCACGCGGTGACCAAGGAAATTCGTGACGAAATCGTCCCCATCAACCGCAAATATGGCATTGATGAACTTTTACGTGCCTGCGCCGAATATCCCGGCGTCAGCAACGCGCGGCGGATCACATTTGAATATGTGATGCTGAAGGACAAGAATGACAGCGACGAAGACGCGCACGAGCTCGTGAACCTCATCCGCCAGTATAAATTGCCGGCAAAGGTCAATTTGATACCGTTCAACCCATGGCCCGGCGCGATTTACGAATGTTCAGATCCAGAACGCATCAAGCGTTTTTCCAGCATCATTTTCGAAGCCGGCATCAGCGCGCCCGTGCGCACACCGCGCGGCCGCGATATCATGGCGGCGTGCGGCCAGCTAAAATCCTCCAGCGAAAAGAAAAGCCGCGCTGAATTGGACCGCCTTGCCGAGGAAAAGCAGGCGGCATTGGGGTAAGGCATGGCCGCGCAAGGAGCAGAAGCGAACGGAGGCGTATTTGCGCGCCACAACCGCTTGCCATTTGCCATTGATATCATCACGGGCCTGTTGTTCTACTTTGTTGCAAAGTTCACCGATTTGCAGACTGCGGCGATTGTAGGTGTGGTCGTCGGGTTCGCGCTTGTCCTGTTCCAGCGCATAACGAAAATTGATGTCACCGGCGGGCTCGCTCTCTTTGGTATCATGATGCTCTGTATTTCGGCAGGCCTCGCATTTTGGCTGAATGATGATGAATGGATCAAGCAGCGGGGGACGATAACGGGCCTGATCGCCGCCAGTTTCTTCATTATCGATGGCGTGCGGGGCGGCCCATATATCGGCAAGGGGTTAGCGCGGTATATGCCTTATTCCGATATTGATGTCGGGCGCTTTGCCATCATCATGGGTACAATCGGCCTGATCATGGCGGCGCTTAATTATGGTGCGGCTAAGTTTCTGTCGACGGACAACTGGTTGTTTTACAAAACATTTGTCGACAATTTCATTTCCGTCGGGCTGGTGTTCTTTGGCATGCGCTTCGCGCGTCTGAAACCCGCGATTTAAATCAAGCAGCGTTCGGATAGGCTTGGCAAAACTATGATTTTGTAACAATATCCAAAAATAGGTTCAAAGTCGGGGGTGGGCATCGTTTTACGAAAGGCACCACATTGGCATTACTCGAACGTATTTTAAGTGGCCGGATCCATCACGGCACGCTGACGATCACGCAACAAAATGGCGACGCACATGTTTTCGGCTCGGCTGCGGCTGGTTGGCCCGATGTCACCTTGCGGATAGTTCACCGCAACGCTGAACGCCGTATTTTGCTGAACCCGCGGCTTGGCCTTGCCGAAGCCTATATGGACGGCAGCGTCACGGTAGATGGTGACGACATTATGGGCCTTGTGGAAATTATCCGGCGCAACAATCCTTGGGAAAAAGGCGGGGAAATTGGCGACCAAAAGCCGCTACAGGCGTTGTTCGACCAGATTTTGCGCCCGTTTCAGCAGCTCAACTCCTTGGCCCGTTCACGCGCGAACGTTGCGCATCATTACGACCTTTCCAACGATTTTTATCGCATGTGGCTCGACGAAGATATGCAGTATAGCTGCGCATATTGGGCAGAAGCGGATGACAGTTTGGATCGCGCGCAGCGTGCCAAAAAGGCGCATATCGCAGCGAAGCTCGCACTGCAGCCCGGGCAGAAGGTGCTCGACATCGGTTGTGGCTGGGGTGGAATGGCGCTGTATCTGAATAAGGTTGCCGGGGTCGAAGTGCTTGGGATTACGCTGAGCGCCGAGCAGCTAAAGCTTGCGCGTGCACGCGCGGAAGCGGCTGGAGTGGCGGATAAGGTCAGGTTTGAACTGCTGGACTATCGCGTGTTGGCAAAGCGCGCGCCGGGCACTTTCGACCGGATTGTGTCGGTCGGTATGTTTGAACATGTCGGCGTGCCCCAGTTCACCGCTTACTTTCGCGCTTGTGCCAATTTGCTGAAGGACGATGGCGTGATGCTGCTGCATACGATTGGCCGTCTTGGCGCGCCGGGCACTACAGATGCGTTCACCCGCAAATATATCTTCCCCGGTGGCTATATTCCCGCTCTGTCGGAAACGCTTGCGGCGAGCGAAAAGGTGAAGCTGATCGCCAGCGACATCGAAACCTTGCGGCTGCATTATGCCATGACATTGCGCGAATGGTACGCCCGTGTGCAAATCCATCGCGACGCAATCGTCGCGCAATATGACGAAAGATTTTACCGTATGTGGATATTCTATCTTGCGGGCGCGACCGCGGCATTTGAATCGGGCGGGATGGGAAATTACCAGATCCAGTTCACGCGTGACCGACGTGCGCTGCCGATTACCCGCGATTATATCATTGAGGCGGAGAAGGCGCTTATGCGGCGTTAGGCAAAAATTGCGACTGACTGCATGCCGGTAAGCACCGCTTCACCGCGGCTGTTCCATGCAGTCATATATTGGCTGCTCGCGCCGTTGGCCGCATGATGCGTTTCGCTGGACAGATACCACCATCCATCTTCGGTCGTTGGCGTATCCGTCAACATGTTGATCTGCCAGTTCATCGAGCTGACCATGCCCTTTTCGGTCATCAAGCCCATCGCCGATGGCGGCAATGCATCGCCAATGCAGATAAGCTCTGCAATATGGTCAAGCCCGTCATGTTCGGTAAAGCGGTGCCAGCTTGCGAGTCGGTTGGTCGCCAACCCCAGTTCGAGCCGCTTGTCGGGATATTGCATATGGCCCGTGAAAAATTCAGGCGGTCCGCTGCGTGCATTTTCCGCAGTCGGAAGCGGCGGAAATTCGGGCTGGGCGATGCTGATATAGTCCAAATGGCTTTGCCGACGGTTCATAAAAATGAATGTGCAGGTCAGGCCGATGCCATCTGTGCCCATTATGTCAGCCTTGATGAATGCCGTGTTTTTACCACGACGCAGGATGTTGGCCTGCACCTCGACATCGCCTGCCAAGGGACCCACAAATGCAATTTGTGCGGACTGAAGCGGCGGCAAATCCTCCGCAGTCAGCTTCGCCGCTTGATAGGCCAGTGCCGAACTTAAGCCACCATAAGAGGTGCGTCCCTGATGCCAGCTGGCGGGGATCGATATCTTATGCGACGCGGCGCCCGGTTCGAATTGGGCAAGAAGTGATGCAAGGTTCATGACATTGACTTAGCGAGAGAAATTTGAAGCCGCAAGGCGCAGCCGACATCGCGTTTGTGTTCACAATCTTCGGCTGGATGTCTGTTATTTTCAGTTGGATGGATCAACGGCTGAAGGGTGGCAAAGCAATCAGCCACGCTTACAAAAGATAGCCCGGCGCCGTGCAAAACAGGCGTGGGGCGTAGTGCATAAAAGATGCCACCCGTTGCATGTACAACGGGTGGCCAGTTGATGCGTTAGTATTAGTGTCTTAGCTTATTAGAAAATGGGTATGAAAGCAAGCATTATTGCCAATTTTATCTGGATTTCTCAATACTATTTTGTCTATTCTGAGACGCTCTTAGTTCGTTTTCATCCACGATACCGTCTTTATCTGCGTCGAGATCGTCAAAACGGACAAGTGTTGCTATTCTATACTCTACGATAGTGATTTGCTGATCGCGATTTTTATCGAACCGTTGCATGATGCTTGTGATGTCAGGCATCGTTGGATTCGCAGCCAGCGCTTGAAATTCTATAGCGGATAAAGAGCCATCTTTATCCACATCAAGGCGAGCGAATGAAGCGCTATTGTCCAGCAGAGCTTTCTGCAATGCGGATCCGCGCTCGAACTCTTCAATTTCACCGCGCGACACCTTGCCATCACCAGTTATGTCACGTGCTTTAAATTCGTTATCCATAAGTTGGATAAATGAAGCGCGCGTCAGGGTCGGTGCGGTATTCGGTGACGTACCGCCCTGAACCGGTGCGGCGGGTACCTTTGCGGGCTTTGCCTGAGCATACACAATTGACGTCGGCAAACATCCTGTAATTACAAGCAAAAGAGCTAGGCCGGTTTTTTTCATGATCTCCATACCACTCTTTGATAACTCGTTGCATCCAAATGAAACTAAAAAGGGTCGCTATCGACAAATCAATAGCGACCCCTTTTTTAGGTATTTAGCGTGGAATTAGAAGCCGAATACGAACCCGACGCGTCCACCAACGCTACCATTTTTATTCAAACCACCACCAACGGAAGCAGTTACAAAGGCGTTTGCGCCAACCTTAGCGGCTGCGTTCAATGCCATTGCCTGTGCGCCTTCGTAGAAAGCGACGTTACCCGACAGCGTGAAGCCCATGTCTGGAAGCAATGCTGCACCGCCCATGGCGATTGCTGTAGCTGTTGAGCTTGCAATCTGATCACGCAGGACATTATCCGCTGCGATACGCTCATTGGTTTCAGTCGTGATGCGTGCACCCAATGCGTTATCGGCTGCGACACGTGCTGTTACTTCATTCGCAATTGCAGTAGTGTTTGCAGTCGTACGCGTGTCAAGTGCGGTGATTGCATTGGTGTTTGCAGTCGTACGCGTGTCAAGTGCAGTGATCTTCGTTTCAGCTGTCGTGATACGATCTTCGTGGTTCACAAGAGCGCTAAGAACTTCAGTTTCAAAGTTCGCACCTGCGTCAACTGATGCCGCGCTGCCTGACAACGCACTCGAAGCCATCGAGATGTTCTGGTTGCTGCTTGCTGCAGCTGCAGCAAGTGCTGCGGTCGCGCGGGCGAAGCCGTTGCTTGCATAGGCTGGTAGCGGCACCGCATCGTCATAAGCCGCGATTGCTACCAGACCATCGTAAGTTGCAGCAAAGGTTGTTCCGGCGGCACCGTTAACTGCGGCGAGCTGTGCAGCAAAACCGGTATCAGCAGCCAAAGCGGTGTTGAAAGTTGCGGCTGTCGTTGTTTTTGTTGCTGTTGCGTTCAACAAAAGACCATCTTTAGTAGCCTTGTCGGTAATGGCAGCCGTGTAGGTGTTCAGAGCCGTGGTCGCTGCACCCTGTGCTGCAGTAAGCGCAGTTGCAATTGGCGCTTGAGCCGCGGTTGCAATGTTCGCTGCTACTGTCGCACGATCAACAGCTGCTTGAGCGGCTGCAATTTCAGCTGCAGTTGCAGTATTTGGAAGCGCAGCTTGAGCAGCAAGGGCAACAGTACGTGCTGCCGAAGTCGATGCTATTACAGCGTCCGCTGCAGCCTTGTCTGAAACAAGCTTAGTTACGAGAGCATCTGCTTTTGTTTTAGCGGCATCGGCGTCTGCCAGAGCCGCTGCGGCTGTCGCAGCGTTGTCTGAAGCTGTCTTTTCGCTAGCAATTGCGTTTGCATAGTTAGTTTGAGCGGTAGCCGTTGCGTTGCTGCGCGCAGCAAGCAGTGCGTTTGTAACTGACGTTTTCTTCGCAGCTTCAGCATCCGCTGCAGCAATCTGGTCTGCAGTCCGTGTATCTGGCTTCGTTGCGCCCTTA
Organism: Sphingorhabdus rigui; assembly: GCF_014196595.1. Lineage (GTDB taxonomy): Bacteria > Pseudomonadota > Alphaproteobacteria > Sphingomonadales > Sphingomonadaceae > Sphingorhabdus_B > Sphingorhabdus_B rigui. The sequence goes on along the minus strand of NZ_JACIEA010000002.1, from coordinate 201,058 downwards.
GCTTCTTTGCTCAAAGACCACGTACCCTTCTTGTACGCGCCGTCAAGAGCGCCGGCGGTCTGTGCATGTGCAGCACCAGACATTGCGAAAAGTGAAACCGCCATGCCTGCTGCATAAAGGGTCGCTTTGCGGCCCGAGAAAATCTTTGTCATTTCAATCACCCTTGTTTCTAAAAACATCTGTTTCGAAGGCCAGCTCGTGCCGACCCAAGAGCTCGTGCATTGCGAACTGCATAAGAGAGCTGCCCCCGAACCGTCTCGGGAGTTAGCTTTTATGGCTATGTTAAAAAACCCAATTCGACTGCGTAAAAATACGTGCGCAATAATTCCTATAATATATCTTTACTAAATTTCGGAAATGAACCTAACTTTTTGACGAAATTACGAAAAACATAATTGATAGTTTTTAAAAATACTATTTTTCAGCATAAATATTTTATGAATTCATTGTTATGTGAATTTACATTTGTGTTGTTTTGACATTTCAAATGTTTTTTGGGGTTTTTCATGGGCTTAAATGACGATCAAACCGAAGAAAGTAGTCGTGCATTTAATGAAGCGCTTAAGCGTATTTTTGAGTTTCAAGAGTCTAGTGATGTCCAAATCGTCCGGAAGGAAGGCGAGTTGTTGTTTTTGATCAAGCAAGAACCGCGGCAGCCTGTTAAATATTATATGAACAAATCCGGGATGTCGGCGCGTTGGTTCAACGAAATCCTCAAGCAACTCATCGCTTCTGATCTTGTGATCCAAGAGCAATGCTCAGAAGATTCCCGACGGAGGCTGCTGCGGTAAGGCAGACTGAGGTCTCCGCAGATTTTGGATTGATCACATCCACCATAGCCGCCTGTGCTTACACGCGACGCCGCGAAATGAAAAATGTCAGCACAAACGAGAAGCGGCGAGAGAATTATTACGGCACCCACGACATAGCATCGTAACGATGAAAATGGCGGGTTTGGCGAGAGTTTTGCCCCCCGGCTCATGCGCAAATAAAAAACCCCGCCGTTCCATTCGGACGGCGGGGTTTTTAAATGGTGGGCGTAGCAAGGTTTGAACTTGCGACCCCTGCAATGTCAATGCAGTGCTCTACCGCTGAGCTATACGCCCATTATGCCGCAGCCTCTAGCTGGGCTTTTGCTATCATTCAAGCCTATTTCAGCTCGCCAAAACTTTCCTTGGAAAACAGGCGTTCGACTTCAAGGACAAGGTCTTTCAGATGGAAGGGTTTGGACAGTATTTTGGCGCTTGGCATGGATGCGCTCGCGCGCAGTGCGACGCCCGAAAAGCCCGTGATAAACATGACCTCCGTGCCCGGTGACACGCGGTTACAGTGGCGTGCGAGTTCAATGCCGTCCATTTCCGGCATCACAATATCGGTGAGCAGCAGATCGAAATGCTCTTGTTCCAGCAACGGCGCTGCCGCGGTACCCCGGTCGACCGCGACCACGTCATAGCCCGACCGTTCCAGAGCGCGCGCGAGATATTCGCGCATGGCCTGTTCATCTTCGGCGAGCAGAATTCGGGTCATCATTGGTCCTCAATCAACTTTGGGGCGCTAAAGTGCGGCGCCGGCTGTATCTATAATTGCAGAGGCTTAATTTTTTTGCACCATTTTGCGCAAAACCTGCCAACAACATATTTTCTTTTAATGAAGAGGGCGTGTTGGACATATCGGCATCCGGATTTGCAATGTGGGGAACGGAAAATATGTCCGTGCCTGTGCTGCTGTCTGTGCCGCACGCGGGACGCGATTATCCCGCCGCTGTCATTGACGCGCTGCGCGTGCCGCCGGCATCGCTGGTCCGGCTTGAGGATCGCTATGCCGATCTATTGGTGCGCCGTTCGGTACAGTTCGGCCATCCGGTCATCATCGCCCACCGCGCACGGGCCTGGATCGACCTGAACCGCGATGAAGAGGATATCGACGTTGAGATGGTCCACGGCGCACAGCGCGCGGATTATCCCGCGCCCGGCGTGAAGCAGCGCGGCGGACTTGGCCTTGTGCCGCGCCGATTGTCGGGCGAAGGCGATTTGTGGAAGCGCCAGTTCACTTTAGACGACATCAATGACCGCATTGCGGCGCTGCACCGCCCCTATCATCAGGCCGTATCTCAGGTGCTTGAAAATATGCGGCGAAAGTTCGGGGTCGCGATCCTGCTTGATGTACACAGCATGCCACCGCTCCACAACCCGGCAACAGGCGCGGGGCCGCAATTTGTGATTGGCGACCGGTTCGGCAAAAGTGCCGCCTCGCAATATGCCGAACTGCTGATGTCCCGTTTGCAGGGGCACGGATTTACCGCTGCGCTCAACCACCCCTATGCTGGGGATTATATCCTGCGCCGCCATGCCAAGCCGCGTGCCAATATCCATGCGATCCAATTGGAAGTGGACCGGTCGCTCTATCTTGATGCTGATTTGCGGCAGCCTGGGGTTGGCGTTGAACCGCTGAAGTTGTTGATAGCCGGGCTAGTAGAGGCATTGGCGGACGAGGCGCTTGGTTCGTCTGCGTTGATTGCCGCGGAATAAAGCCGCAAGGTTTGCATAAAAAACCACCCCGGAATGCTCCGGGGTGGCCGAGGTTCAGGGAGCTGATGCCGGTTAGGGCATCATCGGACAGAAACGGGAGGGGATGTTTCTGTCCAGATCCAAGAATGGGCTCTTGGCATTGCATTTTCAAGTCAGGACAAAAACATTCTGCCCCCAAAGTGGTTGAGGCGAGGCATGGGCACGGGCAATGGCCGGTACTGGCTATGTTGATAGCGCGGTGACGCCGTTAACGGGGGCTTATGGCCACATCCGTTGCACAAATGGCATCTTGTCGATGAACTGATGCTTCAAAGCGCCCAAAACATGTAAGCCAATGAGAACAAGAAGCGGGGTGGCCAATATCTCATGCCCCTCATGCCCGAGGTCCGCCAGCATCGCGTTTTTGCCAACCGCCATATCGAGCGTGAACAGGCCAAAGAAATCAACGGGTGCTGCTTTGCCATTGGCGCCGATCATCAGCCAACCAGTGAGTGGCATTACGATCATGAGGACGTAGAATAAAATATGGACGCTATGGCCAGCTTTGGCCTGCCAACCCGTAATCTTGTCAGGCAGCGCAGGCGGACGGTGGGTAAGGCGCCATAAAATGCGGCCAACGGTGAGTATCAAAATGGAAATGCCAATGGCCTTGTGCGGACTCATATAGGCAGCGCGTGCGGCGCGGGGCAGATCTTCGGCCAGATTTGCCAACAAGATGTTGGCACCGATCAATATGGCAATTAGCCAGTGAAAAAGGATCGCGATTTTACTGTATTTTGCCATGCCGTCACTTCCCTTGATGGACAGTGACGGCATAAAGCATTTGGCCTGATTAGGTCGAAGGCAGTTCCGTCACTTGCGGTACCTTACCTTGTGCAACCTGAACGGCAAATATTTCCCGCATCAGCTGCAACGAAAACAGATGTGCGTGGATGAGTGCAAGGATACCGTTCTGGTTCAGCTTGCGGACGGCGTCGCCACGCAATTCGCGCAATTTCGCTTCGTCGATCATTTTGAAACCACGGTAGATGAATGGCTGTTCCTGTCCTTCTTGCTGGATCGACACTTCGCCGTCGATCAACAGGTCAAGCTTTTGCAGTTCTTCAACAAATGCATGCGTCTGCGAACCGGCATTTTCGAATTCTTCACAGAATTTCAAAATAGCCTGTGTGTTTTCGCTTGGCTTGCCATCTTCGAACAATGGCGTGCCTTCTTCGAATTCACCAACGGCGCCCGATGTGGGGTCAAAGCACAAGGACAGCTCTTCAGTGTCGGGACGCAGCTTGGCCAAAAGGAATGGATAGCGGCGGACATATGCAGGGACGTAAACGGGGCGCTCGAAAAAGCCTTCCTCGTTCATGAAAGTGTTCACACCTTCGTTCATGCCCATCAGGACCAGCGGAACAGGATTGTCTGTTGCGGAAAAAATGATGGGATAGGTGCGTGATGCAGGGACGAATTCTTCGATCGTCAACGGAATTGCATGCTGTCCTTCAAGGAACTTTGCATTCTCCAACAGGCGCGATTTCCACGTGACGTGATCGTTGCTGTTGAGCGGAATGAGGTCTTTATAAAGAAGTGGCAAATTTGCGGCTTGGGGCGCTGTGGCCATGTGAAACTCCAGTGCTTGTTGTTGGCAAAAATTTAATGGGGCGCTTTAGTCGGGCAGCAGCCGTTACGCAAGTGGAACAAGCTTGCCCGGGTTCATAATGCCCAGCGGATCGAACGCGTTTTTAATGGCACGTAACGCCGAAAGCCGGGCAGGCTCGCCAAGCCGCGCGAATTCGTCGATTTTCGATTGGCCAATGCCATGTTCAGCCGACAATGAACCGCCATAGGCGCGCACGCGATCGTAGACGTGCGACGTGATCGCCTTGCCATCTCCGGCGTACCAACCCGCGATATCGACGCCTTCGGGGGCTTTTACGTGGAAATGGATGTTGCCATCGCCCAAATGTCCAAAGGCCACGGTCTTGGTGCCGGGATAATCGGCCTCGATACGGGGCGATTCTTGTTCAATGAAGCGCGCCATGGCCGCGACCGGAACGCTGATATCATGTTGCAGCGCGGCGCCGGCGGCACGTTCGGCCTCCGCAATCGAATCGCGAATTTTCCAAAAAGCTTCTGCCTGCACGTCGCTGCGCGCGATGGTCGCGTTTTCGAGCAAATTATCGGCGATGGCATCTTCAAGCAGATGCATGGCCAGTTCTCCCGGGCTCGACTGGGCAGGGTCGTCCTGCACAAATTCCATCAATGCATGCCAGCGGTGTGTGGTGTCGAGCGGGGGCCGTGTGCCCGAAATATGCGTGAGCACGGCATTGAGCGCGCGCTGGGGCAGGATTTCAAATCCCTCCAAACGGTCGCGCCCATGTTTCTGCATGAACAGCAAAAGTTCATACGCCTGTTGCGGGCTATCGACGCCTGCCCACACGACGCAACGGTCAATGAGCGCGGGCACGGTTTGCAGCACGGCCTTGGTCACCACGCCAATCGTGCCTTCGCCGCCGATCAGCAGTTGTTTCAGGTCATAGCCGCGATTGTCTTTTTTCAACGGCGCCATCGCGTCATAAATCGAGCCATCGGGCAGCACAGCCTCAAGACCTGCCACGAGCAAACGCATGGTGCCATGCCGCAGCACTTGCGTGCCGCCCGCGTTGGTTGAAATCAGGCCGCCAACGGTTGCCGATCCCTTGCCCCCAAGCGTGAGTGGAAAGCGCCGCCCGGCCTGCGCGGCGGCTTCATGCAGGTTCTGCAAGATGACGCCGGCTTCACAGCTTATCAGGCCGGTGTCTGCGTCGATCGCAGTGATATTGTTCATCCGCCGCATCGAAAGGATGAGTTGATCGCCGCTGCTATTTGGGGTGGCCCCGGCGACCATCCCGCTATTGCCGCCCTGTGGAACCAGTGACAGCCTATACGTCGCGGCAACCCGAACAATTGCGGCAACTTCTTGTGTGGTGGCCGGTGAAAGCAATGCAGCTGCGGCGCCCGTAAAACGGCCACGCCAATCGGTCAGCCATGGGTATATGACGTCCTGATCATCCGAATAGCCCTTTGGTCCTAAAATAGAGCGAAGTTCGGATAAGGCGTTTACATCTGGCACGGTATTTCCCATTAGGTGCAAAGGTTCAGGGCATTTAATTCATGATACGTTCAACCCTATCGGGTAAAGTCGGCAGAACTTCAACTTCATACCGGAATGTTTCTTGCGCATAGTTTTTGCCATAATCCTGCTTGCGGCAGGTCTGACGACCGTGTCGCAAAAGGCTTGGGCCGATTTTAATGTCGACATGGCGGGCAATCCGTTCGCGCCGTTCGTCAGGTTGAATACCGAATTTGGCCAAGTGCGTGTGGACCAACGCATCATCATTCGTTTGCCAAGCCCTGCGTCCGCACCGGTCGCCGTGGGCGCACAGCGGCAATCCGTCGCAAAGCTGCAATATAAAGAAAAGAAAATCGGCAAATGCCTTTGGGTCGACAGGCTGGGCGGATCGCGTCCCGGACCCGACCGCACGCTCGACCTTTTGACGCGCGATGGCATCCTTATCCGCGCCTATTTGGGGGACGGTTGTCTGGCACGAGAGTTTTATGCGGGCGCTTATATGGAGCGGTCATTTGATGGTAAGTTGTGCGTGGATCGGGATGTGTTGCATGCCCGCACCGGGGCAAAATGCGAGATCGATAAGTTCCGATTGCTGATACCGCGATAGCGCCGGGCGCATTCGGCCAATTACCTTGACATTTCCAGCCATAGAGACCAATGGCGACGCTCGTCGCTATGGCTTTGGCACCGGTGGCACAGCATCTTTTTTCCGGAACAACATATGCGTTTTGCCGATATCGGCTTGTCTGATGAATTATTGAGAGCCTTAAGTGAGGCTGGCTATGACGAGCCAACCCCAATTCAGGCCGCTGCTATCCCGCAGGTACAGATGATGCGTGACATCATCGCAATCGCACAGACGGGCACGGGTAAAACCGCGAGCTTCGTCCTTCCGATGATCGATGTGCTCGCCAATGGCCGTGCGCGTGCGCGCATGCCACGCAGCCTCATTCTCGAACCGACGCGCGAACTCGCGGCGCAGGTTGCGGAGAATTTTGAGAAATACGGCAAATATCACAAGCTATCGATGGCGCTGCTTATCGGCGGTGTTCAAATGGGCGACCAAGTGAAAGCGCTTGAAAAGGGCGTTGATGTTTTGATCGCAACGCCCGGACGGCTGATGGATTTGTTCGAACGCGGGAAGATATTGCTGACGGGCTGCGAAATGCTCGTCATCGACGAAGCAGACCGTATGTTGGACATGGGCTTCATTCCCGACATCGAACATATCTGCACCAAGTTGCCGGCGACGCGCCAGACATTGCTGTTTTCGGCAACGATGCCGCCGCCGATTAAAAAGCTGGCTGACAAGTTTCTGTCGAACCCGAAATATATCGAAGTCGCGCGTCCCGCGACCGCCAATGTCAATATCGAGCAGTTTTTGGTGAACGTATCACCCATGAAAAAGCGCGATGTGTTGCGTGATCTTTTGCGCACAGAAGATGTGTCCAACGCGATTATCTTCTGCAACCGCAAGACGACGGTGCGCGAATTGAACACGAGTCTGCAGCGCCATGGAATGCGTTCGGGCGAAATTCACGGCGACATTGATCAGGCGTCACGCCAGAAGCAATTGGAAGCGTTCAAAAACGGCGACATCAATCTGCTCGTCGCATCCGACGTGGCCGCACGCGGCCTGGACGTTAAGGGCGTCAGCCATGTGTTCAACTTTGACGCGCCATGGCACCCCGATGATTACGTCCACCGCATTGGCCGGACAGGCCGCGCCGGTGCCAAGGGCAAGGCATTTACCTTTGTCACCAAGGCCGATGAAGAAGCCATTGAAAACATCGAAAAGCTGATCGGCACCAAGATCGAACGTCTGGGTAAGATCGAAGCGCCATCGGGTGAACCCGAAGAGCGCGCACCCGCAAAGCGCGGCCGTAAGGCAGCGGAGCCCAAAGCCAAGGCCGCACCCGCCGAAGCGGCGGCACCAGCGGAACCAAAGCCCGCACGTGAAAAAGCTGCGGCCAAGCCCGCCCGTGAAAAGGCAGCGCCAACGGGTGAAGCTAAGCCAACAGACAAGTCAAGCGCAGCGCCAGCGGGCGATGACGGATGGAACGGTCCAATGCCCGGCTTCCTGGGCGTTGGATTTGGGACGTCTTAAAGCCGTTATTGCTAATGCCGTCGCCCTGAAACAAATTCAGGGTGACGATTGGTCCAACGCCAATCCCAATTACCATCCAACAAAAAAGGGCCCGCATCGCTGCAGGCCCTTTTCCGTTTAGGTTCGCGAAGTTCTTAGAACTTACCGCGCACTGTGATGCCATATGTCCGAGGCTCAGCAAGGAACTGCGACATCAGCTGGCGACCACCGGGATATTGCCCATCCACAAATGGTGCCGAGGTTGCACCCGCCTGGAATGGCGAGTTGAACGCGACTTGCGCATAATCTTGATTGAAGATGTTCTGACCCCAAAGTTCAATGCTCCAGGCTTCGTCAGGACCGCGAAGACCGACACGCGCGTTAAATACCGCGAAACCATCTTGCTCTTTCTGCGGGAACAGGTCGGAACCGGTGTTGTAATCGCTGGTCATACGACCGTCGATATACACAAGGCCGCTCATGCCATTGCTGCCGATATCCGGCGTCCATGTGACGCTTGACGTTGCAACCAGTTCTGGCGCGTTGGACAGATTGTCACCGGGCAACTTACGCAGTGCGGGGTCAAGTGGTGCGCCGGTTTTGCTGCCGACCAGATTTTCACGATAGCTGGTGTTTGCATATGTCAAACCTGCCGCCACGCGGAAGTTGCGTACTGGCACCAAGGATGCTTCCAACTCGACACCTTCTGCGCGCACGCCGTAGCCTACGTCGCTTGCCGCACAGGCTCCGGTTGTTGCCGCTGCTGCGTTGTAGTTGGATCCTGCTGATGACAAGCTCTGGTCACGGTCGGCACCGGCCAAATCCGCGCTACAACCGTTGATCGACTGCACAAGGAACACAGTGCCATTGAACGTATTCAGCTGGAAATTGCTGAAGTCCGAACGGAACGCAGAAACGCTCAGGCTGAGTGGACCATTTGAGAATTTCGCACCGATTTCATAGCTGTCGACCAGTTCGGGGTCGAATTGCAATCTGCCCGTCAACGCCTGCGCGCCGCCCGATGCTGCAAAGGTACCGATTGGTGACTTCAGTGCGGAACGGTCAAGGTTGAAACCACCAGCCTTATACCCACGGGCGAAGCTGCTATAGACCAACAGGTCGTCGGTTGCTTTCCATGACAGGATTGCGGTGCCGGTGAATTCATCTTCACTGCGCTTGTCGTTGATAGACACGCCATTCAATTCCGCTGTCGAGTTGCCCTGACAAGACAGACCAATCAACGAACCCGCAAGTGCACGCGCCGTTGCCGTTGTCAGCGGGTTCACCAAGTCATCGGTCACAAGGCCTTGGACTGCCGTACAAACGGTGTTGTCATTGCCAAAGGTGGCGTTGAACTTCTTCTTGTCGCTTGTGTAGCGAAGGCCAAGCGTCAGATCGAGCGCATCTGTGATGTGCACGATGTTGTGCGTGAACGCCGCGAAGTTCGTGCCGTTCTGGAAATAACGGTCGTTGGTGGTGCCTAGATCATTAAGGTTATCGAGCGCCGTGAACGCCGCCAGAATATCCGGACCCGACAGCCCCGAAGCGCCACCGATCGTTGCGGTGCCGACGCCAGGGATGACGCATGATGGGCTGGTGGGCGAATATAGCCCGGCCAAACCGCCACCCGAAATGATGCGGCATGTTGCAAAGCGACCATATTGGTTGCCGAAACGCAGATTGTCGCGGACGGTCAGCTTCTCGTTCGAGAAGAATCCGCCGACGAGCCAATCCAGCTTTCCGCCGAATGCTTCACCCTGTAGGCGCAGTTCCTGCGTAAAGGTGTGGAATTGACGATAGGCATCATCGCTTGGTGCACGGTACAGAATGTCGACTTCACCATAATCGGTGTCGGATGCCTGACCGGAACGATATTGGCGATATGCCGTAATCGACGTCAAAGTTGCGCCGCCGAAATCATAATCGATTTGGCCAGAGAAACCATAATCCTTGGTTTCGCCGCTGAAAACGCGGTTTGCACTAACCGAGATGTTACGGCCATAGCCTTGGTTGAACGCAGCTAATGGCTGGCCAAGGTCACGCAATACGTTGATGATGTTGTTGGATGTCGCTGTTGACGCCACGCCGGTCGTGCTTGGGTTGTTTAGGTCGCCAATGAATTGATTGACGGAACCGTCGACATAGGTTGCTGCGCAGCATTCTTCGTTACGCGAGGTATAGTCTGCAATCAGACGTACCGACAGCGCATCGGTTGGTTGGAACAACAACTGGCCACGCAGGAAGTAGCGGTTACGATTGTTGACGTCGTGGCCATTTTGGTCGTCGCGGTAGAAACCGTCACGTTTTACATAAACGCCATCGACGCGGAACGCGACCTGGTCCGAGAGTGGGCCAGTGATGCTGGTTGCAGCGCGCATGAAGTCATAATTGCCGTAGGTCAGCTCGCCGTTGGCACCAAAGGTGAAGCTTGGCTTTTTGGAATAGATGCTGATGAGGCCCGCCGACGAGTTACGTCCGCCCAATGTGCCCTGAGGCCCACGCTGCACTTCAACGCGGTCGATCTCACCGAGTTCGTTCAGACCAATGCCCGAACGCGAACGGTATACGCCGTCGATGAAAACAGGGACCGAGCTTTCAAGGCCGGGATTGTCACCGACGGTACCGATACCGCGAATACGGGCCGAGCCGTTGGCTTCCGAACCCGTAGAAGACACGAGCAATGATGGTGCAACCTGGTTCAGCTGGCGAATGTCGTTCGCACCGCTATTTTGGAGTGTTTCGGCGTTAACGGCGGAAATCGCGACTGGCACGTCAGACAATAGCTGGCTGCGGCCTTGCGCGGTTACAACGATTTCTTCGTCCGCAGTATCGTCGGCCTGAGGGGCCTCCTGCGCAAATGCAAGGCTTGGCACGGAAAGCGCAAGGCAAGCGGCCGATAGTCTCAATGCATGGCTGAGGGATTTGTCACGTCGTAACATATGCTTCTCTCCTGTGTTGAAATCATTTTGTCACAATCTAACGAAAGGAAATGGCAATGTCATCGGCGTTTACTGCGGTTCTCCTGAAATTCATTCTGTGCGTCAATATTGCAACATTGACATTTTTGACGTTACGGAAAGACTGTTCAGTTTGAACAGACTTTTCCGTAACATATCAAGCAATGCTGCGCAGCAATTTGCTTATAGTTTTACAAGCATCTTGCCGGTGTTTTCGCCACTGAACAGGCCGATGAAGGCTTCTGGTGTTTTCTCCAGCCCGTCTTTAACCGTTTCGCGGCCCTTGACTGCGCCAGACTGGATCAGGCCAGCCATATCGGCGTTGAATTCCGGAACCTGTGCATAGAAGTCGGGGTAGAGGAAGCCCTTGATCATGATGCGCTTGCCGATAATCATTGGAAGATACTGCATCGGTTGGGCTTTGAAGTCGTTATACACGTCAATCATGCCGCAAATCGCAAAGCGGGCCCATTCATTGGACGTGGCAAGTGCCGCATCAAAATGTTCGCCCCCGACGTTGTCAAAATAGACATCAATGCCGCTTTCGCCCATGTCTTTTAGCGCGGCCATCAACTGCGGCAGCACCTTGCCGGATTTATAGTCGATAACGGCATCGGCACCGAGTTCTTTGACCCAGGCACATTTTTCTGCGCCACCGGCTGAACCAATGACTTTCATGCCCTTGGCCTTGGCAATTTGCGTGACGGTCGAACCAACGGCACCTGCGGCGGCAGATACGAAAATGACTTCGCCAGCCTTTGCTTCGGCAACCTTGAGCAAGCCGAACCACGCGGTGCCGCCGGGCATACCAATGATGCTGAGCCAATGTTGATCGGGAACGCCCAGATCGGGCAGTTTAACCGGCGGCATGCCAGCAGGTGGCGTCTTATCACCGCCGAATACGGCGCTGTCGCGCCAGCCAGCCATATGGAGAACCTTCGCGCCGACCGGAAAATCGGCATTGTTGCTTTCGGTTACCGTGCCGACTGCACCGCCGGTCATGGGTTCGCCAAGCATGAATGGATCGGCATAGCTTTTCGCATCGTTCATGCGGCCGCGCATATAAGGGTCAACGGACAACCAGCTGTTCGCAACGCGGAACTCGTTCGGGCCCAATGGTGCATCGGGTGCTTCGATCATCGCAAAATTGCTGTCATTTGGAAGCCCGGCAGGGCGGCTAGCTAAGGTCCATGCACGCATTATCTTGTCTCTCCATTGTTGTTTGCTTCCGCAGCATTTGCTGCAGCATTTTTATATACGGGCCGACCGCCGACCCATGTTTCTTTTACTATGGCATTACGCAGTTCGCGCGGGCTTGCAAGCAACGGATCGACATCAATCAATATGAAGTCGGCATAATGCCCCGGGGTTAACGAACCAAACTTGCCTTCCGCAAAGGCTGCGTAAGCAGCGCCGGTGGTAAAGCCGGCAAGCGCCTGTTCGCGCGACACGCGCTCTTCGGGCCGCCATCCGCCAAAGGGTTGGCCAGCCGCATCTTCGCGCGTCATGGCCGCTGCCAATCCGGCGAAGGGATCGGCGGATTCAACGGGCACGTCAGAACCGAACGCCAGCTTGCCGCCAGCGCGCGCGATCGATTGCCACGCATAAGCGCCGTTCAGCCGCTCTTGGCCAAGTCGCGCCTCGGCCATCTGCCGGTCGGATGTTTGGTGCATCGGCTGCATCGACGAAATGATGCCATGCTTGCCAAGCTTTTGCAGATCAGCGGGGTCGACAATTTGCACATGTTCAATCCGCCAGCGCATATCGCCTGTATATGTTTCGGACAGTTCCTCGATCGCGCCGATAACTTCGGCATTTGCCGCATCGCCAATGGCGTGCACCGCGGTCTGAAACCCGTCCATCGATGCCCGCACCATCAGGTTGCGGATTTCTGCGCTTGCCAAAAACTGAAGGCCGGTCTGTCCGGGCGCGTCGGCATAAGGTTTCTTCAGCCAAGCACCCCGGCTGCCCAAAGCGCCATCAAGATACAGCTTCACGCCGCCCAGCCGCAATTTGTCGTTGTACAACCACGGGCTTGGCGCAGGGCCAGCAATCGCGACCATATTGTCAATGCCACCAGCATAGGCAAAGATCCGGACGGTCAGCCAGCCCGCATCGCCTGCACGGCGATAGCTTTGCCAATCGTCCATCGACGTGCCCATGTCGGCAATCGATGTGATGCCCAGACTGTGCAGTTTCTTTTGCGCTTCGCCCAAGGCAACATCGCGTTCCAGCGGTTTGGGTGCGGGCACGAATTTGCCAACCAGATCGGCAGCGGAGTCAACAAAGATACCGCTGGGCTTTCCGCCAGCCAGCTCGATACGCCCGCCCGGCGGTGATTTGGATGCAGCGGTGACGCCGGCGATTTCCATCGCTTTGCTGTTGGCCCATCCGGCGTGCCCGTCGACGCGCTCCAGCCATACGGGCCGATCGCCAACGGCGGCGTCTAAATCTTGCGCGGTCGGGAAACGGCCAAGGCCCCATTTTTCCTGATTCCAACCCCGACCGATAATCCAGCGGCGTTCGGGATATTTCGCCGCATAGGCCTTTATCGCGGCTTGCGCTTCAGCAAGGCTATTGGTTTCAGACAAATCGAGCGTCAGCAATTGAAAGCCAAGGCCCATGACATGGCCATGCGCATCAATCAGGCCGGGCAACAAGGTTGCGCCGCGCCCATCGAGGCGGAAATCGAGTTGCTTGGGAAGCTTTTCTTTCTTGGTCAGCAGCTCCGTGACTTTGCCATCCGTGCCCACCAGCATTGCGTTGAACCGGATGACCTTGCCGTCTCGATCAAGCGTTATGCCATTTACATTCTCGACCAGTCCGTCGGCACATGCAGGGGTCGCAAGGGCGAGTAAGGCTAACGCAAAAAACGTCTTCATCCCTTGGGCAGCCTTTTCACAATCGCACTGGTGTCCAGACGGCCGCCGCCCATATGTTGCACATCGGCATAAAATTGATCGATGATCGCGGTAATTGGCAAGGTCGCGCCAACGGCACGCGCCTCTTCGAACGCAAGGCCCAAATCCTTGCGCATCCAGTCAACGGCAAAGCCAAAGTCGAACTTGTCCTCAGCCATCGTGGCCCACCGATTGTCCATTTGCCAGCTTTGCGCCGCGCCGCCCGATATTGCTTCATAGACTTTTTCAACGTCAAGTTCCGCCGATTGCGCGAAACGCATCGCTTCCGACAGCGACTGGATGATGCCCGCAAAGGCGATTTGGTTGCACATTTTGGTGATCTGACCCGTACCGGGGCCGCCAACATGGACAACGCGCTTGGCATAAGGTGCCATGATTGGCCGCGCGGCCTCAACCGCTGCTTCGCTGCCGCCGCACATGATCGACAGGGTTCCGTTTTCGGCGCCGGCCTGTCCGCCGGTCACGGGCGCATCGACGACCAACAGGCCGCGTGACTTGGCCTCTACGCCAAGCTGACGGGCTATCCGTGCGGAGACGGTCGTATGGTCGATATACAGGCTACCCTTCGCCATCGCGGCAAATGCACCATCGCGTCCAAGCGTGACGCCCGCCAGGTCATCGTCCGTGCCAACGCAGCTGATGACAACCTCTGCATCCTTGGCGGCATCCGCGGGCGACAGCGCCAGCGTTCCGCCATAGGTCGCAACCCAGTTTTCGGCCTTGGCCCGCGAACGGTTGTACACCGTCAGCTCATGTCCTGCCTGTTTAAGATGCCGCGCCATTGGGCCGCCCATGACGCCCAGTCCGATAAAAGCTATTCTAGTCATAGGTGGGTCTTAATGTTTGTTTTCACTTAACGCCAGATGCGTTAGGGGCGCTTTCTATGTCTGACCAACTGACCCTTGAACATGTCCGCGCGGCCCATGCCCGGATCCGTGACTCCATCGTGGCAACGCCGACGCTGCACAGCCAGACTTTGTCCAAGCTGACAGGGGCAAATATTTATCTGAAGTTCGAAAATCATCAGTTCACGGCGGCGTACAAGGAACGCGGTGCGCTAAACGCGATCCTGCTGCTCACCGAAGAACAGCGCAGCAAAGGCGTGATCGCGGCATCGGCCGGGAACCATGCGCAAGGTTTGAGCTATCATGGCACGCGTCTGGGCATTCCTGTGACCATTGTCATGCCCGTGCCGACCCCTACGGTGAAGGTGATGCAGACCGAAAGCGTTGGCGGCAAAGTCGTGCTGCATGGCGAGACATTCGATGATGCCTACAAACATGCCCGCTTGCTTGAGGCGGAACAGGGCCTGACATTCGTCCATCCGTTCGATGATCCTGATGTCGCCGCAGGGCAGGGGACCGTTGCGCTGGAAATGCTCGAGAGCATTCCGTCGCTGGATATGCTTGTCGTGCCCATTGGCGGCGGCGGCTTGCTGTCAGGCATGGGCACTGCGGCGCGCGCATTGAAGCCGGACATCGGCCTTATCGGTGTGCAGGCGGAGCTATATCCGTCAATGTACGCGCTGCTCAACAACATGCAGATGCCATGCGAAGGCGACACGCTGGCGGAAGGCATTGCGGTGAAAATCCCCGGATCGTTCACCAGCGAAGTCATTCGCGGTCTGGTCGACGAAATCGTCTTGGTCAGCGAGGCGCAACTGGAAACTGCCGTCAGCTTGCTGCTGCAGATTGAAAAAACTGTGGTCGAAGGTGCTGGCGCGGCGGGTCTTGCCGCCGTCATGGCCCATCCGGAGATTTTCAAGGGCAAGAATGTGGGGATCGTGTTGTGTGGCGGTAATATCGACACGCGCCTGCTGGCCAACGTCCTGTTGCGTGACCTTGCGCGCTCCGGACGCCTTGCGCGCTTGCGCCTGACGCTTCAGGATCGTCCTGGTGCGTTGTTTAAAGTCATGCGCTTGTTCAACGAGCATAATGTCAACATCATTGAAATTTATCACCAGCGTATTTTTACGACGCTTCCGGCCAAGGGTCTGATCACCGACATCGAATGCGAAGCCCGCGATGCGGAGCAGTTGCAGGGTCTTGTCGATGGTCTGGATGCCGCCGGTTACAAGGTGGAACGGGTCGAGCTCAACAAATAGTCCGGAACGAAAGAATCATGGTAAATTCGCTTTTCAGCGGCTGGGGACCTGTGCATAAAAGGTAAAGAACGTCTTAACAGCCCCAACACAAGAGCGGAGAGAATATGAGCGCACCAGTCCGTTTTCCCCGGTTTTTTGTAACCACCCCGGGGCCTTGTCCATATTTGCCGGGTAAGACGGAGCGCAAGGTATTTACCGAGCTGAACGGCAACCACGCCAACGAATTGAACGAAGCGCTGGGCCGCATCGGATTTCGCCGCAGCCAGAATGTTGCATATCGCCCGAGCTGCCTTGATTGTAAGGCCTGTGTATCGGTTCGCGTGCGCACCGATGAATTCCGGCCCAACGCGACGCAGCGCAAAATATTGCGGCGCAATGCCGATCTGGTGGTCAGCGCGTGCCGTCCGTGGTCGACATCCGAACAATATGACCTGCTCCGCCGCTATCTGACAACCCGCCACCCAGAAGGCGGCATGGCGAATATGGACGACATGGATTATGCCGACATGGTCGAACAATCCCCGGTTCAAAGCCATGTGGTGGAATATCGCACACCCACAACTTTTGGCCGGCTCGGCGAATTGGTGGGTGCGTGCCTGACCGATCAGCAAAGCGACGGCGTGTCGATGATCTACAGCTTTTACAATCCCGACATCGAAGAACGCGGCGGCCTTGGCACCTTCATCATTATGGACCACATCCTGCGCGCAAAGGCGGCTGGACTGCCGTATGTGTATCTTGGCTATTGGGTAAATGGCGCCGCACGGATGCAGTATAAAACGCGCTACCGGCCATTAGAACGCCTTGGCCCGGACGGCTGGGAATTGTTTGATCCGGACGCGGAAGGCTGAAAAATAGTTACCGAAGGCTAAGTCCTGACCCTAGATAGGGCCTCACCTGCTGCGGCCACGGTCCTTGCGACGTCATCGGCGCTCGTATTCCAGCCACAGACGCTGATCCGCATAACACGTTCGCCGTCCCAGCTGCCACCGCTCAGGAAAGCTTCGCCACTGGCATTGATCGCGGCGATCACCGCGTCGCTGATATTCGAACCGTCTTTTGCGTCGAACCGTATCAGGCCCTGATTCATCGTAGGGCGCGCGATGCCCGTGGCGCCTTGTAAGCCCACGATCCCGTCATAGATGGCGGCGGCATGGTCGCAGCATCGTTCGATCATCTCCGATAGGCCGTCACGACCGAGTTCCATTAACGCTGCCAACGCTGGCAAAGCCCGGGCGCGACGCGACCATTCCGGCGTGAAGTCCATAGGATCGCGTACGTCGCCGCCACTGGTCAGATAGGCCGCCGTCATGCGCATCGCTGCACTGTGCGCGTTTGGATGGCGCGTAATTGCCATGCCGCAGTCATAGGGTGTGTTCAGCCATTTATGACCATCGGTGGCCCAGCTGTCCGCCATCTCCACTCCGGCTACGAGCGGCGCCAGACGCGGGCTGGCATTGGCCCAAAGACCGAAGGCACCGTCGACATGAACCCAAGCCCCTGCGGCTTGCGCAATGGGGCATAAAGTTGCGAAATCATCGCAAGCGCCGATGTTGAGATCACCCGCATTGAGGACCACGATTGTCGGCGCGTCAGCTGCTTGTGCGAGCGCCGCGCGTAGTACCTCTGGCGACACCAGACCTGGCTTGTCTCCGCCCAACGGCACGATGCAATCGCTGCCCAGCCCGAGCAGACGCAACGCCCGCGTAACCGACGCATGGTGATGGCTGTTCGCGAGCACGCGGATCACCGGCGCGCCCTGAAGCCCCTTCGCTTCGACATCCCAGCCTTTTTGCGCGAGCACGCCATGACGCGCGGCAGCCAGCGCCGTCGTATGTGCCATCTGGCATCCCGTGACAAAGGCGTAGCTGGCATCGGCGGGCAGACGCAGAGCGTCTAGAAGAAATCGGCCCGCTACCTCCTCAAGAACAGCACCGGCGGGACTGGTGGACGCAAGCACCGCATTTTGGTCCCATGCAGAACACATGATGTCGGTTGCAAGCGCGGCCGGCAGCGCGCCGCCTTTTACCCATGCGAAAAAGCGCCCGCCGGCATTGCCTGTTAACCCTGGGTCTGCGGCGGCTGCAATCGCGCGAACCACATCATTTGCTGGAATTCCGCGATCAGGGAACTGTGCGGGTAGAGGCAAGCGCATGTCCGCGGGCGTTCCGCGCGACGCCACTGGTCGAGTATCAAGAGACGCCAAATAACGGCGTGCTTCAGCAAAGGCGATGTCGAGTGTGTCCATCGCAGTCTCGTAAAATATCCTTCAGATCGAGTCTATGTCGTTATCCATTAAGGTTTGAGGCGCGGACCATTTCGCCGACCCTGTTCCCATCGATGACGTTTAATGCGGCACCGCGTTCAAATGCGGTCCGCGATAACAGCGACGAGTGATTCTATCCCCAGCGCATCATCATGGTCGAACCGGCCGCGCGACGGGCTGTCGAGGTCAACCACGGCGATCACTTGGCCATCGCGCATCACGGGCACAACAAGTTCGGACGCGCTGTTGGCGTCGCATGCGATATGCCCGGGAAAGGCGTGCACATCTTCGACCAATTGCGTCTCGCCCGTTTGCGCCGCAGCGCCGCATACGCCGCGGCCAAAGGGAATGCGGATACAGGCTGCCTTGCCCTGAAACGGGCCAAGAACGAGCTCTCCGTCCACCACGCGGTAAAAGCCGGTCCAATTCACATCAGGCAGGAATTCCCACAACAGAGCTGCGATATTCGACATATTGGCAACGCCGTCACTCTCTCCACTGGTCAATGCATCGGCGGACTTAACCAGTTCGCGGTACATGTCCGATTTCGGGGCGTTCGTATCAATGGCAAATTCGTACATATATGCATCCTATCAGTCGAAGCTGACCTTGCCACGGTTTTTCTTGACCGTTGACCGGCCCTTTTTGGCATCCACGCGGCGTGCCTTGGCGGCCTTGCTGGGTTTGGTGGCGACGCGGCGTGCCTGCCTTATGTGCGCGCGGTCGATGAGTTCGATGACGCGGGCGCGGGCATCGGCGCGGTTGGCTTCGCGGGTTCTGTGGCTGCGGGCGGTGACAATCAACTCACCGTTCATCGTCATCTTGCTGCCCGCCAGTATCTTCAACTGCCGGAATGCATAAGGCTGCAAACCCAGCCCAAAGACATCGACCCGCAACTGGCACGCGGTTGCGACTTTGTTGACATTCTGCCCGCCCGGCCCGGTGGAGGCCAGGAAGGTTTCTTCAAGCAAGTCTTCGGGAAGGTCAAAGGCCATGACCCGCCCATAGCGCGTGAGGCTATGCGCTGTCGACCATCACCAGTTCGGCATCTTCGATGGCTTCGATATGAAGCACACCAGCGCCTTTGATCGCGATACCGTCGCGTGCACCATATTCGACGCCGGCAATGCGGATGCGGCCCGTTGCCGGAACCAGATAGGCGTGGTTGCCTTCGGTCAATGCATATTCCGCCGTTGCCCCCGCACTGACGGTCGCGCCAAGCACGCGGGCGTCGGCGTTAATGACCAGCGCGCCGTCTTCGCCATAGCCGCTGGCCAGCACATTGAATGCGCCCGAACGATCCCCTTTGGGAAATTGCCTCTGGTCCCACGCGGGCGGGACATTGCGGTCGCGGGGCAGGACCCAAATCTGGAACAGACGGCACAGACTGTCCTCCAGATTATATTCGCTGTGCGTGACGCCCGTTCCGGCGGACATGACTTGCACGTCGCCAGCCTCGGTCCGGCCAACATTGCCCATGCTGTCCTTGTGCGTGATCGCGCCTTCGCGGACGTAGGTGATGATTTCCATATTGTCATGCGCATGCGGGGCAAAGCCGGATTGCGCGGCGATCTCGTCATCGTTCCACACGCGAATGGCACCCCAGCTCATCCGTGCGGGGTCGTAATAATCCGAAAAGCTGAAATGAAAATTGGGCTTCAGCCAGCCATGGTCGCGCTTGCCCAGCGACGCAAAAGGACGCGCCTCGATATGGAGGCCGTTGGATACGCTTGTGTCAGTCATGCAAAATACCCGCATCGGCGGGGAAATGAACCGCCGGAATATGTGAGAGATAATGTCGATGCGTGCGGGTTCAAGGATTCCTTAATCCGCATAGGCCTTCACAAGATCGTACATATAATCGCGCCCGACATAGACTGACGCAACTTCCATGCGTTCGTTCAGGCCATGGGCGCCATTGCCGTCAGAATCGCCCCACATGCCGGGAATGCCGTACGTCGGGATTCCAACGGCACCCAGAAATGTCGCGTCGGTATAGCCATTAGCCATGGACGGGATGACCGGTATTCCGGGCCAATATTTTGCCGATAGCTTTTCCATCGGGCCAATTATCTTCGGATCGAGCGTGGGTGCGGGTGGCGATGGCCGCGCAGGCGGCAGGGTTGAAACCGTAACGCCCGTGTCGCCGATGACCCGCGAAAGTTCGTGCCGTATCGATTCAATACTGTGGCCGGGGAAGATGCGGCAATTGATGTTGGCACCTGCGCGCTGGGGCAGGGCGTTGGGCGCGTGCCCGCCATCGAGCAAGGTCGCAACGCAGGTTGTGCGCAGATTGCTGTTTAGAAACCGCTCTTTATTGACGATAGCTTCGGCTTCTTTGTCATTCAGATTGGTCGCCAGCCGGACCATGGCATCACCTGTTGCATCGCCGCGGCCCTTGCCAGCCAAAGCAAAATAGCGTCGCGTCACGTCGGTCATTTCGGTCGGGAACTGATATTCGTCGATTTTGGTCAGCGCCCGCGAAAGCTGGTAAATGGCATTATCGCGCACGGGCGCTGAACTATGTCCGCCGGGGTTGCGCGTTTCGAGGCGGAAGTTCGCAAAAGTCTTTTCGCCGACCTGAACCGATTGGCCAATGACCTTTCCTTTGCCGTCACTGTCACCGCCGCCACCTTCATTTAATGCGAATTCGGCATCGATGAGATCGCGCCGGTTTTCCGCCAGCCATTGCGCGCCGTTAAATGCACCGTTGGTCTCCTCACCACAGGTAAGCGCGACTTTGACCGTGCGTTTGGGCTTATAGCCCTGCTGCTTGAACCGGATCAGTGTGTCGACCCAGACCGCCGCCTGCGCTTTGTTATCCGCCGTTCCGCGACCATAAAAATAGCCGTTTTCTTCAACCATCACAAATGGGTCACGCTCCCAATCGGCGCGCTTGGCTTCAACGACATCAATATGCGCGATAAGCAATATGGGCTTCGCCGTTTTGGACGTGCCGGGATAGACGGCAACCAAGCCACCTTCTTTTGGGTTTTGGGGGGTTGCAAACACAGTCAGCTGGCTGTCGGCAAAACCCGCAGATTTCATACGCGCCGCCATACGCTCCGCCGCCAATGTACAGCTGCCCGACGATAGCGTCGTATTTGTCTCAACCAGTTCCTTGTACAATTCGCGAAACGCCAATTGGTCAGGACGTGGATTTGGCATCGCGGCGACGCCCTGCGCCAATAGTCCGGATGCCAAAAAAATCGATGTAAACGTCTTCATGAACTGCGCCCCCCAATGCTCTTCCGCGTAACTTATGCCGGCACTACTAAAGGGCAATGCTTAAAATACGAAGCCGTATCACGTCAAAATTAACGTCCTTTCATGCATGATTTTGCGCTTTTGGTCATCCGAAGGGCAATTTTGACGAAATTTTACAAATTATTTTTGCATGGTCTCATCATTCCCAAACCCGCAGAAAACGTCATTATTTGTGAACTAAACTTTCCACAATTGCCTGAAACCCCAGCATTAACGCCAAATTAACCTTTCCCGTTCATTCCTCTTATGGTTAATAAAGTCCGTCGCATCACCCGGTTCGCCAGTGCTGCTTCGGGGGATGCAAGGGTTTCAAAGAGGGGTTTGCCCAATGCGTGTGCTTTTGATTGAAGATGAACCGACCACGGCCAAGGCCATTGAGATGATGCTCGCGACCGAAGGGTTCAATGTCTACACTACCGATTTGGGCGAAGAGGGCCTCGATCTGGGTAAGTTGTATGATTATGACATCATATTGCTCGACCTTAACCTGCCCGATATGCATGGATATGACGTTCTGAAGAAGCTGCGCGTGGCCAAGGTGCAGACACCTGTACTAATCCTTTCCGGCATCAGCGAAATGGATTCAAAAGTTCGCTCGTTCGGCTTTGGTGCCGATGATTATGTGACCAAGCCATTCCATCGCGACGAACTTGTCGCCCGTATTCACGCCGTCGTGCGCCGTTCAAAGGGCCATTCGCAGTCGGTTATCCGCACGGGCAAGCTTGCGGTTAACCTTGATGGCAAGACGGTTGAAGTCGACGGCAGCCGCGTGCACCTGACCGGTAAAGAATATGCGATGCTTGAGCTGCTTTCGCTGCGCAAGGGTACCACGCTGACTAAGGAAATGTTCCTGAACCACCTTTATGGCGGTATGGACGAACCCGAACTCAAGATTATCGACGTTTTCATCTGCAAGCTGCGTAAGAAACTTGCGCTCGCATGTGGCGGCGAAAATTACATCGAAACGGTTTGGGGCCGTGGCTATGTGCTGCGCGATCTCGACGAAATGGAAGAGCAGCTCGTCGCCTGAATCTCGCTCATATGACACCCAGACAATAAAAAGGGCGCGATCATAAAGGTCGCGCCCTTTTGTTTTGCAGATAGGCTTACCGGCGGGGTGGCAATCCGGCAAAGGTGATGATGCTTTCGCCACCGGACCCGCTGACCGAACTGACGCCGACGAAATGATCGTCCACGATCAACCCTTCAAGCACAGTTTCGGTGCCTTGTACGTCGCGGACGAAAACCCAATCCTGCGCGTCTGCACGGCGTTGGTAAATGCGATAAAGCTGTGCACCCGGCGCTGCGTCCCATTTGACCGTCGTGTCGGATGTTACTGCACCGCCCAAAGTCGCCGAAGCGGGCGCAGGGGGCGCGACCGAAAGCGCCTTTGCGGTAAAGACGTTCAGCATCGTGACCTTGGCCAGATAGTCGAAGTCCATCTTATCGACGGTGTCACCATATTCGATGCCGTTTTCGGTACGCAAATCCTGATGCTGGTGGTGATAATTTTCGACCCCAACGGTGAAGCGGATTGCGGGGAAACCCAGATCCAGCGAGGGCAGGTGATCGCCGCCGCGCGCAAAGCGGTCGGGGCGACGGACGCCGAATACGTCCAGTGTCACATCGGGATATACCTTTGCACCGATATTGTCGGCATAGCGCATCAACGAACGGCTTGGGCCGTCATCTTCGCCGCCGCTATTGCGGCGTGCCATCTGGCCGGATAAATCTTCCGATGCACGGATGCCTTCGCTGAACACCCGCACGACATTTTTGACAATACGACCGTCGGTGCCAAGCGTGCCGCCGACGATATCATTGTTGAGCATCGCGCTGACTTTCCAGCCGCGTTCTTTGGCCGTTTCCGCAAGCAAACGCCCACCCATCAGACCCTGCTCTTCGCCCGAGAGAAGCGCAAACACGATGGTCGCATCGCCTTGGGGTTCTTTCGACATCAATCGTGCGGCTTCGATAACGAGCGCGCTGCCCGATCCGTCGTCGTTGGCGCCGGGTGCGTCTTTGGTGAAGTCCATCACATCGGACACGCGGCTATCGATATGGCCAGCGATGATGATGACATGGTCCCAGCCCATTTTACCGGGCTTGATCGCAAGGACATCAACAATGTTCACGCCATTGGGAACGCGTGGGCCGGACATATTCCGTTCAAGCAACTCGGTCGTCAGGCAGCCTTTGCAAGCTTTGGAGATCTTCTCAAACTCGCTTTGTGCCCAGCGCCGTGCCGCGCCAATGCCGCGCTTTGGATCGGTAGCTGATGACAATGTGTGCCGTGTGCCGAAGCTCACCAGTTTTTCAACATCCGCCTTCAGGCGTTCCGGGCTTGGACCATCATGCGCAGCGGCTGGCGCAGCGATGCTGAGCGCAAGCAAACTGGCCAATAAAGGTATTTTTTTCATGGATGATATTCCCGTCATGTTTGGAGAAACCAGCGTTCGCCGCCTTCAAGTGCCAATGCCGTCAGCTTGCCGGAGTCATACGCGCCGGTGTCGATACCAATGCGTGAGCCGCGTTCCTCGACCTCTTCGTAAATCGTATGTCCGTACACCACGACCTTTTCCAAATCGCCGCGTTGGTCGATAAATTCTTCGCGAATCCAGCGCATGTCGCTGGGTTTCTGGTCGCTGAGCGGGACGCCCGGGCGAATACCGGCATGCACGAAAACATAGTCGCCAACGATGATTTGGTCTTCAAAGCTTTCGATGAATTCCACATGTTCGCGCGGCACGAGCGTGTCCAACCGCTCGGTCAACTGCTCCATATCCAGCGTCATATATTCAGCGCGGGTGATGGGATAAGACAGCACAGTTGCCTCGCCGCCAATGCGCAGGAAAAAGCGGGTAACTTTGGGGTCGCTTTTTCGGCAAGCGCTGACGAACACTTCTTCGTGGTTGCCCATAAGGAAGCGGACGTTGCGGCCCGAATTTTTGAGCGCCAATGCGGTTTCGACCACCGCAGCACTGCCGGGTCCCCGGTCCACAAGATCGCCCAAGAAGATAATCTGCGTATCGGCCGCCCCGCGCGCACGGTCATCCGCCTCGATCTTCGTCAACAAAGCGTTCAGCAGGTCATCACGGCCATGGATATCTCCAATGGCATAGATGCGCATACCGTCCGGCACGCGGGCAGTATCGATGGGCCGCGGCGCGGCAGTTTTCTTGAAAAGGCGACTTAACATGGCGTGCGCCATATATAGCCGTGCTGACCGTTTTGGAAGGGGTCAGCCCTCAACGGCAAAGCTTAATCCGGCATATTTCTGCAACCGGTCAACCAGCGTTTCACCCAGCGCCGCGCCCGGCGTGGTGACGCCGCCTGCACCCTGATTTTCGCTCAAGGCAATCGCGGTTTCGCTGATCATCTTGCTGGTTGAACCATAGCCCGGGTCACGGTCGCCCTTCACGCTCAGCTTTGCGGTGCGGCCATCGGGATATTCCGCGATGAACAGCACATCGTAAAAGCCGGTGTCGCGTTCTTCTTTGCTGGGGCCTTCGCCGGGCTTGGGATCATTGTCGCCGCCCATCATCGGCGTCGACGCGACATGCTTGGCCATCGCCTCGCCCTGTTCGCCGGGACCGGTCAGCATCATTTCGTCATAGACAAAATCCGCGCCAAAGGCCTGACCAAGCAAGGCGTTGGTGCGGTGGACATTTTTGGTGTTTATGGGGGCCATGACGAAGCTTGTGGCCCAGCTGCCGAGGCTTTCGTCATATTCGGGCTTGTTGCCGGCTGGTTGCGCCGGACCTTCAAATCCGCCGGCAAGACTGAACGGATTGGTGAGATATCCGATCACTGCAGGATCTTTTGAAGCCGCAGCCATCGTTGCCTTCAGGCTGGCCGCTGTGCCGCCGGAGAATGTACCCTTCATCGCACGGACGCGGCCCTTTACGCGTGGCGCAGGCGCGCCAAAGGTTTCAACGCAATGCTTTTGCAGCATCAACACGCCAAGATCGAAGGGGATGGAATCGAATCCTGCGGAAAAAACAATGCGCGCACCCGATGCTTTTGCAGCTTCTTCATGCTGGTCGATTTTTTGGCGCATCCATGCAGGCTCGCCGCACAAATCGGTATAGTCGGTGCCATTGGCAACGCAGGCTTCGACCAGTTCATTGCCATACAACTGATAAGGTCCAACGGTGGTCAAAACGACTTTGGTGCGCTTCACCATAGCGTCCAGCGAAGCGGGATCAGACGCGTCGGCGACGATTAACGGCGTGTCAGCAGCTGCGCCAATGAGGTCGCGTACTTCTGCCAGCTTAGTCGCACTGCGCCCAGCCATTGCCCATGTGAGACCCGTTTTGGATTTCAGATATTCCGCAACCAGTCGTCCGGTATATCCGGTGGCGCCATAGACAATGATATCGAACTCGCGTGCGTCTGACATTCTGCTCTCTCCCGTGATTCTGTTGCCCAACGTGATGGGCTGCGCGGGCGGCAATGTCAAAAGGGAGAGATGGTTTTAGTTGGCACCAGCTGCGGGATGGTTGCTAAAAACGTTTAGCAGGCGAATGCCGAAAACCCGTTCGCAAGGGTGATGCGCGACCGGCCCATACGAACCACCACCTAAGATTTAGACAGATTACAGCTTGGGCAAAGTGACGCCGCGTTGGCCCATATATTTACCGGCGCGTTCGGCATAGCTGGTCTCGCAGGGCTGTTCGCCCTTTAGGAACAGGAACTGGCACGCACCTTCATTGGCGTAAATCTTGGCGGGCAGCGGGGTTGTATTGCTGAACTCCAGCGTAACATGACCTTCCCAACCTGGCTCAAGCGGGGTCACATTCACAATGATGCCGCAGCGGGCATAGGTCGATTTGCCGAGACAGATGACCAACACGTCGCGGGGTATGCGGAAATATTCGACAGTGCGCGCCAACGCGAAACTGTTCGGGGGGATGATGCACACGTCGGTCTTGCGGTCGACAAAGCTTTTGGGATCGAATTCCTTGGGGTCGACGATGGAGCTGTCGACATTGGTGAAAATCTTGAATTCATCGGCCACGCGGGCGTCATAGCCATAAGAGGACAGGCCGTAGCTGATGCAGCCATCGCGGCGTTGTGCTTCGACAAACGGTTCAATCATGCCGGTCGCATGGGCTTGCTCGCGGATCCAGATGTCGGACAATATGGACATAATCACTCCCTGTTATGGGATCGCTTTTGCCAATTTACGGTGTGAGCGCAAGTGGCGGCGTAGAAATTATCGTGCGCAAGACGCGCCGTCGGCTTTATTTCAAATTTGCGGGGCCAAAGCCATGCGGCAGCAATTCCGACAGCCGGAATGTTTCATATCCCGTTGCGTGTGCGCAATGCACCGGAATGTCGGTGTCCGTCAGGTCCGCCACTTCCTTGATAATCTGGCGGCATCGGCCGCACGGCGTAATGGGGTCGGCTGCTTTACCCACATGCCCTGCCAAGCCACCTGCCACCGCGATTTCGCGAATGGCGCGCAATTTGCCGTCACTATTGGCTTTGGCGATCGCAACTGTTTCGGCGCACAATGTCATGCCATAGCTGGCGTTTTCAAAATTGCTGCCCGTGATGATTTCGCCTGTATCAAGCAGCAAGGCCGTGCCGACATGAAAGTTTGAATAAGGCGCATAAGCGGTTTGCGCTGCTTCAATGGCAAGCTGAACAAGCTTTTGGGTGCTGTCGGTCATTTGCGCACCACAACCCAGCGCACAGGGCCGTCAACGCCGTCAATGCGACGATGCAAATTGGCCGTCCACATAACCCATGGCCGCGCGGAATAATCGGGAATCAACCAATTGCCCTCCAGCCAAACAGTACGATCAATGGACTTGCTCACTTGATACTCCTTCTCAAACTCCCGGGTGAGTAGCAGGATTGCGGGTGTGCCGCTATGCGCCTCTATCTGGTTCAGAAATGTCGCGAGTTCGGACAATATCAGCGCGCGGTTCGGACGCCCTTTGCACGTATCGGAAAAATCGAGCTGGACCGCAGGGGGCAGCGCGCTCTCGTTGCGCGGAACGCTGGTAATGAACATCGTCGCTTGGTCAGATGCCAGCCGGCAAATGTCAAAATGGTGGAGCGCACCAAAGCGGATGCCGGCGTTTTGCGCACCTGCCAAATTGGCTTGGAATTCTGCGTCACGCGTGCGCGCACCTTCGACCGCAGTGATATAGGCGAAATCGACGCCCGTTGCGCCAAGCTCCGCCCAATTGGGACGGCCATTGCTTTGGGTGACAACAATGCCTTGTACCGGATATTCAGCGCGCGACGGTGCCCAAGCGGTCACATAACGCCAGCCCGCATAGACCGCGAGCGCGATGCCGAGCATGATAATGCCCCACCGGACGAATTGGCGTTTACCCCCAGTCATGCGACCCTCTGTTCAAGCATGTGATTCGCCCCTCTAGGCGTTACCGCCGCGGGAAGTCGATAGCCGTTACGCAATGGCCGTCCGAATGCACAAGATTTTACGCTGCGCGGCGCTCAGCTTTTGATGTGCAACACACAAATGAGCGTGAACAGCCGGCGGGCCGTGGCAAAATCAACCTCAACTTTGCCCTCAAGGCGTTCCATCAACAACTCGGCTGCTTCATTGTGCACGCCGCGCCGCGCCATATCGATGGTTTCGATTTCGGCAGCGCTCGCCTTGCGAATGGCCTGATAGTAGCTGTCGCAAATGGCGAAATAGTCTTTCACCACCCGGCGGAAACGGCCCAAGCTGAGGATGAGCATTTCATGTGGCGCATTATCGGGCCGGCGGATATCGAGGATGAGGCGGCCGTCGGCGACGCTGATGCTCAGATGATATGGCCCGGCATAGCCATCGCCCATATCGCGCAGCGGCTTGAAAAAGTTGTCTTCGATCAGATCGAAGATCGCAACGCGCCGCTCCTGTTCGATATCGGCATTGCGCCGAAGTATCGTTGCTTCGTCCAGATCAACTTTAATGATGCGCGGGTCGCTCATGCTGCTGTGTTAGCTTGAGATATTTTTGGGGCAAGCGCTATCCCGTTTGTGGAACATCTTGTTGTCCGATTGTTGTCCACAGCCATATCCCCGCACTTCTTTTTATGCCCCCTTGCGAAGCCGAACATGCTAAAGGATAGGGAGCCATGGCCGAACTTATCAGACTTGCAGCAGCGAATGAAGCTGAACCCCAACGCCTTCCCCGCAATATTGAGGCGGAGGCCGCGTTTCTTGGCGCAATTCTGATTGATAACCGGGTGATCGAAGATGTGTCGATCAAACTGCAGCCTGACCATTTCTTTGAACCACTGCACGGCCGCATTTACGAACAGATATTGCGTCTGATCGACCGGAACATGCTGGTGACGCCGGTCACGCTGAAGCCATTTTTTGAGGCCGACGAATCCATGCGTGAGCTTGGGGGCCCTGGCTATTTGATTAAGCTGACGGCAGATGGCGCGGGCTTGATCGGCGCGCGTGACTTTGCGCAGCAGATTTATGACCTCGCGTTGCTGCGTGAATTGGTAACGGTGGGCCGCACGTTGGTCGACAATGCGCTCGACACAAGCGAGAGCGTTGACCCCAAAGGCCAGATCGAAGCTGCTGAAAGCGCTTTGTACAAAGTCGCCGAAGGCGAAGGCGAAACCGGCTCGATGAAAAGCTTCCTTGCCGCATCGACCGAAGCGATCCGCAATGTTGAAAAAGCGTTGCAATCGGGCGGTAGTCTGTCCGGTGTGACCACGGGCCTGGATAGCATTAACGCCAAATGCGGCGGCCTGCACAATTCCGACCTTATCATCCTCGCGGGTCGCCCAGGCATGGGCAAGACATCGCTTGCCACCAACATCGCCTTCAACGCTGCGCGGCGGTGGATCCGTGAGCGTGAAGACGGCATTGAAGAATCCAAGGGCGCTGGTGCCAAGGTCGCTTTCTTCAGCCTCGAAATGTCGGCGGACCAGCTGGCGACGCGTATCTTGGCCGAACAATCGGGCATCAGTTCCGAACTGCTGCGTATGGGAAAAATCAGTCGCGAAGATTTCCGGGAATTGTCGCGCGCGAGCCGCGAGCTGCAGGAATTGCCGCTCTATATTGACGACACGCCCGCGCTGACCATCGCTGCATTGCGTACCCGCGCACGGCGCTTGCAACGTCGGCATGGCATCGGGCTGATCGTCGTTGACTATTTGCAGTTGCTTCAGGGCTCAAGCCGTTCCGGCGACAACCGCGTTAATGAAATTTCCGAGATTAGCCGTGGTTTGAAAACCTTGGCCAAGGAACTGGGCCTGCCTGTGATTGCGCTTTCGCAGCTCAGCCGTGCGGTTGAACAGCGCGAGGACAAGCGTCCGATGCTGTCCGACCTTCGCGAATCGGGTTCGATCGAGCAGGACGCCGATATGGTCTGGTTCGTGTATCGCGAAGATTATTACGAAGCGGCAAAGCAGCCTGACCCCGTCAACGAAGCCGCGCATGATGCGTGGAAGGAAAAGATGGAGCGCATCTTTGGCGTCGCCGAACTCATCGTTGCCAAGCAGCGCCACGGTTCAACGGGCCGCGTCCGGATGAAGTTCGAAGCGAAGATCACCCGCTTCACCGACCTGGCCGACGACCAATATGCCGATGCGGGCTATGATTGAGGCGTTGCGTTAACCCCGCAACCGCGCGGACAATATGTAATTCAACGCCATGTTGCTGCTTAAATGCAGACCGGACATTGGCGAAAACGCAATACCCTGCATGTCGAGTATCTCAATTCCCGCATCATTGAGCAGTGCCGTCAATTCATCGGGGGTCAGGAACTTGTCCCAATCATGCGTGCCGCGCGGGACTTGTCCAAGCCGCTCCGCGGCCTCCACGAGGAAGATACGCGAGGCAGGGGTGCGGTTTGGCGTCGATAGCAACAGCAAGCCATCGGGCTTCATGTGGCGTTTCAACTCGCCAATGAACACGGCTGGATCATTCACATGCTCAATGACTTCCATCGACGAGACGATATCAAACTGGCCAAGTCCTTGGGCAGCGATTTCGCCCGCGCGATAGGTGATTGATAGTCCCGACAGCGCCGCATGTGCGGTTGCGGCGTCGATATTTTCCGGCGCGGCATCAACGCCCGTTACCTCCGCCCCCATGCGCGCCAGTGGCTCACACAGCAGCCCCGCACCGCAGCCGACATCAAGCGCAGACTTACCCAACAGCGGATAACGCGCCTTGCCATCACCGCCAAAATGCGCATCGACAGCGGATCGAATGAAGCCAAGCCGCACGGGATTCAACTTGTGCAGCATGGCGCTTGAACCCTTTGGGTCCCACCATTCGGCAGCCAATCCACCAAAATGGGCCGCTTCCGTAGCGTTTATTGTCGTTGCTGAGCTTGCGTTTGTCATATCCTGTCCCTATCAGGGCCCTCAATTGTAATATAGCGACTTTTCAAGGTTTTCATGGCCCGCATTGTAATGAAATTTGGCGGCACGTCTATGGCCGGAACGGAACGTATCCGCCGTGTCGCGCAATTGGTGAAGCGTCAGGCCGAACGCGGTGACGAAGTTGCCGTCGTTGTCTCCGCTATGGCGGGCGATACCGACCGGCTCGTCAACTTCTGCCGCGAGGCGAACGCGCTGTACGATCCTGCCGAATATGACGTGGTGGTCGCTGCAGGTGAACAGATTACCGCGGGTTTGCTTGCGATAACCTTGCAGGCGCTCGGTTGCGAAGCGCGCAGCTGGTTGGGCTGGCAAATGCCGATCCATACCGACAGCGCCCATGCCAAGGCGCGCATTGGTTCCATCGATACCGATGAATTGCTGGCGTCGATGAAGGCGGGCAACATCGCCGTCATTCCCGGATTTCAGGGCTTAACTGACGACAACCGCATCACCACCTTGGGCCGCGGGGGTTCGGACACCTCAGCTGTTGCCGTGGCCGCTGCGGTGAAGGCCGACCGCTGCGATATCTACACCGATGTTGATGGCGTTTACACCACGGACCCGCGCATCGTG
Source organism: Sphingorhabdus rigui (assembly GCF_014196595.1). Lineage (GTDB taxonomy): Bacteria > Pseudomonadota > Alphaproteobacteria > Sphingomonadales > Sphingomonadaceae > Sphingorhabdus_B > Sphingorhabdus_B rigui. The sequence goes on along the minus strand of NZ_JACIEA010000002.1, from coordinate 169,876 downwards.
GCCCGCGCACGTAAGCTGAAGGCCGTGACCTACGAAGAAATGCTGGAACTGGCATCGGTCGGGTCAAAGGTTTTGCAGACCCGCTCGGTCAGCCTTGCAATGAAGGAGGGCGTGCGCGTGCAAGTGCTGTCGTCATTTGTTGATGAAAGCGCGCCAGACGCTGACAGTATCCCCGGCACGATGATTGTGACCGACGCAGAATTGGAGAAGTATCAAGTGGAACGCCAACTGATCACCGGAATTGCCGCCGACAAGAATGAGGCGAAGATCACCCTCACGCGCGTGCCCGACCGTCCTGGTGCGGTGGCGAACATCTTTTCGCCGCTTGCCGACGCGAACATCAACGTCGACATGATCATTCAAAACGTCGGCCGCGACAAAGGCGAGACCGACGTGACCTTTACCTGCCCGCAGGCCGACCTTGTGCGCTGCACCGATATCTTGGAAAACCGCCGCGATGCGATTGGCTACAACCGCCTGATCCCCGATACAAAGGTGACCAAGATTTCCGTCGTCGGCGTCGGCATGAAAAGCCATGCAGGTGTCGCGTCGACCATGTTCAGCTCCTTGGCCGACCGCAAGATCAACATTCAGGCGATCTCGACCTCCGAAATCAAGGTTTCGGTTTTGATTGACGAGGACGAAACCGAGCTGGCCGTGCGCGTGCTGCACACCGCTTATGGGTTGGATGCGGAGTAAACCGCTTTCATTGCCAACTAGCGACCGATAAGAGACCGCTATGACCAAACTTCAACACCTCATGCAACGCGGCACGGAATTCCTTGGCTGCGACGTCGCCATTATGTGTGGCGCTATGTCCTGGGTTTCGGAACGGAACCTTGTGTCGGCTATTTCCAACGCCGGCGGGTTTGGCGTGATCGCGTGCGGGGCGATGACGCCCGAATTGCTCGATACGGAAATTGCCGCAACCAAGGCGCTGACGTCCAAGCCATTCGGCGTGAACCTGATCACCATGCATCCGCAAATCATGGAACTGATTGATGTGTGCGCGAAATATGACGTGAGCCATGTTGTTCTTGCGGGCGGATTGCCGCCCAAGGGCAGCATTGAGGCGATCAAGGCGTTCGGCGCGAAGGTTATCTGCTTTGCCCCAGCGCTGACGCTCGCGAAGAAATTTGCGCGCTCTGGCGTGGATGCGCTGGTCATTGAAGGCAGCGAGGCAGGCGGGCATATCGGCCCAGTGGCGACGAGCGTCTTGGCGCAGGAAATCCTCCCTGAGCTGGGCGAACAACTGCCGATTTTCGTTGCTGGCGGCATTGCCCGTGGCGGTGCGATTGCAAGCTATCTCGAAATGGGCGCGGCGGGTGTGCAGTTGGGCACGCGGTTCGTCTGCGCGCATGAAAGCATTGCCCATCCGAATTTCAAGGCGGCGTTCCTGCGCGCCAATGCCCGCGATGCTGTGGCCAGTGTCCAGATTGACCCGCGTTTGCCGGTCATTCCTGTCCGCGCATTGAAGAATAAGGGCACTGAGGAGTTCACCAAGAAACAGGTCGAAGTTGCCGCGATGCTTGATCGCGGCGAAATCGACATGGAAACGGCGCAGCTTGAGATTGAGAAATATTGGGCAGGGGCATTGCGCCGCGCGGTGATTGACGGCGATGTTGAATATGGCTCGGTCATGGCCGGCCAGTCGGTTGGCATGGTCCATGTCGAGCGGCCCGTGGTCGATATCATCGCCAAGCTGGTGGACGAAGCGAACACCGCGCTGGCGCGCTAGGTCTGCAACTTTCCCTATAGGGGATATCGTTAACCGTCTTGCCAACGCAACACAGCGTGCGCATATCTGTGCGATGACTGAAAATATCGCGACGGAACTCACCCCGCTCGACCCCGCATTCGTGACCACGACACGCATTGCGACAGCGATTGGATTGCTGCCCTTTGTCATTGGTGCAGGCGTGCTTGAGGTTGCGCAAGCCGTCCCTCCGGGCAGCTTCATCGTGCCGATGCTTTTGTTCTATGTCTTTGTCGCATTCACCGTTCCGGCGCGCAAATATCGGCATTGGGGCTATGATATGGGCACCGACCGGCTGCGCATTGTGCGCGGTTACATGTTTTATCGCGATACCATCGTCCCGTTCGGGCGCATCCAGCATATCGATGTTGACCAAGGGCCAATTGACCGGCGCTACGGCCTCGCCACGCTGACGGTACATACGGCGGGCAACCACAACAGCAAAGTCGCCTTGCCTGGCCTAGCAAACGCCGACGCGCTGGCGATGCGCGAGGCCATTCGCGCCGCGATCCGGCAGGACAGCTTGTGAACGAAACCGTGGATGCGGCGGAGGATCTGACGCCCGCAGTCGATGGCGAACGGCTGCATATTAGCGGCTTGCTGGTGGGTTTTGTCTCCGGGCTTCCGCAGTTGGTGTTTCCGATGGTCGCCGCGATCTTCGGTGTTCGCAAAGCCGACAATCCGGTTCTCATTCCCATCGTCATCGCGCTTGTTCTGTTATTCAGCCTGTTCTTTCGCTGGTTGGCATGGCTGCGGTTTCAATATTTCGTTGGCGAACATGACATTCGTGTCGAGAAAGGGATTTTGAACCGGACGGCGCGCTCCATCCCCTATGCGCGTATTCAGGATGTCAGCATCGAACAAAAACCGCTCGCCCGCATGATGGGTTTGGGTGAGGTCAAGTTTGAAACCGGCGGCGGCGATGGCGACGACGCGAAACTGAGTTTCGTCACATTGGAGGAAGCGAACCGCCTGCGCGCGCTCATCCGGTCGCGTAAGGCTGGGGTTGCGGTTGCCGCTCCGGCAGACGCGCCAGAGCGTGTTGAAGAAGACACGCGCCCGATATTTGCGATGGATGGCAAGCGCGTGTTCGTCTTTGGCCTCTATTCCTTTTCACTCGTGATTTTTGCGGTGCTCGGCGGTCTTGCGCAGCAATTTGATTTCCTGCTGCCTTTTGATTTTTGGGACGTCAAACATTGGATCGGTTTGGCCGAAGAGCGCGGCGTGAGCGTGAGCCAGATCAACGGCGTTGGTTTGTTCGCGCAGCTGATCTTGGCCTTCGGAGCCATTACCAGCCTGATTTTCATTGGCTTTGCGACGGGCGTGGTGCGCACGATTTTACGCGAGCATGGTTTCCGGCTGGACCAGACTGCCAAGGGGTTCCGCCGTCGGCGCGGTCTGTTTACGCTGACGGACGTTATCATGCCCACGCACCGGGTGCAGGCGGCGATCGTGCAAACGGGGCCATTCCGGAAACGCCGTGGCTGGCACAGCCTGAAATTTGTCAGCCTCGCGCAGGACAGCAAGCAAGAGGCCAACTATGTCGCCGCACCCTTTGCGACACTGGACGAAGTCTGGCGCATCGCCCAAGCCGCCGCAATCGTTGCGCCCGATGGTGACGAACGGCTGCAGAAAGGCGTTGCCACATATTGGCTGACGCAGCTTGTGTTTATCGTGCCCGTGCTGTTGACCGCCATGGCTGCGCTGGTGATTTTCGCGGATGCCCCCATTGGCCGCACGACATTGTTGCTGTTGTTATTGCTTCTTCCCGGCGCTTTTTTCTGGCTGGACTGGCGGCAGTACCGTTTCGGGCTGGATGACCATCAGCTGTATGTGAGGCGGGGCTGGTGGCGGCAACAGATGACGATTGCACCTCAGCTGAGGGTGCAGAGCGTTGAAATTGCGCAAGGTCCATTATCGCGGCGGCAGGGGCTGGCATCGCTTCGGTTCGGCATTGCTGGCGGGACGATGGAGATGATCGCGCTGCCGCTCGCGACTGCTGTCGCTATCCGCGATGCCGTGATGGAAAAGGTGGCTGCCGTCGATTATTCAGCGATTAGGTCCTGACCCTAATCAATCGCATTAGCAACCTGCGTTTCAATCACGCTGCCATCATCCTTGCGCAAGGTCATGACCACCTTTTTCGATGCCCAATCAATGTCGATTTGACCAAAATTTGCTATGCCCCAGAAACCACCTGTCCGGCTTGGATCGGGTTCGCGGTCACCGCCGTCGCCTTTGCCAAAGGCAAGGTTAAGCGAGCTGGATGTGAAGTCCCACAGCGGTTTGGAAAGGCCCGGCGCATTGGTCTTGTAAAAGCCACCGGAATGCCGGTCGCCGCTCAGGAATATCGCATTATTGACCCGCTTTTGGCTCAATAATGCATAAAGGCGGTCGCGCTCTTTGGGGAAATTGGTCCAGCCTTCGAAATTATGCGCGTCGGTTATCACCTGCGTTGACGAAATGATGAAACGCACGTCGGCGGGCTTATCCAGTTCCTGTGCCAACCATTCCCATTGCGCACTGCCCAGCACCGTCGCTTTGGGATCCATGTTGGGAATGTACCAGCCAAGCGCCGGTGCTGGATCGCGATAGGTCATGGAGGCGAGGTCGGATCGGAAAAAGCGCGCATCGAGGATGATGAACTGAACCCGCTTGCCCTGCGGACCGACGATCCGGCTTTCATATACACCGGGGCGGGCGCGCACTTCGTTGGATGCACCCCAATAGGTCTCATAGGCTTTTTCGGCCCATTCCTTGAACGCAAAGGAACCGCCGGCGTCATTGGCGCCATAATCATGGTCATCCCATGTGGTCATCATGGGGATGCTGCGCCGGAATCGGTCAAATTCAACGCGGCTGTTTAGTTTCTTATAGCTCGCGGCCAGCGTCGGGATGTCCGCCCCATTTGTTGGCCGTGTATCGCCATAGACATTGTCGCCGATCAACAAAAACGCCTGCGGATTTTGCGCGGCAATCACGTCCCAGAATTTCATGTCGCGGTTTTCGTTGACGCAACTGCCAAATGCAAAACGTGTAATTACGGTATCGGCAGAAAGCGCTGGATTGGCCGGTGCCTTGGGCAGTTTGACGTCCAGCGCGGCATAATAAGGGCGCAATGCGTCCTGCGCGCTTGTTGGTGCGGCCTGCGGCGGGGTGACCGTGCTGGCGCATCCCGAAAGAAGCAGGGCGAATATGGGGAGGGCATATTTCATGAGCGCATCTTGCCTTTAATCAACAATTGGGTTGCCCCTTCCTCGTCTTTGGAAAGCAGCGCGTCAATCCCGTATACGGTCGCGAGGTTTGGCGCGGTGATGACATCATCAACCGCACCTTGCGCAAAAACGGAACCTTGATGCAGAAGCACGACATGGTCCGCAAAGCGCACTGCGTGGTGCAAATCGTGTAGTACGGCGACGACACCTTTGCCGCCGCGCGCCTGCTGCCGCAACAGATCAAGGATGTCGAGTTGATAGCCGGGGTCGAGGTTGGCCAAGGGTTCGTCGGCCAATATCCATTCAGGCTCTCCCGCCAACACACGCGCCAGCAATACGCGCGCACGTTCGCCGCCCGACAACTGGGTAATCGGATGGTGCGCAAAGCCATCGGTTGCGGTTGCGTGCATCGCGGCGGCAATGGCCCTGCGGTCATCGGCCGACGCCCCTGCGCCGCGCAAATGCGGTATGCGGCCAAGCGCAACCAACGCTTCGGACGTGATCGCCCAATGCGTTTCTGCGCCTTGCGGCAGCAGTCCGATGCGCTTGGCCCGCGTCGGTGCGGGCATTGCCGCAATGTCTTCGTCGCCAAGCTTTGCTGCGCCGCTATTTGGCATTCGCAGACCCGCAAGGCAGGCCAGCAATGTCGATTTGCCTGCACCATTGGGACCAAGGATGACGCTCAGCCTACCCGCTTCAAACGAGGCATTGATCCCCTCAAGCGTCGCTGTGCTGCCATGCGCGAAGCCGAGATTTTGGACATTCAGGTTCATGCGGCACCCTTGCGATAGCGTAAGAGCAGCAGCAGGAAGAATGGCGCGCCAAGCACTGCCATGGCAATGCCAAGCCGCATTTCACCGGGGCCGGGGATGAGGCGCACAAGACTGTCTGCCGTGAGCGTTAAAATCGCGCCACCCAAGGCAGAAGGCACCAAAATGCGGGACGGCTGCTCACCATAAAAGCTGCGTATGAGGTGCGGGACGATTAGCCCGACAAAGCCGACCACACCCGATACGGCGACCGATGCGCCAACCGAAAGGCCAACGCCAAGGACGATCAGCCACTGCAAACGGAACAGGTCGATACCAAGGCTTTTGGCGCCATTTTCGCCGAGGGTCAGCGCATCCAGCGCGCGGCCTGTGGTCAGCAACAACAAAACGCCAATCGCCATGAACGGCAGCGCGGTCAGCACATCCTCCATCAGCCGGTCGGTCAGCGCACCCATCAGCCAGTTAATGATTTCACTGGCGGCAAATGGGTTCGGCGCGATGCTGATGACAAAGGCCGTTAATGCACCCGCCAGCGTGGACAACACCATGCCGCCCAATATGAACCCGATTGGCCCGCCACCGCGGCCGATTGCCAACAGCAAAAGGATGCTGGCGCCCGCGCCGATCATCGCGCACCCGAATAGGCCAAAGGGCACAAGGTTGATGCCCAAGAAGATCGCCAGAACGCCGCCCAGAGCCGCGCTGGCTGAAACCCCCAGCACCGTTGGGTCAGCAAGTGGATTGCGCAAATAACCCTGCAGCACGGCGCCCGACAGCCCAAGGACGGCGCCAACGCAAAGCCCAAGAAGCGCGCGGGGCAGGCGAAGCTCAAGGAAAATCCAGCCGTCGGCATTATCAGCCGCCCACGACATCGGCCAAATCCAGACCTTCCCCGCCATTAGCGAAAGCAGAAACGCCGCCAGCGTGAGGCAAAGCAAAAGACCCGTCATGAAACGCGACGTCATTGGCCACCTCCATTTGCGCGCGCATTGAGTGATGCCCGCGTCTTGGACAAGATCGCGGATACTTTCACGATTGTGGGACCGCCGCAGAATAGCATCTTGTCGGGAAAATCGACGATTTGCGTTTTGTCGCCCAAATGCCGCAATAGCCTTTGCCGCGCGGTAAGCGCTCGGGCATCTTCGCCCTGCGCACTGGTGGGCATGAAGATGACCGTCGGTGGATTACGCATCAGGGTTTCCAGCGGCAATATACCCCATGACGCCAGCCCATATTCGGCGCTGGCATTGCGAAATCCGTGGCGCTGTAACAGCTCGTCTTGCAACGTGCCTTTGCCGGCAACGAACCCGCCATTTTGCCAGATGACTGCTGAAACTGGCGGCTGGGGATTGGCGGGTTTTGGCAAGGCATTTTCTACGCGCGCAACCAGTTTTTCACCCGCCTCCACCCTGCCGATGGCTTTCGCCAGCGTGCGGATTTGCCCGATGTCTTCTGCAATTGTCGGCGCGACACCAATGGCCACTGTTTTAATCCCTGCGCGCGCCAGCACGGCATTTGCACCCGACGATGCCAAATTGCCCGTCAGTACCAATTTTGGGCGGGCCAAAAGCAATTCTTCTGCGCTTGCACCAATGGCGGGATACTGCATGGACCATGACAAAGGCGCAGATGCGCTATCGGGATCATGCGAATATTTGCTGACCGCAGTCACTTGGCCGGGCAACGCGATTTCGGCCAGCACGGCGTCAATGCAAGGATTATTCGATACGATCCCGCCGGGCGCAATTGCAGCGTTGTTGGCGCAACCGGCCAGTGCCAATGCAGGCAAAATGCACCAACCGCGACGCATCAGAATTTGGCCCTGACGCCAACCGCGGCATTGCGACCAAAGCTGTTATATCCTGCCACGACAGTATACTGCATATCGAAGATGTTATCGACGCGGCCATAAAGCTCAAGCCTGTCGTTGATCGGCAATGATGCCCGCAGGCCAACCAATGCATAGCCATCAAGTACTACGCTGTTTGACGCGTCGTCAAAGCTATCGCCGATCAACAACACACTGCTGCCCACCGACAGACCAATGGGCGTTTGCCAGTCGACCGTCAGGCTGCCGCTATGTTGCGGACGTAACGCCAGTCGATTGCCAAAATTGGCCCCCGCAGACCGGTTAACCGCATCGACCAGCGTGTAGCTTGCCCGAATGTCCAATCGGTCGGTGGGGTTCAGGTTGAAGCCAGCTTCCACACCGGTTGATTTCACGCGGTCGATGTTTTCGGACTGAAATGCCGCAAAGGAAAATGCGATCAAATCCGTGCTGCGCCGGTTGAAATAGGTCGCGAAAAGCCGGGCCTTTCCATCCAATATTTGCTGTTCGAAACCAAGGTCGAAATTGCGCGCGGTTTCGGGCCTTAGGTTGGGATTGCCATAAGGTGGCTGACCTTCGCTGAGCGTCGGCGCGCGGAATCCCTCGCCATAGGTGGCGCGCAACATGGTGCGGCCATCATTGGGGGTGAAGGCAATGTTGCCGCCCAATGTCGTTTGCCCGCCATAATCCGTATACTGGTCATGCCGGACCCCGCCCGTCACCGTCAGCCCTGCAAAAGGACGAACGATAATCTGGCTAAAGCCGCTGGCGACATGGTTGCGCGCGATATCGGCTGCAGCGCCCTCAAAAGATGTGCTGGCGAACGACCGTTCATATTCCAAGCCAGCGGTCAGTGTCAGCGCGTTGTTGACGTCAAACGCCGTGTGATATTCCGCGCGGTCGATGCTGCCACGGACAATGAAGTTGTTGAAGCTGAACAGCACCGGGTCCGTGCCGAGCCGCCGGATATCGGTTCGTGTGTAGGCAATGCGGTTTTGCATGCGGCCGTCGAACGCAACGACATTCGCCCCGACATAGCCGACAAATTGCCGGTTCCGGGTGACGGGCAGGGCATTCGCGCCAATCCCAAAGGCGGAGTCATATTCCACCGTCGCGTCGTTATAATAGCCGCGGAAATCGAGATTGAAGGCATCGCTGATGTTGACCTTCAGCCGACCATTGCCCGCGACATTTTCAAAGCCATCGCGTTCGGTTCCGCCCGCCAGAGCGGAAATGCCTTGGGCATCGACATATGACCCGCCAAAGCTGCCTTCGAACAAGCCACTGGTTCCGGCGATATTTGCGTTCATCCGTTTGGTATCGGCGGCACCATATTCCGCGCCAAAGCGTCCTTCGAAACCATCGGCCGGTGCGAGCGATTGGATATTGACCACGCCGCCAATTGCTTGGCTGCCCCAGATGATCGAATTTGGCCCGCGCAGGACTTCCACCTGACCGATATTGCCGGTCATCAGCGTGCCAAAGTCAAACGCACCATTGGGGCTGGTGAGATCATTGATCCGCACGCCATCGATGAGCACCAGCGTCTGCGAACTGTTGCCGCCGCGCAAAAACGCGCTCGCCTGACTGCCAAGGCCGCCGCGGGTGGCAACGGTAACGCCGGGCACGCTTTGCAACGCATCGCCGATGGTGGCGCTTTGCAATTGGTCGAGCCGTTCGCGGTCAACGATATCAATCGCTTGTCCGGTTTCAGATCGCGGCTGTTCAAAACCACTCGCGGTAACAACAATAACGTCGTCCCATTCATCTGCCATTGCAGACGCCGGCAGCAGCGCAAGCGCCGCAGCCGAATATTTTAACAAGGTCATGGATGTATCTCCTTCGCATGACGTCCAACACAATGTCGTCACGCGGAGGAAAACCCCGATTGCGCCAGTGTCCCGCAAGCACAAAGGACAAACCGCAATCAGGCAGGTCTCCTGGCTCCCGGGTCTATGCTCTTGCCCCGCCTTCCCAGTTTCACGGTCACCCGTTTCCCCAGTGGCATTTGGAGCAAAAGCTCGCCGGTTACAGTTGCGGGAACAGCGCCGGATTTCCGCCGGCTTCCCTATTATCCACGCTCTCGCGCAGACCTGGTGCGTGCGCAAAGGCTACGCCGCTTTTGTACAGAGGGCAAGGGCTTCAGCGGCTAGGGGCGCTGGCGTTATCTAGTGGCGGGTCTTGCCCGGGCGTTGCATGCCCCAAAATTGCGGTCCTTCGGGCACTTGCCAACTATGCTTGATGGCAAAACCAAAGCTTTGATATAATGGGATATTATGTTCGTCTGCGGTTTCCAGATAGGCGGGCAATCCATCCTGATCTGCCCGCTCCAGCCCTGCGCGAATGGCCGCACCGCCATAGCCTTTGCCCTGATAGGCCGGGTCGCATCCCGCATAATGTAGATACCAGACAGGCTCTTTTGGCAGATGCTTTTCGATAAGGTCTGCGACTTCAAGACTGCGAAATATCGAAAAGCGCAGCTGCTGGACGAACGGCACGATCAGCTGCGCGGTATCCAACATGCTATCGCGCGCATTCCCCGGACCACGCCATAAAGTGACGGCTTCAATGCCGTCGGTTCCATACACCGCGCCTTTGCGATGTTCATCGCGCAAGAACAAATGGAACACGCCGGTAAGCCGCTGTGCGCGCAGCTTTGCGTCTGGAATGACATAGCTCCATCCGGTCTCGGTCTGGAACGCGCGCGCCAATGTCTCGGCGATTTCCAGATTGTCCGTTGGCTTCAACAACCTTGCGTGCGGCAAATTAGGCTTTCGCTTGGGTTAGGATGGGCAGATTGCGGACGCGTTTGCCGGTGGCCGCGAACAGCGCATTGGCCAAGGCAGGGGCAGCCGGAGGAACGCCGGGTTCGCCAATACCGCCCATATCCGCACCGCTGTTGAGGAAGTGGATATCCATCACCAAGGGCGCGCCTGCCATTTTCAGCAACGGATAATCGGCCAAGTTGCTTTGCTGAACCGCGCCATTTTCAAGCGTAATCGCCTCACCAATTGCGGATGAAAGCCCCATGATGGTGCCGCCTTCAATCTGTGCCATGGCGGCGTCGGGGTTAACAATGCTTCCGGCGTCCACGACCGTTGTCACCTTATGTACTTTGGGCATGCCGTCGTCACCGACCGACGCCTCGATCACATGCGCGACGATGGTTCTGAAACTTTCGACCAGGGCAACACCGCGACCGGTTCCGGCGGGAAGGGGGGAGCCCCAACCGCTGCGTGCAGCCACTTCGTCCAAGACGCGTAAATGCCGCGATCCCGCCTTCAAATGATTGCGGCGAAATACGACCGGATCTTCGCCCGCTGCATGGGCCAGTTCGTCCATGAAGCTTTCATTGTAAAAGCCCTGCTGTGTCGAATTGACCGAACGCCATGCGCCGGTTTGCTGGTTCGAAACATGCGCAAAGTGCCGACGCGACACGGCTGGCAGGGCATAAGGAAATACCGTTTCGCTCTCGGCGCTTTCGGGTTGGGCATAGTCGTTGCGATATGCCTTTATCCGCTTTTCTTTGGTCAACGAAGCCTTCAACGCGGCGGAGCTTTGCGGGCGATATGCGCCTTGGGCGACTTCTTCCTCGCGGCTCCAGATAAGCTTGACGGGATAAGGCAATTGCATCGCAAGCTTTGTGACCTGACCGACGATTTCCATATACATGGGCAAACGGCGGCCAAAGCTGCCACCGATCATCATCGGGTGGAATGTCACATCATCCGCGTCGAGACCGGATACCTCGACCGCCATCATCTTGGTCGCAAGCGGGTCCTGCATGCCGCCCCAAATGTTGAGCTTCCCATCCTTAAAATGGGCGGTCAGGGCGAATGGCTCCATCATCGCGTGGTGCAGAAATGGCACCTGATATTTCGCTTCAATCGGTTGTGCCCCAAGACCAGCCTGCACATCACCATCGCCGGCTGCGCTATCGGCTTCACCCTTGGCCATGAGATCATCATGCGCTTTGAAAATGGACGCGGTCGAAATGCCGCCATTGCCGCCGTCCGAAAACTGAGGGGTGAGCGCGCGCAAGCCGGAAATGGCTGGCCAATAGCCTTTCGCCACCACAGCAACCGCATCATCGAGCTTGATGACTTTCTCGACGCCTTTGACCGCCAACGCAGGCGCCGTGTCCACGGACGTCAATTTGCCGCCACGAACGGGTGCCGCCATGATCGTTGCGACGCGCATGTCGGGGACCGAAAAGTCCATGCCATATTGGGCGCTGCCATCGACCTTCGCTGGAATGTCGAGCCGCTGCATCGATTGGCGCATGATGCGATATTGCGACGGATCCTTCAGCTTTGGCGCATTGTCGAGCGACAAGGTCGCCGCTTCAGCCGCCAGTTCGCCATAGCGCAACGCACGGCCGGATTTGGCATGGATGACATGACTGTCCTGTGTCGTCAGTTCCGCCGCTGGAACGGCCAGACGCTTGGCAGCGGTTTCAACCAATGCCAGCCGCGTCGCCGCACCGACATTTTGAAACGTCACCCGGCCCGTGAAGCGCAAAGCGGTTGAGCCGCCGGTCATCTGAAGGTTCATTTGCCGCGCGAGGAAGGACAGGAATGATTGCGGAATGCCATTAATGATCGCCGGTTGTCCCGTCATATCGGCAAGGAAGGCGCGTCCAAGCCCCACATTGGCGAACGCCGGTTCGGCGGGTGCAGAAACAACACGCACCTGATCCCACGCAGCATCCAGTTCTTCGGCGAGCATTTGGGCAAGACCGGTGTTCGATCCCTGACCAATGTCGGTATGCGGCGAATAAATGGTGATGCTGTCATCCTCACCAATTTTCAGCCATGTGGCAAAGATGTGACCGCCGTCGCTTTCAAGAAGCGCCTTGGCGGATTTGGCGGCATTGCTGTCGGCAATGGAGATACCGAACAGGCCGGCACCGACGACCGCGACACCACCAATGAGGAAGGCACGGCGCTTGACGCCCTTGCGCTTTGCAGGCGCGGCTGGTTGCATGTCTGCTGTTGGGGTGTCAGCCATTATGCGCCTCCTTCTACAGGTTTCGCCGCTTTCGCCGCTTGCCCGGTTGCGGCATGTATCGCCTTGCGAATGCGCGGATAGGTGCCGCAGCGGCAGATGTTGGTCATCGCCTCATCAATTTGTGCATCGCTTGGGCTGCCCGTTTTTTCGATAAGCGCCACAGCCGCCATAATTTGCCCCGACTGGCAATAGCCACATTGCGGAACCTGCGCAGAAATCCATGCTTGCTGTACCGCGTGGAGCGTACCGTCCGCTGATTTCAGGCCTTCGATGGTGGTGATCGATTTGCCTGCCACTTCGCTGACGGGAAGGCTGCATGAACGGGTCGGTTCGCCATTAACATGGACAGTGCAAGCCCCGCAGGCCGCAATGCCGCATCCGAATTTCGTACCGGTCAGGCCAAGCTCTTCGCGGATGACCCATAGCAACGGGGTGTCTGGTTCCGCCGCAAGCGCGACTGGCTTGCCATTGATTGACGTCTGAATTGCCATGAAAATAAGCTCCCGCCCTAAACTGCGTTTCATATAGCAACGCTTCACCCTCTTTGCTAGCGCATTGCCATGACTATGGGCAGCGCCAACCACGACCGTATCCTTGCCGCCGCAATTGACTGGGCAGGCGCGCCTATGGCGATTGCGACGGTGGTCGAAACCTGGAAATCCGCGCCATGTCCGGTCGGCACGCATATGCTTGTGCATGCGGACGGGCGCTTTGTGGGTTCGGTTTCGGGCGGCTGTGTTGAGGGCGATGTTCTTGAACGCGCGCAATTGGTTTTGGCAGGCGCGCCGCCGGTGCTGCGCCGATATGGCGTTGCCGACGATGCGGCGTGGGACGTTGGCCTGCCCTGTGGCGGGGATATTCAGGTGCTGGTCCAGCCTGTTTCCGCCGATGGTTTTCCGGCGCATCTCTTTGGTGATATCATCAAGGCGCGATCGGCCGGTGCGGCGCTTTCGGTTGTGACGGATTTGGAATCGGGCCGAAGTGCCTTGCTGGACGATGCTGCCAGCGCTGGCTTCGTCAATATCTACCATCCGCCGCGCCGTTTGCTGATTGTGGGCGCAGTCGAAATTGCATCGGCCCTTGCCGCCATTGCGGTATCACAGGGGGTGGATGTTACATTGTGCGACCCGCGGGGGCGGTTTTTAACTGCGGAACGCTTTCCCGGCATCCGGTTGGATGACCGTTGGCCCGACGACGCGGTTAAGGCCTTTGCGCCCGATAGCCGAAGCGCGATTGTGACGCTTAGCCATGATCCCAAAATCGACGACCCTGCGCTGGCGGCGGCGCTGGCGAGCCCTGCGGCCTATGTTGCTGCGCTCGGTTCCGTCCGGTCGCATCAGGCACGTCTTGCGCGGCTCTCGGCGGCGGGTGTCAGTGCAGAGCAATGCGCGCGTATTGAGGGGCCAGCGGGCGTTGCGATTAACGCCATCAGCGCGCCCGAAATCGCGCTGTCTATCGCGGGCGGCATGATCCGCGCGTTTAACCAAGGGTTGCGTTGATGCAGGCGAAGGACGTCGCGATCGTCCTGCTGGCGGCGGGCAATGCGCGGCGTTTTGGTTCTGATAAGCTGATGGCGGATTTTGAAGGAGCGCCACTCGGGTTGCGTGCGGCGCATGCACTGGCCAGCGTCGCAGCGGGAGGGCATTTTGCAGTGTGTCAGCCCGACACACCTATTGCAGCGCATTATAAGCGTTTGGGATTTGATATTGTCGATAACCCGAACCCCGGCATTGGGCTATCGGGCTCGCTCCATCTCGCGGTTGAGGCTGCGATGCGGACGAGTGCGCAAGCCTTGCTTATCGCGCTGGCCGATATGCCGTTCGTGGGGGCTGCCCATGTCGAGGCGCTGATTGCGGCTTGCACCGATAATGTGGTGGCATCGTTTGATGGACACCAGCCCATGCCGCCTGCGATATTTCCGCGATCTCATTGGCCGGATTTGCTGGCGACAGCGGGGGATGCTGGCGCGCGCCATATTCTGGCCGATGCAGAAAAAATCGCCGCACCTGCGGGCACATTATGCGACATTGATACGGCAGATGATTTGGCCGCTTCAAAAGTTTCGTTTCATCGCATAGACCGTCCGCAATGAACCAAATTTCTGCCCGCCCCGCTATCGAAGCTGCTTTGCGCAATCCGAACCTTATGGCGGCGGCTATCGCGCTTTCCGAAAACAGGTTGGAGGATGCAGAGCCGCTATTGCGCGGTCATTTGCGTGATGCGCCGACTGATGTTGCCGCGATCCGCATGATGGCGGAATTGGCGGCGCGTGTGGGCCGGTTGAAAGATAGCGAGGCATTGCTTCGCCGCGCGCTTGAGCTGACGCCTGATTTTGGGGCGGCGCGTGCCAATCTGGCAACGGTGCTGTATAAACAGAACCGCTTTCCAGAGGCGCTTGAGCATTTGAACGCCGTGCTTGCCGAAGACGGTGACAATCCGGTGCAGCAAAATTTGAAGGCTGCGGCACTCGGACGGATTGGGGGCTATGCAGAAGCGATTGCGCTGTATCAGGAACTGACCGCGCGTTTCCCCGATCATGCCAAATTGTGGATGAGCTATGGCCATATGCTCAAAACCGTTGGCAATCAGGACGAAAGCGTTGCGGCATATCGCCACGCCATATCGGTGGAACCAACGCTGGGCGAAGTGTATTGGAGCCTCGCCAATCTAAAAACCTACCAGTTTTCGGATGACGATGTTGCGGCGATGGATATTGCGCTGACGTCGGCCGGATTGGTGGCAGAGGACGCGTTTCACCTGCATTTTGCACTGGGTAAGGCAAGCGAAGAGCGCGCGGATCACGCAGCCGCCTTTGCCCATTATGCCAAGGGCAACGCGCTGCGCAGTGCGGAGCTGAGCTACGATCCGCAAGGCGTCAGCACGCAGGTCGATCAGATTATTGCCCAGTTCACCACGCCATTTTGGGAAGCGCGCGCGGGGCAGGGGCATATGGCGCCAGACCCCATTTTCATCATCGGCATGCCGCGTGCGGGCTCGACGTTGATCGAGCAAATCCTTGCGAGCCATTCCATGGTTGAAGGGACGATGGAATTGCCCGACATTCCAGCCATGGCACTGCGTGAAGGGCGCGGGTCGGACTGGATTGATGCGACCGTGGCGCTATCCGCCGATGATGCCGAAAGGCTTGGCGCAGAGTTTATCGAGCGGACCCGCATCCAGCGTAAAACCGACAAGCCATTTTTCATCGATAAGCTGCCCAATAACTGGAATTATCTGGCGTTCATCCGTTTGATTTTGCCCAACGCCAAAATCATCGATGCCCGGCGCCACCCGCTTGATTGCTGCTTCTCCAATTATCGCCAGCATTTCGCCAAGGGGCAGGCGTTCAGTTATGACCTTGCGCATATGGGCCAATATTATGCGGATTATGTGCGGGCTATGGCGCATTTTGATGCGGTTGCACCGGGCTATGTCCACCGCGTCATTCACGAACAATTGTTGGACGATCCGGAGCAGGAAATCCGAAAACTTTTGGAATATCTCAGGCTGCCGTTTGAAGATGCGTGCCTGAATTTCCATGAAAACAAGCGCGCCGTGCGCACGGCGTCGAGCGAGCAGGTCCGCCGCCCTATCAACCGCGACGGCGTTGACCAATGGAAACCTTATGCGGCGCATCTTGAGCCGTTGAAGCGGGCACTTGGCAATTTGTGGGAAATTTATCCCGCCGCAGCATAGTTGCCGGGTTGCAACACAATGATTGAAAATTGTATGCAAACGGCTGATAGAGCGAAAATATATTGCGTGGGGACGCAATTGGGAGCCTATTTATTTTAGGGTAACAAGGGAGTGTCGCTGCATGCGCCTACAAAGTCAGAAGTCTAACGTCCGAACAGCTCTCGTCTTGCTGTTGACATCAACCGCCTTCGCAGCGCCTGCTATGGCGCAGCAAGCAGCAGACGCAGACGCAGACAGCAATGTCATCGTCGTGACTGCGCAAAAGCGTGAACAGAATCTGCAGGATGTGCCAATTGCCATCAACGCGATTGGTAATGAAAAGCTCGATCAGCTTCAGGTCAGCGAATTGCAAGATGTTGTAAAGTTTTTGCCTTCGGTCACCATTCAGCAAGGCGGACCAGGTTTTGCGCAGGTGTATTTCCGCGGCGTAGCGTCGGGTGAAAACGCGAACCACTCGGCATCGCTGCCGACCGTCGGCACATATCTCGACGAAATGCCGATCACGACCATTCAGGGCGCGCTTGATTTGCACGCCTATGATCTTGCACGTGTTGAAGCGCTGGCGGGTCCCCAAGGCACATTGTACGGCGCAAGCTCAATGGCTGGTACATTGAAGCTGGTAACAAATGCGCCCGATCCTTCCGGACTTTACGGCAGCGTAGGCGTTGAACTCAACAATGTTGCGCATGGTGATTTCGGTTCGATTTACGAAGGCTTTGTGAACGTGCCAATCGCCGAAGGCGCAGCAGCGCGTTTGGTCGGCTGGTATCGCGATGATGGCGGCTATATCGACAATATTCAGGGCGCGCGCACCTTTGCCAGCTCAGGCATTCGCCAAAGCAATACCGCGTT
The DNA here is from genome assembly GCF_014196595.1 of Sphingorhabdus rigui. Taxonomy (GTDB): domain Bacteria; phylum Pseudomonadota; class Alphaproteobacteria; order Sphingomonadales; family Sphingomonadaceae; genus Sphingorhabdus_B; species Sphingorhabdus_B rigui. Next base: position 152,749 of record NZ_JACIEA010000002.1, on the reverse strand, counting down.
AGTTGAAAAGAACTTTAACGACGCTGAAACATATGGCGCACGTTTGGCGCTGGGCATTGATCTGGACGAAAACTGGACCATCAAGCCAACGCTTATGGGCCAAGTCCAGAACACCCAGGGCAGCTATTCACAGGAACGTTCCGGCCAAACAACCGGTGAACTGCAAACGGTGCAGTATAACCCTGAGGGCAGCCGCGATAAATGGATTCAGGCCGCGCTGACCGTTGAAGGCAAGATCGGCAATTGGGATGTGACCGCAACAGGTGGACATTTGCGTCGTAAGACAGAAACGCAATTGGACTATTCCGATTATGCCTATTTCTATGACGCGCTCGCTGGGTACGGCAATTATTTCTACGATAATGCCGGGAACCTCGTGAACCCGAACCAGTATATTGAGGGCGTTGACACGTATAGGAAAAGCTTCGGTGAATTGCGTGTTGCTAGCCCTGCAGACGCACCTGTGCGGTTCATTGGTGGCCTGTTTGCACAGCGCCAGTCGCATATTATCGACCAAAACTACATCATCGACAATATTGCCGATTCCATCACGGTTACCGGAACCGACAGCAATATCTGGTTGACCATGCAGAAGCGCGTTGACCGCGATTATGCCGCATTTGGCGAATTGACCTATGACCTGACGGAGAAGCTCTCGCTCACCGGCGGTCTGCGTTATTACAAATTCGATAACTCGCTGCAGGGCTTCTTTGGATTTTCGAGCGGCTATTCAAGCCGAACCGGTGAAGCCGCCTGCCTCAACACCGATGGCACAACACGTCGCGCCAATCCAAGCGGCACACCGGTGCCGATCCTCGTCGATGGCAGCCCTTGTACCAATGTTGACAAGTCGACTTCGGACACTGGCTTCATTCACAAGCTGAACGCCACGTACAAGGTCAACGACGACGTGCTGCTCTATGCAACATGGTCGCGTGGTTTCCGCCCAGGCGGCATCAACCGTCGCGGTACCCTGCCACCTTATGGCTCGGACGAGTTGGACAATTATGAATTGGGTTGGAAAACCACATTCGGTGCGTTCCGCTGGAACGGCGCAGTGTTCCAGGAAGACTGGAATAATATTCAGCTGTCCTTCCTCGGCGCAAACGGCCTTACGGAAATCCGCAATGCCGGTATTTCGCGTATTCGCGGTGTTGAAATGGATGCAGGCTTCCGTGCCGGCGGCTTCAGCATCAACACTGGCTTCAGTTATAACGACGCGCAAATTCGCCGTGACTTCTGCGCCATTGCCAACGCGAATTTCGATTGTTCGACACCGGGCAATTCCTTGCTCGCGTCTGCTGGATCGCGCCTACCTGTGACTGCCAAGTTGAAGGGCAACGCCATCGCGCGTTACGAATTCCCCGTCGCTGACTGGGATGGTCATGTGCAATTTGCCGTGAACCATATTGGAAGTCGCAAGAGCGATTTGCGGCCTGCGCAAAATGCAATCAAGGGCGATTTAGGCGCCTATACGACCGCTGACTTCTCCGTTGGCGTAAAGAGCGACCTATGGTCAATCGAGGCATTTGCGACCAACCTGTTCGACACACGCGGTGTCGTAAACACAGGCGTCCAGTGCCTTGAAACGGTTTGCGGTACGGACGTGACGCCTTCGACGCCAACTGGCGGTGCGTTTTACGACGTACTGATCAAGCCACGGCTGATCGGCGTGAAGTTAACACGCGATTTTTGACAATTGTTCGCTTTTCTTCCCTGCAAAAATTTGTAGGGAAGAAAGCTGAAATTCGTCATTAAATGAACGACATAAAGTTTGTCGCCAACAGCGACAGGGGGGAGAAGCCGGATCTGCATAGATCCGGCTTTTTTATTATGCGTTAGCCGAAGATCCGTTTCAGGATGCCTCTGTCGGCCAGAACTTCAGCTGCACAATTATGGCCCGGAGCGCCGGTAACACCGCCGCCGGGGTGGCTGCCCGCACCGCACATATACAGGCCCTTCAACGGTCCGCGATACGCGCCATGGCCCAATATCGGGCGTGCTGACCACAATTGGTCGAGGCTCATATTGCCGTGCATGATGTCACCGCCGACAAGCCCGAATTTGCGTTCGAGGCCCTTGGGGCTCAGTATCTGCCGGCCAAGGACGGATGCGCGGAAACCCGGTGCATAGGCCTCTACAGTGTCGATGATGACATCGGCTGCCTTGCCCTCTTCGGCATCCCAATCGCGTTTGGAACCATCGGCATTATCCGGAAGCTCTGGCGCAAATTGCTGGCAGAACAGGCTTGCGACATGTTGCCCCGCAGGCGCGAGGCTGTCGTCGATGATTGACGGGATGAGCATCTCGACAATCGGCTTTTGCGACCAGCCATCGCGCTTTGCATCGAGAAACGCGCGGTCCATATAATCAAGTGTGGGCGCAATGATGATACCCGATTGATGGTGTTCGCCGGGTTCGGGCAAGCACGTAAACTTGGGCAGTTCTGAAAGCGCGACATTCATACGGAATGTACCGCTGCCCGCCTTGAACCCTTTTACGCGGCGTTTGAATTCGGGTTTTAAGTCGGCGTCGTCGAACATGCGTTCATACAACAGCTTGGGCCCAACGTTGGAGATCACGCGATCGGCGACAATTTCCTCGCCACTTTCCAAGCGGACGCCAGCCACTTTTTCGCCATCGACCAGCACGCGGGACACAGGCGCTTCAAGGCTGATTTCCACGCCAAGGGCAACACACACCTTCGCCATGATTTGCGTAATCGCGCCCATGCCGCCAATGCTATGCCCCCATGCGCCCTTGTTGCCGTTCACTTCGCCAAAGACGTGGTGGAGCAAAACATAGGCGCTGCCGGGCGTATCCGGGCTGGCATAGTTGCCGACGACCGCGTCGAAACCGAACGCCGCCTTGACCGCTTCGCTTTCGAACCAGCTGTCGAGGAAGCTGCGTGCCGATTTTGTGAACAGTTCAAGCACGTCACGTTGCTGCGACAGGTTGAGCTTCATCAGCCCGCGTCCCTGCACGGCAGCGTCGATGAATGTTTTCAGCCCGTCACCGACATTGGGCGGCGATTTCAGCGCAAGATCGCGCAGGACGTCGGCAACACCTTCCAACATATCATAATATTCGGGAAGGACTGCGGCGTCATGTTTTGAAAAGCGCGCAAATTCGGCTTGCGTGCGCTCAAGCCCGCCACCCAGTTTCAAATAGCCGCCATCTTCTTGCGGCAGGAAATTCGATATCGGGCGTTCAATGACACGGTAGCCATGGTCGGCCAGTTTCATGTCCGAAATGACCTTCGGCTGAAGCAGGCTGACGGTGTAGCTTGCGACCGAGTTGCGGAAACCGGGGTGGAATTCTTCGGTGACGGCTGCGCCGCCCACAACATCACGGCGTTCGACGATACGGACCTTTAGACCAGCGCGTGCCAGATAAAAGGCGCAGACAAGGCCATTGTGGCCAGCGCCAATGATGAGCGCGTCATATTTTTGTGTCATTTTTTGCTCCAGCCCTGCGCAGGGCGTTGTTCGAGGCGCGCTTCGGGAATGATATTGCGAATTTGGCGACAGAAGCTTTTGAGGCAAACTTCCTTGTCGGACAGCGGACCCATGGAAAAGCTTTGGCTGGCCATGCCGTGCTGCACGCGGGTGATGAGGGCGGTATCCTCCGCATTTACTTGGCGGTTAATCCGCCAGTTGAGATAGCGTGCAGCGCGCATTTCGCGGCGGTCATCAGGTAAGACGTAGCTAATCTCGCGGATCACACAGCTGGTGGGGCCAGTTGGCAGCCATTGCATGAAATCGACTTGATCGGGATAAATGTCGAACGCGACCGATGGCCACAGTTTGAAATATAACCAGCGTTTCTGGTTGGCGGCGGGCAGGTGCGGCACTGGCGGCAACAGGTTCTGATACCCGCGCTCTGACCAGTTGGCCGATGGCCGGTCAACAAGGTCGCCCCACATGCGGTCGACATGTGGCTCCGCCTCAATGCCGTAGCTTTTGCCGAACAGCCGCGTGAGGCCGGGATGCGCCACCGGAATGTGAAGGCCATCGGAATAATTGTCGCCGACATTTTTCCAGTTCACATCGCGCGGTCGCATCGTCACACGGCCAAGCGCCCTGAGTTCTTCAAAACGATACGGTGCGACTTGGTCTTCATAGGGCGCCATCATGTCGGAGACCGACGGGCCGCCGCTTTCCAGGCGGACAAAAACAAAGCCACGCCAGATTTCCATGTCGACCGGCACAAGACCCGCTTTGTCCTTGTCCAAAGTGGGGTAGGACGCGCTGTCAGGAACACCCGTCAGACGCCCATCAAGATCATAGGTCCAGGCATGATAAGGGCACACAAGTTTCTTGGCGCATCCGCCCGAACCATCGACCAAGCGGCTGCCCCGGTGACGGCAGACATTGGTAAAGGCGCGCAACACCTGATCTGCCCCGCGCACGACGATGACGCTTTCGCCAATATAATCGAGGCTATGCCAGTCGCCACTGTTTGCGACATCGCTGACATGGCAGACGACTTGCCATGAGGGACGGAAAATCCGTTCTACCTCAAGTGCTGCAAATTCAGGGTCGTTATAGGTCCATGCTGGCAGGCTCCAGCCGTCCAGATTGTCACGCTCAATGTGCAGGTCTGATTCGGACATCTTGCCCTCCTTATTATACGAGTGTATAACAACTGGATGAGCGCGCGACAAGCCTTCACCCGCGAAAGCGCTGATACCCGCCGAGACGCCTTAATCGCGGCCTGTGCGCGCTGTCTGGGAACGCATGGAGCGCAGGGCGTATCAGTACGTGCGATCTGCTTGGAAGCGGGCGTGTCACCGGGATTGCTGCGGCATTATTTCGATGGAATTGATGCGCTCGTCGCGGAAACATATCGGACGACGGGGACACGCGTTGCCGCAGCGATGCACGCGGCCGTTGTTATGGTTCCCGAAACAGATCCGCGAGGGCGATTGCTGGGGTTTATCACCGCCAGTTTTCGTGAACCCATTGCCGACCCTGCTTTGCTCGCCACATGGCTCGCCTTTTGGAGCCTGTCGCGAACGACGCCGATAATCGGACAAATCCATGATGAGCTGTACGCGGAAAACCGGCAAGATATTGAACGGCTGATATCCGCCTGTCCCAACGCGCCGAAGGATACACGGCTGGCCGCTGTGGCGCTGACGGCGTTGGTCGATGGCTTGTGGTTGGAACTGAGTTTGGGCAACGCGCCGTTCAGTGTTGCTGAAGCCGAGGCACTGGCCGAAAAGTGGGTGGATAGTTTCATTTGAAACAGTAAGGTTGCGGGATGGCGGGTGTCAGTTATTTGAACAGCATCGTGTCCAAGCGCGCCTTTCCCGAATTATGGTCGCTGCGCACGCAACTGTGACCGCTTCATATATCATCAACGGGCATGAATGGATTTCATGTCACACGGTTGCAACAGCAACTGTCTAGCGCGATACACACATTATTGAATCGGGGGAGCACGGGATGTCATTTTTTATCAATCGCCGCAATTTGTTGGCAACTGCTGGCTTTGGCATTGGCGGCTTATTGCTGCCGGGCGGAGCCGCCATGGCGCAAACGCTGCTTGGCCTTACCGGTTTTACGCACAATGTTGCCAGCGGTGAGCCTGGCCCCGACTCCGTGCTGTTGTGGACACGTTATGTAAACCCGACCGGCGGTCCATCCAAAGTCCGCGTCGAAATTTCCGAAAGCCAGGATTTTTCGAAGATAGCCGGCGGCGGCCAAATGGTGACAGGTCCATGGCGCGACCACACCGTGAAGATTACGGTCGATAATCTCGCGCCGGGCAAATGGCACTGGTTCCGCTTCATTGCCCCCGACGGCAGCATATCGCCCGTTGGACGCACGAAGACATTGCCCGTTGGCAAAACGTCGAATTTCAACATCGCAATTTTTTCATGCTCCAACTTGGGTTTTGGCGAATTCAACGCTTATGGCCATGCGGCAGCACGCAGGGACATCGACCTTGTGCTGCACATGGGTGACTATATCTATGAATATGGACGCGGTGGCTATGATGGCGGCGCGAAATTTGCGGCGCGCCTTTTCCCCGCTGACGAAATCCTGACGCTGGCGGATTATCGCTTGCGCTATTCCAGCTATCGGGCTGATCCGCAATTGCAGGCACTGCACGCCAATTTCCCGATGATCGTGAACACCGATGATCATGAAACGGCAAATGACAGCTGGGAAGGCGGCGCGCAGAACCACAGCGTAGACGAAGGTGACTGGAGCGCGCGGCGCAACGCAGCGATGCAGGTGTGGCGCGAATGGCTGCCCGTCGGCGAACAGCCGTGGAAAGAATATGCCATCGGCGACCTCGCGACATATTACCGCACCGACACGCGAGCGGTTGCGCGCTCAAAACCCTATTTTCATGGCGACCTGATGCGCGCGGCAGACCCGGCAAAGGCGTTTGCCGAGTTTCGTGATGGCGCATGGCGAGATCCGTCGATGACCATGTTTGGATCGGAACAGGAAGCATGGCTTTCGCGCAGCATAGGCCGCAACACATCGACCTGGACTGTCCTGGGGTCGGGTACCAATATGGGCTATAATTACACCCCGGAATCCGCCATTGACTGGTTCCCGAAAGATGCGCCCGAACGCACACGTAACTTTGTGCGTCAGGGCATCGCTGCGGCGAAGGCGGGCCTGCCTTACAATCTCGACAATTGGGGCGGATACCCAGCGGCACGTTCACGCATATTGACCGCTGCGCAGCGCGCGGATGCCAACCTTGTCGTGATCACGGGCGACAGCCACAATGCATGGGCTTTTGACCTGCCCGAAGGTGGCAAGCCCGCTGGTGTAGAATTTGGCGGCCACAGCGTGTCTTCACCCGGCTTTGAAAGCGCAACGCAAGGGACGGACCCGTCAACTGTGGCGCGCGGACTGCTCGAAGGCAGTAAACAGGAATTGCGCTGGGTGGACACATCCAACCGTGGCTACATGCACTTGGCGCTGACGCCACAGGCTGCGACGAACGAATGGGTATTCATGCAGACGATTAAGGATGTGTCCCTCGCCACCAAGGCTGGCCACAAAATGAAAGTCCGCCCAGGCCGCAAAGTTCTCGAACAGGCATAAGGCGCTGTTTAACTGGTCGGTTAAATCGCCTTGATTTTGTCCATCTCCTCGCGCCATAGAGGATGTAACGGCGCGAGGAGGGAATGACATGCAGATGCCTGGCTTAGGATATAGCGAAGAGCAGATTGAGTTGCTGGATGTGGCGACGACTTTTTGTCGTGACAAATCGCCAATCGATCGCGTCCGCAAGTTGATGGAAAGCGATCTTGGCTATGACGCCGACATCTGGGCTGAAGTTGCGGCTTTGGGATGGACGGCAATCGCTATTCCAGAAGCACATAATGGCGTCGGACTGACCATGGCCGAAGTCGTGCCGGTGGTGGAACAAATGGGGCGGCATTTGATGGCGTCGCCGTTGGTCGCATCCACGCTGGCTGCGCAGGCGCTCATCGCTGGCGGCACAGACGCGCAGCGCGCGGAATGGCTACCAAAGCTTGCCGAAGGGGCCATTGGTTCGCTCGCGCTATCCGAGGCGCATGGCGACTGGGATCTGCTGAACATCACCGCGACGGCCAAGTTTGATGGCGACAGCATCCTGTTGTCCGGTGAAAAGCAGTTTGTGCTTTGGGCGCAAAGCGCGGATGTCATTATCGCATCGGTCATGCTGGACGGAAAACCAGCGCTTGTTGCTTTGACCGCAGATGATGTCGCTGGCCGTCTGCGCCGGGAGTCCATCATTGACGAAACCAAACGCAGCTTTGCGGTGTCACTCGATGGTCTGTCGGTACCCAGCACCGCATTGCTGGACGTCGCGCGTGCTGCGTCCACATTGGCGCATGTCGAGCAAGCCGCCAACCTGTTGCAGAGCGCCGAAATGTGCGGCGGCGCGCAAAGCGTGATCGATTACACCGTCAGCTATCTGCAAACGCGCAAACAATTCGGCAAAATCATTGGTGAGTATCAGGCGCTCAAACACCCTACCGTGGACGCTTATGTCGACTATGAAAAAGCGCGGTCGCATTTGTACAGCGCCGCGAACAGTTTTAGCGATCAGGGGATGGGCGAAATCGCCGTGCGGATGGCGAAAGCCGCCGCAGATGGGACCTACAGCTTTGCTGCCGACCGCGCGATCCAGTTCCACGGTGGCTTTGGCTTTACCCATGATTGCGATGCAGGGTTACACCGCCGTGCCGCGATATTCCACGCTTCTCAATTCGGCGATGCTGCATGGCAACGCGCAAAGCTTGCGCCGTTGTTGCTCGGGTAAATTACAACGGCTGCCCCGGGATTGTTGCTGCCGCTGTTCAATGCATAGCAGGGGCGTTTGACGAGAGTGCGCTTGGCCCATTCGATGGCGCGCACCGATCGTTTATGCGCGCCAGCTTGTTGATAAGGCTGGCGCTTTACACGACGCTACAAAAGCCAATCGAGCCGTGCGGTCAACGCGCGCTCAACTTCGTTCTGTTCGAATTCAGAGCGTATAAAATAGGCAAATAGTATTTGTTTTAAATAGAATATTACATTTGTTTTCAATTGAATAGTCTGTCGCCGCTGCTCTATAAGAGTGCGTCTCCGGCGGGACTTTTGCGGTGCCGTGTTATGGAGCAAGGCCGCAAACGCTTACAAATTGGGGAACGCTAATGCAAAAGTCGCCGATCGACCATCAAACGCGGTTTCATGACATGGCCCAACCGATGAACGTTATCCGTCTGTGTTGTAGCAATATTCGCGCGCGCCCATTCAATGACGTTGAAAGTGACAAGGCCTATCTCGATAAAAAGATCCTCAGAATTGAGGAACAGGTAGATCGGTTATCGGCATTGTTGGACGATTTGCGCAGCAGTTTGAACGGTTGATGTGATGCACCTCCGCAGATTTGGGAACTATCAATGTATGGTATGATTCACCGCGGCATTCGCAGCATGGTACAGGACAAGCTGGGCGAAGACGCCTGGTTCGCATTGGAACAGAAGATTGGGATCGGCCCGACGGAGTTGCTCACCGGTATGGTGTACGACGATACGATGACGATCGCGATTATCTCGGAAGCGGCGGCCCGTCTAAATTTGACCACTAGTGAGAGTTTGTTTGAATTTGGCCGCTACTGGATCGAATATGCATCCCGAGGCTCGTTGGCCTCAGCCATGGATTTAACCGGGCATGATCTGGTAAGCTTCATCTCGAACCTTGATCGGCTTCATTTATCGGTTGGCATGGCTATGCCGGGTTCACGATTACCCAATTTCAATGTGGTGCTTAGCGAACCGGGCTTTTTAAAAGTCGAATATCATTCCCAGAGGACGGGACTGGAAAATTTTGTGTCTGGGCTTTTTTATGGCCTGATTGAGCGATTTGGTTTGATCGGCGAAGTTGCCATTGCCGACAGTGCTACGTGCAACGCAGTTTTCGAAATCCGTTATAAAGACGGCCACGCATAAGATGTTCGTTCAGCTGACAGATGCCCAGCTTGGCAAGCTGTTTCCGGCATATCTCCTGTTAGACAAAAACTTCCGTTTGGCAGGCTCTGGGCCATCGATCCGCAAACTTTTGCCCGGTTTACAAATCGGCCATGCATTTGATGATTATTTCGATGTCATCAGTAATGACGTTGCAACGGTTTGCGACATTCAGGAGCGACCTGACCACCCGATCGAGATTGCGTCAAAGTGCGGCAACCTAAGGTTGCATGGTTTGGCCGGCCAGCAACCTGATGGATATTTTTTGGCGCTGCGGCACGTTACCACCAGTCAATATCTTGCAAGCCAACAACTTGAACTGACTGATTTCGGTTATGCCGACCCCGAAATACAGGCAATTATGTTGATTGCGGTCCAGCGCGCTATGTTGGAGGAAGCCCAAGATACCGCATTAGAGCTGGCATATGAGCGACAGAGATATTCGGCCCTGCTGGAACGAACCAGCCGCGTCTCCGGTTATTTGGCGCATGATTTTAACAATCTTCTGTCGATCATTAGTTTAAATACCGAGCGGCTCGCGCGGGCCCCCAGTGCCGATGGCAAAATCGCAAATCTTACACAAATAATTGGTGATACGGCTGCCAGGGGATCTGAAATCTCGCAGTCCCTTATGGCTCTATCGCACCAGAGTTCAGAGACCTTATCTGCGCTTTCAATTGATGATATCATTACCGAAAATAGTGCTTTTTTGAAAACGGTTGTCGGCTCGAAAGTCGGTCTAAGCATGACGCTGCACTCTGGTTCATGCAAAGCCGTTCTCAGTTACAACGGGTTACTAAATTGTATTATTAACTTACTGATAAATGCCCGCGAAGCGATGCCCGATGGGGGACATATTAGCGTTGCCACGACTGTTAGAGACGGCTTGGCTAATAAAACGGACGACCCCCCAGAATCATCGCCGTGCAAATATATCGCCATAGAAATCGCCGATACCGGCAGCGGCATGAATGAAGCGCTTTTGTCCCGCGCTTTTGAACCGCTTTTTTCATCAAAACCCAACGGCACGGGACTGGGGCTGGCTTCGGTGCGCGAGTACGCCGTCGAAATGGGGGGCGATGTATGGTTGGAGTCAACGCCTGGTGAGGGCACGAGGGTATTTCTGCATTTCCCTATCGCCCTAGACGCGATGATGTGTCCAGATGATCCGTCTGTTGAAGATGCGTCTGTTGACGCCGTTCCAAACGAGCGGAGCATTTTGTTAGTAGAAGATGAGCCTTATGCGCTTGAGGCCCTCGTCGAAATGCTTGAGATGGAGGGATATTTTGTTACGCCCTGTCTGTCCGCCGCACAGGCGCTCGAAGCGCTCGCAAAGCGTTCTTACCGCCTACTTTTATCCGACATTGTAATGCCGCAGCAGGATGGAGCAGAGCTCGCAAGCAAGGCGTGTATTGCCCAGCCGGGTATTCGGGTCATCTTAATGAGTGGCTACGTGCCGGAAACGGCAGCGTTACAGCCTGGCTGGATGTTCATGCGAAAGCCGCTCGCGTCCTCAGAACTCCTTGGTCTCATCGACAAGCTTATGTAAAATATATGATTTTTATAGAATGTTTTAGATGAAAGCCGATGCGGCCTGAATTGTTGCAGTTGCCTGAGGCGGCGTTATTGGAAATCGACAATTAGCGCGCGCTTGGTCGCCTTTAAACCGGCCAGTGCGGTGGCTTTGCGGTGTATCGCATCGCTGGCGTCTTCACTGTTGCCTTCGGTCTCCCAATGGAAGGAAACCTTAGATAGGCTGAGGCTGAAACTGCCAAGCCGTTTCAAGATAGCTCTGCATGGCGGCTTTTGCCTCTGGCTCAAGTTCCAGTAAGGTCCTGCGCTTGTCTGATGGGTCGATCCAGCGGCGCACCAAGCCTGCTTCAACCAAATTGTTCACGTGGCGCAATGCCGTGCTCAACGGCACCAATGTTGCCGCGGATGCGCTTGATGCAGGAACTGGCTCTCCGCGCAGGCTGGCTTCGGCAAGATCTAACAAAATTTCCCATGAAGGCCCTGTTAAGGTCGCTGGATCGAAGAACTGTGCCTTGTTGTGGTGATATTTGAACAGCAGCTTGATGAACGCGCGAAGCTCGCGTTCGCTTGGTTTGCCATCACGCTGTAAAGACGCCCTAATGGGGTTTGCATCTTCACGCGAAGCGGAGTTATTCAAACGTTCCGCTAATTGATAGGAAGGGGTTGCGGTCGACAGCTTTGCCGAGGCGCGAAGCAAAGCGGATGCCAGATCAGGCATTGAAACAGGCTTTGTAAGAAAATCTGAGGCTTGTGATTGCATCGCTAAAACGGCGGCATCGAGGCTTGAATGACCAGTTGTCACTAACGTTACAATTGGGCGATACGGCTTAAATCTAATCGCAATCTCAGACAGAAGTGTATTTCCATCCATTTCTGGCATTTTCAGGTCGGTTAAAACGATACCAATGTCAGGATGTTTCGAAATCTGCGACAAAGCAGCCGGCGTGCTTTCGGCACATCTCACAGCGTATCCGAGATTAGATACCGCTTCACGATATTCGTCCAAGCAATCTTGGTCATCATCGACAACCAGGACTGTCCAACCAGCGTCAGGCAAACCGGCAACAGAACTCTGGTTAACGTTATTTGTAGGCATTTAAAAATTCTCCGAGATGGGGGCCACTATCAAACCAAAGCATTCGTGCAAACAACTTTGAGTTTTGACGCCTCGCTACATCGGCGGAGCGTGTAAATCATGATATGCGATCCCCTGAAAATCGGGGTGAATTTACAATTCAAACGGCATTTCTGACACCTCCGCGACTTTCCAGCCATTCTGATCGTCATAGACGGCCAAGCATAGACCGTTCTTTGCAATTGAATGCGAAGGATACGCGGTTTCATGTCCTGTGAGGTGTGGAAAAAATTTACACCTCAACCTTGGAAAATTTTGAGCATCAGCCAACGTAAATGGGCGCGTGAGTTGCTATCAACACGGCTTGGTATTAGCCATAAACCGCATTCCTCCGACTTTTTCAGCCTAATCAGGAAGTTGGCGAATGAACACAGATATTTGTGCATGATTTGTGCATAGCTAAAATGCGCTATTTAAGCCGCAATTCGCACATCGCTTCGTTTAAATATTGTTATATATCAATGTTTTGAATGGCGCACCCAAGAGGATTCGAACCTCTGGCCTCTGCCTTCGGAGGGCAGCGCTCTATCCAGCTGAGCTATGGGTGCTTATGGCGTGCGGTTAGCAGGCGGAGCGGCATCGCGCCAAGTTTTTTTTGGGCAGCTCCACTTTTTTACGAAGGGCGCGGTTTCACGGCGGGTAGAGCACATCACTGCGCCCTTCGATTTGCCCGGTGACGCGATATGTGCGCTGCCCGAAGCTATTGGCTGGATAACTGAAAAACGCGATGCTACGGCGAGGTTATGCAAAACCAATTTGAATTGACGGACGATCAGATCGCCATCCAAGATATGGCGCGCAAATTCACCGCGGACGCGATTACGCCCTTTGCAGCCGAATGGGACGAAAAGTCGCATTATCCGGTCGATGTCTGGAAAGCGGCGGGCGAACTTGGCTTTGGCGCCATTTACGTGTCCGAAGAATCGGGTGGCACTGGCCTTGGACGGTTGGAAGCGGCGCTGATCATGGAAGCGATGGCCTATGGCTGCCCCACCACAAGTGCTTTCATTTCGATCCATAATATGGCTGCGTGGATGATCGACTGCTTTGGCGGCGCGGAGCTTAAGGCGCGTTATTTGCCCGACCTTGTGTCGATGCAGAAAATCGCCAGCTACTGCCTGACGGAACCCGGCAGCGGTTCGGACGCAGCAGCGCTGAAGACAAGCGCGCGGCGCGATGGCGACCATTATATCGTAAACGGCACGAAGCAGTTCATTTCCGGCGCGGGTTATAATGACGTCTATGTGGTCATGGTCCGCACCGGCGAGGAAAAGACCAAGGGTGTCACCTGCCTTGTGGTCGATAAGGATACGCCGGGCTTAAGCTTCGGCGCGCCAGAGAAAAAGCTTGGCTGGAATGCCTCGCCCACGGCGCAAGTGATATTTGAAGATTGCCGCGTGCCGGTTGCAAATCGCGTGGGCGCAGAGGGGGATGGTTTCCGCTTTGCGATGATGGGCTTGGACGGCGGGCGCTTGAACATCGGTGCGTGCTCGCTTGGCGGTGCGCAACGTTGCCTCGACGAAGCCATTGCTTACACCAAAGAGCGTCAGCAATTTGGCCAACCTGTCGCCGATTTTCAGAATACCCAATTCATGCTCGCCGACATGGCCACCGATTTGGAAGCCGCGCGTGCGTTGCTCTACATCGCTGCGGCCAAGGTCACGGCAAACGCACCGGACAAGTCGCGCTTTTCCGCGATGGCGAAGCGACTGTCGACAGACAGCGGAAGCGAGATAGTGAACAAGGCGCTGCAGCTTTTCGGCGGCTATGGATATTTGCGCGATTATCCTATTGAGCGCTTCTGGCGCGACTTGCGGGTACATTCGATTTTGGAAGGGACCAATCAGGTCATGCGTATGATTATCGGACGGGATTTGTTACGCCAATGACCGATGATATTTTGCTAAAAGTCGAAGGACATGCCGGTTTCATTAGCTTGAACCGGCCATCGGCGCTCCACGCGCTGACATTGCCGATGGTGCATGCAATGACTGCGGCCCTGCTGGAATGGCGGGACGATCCTGCGGTGAAGTGCGTGGTTATTGATCATGCCGACGGGCGCGGTTTTTGCGCCGGTGGCGACATCGCCTTTTTGCGCAATTCGGCCATGAATGATGGCGGCGAATCCGGGCGTAAATTCTTCCACGACGAATATCAGCTCAACCATTTGCTGATTAATTATCCCAAGCCTGTTGTGGCGTTCATGGACGGCATTACGATGGGTGGCGGCGTTGGCATCAGCCAGCCTGCGCGTTTCCGTGTAGCGACCGAGAACACAAAGTTTGCCATGCCTGAAACGGGCATTGGCTTGTTTCCCGATGTCGGGGGCGGATGGTATCTTTCGCGGCTTGAGGGACGTGTTGGCCAGTTTCTGGCGTTAACTGGATCGCGTATCGCAGGGGCCGGTTGTCTCTCGCTTGGACTGGCCACACATTATTTGACGAGCAATGCTCTTGCCGAAGCGAAGTCGCGGATCGCGACCGAGGATGTCGAACGGATTGACGGCATATTGGGAACCTTGTCGGTAACGCCGCCCGATTCCAAAATCATCGAGACAATAGTCCAGATCAACCGCCATTTTGCGTCTGATAGGCTAGAGGATATTCTCGCGAGCTTGGAAGGCGATGAAAGCGAATGGGCCATGAAAGAGCTCGCGACTTTGCGGACCAAAAGCCCACAAACCTGTAAAGTTGCATTACGCCAATTGTCGGAGAGCCTGAAGCTCACTGACTTTGCCGATAACATGGCCATGGAATATCGTATCGCCAGCCGCGTGATTGTGCGCCCTGACTTCGCTGAAGGCGTGCGGGCCGTGATCGTCGACAAAGACAATGCCCCTAAATGGGATCCCGCGACAGCTGAAGGCGTTACGGACGCACTCATCGATGCGATCTTTGCCCCATTACCCGCTCAAGAAGAATGGAAGCCGCTATGAGCTACGAAACGATATTGGTCGAACAACGCGGTGCGGTGACTTTAATCACGCTCAATCGTCCGCAGGCGTTGAACGCGTTGAACAGCCAGGTTCTGGCGGACCTCATTGCTGCCCTCGCTGCATTCGATGCCGACGACAGCCAACGTTGTGCTGTGGTGACTGGCAGCGAGAAGGCATTTGCTGCGGGCGCGGACATTAAGGAAATGCAAAGCCAGTCCTTTGCGGACATGTATGGCCACAACTTTTTCGCCGGCTATGATCGCGTGACCGCGACACGCAAGCCATGGATTGCGGCCGTGAACGGCTTTGCGCTTGGTGGTGGATGCGAACTTGCCATGATGGCCGACTTTATCATTGCCGGCGACAATGCAAAATTCGGGCAGCCTGAAATCAAACTTGCGGTCACCCCCGGCATGGGCGGTTCGCAACGGCTAACGCGTGCGATTGGCAAGGCCAAGGCGATGGAAATGTGCCTGACGGGCCGTATGATGGACGCACATGAGGCTGAACGCTCTGGGTTGGTCGCGAAGGTTGTTCCAGCGGCTGAACTGGTGGATGAGGCGATGAAGACCGCAACCGCGATCGCTGCGATGGCGCCACTGGCTGCGCTCGCTTGCAAGGAAATGGTCAACGCCGCGTTTGAAACGACATTGCAGCAAGGCGTTATATTCGAACGCCGCCTGTTCCATGGACTGTTTGGTACGGAAGATCAGAAGGAAGGCATGGCTGCGTTTGTCGAAAAGCGTCCTGGCAACTGGACGGGGAAATAAATTTATCCGATTATTGGCGATAAGGTTCCCCAGCCGGCCTCGCTTGGGCTGGTTTTGTCCAGCTTAACTTCGGAATGTTAACAATTTTGACAATATGTAATTTACAGGCGGTTAAATTCGATATTTAGCATCCACATTGATTATCGAACGATTGCGGTCATGTAGGTGGGAGTAATAAATGTCTGTTTTAATTGGTATTCCATCAGTACGTGCCACCATATCATGTGCAACCGCTGCAACTTTGATGCGTTTAACCACCATTTTAAACAGTCGATCAATCCGCTATAAATTCTCGTGGGTCTCATATGCGGAGGTAGCAGCGGCTCGGAACATTCTTGCTGCCGAATTTTTGGAGGGTGATTACGATACCTTCATAGGCATTGATGACGACGTTGGCATTGGTCCAATAGCTCTTCAAATGCTCTTGGATCATAATTCCCCCGTTGTGGGGGTTTATCTGCCACAACGTACAATTGACCTAACCGCTTTCGAAAATGCTATTGTAGCAGGCATGAGAGGCAAAAACGCTAGGTTTGCTGTCGCACCGTATATCGGCTGTTACGCAAATAGTAAAAACCCCGAATATGGCACTATCGGGAAGGTGGAATTTATCGGCACCGGTTTTCACATTGTGCAGCGGACAGTGCTTGAAACAATCATTGAACGCGAGCTAGCCCCCGAATTGCGGACAACCACGCATAACTTTGATAAAAAGATGTATGGGTTCTTCAACAATATTGTTGATGAAAACGGTGCGGAACTCTCAGAGGATTTTAGTTTCTGTCGGCGCGTGACGGAGGCAGGCTTCGATGTTCACGCGTATCTTGGGCCGGGCATTACCCACACTGGAACCATGAGCTTTGAGAGCTGAGCGTTGCTAGGATCGATGAGATATTACAGACCATGTAGTGCAAGAAAGGGTAGTTTTACCCTCTCCATCGACGTGTGATGGTGCGGGTTGACCTATTTGGCAGTAACCTTTTCAATCTCTTGAAACTTGCCAAGGCCGCATCCTGCGCCTTCATACAGTCGGCCGCCCTCGTCGTGCAAAACGCGCACAATATCGACGCTGCACAATTGATTGATCGACGTGCGGTAGGAAAAACGCTCCTCGAATTTCAAACCGGGGCAGCTTTGCGGCAGAGTGTTACGATAGGTCTTGCCGCCAGCCATGCGAAAATCGATAGTGCGGCTATCGATGACTTTCGTTGACCGTATCTGCGATATCGTGACGCAGCTTTTTGGTTCGCCGACCGCTCTGACGGGTTCGGGGGCTTTATCGCGGGAAAGTGCAATCGCGCCGCCGCCCGAAAGCAGCGCCACAGCAGGAATGATCAGCAGCATTTTACGCATGTTTGCTCTCCAATGTTACGCGGCCGGTTTAACGGGGTCAGTCTGAACTGTAGCTGACTTGATTTTGGGCGGAGGCGTTTTTGGTTTGAAGCGGCACAAGTCCGCGACCGGACAGCGCCAACATTCCGGCGTGCGCGCTTTGCAGATATATCGACCGTGCAGGATCAGCCAATGATGCGCGCCAACGCGAAACGGTTGTGGTGTCTTTTTATCGAGTGCCTTTTCAACGGCGAGCACGGTTTTGCCTGGCGCGATCCCGGTCCGGTTGCCGACACGGAAAATATGCGTATCGACGGCAAAGGTCTCTGCGCCGAAAGCGGTATTCATCACGACATTTGCCGTCTTACGTCCAACGCCGGGCAGCGCCTCAAGCGCGTCGCGGTCGGCCGGGACTTCGCCTGCATGGTCGCGCACCAATATTTCCGACAGGGCAATCACGTTTTTGGCTTTGTTGTTATACAGCCCAATGGTTTTGATATGCGCCTTCAGCCCATCAAGACCCAACGCCACCATCTGCGCGGGCGTTTTGACCTCCGCAAACAATGCCTTGGTGGCTTTGTTCACCCCGACATCCGTCGATTGGGCAGAGCAAGTGACCGCAACAAGCAATTGATAGGCATTGCCATATGCAAGCTCGGTTTCAGGCGCAGGATTCGCCTCCGCAAGGCGGCGGTAAAATTCGAAGATATCTGCCTTTTTCAAAGGCCAAGCACTTCCTGCATCGTGAACCGGCCCGCTTTTTGGCGGGTCAACCAAACGCCGGCTTTTACCGCGCCGCGCGCGAATATCGCGCGGGTTTCTGCGCGATGGACCAGCTCGATGCGTTCATGTTCGGATGCGAAAATGACATGATGGTCCCCTGCGACGCTGCCGCCGCGTAAGGATGCAAAGCCAATGTCGCCGGCATTGCGCGCGCCGGTGATGCCGTCGCGGCCACGGTCGCTATGTTGCTTTAGGTCAATGCCGCGTCCGCTGGCTGCGGCTTCGCCTAGCAGTAGCGCGGTTCCAGATGGCGCATCCACCTTATGCCGGTGGTGCATCTCCAATATTTCGATATCCCAATCTTCACCCAATTGGCGCGCGGCCTGCTGCACGAGCGCTGACAGCATGGTTACGCCCAATGAGGTGTTGCCCGTCTGCAAAACCGGAATGTCGCGCGCTGCGTCGTCAATCAGGAAATGGTGGCGTTCCTCCAAACCAGTGGTGCCAATGACGATCGGTTTGCCCGCAGCAACGCATGCATCAAGGTTCGCCTCAATCGCATGCGGGCTGGAAAAATCGACAAGTACATCAGATGACCCAACCAGCGCGGCAAGGTCATCGCCTTTGTCGACGCCGCCTGCATATTCCTGACCATCCGCCGCAATTGCGTCGACCAAAGCCTGCCCCATGCGGCCCGCGCTGCCAATGATACCTATTTTCATAACCGTCACCCTGATATTGTTTGAGGGTCTTACTATATTAGGGAGCCGAAACAAGTTGTGCTGTGTACGACGTCAGCCACAGCGGGACGGTGAAGGAGCAAATGTGGATCGCCAAATCAAAAACATCGTCATTCTGACAGGCGCAGGTGTCAGTGCCGAGAGCGGTATTGATACGTTTCGCAGTGCGGGTGGATTGTGGGAACAGCATAAGGTTGAAGATGTCGCAACGCCGGAGGCCTTTGCCCGCGACCCCGACCTTGTGCTGCGCTTCTACGATATGCGCCGCGAACGCATTCAGCAGGTGGAGCCAAATGCCGCGCATTATGCGCTGGCGCGGCTCGATGCGGAATGGAGCGGCAATTTGCTTTTGGTGACCCAGAATGTCGACGATTTGCACGAACGGGCAGGAACCAAACGCCTGCTGCATATGCATGGGGAGCATCTGAATGCGTGGTGCACCGCGTGCGATGTGCGCCATGGCTGGCGCGGCACATTGATTGACCGACCAGCCTGTCCATCGTGCGGCATATCTGGCCAATTGCGGCCTGATATCGTCTGGTTCGGCGAAATGCCCTACCGCATGGGTGATATCTACCACGCACTCAACCGCGCTGATTTGTTCGTCAGCATTGGAACGTCCGGCGCAGTCTATCCCGCCGCCGGCCTTGTGCGTGAAGCGCGTCAAAACGGCATAGCCACATTGGAGCTGAACCTTGAACCGTCGCATAGCAGTTCTTGGTTCACGGAATCGCGCCATGGCCCGGCGACGGAGCTTGTTCCGCAATGGGTGGACGAACTTTTAGGCGGTTAAGCCGCCGCAGCTGGAGCAGGCCGGATCTTTTGGCAATTTGATGGACCGCATCGATGGCGTCAGTCCGTCGAACAGGTGCAGCTTGCCCTGCTGCGGCTCTCCAAAGCCTGTCAGCGCGCGTATCGCCTCCATCGCTGCGAAACTGCCCATAAGCCCGCACATCGCGCCCAGAACGCCTTGTGTGGCGCAATCGTCGCAATCATCGGGGTCGTGGGCGTCACCAACGAAGCAGCGATAGCATGGCGCGTCTGCCTGCCACCCGGTGAATGTGCCAATCTGTCCGTGAAACTGCCCAATTGCGGCGCTGACCAACGGCACTTTGGCCGCAAGGCACAGGTCATTGACGATCAGGCGCGTCATAAAATTGTCGCTGCCATCGATCACAACATCAACGCCCGCCAATATGTCAGCGCGGGTGTCTTTGCCAATCCGCTGCTGAAGCGCGTTGAAGGTGATGTCGGGGTTTAGCCGCGCCGCTGCCGCGCCAGCCGCTTCCACTTTGGCGGTGCCAATATCACGGTCGCTATACAAAATCTGACGCTGGAGATTGGACAGCGCCACATCATCATCATCGACAACGCTGATGGTTCCGACCCCTGCCGCCGCAAGATATTGGATCGCCGGACATCCTATCCCGCCTGCGCCAATCAGCAGGACATGGCTCGACAATAATTTGCTTTGACCCGCGCCGCCAATATCCCGCAACACAATGTGGCGGGCATAACGGTCAAGCTGTTGATCGTTAAGCGTCATACGCCTGTTGAGCCGAAACCCCCAGCGCCACGCACGGTTTCGTCCAAGTCATCAACCTCGACCAAGTGGCCGTGGGTGACAGGCGCCACCACAATCTGTGCAATCCGGTCGCCTTTGTTGATCATGAAATCATCTTCGCCCAAATTGGCCAAAATGACCTTCACTTCGCCGCGATAATCGCTGTCGATGGTTCCGGGTGTGTTGAGGCAGGTAATCCCATGCTTCAGCGCAAGGCCCGAGCGCGGGCGCACCTGCACTTCATATCCATCGGGAATGGCAAAGGCGAATCCGGTTGCGACGGCATGGCGCTTGCCAGCGCGCAGATTCAGGCTTTCGGCGGCGCAAATGTCCATGCCGGCCGCGCCCGATGTCGCATATGCGGGCAAAGCCAAGCCCGCGCCATGGTTCAGGCGCTTGACGCGCACTTCAACTTTTTGCGAGCTCATCTGCGACCTTCTCCATCAATTTTCGTGCGATAATGTCCTTGGGACTTTCCAGCCAGCTATCAACGCCTGCTTTGGTTACGATATGAAAGGCGTTATTCTCACCGCCCATGACATCGCCAGACACATCGTTGGCGACAATCCAGTCGCAGCCTTTCTTCGCAAGCTTGGCCTGCGCATGGGCAATGATATTTTCGGTTTCTGCCGCAAAGCCGATTACGAGCTTCGGACGTTGCTTATGGGTGGTCAGGCTTGCAAGGATGTCAGGGTTTTCGGTCAACGCGAGCGGCGGAATGGCATTGCCGTCTTTCTTGATTTTCTGGTCCGGCGCTTGTGCGGCGCGCCAGTCCGCGACGGCGGCGACCATGATAGCGGCGTCGACGGGCAGGGCTTTCTCCACCTCAGCCTGCATCTCCAGCGCGGTTTCGACATCAATGCGCAAGACACCGGGCGGTGTCGGCAGATGCACGGGGCCAGCTATCAGCGTAACTTCAGCGCCCAGATCAGCCGCCGCCGCTGCAATGGCAAAACCCTGACGCCCCGATGAGCGGTTGGCGATGTAGCGTACAGGATCAATCGCCTCATGCGTGGGGCCAGCGGTCACAAGCACGCGTTTGCCAAACAACGGACGATGTTCGACATCGGCAAAATCGGGTTGCGCGGTAAGCGGCGTTGCGCTTGGCATGGTCGTTGGCGAACGACCCGACGCCAGTTGCGTATTGAAGGGTACGCCGAGCATGCTGCAAATTTGTTCGGCAACGGCCGGTGGTTCGGGCAGGCGGCCCGGGCCGAATTCGCCGCACGCCATTGCCCCTTCGTCGGGGTTCATGATGTGCACGCCATCGGCGCGCAGTTGCGCCAAGTTCCGCTGTGTCGCGGGATGGTTCCACATGCGGACATTCATCGCCGGAACCGCCAGAACGGGTTTATCCGTCGCGAGCAGAATAGTGGTCGCCAAATCATCCGCGATGCCAGCGGCCATCTTGGCAAGGATATTGGCAGTGGCGGGACAAATCACCACAAGGTCGGCCTGACGGCTCAACTGAATATGCCCGATTTCGCGCTCTTCCTTCAGGTCGAACATGTCGCCATATACTTGGTCTTCGGTCATGACGCCCATCGAAAGCGGTGTGACAAATTCAGCCGCGCTTTTCGTCATCACCGCGCGAACGGCAACACCCTGACGCTTTAGCAAGCGAACAAGTTCAAGCGCTTTATAAGCGGCGATGCCGCCACTAACGATCAGGAGAACAGATTTAGTTGCCATCGCCGACCGCTTTGCCCTCAGAATGCTTTCAAGTCTAGTTAGCTTTCCGAGGCAGCAATATTTCGCCTAAATCTCTCATTGCTTGAGGTAAAAACACCCAACCAACGAGCAACACTGGCGCGACCAACAGACCCCAGTAAAAATTTTCGGGCCGACCCAAGATCATGAAGATTATTGCATAGCCGATCAAAAGCAATGTTCCCAATAGGCCGGTGACTGAGCGCCATGACATCCATCCAAAAAATGCTAAAATGACGCCGGCATTGCCAAGCCATTCCGGAAAGACCCGCAACGCGGAGGTTAGGCGCATTGCTGCCAGAAAGCGATGCCAACCGCCCACTTCAACCCACCCGGGTGATGATAAATCGTCGGGCTTAACGACCACTGCAACGTTATGGGCATGGGCCAACATCACTATCGCAAACAGAATGAGCACGATCACCCAAGCAGTCAAATCGCGCCACTGTCGTTCAAATAGCGAAAACGCGGCCATCAACATTATAAATGGCAGAGCCAGTTCCCGAATCATTAGAGCAGCGCAGCTTGTGATAATTGTTAGATACCAGCGCGACGAACCTCTCAAAGCGACGGCGAGTGCTATCAACAAACCAGCCCATAGTTCGTGTAGGGCGGCATATTTGGGCTCAAAAACAATCAACGCACCAGAGATGATCAGCAGTATTGCGGAAACGCGTCGATGCGGGTTTAAAAATGCGCCGTCCAGCCGCTTCCAGAAGGCCCAAAGCGCAGCACTTAATATAAGACTTAAAAGACCGAACGAAGCCGTTTTGCCCAAATACGCATTGACATAGGCAAGGGTCGGTAGCCGAAAGGTCACGAATGGTTTTAGGGGATAAACACCCGCACGCAGCTCTTTTGCCGCAGCGTCGTAATATGATTCACCTGTTGCAACGCGGGCCGCAATTGACCCATAGAGCACTAAATCTTCGTCGGTCATCGGCGGTTTTGCTGTCGTGTTTATCGACGAGGAGGCCGGTGTTGTGTTCGTTGCCTGTGGCAATATCGCAGCGACGAGGAAGATCATAAGCGCGGCTAGCAACAAGACAGCTTTTGCGCGATCAAGCGCAGCAAATCGCGATATTCCCTTCACTTGCGCCATGTGACAAATGATGAAGCGGCAAAATTCCAGACAGCGCCCACAATAACGCCGGCAAGCCCTGCAACCCACCAGTTGCTGTTTTGGCCATTTAACCATGTTCCGATGCCAATGTTGGCAACGCCGCCAACGCCGCAGATCGCATAATAGCTAAGCAGCCCAGGGAAAATTTTCCACCCACGAAGGCGTCGGTCGTGATACGTGAATATGTTATTGAGAGTGAAATTCGCAGTCATTGCAGTCATTGTTGCGATTATTTCCGCTGACAAAAATGTGTAACCCATAGCCAGCGCGGACGCGAGTGCCGTGAGATGAATACCAACACCGATGCTGCCGACCGCTAGAAAGCTTAACAGCCGAACTGGCAAGAAACGGCCAACTGTTTTGTCTGCAAGCAGGGCGAGATATTCCACCGCTACCAACGCGCCTGCCTTGCTCTCGCCCATGGCGCGAGATCGGAAAACATAAGGAATTTCGGCGATCGTTGGTTTGGTCTGTAGCGATGCAACGATATCCAGCAATATTTTGAATCCGACGCCAGACAGCTTGGGTACTGCATCCATCAACACTGACCGCGAAATCACGAAAAAGCCGCTCATGGGATCAGTCAGATCGGCACGAAGCGTAAATTTGCTAATCTTTGTCGCCCACTGGCTCATCCGCAAACGCCCCGAGCTCCAGTCGCCGGTACCTCCGCCTTCCGAATAGCGCGTGCCAACCGCGATGTCGGCCTCGCCCAAAAAAACTTTGGAAAATAGCCGCGGTAATATAGCTTCATCATGCTGCATGTCGCCGTCAATTACAGCCAATACGGGGGCGGAACTTGCAAGCATACCTTCGACAACGGCCGTTGATAATCCCCGCCGACCGATACGATGTACGATCCGAATATTACGATTTTGACGTGCGATATCACGAACGAGTGCTGACGTGCCATCGGGGGAATTGTCGTCGACAAAAATGGCTTCCCAGCTGATTCCAGCAAGCACGATCGATAATCGTGCAATCAGTATCTCAACATTTACACGTTCGTTATAGGTGGGGATGATAACACCCAGCTCGAGCGGTTGGCTGTCGACCGCCAGGGGGCTTTCAATTTCGATCCGGCCGTGCCGCACGCTTCCCCCATCTCAATTGCTTGATTGCAGGGTTAGGCTTAAATTTAGATGGTTAAAGTATTCTTAAGAAAATCCAACAACCCACATGCCCACAGCGCCAATGGCGCCTGCGAGTAAGGCCACTATCATGTAGCGCCAGCCGTTGCCCGTGCCATTACGTTCCCAAATCAGCTGTACGGGTGGAAGCGGGGGTGGTTCCGGCGCGCCGCCTTTGCGGGGAAGTTGTTCGTCCAAACGGCGGATGAGGTCGGGTATCATCTGCAAGGTTTCGGCTTGCTTGCGAATACCGTCGGCAAGCATGGCTTCAGGGCCAAGCTCTCCGCGAATCCATTCGCGCACATAGGGGGCGGCAACATCCCACATATTGATGCTTGGGTTCAGCGAAGTCGCAATGCCTTCGACCATGACCATCGTCTTTTGCAGCAACAGCAAATGCGGCTGCGTCTGCATGTCAAAGTCGCGGGTGATGGCGAATAGGCTGTCGAGCATTTGCCCCACCGACAATTCGCTCACGGGCTTGCCGCGTGTCGGCTCACCAACAGCGCGCAGGGCGGTCGCGAATTCGTCGACATTATGATAGCTCGGCACATATTGCGCTTCGAAATGGATTTCGGCGACGCGTTTGTAATTGCCGGTGGTCAATCCGTAGAGGATTTCCGCAAGCCAGAAACGCGCTTGCCGGTTGATGCGGCCCATGATGCCAAAATCGATGGCGACAATCGTGCCATCTGCGCGAACGAACAAATTGCCCTGATGCATGTCGGCGTGGAAGAAGCCTTCCGAAATCGCCTGACGTAAAAATGTCAGCACGAGCTTTTCGGCCATTTTATTCAGATCGTGGCCAGCGGCTTTTAACGCATCTATATCGGCAATCTTAACGCCATCGACCCATTCCAGCGTGAGCACGCGGCCGGACGTCCGGTCCCAATCAATGGTGGGGATCATATAGCCGTCGACGGCGACCATGGCATCTTTCAGCTCTGACGCGCTCGCGGCTTCGCGGCGCAAATCGAGTTCGCGCAAGGTCCAGCGTTTCAGGTTTGCAATGACAAGCTGCGGTCGCAAGCGCGCAGCTTCGCCGCCCAATGCTTCCAGATGTGCTGCGGCCCATTCATAGGTTTCGATATCGCGGGCAAATTGTTCGCGAATACCGGGACGAAGGACTTTGACAGCGACGTCCGTGCCTTCGGTTGTGCGTGCACGGTGCACCTGCGCGATGGAGGCTGCGCCTACGGGTACCGGGTCGATATATTCAAACAGCTCTGCAGCGGGCTTATTTAAGCTGCTGTCGATTTGTGCGTACACAAGATCGAACGGTGCGGGCGGAAGCTGATCCTGTAGCGACAGCAGATTGCGGGTAGCTTCCTCACCAATAATGTCTGGACGGGTGGCAAGCGTTTGCCCAAGCTTAATGGCCGCAGGGCCAATGGCGCGAAACGCGCCGGCATAATCGGGCACCTTGGGCTGGCGTGTTCCGATGCGCGCGATGCGGCAAAGACGTTTTACTTGCGGCGGCGTGTTCCGGTCAGCTTCGATCGCGCGCAGCGCGCCGTGCCGCGCGAGAATGCGGCCCCATTTGAGCAAACGGAAAATATGGGTTGCGGGACGTGTCATCAGCGCGGAAGTTAAACCTTCCAGCCGCTATGAATGGCGACAAGTCCGCCCAAAATGGGTTCTACCTTCGTTTGCACAAAGCCTGCTTCGCCAATCATGCGCTTAAAATTTTGCATGTCGGGGAAGCGGCGGATCGATTCGACGAGATATCGATAGCTGTCCTCATCACCCGCAATGGCTTTTCCAAGTTTAGGGACAAGCTTGTCCGAATAAACGTCGTAAATTTGTGCGAGGCCAGGCCATTCAACGGTCGAAAATTCGAGGCAGAAGAAACGGCCACCATAACGCAGCACGCGATGTGCCTCGCGCAGTGCCTTGGGAATGTCGGTGACGTTGCGGATGCCAAAGGCAATTGTGTAGGCATCAAAATGCGCATCGGGAAAGCTGAGCGTTTCGGCATTTTGTGGGGACCAGATCAGGCTGTCGATCCCGCGTTTCATCGCGCGCTCCATACCGACGTCCAACATGTCTTCGTTGATGTCGGATACCGTGACCTGCGCGCCTGATTTTTCCATGCGGAACGCGATGTCGCCCGTTCCGCCCGCCATATCGAGGATATCTTCGCCTTCGCGCGGCTTCACACGGCGGACAAAAGTGTCTTTCCAAAGGCGATGCATGCCGCCGGACATCGCATCATTCATGATGTCATATTTGCGCGCGACATTGGAAAAGACGCCGCCTACGCGTTTTGTCTTTTCTTCAGGGCTAACCTGTTCATAGCCAAAGGATACCGTATCATTCATTCTGCAGCCTCTAGCCGATTGTTGCGCCAGCCGCAAAGGCTGTTAGGGCCAGGACCTATTAAATGCGCCTTCGCGGTTTGAGGCCATATTGTTCCGTGCAAGGCGGTAAGCGCCGGACTTAGTGGTTCTAAGTCCAAGCTTGCCAACGCAGATATGGACAATATGGGTCAAATCCAAAGGACGCCGCGAGGGTGCATTCAATAGGTCCTGACCCTGGGTACAAAACGATATGCCAGAATTACCTGAAGTGGAAACCACAGTCGCCGGCCTGCGTTCGGTGCTTGAAGGCGAGATGATCGTCCGCGCGGAACCGCGCCGTGCGGACTTGCGTTGGCCCATCCCGGTCGATCTGCGTCAGCGGCTGACGGGCGCGCGAATCGATACGCTCGGGCGGCGCGCCAAATATGGCCTTATCCATACCGACCGTGAGGATACGCTGATATTCCATTTGGGCATGTCCGGACGATGGCGTGTTGATCCTGCGGAAATCGAAAAGCATGACCATTTCATTCTGGAAACAGCCAGTGGTCGGGTTGTCGCTTTGAATGACCACCGCCGCTTTGGTTCGCTCGATATTATCGATTCGGACAAATTGGACAGCTATCGCTTTTTTGAAAAAATGGGTCCGGAGCCTTTGTCGCAGGCATTTGATGCAACTGTGCTGCGAGACGCGCTGCATGACCGGAAAGCCCCGATTAAGGCGATGTTGCTCAACCAGAATATCGTCGCAGGCTTGGGCAATATCTATGTGTGTGAGGCGCTGCATATGGCGGGCATCGATCCGCGGGCGCCCGCCAGCTCAATTAGCAAGCCCCGGCTTGTCCGGCTCGTTGTGGCGATTAAAGAGGTGCTGACGGCAGCGATCGCGGCTGGCGGATCGACGTTGCGTGACTTTGCCGCACCGGACGGAGAACTTGGCTACTTTGCCAAGGATTGGCGCGTCTATGGCCGCGAAGGGCAGGACTGTGGTTGCGGCGCGCCTGTTCAACGGCGCGTTGATTCGGGGCGCTCGACCTTTTACTGCGCGAAATGTCAGCGATAGTGCGGTATTTCGAGGTTGACGAATCTGTTAGGCAGGGTTAAGGGCCGCACCTTCAACGGACGTGTTTCATAAAGACGTCTCCGCAAATATCGAAATTCGAGGATAAAAATGGCCAATACGCCGCAAGCAAAAAAGCGTATCCGTCGCAATGCGCGTCGCACCGAAGTTAATGGCGCACGCGTCAGCCGCATCCGTACCTTCATCAAAAAGGTAGAGTCTGCGATTGAACTCGGTGACAAGTCGGCAGCCGCTGCTGCACTCGCTGCTGCACAGCCTGAATTGGCGCGTGGCGTATCCAAGGGCGTTCTGCATAAGAACACAGCATCGCGCAAATTTGGTCGCCTCACAAAGGCGGTTGGCGGTCTCGCCTAAGCGATGTTTTACAGGCTGGCTGGTCCAGCCTAAAAATTTGAAACCCGCCATAATCCTGGCGGGTTTTTTATTGTCCACTGTCGCAAAGGCAAAGCCGACGGATTTCCCGCGATTCGGAAGATATCCACAGGTATTTTTGGAAAAAATACATTAAAATCAAACGCTTATAAATTAATCAACGGATTTGCTTGGCTGTTGCCGAGTCAATGCCATTTATTTCAGTTTTTTTGCAGCGCTGCACTTGATCGACTCGTTTCGAGCGGTCTAAGAAACTGTTTCCAGCAATGCATGACGACAGTCGGGCAGTGCCTCACATCGAGAATTGGACGGGACGACCGCTGCATTTGGCAACAAATGCACAGGGTTCGTGTGTTCGGTTCGCTTGTGGGCAGATAGCGCGCGGTTGTGTTGATCTGGATGGGGTGGAAAATTGGGGGCAGGCACGTTGGCCGAATATAAATCAGTATCGCAGATCACATTAGATCAACCGCATGGCGAAAATGCCGGCCTGACGTTGAAATCCCGTTTTGATGCCGATTGGCAGACAATATCGTCCGGCTTGCGTCGCGATTTGGGCGCGCAAATATATGGCCAATGGATTCGCTCTATCACCCTTGGCGACTTTTGTGACCTGACGGGTACGCTCGAACTTCTTTTGCCCTCAGATTTTTCTGCAAGCTGGGTGTCTGATCATTATGCCGATCGCCTGCGTTTGGCTTGGTCGAGCACCAATAAAAGCGTTAAGCAGCTTAAGATCCGCACACGCCCCGGTGCACCACGCGTCGAATTGCTCCGTGCTTCGACAAACGCCGAACGCATTGTCGCGCAAGAGGCGAACGATGCTCTGCCGCCACGTTCGGCACTTGATCCGCGGATGACGTTTGCGAATTTCGTTAAAGGCCAAACCAATGTTCTCGCGCTCAGCGCTGCAGAACGCGTCGCGTCGAAAGACAAGCCGCTTTTCAATCCACTGTATCTTCAAGCGGCAACGGGTCAGGGCAAAACCCACCTGATGCATGCCATCGGTCATGCTTATGCCGAAGTGAACCCCGATGCGCAGATCATTTATATGTCTGCAGAAAAATTCATGATGGAATTTGTAACCGCGATGCGGCGCAAGGAAGTCATGGAGTTCAAGGCGCGCTTGCGTGCCGTCGATGTGCTGTTGATTGACGATATCCAGTTCATCATCGGCAAGGTATCGACCCAAGAAGAGTTCCTCCACACCATCGATGCCATCATCGGCGCCGGCAAACGCCTCGTCGTTGCTGCCGACCGCGCGCCGCAAGCGCTTGACGGCGTGGATCAGCGCATCCTGTCGCGTCTGTCGATGGGTCTGGTCGCTGACATTCAACCAGCGGACCTTGAGCTGCGCCGCCTGATCCTCGAACAGCGCCTTGCCAACATGCCTGAAGCGCAAGTTGGTGAAGATGTGATTGAGTTTCTGGCCCGCACCATCAGCCGCAATGTGCGTGAACTCGAAGGTGGCCTGAACAAGCTGCTCGCATATGCCCAGTTGACTGGCAAGCCAGTGACCCGGACCTTGGCGGAAGAGCAGCTGAAAGATATTTTGAGCGCGTGCCGCCGCCGTATCACGATTGACGAAATCCAGCGTGCAGTATGCGAATATTATCGCATCGACCGGAGCGAAATGTCATCGAAGCGCCGTGCGCGCGCCGTTGTCCGCCCGCGTCAGGTCGCCATGTATCTCGCCAAGGTCATGACACCACGCAGCTATCCGGAAATCGGACGCAAATTCGGTGGACGCGATCATTCGACGGTAATTCACGCCGTGCGCTTGGTCGAAGGTTTACGTCAGCAGGACAGCGATATGGACAATGATGTCCGCGCGCTGCTCCGTCAGCTCGAAGCTTAATCCACCCCTTTTCAACCTCCTTTCCAGAGCCTATCCACTGATAGGGAATCGGAAAGGGTGTAATGGGCAATCTTGTGCGTCATGCGGGTCATAAAATGCCTTTCACGCACCATTTTGTGCGCATTGCGGGGCCTCTATGAAAGCGCGACTTGTGTCCCGGGCTGGCGCTAAACGCTCACGGGTGATGCCTGTCGCGGCGCTGTTTATTCTGCTGATTTTCGTTGGTTTGTATTTCTGGCTGTTCGTCCTTGATGACATGCAGAACGGTTCGGCAACGCCAATGGCCGATCAGAGCACAAGCGCGCCTGCCGCAGCCCAGATTTTCTTCACAATGACCGAAGCGAATGTTCGCGACAAGCCGACCACTTCCGACAGCGTGATATTGGGCAAGCTGCCGCGCGGGTCGCAAGTGACGGGTGTCGTTCAGCCGGGTTCACCGCCCGGCGATGGCTGGATTGCATTGAGCGACGGCAATGGCTTCATCGCGATGGTCAATCTTTCACCGTCGAAACCACCCGAGCTTGTCACCTTGTTGAACGATCAATCATGGGTTGTTGATATGCCCGTTGATGTGTGGGCGACGACGGCGCCGGACAGCGCGCTGATCGATCGTGCGCGCGCAGACACCACGCTAAAACTGGTTGGTCTGACCGCCGACAACTTCATTGAGGTGAAGCTTCCCGATAATGGCTATGGCTATCTGGCCGACGGAAAATCCATATTGGCGCGTTTGGGCGGTAAGCCGATTGCCATTGGCTTCAATCCGCAAACATGCGCATTCAGCGGTGAAATTGGCGCGGAATTTACCAAAATTGGCGCGCGGCTTCGGGCGCAATGGCAAGCATTGGAAGCCAAAGAATATGCTGACGAGGCTGCGCGCGAAAAAGCCTATGCCAAGGTCGAAGGCAAAAGCAGCTATGCGCGCATGCGCCGTTCATTTGATGGATTGTCGCTCACGGCGCTTGGCCAGCATTATGAATCGCAGTCGCTGTATTTCGCCGATCCGCCCGCCAAGGTCATCGCCGTTTTCCGCGACAATGGATTTAACATCGGGCCCGATGGCATATTCAAGGCAACTGAACTTTACGCCGGGATATCGGGCACCCGCGGTGAGGGCACGGTCTATGGCCAAACCGAGCTGAGTTGCGGGGTCTGATCCGTAACCTTAGCCGATTTTGCGGCGTGCTTAGTTTAGAAGGTTAGCGCTTTTCCTCTGGCGCAACCGAGATACGGACCGTTTCACCGCCATTGCCGGGGAATCCCGTAAACATCGCCTCAACCAGATTTGGCACCAGATAAGGCAGCTTGTTTGACCGTGACTTGGCTTCCGCCTTGCCTTCAAACAAACGCTTGCCGTCGCCGTTACGGTCAATCTTCATATCGAGATTGGCGGTATACACCGTGAAGCTATCGATTTCATAGGGACGGTTGAAGCCGCTATACAGGAATGGATCATAATAGCCGACGACGTAACGCGCGCCGCGACGGGTGCGCACGACATAGGGCCGATAAAAGCTTCCAAAACCCCAATAAGGGTCATAAAACGGATCTTGGCGAACGATGTCGCGTTCCTTGCCCTGATCAACCGCATAATCGAGCGAGACGGTCATATCTGCATTTGCGCCCGTCGCGGGCACATAACCAATCTCCTGAAGCTCGCTTGCAACCAATGCCGCATATTGGCCAAATTCAATGCCGCCTGCATTGTCTGGGTTGGCCGCGCGGATAACGAATGTCTGGCCCTGCGGCGCGGGCAATTGCTGAAACCGCGAGACATCCGCGTTAAACGGCGTTGCACAGGCACCAAGTGCCAGCAATGCGATGGGGGCAAGAAAAGTTGCGACCTTTTTCATCATTTCACATCCTCAAAGCAGCGACCGAACGCCGTCCATAGCATAACGCGTTTCGTTTAGGATAGTTTCGCTGAACTGTGGTTGAACGGCACCACAGCACAATTTAGCGCAGAAGACCAAGCGCAGCGTAGGCGGCTTTCAACGTTGGTCCGCCAAGTTCACGCGCTTTCGCTGCCCCCTTGGCAAGCGCAGCGTCGATCTGTTCGTGGTCATCCTTCAGAACAGCGAAGCGCTCCGAAATGGGGCGCAGATGTTCAATGACGATTTCTGCCAATGCCGGTTTGAATGCGCCAAAGCCCTGACCACCAAAACGCGATAATGTTGCCTCGACGGTCTCTTCGGCAAAGGCGGCGTAAATGCCGACAAGATTTTTCGCTTCAGGGCGGCCTTCAAGGCCAGCAGGCTCCGACGGAAGTGCTTCAGGATCGGTCTTGGCCTTCTTGATTTTGCTCAGGATGGTGTCGGCATCGTCGATCAGGTTAATCCGGCTCATATCGCTTGGATCGGACTTCGACATTTTCGAACTGCCGTCGCGTAGCGACATGATGCGCGCGGTTTCTTTGGGAATGATGGGATCGGGCAAGGTGAAGATATCGGTGCCGTTTCCGAAGTCCGTGTTGAACTTCTGGGCAATGTCGCGCGCCAGCTCCAAATGCTGCTTTTGATCTTCGCCGACCGGAACATGGGTCGCCTGATACAATAAGACGTCTGCGGCCTGAAGCACGGGGTAGGTGAACAGCGCGATGCTCGCGCCTTCGCGGTTCTTGCCCGATTTGTCCTTGAACTGCGTCATGCGGTTCAGCCAACCCATGCGCGCAGTGCCGGTGAGCAACCACTGAAGCTCCGCATGGGCAGGGACCTGCGCTTGGTTGAACAATATCGCCTTGTCGGTGTCCAGTCCGCACGCGAGCAAGGCCGCGGCCATCTCGCGCGTGTTTGCCGTCAATTCGGCCGGAACATGCGGCATGGAAATCGCGTGTAAATCAGCAAGGAAATACAGGCATTCCATTTCATCCTGCATTTTTACCCAGTTGCGGATCGCACCGAGATAATTACCCAAATGCAGATTGCCGGTGGGTTGAATGCCAGAAACGACGCGCATGATGATTACTCGCTTATATTGGCCGCGGGCGATGCTGCACGCCTGCGGAACAGGGATTTTAATTCTTGAATTCGGTAAGCGCCGAAAAGCAATATGGCCAGCGCATATACAGCGCCGCCAGCGCTGACGAGAACTGACAGCACAGCGATGCGTCGCCACAATCCCGTGCCCAATTGGTCTTCAATGATTTCATTGCCGAAAAACAGTGCGACGCCCATCAATGCTGCGGCCAGAACAATGCGCCATGCCTTTTGCTTGAGCCGCGCATCGACCGCGATATGCCCGCGTTTGCGCAAGGTGAACCATAGCAAGGCGACATTGACCCAGGCTGATATCGCGGTCGCAACGCCAACGCCGATATGTGCGAGCGGCCAAATGAGAATGAGGTTACCGATAAGGTTCACCAACATCGACCACAGCGCCAACCGCAGCGGCGTTTTGGTGTCGCTGCGCGCGTAAAATCCGGGTGTCAGCACCTTAATGAGGACATAAGCCGGTACGCCGGCGGAAAAAGCCATCAGGACAGCGGCTGTCCCCCGCGTGTCGGCCGCGGTGAACGCGCCATGTTCAAATATACCATGGACGATTGGTATCGCCGAAACGATCAGGGCCGCCGTTGCCGGCATGGCAAAGAACAATGCCAGTTCAACGGCACGATTTTGCGTGTCGGACGCTGCCTTGCTATCGGCTCCGGCGATTTGCCGCGAAAGCGCAGGCAGGATCGCGGTACCAATTGCGATGCCAATCAATCCCAATGGCAGCTGGTTCAAACGGTCGGCATAATAGAGCCATGATACCGACCCTTCTGGCAAGAACCGCGCCGCGAGCGATGTTGAGATCAGAAGGTTGAATTGAATAGCGCCTTGGCCAATCGCGGCAGGCGCAATCAAGGCGAGCATCAGTTTTACGTCGGGCGTTAGGCGCGGCCATGCAAGCTTCAGGCTAGCCCCTGCGCGGTGGCACGCCCACATCAGCCACAGCAATTGGAGTGCGCCGGATACCGTAACCGCAATGGCTTGGGTAACCGCCGTTTCAACTTCGCTGTCACCACGGAAGAAGATGAGCGCGATAATCATGCAGATATTCAGCAATATCGGCGCGGCGGCATTGACCCAGAAACGGTTCAGCGAATTCAATATGCCGCCAAGCAGCGACACCAACGAGATGAGCGCGAGATAGGGAAAAGTGATAATCGTCAGATGGCGTGCAAGCGCAAATTTCTCGGGCCCGCCATCGGGAAACCCGCCGGTCATGGCCCAGACAACCGGCCCCGCTGCCAACATCATGACGCCTGTGAACAGCACCAGAAATGGAAACAGCACGGACAGCACTTGGCTCGCGAATGTGCGCGCGGCGGTAAGGCCCGATTGCGCCTTTTCGCGTTCAGCCTCGGTCATTTTCTTGTTGAACAGAGGGACAAAAACGGCAGCAAAGGCGCCTTCGGCGAACAATGCACGAAACAGGTTGGGCAGCCGCCACGCAATCAGAAACGCGTCGGACGCAAGCCCCGCACCGACGTAGCGCGCCATCAACATATCGCGCACAAGACCAAGCACGCGGCTGACCAAAGTCAGCCCCCCAATGGTAATGCTGTTTCGAACCAGGCTCATATGTTCACCTGGTGCCTTCAGCTTCAGGCTTCGCCTGCAGGCTGCGTTTCTGCCATCTGCTGTGCTTGCGTGAGCTGCTGGATATACAATGCGTTGAAATCGATCGGTTCGAGAACGAGCGGCGGATAGCCTGCATCGCGAACGGCATCGGCAACAATCCGGCGTGCAAATGGGAACATCAAACGCGGCGCCTCACCGAAAAGGAACGGGTGCGCTTGCTCGTCGCTGACATTGCGCAAACCAAACAGCGTGCCGTATTCGAGTTCGACCGAGAAATGGACGCCATTGTCGCTTTCGGCTTTGACCGCGAGTTTCAAGGTGATTTCGTGCACTTCATCCGTGATGGCATTGGCCAGAATGTTCACTTGGACGTCGATTTGCGGGGTCACGTCCCAGTTAAAGCTATGCGGGGCATGTGGGTTTTCTACCGACAAGTCCTTGATATACTGGTTCAACATACCCACTGCAGGTGCGGTATCTGCGCCATTGGCTTTTACATTTTCGGAAACGATGGTGCCTGCTTCGTCAGCCATGTGATGTCGTGCTTTCCTATTGATTGTCATAGACGCCAAATGGCGTCCCCTTATGGCCGTCGCGCCTAGCAGGGTGACCGACAAAGGGCAATCATTGTTGCACATGCGGCAAGCCGCACTTTTCTTTGGG
Organism: Sphingorhabdus rigui; assembly: GCF_014196595.1. GTDB lineage: Bacteria > Pseudomonadota > Alphaproteobacteria > Sphingomonadales > Sphingomonadaceae > Sphingorhabdus_B > Sphingorhabdus_B rigui. The sequence goes on along the minus strand of NZ_JACIEA010000002.1, from coordinate 117,743 downwards.
TAAAGCCCTTTGAACCCTCGGCATTAGTGCTTATATGGTATTGAGGCGGAGCTGGATGGGCGATATTCCCCAGCATCTAAATTATATGCCGGACTTATTTGGCGCATGGAGGCGTTGTGACGTTCACTATTGTATTGCTTGCTCTTGTTGCAGCGTTCCTCGGCCTTCGGCTTTACTCGGTGCTTGGTAAACGCACGGGTCACGAACAGGAGCCCGTTGCCCGCCGTCCGATTGAAACGACAGCCCAGCCTATGCTGCGCCAGCCTGCGGCAGGCAGTGATGCCGCAGTGGCCATTCCTGTGAATGACATCTCAAATGTCGATATGGCTGCGCAAAGCGGCATCAAGGCAATTGCCAATGCGGACCGGAGCTTTGACCTCGGGCTGTTCGTAGAAGGATCGAAATCCGCCTATAAAATGGTGCTGGAGGCTTATTGGCGTGGTGACAAGGAAGCGCTGCGTTTCCTGTGCGACGATGATGTATTTGACAGCTTTGCGGAGGCCATTGATGGTCGCGAAGCGCGCGGTGAGACATTGGCCAATCGCTTGGTGCGGATCGACGAAGTGCGTGTTGTGGATGCAAGCTACGACCATCCAATGGCACGTGTTACCGTTCGGTTTGATGCAGACATAGCCGCGATGGTGAAGGATGCCGATGGAAACATCATCGGCGGTTCGATGACCGACGCTGTTGAAACGCATGATGTCTGGACCTTTATGCGCGATGTTAAGTCAACCGGCCGCAACTGGAAGCTTGACGAAACCGACTCGGTCTGATTCACCCGGGCGATGAAACGCGCCCTTTTTGCCTTAGGCTTATCCGCTCTTACCCTGTCCGCTTGTTCGGGCGGCCTCATCCCAAATGGGGTGCCGACCGCATCGACGGGCGCATCACGTCCATCGCCTGATGCCCGTCTGCCGGAAAAGGCCGCTAAGCCTATTCCATCCACGCCTGAGGCAACGTTGGCTGCGCCCGTTCCGACAGGCGACGGTTCGACTGCGGCGAGCTTGGGCGTCGTGCGTGGGCCAGAAATTGGATCGCTGCAGGTCGATGCCCGCAAGGCAACGCTTGCCATGGATAGTTTTCGCACCAGCTGCCCCGGCCTCGTTGGGCGGAATGACAGCAGCGGCCTTACGCAAGGTGCCGACTGGGTTCCCGCCTGCGACGCTGTAAAAACATGGACGGGTGACGCGATATCCTTCTTCGCGGCCTATATGGACGCTGTGCAAGTCGGTGACGGCAAGGCGTTCGCCACAGGCTATTATGAACCCGAGATCGCAGGTTGCCGCACGCGGCAGGCCGGTTGTGAAGTGCCGATCTACAAACGGCCATCGGACCTGATTGATGTCGACCTTGGGCTGTTTTCCGATGATTTAAAGGGCAAGAATATCCGGGGTAAAGTCAGTGGCACCAAGTTGGTGCAATATGATGACCGTGCCGCGATTGAAGGTGGCTCTTTGACGGGTCGCGACCTTGAAATCGCATATGCAAATGATGCCATCGAATTTTTCTTCCTGCAAATTCAGGGGTCAGGGCGGCTCAGGCTGCCCGATGGCGGCGTGATGCGTATTGGCTATGAAAGCCAAAACGGGCGTGGTTACACCGGCATTGGCCGGTTGATGAAGGATCGCGGCCTCATCACCGATGGTTCGATGCAGGGTATTGTGGCCTATCTGCGTGCCAATCCCGAAGAGGGCCGCAAAGTCATGCAGGAAAATAAGAGTTTCGTGTTTTTCCGTGAACTGACCGGCGCTGGGCCGCTTGGTGCAATGGGCTATCCGGTCGTGGGCGAAGCAAGCGTCGCCGTCGACGTCAAGTTTATCCCGCTCGGCGCGCCACTGTGGCTGTCGATGGACCGTGCCGAACCAAATGGCATCTGGGTGGCGCAAGATACCGGCGGCGCAATTAAGGGCGCAAACCGGATTGATACATTTTGGGGTGCCGGTGACCGGGCACGTGCCATCGCTGGCGGTATGGCAGCACGCGGCGCGGCGCTGATTTTCCTACCCAAGGCGGCAGTCACCCGGCTTGGACTATAAATTCGCCATGGCGCGGCATTTGGACAGCAATGAAAAGGCGCTGTGGGGGAAAGTTGTCGCCACAGTTAGCCCCATGCACGCAACCAAGCCAAAGGCGCAGCCTGTGGTTGCGGCCGCGTCGGACAAAGCGCTCTTGGCCAAGCATCTGAATGCCAAGCCCAAGCCGATACGTAGCGAACCTGCGAAGATTGCTCCGGCACCGCAAAGCAAGATTGCGCCTGTTCCGCACAATCTGGATGGCCATTGGGACCGACGGATCACGCGCGGCAGTATCATGCCCGATGTCAGTGTGGATTTGCATGACGCGTCATTGTCCGGTGCCTATGCCCGGCTCGACGGGGCGCTTGAACAGGCGATAGCGCAAAGGATGAAGGTCGTCCTGTTGGTGACTGGCAAGCAACGCGCGCATGATCGCGCAAGTGGTCAGGGCAGGGGCGCGATTGCCGCGGTTGTGCGCGATTGGCTGGCGGCGTCACGACACGCAAGGAGCATCTCTGCTGTCCGCAACGCGCATCCCCGGCATGGCGGGGCAGGCGCGCTGTATATCATGCTGAAAAGCTAGGGCCTGACCCTAGCTGCCAAGCATCCGGATCGCGACGCGACGGTAGATTTCCGTAAGCGCGGTGAGGTCCGCAATGGCCACCGCCTCGTCCAACTTATGCATCGTTGCGTTGCACAGCCCGAATTCAACAACTGGGCAGATTTTCGTCAGGAACCGCGCATCGGAAGTTCCGCCCGTGGTCGATGGTTCAGGCGTAATGCCCATAACGCCCTCGACAGCCTCCGAAATGGCCGCGGACAGTTCGCCCGGCGGGGTCAAGAACGCTTCGCCCGAAATCATGGCGGTTAAAGTGCCGCCGCCCTTTTCGACAAGCTCTTGCATCCGCGCAACAAGCGCCTCGCCGTTTTGCAGGTCGTTGAAACGGATCGACAATCGGGCTTCTGCCTTAGCCGGAATGACGTTGGTCGCTTTATTGCCGACAGCCAGGTCCGTGATCTCAATATTGCTTGGCTGGAACCAGTCTGTGCCCGCGTCCAATGAAATCGCTTCGATCTCGGACAATATCGCCACGAGCTTTGGAATGGGGTTATCGGCCAAATGCGGATAGGCGACATGGCCCTGCGTTCCGGCAACCGAAATCCACATATTCACTGACCCACGCCGTCCGATTTTCATCATGTCGCCAAGCCGGTTAACGCTGGTGGGTTCGCCGACAAGGCAGGCATCAGGGATCGTGCCCAGCGCGTGCATATGATCGATTAAGGCCCGGGTGCCGTAAATCGCTGGCCCTTCTTCATCGCCCGTAATGATCAGGCTGATTGTTCCTGCGTCAGCCGGTATCTCGTGCAATGCCGCAACGAATGCGGCGATACTGCCCTTCATATCGACGGCGCCGCGCCCGTGAAGTAAATCGCCCTTTATCTGCGGAACGAAAGGATCGCTTGCCCAGCCAGCGCCCGGCGGCACGACATCAAGATGCCCGGCAAAGGCAAAGTGACGCCCACCGGATTCGCGAATGGCAAACAGATTTTCGACAGGCGCACCATGCGCTGGATTGTCATCACCCGTGCCCGATACAAAACGGTCAACGCGAAAGCCCAACGGCTTTAGCATGTCCTCCAGCGCGTCAAATACGGCGCCCTGCGCTGGTGTCACGCTTTCGCATGATATCAGGCGTTGGGCATAATTAAGGGCAAGGGCGTCAGTCATCTGACCAACGCGTTAAGCATTAATGCCCTGTGAAACAAGTCAGACGTCGGCTTTACGCAATGCCTTTTCGGTGAACATGGCGTCGCCTTGAACTGAGCCGACAATCGCAACGCTACCATCGGCATCGCGGCGGGCAACGAGCAGAACAAATTCGTCGCCTGCGCCCGCAAATTCGCTGAGGTCACGCTTGCGCGCCGAACGCAAACGCCCACGTGGGTCATCGGCTGCCGCCGTGGCCGGTTCGATGCCTGCAGCGATTTTCTTGGCGCGACGTTCGGCGGCGACAATGGCTTTCAAGCCGCCTTCATAGCCAGCGAGAATAGTGGCGAACGTTCCCATCGGAACGGCATTGTGCTGCGCATATTGAAGCGCTGTGGCAAATTCGGTTAAGCGGGTCTTGTCATAGCCTGTGCCAAAAACCAGCTTAACGATTGGCGTAAATGGCGCGCGTTCCTGTGCTTTCAGACCAGCATCATGAAGCAGTTCTGCATAATCGGCAGGGTGATTGGCGGCAATCAAAGCAAAATCGTATGCGCGTCCAATCGCCTGATACAAGGCATCGCGCGTGCGCAGATCCGCATCGCGGGCCTGTTCTGCACATTGCCGTGCGGCATCCAGCCAGTCGGCAAGGCTTGCATTTTCATCGGGCGCTATCGTCTGCAGCAGATAGGGTTCATCGCCCTCAACGTCATCACATGGCGCTGCATCGTCAAGCTGCTCCGCCATCGGGGCATCTGCCCAGATAGGGACATGCCCCTGTCGCGGCGGCAACGCTGCGAGCGCGTGTTCAACTTCGGTCTGCAACGGGCCGCTAATGTCTGCAGGCGCGGCTTCTTTCCAGTTGATGACGCCGTAAATGAAATCAATCGTGTCGTCGTCGGACGAATAGGGCAGCAAAATGCCGCGGTACATGAGGACATTGCCGCTATCGTTCACAAACTCGGCTTCGAAGCCAATGGGCGCGCGGTTGGCAATGATTTGCAGATAATGATCGGTAATGCGCGACAGGAGCGAGCGGCGGGGGACTTCATCCAAATAAGTGATGCCCGCGCTTAAGCCGCATTCGGCGCGCAATTTATCGCCAAGATAGTCAATGGACGGATTTTCGATGCCCGAGGTAAAATCGAGAAGAACGCTATAGTCGCGGAAATCTTCGATGGCCGATGGATCGAGTTCCTCGATGCTTGGGAAATTTCTGTCGTGCAGCTGCGACGTCCAAAAATTATACGCGCGGACCTGCATCCGGCGTTCGTCGCCAGATATGAATGGCGGCGGCTCGATTGCTGCGTCTTCGTCCTCATAGAGGGTGTAAGCGGGCAAATCAGCATCAAGGTCCGATCCAAACGGTTCAAATCCGTGCAAATTATCCATCTTTTCGTCCTGTCGATGTCGTTCGCCACATGGGCGGGTGTACATTGCAGTCAGATGGTTAAGATGTTGTGAACTGCGACTTGGACTATTGAAGAACACGCGCAAGCGCGTTTGACCAACCGGCCAGCCGCGCGTCGCGTGCATGCTTTTCCATATTGGGTATAAAGCGCTGCACGCCGCCGCGCATGACAGCTGCATCCTCAAGCGATTTGTATATTCCGCATCCAACGGCGGCGAGCATTGCGGCGCCAAGTGCCGTCGTTTCGACAAAGGCCGGACGTTCAACATCTATCGCGAGCATGTCGGCGAGGTCTTGTGCCATCCAGTCATTGGCAACCATGCCACCGTCGATGCGCAGTTCCGCCCAATCGGCACCGTCCGCAGCAAATGCTGTTTTCAAGTCATGGGTCTGGTGGGCCATTGCCTCCAGCGCGGCGCGCGCGACATGCGCCTTGGTCGCCGAGAAACTGAGGCCGCTGATGTTTGCCCGCGCATCGGGGCGCCAGTGTGGCGCGCCAAGGCCCGACAATGCGGGTACAAGATATACGCCGCCATTGTCGGCAACGCTGCGCGCCAGTGTTTCGGTGTCCGCCGCGTGTGCAATAAGGCCCAGATCATCGCGCAGCCATTGGACGAGGCTGCCCGCCACAAATACCGATCCTTCCAGCGCGTAATGCCGCTCGCCACCCAATTGATATAAGATCGTCGACAGCAGACGGTTGCGCGACTGGCGCAATGTCGTGCCCGTTTGCGTCAGCACAAACGCGCCTGTGCCAAAAGTTGCCTTGGTCTGGCCAACGGCAAAGCAGCCTTGGCCGATGGTGGCGGCTTGCTGGTCCCCCGCCATACCCGCAATGCGGATGGGTCCGCCAAAATGTTCCGGCAATGTCGTGCCAAGATCGCCTGCGCAGTCGGTTATTTCGGGCAATATGTCGCGCGGCACGCCGAACAGGTCGGTAAGGCCGTCGTCCCATCCGCCGCTGCCAATCGCCATCAACGCTGTGCGCGATGCGTTGGTTGCATCGGTGATATGGCCGCCGCCCGTCAGGCGAAACACAAGATAGCTTTCGACCGTGCCAACCGCGAGATGCGCGCCGACATCCTTTAGCTGTGGCCAGTTTTCCAAGGCCCAGCCGATTTTGGACCCAGAGAAATAGGGATCGAGTAACAGGCCGGTTTTGGCCTGAACAACGGACTCTTCGCCTTGTTCCTTCAGTGCCGCGCATATGTCTGCCGTGCGACGGTCCTGCCATACAATCGCAGGGGCAAGCGGTTTGCCCGTGCGCTTGTCCCAAAACACAATGGTTTCGCGCTGGTTGGTGATGCCAATGCTCGCAATGCGGTCCGCACCGCCTGCTTTTGCAACCATGGTCTGCGCGCATTCCAGCGTCAGTTTCCAGATTTCTTCGGCATCATGCTCCACAAGGCCAGGCGCCGGGTAATGCTGGGTCAGCGGGCGCTGGCAGCTATCCACGGCAGTGCCGTCGGCGGTAAACAGAACGGCGCGGGTTGATGTCGTGCCTTCGTCGATAACAATGATATATTCGCTCATGCCTCAATCGCCGAAAGCCGGCGTCCTTCCTTGCTCCAGATAAATACGGCCCGATTGCCAAAGATGATGCGGTTCACCGTCAATGCGGTCAACACACAGGTCACAAGGACAATCGCCATGACGTCGATATAATGCAGCCAGCCGATTCCCATATGCTGGTAAAATGTTTCGCCAGCATAAAGCGTGTCGGGCACGTACAAAATGAAATTGTGGAACGCATAAAGCGCAACGCCCCAAACCAGTCCGGCAATCGCGGCCCGTGCATCCATATTCCGGAACAGCAGCCCGGTAATGAATGCCGATAGGATTGGCATCGACGACAAGCCGTTGAGCTGCTGCAACAGGTTGATGATGCTTTTTGCATTTTCATAGACCGGAACAAGTAAAACCGAAGTGACGGTCAGGATGATCGACACAATCGCCGCAAGCCGCCAGTGGTTGGCAACAGGGCGGATGAATTTGTCATGAAAATCGACCGCGTATAATGCCACCGAACTGTTCAATATCGCGCTGGTATGCGCGATAACGGCGGCCATCATCATGGCGGCAAACGCGCCGGACATCCAGCCCGGCAACACATGCGCCACAAGCTTTCCATAGGCCGCATCGCCCAAGCTGCCGAACAGCTTATAGGCGACGACACCCGGAATGACGACGATGGCGGGGATGATGAGGATACGGACAATGGCGGCGGCGAGCACGCCCTTTTGCGCTTCCTTGACGGTCGGCGCGGTCATCGCTTTCTGGGTGATATTCTGGTTGGTCGACCAATAGAATATCTGGATGAAAATCATGCCCGTGAACAATGTGTGGAACGGGATGGGGGAATCGATACTGCCAATCATCGATGTGCGCTCGGCCGGCACGGTCGACAGGTCAAACCCGACCGCAGCCAGTGCCAATATGACCACCAAAAACGCAATCGCCAGCACGCCGATACCTGAATACGTGTCCATAACCGCAACTGCGCGTAAGCCGCCGGTGATGGTGTATATGGCCGCGATAATCGCCATGGGCGCGGCAAACCAGATCAGCGACCAGTCCACCCCGAACATCGATTTCAAAAACAGGCTGCCCGAATAGAGCGCAGCGGGAAGGTAGATCAGGATATTGCCCAGCAGAAACAGCGCCGAAATTACGGTGCGTATGCTGCCGCCCTTGTACCGGCGTTCCAGCAATTCTGTCACTGTGGTGCAATTGTTGCGGTAGTAAATCGGTACAAAAACATAGGCCAAGATCAGCAGGCCAACGAAACCCGAAATCTCCCACCATGCGAGCAGCAGCATCTGGTTACCGTTCATACCGACCAGTTGTTCGGTCGACAGGTTGGTCAGCGTAATCGATCCTGCGACGAACAGCCATGTTAGGCCGCCGCCTGCAAGGAACACCTCTTTGGTGGAACCTGCATCCTGCGCCCGCTGGGCACCTTTGCCGTGCACTTTCCAGTATGTGAGGATGGCGATGAGCAGAGTGAGCGACACAAATATGCCAATTTGCGCCGCGCTGTTGGTTGTCTCGAACATCCGCCCCCCGATGATTTTCGTTGCAAAGCTGTGCTTTTGCTTTTTTGATAATATGCCGGTTAAACGGCTATATACAAAACACAAAGTAACAAATGGGTCGCGATGGCCAACGGAATTTCTGGGGAGCATGAGTTGGACCATTTGCGATTTGATGCCCCGGACGCGACATTGATATTGGCCTGTGCCAAGGGCGCGCCGCCGTCGGTGATCTATTGGGGCGCGGCATTGCCCGAAAATGTCGATGCGGCGCAGATGGAAAGCCTGTTTTTTCGGCAGGCTATGCACGGCGTGGCAGATGTTGCGCTGCCGCTCTCCTTCGCCATGGAACCCGGCCTAGGCCACCCCATGGTGCAGGGTTTTGCTGCACATCGCGAGGGCAAGGATTGGTGCAGTCTGTTCGACGTCGGCAAGGTCGAGACGCGACCGCATGGCGCGAAGATCATATGCCGTGATGAACGCACGCGGCTTGGGCTCGTATATGACATTGATTTCGATCCGGCCACCGGCGTTCTGCGTATCCGCACGCATTTGACCAATTACGGCGCGACGGCGCTGGATGTCACTGAGGTGATGACGGCCTGCCTGCCTGTGCCCGAGCACATGACCGAGATTACCGGATTTACCGGCCGCTGGACCCAGGAATTTACCCAAGATCGGGTGAAACGCAGCGCGGGAACATATCTGCGGGAAAATCGTAGCGGCCGCACCTCGCATTTCAGCTATCCCGCCATGCTATTGGCGACGCGCGGCACGAACGAAACTGCGGGTGAAGCTTATGGCTTTCATTTGGCGTGGAGCGGGAACCATCGCCTGCGTGTGGACATGCTCACCGATGGACGGGTGTTGACCAGCCTTGGTGCGCTGTTGCTCCCCGGCGAGGTTCGGCTGGCACCGGGTGAAACATTCGCGAGCCCTGAAATTGTTGCTGCATATAGTGCCGATGGTTTCAGCGCGCTAAGCCGCAAATTCCATGAACATGTGCGGACAAAATTGCTGCGGCCAGCGATGCGCGCCAAGCCGCGGCCGGTGCATTATAACACGTGGGAAGCGGTATATTTCGACCATGATGTCGAGAAGCTGAAAGAGCTGGCAACCCGCGCCGCGGACATTGGCGTTGAACGCTTTGTTCTTGATGACGGATGGTTCGGCGGCAGGCGGCATGACCGCGCCGGGCTTGGTGATTGGACTGTGTCCGCCGATGTGTACCCCGGCGGCCTAAAGCCATTGGTTGATCATGTGACGTCGCTAGGCATGGAATTCGGGCTTTGGTTTGAACCCGAAATGGTCAACCCCGACAGCGAACTATATCGCGCACATCCCGATTGGGTGCTTGGTGTGGAGGGCGTAGATCAGGTGCCGTTCCGATCGCAACTCGCGCTGGACATCAGCCGGACCGAGGTTGCGGACTATATATTCCACGCAATCGATGCGGTGCTGCGCGATCACGATATCAGCTACATAAAATGGGATATGAACCGCGACCTAAGCCATCCGGGGGGTGCATCCGGCACTGCGAAGGCATTCGCACAGGTAACCGCGCTCTACGCGCTGCTGGATCGCGTGCGCGCCGCGCATCCCGATGTCGAAATTGAAAGCTGCTCATCGGGTGGTGCGCGCGCCGATATGGGTGTGCTGGCGCATAGTGACCGCGTCTGGACCTCCGACAGCAATGATGCGCTTGACCGGCAATATATCCAACGCGGCGCAAGCTTCTTCCTGCCGCCCGAAGTGATGGGATGTCATGTCGGGCCAGCGCGATGCCATGTGAGTGGACGCAGGCTGTCGATGGACATGCGCGCTGCGACCGCATGCATGGGGCATATGGGGCTTGAACTCAACCTGTTGACCGAACGGCAGGGCGACCTCGACACGTTAAAGGCTGCCATCGCCTTGCATAAGCGCCACCGTGCGTTGCTGCATGATGGCGATCTGGTCAGGATCGATACGGCACCGCAGATACTGGTAAGCGGCGTGATCGCGCGTGACCGGTCCGAAGCGCTGTATTCCGTCGCTTATGTCTTGAGCGATCCGCAGGTTTTGCCTGAACGCTTGCGGTTTGCGGGTTTGGACCCACACCGAAATTATCTGGTCAAGCTGATCTGGCCGACAATCTGGCAAGCCATTAAGGGACCATCGGCAATCGAGAGGCTTGGGCTAAATCAGGACGGCGCGACGTTGAGCGGTGCCGCGCTGATGCACGGCGGGCTGCAACTGCCGCATGCACATCCCGAAACCTGTTTGCTGTTTTACGTCGACGCCATCTGACGGGCACCGATAGTTTCGTGGGCTTGCGATAGGTCCGCGACGAAGTTGCGGCGTTCGCGGGCCGCCGCTTCGGCATCGGACAGACGCAGCAAATAACTCGGGTGGATGGTGATCAAAACGGGCACGCCTTCCATGCTCTCCAACATTTCCCCCCGGCGTGCGCTAATGGCCACATTCTTGCCCGTAAGGCTGCGCGCGGCCGTAGCGCCGAGTGCGACGATCAGGTCGGGCTGGACCATCTCAATCTCGCGCTTCAGCCACCATCGGCAATGGTTGATCTCCCCGACGTTCGGGCGATCATGAATCCGGCGTTGGCCCTCTTGCTTGAATTTGAAATGTTTGACCGCATTCGTGACGTACGCTTGCGCACGGTCAATTCCGGCCTCGTGCAGCGCGGCGTTGAATATCTGTCCTGCGGGGCCAACAAAGGGGTGGCCCTGCATATCCTCCTGATCACCTGGCTGTTCGCCAACAAACATCAGCTTTGCGCGCTCAGGCCCATCGCCAAAAACGATCTGGGTGGCTGGACCAGATAAGGGGCAGCGACGACACCGTGCCGCCTCTGCCCGCAGCGACTGCAATGTGTCGGCAACGGGGGCAGCGGTCTCTTTTTCGATCATCGCCAGCTCGCGATTTCGGGCGGACTGGATAAGTTCTGACACCAAAGCCGTCTCGGGCATATTGTGCCAATATTTCTTGGGCATTTCTTTCAACATCGCCTTCACCTTCAGGCGGGCGGGATTGAAGGTTGACCCATAATAGGTTTTCCATTGTTCCTCGATGGCGTCTTCGGTGGGCGCATCGTCCTTTTGCGCTGCGGGGCCCTCCAACAATTTGTCTTTGTTCCAATGAATGGACAACTGCGGTGTTAAAATGGACCAGCGCATGCCCGCAAAACGTCGCACAAAGAATGACGCGTTGGCGCGGACAATGTGGTGCTCGGGTTCGAACCACGCGACGAAATGTTCGTCACCATCCTGCTCGATTCTGCGAAAGCGCACGAAGGCGCGCATCTTGTGGATGTCCCGCCGCACGGTTTTGGCCATGACGTCAAGCTTGCGCAGCAAGGGATCTGCGCGGTCGCCCATGTGGCGCTTACCCGCCTTCAGATCGATCAGCAGCTGATACAGCAAGCCAAAACGTTCCGGGTCGGAATGACAGATGACCGAACGCGACAATTCGGCAAAACCCTTTGGAACACCGATGGGTGCAGCCGCAATATTGCTTTCGGGATTTGCAAACAGGTCCGTGCGTTGTTCGCCGATTTGCCACACAATGTCCGCGGGACGCGCGCCGAGACGTAAGAGGCCGCGGCATTGTTCCCGCCAGCCGTCGAAATCATCTTCATGCCCAAGCCGGGCGGTAATCATGCAAACAACTCGAATTGGTGCACCTTGGGCGCAACCGATGCGCGCAGATGCTCCATGTCGGTCAATGCACCGGGGGTCCAGCCTTCAGCGGTGATGAATGGCCGGATTTTCGCGATGGAAACAGTAAGCCTGCCGACATCCTCAAGCCGCAACCGCCGCCAGCGCCGTGCCTTAATAATCGCGTCGACTGCCTTCGTCCCGAGCCCGGGAACCCGCCATAACATGGCCTTTGGCGCGCTGTTCACATCCAATGGAAAGTGCGCGCGATGCTTCAGCGCCCATGCGAGTTTTGGATCAATATCGAGCGGCAGCATGCCATCGGCGTCTGCTGCGTCGACAACCTCCTGCGGGGCAAAGCCATAGAAACGCAGCAGCCAGTCCGATTGATACAGCCGGTGCTCGCGCATCAACGGTGGACGTTGCAGCGGCAACACGGCGCTGGCGTCGGGGATTGGGCTGAACGCCGAATAATAGACACGGCGCAAACCAAAGCGGTCATAAAGGCTGTTGGCGCGCGTTACGATATCGCTGTCGGTCGCGCTGTCGGCGCCTACGATCATCTGCGTGGATTGGCCGGCTGGTGCAAAGTTGGGCGCGCTTCGGTATTTCTTTTTCGCGTCGCGACCATCAAGGATCGATTCTTTCAGGCCCCCCATTGCGCCTTCAATCCGCTCTTCGGATTTTTCCGGCGCAAGCTTTTGCAGGCCAGCGCGCGTCGGCAATTCGACGTTGATCGACAGCCGGTCGGCATGACGTCCAGCTGCCTCCAGCAATTCGGGATCAGCATCGGGAATGGTTTTGAGGTGAATGTAACCGCGAAAGTCATGGTCTTCGCGCAGGCTGCGTGCGACCTCGACAATTTGCTCCATTGTGTAGTTGGAGCTTTTGATGATCCCCGACGAAAGGAACAATCCCTCAATATAATTCCGCTTATAAAAATTCAGCGTGAGGTCGACCACTTCTTTGGGCGTAAACCGCGCGCGGCGAACGTTCGAGCTCTTGCGATTGATGCAATAATGGCAGTCGAAAATACAGCTGTTGGTCAGCAAAATTTTCAGCAGCGAAATGCAGCGGCCATCGGGCGCATAGGCATGGCAAATTCCCATGCCTTCGGTCGATCCGATGCCGCCCGATTTGCTGCTTGACCGTTTCGATGTTCCCGAAGACGCGCAGGAGGCATCATATTTTGCGGCGTCGGCAAGAATCGCGAGCTTTTCTGAAATCTGAAGTTGGGACATTTGTTCTATATATGTTCTTTAAATGTCAGTGTCTATGTGCAATGGTCAAAATCGTTTTTAATTGCGTGTTCGGTTGGCAGGCTTAGCCGCCGGTCGCCATGAACTTTCGCTGATACATGCTGTTTACATCGCGCCTGCCACTGCCCATATCCTGATTACGAAAAGGACAGCCGACATCTCCCGAACCGCCGCCCAACATTGGATAGAGCCGCACGCGCATGGCATTTATGTGAAGCCTGCAGACATGTGGATTGATCCGTCGCGTCCTGCCGAACGCGCGCTTGTCACCCATGGCCATGCGGACCATGCACGCAGCGGTCATGGCGCAGTGTGGGCGACACCTGAAACGCTTGCGATCATGGCGCTGCGATATGGAACCGAAATGGGCACGCCAGTGCCTTATGGCGACGGGTTCGAACATGGCGGCGTGAAGATAAGCTTTCACCCCGCTGGGCATGTGCTTGGATCGGCGCAGATATTGCTTGAACATGCTGGCGAGCGGGTTGTGGTGACCGGCGATTATAAGCGTCGCTTTGACCCGACATGCACCCCGTTTGAGCCCGTTGCCTGCGATGTTTTGATTACCGAAGCAACCTTTGGTCTTCCGGTGTTCACGCATCCGCCGATTGAGGACGAGATTGCTAAGTTACTTGCCGCCCGCGACGCCAATGTTGATGGCTGCATTGTTGTGGGCGCTTATGCGTTGGGTAAGGCGCAGCGCGTTATCGCTGAGCTGCGCAGGGCGGGATACGACGCCCCCATTTATATTCATGGCGCGATGCAGAAAATGTGCGACCTATACGCCGCGCACAATGTGCCGCTGGGCGACCTCATTATGGCAACGGGCCTTGCCAAATCGGAATTGAAAGGCGCGATTGTTATAGCGCCGCCGTCTGCGATGAATGACCGTTGGGCACAGCGCCTGCCCGAACCCATAACCGCCATGGCATCGGGGTGGATGCGCGTGCGCCAACGCGCACGACAGCGCAATGTCGAACTGCCTTTGGTCATTTCAGACCATGCCGACTGGACCGAGTTGACCGATACGTTGCTTGAGCTGCGCCCGTCAGAAACCTGGATTACCCATGGCCGCACCGATGCGCTGGGTCGGTGGTGCGAACTGCATCAGTTAAAGGCGCGCGCGCTGGACCTGATTGGCCGCGAAGACGAGGACGAAGGCTGATGCAAGCATTTGCCGCGCTCATCGATGGCTTGATCTACACGCGGTCGCGCGATTTGAAGATCCGGCTGATCGCGGATTATCTGCGTATAACACCGGACCCCGATCGCGGCTGGGCTTTGGCGGCACTGGCCGGAACGCTGAATATTGCCACGGTCAAATCGGCGGCCATTCGCGCGATGGCAGAGGAACGTTTCGACCCCATGCTGTTCCGCATGAGCCGCGATTATGTTGGCGATACTGCCGAAACTGTCGCGCTGATGTGGCCAGACAAGAGCGGCGGCGATGCCGCGCCCACCGTGTCCGAAGTCATCGACTTGCTGAACAGTACCAGCCGCGCGCGCGCTCCGGCGGTGTTGGCGGAGTTGATGGACCGGTTGGATGCCAATGGCCGCTATGCGCTGCTGAAGCTTGCAACGGGCGGCATGCGGGTTGGCATATCTGCGCGTCTTGCCAAGACCGCTTTCGGGCAAGCCTTTGGCGTGTCCGTCGATGATGTCGAGGAGGTGTGGCACGCGCTTCGCCCGCCATACACCGAGCTTTTTGTATGGGGCGAAGGGCGGACCGAACGGCCCGACCCCGCCGACAGCGCCTTTTTCCGTCCCTTCATGCTCGCCCACCCGCTTGAAGATGGCAGCGTGCATCTTGATGAATTTGCCGCCGAGTGGAAATGGGACGGAATCCGTATCCAGATTGCGTCGACCGGCGGCGAAACGCGGCTATTCAGCCGTGGCGGTGACGAAGTGACGGGGTCGTTCCCCGAAATAGCGGCGGCGTTCAATAATATTGGCGTGGTCGACGGCGAATTGCTGGTGCGCGGCGACGTGCAGGGCGGCGAAGCCGCCAGCTTCAATGCGTTGCAGCAACGGCTGGGCCGCAAGAATGTTACCGCAGCCATGCAGGCGGAATATCCGGTGTTTGTCCGCCTGTACGACATATTGTTCGATGGGTCCGAAGATCTGCGCGGTCAGCCATGGACCGCGCGGCGCGACAGGCTTGAACTGTTCACAGCGAAGCTTGACCCTGCGCGTTTCGATTTGTCTGCGGTCATCGCGGCGCGCGATTTTGAGCATCTGGCCGAAATCCGGGCGGCCGCACGTGAGGCGGCGATTGAAGGCGTGATGCTCAAGCGGCGCGATTCGCTTTATCTGGCGGGGCGTAAGGTCGGTTTGTGGTACAAATGGAAACGCGAACCGCTCGTGGCTGACTGCGTGATGATGTATGCGCAACGGGGCAGCGGAAAACGATCCTCATATTATTCCGATTACACCTTTGGCTGCTGGACCGAAGATGGCAATTTGTTGCCGGTTGGAAAGGCCTATTCCGGGTTCAGCGACGAAGAACTGAAATGGCTCGACCGCTTTGTCCGCAATAACACCGTCGCCCGTTTTGGCCCGGTCCGCGAAGTGGAAAAGTCGCTGGTGCTTGAGGTCGCGTTTGACGCGGTGCACGAATCCAAGCGGCACAAATCAGGTGTGGCCATGCGTTTCCCGCGTATCTCGCGTTTACGCAGGGACAAACCGGCTGAAGAGGCGGACACCATATCCGCGTTGCGCGCGATGTTCGATTAGAGGAACGCCTTTACGTCGGCCATGAAGCGGTCAAACTGGTCATGATGCAACCAATGCCCGGCATTTTCATATTCGACGACTTTTGCCGTGGGAAAATGCGCGATGCGGCCATCTTTTTCGGGATTTGATGCCCAACTGTCGGCACCATACATCATCAACATCGGACAGGTGATCGACTGCCAGATTGCGAGCAAATCTTCGCGTGGCATGTCGAATATTGCCCAGATGTTGAGGTAATTGTCGAACTTCCAGCTCCAGCTGCCATCCTCGTTCCGGCTGATGCCGTGCACGGTCAAATGGCGCGCCTGTTCATCGGTCAAATAGCTGTTTTCCGCCTTCATCCGTTCATAGGCAGCTTCAATATTGGGATAGCGTTTCGGGGTCCGGCCAGCCGCATTGCGCTTATCGTCAATCCACTGCCGGAAACGATTTTGTATGCCAATTGCGTCGCGTTCCGCCTGCATTTTGGGGGAGAGGCCAAGCCCCTCAATATTCACCATCTTGCGGACATTTTCAGGGTAGAGCCCTGCATAACGCGTGGCGATATTGCCGCCCATCGAGTGCGCTATGATGCTCACGGGGGCAAGGTTGAGCTGGTGAATGAGCTGCGCCAGATCATAGACAAAGGCAGACATTTCGTAATTGCCGTCGGGTGACCACGCGCTGTCGCCATGGCCGCGCAGGTCGGGTGCAATAATGTGCCAATCATCGCGCAACTCTTCGGCGACCCAGTCCCAGCTGCGCGCATGGTCGCGACCGCCATGGACCAAAAGCAATGGCGGCGCATCGGGGTTGCCCCAATCGACGTAGTTCAGCCGAAGGCGCTGCGAAATAAAGCTGTTTGTGATCGGGCCATGTAAAGTCATTCGGCAGCCAGTAATTGTTCGGCACCACCAAGGTCAACCGATACCAGCCGGCTGATGCCCTGTTCGACCATCGTGACGCCAAACAGACGGTGCATTCTGCTCATCGTGACGGCGTTGTGCGTGACAATCAGGTAGCGGGTGTCGGTTTCGCGCGTCATCGCTTCCAACAAATCGCAGAAGCGTTCGATATTCGCATCGTCAAGTGGGGCGTCAACTTCGTCAAGGACACATATCGGCGCCGGGTTGGTGAGGAACAATCCAAAGATAAGCGCGACCGCCGTCAGCGCCTGCTCTCCGCCTGACAAAAGGGTCAGCGACTGAAGCTTTTTGCCCGGCGGTTGCGCAAATATCTCAAGGCCTGCCTCAAGTGGGTCTTCGCTGTCGATCAATGCGAGATGGGCCTGGCCGCCGTTGAACAGCGTTGCGAAGAGCCGGCGGAAATGTCCATCGACTGCTTCAAATGCAGCGAGCAAGCGCGCTCTGCCTTCGCGATTTAAGCTGCCGATAGAACCGCGCAGACGGTTAATTGCGAGCGTGAGCTCTTCGCTTTCTGCCGCGCCTGCACCCTGTTGCGCCTCAAGCTCCGCGAGTTCATCAGCTGCGATAAGATTTACCGGCCCAATGCGCTCGCGTTCATTCTGCAGCCGGTCAAGCCGCGCGGACTCTACCGACGCATCTTCCATTGCATGTTCATCGAACCCGAGCTTTTCGGGAAGCACTGGCGGCGGGCATTCAAAACGCTCGCCCGATATCCGTCCCATTTCAACGCGGCGATGTTCCTGATTTTCCGCGCGTGCTTCGGCGCCAGCGCGGGCCTCGCGGGCAACGGAGAGCGCCTCTGCAGCGGTCGCAAGTTCGTTTTCCAGTTCCCGAAGCGTTTTTTCGCAGGCACTTTCGGTGACTTGAAGGCCGTTCAGCTTTTCGGCCAGCTGTTCTTTGTCCGCGCGCAGGCGCGCGATCTCGCGTGCCAGAATATCGGGCCGCCCCTCCATCGCTTCCTGCTCGGCAGCAATATCCGCGCTGCGCTTGTTCATGTCGGCGATCCGGCGTTCCGCTTCGCCAGCGCGTTCTTGCCATCCCCGGATTTCGGCAAGCGCGACGGCACGGCGTTCGCGAATTTGCGCAATGCGCTGTTCAAGTGACGACAAATCCGCCTGATTGCGGGCCAGCAGCTCGCGCGCAGCTTCGTTCGCGACGACGAGCTTTTGCACGAGGTCCGAATGATGCGTGCCATCTGGCAACGCGGCACGGGCGGCTTCTGCGGTGCTTTGTTCGGACTTTGCTTCGGCGAGCTCTTGTTCGCTGGCCGCCATACGGTCCAGCAGCGCGGCCTTTGCAGATTTAAGCCGGGCCAGCGCATCTTCGGCTTGGTCCACGGCACGCAGAGCTTGCCGCAATTGCCCTTCGGTTTCTGCCCGCGCTGCGGCGGCCGCCCGAACAGCATCTTGTGCTGTACCGATAGCATCCGTCATTTGCGCAAGCGCCTCGGCCTGTTCCGCCAACGCCGCTTCGGCGGGCGGAATAAGTGCATTCAGTTCGGCCAGTCGGTTCGCCCGGACCAGCAGCTCAGCGGTCGTCGCGCCGTCGCCATCGGTGGCGAAACCATCCCAGCGGCGCAATTGCCCGGAAAGCGTTACCACGCGCTCACCCGGTGTCAGTGCTGCACCATTATCTTGTTCGACAACCCGCACATGCGAAAGGCGTGCAGCCAGTTCCTCAGGTGCGTCGACATAATGGATCAGGGCATTGTCGGCCAAAGCATCCATCGCGGGCGTCCCGCCCAGCCAACGGCGTCCGGTATCCCCACCAATGGTGGCATCGGCATCATCACCCAGCGCGGTAGCCAATGCGCGTTCGTAGCCTGGCCGAACTGTGATACGGTTAATCGCCTTGTCGCCGTCCCCTTTGGCAAGGGACCGTTCGAGCGCATTTTGCTCGGTCAGCAAACCCGCGAGCTCTGCTTTGGCACTGGCTAGGCTTGCCTGCGCGCCGTCGCGTGCGGCGATCAATTCGGTCCTGCGCGTTTCCGCCGCTACGCTCGCTTCGGTGTTTTCCTGCAAATGCTTTTGTAAGGTGGCAACGCTGGCTTCTGCCGATTTTTTGGCCGATTCACATGCCGCTTCATCGCCCAAGGCGTCCCGCTCGTTCGCCATGCGCGCAACTGCGCCTGCTGCCCGCTCGGCACGCATGGTTGCCGCCGCAACAGCCGCGTCGGCCACGCGCAATTCGGCGTCGGCTCTGGCTTGTTCCGCGGCGGCCTTTGCCAAGGCAATTTCGCTTTCGCGGGCCTGACGTTCAACATTTTCGGCCGCGCGCAACAGGGCAGGGCGTTCTTCTTCCTGTGCTTTGATCTGTTCAGATAAAGCCACGCTCTCGCTCTGAAGGTGCGCGAGCGCATCGGCCGCGTCGTGGGTTAATTTGCCCTCACGCGCGCCATCTTCGGCCATGCGGGACGCTTGCGCAGACAAATCCGACTGCCGCTGCAATATCCGTTCCTGCTCACCCGTTAGTTGGACGAGCTTGTTGGAAACGTCATTGGCGGCATCGCGTGCTGCCATTGCAACGGCGCGGGCGTTTGCCAATTGGGTCACGGCGTCCTGTTGCCGTTCGGTTAAAGCACGCTGCGTGGCGGCGGCGCTGTCTACGGCGGCAGTCGCGGCATTGGCCTCAGCCCGCGCAGCATCAGCCGCAGCCTTGGCTTCGCGCCAACGCACGAAAATAAGCCGTGCCTCGGCCTGCAATATGTCTTTTGACAAGGTGCGGTAGCGTTCGGCCTGTTTGGCCTGCCGCCGCAATTGCCCCGCGCGGGCGTCCATGTCGGCGAGGATGGTTGCCAGCCGTGCAAGGTTGCTTTCTGCGGCGCGAAGTTTTTGTTCGGCGTCTTTACGCCGCACATGCAGTCCGGAGATGCCGGCCGCTTCCTCGAGCATTTGCCGCCGTTCCTGTGGCTTTGCAGAGATGATCGCGCCAATCCGGCCCTGACTGACGAGCGCAGGCGAATGCGCACCTGTAGCCGCGTCTGCGAAGATGAGGGCGACATCTTTGGCGCGCACGTCCCTGCCGTTCGAGCGATAGGCCGATCCAGCGCCGCGTTCAATCCGCCGGGTAACTTCCAGTTCCTGATCACCGTCCGTTGCAGCGTCACCATCATCGCTACGTTCCGCCAAGATGGTAACTTCGGCAAAGTCACGCGGTGGGCGGGACGCTGTACCCGCAAAGATCACATCTTCCATGCCGGCGCCGCGCATGGATTTTGCGCTGCTTTCGCCCATGACCCAGCGGATCGCTTCCAGCAGGTTGGATTTGCCGCAACCGTTCGGCCCGACGATGCCCGTCAGGCCGTTTTCGATCCGCAATTCGGCGGGCTCGACAAAGCTTTTGAAGCCGACCAGTTTCAGCTTCTTTATACGCAACGGGCTGCTCCTGTTGCGTATGAGGCGATGTCAGTGCCCCCCCGAGCCATACTTAGCGCGCGCCAGCCTCGATCAGCTTGGTCTTCACCTGGTTCCACGAACTGGCGTCCAGCTTTGCCCCGTTGAGGATGAAGAATGGCGTTCCCGTTACGCCGTCATCCTTTGTACCGCGCTCTGTGGTCTTAATCAGGGCATCGATTGCGGCTTTGTCCGACAGACATGCCTTGGCTTGGTCTTCGCTAATACCACGCGACTTTACGAATTCGATCAGGCCCATCTTCGTTCCCAGCAGGGTTGCAATTTGCCCCGGCGACATTTTCTGCATGGCTTGCTGATCTGCCTCCGTCACCGTGCTGATTTTGCTCAGCCAGGTGGGCTGTTCGGCATACAGCTGATCGGTCAGTGGGAAAAATGCCTCAGGACCGCTGCATTGCGCCAGCAGGAAACCGGGAACGTCCTGAATACCATGGATCAGAAAGGGGCGGAATTCCAACGACACGCGGCCGCTGTTGACGATTTCGTGCAGTTGTTCCGATGATTGTACAGAGAATTGCGCACAAC
This sequence comes from Sphingorhabdus rigui, assembly GCF_014196595.1. GTDB lineage: Bacteria > Pseudomonadota > Alphaproteobacteria > Sphingomonadales > Sphingomonadaceae > Sphingorhabdus_B > Sphingorhabdus_B rigui. Next base: position 97,083 of record NZ_JACIEA010000002.1, on the reverse strand, counting down.
CGGGGCATGTGATTGCGCCATATTCGACCAGCTTCAATGGCGCATCCGGATTGCCCATTTTATAGCCACCGAGTTCGGTTTTGCTAACGACATCGACCCATGCCGTGCCGGCGGGGGCTGCTACCTTAGCGATCGGTTCGCCTTTCGGGGCACCCGCTGTGTCACCGCCGCTGCAGGCTGCGAGCGCCAAAACCGCTAGTGTTGTCGAAATGAGTGTCTTGATACGCATGGGATATCCTTCAATGTTGGATGTCGAGTTATTTCAATGCCGCTTTCAGTTCGGCCGCATTATGGACGTGGTCTTGCAAGACGCCGTTGACCATGAATGACGGTGTACCGCGCACGCCCAGCGCAGCTCCGGCCTCCGTCATATCGATGACCGCCTTCAGTGCGGCTTTGTCCGCCAGGCAGACTTTTGCTTGAGCAGGCGTGATGCCGCGCTGTTGCATGATTGGCCCAAGCCCGAGTGCGTCAAACGCGCCAATCATGAAACCAGCATAATCTGCGGATTTAAGCTTTGCCTGCGTTTCAGCATTGATATTTTTGGTCTTGCCCAACCAGACGGATTGGGTCGCGAACAAATGCCGCTGATTGCCAAAGAATTTGCCCTTGCCACCACAACGCGCAAGCATCGCAGCGGTGAGGTCAACCGAGTTCAAAACCATATTTCGAACTTCGTAGCTCGCTTTGCCAGTTGCAACCGACTCCGCCTTGAATGCAGGTGCCTCGTTCAACTCAAAATCCGCACAATGGCTACATGTGTAGCTAAGATATTCGACAACCTTATTGGGCGCTGCCGGATTGCCTAAAACATGCGCGCCCTTGTCGGTCATCGTAACGGTGGAAAGCCATTTGCTTGGCGCAGGTGCCGCGGCCAGAGTCGTGGAAAGCGCAGCAGCGCCCAACAAGATGAAAAACAAGGATTTTTTTGCACGCAACATCAACATAGCCTTAGCCATTGAAACCATCCCGTGCATCTGGAATCACTCGCTGCCTTTGGCAAGGCTTTTTGCAAGACTTTCGAGCACGGCAAACAGTTCGGGATCACCGATTTCGCGCAGAGATTCGCCCAGTTCCATCGGTATAGGCTTTAGCGAAGGCGGCGCTATTGGTTGCCGTGCGGGCGGCTTTGCCACCGGCCCTTGGCGGACCTTCACCCGCGCGACCGCGCCATAGCCGAAGAAGCGGTTCACCCGGTCGATAATCTCGGGAAGCACATGCTGGATCATCGTGGCATGCGCGCCTTCAACGGTAAGTTCAAGCGTGCCGTCGGATTTCTTACCAATGGGAAAACGGATCGCCTCCGGCGCAGACACAGCGGCGTAGCGCGCGCCAACAATTTCGTCCCAACGGCTGACAACCGAACTTTGCACAAAGCCAAAGCGTCGGAACGCGGCCCTGCCGATTTCGGGCATCAGTGCGGACACCGCTTTGGCCTCACCGCCGCGTGGACGCTGAAACGTCTTGGGCGTTACCGGCTTTTTCGGGTCCTTTGGCGCTGTTGGTGGCTTGCCTTTATCCATCACCTAATCCATGCCATTTTACATGCCTGCCGTCCAACAGACTGACCAGAATTCTGGGGATATCGCCGAGCGTCTGCTGGCGCATTATGATGTTCATGCCCGAACCTTGCCATGGCGGAAACTGCCGGGCCAGGGTTTCGCGGACCCATATCATGTCTGGTTGTCGGAAATCATGTTGCAGCAGACCACGGTCGCCGCCGTTGGTGCCTATTTCCGCACATTCACCCAGACGTGGCCCAATTTTTCGGCACTGGCTGCGGCCGATGATGCGGATGTTATGGCCGCATGGGCCGGGCTTGGTTATTATGCCCGCGCCCGCAATCTGTTAAAATGCGCACGCGTGGTCGTTTCCGAATATCAGGGGCAATTGCCGTCTTATGAAGCAGATTTGCTGAAGCTGCCGGGCATCGGCCCCTACACAGCAGCGGCGATTGCCGCGATCGCATTTGGGCGGCGTGCAGTGGTAGTCGACGCCAATGTTGAGCGGGTGGTGTCGCGGCTATTTGCGATATCAACGCCACTGCCGCAGGCAAAGCCAGACATTCGCGCGGCTACCGATAGCATCACGCCAGACCTAAGGGCAGGCGATTTTGCGCAGGCGATGATGGATCTGGGCGCGGGTATTTGCTCGGTACGGTCTCCTTCGTGCCTGATTTGTCCCATCCAATCCGCATGTGCCGCCTTTCGTGCAGGCAACCCTGAAATATATCCTGCAAAACTGCCGAAAAGCCCGAAACCGCAACGGGTGGGGCATGTGTATTGGATTGAACGTGATGGCCATGTCTGGCTGCTGCGCCGGGATGATCGCGGTTTGCTTGCGAGCATGCGGGCATTGCCGGATGACGGATGGACAGCGCGCATCGACGGTGATGCAATCCCGCCCGCCGCAGCCAATTGGCAAAATTTGTCGGTGCAGGTTGCGCATATATTCACGCATTTTTCCCTGACCGTAAACATTGCCGTTACGTCATGGCCAGCAGACGCAGACGGCCCCGGTGAGGGCGAATGGTGGCCGCTAAAATCGCTCGACAATGCTGGTCTGCCGACCCTATTCAGAAAAGTGAGTGAGGCGGTTTTGAACGCAGGAGAGAGATGATGGACGTACAAGCAACAGGCCAGATCATGTTGGGTCGGCGCGGATTACTCGCATGGGGCGGGCGACTGGCAGGCGCTGGAGCCGTTGGTGCGTTCCTGCCCGGCATGGCTTGGGCGCAGGCTGCCGAAAAATATCCGACGATTAAAGCCGAATTCGACAGCTATGTTTCGTCGGGCAAGCTTCCGGGTGTTTTGGCAACGATTGGCCGGGCGTCTGGTCTGCCAGACGTCATTGCCGTTGGTACGCAAGGATTGGGCGAGAAAACGCCTGTCAATATCGACTCATTATGGCGCGTCTATTCGATGACGAAGCCTATCACGGGCATGGCCGCGATGATTTTGGTTGGTGAAGGCAAGATGAAGCTCGACCAACCCATTTCCGAATTTCTGCCTGAATTCGCCAATATGACGGTCCTGACCGACCCTGAAAAAAGCATGGATGCGGTTCCGGCCAAGAACCAGATTACGGTTCGCCACTTGTTGACGCATACTGCGGGCCTTGGATATTCCATCATCACCAAGGGTCCGTTGTTGCAGGCCTATCTGGACAACGGCATTACGCCGGGCATCGTCAGCCGTTTTCCTATTCCCGGTCAGCCAACCAGCAAGCCGACCCCTGATCTGAAGACATTTTCGGAACGGCTTGCAAAATTGCCGTTGATTGCAGAACCCGGAACCAAATGGAGCTATTCAATCTCGCTCGATTTGTTGGGTCGCGTTATTGAAGTTGCCAGCGGTATGGATTTTGAGGCCTTCCTCAAGACACGCATTTTCGAACCGCTGAAAATGAACAGCAGCTATTTCCAAGTGCCAAAGTCGGAAACGCCGCGATTGGTTTCAAACTATGCGCCCGTGAACGGCGTCCTGTTCCCAATCGATCCGGCGGCGACGAGCATCTATCTCGACAAGCCCGCCTTTGCCTTTGGTGGTGCAGGAGTGGTCTGTTCGGCGCGCGATTATGACCGGTTCCTCAACATGCTTGCCAATTATGGTGAGCTGGATGGCGTGCGGATTATGTCGCCAAAAACGGCTGCGCTCGCAATGTCCGACCTGTTGCCCCCTGCTGTGTCAACCGACGGTACGTATGCGGATGGCGCAGGCTTTGGCGCGGGCGGACGCGTTGGCAAGGGCGCGAACGAGGGTGTGTACGGCTGGGGTGGTGCTGCCGGCACCGTTGCGTTCGTCGACCCGAAGCGCAAGCTGCGCGCCGTTTGCATGGCGCAGTATATGCCAAGCAACGCCTATCCATTCCACGAGAATTTCGCAAAATGGGTCCTGAAGGACCTTGGCCTGCCAGCCTGATCCGATGATGTCGCCGGGATTTACGGGCTCACCGCTCGATCGCGCTGACCGCGTACGCAATGATGCAGAAGCCTATGGCGCTTTGCTGGCTGACTGGCGTGCGCGGGTTTTGGGTCTCGATGGCCTAGATCCGCGCGTCAGCGATGCAGGCGGCTTGCATTGGCATTCGATGGCAGAATTGGATGGTTCGGAAGAACTTATCTTACTTGGCCTTTCCGATGATAAGCCGCATTTTGTCGCCGTCGTTGAGGCAACTGGGGACGCATTTCGTTCGCCCGCTATCTGGCGTGCCTTGTCCATGCTGCCTGCCGAAGATGCTGCAATTTACGGCACCGCGCGCAGCTTGATCGAATGGCACAATAACCATCGTTTTTGTGGACGTTGCGGGCACGCCACTTTGCTGTTCCGTGCAGGCTGGGGCCGCAAATGCGGCAATTGCGCAAAGGAGCATTTTCCACGCACGGACCCTGTGGTCATCATGCTCGCCGAATATGAAGGCAAAGCGCTCGTGGGACGCCAATCGCGCTTCCCGCCCGGCAATTACTCGGCGCTCGCTGGCTTTTTGGAGCCCGGTGAAAGCATGGAGGAAGCGGTGCGTCGTGAAATCCATGAAGAGGCCGGCGTCACCTGCGGCGCTGTGCGTTATGTCACCAGCCAGCCATGGCCATTTGGTGGGTCGCAACTGATGATGGCGTGTATCGCCGACGCGCAAGGCGACGCGCTGGTCCTCGACACCACTGAAATAGAAGACGCCATGTGGGTCACAAAAGAAGAAGCCCGTGCTGCGCTGGAGGGTGCTTCGGACCGCCGTTTCAACGCGCCGCCGCCCTTTGCGATTGCGCATAGCCTATTGAAATATTGGGTTTCACAATGACCACGTCCGCCGTTCCGCTGCGTATTGATATTGTGTCCGATGTCGTGTGCCCATGGTGCATCATCGGTTTAAAGCAGGTGGAAAAAGCGCTGACGCTGCTAGGCCGCGATCTGGCTGTCGAAACCCATTGGCATCCGTTTCAACTAAACCCGAATATGCCCCCTGAGGGCGAAGACACCGCCGAACATATTGCCCGCAAATATGGCAGTACGCCCGAACAGAGCCGCGCCAACCGGCAACGGCTGAGCGATATTGGCGAAAGCTTGGGTTTTGCGTTCAACTATGGCGAGGGCATGCGCATCTACAATACGTTCAATGCGCATAAGCTGCTGACGATTTTCGGGATCGAACGCGGCTGGAAAGCGCAAACGGATCTGAAAATGGCACTGTTCAAGGCCTATTTTCAGGACCGGCGCGATGTGAGCGACACCGAAGTCTTGTGCGACATTGCGGAGGCGCAGGGGATGGATCGCGCAGTGGCCGCCGCGTGGATTGCCGACGCGGCGTTGACCGAAAGCGTGCGTGCGGAAATGGCGCATTGGACCGACCAGAATATCACCGGCGTCCCCGCGATCATCTTTGACCAGAAATTCATGGTTCCGGGCGCACAAAGCGCCGAGACGTTTGCAGATGTGATTTCAAAGGTGCTCGCGAAACGCGAAGCGGCTTAAACCAGCCCCATCTTCATAAGTTCGCCCAGCATCTTTGGTGACATTTCGTCACGGCCATCGGTTTCGACAGAATCGAGATCCGGCGGGGTGTTCACTTCCTCAAGATAGCGCCAGCCCTGATGCGCCCTTTTTGGCGTTGAACGCACCGCGATCAGGCGCGGTTGCAGCCGGATCCAATGGCGACCGGCGCCATTTTCTATAAAGCCCAAAATGGGGCTTCGGCCGATGATGGTGTGCGTGTGAATCCAGAACAGCGATCCACCTGCCATTTCGTCAACGCGCTTGGGCAAATAACGCGTGGTCAAGCGCACTTCACCATCCTGCGCATAAGCCGCGAGACGCTCGCGCAAATGCTTCGGGCTTTCCGCGCCGAACGCGATTTTGGTCATGTTAAGAGGCATGGGCGCGATTTGGGGACTGTGCGGCTAACCGGCAAGGCCGCTGAAGACCGCAAGGCCAAGAAAGATGAGAAAGCCCATCGAATCGGTGATCATCGTGACAAAAATCGAGCTTGAAACTGCGGGGTCTTGATCCAAGCGGTCCAGCAGCACCGGAATGGCGACGCCAGACAATCCCGCGAGCGAAATATTGCACAATATTGCCGCAGCAATGACGCCCGCGAGCAGCCAATTGTCGAAAATTACACCCGCGCCGACGCCTGCAATCACCGCAATCGTTGCGCCAATGAGCAAGGCTACGCGAATTTCGCGCCAGATCGACCGCATCGTGTTCGATTGCGTAAGCTGATTGGTTGCCAACGCGCGCACCGTAACCGCAAGCGTCTGCGTGCCTGCATTACCGCCGATGGAGGCAACAATCGGCATAAGCACAGCCAATGCGACCATGGTTTCAATCGCTGCACCAAATTGCGCGATGATGAAACTGGCCACCATCGCGGTGCCCAAATTGGCAATCAACCAACGCACGCGTGCTTTGTAACTGTCCGAAATAGGTTCGTTAATGTCACCTTCACCGGCACCGGACAGGCGCAAGATATCCTCGTCCGCTTCTTCCTGAATGATGTGCACGATGTCATCGGCCGTGATGACGCCGACGAGCCGTCCCGCGCCATCCACAACAGCGGCAGAAATAAGTGCGTATTTCTGGAACCGAAGCGCGACTTCTTCCTGATCCATGTCCACAGGAATCAGCGTCTGTTCGTGCTTCATAATGTCGCTGACAGGAACCTTGCGCTGGCTTCGCATGATCCAGCTGAGCTTGCACGTACCCACGGGCTTATGCTGCGGGTCGACGACGAACACTTCCCAGAACTCTGTGGTCAGTTCATGATGGTCGCGCAGATAGTCGATCAGCTGGCCCACGGTCATATGCTCGGGCACCGCCACAAGCTCGCGCTGCATGATACGACCAGCGGATTCTTCGGGGTAGGACAGCGCGTCTTCGATGACGGCGCGGTCTTCGGGGTCCAGTTCGGCAAGAACGGCCTGCTGGTCCTCTTCCTCCATATCCTCGATGATCGCAACCGCGTCATCGGTGTCCAACTGTCCAGCCAGCCCGGCAACTTGCGCTGCGGGCAAGGCGTCGATGATATCCTCGCGGACATAATCATTGACCTCGGCCAGCACTTCGGCGCTCATCAACTCGCCCATGCTGATGGCAAGGTCACCGCGCCGTTCAGATGGCGTTAGCTCGAGCAGATCGGCAATGTCGGCTTCGTGGAGCGGTTCAACAAGCCGGTAGACTTCTTGGGCGTCGCCCGCTTCCATCGCGTCGAGCACGCGATCGACATAATCGCGGGTCAGACGGTTGTCTTCGTCCAGCGTCTCCAAAATTTCAGTGTCGATGGTCAATGGGTCGGCGATATCGCTTGTCATGTGCGGGCCTCCCATTCGCAATTTTGTGCCTGAACGTTGTAATTGCGCCCCTCCTAAGCGTGCAGCGTTAAATTGCAATGATTTTGGCTTTGCACGCGCGCAATGCATCCCCTAGGGCACCGTCAACATTTCCCCAGCCTAAAGGATTATATATATGGCCGATGAAACGCTTACCCTTTCGCTCGACAGCGGCGACGTTGTTATCAAACTTCGCCCTGATCTGGCGCCAAACCATGTTGCCCGTATCAAAGAACTGGCTGGCGAAGGTTTTTACGACGGTGTGAAGTTCCACCGCGTTATTCCCGGATTCATGGCGCAGGGCGGTTGCCCGAACGGCACTGGCATGGGCGGTTCGTCCAAGCCAAATCTGGCGCAGGAATTCAACGCTGAACCGCATGTGCGCGGCGTATGCTCCATGGCGCGTACCAATGACCCGAACACGGCCAACAGCCAGTTCTTCATCTGCTTTGATGATGCGACCTTCCTTGACCGCCAGTATACGGTCTGGGGCCAAGTCACCAGCGGCATGGAACATATCGATGCTTTGCCAAAGGGTGAGCCACCTGCGAATCCAGGCGTCATCCGCAAGGCAACTGTCGCCTGACATTAAAAACGCGCGGGAAGCCCGATGGCTGCCCGCGCGTCTTATCCTAATATTTTAGGATAGTTTATTTGCCTTCGGTCTGGCCTTGCGCAGGCTCAGGCGGACGCATTGCTTCCATAGCGGTCTTTAGCTCGACCATCGAAATCTTGTCGTCCTTATCGGTATCGATCATCCCGAAATACTGGACCAATGGTCCCTGTGCTTCGTCCTTAGCGATGAAGCCGTCTTTATCTGCATCGAGAAAAGCAAAGATTTGCTCGGGCTGCGGCACACCACCGGCGGGTGGCGGCGGAGGCGCGTCCTGAGCCATCGCAACTGGGGACAGGACGAGTGCAGCCAAAATGGCCAATGATGTACGCATGAATAATCCTTTGAACAATGGAATGACTGTGATGGTCAGCCCAAGCTGAACATACCCTTTACTACCGTAAAACAATGGCCTGACAACCACACACGTTCGCCATCAAGGCGGCAACCAAGATAACCGCCGCGCGCCGATGCCTGATAGGCGGTAAAATTGTCACATCCCAGCTCGGCAGCCCAATAAGGCGTCAGAACCGCATGGGCACTGCCGGTAACGCTGTCTTCGTCCACGCCCGCACCTGGAACGAAAACGCGGCTGACAATGTCGGTGTCCTCCCCGCGCGCCGTGGCGGTGAAGCTGTCATCGCCAAGTGCCGCAAGCGCCTTCATATCGGGCTTCAGCGCCAAAATTTCTGCCGCTGTGGCATAAACGAACATATTATAGCTGTCGGGGTTGCTGCGCATTGACAGGGGGTTGCCGCCCATGGCCTGCATCATTTCTGGGTTATTCACCGGCTCTGTCGGGATTGCCGGCAATGCGACGGCATAGCCATCACCTTCGCGGCGCACTTCCAATATGCCCGCTTTGCGCGTCCGGAACGTCACGCGGTCAAGCGCAGGGTTTTCGCTCAGGACGATATGCCCACTCGCAAGTGTCGCATGGCCGCAGAGGCGGATTTCAACCTCTGGCGTGAACCAGCGCAATTCGTAGTCGGCGGCACCGGTTTCATCAGGGATGTAAAAAGCGGTTTCGGCGAAATTGTTTTCCTCACCAATGGCCTGCAGCACGGCGTCATCCAGCCAGTGCGTAAGCGGCATGACGGCGGCCTGATTGCCGGTGAACGGCCGCTGCGCAAAGGCGTCTACGTGATAATATGGCAAATCAGTCATGTGGATGCTCGTGATGTTCGATGGTTTCGGACGGGATATAGCCCATTTCGTCTTTATGGCCTTCGGGGTCGGGGTGGATCAGCACTTCGACGCCGGGGAATTCATCCATCAACGCTTGTTCGACTTCGTCCATGATATGGTGGGCCGCCGCGACCGTCATGTCGGGGTCGACCCAGACGTGAAACTGGCAAAAGTCATGTGCGCCGCTTGAACGGGTGCGCATATCGTGAATGCCGCGCAGTTCCGGGTGGCGCATGGCAACTTCGATGAAGCGCTGGCGCTTTTCGTGCGGCCATTCGCGATCCAGCAATTGGTCCAACGCCAGACGCGCCGCCTTGTAAGCGCCCCACAACAGCCATGCTGCAATCGCGATGCCGAACAATGGGTCGGCACCGCGCACGCCCAACATTGTATCAAGGACGATTGCGACAATAACCGCAATGTTGAGCAAAAGGTCGCTCTGATAATGCACATGGTCGGCTTGAATCGCGACCGAGCCGGTTTTGCGGACAACATAACGCTGATAGGCAAGCAGCCCGAGCGTTGCCACAATCGCGATGAGTGAGACCCCAATGCCATATTCCGGATGGGACGTCGGTTCCTGCGTGCCGAGCCGCACAATCGCGCGCCATGCAATCAGAATGGCCGACAGTATGACGAGCACAACCTGCACCAAAGCGGACAATGCCTCCGCCTTGCCATGGCCGAAACGGTGGTCGTCATCGGCGGGCATCGCGGCGTAACGGACACTGAAAAGCGTGAGCAACGAGGCGAGAACGTCGAAGCCTGTGTCCGCTAATGACCCAAGCAGCGCAACGGACCCTGTCTCTGCCGCCGCAAATATTTTAAGTGCAAGCAGGAACAGCGCCATGGATACGCTGGCGATGGCCGCACGTTTGGTGAGTTCACCATGCGCATGGTGATGGTGGCTATGCCCAAGGCTCATGTGCGGTGCCTCATGGATACAACATGCCCGTCGTCCAGCCGTCGCCGTCGCGTTCATATACCCAACGCTCATGCAGGCGGAATTCGCGGTCTTGCCAGAATTCGATGCGGTGCGGGCTGACCATCCAACCCGACCAATGCGGCGGGCGCGGAACATCTTGGCCTTCAAAGCGGGCTTCTACCTCGGCAAAACGCGCTTCGAATGTCGCGCGGTCGGCCAACGGACGCGACTGGTCCGACGCCCATGCGCCGAGCTGCGAATTGCGCGATCGGGTGGCGAAATAGGCATCTGCGGTCGCGTCGTCGACGGGGTTCGCTTCCCCCTCAATCCGTATTTGCCGCCGCAGCGATTTCCAGTGAAACAGCAACGCGACCTGCGCATTGTCGGACAATTGCATCGCCTTTCGGCTTTCAAAATTCGTATAGAAAACAAATCCACCATGGTCGCCAAGGTCTGGGCCATGGCCTTTCAACAGCACCATGCGGACCGAAGGCTGTCCATCCGCGCCTGTGGTCGCCAATGCCATTGCGTTGGAGTCGTTGATTTCGGTGGTCCGCGCTTCGGCAAACCATGCGTCGAACAGGCTAAAAGGATCAGGTCTTTCCATAGCCCACCGATAGGCTAGACTGATGCGTGTTAAAAGGGGCTAGAATATAAAATGAACTGGGAAATGATATTCGGTGTCGCAAATGCTTGTGCGCTGCTCGCTTGGGTGGTTTTGGCGCTCAGCCCGAAGCGCGAACGGGTTGTGCCATATGTATTTTTCGCAGGAACGGTGTTGCTCGCCTGCCTATATGCGGGTCTTATCATTCCGTTGATGGCGGGACTCATCTCCGATGGCGGTCCCGCAGGCCGACCTTCTGCCGACTTCACAACCTTAGCGGGGGTCATGGCGTTGTTTGACTCGCCGGGCGGCGCAACGATTGGCTGGATCCATTATTTGGCGTTCGATTTGTTTGTCGGCATCTGGATTGCGCGAAATGCAGACCAGCACCAGATTGCGCGTTGGCTTCAGGTCCCGATACTCTTCTTTACGCTGATGGCGGGGCCGATTGGCCTGCTGCTATATCTTCTGCTACGCCTGATTACCGGTAAAAAACAGGATGACGCCCTGCTTCCGAGTTGACTTGGGGCACTGTAATACCAATGTAAGACGGATAAGCAGGGTAAACAGGGACAAGAATGGCTGATCCTTATTCGATATTAGGCGTATCCAAAGGCGCGGACGAGAAAGCGATTAAATCCGCTTATCGTAAGCTTGCGAAGGAATTGCATCCCGACAAGAACAAGGACAATCCGAAAGCTTCGGAGCGCTTCAGCGAAATTACGCAGGCGTATGATTTGTTATCGGACCCCAAAAAGCGCGGGCAATTTGACCGCGGCGAAATAGACGAAAACGGCCAACCCCGCTTTGCCGGTGGCAACCCCTTTGGCGGCGGCGGATATAGCCAAGGCGGACCCGGCGGTGGCAATTTCGACTTTGGCAGCGGTGGCATCGACCTTGGCGACATTTTTGATGGCTTGTTTGGCGGCGGCGGAGGCCGTCCCGGTGCTGGCCCACGTCCGCAGCAAGCGCCGCCACCCAAGGGCGCGAATATTGCGTACGAACATTTGGTGTCCTTCACCGACGCGGCAACGCTCGCGCCGCAGCGCATTACGCTGGGCGATGGCAAGACCGTTGAGTTCAAACTGCCTGCCGGCCTCGTCGCTGGACAGCAGATCCGCATTCCCGGCCGTGGTCAGCCGGGGCCTGGCGGCAATGGCGATGCCATGGTCACGCTAAAGCTAGGCAAACACCCCGATTTGGCGCGCGACGGCGACCATATCCGGATTGACCTGCCGATCTCGATCAAAGAAGCGGTCGATGGCGGCAAGGTGAAGGTTCCGACCGTCGATGGCGCAGTCATGCTGACTGTTCCGCCGCGTACCAATTCCGGAGCCGTTCTGCGGATAAAGGGCAGGGGGTTCACAACCAAATCGGGTGGACGCGGTGACCAGTTGGTCACGCTGATGATTCACTTGCCATCGGACCCTGTGGAACTTGCGCGTCTGTCGGGTGTCCTGTCGGACAGTAATGTCCGGGAAAATCTTGGTGTCTGAAATTTCGCCTCTGTCACCGGAGGCACGGGCACATCTTCCTGAGACGACACATTCCGAGGAAAGCGAAGCGACATGGTTTGCGCATCTCGGGTTGACGGGTCAGGTAGTGGAAGTGACCAAGCGTGTTGCCGTCGGTGTGTATAGCGACGGGTTTATTCACGCGGGCAATTTCGCATATCTGTCGTTGGTATCACTTTTCGCATTCTGCATTGTGGCCGCTGCCATCGCTGGCGCATTTGGACAAACCGAGTCCGGGCTGGCGCTGATTGAAGCGTTTTTGACGACGGTCCCGCCAAGTGTCGGAGCCGCGCTTAAAGAACCCATCGAGTCCGCCATGACCGCACGTTCGGGGCCATTGCTATGGCTAAGCGCTGCGGTCAGTCTTTGGACCGCGGCCAGCCTTATCGAAACCTTTCGCGATGTGCTTTATCGGTCTTATGGTGCGGCACCCAGCCGTGCGTTCTGGCATTATCGATTGGGTTCGCTCGGGGCGATCATCGCCTCGGTTATTCTGGCGATGATTGCCTTTTCGGCGCAGGTTGTGGTGACCGCGGTTGAGGATCTGGTGTACCGATACATTCCCACCGCGCAGATGGTTTCAGGCTATTTCGCGTGGGGCCGTATCATTCCATTCATTACATTGTTTGTCGCAATCTATGTCATCTTTGCGGGGCTAACCCCGTCCAAATATCGGTCATCCGCCTTTCCCAAATGGCCAGGGCCAGCCTTGGTGAGCATGTGGTGGCTTGGCCTCACGGCGCTTTTGCCGGTTTTCCTGTCGAGCGTCAGCAATTATGACCTAACCTATGGCAGCCTTGCCGGTGTTATGGTGGCGCTCATTTTCTTCTATCTTATTGGGCTGGGATTGGTGACAGGAGCGCAATTAAACGCAGCACTGGCCAACGCCCATGAAAATGGACTAAAGCAGTGGGAACAAAATTCACCTGACGAATGAGGATTTTATGACAGGATTGATGGCGGGCAAACGCGGGCTGATTATGGGGCTCGCCAATGACAAATCTCTGGCGTGGGGCATTGCGAAGCGTTTGCATGCCGAAGGCGCGGAATTGGCGTTCAGCTATCAGGGCGAAGTCATGGAAAAGCGCGTCCGGCCATTGGCGGAACAACTGGGTTGTGACTTTCTCATCGATTGCGACGTTGCCGACATGGACAATCTTGATCGCGCCTTTGACACGCTGGCGGCCAAATGGCCTACCATTGATTTTGTGGTCCACGCGATTGGCTTCACCAACAAAGAAGCACTGCGCGGCAAATATTTCGACGTAGGCTTGGACGACTTCCTGATGACGATGAACATCAGCGTCTACAGCTTTACCGCCGTCGCCAAGCGCGCTGCGGCGATGATGAAGCCGCTTGATCCCGAAACCGGTGAAGGTGGCGGATCAATGCTGACACTCAGTTATTATGGCGCAGAAAAGGTGATGCCGCATTACAACGTCATGGGTGTGGCCAAGGCTGCGCTGGAAACGTCCGTAAAATATCTGGCGAATGATGTCGGGCCACAGGGCATTCGCGTGAACGCGATATCGGCTGGACCGATCAAAACGCTCGCTGCGTCGGGCATTGGTGATTTCCGGTATATCCTGAAATGGAATGAACTGAACACGCCGTTGCGCCGCAACGTGACCATTGATGACGTTGGTGCGTCGTCGTTGTATTTCCTGTCCGATCTGGGCGCAGGTGTTACCGGCGAAATCCACCATGTTGATGCGGGTTACCACACCGTCGGCATGAAGCAGGAGGATGCTCCTGATATTGACACTGCCAAATGATCGCGGGGCATCGCAACGGGCTGGTGCACTATCGTTCGGTACATATGAAGAAGTCGGAATTAGCAGATGAGCTTTAATACTTTCGGACGCGTTTTTCGCTTCACCACTTGGGGAGAGTCCCACGGTCCGGCGCTTGGCGCGGTGGTCGATGGTTGCCCTCCCGGACTTGCCTTGTCCGAAGCCGACATTCAGCCATTTCTGGACAAGCGCCGTCCCGGGACATCGCGCTTCACAACGCAGCGGCAGGAGCCCGATGCCGTTCGGATTTTGTCGGGCGTTTTTGAAGGGCGGACCACGGGAACACCGATTTCGCTGATGATCGAAAATGTTGACCAGCGGTCCAAAGATTATTCGGACGTGGCCAAGGCCTATCGCCCCGGCCATGCCGATTACAGCTATGACGCGAAATATGGCTTTCGCGATTATCGCGGTGGCGGACGTTCGAGTGCGCGTGAAACGGCTGCACGTGTGGCCGCCAGTGCGGTGGCAAGGGCGGTCATGCCTGACGTAAACATCATCGCATATGTTGCGGAGATCGGCGGAGATGCCATCGACCGCAACAATTTTGAAGCCGCACAAATCGACAAAAACCCCTTTTTCTGCCCGGATGAAGCCGCTGCCGGTCGGTGGGAAAAACTGGTGGATGAGGCGCGCAAGGCGGGATCATCGCTGGGTGCCGTCATTGAATGCGTCGCCACCGGCGTACCGCCCGGTTGGGGCGCACCTTTATATGCGAAACTCGACAGCGAACTTGCGGCGGCGATGATGAGCATCAACGCGGTTAAAGGCGTCGAAATTGGCGCAGGCTTTGGTGCAGCGCGTTTGCGTGGCGAAGAAAATGCCGACCGGATGCGGCCCTCTTCGGAAGGATCAAACCATCCCGAATTCCTAGCCAATAATGCAGGGGGAATTGCCGGTGGTATCTCCACAGGACAACCCGTGCTGGTGCGGGTCGCGTTCAAGCCGACCTCCTCAATCCTCACGCCCGTGGAAACAGTCACCCGCGACGGCGATGCGACCGACATCATTACAAAGGGCCGCCACGATCCCTGCGTGGGCATACGCGGTACGCCAGTGGTTGAGGCTATGATGGCGCTTGTGCTGGCCGACCAGAAGCTGCTGCACCGCGCACAATGCGGCTAGGGGTGGCCTGTGCCTAAACTCAACCTCGATGCAATCGCCCAAAGCAATGCAACGGGTTATCCCGCTCCATATGACCGCGAAGTTGAGGGCAGGTGGTGGCGAAGATTGGCACCGGCAGCGGGTCTAACACAACTGGGTGCAAGTCATGTCGTACTGACACCAGGTGGATGGTCATCGCACCGGCACTGGCACCATAAAGAAGACGAAATCGTCATCATGCTTTCGGGCGAAGCCGTATTGATTGAGGATGATGCCGAAACGCTTCTGCGGGCAGGCGACATCGCGGCGTGGGCGGCGGGCGAACCAAACGGCCATCATCTGATTAACCGCAGCGATTGCGATTGTGTTTTCATTGCCATTGGCGCTGGCGATCGCGGTGCAGGTGGCGTCTACGCCGATATTGACATGACATTCGGCGATGTGGGCTATTTCCACAAAGACGGGACGCCTTATCCCACGGAGCGGATTACGTAACCGCGTCCTCAATCCGCTGGATCGTCCATGGCTCCTTTGCGGCGGCGGCGTACCATTCTTCCATCCATGGATGCGCCATAATCGTTTCTGCATAGCTTTCGGCAAAGCCGGGCAGGGTGAAACCGTACGTCACAAAACGCGTCACGACAGGTGCGAACATGATGTCCGCTGCACTGAAGGTGCCAAACAGATATGGCCCGTCTTTGCCAAAGCGCGAGCGGGCTTCGGCCCATGTTTGCAATATGCGGACCGCGTCTTTCCGGGTCTCTTCGGATATCGTGACGTCGTGAAAGGTCTTGCGCGTATTCATCGGAAATTCGCGGCGCAGGGCGGTATAGCCCGCATGCATTTCCGCCGCCATGGACCGCGCCATGCCGCGCGCGACTTCATTTTTGGGCCAAAAACGGTCGCGCCCCACTTTGTCGGCGAGATAATCGATGATCGCAAGGCTGTCCCAGACCACAGCCTCTCCATCCCACAAGGTCGGCACCTTGCCCGATGATGGCGCAAGGTCGTCTTCGCGTTTGCGTTCTTCCCAGCCGTCGGCAAACAAAGGAACAATGATTTCGTCAAAATGCAGACCGGATTGCTTGGCCGCAAGCCAGCCGCGCAGCGACCAGCTTGAATAGGCTTTATTCCCGATAATCAGTTTCATAGGTCTTGACCCTAAGAAGCGACGGCTTCCAACACAGCCGCGCGCAGTTCATCAATGCCCCCGCGCTTTTCCGCCGATGTCACCGAAAGCTCGGGATAGGCGGCAACATGTTTGCGCAGCTTTGCCATGGTGTCCGCCTCAACCGCCTCGCGTTCGGACGCTTTGATCTTGTCGGTCTTGGTCAGCACAATCCGGTAGCTGATCGCAGCCGCATCGAGCATTTTCATGATTTCATGATCGACTTCTTTAATGCCATGGCGGCTGTCGATCAGCACAAACACGCGCTTTAACACCGCGCGGCCACGCAGATAATCGTTAATCAGATAACGCCATTGCTGCACCGTCTTGATGGGGGCTTTGGCATAGCCATAGCCCGGCATGTCGACGATGCGGAACAACGCCGGTTCACCAACATCGAAAAAGTTCAGCTCTTGCGTGCGGCCCGGTGTGTTGGACGCGCGCGCAAGGTTATTGCGGTTCACCAGCGCGTTAATCAGGCTGGACTTACCGACGTTCGACCGACCCGCAAAGGCAATTTCTGGGACCGTTGGGTCCGGCAGAAATTCAAGCTTCGGCGCTGATTTCAGGAACGTAACCGGACCGGAGAATATCCGGTTCGGTTCTATTATTCCCGCGATGACATCCGCGCTCACGACCCCGCCTTGGCTTTCGCTGCCGCTTTCTCTTGCGCATCACGCGCCATCTGCTCCCGCAACGCCGGGTGACGAGAATAGAGCCACTTTTGCTGCGCAATCGACACGAGGTTCGACATGACCCAATAAAGCTGAAGTCCAGCGGCAAATGGCGCCATGATGAACATCAGGAACCATGGCATCACGGCGAATACCTGCTTTTGCACGTCATCCATAGGTTGCGGATTCAGGCGCTGCATCAGCCACATCGTCACGCCAAGCAATATCGGCAATATGCCAATGGCAATGAACGATGGCGGGTCAAAAGGCAGTAGTCCAAACAGGTTGATCGGTGTCAGCGGATCTGGTGCCGACAAATCCTTCAGCCACAGCACGAACGGCTGGTGCCGCATTTCGATCGACAGCAGCAGAATTTTGTACAGCGCGAAGAAGATAGGAATCTGCAACACGATAGGCAGGCAGCCCGCGAGCGGATTTACCTTTTCATCCTTGTACAGCTTCATCATTTCCTGCTGCAGCCGTGGCTTGTCATCCTTCCAACGTTCTTGCAGCGCCTTCAGCTTAGGCTGAACAGCACGCATCTGCGCCATCGAGGCAAATTGCTTCTGCGCCACGGGGTACATGAACCCGCGCACAACAATGGTGAGACCAATAATGGCTAAACCAAAGTTTCCGAAAAGGCCGAACAGCCAATGCAGGATCCAGAAGAACGGAATGGCGATGAACCAGAACCAGCCCCAATCGATGGCATAATCGAGATAGGGAATGCCGAGCTTCTTTGAATAGGCGTCAAGAACGGCCATCTCTTTAGCGCCAGCGAACAGACGCGAGCCGCTGTTGAGGACCGCACCTGGCGCAACGCTGGTATAGCGTGTTGGAATGACTTGCGCCTGATAGACATCGCCGCTGGCACGGAACTTGGCCGATACGGGCGTTTTTTGGTCAGGAATAAGCGCGCCGAGCCAATATTTGTCGGTGAAGCCAAGCCATCCACCCGTGCTGGTGAACGATGTCTCGCCTTTGTTTTCCGCGACGTCGACATAGCCCCAATCATAATTGGGCTTGTCGTCAAAAACGCCCATTGGACCGATGTGGATATGCGTAAATATGGACCCACCAGATGTCGCGTCGGCAGGTTTTCCGGTGCGGCTCAGCAAGGCAAAATTTGCGATCTCAACTGGCGCAGTGCCGCCATTGGTGAACGTCTGCTTTGCCGTAATCATGTAGTTTTCGTCAATCGACAGCGCGATATCAAACTTCTGATTAAGGCTGTTGGTCCAGCTTAATGTGACGGGCGTTGTTGGCGTCAGCTTATTGCCGCTTGGCGTCCAGACGGTTTTATCATCGGGCACCGTTACGCCGGTGCCAGCCCAACCAAAGCGCGCAAAATAGGCATCTTTTGTGCCCGATGGCGCGAACAGGCGCACTGGCGCCGAATCCTTGGCGAGTGCGGTGCGGTGGGTAAGCAACAAAAGGTCGTCAATTTTTGCGCCTTCAAGATTGATCGAGCCCTTCAACTTTGGCGTTTCCACCACGATGCGGGCTGTGGACTGAAGCGCGCTGCTCAGCGGAACAGCCTGCGTTTTTGCAGGGGCCGCCTCGACCTGTACATCCGACGTTGCCGCGCCAGCGGGGCTGGTGGCGGTCTTCGCGCTGCTGGTCACAGGGGCGGGGGTTGGAAAGAAATAGCTGGCGACATAAGGCCATCCGAACAGGATAAGGCCTGTCAGCAAGACTGCAAAAATCAGGTTGCGTTTATCGTCCACGTGTAAATCCCCGTTAATCAATCAATTGGGCGTCATGGCACTGGATCATATCCATGCCCACCCCAAGGTTGGCAGCGCAATAGCCGTTTGATGGCCAGCCAGCCACCCTTAATTGCGCCATGCTTTTGAAGTGCCGTTATTGCATAGGCCGAGCAGCTGGGGCTGTATCGGCAGGTCGGCGGTAAAATGCGTGAAGGGCCAATTTGCCACGCCCGTGCGCATAAGATGAGCAGCTTTGCGATCACGCGCACAGCTTTCCCAACGCCTTGACCATATCGGCCCTCAAGGCGTCGAAATCGCGCTCGATGCCGCTGTCGCGACCGATCAGAATATGATCCGCGCCTGCCTTGCCCTTATCGGCGAGCATTTCCTGTGCAAGCGCGCGAAAGCGGCGGCGCATGCGGTTGCGGATAACGGCGTTACCAACTTTTTTGGTGATGGTGATGCCCAACCGGATCGCCGGGCTGTCGTCCCGCCTGTCGCGAACCAGCAAAACAAAACCGGGAGTTGCATATCGCTTCCCCCGGTTGGCGGCCAGAAAGTCTGACCTTTTTTTGATAACGCTGTAACCGCGCATTTCGCGGTCCGCCTGCTCGGGGATTAAGCCGACAGTTTCTTGCGGCCGCGTGCGCGACGTGCGTTCAGGATGTTGCGGCCAGCGGCGGTTGACATACGGAGACGAAAACCGTGGCGACGGGCACGCACGAGATTGCTCGGCTGAAAAGTGCGCTTCATGACTGTAATCCTTAAATTTTTTGCGTCTTGAAATGAAAAGGGCCGCCGAATCTGCGCAGCGACCGCTTCTGTTGCAGTGGCCGATACGGTCCGAAAGGTTAAAAGTCAACACAGGTCAGGGCATTTTCATGTCTATGTCGTCGCGGCGGAACAGGTGCATGAAATCACCTTTCACATCCGGAAACGCGGGGCGGTGGGTAACCTTGCTCCGCCGCAGTGCCCAATTGGCCCATCGTGCATATTCGGGATGCTGCCGCGAAAGCCGCGCATAGCGCTTTTTGGCCCAAAGCGAGTTTTTCAGGATGAACGCAAGGCCAATGGGTAAAATGATCAGCGGTCCCGGACCGGGGATTGGGCCTAATAAAGGAGATCCCAAAACCAATATCCACCCAATTGTCAGCATCGTCCAGCGAAAGGCGTTGGTTTGTCGCCAATATGTCCATCCAGATTCACGCATGTCGATAATGTGGGGAACCAAAAATCCCGCGGCAAGTCATGACAGCGAATTTTTGCGATGAATGCATCTATTTATTCCGGTTTAATCCGCAATGGGGATGTAATTTTCGGGCTTAAGACTATCTTGGAAGCATCATGACAAAAGCGCTCTCCCACCTTCATCAAATAGGCGTATTGCCTGCAGACATCGACTTTATGGGGCACGTAAATAACGCGCGCTATTTGAACTGGGTGCAGGATGCGGTTTTGGCGCATTGGCACAAGCTTGTGCCGCCTGAGGCTGCTGCCAAATATCTGTGGGTCGCGTTGAAGCATGAGATTACCTACAGGAAGCCGGCGTTTCTCGATGATGTCGTCATCGCGTCCGTCGTTCTTGAAAAAGTGCAGGGTGCCCGGTCGTTTTACGAAACGGTCATCAAGCGCGGTGAAGACGTGTTGGCTGAGGTTAAATCCAGCTGGTGTTGCATCGACGCCGAAACACTTCGTCCGGCGCGTATTGCGGCGGACATTCAGGCCTATTTTTTCCAGAAGGATTGAATGCGATCGCTTGTTAAAAGATCGGGTCGTTTGCGCTGTCATCCAGCGGCGTAACGGCCGTATGTATTCCGCACTCAACCTTGTCCCAGCCTTTCCAGCGACCTGAGCGTGGGTCTTCGCCTGGCGCAACCTTGGTGGTGCAGGGTGAGCAGCCAATCGACGGATAGCCCTGTTCCACCAGAGGGTGCACAGGCAGCGCGTGTTCGGCCATATAGGCTTCGATTCTAGCCTTGTCCCAATCTGCAAGCGGATTGACCTTCAGGCGGCCCTCCTCGATCTCGAACCGCGGCAGCGCTTTGCGGGTTGCGGACTGAAAGGCTTTTCGGCCCGTAAACTGGGCATCAAACCCGGCCAGCGCAGACTTTAGCGGAAGGACTTTGCGAATTTCGCAGCAGCCATCGGGGTCATAAGACCAGCGCAGGCCCGTTCCGTCCTTTTGCGCCAGATGCGCGGGGTCGGGGGCGATGATGCGCAGGTCCAATAGGCCAAGCATATTCCGCAGTTCCTCACGATAGCTAATCGTCTCGGGAAAATGCTTCCCGGTGTCGAGGAACAATATAGGCGTTGTGGGATCAATGCTGGCAATCAGATGCAGCAAAACGGCGCTCTCTGCGCCGAAGCTGGAGACTATCGCCGCATCACCCAACATATTTTCACGCAGCAAGACGGTCAGCATCTCGACAGTATCACGCCCACGGAACATGTTGTTGAGGCGAACGGCGTCCGCCTCCGTGTAACGTGGTGCGGTGTTGATACGGTCCGCGATGCGAACCTGTTCACCCATGCCGTAGCTTCCAAACGGGAGCCGCGGAGTCCGCCGCCTTTTGGTAAAATTGGTCATAGGTTGAAAGCGCGCGCGCGACGGCTTCGGGATTTAACGATGCTTCGGGTGCAAAGCTGTCAAAACCACAGCGCCGCATGAACGCAATTTGGTCGACCAGAACATCGCCTTGTGCGCGCAGTTCGCCTGTATACCCCGCTTCACGCAAGATGCGCGCGGAACTGTAGCCACGCCCGTCACGATATTTTGGGAAGGCAACTTCGATAAGCGTCAGCCGATCCAGAAACGGGATCAGTGCGCGTGCATCATCATCGGGTTCAAGCCGGACTGCGGTGGCGTTTGACTGATCCAAAAAGGCATCGAGCGTAACCGATGGCTGTTCAGTGACTTCGTCCGTGCGATAGCGAAACTCAACCATAGATCGCCTCCTTAAATGGTTCGAGGCCGACACGGCGATATGTGTCGATGAAACGTTCATCGCCTTCACGCAGGGTCTTGTAGACTTCGGTGGCCTTTTCGACCGCGTCGACAACGCCGTCTTCATCAAAGCCGGGGCCAATGATTTTCCCGATGCTGACGTCTTCCGCGCCAGAGCCGCCGAAGGTCAGCTGGTAATTTTCCACACCCTTCCGGTCGACACCCAATATGCCGATATGCCCCGCATGGTGATGCCCGCACGCATTGATGCAGCCGGAGATTTTAAGCTTCAGTTCGCCCAAATCGCGTTGCCGGTCCATGTCGGCAAAGCGCGTCGCAATTTTCTGCGCGACGGGGATCGAACGGGCGTTGGCAAGGCTGCAATAATCGAGACCGGGGCAGGCGATGATATCGCTGATCAGGTCAAGATTGGCATGTGCCAAATCGGCCTCGCGCAATGCTTGCCAGACGGCGTGCAGATCCCGTTTGGCCACATGTGGCAGGACGATGTTCTGCGCATGGGTGACGCGCAATTCGTCAAAGCCATATTGCTCGGCAAGATCAGCCATCACGTCAATTTGCGCCGATGTTGCATCGCCCGGAATACCGCCAATGGGCTTCAGGCTGATGTTGACGATTGCGTAGCCGGCTTGTTTATGTGGCTTCACGTTTTGATCGAGCCAAACTGCAAAATCGGGGTCGCTGCGATCGGGCTCTACGTCGGCTGCATCAAATGCAGGCGGTGCAAAGAAGGCGCTGATGCGTTCCAGCTCTGCCAGCGGCGGATCGATGCCCAGCGTTTTGACATGGGCGAATTCTTCCGCAACCTGACGGCGATATTCGTCTGCACCAATTTCGTGCACGAGTATCTTGATACGGGCCTTGTAGATATTGTCGCGGCGGCCGTAGCGATTGTACACGCGCAAGCAGGCTTCGATGTAGCTGAGCAGGTCGTCGGCTTTGACGAACGGATTGATCTCTGGCGCAATCATTGGCGTACGGCCCATGCCGCCACCTACGAATACGCGCGCACCCAATTCGCCGTTTTGGCGGACAAGCTCTAGCCCGATGTCATGCAAGCGCATGGCGGCACGATCTTCGGGGGATGCGATGACCGCAATCTTGAACTTGCGTGGCAAATAGCTGAATTCAGGATGGAATGTGGACCATTGGCGCAGCAATTCTGCCCAAGGACGCGGATCAGCAACTTCATCCGCCGCCGCCCCTGCATATTGGTCCGACGAAATGTTGCGGATGCAATTGCCGCTGGTTTGAATGGCATGCATTTCAACCGTCGCCAGTTCTTCCAACAGATCCGCGCATTCCTCAAGCTTGATCCAGTTATATTGGATATTCTGACGCGTGGTGAAATGGCCGTAATCGCGGTCATATTTGCGGGCGATATGCGCGAGCATCCGCATCTGCCGGCTGTCGAGTGTGCCATAGGGAATGGCGACGCGCAGCATATAGGCATGCAACTGCAGATACAGACCGTTCATCAGCCGCAATGGCTTGAACTGGTCTTCCGTAATCTCACCGGCGATGCGCCGGTTTACCTGATCACGAAATTCGGCAACGCGCGCATCGACGATCGATTGGTCGAAATGGTCATATTTATACATATCAGATTATCCAGTCGCCTGCCGCTGGGTCAGCGGGTTTCAATGTAAGGTCTGGCCGCACCGTTGGCCCAAGCGCACGGACCCTGTCCTTGATATGCGCTGGGCGTGGCCCTTGGGGCGTTGCAACCGCGTCGATGATGTACGGCGCGTTCACACGGCGCGCGCCTTCCTCGGCATGCAGCACGGCTTCGCCATGTTCACCGACATCAACCGCATCTTCAACATGGAGCGACCAGCCGCTGCCCGTCCACCAGGTCACAGCGCCAGAGCGCAATTCATTTCCAGTCAGTAACTTCACGCAATTTTCTCCGCCTGTTTGGCAAAATGTTTGAGCCGGTTTTCGGCATCGGATTTCAGGACAACGTCGCCGACAACGATGATCGCGGGCGATTGGACGCCCTCACGCTTAATCATGTCGCCCAAATCGGTGAGGATCGTTTGCATCGCGCGCGCATCGGGCCGCGTTGCGCGTTCGAGCACGGCAACGGGCGTATCGGGTGACAGGCCGTCGGAAATCAGCTTTTCGGTAATATCCGCAGCTGTCGCAACGCCCATGTAAATGACCAGCGTGCGACCTTTGCCGGCAAGGCCAGCCCAATTCTGGTCGGTCAGGCCTTTGCACTGGCCAGCAACGAAGGTGACGGCGCTGGAGGCATCGCGGTGGGTGAGTGGCAGCATAGTCGCCGCAGCGCCGCCCATGGCCGCAGAGATGCCGGGCACAACCTCAACATCTATTCCGGCATCACGGCACGCTTCGGCTTCTTCGCCGCCGCGTCCAAAAATAAACGGGTCGCCACCCTTTAGCCGGACGACCACCCGGCCAACCTGCGCCTCACGCACCAGAATGTCGTTAATGCCGTCCTGCGGCACAGAATGGCGCGACCGGCTTTTTGCGACTGAAATCAGCCGTGCGGAGGGGCTAATCAGCGCCATAATCGCGGCGTCGACAAGGCCGTCATGCACAACGACGTCGGCCGACGCGATCAGCCGCGCAGCTTTCACCGTCAGCAGGTCGGGGTCACCGGGGCCAGCGCCCACCAAATAGACTCGTGCTTTTTCCATGACGCCAAAATGGACGGCCGCCGTCCAAGCTTCAAAACAGGATTAGTTGGCCATGGGTTAGAAGAACTTTATCGGTGCCAATTTTTTAAGCGGTACGTTCACTCGCCACAGCAGCTTGCCCGTTTCGCGCGCAATCAGGTCCGCAGACTTTTTCAATTGTCAGCCTTCATGCTTCAAAGCTTTCGCCAAGTCCTGAATATGCGCCAGTTTTTGATATAAAGGCAGCCAGTCATCCTTTTCGGCAATGGCATCCCAAATCATCTCGACCTCATTGATCAACATCGCGCAGACGGGGTTGCTTAGCCAATAATCGTCCGATGCGTGGGCTGGCGCATAACCGCGCAAGATGTCTTCAAAGGTGGCTTGGTCTGCCCCCTTGGACGCGAATGCGCCCGTCCGTCCACCTCTGTAGCCATGGAAGAATGTGGCGATCGGAATTTGATCGCGGACCATCGCGCGTTCGGCGGCTTCGACAAGGCGCTTATCCTCGTCTTCGCCCGTCGGCACAACGCCCAGTCGCCATAAAAATCGGCGAATAACCGATTGTTGATAGAGGTCGGGAAAGCGTTCTAGTGCGGCAATCAGCGGCGGTGCGTCCGACACCAATCGCAATGCCACCGCAAGCTGGCCAAGGTTCCAATGTAATGCTTCGGCTTGCCGTCCGAACGCATAAAGTCCGGATTGGTCGAAATAGGCTGCGGTAAAGCTTGGGTCCCATTTTTCGGTGAAGCGCCACGGGCCATAGTCAAAGCTTTCGCCCGTGATGTTGATATTGTCGGTGTTGAGGACGCCGTGGACGAAGCCTGCGACCATGTATGAACCGGCAAGGTCGGCCACGCGATCGACCGCGAGCCCCAATAACTGAGCCGCAGGGTTGTCGGAAACCTCGACGCCGTAAAGATGTTCGAGGCAATAATGGATGAGCTTGTGCATCAGCGCCTCATTGCCCTCCGCCGCGATGCGTTGGAACGTTCCGAAACGTATATGGCTATGGCTGAGCCGCACCATGACGGCGGATCTGGTCGGCGAGGGCTCATCCCCGCGGATCAATTCTTCGCCGGTTTCAATCAACGAGAATGTTTTGGAGGTGTTGACCCCAAGCGCCTCCAGCATTTCGGTCGCCAATATCTCACGCACGCCACCTTTCAGTGTCAGCCTTCCGTCGCCGCGCCGGCTGTACGGGGTGGTGCCCGAACCTTTGGTGCCAAGGTCCAACAGCCTGTCATAGCCATCGCGCAGCTGCGCGAACAGAAATCCCCGTCCATCGCCAATCTCCGGATTGTACACGCGGAACTGGTGTCCGTGATACCGAAGCGCCAAAGGTTCGGGCATGTTATCGGGCAGCGGTTCAAAGCGCCCGAAATGGTGGACCCACGCCGCGTCGTCATATCCATCCAGCCCAACAGTTGCCGCCCAACGGTCGTTGCGAAAACGCAATTTTGTTTCGGGGAAGTTGGCCGCGCGCACGGGATCACCAATTTTTTCGCCCAGACTGGCGATTTGCGGATCAGGACGGTAGGGAGAGGGCATAGGTTCGATAATCATTCAAAGCATCTGGGCGGTGCGAGAAGGAAAGGCAAGTATGGCGGCGGTCCGCATCCTCCATTTGCATAGCAGCTTTAACCTTGGCGATCAGGAATCGCGCACGGTTCGTCTTATGAACCATTTCGGCGATCAGGCAGAGCATAGCGTTTTGTCGGCGGTTGATGACGCCTTTGGCGCGGCCGATGCGATTGACCGGCGCGTCAAAGTCCAGTTCCCCAAAGATGCGGCACCCTCGCTGAAAGGCATGCCAGCGATTGGGCGCTATCGTCAGCTTGCCCAATATATGAAGAAATTCCATCTTGTTTTGACATATAATTGGGGCGCGATGGATGGGGTGATGGCGCATACGCTGTTCACTCGCAGCATGAACTTGCCGCCACTGATCCACCATGAAGACGGGTTCAACGATGATGAAGTCGACCGGCTGAAAACGCGGCGCAACTGGTTTCGCACGATTGCGTTGCAGCGATCGAATGCGCTGGTCGTCCCATCGAAAACGCTTGAGCATATCGCCCGAACCATATGGCATCAGCCGCTGGACAAGATTTGTCGGTTCCCCAATGGCATCGATACCGAACATTTTAACCGGCGTCCGCAGCGCGGATCTTTCCCAGGTTTCCAGAAACGCAATGGTGAGATTGTGGTCGGCACGATCGCAGGACTGCGCACGGTCAAAAATCTTCCGCGGCTTGTGCGTGCAGTTGCGGCCGCCGGGCCAAATGTCCGGCTCGCGATTGTTGGTGACGGGCCAGAGCGGGGCGCAATCATGGCGGAGGCAGAGCGGGTTGGCATCGCAGACCGTGTAATGATGCCGGGCTTCTTACGTGACCCGGCGCGCTATATTCGCCTGTTCGATATTTTTGCATTGTCGTCGGATAGCGAGCAATATCCGATTTCCCTTATAGAGGCGATGACCAGTGCCCTTCCGGTGGTCTCTACCGACGTTGGAGACGTACGACATATCGTCGCACGTGAAAACCGTCCGTTCATCGTCCCGCGCACGGACGAGGCGGCTTTGGCGCAAGCCATTAGCGAACTGGCATATGATGCCGGACTTCGGGAAAAACTGGGCACAGCCAACCGCGCGCTGGCCTGTGCATTATATGATGAAGAGACAATGTTTGCGCGTTATCGGCAGCTATATGGTTCTGCCATGAAACGTGCCGATTTTGCGCGACAAAGCTAGATAATTGCGATAGCGCGCCTGCAGGGAAGCGCGCTGAACGGCGCTTTTGACATAGATATTAGGGGTTGTAATTGTGTTCAAGGGTCTGAAACCCATAATATATGGTGGCCGCGAAGTGTGGCCATTGGTCGAAGGTGGCAAGGGCGTTGCCGCTACCAATCACGCAAGTTCTGGCGCATGGGCTGCTGCCGGGGGCATTGGCACTGTGTCGGCGGTTAATGCCGACAGCTATGATGAAAATGGCGAGATGATCCCGCAGGTTTTTCACGGGAAAACACGTGCGGAACGTCACGAAGAGCTGGTGGAGTACGGCATCCGTGGCGGCATCGCGCAGGTTCGCCTGGCGCATGAAATGGCCAATGGCAAAGGCGCCATCAATATCAACGTGCTTTGGGAAATGGGCGGATCGCAGCGCATTTTGCACGGCATATTGGAAGCGACCAAGGGGATGGTTACCGGCGTCACCTGCGGCGCGGGCATGCCTTACAAGCTTTCGGAAATTGCGGCGCAATATGGCGTATATTATCTGCCTATCGTCAGCTCCGCGCGTGCATTCCGTGCATTGTGGAAACGCGCTTATCACAAGGTGCCCGAATGGTTGGGTGCGGTGGTTTACGAAGATCCATGGTTGGCGGGTGGCCATAACGGCCTTTCCAACGCGGAAGACCCGCGCAGCCCCGAAGACCCCTATCCGCGCGTAAAAGCACTACGCGATGTCATGCGCGTCGAAGGCATTTCGGACGACGTGCCCATCGTGATGGCGGGCGGCGTATGGTTTTTGCGCGACTGGAACAACTGGATTGATAATCCAGAGCTTGGGCAAATCGCATTCCAACTGGGTACGCGGCCATTGCTCACGCAAGAAAGCCCCATTCCACAGGGTTGGAAAGACGCGCTGACGAAAATTCCTGAAGACGGCGTGCTGTTGCATCAGTTTTCGCCAACAGGTTTCTATTCAAGCGCGGTCATCAATCCGTTCCTGCTTGAGTTGCAGGCCCGTTCAGAACGCCAGATTGCCTATGTGCAGACCGCCGATGCGGAACATAGCGCGCAGCTGGATGTCGGCGTGAAGGGTAAGAATTTCTGGGTGAAGCCTGCGGACCTGATGAAGGCACGCGAATGGGATGCACGCGGGTTTACGGTCGCTTTGAAGACGCCCGACAACACCTTGGTCTTTGTGACGCCGCCGTCGGGCGAAGTCATTCGCAAGGATCAGAAGGACTGCATGGGCTGTCTGTCGCATTGCGGATTTTCGTCGTGGAAAGACCATGACAATAATTCAACTGGCCGCCTCGCCGATCCGCGCAGCTTCTGCATTCAAAAGGCATTGCAGAACATCGCGCACGGCGCGCCCATCGATGAAAACCTGATGTTCGCAGGGCACAGTGCTTATCTGTTCGGTAAGGACCCGTTCTATTCGAACGGTTTCGTTCCGACGGTGCAGCAATTGATGGACCGCATCCTGACGGGCGATTGACGCCGGGTTTCTTTGCCGGAAATTGCCCTTGGTCGCGTAGCAACGCGATCAAGGGCTATGTAGCATTACGTTGCCGTCAGGACCAGCTTAATCCAAATCCCAAGCGCGTTCGCCATGGCTTGAAATATCAAGCCCATCGCGCTCCTGATCTTCGCTGACACGCATCGGTATGACCATCGACACCATATAGCCGATGATGAGCGTGACCACGGCGGAATAGGCGCCGACGATGGCCACGGCTTTCACCTGAACCCACAATTGCGATGCCATGCCCACACCTTCGGCATAGCCAGCGCCGCCAAGCGCTTCGCTTGCAAAGACCGCCAGCAGGACGGAACCAAGAATTCCGCCGATACCGTGCACCGCAAAAACGTCGAGCGAGTCATCGATTTTCAACGTGCCTTTGACAAGGCCAACAAACCAGAAGCAGACGACGCCTGCCAATATGCCGAGAATGATCGCGCCACCGGGGCCAATCACCCCTGCTGCCGGTGTGATCGTGGCAAGTCCAGCGACTGCGCCCGTTGCAAAGCCGACGGCGGTGGCCTTGCCGACCTTGATACGTTCAATCACCAGCCAGACAATCGCTGCAACCGAGGCCCCGACATGGGTGTTGATGATTGCGCTGGCGGCAGCGTCATTGGCTGCTAAAGCCGATCCGCCGTTGAAGCCAAACCAGCCAACCCAGAGCAGGCCTGCACCGGCTACTGTGAGCGCGGGGCTATGCGGGAGCATAAGCGTTCTGGGAAAGCCAATGCGCTTGCCAAGCATTAGCGCGACAACCAGCGCTGAAATACCCGCCGTGGTGTGCACAACAATGCCACCGGCGAAATCAATGACGCCTTGGTCGGCCAGAAAACCGCTGCCCCAAACCCAGCGGGTCACGGGGACATAAATCAGCAGCGACCATAAGGCGCTGAACGCCACGACCCAGCCAAAGCGGGCGCGTTCGACCCATGCGCCGACGATCAGGGCTGGGGTGATGATTGCAAATGTCATCTGGAAAAGCGCAAAGGCAAGCTCGCCTGTTGTCTGCCCATCACGGACAGAATCGAGCAACCCGTTGAACATGACATTTTCAAGCGAGCCAATGAAACCGTTGCCGTCCACGGAAAAGGCCAGGCTGTAGCCAATGACAATCCAGATAACCGAGGCGATAGCGGCAATCGCGCCGCATTGCACCAGAACCGATAAGAAGTTTTTGGCGCGAACCAGCCCGCCGTAAAAAAGTGCAAGGCCAGGCAGCGTCATCATCAGCACAAGCGCTGACGCGGTCAAAATCCACGCGCTATCGCCGCTGTTGGTTTCAGGGATAGCGACCATACCCGCCTGTGCCATCGCTGGCGCTGACATGGCTGCGCTTAAAACCAGCGCTGACTGCACAAATTTCTGGATCATAATCTTCCCCGCCCGCTTATTTGCCACGTCTCTAGGCGCGGCGTAACAAAGCCTCAAGGCACAAAATTACGGGTAACTTACCGCAATCGAAAGAAAATTGCTTATTGCCAGCCCTCAAGCACCTGATCGGGCGGTCGGTGGCCGTCGGCCCATACGCGGATATTTGTAATCACGCGTTCACCCGATGCTTCGCGTCCCTCATATGTGGCACTGCCCAAATGCGGAAGCAGCACCGCGTTGGGTATGCTGAGGAACCGCGAGTCAACGGCGGGTTCATGCGTGTACACATCAAGCCCGGCGCCCGCGATACGACCACTTTGCAATGCCTCGATCAAGGCGTTTTCATCAATCAATTCACCGCGTGAGCTGTTGATGACATACGCGTTGGGTTTCATGTGCGCGATGCGATCGGCGTTGATGATTTTGTCTGTATCCGCCGTCAACGGGCAGTGCAGTGTGATGATGTCCGAACGGGCCACCAGCCGGTCGATGTCGGGTTCGAACGTCACGCCCAGTTCATCCTCAACGCTGGCCGGCAAACGGCTGCGTTTGTTGTAAATGATATTCATGCCAAATGCCTTGGCGCGCATGGCGACGGCCTCTCCAATACGGCCAAGACCGATGATGCCAAGTGTCTTGCCACCAATGCGGTGACCCAGCATGCCGGTGGGGCTCCAGCCGCTCCATTCGCCATTGCGCATGGCACGATGTCCTTCGCCAAGCCGGCGGGGTACATTCAGAATGAGCGCCATCGTCAGGTCAGCGGTGTCGTCTGTAAACACGCCAGGCGTGTTTGTGACCATGATGCCCTTGGCCTTTGCTGCGGCCAGATCGATGTGATTAACCCCGGCGCCATAGCTGGCAATCAGTTTCAGGCGCGGCGGTGCGGCGGCGATGATGCTGGCATCGATGGTGTCCGTGACAGTCGGCACGAGCACGTCGCAGTCCGCCATCGCAGCAACAAGCGCATCACGGGTGAGGGGCACATCATCGGTATTGAAACGCGCATCGAACAGTTCCGCCATGCGCTTTTCAACAGCGGGAAGAAGCGTGCGGGTGACGCGGACAGACGGACGTTCAATGCGGCTAAGTTCGGGCATGGCAGTGACTAAAGCCGAATATATGACAAGGTCAAGACAGGATGGTTGCGCTGCGCGCCGCGCTTACGGTATAGAATGAAAACGGTGGTAAAAAAGATGGCTCATCAACACAATTCGATAGCGCGTTGCGGCGCATTGGCGCTCGTGCTCTTTGGTGCTGCGTCTGCCGCCGGGCAGGCACAACAAAAGACGCCTTATTGGGCTTCAATTTCTAAGCCAGAGGCGCGCATGCGTACGGGCCCCAGCACTGAATTCCCCGTTACTTGGGTGTATAAACGCGAAAACCTGCCAGTGAAGGTCGTGGCGGTGCACAGCGTATGGCGCAAGGTTCAAGACCCCGATGGTGAGCAGGGATGGCTTCATGTCCGCTTGCTGAGCCCCAAGCGGGCTGCCATCGTCATCGGTAAGGAAATTGGCGCACTGCGTGACGCGCCTGCAGCCAACGCACATATATCATGGCGCGTGGAGCCCGGTGTGGTCGGGCTTATCGAAGAATGTGAAAAAGGCTATTGCCGCTTCGAAACCGAAGGGCGCTATGGTTATATTGAAACGGCCCGCATCTGGGGCGACGAAGCGCCCTGATACGTAACGCGTGAGGCTTAAGCCTCGACGCGCTCCGCCAGAACGGTCAATCCGTTCTCATTCACTTCAGCAAAGCCACCAGCGATGATGAGGCGCTCGGGCGTTGCGCCTTGCGTCGCGTAAATCTCAAGCGCGGCATCGTTACGCAGCGTGCTCATCATTGGGCTGTGGCCCTCAAGCACACCAAAATCGCCCTCACTACCCGGAACGACGACCATATAGACGTCGTCCGAGCGGTAGAGCTTTTCAGGTGTTACGAGTTCGAAACGAAGTGCCATAATGGCTTACGCCGCCTCCGCCGCAAGCTTGGCAGCCTTGGCAACAGCATCTTCGATGCCGCCAACCATGTAGAAGGCTGCTTCTGGAAGATGGTCATATTCGCCGTCGACGACTGCCTTGAACGACTTAACCGTGTCTTCGACCTGAACGAACTTGCCGGAAATGCCGGTGAAGACTTCAGCAACATGGAAAGGCTGCGACAAGAAGCGCTGGATCTTACGCGCACGGGTAACAGTCAATTTGTCGTCTTCCGACAATTCGTCCATGCCCAAAATCGCGATGATGTCCTGAAGCGATTTGTACTTCTGCAGCGTTTCCTGAACGCGGCGTGCCGTGTCATAATGCTCTTGGCCAACAACGGCTGGTGTCAAAACGCGGCTGACCGAGTCAAGCGGGTCAACTGCTGGGTAGATACCCAATTCCGAAATTGCGCGGTTCAACGTGGTCGTCGCGTCCAAGTGGGCGAACGACGTTGCTGGTGCAGGGTCGGTCAAGTCATCTGCAGGAACGTAAATGGCCTGAACCGAGGTAATCGAACCCTTGGTGGTCGACGTAATACGCTCTTGCAGCTGGCCCATGTCGGTTGCCAAAGTTGGCTGATAGCCCACAGCCGAAGGAATACGGCCAAGAAGTGCGGACACTTCGGAACCGGCCTGTGTGAAGCGGAAGATGTTGTCGACGAAGAACAGAACGTCCTGGCCTTCTTCATCGCGGAAATATTCCGCCATGGTCAGACCCGACAAAGCAACACGTGCACGCGCACCGGGAGGCTCGTTCATCTGGCCGAACACCAGAGCAACCTTTGAACCTTCTGGGGTTGGGTTGCCGTCGGCGTCCTTGGCGATAACGCCTGCGTCGAGGAATTCATGGTACAGATCGTTACCTTCGCGGGTACGCTCACCCACGCCAGCAAACACCGAAACGCCGCCATGGCCCTTTGCGATGTTGTTGATCAGTTCTTGAATAAGAACGGTCTTGCCAACGCCGGCACCGCCGAACAGACCAATCTTGCCGCCCTTTGCATAAGGCGCGAGAAGGTCGATAACCTTAATGCCGGTGACGAGAATTTCAGCTTCGGTCGACTGGTCGGTGAACAAAGGCGCTTCTGCGTGGATTGGGTTCGACTTTGCAGCGCCAACAGGGCCACGCTCGTCGATTGGCTCGCCGATAACGTTCATGATGCGGCCAAGGGTCATTGGACCAACTGGAACCGAAATCTGCGCGCCGGTGTCACGCACGGACTGACCGCGGGTCAAACCTTCGGTCGCGTCCATTGCGATGGTGCGAACGGTGTTTTCGCCAAGATGCTGTGCCACTTCAAGCACGAGGCGGTTGCCGTTATTGTCGGTTTCAAGTGCCGACAAAATGGCAGGCAGCTGGCCAGTGAAGGTTACGTCGACAACAGCGCC
This sequence comes from Sphingorhabdus rigui, assembly GCF_014196595.1. Classification (GTDB taxonomy): domain Bacteria; phylum Pseudomonadota; class Alphaproteobacteria; order Sphingomonadales; family Sphingomonadaceae; genus Sphingorhabdus_B; species Sphingorhabdus_B rigui. The sequence goes on along the minus strand of NZ_JACIEA010000002.1, from coordinate 63,869 downwards.
GATGACCTGTGAAATGCGGCCCGTTGCACCGGCGACGTTAATCGCGGTTTGGCCAGCACCAGCCTTTGGCGCGGGAGCCTTGGTTGCAGCAGCTTTTTTCACAGGCGCTTTTTTAGCGGCTGCGGCGGGTGCTGCGGCCTTTTTTGGAGCGGCGGTCTTCTTCGGGGCGGTTGCCATTTGCTTCTTCCTTGCCTTTGGATGTCGTTAAAGCGCTTCTGCGCCTGCGATAATTTCGATAAGTTCAGTGGTAATCGCCGCCTGACGCGTGCGGTTATATTGAATAGTCAGCTTGTTGATCATGTCGCCCGCATTGCGCGTTGCGTTGTCCATTGCGGTCATTTTTGAACCCTGCTCGGACGCAGCATTTTCGCGGTTTGCGCGAAGCAACTGAACGGCAACATTGCGTGGCAGCAAGTCAGCGAGAATTTCTTCCTCGTCTGGCTCATATTCAACCGTTGCAGAAACGCCGACGGCATCGCCTTCACCCGCGGTAACAGCGACGGGCATCAGCTGAATTTGCGTTGGCGTTTGCGTAAGGACGTTTTCGAACTTGCTGAAGAACAAATGCGCGACGTCAAAGTCACCCGCTTCAAAACGTGCGGTCAAATCTTCACCCCATGCTTGCACATCGGCGTAAGTGAGCTTGCCCAAATCACCTGGTTCAATGCTGTGGATGATATCGCCACGGAACGTCCGGCTGAGCTGATCGCGGCCTTTCTTTCCGATGGTGTAGAATTTGACGGCCTTGCCTTCGGCCTTCAATGCCTCTGCCTGACGGCGGGCAAGACGGACGATATTGGTGTTAAATGCGCCCGCAAGGCCCTTGTCGCTGGTGGCGACAACGAACAGATGCACATCGCTGTTGCCTGAACCAGCAAGCAGCTTTGGCGATTGTGGACCGACCGTTACCTTCGACGCGATGCTCGATACGACCGCTTCCAGTCGTTCGGCATATGGGCGTGATGCTTCAGCTGCTTCGGTTGCCCGACGCAGTTTCGCAGCAGCGACCATTTTCATCGCCTTGGTGATCTTCTGGGTCGACTTGACCGAGTTGATCCGCATTTTGAGGGCCTTAAGAGACGCCATCTATTCTTCCCTTTGCCGTCACCCTGAACTTGTTTCAGGGTCTTAATTAAGATGCTGAAACAAGTTCAGCATGACGGGTGATTGTTAAGCGAAATTCTTCGTGAACTTTTCGAGAGCCGCCATCAGCGCCTTCTTGCTGTCGTCGCTGAAGTCGCGGCTGTCGCGGATTGTCTTCAGGATGCCAGCATGGTTGGCACGAAGGTCAGCCAGCATGGCGTCTTCATAGCGGTTCACGTCGGCAACCGGGATGCCGTCGAGATAGCCATTTGTGCCAGCGAAGATTGACGCTGTCTGCTCTTCGAAAGGCAGTGGCGAGAATTGCTTCTGCTTCAACAGCTCAGTCAAGCGCGCACCGCGGTTCAGCAGCTTTTGCGTCGACGCGTCGAGATCCGAACCGAACTGCGCGAACGCAGCCATTTCGCGATATTGCGCAAGCTCAAGCTTAATCGAGCCCGATACCTTCTTCATCGCCTTTGTCTGTGCAGCCGAACCAACGCGGCTAACCGACAGACCAACGTTAATCGCAGGGCGGATACCCTGGAAGAACAGGTCGGTTTCAAGGAAGATCTGACCGTCGGTGATCGAAATCACGTTGGTTGGAATATATGCCGAAACGTCACCAGCCTGTGTTTCAATGATCGGCAATGCCGTCAACGAACCACCGCCATTGGCGTCGGACATCTTTGCAGCGCGCTCAAGCAAGCGGCTGTGGAGATAGAAAACGTCACCAGGATAGGCTTCACGGCCTGGAGGACGACGCAGAAGAAGCGACATCTGGCGATAGGCAACAGCCTGCTTCGACAAATCGTCATAAACGATGACGGCGTGCATGCCGTTGTCGCGGAAGAATTCACCCATCGCAACGCCGGTGTACGGCGCGAGATACTGAAGCGGTGCAGGCTCCGAAGCGGTTGCAGCAACAACGATCGAATATTCCATCGCGCCTTGTTCTTCCAATGCACGAACGATTTGCGCAACGGTCGAACGCTTCTGACCGACGGCAACGTAGATGCAGTAAAGCTTCTTCGATTCGTCTGTGCCCTTGTTCACTTCCTTCTGGTTGATGAACGTGTCGATGGCGACAGCGGTTTTACCGGTCTGACGGTCACCGATGATCAATTCGCGCTGGCCACGGCCAACAGGCACGAGCGCGTCGAGCGCCTTAAGGCCAGTCTGGACAGGTTCCGAAACCGATTGGCGCGGGATGATGCCAGGCGCTTTGACTTCAACGCGGCTGCGCTGTGTGGTCTTAAGCGGGCCCTTGCCATCAATTGGGTTGCCAAGGCCGTCAACAACGCGGCCAAGCAGTTCCTTGCCGACAGGAACGTCAACGATCGTGCCGGTACGCTTTACAACGTCACCTTCGCGAATTTCGCTGTCGGTTCCGAAGATAACGACACCGACATTGTCCGCTTCAAGGTTCAAGGCCATGCCCTGAATGCCGTTGGCGAACTCGACCATTTCACCAGCCTGAACATTGTCGAGGCCGTGAATACGGGCGATACCGTCACCAACGGACAGAACGCTACCGACTTCCGAAACCTGAGCTTCGGTGCCGAAATTGGCGATCTGGTCCTTAATGACCTTGGAAATTTCTGCGGCGCGGATATCCATTTTGCTACTTAGCCTTTCATCGCGTTAGCGAGGGTGTTCAAACGGGTTTTAATAGAAGTGTCGATCATCTGGCTGCCGATGCGGACAGTCAGGCCACCCAAAATGGATGGATCGACTTTGGTCTGGATGGCCACGTCGCTGCCGACGCGTGCCTTAAGATTTGCGGAAAGCGTCTTCATCTGCGCAGCGCTCAGTGCGTGCGCTGAAGTAACTTCGGCGGTGACTTCGCCGCGATGGGCCGCCGCAAGCGACGAGAATGCCCGCGCGACGGATGCGGTTTCGCTGAGCCGGCGATTGTCAGCAAGCACGCCCAAGGTCTTGGTCGTCAAAGCATCCAGCTTCATTGCCTTGGCAACAGCAGCGATCGCTTTTTTCGCGTCCGTCCGCGTCAACACAGGGTTGGTGGTCAGCGACTTAAGGTCTGCCGATTCGTTCACAGCTTTGGCGACCGACGTAAGGCTTTTTTCAACGGCGTTGATGGAGTTGGCATCACGCGCCAACTCGAACAATGCCGTCGCGTAACGGCCAGATAGACTGGCTTGTATATTAGCGCTTGTGCCGCCGGAATTATCCACGCGTTGAAGTCCTTAAATGTACAACTGATGTATTTGCTGAACCAGCCGAAAGGTTGCCCTGTCTCTAGCGTCGCCGCGCGCCTAGCAGGGCTTTTGTTGCGATGCAAGATTGGGAATTAAGTTCATTGCATAGTGTTGCGGCCACAAACTTGTTCTGATGGTGCAAACGGGCGTTGCGCGGCATTCGAAAACACGTGAAATGCGGCATGAGAGGAGACCGAGATGGGTGACATGATTCGGATGACAATGTCGGACGGCGCGGAAATTGCCGTCTACCATGCCTTGCCAGATGGTGCGCGGCGTGGTGGCCTTGTGCTCGTGCAGGAAATCTTTGGCGTGACGGACCATATTCGCGAGCTTTGTGACGAATATGCCGCAGATGGCTATGAAGTTTTATCACCGGCTATTTTTGATCGCGAGCATCCCGGTTTTGAAGCCGCCTATACGGGACCTGATTATAACCGCGCCGTGGAACTGGCACGCGATCTTCATCCCTTTGTACAGTCGCTGGATGACGCGCAGGTCTGCATTGATGCGTTGAAGGGTAAAGGCCCCGTTTTCATTACGGGCTATTGCTATGGCGGGTCGGTGGCTTGGGCTCTTGCCGGCATCAGCGATGATCTTGCGGCCGCCAGCTGCTATTATGGCAGTCTCGTGCCGACAATATATGCGGATAAGACGCCAAAATGCGCCACAATCGCCCACTTTGGCAGATATGACCACGGCATCCCGATGGAGGGTGTAGAGGCACTTATTGAAAAGGCGCACCCCACCGCGCAGATATTTGTGTACGACGCCAACCATGGGTTCAATTCGGACCGGCGGAAAGACTATCATGAAGAAAGCGCCGATCTGGCGCGGGAGCGGACCTTGGCTTTGTTCCGCGCATGTGGTGGGTAAGCAGGATAGCAAAGGGACATTTGGGTATGATACCAAGCGCTTGGAAAAATGGTGGTGCTGGCGTAGAAATCCGCTGGGAGGTGGTTGATACCGCGCTGGGCAAAATGCTGCTGGCCGCGACCGATAAAGGCATCTGCCGCCTGTCATTCGATGAAGATGAAGCCGCGCTGCAGCACCGGTTTCCAAACGCAGATATCATTGCCGGGGGCAGTGCGCTCGCGCATCTGGTAACAGGCGCCATTGCGGCTATTGAGAACCCTGCACACATGCCGGACTTGCCGCTGGATGTGGCTGGCACCGCATTTCAACAGGCCATCTGGAACGAGCTGAAGCGCATTCCGGCGGGCGAAACGCGAACATATGCAGATATCGCTGCTGCGGTCGGCAGCCCCAATGCCGTGCGTGCGGCGGGAAGTGCCAATGGCGCGAACAATGTCGCGGTGCTCATCCCTTGCCACCGCGTTATCCGCAGCGACGGTTCGCTTGGCGGTTATGCATATGGCCTGGAGCGAAAACAGGCCTTGCTGGACAAAGAACGCGCGCAAGACCGATTATTGTAACCCGCGCCTGTTGGCTTAAGGGTAGATTGCCCGCACAAAATACAGGCCTTCGGGCGGCGCATTTTCAGCCAAGGCGGAACGGTCTGCCGCATCCAGCGCTGCCTGCAAATCGTCGGCGGTCCAACGGCCAAGCCCAACCGCGACAAGGCAACCCACCATCGACCGCACCTGATGATGAAGGAATGACAAGGCCGCAGCCTCGACGATCACATGCTGCCCTTCGCGGCGGACGTTCAGCCGTTCGAGCGACTTGACCGGGCTTGCCGATTGACATGCCGTCGACCGGAAGGTCGTGAAATCATGCACGCCCACCAAAATTTGTGCCGCTGCGTGCATTGCGTCAGCATCAAGGTGCGGACCAACGCGCCATACCCGGCCCTTTTCCAAAGTGAGCGAGGCGCGGCGATTGAGGATGCGATATTCGTACGCCCGGCCAATGCAGCTGTAACGCGCATGCCAGTCGTCGGCCACTTCCTCGCAATGCAATATCGCGATGGGGTGCGGCCGCAAATGGGCGTTAATGGCTTCCATCAATCGGAAGGATGACAGCCCTTTTTCGACATCGACATGCGCGCGCATGCCCAATGCGTGGACGCCGGCATCGGTGCGGCCTGCGCTGTAGACCAATGTCTTTTCGCCGGTGGTTTTGAATATGGCCTCTTCGATGGCGCCTTGAACCGAAGGGCCATGGTCTTGCCATTGCCAGCCCATATAGGGACCGCCGTCAAATTCGATGGTGAGCGCAAAACGGGTCATTGCAGAATCGTGCCCGCCGGGATTGCCTTGCCACGCAGCAAGTCTGCGGTCGGCATTGCGGGTTTGCCTGCACGTTGGATGATTGTGGGACGGATCGCATCCACGCCGCAGGCGATGGTCAGTTGGTCGTCCCAAATTGTGCCGGCTATGCTGCCTCCCGCAACGATGTCCGCCGCAAGCACCCGATATCGCTCGCCCTCAAATTCAAACCATGCCCCCGGCGCGGGGTTATATGCGCGTATTTGTCGTTCGACCGCTTCGGCGGACATTGAAAAATCCAATTTGGTTTCTGCCTTGTCGATTTTGGCGGCATAGGTCACGCCATCTTCCGGTTGCGGCACACAAGGGTGGGCGTCGAGGTCCGATAATACGCTTACCATCAATTCTGCGCCAAGCTCGGCCAGCTCGCTGGTGAGGATGCCCGTGGTCTTGTGCCCGATTTCGATTTCGGTTGTTGCACGAACCGGTCCGGTATCGAGGCCTGCCTCCATTTGCATGACCATGACGCCCGTTGTCGCGTCCCCTGCCAGAATAGCCCGCTGAACCGGCGCAGCACCGCGCCAGCGCGGCAGCAGCGATCCGTGAATATTCAGGCAGCCATGCCGTGGCGCGTCCACGATCGATTTGGGCAGGATAAGGCCATATGCCGCGACAATTGCGGCATCGAGGTTAAGCGCGGCAAATTCCGCTGCTGCATCGTCCTGTCGCAGCGACAGCGGCGTGCGCACATGCAAACCCAGTTCTTCGGCACGCTGGTGCACGGCGGACGGCGTAAGCTTTTTACCGCGGTTGGCGGGGCGGGGCGGCTGCGAATATACGGCAACCACATCATGCCCAGCGGCAACCAGCGCGTCGAGCGCGGGCACGGCAAATTCGGGTGTTCCCATGAAGGCAAGACGCATCGTCACTTTTCCTTTGTTCGAAAGCCCCCTAAGACCCGCAGCATGGCATCGCAAGAAATAGACGCATTGGCACAGGCATTGTCGAAATTGCCCGGACTTGGCCCCCGCTCGGCACGGCGGGTTGTGCTACACCTTATGAAAAAGCGTGAAAGCGTGTTGATGCCGCTTTTGCGTGCGTTGGAGCAGGTCGAACAACGGCTGGTCGTCTGCAGCACGTGCGGGAACATCGATACCGGCAACCCCTGCGGCATTTGCGTCGATCCGCGCCGCGACATCCGTTCCATCTGTGTTGTCGAAGACGTATCCGATTTGTGGGCGCTGGATCGTTCGCGACTTTTTCCGGGCAAATATCATGTCCTGGGCGGTCGGTTATCCGCATTGGATGGCGTTCGGCCGGAGGATTTGAACATCGAAGGCTTGGTTGCCCGCGTTGCCGCGGGCGGCGTCGACGAAGTCGTGCTGGCCATGAATGCCACGCTGGAGGGGCAGACAACCGCGCATTATCTCGCGGAACGGCTTGAACAATTTCCGATACGCTTGACCCAGTTGGCGCATGGCGTGCCTGTGGGCGGTGAGCTTGATTATCTGGACGATGGCACCTTGGCACAAGCATTGCGCGCCAGACGTCCTGTCGGTTGATTTATCGCACGACCGTCCCTATCTGCGACCCATGGCCATATTACCTATTCTTGAAGTGCCCGATCCGCGGCTGAAAACCATTTCGACTCCCGTCGAGACATTTGATGCGGATTTGAAAACGCTGGTCGATGACATGACCGAAACGATGTACGCCGCGCCCGGTATCGGGCTGGCCGCTATTCAGGTCGGGGTTCCAAAACGCCTGTTGGTTATCGATTTGCAGGAAGAGGAAGGCGCAGGCGACGAGCCCGTTCGCAACCCGCGGGTATTTGTAAATCCGGAAATATTGGACCCGTCGGACGAACACAGCCTGTATAATGAAGGCTGCCTTTCGGTGCCTGACCAATATGCAGAGGTCGAGCGCCCCGCGCAAATCCGTGCACGTTGGCAGGACCTTGATGGCAAAGTTCATGAAGAGACAATGACGGGCCTAATGGCGACCTGCCTGCAGCACGAGATGGACCATCTCGAAGGCATTTTGTTCATTGACCACCTGTCGCGGCTAAAGCGTCAGATGGTTCTCAAGAAAATCGAGAAAGCCCGCAAAATGGGCGGCGGGCATGTCCATAATGAGCATTGCCGCCACTAACTTGCTTTAGCCGGACAAGCCGCCGCGCTTGATCCAGCTAATTACTTTACAAATTGCGTCGGTGCGGGGCTGATTGTCACGAACTTGCCCGACTGAATTTCCTGCACCTCAAGCATGCGCTCGGTGAGGCCATTGGGCATGAAGCGGAATGCGCCATCGACGCCGATGAAGCCTTGCGGATCGGTAAGTTGCGCAACGGGGAATTTAGTCCCCGGACGCCAGTCACGTGCGACCCGCGCGATCAAAAGCACCGAATCATAGCCAAGGCTGGAAAGCCGCAGTGGCGCCTTGCCAAAGCGCGCCCGATATTTGGCGGCATATTGCGTATAAAGCGTGTCGGAGACGCTCGCAAACCAACCGCCATACATGGCAGCGTTACCCGCCAATGAGCCATCGATATTCCACAAATCGGTGCCGAGAATTTTTGCATTCCGCATGCCGTTGCGCCGAAGTGCTGGCACCAATGTCACGCCTGCACGGCCGCTGTCGGCAATTAGGACAGCATCAATCTGACCCAATTGTGCCAAACGGCGCGCCGCTGCATCCGCAGACGCTGTCGTTCCGTCGGATTCTTCAATGGCAACAAGCGTACCGCCAGCGCTGCGCACTGCAGAGGTCAGGTTCGATTGCGCGCGCTGGCCGTATACATTGGTCGAAACAACGCCTGCAAAGCGGTTATAGCCTTGCGAACGGGCGTAGCGGACAACGCGGTCGATGGATTGATTGGGCAAATGGCCGAGCAAGAATACATTTTGTCCGGCAACGCCGACATCATTGGAAAAGCTGATGATGGGCACAGCTGCGGTGCGCGCGACTGTGGCGGCCTCCACAACGTCGTCGCCACGCAATGGACCCAATATGACCTTGTTCCCATCGGCGACCGCGCGCTTTGCAGCTGCTGCGACGCCGGTGCTGGTGTCATAGGTGATCATGCGGATGTTGGTCGCTTTGGTGTCGGCCAGTGCAAGCGCGGTCGCGTTGGCGATGGATTGGCCAACGTCGCCGTCTGGACCCGTCACCGGCAACAGCAGGGCAACGCGGTGCATGCCGTCCAGCGGGTCTTCGGACACCACAGGGGTTGGCCCTTTGCCCCCACGCGGGGCGGTGGCGCAGGCCGCGAGCAAAATGACCGAAGCCAAAACCAGCAGCTTTTTGATCTGTCCTGCTAAAGCTTGCGGCGTTGCGCCGCTTGCTGCATTGGTTGCGCTCATGAATGTTCCCTTGGGTAGAAGCATATAAATCAGATGATGTTCGAATCGGGCTTATATGTCGTTGCGACACCAATCGGCAACCTTGCAGATATGTCACAACGGGCGATTGATCTGCTGGAAGCCGCAGAAATTGTGGCGGTAGAAGACAGCCGGGTAACCGGTAAATTGTTGCATCATCTTGGCCTGAAGAAAAAGATGCGGCGCTACAACGACCATAGTGGCGAGGCGGAGCGCGAGTCTCTCGTGGCCGCTGCGCGCGGCGCGGTGGTTGCGTTGGTGTCGGACGCGGGGACGCCCCTGATTTCAGACCCCGGTTACAAGCTGGTACGCAGCGCACGCGCGGCAGGCGTGCCGGTATATACGATCCCCGGTGCAAGCGCGGTAACGGCGGCGTTATCGATTTGCGGTTTGCCCACGGATCGCTTTCTGTTTGCCGGTTTTCTTCCCAATAAAGCAAAGGCACGTGTCGAAACGTTGACGGAGCTGGGGCAGGTAAAGGCGACGTTGGTTTTTTACGAGGCAGGGCCGCGTCTTGCAGCATCGCTTTCCGCGATTGCGGAGACCTATGGCGACCGTGAAGTCGCCGTCGCGCGCGAACTGACCAAGAAATTTGAAGAGGTGGTAACGGGCACCGCATCCGAACTTGCCGCGCGTTATGCGGCGCAAGAGCCAAAGGGTGAAATCGTCCTCATCGTCGGTCCGCCGGCGGATGACGTTGCCTATGATACAGGCGATGTGGACGCAGCCTTGCGCGAAGCATTGGATACCATGTCCGCCGCCAAGGCCGCTGGGGTCATTGCCAAGCGTTTCGGGCTGGAGCGCAGCGACGTTTATGCGCGCGCTACGCAACTGAAGTCGCAGTGAACCGGTTGGCCGCAGAAAAATTGGGGCGGCGTGGCGAAAATATTGCCGCCTGGTTTTTGCGGTTAAAGGGGTGGCGGGTCGTTGCCATGCGTGTGAAAACACCGCGCGGCGAAGTCGACTTGATCGCGCGGCGCGGCAAAACCATTGCGTTCGTCGAAGTGAAAGCGCGCGCAAATGTGCGTGATCTCGCCACCGCGATTGACGCGTACAGATTACGCCGCGTTGCCGCTGCGGCGGAAATTCTGCTGCCGAAATATGGAAAAGAATGCGAAAATATGCAGATAGACGTGATTATGGTTGCGCCATGGCGTTGGCCGAACCATCTGCCAAACGTCTGGCACGGATAAGGACAAGCAAATGGCAATACAAATGGCGGTCCAGATGGACCCGATGGACGGCATCAACATTCATGGCGACTCCAGCTTTGCGCTGATGCTTGCTGGCCAATCGCGCGGCTATGACATTTGGCATTATGATGTGATGTCATTGACGCTCGACGCCAATGACCGGCTCACCGCGCTCGCGCATCCCGTGCATGACATCCAACGCGTGGAGGGCGCACATTATCGGTTTGGCGCGCCACAGCGTATTGATCTGGGCTCCGACATTGACGTTGTGCTGATGCGGCAGGATCCGCCATTTCACGTAGGCTATATCACCGCGACCCATTTGCTCGAACGCATCGAGCATGAGACGTTGGTGGTCAACAACCCTGCCAGCGTGCGCAACGCGCCGGAAAAAGTCATGGTGCTCGACTATCGCAAGTTCATGCCACCCACGCTGATTACGCGTTCACTTGATGAGGTCCGCGCATTTCAAAAGGAACATGGCGCGATTGTCGTAAAGCCGCTCCATGGCAATGGCGGCAAGGCCATTTTCCGGATTGAAGCCGATGGCAGCAATGTCGGCGCGCTGTTTGAGGTGTTCAATTCGACATGGCCCGAACCGCATATGGTGCAGCCATTCCTGCCCGACGTTGCGAAGGGCGACAAGCGGATCGTTCTGATCGACGGCGAAGTCACAGGGGCCATCAACCGCCGGCCGGGTGAAGGCGAATTCCGGTCGAACCTTGCGGTAGGCGGCAGTGCCGAAGCGACGTTGTTGACCCCGGAGGAGCAGGAAATTTGCGCTGCGATGGGGCCGCGTTTGAAGGAACTTGGTCTGATATTCGTCGGCATTGATGTCATTGGCGGAAAATGGCTGACGGAAATCAATGTGACCTCGCCAACCGGTATCGTCGCGATTGACCGGTTCAATGGCACCGATACCGCCGCGAAAATACTCGATGCCATTGAACGCAGGCTTGCCGGACGGAGTTAATGGAAGACTGGATTATCAGGCTCGTTGAATGGGGGCATTATTGGGGCGTCGCCCTGCTGATGCTGCTGGAGACGGTTTTTCCGCCCGTCCCGTCAGAGGTCATTATGACCGTGGCGGGTGTGTCGGCGGCGCGCGGCAATATGAACCTTTGGGGCACGATCGCGGCCGGAACCGCAGGCGCCATGCTTGGCAACTGGCTGTGGTATTGGTTGGCCATCAAGTTTGGCGAAGCGCGGATGCATGTGTTTATCGACCGCTACAGCCGCTGGCTCACGCTTGACTGGGCGGAGATTGAACGCGGGCATGGGCTGTTTCGCAAACATGGGCCAATCATCGTGCTCGTGGCGCGCATGTTGCCGACACTGCGTTCTTTGATTTCGATTCCCGCTGGTTTGTTCGGTATGTCACTGCGCCGTTTTCTGGTTTTCTCCACGATTGGAACGGCGGGATGGAGCGCGGCGCTTGCCTCCGGTGGTTATTTTCTTGGTTCACAATTTGACGATATCGAAAAATGGCTTGGGCCTTTGTCGACCGTCATCATGGTCGGCATTTTGGGGACCTATGTGTGGCGGCTGGTGCGCTGGAAGCCCAGCCCTACGCCCGCGGATGCGCGTTCTGATATTCATCCAGAAGCATAGCCGTATCGACAGCGGTATAGATTTGCGTTGATGATAGGCTGCTGTGGCCCAGTAGTTCCTGAAGACTGCGCAGATCTGCACCCCCCGCGAGCAAATGCGTTGCAAAGCTGTGGCGCAAGGCATGCGGCGTGGTGCGTTCCGATAGGCCAAGCCGCATGCGCGCACCTTGCACCGCGCGGCGCACAAGTGCTGGCGCCAATGGCCCGCCGCGCGCGCCGCGAAACAATGGCTCGTCTGCGGCCATCGGATAGGGACACAAAGCAATATATTCCTGAATAGCGGTGCGGACTTGATCGAGCAGCGGCACAATGCGCGTCTTATTACGCTTGCCGGTGACGCGCAGTGTCGTGCCAAGCGGCAAGATATCGCCGAGCAGCCCCGTCGCTTCGCTCACGCGCAGGCCGCTGCCGTAGAGCAGCAGAAGCAAGGCCCAGTCACGCGCGCCGACCCAGCCATCGTTTGCGCTTTCTGCGACGTCATCCGCGAGTGCCAGAACATCGTCGGGGTTCACGGGGCGCGGCAGGCTGCGTTGCACGCGCGGCCCCTTCATTGGGGGCAGGGTTGCGTTTTCGCCCAGTGCAAAGCGCAAAAAATGACGGGCGGCGGACAATTCACGCGCGGTGGACCGGTTGGTAAGTCCATCGCCACGCCGGTCCGCCAAGAAGGCGCGCATATCAGCGGCAGAAATTTTCATCAGCGTTGTGCGGTCGACTGTCGCCCCCCAGTGCAACTGCAGAAAAGCGGTAAGCCGATCTGCCGTGGCATGATAAGCGCGGACACTATGCGGCGACATCCGGCGATTGTCGGTCAGGAACGTCAGATATTCGGAAAGCAGTGACATTATGCCGTCATGCTATCAGGCGGCAGCATCCGCCTCAACCGCTACTATTTGCGGCAGGATCGCATCCAGCAACGGCATGCCTTGCGGCGTAACCGTGATGCGGTCGCCGGTGCGGGTAATGAGGCCAAGGCGCGCGATTTTGTCGACAGCCGTGAAATCCAGCATCTTGTCTGGCGCAATACCCGTGCGCGATGACAGGCGGTCAAGGCTGATACCTTCGCTCAACCGCAGTCCCATGAGCAAACTTTCGGTTGCACGGCTTGCGGGGTCGAGATGATCTTCGGCGCTGATGCCATGCGCGTTGCGGTCCACTGCAGACAGAAAATTTTCTGGTTTTTTATGACGTTGCGTCGCACACTTCAGACGTCGTCCATGTGCGCCGGGGCCAATGCCGATATAATCATCATAGCGCCAGTAACTCAAATTATGCCGGCTTTCATGACCCGCCCGCGCGTGGTTGCTAATCTCATAAGCTGCCATGCCCGCCGCGCGCGTCATGTCCTGCGTCATGTCATAAAGGGTCGCCGCATCGTCATCGTCGGCGGGGGTGAAGTGCCCCGTGCGCACGAGCGTTTCGAACCGTGTGCCCGCCTCAATCGTCAACTGATATAGCGACATATGATCGGTGCCGAAGGACAATGCGCGCCGAAGTTCCGCCTCCCATTGTGTGGCCGTTTGTTCGGGCCGCGCATAAATCAGGTCGATATTGACGCGGCCGAAATGTTGCTGCGCGACTGCGAGCGCAGCAAGGCTTTCGCCAACGGAATGCGCACGCCCCAAAAAGGCCAAGGCGGCGTCATCGAGAGCCTGAAGGCCAAGCGACACGCGGTTGACACCAGCCTTGGCCAAATCGGCGAAGCGGGATGCCTCAACCGAGGAGGGGTTCGCCTCAAGTGTAATTTCGATATTGTCGGCAAAGCCCCAATGTTGCGCAGCGGCATCAATCAACGCGGCGACCGTTGACGGCGGCATCAGCGATGGCGTGCCACCGCCGAAGAAAATGGAACTCAGCTTGCGGCCGGGTGTCAACGCCGCTTCGTGGGCCATATCCGCCAACAATGCCGCGCACCAAGCGTCTTGGTCGACGCTTTCCCGCACATGGCTGTTGAAATCACAATAAGGGCATTTGGAAACGCAAAAGGGCCAGTGGATATAGAGGGCAAGCGGATTTGACATTCGAGGCTTACCGTAGCCCTGAGCCGGCAGTGCGGAGCACTGCCGAAAAGTCGAAGGGTGTGTCTCGTTCAACCACCGTGCTTGACTGATAGCCGCCCTTCGACGGTCGCAGCCACTGCGTGACTGCTGCTCTGGGCTTCGGTCTGGTCAGATGTGGCGCTTGTCAAAAAACGGCCTCAACCAATTTGCGGAACGCATCTGCCCGATGGCTCATGGCATGTTTCTCCGCCGGGTCCAGTTCCGCAAAAGTTTGCGTGCGGTCGGTTGGCACGAACACCGGATCGTAACCAAAGCCCAACGTACCACGTGGTGGCCATGTCAGGCTACCTTGCACGCGGCCTTCGAACACTTCTTCATGACCATCGGGCCATGCAAGCGCGAGGGTGCAGATAAAATATGCGCTTCGGTCGGTATCTGGGCCAAGCTCGGCCAATTTGCCTTCGACTTTACCCATTGCCATGTACCAGTCGCGTCCTGGGCCCCCTTCGAACCGTTGTTTTTCCGCCCAGTCTGCCGTGTACACACCAGGTGCGCCGCCAAGCACCGCCACGCAAAGGCCGCTGTCATCTGCCAAGGCAGGCAGGCCTGACCCTTGGGCAGAGGCATGTGCTTTCAGTAGTGCATTTTCGGCAAAGGTCGTCCCGGTCTCTTCGGGCTCAGGCAAGCCAAGTTCACCCGCCGAAACCGGTTCGATCCCGAACGGCGCAAGCAAGGCGCGGATTTCACGCACCTTGCCCGCATTGTGGCTGGCGATGACAAGCTTGCCGGGCTGCAATTTGCGATGGGTCATATATTCTTGCCTTGAACCATATTGTCATCCCCGCTTTCGCGGGAATGACATTGACGTTTAAAGTGCCAATAAGCGGTTACTTGACCGCTTCATCTTGTACCGCGAATATCCGGTCGGTGCCCATGCGTGCGAGACGGAGCAAGCGCAGCAGGCTTTCCTCATCATAGGTCGCCCCTTCGGCGGTCGCTTGTACTTCGGCGATTTGTCCGCCTTCAATGAGGACAAAGTTCGCATCAGCGTCAGCGCTCGAATCTTCGATATAGTCGAGGTCAAGCACGGGCGTTCCGTTGACGATGCCGCAGCTGATGGCGGCGACGCGGCCGCTGATCGGGTCTTCCTTAATCGCACCCGAAGCAAGCAGGCCATCGACCGCAAGCCGCAAGGCCACCCACGCGCCGGAAATAGCCGCAGTGCGCGTTCCGCCGTCGGCTTGCAACACGTCACAATCGATCGTGATCTGATGCTCGCCAAGCTTCTTCATATCTACGACAGCGCGTAAAGAACGGCCAATAAGACGTTGAATTTCTTGAGTTCTACCGGACTGCTTGCCCTTCGCCGCTTCGCGCTGGCTGCGGGTATGCGTGGCGCGCGGAAGCATCGAATATTCCGCCGTGACCCAACCTTCACCCTTGCCGCGCAACCATGGTGGAAGGCGATCTTCAACGCTTGCGGTAACAAGCACGCGGGTGTCGCCAAAGCAGATGAGGCAGCTGCCCTCTGCATGCTTGGTGAAATGGGTTTCAATCGAAATGGCGCGCATTTCGTCGGGCGCTCGGCCTGATGGACGCATGATAGTCTCCTGATAATGGGTTGAAGGCCGCAATAGCTTGCCCCGCTTGCTTTGCAAGCGCGCTGCGCTACATCAGTAAGCGTGAGCCAGATTCCAATCAATGAACTGAACGATCGCACGCGCGTCATCTTCCGGATGGTGGTCGAAAGCTATTTGGACAATGGCGCGCCCGTGGGGTCGCGAACGCTTTCCAAATTTGCGGGCCTGAATTTGTCGCCGGCCTCCATTCGTAATGTGATGCAAGATTTGGAGGAGGCAGGATTGCTTGCCTCGCCGCACACCAGCGCTGGCCGTGTGCCCACCGAAAGCGGTCTTCGTCTTTTTGTCGACGGCATGATGCAGTCGGCTGAACCGTCCATGGAAGAACGCCGTGCGATTGAATCGCAAATCATAAGCGAGGGGCCAATTGAGGAAGCGTTGGCGGCGGCAACGTCGGTGTTGTCGGGGCTATCGGCCTGTGCCGGAATCGTGCTTGTCCCCAAACGCGATGCAGTGTTGAAGGCATTCAACTTTGCGCGCCTGTCGCCGACCCAAGTTTTGGCCATCATGGTCGGGTCGGATAACAGCGTCGAAAATCGTCTAGTTGCGATTGACCCCACTGTTTCCGATTCTGCGTTGGTTGAAGCGTCCAATTATATCTCGGCCCGTTTGTCGGGTTTGACCTTGTCAGAGGCGCTGGAGCATCTTGATCGCGAAATTCGTGCGGAGCAGGCGGAGCTTGATGCGGCAAGCCAGAAGCTCGTGCGCGATGGTCTGGCGATATGGTCGCTCGATGCCAATGACCGGCCGGTGCTGATTGTGCGCGGTCAATCAAACCTGATTGACGACGCCGCAGCGGCGGACCTTGACCGGGTGCGCCAGTTGCTGGACGAATTGGAAAGCAAGGAAGAAATCGCGCGGTTGGTCGACAGTGCACGCGATGCGCAATCGACGCGGATCTTCATTGGTTCAGAGAATAATCTGTTCTCGCTGTCCGGCTCTTCAGTCATCGCTGCGCCTTATCGCGAAGCCGGTGGCAAGGTGGTTGGTGTTGTGGGCGTCATTGGTCCGACACGGCTCAATTACGCCCGCATTGTGCCGATGGTCGATTTCACGGCACAGGCGCTCAGCCGCCTAATAAAGTGACGCACGGCTTGATGAAACCGAATTGGTTTCTATATGCGCAAAGCAACAGGCGGCGTCGGTGTCGCAACAATCATGGGTTAATCAGGTTATGACGGACAAAAACACTCAATCCGCAGATGCAGCAGCAGAAAAGGAATTGGAAGGCGTGCCAGAGCATATGAAGGAAGACGCTTCGGAAGCGACCGACTCCGCCGACGCCAAAATTGCCACGCTCGAAGACGCGCTCGCCACGGCGCATCAGGAAGTTCTGTATGCGCAGGCCGAAACCCAAAATGTGCGTCGCCGCATGGAAAAGGAAGCGCAAGATGCGCGCGCTTATGCCGCGACCGGCTTTGCCCGCGACGTCCTGTCCGTCTCCGACAATTTGGCGCGTGCATTGGAAGCCATCCCTGCCGAAATGCGCGAGAGTGAATCAATGAAACCGCTCGTCATCGGCCTTGAAGCCACGGGCCGCGAACTCGACAGCGTCTTTGCCAAAAACGGCATCACCCGCATCGCCGCAATGGGCATGCCGCTCGATCCGAACCAGCATCAGGCGATGGTCGAAATCCCAAGCGCAGATGCTGAACCGGGCACGATCGTGGCCGAGATGCAGGCGGGTTATATGATCAAGGATCGCCTACTGCGCCCTGCATTGGTCGGGGTGGCGAAGGCGCCGGAGTAAGCGCCGGGGATTAGTCCCTAAGCGGGAATGCCGAAGTTCGGGGGTGGTCTCATCGGCCGCTCTCCGCTATCGCCCCGCCGATGACCACAAAGGCACTCCCAACCAACGGCCAATCGCCCTGGCGCGATGAGCTTCGGGCGACGTTGTTGCTTGCGTGGCCGATGATCCTGTCGAACCTGACGATGATGCTAATCGGCGTGACCGACGTCATTCTGCTGGGTTGGCTTGGTCCGCGTGCGTTGGCGGCGGGTGCTTTGGGGCACAACCTCGCCATTTTCTGCGCGATTTTCTGCATGGGTTTAGTCACGGCCACGGCGCCGATGATGGCATCCGAAAAGGGTCGCATGGCACATTCGGTGCGCGATATTCGGCGGACATTCCGGCAGGGTCTTTGGGTTTGTTGCACGGTCATGGTGCCGGTGTGGGCGTTTTTATGGAACGCCGAAGCCATCCTGATTGCGACGGGTCAGCAAGCGGATCTTGCCGCCGATGCTGCGGTGTTTGTGCGGGCCTATATGTGGTCCATATTGCCCTTCCTCGGGTTCCTCGTTCTACGCAATTTTGTCGCGGCGCTCGAAAAGCCAGTCTGGGCAACCATCGTCGCGTGTTGCGCTGTGTTACTAAATGCCGTTGTCAATTACGGCCTCATCCTCGGTAATTTTGGCTTGCCGCAATTGGGGCTGGTGGGAGCAGGCA
Organism: Sphingorhabdus rigui; assembly: GCF_014196595.1. Taxonomy (GTDB): domain Bacteria; phylum Pseudomonadota; class Alphaproteobacteria; order Sphingomonadales; family Sphingomonadaceae; genus Sphingorhabdus_B; species Sphingorhabdus_B rigui. Next base: position 46,133 of record NZ_JACIEA010000002.1, on the reverse strand, counting down.
TTGGCAGCACGATTACCAATGTCGCGCAGTTCGGGGTCATGGCTCTCGTCGTCAGTTTCCATCCGAAATTTCGCCGCTACCATTTGTTCGGGCGCTTCTGGCGCGCGGATTGGCGGCGGTTTCGCGAAATCTGGCGTTTGGGATTGCCCATTGGTTTTACGATGGGTTTCGAAGGCGGTGTGTTTGCAATCGCGATCCTGCTGATGGGGCTCATTAACGAGGCATCGGTTGCGGCACATGCGGTCGCCATCCAGATCGCATCGCTTACCTTCATGGTGCCCATGGGGCTGGGGCAGGCGGCGACGGTGCGTGTCGGCCTTGCTTATGGTCGGCGCGACGCGGTCGGCATCACACGGGCAGGCTGGACCGCTTTCGTGCTGGGCACCGGATTTATGGCGGTCATGGCGCTTGCTATTTATCTGTTTCCAGAGGCGCTGATTGGGATATTCGTCACCCCCGTCGATGCCGCGACCAAGCAGGTTTTTGACCTTGCTGTCAGCTTCCTGCTGGTGGCCGCGATATTCCAGATTGTCGATGGCGCGCAGGTTGTCGGCGCGGGCATGTTGCGTGGCTTGCACGATACCAAAGTCCCTATGTACTTCGCAGCGTTCGGATATTGGGTGGTCGGCATCGGTGTCGGCGCGTGGCTTGCATTTCGGGCGGGTTGGGACGGCGTCGGGGTGTGGACTGGCCTTGCGGCCGGACTGGCGCTTGTGTCGGTGTTGATGCTGGTGCGTTGGTCGATGCGCGCGCGGCTCGGACTGCTGCCTTCAGAAGCTTAATATACCATCATATTGCGGGCGCACCTGTAACCTTGGCACCTAAATATTGGAACAGGGCATGCCTTAGCCGTCGATTGCCTTTTTCTCGTCCGGGTCAGTGCCGTCGACTTCCTGTACGCGGGCTTTTACCAATATGCGGACATTGTTGGAGAATAGAAATTCAGCCTCAATCACGCCAAGCCGGCGGGGGATAAGGTTGACGCCCCACATCATCACATGCTTGCCACCTTTTTTGAAGGCGACGGTTTCGCCAGCGGGAATGCGGACGCGCTGCAGCGGCATCATGGACACGGCCCCCGTTTTCGGATCCACCGCCACATCGTGCATTTCAACGCGGATAGCGGACGGCGAACTGACGCGCAGCAAATAGACGTCTTCGGGGCCGCCATAGACGTTGAAGTGAAATGCCGACGGATTGCTGTCGACCGGCGATAGCGTGAGCACCGCCTCTTTGACCTTTAGCTGCGGTGTCGGGCCGCACGAGCCCAGCAATAATGCACTTGTTGCGGCTGCAACTGTGAATATCCGTCGGTTCATATGATCCTCTTTTCGGCATTGGCTTTGTGGTTCAAAGCCAGGACTGTGACTACTTTTTCCCTATCTAGGGTTGCCGAAGTCTTGTGCCAAGAGAATTGGCACCTATATCGCCGCTACAAGGTTGCATTACGGGAAAACACCGGTGCCTGATAGGGCCGGACCGTAAGTGGCCAGTAAGCGTTCAATTTTAAAATTTCGGGGTAAAGTTTTTATGGCTAAAGTTATTGGTATCGACTTGGGCACGACAAACAGCTGCGTTGCGGTAATGGACGGCGGCAAGCCCAAGGTCATCGAAAATGCGGAAGGCGCACGTACGACGCCATCGATCGTGGCCTTTGCCAAGGACGGTGAGCGCCTGATTGGACAACCGGCAAAGCGTCAGGCCGTCACCAATCCGGAAAGCACGATTTTCGCAGTGAAGCGCCTTATCGGCCGCCGCTACGACGATCCGATCACCAAGAAGGATACAGAGCTTGTTCCCTACAACATCGTTAAGGGCAAAAATGGCGACGCATGGGTAAAGGCTGGCGGCGAAGATTATTCGCCATCGCAAATTTCGGCCTTCATCCTTCAGAAAATGAAGGAAACGGCAGAGGCCTATCTCGGCGAAACCGTCACGCAAGCCGTTATCACGGTTCCCGCTTACTTCAACGACGCCCAGCGTCAGGCCACGAAGGATGCGGGCCAGATTGCGGGTCTTGAAGTTCTGCGTATCATCAACGAGCCAACCGCCGCTGCGCTTGCATATGGCATGGACAAGGATGAGAACAAAACCATCGCGGTCTATGATCTTGGCGGCGGTACATTCGACATCTCGATCCTCGAAGTCGGAGACGGCGTGTTCGAAGTGAAATCGACCAATGGCGACACGTTCTTGGGCGGTGAAGACTTTGACAGCAAGCTTGTCGAATTTTTGGCCGCAGACTTCCAAAAAGCAGAAGGCATTGACCTGACCAAGGACAAGCTTGCGCTTCAGCGTTTGAAGGAAGCCGCTGAAAAGGCGAAGATTGAACTGTCATCGACACAGACGACTGAAGTCAACTTGCCGTTCATCACCGCTGACCAAAATGGTCCAAAGCATTTGGTGAAGACGATCACCCGTGCCGACCTTGAAAAGCTGGTCGATGATCTCATCAAGCGCACGTTGGAGCCTTGCAAAAAGGCTTTGGCTGACGCTGGTTTGAAGGCGGATGCCATTGACGAAGTCGTCATGGTTGGCGGTATGACCCGCATGCCAAAGGTACGTGACGTTGTTAAGGCGTTCTTCGGCAAGGAACCGCACACTGGCGTGAACCCTGACGAAGTTGTTGCCATGGGCGCAGCCATTCAGGCAGGCGTGTTGCAGGGCGACGTTAAGGACGTGTTGTTGCTGGACGTAACGCCGCTGTCGCTTGGCATCGAAACCTTGGGCGGTGTATTTACCCGCATGATCGACCGGAACACGACGATCCCGACCAAGAAGAGCCAAGTTTACTCGACTGCGGAAGATAACCAAAATGCGGTTACCATCCGCGTGTTCCAGGGCGAGCGTGAAATGGCGGCGGATAACAAGCTGCTCGGCAATTTCGACCTTGTCGGAATTCCACCCGCACCGCGCGGCGTGCCGCAGGTTGAAGTGACATTCGACATTGATGCCAACGGCCTCGTCAGCGTAACCGCAAAGGACAAGGGCACGGGCAAGGAACAGCAGATCAAGATCCAAGCCTCGGGCGGTTTGTCCGATGCCGACATTGATCAGATGGTCCGTGATGCCGAAGCATTTGCTGAAGAAGACAAGAAACGTCGCGAAGCTGCGGAAGCCAAGAACAATGCCGAAAGCCTTGTGCACACGACCGAAAAGCAGTTGTCTGAACATGGCGACAAGATTGACGCTGCGCTGAAGGGCGAAATCGAAGCGGCTGTTGCGGAAACCAAGACCGCCATCGAAGGTGGTGATGCAGAAGCGATGAAGGAAAAGGCAACGGCCTTGGCGCAAATCGCGATGAAGCTTGGTGAAGCCATCTACAAGGAAGAGCAAGCGGCGGCATCGCCGGGCGCTGCGACCGAAGAAGCCCCTGCGGACGACAATGTTGTCGATGCAGAATTCTCCGAAGTCGAAGACGACAAGAAAGACTGATGTTGAAAATTCCCGACTGTCGCCAGCGAAATGCAGCGACGGTCGGGAAGCCGGGGGGTAGTCAGTCATGAATCTTGACATCGATTATTACGAATTGTTGGAAGTCGAGCGGACAGCGGATGAAAAGACGCTGAAATCCGCCTATCGCCGGATCGCGATGGAATGCCATCCCGACCGCAATCCCGGCTGCGATAAATCCGAAGCCAGATTTAAAGCGGTCAGCCAAGCCTATGATGTCCTGAAAGATCCGCAAAAACGTGCGGCCTATGACCGTCTTGGCAAAGCCGCGTTTGAAAATGGTGGCATGGGCGGCGGCGGCCAAGGTGGCGGTGGCTTTGGTGACTTTTCCGACATATTCGAAAGCTTTTTTGGCGATGCCTTTGGTGGACGTCAGCGTGGGCCCGCACGCGGTGCAGACTTACGCTATGATCTTGAAATTTCACTCGACGAAGCCTTCCACGGCAAGGATGCCGAAATCACCATCGACGTGGCGACGGCTTGCGGCACTTGTGAAGGGACAGGCGCAACCCCGGGTTCGGGCAAGCGCCGTTGCAACCTGTGCGCGGGTCACGGCAAGGTGCGCGCGCAGCAAGGTTTCTTCGTGGTCGAACGGACATGTCCGACCTGTCATGGACGGGGTGAGGTTATCGAAGACCCATGCCGTGTCTGTGCCGGCGAAGGCCGCAAGGACGAACGCAAGACCATAAGCGTAAATATTCCGCCGGGCGTGGATGAAGGCACCCGCATTCGGGTTGCGGGCAAGGGCGAAGCTGGGCCGTATGGCGCGGCCGCCGGTGACCTGTACATCTTCATCCATCTGTCGCGGCACAAGGTGTTTGAGCGCGACGGCACGACATTGTTCTGCCGTGTGCCCGTAAGCTTCACCACAGCGGCGCTGGGCGGCGAAATCCGTATTCCGGGCCTAGATGGTGCGGAACACCTCATCATCGTTCCAGAGGGCATCCAGTCGGGCAAACAGCTACGCCAGCGCGGGGCAGGGATGCCCGTCCTGCAAGGACGCGGACGCGGCGATATGGTCATTCAGATCGATGTTGAAACGCCGTCCAAGCTGTCGGCGCGCCAGAAAGAAATATTGCGCGAGTTCCGCGAAACCGAAACCGGTGAGGAATGCCCGCAGTCGACTGGCTTCTTTGATAAGCTCAAAGGGATTTGGGACGGCATCGCGACGTGATTGCGTCGCGCGCCAAGCGCGCGCAGGTTCGTTGATGCTGTCTTCAATATATTGAAATGAAGGCTCAGATTTCGATCTGATCAATCTCGTTCCGCAATGATGCGATGAGGGGCTGGACATATTTCAGCCGATCCTGCTCCTCATCCAATATCGCATGGAAGGCGAGCCTTTTGTAAGCCCGCACCCTGTTTTCGGCGAAGTCATGACCTGCGGGCAGCGACGACACCAAAATGTCGATGAGCCGTTCCGCCCCGTGCAACCGCCCCCACAGATAATCATTCTCGCGATAGGACCGGCTGAAAAAAGCGCCGAAATTGTTGAACTCTATGCCCTTCAACGTGGTAGCAGCGCCACCTTTGCGGATGGAGTTGCAGTCTTCGGGGGAAATGCGGTCCACTTTGACGGGGTCAAATTCATCGAACCCTTCATCCTGCAACAATGGCAAGGTCGCGATGTCATAAAGCGCATAACCCAGATAGCCGAGCAGCATGGCCCTGCGCGCCGCAACGGGCAGTGCGAGGAGCGCTGCACACAATATCGCATCCACACGCAGGTCTGTTTGGACGAGGTCGCGCTGGGACGCCAAATGGTCTATGAGCCCGGCCGGATTGGTGACGCCCGCCTTTGCGGCAATGGCAAAATCGACGCCTAGAAATTCGGCCGTTTCCAGATCCAGATACATCGCCAGACAGCGGTAAATAGCATCACGGATCTGCGTGATGTCCTTTTCGGGTACGTCGATGGCATTTTCGACCTCTTCCGTCAGATGCCGTGCAAGGAAGCGGAGCCGGCGAATTCTGAACCGTAAATCATGCGTGCCAAAAAAGGCGATCGACTGTTTGCTCGCCTGCTTGCCGCCATCTTGCGGCATGCGGTCCAATCCCCGTGTCCTGATTTCCGACCACAAAGCGGCTCTCAAGTCGCGGAAAAACCCGTTGTTGGCATCGGGCAGGCTGCGCCGTGCGGTCGCCACAATATCGTCGACGACGCCCGCAAGCTTCAAATGGCCATAGGCCCGGTAGCTGAATCCGGCAGCAAGTATCGCCTTTTCCTGCGCAGATTGACGCCATTTCTGCATACGGACGGCAGTCGGCTGGCTCAGGAACCACGTCTTGCCCAGCAGTGCCTCCACCGTGGTTTCGACTTCGTTCCGAAGGCTGTCGATCACCTGTCGCATCCGTTCGATCCGTTCCGACCGGCCCGAGATTTTTTCCAAGCTATCGCGGATCGGTTGCTCCCGCGGGATATTCGATGTTGCGCCAAATATCGTTGCGAAAAAGCCGGGCGGTTTGCGCGGGTTTCCCACGCTGCCATCTGCATTGCGCCGACCGAAGCGGAAACTTGGCCGGCCGGGCTTTGGGTCAATATAGACAAAGCGTCGGTCGACTTCGCGGCGCGCCGGGCGGTTGCGCAGGGCGGCAATCGCCTGATTAAACGGCGCGTTGGCGAGCACGGAACCGTCAATCAGCATCGTGTCTTCCGCGGCATTGGCGGCAAATTGCTGCGGCAATATGCGTTTCAGAAATGCGTTCCGCCCCAACCACGGCACATTCTCGCGCGCAAGCAATCGGTCAAGTTCACGCACGGAAAAGGGCGGGAAGGCACCGGGAAAACTAGCGGTCGCGCGTGCTGCAAAGATGAGTTCGGCCATATCGGCAAGGTCCGTCCGCCCGCGTGTCGAAAAGTCGACGGTGATCCGGTGCTCAGACTCCGTCACCTCGGGCGGACTGTTCAGGCGCAAGACTCGATCATGCCCGTTAAAATCGGTGACCGTCACAAACAGGTCGAGCGGTTGGTTGACGGGCAAAAGCGGCGATCCGGCCTTGCTCGCCGCCATGGCCTTCAACGCATCCAGCAATAGCTTGGAAAAAACGTTGCCGCCAAAGGGCGGCGCGAACCAGCGGGCACGGACGAAGCGCGATAGCTTGGTTGCCACCTCGTCCTGTGCTTCCTTCGCGACCGTCTGTTCAACCGCGCCGCCGCGCCGCCGCAAGATCAGCCACGCTATCGGTGTTGCCCAAAATTTGGAGAAGCGCGACAGCGGACGGGCGTCGGGATCAAGCAGCACGTCCACATCAGCCATTTCAAGCCACATATCGGTCAGCGGCTCCAGCGACTGCCCTGTGACAATGGCTTGGGACAGAAATATACCGTTGATTCCGCCGGCGCTGGACCCGGCGATAATATCGGTCAGCACGCGCAGCTTCGTTCCGCTGACTTGTGATATTTCGGCGAGGAGATCGTGATAGACGGACTCGCTGCCCCGGGCGGCAGGCCCTGCATCATGGAATGCGCGGCTGGCGCGAACCATATGCCAAATCTCGCGCGTGACGCCGTGCATGTAGATGGCAAGGCTTACCCCACCATAACAAATGAGCGCCAGCCGAAGTTCTTTTTCACGCATGCCGATGGTGTGACACCGCCAAAGGGCGTGCGCAAGCACCTATGCGTGCTTTTTACGGCTTGAGTTCTTGATATGTTCTGATAGTTTCCGTCCATGGCAAAAGCAAAGCGCAAATATGTGTGTCAGGCATGCGGTTCCGAAGCGAACCGTTGGCAGGGGCAATGTGACGACTGCGGCGAATGGAATACGCTGGCGGAAGAAGCGAGCGCGACGGTCTTTGAGTTGAAGCATCATTTGCATTCGGGCGGACGTTCGGTGGAACTGTCGGGGCTGAACACCGACATCAAGCTTCCTGATCGCGCCTCGACCGGCATCGCTGAGTTCGACCGTGCACTGGGTGGCGGCCTTGTGCCGGGGTCAGCGACGTTGCTGGGCGGTGATCCGGGCATTGGTAAGTCTACTTTGCTGCTGCAGGCAGCGGCCAATTTGGCGCGGCGTGGGCTGAGCGTTGCGTATATTTCGGGCGAAGAGGCTGTCGACCAAGTGCGTTTGCGCGCACGGCGGCTTGGGCTCGGCGATGCGCCCGTGCAATTGGCGGCGGCAACCTCGGTCCGCGACATATTGACGACGATGGGGAAGGGCGCGCCGCCAGCCTTGCTGGTGATTGACTCGATCCAGACGATGCACAGCGATTTGATTGAAGGCGCCCCGGGCACGGTCAGCCAAGTGCGCGCATCGGCGCAAGAGCTGATCCGTTTTGCCAAAGAGCGTGGCTCTGCATTGATGCTTGTTGGCCATGTCACCAAAGACGGAACGATTGCCGGGCCACGTGTGCTTGAACATATGGTCGATACGGTGCTGGCGTTTGAAGGTGAACGAAGCCATCAATATCGGATATTGCGCGCATCGAAGAACCGCTTTGGCGGCACTGATGAGATTGGCGTTTTCGCCATGGCGGAAGAGGGCCTGACCGAGGTTGGCAACCCAAGCGCATTGTTCCTGACCGACCGCGCCGAACAAGTGACCGGTGCAACGGTATTTCCAGCGTTGGAAGGTACGCGTCCAGTGCTCGTTGAAATTCAGGCGCTTACCGTGCGTCTGTCCAGTGGTGCTACGCCGCGCCGCGCCGTGGTCGGATGGGACAGCGGACGGCTGGCCATGATATTGGCGGTGTTGGAGGCGCGCTGTGGCCTTAGCTTTTCGACTGCCGAAGTATATCTGAACATCGCTGGCGGATATCGCATTTCGGATCCGGCGGCGGACCTTGCGGTCGCGGCGGCACTGGTATCGGCCCTTGCCGAGCGGCCCTTGCCGTCGGATGCTGTTCTGTTCGGAGAAGTCGCCTTGTCTGGCGAAATTCGTCCCGTCGCGCATGGCGCATTGCGTTTGAAGGAATCGGCCAAGCTTGGTTTCAGCCGTGCACTTGTTCCGCCATCGGTGAAGGGACAGTCGGGAATTTCAACGCAAGAGTTCCGCACGCTGGCCAATCTCGTTGACCATATGCTGGGACGTCACTAAATCCGTTTTTAGGCCATGTCATAGGCGACAGACATCAGGCGGTTTTGCGGCTTGAATGGCGATATGGGCGCACTGCGGACGAGGTGCGACGGATTATAGATTGGGCAGCAGCTTCACATGACCGCATTTGATATCATTGTGTTTTTCTTAATCGGCAGCGGAGCCGTTTTCGGCCTCTTGCGCGGTTTTGTGCAAGAGACGCTGTCGATGATTGCATGGATATTGGTTATCGCTGCCGTCCGCATCCTGCATGCCCCTGCCACGTCTGCGCTGGCGGAAACCATTGGTTCGGAAACAAGCGCGGCGATTGTAGCGTTTCTCGCGATTGTTATTGTCATTTATGCGCTCGGCACATGGATCGCAAAATCGCTTGGCGCGCGATCGCGCAAATCGCTGTTGGGACCATTTGACCGTGTCTTGGGCTTTGGCTTTGGAATGTTGAAGGGACTGATGATGGCAACGCTGATATTCCTGTTGCTCGTCATGGGTTATGGCATGTTCTTTGGCGCGGATGAGGCGCGGCCTGAATGGATGACGCAATCACGCACCTATCCCCTGCTGAACGCCAGCGGGACAGCCATGTCCGATTTCGTTCGCGAGAACCGCGGGGCCGACGACGAAGCCGCGGGAACAAACGAGTGAGCGATTCCGCTCTCTACAATCGCGACATACTCCGCCTCGCGACCGCGTTGGTCGCGCATGACCGCCTTGAAAATCCCGACGGGTCGGCAGAGGTGCGATCCCCTGTCTGCGGAAGCCGGATGCAGGCAGATGTCATGACCGACGCAAGCGGGCATATATGCGGGCTTGCCTTGCGCGCAAATGCCTGCGCCTTGGGCCAAGCCTCGGCCGCCATTTTGCGGCAAAACGCCGACGGGTTGAGCCTATCGATGCTCAATGAACTGCGCGATGGCATTGCCCATGCATTAAAGCGCGAGGGCGCGATGCCTGATATGTGGCCTGAACTCGATCTGCTTTCCGCGGCAAGTGATTATCCGTCACGGCATGCGGCCATCTTGCTGCCTTATGATGCGGTTCTGGCTGCGGCGCAGAATATTAAAGAAAAAAGCTGATGGAGGACGCGCCGCATAATCTTGTTGCGGATGTGATGCTCGGCGGGGTTGTGTTGCTTGGGGCAGCTCTGATTGCGGTGCTTGTTTTCCGCCGTCTCGGCCTTGGCGCAGTGCTTGGGTATCTGGTTGCCGGTATCGCCATCGGTCCGGACGGACTTGGCCTAATCGGCGCGCCAGAGACGATATTGGCTTATTCCGAAATCGGCATCATATTGCTGCTTTTCCTTGTCGGGCTGGAACTATCGCCTAGCCGGTTGTGGCTGTTGCGTAGGGATATTTTGTTATTTGGTCCGCTGCAGGTGACCCTGTGCGGCCTTGGCATGTTTGCCATTATTCACCTCGCCATGCCGACCTTCAGTTGGGAAGCGGCGTTGGTCCTCGGCCTGCCGCTTGCCTTGTCATCAACCGCGCAGGTGCTGCCGCTGCTGCAATCGCGTGGCCGCATGAAAACCGACTATGGCGAAAAAAGCTTCTCCATCCTGTTGTTTCAGGACATTTCGATTGTCCCATTGCTGACGATTGTCGCGGCATTGTCACGTGCACCGGCCGATGAAGGCGCCATTACGGGTTGGCGGCTGGTTCTATATGCGGTTCTTGCCATATTGGGGCTTGTGCTTGCCGGGCGCTATTTGCTGTCGCCATTGTTGCGGCTTGTCGGCAAGATTTCCGAACGTGAACTGTTCATCGTCACAGGGCTGTTCACGGTTTGCGTCAGTGCGGCGGTCATGCAGTCGATTGGCGTGTCGCCTGCATTGGGGGCGTTTGTTGCAGGCGTCATGCTCGCAGAGTCGCCGTATCGGCATGAGCTTGAGGCGGATATCGATCCGTTTCGGTCGATCTTGCTGGGCCTGTTTTTCCTTGCGGTTGGCATGTTGCTGGATGTCGACGTCATTATCGCGCAGCCGCTATTTGTGGCGGGGCTTGCGCTGGCGCTGATCGCTGTCAAAATTGCCATCATCTTTGCGCTTGGCCGGTTCTTTGGATTGAAGAGCAAACCGTCCATCATCATGGCCATGCTGTTGAGCCAGGGCGGCGAATTCGCATTTGTCCTGTTCACGGCGGCGCAGCAAGCGTTGTTGATTGAGCCGGAGGCTGCGAGCCTATTTGGCGCAGTTGTCACACTGTCGATGGCGTCGACGCCTTTCTTGATGATTATTGCGGGCAAGCTGGCGGCACATAAGCCCAAGGGTGCAGCCCCGCTTGATGACCCCGCATTGGCGTCACAAGCCAATGTCATCATCGTTGGCCATGGCCGGTTCGGGCAACAGGTGTCACAGATCATGCAGGCCGCTGGGCGTTCGGTGACGCTGATCGATGTTAACCCGCGGACAATCGACATAAGCGGCGAATTTGGTTTCAAAGTCTTCTACGGCGATGGGACGCGCGTTGATTTGTTGCAGCGGGCAGGGGGCGAGGATGCGCAGGCGATATTCTTCTGCATCGACGACCGGCACATGACCGCAGAGTCATTGATGCCCGTTCGTGAGACATTTCCGCGTACCAAGCTGTTTGTGCGCGCATATGACCGGCAACAGGCGCTGGCGTTGATGGAAGATGACGGCATCAATATCATCCGCGAACTATTTGAATCGTCGATCCGCATGTCGGTCGATGCGCTTAAATTCTTCGGGACTGAACGCGAAGCCATTCATGAAATCATCGCCGAATTCCGTCGCCGTGACCGAAGCCGTCTAAAAGCGCAGTTCTCCAGCGGCGATTTGCATGCCGGTAAACGGCACAGCTTTGGTGGTGATGATTCGGATGATTTCCTGATCGCTCAGGATTGAGCTTCGTCGTCGAGGAAGTCCGCGACGTCATCCAGTGCGACGTCCTTGGACAGGAAGGTTTGGCCTATGCCTCTTGCGAGCAAGAAGGGCAAAGTGCCGCCGCTCATCTTTTTGTCATGCCGCATATAATCCACCAGCAACGCGCCGTTCGCAGTAACCCCGGCATCTGAAAGCGTGGTGGGTAAGCCCGCGCGTTTTAGCAGCTGCGACACGCGCCGGGCATCTTCGTCGGCGCATAGGCCAAGCCGAACCGAATAGCGGAATGCCAGCGCCATGCCCGCGGCGACGGCTTCGCCATGGAACAGTCTGTCCGAAAAGCCTGTGTCGGCCTCCAACGCATGGCCAAAGGTATGGCCGAGGTTCAACAATGCCCGCGTACCCGTGCGTTCGGTCTCATCAGCGGCGACGATGCGCGCTTTGGATTGCACCGATGTTATGATCGCCTGCGCGCGAATGGCGGGGTCACCGGCAAAGAAACTGTCCAGATTGTCTTCGCAATATAGGAAGAAATCGGGATCATCGATCAGGCCATATTTGACCACTTCGGCAAAGCCAGCCGCCAATTGGCGTGGCGGAAGGGTCGATAACAATTCAGGGTCGATCAGCACCAATGCAGGTTGATGAAACGCACCGACGAGATTTTTGCCTGCTGCGCTATTGATTGCGGTCTTGCCGCCGACGCTGCTGTCCACTTGCGCCAACAAGGTCGTCGGGATTTGCACGAACGAACAGCCGCGCTTTACGATATGCGTTGCAAAACCCGTGATGTCGCCGACAACGCCGCCGCCAAGCGCGATGACATGGTCGCTGCGTTCCACATGCTGTGCGAGCATCCAGTCGGTTAGCTTTTCCAGCTCGCCCCAGCTTTTTCCAGCCTCGCCCGCGGGCAAAATATATACCGCGGTTTCCACGCCAGCGGCGGAGAGCGCGGCTTCAAGCGCAGGCCAGACAGCGCGGGCAACATTTTCGTCTGTGACCACCAACAACCGGTTGTCGCGCGCATAGGGAAGCAGATATTCCGGCGCCTGTGCCATTAAGCCCGCACGGACATGAATGTCATAAGGTGCGTTGGTCAGGTCGACGGAAATGACGGTCATTGGGCAAGGGCCTTCACGATATTTTCAACGGTCCGCATATGCGGCGATGTATCGCTGCGAATATGGATATTGGCCGTCGCATATAGCGGGTTTCGAATCTTGCCAAGTTCCGTCAGGACTTCAATAGGGTCCTTATCCTTTAGCAAAGGCCGGTGGCTGCGCCGGCCAACGCGGTCGGCCAGTACTTTTACGTCCGCGTCCAGCCAAATCGATATCGCGCGCTCCAATATCAGTGCGCGGGTGTCTGCATTGACGAATGCGCCGCCGCCTGTGGCGATAATCTTTGGCGCACCCTCGACAAGCCGCGCGATAACCCGTCGCTCGCCATCGCGAAAATAGCCTTCGCCGAACTTTTCGAATATTTCGGAAATCGAAAGTCCAGCGGCACGTTCAATTTCATCGTCAGCATCGGCAAAAGGCACATTCAACCGCGCAGCGAGGCGCTTTCCAATGCTGCTTTTGCCCACGCCCATCATCCCGACAAGAACGATCGGCCGGTCAATTACCGGGTCAGTTACTGTTCGGTCCTTGCCGATTTTTTGTTCATCGTTTCCGGGCATTGCGACACCGCCTATATATCGGCTATCCCCAACCCGAAAGTAATTTGCCACTTATCCAGAAAATTGTGGAAAAGCAGTATATTGCACAATGGTTCATGAGCGGCGGACATAAAAACCGGTTTTTGCGCTTTCTAATTGTTGCGGCAGTGGCATTTGGCTTGCTACTCTGGCGTGCATGTTTAGTCGGTGGACAACTTATGCAGATAAGAGAAATTGCAGTGCAGCCCCAAAGATTTGAAACAGGTTCGCGTCATTGACTGATAAAATAACAAAAGGCGGCCTTTTGGCGGCAGCCGCTGTCATCCTCGCATTTGCTTTGCCCGCATTGGGGCAGCAGGGTCCGGAGTCACTTCTTCCCGAAGGCTTTGGCGACCCTGCGCCATCAGCACCCAATAACCCCGCGCGTCCTTCGTCTTCAACACCGTCAACCACCAAGACCGGAACATCACCGGCCAATCCGGCATCGGGTGACGTCAGTGCGGACGCTGCGGCTGACGACGCAGAAGAGGATGAAGAAGACGCACAGGAAATGGTCGTTCGGTATGACGTGCCACCTGCTGCGCGCCGTTCGCTCAATGCGATTGGTATCATCTCCGAAACATCGGGCGGATTTCCGGCGGCGTCGTTTGGCGCGACCAATGGCGCCTTCCTGAAACAGGTGGTCGAACGCACATCGGGGCCAATCGCGTCGCGTTGGGGCACGATCATGGCACGGCGGTTGCTCGCCAGCCGAACCAATACGCCACAGGGCGTAAACGGCGCGGACTGGACCGCAGAACGGGCGTGGCTGTTGCTGCGCATGGGGGATTCGGTTGTCGCACGTGGGCTTGTTCAACAAGTCGACGCTGGCAACTATACCAAACGGCTTCATGAGGTCGCGATGCAGACCTATCTCGCAAATGGCGACCTGGCGGGCATCTGTCCTTTGACCGAAGGCGGCGTTCGCCTTGTGAACAGTGGGCGCTGGAAAATGTCGCGCGCTATTTGTGCGTCGCTCGCTGGCGAACAAGGCAGCGCAACAGGGTTCATCAATCAGGGACGCTATCAGGGCTGGGTTCGGGGCGTCGATTATCTCTTAACCGAAAAGGCCGTGGGTGCGGGTATAAATGGCCGCCGGTCGGTTAAAATCGAATGGGATGGCGTTGAGGGGATGAACCCGTGGCGCTTTGGTTTGTCCGCCGCCGTTGGCCTTGAGCCACCGGAGCGATTGTTCAGCAATAGTGGTCGCCAGATCGACGGATGGCGTGTGCAATTGCCCATGTTTGCACCCGCAATACGCGCCAAATATGCACCCGGTGCCGCGGCGCTTGGCGTATTTTCCAACCGCGATATGGTCGATCTCTATGCGCAGGTTCTTGATGATCCCGATGCACCTGATGCGATGAAAACGCAGGCCGAAAATCTGGGCAACGCATATACTGCGTCGGACGATTCCGGAAAAGTTTCGGCAATGGCGTCGATTTGGGGCGCAGAGCGGACGGGCGCGGACTATCTGGCGGCGCTTGTCATGACGGCGCGTGCTGCAGCGCTTATCGCCCCAAGTTCAGACCATGCCGGGCAGGCCGATGGGTTGATTGCATCAATGTTGACGGCGGGGCTTGATCGTTCGGCGGCGCGATGGAGCAATATCGTTTCGGGCGGTTCGCTGGGTTGGGCACTCGTCACCTTGGGCGCACCCGGCCGTGTTACTCTGGCGGATTATGGCGATCTCGACGAATTTTACAGCAATGACGACAGCGATGACGGGCATAAGTCCGCGCTTTTGCTGGCTGGACTTGCCGGGCTGGGGCGCGTTGAATCCGGCGCGCAAAGTGATTTTGCGGTTGATCTGAAGGTAAATATCGCGCGGCAAACGGCGTGGTCAAAAGCGATTACGGCCGCAGCAAGTCGCGGTGAGCAAGGCACGGTCGCACTGATGGCGGTTGCCGGAATGCAGGCACCATCATGGGCTTCGGTGCCGGCGCATCATGTATACTATATCGTGCGTTCGCTGCGTCAGGTGGGTCTTGAGGCGGAAGCGCGGATGATTGCGGCCGAAGCGGTCACCCTTGGGTGATATGCAAGGCAGCGGCCTCTGATCGACGGATATGAGCGGGACGGACCGCGATCTGATAGCGCGCTTCATTGAAATGATGGCGGCTGAGCAGGGCGTTGCTGCAAATACCAGCGCAGCTTATGCGAGCGACTTGCTTGCGGCATCCAGCCTGACCGGCGGAAAGCTCGCACATGCCAATGCAGATAATTTGGTGACGCTTTCAAGCCATTGGCGCGACCTTGCCAACAGTTCAGTCGCGCGCAAATCATCAGTGCTCCGGCGCTTTTTCGGTTTTTTGCATGAGGAGGGTTTTCGCGATGATAATCCGTCCGCCGCTTTGCCCAAGCCGTCGCAGGTGCGCGCGCTACCGAAAATCCTTGATACAAAAGAGGTCGATCTTTTGTTCGCCGCAATCGAGGCGAAGCTTACGCAGCCCGCGCCTGCGTCTACGGACTATCGGCTCTCCGCCTTGATTGAGTTGCTTTACGGGTCCGGTTTGCGTGCGACCGAGCTGGTTGCACTGCCGCGCAGTGCAATCGTGTCGGACAAGCCGTTCATCATCGTCAAGGGCAAGGGCGCGAAGGAACGGATGGTGCCTATTTCCAATCGTGCGCGGCAGGCCGTTGGGACATGGCTTGCGTTCGTACCGGAAAAATCACGCTTTTTGTTTCCGTCGCGCGCCGGGCATATCAGCCGCATAAGGCTGTTTCAGATTATTAAGGCGCTCGCCGCTGAGGCCGGTTTAGATCCCACCAAGGTCAGCCCCCATGTGCTGCGGCATGCCTTTGCAACGCATCTTTTGGCGGGCGGCGCGAACCTACGGGCGCTTCAGGCGATGTTGGGCCATGTCGATATCGCCACCACGCAAATTTACACGCATGTGGACAGCAGCCGTCTGGTGGAATTGGTCAACCGCAGGCACCCGCTGGCAATGCGCGCGTTGACCCGTGGCGCGACAGGCTCTAACCGACAATCATGATGGTATATCTTGAATTCGAAAAACCTGTCGCCGCTTTGGAAGCACGTATTATTGAACTGCAGGATGCTGCGCGCGAAAGTGACGTCGATGTCAGCGCCGAAATTGGTAAGCTGCGCGCCAAAGCGGACAAGCAGCTTAAGGACACATACGCAAACCTGACCGCGTGGCAGAAAACGCAGGTCGCGCGCCATCCTGAACGGCCGCATTTCAAACATTTCATTGCGTCGATTTTTGAAGATTTCATGCCCTTGGCCGGCGACCGCGCATTTGGCGATGATCAGGCCATTATCGGCGGGCTCGCCCGACTCAACGGCCGGCGCGTCATGGTCATTGGCCATGAAAAGGGTGACGACACGCAAAGCCGTCTTCGCCATAATTTCGGTATGGGCAAGCCAGAGGGCTATCGCAAAGCCATAAGGCTGATGGAACTGGCCGACCGGTTTGGTATTCCGGTGGTCAGCCTCGTCGATACATCGGGTGCGTTTCCGGGTATTCAGGCCGAAGAGCGCGGACAGGCCGAAGCCATCGCCCGCTCCACAGAAAAATGCCTCGCGCTTGGCGTGCCGATGATCGCCTGCATCGTAGGTGAGGGCGGTTCGGGCGGCGCGGTCGCACTTGCGGCTGCGGACCGCGTTTTGATGTTTGAATATGCGGTGTATTCCGTCATTTCCCCAGAAGGATGCGCGTCGATCCTATGGCGGACAGGCGACAAGGCAGCGGATGCTGCGCAGGCCATGAAGATGACGGCCGATGATTTGAAAGCACTTCGGATTATCGACCGAATCGTCAAAGAACCGATGGGCGGTGCGCATCGCGACCATGCGCTTGCGGCTGCATCGCTTGCGAAAGCGATTGATGAGGAAATTGCGGCGCTCTCTGCCTTTTCGTCGAAAGAGCTTCTGCAGCAACGCCGTGCAAAGTTCTTAGCGATGGGTGCGTAAGCCTATTTGGTTGTTGCACGGTTTGCAGCGGCACAAGAATTTACGTCGGTGCGCAACATAATGTGATAAATTGGGTTTTCCTGACTTTAGGAGGACATGAATGCGCAATTCGAAAATTATCATGGCTACTGGCGTTGCAATCCTTGGATTGACGGCAATGGTTGGCAGTCCTCCGGCAGATGCGAAAACAAAGCAGCCCGCCGCGCCACGCGCATTCACTGCCCAGGAAAAGGCAGAGGGCGCTAAATATCATACCGAAATTCTGAAAGAATTTGGCGGTCCGATGCAGAGCCCGCAGACGGCCTATGTTGTGCGCGTTGGCAAAAACATTGCGGCGCAATCCGGCCTTGGCAATTCGCAGGATGATTTTAACGTCACCTTGCTGAATTCGTCCGTGAACAACGCTTTCGCGCTTCCGGGCGGCTATGTTTACATCACGCGCCAACTGGTTGCCCTGTGCAATAGCGAGGCAGAGATGGCGGGCGTATTGGGCCATGAAGTCGGACACACCGCCGCGCGCCACAGCCAAAAGCGCCAAAACAACGCCACATTTGCCAACATATTGGGCATAGGCGGTACGATTTTGGGTTCAGTGCTTGGCGATTCCGCTGGATGGCTTGGCGCTGTCGGCGTTGGGCTTAAGCAATATGCGGGTCCGCTGGCACAAGTTTTCAGTCTGAAATATTCACGGGTCCAGGAAGAAGAGGCTGATGACTTCGGCATCCGCTATCTGAGCAAAGCCGGCTATGACCCAAGCGCATTATCATCGATGCTGAACGCGCTGGCATTGCAGACGAGCCTTGATTCACGGGTCGCTGGCCTTGGTGACAATGCGGTGCCCGAATGGGCCAGTACGCACCCTGATCCCGCACGGCGTGTTGCACGTGCAGGCACGCGGTCAAAATCCTATCCGGCCAGCAATGTGCGCAACGCTGACGCCCACTTCGCCGCGATTGACGGCATGCTCTATGGCGACGACCCCGTTCAGGGGGTTGTGGAGGGGCTGGCATTTATTCATCCGCAATTAAAAATGCGGTTCACCGCGCCAACCGGTTTTGGCATTCAAAACGGAAATGAATCCGTCTCCATAAACGGCAACACAGGCAAGGCGCTGTTCACATCCGCAGCGTTCGACGGCAATCGTGATGCGTATATCAGCAATGCGTTTAAATCTGTTGCCGGCAAAAACATGGCCATTCCAGTCCGCGACATCCGCAGGACAACGGTTAATGGCATTCCGGCATTTTTCGCCAGCAGCGTCGTCAATACGCAGCAGGGGCAGCGCGCCGTGTCTGTCTTTGCCTATGAATGGTCGCCCGGAATCGCATTTCATTTTGTGACCATTACCGCCGCCAATGCGCGCCCGTTTGACGGCATGTTTGAAAGCATGTCTCGATTGAGCAATGCGCAAGCAGCCGAGGTGAAGCCGCGCACATTACGCGTGGTGACGGTGGGGCGCACAGACACTGTAGCGTCGCTGGCAACGCGCATGGCGTACCCTTCGCTGCAAACCGAACGATTTCTTGCGTTGAATGGACTGACCTTCAATGCAGCGTTGCGTCCGGGGCAGAAGGTGAAGATCGTCACATATTAAATAAAAAGGGCGGAAACCGCGAAGTTCCCGCCCTTCTGTAAATGTTTAGGCTTGGTGCCTGAATATTAAGAGAGGTTTAGCTTTTTGCCGACGTTGTTAAATTGGTTGTTCAGGGCGGTACCGAGGTTGCCCATTCCAACCATTGCAGCAACAGCAACCAAAGCCGCGATCAGCCCATATTCAATTGCAGTCGCGCCGTTTTCGTTCTTGAAGATTTTTTTGATAATTTTCATTTTCGGTCTCCTATTATTTGTTCATTCACCCGGGCGGTTTTTAAAATATTAACCGTCACTAATTTGATAGATCATCACCATTTACCAATTCGTTAATGCGAACATTAACTCGACATCGCAGATACTTCGTCGGAAACTTTATTCCACATAGCCTGTGTTCCGTTCCCAAGGTTTCCGAGCGAAGCAAGGATCACGATAACGATTAGCGACACTATCAAACCATACTCTACTGCCGTCGCGCCTTTGGTCGCATTTGTGAATGCGTTGAATGAGTTCCAACATTTTTATTGGTCCCCCTTCGATCCTTGGTTGCGAGCACCATGAAATTCCCACACAAGTGTTAACAAAAGCTTTCAACATGATGAGATTATGGAAAAAAAACCGACAACATTATTCGTGGTTGCCGCGGCATTAACCAATGAGAGTGGCGCGATTCTGCTGCAAAAGCGTCCGGACCATGCCTCTATGGGTGGCCTGTGGGAGTTCCCGGGCGGCAAGGTCGAAGCGGGTGAAACGCCCGAAGTCGCCCTTGCGCGAGAGCTGTTTGAAGAGCTTGGGATCTCCGTAAACCTCCAAGACCTTATACCTGAAACTTTTGCAAGCGAGCCGTTGGGGGAGCGACATTTGCTGCTGTTATTGTACAGATGCGTGACATGGGAAGGCACGCCCACGCCACATTTTGCGTCTGAAATTGCATGGGTGCATCCAAACGACATGGCTGCGTTGCCGATGCCGCCTGCTGATTACCCGCTCGTTGAACGGCTTAAACGCATTTAATAGGTCCTGACCCTAGTCTTCGGGATTTTTGGACAATATGTCCGCAAGCGAAACTTGCGCGCTTCCCCTTTTGGCTGGGCGGGGTTGGTTTTCAGACGGCGCCCAACCGCTCAGGAACAGATGCGTGAAATATTCAGGGACTTTGCCATGGGCGTCTGCGCGTGCGGCGAAAATCCGGTCCAGCCGATTGATCGCGTTCTTGCCGAGATATGCGCGCGGTCCGGCCAAAGCATTGCCTATGCCGGCATCGCGTATGTCGGACACTATGCCGCGCCAGTCGCTGTAACGCACCTCAGTCACATCCTGATCCGCAACGGGCAAGGCAAACCCGGCGCGCACGATCAAATCGGCCGCGCTGCGCAAGTCAATTTGCGGGTGCATATGTGGCCTAACCTGATCGGCGTCGGATTCCAGAAACATCGACTTCAATGTGGCCAGCGTCCCTGCGCCAAACATATGGCCCAGAAACAATCCGTCCGGTTTGAGTATCCGTCGGATTTGGATAAGCGCGCCGGGCAGATCGTTGACGCTGTCCAACGTGCCAGCGGAGATAACGAGATCGAACGATGCAGGGGGAAAGGGCAGGCGGCCCTCTTCAAATCCGCTTTGAGTGTCTTCAGCTCCGCCTACTGATATCAACGGCATATGCGTGCAACGCATGTCCGCAGGCAGAATGTCCTTTTGCCAGTTCGCAATCGGTCCAATGATCAACGCATGTTCGAACACGCGCGTCACAAAGCTCAGTCGTTCGCCAAGATCCTGCGCAATATGGTGCCACAGAAATTGATCGCCCTGACGCCGTGATGCACGTTCACGCAGCGCGCGGCGACGCTGGCGGTCAAATATTTCAGGCGGGTTGGTCTCGCTGCTCATTTCGGCCTTGTGCAGACACTGGCTTTATCCGACAAGTCTTCATGGCCATCACCCGCCACATTTTCCGTGCTGCGCTCAATTGGGCGCTGCCCGAACGCTGCCCATGTTGTGGCACGATAACGCCCGCTGGCGGTCCATTTTGCGCCGATTGCTGGCAACAGTTGCAGTTTCTTGCCCCGCCATGGTGCCATGGCTGCGCAATGCCGTTTGAATATGACCGTGGTGCACAGAGCTATTGCGCAGCATGCCTGGCCAAACCGCCCAAACATGACGGCATTCGCGCTGCGGTAAAATATGACGACCTGTCTGCAAAAGTCGCACTCCGGCTAAAATATAGCGGAAAGATCGGATTGGCCCGCGTGATTGCGCAGCAGCTGGTCCGCCATTTGCCCGAGCAGCGCGATAACATCATCATTACGCCTGTTCCTTTGCATTGGACGCGCATGTGGTCGCGTAGTTTCAACCAGTCCGCGTTGATCGGCCGCGCGCTCTCTGCGCAAAGCGGAATCGCTTTTGTCCCTGACATACTCGTCCGCCACAAACGCACACCGAGCATGCGTGGCCTAAATGCCAAGGGCCGCCGTAAAGCCGTTGGACAGGCATTTTCCGTGCATCCCAAATGGCAAAGCCGATTAAAGGGCAGCCATATCATTCTGATCGACGATGTCCTGACCACCGGTGCGACGAGCGACGGTTGCATATCGGTTTTGAAACGAAGCGGTGCGTCGTGGATTCAGCTGTTCTGCTGGGCACGTGCGCTGCGCGGAGAGAGCGCAGGCCAAAACTAACTGCTCTCGATGCTTGACTTGATGGCGGCTGGACACCATTTCAGTTTTATGACCGCAAATGTTGAAATCTACACCAAATTCGCATGCCCTTATTGCGTCCGTGCCAAGCAATTGCTCGACAGCAAGGGCGTCCCATATACCGAATATGACATAAGCATGGGTGGCGCAAAGCGTGACGAAATGCTGGTGCGCGTGCCCGGTGCGCGGACCGTGCCGCAAATCCTGATCAATGATACACCAATAGGTGGCTCTGATGATTTGCGCGCCTTGGAAAATCAAGGGAAGCTCGACGCATTGCTAGGGCCGCGTGGGGCATAATGATCGCGTTTGACCTGAATTGCAGCAACGGACATCGTTTCGAAGGCTGGTTTGCGTCATCCGAAGATTATTCCAAGCAGCAAACGTCCGGGTTGCTGGCCTGTCCGGTGTGTAATGACATGGCGGTGCAAAAGGCGCTGTCCGTTCCGCATGTGCCCAAAAAGGGGAATCAACGCAGCGTGCCGGTTCCTATCGCGGATGTAGCAGCGCCAACCGCCGCCGCAGCTGAGCCTGTAAAAACCGACGCGCTGCCGCCTGCGGTTGTGGAGTTCGTTCAAAAGCTTGCGGTTGCGCAAACCGAGATGCTGAAACAATCGCAATGGGTCGGCGGCCAGTTTGCCGAAACCGCCCGCGCCATCCATTATGGTGAAGAAGCAGATCGTATCATCCATGGCGAAACAAGCGCCGACGAAGCCAAGGCACTGATGGAGGAAGGCGTTCAGGTTGCACCACTCCTTTTTCCAGTCGTGCCGCCTTCGGCTAAAAATTGACCACCCGATAGCACGCAGCTATGGCTTGGGACGCAGCACCCATAGCTCAGCAGGATAGAGCATCAGATTCCTAATCTGGGGGCCACTGGTTCGAATCCAGTTGGGTGCACCATTTACGTACCAAACCACTAACAGGGATTTTCCCCGTTAGTGTGGTACCGACAGCCTTCTCTAAGCTGGCCTTTTCTCCGATAATGCGGATATTTTCATCACCCACTTCGATGCGGGATATGACAGCGCGCAGGTAAGCTTTGCGGGCGTGGATATCGCCTGTGTCGAGTTTGTCGCGCATTAGGTCCGAGAACGCGGCCAGACGTGCAGGTGTAATCTCGGTTCGGCTCGCTGCCGTATCGGTGATCCTCTCGATTGCTGTTTCGGCCAGATCCCGCTCTTGCTTGATGGCTTGGATGCGGTCCTTGAGGTCTGCATCAAGTTCCACCACGCCATCTTCGATGGCACGGTAAAGCCGAGCTAGCCTGTCCTTTGCTTTGTCGCGCTGGGCTTCAAGGGCACAGCGCCGCTCTGCAACCTCGGTTTGACGCGAGGTGCGCCGCTCCACAAGCTTACACAGGATATCTTCGAGGCGTTCAGGCGCGAGGAGCTGTTCCTTGACGTTGGTGAGGATGAGGTCGTCAAGCTTGGCCAGCGGGATATGCCGCCCCTTGCAGACCGAAGGCCCCTTTTGATGACAGCCTGCACAAGTGTAATAGCTGTAGGAGCGATTACCTCGCTTTGTACCGGTGCGGGTCATCCACGATCCACAGGTGGCGCAAACAGCAAGACCAGTGAGCAGGATCGGACCGTTCACCACGCGGGGTGCTGTGACCTTGGGATTGTTGCGGGTAAGCTTGGCCTGCACCGCCTCGAACAGCGGTAAGGGTAGGATTGTAGGCACGGGGATCTCCACGACGCTTTCGGGGTCATTAAGTTCTTGGGTCCGACCATTGCGAACGCCGTAGCGGCAGATGCCCAAAGCGTAGGTCCGGTTTGTTAGGATGTTATGGATAGGGCCAACGCCGAACGCTGCACCTTTGCGGGTACGATAGCCTTTGGCATTGAGCCACTTGGTGGTATCCTTAACCCCAAGCGGGGGAGCGCCATCGATGCCATACGCATAGAGGGTGAAGATCAGGCGCACGAGTTCTGCTTCCACAGGATCGACCGCCAGCTTCTTCTTGATCTTGGATCCGCGCTTCTCAGCCTCGACAATGCAGTAGCCGAGCGGAGCGGTAGCACCGTTCCAAAATCCCTGCTTGGCCGACTCGCGCATCGAGCGGCTCACATTCTTGCCGTTCTCGCGGGAGGTGTACTCATCGAAGATACCAATGATCTGGCGCATCAGCAGCTGGCTCGGATCATCGCCGGTGGGCTGGCTCATTGAGATGACCTCGACGCCTTGCTTGCGTAACTTACGAATGGTGAGCTCCATCTCAGCACCATTGCGGTAAAAGCGCGAGAAGGCGTGAACACAGATCACATCGAACCTGCGATCAGGACGCGATGCTTCCTCTAGCATGCGCCGGAATACCGGGCGGCGGTCATCGGTGGCCGAAGCGCCGGGTTCCACAAATTCACAGGTGAGTTCCCAGCCTTGGGCTTCGCAAAACCGCTGCGTGACATCGCGCTGCGAAGGGATCGAGACATCGCCTTCTGCTTGACGTCCGGTGCTGACCCGCAGGTAAAGCGCAACGCGTTTGGGCTGGGTAATGGTCGGGGTGGCTGCAAATGCCATGTTGGCCTCTCAGTTACGGCTTTGGCCAGCCGCAATGGAGGCTGGTGGGTTATTGGAGTAGTTCGCGCAAATCAGCGCCCAAAAGCTGCTCAAGCGCATCGAGTTCGGCAGCAGAAATTGGGAAGTCGGATCCAAAATCGACCAACTCGACACACAAGTCATCGACCAACTGTCGTTGGCTTTCAGCTTCATTATGCGGGTTGGCTTTCCGTGGCATGCGCAATGCCTGCCAGAGTTACTGACCACTGAGATCCGCATAAGGGGCACTATTCTGTCGCCGGTTTTGCGGGCGTCAGCAGCGGCTCGGGATCATCGAGTTTTTCCGCATTCCAACGTTCAAGCATCTCTTGGTCAAAGGGCTGCAATTTTGGTAGGTTTAACCACGCAAAGTCTTTTTCGTGCTTACCCAGGATATGGTCACAAGCATCCCCAATTCCGTCATCAGCTATACCGTAATATCCGCTAACGTCAGAACAAAGTTTGATTAAATCACCCCTAGTATATCCTTCGCCCAATATCTCGCGCGCATCTCGAATAAGGTAGATTAGTAATATCTGGCGTAAGGGCTCGGGTGGCCGTCCATACTTCCCATAACTTGCAAGCTGTAACCATAAGTCGAACGGGTACCGTAGCCGTTTGAACAGGAACACCAGCATCTCAGCGCTGTGGTCTTGCACTGGATTTTGTTCGAACCTACCACTTTGATGGCCTCCAGCTTCAGCTGTTTGTGACGCCCTTTGTTCTAGTTCATCCGCACGAATGCTGCGAAGCTTCTCGTATTCTTTGGATGTAATGTCCTCGCCGAATGCTTCCTCAATCATGCTCGGTCCGAATAAGCCTTCCCAATACACCCTACCTTCAAATGATTTCATCACCTGTTGAGAATTGTTTTCCGAGAACAGCCTTATCAGGTCGCCCATTAACTTCGATGCGCGCTTGGCTTTTTGCCGGACCTCTTTGCGCTGTTCGGCTGAAATCGAATCTCGTCGGAATGCGGAGTAATGGTCTACTGCTTCGGAAAGGGTAGACCGAAGTTGGGCCATAGCTGTTTTGCTGAGCTTAAAGTCGATTCTTATAAATTTGAATTCCTCCTCGCTCGGCCCCTCTATTGGCTGGAATTGCTGACTGTTATTTTCGCTATCCATCATCCTTCTCCTCTAAGTGCGGTAATTGTTTTAACAAAACTACCATGCCCCTCTTGGGCCTTGGCTTGACGGTAGTATTTCTCGGTGGTTTGGAAGCTGCGGTGGCCGAGCAGCGGCGCTGCCATCCGGACATACTCAGGCGCCTCGGTCGCCAGTGTTGAGGCTGCAGCATCGCGGAACATGTGTGGCGAGCAGTGCTCCCCGAACCGTTCGCCTGTGTGCCGGCATATACGGCTGTAAAGGCCATCCTGCGTCATCGGCGAGCCGTGGTTCGATATCCAAAGCGCATTGCCTGTTGGTTTCCGCCAGCGGCCTGTGCAGGCCACCAGCATTGGGCGATAGAAGTCGAGGTAGCGCTGCAGGTATGGCTCAAGGGCCGGCGGCAGTATCGTCTCGAACCATGCATGGGTTTTGGTTTGCTCAGGGGTGAGTTGGATAAACCACTGACCCTGCCGCCGCACGATGCTGCTGCCGATTTCAAGGGCGGTGAAGTTCTTGCGCCGGATGGGGACATAGGCAAGCAAGGCGATCATGAGCCCGTCGCGATATTGCACGGCATCCGATATGCTGTCGTCACTTTGGGCGGCGTGCATGAGGTCATAGCCGAGCTGCGCCAATTCATCGGTCATCAATATGCGGCTTTTCTCGCGGGCGGGCTTGTGACGCGCGCGGATGCGGCTTGCGAGACGGTTGATAAATGACCAGTCGCGCTCAGACGCCAACAGTGAAGCCATACTACCCACATCCTGCAGGCGGCACATAATGGTCTGTGTGCTGTTACCAATGTCGGTAAGGTGGTTGATGTACGACTTTACCCGCTGTGGGCTAATACGTTCGGCAGGTGCCTCCTGTAGGCAGTCAGGCTCATGTATTTTGCAGTATGTTAAGAACCGTCCATATCCACGCTCGACTTTGTAATTGGAAGCAACGGACAGATGCGCCAATGCCCCGAGGTGATCGTCAAGAATGGTCCCTGGGGTCAGCGCATTTTGCCAGACAGTGCGGTCAGCCTCTGGCCAAAGCGCAAGTGGCATGCACCGCCGCTCAGGCGTCTTGTTCGGACCATAACGACCGCCGCTCATTTGCCAGCCCTCCGCTTCTTGGGTTTCGACGCATGCTGCGCCCGCAGCGTATCAACCACATCATTGAACATGGCGCTTGCCTGCTTGGCTTCGGCCCCAGAGTAGAAGCTTGTGGTCGTATCCAACCGTTTGTGCCCCAAGACCTGCCGCACCACTTCATAATTGCCCGGTTGCTGGTCGAGGAACACCTTTCCGGCAAAATGCCGGAAGAGGTGAACGTTGAACGTAAGGCCGGTAAACTCAAAGACGATCTTTTTAATTTGTAGGCCAAGCGTATGGGTAGACTTGTGCTTGCCATTACGCCCAGGGAACAAGGCATCAGTTGGTTCACGGACCAGATATGGCCGATACTCGGCCATGTACCAACGCAGGATCTCCAAGGCATAAGGCGGGATGTTAAAATCCACCGGATGCCTGTTTTTGGTCTCGCTTTCGCTAATGACCAGATGGACCTCTTTACGTTGCGGTTTCAGGTGCCGATGGATGTCGATGGCGCAAAGATTGGCATTGCGGATAGGCGTTGCCAGTAACAACGCGATTGCGGCTGCCACCTGCGCCAAGACCGCCTTTTGTAATGGCGCCCGCTTGTCGTGCTCCACATGCTGCCGGATGGTGTCCGGCAGGCATAAAAACAGCCTTACATGCTCAGGATCATCAAATGGGCGAAGCCGCTCACGGTTCTTGGCCGTAAGCCCGCCTGTCTGCACAGATACCCTTTTGCATAGAGCACTCATCTTCCGGTCATGCTCCTCATCTACCTTGACGTAGTGGCGGGCAACATTGCGCAGGCACGATGCGATTTGCACGACCCCTGCAGACGTTTTTCCGCCAGCCCTCTCCATGTGAAAGTGTAAAATCAGCTTGAAGTTATCGACCTCGACCAGACGGGCAATGCCGGTAATGGTCGCAGGGTCAACGCCGGACCGGGCAAGGACCGATGCTGCGGTCCGTAACTGGCGGGTGCGGGTTTTAATGGTCGTAGGCCGTGAAGGACGCACAGGGCCATCATCGTCCAAGTTTATATTACGCATGCGATCAGCATAAGCGTTTACGTCCGCCTCGAACGACGGTGGGAAGAATGCGAATGGATAGACATAGATCTCGCGCTTCTCATCGCGCGGGATTGTGATTTGCGGCCACGTGTCTGGAAATTGATCCACCGCCCGGTTCCACCCCCACAAAAAATGGTCCCATGCCTGCTCGGCATTTGCACGCATGCGATCGTTCAAGATAGTATCGCGGTAGCTATGCAGGTCACTCAATGACACGCCATTAACATCTACACCAAGGCCACTGAGATACCGTGCGCCTGATGAAACTTTCCGTTTAAGCGACGCCGGCAGCTTCTCCAGAAGCGCAGCCCATTGCGGCAGCAGTGGTGTTGTGTTGCGGCTTGGATAGCTTTTGCCCACAAGACCCACAGCACGCGCCACGCCGGTTTTCACATTTCCCCAGCGGCCCTTGGAATATCCAAGCGCAATATACGAGATGCTTTCCAATTTACGTCGGATATATATATTACTTGCAGGCACTTCGCCGGGCTGCAGACCCAGCGCTTTGCAGAAGGTCATCACGGCGCTGCGCGTATCGCGCTTCTGGATGTCGGTCAGCGGCGCATCCGCCAGCGCAACAAGGGCGTCTGCAAGGGTCGGTTTATGTTGGTCGTTATGGGTCATCTAAACCTCGTGGGGACTGGAGCGGACATAAGGTGATATTCGTGGGTACATATACTACATTTTCAACCCTGTATGGGGCTATGCTTATTCACGACAATTATCCAAAACGTCGGAAATACTCGGCTTTCCATCAAGCATGTCGAGCAGGTCTGATTGTCGGATACGTACGGCGCGTCCGATGCGTGAAGCGGGCAATTGGCTCTTGCGAATAAGGCGTGACACCGTGCGGTCAGAGACGCGCAGATATCGCGCAGCCTCTGCTCTGGTCAGTAGGTCGTTTGTAATGACCACCGCGTCGTGCGGCGTTGTCGCATGAGCTTCGGGCTCAGGCTCTGCATACACCCACGCGGGTAGGTCCACGCGACTAATGGGTGTCGAAGCAGCGGGAGTATGCGATGGCTTTTTGGTGCTTTTCGAAATCATGCACCTGCATCGCAGATGCCGACTAAAGGGTCACAGGCATAACCTACCGATTTTTAGAGGAGGTTGTGCCGCAGACTTCGTCGCGAAAAAATTAGCTAATTTCCTGCCTTTTCAGGCATTACAGCTCCTTTGTCTGGGGCTACATGTCCGAAGCCAACGTTGAGAATCTAAACAATTTACAAATAGGTTAAACAGGATATGGGTGTTCGTTAAATCATTTTACATCAAGATCGATTATGACCTTGTTGAGAAACAACGCGTCGTTTTAAGAAATTATTATAAAACATGAATTTAAAGATGTTATTTACCCTTACTTTGGTTGCACTATCCTCTCCGTTAGCAGCAAAGTCCGGCCCTGTTGCTCAAGCTGCCGGCGAGATGTCATCAGCGGATGTTCATTCCTTAGTGAATCGAGCGGTTAAGACCCATCCATCGGTTGCCGCTGCTGAGGCATCTGTTCGTGCTGCAGGTGCGGATACGCGTTCCGCAAAATGGCAACAGTTTCCGAGCTTTTCTGTTGAAGGTCTTTTCCTGAATCAACGATCGAATAAGTTGCAACCCCAAGTAATTGCTGAGCAACCACTTTGGTCCGGAGGGCGCCTATCAGGAACAATTAAGCGAGCAAAAATTCGGGAAAATGCGGCATTGGCGGCATATGATGAGGCAGTGTTGGCTATTGCTTCATCTACATCACAGGCCTTCTATGAAGTGCATCGGTGGCGTGAACGAAACGCGTTGCTATCAGTTAGCCTAGAGCAACATAACCGGATGGTCGCCACTATGGAGCGGCGTGTTGCTCAGGAAGTAAGTCCGCTTTCTGACCTCGAGCTTGCACGCACTCGTGCGCTGCAAGTTGAACAGCAGCTTTTTCAAGGAAAAGCACAAGAGCGCTCTGCGTTAAACGTCTTGCGAGAGTTAGTCGGAGACCCGCTGCTAGATTTAATTGGATCGGCACCCGACGTACAAACATGGCCTAGTCTTGACGACGCCTATGTAATAGATGAATCTTTGAACTTTAGCCCTAATTTAAAACGGTTAAAGTTTGAAGCGCAGGCGTTAGGTGCGGAAGCACAGATAACACGCGCTTCGATCCTGCCGCAGCTGAGCAGCCAATATAGCTACAGTGATACATTTGGTCACAGAGTAGGTATCGTTCTTAAAGCAAAAACGGACGGCGGCCTTTCAAGATTTGCAGCGGCAGACGCTGCTCGTCAGCGGGTTGAGGCCGGTGAACTTCAAATCGTCGCCGGAGAGAGACGGCTGCGTGAGCAGTTGTTTGCGCTGCTTCGTGAATATGAATCTGCCACGTCACGTCTTTCAGGAAGCGTAACGGCATCTGATGCGGCCCAGCGGATCACGGAATCTTATTTGCGACAATTCACAAGTGGCCGAAGAACCTGGCTCGATGTGATGAACGCAGTGCGAGAGGAAACTGCGGCCAAAACGGATGCCGTTGAGGCCCGTATCGCAGGTATATCCTCGCTGGCGAGACTTCTCCTTCTTTCAGGTCAGTGGGCATCCGATCCTACTAGCGATGCAAACTCATGACATTTCGTTTTGTTGACCTTATCGCAGCCTATGCGCAGCGTAACAAAGTTGCCCTTGATCCTAATTGGATGGGAACGGAAAGCATCAACCTTACCGTTGACGATAGCGCGGCCTTAGCCTCGTTGTGCGAAGAGCTTGGTTGGAAGTGCGCTGCCAATTCTGCCAGACCACGGGCGCACCATTTTCCGCTTCTCGCCTTTGTTTCTGAATATGGTTGGACGATAGCCGAGAGCTGGACAAATGAGGCGCAGATACGCCTTATAACGACGAAAGGCGTGGTCGAAGTCGACTGGACGAATTCCATCACTTTTTGGACTGTGGATTTCCCAAAGCTCGCAAAAATTGAGGGAACAGAGCGCGCAATAAACATTTTTTGGTCTGCGATTTTAAAACGAAAAACGATCATCGTTGACGCTACAATCGCAACCATTGTCATCAATCTGATAGCACTTGTAACTTCGATATACTCAATGCAGGTTTACGATAGGGTTATACCCCGTGCCGGCTATTCCACGCTGTTAGTTTTAACGGCAGGCATGGTTTTTGCGCTGATCGTCGATATGGTCATTCGCAACACGCGCGCCATGATGATTGACCGTGAGGCTGGCAATATTGACAGCGAAATATCCGAGTTTTTCTATGCGCGAATGCAGTCAGTAAGGCTTGATGCTCGGCCCGCATCGGTGGGAACCATGGCGGCGCAGCTTCGTGGGACAGACCAAGTTCGTTCGCTCATGTCTTCGGCTAGCCTGTTCGTAATTGCCGATTTGCCTTTCGCCTTTTTGTTTATGGTTGTGATGGCTTGGTTGGGTGGGATTGTTGCTATTGTCCCCCTAATAGCATTTCCATTGGCGCTTGGCCTAGCCGCGATGATGGCTCGGTTCATCCGTGAGGACACGGCGGCGGCTCAGGTTACCGGCAATCGCAAAAATGGACAGCTGGTCGAGGCCTTGGATGCCGCTGAGACCATCAAGGCTAACTCTGGTGGGTGGCACATGCTTGCCAACTGGAACCGGTTAAATGACGAAGTGCATGGTCACGATATTCAAGTGAAGCGTTGGTCGACGCTTTCGGGGTCGGGCTTTTCGCTGATACAGCAGCTCTCCTATGTAGGTGTTGTCTGCGTTGGGGCTTTCCAGGTTGCGAGCGGTAACATGACCATGGGTGCTGTAATTGCGTGCTCCATCCTTAGCGGAAGGGTAAATGGTCCCCTTATTGCATCACTTCCTACACTTATCGTTCAGTGGGGTTATGCTCGCTCATCACTTACCGCTCTAGACGGCATCTTGACAATGCCAAGTGACCAGCCAACCGATTTTACAACGGTCCGCCAGACGGAAATTCGAGGCAGCCTTAAATTTGAGAATGTTAAGTTTGCACACCAAGGAAGTCGGCATGGATTAAATTTACCAACCCTTAAAATTACGCCAGGCGAGCGTATTGGTATTATTGGACCAGTAGGTTCGGGTAAATCAACGCTCCTGAAGCTAATGGCTGGCCTATATGCGTCAAACGAAGGACATGTATTGCTCGATGGTGTAGATGTTCGGCAGATTGCCGAAGAAGACTTACGAAGCCAGGTTTGTTATTTCCCGCAGCATTACCGCCTGATAACGGGCTCGCTTCGAAGTAACCTGAACTTAGGGCTGGCCGCGCAGGATGATGATATCCTGCTCCAGGCGGCCTCCAAAACCGGACTGGCTGAACTTGTCAAAAATCACCCTATGGGTCTCGACCTACCTATTTCTGAGGGCGGCAATGGACTTTCAGGAGGACAGCGTGTTCAAGTTGGGCTGACACGCCTAATTCTTGCAAAACCAAAGCTTCTACTCTTGGATGAGCCAACTGCAAACCTTGACCAAGAGAGCGAAGCACGCATTCTTTCGGCTATCCTCGAAGCCATCGGGCCTCAATGTACACTAGTTTTTGTCACTCACAAGCTACCGCTAGTCAGTCTGGTCAATCGCCTAATTGTTGTCACAAATGGCCAAATTTCCTTGGATGGTCCAACCAATGCTGTGTTGGAAAGATTGAGGCCAAAGACCGAAAAAACCACCAATACTGGGCAGCGTATCATTGTCAGAGAGCAAAATCATGTTTAATCTAAGCTCTTCCCGCAGCATAATTTCGCTCACAGCGCTTGCAATAATTGGCTTTATAGCGTGGGCCAGTGTAGCCGAAATAGATCAGGTAAGCCGTGCTACAGGGCAGGTTATCCCATCGGGCCGTGTGCAAATAGTCCAGAGCACGGATGGCGGGGTCATCGAAACTATCGGCGTTAAAGAAGGTGACCGCGTTGCGAAGGGACAGATCCTTGTCACGCTCGATCGCATCCGGCTTAGCGCAGCAGTTGACGAAAGTAGAGCTAAAGTAGCGTCATTGAAGACCGCGAGGGCGCGAATGGAGGCAGAGCTTTTTGATAAGCCGCTTGTATTTACAGATGATGTCAAAGCTTTTCCACTGTTCATGGCCAATCAGCGGCAGTTACTTGCTAAGAGACGGGCTGCTCAAACACAGGACATCGCCGCTCTAAACCGCATGCTATTGTTGGTTCGTCGAGAGTTGGCCATGAACCAGCCCCTTCTCGAATATGGTGACGTAAGTCGATCTGAAGTGCTGCGTTTGGAACGATCTGTAGCTGATATTGAGGGGCAAATCGCAAATCGGCAGAATAAGTACCTTCAAGATCTTCAGGCGGAATATGCCAAAGTGGACGATGAGCTGGTGACTGCGGAGCAGGCGCTAAAACAACGTGAAGTCGCCCTGCAGGATACCATTTTGGAAGCCCCGACGGATGGCATAGTCAAAAATGTCCGCCTCACCACCATTGGCGGGGTTTTGCGGCCGTCCGATGAGGTTTTACAAATCGTTCCGACTGGCGAAGAATTAATAGTGGAAGCAAAAGTGTCCCCATCGGATATTGCGTTTGTGCGTATTGGGCAATCCGCGTCTATCAAATTCGACACTTATGATGCCTCTATCTTTGGCCCGGCAGATGGGCGAGTGATCTACATCAGCCCAGACACCATCGCCGAGCAGAAGTCGAACGGCGAGCAACTTTATTACCGTGTCCATGTCAGAGTGGATACGAAAAATATGCGTCCGCGTGCCGGCGAGAAAATTGAAATCCAGCCCGGGATGACTTCTACAATTGAAATTCTAACGGGAAGTAACACGGTACTTAAGTACCTACTCAAGCCAATTATCAAAACTGTAGACCAGTCCTTTGATGAACGCTGAGCCGACTAAATACACCGAGAAGGAAGCTTGTATGTCTAAAGTTATTCGATTGACGTCTAAAAACGGCCTGGTCAAGGAAGTGCCTTTTGGCGCTAAGGCTAAACTGGAAGGCCAATTTCACGGCGCCAAAATCGAGGTGATAGATACCAAAACTGGCCTTAAGGTTGCTAAGGCTAAGGTCCGAATTGACGGCGATGACGTCGTAGTATCTTTCATTGATAATGGGCAAGAGCGGGAAGCGCGGCTTGAAGGGGCTGCGGACGGCGCGGTAATTGATGATAATTCAGTAAACGCCCAGTCAGATACGGTAGCTGCTCGATCTAAAAATCAGGATAGAGACACACAATCTGCTGATGAAAGCGATTTCCGTAACAGCGTTCATATTGGAGCAATTCCCCTCGGCATGGCTGCAGTGGGCGCCCTAGGAATGTTCGCCATTGCCAGCGGAGGCAAGGCTAAGCCAGACACAACCCCGCCTACTGCACCTTCGGGCCTTGATCTTGCCGCTGCCGATGACAGCGGTTCGAACAACGCTGACGATGTCACCAACCAGACGTCTGCGCTCACAATCACAGGTCAGGCGGAAGCTAATGCACGCGTTGAGTTGTTCGACGGCACGACCTCGCTTGGCACCACAACTGCTAATGCATCTGGTGCGTTCAGTCTTGATGTGACGCTGGCTGCTGGCGCTCGCTCAATCACCGCCAAGGCAACTGACGCTGCAGGCAATGTCGGAGTAGCTTCTGCTGCACTGGTAGTGACGGTCGACACAACGCCGCCTGCTGCACCGACGGGCCTTGATCTTGCCGCTGCCGATGACAGCGGTTCGAACAACGCCGACGATGTCACCAACCAGACGTCTGCGCTCACAATCACAGGTCAGGCGGAAGCTAATGCACGCGTTGAGTTGTTCGACGGCACGACCTCGCTTGGCACCACAACTGCTAATGCATCTGGTGCGT
>NZ_JACIEA010000002.1:9740-12194 GCF_014196595.1 Sphingorhabdus rigui | reverse complement strand
CGTTCAGTCTTGATGTGACGCTGGCTGCTGGCGCTCGCTCAATCACCGCCAAGGCAACTGACGCTGCAGGCAATGTCGGAGTAGCTTCTGCTGCACTTTCGATTACCGTGGATAGCTCTGCGCCCTTGGCAACCCTTATTGCTATCGACAGGGCATCAAAAACACTCGCGGTCAATTTTGATCAAAACCTGAGTATTGCCGGCACGCTTCCTAACAGCGCGTTTTCGGTGACGACTGCGGGAGGCACTCCCAATGCCGTCACGTCGATTGCTGTAAATGGCAACACGGTTTTGTTGACACTGGCCGACCCGATTGGAAGTGGCGCGACAGCGGTGACTTATACTGATCCTAGTGCGGCGAATGATGCAGTTGCATTACAGGATGCGGCTGGGAACGATACGGCAACATTCTCGCTTTCGCTTGGTGTCGTTGCCGACGGATATATTCGCGGCGCGCAGATTTTTGTTGAAACTGTCTCCAATGGTCAGGTTACGCGGATGGATACGGGCGTAGTTACCGATGCGCAGGGTAATTTTTTCATCCCAGCTCAATATGCCGGCTTAACACTTGTCGCCGTCGGCGGCGTCAACGTCGATACGGGCATTGTTAATACGACCAATTATCGTGCGCCTGCTGGTTCGACGGTTATCAATCCTCTGACGACCGTCATTCAAGCTGTGATCGATGCCAGTCCGAACTCGACCAGTGTTGCTGCGGCATCGCAAGTAGTTGCCGATGCCTTGGGGTTGGTATTGCCTTCAGGAAGTTCACTAACAAATTTTGACCCAATTGCGTCCGGCAATGTCGAAGTGCAGCGTGCCGCAGCTCAGATAGCCGCCATCGTTGCGATTGCTGACGTTAATGCATCGAGTGACGAAGCCAAGGTATTCGCAAATATCGCCAATCAAGTCACGGCTTCATCGGCCTCAAATGGCTCGGTTGATCTGGCGTCGACGCAACTGGTCAGTGCGGCACTGGCTGGCACAACAACGGGGGCAAACGCCTCTCTTGTCGCTGATATCCAATCAGCCGTAACGACGATTGATACTGCTGTTAGCATTGCTGCAATCTCGCAGGCTCAAAGCGATGCAATTGATACCACTGCACCTGGCGCACCAACTCAAATTGATTTGATTGCAGCGGATGACACAGGGACATCCAATACCGATAACATTACATCTAAAAATAGCTTTGCGGGGACCGTGTCGTTTAATACTACGGCAACCGACGGAACGGCTGTTGTTGCTGGAGATAAAGTCCAGGTTATTGTCGGTGGGCAAGTTTTTGCCTCTCGCATGCTGACGGAAGCTGATGTTGTTGCAGGCCAAGCTTCGATTAATTTTGTCAGCGTAAGTGATGGGACATATTCTGGATCAACGCGGATCGTTGACAAGGCGGGCAATATCAGTCCGCAATCCGCCGCGGTTACGTTTACTGTCGATAGTACAGCCCCGAGTGCCGTCATTCAGATTTCCGATGCGCTGTTGGCCGTCGGAGAGAGCGCGCAAGTCTCAATTCGGTTTACTGAAGCTGTTATCGGTTTTTCAAATGTGGATGTTCTCGCCGACAACGGCTCGCTCAGCACTTTTTCTAGCAGCGACGGCGGAGTAACTTGGACCGCAACCTTCACGCCCGACGTCGATATTGAGGATGCCAGCAATCTTATCCGACTGGCGAGCTCCTACACTGACATTGCAGGAAACTTAGGAGGCGCGGCAGACAGTCCAAATTTTGTAATTGATACATTGCCTAATCGCACACCCACTGTATCATTAGTAGTTCCAGATCAGGGTAGCGCTGAGGATGCGGCTTGGAGCTATCAGGTTCCTGCAGGCACGTTCAGCGATGTAGATGGTGATACGCTGACCTACACTGCAACCTTGTCGACGGGCGCAGCTCTACCAAGCTGGCTTTCGTTTAATGCGGCAACCCGGACATTCTCCGGCACGCCAACTCAGGACTTTGCTGGTAACGTCAGTCTGACGGTCACGGCATCAGACGGCAGTGCAAGTGTATCAGATACGTTCGTGCTCACCGTTAGTGCGGTTGAAGACGAGGCTACGGGTAGTGCTAGCATCAGCGGTACGGCCGCCGAAGGCGGAAGCTTGACCGCAAGCGTGAGTGCAACGGATGTAGATGGTAGCATTACAGACACTACCTACCAGTGGCAGGTGTCCTCAGATGGAACATCTGGCTGGGTGGATCTTTCAGGTGCGACCAGTGTAAGCTATGCGATTGCATCTGATCAGAGCCAGGTTGGTAAGTTTCTTCGGGTGATTGCAACCACGACCGATGCGCTGGGTGGTACAAGTACCCTTGAGAGTTCTGCAACCGCAGCTGTTGCGAACGTCAATGATGCACCCACTGTATCATTAGTAGTTCCAGATCAGGGTAGCGCTGAGGATGCGGCTTGGAGCTATCAGGTTCCTGCAGGCACGTTCAGCGATGTAGATG
>NZ_JACIEA010000002.1:3770-9643 GCF_014196595.1 Sphingorhabdus rigui | reverse complement strand
TCTCCGGCACGCCAACTCAGGACTTTGCTGGTAACGTCAGTCTGACGGTCACGGCATCAGACGGCAGTGCAAGTGTATCAGATACGTTCGTGCTCACGGTCGCAGCAGTTAACGATGCGCCGTTCGTTTCTGCACCAATTGCGGACCAAGCAAGTGCGGAAAATGCAGCTTGGAGCTACCAGGTCGCGTCTGGCGCATTTAGCGATGTGGATGGTAACGCACTAACCTACAGCGCGACACTTGGTGATGGCGCGGCACTGCCAAGCTGGCTGTCGTTCAATGCCGGGACCCGGACATTTTCCGGCACCCCACCGCAGAATTATGCGGGTACGCTTAATCTGAAGGTGACGGCGTCTGATGGAAGCCTCAGTGCATCTGATATGTTCACTTTGAGCGTCGAAGCTGTCCCGGTGACGGTCGCCAACGGCCAAACTTATCAGGCGCGTGCTGGCACGGTAGATATTTTCGTCATTGATGTGAACCAAAGCATCACTGCAACGATCGCGGGGTTCGAGGCTGGAGATATCCTCCGGTTTACCAATCACACGGAAGAGCTTGGGGTTAACTTTGAGCAAGTTTCCAATAGCGATGGAATTACAACGATCACTGCTGGAACCTCCGTAGCCATCACTTTAAGCAGCCTCGCAAACGATAACTTCGGCGACGAAATAAGCTTCGAATCGATCTATGGGGCAAATGCTATAGGGTATGTGATCCCGTAAGTTTTGTCTCATGTCCGAACAGATATTATGTTATCAGCAATTGTGGAAGGGATTAGGGAAGTTCAGTTCCAGCAAGTCTCGGTCTGTTTAAATTTTTAGTCACCGCCAGAAGGTCGCGGTTCTACTGAGAGCAGTTGAAGCCTGTCATCAAGTTCAAAGCCTTCTGATTGAGGAACTATTCAGGCGTGGGGGCATAATCCCACCTCTAGCTCCATTGCTGCTGGGCGAACGAAATTTCGGACACAACACGGCGCAGGCAGTGAAAGTTTGCCACTGCCGCGATATGCTCTATGTTTCAGGAGACGCTGTTTTTCGGCTGAACTAGTGGAAGCAACCTTGTGACAATTCAATTACCAGCATTCCGTTTCGAAGCGGAGGCTTTTCAGCTTGGCAAAGATAAAATCCTTGGCCGTCAATCTGCGGGGTATGGCTTCCTACGCGCACTCCTCGCCTTGCCGGAATTGGATGAGCTAGTTGGTTACGGTCCGACTAAAAGTTCGGACCGGAATTTTGAAGGTGCAGTTTCGCGTTTGAAAAGAGACGTGGCAACCCAATGGGTCACTTCCGGCTCAGAAGAATGTCTAGCTGAAGTGGGAGGTGTTCACTTTCCTGACCCCGTGTTGGCCGAACCAGCAAAAATTCGGTTGGCATATGGTTCGGCTGCTTGGTCGATTACAGGGATCACACACACGATTTGCTCTAGATCTGTCATGGCGGAACTCGCAGATTATACGCTGGCGCCGCTCATGGAATGGGACGGATTGATCCTGACCTCCGATGCAGTCAAGGCATCAGTAGAGGAGCTATTGACTGAACAAGAAAGCTATGTTGCTTGGCGTTTTCCGGACGCGAAGCCAGCACCGCGTCCGCAGTTGCCGGTGATACCCTTGGGTGTCCATTCTGCAGATTATGCATTTACCCTCGCGCAAAAAAATATCGCACGTCGTGCCTTGGGTATCGACGATCGAGAGGTGGTATTTCTTTACGTTGGACGCCTGAGCTTTCACGCCAAGGCAAACCCTTGGCCGATGTACAAAGCTTTGGAAGAAGCTTCTCGCCGAACTGGGCAAAGTGTAACTTTGATCCAATGTGGTTGGTTTTCTAATAGCTCTATCGAAAGTGTCTTCAGGCAGGGTGCAGATGTCCATGCGCCATCTGTCCGTCACATATGGCTGGACGGACGAGTTGAAAATCAGCGCAATCAGGCTTGGGCCGCAGGAAACATTTTCGTCTCCCTCTCCGACAATATTCAGGAAACTTTCGGACTCACCCCACTTGAAGCTATGGCTGCGGGTATGCCCGTTCTTGTAAGTGACTGGAATGGATACCGGCAAACCGTGCAAAATGGGGTTACAGGGTTCATGGTCCCGACCTTTGCTCCTGCTCCAGACTTTGGAGAGGCATATGCTCAGGCCTATGCAAGTGATGCTATGAGCTACGATTATTACTTGGCCCATACAGCACGGCATATATCGGTTGATCTGGCCGCATTGTTTGATGCCGCCGAGGCACTCGTAAAAAATGCGGATAGCCGCCGTGCCATGGGCTTGGCCGGGCAAAAAATTGCTCGAAATCGGTTCGATTGGTCGATTATCATACGCGAGTATCTAGCGCTTTGGGACGAGCTGGGCCTGATCAGAAGGGCTAATGTCAGCAATCCACGCTTCAGTCTTAGAAAATCGGCAGATCGGTTAAGTCCATTCCGGCTATTCGCAGGTTATCCGAGTAAGGCAGTTGATAGCCATTTTCGGTTTCGCCTTCGTCGAGGCGATTGTGATGTAAGCGAATTTCTGTCCGATCCCTTGTTTGGCCTGGTTCGCGAGACCCTTCCAGATGATCATTCATTTTCTGCGCTTATTGCAGGTATCCATGGTAGTGATTGCCTTGCGCTGGAGGAGGCTGCCGATCGGGCTGGAATGCCCCTAGACAAGGCCACACAAATTGTTACGGCTTTGATGAAGGGAGGCGTAATTGAAGCTGCTTAATAACATGGTGACGTTAAGGGCCTCAATTCCGGTCGCACAAGCTTGGCTTGCAGCAACTTATGCCTGTCAGGCTACCCCCAATTTTCTCGAGTTTTTAACAGTGCCATCCGACATGGCGGCACTTGTGCAGGATGTTGGCTCATGAGCAAAAGTTTCTACATCATTGATCCTCGTGTTGCGGGTTATTGGTCCATTGTCGAAGCGCTGCCTAAGGGGGCGGACTGGGTTCTGCTTGACGCTGATCGAGATGGAGTGGAGCAAATTTCTTCGCTTCTTGCCGGCTATTCTGACATTTCGACGCTTCATATACTCTCGCACGGAAGCGAAGGCGCGCTATATCTCGGCAACACGTCTCTTACTGCAGGTAATCTCAATGAGTATGCCTCATATTTGGCGGATATTGGTTCGCTCCTCACGCATGATGCTGATATTCTTCTCTACGGTTGTGATGTTGCCTTCGGTCCTGAGGGGTTGGCCTTTGTGGAGCGGTTTGCTTCTCTGACAGGAGCTGATGTTGCGGCAAGCTCGGATCTAACTGGCGCTAAAGAAGCCGGTGGCGATTGGGTTCTCGAGGCGCACACGGGAAATATCGAGGCGCAGTCGCTTTCTGTGACGGAGTATACATCCACTCTCGGAACCTCTCCGTATTTAATTAACAAGCCAGCGACGTGGTCATTCTCAGAGGATGGTAGCACCTCATTTGAGGTGGTCCTGTCTTTTGCAACGCCTGAGAATGTTCAGATAACGGTAGCGCTGAGCGAAGGCCTGTGCTGGCTCGATGGAAGCATCAGTTCTAAGGTTTTCACCTTCACTCCTGATAATTTCAACGTACCGCAGGCCATTGCCTTCAAAGCTATCGATGACCTCGTCATCGAAGGGAACCTACTGCACTATATAGATCTAGCCTTCACCTCATCAGATCCTGTGTTTAATGGATTGACTGAGCAGTTGTCTGTTGTTGTTGTGGACAATGATTTTCAGCGGACGCTGGAGCCGGGCAAGTTGCCGAGTGCTGGCAACAACTACATCAAGTATGACCTTGCAGGGGATGCTGCTGCACAGACCAGTAGCGGCCTATATGATCTGGCCGCCGGCAACGATAAGCTGGAAGTAAGTGCATCCTTGGCGGACAGCGTCAGGACTACCTTGTTCCTGGGCGGCGCTGGCAATGACATTCTGTCAGGTGTCGGCGGTGTGGATGGTGGTGCGGGCGATGACGTGATTGACGCTTCAAGCGCGGGGTCCCGTGCGCGTGTGACGGTCAGGCAGTTTGGCGGCAGCAGTACTGGCACCGCTTTGACCGGTAATTATACCATGAACCTGAGCGCAGCGTGGGTTCAGGCAGCGGGTGGCAGCGGGAACGATCAGATTAGCGCTGCTTTGGCTGCGGTATCGGCTAATCTAGCAGGTGGCAGCGGCAATGATCGACTGACCGGTGGCGCTCAGGACGACCTCATTTATGGCGATGGTTATGAGGGCGTTACAGCCAATATAGCGCTGGACCAGTTTAACATTTCGTCATCAGATCCAGTTCGGGCACAGTCGCATGCAGATGGTTCTTTGGGACGCACCTCCACTCTCCTCTGGACTGGTGCGACCTCGGCTGCAGGTAACGATGTCATCGATGGCGGCGCGGGCAACGACACCATTATTGCAGGCGCAGGTGATGATATTGTCACCGGAGGCCTTGGCGATGATGTGATCGATGCAGGCGCAGGCGCTGACCAGGTCTTTGGCGGCGATGGCAACGATAATATCACAGGCGGCGCCGGCAACGATACGATTGATGCAGGCGAAGGCACTAACACAGTCGATGCCGGAGATGGTGACGATATCGTCCGAAGCGGTTCGGGCAACGATACGGTCCTAGGTGGCAAGGGTGTCGATACGATCACGCTGGGAGCAGGCAACGACACAGCCTCTGGCGGTGATGATGATGACACTATCTTGGGCGACACCGGCAATGATGTGCTGTCAGGCGATGCCGGCAATGATCGTCTTGAAGGTGGTGAAGGCACCGATAGCCTGACCGGTGGCACTGGTAACGATACGCTGCTGGGCCAGGAAGGCACCGACACGCTGGATGGCGGCGATGGCGATGACACGCTGTCGGGCGCTGAAGGCGGCGACAGCCTGATCGGAGGCAGTGGCAACGACAGGCTCGATGGCGGGATTGGTAATGACACGCTGCGCGGCGGCGATGGAGTGGACAGTCTGCTTGGCGGCGCCGGCGTAGATCTGCTCTATGGCGACGCCGGTGATGACGCGCTGGATGGCGGCGCTGACAACGACGCGCTTGAGGGCGGCGATGGCAATGACGCACTCACGGGCGGGGATGGCAACGATAGCCTGACCGGAGGCCTTGGTAATGACATTCTGTCTGGTAGCGCTGGCAATGACATCCTGCGCGGCAATGATGGCGCCGACATCCTCACCGGCGGGGCCGGCGTGGATACGTTCATCCTTGATGCGAATGCGCTTGTTGAAGCAACCCAGGCAACGCCTGTGTACGATACAGTTCAGGATTTTCTTGTTGGCATCGGCGGAGATATTCTTGACCTTGGCGCCATCCATGGGGCTAACCTGGACGCTGGTTTTGGCGATAGGTTCGCAGGCTCGGAGTTCGCCTATACCCACCGCTATATCTCCTTTGTGCAGTCTGGCGCCGACACGCTGGTCCAGTACGACCGCGACGGCCTTTATGGCGACTATTCCGGCAAGACCGTGGCCATCCTCAAGAACGTTGTCGCCACAGATGTCTTGGCAGGCATCAACACTAGCCCGGCCAAGAGTGACAAGC
Source organism: Sphingorhabdus rigui (assembly GCF_014196595.1). GTDB lineage: Bacteria > Pseudomonadota > Alphaproteobacteria > Sphingomonadales > Sphingomonadaceae > Sphingorhabdus_B > Sphingorhabdus_B rigui. The sequence continues at coordinate 4,136 of NZ_JACIEA010000002.1, read as the reverse complement.
TGTACCTAATCGAGAGCAGCAAGCTGTCCCCCGGGCTCGCAGAAGATGCCGGCGCCTCGATCCAGTACCGCGTGGCCCTGGGCCAGGCTCCCACCTCTGATGTTACCCTCACCATCCAGGGCGGAGACCAGATCGCCGTCAATGGTGGCGCCGGAACCTCGACGATCACCTTTACGGCCAGCAACTGGTGGATTCCGCAGACCGTCACGATCCAGGCTCAGGATGACCTGCTGATCGAAGGCAATGTTCCAGCGGGGATCGCACACAGCTTCACCTCATCAGATCCTGTGTTTAATGGATTGACTGAGCAGTTGTCTGTTGTTGTTGTGGACAATGATTTTCAGCGGACGCTGGAGCCGGGCAAGT
>NZ_JACIEA010000002.1:292-3674 GCF_014196595.1 Sphingorhabdus rigui | reverse complement strand
TGGTAATGACATTCTGTCTGGTAGCGCTGGCAATGACATCCTGCGCGGCAATGATGGCGCCGACATCCTCACCGGCGGGGCCGGCGTGGATACGTTTGGCTTCAGCTTTTCTGCGCTTGATGACGCGACCGACTTCATCACAGACTTTTCTGCGGGTGTTGGCGGTGACAAGCTTGACCTGTCCGCAATTCACGCGACCAACATATCACTGGGCAATGCAACGTGGGCAGCGCCATCCTTGCCGTTCACACATGGCTATGTGCGGATCGTTCAGCAGGGCAGTGACGCGGTCATCGGCTATGACCGGGATGGGTATGGGAGCAATTACTTTTTCGAGCCGATCACAACCCTCAGCAATGTGGACGCGACAGCATTGACAGCTGACAACTTCACGTTTGGTCAGGAAAATTTTGGTCTTGTAAGAACCGGCTTCATTTTAGAACAGACGCTTCTAGGTAATGGTAACGTCACAATCGGCCTAGATCTATGGGGTGGTGCCCCCGCCAGCAACGTCCAGATTGTTGTTAAAAACAAGTCTGGCGTGTCGCTTGGTTCAGTGAGTTTTACCCCGTCAGACTGGCAGGGTCAGAAAGCCATATCACTGTCCGGCGTCTCGGATACGTTTGTGGCCGCCAAGGATCTCGTTTTCCAGGTTGTGAGCACGGACGCAGATTACTCCACTAGTACACTCGCGATGGCGATTATCAACGAGACCTACGTATTCGAAAAGCCTCTACTTTCTGCTCCACAGCTGTCGATTGTATCTGCGGTTAATGGTGCAGGGTCAGTCGCGATCAGCTCAAATCTTCCAACAAATACGCAAACATCTTCCCAAGTCCGTTTAGTTTCCTTGGATGACCCCTCGATGGTAGTTCAGGGTAACCTAGTGCTTTCTGGAACATCGGGTACGTTGTCAGTTCCACAATCAACACTGGCAGGGACTAATAGATTTGTCGGTTTTGCGACCGTCAATGGCAGCCAGCTTTCTTTCCCTGTCAACATTCAGTTTGATAACCCGAACTCTGCGACGGTCACCTCGTCAGCTGCGATTATCCAAGAAGGTGGGGTGGTTCAGTTACAAATCACTTTGGCAAAGCCTGCAGGTGAAGCAATTACCTTAAACTGGGCAGTTTCAGGCTCTGGGGCGGGACCGGCCAGTAGCGCTGACTTCTTCATGGGAGCGCTGCCTTCAGGCAGCGTAAGCTTCGCCCGCGGAGAAACCACAAAACTGATCCAGATCTCTACAACAGATGATCTTCTTGCCGAGCAAGTCGAGGCATTCAGCGTCGATTTCAGTTTAGCCACGGGCACTTTGGAAGCATTCCCAGCTTCCATCAATGTCTTGATACGGGATAATGACAGCCCAGGCCAATCGGGCGCCATCACCTACTGGAATGGTGCCTCGCTCGATCTGGATCTGCAGTTCTTACGAGAGGATATACCAGTCACCCAGTCCGGAGCGACCGGCTTCCAGAACATATCCTACGACAGTGTCAGCAAAACCCTGACGATGGAATTTTGGGCCTTGCCGTCGGAGATCGCTCAGAATTTCGACTTGTCGTTTGAGTTGCCGACTGGGGTCACGGCATCGGTTGTTGCAAGTGGCGTGCTCGGTGGGTGGACATTCCTGAGCAACCTTGATGGCAAGGAGTTCATCGTTGCCGGCATCGGTAGTGCCCCCCTCGCGGGTAGCGGGACTGCAGAGATATTCACCGTCACATTTACAAATGTTGATGCAGCTCACGTGCCACTTTTGAGCTCCGGCGTTATCGGGAACCAAGTGATCTCTCCACATGAGCTCTATCAGACGGTCAACGCGTTTACCGAAAATGGTATGACGAATTTTGCGGCAGATAACGGCTCATATTCCGCGACACAGATTCAATTAGACGCCAATGACATCGACAGGGCGATCGACTCTCGCGACGCCTTACTTGCATTGAAGATTGCAAACGGTTCGATCACGGTAGAAGACTTGGCCAGCCCACTACAAATTCTTGCAGCAGATGTCACTGGCAACGGGGCCGTGACTACCTTGGATGCTTGGCACCTGCTGCGTGCGGTAGTGGGTATCGACAATGCTCGCATCGGGACAGTTGGACTAGTGGAGAGCGGCATTGATCTCTCCGGGATCACTGCCGCTGATGCGCAAATTGCATTGCTGAATAGTGTCAATTTTGGTTCAGCAACACCGTTTGGCGTAACTGCATTCATCGTCGGAGATGTCGATGGTAGCTATGTTGTAATCTAAATGAACAAGATTGCCATTAAGTGCATCGTTGAGGGTGGGGTCGCCACGCTCTCATATTATCTGATCGCAGATATTGAGAGCTTGTCTGGATTTTCGTTTTCTTTTGCATATTATAGAAACTCGGAGAGCATCGATCCATCATCGCTCTTTCTGAACTACCACCCGTCTGAAGAATTCGATGTCTCAGATATAACTAATTCAGGTGTATCCTCAATTTCGGCATCAGGGATTTTTCCCGCCGTGTATGGTGATTACAATGAATTCTACCTGTTCGACCTGGTAGTTGAAAACTTCACTGATGGTTTAGATCTTAACACCCTGCAAAACGGTTCAGATTCGGTATTTGATTCGAGCGGGATCTCAATAAGTGTCGCAGGGCTGTATGTCTCAGTCCCGCGGGTTGATGGCATTTACTACTTCGACCAAACCGTATTCGCGATTGCGGATCAGGCGGGTGCTGAGGATACGGCTTGGAGCTATCAGTTTGCATCTGTTGTGTTCAGCGATGTTGATGGCGATGCACTCACCTACAGCGCTACACTGGGCAATGGCGATGCCTTGCCGACGTGGCTGATGTTCAATGCGGGAACCCGGACGTTCTCGGGCACACCGCCGCAGAACTTTGCAGGCACGGTTAGCCTGAAGGTCACAGCATCTGACGGTAGTGCAAGCGTGTCAGATACGTTCGCGCTCACGGTTGCTGCAGTTGAAGATGAAGCGACCGGTGCAGTCACAGTTAACGGTGCAGTTGCCGAAGGCAGCACCGTTAGTGCAAGTGTCAGTGCAAATGACGTTGACGGTAACATTACCAACACCACCTTCCAATGGCAGGTGTCATTAGATGGCGCGACGGGTTGGGTGGACCTTTCAGGCGCGACCTCGCCCAACTACGCGATTGCGTCTGACCAGAGCCAGGTTGGTAAGTACCTGCGGGTTGTGTCAACGACGACGGATGCGTTGGGCGGAACCACCACGCTTACGAGCGCTGCGACACCAGCAATTGCGAACGTAAACGACGCGCCTGTGGTTTCCAACGCGATTGCGGATCAGGCGGGTGCTGAGGATACGGCTTGGAGCTATCAGTTTGCATCTGTTGTGTTCAGCGATGTTGATGGCGATGCACTCACCTAC
>NZ_JACIEA010000002.1:0-195 GCF_014196595.1 Sphingorhabdus rigui | reverse complement strand
GGCACACCGCCGCAGAACTTTGCAGGCACGGTTAGCCTGAAGGTCACAGCATCTGACGGTAGTGCAAGCGTGTCAGATACGTTCGCGCTCACGGTTCGTTCTGCTCTTGACGTTGTAACCGGCGCATCGGGCAATGACACACTGATAGGTGCTTCTCGCAGGGTCAGCAAGTTCACAGGTGGTGCTGGTAACGAC
>NZ_JACIEA010000001.1:1048545-1620887 GCF_014196595.1 Sphingorhabdus rigui | reverse complement strand
ACGCTGAACAACCTCGCCAACGATAACTTCGGCGACGAAATAAGCTTCGAGGCAATCTATGGCGCAAACGCCATCGGATATGTGATTTAAAAAAGGTGAGAACCCGTCTAGTATTGAGCTATCAGTATAAAGAATCTTTTGTTTGATATCGATGATGTACAATTCGGGACGTGGGCCCATTTTGTGACTATATCTGGGAATACCATAGCTCTCGATAAGCTGATAGACCTTAAAACATAAGCAGCCTTTCGCTATCTCGCCGTTACTTTAACCATGCATTTATGTAACCAGGCGTTTTGGTTCTGTCGCCGGTTGGGGGGCTTTGGGACAGATCACCTAAGCACTTAGATAGGTTGAAGAGCGACTGCGTTTCAGTATTGCTTCTGAACGAAATGTTATAAGGACTGCCGAAATGAAAAACCGTGCAAGTATCCTGTTTCTGATATTCTCGCTTTCCGCGTGCGGTGGAGATCAACCACAGTCTGTAACTCCCGTAATGATATCTCCCCCCTTTACTCCTACTCAAGCGCCAAGTCCTGCCTCCGTACCATTTGTTACGGTCAAGTTTGCGTATGAGGCACACCGCTTTTCAAACCGCGATGTCGTTCCAGAATACACATATGCAGGCGTGGTTTATTCAGGCGGACTGGCTGGCATATTCCCGCAAGGAAGTATCAGCATAGATTTCCAGCGTGATGGTTATCCCGAGGTCGTCGTGCCGCTCAATAAAGCGTACGGAACACCTGCATATGCCGCAATGCCCTACATACTTCTATCAAACACAAACGGACGGTTAATGTACGATCCGGCGCATAATGCAGCCATGCCTTCCGTGTTCGGCGCAAGAAGGGCCGCAACCTTATCGGTAGGTGGCAAAAACGCTGCCTTTTTTGTCGCTCACAATGTATCCGGCGTTTATGGCGATCCAAAGGCGCACGGTTCTGCAATTCTGATTGGGCAAAGGGCTGGTGTAGTAACGACGCTGTTGGACGCCCTCCCGCGGATCACAACCAAGCAAGGCTTGCCAGACAACGCTACCGACGCCCACTCGATGGCAACAGGTGACATAAATGGCGATGGTCTTGACGATATATTGATAGGAAATTGGAACCCATGGGGAGGTTTCCCGCCTACCATATTGCTGCAGACTTCCAGTGGCCAGTTTACGGCGTCTAGCGACAATTTCCCTGCAACTCTGCTTTCCGTGCCTGTAACAAACCCAAATTCCGAGGGTAATGAAAACAACAACTTACTTCTCGATCTGCATTTGGTCGATGTGAATGGAGACAAATACGCTGATCTGATTGCTGGTTTCGGCCATGGCTCCACGCCGAGCTTTTTGTTCATAAACCGGAACGGTCAATTCAGTTTTGAAGACCGGATTGCTCTGCCTCCCAGCCTGTATGGCATTAACACTAGCCTCCATATGGAGACAAAAGATACCGACATAGATAATGACGGCGACCAAGATTTGGTCATATTATACTCGCGATACGTGCCTTACTATGGCGGGAATTATATCCAAATCTTACGTAACGACGGCGGAAAGTTCACGGACACCACGGAAACTGCACTTCCCCAAGACCAGAACTACATAATGGCCAACCGGTTGGAGTGGTCATCTGATGTTTTCATTAGTGATCTTGACAGAGATGGACTGGTCGACATCCTGCACGGCCTTAATGACGGGCGCTTGATGGTCTATTTTAACAAAGGCGCAGGGAAATTCACCAGACTGACCACAACACTGCGGAATAACGCTGTCGGAAGATTGATTGCTGTTGACGACTTTAACGCAGACGGCAAACAGGAGCTTTCATATTTCGAATACACAGGTGGTTCGAGTACCGAAAACACCTTTGCCCTAACCGTTTACGAACTGGACTTTCAAAAGCCAATGTGAACTTCAAGACTTCGCAGGATCAAGAAATCTTGCTCTAAGATAAGAAAAAACTGATGCTACTCATAAGAATTAACAACCTTCTTTGAATTTTTATATCGCTATATCAAAGACATAAATGTTATCGACTTCATCATCCACGGTGCACCATTTGCTTCAATGAATTGGTCAATATCTGAAGCCCCGCAATTGGTTCTATGTCTCAAAATGTAAGTACTTTCATAGGTCCTGAACCTAGGCTTTGAATGGTCATCGAACCTATCTCAAACGATTGGTAGCATATGGCGTTTCGTGACAGCCAAATATGACCACGTAATTTCACCGATCGAAAATTGCCTTATCGCAAATCGCCGATTGAAAAATCCACTATCCATTCGGGGTCCGTAGATTGCGGATTAAGCCGATATTCTCGGGCCCGCCAAACAGGGGCCAATGCGGGATTATCTTACCAATGGAGAAGAGTGATGAAGATGAAGAAACTCATGACCGCTTCTGTTCTTGTGATCGGCCTTGGCTTGTCAAGCGCAGCCATCGCAAATGATCAGAATCAGGGTAACAATGCCGGCAACAACGGCGGCGGAACAGGCAGCACCACGACTGTATGGAATGACCTGATCGACAGCTACTATCAGGACAACGCTGCCGACACAATGACCATGGATTATAGCGCCAGTAGTGAAAAAAATGGCAACACTATGATCGTGGCCAAGCAGTATCTCTTTGCAGAAAACAGCAACTCGATGCTCGACGAAGTCGTTGATCTTGACGGCGAAGACAAAGACGAAACTGCTGTCGGCTATAACAGCGGAAGCAACTCGGTGAACGACAATGCATTCGCTGCCTATGCCGGCATTCTCAACCAATCTTGGAACACTGGCATTAACGCCAACACGCAGGCAGCGACCAACATCGCAGCTCAGGGCACCGTCAATTTCGGCGTGAACTCTGCTGCCGCTGCCGATGCCGGTTCTGGCGGCAGTGGCGGTGACTGAACATTCAACAAGGCGGTGCCAATCCACCATTGTGATCCACCGCCAAAAGGAGAATTAACATGAAGAAAATTGCGATCCTATTGGTCCCCGCATTCGTCTTAGCCATTGCGGCTCCGGCATCTGCCAATGACCAGAATCAGAATAATGATGCCAGTGATAACGGCGGCGGATTCCTGAGCCAAACGAATGTCGTCAATGACTATCTCGATGAATTTTATCAGGATAACAGCCCCGACAGTGTCAGCCATTCGGTAAGCAAGAGCTATGCTGCGAATAACAACACGCACCTTGCTGCATACCAAGAGCTGCATTCTGTCAATTCCAACTCGGAACTTGATGAAGTTGTCGATCTTGATGGCGACGATGAACATGAAACTGCCGTTGGTTACAACAGCGGCCGCAACTCGGTGAACGACAATGCCTTTGCGGCATTTGCCGGAATTGCCAATCAGGCATGGAACACTGGGATCAATGCTAACACCCAGGCAGCGACCAACATCGCGGCTCAAGGTACGGTCAACTTCGGCGTCAACCCGAGCGACAGTGCTGGTGGCGGCGCAGACTAACGCGTCATCCCCAAGAGGCCGAGCGGCTCTCCCCAATACCCGAAACCCGCTCGGCCAACTGCTTTTTCAAGAGCGATTATGGAGTAAAGTCCATGTTTAGAGAAATTACAATTGCAGCAACCGCAATGTGTGCCTCAATTTGTTCGGCACCGTCGGTAGCGCAGACGATAGCCGCAGATCACGGCTCAGTGGCCCCTCCGACACAGCAAGAAGACATGATTGTGGTGACCGCAAAAATGCCCATTAATTTGACAAAGCCGCGATCTAAGCATGTTGTTGCAAATTCCGAATTAGACACACAGCGCGGCGGCGAACAGCTCATCGTGACGAACCAGACATTGACCGCGATTACGCAAGGCAACGTACTCAATGGTGACTTTTTGGCGGGCGATGTCACTCTGTCTGATAGCGCGCTGTCCAGCTTCAATGGCGTTGGGAACATCTTGATCAACACCGGCGCGCAGGTGAGCCTGCAGACGGGCATGAACCTGACGATCAATATCGGCAAATAAGGAACGCCAACATAGAAATAAGGAACGCCAACATAGGAGGACTTCCATGATCCATTCTTGGATCAGAGGCGCGGCGTTGGGTGCAACCGCACTTGTACTGGCCGCCCAAAGCACATCGACCCAAGCCGAGGTACAGTTAGGCCGCGAAAGCGGCGGCGACTTTAGTGTTTCGGTCATGAGCTGGTGGGAAATCCCTTTCCGCACTGTTGTGCGGCAGCGTTATGATTTCAGCTGCGGATCAGCGGCGGTCGCCACAATCCTGACGCACCATTACGACCGGCCGACAAGCGAACAAGAGCCCTTCAAAGCAATGTGGGCCAAAGGCGACAAGGCATTGATCCGCAAGGTTGGATTTTCAATGTTCGACATGAAGGATTACCTGACCGATCTGGGTTACACTACGGAAGGATTCCGGCTGAAAGTCGCGGACCTACAAAAAATCAAACGCCCGCTCATCGTTTTGCTCGATTTGAATGGGTTTAAGCATTTTGTGGTCATCAAGGGCATATCGGCCAACCGTGTTTTGACCGGCGACTCTGTCCTTGGCCTGACGCAATATTCAACGCGGGACTTTGAAAGAATGTGGAATGGCATTGCACTTGCTATTGTCAAAACACCCGAGCCGAAACGGCCCAAATTCAATATGGCCGGCGATTGGGGTCCGTGGTCGCAAGCGCCGCTGGAAGAAGGAAATGACGCGCTGGCGGTTTCCGTTGGCGACCTGACAAGTCATTTGCCGCCGGAGTACCAGCTCACCCCCACCATATTGCTCGACGTCCGCGTCGGCACCATACCGTAAGGAAAAATCATGTATCGCCCCTCTTTGAAACGGGCTGCTTTGGCCGCCCTAGTCATACTGCCGCTGCTTCCGGCTACTGCTGAGCCGCCGATCGACGATGAGGCCGTTTTTGCGGAACCGTCGATCAGCGATGACGAATTGAGCGAACAGCGCGGCGGTTTTCAATTTGCCGGCATGGAAATCAAACTTGGTGCCGATATCCGCACATTTCTGAACAGCGAACTGGTGCTGCAGACCGTTATAACGATGGATGAAAACGGTTATAACCGCGCTCAGACGGTTGGGACAGGACTGACACTGGCTGATGCCGACGCTCTCCGCAACAACGTCCTGTCGAACGGGGCGATCCGGATGAATGTTGGGGACAGCCAGGTGTTTCTAGCCAATGAAGGCCGCACGGCAATCATCCATGGCAATGAAGGCGCGCTGCAAAATATTCTGGTCAATACAGAAAGCAACATTACTGCAACGCAGGATGTTACCGCAACGCTCGATCTGCAAGGGTATGACGGCTTTGCCGCGACTGTCACCTCGGATCAGCTGAGCCGCAGCCTTGGCGATGATGTGACCCGAGCGATCTCTGGTGCGTTTGGCGGGTAAAAAGATTGTACATGCCATTATAATGAAAGGCGGACCATCCAGTGATGGTTGGCCGCCTTTCATGCAGTCGAATTTTATTTCCGCAGGTTGATGCCAAGGGGAAAGCGGACCGATACAGCTACGTCCGGCGCATCAGCCGTCGCGCCGAACTCGAAGCCAAAATTGACTGATTGGCGGGGGCTGAGCCTATACGACATTCCAAATGTAAAACTGCCGACTTGTGCCCGGTTGGATCGTTCGACACTGCTGCCGATTTCCTGTGTGGATGGGAAGATATAGCTATGACGATAGCCCATCGAGAAGGAAAAGCGTGGATTGAGCGCAAATCCAAAACCGAGGTTACCGCTGATTGCATCGCCCGGATCGACACGGCCGATGAAGGCTCCGCCAATGGTACGATCAATATTGCGCGGTATATGATAAAGGTAGCCCAGGCTGCCGAAAATCACAGCCGGATCGGACGGCAAAAGCATGCTGACCCCTGGTTGCACGGCCCAGAATCCTGAGCCAGTCGATAAGCCAGTGGCCACGCCAAATTCGTCATAGGTGACCTCAAATGGGCTTTTCCCGGTGTCCGATTTGACGCGGAGATTGGCAACCCAGATCGGCCTCTGTCCGCGCGGCCGGTTGAGTTGGTAGCGCAGCGCAAATTCTACATCGCCGATATCGCGTTCTTTGAGCGCAATGGTGCGTACAATGCCTTCGTCACGTTGCTGTGCCACCTCGATCCGGTCCCAGCGATAAAGGGCAGGCGCGCGCGCCTCAACTTCTAGGCGGTTGGTGAGCCCATAGCGGGCGGCCAATGTTGTAACCAGCGTCGTGCGGTCAGCATCAGATGCCTCGATCAATCCGATTTGAATTCCAGGCACCAGTTCAATGCCCCGAAACACAAGCCGGTTCGTCGAGCTGCCGGTATATTCGAACGAGGAATCGAGCACCATTCGGCCTGCGGGGGTCAGGACACCTTGACCTTCAGGCACGGCTTCAACTTTGCTTTGCACGGTGGGCTCTGGCGGCGGCGCTTCGCCGACCGGAGCATCCGGCATCATTTGCGTGGTTTCACGCGAAACTGGAGCGATTGCTTGCATGGCGCCACCCAGTCCGGCACCGCGTAGCGCACCCAAGTCCGAATTTGCCAGCTGCTTTTGAACCAACATATCGATCGCAAGTTGTTGCTTCGCTATTATCGCGTTTTGCTTTGCAATCAGCTCCCGCTGTGCCGCCAATTCTGCAGCAATGATCGACAATTGTATCGCAGTGCTATCGGCCCTTTGAGGTTTTGGCGGTCCGTTGCGATCAGCATGTCGCTCGTCGTCTGCCTTTATGTAAGCGAGGTCAAAATGCCTGAGCGTCTCATTCGCTGTTTCTGACGACGGCTGCGGTTCGGTAGTAGCGTGGGCTTGCGATGAGATCGTCAGTGCCGTTAATGATGTGGCAAGGCCCAGCGTGCGGAGCACACTTTTTTCTAAATGCGAAATAGTCATCCGTTAGCTCCCGTATCCTGCGGTCAAACTGGCACTATTCACATTGGCATGCGGTAGGGTGCTCTTTAGTGGAAGATCCGCGTCATCATCGCCATCAGCAAGCAACTGTAAGCTCGCATAATCCTTAATCATAACCGAGTGTGGGCTATCCAGGCTGATGAGGTCTCGACGGACAAATTCGGACAATGTTCGGCTGACGGTATGGATGGTCAGGCCGAGATGATCGGCAATATCCGATCGTGACATGGGAAGTTCGAAGGGCTTATCTATCGGGAAGCGCTTGGCTGTTACGAGCAGGAACGCCGCGAGACGTTCCGCTGCAGTCCTGCGGCCAAGCAGAAAAATGCAGGCATGTGCGCTATCCAACGCACTGCGTAGCGCACTATGCATAGGCGGCGCTCCGCTGGGCCGAAGGTCCTCGCCAAACCCCCTGCCACAGCGGCGCAGCGTCACTGCTGTGACCGCTTCTGCCGATGAAGCGTAACGACCGCGATCGATGCCGAAAACATCCCCAGGATAGAAAAAGCCGGTTAGTTGACGGTGCCCATCACTGTACAAAAGGCAGGTTCGTACGGTTCCCAACATGACTTCAAACCAGTCAGTCGCGGGGTCGCCTTGCGCATACACAATTTCACCCTTGCGAAATTTCAAAATGGTACCGGGATCATTGGCGTTTTTGGACGTGGATCCGATGTCGGTATGGCCGCGTAGCCTAAGCATTTGATATCTCCTGTATGGTCGGCGCGGCCCGTCTCTCTTTTTATTATGTTGCGCAAGGTATGCGGCTTCCCATTCGACTGCCATTCGGAATAATGCGTATGGCTTTCACGGCAGGAATTAACGTAGGGGATTCTACTAGATATACTTTACCATTCGGTATGATTTAGAGTGGGTTATTGGTCGGATCTTTATTAGTTGCTTCGGTTACATGGCGGCTTATTAAGCTTCGGGTAGCTAGACATTGAGAGGGACGTAAAGCCCAAGCATAATCGTAAACTTAGACCGCAACGGAAGCGGCGAATATTCTAACCGGGTCGCAAACGGTGAAAAAAATCGAGTCTTTCGATTTCTGGGAGTTTGTTACTATGTTGGAATTGGATCCTGTAAACGGCATGCCAATATTGACAGCACGCGAGCAGCAAGTTCTTGAACTCGTCGCCCAAGGCCTTTCTGCAAAGGAAGTTGCGCAAGAAATCGAAATTGCGCCGCGTACCGTCGAACGCCATATCGAAAACGTGCGGCTTAAGACTAGGGCAAGAAACCGCACCCATATGGTCACGTTAGCGTTAGAGTCAGGAATTTTAATGCTATCTAAAGACGAATACTGATCTTTTTATCCACCCGTTACATGATCAATTGCGGCGGTCGTCGCCAAACAGAAAAACTGGCTTCATCCAAACCGACGCGTCCGTCAATCCGGCGAGGGTAGGTTATGGTCATCGCGTTAGCAATTTTGGTGCCTGATACAGGCAATGTTGCCGCTTGACTTATTGCATATGCTTCGGCTGTTCAGCGAATTTTATCGCACAAGCATTAAGGTCTAACCATCTTAATGAAGTTTCACGAGGACCATTTCAATGAACTTAACTTGTTCATTTACGCATAGCAACGGCCTGAACTCCATTCGCCAATAACATTCCGCAAAACCACCATCACAATTGCCAATATCATAGCGCTGATGCGTTAGGGTTTGTGGCTCTTTTAAACTCGTCATTTGGTTGATTGAATTAAATGTATGACTGATGCATTCGGATTCCGACGATTCAGGATTTTCGGGAAATACATCAAAAATCGGACGACCAACCAGCTGCCCGTTTGAAAGCCCGGTTTCAGTTGTAAACGCTTCATTCACAAACAAAATTTTCAGGCCTGGACCCGGATCGAGAATTATCGTTGGCAAAACCGTTTCGATACCGTCAATCTCTAATTCATCGGCGTCAACACAACTGCCATCGCACTTAGCGTTCAATTCCTGCCCTAATTCACCACATGCTCCATATTCGCCTGCATCGAATAGCGCCAATTGCTGCCGGTAGTGATGGACTAGGCTTTGTAAATAGTTACGGTTATCTGTAAAGTCAGGTGAATTGAGCACCCGCGTTAGTCGTTCGATATTGCAGCTTATTATAAAGCGGCGCATCGTGACTGGGTTAGCAGCGTTCATTTCAGTGGTTGAAACTATTAACATATAATGAAAAAACCACTGTCTGCCGCCAGCGGTCTGTACGCTGACGTACAAATGGGTATTTTTACCTGTCAATTCATGATGAAAGGACACCAGTTAGGGATTAGTTGATGTATATTGGCCACAGTAAGGATATGCTGTTTCTTATTTAACGAAGTGGGGCATACGCGTCCGACGATAATTCTTCGAGTCGCCCCCTGTCAGCAATGCGTATCTTACGCCGTTCCGCGACAAGCATACCGGCGCTTTGAAGTGATTGTATTGCAAGAGTTACCCCGGCCCTCCGTACATTCAGCATGACGGATAGAAACTCGTGGGTCAGCGCAATTTCTTCTTCCACCAAGCGATCTGAACACATGAGCAACCAACGCGCGAGCCTTTGCTCGACGGTGAAGGATGCATTGGCAAGTGCGGTTTGTGCAATCTGTATGAGAACGCTATACATAAAGCGGTGCAACGACGATCGCAGTGTTACACTTTCGTCAACAGCTTTAGCTAACGCTCTGGCAGAAATGCGATATCCGTGACCTGGCAATTGCATAAAACAGCGCAAAGCCGTCTCTTGCTCCCCAAGTATCGTCGCTACATCGACCATACCTTCATACCCGACAATGCTTGCTTCTGTTTCACGTCCATCGTGCGTTGCCATCACCATTGACGCAATACCGGCTTCGAGAAACCAGCAATGTTCGATAACTTGTCCTGGCATCGACAAGATATGACCTCGCGGCAAGTCCACGCGCACAAGATACGGAGCAAGACTCGCAAAATCACGAGGTGACATCGCCTTTAAAAGATGGTTGGAGACTGTCGATTGATCCGGATGCGGCACCATATAACCCAAAAAAAAGGGGCGGGAGCACTACTTTCTGCCGGCTGCGCCCTTTAGCATCAGCAACCGATTGAGCTGATATCGTGCACGACCTCGTGGATGACAAGACCATTAGTTGTCTGTACGGTGTCGTACAAAACTAACTAAATTTGAGTTAAATTTCTGGTAGATAGCATGCCCAGCACGAAAACGGGTTTGTCGGCTTGTCATAATGGAAACTGGGTGGAGACGCTGATTTGCGCAAACGGATTTCTAATGACAAATTGCACGCGCGATCTGTTTGCTCTCATCTTCACGCCCCCGCACGACACGTTGCCCCTTCAAGGCACCTGACGTTTCGGTAACCACGGTGCATTGGCCTTCGGGCTGATTGCCTGTGCCATAGAAGATGATTACCCAATCATTGGTCTTTCCCAATTGATGGGCCAGCGCCGTGTTGGAATAGAGAGCCGTAAAATGCCAAGGCTCAATTTCCGTATGCAGAATTGGGAGCCACGCCCGCCCTTCGGGGTTGAGACGTTTCGGTGCGATGAGGCGAAGTTGCCCGTCTCGTGCTTTTGTGCGGTATTCAAGATCGACACTCAAAAGGAGAGCGATAGGCGGCAAAGTGTGCGGTCGATGAACGGTGCGCCTTGTTCCCCGTTGTGAGAGAATTTCGTTCAGGGCGATGCGAATAATCGAAAGTCGCTTTGGACCAATACCCGGAACCTGCGCGAGCCGTCCGTCATGTGCTGCTGCTTCGAGCGCTTCGAGTGTGTCGACATGAAGATATTCATGAATTTCGTGCGCCAGAACAGGTCCTATACCGGGAACGATCTGAAACGCCGCCTCGGGTTTAAGGGTCCCACGCATGCGATCGAGCTGCGACCATTGGCCCGTGGAGAGCATTTCAAGAATTGCGGCGCCAATGCCCAGGCCGACATTGGGCAATGCATCAAGCGCGCTCATGCCGCGTTTGGCAACGACTGAAATATCCTCCCCCAATTTCTCAATCGTGCTGGCCGCCTTGAGGTAGGCGAGGCTGCGGTACGGGCTCGCCTGTTGTGCTTTCAACAAGGCTGCCGCTTCACGCAGATGTGACGCTATGGTAGCATTGGTTTCAAACCCGTTTGTGTGATTACGCACCGTTCGGGCAGACGACATGGTGCACGCAGTCAGTCTTGCTGGCCGGTTTCGTTCATTTCTTTCTTCCATGTTTCTTTTGCAGCAACCGCAGCGGCTTTGCTTGCCTCAACCGCAGCCGAAGCCGCTTTGTTGGCCGCCTGTTCCGCTTCCAAAGCCGCAGCTTTTGCTGCAGCGGCGTCAGATTTGGCACCCGCTTCGACAGAAGCCTTGGTTTTTGCAAGCGCATCGCGGGATGCGGCAACGGAGGCTTTGGCTAGCGACTCAGCCTTTTTGGCATTTTCATTCACCACTCCAGCGATTTCAGAGTTGGTGACCTTGATTCTTTCCTCGGCCCGAACGGCAGCAGCCTCGGTTTTAGAGGCGAGTTCCATTGCGGCCTGCTTATCCTTTTGCGCAGCAGAAGCGACAGCTAGCTTCGCCGCCGTTACCGATAACTTAGCGGCTTGCACTACTTCAGCAGCGGCTACCTCTGCGCTTTGCTCTGCTTTGGTGAGACGTTGCCGTGCTGCGTCTTTCACATCGCTTGCGGATACGGCCTTGTCCGTTTCCTGTTCTGGTTCAGCTTGTTCGCTGCAACCGCTGATCATCAAAGACGCACCCATCAGAATAGCTGGATAAAATACGGACATTTTCATAATGAATCTCCAACGGCAAACGCCGATAGGATGGCACGACACCGCATCCTTCGGCTCGAAAAAAATCGATAAACACAATTTTTCGCCTGAAGTAACTACGTAGTATCCGCTATCCATTGCGCGACTTCACCTGCCAAAATCGGGCAATCGTTGCCATGATTTCGATAGACAGATTCTCAGGGTTTCATCCTGTTGTACCTAGGGTCAGGACCTATTAAATGCACCATCGCGGCGTCAAAATGGCAAAGATATCGAAGTAAAATGTCCGCCGCAGGCAGTTATTCTGCCTGCAAGGGCATTTTGCTTTGAGATCGAAGCCATTTTGGCGTCCTTCGGATTTGACCCATATTGTCCATTGCTGCGTTGGCAAGCTTGGACTTAGAACAACTAAGTCCGGCGCTTACCGCCTTGCACTGAACAATATGGCCTCAAACCGCGAAGGCGCATTTAATAGGTCCTGACCCTAAGGACCTATCCGGATTGGATTGTGTCAAATTGGGCCTAAGCTACCCGCAATCGAAGAGCGTAAGTTTACGATCCAATCCGAGAGGTATCTGCCATGCCAAGCAAAATGCGTGCAGCAATATTTATCGAGCCCGGTAAGATCATTCTCGGCGAAAAGCCTATGCCGGTTCCGGGCCCCAAAGATGCTTTGATCCGCATTACCCTCACGACAATCTGCGGCACTGATATCCATATCCTGAAAGGCGAGTATGCCGTAAAATCGGGACTAACCATAGGCCACGAGCCCGTTGGTGTGATTGAGCAACTGGGCAGTGCCGTTGAAGGATTCGAGGTCGGACAGCGCGTGATTGCGGGCGCCATCACGCCGTCCGGCACGTCCAACGCATCATTATTGGGATTTCACTCGCAATGCGGATGCCACACGCCTCATGGCTGGCAGTCGATGGGTGGCTGGCGGTTGGGCAACACCATCGACGGGGCGCAAGCGGACTATCTGATCGTGCCTGACGCAATGGCCAACCTTGCCGTGATACCCGATGGCATCAGCGATGAGCAGGTATTGATGTGCCCCGACATCATGTCGACCGGTATGGGCGGTGCCGAAGCTGGACATATCCGCATCGGCGACAGCGTTGCCATTTTTGCTCAGGGACCAATCGGACTATGTGCAACAGCAGGCGCCCGGTTGATGGGGGCTTCAAATATCATTGCGATCGATAACATCACGGAACGGCTCGATATGGCCAAGCATATGGGCGCGGACCATGTTGTCGACTTTTCCAGAACCGACCCCGTATCTGAAGTCATGCGGTTGACCAGCGGGCGTGGTGTCGATGTCGCAATCGAGGCATTGGGACAGCAATCGACATTCGAGGGCGCGCTTCGCGTACTTCGACCAGGCGGCAGGCTATCTTCGCTTGGCGTGTACTCAAATGATCTTAAAATCCCGCTCGACGCCTTTGCCGCCGGGCTTGGCGATCACAGCATCGTCACGACGCTTTGCCCTGGCGGCAAGGAGCGGATGCGAAGGTTAATGGAGGTCGTGGCATCGGGCAGATTCGATTCAAAGGCACTGGTGACGCACCATTTCAGCCTTGACGATGTCGAGACCGCCTATGATGTGTTTGCGCACCAGCGCGACGGCGTGTTGAAAGTGGCCATCAAACCATAAAAATACCGCGCCAATGAACGCGCCCATCCCCCAGTCCGGTAAAGTCCTGATAGTATGCTGATGTGCAGCGGGCAAAACTGCACAATAATGTCCGAACCCTTCACTCTGAACGCCTTGAGCAACATTGCGGGACTGTCGACTGCAGAGGCGACGAAACGCTTGGCCGAAGACGGCCCCAACATGCTCCCCAAATCAGGGAAACGATCGCTTTTCCGCATTATACTTGATGTTGTACGTGAACCGATGCTCGCACTGCTGATGCTCGGCGGGCTGGCTTATCTGTTGCTCGGCGATCTTACAGAGGCATTAATCCTGACGGCCTTTGCATCCTTTTCCGTCATGGTGACAATCATGCAGGAAAGCCGGACCGAGCATGTACTCGATGCACTGCGCGATTTGTCAGCTCCGCGCGCGCTTGTCATTCGCGATGGGGAGCGGCAACGTGTGGCCGGCCGGGATGTGGTGCGCGGCGATCTCTTGCTGCTCGATCAAGGTGACCGGATTGCCGCTGATGCAGTCCTCCTGGCCACAAACGATCTTCAAGTCGATGAATCGCTCCTCACCGGGGAATCTCTGCCTGTTATCAAGCGTGCCGCGTCGGCTGACGAATATGTCGGAGCATTGCGGCCCGGGGGCGAAGATCAGCCCATGGTCTATTCGGGATCTATCATAACCCGCGGAAGCGGCGCCGCCTGCGTTACCGCAACGGGGCTTTCGACCCAAATCGGGCTGATCGGAAAATCATTGGCCGCGCTTGATCCCGAGGCACCCCGGCTCAGGCTCGAAACGATGCAGATCGTCAGGCTGTGTGCCGTTGGCGGTACATCTGTCGCGATTGCGGTCGCCTTATTATATGGGATGACCCGCGGCAGTTGGCTTGACGCGCTGCTCGCAGGAATTTCGATTGGCATGTCCATGCTGCCAGAGGAATTTCCGGTTGTGTTGACCATCTTCCTCGCGGTGGGCGCTTGGCGGATCAGCAAAGTGCGCGTTCTGACCCGGCGCGCTGCGGCGATAGAGACGTTGGGAGCGACCACGATATTATGTACAGACAAGACCGGCACGTTGACGGTGAACCGTATGGCGGTCACCCATTTGTGGATACCCGACAAAGGCACGACGAAAATTGATGATTATCGGACCATTCCCAAAGAATATGGGAAACTGATCGATACTGGAATATCCGCCAGTGCAGTCGCCACCGTCGATCCGATGGAGGTTGCGATCCACGAGGCTGGCCAATCATCAAAGCAGCAAAGCACTCCAGAATGGAAATTTGTTTGTAATTACGGCCTGCGCCCCGACTTGCTCGCAATGTCGAATGTATGGCAAACCCCGGAGAAGCTGGTCGTCGCAGCCAAGGGCGCGCCAGAGGCAATTGCGACCTTATGCCGGTTGAGCGCAAGCGAAGCAGGAAAACTTGCACAAGCCGCCGATATGATGGCCGAACAGGGCATACGTGTTCTGGGTGTAGCCGCTGCCGATAGTATGGATCTGCAGCCAGCAAAATCGCATTGCGATTATCATTTCTCACTGATTGGGCTGATTGGCCTCGCTGACCCTTTACGGACCAGCGTACCTGATGCCGTGGCTGCGTGCCGGGCCGCGGGTGTGCGGGTCATGATGATAACCGGCGACTATGCCAAAACCGCGCGGTCAATTGCATTACAGGCCGGATTTGCCGACGGCGAAATCCTCATCGGCGCTGAACTGGATGCGCTTGATGATGCGCACGTGGCTGACCGGCTGGCCAAGGTGACGGTGTGCGCCAGAACCATGCCCGAACAAAAACTGCGGATCGTGGAAGCATTGAAAGCCTCCGGCGAAATCGTTGCCATGACAGGGGACGGGGTCAACGATGCGCCTTCATTAAAGGCGGCACATATTGGTATCGCAATGGGGAATCGCGGCACTGATGTTGCGCGCGAAGCGTCATCCATCGTCCTGCTGGACGATGATTTCGGTTCTATCGTTAAGGCAATTGCGTTCGGTCGCCGCATCTACGACAATATCCGAAAGGCCATGGCCTTTATCTTCGCTGTCCATGTCCCGATTGCCGGATTTGCTCTTGGGCCGCTCCTGATCGGTATGCCGCTCTTGTTCGGACCCATTCATATCGCGCTGCTCGAAATGGTGATCGACCCTGTATGTGCGTTTGTGTTTGAGGCGGAAGAAGACGAGTCCGATATTATGACCCGTCCGCCCCGCGCACCTGATGAGAAGCTATTTTCCTGGGGGATGATAATGTGGAGCATTTTTCAGGGCGGGGTGAGCTTCGTTCTACTGGCCGGCGTCTATGCTTTTGCAATCTGGAAGGGCTATAGTGATGCGCAGGTCAGGACACTGGTTTTCTTTGCACTCGTCGCTTCGATATTGTCGCTGATCATCATAAATCGCTCGTTCCATGGATCAATTTTTACCGCATTACGGCGACAAAACCGTGCACTGATCTATGTCTTGGCTAGCGTGGTCTGCATTTCTTCTGCGATACTGCTAATTCCGGCAACCACATCCCTGCTCGAATTTGCGCCGTTGGGAATTCAGGATCTGACTATCGCGATTGCCACAGGCGCGGGTGCAATATTACTCTTGCAATTTATGAAGATGGTTCTGTTTAAACCGCTCTCAACGACAGCACATTATCCGTAGCAATACCTATCGCACCAGCAACATCGGCAGGTCATCATTATCGATGTTTCAGATAGGAGGCAGAGAATGCTGATTGCGCATGGTACACTGATAATGGTTGTAGACGGCGCCCGCATGGCGATGTTTCGGAACAAGGGTAATGTGCGTAAGCCCTCGCTGGAACTGATGGTGCAGGAGCGGCGGATAACCCCTTCAACGGCCGAACTTGGGGATGACCAACCAGGACGCACCTTTCAGAGCACCGGACACAGGCGCGGTGCCTATGAAGCTGTGGACTTGCATCAGCTCATAGAGGACACGTTTATTAAAGAGATGGCCGAAATGCTGACCTCAGTAATGAGGGACGATGAAGCGCAGGCTATCCTAATCGCCCCACCGCATGCGATGGGTGTCATACGCAAATCGCTACCAGCCGACATCCGCCAGCGTCTGTTGGCAGAGATTGACAAAGACTATGCTGGACGCACTGCGATTGAGATTGGGCAGATGCTTCAACAATATCGGTTGTAAAGCCACCGGAGCAAAACCGGCACATGCATTTTGACGTTACATTGTGGCCAACAGGTCCTTGATCGACAGGAATGCGAACGCAACCGAACTATCCGCAACACCATAAGGCAGGAATAGGTCGTCGCCCACTTTGATACCGCCGCACGAATAGACAACATTGGGAACATAGCCTTCGCGGTCCTCGTCGACCGCTGACACGACAGGATGGCTTGTTCTTGCAAGAACACGGGACGGGTCGTCTTTGTCCAGCAGCACTGCACCAATCGAATATTTTCGAATAGCACCGACGCCATGGGTCAGCAGCAACCATCCCTCGTCTATCTCGATGGGTGGTCCGCAATTGCCAATCTGCACAAACTCCCACGGGTATTTCGGTTCGAGCAAAAGCTGGCCGTCGCCCCAATTGCCGAGATCGTCGGATTCAATAATGAATAGATTTTTGCCGTCGTGCCGTCCGATCATTTTATACCGCCCGTTAAATTCACGCGGAAACAAGGACAGTCCTTTGTTTTGCGCAGCGGTTCCTTCCAATGGAATAAGGTCGAAGCGCGAAAAATCTCTCGTACGCATCAGTTCCGACCGAATTTCGCGGCCTGAATAGGCAGTATATGTCCCAATCCATTCGATTGATCCGTCGACATGTTCGAATCTGGTTAGCCGCAAATCTTCAAGGCCATTGCGCTGCGCATCGGTAACAGGAAAAATTACAGTTCCCGAAATCGAACTGTCCGGACTTCGGAATACCGAAACATAATTTCCATTTTGGTGGCATGGATCGCCGGCAGATGTATCGGCCGCGATTGCGCAACGTGGTTGCGACACCAGTTCGAATTTGCGGTCAGTCGTTATCACACCTTCCCGAAATGCGATCGACGATATGTGGCCTTCTCCTACGGCCCGCAGCGAGATGAGAATGCGGACATAACCATCGGCAAGCTCCCCTTGATCGGGATGTAATGTCACGCTGGGGTTCATCAAAGCGGCGGCCGCATAACTATATTCATGGCAAAAATAGGCACCGATAAGCAGCTTCTTTTCTTCGCGAATCCGGCGGCCATCCAGTTCCAGATCTTTCTCAAGCTCTTCATATCGTTGCATGAGAATATTTTGTGTCTGCAAATGCCGCGATTCAAAATCGTGAAAAACGAGGGCCAGTTCGGATCTGGCGGTTCGCATATCGAGCGCCCTTACCATATCGACCAGCTGAAGCATCCGTCCCTTCGTGGCTTGTGCGTTCCACGCGAGATGGAAAGGCCGCAGCACGACACGTGAGGGATCGGCCCGCAACCGTATTGGGGATTGATACAGTTGCAGCATCAGCGTCTGACATGGGGCTGAATAGAAATGGTCGCCAGATGAAAGGCGAGGAGTGATTCAGCCCCTTGGTTTAAATTAACGCCTGTCGGCGTGAGCGCATCAAAACAAGCACCGGTCTCGGCATTACCGACGGGAAGGCCATGTTCGTTTTTGCCTAAAAACCAACGATATGCGTTGAGCGCGCGATCTTGCCATACCGGTTCACCCGTCGCAATAAATGCCGCATCACAGGCATCCACCATCGCCGCGGCCTCCACCGGCTGCTGGTCGTGCGGAAGGGGCTCAGCAAACGGTCTGTTAAAGCTATCCGAGCCAATCGCCGAAAATGTACCTTTGGAACTGGTTTGAATTTCGTTCAGCCATTCGAGCGATGCGAGACCTATTTGAACAAAATCCTCCCTACGCAGGAGGATGCCTGAGCGTATCAATGCCTCGGAAATCCTCGCATTATCATAAGCAAGCACCGGTTCGAACCACCGCCAGTCGTCGCGCTGGGTATCGCGATACAATTGTACGAGTAGCTCGCCCCATTCGACAATATATGACAGAAGTTCGGGATGCTCGGGCAAGCTATTTTGTACAGCAACACTACCCAGAATTTTGAACGCTTTTGCGCGCGGCGAATCAATACCAGCCAGATGATCGATTGCATCGCCGAACAAATTCTGCGCCCAATCCCGAACGCCGTCTATTGGGGCGGATGCGGCGGCAATACCCAGGGCCCAAATAGCGCGACCGTTCGAGTCATTGGAACCGATATCCTCAAGCCATTGGCCGTCGAAGCCCATAAAATTGCGAAACCGGCAAGCTTGGGGGTTCCATGCATGGTCCACAAAAGAGGCATAGACCGCCATCCAGCGATCCCGCTGGATGATATCAGCATGACTGCGGCACGCCAAAATGAGCGCACGGGCATTGTCGTCTATGCAATAACCGTGACGGCGGTCCGGCACACCGAACCGGCTATGCTGCAAAATGCCCGTAAAATTGCTGTGACGGATGACCGCTTCAAATGGCAGGGTTTCAGGAATAGGTACCGGCCGGATCGGTGTCGTCGGCACAACCGACGGCGGTATCCCTTCTTGAAATCGCGCCATAGCGGCTTCAGAAAATCTAGGCCAAATCATGCTACGGCTCAGAGCATAAGTGCGTTTACGCAGATCCATTAGTCCCACCTCGTCTTCCAGAAGATCGATTATCGCATTCGCGAACCCCTTGCTGTCGCCAAAATCGATAAGATGGCCGTGCCCGCCCGCCAGCAATTCGATCGCGTGCACATAAGGGGTTGAAACCACGGGCTTGCCCAGACCGACTGCATAGGCCAGCGTCCCTGAAGTCACTTGCGCAGGGTTTAAATAGGGCGTGGCGTAGATATCTGCGGCAGACAGATAATCGAGCAGTTGCTCCGTATCACAAAAGCCATCGATCCATTCGACATTATTGGAGACACCTAGATCGTCAGCCATCGCCTTCAGGCTATCGCGGTATGTTTCGCCATTCTGGGAAATGCAGTGAGGATGCGTTGCACCCAAAACCACATATAGTGCTTCAGGAAACCGTTGCGTTAATGCAGGCAGGGCCAAAATGACGGTCTCGATGCCCTTGCCCGGCGACAATAGGCCAAAGGTCATAATGACTTTGCGGTTTTTCCAACCAAACCGCTCTTTCATAGGCGCGGTAGCGGTAAATGGCCGATCCGGAATGCCGTGCGGAATGACGCAAATCTTGGCAGGGTCGCATCGATAAGTGTCGATAAGTATCTGCTTAGCCGCCTCCGCCATTACCATGACGATGGCGCATCTTTTAAGCAATGCATCGGTGACGCGGCGTTGGTCGCTGTCAGGGTTGCTAAGGACCGAATGCAACGTGACAGCGACAGGCACTGAAACACGATCCAGCAATTTCAGAATGTGACAGCCAGCACGACCGCCAAAGATGCCGAATTCATGTTGCAGCCAGACAAGATCGGGTTTGTTGGCGGAAATGGCTGCAGCCGCCAAGCGGTATGAAATGGGATCATTTTGCGCGATGCTCCCGCTGACTTCCGAGGGATAATTATAGCTGTGGGAACTGTCATTCATCGCCCAAACGTCAACTTTGACGCTGGGATATTGCGATTTTAGAGAGTTGAAAATATCGGCGGTAAATGTAGCGATTCCGCATCTGCGCGGCAGGTAATTGCCGATAAGCGCGATGCGTGAAATTCGGGGTCTTATCGATCTGGCCGCATCGGATTTCTGCCGAATGGGTATTTTGCTCGCGATATCGAAATATTGAAAGTCCATGGGGGTTTATCTTTCGCTCATACCCCCCCATTCATCGTTGTGCGTATATGTTGAAGCTTGTCCAATCCGGAACAGTACTGGGTTGATTTCCTCGTGCGAACGGCTGCGACTGTTAACGTGCTTGAATTGACAATGCGCTACACGAGATTTTCCGCCGAAATGGCAGGAGTTTCGGCAGTTTTTTGGTCGGCGATGAATGCGATACGCAATGCCTCGGAAAGGCTGCGGACGCGCAATTTTTCCATCATGTTCGCGCGATATATCTCGACCGTACGAGGCGATATGCCCAGGTCATATGCGATAGTTTTGTTCGGATAGCCCGCCACAAGCCCGTTCAGCACATCCCGCTCGCGCCCTGTAAGGCTGGCCAAACGAATCTTGGCTTCACTCGATTTCATGCCCTTATCGTGCGACTGATAAAGGTGTTGAAATGCTTCATCGACGGCACGAAGGAGCTCCTCCTTCTCGTAAGGCTTCTCGATAAAATTGACCGCGCCGTTACGCATCGCTTTTACGGCAATCGCGATATCGCCATGCCCAGTCAGGACAATAACCGGCATATCTACCCCCCGAATTGCCATTTCCTGTTGGACCTGAATGCCATCCATTTCGGGCATTCGCACGTCAAGTAAAACGCATCCACGCGGCGCCAGCTTCGCTACTTTCAAAAACTCTATGCCAGACAAGTGATTTTCGACGTGATACCCTGCGTGCTTCAGCATGAATGCGACTGACCGGCGTACGCTGTCATCGTCGTCGACAATATGAACGATCTTGTCATGATTCATCTTGCATCTCCTCAGAAACGAGTGGCACCGTGAACTTAAAGATTGTCCCGCCACCTTGTTCGAATTCAACAGACATTTCTCCACCATGGGCAGCTATGATCGTGTGGGAGATGGAGAGCCCGAGACCCATTCCTTTTGCCTTTGTGCTGACAAAGGGCTGGAACAAATGTCCCTGCATGACCTCAGGCACACCATGTCCAGTGTCGGCGACCGATATTTCTGCATAATCCGAACCACACCGCTTGGCGCGGATCGCCAAATGCTTGATCGCGCTATGTTCCATCGCCTCAACCGCGTTGCGCATCAAATTCACGATTACCTGCTGAATTTGAACGCGGTCCGCGATGACATTGTCTATATGCGGTTCAATTTCGACCGATAAGGATATCCCTTTTTCACGGGCGCCAACGAGACCTAGCGTTGTCGCATCGTGTATCAGTTTTCCGAGTGGCAAAATCTGCCGGTCAATTTCGCCTTTGGAGACAAAATCGCGCAATCGTCGTACAATCTGCCCAGCTCTCAATGCCGCTTTCCCGGATTCATCGATCGCCTCGCGGATTGTCTCCAACATCTCGGGCTTCCAGTCATCCAGCAAATCACGGCTCGTAGCCAAGTAATTTGCCATTGTGGTCAAGGGCTGGTTGAGTTCATGCGCCAGCGCCGAGGCTAATGTTCCGACAGCGCTAAGCCTCGATGTATGCGCCAGCTCCGCCTGTAGTTCGTTCATTTTCGCTTCAGCTTCAAACTTCTCAGTCAGGTCGCGGATAAAGCCAGTAAATGCGCGGTGCTCGCCCACCTGGATTTCGCCGACCACGAGCTCCATCGGGAAAATACTTCCGTCTTTTTTCTGGCCTTCGAGTATGCGTCCGATACCAATAATTCGCTTTTCACCGGTTTGAAGATAACGTTTTATATAGGAATGATGGGCCCCGCGATATGGTTCGGGCATCACCATTTCGATACTGCGGCCTAATACTTCGTCCTCTAGGTAACCAAAAAGTGTTTCTGCGGTTTTACTGAATGATGTAATTAAACCATCCTCGTCGATCACGATCATGGGATCGGGTACGGTTTGAAGTATCGCCGACAGCAATGCCGCGCTCTCAGACACTTTCTGCAGATTATTTTCGCGCTGGCTTACCTCTCGGGCGGTAACGATCACGCCTGCGGGCTCACCGTCGCCGCTTTTGAGCGGAGCCAACCTGCATTCGATTGCTCTTCGTTCGCCATCAAGAGCATGCACAACCAGAAAAAGTGGTTCGATCTTATCTGGTGTATTGCCCGACATCACCTTGTCGAAATGTGCTTTGAATTGTGGGGCATGATTGGGATCCAGAAGCAACAAGGGCGATCCCGGCGGTATGTCGTTTAGAGACTCAATACCCAACAAAGAGAGGCCGGCGGCGTTTAGCTCAGCCAGCCGATGGTCGGGAAGGATGATAGCCACGGCCTCGGACAGTGTCTCCAGAATGGCATCCAGAAATCCCGTTCTGTCGGAAGAAGTGCGATCCGAACCGATATCCAACAAACTCGACCTCCCAAGCAGCAGCCTAACTGATTTTCCAGATTATGTCGAATGGTCGTGGCCGAAGTCTCCCGAACGCACAATGCGGTGAACTACGTAGTTGCGCATAGGGGAATCTTCGGATTTTGGGATGTTACTGTAGTCGCTAGTTTGGGCTTTCAAATTTCATCGCAATATTGGAGGACATCATGAACCAGCTTGAAAAAGTTGCGGCCCAGCGACCGGCCAAACAAAATGCGGACAATTTCTGGGAGCCGCTGACACGCGTTCGGAGCGAATTCGATCATCTACTCGATGATTTATGGACGCGACCCATGGGGTTGAGTTTGACACGGCGTATGCAAGCGCTTTCCGGTCCTGCGCTCGAACTCAAGGACAAGGAAACCGAATATGAGCTTGTAGCGGAAATCCCCGGAATACAGGCTGAGGATGTCGAACTTAAGGTATCTGATGGCCTGCTGCGCCTGACCGGAGAAAAGCGGGAGCAGCATGAAGAAAGGGAAGGGGACTTCCTGTTCTCCGAACGCCGATACGGCCGGTTTGAACGCGTAATCGAATTGCCACAGGGCATTGATCACGAGAAAATTACGGCCAAGGCGCGTGACGGGATTTTGTCGGTCCATCTTCCAAAAAGTCCAGCAGCGATTGAACGCGAGCGCAAGATTCCAATCAAAGGATAGCTTTCGGCACAGTCATATGTGCCGGATATGTAGGCGGCAGGTCCTCCTTCCACCCCTCCCCCGAAGTGGACCTGTCGCCGAACCAAAAAAGGACTAGATATGCAGAGCCGTCGCCAGTTTATCTGCCAATCGACGGCGGCAATTGCATTAATGCCTCTTGTGGCATGCGCACGCGCTGATGCGATGGATTATCAAACAGCCGCCGCAAAGCTTCGCGCTGATCTGCCTAAAAATCCAGATATGCAGGAGATGCTTCGCTTTGCCACCTTGGCCGCCAACGGCCATAACAGCCAACCTTGGCGATTTTCCATAAATGGCAGCAACGCCAGCATCATTCCAGATTTGTCGCGACGAACGCCTGTGGTTGATCCCGACGACCATCATCTGTTTATAAGCCTCGGCTGTGCAGCGGAAAATCTACTGCTGGCTGGGGCCGCGCATGGCCGGCCTGGAGAATTGCTATTTCTGAATACCGATGGTGGCCGCATCGATATTGGTCTGGGCCGAGGAAAAGCCGAAAAATCAGCTCTCTATTCAGCCATTCCCAAAAGACAAACGACCCGATCAATATATCAGGGTGGCCGAATTTCTGTAGCTGATTTGGCTGATCTTGAAGCTGCCGGCAATGTGGAAGGCGTATCCATTCATATCATCACGGATGATAGGCAGCGCGAAGCCGTGCTTGATCAAGTGATTTCGGCCAACACTCAGCAAATGGGCAACCCTGATTTTGTCAAAGAGATGAAGCAATGGGTTCGTTTTAATCCGGACGCGGCGCTTGCAAAAAGGGATGGTCTGTTCAGCCTCTCGACGGGCGGGCCGATTGCTCCGACATTTGTCGGCCGGGCACTGTTTTCACAGTTTTGGGATGTGGATGCAGAGAACAAAAAATATGCAGCGCAAATCCGCTCATCCCCGGTCGTCGCGGTGTTCACCGGCGACAAAGCAAACAAAGACAATTGGATCAAGGTGGGCCGCAGTTTTCAGCGTTTCGCCTTGCAAGCCACCGCATTGGGCTTGCGGCACGCACATATCAATCAACCCATCGAAGTCACCAGCGCGCGGCAACAATTTGCCAGCTGGCTTGGCACACCGGGCAGTCGACCTGATTTGGTAATCCGCTTGGGCTATGCCCCTGCTTTGCCTATGTCATTACGAAGGCCCGTTACAGATGTTCTGATCCCCTGGGAAATCAGCCGATAAGTAGATATCCTGATTACAAAGCGGCCTGGCAACCTGCATGCGTCGGAGCCCATTCGCATATGATGCCAGGGAGTGACGATCATCTGTTTTTCTGCAACCGCCAGTTTCGCAGCCGGGGCCGTTTTACTGGCAGTTGGATCGATTGCCGTTCGTCGTGCGCACAAGCCAGATTATGCATATGCGGCCATTCCCCTTTTGTTTGGGATCCAACAGGTTATCGAAGGGGCCCTATGGCTTGTTCTGGCGGAACGTTCGTCGTCGCAGCAGTGTCTGACTGTCGGTTATTTGGGGTTTGCCAACATATTGTGGCCAATCTACGCGCCATTGGCGATCTGGTTGATGGAGCGGAAATCCGCGCACCGTAAACGTCTCCTGCTTCCTCTTGTCGCCGGGGTCGTAACTGCGATCTTTTTCGCACATGCGATTGCGACACACCCAATTGGCGCCGAAATCGTTCGATCGCACATCCGCTATCGTTTGCCGCACGATAATGAAGAAATTATGTTTGCGTTTTACGCAACCGCAACTTGCCTCGCACCGTTGCTGTCGAGTTACAAAAGTGTCAGGCTCCTTGGCGCGGTGATTATCGCGTCGATGATCGCCACATATGCTTTTTACACGATGTGGTTCGCGTCTGTCTGGTGTTATTTCGCAGCATTGATCAGCATGATTATCTTGCTGCACTTTCCGCCCCGCCATTCGGCAATTGTACCTTGTTACCGCAGCAGCGTTAATGTCGATCGCTGAACTGGTTGCGCAAAAAAAGAGCGGGCCCCGATCTTACAGATAGCAAGGCCCGCTCAGTCATTTCCCCAGGGTCGCAGAAGGGGAAAGTCAAAATTCAGATGATCATGATGTTGTCTTCAAGACGGTTCACTCCAGGCGCTGCCCAAGCAGCCCGTTCGGCGATCCGGCGCTCATAACTTGAATGGACTTTGCCGGACAATTTAACCTTGTCACCTTCTGTCTCGACTGTGATGGTACCGGCATCCAGATCGGCGGATCGTTTGAAAGCATCCATGATGCGTTGCCGAATATCGATTTTGGACGGCGTCTGTTTCACTGCGATCAGGTTGCTCACACCTTTGACCCCTGAAACCCGCGAAGCCATATCGCCCGCCGCTTGGCGCTGATAATGATAACCAACATCCCCGCTTAATGACACCCAGCCATGTTCGACCTTTATGTTGATCTTGCCCTTTGGAATCGTTGCACTCCAATCGAACATGTCAGCGATCCGCTTGGCAATCTCGGGGTCTGCCGTTTTCGCATCGCTTGCGAAACGCACTTCGATCTCTTCGGCAAGACCTCGGACGCCTTTAACCCGCCGCGCAGCCTGTTCAGCCGCAATTTTGGAAGCATAGCTGCTCACAAAACCGGAAAGAGTGATAACGCCATCTTTCGCCGCAACTCCGATATTGGCATGTTCGACGCTTGGTTCCCATTCCAGTTCGGCCATCACATCTTTTTGCAACTGACTGTCTGTCTTCATCGGAATTCTCCTTTATATGCAATATTTAGGATAGCCCCCACGCGCGATATTGATGAAGTTGTCGTGGCCCGCAAATCGGGAATGCCACCTAGGTAATTGTCCGGATGCTCTCTGCATCTTCAAGCGCGCGTGTCATCGATGCGAGGACACGTTCTCGCGCTGCGTCCGACGGCAATGCGCGCAGACGATCCGCCAATCCGGACTTGAGCGCAGCCAGGCTTGCTGTCCAGTCGCGTGGTGCGATGCGGACCTGCAAATCCTCGCGCGCTGGGCAAATGCGCTTTGCTGCATGGTTGGCGCTGACACTCCAACTCTCGCCGAGCATGGGAACGACTACATGAGGTGCTAACCCGGCTTTGCGAATGTCTTGGGCAAATACCGAAAGCGCGTGTTGCTCGCCATGGACGAGGAAGACCGAGCCCGACACCGGGCCGCGGTCCTTAATCCATTGCATTAACGCCGGACGGTCAGCATGGACCGAATAGGAATCGATTATTTTTACATCGGCACGAACCGGTACATCGTGTCCCGAAATGCGAACATTGCGGGCACCGTCGCGAAGCACCGCACCCAGTGTGCCGGCAACTTGGTAGCCTACCAGCAGCACCCGTGCCCGGGCATTCGGGAGGTTATGTAGCAGATGATGCCGAATACGCCCGCCTTGGCACATTCCCGATCCTGCGATGATAATCACGCCAGACATGCTGTTGATCTGCTTCGATTCCTCAACATCGTGGGTAAACCGGATGTTCGGCACACTAAACAAATCATATCCTGTGAGGCGATGACGTTGCGTTGTGCGCGTGACCCGTTCGGCAAGCGGCGAATCTACGAAGACGTTAAAGGGCTTTAACCGTTTAGATTCAAACAGCGCGACTAGGTCTTCCAACACGATCTGTGTTCGTTCGACTGCGAACGCGGGGATCAGTACATTGCCATTCTTACCCAGCGCCTCTTCGATATACTGAGCCAGCTGTTCGCGGCGGTCACTGATCAAAACTGGTTCGCGCGTGCGATCGCCGTAAGTTGTTTCACAGATGATCTGGTCATAGCCGCCAAGTGGGACGTCTGCACACTGGATGGCCGAACCGCCGCCGATGTCGCCAGAAAATAAAATTCGTTGATCTGCCAACTTCAACTCGACAGACGCCGAACCGACGATGTGTTGTGCATCCCAGAGCCGAAACCCATCGTCATTGCCCAGCTCATTCCACGCCCCATAGCATGTCTCTTTTATCTGACCGATGCATGATGTCACATCGTCTCCGGTATAAAGCGGTATGAAAGGCGGTAATGCCATTCGGTCGGGGCGACGATTGCGCCGAGCCGCATCAGCTGCCTGCAGCTTTGCGGAATCGAGCAACAAAGGCTCGATAATGTCGGCGGTGGGCGCCGTCATCCAGATCTGCGCATGGCAACCTTGCGCGGTCAGATAAGGCAGGCGGCCGCTGTGATCGAGGTGCGCGTGGGTCAAAATGACAGCAGAAATTGCCTTGGGATCAAAGGGCAATTGTTCATGGTTGAGCGCCTCCAACGAGCGTGTTCCTTGAAACATCCCGCAATCGATGAGCACCGTTTTGTTATTTGCACGGACCTCAAAGCAGGAACCCGTAACGGTGCCTGCTGCGCCATGGAAAATTATTTCGACTGAACCCATTTGTTCTAATCCCGGTTTAAGTTGCCATCGCTAACCCTATTGCGCCCGCCAATGTCGCGGCGCCAAGGGCCAGTGCACAGATTGCCTTTCCTCCCGCTTTTGGACCGGCATAGATTATGATGACACCAATCTTGACCAGCATATTTGCGAGCACAGCGCCGACAAGAGCGAGGCCGGCAATACCGGGATTAAGGGTGCCGGAAGACAGCCCGCCAAGCGTGACGATGGCCGCATCGACGTCGAAAAGACCAATGGTGATTATGAGCGCTAGCGCCCCGCCACCCCCAAACTCAATCTCAGCCCAGCGCGCGGCAACCGCCATGATGGCGACCAGAATTAGAAATCCAAGTGCAGGAATGATAGCGATAGGATTTCCCAAGCGCGCAAGTTCGGTAGACGTCGCCGACGTTTGATCGCGGAGCAATACCATTCCGGCAACGGCGCCAACCAACACTGCGGGGCCAGCCAATTGCAACACTGTCATAAATGCGAAATTGGCAATAATGGCGGTCAGAAACAACACTCTCACAAACATGATGGATGTCGCGAGTGCTATTCCCGCCGACAATGTTCCTTGACCGGTTTGGTCTGTCCGGAGCCGATGCGATAGCAGAGCGGTAACTGCCGTTGAGGAATAAGCACCGCCAATAACGGCTGTGGCCAACACGCCTTTTTTTGAACCAAAGATCCGGCTCGCAGCATATCCGGCGAAGGAAAGCCCCGTAACAAAGACTACGACCAACCAAAGTTGTCGTGGGTTCCATGCTGCATATGGACCGTAACGCGCATCAGGCAGGAATGGCCAAATCGCGCCAGCAATGATGGCAAACCGGGCAAGGGCGATAACGTCACTTTCACCCAGCTTTTTGATCATAGTATGCAAACCGCGCCGTTGCGTCAGGATCAGCGTGACGACAGCAGCAGTCGCCATTGCCAATGCCGGATGACCTGATGTGGCCAACATACCGAAGCACAGCGTAGACAATGCCGCGATCAAACTCGTTACGCTGACGTCCTCCGGCGAAGACATTGAACGGGTATATCCAATCACAAGCATGAGCACCGCAGCGCCAAGCAATATGGTGGCTGCCGCCGCGCCATAGACCTGCTGGATTAGGCCGAGCAGCCCTCCAAGCCCGCCGAGCACAGCGAATGTTCTTACGCCTGCGACCCGGCCGCCGGCGGCAACATCGCGCTGACGCCATCCACGCTCAATACCAACCAGTAAACCAGCCGCAAATGCGATGCCTAGGTCGCGATACGCAAGATCGCTCATCGGCATCAGGTTTTAGCGTCCCATGATTAGCGGGATAGCACATTCCGAAAGAAGCGTTCGCGTTACACCGCCAAAAAGAAATTCTCGCGCCCGGCTGTGGCCATAGCCGCCCATGACAATATAGCCCGCATCCATAACCTGCGCGGTCTCGATAATCGCTTTTTCTACAGGCATGTCTGATTTTGGACGTGCGTGCAGTTCAGACGTTACACCGTGACGCGACAAATAGGTCGAAGCGGCAAGCGAGGGTAATCGATGCTCTTTTGGTTCTTCGACGGTCACAATGTGGACCGCTGATGCCATTTTAAGCAGCGGAAGTGCTGCGCGCAGCGCATTGGCGGCTTCGAAACTGCCATTCCATCCAACGACGGCGGGCCCGAATACGTCAAATGTGTTCAGCTCCTGAGGCTGCACCAATATCGGCGCGCGCGCACTTTGTAAGACATCACCCATCAACGTGATGGGTGTGTAACGTGTTTCGCGGTGGTGATATCGGCCCAAAACGACTAAGTCGGCGAGCGAAGACCGGCTGACAATTTCCTGGGCAGGTTCGCCGTCCACATGCTCATAGTCCCATGATACATCCTCATTTTTCAGACTCTCCTCAATCCGCGCACGCATTTTCTTTTCCATCTCGTCGAGCGTTGTGATGAAGTTGGGCATCATATAAGCGCCAGTCATACCGTCTGACATGATATAGAGGTTGATCGGGGTCACATGCAGGCAACTGACATGACCGGATGTGGCGCGTGCGATGGAAAGCGCAGCCTGCAACCGGGCTTCCATTCCGGCATCGTCCTGCACATGTAATAACAGGGATTTCATTTCAACTCTCCCTCAGGCGGCGCGGTATCGCGACGATTTAGTATTCACGAACTTAACCTGCGCGGGGAACGCGCCATATCAGGGAAAATACGGATGCTAGGGTCAGGACCTATTAAATGCACCTTTATGAGCCACCGCGGATTTCGAAAACGGGATGATCCGCTGCAAGAATCACCTTGCCTGACATCAGCTTGGCACCGCCGGATTGCGCTTTAGACCGACAATCAATGGCATCAGCATGAACAGCCCAAGAACGGTCGCATTGGTCAGCGCCGCAAACGGGCTCAAGCCTGCCCAGAGAGTAAAAACTGAACTGTCGCTGAGGATCCGTGCCATAGTCTCTTCGGCAATTAACAGCAGGACAAATGCGGTGCAGCCAATGAACAAGAAGTCGCTGGGCGTTTTGGTATCAGGTGCCCTATCCAGCACAAACCGCGCTGAGAAAAACGAGACTATTGCCATGACTGGCATTTCCATCAGCAACGCGGCGCTCAGACCAACCGCCGGAGTAACCCTGAATTCGCTGATCATGCCCAATGCAAAGCGTGCGAAATAGACCATTACAAAATAACGGATGGGACCGCTAAATTGCGTTATCATTTGGCCAAAGCTAAGCATGGCAACTCACCACCTTGAACGGCAGGCGCTCCCCATTTGTTTCGGTGATGGTCAAATATTGGCCAGGTTTGATTGGATGGTGTTCCAATTGGAAAACACCCTCATCATCGGCATCACCATCTTCATATGAAAATGCCCAGCCAGCGCGCTGGCTTATGACCACGCCTGTCCGATCCGGCTCGTTGGGCCACATGCGATGGACTATCGGGCTTTGGGTTGCATGCTTGATGGCCGACCGTTCTATAAAGCCATTGTCGTCAATTGGCAGCCGCAACACATAGGCATGCGCCGCAGAACCTTCTGGAAATTCTGCCGTACGCGCAAGTTCCAAGCGAATGGTTTTCCAAGTCATATCGATGTTTTGCACGACATTGGGCAGCCGTGGGATACGCAATGTTGCGTAACAATTCAGTCTAACGCGAGGCGTTGCATTACCCTGAGGACGCTATCGGGATTGAGACTGATGCTGTCGATGTGCCGGTCAATCAGCCACTTGGCGAACCCGGGGCGGTCCGACGGGGCCTGTCCGCAAATGCCGCAATGGCGACCGGCCTTATGGGTACCGGCAATTGTTTGCTCGATCATTTTTAATACGGCTGGATCTTCTTCGTTAAAACTATCTGCCAATATGTCGGCGTCGCGATCAATGCCGAGGATCAATTGTGTCAGATCGTTGGAGCCGATCGAGAAACCGTCAAACAATTTCGCAAACTCATCGATCAGGATTACGTTGCTCGGGATTTCGCACATCATATAAACTTTCAGACCATTCTCACCGCGGTTGAGATCGCTGCGCGCCATGATGTCGAGCACCTCATTAGCCTCGCGCAGACTGCGGCAGAAAGGGATCATGATGACCAGATTAGTAAGGCCCATATCGTCGCGCACATGCTTGATTGCCGCGCATTCGAGTTCGAACGCTGGCCGGAAATCGGGATGCATGTAACGAGACGCTCCTCTGAATCCAATCATCGGGTTGTTTTCTGGTTTCTCGAAATCGGCGCCACCTATCAGGGACGCATATTCATTTGATTTAAAATCGGACGTCCGCACAATGACAGGCCGCGGATAAAAGGCCGCGGTTATGACGCCAATTCCTTCGGCGAGGCGCGAAGTGTAATAATCCGCGCCGCCACGATAGCCTTTGGTCAGGGCGTCGAGTTGTCGCCGGGTCTTTTTCGAAGTAACGCGTTCCGGGAACAACAATGCCATTGGGTGGGCGCCTATCGCATTGGCGATGATGAATTCGATCCGCGCCAAACCAACACCGGCAACCGGCAATGCGGCCGTGCGAAATGCAATATCCGGATTCCCGATGTTCACCATAATCTCTACATCGGCTGGCGTGATATTTGCGACGTCCACATCGTCAAGCGCGAAGGGAATATGGCCAGCATACACCTTTCCGCGCTCTCCTTCGGCACATGATACCGTAATTTGCTGGCCAGCTTGTAAAAGGCTCCGGGCGCCTTTTGCGCCGACAATCGCGGGGATGCCAAGTTCGCGGGCAACAATGGCAGCATGGCAGGTCCGGCCGCCATGCTCGGTGACGATTGCAGCAGCGCGTTTCATCACAGATTCCCAATCGGGTGCGGTCGTTTCGGCGACCAACACATCTCCTGCGTTGAGTTCGGCAAGGTCTGCCTTAGTGGTTACGAAGCGCACAACACCAGTGGCGATCCCTTGGCCGACGGCCTGACCAGACACCACAACTGGCCCGCTGCCGGTCAGGCGAAAGAGCTTCAGCGCAGCATCCCCCACCGTCGCGTGAACGGTTTCGGGGCGTGCCTGAATTATGTATAATTCACCATCAGCGCCATCTTTGGCCCATTCGACGTCCATCGGTGTCGGGCTGCCATAATGCGTGCTATAGTGGCCTTCGATCAGGATTGCCTGACGTGCCAGATCGAGTATTTCCGCATCGGACAGGCATTGCATGGCCTGCATCTTGCGCGGGACGGTTTGCCATTTTGTCCGTCCGGCATCCATGCGCTTTCCGTAAACCAGTTTCACCTGCTTTGCCCCGATCCGCCGCCGCAAAATAGTGCTGCGCCCGATCCGCATTGTTGGTTTATGCACAAGGAACTCGTCCGGGTCGGCGATGCCCTGAACAATCGCCTCACCCAAACCCCAAACGCCGCTGATCAAGACGACGTCACGGCTACCACTTTCGGTGTCGAGCGTAAAAATGACCCCCGAACTCGCACGGTCGGCTCGTATCATTCGCTGCACCCCTACAGACAGCGCAACGCTATGATGGGCAAAGCCCTTATCTATGCGATAGGAGATCGCCCGTTCGCTGAACAAAGATGCAAAGCAATCTTTGACCGCACCGACCAAAGCCTTTGCGCTTCGTACATTGAGGTAACTTTCGTGCACGCCAGCAAATGAGGCCGTCGGAGAATCTTCGGCAGTCGCGCTGCTGCGAACAGCGACTGCAACGCCGCGTCCAAACTCGCGTTCAAGCCGGCGGTAGGCGAATTCAATATCGGCAACGAGCCCGTCAGGTAACCGCGCATTTTGGACCATCGCACGCAATGTTGCCGCCGCCGGTCCCGTCGCTTTCGGATTTCGCCAGTCGGTCTGGTCAAGTATGACCATCATCCGTTGCCAAAGATTGTCTCGATCAATGGTTTGACGATAGGCGTCCGCTGTTATGACGAATCCTTCAGGCACTTTGATGCTGCTGCCAAGGAACCGGGCGAGTTCGCCCAGTGACGCGTTTTTCCCCCCAGCTAGGTTGAGATCATCCAACCCGATCTCATCGAACCAGCGGATAAAGCGGACGTAATGCTGCGAAGGCTTTGGCATATCTCTACCTGCTGAACGCCCGGATCGATATTCTTGCCGATTTAGTTAATCTCTTGGATGCGAAGCGTAACTCCGGAAATCTACCTAACAATAACCATACGCAATCAACCGGATGCCGCTGCCTAATTGAAGCCGGTATGATGCAAATCATGACGACGATTTCATTGCAGGACAAGCCCAAGCGAGAAGCGTCCAAGCGGCTGGTCGATGCGTTGCGGCAATATGCCGAACCGCTGCCTGCACCCGAGCAGCAAGAGGCGTTTGGGCAGTTTTTTGACCGCTTCGGCGATGCGCAGATCGTTTTGCTCGGCGAAGCGACCCACGGCACATCTGAATTCTATAATGCGCGCGCGGCGATCACGCGACAACTGATCGAACATCATGGCTTTACTGTGGTCGCGGTTGAGGCCGACTGGCCCGATGCGGCCCGGATCGATGGGTATGTCCGCCACCATGAAAAGCGGCCGCGCCGTGGCGAGGGCTTTGTCCGCTTCCCGACATGGATGTGGCGCAATGCCGAACTACTGGCCTTTGCCGACTGGATGCGCGGACATAATGAAGGTCAGCCCGACCGCGCGAAGGCGTCGTTTCACGGGCTTGATGTTTACAGTCTGAGCGAGTCCATCCATTCGGTGCTCACCTATCTCGACAAGGTCGATCCTGACGAAGCCACAATGGCGCGATGGCGCTATGGTTGCCTGACTCCATGGCAAGACGAGCCAGCAAAATATGGCCGCGCCGTCGTGCGCGGCGAACGACCCGACTGCGCGCAACAAGCAGTGGAGCAGCTGCACACGTTACTCGACAAACGGCTGGGATATCTGGCGAGCGATGGTGAAGCGTGGTTTGATGCTACACAAAACGCACGGATCGTGCGTGAGGCGGAGCGCTATTACCGCGCCATCTATCAAGGCGGTGCTGCATCGTGGAACCTACGCGACCGTCATATGTTCAGCACCCTGCAAGCGGTCATCGCACATCGAGGTGTCGGTACCAAGGCGGTCGTCTGGGCGCATAATTCGCATATCGGCGATGCGTCTGCGACGGCAATGGGGTGGAACGGCGAGTTCAACATTGGGCAGCTTTGCCGGGTGGCTTATGGTGATGATGCTGTGCTGATTGGTTTTGGCACTGACACCGGAACGGTCGCAGCGGCGAGCGAATGGGGTGCAGATATGCAAGTGAAGACTGTGCGTCCTGCGCGGTCCGATAGTTATGAGCATGCCTTTCGGCGAACCGGCCTTGCTCGTACGTTGACCGACTGGCGCGGGCGCTCCCGTCAATCGCTGGCGCATATATTGCGCGAGCCTTTGCTAGAGCGCGCAATTGGTGTGGTCTACAGGCCGGAGACCGAATTTCTTAGCCATTATTTCGAGGCGGTATTGGCCGACCAGTTCGATGCCTTTGTCTGGTTTGAACGGTCCCATGCAGTGACGCCGCTTGGGCATGAAAAGCCGCATGGCGCGCCTGAAACATATCCTTTTGGGCTTTAATGTCATGGCGTCACACCTTGATACCCCGCTACAAGAGATCCTGGTTGGGCCGCATCGCCTTCGCGCGCTGCTCGGGATACCTCCGGTTTCGACAGGACTTGTTATCTTTGCACATGGCAGCGGAAGCGGACGTCTCAGCCCGCGGAACAATCATGTTGCAGCTGAACTTCGAATGCAGGGGCAGGCGACCCTGTTGCTCGATCTGCTGACGACCGAAGAGGAACAGAACCGACGGAACGTGTTCGACGTCGAATTGCTCGCCAGCCGGCTAAAATCGGCGACGAAATGGGCGAGGAGCAATGCCGACCTGCGTCACTTGCCCATTGGCTATTTTGGCGCAAGCACGGGTGCAGCAGCTGCGCTCATCGCAGCTGCAGATGATCCGGACATAGCCGCAATCGTATCGCGCGGAGGCAGACCGGACATGGCCGGAGCG
Organism: Sphingorhabdus rigui; assembly: GCF_014196595.1. GTDB lineage: Bacteria > Pseudomonadota > Alphaproteobacteria > Sphingomonadales > Sphingomonadaceae > Sphingorhabdus_B > Sphingorhabdus_B rigui. Next base: position 1,586,056 of record NZ_JACIEA010000001.1, on the reverse strand, counting down.
GCATTGCCGATGGTTCGCGCACCCACATTGCTCCTCGTCGGCAGCCTGGATGGGCCCGTGATCACCCTGAACCAGCAAGCATTCATGGCGCTTAGCTGTCCAAAAAAGCTGCTGATCGTTCAGCGCGCGGGGCATTTGTTTGAGGAACCAGGAACGCTTGATCAGGTGATCACCCATGCCAGCGATTGGTTTGCGATGCATTTCGCGCAATTTGCAAGAAGGGGTATTTGACGATGTTTAACCGCGACTATCCATTCGAGGACCGTCGCGACGCCGGTCGCAAGCTTGCTCGGCAGCTTTTGCACCTTGCGCCCCAGCATCCGGTTATTCTTGCTCTTCCGCGTGGCGGGGTACCCGTTGCGTTCGAGGTCGCAAAGGCGCTTGATGCGCCACTAGACCTGCTGTTTGTGCGCAAGATTGGTGCGCCTGGATATGCCGAGTTCGGCATCGGGGCCGTGGTTGATGGGGCGAGCCCGCAACTTGTGTTGAATGAAGATATCGTTCGGCAACTTGGGCCCAGTCCTGATTATATTCGTGCCGAAATGCGGCGGCAGCTCGCAGAGATAGACAGGCGCCGCAAAGCCTATTGCGGCGACCACGCGCCTATTAGCATAAACGGTCGTATGGTGATCGTTGTCGATGACGGCATTGCCACCGGAGGCACGATGAGGGCCGCCTTGCGTGGTGCAAACAAGAATGAGCCCTCTTGGCTGATCCTCGCTGTCCCAGTAGCGCCGCCCGAGGTTGCACGCGACCTTGGTCATGAATGCGACCAGGTCATCTGTCTCGAAACCTATAAGCCGTTTGGTGCAGTTGGCGAATTCTATCACGATTTCACTCAAACGAGTGATGCAGAAGTTGTGTCGCTTCTGAACGAAGCGCGCGGTTTCGGATTAAGAGTTGCAGACTCCGCAAGGCCTATGAAGTGATGCATGTCGGCATACGGCTTTTACCCATCGAGCGCCGACAAATTCTCAGCGCTCTTTTGGCCGCTCGATTGACGGTTCCAGCTCGTCACGCACCTTGCGCGCGTCGAATATATTTTTTTCATGTGGCGTGATCCCGTGCCCCATTTCTATCTCTGCGTGCGCCTCGAACTCTTCGACGGTGCGGACATCAATACCGTCGGCCCAAAACGGGTTGTCTTCATAGGGATACCAATATTGCCAGCCATAATGCGGCCGGTAGTAGCGCCAGTACGGCCGCCAATAGACATATCCGTACCATGGACGGTAAAATGGCGATGGTTCAATATACTCCCGCCGATCTCGGTCGGTCTCGCGGTCAACGATACGAAACCAGTCAAACCCCTCTTTTATCGTCAGTTCGGCCGCACGGTACAGCAGATAGCCCTCAACACGTTCGCGCGACGTGAGCGTATTTCCGTCAAAGGTAACGCGAAACCGGTTATTGGCTAACCGCTGCTCTGAATATCCCCCATGGATGCGCTGCCCCCGAACCTCTGGCTGATACGGCGTCGCGGTCATACAGGACGATAGTAACAATGCTGCCGACAATGATGCGGAGGCCGCCACGATCTTACGTCGTAATACATTCTTGATCATTGCAATTACTCCGCTCAACTGGCGATACCAAGGTATCGCGACACGCTTTATGAATCGACGTTGTTCAATGGGCGGCAGCCGTTGCCGGTAAGCCTACGGATATTTTTTTACCGGACCGCGGCGCATTGTCACCGTCATGCTGGCTCAGGAAGTCGGCAATCATACCGCGCAATTCGTTGCTGTGTGAAATCAGCAGGTGGCCTCCGGTCTTGAAGACCTTCAGCGTTGCATCCGGGATATGTTCTGCGGCAAAACGGGCGCCAGGAAGCGTATGATAAAGGTCGTCCTCAGCCGAAATCACCAGCGTCGGACACCGAATTCCCTCAAGATCGGGCTTTGCAAGTTCGCCGGCTGTATCAGCGATGATGCCTTCGGCGCGCGCTGACAAAGGCAGCATTTCAGCCAATAGCGTCTTTATCTTTTCACGGTCTTCAGGCCCTGCTTTCGCTTCAAGTGCTGGATCGACGCCAAAGAAGCGAACCAGTGTTTTGCGCCCGACTTTTGTCGCTGCCCAATAAGGGAAATCGGCCGAGTTCTCGAAAAGGCGAATGACCGTTTTGTTCTGCGGCGTTGGTTGGGCACCCGCCTGATTGTCAGGATCATATGTGCGCGGGACGACCAGCACCAAAGCGGTCGTCCGGTCGGGATAGCGAGAGGCGAATTCGATCGCGCTCGGTGCACCCGCAGACACACCCATGACAATCGTTTTTTGCACAGCAAGCTTGTCCAGTAAGGCGGCGTGCGCATGGGCCTGCGCCGCATGTGATGCGTCGGCAGGGACGGGCGTGCGGAGATAACCAAAGCGTGATGGCGCAATGACGTCAAAGCCTTCACCCAACATTTCGCGGGCAAGATAAAGTCCTTGGTCATAGCCGCCGCCCGCACCGTGAATGACCAGCGCAGCTCGCCCCTTGCCCTCGCGCCCGTATTCGATACGCCCGCATTTGGTGTTGGCTATAAAACTGTTCGCTTCCAGCTTTTGTGCTTTTTCGTTCAGTTCGCGCCGGTAACGCAGATATGCGCCGCTTGCGACAGCAGCTGCACCTGCGGCTGTTGCCAATCCAATCCAGTTCCGAGTTTGCATAACGACCTCCTTTGCTAGGCGCCGTGATAATCGAATTGATAGATAGTTTCATTCCGTAGACTCACGGATTGACCGGATTCACAGGTCAGTAATAATACCTATCGCGTGCCATTTGCGTGTTGTCTTACTCTCTAGATCTTACCGATCAGCGCGAAGGAAGATGAAATGGCGTCTGCCCCACCGCTGTACCGGATCGAGGGCCTGACCAAAACTTATGGGGAAGGCGACGCGGCGGTTCAGGCGTTGCGCGGTGTTAATCTCGATGTGCAGCAATCGGCTATGGTTGTATTGCTCGGGCCAAGCGGCTCTGGGAAATCAACGTTTCTCAACATCGTCGGTGGCCTCGATCAGGCAACCAGTGGCCATGTGCATTTCGAGGATATTGAGCTAACCAGCCTCGGGGATCACGGCCTAACCGAATATCGCCGCCATCATGTTGGTTTTGTCTTCCAGTTCTACAATCTTGTCGCATCGCTGACCGCGCGCGAGAATGTGGCACTCATCACCGAGATTGCGGAGGAGCCGATGGAACCCGCCGAGGCACTTGCGCTGGTGGGCCTTGAAAGCCGTCTCGACCATTTTCCCACCCAGCTTTCTGGAGGTGAGCAACAGCGCGTTGCTATCGCGCGCGCCATCGCCAAACGCCCCAAGGTGTTGTTGTGCGATGAACCCACCGGCGCGCTCGACAGCCAAACGGGGGTGCGCGTGCTGGAGGCACTCGATCAGGTCAACCGCGAGCTCGGCACCACCACGCTTTTGATCACGCACAATGCCGTGATCGCTGAAATGGCCGACCATGTGCTGCGCTTTGCCGATGGCCAGCTCGCCAGCAGCAGCCCAAATCCGACGCGTCGCCGCCCGGGCGACATGATATGGTAATCGGGCTCAGCCCATTGGACCGCAAGGTGCTGCGCGACCTGTGGCGGATGCGCAGCCAGGCTTTCGCGATCGCGCTGGTGATTGCCGCGGGCGTAGGGATGGTGGTGATGTCGCTGGGGATGATCCGCTCGCTGGATACAACGCGGGAGGCGTATTATGATCGCTATCGCTTCGCCGACATTTTCGCCCCGGCCAAGCGCGCACCGAAAAGCGTGCTGAAGGAAATAAAGGGGCTGCCGGGCGTCAGCATGGTTGAGGGGCGTATCACCGCTGGCGCAACGCTCGATATTCCCGGGATCGCCGAACCCATTACGGCGCGTATCCACTCGATCCCGGCGCGCGGCGAACCCCGCTTGAACGCGCTTGTTCTTCGCAGCGGGCGCTGGCCAGACCCAAACCGGCCAGAAGAAGTTATGGCGAACGAAAAGTTTGCCGAAGCTGCGCGGATCAGTCTGGGCGATGGCATCGACGCGTTGCTCTATGGCAAACGCCAGCATCTGCGGGTGGTCGGCACCGCTCTGTCGCCAGAATATATTTATGCAATCGGCCCGGGGCAGATTTTCCCCGACAACCGCCGGTTCGGTGTTCTGTGGATGGGCGAGGCGCATCTCGCGGCTTCGCTCGACCTGACCGATGCTTTCAACGAGGCGCTGGTGCGGATCGATCGCAGCGCAGACGCAGGCGACGTCATCCGGCGTCTGGATCGCCTGCTCGCGCGCTATGGCGGCGTAAGCGCTTACCCTCGCATTGAACAGATATCCGACCGCTTTGTAAGCAACGAGCTTAGGCAGTTGCAGACGATGACGGGCATATTGCCACCGATCTTTCTCGGCACTGCGGCTTTCCTGATCAACATGGTGCTCTCGCGCCTCATCGATGCTGAGCACGAGGTGATTGGGCTGCTGATGGCCTTTGGCTATCGCGGGCAGACGATCATGGCGCATTATGCCAAGATCGCGGTGGTCTTGTCGGTGCCAGGACTGGTCCTCGGCATTGTGTTGGGGTCGTGGCTAGGCCGTGGGCTGGCCAGGATGTATCAGGCGTTTTTTGTCTTTCCCTTCCTCAATTATCGCGCTGGTCTCGACGTTTATGCGATGGCGAGCATAGCGACGATTGCGGTGGTGCTGCTCGGCGTATTTCAGTCGGTACGGCGTGTGCGCCGGATGACTCCGGTCGAGGCGATGCGCCCTCCTTTGCCGCCCAATTATGCAGGCGCCATCGCCCGGCTGATCGGGCGGATGCGCGCCTTGGACGAGCCAACGCGGATTATATTGCGTGGCATCCTCCGCCGGCCTTTCCGCTCGGCCTTGGGGTCGCTGGGCGTTGCCGCCGCGCTGGGCCTTTACATCACCTCAGCGGGCTCGCGTGACAATGTTGCGCTCATGATCAACATATTGTTCGACCAATCGAACCGGGCCGATGTGATGGTCACTTTTGCCGAGCCGCGCGACCAAAGGGCCTTGTTCGAACTGCAACGCGCGCCGGGTGTCTGGCGCGCCGAACCAATGCGGATGATAGGCGCCAAACTGGATGGCGAACGCCGGTCCAAATCCGAAGCCCTGACTGCTGCGATCTCCGGTAGCGATCTAAACCGGATAGTCGGTATCGACGGTGCGATTATCGAGGCACCGCCGCGCGGGGTTCTCGTTTCTTACGGCCTTTCGAACGAACTGGGGCTCGCGATAGGCGATTCTTTGGACGTGCAAATAACCGAGGGACGGCGTGACCATTTCGCACTGCCTGTCGTGGGCATCATCAAAAGTGCAGTTGGCAGCCCCGCTTATGTCGATGCGGACATGATCGCCGCGCGGCTCAAAGAACCACCACTGCTTTCAGGGGCCTATCTGGGCGTCGATCCGGCGCGCATTGATGAGCTGTATCGTTATCTGAAGATGACCCCGCTCATCGCTGGTGTCTCGCTCAGGGCCGCTTCACGAAGCGGGTTGGAAGAAACGATCGGTGAGACGATGGGTATCGTCACCCTGTTTAACACCGGTTTTTCCGCGCTGATAGTCTTTGGCGTGATTTACAATAATGCGCGCATCAGTCTGGCGGAACGGTCGCGCGATTTGGCTTCGCTGCGCGTGCTCGGCTATCGCCGATCAGAAGTCTCGTACATCCTGCTTGGCGAACTTGCGATCCTGACGATGGTGGGACTGCCCTTTGGAGTGGCCTTTGGATATTATCTCTCGCGTTGGCTGAGTTCTGCCCTCGGCGGCGATTTGTTCATTGTGCCGTTTGGCCTCACCGCGGGCACGGTTGCGCAGGCTGTACTCCTCGTACTGCTCGCCGCTGCGATTACCGCGCTGTTCGTTCGCCGCAGGCTCGACCGGCTCGATCTGGTCGCCGTTTTGAAAATCTGGGACTGACATGGCGAAACGCAACTTCCTCCGCCCCGGGCCACTTGTGATTTCGGCGCTCATTGCCGCCGTGGTGATCGCCGCGCTCTACCTCGCTATTCGCAAGCCGCCTTATCAGGTCGATCTGGCAAAAGTCACGCAAGGGCCGATGACGGTAACCATCGATGATGAAGGCGAAACCCGTGTGCATGACCTGTTTGTTGTCGCAGCCCCAATTAACGGTCGGTTGACCCGGATCGAGCTGGAACCCGGCGATCCGGTGATTGCCGGGCAAACGGTGGTCGCAAGGATGACGCCGGTCGATCCCGATTTCCTCGATCCGCGCACCGAGGCGCGTGCACGCGCGCAGGTGCAGGCGCTCGATGCCATGGTGGCGTCTTCATCTATGCGGATTGAGCAGGCGCGCGCAGCCCGCGATTTGGCAATTCAGCAGCAAGGCCGCGTTGAAGCATTGTTCCATAAAGGATTCGCTACCCGCGCTGCACTCGACAGCGCCAATGCCTCGGTATCGTCGGCCAGAGCGGCCTATTCGGAGGCCACCCGCGCAACCGAGGCCACGCGCTTCGACCGCGACGCCGCCCGCGCCAATCTTGTAACACCCATTTCACCGCGCGGCAGCCGTGGAACGCTTAATGTCCGCTCCCCCACCAGCGGCACCGTCATGCGGGTTGCGCAGGAGAGCGAGGTAACGGTGGCCGCTGGCACGCCACTGGTCGAAATCGGCGATCCGCGAAAGTTGGAAATTGTCACCGACCTGCTTTCCGCCGATGCCGTTCGATTGCGACCGGGCGCACGCGTGCTGATCGACAATTGGGGTGGTGCACAGCCACTTAACGGCCGCGTGCGGCGCATTGAGCCCTTTGGCTTCACCAAAATCTCCGCGCTGGGTGTTGAGGAACAGCGGGTCAATGTCATTATCGACATCATCGATCCGCCGGAAAAATGGACCAAGCTCGGCCATGGTTTCCGCGTCATCATCCGCGCGGTCGAATGGGAAAGCGCGAACGCGCAGCAACTTCCGATCAGCTCGCTTTTTCGCGACAAGGGCAAATGGGCAGTCTTTGCCGTGCAAAATGGCAGGGCAAGGTTAGTTCCGGTAACTATCGGCAGGATGAACGACGAGAAGGCAGAACTGCTGAGCGGCCTGAAAAAGGGTGCGGTCGTCATCCTTCATCCAAGTGAAAAGATCTCCGACCATGCGCGCGTCAAAGCGCGCTGAACTTTGTCCCTCGGGTGATTTACGTATTTCGGCACATTTCATGGTGCGTCATTCTTTGGGTGTCAGATGCCGAGTCGACTGTCGTTTCCAAATCCTCACTTCGGTGAATGCGTTGGGTCTGGCAGGTTGACGATGACACATTTGGCTAGGCCTGTGGTTCCCAGCCTTGGTTGCTGATTGAGAGATCGGACACCAACAATGGGGCCGCAGGCCGAATATTTTTGGCGAGGTGGATATGTACGGTGACGACCAGCAACATCCGGAAGAACATCCCGATAGTCCGCCACAAATACCGGAATATCCTCTCCGGCATCCGAGTGAACGGCCCGACCAATCGCCCGTAGAACAGCCGCCAACTGAACCGGCCCGCTACCCAGACCGTTCGCCTGAAGAAGAACCATGGATTGATCCCGAGCCGCAACAAAGGGATTGCGGCAAGCCAGTTGATGTCGAGCCACTGCGCCATTGAACGCACGAAATGTCCCCTAGTGCTGGAACGTTCCTGAACTTACGCATTTAGAGGTTAACGCTGCTAAAGGCTAAGGTCGGCTAGGACTAATCGTAGCCGTATAGAACTGCGGTTCGCGTTGCTTTATTCCGTGGCGACCGACCGTTGCATGGTTATCAGCCGGTGTGCACCAGATCAGATTTGCGTCGCTGTTCCCGCAACGGCGTACAGCGTCACCAAAATTCCGGCGATCAGCCCGCCTGAACGATAGCTGCCCGTGCGTTGCCACGTGAATGTCGCGATGATGGCGATGGCAATCAGCACGGGCACAAACTGGATGGCGATGACGGTGCTGAGTGGATCAAATGCGGTAATCAGTGATCCGGTCATGAACAGCAGGCCGTAAATGACGCCCAACAAGACTATGAAGCCCGTCGTGAGCGTGCATATTGCCGCCAGATAACGACGCCCGGCGCTGTCGCTGCGGACGGTGGCATTGGCCAGTGATTTGGTTGTTACCAAAAAGGCGAGGGTAAGCGGCACGACGTAGATCGCGGCAATCCCCCACTGGCTGGCGCTGGGAAGCTTGACCGCGACGACCCAAAGCCGAAAATCGGTCAGGAACAGCATATCGACGAGCAAGAGCGCGGCATAGCCAGCCGCCACCGTCGCCAGAGCCAGCAATATGGACTTAAACCAGTTGGATTGTTGTGCGGCACTGCTGCGTCCCATCATGCGACCGATCAAAAGGCTCACACCAGCGCTGGTCACAGCCCAAAGTGTGATTTGCGTGGTGACTGCCTGCGGCAGCCATTGCGATGCCGGAAGCAGAAGATAGGCGGCAATGAACGTCGGAAAGAATAACAGCGCGGGAAGCACGGTGCTGAACGCGAAGCCCTTCCACCACGCGCCATCGCGTTCTGCCGCGGCAGGGACCGGCGTGCCTTTCACCGACGCGAATAGGGGCAATCGGACAAGTGCATCAAACGCACCGAGCATGATCATCACAAAACCAACAAGGCCAATGCCCGTGCCAAATTCTTTCCAATACCATATTTGATCGTTTGCCGGTTTGGGCGTGCCACCAGTCAGCGTGGTGCCAAACCAATCAATCGCGTGTCCAATGGCAGCCGTGGATGCATGGTCGCCGGGATGGGTTGTTGCCGGTTGATAGAGTTTGCGCGCGGTCCCGTCTGCAACGCTGCCATATAGACGGTTTTCGACAACAGACGCCTTCGTGCCAAATAATGTTTGCAGCTTGCTGCTTGTCGCAACATCCTGCGCACGGGCAACGCCCCACATCAAATTTGAAAATTCGTCATAGCGGCTGAAAACCACCGCAGCATTGCGTGGCCAATTGGGCGATCCTTCCTGCGCGAATGGCGCGCCGGTTGATGAGCCCTCCAGGACCATCGACGTATAAGCGTTGGGCATGGCAGCGGCCGCGGCAAGCACCGTCCAGCCGCCCATGCTGTGTCCTTCCAGTCCGATTTGATCAACATCGACCATCGGCAGAGACCGCAAATATTTCAAACCATCGGGACCGCCGAAGCCGTTTGAGAATGCAGGCCCCTGACTGTAGCCATGGCCGGTCTGATCAAGCGACAAAACCACATAGCCCCTGCGGGCAAATTCAATCGCAAAACCGTCCTGCGTCTCGCGCGAGTTAATGTAACCGTGGACGGCAAGAATGCCCGGCGCTGGTGTCGCTGGCGTGGCGTTTTTGGGGACATAGAGCAACGCGCTCATGACCGTCCCATTGGTGCCTTTAAAACGTATATCGCGAACGATTGTGCCATCTGCCGTTCGAACGCTTTGGGCGAGAAACGCGCCTGCCAGAACGATAGCCAATCCAATCAGGATTAACCACCAGCGCGGTTTTGTGCTTATGGCGTGGCCCATATTTTCATCTGTGACTGACACCCGCAATACCCCCCCGCCCAAATGTGCTTTTCGCGACTGTATGGCGGCGAGGTTTGCGATGCAACTATTCGCGATGAACGGCGATGCACAGGATGATCGAATAACAACGAAGCAGCCCATCTTGTGATCGAACACGCGATGTTCGGGAGAGAGCGACGCGCTGGCGCGGCAACATGGTTTAGATCCCGCAAGAATGCGGGCGCCCTTATTTCCCGACTGCGCATAAGGTGAATTGACACAAAAAAGCCCGCCGCTGCTCAGGGCAGGGCGGGCTTCATGTTTTTCGGAAAAAAAGACTCTTACTTGTCTTCTTCCTTCATTGCATTGTCAGCGGCATCAGCGGTTGCGTCGGCAGCTTCGCCTGCTGCTTCTGCAGTGGCGTCCGCTGCACCTTCAGCAGCAGTCATGGCATTTTCTGCCCCAGCTTCAACAGCTTCGCCAGTTGCGTCGGCTGCTTCTGCGGTTTCTTCAGCTGCCTTTTCGCCAGCTTCGCCGCATGCAGCGAGCGAAATTGTGAACGCGAGAGCGGCAACAGTTGCGACAACTTTCTTCATATTGGTTCTCCTCAGTCCCATGCATTACGAGTGGGTAATAAGGCGTAACGGATGAAGGCCTTCATGCGCAACTATTTTTCCGTTCCCCGCGAAATCCCCCATTGGCGCGCGACGGTGTAACCAAGATAGCCTGTACCAAACAGCGCGTACAATGGCTCTGGTAGGCCGTTGAGATAGGCATTCATGCCCGCCGCGATGTTGGCGGCGGTTTCGGGTTGGACAGCGGAAATCAGTCCCATCGGAATAGCCCAGAGCAGCATTGCATACATGACATATAAAAAGCTTGGCCGCGCTCTGCTTGTCCATGGGTCCGCCGATTGCGCTTCGGCCAAGATGCCCGACAGCTGCGTCTTTATATTCTCGAGCTCCTGACTGCCCTGCAATTTAAGCAGTTCAAGCTTGGCGGTATCGCGCGCCTTCGGATCGGGAATGATTTTGTCGATGATGCTGGCAATTGGCCCAATTAATCCGTCAACAAATGCCATAAGAAATCCTTTTTGATTTATCCAATACGGTTCGATAGCCAGCCATACAGAAAGGCTTCCTGCGATGGCCGCGCCTCCGCCAGCCGGACATAATGGGCACCCTGCAGGGCATCCATTGCCTTCAGCAGAACATTTTCTGCAGCGCGTCCACGTGTGTCGAAAAAGGCAGAAAGTGCGCGCAACGTTGCGGGGCCCATTTTGCGATCAACCACAATATCCGCATAGTCACGCCCATTCCGGTTCAATGCGTTCAACGCGCGTTGCAGAAAGCCGGTGGCCGTTCCGGTGCCCATATTGACGCCGGTATCGAACAATTCTGCCGCCAAATCTGGTGCAATGGCTGCCACATCGGCAAAGCCGGGGGCATGCCAATATATGCGTTTGTAAATGGCCGCGGCTTCGGTCCGGGGGAGTTGGCTCATCTTGTCATGATAGCCGTGCCGACGCGCCACCGCTTCGGTAATGCCCCAGCGGGTCGGGCCGCCTCGGTCCGCCGGATGATTTACATAGTCGCCTTCACGGGCAATCAGGTCATCAATCAGCGCGTCAATATGATCCATTGTCATCGAGTCCTCACTTTCGTAACAATAATAACCAATATGGTTATTTGTAGGAAAGTGAAAAACGCAAAGCCGCAGCGCTGGCGCGTCGCGGTCTTATTTGATGCAAATTTTCTTGGAATAATTGGTCGGGACGACAGGATTCGAACCTGCGACCCCCACACCCCCAGTGTGATGCGCTACCAGGCTGCGCTACGTCCCGACCGCCAAAGACCTCGCCGAGGCCAGTGGAAGCGCGCCTATATGGCGCTGGTTTCCTAAAAGCAAGCGCGGTTTGGACGCTTTGACGTTGCGTCAGCTGGGTGCAGGTGATAATCGCGCCGGATTGTTCAGGACCGCGCCTGCATTGGGCGCCTTTTTTAAATTGTGAGGTTTCCGATGGAGTTTGTTATCTTGGGCGCTGCAGCTGGTGGCGCGGGCGGTTCGGCATTTTTTGTGCAGCTGTTCCCGCTGCTTTTGATCTTCGTCGTTTTTTACATGTTTCTCATTCGCCCGCAGCAAAAGCGCGCCAAGGAGCATGAGGCGAAAATCAACGCGGTGCAGAAGAATGATGAAGTCGTCACTGCGGGTGGCTTGATGGGCAAGGTAACGAAAGTTGCCGATGACTATGTCGAAGTCGAAATCGCGCCAAATGTGCGGGTGAAGGCGGTTAAATCCACCATCGCCAACGTCCAGCCGCGCGGCGCCAAAGCCGCTAACGATTGATCGCCGGGGTTGAACAGCAGTGATGCTGACCCCAAATTCCGTTTTTCCAGTTCGTTCGGACCCAGCCTATGCTTGATTTTCCCCGTTGGCGCGTATGGATGCTCAACACCCTGATTGTTCTGGGTGTGCTTTTTGCCATACCAAGCGTGTTGCCTACCCACATCAGGGCGCAGCTCGCGCAATTTGTGCCGACGCCGACCATCAACCTTGGTCTCGACCTTGCGGGGGGTAGCCACATTCTGCTTGAGGCGGACACTTCGCAGCTTGCCGAAACCCGGTTGGAAGCTTTGGAAGACAGCGTCAGAACGGCAATGCGCCGCGCCGATCCGCGGATTGCGATTTCGGATGTGTCGCGTGCCAACGGACAATTGAGCTTCACCGTCGATAGCCCCACGCAAATCGACGCCGCACGCGAGGCGTTGTTGCCTTTGACCAGCAACGCGACCGGCAGCCGCGACTGGAACATCGGGGTGAATGACGGCAACCGCATGATCCTGACGCCAGCGGGCACAGGCGATGAAACCGCACTCGATCAAGCGATGGATACGGCAAAGGACGTTATCGATCGCCGCATCAACGCCTTGGGCACGCTTGAGCCTACGATCATTCGTCAGGGTGAAAATCGCATCGTTGTTCAGGTCCCCGGATTGGATGATCCAGAGGCGTTGAAGGCATTGATTGGTAAGACGGCCAAGCTTGAGTTCAAGCTTGTCGACGAACAAGCCGACCCAGATCAAACCGCGCAGGGCAAGGCCCGCGTTGGTAGCCAAGTTCTCCCCTATCCCGATAACCCTTCCGGTCTGCCGTACATTGCCGTGCGCCGGTTGGGCGGCATTTCCGGCGACAAGCTGGTCAAGGCTGACCCGACATTCGACCCGCAGACAAATGAGCCAGCGGTCACCATCCAGTTCGACAGCGAAGGCGGGCAGAAATTTGCCCGTATGACGCAGCAGAATGTCAACAAGCTGTTCGCCATCGTGTTGGACGGACAGGTGATTTCGGCACCACAAATTCGTGAACCCATTTTTGGCGGTGTCTCCCAAATTTCTGGAAGCTTCACGACGGAAAGTGCGAACGCACTGTCCATCTCGCTTCGGTCGGGCGCATTGCCTGTTGATCTGAAGATTGTTGAGGAGCGCTCTGTTGGCCCGGATTTGGGTGCAGACTCAATCCGCCGCGGCATTTTGGCTGCGGTTATCGGTACCACTGCAATTCTGGTGCTGATGTTCCTCGTTTATGGTCGCTTCGGCATGTATGCCAACGTCGCGTTGGTCATCAACGTCGCCATGATCCTTGGCGTCATGGCATTTGCCAACGCAACGCTGACCCTGCCGGGCATTGCTGGTTTCGTATTGACCATTGGTGCTGCGGTTGACGCAAACGTGTTGATCAACGAGCGTATTCGCGAAGAATTGAAACGGGGCCGCCGTGTCGTGCAGGCGATTGAATTTGGCTATAAAGAAGCCAGCCGCGCCATTTTTGACGCGAACAGCACCAACGTCATTGCGGCGGTATTGCTGTTCATCTTTGGCTCCGGACCCATTCGCGGTTTCGCAGTGGTATTGATGATCGGGATCGTCACATCGGTTTTCACCGCAGTTACCATCACGCGCATGTGGGTTTCACGCTGGGTGAAGCGTACCCGTCCCCATGAACTGACGATTTGAGGATATAGACATGAAACTGCTCAAAGTCGTTCCTGACGATACAAATATCGATTTCCTGAGATGGCGGACCTGGGCCTTTGGGATCAGTCTTTTTCTGATGGTCGCGTCGGTTGGATTGGTGGCCGCAAAGGGCCTGAACTTTGGTGTCGATTTTATCGGCGGCCAAATGATCCGCGCGACATTTACGCAAAGCGCATCCGCACCGGTCACGGAATTACGCGAAACGGTAGCGAAGCTCGGCTATGGCGATCCGACCATTCAGCGTTTTGGCGCTGAAAATCAGGTCTCGATCCGCATGAAATTGCCGGAAGGCGCCGATAAGAATCCTGAGCTCGCCAATGCCATGGCAACAAAGATCACCGATACGTTGAAAGCGGGTCACCCTGACGTGCGCATTGACGGCGTGGATTCGGTGTCGGGTAAGGTGTCGGAGGAATTGTTCAGCAAGGGTATCCTCGCGCTGCTTGCAGCGATGGCTGGCGTATCGATTTACATCTGGTTCCGGTTTGAATGGCAGTTCGGCGTGGGCGCCATCTGGTCGCTTGTCCACGACGTAACGCTTACCTTCGGCCTGTTTGCGCTGACGGGTTGGGAGTTCGACCTGAACATCATCGCGGCCCTGCTGACGATCATCGGTTATTCGTTGAACGATACCGTGGTTGTCTATGACCGTATTCGCGAAAACCTGATGAAATTCCGCAAGATGGAAATGGCGTCGCTCTTGAACCTTTCGGTGAACGAAACATTGTCGCGTACGGTCATGACCAGCGTGTCGATCTCGCTGCCGTTGATTGTCCTCGTGCTGTTCGGGCCAGACGTTATTTTCGGATTCAGCGCCGCGATGGCGTTTGGTATTGTCGTTGGAACATATTCTTCGATTTATCAGGCTGCGCCAATCCTGATCTGGCTCAAGGTCGGCTCACACAGCTTTGTGCCGACCGATGAAGCCGGTTCAAAGGCCGAGCGCATCATCGAAGGTATTGAATCGTAAACCTGACGTCCGGACAGCGTCCGGAAAAAGTCGGCTAACTGGCGGGCATTTTCTTTCCCGGAGAATGCCTGCGCGTTCGCGGTGGCATCCGCATCCCGCGCGCTACAGCTTGCGGACAAGCCGTACGGCTTTCGCAATCCACGCCGGGTCCGCGACGACCTGTTGCCGTGCTCCAGCCTCAAGCGGCAGCAGATGCAGCTTGCCCGCCTCGCGCCCCAACAATCGGCCAAAGAGGAAACGGCCACCGGGGCGTGGAACCAAAACGTCCAGATTGAGCGCAGATCCAAAAGCGTCAGGCTGAATCTGTTCAAGCCATAATTCGTCACCACGGCGATATTCGCCCGTCGCCGCGGCAATACGCAGGCCGACCATCGTCCCGCCCACGTTCGGCACCATGATGCGTTCTTTCTTGGTCGGCGCATGTGTGCCGTCCTCGTTTAAGATGGCGGCCACAGGCAAATACTGCTGGTCGGGCAGGGCCAACAAATCGCTCGATTCAACGCCCAAGGCATCGGCAATGCGGTTAATCCAAATCAGCGACAGCACCCGCGTACCGGTCTCCAGCCGCCCAATGGTCTGCGCCGTCGTTGCGGGTTTGCACCGTTCCGCCACATCGGCAAGCGTCATCCCCTTGGCCCTGCGCACATCACGAATTCGGCTTTGCATAAAATACTCCATCACCAGATAGGTTTTTTCTTTCCTACAATATTTACCACATGGCAAGGGTGATTCGCTGATTAAGCGGAGAATAGATATGCCTTCAAAGTCCCATGCAAAACGTAACCTGCCTGATCCACGGCTATTGGCCGAGCGGGGCTTGCGCGAAACCGGTCCAGTTCCGCGAAATGCGAAAGTCCGTCGCACGGTGACCGTCAATCTCGCAGAATCGCCGCTGTCATGGTTGCATGCGCGTGGTCACTTGTCGGACCGGCAGATGTTGGCCGGGGAAACCTTGCGCCGCGATTATGAATCTGCGGCGCTCGGCCCGCACGTCACAATGTCTTGGGAAAATATTCCGATCGGCCGCCAAAAACGCGCTGCGCCGACCGGCTTGAACCGGACAGAGCGGATGATGAGCGCAAAGGCGCGTTTTGACGATGCCTTGTCCGCGCTTGGCCCCGACCTGTCGGACATTGCGTGGCGGGTTATTTGCGTGGGCGAGAGCATGCCTGCGGCAGAACGTGAGATGTCATGGCCTGTGCGGTCTGGAAAGCTCGTGCTGAAAATTGCGCTCGACCGGCTGGTGACCTTTTACCGGATACCGGGTTAGGTGGCCGCTTCCTCAACCATCATGGCCAATTCGAGCCACCGCTCCTCCGCCGCGTCCTTTTCGGCGCGCAGTTTTTCGGTCTTTGCCGTCAGTTCGGCAAATCGCGCCGAGTTCTTTGTGTAGAGCGTCGGTTCGCTTATTTCCTTTTCGGCGGCTGCAACCTCGGCATCGATCTCGGCAATGCGGCTGGGCAGCAGATCATAGTCGCGCTGGTCTTTGTAGGTCAGCTTAACCCGTTTGGCAGGCGCAGTGTCGTTGCTTACCTCTGGCCGCGCGGCGGGTTTGTCTGCCTTTTTCGCTGCGGGTTTGTCGCGCTTGTCCCGCTTGGCTTCCCAATCGGCATAACCGCCCGCAATGATGTCGACATGCCCTGATCCATCAAGGCCGAGCGTGAGCGTCACCGTTCGGTCAAGGAAATCACGGTCGTGGCTGACGATCAGCACAGTGCCATCATAATCGGCAATGACTTCCTGCAGCAGATCCAGCGTTTCAAGGTCGAGGTCGTTTGTGGGTTCATCCAGCACCAGCAAATTGGCCTCACGCGCGAATTCGCGCGCCAACAAAATACGCGATTGTTCGCCACCCGATAACGAGCCGATCCGCGCCTCAATCAATGCGGGGTCAAACAGAAACTCTTTGAGATAACCCTGAACATGTTTGCGCACACCGCGCACATCAATCCAGTCGCTGCCATCGGCGAGCACATCACGCACGCGCTTTTCGGGGGTCAGCAATTTGCGCTGCTGATCGATGACAATGCCGGTCAGCGTTGGCGATAGCGTGATGCTGCCGCTGTCGGGCTGCGTTTCACCGGTCAGCATACGGATTAAGGTCGTTTTGCCAGTACCGTTCGCGCCGACAATGCCGATGCGGTCCCCGCGCTGGATACGCAGCGTAAAATCCTTGATAATCGTGCGGTCGCCAAAGCTTTTGCCGACGCCTTCTGCGCTGATGACGGTTTTGGTTTTGCTATCGTCGCTTGCGGCGGCGAGTTTGGCGGTGCCTTGCGGGCCGATCATTGCGGCGCGTGCGGCGCGCATTTCCCACAGCTTTGCGAGCCGCCCCTGATTGCGCTTACGCCGCGCAGTGACGCCGCGCTCAAGCCAATGTGCCTCGATCTTCAGCTTGGCATCAAGCCGGTCCGCATTACGCGCATCTTCGGCATAGACGCGCTCGGTCCACGCATCATAGCCACCAAAGCCAATCTCATTCCTGCGCAACAGGCCACGGTCCAGCCAGAATGTCTGCCGCGTCAGACGCGTTAAAAATGTCCGGTCATGGCTGATAACCATGAAGGCGCCGCGATACCGCGTCAGCCAATCTTCCAGCCATTCAATCGCGGCGAGATCCAAATGGTTGGTCGGCTCGTCGAGCAACAGCAAATCGGGTTCGCTGGCCAATGCGCGGCAAATCGCGGCGCGCCGTTTCTCACCACCGCTTGCGGTCTTGGCTTCGCGGTCCAGATTTATGCCCAACTGGTCCGCAATGGCGCGCACCGCATATTCGGGCGGGCCTTTTTCGCCATGAATGGCAAAATCGACGAGCCGATCGAACGATGTCACGTCGGGGTCTTGTTCCAGCATGACGATGTTGGTGCCGGGAACGACAACGCGGGTGCCTTTGTCCGCCTCGACCGTGCCAGCGACCAGTTTCATCAACGTTGTTTTGCCCGCGCCATTGCGGCCAATCAGCGCGAGCCGATCGCGTGCGCCAATAAACAGGTTGATATCCTGAAACAGCCAGCCGCCACCTTGCTGCAGCGCGAGATTTTCGAATGCGAAGATTGGGGGTTGAGACATATGCGCTGGCGGATAGGGGGTCGCAACGGGAATGACAATGTCGATGTTGACGATTAGCGGTGCTTCCAGCACAGACGTCATATGCGCACTATTTATCTCAACGGGGCATATGTTCCCGAAATCGACGGCAAAGTATCGGTATTCGACCGGGGCTTTCTGTTCGCTGACTCGGTCTACGAAGTTGTCTCGGTACTGGGCGGCAAGCTGGTGGATTTTGACGGCCATGTGCAGCGACTGGCCCGCTCGCTTGGCGAACTGGGTATTAAAGGCGCGCCTGATGCGGGGTCGTGGCTCACGATTTGCCGCGAACTTGTCGCGCGCAATGCGGTTGAGGAAGGCATGATCTATTGGCAAGTCACGCGCGGCGCGCCGACTGATCGTGATTTTGTCTTCCCACCCGAAGGCACAACGCCGACCGTTCTGGCCTTTAGCCAAAGCCGTGCATTGGCAGACACCCCATTGGCAAAGCGCGGCATTCGTGTGGTGACTTTGCCAGATCTGCGCTGGGGCAGGGCCGATATCAAAACGACGCAATTGCTCTATGCGTCGCTGATGAAGAATGAGGCGATTGCCCGCGGGGTCGACGACGCGTGGATGGAACGTGGCGGCGTCGTGACAGAGGGGACCGCGCAAAACGCGCATATCATTACGCATGATGGCGTGCTGGTGACGCATCCGCTGAACCGCGAAATCCTGCATGGCATTACCCGTGCCGCGGTTTTACCATTGGTTGCGCAAACAATCGAAGAGCGGGCGTTTTCGGTCGCGGAGGCGGAACAAGCCGCTGAGGCTTTCGTTTCGTCGGCATCAGGCTTTGTGATGCCGGTGGTGGAAATCAACGGCAAAACCATCGGCGATGGAACGCCCGGTTCGGCAACCGTTCAGCTTCGCCAAGCCTATATCGATTGGGCACGCCGAACCGCGATATAAGTGGTTGGCATCAAACAGGAGCATATTATGCGTATAATGATTTTTGCCGCTTTGCTGGCAACCACAGGGTTGGCGTCGGGCGAAGCGATGGCCACGCAGGTTAGTATCACCGCCGCAAACCCCGTCATTGATCTGACGATCACCGAATCTGTTGACGCCAAGCCAGATATCGCGACCTTTTCAACCGGCGTCCAAAATATGGCACCAACGGCGACCGAGGCCGTCCGCGCGAACAACGTGCAAATGGCGTCGGTTGTTGCGCGGCTGAAGACATTGGGTATTGCCGAGCGCGATATCCAAACCACGCAGATCAGCCTTAACCAGCAATTTGATTATCGCGATGGGCGGCAAATTTTCAAAGGCTATCAGGCTTCGAACATGGTGACATCGAAACTGCGCGACCTGAAGAAACTGGGCGCGTTTCTGGATGCGCTTGCGGTCGATGGCGCGACAAGCTTCAATGGTCCGACATTCAGCGTTGATGATGACAGTGCGTTTCGCGGCGCTGCCCGTGACAAGGTTTGGGCAACCGCAATGAGCCGCGCACAAAATCTTGCACGAAAGGCTGGCTACAATGATGTCCGCGTCTTGCGCGTTGAAGAAACCGACAGCCAAGGCGGTGGCTATCCACGGCCCATGGTCTTGCGCGCGATGGATGCGTCGGAAAAGTCGACACCGATCGCGCCGGGTGAATTAAGCGTAGGGGCAACCCTTTCATTCACCTTTGAAATGGTGAAATAATCTTATCGGGCCGGTTGTGATGACCGGCCTCCATTCATTTTACGTTCAATGCCATGGGGGTAGTGCGCAGGAATGTTGAACCGAACTTCAATTTTCGCAGGGCTTTCGGCCATTGCGTTGCTGACGGCCTTTCCCGCCGATGCGCGTCGCGGCGAACAGGATGATGCACGTCAGGATATGGCGGCCGGAAAAGTGAAATCGCTGCGCGAGATCGAGGCAAGCGTCGTGCCGCGTATGCGCGGAATGCAATATCTGGGTCCTGAATATGATCCAAGCGCGCAGGTTTACCGGCTGAAGTTCATCAATAAGGACCGCGTTATCTTCGTCGATGTCGATGGAAAGACCGGCAACGTTCTGCGGCAACGCTGAATGAATTTTGCGGCAGGCGGCGAATCTGCTAGCCCGATTTTGGCAGAATATTTAACAATTTAAGGGGACAGCATGCGCATCTTGATCGTCGAAGACGAACCCACATTGGGCAAGCAATTAAAGTCCACCCTTGAAGGGGCTGGATATGCGGTTGATTTGTCCACCGACGGCGAAGACGGCCATTATATGGGCTCGACCGAAAATTACGATGCGGTCATTCTTGACCTGGGCCTGCCTGAAATTGATGGACTCACGGTTCTTGATCGCTGGCGCAAGGAAGGGCGGAAATTCCCCGTTCTGGTTCTGACGGCGCGTGACAGCTGGTCTGATAAGGTCGCTGGTCTTGATGCGGGTGCCGATGATTATCTGGCAAAGCCATTCCAGACAGAAGAGCTGATCGCGCGTCTTCGGGCGCTGATCCGCCGCGCGTCGGGCAATGCTTCGTCCGAACTTACCGTTGGCGAGGTTCGCCTTGATACACGCTCAGGCCGCGTCACGCTGGGCGGCGAGCCCGTGAAATTGACCGCGCAGGAATATAAATTGCTGTCCTACCTGATGCACCACAAGGGCAAGGTTGTGTCGCGGACCGAGTTGATTGAGCATATTTATGATCAGGATTTTGACCGCGATTCCAACACGATTGAAGTGTTCGTAACGCGCATCCGCAAAAAGCTTGGCCAAGATGTGATCTCGACGATCCGCGGCCTTGGCTATAGCCTTGAGGAACCCGTCAGCTGAACAAGCCGGTCGCCATGAAAACGGCCAATCAAGCACCGACGTGGCGAAGCCAGTTTCAGAGCACGGGTTCGCTGACCCGCCGGATGATTCTGACCGCTGCGGCGTGGATTACGATATTGTTGATCGGTGGCGGTGCCGCGCTTGACCGCGTGTTGGTCAATTCGGTCGAGCAGAATTTCGACAATCAGCTGGAATATGTTCTGACCGCGATGATTGCTTCGGCGGAAATCGGTCCCGATGGTGAAATCCGGATGAACCGCCCGTTGGGCGATCAGCGCTTTCTTGAACCCAACAGCGGCCTATATTGGCAAATCACCGGAAAGGGCGCGATGCCATTCCCATCCCGGTCATTATGGGACCGCGCATTAAGTGCGCCTGCCAATCATAACGACCAAGCCGTCCATTTCCGGAACAGCAACGAATTCGCCGAAGAACCCTTGCGCATTGCCGAACGCGCAATCAAGCTCCCCGATTCCGACATCGCGTGGACCTTCATGGTTGCGCAAAGCCGGGACAGCCTTGATCAGCAAATTATCGAGCTACGGTCCGTGCTGGTAACGAGTTTTCTTTTGCTCGGTCTTGGCCTCATTATTTTGGCCGCGCTCCAGACATTTTATGGCTTATGGCCGCTGCGTGCGGTGCGCAAAGCGATCGCGCAGATGCGCAGTGGCCGTGAAAGCCGGGTTACCGACGCCTTGCCGGACGAAGTCATGCCGATGGTCAATGAACTGAACGCCTTGCTGGACCATAATGAAAAGCAGGCCGAAGAATCGCGGCGTCATGCCGGGAATTTGGCGCATGCACTTAAAACGCCGCTCACGGTCATCATGAACAGTGCGACCGCGCAATCACCCGACCTCGCCGAAACCGTCATTCGCGAAGCCACGACCATGCGGCGTCAGGTGGACCATCATTTGGCGCGTGCGCGTGCCGTCGGACGGCGCGGGCATAGCCATAGCCGCGCGCAAGTATGGGACAGCCTTGAGTCCGTCGAACGCGCCGTCAGCCGCCTATATTCGCATGTCCGGCTCGACATGGCGGGCGATAAGGAAATCGCTGCCCGTGTTGAACGCCAGGATCTCGATGAAATGCTCGGCAACTTGATCGAAAATGCAGCCAAATATGGTGGCGGCAGCGTGTTTGTTACGGTCGAAGACGCAGGCGATTTTGTCGAAATGCTTATTGAGGACGATGGGAAGGGCATACCAGAAGGCGAGCGTGAACGTTTGTTCGACCGCGGCGCGCGTCTAGATACTGGTAAGCCGGGCACGGGGCTTGGCTTGGCGATTGTTCGCGATGTTGTTGAAATTTACGGCGGGACCGTCCGGCTTGAAGAAAGCGAAGATTTGGGCGGGTTGCTCGTGCGCCTCAGGTTACCCAAAGCGATCAGCTAATCAGCTTGCGTCGCGGATCTGCTGATGATGGCGGATGACTTCATCGATGATGAACCGCAGGAATTTTTCGGTAAAATCCGGATCAAGCTTCGCATCGCGGGCCAGTTGCCGAAGCCGTTCAATCTGCCGTTCTTCGCGGGCGGGATCGGCGGGTGGCAGCGCAGACTTTGCCTTAAACTCGCCCACCGCCTGCGTTATTTTAAAGCGCTCGGCCAGCATGAATACGAGCGCGGCATCGATATTGTCGATGCTTTCACGAAAACGGGTGAGGGTTTCTTGATCGTCCATGACTGCATCCTGTGCCGATAATGACTGCAACGGACAAGAGGAAATACGCCATTTGCACTTGCCTTGCGACGCGGCTGTCGTCAGAGCGAAACGATTATGACTGCAACCATACATAAAATCGGCGGAAATCGTGCGCCATCTTTGGAACCCATGTTCAAGCTGGTCGCACCCGGAATGAACAAGGTGAACGCGGTCATTTTGGACCGTATGCAGTCCGAAATCCCGCTTATTCCTGAACTGGCCGGGCATCTTATTGCTGGCGGTGGAAAGCGGATGCGCCCGATGCTGACATTGGCGTGCGCGCAGCTTCTCGATTATCCCGGCGACCGTCATCACAAGCTGGCGGCGGCCGTCGAGTTTATTCACACCGCAACCTTGCTGCACGATGATGTTGTCGACGGCAGCGACATGCGCCGCGGCAAAACCGCCGCCAACCTTATTTTCGGTAACCCTGCCGCTGTATTGGTCGGTGACTTTCTGTTCAGCCGTTCATTTGAGCTGATGGTCGAGGATGGATCGCTTAAGGTTCTCAAAATCTTGTCGAACGCGTCTGCCGTGATTGCAGAGGGTGAGGTCAATCAATTGACCGCCCAGCGGCAGATTTCGACGACCGAAGAAAAATATCTCGAAATCATTGGATCGAAGACTGCGGCGTTGTTCGCAGCGGCCTGCCGGATTGCGGCGGTCGTGGCCGAAAGCGGCGATGCGCAAGAAATGTCGCTGGACGCGTATGGTCGCAATCTGGGGATCGCATTTCAATTGGTTGACGACGCCATTGATTATGTGTCCGATGGCGCAACCATGGGCAAAGACAGCGGCGACGATTTCCGCGATGGCAAGGTAACCTTGCCCGTCATTCTGGCCCATATCCGTGGCAATGCCGATGAACAGAAATTCTGGCGCGATGCGATGCTTGGTAACCGGATTTCGGACGCAGATCTGAAGCATGCGCGCACATTGCTTCAGGCGCATAATGCGATTGACGACACGCTGGATCGCGCGCGGCATTATGGCCAACGCGCAATTGATGCGATTGCGCATTTCCCCAATGGTGAAGCCAAATCTGCGCTGACTGAGGCGGTCGAATTCGCCATAGCACGCGCATATTGATCGCACGGTCAGTGCCGATGCAGCACGGGCATAGGCGCAATTCATGACTACAGCCGCAAACCATCATGGCTGAACAGACATCGGACCAAATGCTGCCCGTCATGGCCGTTATGCCAGACCTGCTGGCATCGTTGCGTGCATCACCCAATGCCGTCCTGATTGCGCCGCCAGGGGCGGGCAAGACCACTATGGTCGCCCCGGCATTGTTGGATGAACCTTATTGCGATGGCCAGATTTTGCTGCTGTCCCCCCGCCGCCTTGCCGCGCGTATGGCGGCAGAGCGCATTGCGGAGGGGCTGGGCGAAGCCGTCGGGGGACGGGTTGGCTACACCACACGGTTGGATAGCAAACAAGGCCCCAATAGCCGTATATTGGTCATGACCGAGGGCATTTTTCGGAACCGTATCATTAGCGATCCTGAGCTTGCCGGCGTTTCTGCGGTGTTGTTTGACGAAGTCCATGAACGCAGCATCGACAGCGACTTTGGCCTTGCGCTTGCGCTTGAGGCACAAACCGCATTCCGGCCCGATCTACGTGTGCTGGCCATGTCGGCAACGTTGGATGGTTCCAGATTTTCGCAGTTGATGGGCGATGCACCAGTCGTCGAGAGCGATGGTGAAAGATGGCCGCTGGATTTCCGCTATGTCGGCCGCCGCGCCGAACAAGCCATCGAAGCGGATATCGTGCGCGCGGTCCGGCAGGCGTTGTCCGAGGAAGACGGCGATATTCTCGTTTTCTTACCCGGCGTGCGCGAGATTGATCGCGCCGTGGACAGTCTCGGTAGTATTGGCGAAAACATCGTCGTGCATAAACTGCATGGCCAAATTGACCCGGCGGCGCAAAGGCTCGCGGTCCGCCGTGACGCGCAGCAGCGCCGGAAAATCATTTTTGCGACCAACATCGCCGAGACCAGCCTGACCATTGATGGCGTTCGCATCGTCATCGACAGCGGCTTGGCGCGGCGCGCGCGGTTCGACCAAGCCGCTGGCGTTACCCGGCTGGTGACCGAGCGCGCGAGCCTGTCTGCGGTAACCCAGCGGGCAGGGCGTGCCGCGCGGCAGCAGGCGGGCGTTGCCTATCGGCTGTGGCAGGAAGCCGGCAATGGCGGGCTTCCCCCATTTGACCCGCCCGAAATATTGGAAAGCGATCTCGCGCCGTTGCTGCTCGACTGCGCACGTTGGGGGGAGAATGATCCGACCAAGTTGCGCTGGCTTGATGGCCCGCCAGCACCCGCGCTTCAGCAAGCGCGAAAGTTGCTGTTGTCTATCAACGCGCTCGACGCGTCGGGGCATATTACGCCGCATGGCGTTCAGCTTGCGGACCTCCCATTACCGCCACCGCTCGCACATATGGTCGTAGAAGCGTCCAAGAGCGGACAGGGTGAGGATGCAGCGATGCTGGCCCTGCTGCTGCAGGAACGCGGACTTGGCGGGCAAGGCGAGAATATCGAAACGCGGTTTGAACGCTTTGTCGGCGAACGCAGCCCTAAGGCGGATGCCGCACGCAAGCTGGCGCAGCGCATATCGCGGATGTGCCGCAGCGGCGCTGGCGGACAAGAACCGCTCAGCATCGGCGGCCTCATCGCCACCGCCTATCCCGATCGCATTGCCAAGCGCCGCGATAACAAAGGCGAAAAATGGATTAGCGCGATGGGACGCGGGTTGCAGTTGGATACCGCGTCGCTTCTGGCGCGCGAAGAATGGCTCGCGGTGGCCGATGTTCAAGGCGCCGCATCGGGCGCGCGCATATTGTCCGCCGCGCCACTGACGGAAGCCGAGATACTCAGCCATTTTGCCGAGCGGATAACGCAGGAAGAGACCCTGTCTTACGATAAGAACGCCGACCGCGTGGATGCACGCGCGCAGCGGCGGATCGGTGCGATCGTCTTAAGCGAAGGTCGCATAGAAAAACCCGACCAAGCGGCCGTGGCGCGTGCGTTACTGGCCGCGGTGCGCGAAATGGGTGTGGGTGCACTGCCATGGTCAAAAGCGGCGCTGGCGCTTCGTGAGCGCGCACAATTTGCGGGCATTGCTGCTGTCAGTGACGAGGCATTATTGGAAGCGGCGGAGCAATGGCTTTTGCCGCTGCTGATCGGCGTGAACCGGTTGCGCGATGTGTCACCCTCGGCATTGTCGACAGCGCTCGACAATATGCTGGGCTGGGATCAGCGCACCCGCATTGACCAAATTGCGCCAGCATCCTTTGTCAGTCCGCCAGGAACGACCCATGCCATCGATTATGCAGCAGAGGCCGGGCCAACGGTTGAGCTGCGCGTACAGGGCTTGTTTGGCCTTGATAGCCATCCCACGGTTGGCGCGGAGCGCATCGCGTTGGTGTTAAGCCTGACGTCGCCTGCTGGC
This sequence comes from Sphingorhabdus rigui, assembly GCF_014196595.1. Lineage (GTDB taxonomy): Bacteria > Pseudomonadota > Alphaproteobacteria > Sphingomonadales > Sphingomonadaceae > Sphingorhabdus_B > Sphingorhabdus_B rigui. The sequence goes on along the minus strand of NZ_JACIEA010000001.1, from coordinate 1,560,617 downwards.
CGTCCCATCCAGACCACCCGCAATCTGCCAGAGTTTTGGCGCGGTAGCTGGCGGGACGTGGCCAAAGAAATGCGGGGCAGATATCCTCGGCATAACTGGCCCGATGCGCCTTGGGAGAGTGTGGCCAGCCTGAAGACGAAGAAGGCGCAAGCGCGCGATGTGCCCCGCAACGCTTGACGAATCCAGTGCCGTTCGGGCAAGGCATTCGCGAACGTAATTTTCAGGAAATATCCATGTCAGCCCGTATTTTTCAGCGTCCCAAAAATGCCATGCAATCGGGCCGTGGCCACACGGACGAGTGGGTACTCGAGTTTCAGTCGAATGAACCGCGCAAGGCCGATCCGCTGATGGGTTGGGCGGGGTCAGGCGACACGCAATCGCAGGTCCGTTTGACCTTTCCAACGCTTGATGCCGCGCGCGCTTATGCCGACAAAAATGGCATCGCTGCGACCTACATTCCAACACCGCCGAAGACCCTGAAGCTTCAGGCTTATGCGGATAACTTCCGTTAAAACAGCATCCCGGGCAGCATCAGCAGCTTGACGTCGACAACGCAGCCCTCGTCGCGCTTGGATTGAACGAAGCGGGGCACATCGGGCAGGGCAACGCGATGGACGATGATATTCTCGCCATCAACACCGCCGCCTTCGCTTATTTTCGTAAGGCCATGTGCGCGCACCAGTGAAAAGCTTTCGCTGACCATGCCGGGGGATGAGAAAAACTCGCCGACGATTTCGAGGGTGTCTGCCCGATAGCCGGTTTCTTCCTCAAGCTCGCGTGCGGCAGAGGTGAGCGTGTCCTCGTCTTCGTCATGGTCGCCAATCAGACCAGCGGGAAGCTCGATGCAATTTGCGCCAAGAGGCACGCGATATTGTTCGACAAGCAGGACATGGTCATCTTCGACCGCCAAGATAACGCCTGCCTTGATACCGCGCGCGCGACTGACATATTCCCATGTTCCGCGTGTCTTCGCCGTGATGAAGCGGCCTTGCCACATCACGTTTTCGACGTCCTCGTCTGCATTCATAGCTGGATAAGCCTGTCCGGTAGTTCGTTGGGGTTTTCGCTGCCTTTGGGGAAATGATCCGCCAAAACAACACCCATTTGCGCAACGGCGGCGGCAACACCCTGTCCGGGGTTACCCGCCTTCACATGGTCAAGCAGCGCAACCATGGCATCGCCCCAAACTTCTGGCGCGACCTTTGATGCAATGGCTTCGTCCGCGACGATTTCGGCACGATGTTCCAACATCGACAAATATAACAAAACGCCGGTGCGACCGACGGTCTTGGATTCGGTTCCGACCTTAAACAGGCTGATCGCATGGTTACGCACGCGTGCCAATTTTGTCGCTTTGGGTGTTAGCCAAAGACGCAACGGCATCCATTTCAGAATCAGCCATGTCCCAACCCATTTCAGGGCAACCGCTGTCAGAAGCAGCGCGACATATTCGTTGGTAGTATATTCATGGCCCCAACCACCGGTCAGGCGGTTGATGAGGCCGATGTAGGCGTTAGGGAACGTCGCATAGGTTGCAAGCGCCACAAAGGCGACGCCGCTTGCCCAGGCGATGCCGATGTCTTCATAATGATCGGACAGATCGGTGACGATGGTCACGATTTCGCCGCTTGTGTGATGCTCGGCATCCGCAACTGCAGCCGTTACCAATTCGAGGTCGGCTTCGGTCATCCGGCTAATTTTAGTTAAGGCCATAACGATACTTTCTACCAACCACCCGAAGCACCGCCGCCGCCGAAGCTGCCGCCGCCCCCGCCAAAACCACCGCCGCCGAAGCCGCCACCACCGCCGAAGCCGCCACCACCGCCGAAGCCACCGCCACCGCCCCAGATGATGACCGGAGCGATGCCGCCGCGCCGGTGCTTGCGCCCGCCACCGTTCATCGACCGGATCATCGGCAGAAATACGAAGAAGATCAGGAACAGGATGAAGATAATCGCGCCGAACGGTATGCCTTCGTCCTTGCCCTGACGTTGCTCCGCCGCTTGCGCGATTTTGGCGGCTTCGTCGGCCGGTAACTCAAGCTGCGTGACGATGCGGTCGACACCGGCATTAATACCGCCGGCAAAATCACCCGCCTTGAAAAGTGGCGTGATGTCGTTGCGAATGATGGTTGATGACAGGCCGTCGGTCAGGACGGGTTCAAGACCATAGCCAACCTCGATCCGCATTTTGCGTTCATTGGGCGCGACGATCAGGATCGCGCCATTGTCTTTTTCGGTCTCGCCTTTGCCATCCTGCCCAAGCGCCCATTGGCGGCCAAGCCGATATCCATAATCGGATATTTCATAGCCTTCGAGGCTGTTTAATGTCGCCACCACCAACTGCCGCTTGGTGCGCGTTTCCAGCCCCTGCAGCTTGGCGGTCAACGCCGCCTCTTGCTGCGGATCGAGCAAGTCCGCCTGATCGACAACGCGGCCCGAAAGCGTGGGGAAGTTTTGCGCAAGCGCTGCCTGACCGGTTAAGGTCAAAAGCAGCGCTGTCAGCAGGCCAAGGGCCTTTTTCATGTGTGTCATCCCAACAAGGGGTTAAGTTGCAGGCGCCATATCAAGCGCCGGTGCGGTTTCGGCGCCTTGCGTGGTGGCTTGATATGGGATCATCGGTTGCGCGCCATGGATGATCTTCGCGCCGATGATATCGGGGAATGTGCGGATGGTGGTGTTATACCCACGCACAGCCTCGTTATAATCGCGCAAGGTGATGCGCACGCGGTTTTCCTGACCTTCCAGCTGATCCTGCAGTTTCAGATAGCCCTCTTGGCTCTTCAACTGCGGATATTGCTCAACCGATACGAGAAGCCGCGAGAGGCTGCCCGACAATTGGTTTTGCGCAGCCTGAAAAGCAGCCATTTTTGCGGGATCGCTCAGGTCATCAGGATTGACCTGAATATTTGGTGACGTCGCGCGCGCGCGCGCCTCGATGACTTCGGTCAAGGTTTTGTTTTCCTGCGCAGCTGCACCTTTGACGACATTCGCCAAGTTGGGAATAAGGTTCGCGCGCTCTTGAAACGCGGCCTGGACGTCGGCCCATTTTGCCTTGGCATTTTCCTCAGCGGTCGGAACGCTGTTGATGCCGCAGCTTGCAAGAGAGAGGGCCGCAGCGGTTAATAGCAAAGATTTTACAACTTGGTTACGCATCGAAAGAGCTCCTCCAACGGGCTGTCGCCCAGATTTCAGCCGTTTAACCGGCGTGTGTTACATACATAAGGCGCAGGTCCCGCTTTCGCAATGTCTGCTATCGTTTGTGCATGCAATCTGGCATGTTTTCGGTGTCCAGCACTGTAAAGCGATGCGCCGCCCAATGGTTGTGATGATAAATTCATTTCGCTTTCGCGCTATTATCTGATGTATTGCGAAGGTGGATTCAGGGACGGCGGAATGAACGTCGCTCAAAAAATGACCGGTGGGGGAGCAAGATGAAAAAATGGATATTGGGTATAATTATCGTGATCGCGGCTGCGGCTGGCGGTTTCTGGGCCAGCGCGGACAAGGATATGAAAGCGCTCATCTCGCACCTGCCGACGGACGCTAATGTGCTGTTCTGGAGCGTTGAGCAACGCGACGCCGGTTTCCGCGCATTGGACCGCATTCCCATATTGGCGAAATCGAACATCATCAAAACGGGTGACACGGTCTATCCCATGCCCAAGGGCGAGCCGCTGAACATTGATATGGATGTCGACGCCTATATGAAGGCGCAGCGTACCGCTGGCCTCGTCATTGTCCAAGATGGCAAGATCCGTGTTGAAAAATACGGTCTCGATTTTGATGCGCAGGGCAAGTGGACAAGCTTCTCCGTCGCCAAGTCCTTCACCTCAACATTGGTCGGTGCCGCCATTAAGGATGGCTATATCAAAAGCGTCGACGACATGGTCTCGGCCTATATTCCCGATCTAAAGGGTTCTGCTTATGACGACGTGACCATTGCGCAGCTGCTGACGATGACGTCGGGCGTAAGATGGAATGAGGATTATGCCGATCCCAAATCCGACGTCGCATTGTTCAACCTGCACAAGCCCGAAAAGGGCATGGATGTAACGGTCAGCTATATGCGCAATTTGCCGCGTGAAGCGCCCGCCGGAACGAAGTGGGTGTATAAGACTGGCGAAACCAACCTGATCGGCGTGTTGGTCAGTTCTGCCACCAAGAAAAAGCTGTCTGATTATCTGTCCGAAAAGGTCTGGGCACCTTATGGCATGGAACAAGACGCAAGCTGGCTTTTGGGTTCAACCGGGCATGAAATCAGCGGCTGCTGCATTCAGGCCTCGACCCGTGATTATGCCCGTTTTGGCTTGTTCGTTATGGGTGGTGCCAAGATAAACGGGCAGAGCATATGGCCGGATAACTGGTTGGCATCTGCGACGGTGAAGCAAGCCGACATCGGTATGGCTGGCAGGGGCTATGGCTATCAATGGTGGACCTATGATGACGGCAGCTATGCCGCCCAAGGTATTTTCGGGCAGGGCATCTTCATTGATCCCAAACGGAAGCTGATCATTGCGTCCAACAGCAATTGGCCAAAGGCGACCGATCCCGACACCGTGGGTGCAGGGCGTGAAGCCTTCTACAAGGCGGTCCAAGCTGCGGTCGACGCCGACGCGAAGAAGCGTTGAATGAGGTGTTATGTTGCGGTGCACAATAATTGCGTTAAATCGCAATAAAATTGCGCCGCAACACGCGGAAAAAAGGGTCTTTTCTAAGTCCCATTAATAGTCCAGCATGTGCATGTTAACGATATGCTTCTGCTGGAGATTAATCATGGACTTTAAGACGTTTTTACACGCGGGCAGCAACCGCCGGGCCATGTTAAAAGGGATGGGCGTTGCCGCTGTTGGTTTCTCGCTGACCGGCGCGCTTGCTGGTTGCGGTGAGAAAGAAGCGAAGAAGCTGGCCAATGGTGAAGAGGCGAAGCTGAACTTCTACAATTGGGACACCTATATCGGCGAAACCACCTTGGAAGATTATAAGGACAGCGCTGGCGTAGACGTCAACATGACGCTGTTCGCCAGCAATGACGAACTGTTCGCCAAGCTGCGCGCCGGAAACCCGGGCTATGACGTTATCGTCCCATCCAATGATTTTGTGGAGCGTATGGCCGCGGCCGATATGCTGATGCCGCTTGATCAAGCGCAAATTCCGAACTTCAAAAATGTTGCCAAAGATTATCAGGATGTCCCCTATGATCCGGCACGCAAATATTCGATGCCTTACACCTGGTTGGCGCTGGGCATTGGCTACCGCAAGTCCAAGGTGAAGGCTGTGCCGGACAGCTGGAAAGTGCTGTTCGACAGTGATGAATATAAAGGCCGCATCGCCGTGCTGTCCGAGGCGGGCGACATGTTCCGGCTTTACGGGAAATATATGGGCAAGTCGGTCAACGGCCTGACCGATGCCGATTTGAAGGCCATCGAAGCCATGATGATCAAGCAAAAGCCGAACATCAAAGCCTTCCACGAAGACAATGGTCAGGACTTGTTGCTTAAGGGCGAAGTCGATCTGGTGCTCGAATATAATGGCGACATTGCGCAGGCGATGGTCGAAGATTCCGACATTGGTTTTGTCATTCCCAAAGAAGGCAGCCAGCTGAACTCCGACAATCTGTGCATTCCCAAGGGCGCGCCGCATCCGAAAAATGCCCACGCATTCATCAACTATTTGCTGGATGCCGAAGCTGGCAAAAAGATTACCGAAACGATTTTGTATCCAACGCCAAATGACGCCGCAAAGGCGCTGATGCCCGATGCGTACAAGAACAATCCGGTCATCTTCCCGCCAGCAGATGTTTTGGCGAAATGCGAATATGCAAAGTTCAATCCAGAGCTTCAGCCAAAATATGAGGAGGCGTTCACCCGCGTGCGGGCGGCCTAAAATATGTCGGGGGCGCTGCAAGACTGGAAAAGCCAGAAGAAACCTTTTGCCGCCGTTGTTACGGCACCGGTATTCTGGCTCGCCCTGTTCTTTGTGGCACCCATGGCCATTGTTTGGCTGTACAGCTTTGGGCAGAATGCCGGGCCTGCCGACATTGAAATTTCCGGCACGCTCGACAATTACAAGCGCGCGACCGAGTGGCTGTATGTATCGATTTTTCTGAAAAGCTTTGCGGTCGCGGGGCTGACCACGCTCTTGTGCCTGATCATCGGCTTTCCGGTTGCCATGGCGATTACCTTCGCCGCGCCAAAATGGCGACCATGGCTGCTGCTTGGCATCATGCTGCCCTTTTGGACCAATCTGTTAATCCGCACTTATGCGTTGATGGCGCTGATGGGCACCAACGGATATATGAACAAGGGCTTGGCCGGACTGTGGGAAGGCGCCAGTTGGCTGCGTACGCTTGTCGGCATGCAGCCGCTCGACGCGTGGACGCCCGTGCAGTTGCTGTACAATAATTTCGCGGTCGTGCTTGGGCTGGTCTATGTCCATCTGCCTTTCATGGTCTTGCCGCTCTATTCCGCGCTCGACCGGCTGGACAAAAGCCTGATTGAGGCCAGCCTCGATTTGGGGGCAGGGCATCTCAAAACCTTTATGCAGATCGTGGTTCCGCTGGCCGCACCGGGCATTGTCGCGGGCGTGATGATTACATTGATCCCGGCACTTGGTGCGTATCTGACCCCTGATCTTATGGGCGGGACAGACAGCCAGATGATCGCCAATGTTATCGAACGGCAATTCAAACGTGCGAATGACTGGCCATTTGGCGCTGCGCTTTCGTTCCTGCTCATCTACGCAATGTTCATTCTGATCGCGTTTCAATCGATGCGTTCGAACAAAGTGAAGGCGGCGTGAAGATGTTCAATCGCACCCCCATCGCGCCGTTGGAATATACCAGAAAGCTGTGGATGCGCAGTTGGGTCGGATTGACCATGCTGTTCCTCTACGCGCCGCTCATCATATTGATGATCTTCAGTTTTAACGACAGTAAGCGCAATGTCGTGTGGAAGGGCTTTACCCTCAAATATTATGAGAAAGCGCTGAACAACGACAGTCTGGTGGAGGCGTTGGTCAACTCGCTCACCATCGCGGCGCTTGCGACGATCGTCAGCCTTGTGATTGGCGCACTCGCGGCGGTTGCGCTCTGGCGGTTCCGGTTTCCGTTCAAGGGGCTGGTCGAAGGGACCATGTCCCTGCCGATTATTGTTCCTGAGATTTGTTTGGGCGTCGCATTTTTGATCTTTTTTGCGAAAGTCGACTGGCCAACCGATTTGGCATGGCCGCTCAATCTTTCCGCGATCACGATTGCGCATATTACGTTCTGTTTCCCGTTCGTTGCCATGGTTGTGCGTGCGCGCTTGGCGAGTTTTAACAAGGAAGAGGAAGAGGCCGCAAAGGACCTTGGCGCGACGGAATGGCAGGCGTTTCGCGATGTCCTGCTGCCGCACATACGGCCGGCGTTGGTGGCCGGTGCGCTTTTGGCGTTCACGCTTAGTCTCGATGATTTCGTCATCACCTTTTTCACCAGCGGTCCGGACACGATTACCTTCCCGGTGAAGGTATATTCGATGGTCCGTTTCTCGGTCACGCCAGAGGTGAACGCCGCGTCGACAATCCTCATCCTCCTTACTGTCATCCTGACCTTCATCGCGCTGAAACTGCAGGGCGTGAAGGGCATTGCGGAAACCCATTAGAGATCATGCTTATGACCCAAGCCAAACAGCCCATCATTCAAATCCGCAATGTGTCCAAACGCTTTGGCAAGGTGACCGCTGTCGATAATATCAGTCTGGATATTCTCGCAGGCGAATTCTTCGTTCTGTTGGGACCGTCCGGCTGCGGCAAAACCACGCTGCTGCGGATGATCGCCGGCTTTGAAATGCCGACCGAGGGGCAGATCTTTATCGACGGGCAGGATATGAGCCTTGTGCCGCCGAACAAGCGGCCCGTGAACATGGTATTCCAAAGCTACGCCGTCTTTCCGCACATGAACGTCACCGACAATGTCGGCTATGGCCTGCGCATAGCTGGCGTATCTAAGGGCGAGATTCGCGACCGCGTTGCCGAAGCGCTTGAGCTGGTGAAATTGGGCGGATTTGAAGACCGGATGCCGGACCAGATGTCGGGTGGGCAGCGCCAGCGCGTTGCCCTCGCGCGCAGTCTGGTGATGCGGCCAAAGGTGCTGTTGCTCGATGAACCTTTGTCTGCGCTCGACGCCAAATTGCGCGCGCAGATGCAGTTTGAATTGGCTGATCTGCAGGACAAGGTCGGCATTACCTTTGTCACGGTCACGCATGATCAGGATGAGGCATTGTCGATGGCAAGCCGGGTTGCCGTCATCAACAAAGGCGAAGTCGCACAGCTTGCGCCACCTGCTGATCTCTATGAATATCCCGCCAACCGCTTCGTGGCCGATTTTGTGGGTTCCGTGAACATTTTTGAGGGCAAGTTGACGCTGGACGAGCCGGATAAGGCCGCCGTTGATTGCCCCGGCCTTGGCAAAATTTACCTCAACCATGGTGTCACCGGACCGCATGGCGCCGATGTCTGGGTCGCGCTGCGTCCCGAAAAGATTTACCTGCATGTGCCCGGCGAAGGCAAAGCCGTTCGCGCAGCCGCCCAAGACGCCCCCGATGGCCACAACCTCGCGCGCGGCACGATTAAGGGCATGAGCTATCTCGGCGATATCACGCTGTATGAAATCCAGCTGGATGGCGGACAGATGATCCGCGTCAGCCGCCCAAACCTGTCACGCCATGATCAAGAGGATTTCACATGGGACGACAAGGTCAGCATGCACTGGCGTGCGGACAGCCCCGTGGTCCTATTAAGCTAGACGCAAAGTCCGTCCGCCGCGATTCCCCTTAATTGTCAGCGGTTGGCGCAGGCCGGACATCCAACAAGGTCACGATGATGTTGCTTTCGGGACCGGAATCAGCGCCCTTGGGCATGCAAAAACGATAGGTTGAGCCTGCCTGCATCATTTTCAGCCCCTCGCCGAACACGGGCGATGCTTGGCTCAACGCAATTTTTTCCCATTCGCGCTGCTGCTGCACGACGCCGGTGCTGGCGTCAAAAACGGTGAAGTCGACCAGCGCCATGTCGCTATCGGTCGCGCTCTTGCCCGCGCCGGCCTTTATGAGGTCAAAGCCAAGTCCGCTTGCCGTGGTTTGCGAACAACTGCGTTCTGCCACTGGAATGACTGGCTTTGGCGCAGGGTTTTTGAAGGACAGCAAATCGACTTCGAACACCAGATCCGCATTGGCGGGGATGGGACCAGTGCCTGCCGCGCCATAGCCAAGCTTTGACGGGATGCAGAGACGGTAGCTGCCGCCCGCCTGCATCAATTGCAGACCCTGCGCAAAACCGGGGATGACGCCGCCAACGGGAAACTGTGCGCCTTGCCCTGAATCAAACTCGGTGCCGTCAGCGGTCAGCATGCCCTTATAATTCACGATCACGCGCGATTCAGCATTCGGACGTTCGCCTTTACCCGCCTTAATGACGGTGTAGGACAGACCTTCCGGTGTCGTGGTCGTGCAGGTGAGAACGGATGGCTTGGGCTTTGCCGCAACCGGGGCCGCCGCATGTGCAGGCGTAAATTGAAGAAGCAGGGCAGGGGTGACGGCAGCCGTGAGGGCGCGCTGGAGCATTTTGGATTTCATGGGGTCCTAGGTAATCATTGGATGTGGTTTGTCTAGCGTGAACAACTTACCGTAGTGCTGATCATCCAGACCCGTCACCCTGAACTTGTTTCAGGGTCTTACTTATTGGCCGCCGTAAGTAAGATGCTGAAACGAGTTCAGCATGACGGAAATAGACGGACTAAATAACCTACCCGATCGCGCGTAACTTCGGCTCGGCCTCATCCAGTGACGTGCGAATGATGCCAATCAAATCATCGATCTGCGACGGCGTGATAATCAGTGGCGGGCACATTACGATGCTGTCGCGGATGCCGCGCACCATCAGGCCGTTGCGGATGCAGATATCGCGTACCATTGGCCCTGCCGTGCCTTCAGCCCCGCCGAAACGCGCGCCAGTGGCCTTGTCGGCAACAACCTCGACCGCGCCAAGCAAGCCAACCGAGCGGGCTTCACCGACCAGGGGGTGGTCGCGCAGTGTCGCCAGCTTTTCGGCAAGATAGGGGCCGGTTTCGTTCCGGACTTTTTCGAACAATCCCTCGCGCTCCATAATCTCGATATTGCGTAAGGCGACGGCGGATGCGACGGGGTGCCCCGAATAGGTGTAGCCATGAACGAAATCGCCACCGGTTTTAATGACCTGGACGATCTCCGCGCTCACGGCGACAGCCGAAATCGGCAGGTAACCCGACGACAGCCCCTTGGCCATGGCGATGATGTCCGGTTTTACGCCAACGGTTTCGTGGCCCCAAATATTGCCGGTGCGGCCAAAGCCGCAGATAACCTCGTCACAGACCAACAATATGCCATATTTGCGGCAGATTGCTTCCACCTGCGGCCAGTAATTGGCTGGCGGAATGATAACGCCGCCTGCGCCTTGTACCGGCTCACCAATGAAGGCAGCGACATTTTCCGGGCCTACTTCTAATATCTTATCCTCAATGGCTTGCGCGCATGCCGTGCCGAAATCTTCAGGCGTCATATCGCGGCCTTCATTGTACCAATAAGGCTGGCGGACATGTTCAATACCCGCCATCGGCAAGATGCCGGGGGCAGGGAAGCCTTGGCCGTGCATGACCTTCATTCCGCCCATGCTGACGCCCGCCACGGTGGAGCCATGATAGGCATTGTGGCGGCTGATAACGATGGTGCGGCTATGTTCGCCCTTCACCTGCCAATAATGGCGCACCATCCGTAATATCGTGTCATTGGCTTCGGAACCGGAGCTGTTGAAAAACACATGTGGCAGGCGGCCGCCAGTCAGGCTCGCAATCTTTTCGGCCAGCAAGATGGCTGGTGCGTTCGCGGTTTTGAAGAAACTGTTATAATATGGCAGCTCCAGCATTTGTTCGCGCGCAACCTCAGCAAGCTCATCGCGGCCATAGCCCACGTTGACACACCACAGGCCAGCCATTCCGTCCAAAATGCGATTGCCGTCGCCATCATGGATATAGCAGCCGTCAGCATGGGTGATGATGCGGCTGCCGCCCAGGTCTTCGATTTCCTGCCAGTCGGCTTGCGCGGGCAAATGGTGGGCGATGTCTAAACGGCGAAGTTCGGCGATGTCGTAATTGCGGGGCATGAAAAGGTCTCCATAATGTTCCCCTCCGGCAGGCGGGAGGGGTTAGGGGAGGGTGGGAGCCGCAGGCGATCTATCTGATCTAGCCGTTGCAGGCCCACCCCCAGCCCCTCCCGCTTGCGGGAGGGGAGCGATAGGGCAGCGCCCGAATTCAATTCAGGGCGAAAAGCCTATCCGTGCTTGATAGCGGTTATAACGGGTCACATTTATGTTCACAGATTACCTCTTAACGCCTTTCCCAAAAGGTGGAAATAGGTTTGCGAATCCGCGTCATTTTCCGTCCCCCATTCGGGGTGCCACTGGACCGCCAGCAAGGGGGCGCCATTGGGTCGGGCGCTATAGGCCTCTATAAGTCCATCGGGTGCGCGCGCCTCCACCGTCAGACCATCCGCGAGCGTGCCGATGCCTTGAAAATGCACCGAGTTTACGTCCAACGCGCCTTTGGCATAAGCATTGGACAGCATACCACCGTCGGCAAGTTCAACCGGATGGCGGTGGTCGAACATGGCGTCGAAATCAACATCGTCCGGTGCGTGATGGCGGATAAGGGTATCGCTCGCGCTCGTATCGCGGCGCAACGTTCCGCCTAAGGCGACGTTGATTTCCTGAAAACCCCGGCAAATGCCAAAGACGGGCTTGCGCGCGTCAATCATGCGGTCGACCATGGACATCGCGATCTCGTCGCGGCCGTCGTCAAAGGGGCCATCGCCGCCTTCCTCACCATAATGCCGCGTCGCGACATTTGACGGGCTGCCGGTCAGCAATATGCCGTCGATCCGTGGCGCGACTTCAGCGGCGGTCATCAGGTCGGGCAGCGAGGGGATGATTAACGCCGCCACATCAGCATAGGTCATGGCCGCGCGGATATAGCGGTTCATCACGGCTTGGGCGACTTCGTTGCCGACCATGCGGTTACACGCGATGACACCCAATACCGGACGGCTCATTCTGCTGACTCCTGCGTCATCTTTTGCTCACGCCGCTCCGATCAGCTCCCGGCCAATCAACATCCGGCGAATTTCATTTGTTCCTGCACCAATGTCGAGCAATTTGGCATCGCGCCAATAACGCTCGACCGGCCAATCCTTGGTATAGCCAGCGCCGCCCAGTGCCTGAATGGCTTCGCCCGCCACCTTCACGGCGTTTTCGCTGGCCAACAGGATCGCGCCTGCTGCGTCAAAGCGGGTGGTCTGGCCCGCGTCACATGCGCGCGCGACATTGTAAACATAGCTGCGGGCAGAATTGAGCGCGACATACATGTCGGCAATCTTCGCCTGCATCAGTTGGAAACTGCCGATGGGTTTGCCGAACTGCTTGCGTTCGCGGACATAGGGCAAGACGACGTCAAGGCAGGCCTGCATCACGCCAAGTTGAAGCCCGGCGAGAACAACGCGCTCATAATCCAGACCCGACATCAACACGCCAACGCCGCCATGCAACGGGCCCATCATCTGTTCTTCGGATACGAAGCAGTCGTTGAACACCAGTTCCGCCGTGGGCGATCCGCGCATCCCGACCTTGTCGATTTTCTGGCCGATGGAAAAACCCTCCATGCCTTTCTCGATCAGAAAGGCGGTGATGCCGCGCGATGCAGCCTCAGGCGCGGTCTTGGCATAGACAACCAAAGTGTCCGCATAAGGCGCGTTGGTGATCCAGAATTTCGTACCGTTCAATATGTAACCGCCCTGAACCGCTTCGGCCTTCAGCTTCATCGAAACAACGTCCGAACCTGCGCCGGTTTCGGACATGGCCAAACTGCCGACATGTTCGCCCGAAATCAGCTTGGGCAGATATTTCGCCTTTTGCTCGGGCGAGGCCCAACGCGCGATCTGGTTGACGCACAGATTGGAATGCGCGCCATAAGACAGTCCGATGGATGCCGACGCCCGGCTGACCTCCTCAACGGCGACAACATGTTCCAAATAGCCAAGGCCAAGGCCGCCATCTTCTTGTGCAACCGTCATGCCGTGCAGCCCAAGCGCGCCCATGGCTGGCCATAATTCTTCCCGTGGAAACCAGTCATCGGCATCAATTTTGGTGGCCAAGGGCGCGATTTTATCCGTCGCAAAGCGCTTGGTGGTATCGCGGATCATGTCGGCATTTTCGCCGAGGGCAAAGTCTAAAGTCATCGCCATCCTCTGCCATTTATTTGATAGTGCCGCAAGCATGGGACTAGCCAGTTGCTGACCTTTTGCTTACCGCACTTTTGATATTTTCCTAATGAGCGAATCTTGAACGATGCATTATGACATTCTCATCGTCGGTGGCGGCCATGGCGGTGCGCAAGCGGCCATCGCATTGCGGCAGGCAAAATTCGAAGGCAGCATCGCTATCGTCAATGCCGAACCTGAATATCCTTATGAGCGCCCACCATTGTCCAAGGACTATTTTGCGGGCGACAAGCCGTTTGAACGCATCATGATCCGGCCTGCTGCGTTTTGGGCGGAGCGTTCGGTGGATATGTTGCTTGGCCAGCGGGTGGAGACGGTGGATGCCGCCGCGCATTCCGTCACGACTGCTGACGGCACAGTCATCACTTATGGCCATATGATCTGGGCCACAGGCGGCGACCCGCGGCAATTGCCGGTCACGGGGGGCAACCTACGCGGCGTGCATGTTGTCAGGACCCGGGCCGATGTGGATCACATGGTCGAAGGCCTGGATGATGTCGCGGACGTTGTGATTGTCGGCGGTGGCTATATCGGGCTTGAGGCCGCAGCGGTGCTGCGTAAAATGGGTAAGAAAGTGACGGTGCTGGAGGCGATGGATCGCGTGCTTGCGCGGGTCGCTGGCGAACCGCTGTCGCGTTTTTATGAATCTGAACATCGCAGCCATGGCGTCGATCTGCGTCTGAACGTCGGCATTGCGGCGATTGAAGGCGACGATGTCGCCACCGGCGTTCGCTTGACCGATGGCGAAGTTATACCTGCGCAAATGGTCATCGTTGGCATTGGCATCATCCCTTCGGTTGCGCCTTTGTTGACGGCGGGTGCCGCTGGCGGCGCTGGGGTTGACGTCGACGCTTATTGCCGGACGTCCTTGCCAGATATCTTTGCCATTGGTGATTGCGCGGCCCATGCCAACAGCTTTGCCGGCGGCAATATCATGCGCGTGGAATCGGTGCAGAATGCCAATGACATGGCCAATGCGGTGGCGAAAAGCCTGATGGGTGCGTTGACCGAATATCATGCGGTGCCGTGGTTCTGGTCAAACCAATATGACTTAAGGCTGCAAACCGTTGGCATCAGCGCCGGCTATGACACGACTGTGCTGCGCGGTGATTTGGAGGCACGCAGCTTTTCGCTGATCTATTTGAAATCGGGCCGTGTCATTGCCCTTGATTGTGTGAACGCGACCAAGGATTATGTGCAGGGCCGCGCCTTTGTGACCGAGGGCTTGTCGCCTTCCGCTGAACAATTGGCAAACACCGAAGTTCCCTTGAAAGAACTCGCTGCAGAATTGACAGCCACCTAAACTTTTGCCGCCAGTCCGTTCCGCCCTCACGGCCATTTTAGGTCCAACCAACACCGGCAAGACCCATCTCGCTGTTGAGCGGATGTGCGCCCATTCGAGCGGAATGATCGGCTTTCCATTGCGGCTGCTGGCGCGGGAAATCTATGACCGGCTGGTGGCGATTAAAGGCGCGCAAAATGTCGCGCTGATTACGGGCGAAGAGCGGATCGAGCCGCCACAGGCGCGCTGGTATTGCTGCACCGTGGAAAGCATGCCGATCCACAAGGAATTTGCCTTCGTTGCAATTGACGAAGCGCAATTGGGGGCGGACCCCGAGCGCGGGCATATTTTTACAGACCGCATCTTGCATGCCCGCGGACGTGAGGAAACGATGATCTTGGGTTCGGAAAGCCTGCGCCCGATCATCCGGTCGCTGCTGCCCGATGCGGAGATCATCTCGCGCCCGCGCTTTTCCACGTTAAGCTATGCCGGCGCAAAGAAGCTGTCCCGGCTGCCCAAACGGTCTGCCATCGTCGCGTTTTCGATTGAGCAGGTGTATGCAGTCGCCGAAACATTACGCCGGATGCGGGGCGGCGCTGCGGTGGTCATGGGGGCCTTGTCGCCGCGCACCCGCAATGCGCAGGTGGCGATGTTCCAGTCGGGCGAGGTTGATTATCTCGTGGCCACAGATGCGATTGGCATGGGGCTGAACCTTGATGTCGCACATGTCGCCTTTGTCAGCCTGTCGAAATTTGACGGTTCGCGCAGACGCAGGTTGACCGTCGCCGAAATGGCGCAAATCGCGGGGCGGGCCGGACGGCACCAACGGGACGGAAGCTTTGGCACGCTCGCGGGCGAAGGCAGCGAGTTTACCCCCGAAGAGGTGCTGGCGATTGAGGGGCACAGTTTCCCAAGGCTGGACTGGCTATTTTGGCGCGAGGCAAAGCCAAGATTTAACGACATCGCGACGCTGATTGCGGATCTTGAGAAAAAACCGGGCCGTCCGGGCCTGTTGCCCGCGCCCAAGGTCATCGACCTTTTGGTGCTCAAGCGACTGGCCGAAATGCCCGATGTGAAATCGCTGATCCGGCATCCTGTTGATGTGGCGCGGTTGTGGGAAGTGGCCTGCTTGCCGGATTTCCGGCAAATGGGTGAGGAGCATCATAGCCGCTTTGTCGCGTCCTTATGGCAATATCTGGGGCAGGGCGCGCGCGTCATTCCGCACGGCATTTACGCCAACGAGCTGGCGCGGCTGGATAATATTCAAGGCGACGTCGACACGCTGTCCGCCCGAATCGCAGCGGTGCGGACATGGACCTATATCGCGCACCGGAACGATTGGCTGGCCAACCCGCCAGCGATGGCCGAACGCGCGCGGGCGCTCGAAGAAAAATTATCGGACGCGTTGCACGATGCGCTGCGTCAGCGGTTTGTCGACAAACGCACGTCAATGTTGCTGCGCAAAGGTGCTGGCGATGTCGGGCTGTTACCCGTTGAAATCCAGCAGGATAATCGCGTTCTGGTCGATGGCGAAGACATTGGGACTTTACAAGGATTTGCCTTTCGGGTTGACCCGGCGGCAAAAGCGGGTGACCGTAAATTATTATTGGCTGCCGCAGAACGACATCTGGCAGCGCATTTGAGACAAAAGGCAAAGGACGTATCTATGGCAGAGGATAGCGCATTCTCGCTCGCAGCCGATGGGGAGGGTAAACCTTCGATCTTCTGGAAGGATGACCTTCTGGGCACATTGACCAAGGGGCGTACGCTGCTTCAACCTGCATTTTCGACCGTAAAGGCTGTCGCCGGATTGGAAGGCGACGCCCTGCGCGAGATTGTCACGCGCGCGGAAAGCTGGATTGAAAGCCAACTGGCAAAGGCGATGGGCGGCATTGTCGGATTGCTCGACCTCGCCCAGCAAGCTGATGTCGACGGCAACGTCCGTGCGCTTGCCGTGCGCCTTGCGGATGAAGGTGGGATTGCGGGGCGGCATTATCTTGCCGACGCCATCGCCGCGCTGCCCAAGGAAGCCCGCGGGGCCGCACGCAAGGGCGGTATCGTTTTCGGCGCGCTCGATATTTATCACCACGCCGCGTTGAAGCCCGCTGCCGCCAAATGGCGCGCAGCCTTGTTTGCCGCACGCGACAACCGCGCCATGCCTGTGCTGCCACCCGAAAGCGCGGTGCATTTGAAAACATGGAATTTTGCGAACCCGTCGGAGGCCAGAAATGCGGGCTATCGCCGGATTGGTGATGAATATGTGCGTATCGATTTGGCCGAACGCGTGATCAAAAAAGCGCATGAAGCGCGCTGGCAGAACAATGCCTTTGGCATGGACATGGCCTTTGCAACCTCGCTGGGTATTAGCGAGGCCGGTTTGAAAGCGCTGATGCGCGACGCCGGTTTCCGCCCCGCCGAAGCGGCGGTTGTAACGGAGGCCGTCGCTGATGCCGTTCCGGCTGACGAAACGCCCGTGGTCGAAGAAAGCACGCCAGTCGAAACCACACCAGCGCCTGAGGCTGAAGCCGCAGTTGAAGCAATAGTCGCCGACGCCGTTGCGCAAGAGCAAACCGCGCCAAAAGAAACCGCGCCAGTTGTGCTGACGCATTGGCGTTGGGTGGGCTTGCCCAAGCCACGTCCGCCCGAACAGCGCAGGCCGCATGCTTCTGCAGAACGAAAGCCGCACGCGTCGGCAAAGCCGAAGGGTAAGCCCGATCGCACACCGCCAGCGCCAAAGCCAAGTGCGCCGCCGTCGGCATTGGCCTTGCAATTGGCTGCGCTCAAAGGCCTCAAGTTCTAAAAGGTCGGGCAAGCCTTGCGGATCGACAAGCTGCTGTTCTTTCTGCGATTGGCCAAAAGCCGTTCGCTCGCGCTCAGTTGGGCGGAGGCTGGCCATATAAGGTTGAATGGCCGCCGGATCGAAAAGGGCAGCGCTGCGGTGCGCATTGGCGATATCATCACCATGCCATTGGGCGATGCTGTTTTGACGTTAAAGCTGCTCTCTGTCCCTGTTCGGCGAGGTCCTGCATCAGAGGCGCAGCTTTTCTATCAGCGTATCGACTAAAAAATTGGCGACTCGGTGCAATCCGGCGTTGACTTCCCCCTGCACCTCGCAATAGGCAGACGTATCGAAACGGCTAATCCGCCGTCGTGTATGGGAGAGTTCCGCCAATGACTTATGTCGTTACCGATGCCTGCATCCGCTGCAAATATATGGACTGCGTTGAAGTGTGTCCGGTGGATTGCTTCTATGAAGGCGACAATATGCTCGTCATCAACCCAAATGAGTGCATCGATTGCGGCGTGTGCGAACCCGAATGCCCTGCAGAAGCGATTTTGCCAGACACCGAAAGCGGTTTGGAACAATGGCTTGAGCTGAACGCAACCTATAGCGCAGAATGGCCGAACATCACATCCAGCCGCGAACCGCCTGCAGACGCAGATGAGCATAAGGGCGAAGAAGGCAAGTTCGACAAATATTTCAGCGCTGAGCCCGGCGAAGGCGATTAAGCCTTCGCGGCGCGCCGCTCTTTAAGCCAGCTTCTTTGATAGGATTCTACTTCGCGTAGAGCCTCGAAGACCGTGACGGTCGGCTTCGTCCGGCCGGTACGTCCTAGCGCGTATATCTGGCTGTAAAACCAATATTGGGTCGCAAAACCTTCAATCCCGCGCACCGCCTTTATCTTGCGTAGGCTGGATAGCCACTCGGGCAAAAGCTTAAGCTGGTTTTCAACCTTGGGCAGCATCGCCAAGCCACCGAGCAGCCGCTTTGGCGCTTCGGGCATGACGCATAATGGCCGCGCCAATCCGATAACATCGGCCGCCCTGTTGCGAAGCGCCTGTTCCATGGCGGATGCGCTGCGGAAACCGCCGGTGACCATCAATGGAATGGTCAGCTCACTCTTCATCGCTTTTGCAAAATCAACGAAATAGGCTTCGCGTGCGAGTGTGGTTTCCGCGACGGTCTGCGTCTCTTCGGCTTCCATCCCCTCAATGCCCAATAGCTTGGGCTGCTCATACGTGCCGCCCGATATCTCGATCAAATCCACGCCAGCATCCTGAAGCCAGCGGGCCACCTGAAGGCTGTCTTCAAAAGCAAAACCGCCGCGTTGGAAATCCGCGCTGTTCAGCTTGACCGAAATCGGGAATGCGGGGCCAACCAAAGTCCGGACGGTGTTGACGGTGAACATCAGGAAGCGGGCACGGTTGACGAGGCTGCCCCCCCAACGATCGGTGCGCTGGTTTGACTTCGGGCTGAGGAATTGTGAGATCAGATAGCCGTGCGCAGCATGGATTTGAACGCCCGTGAACCCGGCATTTTGGCAATGCAGCGCCGCTTGGCCGAAACGGCCAATCAGGTTTAGAATTTCATCCTCGGTCAATGCAACCGGCATTCCAAATTGTCCGCCGGGCAGGCCCAGCTTGACCGCTGACGGCGCCTTTGGACGTGGATTGATGCCACGCATGGTCTGGCGGCCCGCATGGCTTATCTGCGCCCAAAAATGGTTGCCATTGCGCGTCGCAGCCTTGGTCCATGATTTGAGCGCATCCATCATCGCTTCGTCCGGCTGTCCGCTGAAAAAGACGTTTCCGGGCCGTTCCAGATGGTCGGCGTCAATATGGATGTTGCCGGAAATCTGAAGACCAGCGCCTCCGTCCGACCAGATACCGTACAGGCGCTGTAACTCGGGCGTGGGCACGCCTTGCGTGTCCGCCAACCCCTCGGTCATCGCGGCTTTTGCTATTCTGTTTTTGAGTACGGCCCCACAGGGCAGTTGTATGGCGCTACTTAAGATCACTTTGGCTCGCTTGGTTCTTCAATTTTTGGTTCGTCTGAACCATCGGTTTTGGGTTCGTCGCTTTTTTCCGGCGTTGCTTTTTCAGCATCGGTATCGGCACGCACGGGCATCGCTTCAACAGGTGCCTCATCGGTGGATTCGTCGGTGTTGATCATGTCGTCACTGATCGTGCCTTTAAGGCTTTCGAGATTATCCATCCGCGTTTCTGTGACCTGATTGTCTTCTTTACCGCCGCCACAGGCGGTCAATGCCAGCAAGGCTGCAAAGGCAGGTGCTATGATGGTGAAACGCATATCGTCCTCAGTTCTCTATTCCGGCGCGACCGTACAATTTCCGCCCGCTTTGGCAAGGTTAATGAGAAAGTCGGGGAAGGTGGCGCGCAAGGCTGCGTCGAAGTCCTGCATTGATGCGTCAATGCCAAGGTCCGCGAGGCTTGTGACCGGATATTCGGATATCCCGCACGGAACGATGCCGCCGAAATGATTCAAATCAGGCGCAATATTCACCGCAAAGCCGTGCATCGTCACCCATCTGCGGATTCGCACGCCGATTGCGCCGATTTTTGCTTCCTGACCATTTTTGGTGTCGCACCATATGCCAACACGGCCTTCGGCGCGGCGTGCCTCCACACCGAAATGGCCAAGCGCAGCGATAACCCAACCCTCGAGCGCATGCACATAACAGCGGACATCTTTGCAATGCTTGGCAAGGTCAAGCATGACATAGCCCACCCGCTGCCCCGGCCCATGATAGGTGTACCGTCCGCCGCGTCCGGTGTCGTACACGGGAAATGCGGTGCTCAGCAATTCTGCCGGGTCTGCGCTCGTTCCGCCTGTGTATAATGGCGGGTGTTCCAGCAACCAGATAAGCTCCCGTGCATTTTCCTCACGGATCGCCGCCTGCAACGTTTCCATACGGGCAACGGCTTCGGGATAGGGGGTTAGCCCTTCGGAAACGTCCCAATCAATATTGCCATCGATCTTCATCCGCGCTGCTTAGCATGGTGCAAGCCGCTTGCCACCGGATATGTCAGCCTCTACCCCGCGCAGCTAGGGTCAGGGAGTGTATATGCAAAAGAGGCTTGATTATCGTGCGGTGGCCAAAGATGCGCGCGCTTCATTCGCTGCGCATCGTGAAGCCATTATCGCCATTGCGGGCTTTTTCATTTTCATGTCGAACTGGATCGCGGGCTATTTGGCGCCACCGCTCGTCCTTGAAAGCTTTGACGACACAACCAAAGTCATCGCGGCGTTCAGCGGCTATTTCGCGGCGAATTGGCCGGTCTTGTTGCCGGCGATGCTTGTCACAATGTATGGCAGCCTTGCGCTTTATGTCCTGATTTCGGGACGCAAATTGGCGCAGGTGGGCGACGCGCTTGTCATCGCGGCCGCATTGTTCCCGACATATTTGACTGCGACCATATTGACCGGTTGGGCGACATTTGCGGGGTTTTTGCTGTTCATCATTCCCGGACTTTATCTCACGGGCCGTTTTGCCGTGCTGCCAGCGGTCATCGCGCAAGAACCGGGGCTTGGCATCATCGATGCGGTGAAGCAGACTTGGGCGACAACGCGCACATGCGGTTGGGCCATAGTGATACTGACGCTGTTTATCGCGGTCGCTATACGCCTGGTTTCAGGGATCGTTGGTGATGCCGTCGCGGGCATATGCGAAGCAGTTGCGGGTGAGGGCGGAATTCCCGTCGTCCAAGCTGCGGTCAGCGCGTTTTTCGCGGCGGTTGAGGCCGTTATTTATGTTATCGCTGCGACGGTGGTTAATCGTCAGCTTGGGGCACAGACGGCACCCCAATAATCGGAATATGCGGCGCTGCATCGCGCGGGATGAGGCCGCTGATCCGCGGGTCTGCAAATGTTTCCAATTGCCGTTGATAGGCCGTGAACCCGGCCTTTTGGTAAAAGGCGAGCGCGGTGGGACCGTCCAGCGTGCATGTATGCACCCACATGCGTTGCACGCCAGCTTCTGCCCAGCCGAGCTGAAGCGCCATGGCCATCAACCATTTGCCATGGCCCTTGCCAGCAAGTTCGGGGATCAGGCCGAAAAAGGCAATTTCACATGCACCCTCGGTTCTGAAGTCGAGCTCCAATATGCCAACTTCAATCCCGCGCCTGTCGACCACCGCCCAAATCCGGACCTTGGGGTCGTGAATGGTCGCAATCAGCGTCTCGTCGTCCATCTCAAGGCGTGAGAACCACAGCCAAGGTTCGCCGATACGGCGATAGAGCGTGCGGTATTTGTCGGCATGCGGGGCGTGCCATGGCTCTAGCCGCAAATCTGACGCAGGCAGCGCGCGCAATGGCGGACGCTTGGTCATTTCCAGCGAGGTTACAATGGCACCAAGGTCGCCATCGGCAATCGGGCTATACGGCATTTTGGATTAATCCCACGCGACGTCGGGCGGAAGGCTCATCAAAATCGCGTCAACATTTCCGCCGGTTTTCAGGCCAAAGGTCGTGCCGCGGTCATATACAAGATTGAATTCGGCGTAGAGCCCGCGCCAGCGCCGCTGCGCCTGCTTTTCTTCGGCGGTGAATGGCTGATTCATCCGGCGGCGCACCAGCTTGGGAAAGATATCGAGGAAAGCTTCGCCGACATCGCGGGTCAGTGCAAAATTCTGGTCGAAAATGGCATCGCTGCTGTTTTCCAGATGGTCATAGAAAATACCGCCAACACCGCGATGCACGTTGCGGTGGGGGATCCAGAAATAATCCTCCGCCCATTTGCGATAACGTTCGTACACGTCGGGGCCATAAGGCGCGCAGGCCGCACGCAGGCGCGCGTGGAAGTCGGCCGTGTCTTCTTCGTAAGGGATGGGCGGGTTGAGATCAGCACCGCCGCCAAACCAGCTTTTCGTGGTCACGAGATAGCGTGTATTCATATGCACCGCTGGCACATGTGGATTGGCCATATGCGCGACGAGGCTGATACCGGTCGCGAAGAAATTTGGGTCTTCAGCCGCGCCATGAATGGTCTTGGCAAATTCGGGGTTGAAGCTGCCCCCTACGGTCGAAACGTTCACGCCAACCTTTTCAAAGATTTTACCCTTCATCACGCCGCGCACGCCGCCGCCGCCGGGCGAACCGTCATGGTCGTGGCGATCCCAAGGGATATATTCGAATGATGCGTCTGATCCGGCTTCGCGTTCGATGGCTTCAAACGCCGCACAAATGCTGTCGCGCAGCGATTCGAACCAACTGCGCGCCGCTTGCTGCCGATTGTCGAGGACCAGGGTCATACTGCACCTTCCGGAAATTGCTGGGTCTGCCGAAGACCTTCTGCCAATGCGATGCCAGCCGACACCGAAATGTTCAAGGACCGAAATCCAGCGCCCATTGGAATATATACGCGGGCGTCGGCGCGCGCATGCACTTCGGGTGGTGCGCCGGTACTTTCCGACCCCATCAGGATGACATCATCGGGCCGAAAGGCGAATGCGGGCAGGGCGGTTGACGCCTTGCTCGACATCAGCACCAACCGCGCGCCGTTCAATGTTTCAAGAAACGCCGACCAGTCGGTGTGGCGCTGAATCTTTGCATGGGCGACATAATCCATACCGGCGCGCCTCAATGCACGTTCGGAAAAGGGGAAACCGCAAGGTTCAATGATGTCGCATTGGACGCAAAAGCATGCGGTTGTGCGTAATACCGCCCCGACATTGCCGGCCATGTCCGGTTGATAGAGCGCGATGCGCATGAAAACTCTCCGATGGAAACCAATGCGTGACGATTAGACCGTATGTGGCCTTCATGGCAACCGCGCCCGCGGGCGATGCTCGGTCGTTGGACAGACATTAGCAACAAAAAAGGCCGGAGACGGCAAAGCAGCTCCGGCCAAGAAAGGCGCGGTCCGAAAGGGGGGAGAAGACCGCGCTAGCCAAGTCTGTTAGCCGCCGTTGGGCTGGGCAGGGGCCATTGGTTCGTTCCAGCCACCCTTGCGTCCGGCCTTGCGCTCGTCGGGGGAGATGCTGCCATCTTTATTGGCATCGGCTTTGGCGAAGCGGGCTTCAGCGGCAGCACGGAATTCTGTCTGCGATATCGCCTTGTCACCATTGCTGTCCACACGCGCCATTATATCCATACGTCCGTCACGGCCACCTTCGTGCTCATGACGCTTGCCCATTTTGCCATGCTCCATGCGCTTTTCGCGTCGGTCCGCGCGGTGCTCATCGCGCATTTCATGTGCGGCCATGAATTCAGCTTGGCTGATCGAGCCGTTTTTGTCGGTATCGATTGCGGCAAAGCGCTTAGCCAGCATCGCGGTCTTGTCGCTGTCATTCAGCGTGCCATCAGCATTGGCGTCCATCATGGCAAAATGCGCATCAGCAGCGGCCATGGCTTCTGCTTTGGTGATAATGCGATTGCCGTCTTGGTCTGCCCTTCCATCGGGCGCGGCATATATTGCTGACGCTGACATTGCCGAAAAGGCCATTAGGCCAGCATAAATTGAAAGTTTCTTCATCCTCATCGCTCCTTATGATCGTCCGCGGGGCTGCAGGTGTAACGCATATAAGCTGAATATTTCGCAACAGTTTGCCGAGGCAAAGCATGTCTGTCGCAAACTGTATCAGCTGCGGCATGTTCCAAGAGGTTTTGAGGCTGCGGAAAGTTGGAGCGGGTAAGGGGAATCGAACCCCTCTAGCTAGCTTGGAAGGCTAGTGCATTACCACTATGCTATACCCGCGACTGGCCATGGGCCGTCTTGAGCGCCGCTATTGCCATTATACGGCTCGAGCGTCAACGCCCAGATTGCAAAAGAAAGGGCCGCAAAAGCGGCCCTTCCCAAAAACTATGCTGTTTTTTTTATCAATGCTTCTTGTCTGCCCAGATTGTTTTGTAGGACATCCAAGCCAGCACTGTGAAGACGAGTAGGAAGCCAAGGGCTGCCCAACCGGCGCTTTTGCGGTTTTCCATCTTTGGTTCCGCAGCCCAGGTCAGGAACGCAGAGACGTCTTTCGCCATCTGCGCCTTGGTGGCCTTCGTACCATCGTCATAGGTAACTTGGTCATCCGCAGCGATCGGTGCTGCCATTGCGATGTTCAGGTTAGCAAACCATGGGTTGAAGTGCAGGCCGGCAGGTGTCGCCGCTTCAGGGAATTCCTTCAGCAGTTCCTTGCCGTCTTCGTTCTTGTAACCAGCTTGGTCACGATAGCCGAGCAGCAATGAATACACATATGCAGGGCCATTTTCACGTGCCTTTGTGATCAACGAAAGATCTGGCGGAAGCGCGTTGTTGTTAGCCGCACGTGCTGCAACTTCGTTCGCAAATGGCGAAGGAATTTTGTCCGCAGGAATGGCTGGACGTGTCGCAGGCTCACCCGTTTCAGGGTTGATGCTTGGAACTTCGGTCTTCCATGCCTTTGCAAGCGCTTTGACCTGATCTTCGCTATAACCCAGTGCCGCGAAATCGCGGAACGAGACCAGCTTCAAACTGTGGCAAGCGGCGCAGACTTCGGAATAGACCTTCAAGCCACGTTGTAATTGACCGCGGTCATATTTGCCCAACGGACCGTCATGGGCAAATTTGACGGGCAAAGTCTCTTCGTGGAACTCCGCCTCAACCGAAGGAACGGCGGGTTCCTTGATCGCAGTGATGACGGTGTCCCCAAGGCCAAGCAACAGCATGCCGCTGAAAAACAGGCCTACCAAAAAAGCAACTAAACGAACCATGATTATGCTTTCCCTGTTTTACGCAGCCGCTGGAAGCGGTTTGCCGGTGACAGCTTCGGTGATTGAATTTGGCAGCGGAAGCGGCCGTTCAATGCGCGAAACGATCGGCAAGATGATCAAGAAGTGAGCGAAATAGTACGCTGCCGCAAGCTGGCTGAGTACAACCCACTGGGTATATGGAGGTTTGCCACCGCAATAGGTCAGGATGACGAGACTTGGGATCAGGCCATACCAGAAGAACTTGCGGAACAATGGACGATAATGTCCCGAACGCACGGGCGACGTGTCCAACCAAGGCAGGAAGAACAGCAGCAAGATCGAGCCGAACATCGCAAGCACGCCCATCAACTTTGCTGGGATGATGATGATGCCGGTGAACGGAATGCCGAAGTCGACCGTGAACGCCTTCAAAATCGCGTAGAAGGGCAAGAAATACCATTCAGGCACGATGTGCGCTGGCGTCGAAAGCGGGTTCGCCGGAATATAGTTGTCCGGGTGGCCCAGCATATTTGGCGCAAAGAAGGTAACCGCAACGAAGAAGATCAAGAAGATCCCCAAGCCGAAGCCGTCTTTTGCGGTGTAATATGGGTGGAATGGAACCGTGTCCTGCTCACCCTTTACGCTCACGCCCGTTGGGTTTGAAGACCCTGGAATGTGCAATGCCCAAATGTGCAGGATGATGACACCAGCAATGACGAATGGCAGTAAATAGTGCAGCGAGAAGAAACGGTTCAATGCAGCTTGGTCCGGCGCAAAACCGCCCAAGAGCAGCTGACGCAGCGGTTCACCCACCAATGGAATGGCGGAGAAGAAGCCCGTGATAACCTGCGCACCCCAGAAGCTCATTTGGCCCCATGGAAGCACATAGCCCATGAACGCAGTCGCCATCATCAACAAGAAGATGGTGACGCCCAGCAACCAGATCATTTCGCGTGGTGCTTTATATGAACCATAGAAAAGACCGCGGAAGATATGGATGTAGACCACGATGAAGAAGAAGCTTGCGCCGTTCATATGCGCATAGCGCACAAACCAGCCCGAGTTCACATCGCGCATGATATGTTCGACGCTGTTGAACGCGCCGTCGACACTTGCATAATAATGCATGGCCAACACGATGCCGGTCACAATCTGGATAACCAAAGCAACGCCCGCAAGGACGCCGAAGTTCCAGAAGTAATTGAGGTTACGGGGTACCGGATATCCGGCGCCAACCGCGTTATATACAAGGCGTGGCAAAGGAAGACGTTCGTCGACCCATTTGCTCACCGCACCCTGCGGTTTATATTCTTGTGCCCAAGGGAAGCTCATCGCGTTTTAGCTCCTCAACCGATTTTGACGACTGTGTCAGAAATGAATGCGAACTCCGGAACAGCTAGGTTCAGCGGAGCTGGACCCTTCCGGATACGTGCGGCGGTGTCATAATGCGAACCATGGCATGGGCAGAAATAGCCGCCATATTCACCCTTAACTTCACCAGCTGCTGCACCAAGCGGCACGCAACCTAAATGGGTGCATACGCCAAGCGTGATCAGCCAATTTTCTTTGCCGGGCTTGGTACGTTCAGCAAGTGTTTGTGGATCGCGCAGCGAACCAACATCAACCTTATTTGCTTCTTCGATTTCTGCAGGCGTCAGATTGCGGATGAACACCGGTTGTTTGCGCCAGCTGGTCTTAATGGACTGACCTGGCTGGATAGCGGCAACGTCCACCTCGATTGAGGCGAGTGCCAGCACGTCCGCGCTTGCGCTCATCTGCGATACCAATGGCATCGCAACCGCTGCGGCGCCTACGCCCGCGAAGCTGACCGCGGCGACGTGAATGAAGTCACGGCGACGAACGCCCGAACCTTCTGCGCCATCATGATTCTGCGCACCAGCTGCCGCTTTCGTTGCGACTGAAGCTGCCGGCGCAGCCGCCGGCTTTTTTACTGCCGGCTTTTTCGCCGTGCTTTTTGTCTTTTTGACTGTCGACATAATCTGCCCTTTTTGCGTTGCGGCGGTTAATCCGCAATAGCGTCGAAATCCCGTCTCTTCCCAAGCTGAAAAGCCTTTCGCCTTACAATTGGGTCGATTCAGCGGGCCTGATAGACGCCTTTAGCCCTTTTTGCCAACAGGGAATTTGGCAGTGCGCATAGCAAAGCGCGCCATGGCGATTGCATTTTGCAAAACCGGCGTAAATTCGCGGCTAATGCTTGCTTCTCGCAACATATTAAGCCTAAAGGGCGCGTCTTTTGAATGATTATTGTTGGAGTAGATCGCATGGCGACACCTTGGACGCCGGATAGCTGGAGAAGCGCGACGGGCATTCACATGCCTGAATATAAGGATGCAGCCGCACTTGCCGCAACCGAAGAGACGTTGCGCAACTATCCGCCGCTGGTTTTTGCAGGCGAGGCGCGCAATCTAACGGCGGATCTGGCCAAGGTCGCCGACGGAAAGGCGTTTCTGTTGCAGGGCGGCGATTGCGCCGAAAGCTTTGCCGAGTTTCATCCCAATAATATCCGCGATACATTCCGCGTCATTCTGCAAATGGCGGTGGTGCTGACCTTTGCGGGCAAATTGCCGGTTGTGAAATTGGGCCGGATGGCTGGCCAGTTTGCCAAGCCACGCTCAACCCCGACTGAAACGATCAATGGCGTCGAACTGCCCAGCTATTTCGGCGACATTATCAACGACATCGAATTTGTTGCCGAAGGCCGCGAGCCTGACCCGGCACGGATGATCCGAGCATACAGCCAGGCGGCGTCAACGCTGAACCTGTTGCGCGCGTTTTCCAACGGCGGTTACGCCAATCTGCAGCAGGTCAATGCGTGGACGCACGATTATATGGGCCGCTCGCCATGGGCGCAGAAATATAAAGAAACTGCGGATCGCATTAGCGAGGCGCTGGCTTTCATGGAGGCCTGTGGCATCACGCCAGAGACTGTCCCGCAGATTAAGGGCACGAGCTTTTACACCAGCCACGAGGCATTGTTGTTGCCGTATGAGCAGGCAATGACCCGTCAGGACAGCCTGACCGGCGATTGGTACGATACGTCGGCGCACTTCCTGTGGATCGGCGACCGCACCCGCTTTGACGGTTCGGCACATGTCGAATTTTTGCGCGGCATCGGGAACCCAATCGGTATCAAATGCGGACCAAGCCTTGAGCCCGACGCACTGTTGCGCATGTTGGATGGGTTGAACCCGTCGCGCGAAGCGGGCCGGATCACGCTGATCTCGCGTTATGGTTATGACAAGGTTGAGAGCGGATTGCCCACTTTGGTGCGTGCCGTCCAGCGCGAGGGGCATCCTGTTATCTGGTCGTGCGATCCGATGCACGGCAATGTCGTCAAATCCGCCAGCGGATATAAAACGCGGCCGTTCGAACGTATTTTGGCTGAAGTCCGCGGCTTCTTTGCCGTGCACCGTGCAGAAGGCAGCTTTGGCGGCGGCATCCATATTGAGATGACGGGCCAGAATGTCACCGAATGCACCGGCGGTGCGGTTGCCGTGACCGACGAAGGTTTGGCAGATCGGTACCACACGCATTGCGACCCACGGTTGAATGCCGCGCAATCGCTGGAACTCGCTTTCCTGTTGGCAGACATACTTAATCAGGAAATGACCGAGCGGGCGAAGAAAGCCGCATAAGCATCGGTGACGGAACGATGGTGAAGCGTGTCTGCGCTTCATCATTGTCACCGTGCTTTGTGCATAGGTATGGGCCGAATCCCTCGCGCGCTCAAAACGAGCGAACTTTTGTGGCGGTTTCCAAGCGGTAGCCATAGCCGAAAACCGTTAAAATGCGGAAACCGTTTTCAGGCTGCAGATTCAACTTTGAACGCACGCGAGAGATATGCATGTCCAACGTGCGCGTGGCCAAGTTTGCTGTCGTCCGCCAGATCGCTTTCATCAGATTGTTGCGTGACAATGTGCGGTTGACATTGCGGAAGAAAAAGTCGGCCAATTCAAACTCTTTGGCCGTGAGTGCAATTATCTGCCCATTCACAAAGACCGTCTGTTCAATCCGATTTAAGCGATAGATGCCGTATGTTGCCTCGGTATCAAAAGTGCTGCCAATTGCGCCGCGGCGCAACATGGCACTGATGCGTCCCGCGATAACGACGCGATCCTCAGGCTTGCTGATATAATCAGCAGCGCCGGCATACAGCGCCTCGGTTACATCTTTTTTTGCAGACCTGTTTGTGATCATAAGGACGGGTGGCCGTTCGGGCAGGGTTTCTTGCATCCATTTCAAAATCTCGAGACCGTCTTTCCCGGGCATGTTCCAATCGAGCATAAGCAAATCGAATGAATCACAGGCCAAGGTCTGCATCAGGGCGTCGCCATCGGTATATCCAACCGCATCATAGCCAAGTTCTTGAACGATTTCTTTTAGATGATGCACGACCTCCGGCTCATCGTCCGCAATTGCTATCCGCATGTTTTGGCCTGCCCCTCAATAAACTGTCGAATACCGGCGTTCCTGGTTTAAATACGCCGATAAGCATTGAGTGAGCAGATATGGACCCAAAACATTTACAAACTTTTACATTTTCAAATGGGGTTTTAACGTAACGCAGATTACGAAAGTGGCTGGGGCGGCAGGGATCGAACCTGCGAATGGCGGCATCAAAAGCCGCTGCCTTACCGCTTGGCGACGCCCCAGCAAGCCAGCAAACTGGCCGTTGTGCGCGGCTTATATCGTGCGAATCTCGTAGCGCAACAGCTTAATCGATGCGTTGCACCCAACCATGGGTGTCTGCTGCCGCTCCGCGTTGGATATCCACAAGTTTTGTGCGGATTTGCTGGGTCATTTGCCCCGCACCGCCCGCGCCAATGGTGAAGGCGCCTTGGGAGGATTTCACAGTGCCAACAGGGGTCACGACCGCCGCAGTGCCACAGGCAAACACTTCAACGAGCCGCCCAGATTCGGCATCGGCGCGCCATTGGTCCATCGCGTAGCGCTCCTCACGGACGTTCAAACCTTGTTCACGGGCAAGGGTCAGAACCGAATCGCGGGTGATGCCTTCCAATATCGTGCCGTCGGTTGGCGGTGTCAGCAATGAACCGTCATCGAACAGGAAAAACAGGTTCATGCCGCCAAGTTCTTCGACCCAGCGATGTTCGGCGGCGTCCAGAAAGACGACCTGGTCACAACCCTGACGAATGGCTTCGGATTGGGCGACAAGGCTGGCGGCATAATTACCGCCGCACTTTGCCGCGCCCGTTCCGCCGCGTGCGGCACGGGTATAGTGTTCGGATACCCAAATCGAAATCGCGGGTGCACCGCTTTTAAAATAATTCCCAGCCGATGACGCGATGACCATGAACAGATATTCCGCCGATGGCTTCACGCCCAAAAACACTTCGCTGGCGATCATGAAGGGGCGCAAATAAATGGACCCGCCATCGATGGGCGGAAACCAGTCCTTGTCGACCTGAACCAGTTGGCGGCACGCCTGCAGAAACATCTCTTCAGGCAGTTCGGGCATGGCAAGGCGCTTGGCCGACCGCTGGAAACGGCGGGCATTTTGTTCGGGGCGAAACAGCGCCATCGATCCGTCTGCAAGGCGGTAGGCCTTTAAACCTTCAAATATTTCTTGTGCATAATGCAGCACAGCGGTCGCTGGATCGAGTGTGAGCGGTGCGCGGGGACCGACTTTCGCGTCATGCCAGCCTTTGGCGTCCGAATAGCGGATGGTGACCATATGATCGGTAAACACACGACCAAAACCGGGATCGACGAGCCGCGCCGCGCGTTCCGCCGCGTCAACGGGATTTGGATTCGCCTCAAATGGAAATGCGCCGGACGTCATAGTTGCTCTCGTCAGTTAGGGTCTTGCTTCGTCCTATGGGCTGGGCTTAGATACGTCAATATGGCTGCCCCATCTTCTGTATCTGCTGCGCCGACGGCGTCACCCTTGTTTCTGCGCGAGCATGAGGTGCGGCGCGGCGTTGAGCTTTTGTTTTTCGGTTATACGCGGCTCACGCGCGCTATAGATGACGGATTGGCCGAGCATGGCCTTGGCCGCGCGCATCATCGCGCACTGTATTTCATCGCCCGCCAACCCGACCTGACGATTAGCGAATTGCTCAAAATCCTTGCGATCACGAAACAGTCGCTGGGCAGGGTGTTGACCGACTTGGCGGAAAAAGCGTTGATTGAAACGCGCACGGGCGTGGTCGACCGGCGACAGAAGCTGCTGCGTTTGACCGCAGAGGGTGTCCGCTTTGAAGCGCAGCTATTTGATGCGCTGCGCACGAGCCTTGCGGCTGCTTATGCCGCAGCCGGGCAGGAATCGGTCACAGGCTTCTGGCGCGTTTTGGAAGGGTTGATACCCGCAGAGGACAAGGCCATGGTTATCGCCTTGCAGAAGGACATTTGATGCGCGACACGCTTGCACGACTTGAACACACCATCGCCCAGCGGTCGAACGCTGCGCCCGATAGCAGCTATGTGGCGTCGTTATTCGCCAAAGGGCGCGGTAAAATCGCGCAGAAAGTTGGCGAAGAAGCCACCGAGACGATCATCGCCGCGCTTTCGGGCGATGCCGACCACCTGACCGCTGAAGCAGCAGACCTGCTTTTCCACTTGATGATCTTGCTTGCCGAGGGCGGGGTGGCATTTGACGATGTTCTCGCCGAACTTGACCGCAGGGAAGGCGTATCCGGTCTGGTGGAAAAGGCCGCGCGCGACAATTCTGGAGAATAAGATGCCGATTGATCCGACATTGCCTTACGATGACCAGAATATCTTTGCGAAAATCCTGCGCGGAGAAATTCCCTGCAATACCGTTTTTGAAGATGACTTGGCGCTTGCCTTTCACGACATCAATCCGCAGGCACCGACGCATGTTCTTGTTATTCCCAAAGGCGCTTATGTCAGCTGGGACGATTTTAGTGCCAACGCGAGCGATGCGGAAATAGCCGGATTTGTGCGCGCTGTTGGCCACGTCGCGCGCGCATTGGGTCTGGTCGAACCCGGATATCGGTTGCTCGCCAATATCGGAATGGATTCACATCAAGAGGTTCCGCACCTGCATGTCCATATTTTTGGTGGAAAACCGCTCGGACCGATGCTTATGCGATGAAATTCAGTTGCGCGGAGACTTTTAGAGGCTAGGTTCCGCGCGATAAGAAATCCATCGGGGAGATTATGATGGCGATTGAGCAGCAATCCGTGATGCAGCGCATGTTCGCGCGCAAAACGATCGCACAAGTACAAAGAGAGTCGGCCAACAGCGAATTGAAGCGTTCGTTGGGCAAGTGGAACCTTCTGCTTTTGGGCGTTGGGTGCATCATTGGTGCGGGCATTTTCGTTCGCACGGGTAGTGCCGCTGCATTGCATGCCGGCCCTGCTGTTCTGCTGTCCTTCGTCGTGGCGGGGATCGTCTGCGCTTTTGCCGGCCTGTGCTATGCCGAACTTTCGTCAACGCTGCCTGTTTCCGGGTCGGCCTACACCTACAGCTACACCACATTGGGCGAATTTGTTGCCTGGATCATGGGTGCGTTGCTGCTGCTCGAATACGGCCTTGCCGCATCGGTGGTCGCCGTTGGCTGGGGCGGATATGTCGTCAGCTTGCTGGCGGACTTCGGCCTGGTCATCCCGCCGCAATTTACCGGACCAACCGGACATGCGGTCATGCGTGACGGTGTACCTCTGTTGGTTGATGGCGCTGCGGTAACCGCAATCTTCAACCTTCCTGCGTTCCTCATCTGCATGGCGCTTGCGCTGTTGCTGATGGTGGGTGTGTCGGAATCGGCTAAGGTCAACAACGTCATCGTTGCGATCAAGGTCAGCGTTCTTGTGGCATTTATTTTGGTCGGCGGCTATCTTGTCCTCACCAACTTGCCTGAACTGGTGGCAAAGAACTGGACGCCGTTCATCCCAGAAAATACCGGTGAAGGTGCATTCGGTATTGATGGCATCATGCGTGCTGCATCGATCGTCTTCTTCGCTTATATCGGTTTTGAAGCTGTCTCGACCGCTGGTCAGGAAGCTAAGGACCCAAAACGCGACATGCCATTTGGTA
The DNA here is from genome assembly GCF_014196595.1 of Sphingorhabdus rigui. GTDB lineage: Bacteria > Pseudomonadota > Alphaproteobacteria > Sphingomonadales > Sphingomonadaceae > Sphingorhabdus_B > Sphingorhabdus_B rigui. The sequence continues at coordinate 1,527,493 of NZ_JACIEA010000001.1, read as the reverse complement.
TCATCGGTTCGCTGATTGTCTGTACCGTCATCTATATGCTGGTGGCAGCAATCATGACCTTGCTCGTGCCTTATGCAACATTGAACGTGCCCGATCCTGTCGCGGTCGTTGTTGACAGCTTTGGTCCACAATGGGCTTGGTTGGCAAAGACGATCAAGGTCGGCGCAATCATTGGTCTGACCTCGGTCGTTCTGGTGCTAATGTATGCCCAAACGCGTATCTTCTACACCATGGCCCGTGACGGTCTGTTGCCGAAGATCTTCTCCAAAGTGCATCCAAAGTTCCACACGCCATATATCAACACATTGTTGGTCGGTACGATCACGGCGGTTGCAGCAGGCTTCTTTGACATCAACGTTCTGGGTGACATGACCTCGGTCGGCACATTGGCAGCCTTTGCCATCGTCTGCCTGTCGGTCATGTATCTGCGCCGTGCAGCGCCTGATCTGCCACGTGGCTTTTCGGTACCATTCTATCCGCTGACACCGATCCTCGGCATCTTGTCATGCCTGTATCTGATCAGGACAGTGCCTTACAACGTGCTGATGTTCTTCGTATACTTCCTGATCGGTGCCATCGTGCTGTACTTCGTTTATGGCATGCGCAATTCAAACCTGCAGCATGACCAGCTGGCGGACGACGCACCGGATATGGGTGAATTCCCTGGTCCAGTTGTGGACTAAGGTTACCGCGAAAACGCAAAAGGGCAGGGGCGCTTCGGCGCCCCTTTTCTTTGCCTAGGTCCTGACCCTAGCTGCGCGGGTCAGCGGGAATAGGTTGGGTCGTGCCGGGACGCGTGAACAGCTTCCCCTTTTCGCACCATAGAACCAACGTCAGCGCGGCAAGCCCGCAACACAGAAAGCCAAGCGCGACAGGAAAGACGCTGCCGTCAAATTGCTGTCCGATGATCGCGCCGAGCGAGGCGGCCAAGCCAGTGCGCACGAAAGTCTGAAACGATGACGCCGCGCCCGCGACATGGCCAAAGGGTGTCATCGCAATCGACGAGAAGTTGGATCCGATAAACCCAATCATCGCCATGTTGCCCGTCAGCAACAGTAGGAACAACGGCATTGATTTCGGCGCGAACTGTGCAGCGACCAATTGCAACGCGCCAAGGGTGATAAAGGTCAAAAGCGCGGTGTGCGATACGCGGCGCGCACCAAAACGCTCCACAATTCGCGAATTGGTGAAGTTGGACGCAGCGATGCCGATGGCAATGATGGCAAAACCAATCGTGAAAAAGTCGGCTGCATTGAACACCTTGTCGAACATTTGTTGCGAGCTGTTGAGATAGCCGAACAAAGCGCCCTGAACGATGCCGGCGCCAATCATATATCCGGCAGCGTTGCGGTGAAGGACGACGGCTTTCCATGCCTTTGCCAGCGCGTGGGGTTCAATCGGAATGACATTTTCGGGCGCAAGTGTTTCGGGCAGGCGCAGATATACCCAAATGGCGGCCGCCACGGCCATGAAAGCCATCAGGTCGAATATTGTCCGCCAGCCCGCAAACAGGAGGACCATTTGCCCGATGGTTGGCGCAATGATCGGCACGATCATAAAGATCAGGAAGATGGTCGACATCCGCCGCGCCATTGCGTCACCTTCGAACTGGTCCCGGATAACGGAGATGACCAGCACGCCCATTGCCGCCGCGAGCAAACCATGCGCGAAACGCATCGCGAGCATCATTTCAAAGTCTGGCGTAATCGAACAGGCGAGCGAAAAAACGGCGGCGCCAATTATGGCAATCAGCAATATTGGCTTGCGGCCATAGCGGTCAGACAGCGGACCATAGATCAGCGCACCAATGCCGGTGCCGGCCAGAAAGACGGAAATAATATATTGGATCTGGTTGGGATCGGTAACCTTCAGCCCCTGCGCCATGGCGGGAAAGGCGGGCAACATGGAATCAATGGCCAAGGCGTTCAGCGCCATCAGCGATGCCATCATGATGGTCAATTCGCGCGGGCCAATGGATTTTTTTGCAGAAGCTGGGGAGGTCATGTTGCGGCTATGGGGTAGCAGCCGCAATAATTCCACCCGCTAAATCTTTAAATCAGCCCGGCGCTCCGCATGCTGGAAAAGCCGTCTTTGCCGATGATGATATGGTCATGCACGGTTATCCCGAACTTCTGCCCCGCCTCCGCAATGTCGCGGGTCATGGCAATGTCTTGCCGGCTGGGGCTGCTATCGCCGCTGGGGTGGTTGTGGACCAGGATGATGGCCGCTGCGCCCAAGTCCATCGCGCGCCGGATAACTTCGCGGGTGTAAATCGCCGCCTGATCGACCGATCCTTCGCTCGCAACCTCATCGCGGATCAGCATATTTTTGCTGTTGAGATATAAGGTCCGCACGCGCTCAATGGTCAGATGCGCCATGTCGGCGCGCAGATAGTCCAGCAATGCCTGCCATGATGACAAAATCGGCATCTCGCGGACGGGTGCGCTCAAGAGACGCAGGGCCGCCACTTGAACGATTTTCAGTGCAGCAACACTTGTTTCGCCCATCCACTTTTCGCGCATGATGCTGTCGGCATCGGCCGTTAACAAGGCCGACAGGCTGCCGTATCGCGCGATCAGATCCTTGGCGATTTGCTTTGTGTCGCGGCGCGGAATGGCCAGGGCGAGCAAATATTCCACAAGCTCATGGTCGTGCAGGCCTTCGCCTTGCTGTTCAAAAAGCCGCTTGCGCAAACGCGCGCGGTGGCCGGTGCCATGATGTTCGATTTTATCCGCGCCGTCCGCCATCAGCACTGTCCTTTTGCGATAATGACCTTTTTGGTGATTTTTGCGGCGGGTGCAAGTCGATTGACGCGATTCCAGCGCATCTGAATGGGACTCGCGCTGTCCGTAACAACTGAAGCATGTTCAGGATGACCAAGATATAAGGGTATCAGCCGAACGAAAATAGCAGGCCGGGGCAGTGATGCTTCGGCCCTTTCTGTTGCGACGCAACATTCTTGGCGACGCGCTGTTGACTTGACGCAGGCGCTCTCCTAAAGCGCCGATGCCTAGGCGGGGTTGCCCCGATTGCGTGGCGGTTCCGTGTGTTTATTTGGATGGAATCACATGATGTCGGACAATTCCGGGCAGGATGGAAAAGGCAAAAGTGACGCCCGGCTCGTGTCGTTGGATATGCAGCTGAAAGCGGCGCGGAAAGCCGAAGCAGAACGCTCAGGTCAAGATCAGGCTCCAGCCAAAGGAATGCGGCAAGGGAACAGGGTTTTAACCGAGTTGATCGCGGGTCCTGCTGGTGGTGCTTTGGTTGGCTGGGTCTTGGACCGCTGGCTGGGTATCGCACCTGCGCTCCTGTTGACCTGCATGTTCTTGGGCATTGCAGTCGCCTTCAGGAATATAATAAAGATTTCAGCAGAGCGTCCGGACTAAACCGGGCGCTTGACGTGCATATAACAGGGTAGTGAACGTGGCAGGCGAAAGCGGCAAAATCGATCCGATGTACCAGTTCAAGATTGAGCCGCTCGCGCAGCTTGATCTTGCAGGTTACGACGTCTCCTTCACCAACTCATCGTTGTTCATGGTGCTTGTTCTGGGCGCGCTGTGGGTGTTCATGGCGGGCGGAATGAAGCGCGAAATGGTCCCCGGCCGCTGGCAGATGGCTGTCGAAGGCGTCACGGGCTTCATCAACAACATGCTGACCGCAAATGTCGGTCCCGAAGGCAAGAAATATGTGCCTTTGGTGTTCTCGTTGTTCATGTTCATCCTGATGGCGAACTTCATGGGCATGATGCCGTTCGGTATCGTCCCCGGCGTGCATCCCTTCACCATTACCAGCCATTTGACCGTCACCGCCGTGCTGGCGCTGTTCAGCTTTGGCACCGTATTGGTCGTCGGCTTCTGGCGGCATGGCCTGCATTTCTTCAGCCTGTTTGTTCCGCAAGGCACGCCATTGGCATTGATGTGGCTGATCCCGGTCATTGAACTATTCTCATTCATGATCCGTCCATTCAGCCTCGCGCTGCGTTTGTTCGTTGCGATGACCGCTGGGCACATCCTGATGAAGGTGCTGGCCGGATTTGTGATTAACGGTCTGAATGCAGAAGCCGCTTGGGTGCCGATGATTGTCAGCTTCCCGGCCTTTGTTTTGATGATTGGTATTACCCTGCTTGAACTGCTCGTTTGTGCTATTCAGGCGTATGTTTTTGCACTTTTGACGTCGCTGTACATCAACGACGCCGTCAATTTGCACTAAGATTTCAACCACTAAGTTTTATTTTCTAACAGGAGTTATTATCATGGACGCAGAAGCAGCCCAAATGATCGGTGCCGGTCTGGCAGCAATTGGTGCCGGTATCGCCGCTGGCGGTGTTGGTAACGTTTTTAGCTCGTTCCTTCAGGGCGCGTTGCGTAACCCAGCAGCAGCTGACAGCCAGCAGGGCCGTCTGTTCATCGGCTTCGCCGCCGTCGAACTTCTCGGTCTGCTCGCGTTCGTTATCGCGATGATCCTGATCTTCGTTGCCTAATTGACGGTTTCGCCCCGGCAACCGCCGGGGCATTTCCTCAATAGGATGAGCGCGTAATATGCCACAAATTGCCCAGATTCTTGAAACTTATGCATCACAGTTTTTTTGGCTGATGATTGTCTTTGGCTTGGTCTATTTTACGATCGGTCATGGCATGTTGCCAAAAGTGGAAGCAACGATGGACGCACGTAATCGCAAGATTGCGGACGACCTTGCGGCTGCCGAGCTTGCGCGTGCCGAAGCGGATGATCTGGGGGATAGTGGCGAAGCAGGACTTGCTGCTGCGCGGGCTGCGGCCCAAGCCAAAGCGAGCGATGCGAAAGCAAAAGGCGCGAAAGACGCGGATGCCCGTTTGGCGAAAGCCGACGCGGAAGTGGGCGTAAAGCTCGCCGCTGCGGAAGCTGCGCTTTCGGCTGCAACAGCCAAGGCAATGGCAAGCATCGAAACCGTGGCTGCGGACGCCGCTGCGGATATCGTTGCCAAGGTTTCGGGCGCGAAAGTTACCCCGGCGCAGGCCGCAAAAGCAGTGAAGGCGGTAATGTCCAATGGCTAATCCAGCAGCATCCACCGACACAGCAGTGGCAACAACCGCCGTTGCTCCAGTAGCAGAAACCGCCGCACCCGCTGCGGCGCCCACCGCTGAAACCGCCGCGCCCGCTGCGCACGCTTCGACCGAAGCGCATGGCGGCGCAGAAGAGCATGTCACGCCTTCGGCTCTTGGCTTTGACGCTTCGATGCTGGTGGCTTTGGCGATGCTTGCAGTCATCATCTTGGCAATCTGGAAAAAAGTGCCCGCGATGATCGCTGGCGCATTGGACGGACAGATTGCCGGCATTAAGCAGCAGCTGGACCAAGCAACCGCGCTGCGTGCCGAAGCCGAAAATATCAAGGTCGAGTATGAAGCAAAGGCAAAGCAGGCGGCGCGTGATGCCGATGCGATGAAAGCCTCTGCCGAAGCTGAAGCGAAGCAGATTGTTGCCCGCGCAAAGAGCGATGCGACCGCATTGATCGAACGCCGTGCCAAGGCGGCTGAAGAAAAGATTGCCGCTGCCGAGCGCGCCGCAATTGCCGATGTCCGCAACAAGGCCGCAAGTGCTGCTGCCGCCGCTGCAGCGCAATTGATCGCCGCGCATCATGATGCAAAGGCCGACGCAGCCCTAATCGATCAAGCGATCGCCTCGCTGAACTAAGCTTCTCGTTCCCGCGCAGGCGGGAACACAGCTTCCGATATATAATCATGCCGCGCATTTGCGGGAATGAGATTGTGTAGCGCACCGACGTTGCCTACATCACCCCGACATGTCCAAAGCCGACCGCCCCGATCAACCCAATGCGGCTTCTCGCTTTAACGAGGAGCAGGCGACCTACGCCGTGCGTGGCGCGGACACACCTGATCTGGAAACCGGCACTGCCGCCATCCGCAATGTCCTGAAGACCTTGCCGCTGAAACCCGGCGTGTACCGGATGCACGATGCGCGCGGCGAAATATTATATGTCGGCAAGGCGCGTGCGCTCAAAAACCGCGTCAGCAATTATGTGCAGATTGACCGCTTGCCCAATCGCCTGCGCAGAATGGTTGCGCTCACCCGTTCAATGACGATTGTGACCACTAACAGCGAGGCGGAGGCGCTGTTGTTGGAGGCGCAGCTGATCAAACGCTATCGTCCGGCATATAATGTGCTGCTGCGTGACGACAAAAGCTTCCCCTTCATCCTGCTGCGGGTGGATCATAAATTCCCGCGTATCCAGAAACATCGCGGTGCACGGCGGAACAAGGGGCATTATTATGGCCCCTTTGCCAGCGCCGGATCGGTCAACCAGACGCTGAATGCGTTGCAAAAGCTGTTTCTGTTGCGCAGCTGTTCGGACAGCTTTTTCAACAATCGCGACCGGCCATGCCTGTTGTATCAAATCAAGCGCTGCTCCGCCCCATGCGTTGGCCGGATTGATGACCAGTCCTATGACGGTCTGGTTGCCGATGCCAAATCCTTCCTCGACGGCAAATCTTCTGCCGTGCAGGCAAAGCTGGCGAAGGAAATGGAGGGCGCGGCCGAGGCGCTCGATTTCGAACGTGCGGCCATGCTGCGCGACCGGTTGAAGGCGCTGACCTTCATTCAAGGGTCGCAGGCGATTAACGCGCAAGGCGTTGGCGATGCCGATATCTTTGCCTTGGCCCACCGTAATGGCGTGATGGGTATTCAGGCGTTTTTCATCCGCGGCGGGCAAAATTGGGGGCATCGTTCGTTTTTTCCGTCACATGTTGCGGAAATGACCGAGGATGAGGTGTTCACCAGCTTCCTTGCGCAATTTTACGAAGATGTGCCGCCCGCCAAAAGCATATTGCTCGACCGCGAATTGACCGAGGCCGATCTGTTGGCTGAGGCATTGTCCGAACGTGCCGAGCGTAAGATTGAAATCAGCGTGCCGCAGCGCGGCGACCGCGTGCGGTTGGTCAAACAGGCCACGCGCAATGCTGAAGAGGCGCTTGACCGGCGCTTGGCAGAGAGCACGACGCAGGGCAAGTTGCTGCAAGAGGTGGCGGACCTGTTTGAACTGCCCGAACCGCCCCGCCGGATCGAGATTTACGACAATAGCCATATTCAGGGCACGAACGCGCTTGGCGCGATGGTCGTTGCCGGACCCGAAGGCTTTATCAAGGGCCAGTATCGCAAGTTTAACATCAAACAGGCGGCGACTGACGACGATTTTGCGATGATGCGTGAGGTGTTCCAGCGCCGCTTTGCGCGCGCGCAGGAAGATGATCCCGACCGCGATAGCGGGCAGTGGCCTGACCTTGTGCTGATCGACGGCGGCAAGGGGCAGATGAGCAGCGTGAAGGCGGCGCTGGAGGAAATTGGTGTCGATGACGTGCCGTTGATCGCCATTGCCAAAGGCCCACATCATGGCCGTGATGGCCGCGAAGTTTTTCACTTCCCCGACGGACGCGAATTGACCTTGCCGGTAAACGCGCCGGTCCTGTTCTACCTGCAGCGCCTGCGCGATGAGGTGCACCGTTACGCCATTGGCGCGCACCGTGCGAAGCGCAGCAAGGCGATAACCGTGAGCCCGCTGGACGAAGTGCCGGGCGTCGGGCCTTCGCGGAAAAAGGCTTTATTGCTCCATTTCGGCACCGCGCGCGCCGTGCGCAATGCCAGCCTTGAAGATTTGCAGAAAGCGCCGGGGGTGTCCGCCGCCGTGGCGCAGACGGTGTATGATTTCTACCATGCGGGCGGATGATGTGGCCTTGCAGTTGGCAAGCAGCTGATTAGAATGGCGGGTAGGGGAGAACATCATGCCAAATATCCGCGCCAATAATATCGACATATATTATGAGGAAAACGGCCCAGCCGATGGTCCGGTCATCCTGCTCGTCATGGGTCTTGGTGCGCAGATGATTGCGTGGCCCGACGAGTTCATTCACGGCCTTGTCAGCAAGGGCTACCGCGTCATCCATTATGACAATCGCGACGTTGGCCTGTCACAGCGGATGGAGGGGGCAAAGACGCCCCATCTGGTCTGGACGATGTTCAAGGCGCGAATAGGGCTGCCGGTGCGCGTTCCGTACACGCTGGGTGACATGGCGGCAGACGGCATTGGACTGCTGGATGCGCTGGGCATCGACAAGGCGCATGTGGTCGGCGCGTCGATGGGCGGGATGATCGTCCAATTGATGGCAGCCAACTACCCCGAACGGACGTTGAGCATGACCTCGATCATGTCGTCGAGTGGTAAGGCTGGGCTTCCCGGCGCGCGCCCCGATATCCAGCGCCAATTCATGGTCAAGCGCCCGCCAGACGCCAGCCGAGAGGAGGCTGTCGCGTTCGGAGCCGAGCTGGTCAATGCGTTTTCCTTCCCCGATCCAGCGCGCCCAGAAAATGCCCACGCCGAAATGGCCGCCAAAGCGTTCGACCGGGGCTATTATCCGGTCGGCACGCGGCGGCAGTTGCTGGCGATCATCGCCGATGGCAGCCGCGTTGACCGGCTCAAGACAATTAAGGTGCCCACCCTTGTTGTCCATGGCGGTGCGGACCCGCTTGTGCCCAAAGAAGGCAGCGAGGATATCGCCCGCCACATCCCCGGCGCGCGGCTGGAGATTATCGACGACATGGCGCATGATCTGCCGCCCTCGCAAGTTGGCCGCATATTGGATTTGATCGCCGGACACGCCAAGCAAGCGCATTGATGAAAATGCTGCACCGCACAATTTATACTTGCGCGCGCCGGTTGGTTGGATAATCTAAGCCGATGACGACCAACCAATTGCTGCTTGAGGCTATCGCGCTCAAAAAATGTGTGACCGCCACCTATAATAATGTGGCGATGAAGCTTGCCCCGCACGTGCTCTATTCCAAGAACAACGCGCTGTTTATCGACGCCATTACGCTGGAAAAGCATGGAGAGCCGCCGCGTGAGAAAAAGCTGGGCGCGTTTCATTTGCTTGGCCTCAATGATTTGAAGCTGACCGAACAAGTGTTCGAAATTGACCCTTTATTCGAAGCCGGCGCCGAAAAATATGCAGGCGTGACGTTGTTCATGATCAGCGGCGAACACAGCGACGCAGGATAGCGCTTCCCCTCATGCCGCAGTGTTGGCATGAGGGCGCATGGACATAACGGCATCCGCGATCATTTGTGCAGTCCGTAATCACGGCGAAACCGGCGCCATCGTGCGCGCGTTTTCCGAAGATTACGGCATGCTTGCGGGCTATGTGCAAGGCGCGCGGGGGCGGCAATTGCGGCCTGTGCTGATCCCCGGCAATGTCATCACCGGCGCATGGCGCACACGCATAACGGGGCAGTTGGCGCGCCTGACGCCTGAACCCCTGCACAGCCGCGCGCATTTGTTGGGCGAACCGCTGGCGATTGCGGCGATTGATTGGGTCACCGCGCTGACCGCGGCAACGCTGGCCGAAGGCGTGCCATACCCCCGCGTGTACAGCGCGTGTGACGGGTTGTTGTCCGCGATTGAGCTGGCGCCTGCCGCACGGGTTTGGGCGGGTGCGATTGCGCAATATGAAACCTTGTTGCTGGCCGAACTTGGCTATGCCGAAGAACATGACGCAGACAGCGCGCCGGTGGTGATGATGGCGCAAAACCGCAAGCGTTTGGTCGCGCATGTTCTGGGCGACCGCCGCGCCGATGTCATGGCCGCGCGCGAACGGTTGGTGGAACGCCTGAAAAGGGCAGTTGCATAACCGCGCTGCACTTGGCAGGGGAGGCATGAATTCAACACCGTAGCCCTGAGCCTGTCGAAGGGCGCTTAAAGGCATCGCCATATCGACAGGCGTGCTTCGACAGGCTCAGCACTACGGTTTCTTTTGAGGAATGCCGCCTTGTTAGTTGCCTTATTACCCGGGGACGGAATTGGTCCCGAAGTCATCACCCAAGCACGTCGCGTATTGGACGCGTTGGCGATTGACGGACTGACCTTCGAAGAGGCACTGGTTGGCGGCGCGGCCTATAAGGCCACCGGCCATCCGCTGCCCCCCGAAACGCTGGACCTTGCAAAGCGCGCTGACGCGATATTGTTTGGCGCAGTGGGCGACCCCGATTGCGATGCGTTGGAACGGCACTTGCGGCCCGAACAGGCGATATTGGGGCTGCGCAAGGAACTGTCCTTATTTGCCAATTTGCGGCCCGCGACCTTGTTTCCCGAACTGGCGGATGCCAGCGCGCTTCGTCCCGAAGTCGCCACACAGATCGACATGATCATTGTGCGCGAATTGAATGGTGATGTGTATTTCGGCGAAAAGGGCATGCGCAAAACCGCGGATGGCAAGCGCGAAGGCTATGACATCATGTCCTATAATGAGGACGAAGTGCGCCGCATTGCCCGGGTCGGCTTTGAAACCGCGATGGCCCGCGGCAAGAAATTATGCTCGGTGGACAAGGCCAATGTGCTCGAAACCTCGCAACTGTGGCGCGATGTGGTGATTGAAACCCATGCCGAATATCCCGAAGTGGCGCTCAGCCATATGTATGTCGACAATTGTGCGATGCAGCTGGTGCGCAACCCTGGCCAGTTTGACGTGATCGTCACCGGCAATTTGTTTGGCGATATCCTGTCCGATCAGGCGAGCATGTGTGCCGGATCGATTGGTATGCTGCCCAGCGCCTCGCTCGATAGCAACCAGAAGGGCCTGTATGAGCCCATCCACGGCAGTGCGCCCGATATTGCGGGACAGGGCAAGGCCAACCCGCTGGCGACAATCTTGTCCGCCGCAATGATGCTGCGTTACTCGCTCAACATGCCCGCGATTGCCGACCGCATTGACGCGGCGGTCGCCAAAGCACTCGCCGCTGGTGCCCGTTCGCCCGATCTTGGTGGGACGATGTCCACCAGCGAAATGGGCGACGCCGTGCTTGCTGCCTTGACCTGAACCCTACACTCTCCGAAAAGCGAACTTATGAAGAAAACCACTGGCCAGAATCGCGAAATCACCCGGCATTGGCGTCCTGCCACTCAGGCAGTGCGTGGTGGCACATGGCGTAGCGAACATGGTGAGACGTCGGAGGCGTTGTTCCTCTCGTCTGGCTTTACCTATGATGATGCGGAAACCGTAGCGGCCCGTTTTGCGGGTGAGCAGGACGGCATGACCTATTCGCGGTTGCAAAACCCGACGGTGCAAATGCTGGAGGAACGCATTGCGCTGATGGAAGGGGCTGAGGCATGCCGCGCGCAAGCCACGGGCATGGCGGCGATGACGACGGCGTTGTTGTGCCAATTGTCGCAAGGTGACCATGTGGTCGCTGCGCGCGCAGCTTTTGGTTCGTGCCGCTGGCTGACGGACACGTTGCTGCCCAAATGGGGCATCAGCACGACCACGATCGACAGCCGCGACAATGATGCATGGAAAGCCGCGATTAAGCCGAACACCAAAGTGTTCTTCTTTGAAACACCCGCCAACCCGACGATGGACATTGTCGACATGGCCTATGTCTGCGGCCTCGCCAAAGAACATGGCATCACCACGGTGGTCGACAACGCCTTTGCCACCAGCGTGTTGCAACGGCCGATGGATTATGGCGCAGATGTTGTCGCCTATAGCGCAACGAAGCTGATGGACGGGCAGGGACGCGTGCTTGCCGGTGCGGTTTGTGGTTCGCAACAATGGATTGATGACGTGCTGTTGCCGTTTCAGCGCAACACCGGACCTAATTTGTCGCCATTCAACGCCTGGGTTGTGCACAAGGGTTTGGAAACGCTGGAACTGCGCGCCATGCGGCAGTCGGAAAATGCGCTTGCGGTCGGTAAATTCTTGGAAGGCCGCGTGCCGCATATCATGCATCCCGGCCTTGCCAGCCACCCGCAGCATGAACTGGCGATGCGCCAGATGAAAGCCTGCGGGCCGATTTTTGCATTTGAAGTCGATGGTGGCCGTAAGCAGGCGCACGCCTTGCTCAATGCGCTGCAGCTGATCGATATTTCGAACAATATCGGCGATGCGCGCAGCCTGATGTGCCACCCCGCATCCTCCACCCATCACGGCATGGGCCCCGAAGGCCGCGAAGCCATGGGCGTTGGCGAAGGGATGATCCGCATCAATGTTGGCTTGGAAGATCCCGCCGATCTAATCGACGATCTGGATCAGGCGCTCAGGGCCGCGGGACTGTGACGAGCATCCTCGATTCCTTTTTTGCGGTCAGCGCAACGACCGAGGGCGTGACCGTCCGCGTGTCACCCAATTTTCTGCACGAACAATCGGTCCCCGCGCAAGGCCGCTGGTTTTGGTCCTATCATATCCGCATCGAAAATGGCGGCGATGAACCGGTGCAATTGATGACGCGGCACTGGCGCATCACCGACGGTCGCGGCACAATCAACCATGTCGATGGCGATGGCGTGGTCGGCGAACAGCCCTTGCTAAAGCCCGGCGAGAGCCATGATTATGTCTCGGGCTGCCCACTGCCGACACCCACCGGCACGATGGAGGGGCAATATCGGTTCATCCGCGAAGATGGCTCGACATTCCTTGCCGAAATTCCACAGTTTACGCTGGTCGCCCCGGCTTCGGCGCGTTGAGCATCCGATGAAGCGTACGCACCTGCCCTTAAATGGTTTGCGCGTGCTGGACGCTTCGGCGCGGCATTTAAGCTTTACCAAGGCGGCGGACGAGCTTGCGGTGACGCCCGCGGCCGTCGGCCAGCAGATCCGCGCGCTGGAAGATATGTTAGGCGTCGTTCTCTTCCGCCGCACGCCCAAGGGGCTTGAGTTGACGGACGAGGCGACAAACGGCCTTGATGCGCTACGGGCAGGCTTTTTGCAGTTCGAAGAGTCGGTCCGCGCGATGCAGGCGGGGCAATCGTCCAATTCGCTGACCATCGCTGCGCCACGCGATTTTACCGCCAAATGGCTGGCCGCGCGGTTGGCAACATTCAGCAAGGCAAATCCCGACACGCGCTTCACTTTGGTGGCGGCGGACGAGGTTGTCGATTTTACCGAAGCCAATCTTGATCTTGCCATCCGGCTGGCCACTGGCCCCGGCGAACATGAAGGCGTCAAGCTAGCCGCTGGCGCGCATGTGACCGTCGCTGCACCCGAAGGCGGGGCGGAAACGCCGATTAGCTGGCCCAATTGCCCTGTGGCCGACGGCGTGGCTGCGCTTCGGCTTGCCGACGCGGGCCTTGCGATTGACGCGGCTGCCATTGGACTGGGCAGGGCCACCGTACCACTGCTTTTGGCCGAAGCCGATTTGGCGAGCGGAAAAATACGCGCGGTCGACAATGCCAAGGAAAGCGAAGAAGCCTATTGGCTGGTCGCACCCTTGCCGCAATGGCGGCAGAAAAAGGTCAAGGCCTTGGTTGAGGCTTTAACGGCAACTTAAAGATGACGGCTGGGTAGCGAACACGCCCGATCACGCGTCAATCGTGTCCTCGTCCAGTTGCGCGGCATTTTCCTGAATGAAGTTGAACCGGTGCTCCGGATTTTTGCCCATTAGGCGGTCGACGAGGTCATTTACGACAGCGCGGCGTTCATATTCATGCGGCAAAGTAATGCGGATCAGCGAGCGGGTCGCCGGGTCCATCGTCGTTTCTTTCAACTGGTTCGGGTTCATTTCACCCAAGCCCTTAAACCGGCCAACGTCGACTTTCTTGCCCTTGAAAACCGTCGCTTCCAATTCGGCGCGGTGCGCGTCGTCGGCGGCGTATACGCTTTGGCTGCCATGCGTCAGGCGATAGAGCGGCGGCCGCGCGAGGAACAGATGTCCGGCCTTCACGATTTCGGACATTTCCTGAAAGAAGAATGTCATCAACAATGTCGCAATATGTGCGCCGTCGACATCCGCATCGGTCATGATGATGATGCGTTCATAGCGCAGATTGTCGGGGTTGCAGTCCTTGCGCGTGCCACAGCCAAGCGCGAGTTGAAGATCAGCGATTTCGTTGTTGGCGCGGATTTTGTCTGCTGTGGCCGACGCCACATTCAGGATTTTACCCCGGATCGGCAAAATCGCTTGCGTCTTTCGGTCACGGGCTTGCTTTGCGCTGCCGCCAGCGCTGTCGCCTTCGACGATGAACAATTCGGTGCCGGTCGGGTCATCCGATGCGCAATCGGTCAGCTTGCCGGGCAGACGGACCTTGCGGCCTGAGGTTGCGGTTTTGCGTTTGACCTCACGCTCTGCCTTGCGGCGCAGGCGGTCGTCGACCTTTTCCAAGATGAAGCCCATCAACGCCTTGCCGCGTTCCATATTGTCGGCAAGATAATGGTCGAAATGGTCGCGCACGGCGTTTTCCACCAAGCGCGTTGCTTCGGGTGAGGTCAGCCGGTCTTTGGTCTGGCTTTGGAATTGCGGGTTGCGGATGAACACCGACAACATCAATTCGGCTTCGTTGAAAATGTCTTCCGCCGATATCTGCGCCGCTTTTTTCTGGCCAATCAATTCGCCAAAAGCGCGCAATCCCTTGGTCAGCGCAGCGCGCACGCCCGCTTCATGGGTGCCGCCATCGGGGGTGGGAATAGTGTTACAATACCAGCTATATGATCCGTCGGAATAGAGCGGCCACGAAATCGCCCATTCGACGCGGCCTTGCGCATCGGGGAAATCTTGCGTGCCAGAGAAAAACTCTGTGGTCGCGCAGGCGCGGGTGCCAAGCTGTTCGCGCAAATGGTCGGACAAGCCACCGGGGAATTGGAACACGGCTTCGGCAGGGACATCTGCGCTTGCCAGTTCCGCGTCGCACCGCCAGCGAATTTCGACGCCAGCGAACAAATACGCCTTTGACCGGGCAAGCTTGAACAGGCGCGCGGGTTTGAACTTCGCATCCGCGCCGAAAATTTCAGGGTCAGGCGTGAAGGCAATGGTGGTTCCGCGCCGGTTTGGGGTGGGGCCAAGCTCTTCCAGCTTACCGACCGGATGGCCTTGCGCGAAACGTTGGCGATATAATTGCTTGTTGCGGGCAACTTCGACAACGGTATCGGTCGACAGGGCGTTGACGACAGACACGCCGACGCCGTGCAAGCCGCCGGATGTCGCATAGGCCTTGTCCGTGAACTTACCGCCGGAGTGCAAGGTCGTCAGAATGACCTCAAGCGCCGATTTGTCCGGAAATTTCGGATGGGGATCAACCGGAATACCACGGCCATTGTCGGTGATGGTCAGCCGGTTGCCAACGCCCAAATGCACCTCAATACGGCTGGCATGGCCGGCGACGGCTTCGTCCATCGAGTTGTCGAGCACTTCGGACGCGAGATGGTGCAAGGCGCGTTCGTCGATGCCGCCAATATACATGCCCGGGCGACGGCGAACCGGCTCAAGCCCCTCCAGCACTTCAATTGCAGAAGCAGTATAATCATTGGATGCGGCAGTTGCTGCCGCGCTCCCGCCAAACAGGTCATCGGTCATGACACTGCTATAGGCGCGGGAGAGTCGCCGGTGCAAGCACCAGCGCAACGCTTTGACAATCGTCTGTGGATATTTCTGCCGCGTTTAGCGGACGCGTGGTCCGCCGAACGGCATTGGTGGCGGAGGACGGCGCACACCGCGTGGAAGCTGCGCCTGATAGGCACGGCCGCAATGTTCGACGCAGTACGGAAAGCCGGGGTTTACCGGGACGCCGCAGAAATGGAAATCGGCTTCACCGGGGTGGCCCAAGGGCCAACGGCAAATGCGCTCGTTCAAATCCAGCAACGACGTTTTGTCCGCCATTTCGGGGCTTGGCTTTGCCGGCACAAGGCGGCGTGGCGGTGCTGGCGGAATGGGTGCTTGCTGATCGCCGGGGCCTTGACGCATGAAACCGCCAGGTCCGATCGATACAACACGTGGCATCGACGATGCGCGCGGGACAGGTGCTTCAGCTGCGTCATCATCTGCGCGCGCTGGCGCGATAGGCTCAGCTACCGGCGCAGCGGCGCGGGGGCGCACAGGTGTAGCGGGGGCCGGCGCCTTTGCAGGCGCTGCAGCCGCGGGCTTTTTCGGCGCGGCTTTTTTGTCCGTATCGTTGGCTTTCACAGGCGACGGGCGCGATTTTAGTCCCAAGCGATGGGCCTTGCCGATAACGGCATTGCGGCTAACACCACCAAGTTCTTCGGCAATCTGGCTTGCTGTCAGGCCTTTTTCCCAAAGCGCTTTTAACTGATCAATCCGCTGGTCGGTCCAGGACATAGAAACTTTCCCAATATCTAATGTGTCATACCGCAGTCGCGGCGCATTTGCGCCTTGCGGTTAAGCCTGCAAGCCGATAGTCGATTGCGCGATGACTATCCACCATAAAAGCGCTCATGGCCCAGATAGGGACGCGAACCCCGTTGTGCAACTGCCCGACGGCGAACGGCATATCCGCAACGTAAACTGGGTTGGGCTTCAAACCCTGTATATGAAAGAAGTACGCCGCTTCTTTAAGGTGCAGCTGCAAACGGTATGGGCTCCGGCCATCACGACCTTATTGTATCTGATTATTTTCACCGTGGCTTTGGGAAGCGTTAAGCCACAGGTTCTGGGTGTTTCCTTTGCGGATTTCATCGCACCTGGCCTCATCATCATGGGTATGATGCAAAATGCCTTTGCCAATTCCAGCTTCTCTTTGCTGGTCGGTAAAATTCAGGGCACCATTGTTGATTATCTGATGCCGCCCTTGTCCAATGCAGAGGTTTTGGCCGCGCTGACATTTGCTGCGGTGACACGCGCGTTTCTGGTGGGCGGCACAATCTGGCTTGCGATGGTTTTGTGGCCTGGCGTGAATGTCACCCCTTCGCATATGTGGGCCGTATTGTGGTTTGGCCTGATGGGTTCCATGATGCTGGCGCTCATTGGCGTTATGACATCAATCTGGGCGGAGAAATTCGACCATGCCGCGGCAGTCAGTAACTTCGTTGTTGCACCAGCGGCGTTGCTGTCGGGTACGTTCTATTCGGTTGATAAGCTTGCACCGACATTTCAGGCGATTAGCCACGCCAACCCGTTCTTCTATGCAATTTCGGGTTTCCGTTATGGCTTCATCGGTGCGGCGGACAGCCCCGTGGTTTTTGGCGCGCTGTTGCTGCTTGCGCTGAACATAGTGCTTGGCACTATCTGCTATTTGCTGCTGCGGTCGGGCTGGAAATTGCGGTCTTAATATCCGCGTCCGGTGCGTTCGTATTTAACGCGCCGGTGTCCATGTTTGTGCCTGACAAAATGGCCCAATGCATCCTTTGACGACCAGATTGCCCGATTTGCCTTTATAGACAATTGATCGATAGGTTTTGCCCGATTTGGGATCGTAAATCTGGCCTTTCCATTCATCGCCAGCGGCTTTGAAACCTGTCAAAACATTCATGCCCAAGATTGTCCGGCTGCGCAGCGCCTTGTCGGGATTATTGATGTCTTTCGCGCCGGGACCAGCTGGCGGGTTCACAAGGAATTTGGACAGCTTGCCGCATATATGCTCGCCGCAGGGATAGACTTCGACTACGCCGTCCTTGCTTTGCGTGACCCATCGACCTGTAATGGGCGAAGCGGCCTGTGCCGATAAGGGCAGCATCAATAATCCAGCGGCGGTCATCCATTTTTTCACGTCGGTCATCTTTGGTCCTTTTTAGCTGCGCCAGACATATGCAAGCGCAGGCCGCTCTGCAATGCTTTTGCCTTTTACTAACGCCATGCTAATTGCTGGGTCATGAATGCGATCACCCTGTTCGACTATTGGCGTTCCTCGGCAAGTTACCGGGTGCGCATCGTCCTCAATCTCAAAAATGTGCCTTACACACGCGTGCCGACAAGCCTGCTGGAAAATGAACAAAAGGCACCGGCCTATGTCGCGCGCAATCCGCAAGGCTTTGTTCCCATGCTGTCGATCGATGGCCATGATCTGACGCAAAGCCTTGCGATCATCGATTATCTCGATGCCAAATATCCCGAACCGGCGATGGTATCGTCCAACCCTGCGGATCGTGCCAAAACATTGGCGCAGGCGCTGATTATCGCGGCAGATATTCACCCGATCGATAATCTGCGCGTGCTGCGTTATTTGAAGGATGAAATGGGGCAGTCGCAGGAGGCCGTTGATAATTGGTACCGGCACTGGATTATCGAAGGGTTCACGGCGCTTGAGAATATGGCGCCCGACGATGGATTATTTGGTGGTGACGTGCCGAACCTTGCCGATGTCTGCCTTGTCCCGCAAATGGCAAATGCGCGGCGGGTGGACACCCCATTTGACCGGTTCCCCAAATTATCGCGGATTGATGCGGCGCTGACGGCGTTGCCTGCGTTCATCGCTGCCCATCCGGATCAGGTGAAACCCGACTGACAAACACGCGGTGCAAGCCACAACAGAGTGAATTTTATGCCACAAAAGACCCTAAAGCTCAGCGCTTTCCTTCCCTATCAATTGTCGATTACCTCAAACGCGGTCAGTGACCTGATCGCGCGCGCATATCGCGGCAAATTTGCGCTTAAGGTGCCCGAATGGCGGGTGATGGCGCTTTTGGGGGAGGCAGAGGTCGCAACGCAGCGCGAGTTGGTGGCGGCCACGGCAATGGACAAGGTGACGGTCAACCGTGCGTGCAAAATGCTGGAGGAACGCGCGCTCGTAAGCCGCGTGCCGAATAGCAGCGACGGGCGGTCACACCATTTGGCCCTGACGGCCGCGGGCCGCAGCCTCTATGACCAAATCGTGCCCGAAGCGCTGCAGTTGGAGGCCGAGCTTGAGAAGATATTGGGCAGCGGGGAAGCGAAGCAGTTGGAGGTAATGCTCGCGCAGTTACGCGCACGCGTCATCGAGTTGGGTTAGCGTCGCTCGCAGGCTCGTAATCGGCGGAGATTGCGGGCCGGCCCATTTTCGGGGTTTCGGTCTTGGGCATTTTGACTTCCAGCGCATCAAGCCAGACATGCGCATTCTCGCCTACAAAGACCTGTGGCCGGGACGGCATAAGCTTCAACATATTTTCCCATCGGGAAATCAGCTGAACCGCCTCGGCAACCGCATCATCAAATTTCTGCGGCTTGCGTAAGCCATTGTTCACCAAAGCGTCGCCGAAAAAGGTCCAGTCATTGCCCGGTGCGCAGCCGAACGATGTGCGTTGCGACGATGCCGCGGTCACAATGACGGTCTGATCATTGGTCAGCAACGGAATGAATATCCCTGAATAGCAAGCGGAGAGCAGCACCATGCGGCGGTGAATGCCCACGCCATCAAGCAGCGCGGACAATCGCTGCGGCGCAATCATGCCGACGCCATCGTTCCCGTCACGATAGGCAAGTCCCGAAACGGGGTCGCCATGGCTGGTGGCGAATAAAATCAGCACGTCTTCCTTTAGATCCATTTTGCCTGCAACCGCGGCCAGCGCGACCGCCAGATTGGATGGCGAACCCTGCGGCGCGCCCGATGGCGCATCGTCGGCGCCAGCGGCGAGGAAAAGCGTTTTGCCCGTTGCGCCATAGCGGCGCGCGAGAACCTTTGCCGCTTCAGCCGATTCCCGTCCGAACACGGCGTCGGAGTCGAGCCCAATCGAGACGACATAGGCATCGACGACACCGGGCTTTTGTGGCTGCAAGCTGGCTATCGCGGTGGTAAGGCGCGTGTGTTGCGACAGATACCAGCTGGCAGAACGGTTTTGCTCCATCGCCCAGCCATTTTTCCCGGCCTCGGCGGTGCTAAAGGTCTGCTGCTGGCTGAACGCTGATCCGGAGACAAACAGGGAAAGCGCCAAGGCACTTGCTTGAAACATTCGCATTTTGGCGAGCCCCAATCCCATGCGCCTATGTCTAAACGCACAGGCGCGGTTGCCGCAACAGTAATATCGTTGCATGATGGTCAAAAGCAGGAGAGCGATTATGAAACTTGCATCATTAAAGTCGGGTCGTGACGGTCATCTTGTTGTCGTTTCCAATGATCTCGCTTGGTACGCCGACGCAGCGCATATCGCGCCGACATTGCAGGCCGCGCTGGATGACTGGGACCATATTGCGCCGCGGCTTGAGGCATTGGCGACCGATCTGGAACATGCCGTCATTCCGCGCGAACGCTTCCACGAACATGACGCCGCCGCCCCGCTGCCGCGCGCATATCAGTGGGCCGACGGTTCGGCCTATGTCAATCATGTCGAACTGGTCCGAAAGGCGCGCGGCGCGGCCTTGCCCGAAAGCTTTTGGCATGATCCGTTGATGTATCAGGGCGGGTCCGACGAATTTATGGGTGCGCGCGATGATATCCTGCTCGCTGATCCGGCATGGGGTTGCGATTTGGAGGCCGAAATCGTTGTCGTCACCGGCGATGTGCCAAAGGGCACGCAGGCGGCAGACGCACTGGCGCATATCAAGCTTGTTGGACTTGTGAACGACGTGTCGCTGCGCAATCTGATCCCTGCCGAACTGGAAAAAGGCTTTGGCTTTGTGCAGTCTAAACCCGCCAGCGCTTTGTCGCCGGTGTTTGTAACGCCTGACAGCCTTGGGGCCTATTGGCAGGGCGGTAAGCTGCACCGGACATTGAATGTCGATCTGAACGGCGCGCCATTTGGCCGGGCCGTGGCGTCGGATGACTGCACATTCGATTTCGGTGTCTTGATTGCGCATCTGGCAAAGACGCGCAATTTGGGGGCAGGGTCGATTATCGGTTCAGGCACAGTGTCCAACCGCGATGCCGATGGTGGCCCTGGTCGTCCCGTCGCCGACGGCGGGCTTGGCTACAGCTGTCTTGCCGAAGTGCGCATGGTCGAAAAAATCGCGACGGGCGAAATGACCACGCCATTCTTGCAAGATGGGGACATTGTCCGCATCGAAGTCCGCGACGACGCTGGTCACAGTATATTCGGTGCCATCGAACAGACCGTTCGCTTGGGCTGAAGGGGACGGCGCCACGCCGCCCCGTTCACTGTTTCGAAAACGCGTCGCCAAGTCTGCAGGCGGCTGGCCCTATGATAACGATGAACAGCGTCGGAAGAATGAAAAGGATCAGCGGCACCGTCATAATAGCGGGCAAACGTGCGGCTTTTTCTTCGGCGCGCATCATGCGGTCGTTCCGGAATTCGGCAGACAATACGCGCAATGCCGATGCCAATGGCGTACCATATTTTTCGGTCTGAATCATGGTTGTGACAACGCCCCGGATCGAGTCCAAATTGACACGGTACGCCAGATTTTCGAACGCGGTGCGGCGTTCGGTTAAAAAACCCAGCTCAATTGCGGTGAGCGCAAATTCATCGCCCAATTCGGGATAGCCCCGGCCCAGCTCCTTTGCCACGCGGTTGAACGCGGTATCGACGGTCAAGCCAGCCTCTGCGCAAATGACGAGCAAGTCGAGCGCGTCGGGAAGACCTTTGCGGATGGCATCGGTGCGTTTCGTCACCAAGTTCGTCAGGTAAAGGTCAGCGGCCTTGTAACTCAAAATCGTCGCCGCTGCGAACGCACCAAATTTCTTCATCGCGCTCCAGTCGGGCACGCCGCCCAGAACATAAATCCAAAGGCCGACTCCACCACCGAAAATGATCGGCAGCACCATGCGGCTAAAGATAACGGTCACGGCGAGTTCTTTACGGCGGATGCCCGCTTGTGCGAGCCGTTGCTGGATAGCCTTGACCTGATCTTCCTGCAAAACCTGAAGCTTTGACAGTAGCTGGCGCATTCTGTCCGTAGTTTCGGTCTTGCGGACAAGCTTGGCGCGCTTTTTCGATGTTGTCGCGGTGATGCCGGCTTTTAGCTGCTCCCGACGCTCGTTCAATGCCTTCACGCGCTTGCCCATGGGGTCGCGGACGGTGGCTGCCGAGTATATGGCAATTATGACCGCCATGCACGCCACGACGGAGAGAAATGTCGCGACCCATACGGCGTCCATGCCCAAAAGTTGAGGTCCACCCGGATTGGTCATTTTTGCTATCCTGCCTTCAACTTAAATTTCGAAATTGACCATTTTGGCCATTATGAAGGCGCCGATTGCCATCCACACGGCACCGACGACACCGGCGATCATCAAACGTGGTTCGTAAAAGAAGCCTGCGAGATATTCTTGGTTAATCATCCAGACCATGCCGAACACGAAAAACGGCAAAGAACCAACGATATAGGCTGATGCCTTAGACTCAGATGACATTGCGCGAATTTTGAGCTTCATCTGCGCACGCTTTCGCAAAACATCCGCAAGGCTGGCGAGTGTTTCGGCCAAGTTGCCGCCTGTCTCACGCTGGATGGCCAAGGTAATCACGAAAAATTGGAATTCCGGGGTGCCAAGCCGCTCCGCCGTTTCCTGCAGAGCATCTTCCATGCTTTTGCCGATTTTGATTTTCTCGACGACCAGCTTGAATTCTTCGCCTACGGGGCCAGCAATTTCCTTTGCGATCACGCTTAGCGTTTCGCTCACGGGCATGCCTGACTTCAAGCCACGCACCAAAAGTTCGATGGCGTCTGGAAAGTTCGTGCTGAAGTTTTTGATGCGCCGCGCCATCAGGAAATTGATGACCATATGTGGCAAACCTGCGCCGATCAGTAGCCCGCTAAAAACGCCGACAAGAAAAGATACGCCTTTAAGTAAGAGAATAGCCATAATGACAAAAGCAAGTCCGCCTGAGGCGTATAGATATTGCTGCAACGTCCATTTCTTACCGGTTTGCGCCAGTCGCAGGCGAAGCTTGTCGATGTAGTTTATATGCTGGCCATCGACGAAAATGAGCGGACGGCGCGCAGCAACCACCTTGCGCATTTGCTGCTCCACGCGCGCATCGGCACTGTCCGAATGGCGTATTTTGACAGCGCCAAGACGGCGTGTCGTCGCCTTGCCGGTATTGGGTCCTGCGAAGGCGAGTGCCACCAGAACAAAGAACAATATTGTTCCAACGGCGATTATCAAAGTCTGCAATGTCATTCGCTCTGTTACCTATGCCTAGGGTGGACGCATGCCGGAGTTACTTCTTTTTCAACATCGACTTGAAACCAGCAAAAGCGCTCTGCTTCGCCTTGCTTTTGCTATTTGCAGGCGCCATGTCGGCGGCTTCTGCGAAGCTACCAGCGACCATATCGGCCAAAGTTACGATGCCAGCGGAAAACTTGCTTCCACGCACGGCTTCGATAACCGGCTGCCCCAGCTTAGCTGCTTGCGTCAGTGACTTGGGATCGGCTGGCAAGAGCAGGTCGATCTTGCGTTCGATCGTGCTTTCAAAATCCTTGCGGGTGATTTCAACGACCGCGGATTGAACATTGTTGGCGACAACCAGCACTTTGCAATGTGGCGCGTTCTGTTTCAGCCATGCCAAAACGCGGATGCTGTCGCGCGCTGAAGCCAGCGTCAATTCAGTGGTGACAACCGCAATGTTCACGTCATGCATGAGGTGCGGATAAGCAATCAGCATGCTGCGTGGCATATCGATGACGGTGTTTTCGAATGCTGCGCGGAATTCTTCCTGCAGCTGGAGAAAGGCCGATCCATCGGTCAACATCGGGCTGTTCATCGGCGCTTCTGCGGACAAGATGGATAGACGTTCATTGGCTTTGATCATGGCGCGTTCGATAAACAGCCCGTCGATGCGGCTTGGGTTATCGATGGCGTCCGTCAACCCGCGGCCGGGTTCCAGATCCATCGCGAGCGCGGCTGTGCCAAAGTGGACATCAAGGTCGAGCAAGCCTGTTTGATGGCCCTGCACTTGCGAGAATGTCCATGCCAGCGATGCGGCAATGGTCGACGCGCCTGAACCACCGCGGGTACCAATGACTGCGGTCGACACATGTGGTCGATCAACATTGCCGTCATCCGCCTTCGGTGCGTTCAACGCGGCCTGAGCATTTGCGAATGCATCGCGCAGTGCATCTGGACTAACTGGCTTCAACAGATAATCCTGCAGTCCCGACATCAGCAAATCGCGGTACAGGCGAACGTCGTTCACCTGACCAACCGCAATCACGATTGTTCCGGGCTCGCACACTTCAGCAAGGCTGTTGATATCGCTGATTGGGTCGCCCGATTCCGACAAGTCGACCAGCAATGTTTGCGGGCTTGCCGAAACAGATAGTGATTGAATGGCGTTACGCAGGCCGCCTTTATAGGCTTTGTCGGGGTTCCAACCCATTTCCTCACACACGCGGCGTACGGCATCAAGCGTGAGGTCGTCGCATACATAAGCACTAATCGGGTCACGTGTTCCGGCGACACCGGATTTCCATGGAGCGTTCATCAATTGCCTCCGGTCTTGGTCTTGTAAGCGTTCACCGCTGCTTTTCCGCTGTTGCTGTCGAGCCGCTTGTTATCGCGTCCACGCACCAGATCTTCGGGGTCGGCGACCATGGCAGCAAGGTTGGAATTCATGGCGCAGCCGTAATTGCTGTTGTTACCTGCATTGAAATTTTGGCTTTGCGTCGTGCGATGATCGGGGCAGGACGGCACCGACGCTTGGGATCGCGTTACAACAACGCGAATGTTGCCAGGGGCGATGACGCCGGCCGTTGCCGGCGCGCCCTGCGTGACTATGATACCGCGATCTGCCGCTACTGCGCGCACGTCGCGCGCAGCATCTTCGTTGCCATCGCTGTCATCACTATCGATGGAAATGCGGTCACCATAGCGAAGATCCAGCACGTCAAACCATTCGTTCAATCGTTTCTGGTCGGCAACGGCGATGCCATCGCCGTTGGAGGCAAGGTCAATCGCATAATTGGTGCGCTCGACCACGGGCTGGTGCACCGAATACATCGATGTGTTGGTTGGCAATGTGCCGCAACCGGCCAAGCCAAGGCTTACAGCGATCAGGAATGTTACCTTTTGCATATCTTGTCTCCTTGAACGGACCGTCAATTGTCGAAGCTGAAACCGGGGCCGCTTGGCCCGGTCGCGGAGGCTTGCGATTTGACTTTCTTGGCCAACGGCGCGGGTGCGTCGGTCACGGATCCCAGTTCGGGGCCATTGGACACGATTGGCGCAATCGTTGGCATTGGGCGGGTTTTTTCGCCCTTGTCGCTTGTCACCTTGCCCAGCAAAATGCGTTCAAGGTCATTTGGCGAATGCAATCCATCCGTCGGTAAAACAATCTGACTTTCGGATACGGGCTTCACCAGATAGGGCGTGACGACGATCATAAGTTCGGTTTCGTTACGCCGCCAACCGTTGGATTTGAAAAGCGCCCCAAGCACGGGAAGGTCACCCGCACCAGGCATTTTGTCGACCGAGCTGCCCATTGTGTTGCTTAACAATCCAGCGATCATCATGCTTTGACCGGAACCAAGCTCAACCGTCGTTTCGGCCATCCGTGTCGAAGTCGCCGGCACTTCAAGGCCGCCGAAGCGCACTGCGCCTTGCGATGAAATATCCGAGACCTCCGAACGCACCCGCAGCGAAATGCGGCCATCCGACAACACCGTTGGCGTGTAGGTCAGGTTGACGCCGTAATTCTTATATTCGACGTTGGTGCCATTGTTCGACGATGTCACCACCGGGAACGCGCCGCCTGCCAAAAACTCCGCAGTTTCGCCGGATACCGTTGTCAGATTGGGGTTCGCCAAGGTTGAACTGAGGCCGGCCTTTTCCGATAGATCGAAGGCAGCGGCTACATCCATGCCAAACAAGCGGCCAGCCGCTGCCAGCACATTTGTGCCCGCAGGAACGTTAAATTTATACTGCGTATATGGGCTTGTTATAAATTGTCCGGTCGCTGGATTGAACGGCAGCGATATTGATTTTGCGGGCAGGCCAAATGCCGACGACGCATCGATAACCGGAAGGTTGTCCACGTTCGTGACCGAACTGATGTCGGCGATATCACGTCCTTGATACACGCCGCCAAGAATTCCGGTCCCGCCATGATCGCGGGTTTTAAGGTTGCCCGAAATTTCTTTCATCAGCGACCGGCTGACTTCCGCGATGCGGACCTGCAAATTGATTTGCAGCGGCGTTGCGTTTTTCAGCCGGGTTAAGACTTGCGTATTTCCGCCGGTGAACGCCTTTACCAAAGCTTCGGCTTCCGCCGCTTCTTCGGGTTGGTTGACGGTGCCTGTCAGCAGGATGGTGCCATTCATCGTGGTAACAATGATCTTTGAATCGGGCATCGCCAGCGCCAGCATTTGCGAGACCGAGTCCATATTGCTGCCGACGCGGACGGTTGCCTGATACACTGTGTGGCCCGCTGCATCGGTTGCGTAGACGGTGGTTTCGCCGGGGCCTTTGCCCAGAATGTAGATCTGGCGTCCGGTTTTCACCTCGACATCGGCGATATTGGGGTCCGCGACCACCACGTCGGTGATGTTTGAACCCAGATTGACCTGTTGCCCGCGTCCGATGGACAAGATGAGCAACTTGCCATCTTTTGCGGATTGCGCCGACGCTGCTGTTGGCATCCCGACCAACGCGCCGACCAACGTGCCCGTGCCGATGGCTGCGGTCATAGCCGCGGCGGCAAGGCCCGATTTGAATGTGGTGAAACGTGCCATGTTGTTATTATCTCCGGCTAATGTCGATTTCGGTCACATTGCCGCCACGCGACACACGGACCACTGGACCCTTCATAATTTTCTCGACTTGCTTTTGCGTGCGGGCCTGTTCGGCTGCGACCGCCAATGGCATTTGTTCGGGCATGCTGCTGCGTTGGAAGCGCGAGACGTCGCCGCCGGTTGCATAGCTGCTTTTGCTTGCGGATGGCCGCTGTGTCAGCTGGCGCATGATGGCGCGTTCCTGATCCGCGGTTGCACCTTCGGGGATGTTGATATCGCCCGAGGCCAGCGCTTGTTCCAGTTCGGCGGCGTTGTCGGCCAGCGAACGCAGGGAAAGGCTGATGGTGCCGATCGACTGCGCAACCGTAATCTTCTCGGCGATGCGCGGGGTCGCTTCAATCGTCACCAATTTATATTCAGAGACGACGCTATTGCCCTTGTCATCGACAGACGGGGTTGAACGTTGGTCGGTCGCCAACACACGCAGGTTGCGGACGATGGTTTCGGACACCTTCAATGGCGGGCCAGCGCTTGCTTCGACATTTTGTGTGAGCACAAGGTCAACACGGTCACCGGGGAAGACAAAGCCTGCAACACCGGTCAATGCCGACACTGGCACCGTTACGGCGCGCATGCCGGGTCCAAGCGCAGCGGCGAGAAAACCGCGGTCCCCGGGCTTAACGATCGAGCCTTGGGTCAGTGGCTGGCCAGCGGTCACGGCGTTGCGAACGACGGTGCCCACAAGGCTGTCAATCGATGCGCCCCCGTCCCCTTCTTGGAAATAGGCGGCTTCGATCAGTTCTTTCGGCCATGGTTGATAGCGCACGCTGTCAGCGGTGATGATCGTGCCAACGGGCAACGCCTTCGTCGCGACGAGGACTTTGGGTCCGGTCGGCACGGGGGCCGGTGCGACGGCTGCCGCCGCTGGGGGTGCCGACGCACCGGTGAACATGCTGCGTGCCATAAGGGCGGTCACTGCCGCGATTAAAAGCGCAGCCACCAGCAATATGACTTTTTTCCTATCCATGACGTATTGTTCCCTGAAAGGTCCCCTGATCGAACCATGCTATTTCATGTAAAATGGTTAAAAATCCGTTCACCAGTGATCCAAAGCCCGGACAGCGCGATCGCCACACCATAGGGAATCCGCGCACGGCCCTCGCCGCGTTTCCATTTGTGGATCGCAAGAAAGATAATGGTGACCACCGCGCCGATGATCGATGCGTATAAGATGAGGCGGATGACCTCGACCCAGTGGAACCATAATGCCAACACCGCAAAAAGCTTCACATCGCCGCCACCCATGGCCCCGAAATGGAACGCGGTCGCAAAGACAATGAACGTAATCGCTGCGGTGAGCAGGTGCACGCTGATGTCGGTGAGCGTAAACCCGCCACTCGCCAGCCAGAATAATGGCGCACCGAGCGCAATCGCGATGGTTATCTTGTTGAAAATAAGGCGGTATCTGATGTCGGTGTAGATTGATATCAACAGCGCAATTGCCAAGCCGCCAAGGGTTGCGTAAGCGAGAGTTTCACTGGTCATCTGCACAGCATTAACTATGAAAGATTACCAAAAAGTAACCATGCACGCACCGAAAACACCGATGAACCGCCGCGCAATTCCGGCCAATGCCACAGAAACGATGTGGTACGCCGCCGATGGTTGGCCGATCCGGCGGATTGATTGGCAGGCGTCGACCCCGCCGCGTGGATCCTTGTTATTCTTGCCCGGTCGCGGCGATCATTATGAAAAATATCTGGAAACATTGGCTTATTATGCCGATGCCGGATGGCATGTTACCGCCATCGACTGGCGCGGGCAGGGTGCTTCGGGCCGGTTGCTGGATGATCCGCAAGTCGGCCATATTGACGATTTCGCCACTTGGATTGCCGATTTGCGCACATTTTGGGACGCATGGAAACGCGCAACGCCAGCGCCGCATGTTGTGCTCGCACACAGCATGGGCGGGCAACTGGCGATGCGCGCTTTGGTGGAAAAGGCGATGGATCCCGACGCGGTGGCGCTGAGCGCGCCGATGCTGGGTATTCAAACCGGCGGCCTGCCGCTTGCGCTCAACCATGCCGTTGCCAAATTGATTGTGGCATTGGGCAAGGGCAAACAAGCCGCATGGAAAGTCAGTGAAAAGCCATTGTCGCCGATGAGCATGCGCGGCAAAATGCTGACGCATGACGACGACCGTTATGAAGACGAGGTTGCGTGGTGGGCGCTGCGTCCTGAGGTGAAGCTTGGGCCGCCAAGCTGGCATTGGGTGGAGCGCGCCATGGCGTCGATCCGCTTGCTGGAACGCCCCGGCGCGCTGGAGGCGGTGCAAACGCCAATTCTGTTGCTTGCAACGACGGCGGATCAGCTGGTCAGCACAAAGCGGGTCATCGCAGACAGCAAGCGGCTGCCACATGCCGAAACGCTGATTTTCGGCGAAGAGGCCGCACATGAGCTGCTGCGCGAAGCAGATGGCGTGCGCGACCAGTGCCTGCAACGCATTGACGCCTTTCTGGACCAGCACGCGCCCCGGCCATGAGCGATTTTAGCATTGCCATAATCGGTGCGGGAATCGCCGGGGCAAGTCTGGCCGCGCAGCTGTCCGCTTATCAGTCGGTTGTCCTGATTGAGGCGGAGGCACATCCGGGATATCATTCCACGGGCCGGTCCGCCGCGTTCTGGGTTGAATGCTATGGTGGCCCGGACGTTCAACCGCTGACAACGGCGTCGGGCCCGTTTCTGGCGAACCCACCCAAGGATTTCCATGACGGCCCATTGATGTCCCCGCGCGGCGGGCTGCATATCGGCACGGCCGGGCAGCAGCCTTTGGCGGATGCGATGCTGGCGGAGTTTGCCTCAAGCGGCGTGCATATTGAACGCAGCGATCGTGAGGATTTGGAACGACATGTGCCCGGTCTGCGCAGCGGATGGACAACGGGGCTATGGGAAGCGGCCTGTGCGGATATTGACGTCGCCGCGCTCCACGCGGCCTATCTGCGCCAAGCGCGCAAGCAGGGCGTACAGCCGCATTGCAACAGCCGGCTGGAACGTGCGCAATGGCGCGACGGCATGTGGCATATTCAAGCGGGCAGCCTGAACTGTACCGCCGATATCATCGTCAACGCCGCCGGGGCATGGGCCGATAATGTGGCGCAGATGGCGGGCGTTGCTCCCTTGGGCATTCAACCCTATCGCCGTACGATTGCGCAATTGGCGGTTGCACCCGATGTGCCTGCGGCCCTGCCGCTCGTCATTGGCTTGGATGGCAGTTTCTATTTCAAGCCCGATGCGGGCGGACGTTTGTGGCTGAGCCCGCATGATGAGACCGCAACACCGCCATGCGATGCCGCGCCCGAAGAATATGATATCGCGCTTGCCATTGATCGGCTGCAGCAGGTTGTTGATTGGGATATCCGCCGGGTTGAACGCAAATGGGCTGGATTGCGCAGCTTTGCGCCTGACCGGCTGCCGGTCATTGGCCGCGATGCGGCGCATGATGCGTTCTTCTGGTTTGCAGGGCAGGGCGGCTTTGGCATTCAGACGGCGCCTGCCGCGGCGCAGCTGGCGGCGTCGTTACTGAACGATGCCATAATAGCGCCCGACCGCGTCCATGCCGCGCTATATGCGCCCGGGCGTTTTTAAACCAGTTTACCCAATTTTGTTGCTGGCAGCGTCGGCCGCATCGCTGGCCAGCCGGTCTGCGCGTTCGTTTTCGGGGTGGCCATTATGCCCTTTGACCCAAATCCATTCCACCTGATGCCGCGCCATCGCTGCGACCATCTCACGCCATAGGTCGGAATTGCGCACCGGCTGTTTTGACGCGTTTTTCCAACCATTGCGTTGCCAGCCAAAGATCCATTTTGTGATGCCGTCGATGACATATTTGCTGTCGGTGTGCAGTTTGACGCTGCACGGTTCGACAAGGGCGTTCAGCGCCTGAATGACCGCGCTCATTTCCATGCGGTTGTTGGTGGTGTCCGGATCGCCGCCCGCAATTTCTTTTTCATGCTTGCCATAACGGATGATCGCGCCCCAGCCGCCCGGCCCGGGATTGCCCTTGCACGCGCCGTCGGTGAAAATTTCAATCTGTTTCATGGCAACTGGGCCAATAAAGCTTCAACCTGACTTGGGTCGCTGTAGAATTCCAGCCGCCGCAGAAACGCCAAGGGGTCTTTGCGCGTGACCAGCGCATCGGCCGGCGTGTTAATCCAGTCGTAACACCGCGTTAATGTAAACCGCAAACAGGCACCGCGCAGCAATATCGGCAATGCGTCGCGCGTTGCGGCATCCATCGGCACAGCTTGGGTGTAGCCCGACAACATGGCCGCACTCACATCCGCATCAAAGACTTTGCCATCGCCCGAAAAACACCATGCGCTGTGGGTGACCGCAAGGTCATAAGCGCGAATTTCGGAGCAAGCGAAATAGAAATCGATCAGCCCAGTGACATTGTCGCCAAGCATCAGGACATTGTCCGGAAACAGGTCCGCATGGATGGCGGCCACGGGAAGATTGGTCGGCCAATGCGCCTCAAGATAATCGCATTCCGCAAATATCCGCGCAGATAGGCCTTCGGCAATGGCGTCGAGACCTTGCGCAGTGCAGCGCATGGCGAGCGGCCGGAATGCAGAGATGCCAAGGCTGTTGGGCCGCGACAGCGTGAAGTCCGCCAGCGCCTGGTGCATTTGCCCCAGTGCTGCGCCGGTGGAGTGCGCCTGTGCCGCCGATGGTTCGGTGACCGATACGCCATTGAGAAATTCGATCAGGCAGGCAGGCTTTCCCGCGATGGTCTGCAGCCAATTGCCGTTGCGGTCCGACATGAAGCGCGGAACCTTGCACCCCGCTTCGTGCAAATGCTTTAGCAGGGCATAGAAAAACGGCAGATCCTCTGGGTTTACGCGGTTTTCATAAATGGTCAGAATGAACCGGCTTTGCGTTGTTTCGACAAAGAAATTGCTGTTTTCAACACCCTCGGCAATGCCCTTGAGCGAAACCAGTTCACCGACATCGTAAAGCGCCAGAAAGGCACCGACCTGTTCAGGCCCTAATTGCGTATAAACGGCCAAATCAAGCCGCCGCGCCGGCCAGTTCGCGTGGCAATTTAAAGGTGATGCTTTCTTGCGCGGTTGTGACCTGCTGTTCATCGATGTCAAAATGCGCGGCAAGCGCATCGATGATTTCGCGGACCAATATTTCAGGGGCCGATGCACCTGCGGTCAGGCCAAGCGTGTCCACACCGTCAAACCAGTTCATGCTGATATCGTCGGCGCGCTGCACAAGATGCGCTTTCGCACCCGAACGCGCGGCGACTTCGACCAAGCGCAGCGAATTTGAACTGTTTGGCGCGCCAATGACGATGACGAGTTCGCATTTACCCGCAATCGCCTTTACCGCCTCTTGCCGGTTCGATGTCGCGTAACAAATATCCTCACCCTTTGGCCCGACAATGTTCGGGAAGCGTGATTCAAGAATGGAGACGATTTCCGACGTATCGTCGACCGACAAAGTCGTCTGCGTCAGGAAAGCGAGATTGTCTGCATCCGCAGGCTGAAGATTGCGTGCGTCCTCGGCGGTTTCCACCAATGTCATCGCGCCTGCGGGGACTTGGCCGAATGTACCGATGACTTCGGGGTGGCCTGCATGGCCAACGAAAATGATGTGCCGGCCGGCTTGAACCTGCCGTTCGGCCTGTTTGTGCACCTTTGACACCAACGGGCAGGTGGCATCGAAATAGGCAAGGCCGCGTTGCTGCGCATTTGCGGGGACCGATTTAGGAACACCATGCGCCGAAAATACGACATGCGCGTCATCGGGCACTTCATCCAGTTCCTCGACAAATATCGCGCCCTTGGCCTTCAAACTGTCGACGACAAAGCGGTTGTGCACAATTTCATGGCGCACATATACCGGCGCGCCATGTTGTTCGAGCGCGAGCTCGACAATCTTGATAGCGCGGTCAACACCAGCGCAAAAACCGCGTGGTGCCGCCAGAAGCAGCGTGAGGGGTTTCTTGGAGATCGTTTGTTCAGTCATCGGCAATGTCCTTTAGTTAAACAGGCCGCATCCGCCAAGGCCTTTCCCCTGTTGCACGTCAGGCGATGGGCGGATAAGGACCAATGCCAGCGACGTACCCGCAACCCACGCACTGTTATGCCAAGGATAGCCTATATGAAATTTGCCGCCAAAGTCCTGACCTTCGGCATTGTTGCAGCAACCTTGGCCGGTTGTTCGCGCGAAGGCGACCTTGATATCGGCGCCGGTGTAGGCGTGAACGTCACACGGTCGGGCTGCCCGGCGGTCGCGGTTCCTGATGGCACGGGCGACATAACCTTGTTCAACCCGGCCAGCAGCCAGGACGCGAGCGCAATCGACGTCGTCGCATCGATCACCAATGTCCGCCCAACGTGCAACGACAGTGGCGACAAGATTTTTTCACAAGCAAGTTTTGATGTTCAGGCGCGGCGCAGCGATACGCAAGGCAGCCGGACAGTGACTTTGCCCTATTTCACCACCGTGGTGCAGGGCAACAGCGCCGTTATCGCCAAGCGCGTGGGCCAAGTGACGTTGCAATTTGCCGATGGCCAGCAGCGGGCATCCGCCAGCGCGCAAGCCGCAAGCTATATCGACAAGGCATCGGCCAGCTTGCCGGCCGAAATCGTTCAAAAAATTACCAAGAAGCGCAAGCCCGGTGACCCCGATGCGGCGCTTGACCCCATGGCGGACCCTGAAGTGCGTGCGGCGGTCGTCCGATCAAGCTTTGAAATGCTTGTCGGTTTCCAGCTGACCGAAGATCAGCTGCGGTATAATGTAACGCGTTGATACGCGCTTTTTTCAAGGCACGAAGATGACCCTTTTTGAACAATATGCAGCGCATGTCGATCATGCGTTGGACGCACTTGTTGCCAGCAAGACGCTGCCATCGGGCATTGATCGCTCTCATGTGACGGTCGAACCGCCACGCGATCCATCGCATGGCGACATATCGACCAACGCCGCGATGGTGCTTGCCAAACCTGCAGGGCTTAATCCGCGCCAATTGGCCGAAGCCTTGTCGGCGGAGCTGGCAAAGGTTTCCGGCGTCACGGCTGTCGAAATCGCGGGGCCGGGCTTTCTAAATTTGCGGTTGGATGCATCGGCATGGATCGATGAACTGCGCGCGATTGCGCAGGCTGGCGATGATTATGGGCGGTCGCACCGTGGTGACGGCAAATCGGTAAATATCGAATATGTCTCCGCCAACCCCACTGGGCCAATGCATATGGGGCATTGCCGCGGCGCTGTGGTGGGCGATGCGCTTGCCGCATTGATGGAGTTCGCAGGCTACCGTGTCGTGCGCGAATATTATATCAACGACGCCGGTGGGCAGGTCGATGTTTTGGCCCGGTCCGCGCATTTGCGGTATCGCGAGGCATTGGGCGAGACCATAGAAATCGCCGAAGGGCTTTACCCCGGTGACTATCTGATCCCGGTCGGTCAGCGTCTCGCCGAGCGTTTTGGCGACCAATATGTTGCCCTGCCAGAGGCAGAATGGCTTGCGCTGTTCCGCAAAGCTGCGGTTGCCGAGATGATGGAAATGATCAAGGCCGACCTTGCCTTGCTTGGCATCCATCATGACCTGTTTTCATCCGAAGCCGAGCTGCATGAAGCGGGCAAGGCGGACATTGCGGAGCGCGAATTGCGCGCGCGTGGCCTTGTCTATGACGGCGAATTGGAAAAGCCAAAGGGCAAGGAAATCGAAGATTGGGAGCCGGTTACGCTTCCGCTTTTCCGGTCCACGCAATTTGGTGATGACCAAGATAGGCCGATCAAGAAATCCAACGGCAGCTGGACCTATTTCGGCGCTGATCTTGCCTATCATTTCCAGAAAAGTCAGGGCGTTGATGCCATGATCGACATCTGGGGCGCGGATCATGCGGGTACCGTCAAGCGCATCAAGGCGGCGGTCAACGCGCTGACCGATGGCAAAGTCGATTTCGATATCAAGCTTGTGCAAATGGTGCGCCTGCTGCGCGGTGGTGAGCCCGTGAAAATGTCCAAGCGGTCGGGCAGCTTTGTCACGCTCGCCGATGTGATTGAAGAAGTCGGCAAGGATGTCGTCCGCTTCACAATGCTGACCCGCAAATCCGATGCGCAGATGGACTTTGACTTTGCCAAGGTGGTCGAAGCGTCGAAGGACAATCCGGTATTTTATGTGCAATATGCGCATGCGCGTATCGCCTCCACATTGCGCAAGGCAGAGGGCGAGGGCTTGGGCGTCGACGGATCGGAACTCGCGTTGCTCGGCGACGCTGAAATCGGCCTTATTCGCGAAGCCGCCAACTTCCCGCGCATTGTCGAAGCGTCCGCCAAATCGGGCGAGCCACACCGTATTGCCTTTTACCTCAATGACTTGGCGGCCGCGTTCCATGCTTATTGGAACCTTGGCAATGACCAACCGGACAAGCGCTTCATATTGGCCCAGGACCCGGCGCTAACGGGTGCAAGGCTTTTCATGGCGACCAATATCGGGCAAGTTCTACGCAATGGTTTGCGCCTGATGGGCGTCGAGGCCGCTTACAATATGTAGCAATTGGGGAACCGGCATGAACAACACCAACAACAATGGACTGAATCTGAACGATCCTGATCGTCTGCCCTGGTTGGAAACCGCTGACGGTTACGAATATGATGATGGTGCATCCCCGCTAAAGGTCGTGGCGATGGTGCTTGCTGGGCTTGCTTTGCTCGCAGCGGTTGTCGGCGTGGTCTATTGGCTGCAGCATAACCGGACGGGCGGCGCGAATGGCAATGGCGAACTGATTGCCGCGCCCGTAGGCGCCTATAAGGTCAAGCCTCAGGACGCCGGTGGCAAAAGATTTGAAGGTGAGGGCGATTCGGCTTTTGCCGCGAGCGAAGGCACCAAAACCGGCGCGACATTGGTTCCCGCCGCGAAAGTCGCAGCCGCCGCGCCACCTGCCGCCATGGCATCGGCTCCAGCAGCAGCACCAGCCGCACCGTCTGCGGCACCATCTGCGGGCGCAGTCATGGTGCAACTCGGCGCGTTCGGCGATTCTGCGAAGGCCGACGCAGCTTGGGCTGCTTTGAACAAACGCTTTGGCTTTTTGGCCGGAATGAACCGCAAAGTCGCGGAAGCCAATGTCGAAGGCGGCCGCAAGGTTTTCCGGCTTCAGGCGGTAACCGCAAATTCATCCGAAGCGCAGCAATTATGCGCAAAGCTGAAGGTCGCGGGCGAAAACTGCCTGATCGTGCGCTAATCAACATTTTTGCGGGGGCAAAGGACCGTGGCAGCACATGCCGCCCGCACGCTTTTTAGGAGAAGAACATGCCTGCATTATATGACGTCGCTATTCCCGCTTTCATCCGCGGTCTGAAAAACCTGTCGAACATGCTGGAAAAGGGCAGCGCCTTTGCCGCGGAGCAGGGCATGCCCCTGTCCGACTTGCTCGATGCGCGCTTGATCGACGACATGGCACCGCTCACGCGGCAGGTGCAAATGGTGACCGATACCGCAAAGTTTGTCGCTGTGCGCGTCGGCCAAGTGGAAAATCAGCCATGGGCGGATGATGAAGTCAGCTACGCCGATGTGCAGGGCCGCGTGGCCAAGGCGATTGCGTTTCTGGAAGCCGCATCGCCCGATGGTTTTGAAGGCCGTGAAGACGCGAAAGTTGTGCTCACCACGCCAAGCGGTGACATACCCTTCACGGGCAACAGCTACGTCCACGGCTTTGCCATTCCCAATTTCTTCTTCCACCTCAGCATGGCCTATGCGTTGCTGCGGATGAAGGGCGTGCCTGTGGGCAAGCTCGATTTCCTTGGGGCAATCCGTTAATTATACACAGCTTTGGGCCAAAGCGCCGCTGCTCCATGCTTGCCTTGGGGGCACGGCGGCCCTAGCTTGCGCGCTATGAAGCCCGTGATATTTGGCCTTTCGGGCCTGACCCTGACCGATGATGAAAAACGCCTGTTTCGCGATGTCGAACCGGCGGGCTACATCCTGTTCAAACGCAATATTGAGGACCGCGCACAGGTGCGCGCGCTGACCGACAGCTTGCGGACCTTACATGGCCGCGATGATGTGCCTGTCCTGATTGATCAGGAAGGCGGCCGCGTTGCGCGTATGCGTCCGCCCGTCTGGCCTGACTTTCCCGCGGGCGGGGCGTTTGACGCGCTGTACGATGTGGCACCGATGACCGCGATTGAGGCGGCGCGTTGCAATGCCGAAGCCATCGCGCTGTCGCTGAACGAAGTGGGCATTAACGTCGATTGCTTGCCCGTGCTCGATGTCCGCGTGCCCGAAACGCATTCGGCCATCGGTGACCGTGCGCTGGGCAGCGACCCGATGCGCGTTGCCGCGCTTGGCCGTGCGATATTGGACGGCCTTGCAAAAGGCGGCGTCATTGGCGTTGTCAAACATATGCCGGGGCAGGGCCGCGCCAGCGTCGATACCCATCATGACCTGCCGCATGTCACCGCAAGCGCGGCGGAGCTGGAACAAGACCTCGCGCCATTTCGCACGCTGAACAACGCCGCAATGGGCATGACCGGGCATGTGGTTTACGATGTGTGGGACGATCAGCACACGGCAACCATGTCTCCTTATGTCCTGAATGATATCATCCGTGCAAATATCGGCTTTGACGGCCTGTTGATGAGCGATGATCTCGATATGAACGCGCTTCAAGGGGACGTTGCGACACGCGCGCTGCGCTGTGTTGAGGCGGGATGCGATATCGCGCTCAACTGCTGGGGCCGGTTGGACGAAATGCGTGCGATTGCCGACATGTTACCCGAAATCACCGCAGCGGCGCGGACGCGGCTTGACCGCGCGATGGCCTTGCCTGTCCCCGCATTTGATGCCGACCGACTGGCTTATCTGCTCGACAAGCGGGATCAGCTGCTTGCACTTGCGGACACAAATGCGAAGCTGACCGGCGGAGCAACGGGCGCGGCATGACCGGGCAATTGCTCTTTGATGAAGAGCAAGATGCGCTCCGCACCGAGAGCGTTCCCGAACCCAATGTCCTGACCATCGATATTGACGGATGGGAAGGTCCGCTTGACCTTTTGCTGGCACTCGCGCGCAACCAAAAGGTCGATTTGCGCCAGCTATCGATCCTCGCCTTGGTCGAACAATATCTTGTCTTCATTGATGAGGCCCGCGCGCTGAAGCTGGAGCTGGCGGCGGATTATCTGGTGATGGCGGCGTGGCTCGCCTATCTTAAATCCGCACTGCTGCTGCCCAAGGACCCGACGATTGATCCATCGCCAGAGGAGCTTGCGCTGCGCCTGCAGCTGCGGCTGGAACGGTTGAACGCGATGCGCGAGAGCGGCGCGCGGTTGATGGCGCGGGACCGGGTGGGGCGCGATATCTTTTTGCGCGGCAATCCCGAAGGCTTGCGCGTGGTCAAGGCGCGGGCGTGGGAATGCGATTATTTCGAACTCATCACCGCTTATGGTCAGGTCAAGGCGCGTACGCAGCCAGTGATGCATGTCGTGAAAAAACGGCAAGTCATGACACTGGAAGAAGCGCTGGAGCGCGTATCGGCGATGATTGGCCGCGCGGTCGATTGGACGTCGATTGAGGCGTTTCTGCCCATCGCTGCCGAACCTGCACTGCGCAAATCCGCGCTCGCCTCCAGTTTCGTGGCCGCGCTGGAGCTTGCCAAACGTGGCGCTGTTGATTTGCAGCAAGAGGCGACATTTGCGCCATTGCTGTTAAGGGTGAAAGCATGACGATAATAAGCGATCCCCATGTGCGCGCGGTCGAGGCAACCTTGTTCGCCAGTGACCAGCCCATGACCGTTGAACAGATTCGCGGATATGTCGGCGACGACGTCGATATCGCCGATGCGCTGGCGCAGCTGGAGGCGCATTATGCCGGACGCGGGATCGAATTGGTCCGGCGTGGCAAATCGTGGCATTTCCAGACTGCAGCCGATCTGGCCTATGTTTTGCGCCGCGAACGCGAAGAAAGCCGCAAGCTCAGCCGAGCCGCTGTCGAGACATTGGCGATTATCGCCTATCACGAACCAGTCAGCCGCGCGGAGATTGAGGCCATTCGCGGCGTCCAGATTTCGAAAGGCACGCTGGATGTGTTGATGGAGGCGGGCTGGGTCCGGCCAGCAGGGCGCCGCGATGTGCCCGGCCGCCCATTGATTTACGCCACAACCGCCGGATTTCTGGCGCATTTCGGCCTCTCCAGTCGCAAGGATTTACCGGGAATTGACGATTTGAAAGCCGCTGGCCTGCTCGATCCGATCGACACCGCAATGGGCGATATGCATTTTGCGGGCGAAGAAAGTGACAGCGAACTGGAAATTGATGAAAACAACGCCTAGATAGGGTGGGATAGCTGCGCGACCACGGTCGCAATTTTCGGGACATATCCCGGTAGGAGTTTGAAATGGGCGGTTTTAGCATCTGGCATTGGCTGATTGTGGGCATTCTGGTTTTGCTCTTGTTCGGCAAAGGACGTTTCTCCGACATGATGGGCGACGTTGCCAAGGGCATTAAAAGCTTCAAAAAAGGCATGAGCGAAGACGACGACGCGCCAAAGGCTCCCCCACAAATCGGTTCCACGACCGTTGTCGACGCCGAAAAGCAGACCGATAAAACCCAATAATCTTGGGGCAGTAACAATCGTGATGACATGTCGCCGTTCGTTCAGGGTGGTGCCGTGTCCGTCCACCGGATTGGCCAATTGAATGTTTGACGTCGCGTCTTCCGAACTGTTGCTTGTCGTCCTTGTGGCGTTGCTGGTCATTGGTCCAAAGGATTTGCCAAAGGCGTTGCGCGTCGTTGGCAAATGGGTGGGCAAGGCACGCGGTGTTGCGGCGCATTTCCGTTCCGGCTTTGACGAAATGGTGCGTCAGTCCGAACTCGAAGAATTAGAGAAAAAATGGAAAGCGGAAAACGAGCGCATCATGCGCGAACACCCCGCCGATCCGCGCGCTGATGTTCTTGGCGATGATGCCGCGCCTGCCGACGCAACCGACGGTCAGCCCGAATTGCCGATGGATCCGCCCCCTGCAGAAGCGGCACCCAAAGCATGAACGAAATTGATGACAGCAAAATGCCGTTGCTCGATCATTTGATTGAGCTGCGCACCCGTCTGCTCTGGAGCTTTCTGGCGCTCGCCATCGCCTTTGGCATCAGCCTGTATTTTGCGCGGCCCATTTTCGGATTTCTGGTGCAGCCATTGCTCGAGTCCGGTCAAAAGACGCTGATTTACACCGCGATATTCGAGGCATTTTTCGTCGAGATAAAGGTCGCGTTTTTCGCCGCCAGCTTCTTCTCATTCCCCGTATTTGCAACGCAGCTGTGGCGGTTTGTCGCGCCGGGATTGTATAACAAGGAAAAGCGCGCGTTTTTGCCGTTTTTGTTGGCAACGCCGGTGTTGTTTATCCTTGGCGCATCGATGGCCTATTTCATGGCGATACCCGTGGCGCTCGAATATCTGTTGGGCTTTGGCGGAAATGTCGGCGGCGTTCAACAACAGGCGCTGCCGGGCGTCGACAATTATCTCAGCTTTGTGATGAAGTTCATTTTCGGCTTTGGCATTTCGTTTCTGTTGCCCGTGCTGCTGATGCTGTTGGAACGCGCAGGGATTGTCACGCTGGAACAGCTCAAGGGCGCGCGCCGCTATGCGATTGTCGGCGCATTTGCGATCGCTGCGGTCCTGACGCCGCCGGATATTGTCTCGCAACTGCTGCTCGCCATTCCTTTGTGCATATTGTTTGAAATGGCGCTCGTCGCCATCTGGTTCACCCGCCGCCGCCGCGCCAAAGCCGAAGCGGCTGAAGAGGCTGTGACGTAGGTTTAATTCCGGCGGTGCCGCGACACGTCATCTTCCGCCCGCTTCGCCATCGTCTCTCCCCATCGTCCTCCTCCTCCTCCTCCCTCGTCATCCTGAACTTGTTTCAGGATAACGAGCCACCGTTGCCCGTTATGCTGAACCAAGTTCAGCATGACGACGGGTTGCGTCAGGATAACAAGCGACGGTGGCTCGTTATGCTGAAACAAGTTCAGCATGACGACAGGTTGTTTCAGGATAACAAGCGACGGCTGCCCGTTATGCTGAAACAAGTTCAGCATGACGACACGGGGTTGGGTGGCATACGCAAAAACCACTTTCCTACAAATAACCATATGGGTTATTCGAGTCGCGTCATGCAGGCGGCGGTCTAGAACGTTGGTCGGGATGACGGGAACGCTGGCGGTGAAATCCGTTGGCACGGTCGGCGCGATAGGGTGCGTGCTTCAGCCCAAAAAAAGGGCCTGTTGCATCAAGCTCTGAACAGCGCAAACATGGTTGGATGTGGCGGGAAACCGTCCTGTCTTTGCGGACAGCCTTTGGGGGTTTACGAACCTTACCCCCGATGGACAGCATGCCAGCCAGCAAAGGCGGCCCGGGGGCAATAGCCTGATGGAACAAGCGGGCCTTAATCAACCAACACCATCAGCCGGAAGCACGCACCAGCGCTTCCGCGCCGGCCGTCCCCCTTTTTGCACGCCGCATGCCCGCGTTCACTTTTTGTAGGAAATAATCTTGCCGATGTAGGAAAGATTATCCTTTCGTCAGGTAACGCGGTCGCCCGCTTCGCCGACGGATTCAATATCGCGGCCAAGACCCTTTACAGTGTTGCACGCCGACACCAGCAATGATGCCGACATGAGGATGAATATAGTCACTTTGCGCATGATAGTCTCCCGATTGGTTTCGCAACCAACCGATGCCACTGCATGCATGAATGGTTGCTTACCGTTAAAAGCTGATACGCGCGGACAAACGGAAATCGCGACCGGACAGCGGGACAAAATCTTTCGTGAACGATGCCGACCGGCGGGCGACAACATCGAAAATATTGTTCGCAGATGCAATCAGCGCAATGTTGCGATCGCTGCCAAACGGACGCCATGTCGCGGTCGCATTGACCAAAGTGAAGCCATCGGTTGCGGTTTCGAACGGCGCTGTTTTTGTCTGGGCATCGCTCCATTCGACTTCGCCACGCAGGTCCAGGCGCGCACTGTTCATCTCCACGCCGCCCAACACACGCAAGGGTGGAATGCGCGGGATATTGCCAGCACCAGCGGAGATTTTGGCCCGCGTATAATCGGCCACGGCATCGACTTTCAGGTCAACATCGCCAAAGCGCGCGACATTTTGCGATCCCTGAAACTCGACGCCCCAGACCTTGGCATCATTCTGAAAATATTGGAACACGGGCAGGTCGGCCTCAATGGCGCCTGTTTCCGCTTCGTAAATGAAATTGTCGAACCGGTTGGTATACAGCGTCAGGTTGAATGCGGTGTCCGGCGTATCATAACGCCCGTACAGCTCGCCATTCCACGCGCGCTCGCTCTTCAGCAACGGGTTGCCGACTTCAAATGCCTGCGTCGCGATGTGCGGCCCGTTGGAAAACAACTCCTCGACCGCTGGCGCGCGGCCCGTGCGTGACAGGTTCGCGCCGATCTTCAAATCGCCGATATGGTACCCAACGCCAAACGCGCTCGAGACATTGTTGAACGACCGGCTGATGCCCAACGTATCCGCGCGCAGTTCGGCGGTGTCAAAACGCAGCGCGACTTCGGCATCGAGATTTCCAACGGTAAATTCCTGCAGCGTGAACAATCCAAATTGCCGGCTCTTGTTTGGCGGGACGAACGCTTCCGCACCAATCGCGTCCAGTTTGCGGGATTGATACTGCACGCCGCTCGCGCCGCGCCAACCGCCACGGTCATTTTGGATAAGCTCAGCGCGGGCTTCAATCCCCTTGCTGTTGAAAATGGTGCCAATCTCGTCACCTTCAAATTCGGTGTGGCTGTAATTGGCATAGCCCGCCCGCAGGCGCAGCTTTTCAAACAGGCCATCGCCTAAATCCAATTCGCCGCGGAAATCGAACCGATATTGCCGCATGCCAATGGTTACGGGCACTTCCTCTGCACCGCCATCATGCGCATGCGCCGTTCCGGGGCGGGCGGGGATGCCGTAATTGGTGTCATAAATGCTGTAGGACAGGCCCATATTGCCGCCATCGTCGATGAAGGCGATGCCGCCCGCTGCGGTCCAGCTTTTCACCGCGCTGTTGGGAATGCGGCCGCGTTGGTCGGCCAGCGCGCGTGCTTCGGCGGCCTCGTCGAGATTGCCTTCACTGGCTTCTTCCGCCGCGAAATCCAGCACCTCGGCGCGCAAGCTAGGCGAAAGGATATTGCCGCCGGTGCGCAGATCGTCGCTGTTGCGATAGCTGCCATCTGCATGGACGACGACACGGTCGGTCAGCGGCACGTCAACCGATGCCCCGCCGGACCAATCGCGCGCCGCGCTGCCATAGCCCGCAAGCGCATCGACATGGACGGCTTCATCGGGGATCGAACGCGGAATGCG
Organism: Sphingorhabdus rigui; assembly: GCF_014196595.1. Classification (GTDB taxonomy): domain Bacteria; phylum Pseudomonadota; class Alphaproteobacteria; order Sphingomonadales; family Sphingomonadaceae; genus Sphingorhabdus_B; species Sphingorhabdus_B rigui. The sequence goes on along the minus strand of NZ_JACIEA010000001.1, from coordinate 1,484,809 downwards.
CTTGTCGAGCGCGTTGACCGCGCCGCCAACGGCTTGGCCACCAAATAAAAGGACCGCAGGACCGCGGAGCACTTCGATGCGCTCAACGGTCAGGGTATCGATGGTGACTGCATGGTCGGCAGAGGTGTTGGACGCGTCAATATTGCCAATGCCGTCGGTGAGCACGGCGACGCGGTTGCCCTGATATCCGCGCAGCACCGGCCGCGATGCGCCGGGTGAAAAGCTGGTGGCCGATACGCCGGGCAGGCTGGAAAGGATGTCACCCAATTGCGCGCGGGTTTTCTCAGCCAATAGGTCCCCTGTCACCGCAGAGGTTCCGGACAGAATATCGAGCCGCTCAACATAAGGTGCGGTGACAACGATTTCTTCACTGCCGTGAAAATCATCTGTCTGCGGCGCGGCTTCTGAAGCGCCGGTGCTGCCCGTTTGCTGGGCATAAGCAGGCACAGATAGCGCAACCGACAATGCTGTCATGCTAGCGGCGAAAACGTGAAAGCGGGGGATTTTCATGAGATTACGTTCATCCTGTCGGATATGAAACAATGAAGCGACTGCTTACACAATATGATATAATATATCAATACCCAATTCTCGTTCGGCGGCGCGCGCGATGTCATGTGGTCTTAATGGCGCGCCGAAGACTGCCCTTTACGCGACACCGGGTTGCGGACGGCCAACAACGCGACTAACTATCTCGGCTATGAACATGCTTACTTCGACATTGGATTTAATCGGCAACACACCGCTCGTTCGCCTGAAAGGCCCAAGCGATGCGGCGGGTTGCGACATTTTTGGCAAGTGCGAATTTGCCAATCCCGGCGCGTCGGTAAAAGATCGCGCTGCATTATATATTGTGCGCGATGCCGAACGGCAGGGGCTGTTGCAGCCCGGCGGCACGATTGTGGAAGGGACGGCGGGCAATACCGGTATTGGCCTTGCGCTCGTTGCCAATGCGCTGGGGTACAAAACGATCATCGTCATGCCCGAAACGCAAAGCCAGGAGAAAAAAGACACGTTGCGCGCGCTTGGCGCGGAGCTCGTGCTTGTCCCTGCTGCGCCGTATTCGAACCCCGGGCATTTCGTGCACACCTCGCGCCGTTTGGCCGAAGAGACCGACAATGCGGTGTGGGCGAACCAGTTTGATAATATCGCCAACCGCCGCGCGCATATCGAAACCACGGCCGAAGAAATCTGGGCGCAAATGGAGGGCCGGGTTGATGGCTTTACCTGTGCCGCTGGGACCGGCGGCACCATCGCTGGGGTCGGGCTCGGCCTGAAGGCGAAGGATGAAAATGTCACCATCGCCTTGACCGACCCGCATGGTGCATCATTGTATAATTATTATGCCAATGGCGAACTAAGCGCGGAAGGCACGTCGGTTGCCGAAGGCATTGGGCAGGGACGCATCACCGCCAATCTGGATGGCGCGCCGATTGATACGCAGTTCCGCATATCGGACGAAGAGGGCATGATATGGGTCCGGCGTTTGTTGGCGGAGGAGGGGCTTTGCCTTGGACTGTCGTCCGGCATTAACGTTGCCGGTGCTGTCGCCTTGGGCAAACTGCTTGGCCCCCATGCGCGCATCGCGACGATCTTGTGCGACACGGGTTTCCGTTATCTGTCGACGATTTACAATCCGGAATGGATGCGCAGCAAAAATCTAGACCCTATGCCTTGGCAAATGGACAGCGCGGCGCAATAACGCGCACGACGGTTTACAGGAGATCGCAGTTGGTTGAGCAAAAGCAATCCGCAATTCAGCGTATTCAGGTCGGCGTGGTTGGCTTGGTCGTCGTGCTCCTGTTTGTGACCTTGGCGACGATGGTTCTTGATCGCGTCAGCGACAGTGCGCAGGTGCCGGGTGCAATGGAGGCGACCCCAATAACCGAAATAAAGAAACAAACGCCGGATGAGCCGCTGGCTGAACTGGGCGTGACCCCGGTGGCCAAGAATGAAAGCGCGACGCCGCCGAAGAGCGCCACACCACCGCGCGGCCGACCGCAGTAGCCATTATGACGAACGTGAGCGCGCATTTCGGCGGCAAAAGGCGCCCGCTTTTGCTGCTGCTCGCCGTTGTTCTGGTGCTCATGTCGTCGCTGCTGGCTTATGCCTTTATCCAGCCTGCGCCCGATGGCCCGAAACCCAGTTTGGGATTGATGACGACGTTGCCGCTGCAATGGAGCGAGGGCGGCGTTGAGGCGGATCTTGCCGACGACGCGCAACCGCACCCCGCGTTCGCGCGGCTTGGCCAAAGCTATGATGTGCAGCCGCTCGATGATGTGCGCGACCTTGCAGAACGGCGCCTGCTGTTGTTGGCGCAGCCGCGGGCATTTAGCCCGGCCGAACTTGTCCAACTGGATAGTTGGGTGCGCAAGGGCGGGCGTGTTTTGATCCTCGCTGATCCTGCGCTGCAGTGGGGGAGCCTTTATCCATTGGGCGACAAGCGCAGGCCGTTGTTCACATCGATGCTATCGCCCTTATTTGCGCATTGGGGGCTTGAGCTTGTGCTGCCCATCGCCGATGCGGAGCCGATGGCTATCCGCAAGATTGGCCAGCTGAGCATCCGCACGCAGACGCCCGGCGAGTGGCTAAAGATCGGTCGCGGCGGTTCAGCGCGATGTGCGTTAGAGGAGGGCGGCCTGTTGGCGGATTGCAAGATTGGCAAAGGCCGCGCTTTGCTCGTCGCGGACGCCGATTTGCTCGATACGGTCTATTGGGAGGGACGGGGCATGCGCGTGCTGACCGGTGGCGATGAATTCGGCAATTTGGCGTGGGTGGAATCATTGCTGGCGCGATTGCACGAAAGCGATTCCATATCCGGGGATTTTGTGGGACATTCGGGGTAGAAATGGGCTTGGCACCGGAAATCTGCGGAAAATCCATGCTGCACACCCATGTCTGCCCAAGGATTTATGTTCATTTCGCACATTATTTTTATATGAGGAAAAAAATTATATAATGTTTTCAGTATATTAATATTTAACACCCTAATTTTCCCATAAAATCCCTCTTTTCATCCATAAAATCCCTTGCTATGCAAAGTCATCCAAGGGGTGGATAACTGATAATATCGGTCGTTACGGCGTCCGCATGGCAAAGGGCTTTGCCATGATTGTCGTTCTGCGCCCTTTTTTACAGGGGTGTTTCGGACGGTGTCAGCGTTGGTGGTCTATGCAGGTTCGGGGGTGTCGGGTGTCGACGCCAAGGGCCGCACGACTATACCCGCCGAGATCCGCGACAGCGTATTGCAATCCAGCGGCAGCAACAGCGTATGCATTTCGCGCCACAGCAGCCTTCCTTGCCTCATCGGTTTTGGCAGCGCCGAACGTCTTAAGCTGCGCGCAGATATTGAGGCGCAATGGCAAAGCGCCGTTAACCGCGGCACAGACTTTGATCGCGAACTGGCTGGCGTATCTGCATCCTCCATCTTTGAAACCGCTTTTGAAGCCAGCGGCCGTTTCGTGCTGTCGCCGATGCTCAAGCATTTTGGCCGCATTGACGACCGCGCATTTTTCTTCGGTGCAACCACGCATTTCATGCTTTGGAACCCTGACGTTTTCCTGAAGGAAGCGCCAGCGGCATTCAACCCCGTCAAGGACGAGCTCAATTATTGGCTGTCCCAAGGCAAGCGCGACAAATGAGCGCGCCGGCCCCCCATATTCCAGTCTTACTGGATGAAGTGATTCACTCTCTAGCCATCACCCCTGGCGATGAGATCGTGGATGGTACCTTTGGTGCAGGCGGATACAGCCAAGCGATACTGGCTGGCGGTGCGCGCGTTTATGCGTTTGACCGCGATCCTGATGCACTATCAGAAGGTGCGGACCTTGCAGGCCGCAGTGGGGGCGCCTTGCGTCTTTACCCGGCCTGCTTTTCTATCATGGACGACGTTTTGATGGCGGACGACATAATGTCGGTCGATGGCGTCGTTCTCGACATCGGTGTGTCGTCGATGCAGCTCGACCGCGCGGAGCGTGGCTTTTCGTTTCAAAAAGATGGCCCGCTCGATATGCGCATGGCACAGGACGGCATGTCTGCCGCTGACTTTGTCAACGAAGCCGACGAAGCCGACATTGCCGATATCATCTATCGCTATGGCGAAGAGCACCGCTCGCGGCGCATCGCCCGTGCGATTGTTGCGGCACGGCCCATTGAAACCACTGCGCAACTCGCGGCCATCGTTCGTAAGGCAGTTGGTCACAAGCCCGGCGCGCCAAAAGACCCTGCCACCCGGGCTTTTCAGGCGATCCGCATTCATGTGAACCGCGAGCTGGATGAATTGACCGACGGATTGGAAGCTGCCGAGCGGATGCTCAAGCCAGGCGGTCGTCTTGCTGTCGTCACCTTTCACAGCCTTGAAGATCGCATCGTGAAGCAATTCTTGCGTCGCCGCAGTGGCGCAGAAAGCGCTGGCTCACGTCATGTGCCGATGGTCGGCAGCGCCGGACCGCAACCTACCTTTGAAAAGGCGGATAAAGCCATTCGCCCTTCAGAAGCCGAACTTACCCGCAATCCAAGGTCGCGTTCCGCCACCTTGCGATCGGCAACCCGTACACACGCACCCGCATGGGCAACAGGAGGACTGGCAGCATGAGTCTCGCCATGAAAAGACTTAGAAACCTGGGCTGGCTTGCGCTGGTATTCATGGTTGCGATCCTGCTGTACCCTCTGTCGCTCAACGTTGCGGCGATGCACACTGACCTTGTCGCGGTTGACCGTGAAATAATGGATACGAAGCGTGAAATCAGCTTCCTTCAGGCGGAAATCCGCACCCGCGCCAGCTTGCAGCAGTTGGAAGAGTGGAACGAACTTTTGTACGGTTATCAGCCCCCATCGGCTGAACAATTTGTAAATGGCGAAGCCGCGCTTGCTAGCCTGACCGGCGATCTTCCTGATGCTAAGCCAGTCATGATGGCCGCGGCAGATGTCCCGGCGCCACAAGTTGTTGCCGAGCCTGAGGTTGTAAAGGAAGCTGTTGTTGAAGCGCCAAAGCAAGCCGCGCCAAAGGCCGTGGCCACCAAGGCCGTGGCAACTAAGGCTGCTGCCACGAAACTTGCGGCCAACGACGTTAAAATCTTTGCCAACCCAGTAAAGCGTGCGCCCGCGAAAGTAGAGGCTCCGAAAGTTGAGCAGAGCCGCACCGAGCGTTTGGCGCGGATGGATGAAAAGCTTTTGTCCGACGACCTGTTGCGCGATATTTCGGCAAAAGCTGCTAAAGAACGCCGCCGTTAATGACGCCGCAAACGGCCCGCACCACGACCCGGAAAAGCGGCGTCGGTACGCCTCCATTTGCAGCGCACGGTTTTTGGCGGCTGCTGGTTTTACTCGCCGCTTTTGGCATGTTCGTCGTCTTGCTCATCGGGCGCTTGGCGACGCTCGCCTTGTTTGAAAGCTCGCGGGCTTATGGCGCAACCAGCACGGAATATGTGCCCGAGCGTGGCGATATTGTTGACCGCAACGGCGTTCCTTTGGCGCGCAGCATCTATGGCTACGCCATTTGGGTGAAGCCTGCTGACCTATTGGGCGACCGCAAGCAATTGGCCAACCAGCTGGCTGCTATCTTCCCCGATACACCGGCGGCAGAATTTTATGCCAAGTTGACTGCGGACAAGCCCGGCTATCTGCGCAAGCGCGCGCTGCCCGAGCAAGTCAAGCAAGTCCACGACCTTGGCGAGATTGCCATTGAATTCCCGCGTGAGGCAACGCGTCTGTACCCGCAGCACGACATGGCGGCGCACGTCCTCGGTTTCGTAAACCGCGATGGCCGCGGCGCGATGGGGATGGAGCGGGTCATGAACGATTACCTGCGCGACCCTTCGAAGCGGTCGACCCCGCTGAATTTGGCGTTGGATGTCCGCGTGCAGGCCGCGCTTGAAAGCGAGCTTGCTTCGGGCATGGCTGCAACGAACGCAAAAGGTGGCGCTGGCGTCATATTGGATGTTGCGACGGGTGAAGTCATCGCCATGGCAACATTGCCGTCGTTCAACCCCAACCGGCCGTCGTTCGCAAATATTCCCGACCTTGGACAACCAATCGTCGATGGCCGCTACCCCATTTCGCGGCAAACGAACAACGTCACCAACCGCGTGTATGAACTCGGCTCTACCTTTAAGCCGCTGACCGTGGCTGCTGCGTTGGACGCAGGCACAGTGCGCGACCTGTCGGTACGGTATGATGCGACCAAGCCGCTTCAATTCGGGCGGTTCAAGATCCGGGATTCGCATCCGTCGGGCCGCTGGATGAACACGCCGGAGGCATTGATCCACAGTTCGAATATTGTGACCGCGCAAATTGCCGACACATTGGGTGCGGCCCGAATGGATGCCATGTTGCGTAATTTGCATTTTGACGTGCGTCCGGACATCGAACTCGCAGAAAAGGCAAGACCGCTCTATCCCAAATCATGGGATCGTCTGACCAATATGACCGTTGGTTTCGGACATGGTATCGCGGTTACACCCATGCATTTGGCCAGCGCTTATGCGGCGATGGTCAATGGCGGCATTTACCGCCCGGCCACGATGTTCAAGATGAAATCGGATGCCAAGATTCCCGGCAAGCGCGTCTTTACCGCGGCGACCAGCGCGCGGATGCGGCAATTGATGCGGATGATCGTCGTTGACGGCACGGGCAACCAAGCCGACGCCTTGGGCTATCGCGTGGGCGGCAAGACAGGTTCGGCCGAAAAGCCCGGCGTTGGCGGTTATAGCCGCAATCTGGTTGTCTCTACCTTTGCCTCTGCATTCCCGATGGATAACCCGCGTTATGTTGTGCTTGCGATGCTGGATGAGCCACAGGGCACCGAAGCATCCAGCTTTCAACGGACGGCAGGCTTTACCGCAGCGCCGGTGGTGCGAAAGACGATTACACGCATCGGTCCATTGATGGGAATTATCCCTGACGTGAAACGCGATGTTGATGTATCGGAACTCATGCCTTTATTGTGGAAGGCGAAGGGAGAGCAATAGTGAAGCTCGGGCAATTGGTAAGCGATGCCGATCCGGCATGTGCCGACAGAACAGTGACCGGCTTTGCCATCGACCATCGGAAGATTGCGCCCGGAACGGTTTTTGGTGCCTTTCAGGGTGCCAGTTTCAATGGCGAAGATTTCATTGATGCCGCGATTGCCGCGGGTGCGGTGGCTGTCGTCGCGCGTCCGGAGGCACAGGTCACAGGCGCATTGCATATCGCCGATGCGGAACCACGCCGCGCCTTTGCGCAATTGGCCGCCAATTATTTCCGTCCCTTTCCCGGACAGATTGCCGCCGTCACGGGCACAAATGGCAAGACATCGACCGCTGAACTCACCCGCCAGCTGTGGCGGATGGCGGGGCATAATGCAGCGTCGATCGGCACATTGGGCATCACAACGGCGTCGGACCAAACGACAACGGGTCTGACAACGCCTGATATTGTGACCTTTCTTGCGAACATGTCCGGTCTGGCCCGCGAAGGCATAAGCCACGCGATATTTGAAGCATCCAGCCACGGCCTGTCGCAATATCGCAGCGAAGGCGTTCGGGTTTCGGTCGCCGCATTCACGAATTTGAGCCGCGATCATCTTGATTATCATGGCACAATGGAAAGCTATTTCGACGCGAAGATGCGTTTGTTTGACGAGGTTGTCGATGAAAATGGCTGCGCCGTTATCTGGGCAGATGATGTCTGGTCGGACCAAGTCATTGCACGGGCGCGCAAACGCGACCTGCGGATGATTACCGTCGGCGAAAAGGGCAAGGGTGTGCAGTTGCTCTCGCGCGAAGCCACGCAGCTGGGCCAGACGCTTGAGCTGCGTATTCAGGGCGATGTGTACAAAGTGAAACTGCCGCTGATTGGGGCGTATCAAGCCGCAAACGCGCTTGTCGCCGCGGGCGTCGTGATGGCGAGTGGCGGCGACGTGGAAAGCCTGCTGTCGCATCTCGCGCGGTTGCAGCCCGTCCGTGGCCGACTGGAGCGCGCCGTTATCACCAAAAGCGGTGCACCCGTTTATGTCGATTATGCCCACACGCCCGATGGCCTGCGCGCCGCAATCGCGGCATTGCGTCCGCATACAAAGGGCAAGCTGATTACCGTCTTTGGTGCAGGTGGTGACCGCGATACGGGCAAGCGTCCGGAAATGGGTGCGGTTGCGGTTGCGGATTCCGACGTCGTGATCGTGACCGACGATAATCCACGCAGCGAAGATCCATCGCTTATTCGCGCGGACATCATGGCGGGCGCGCCCGGGGCACATGAAATTGGCGACCGGCGCTATGCCATTGCCTTTGCCATCGAACATGCCGAACCTGATGATATCGTCCTGATCGCGGGCAAGGGGCACGAACAAGGACAAATCATCATGGGCCGCGTGTTGCCGTTTGACGATGTCGAAGTCGCGCGGGAATGTGCAGCATGACGCCCTTGTGGACTTTTGAAGAATTGCTGGCCGCGACCGGCGGGACCGCTGCCGGACATTTTGATGTCCACGGCGTTGCGTTCGACTCCCGTGAAATCGGGGCAGGGGATTTGTTCTTTGCGCTCAAGGGTGCGGAAACGGACGGGCATCGGTTTGTCGAAACAGCATTTGCCAATGGTGCAGCCGGCGCGATTGTGTCGCAGCCTGTGCCGTTTCCGCATATTCTGGTCAGCGACACGATGCAGGCGCTTGAGGCGCTCGGCCATGCGTCACGCGCACGTACCAAGGCCAAGATTATCGGGGTAACGGGTTCTGCGGGTAAAACGGGGACGAAAGAGGCGCTCTATGCCGCACTGGACCGCTATTCACGCGGGCGCGCGCACCGGTCGGTCAAAAGCTATAACAACCATGTCGGCGTCCCGCTCAGCCTTGCGCGCATGCCCGCAGACTGCGATTTCGGTATTTTCGAGATGGGCATGAACCACGCCGGTGAAATGCGGGCGCTCAGCAAAATTGTGCGTCCCGACGTCGCGATTATCACCACCATTGCCCCGGCGCATATCGAATTTTTCAAGGACGAGGGCGCCATTGCAGATGCCAAGGCCGAGATATTTGAAGGCTTGGCCGAAGGTGGCACGGCCATCCTGCCCGCCGATAGTCCGCATTATGCGCGGCTTCGTGCCGCGGCGGAAAAATATACCGGCAATATCCTATCCTTTGGCTTTAGCGGGGATGCCGATGTCCGCGTGGTCGACCATATGCCTGCAGAGGGCGGCACGCTGATCACCGCGAAAGTGCGCGAGAATATGCTGTCCTTCACGCTGTCGCAGCCCGGCGCGCATTGGATTGGCAACAGCATGGCGGTTTTGGCCGCGGTTTGCGCAGCAGGCGGCGATCTGGCTTCGGCTGGCCTTGCCATGGCGGAAATGGGCGGCCTTGCCGGGCGCGGCGCGCGCCATGTTATCCGCATTGGCGACGGTACGGGCCATCTTATTGACGAAAGCTACAACGCCAACCCTGCATCGATGCTGGCGACGATCGGCCAGTTGGGACAAGCATCCGGTGGCCGCCGGATTGCTGTTTTGGGCTCGATGAAGGAACTCGGCGCAAAAAGTGCGCAATATCACAGCGCACTCGCCGCACCCTTGGCCGCCGCAAAGGTGGATTTTGCACTGCTTGTCGGTCAAGAGATGGAAATTCTCGCCGAAGAGTTGAAAGCAGGGGTTGAGGGACCAGCCAATTTCGCGCATTGCGCGACCGCGCAGGAGGCATTGGCCCTTCTGCAAAATTATCTTTGCGCATCAGACACGGTTTTGGTCAAAGGTTCCAATAGCATGGGACTTTCCTCCATCGTCAGCGCGCTGACGGGTGGGAAAAACTAATGCTGTATATATTGGCTGAATATCTTGGTTTCCCGGGTATTTTGAACCTTATCCGCTATCTCAGTTTCCGTTCGGGGGCAGCCGTTGCCACCGCGCTTGTCATCGGTCTGCTCATCGGTCCGCGCTTCATCAGCATGCTGCGTGTCCGTCAGGGCAAGGGCCAGCCCATTCGCAGCGACGGTCCGCAATCGCACCTCGCCAAGGTCGGCACCCCGACCATGGGTGGCTTGATGATTTTGGTGTCGGTCGGTGTCTCGATGCTGCTGTGGATGGACCTGACCAATGTCTATGTTTGGGCGTGTCTGTTGGTCACCGCAGGCTTTGGCACCGTCGGGTTCCTCGACGATTATGACAAGGTCAAAAAGCGCAGTCACAAGGGCGTTTCGGGCAGGGTCCGGCTGCTGATGGAGTTTGCGATTGCGGGCGTTGCGGTATCTCTGATCGTCTCGCAATCGGGCGGTATGTTATATCTGCCCTTCGTCAATGGCCCCGTTGTCGATCTGGGTTGGTGGTATGTGCCGTTTGGCGCGTTTGTCATCGTCTCCTTTGGCAATGCGGTGAACCTGACCGATGGGCTTGACGGCTTGGCCACTATGCCCGTGATTATCGCGTCAGTCGCATTCATGCTGATCGTCTATATGGTGGGTAACGCTAAATATGCGGCCTATTTGGGCATCCCCTTTTACTTGGGCGCTGGCGATCTTGCGATGTTGTGCGGCGCAATTGTTGGCGCTGGTTTGGCGTTCCTGTGGTTCAACGCGCCGCCTGCTGCGGTGTTCATGGGCGATACCGGCAGCCTTGCCTTGGGCGGCACATTGGGCGCGATCGCGGTTGTCGCACATCATGAATTCGTGCTCGCCATCATCGGCGGGCTTTTCGTGATCGAGGCGCTGTCGGTCATCATTCAGGTATTCTGGTTCAAACGCACCGGAAAGCGTATTTTCCGCATGGCGCCCATCCACCACCATTTTGAACAGCTTGGCTGGTCGGAGCCGACCGTTGTTATCCGTTTCTGGATTGTCGCTTTCGTGCTTGCGCTTGCAGGGCTATCAACGCTCAAGCTCAGATGATTACGACCCCCGCCTTCAAAGACCGTAAGTTTGCGATACTGGGGCTTGCGCGCTCCGGCCTTGCGGCTGCGCGGTCGCTTGTTGCGGGCGGGGCGGAAATCCTTGCATGGGATAATGACGAAGGCGCGCGCGCCAAAATCGCCGATATCGCACATATTGCTGATCCATTGTTGGCGGACCTTTCGGGCTATGATGCGATTGTTGTGTCGCCCGGCGTGCCCATCAACCGCCATCCCATAGCGGACAAGGCAAAGGCCGAGGGGCTGCCGTTAATCGGCGATATCGAATTATTCGCAATGGCGCGGGCAAGCCTGCCGCCGCACCATGTTGTTGGCATTACCGGCACCAATGGGAAATCGACGACGACGGCCTTGGTTCACCATGTGTTGGAAAGCGCTGGGCTGCCCGTTCGCATGGGCGGAAACATTGGCTTGCCAATTTTGTCGCAGATGCCGTTGCCAGCAGGCGGCGTATATGTGTTGGAACTTTCCAGCTACCAGATTGACATTACGCGTTCCCTGTCGTGCGATGCGGCCGCGCTGATTAATCTGTCGCCCGATCATTTGGATCGCTATGATGGTTATGCAGGCTATGTCGCGTCCAAGGCGCGGCTGTTCGACATGCAGACCGGAAATACACATTCCGTCTTTGGTAAAGGCGATGCTGATACCGAGCAGGTCTATCGCGATGTGCTGGCGCGGCGCGGCGCCGAATTGGTCCATCTGGCAGACCCGGCGTTGGTCGCGGGGCAAGCGGATTGGCCTTCGTTGCAAGGCCCCCATAATCTTCAGAATATTGCCGTCGCCATCGCGATTGTGGAATCGCTTGGTGTGACGGAGGCGCAATGGCGCCCGGCAATGGCGACATTTCAGGGTCTTGCGCACCGTATGGAGGTCGTTGCCGAACGCAATGGCGTCTTGTTCGTCAATGACAGCAAAGCCACCAATGCAGCATCGACTGCACCCGCGCTCGCGGCCTATCCACGCGTCCACTGGATCGTCGGCGGTTTGCCGAAATCAGATAATCTGGATGAGTGTATTCCCAATTTCGGCCATGTCGTGAAAGCCTATACCATTGGTGAGGCCGGACCATTGTTTAACGAGCTGCTGTCACCGCACATGCCGGTCGAGCGTAGCGAAATGATGGGCACGGCGGTCTGTTCCGCCGCTGCCCAAGCCCAACCCGGCGATGTCATCATGCTGTCGCCCGCTTGCGCGTCGTTCGACCAGTTTAAAGATTTTGAGGCGCGCGGTGACGCGTTCCGGGCGATTGTTGAGGCGCTATGAACGGCGAACGTAAAGAAGTTCCTTGGGTGCTGGCGGCAAAGACCGGCAAAATCGGTTTTGCGAACCGCCTTGGCCGCGGCGACCGATCGCCGCTTGGTGTATGGTTCTGGGAACTCGACCGCGTGCTGCTGTCGCTCATGATGGTGTTGATCGCGATAGGGTTGTTGGCTGTTGCCGCGGGGTCGCCTGCGGGTGCGCAGCGCCTGTCGTCGTCTACAACGCAATTGTCATCATTACACTTCTTTTACCGGCAATTGATGTGGGTCATTTTCGGGGTGCCGTTGATGCTTCTCGTGTCGATGTATCCGCGCGAACAGGCGCGCCGCTTTGCGGTCTTTGGCTTTTGCATATTCTTCGTGCTGCTGGCGCTTGTGCCGATCATGGGCCGCGAGGTGAACGGGTCGCAACGCTGGATTGGTGCGGGTTTTGCGGGGCTTCAACCATCTGAATTTCTAAAACCCTTTTACGCCGTTGCAATGGCATGGATTATCAGCTGGCGTCTGAAAGACCCATCCTTGCCGGTGCTCGTCTTAAGCAGCATCGTGACGGGTTTCGTCTGCTTCCTCTTGTTGATGCAGCCTGACCTTGGCCAGACCATTTTGTTCATGGGCACTTGGTTTGCGTTGATGATGGTGTCCGGCGTCCCGGCATCACGGCTGTGGGGGTTAATCATCAGCGGCGTGGTGTTTATCGTGCTGGCCTATAATTTCTATCCGGTCGCAACGCAGCGTATCGATGCGTGGATTTTTGGAACCGAAGGCCTGACGCATGACAAGATGGCGTTGGCGACTTTGACCAACGGTGGTTTCTTTGGTCTTGGCCCCGGCCTTGGCATCAAGAAATATTCGCTGCCTGAAGGGCATACCGATTATATCTTCTCGGTCATCGGTGAAGAATTCGGTCTGCTGGCGTGCATGGTTATCGCGATTTTGTATTTCGCCATATTGGTCCGCATCATCATTCGCCTGCTCGATGAAAAGGACCAGTTTGTGGTTCTGGCCGTCACCGGGCTTGGCGCGCAATTCATTGGCCAGGCGATGATCAATATGGCCGTGAACCTTGGCGTTTTCCCGTCAAAGGGCATGACCTTGCCATTTATCAGTTACGGTGGATCGTCCATTTTGGCGCTGTCGATGACCTGCGGTCTTATCCTCGCGCTGACGAAGCGAAACCCATATCTTGACCGGTCGCTGTATATGGTGAAGGGATAGCGGCCATGACGATTTCTCGGCATTATGTGTTGGCCGCTGGCGGGACAGGGGGGCATCTTATCCCTGCGTTCGCGCTGGGTCAGGAGCTTCTGAACAGAGGCCACCATGTTGCGTTGATAACCGACGCGCGCGGTGCGAAAATTCCGGGCTGCCCCGAACAGATCGCGACGCACATTTTACCCGCAGGTCGTCTCACGAAAAGCCCGCGCAGCTGGTTGCCCGGCATTCGGGCTATCGCGGAAGGTCGCACGATGGCGCGGCGCTTGTACGCCAGCTTTGAACCAACGGCTGTTGTTGGCTTTGGCGGATATCCGGCATTCCCGGCCTTGTTGGGCGCATTTGCCGAAAAAATTCCCACGATCATTCACGAACAAAATGCCGTGCTCGGCCGTGTGAACCGATTCACCGCGCGGCAAGTGAACGCTATTGCGACGGCCTATCCCGACGTGCTGCGCCTGTCGCCGCGTTACGCCAGCAAGGTGCATCTGGTTGGAAATCCGGTGCGCGAAGAAGTCTTGGCGCTGCGTGATGAGCCCTATCCCCCGCTTTTGGCCGATGGCATTTTTCGCGTGCTTGTGACGGGGGGAAGCCAAGGCGCGACCATATTGTCCGACATTGTCCCCGATGGCCTTGCGCGATTGCCGTTGAATTTGCGCCGCCGTCTTCAGGTAACGCAGCAGTGCCGCGAAGAAGATATTGAGACGGTCCGTCAGGCATATGCCGCACATGATATTCCGGCAGAGCTTGCAACCTATCTGCCGGACCTGCCCGAACGTTTGGGCTGGGCGCATATGGTCATCGGGCGTGCTGGGGCATCAACGGTGTCCGAACTGACCTGCGCCGGACGTCCCGCAATTTTGGTACCACTGCCAAGCGCGACCGATAATCACCAAAGCTACAACGTCAAAGAAATGGTCGCAGCCGGCGGCGCGCGCGCAATTGCGCAGCCCGCCTTCACCGCGGTTGAGCTCGCCAAGCAAATACAGAAAATTGCGCTTGAACCCGGCGCGCTCGAAAATGCGGCAAAGGCGGCCAAAAGCTGTGGCCGTCCCAACGCGGTTTCCGATTTGGCCGACCTTGTGGAATCCTTTGGCCGCGCGCCAATCATGCACGGTCTGACCACAAAGCCCGAAACATCGGCATCATTCGGTGCCGCACCTGCACTCGCACGAAAGAGCATATCATGAAGGGCGTCCCAACGGATATTGGCATCGTCCACTTTGTCGGCATTGGCGGCATCGGGATGTCCGGCATTGCCGAGGTCATGCACAATCTTGGCTATCAGGTGCAGGGCAGCGACATTGCCGACAGCTATGTTGTCGATGGCCTGCGCAAGCGCGGGATCAAGGTGATGATCGGACATAGCGCGGATAATCTTGGCGATGCGGCTGTTGTGGTGACGTCGACTGCGGTCAAAAAAGGCAATCCCGAACGCGATGCTGCGCTTGAACGCCGCATTCCACTGGTGCGCCGCGCAGAAATGCTGGCCGAGCTGATGCGGTTGAAGAACACTGTTGCCGTGGCAGGGACGCATGGCAAGACAACGACGACGTCTATGATTGCAGCGATGCTTGATCATGGCGGCATTGACCCCACCGTGATTAACGGCGGCATCATCAACAGCTATGGTTCAAACGCGCGTCTGGGTGCGAGTGACTGGATGGTGGTTGAGGCCGACGAAAGCGACGGCAGCTTCCTGCGCCTCGACGGGACGCTGGCGGTTGTCACCAACATCGATCCAGAGCATCTTGACCATTATGGCGATTTTGATGCCATCAAACGGGCCTTTGTCGAATTTGTCGAAAACGTGCCTTTTTATGGCGCGGCAATCATGTGCCTCGACCATCCAGAGGTTCAGGCAATTTTGCCCAAGATCCGCGATCGCCGGATTATCACTTACGGTTTTTCGGCGCAGGCCGATATTCGCGGCGAAAATGTTACGCCGTTCCCCGGTGGCAACCGCTTCGATGTCGTTGTCCGCGCGCGCGACGGATCGCAACGCACGATAGAGGGCGTCATCTTGCCAATGCCCGGACGGCATAATGTGCAGAATGCTTTGTCTGCCATCGCCGTCGGCCTTGAAATGGGCATGAGCGATGAAGCGGTCGCGCACGGCTTTGACAAATTCGGTGGTGTCAAACGACGCTTTACCAAGGTTGGCGAAGTCGATGGTGTGACCATAATCGACGATTATGGTCATCACCCCGTTGAAATCCGCGCGGTTCTGTCTGCAGCACGCGAAGGTGCACAGGGCCGCGTGATTGCGGTGGCGCAACCGCATCGCTTCACCCGCCTGCGCGACCATATGGATGATTTCCAACAGGCGTTTAACGACGCCGACATGGTTTTCATTTCGCCCGTCTACGCAGCAGGCGAAGCGCCCATTGATGGCGTCGATTCCGACGCGCTCGTGAACGGTATAAAGGCGCGCGGGCATCGTTCGGCGGCGACCATCGCCGATGCGCAGGCGCTTGCAGAGAAGCTTGCAGAAACGGTGCAGGAAAATGACATGGTTGTCTGCCTTGGCGCGGGCGACATCACCAAATGGGCAGCGGGACTTGCGGACGCCATTAAGGCAGCCCGTGCATGAGCGTGAACATCCTTCCAAAGGTTGAAGGCAAGTTGACGCCTGACGCGCCGCTTGCGCCATTGGTGTGGTTCAAATCGGGCGGCAGCGCGCAATATCTTTTCGAACCCAAAGACATCAACGACCTGCAAGAATTTCTGCGTCAGCTTGATCCAAATGTGCCCGTCATGGCGCTTGGCCTTGGCTCCAACCTGATTGTGCGTGATGGCGGCGTAAAAGGCGTTGTCGTTCGCCTTGGCAAAGCCTTTGCCAAAGTAACATCCGTTGACGCCGTCACGCTGAATTGCGGGGCCGGGGCGTCGGGCATATTGGTATCGTCAACCGCGCGGGACAATGGCATTTCGGGGCTTGAATTTCTGCGGTCTATTCCCGGGACAGTCGGCGGCTTTGTCCGCATGAACGGCGGCGCTTATGGCGGCGAGGTGAAGGATATATTGGTCGATTGCGATGTCGTGATGCGCGATGGCGCGCTTGCGACCCTGTCGGTTGATGAGCTGCATTATAGCTATCGCCATTCACAGCTTCCCGATGGTGCCATTGTGGTCGGTGCGCGCTTTCGCGGTGTGCCGGGCGCCGCAGACGCCATTCAGGCCGAGATGGACCGGATCAGCGCCGCGCGCGAAGCATCGCAGCCGCTGCGTTCAAAAACGGGTGGGTCGACATTCAAAAATCCAGATGGACATAAAGCATGGCAGTTGGTTGACGAAGCCGGATGCCGCGGATTGCAAATCGGCGGCGCGCAGGTGTCGGAAAAGCATACCAACTTTTTGATTAACACAGGCGATGCGACAAGCGCCGATATTGAGGCGTTGGGCGATGAAGTTCGCCAGCGCGTAAAGGCGAAGTCAGGCATTGACCTGCATTGGGAAATACAACGCGTGGGTGAAACAAAATGAGTGAGCAGATCCACGTAGCGGTACTGATGGGTGGCTGGTCAAACGAACGGCCTGTGTCGTTGATGAGCGGCAATGGCGTCGCCGATGCGCTTGAGAAAGTGGGCTATAAGGTCAGCCGTGTCGATATGGACCGCAATGTTGCGCAGGTTCTGGCCGCGCTTCGCCCCGATGTGGTGTTTAACGCGCTGCATGGCGTTCCGGGCGAAGATGGGTCGGTGCAGGGCATGCTCGACCTGATGGGCATTAAATATACCCATAGCGGCATGGTGACGTCGGTGATTGCCATCGACAAGGAATTGACGAAGCAGCGGTTGGTGCCCGCCGGCATTCCGATGCCAAAGGGTACGATGGTGGATAGCGAAAGCCTGTTCTCCGCCGACCCATTGCCGCGGCCTTATGTGTTGAAGCCCGTCAATGAAGGCAGCTCGGTTGGCGTGGCGATTGTCACCGAAAACAGCAATTACGGAAACCCCATCTCGCGCGATGCCAAGGGGCCTTGGCAGGAATTTGCAACATTGCTGGCCGAACCCTTTATCAAGGGCCGCGAACTGACGGTGGCGGTGCTGGGTGGCAAGGCGCTGTGCGTTACCGAGTTAAAGCCAAAGGGTGGCTTTTACGATTTTGATGCCAAATATACCGATGGCCTGACTGAGCATATTTGTCCGGCTGAAATCCCCGAGGATATTGCGCAATATATGTTGGATGTCGCATTGGATGCGCACCGGTTACTTGGCTGCAAAGGGGCATCGCGCACCGATTTCCGTTGGGACGATGAATTGGGCAAAAACGGCGTGTTCGTGCTGGAAACCAACACGCAGCCCGGAATGACGCCGTTGAGCCTCGTGCCTGAACAGGCGCGGCACGTTGGCATCAGCTATGAACAATTGGTCGACATGATCGTGAAAGAGGCGTTGGCATAATGGCGGCCGCTGCACGAAAACCCGCTGCAAAGCGCAAGGCCGCTTCGCCGAACCCGCGCAAAAAAGTGCTGCAAATATCCTGGGTTGACCGGATCATGCGGATCCTGCCGATTTCGGAAGAAGATGTGCAGCGCGCACTCACATGGATTTTTGTAACCGCGCTTGCGGTGCTGCTATTTGCCATTGCCCAATATGCCGGCGTCACCGCCGCGGCGTATCAGCAATATGCAGCGCTCGCCGCAAAGGCCGGCTTTCAGGTGCAGCGCGTTGAAGTCACCGGTATGGAACGTGTGGACCAAGTTCGGGTCTATCAACTTGTCCTTGCCGAAAAAGACCGTGCGATGCCATTGGTCGACATCGACAAGGTCCGCGCAGACTTACTGAAATATGGCTGGATCAAAGACGCCCGCGTGGCGCGCCGTTTGCCCGATACGCTTGCGGTCGAAATCGTTGAACGCAAACCCGCGGCGATTTGGCAACGCAACGGCAAATATTCGCTGATCGATGCCAACGGAATTGTCCTGCAAAATGTGGCGGCGGGCGAAGGTGGCGATTTGCCGACATTGAATGGCATTGATGCGAACCGGCATGCTGTCGCGCTCAACACCCTGCTCGACAATGCCTCCGCACTGAAAGCACAAGTCATTGGCGCAACATGGGTAGGCAACCGCCGCTGGGATTTGCAGTTTCAAAGCGGTGAAACATTGGCATTGCCCGAAGGTGAAAAGGCAGCGGCCGAGGCGTTGCTCAATTTTGCGCGGATGGATGGTATCCACCGGCTCCTTGGCCGCGACTTGATCCATTTCGACCTGCGCGATCCCGAACGTGCATATTTTCGCAAGGCGCCAAAGGTCGAACCTGTTAAAGTAGAGAGCGGCGGCATAACGTCGACAACGAGTGGAAGAGAAGTATGAAAGCTGCACGCGTTGAAAAACTGATTTCGGCCATTGATATTGGCTCTTCGAAAGTTTCGGCATTAATCGTCGGGCAAACCGATAGCGGCGAACTGTTGGTGTTGGGTACCGGCCAACGCGAAAGCCGGGGCGTCACGCGCGGCTGTATTGCGGATGTCGAACAAGCGGAATTGTCCGTGCGCCATGCCGTTGAACAGGCCGAGCGGATTGCCGGGCTGAACATCGACCGCGTGTGGGTGGGCATGTCGGCCGGCGGGCTTGATAGCTTGCTCGCGCCTGTTGAAATTGAACTGGGTGGCGATCGCATCACGCAGGAAGATGTCGACGAATTGCTGCAGGCTGGACGTGCGAACATTCAGACCGGCGGCAAAATTGCGCTTCATATTCAGCCAACATTATATTCGCTGGATGGCGTAGGCGGCGTTGCGAATCCGCTTGGGCTGCACGCCGACCGCCTTGGGGTCGATGTCCATGTCGTTCTGGCGGACCAGTCGCCTGTTCGGAACATGGATATGACGGTACGCGCGGCGCATCTTGATGTTGAGTCGCTCGTCGTTGGTCCCGTGGCCACTGGCCTTGCATGTCTGACGGCGGAAGAACGTGAGCTTGGTGTCGCCCTTGTCGAATTTGGCGCTGCGGTGACCAATGTGTCGGTTTTCATCGGCGGCATGCTCGTTGGGCTTGAAACCATTCAAAAGGGCGCGTCTGATATCACCGACGACATCGCATCGGCCTTTGGTATTCGCCGGGCACAGGCCGAACGGCTGAAATGCTTCCACGGCTCTGCCTTAACCAGCCCGCGCGATCACCAGGAAGTGCTCGACATTGGTCCTGATGAAAACGGCATTGAAGCAGGCCCTAATGCACCACGCATCACCAAGGCTCAGTTGAATGCCGTGGTCTGTCAGCGCGTGGACTCTATCGTTACCGAAATCGCACAAGCGCTTAAAACTTTGGGTTTCTCCGGCCCATCTGGGCATCAGGTGGTGTTGACCGGCGGCGGTGCCGAGTTGAAGGGCGCGGCGGAACATATGCAAGGCGCGTTGGGTCGCACGGTCCGCATTGGCCGTCCTTCGGGCCTTAATAGTATTCCCGAGGCACATTCGGGACCTGCATTTTCAACGCTCGTCGGATTGATTCATTACGCCGCGTCGGAACGTGTTGACCTGAAATCAGGTTATGATTTGCGTGTCGAACAGATGGCCGGGACGATGCCGGGGTTAATCGAACGGATAAAACGCGCGGTACGAGAGAATTTCTGACAGAAACCTGTGCAAAAGCGGTAATTTTTGAGTGTGCACTTTGTCCTTTTGTGTCAAAAGCGTGAAAATTTCGAACAAGCCACAGAGGCTAGGGGGATAAAGTTATGAGCATCAATATCGGTCCACCAATGGTTGACGAGTTGAAGCCAAAAATTGCAGTTATTGGTGTTGGTGGTGCAGGCGGTAACGCCGTCGCTAACATGATCAGCGCAAGGGTAGAAGGCGTCGACTTCGTTGTTGCCAACACCGACGCACAGGCGCTGAACGCGTCGCCTGCCGAATATCGCATTCAGCTTGGACCTGAAATCACGCAGGGCCTTGGTGCAGGTTCACGCCCCGAAGTTGGCCGTGCTGCGGCTGAAGAAACGCTTGAGCAAGTGAAAGTGGCGCTGACCGGTTGCCACATGTGCTTCATCGCGGCTGGCATGGGCGGCGGCACCGGAACGGGTGCTGCGCCGGTTATCGCCAAGGTCGCGCGCGAAATGAATATTTTGACGGTCGGTGTCGTGACCAAGCCGTTCATGTTTGAAGGTTCGCGCCGCATGCGGTCCGCAGAATCGGGTATCATCGAACTGCAGCAACATGTCGATACGCTGATCGTTATTCCGAACCAGAATTTGTTCCTGGTGGCCAACCCGAACACCACTTTCAAGGAAGCGTTCCAGCTTGCTGATGAAGTGTTGCAGCAGGGCGTCCGTGGCATAACGGACCTGATGGTTATGCCTGGCCTCATCAACCTCGATTTTGCCGACGTCCGTTCAGTCATGCACGAAATGGGCAAGGCAATGATGGGCACTGGTGAAGCTGAAGGCGACGGCCGCGCGCTCGAAGCTGCGGAAAAAGCCATTGCCAACCCATTGCTCGACGGCGTGTCGATGCAGGGCGCAAAGGGCGTCATCGTATCGATTACCGGTGGCGAAGATATGCGCCTGATGGAAGTTGACGAAGCTGCCAACCATATCCGTGAGCTGGTTGACCCCGATGCAAACATCATCTGGGGTTCGGCATTCAATGAAAATCTGAACGGCAAAATTCGCGTTTCGGTTGTCGCAACAGGCATCGATAACGAAGGTTTTACACCGACGACGGCGTCACAAAGAACGCCATTCTCGTTCAGCCGTCCTGCGGCTGAGCCTGTTGTCGAGGCCGCACCTGCGGCAACTTCATTGTTTGAAAGTGCAGCTGACACATCAACAGCCGAAGAAACGGCTCCAGCTGAATTCGAAAATGAAGCAGACGATGACAGCTTGGTCCTTGGTAGCGATTTTGCGGTCAGGGATTCAGGCGAAGCTGAAGAAGAAGCGGCAGCAGCACATGCTGATTATAATGCCAGCCCCACGGACTCTTGGGCGAATGCCGACGCACTTGACCTCGATACGCCTGTGACCGAAGGCTTCGCATCTGCGGCGCCGGTCGACGTGACTGAGCCACCCGAACGCGCTGCACCCCGCATTCCAACAGGCGGTACATTGTTTGAACGCATGTCCAACCTGTCGCGTGGTCTCACCCGTTCCGAAGACGACGCGGAAAAGGGCAATGAAGGTGCAAATGGTATAGGCTTCCCAAGCTTTCTTGACCGTCAGAACAACTCATAAGACGCGCGGCAAGCGCACCGTCATCTTGTCGTTTCTATGCAACCGTTTGTCGGACCAAAGCGTGAATGCGCTTTGTGTTCGGCAGTCGGCAGCTACATAGAAAAACATGGATGTGACAATATTACGTAGCCTTGGATTCGGCAGCGCGCTGCTATTTTCGGCAGGTGGTCTGTCACCTGCCGTGCATGCACAGGCCGTTGATGAAAGCGCGCTGGAGGCGCTTGATCGGCAAACGCCGGCGGTCGTGCCAAATGTTGCCGAGCCCGCTGGCGCGGTGGAACTGCGGGCCGCGATGCGGCGCATTTCTTTTAACCCAAGCGATGCAGATGCCTTGGCGGATGCCGGCAATGCCTCTTTGTTGCTGGGTGATGCCAATGCCGCGCTCAATTTCTTCACGCGCGCCAATGCGATACGCCCTAATAACAGCCGGATCGTGTCCGGCCTGGCCATAGCAACGGTGCGGACAGAAAACCCGTTTGAGGCTTTGCGCCTGTTTGATGATGCCGTTCGGTTGGGTGCGAACGAACGTTCGATTGCCGCCGACCGCGCGCTGGCGTTTGATTTGCTGGGCAATTTCGGCCGTGCACAACAGGATTATCAACTGGCGCGGACCGCGGCATCATCTGATGATATCATCATCCGTCAGGCCGTGTCTCTCTCGCTTGCGGGGCAAAAGGAACAGGCCGACGCGATGCTTGTGCCGCTCTTGCAGCGCAACAGTCCGACGGCATGGCGCGCCCGGGCTTTTATGTTGGCCGCGCGTGGTGACTTGCGCGAATCCAACAAGGTTGCGCAGGGCTTCATGGACGCAGCATCGGCGCAAAAGATGGAGCGGTTCTTCCGCTTGATGCCAAATTTAACCGGCGCGCAGCAGGCGGCCGCCATTCATCTGGGGCATTTTCCAACCAGCCAATCGGTCGGGCGTGACAGCGAACAGGTTCGCCGTGTCGCCGCAACCGCGCAGCAGCCTGCCGTCGCCCCCAACCAAAACCGCCTCATTCCATCAGGCGCGCCGCTGGGAACAAAGCCGACAGCAGCGCGCGACGCAAAAAGCGAAGCAAAGCCACAGAGCAAGCCGGACCGAAAAACGCAGGAACGTACCGAAGTTCAGGCCGCGGTTCCAACAACGCCCCGGCCTGATCCTGTTGTTGCAAAGGTTGATCTGGCAGCAACGGTCGCGGGGACGACGCCAACCGCGCAAGAACCGGTATCGCTTGCGGCGGCAACGCCCCCGCAACCCGCTCCCGCTAAAATCATCGCGGCACCAACAGCTGTACCTGCTTCCACTGCCTCGGCGGGCTTCAGTCTGGATGCCATTGTTGGCGCCATCGAAATTCCGGAGAGTGAGCAACGGCCTTCGGAAGTTCCGGTCGATTTGAAAAAGCTTAAACCCGTGACACCCAAGGCAGCGGCAGACGCCAGCAAAGCCGCCAAAATTGACCCGAAGGCTGCCGCCAAAGCCAAGTTAGAGGCTGCAAATCCAGCGCGCATCTGGGTGCAAATCGCAACGGGCGAAGCCAGTGGGCTTGGTTTCGACTATCGCAAATTGACGAAGAACAACCCTATATTGTTCAAGGCGCAGAAGCCGTGGACATCTCCATGGGGCAAGACCGCACGACTGCTGGTTGGCCCGTTCCCGGATGTGAAGGCCGCCAAAAAATGGGAAGGCGAGTTCAAGAAAGCGGGCGGCGACGCATTTATGTGGAAAAGCGAGATTGGCGTTCCAGTGAATGCCTTAAACGTAAAATAGCAGCTTCCTGTCGCGGCGCCTTGGTTGCATAAGCGCTGCATGTCGCAACTGGCTTCCTACGCATCACTTCCCGGCCACAGCCGCGGCCGATTTTATTCCGAGCCCGATCGCGATATTCGCGGCCCGCGTGATATATTCCAGCGTGACCGTGATCGCATCATTCATTCGATTGCGTTCCGGCGGCTTCGCCACAAAACGCAGGTGTTCATCTCGCCCGACGGCGACCATTATCGTGTGCGCCTGACGCACAGCCTTGAAGTCGCGCAAATTGGCCGCACCATTGCCCGCGCGCTTGGCCTGAATGAAGACCTGACCGAGGCATTATGTCTGGCGCACGATATCGGGCATCCGCCCTTTGGCCATGCGGGCGAAGACGCACTTGAGGCGACGATGAAGCCATTTGGCGGGTTTGACCATAATGCGCAGACGTTGCGCACGCTGACGCAGCTGGAATCGCCTTATCCGTCATGGCCGGGCCTGAACCTCAGCTGGGAATTGCTGGAAGGGCTGGCAAAGCATAATGGACCCGTTGCCCGTCCGGGCTGGGCATTGTCCGAAGTCAACGCGCAGTTCGACCTGAGCCTGACCGACTGGCCATCACTTGAGGCGCAGATTGCGGCGATCAGCGACGATATCGCATATGATAATCATGACATTGACGATGGCATCAGGGCAGGGTTGCTGGACATCGAACAGCTGCTGGATCTGCCGTTCGTAGCACAGCGTTGGGAAGCGATTTTGGACCGCTATCCAGACGTGCCGCAGCGCCGCCTGATCGGTGAGCTGACGCGCCAGCAGATTGGCGTGATGGTCAATGATGTGATTGAATCAACACGCGCCAGAATCGCGCAGGCGGGTATCAAAACCGCTGATGACGTCCGTAAAGCCGGTATCATGATTGGTGGGTTTTCGGCAGAAATGGCGGCGCGCGAACGGCAACTTAAATCATTCATGTATGAAAAGCTGTACCACCATCCGACGCAATTGGCGGCGGCAGAAGAGGCAACCAAAATTGTGCGTGAACTGTTTGCCGCCTACCGCGACGATCCTGCATTATTGCCGGATGAATGGCGTGACAGCCTGCCCAGCGAAGAACCGCAGCGCAGCCGCCATATCGGGGATTTTCTTGCGGGCATGACCGACCGTTATGCAACCGATCGGCACCGCGAAATCTGTGGAACCATCGCATGAGCCGCAAGATAGTCATCGCGGGCGGTTCAGGCCTAGTGGGCAAACAGGCGGCGGACATGTTGGCGCGCGCCGGGTTTGCGGTCCACCTCGTGTCGCGCCGCCCATCGCACACATTGGCTCCGGACATAAAGGAGCATGTCGCGCCAACCGCCGACTGGCCAGCGATTGTGGCAAGCATAAAGCCGGACGTCGCCATTTCCGGTTTGGGGACGACGATACGCACAGCCGGATCGCGCGAAGCCTTTAAGGCCGTTGACCATGATCTGGTGCTCGCCTTTGCGCAGGAAAGCCATGATGCCGGCGCACGGCATTTCATTACGATATCATCCGTCGGCGCGATGCCCGCGAGCAGCAATTTCTATTTGCGAACGAAAGCGGACATGGAGCAGGGGCTGCGTAACATCGGCTTCCAACGCCTTGATATCATGCGGCCCAGTCTGCTGACGGGTGGGCAGCGTGACGACCGCCGTCCGGGCGAGGCATTGGGCATATTGCTGTCGCCATTTGTGGACATTTTGATGTTTGGACCGATGCGGAAATTTGCGTCCACGCCGTCGGGCAAAGTCGCAAAGGCCATCGCCAACTTGGCAAAATCGGGCGACGATGGCGTGTTTATCCACGAAAATGAATCGATAAACGCGCTGGCTGGTTGACTCTCCAAGGCGGTAAGGCCAATGCGGATTCGTCGCTGACGAAGCGGGAGAGCGTCCCTTTAAGGGGCCGCCGAAGGAGCAACCGCCCCGGAATCTCTCAGGCAAAAGGACCGCTTCGGCTTTTGCGACACTCTGGAAAGCGCATGTCTTTGCCATTTGCAACGACATGCCACCGAAGGTGTAACCTGCCTTTGCCATCGTTGATGGCAACCAAGGCGGATAAAGCTCTCAGGTACCCGTGACAGAGGGGGCAGCAGACTATGCGCCAACCGGCGTCGGTCGCTGCGACTCTTGAACGGACTGATATGAGTGAAGAAGACGAATTCGAACTAGAACCCATCGAAATATTGGAGCTGCCGCTCGACGCATGGCACCGCGACAAGGGCGCGCGTATGGTCGAGTTTGCCGGCTATCACATGCCGATCCAATATGAAGGAATCATGGCCGAACATATTTGGACCCGCGAGAATGCGGGGCTGTTCGATGTCAGCCATATGGGGCAGCTGATGCTGACCGGTGAAGGCGCGGCCGAAGCGCTTGAGGCGATGGTCCCCGGTGACATATCTGCGCTTAAAGAGGGCAAGATGCGTTACTCGCTGCTTCTGGGTGAAGATGGCGGCATTCTGGACGACATGATGATTACGGCCGTGCCTATGGGGCTGTATGTGGTCGTCAATGGCGCGGTGAAATGGGACGATATGGGCTATTTGCGGGAGCATTTGCCCGATGAGATTACCATCAACCATATGGATGACCGCGCATTGCTGGCGTTACAAGGTCCAAAGGCCGTGGACGCGCTTGTCCGCGTGGTGCCCGGTGTTGACGCGCTCTATTTCATGGAGGCCGGTTCCTTCTTCTGGGGACCCAAGACCGATCCGGAGCCGCTGTGGATCAGCCGTTCGGGGTACACTGGCGAAGATGGCTTCGAAATTTCGGTGCCTGCGGCCCATGCAAAGGCACTTGCGGACCAAATCTGTGCGCAACCTGAAGTAAAGCCCATTGGCCTTGGCGCACGCGATTCCTTGCGGCTTGAGGCAGGCTTGCCGCTGTACGGCCATGACATGAACCCCGACATCGACCCTGTCGAGGCGAGCGCAGCATTCGCCGTGTCGAAGCGCCGCCGTGCCGAGGGCGGGTTTTTCGGGTCGGATCGCATCCTAAATGGCTTGGCCAATGGCCCCGCACGCAAGCTTGTCGGGCTTTCGGTCGAGGGCAAAATGCCCGTGCGCGAAGGCGCACCCGTTTTTGCAGGCGATACGCAGGTTGGCGTCATTACGTCGGGCGGCTTTGGTCCAAGCGTCGGCGCGCCGATTGCCATGGGCTATATTGACGCTGGCCATAACGCCACCGGCAGCATGCTTGAGGCGGAGGTGCGCGGCAAGCGTGTGTCCGTCACGGTTTCATCCTTACCCTTCATCCCACATCATTATCATCGCAAAGGAGCGCAGACATGACCCGTTATTTCACCGAAGATCATGAGTGGATCGAAGTCGACGGCGACAGCGCCACTGTTGGCATTACGGACTATGCACAAAGCCAGTTGGGCGACATCGTGTTCGCTGAAGTCCCCGCGACTGGCGCGACGCTGAAAAAAGGCGGCGATGCTGCGGTTGTGGAATCGGTCAAGGCCGCGTCGGATGTCTACGCACCCGTCAGCGGCACCGTGATTGAGGGCAATGACGCCTTGGAAGGCGACCCCGCACTCGTGAACAGCGACCCGGAAGGCGAAGGCTGGTTCTTCAAGATCACGCTCAGCGACACCAGCGAGCTCGACAGCCTGATGGACGCGGCCGCGTACAAGGCATTTGTCGACGGGCTGTAGGGATATTTGTCATTCCCGCGAAAGCGGGAATCCATGGCCTGCAACAGGCGTTTAAACGGCCACTTCAGACCATGGATCCCCGATCAAGTCGGGGATGACCCAGTAGAAAGAAAGCTGACAGACATGCGTTATTTGCCGCTCACCCCATCCGACCGTCAGGCCATGCTTGGTGTCATTGGGGCCAAATCGATTGATGATTTGTTCGCCGATGTGCCTGCGGAGGCGCAGCTGGACGGGCCGATCCATGGCTTGCCCAACCACGCCAGCGAAATGGCGGTTGAGCGGCATTTTTCCAATCTCGCCCGGCAAAATATGACCGCGTCGCACACGCCGTTCTTTTTGGGGGCAGGCGCGTACAAGCACCATGTCCCGGCAAGTGTTGACCATATCATCCAGCGCGGCGAATTCCTGACGGCCTATACGCCGTATCAGCCCGAAATCGCGCAGGGCACGCTGCAGATGCTCTTCGAATTCCAGACGCAGGTTGCGCGGCTGTTTGGCTGCGATGTGGCCAACGCATCGATGTACGATGGTTCGACCGCATGTTGGGAAGCCATTGGCATGGCGGGCCGCATCACGAAGCGCAGCAAAGCGGTACTCTCGTCGGGGCTGCACCCGCATTATGTCAGCGTTGCAAAGACGATGGCGCAATATACCGGCGATACGCTGGACACTGCCTTGCCGCAGCTTTCGCCTGCCACCGATAGCGCACGCTTGCTGAATGCCATCGACGGCGAGACAAGCTGCGTTGTTGTGCAATATCCCGATATTCTTGGCCGTATTGAAGATCTGTCCGCGATTGCGGCCAAGGCGCATGAAAATGGCGCGCTGTTGATTGCTGTGGTCACCGAACCCGTCGCATTGGGTGCCATCAAGGCGCCGGGGGACATGGGCGCGGACATTGTTGTGGGTGAGGGGCAGTCGCTTGGCGTCGGTCTTCAGTTCGGCGGGCCTTATGTCGGGCTGTTTGCGTGCAAGGAGAAATTCGTTCGCCAAATGCCCGGTCGCTTATGTGGTGAGACTGTGGATGCCGAGGGCAAGCGCGGTTTCGTGCTGACGCTGTCCACGCGTGAACAGCATATTCGCCGCGAAAAGGCGACGTCAAATATTTGTACGAATTCAGGTCTTTGCGCATTGGCCTTCAGCATTCATCTGACATTGCTGGGTGAAAAAGGGCTGCGCGGATTGGCGGAACTCAACCACGGTCTTGCCGTCCAAGCCGCCGACCGGCTTTCGCAAATCGCTGGCGTTGAATGCATCAACGACACATTTTTCAACGAATTTACGTTGAAGCTGCCGAAGGAAGCACGCCCCGTCGTGCGGGCATTGGCCGACCGGAAAGTCTTGGGCGGTGTTTCCTTAGGCCGCTTATATCCCGATGTGGATGCGCTCGCCAATGGTCTGGTGGTCGCGGTGACCGAAGCCGCGACCATGGAGGATGTGGAAACATTTGCCGCCGCATTGCAGGAGGTCTTGGCATGAGTACGATCAATCAAAGCGGTTGGAAGCCCGAAATGGGCAGTGCGGGCGAGACCGGCCCCGCGACATATACCGGCAACAAGGCGCTGATGCTAGAAGAGGCGTTGATTTTCGAAATCGGCACGACCGGAACAACGGGCGTTGATCTGGCCGACGCGCCGAAGGTCACGTCGCGCCTTGGCAATTTGGCCCGCCATCGCGACATCGGCCTTCCCGGCCTGTCGGAACCCGAAACGGTGCGGCATTACACCCGCCTCAGCCGTCAGAATTATGCCATCGACCTGGGCTTCTTCCCGCTGGGCAGCTGCACCATGAAGCATAACCCGCGGCTCAACGAAAAAGTCGCGCGGATGGAGGGCTTTGCCGATGTCCACCCGTTGCAGCCCGTTGAAACGGTACAGGGCGCATTGGGCGTCATTCACGAACTGGCGCATTGGCTGGTCACGCTGACGGGGATGAAAGCCGTTGCGATGTCACCCAAGGCAGGTGCGCATGGCGAATTGTGCGGTATCCTTGCCATCCGCGCTGCTTTGACCGCGCGTGGCGATGCCCGCTCGGTCATCCTCTGCCCTGAAAGCGCGCATGGCACCAACCCGGCCACCGCTGCCTTTGCTGGCTATGCGGTCGAAAATATCCCGGCAACGTCGGAAGGCCGCGTTGATTTGGCTGCGCTGAAGGCGCGGCTGGGTCCAGATGTTGCGGGCGTGATGATTACCAATCCCAACACCTGCGGTCTGTTCGAACGCGACTTGCGCGAGATTTCGGACGCAGTCCATGCTGCTGGCGGCTATGTCTATTGCGACGGCGCGAACTTCAACGCCATCGTCGGCCGCGTGCGTCCCGGTGACTTGGGCGTCGATGCCATGCACATCAACCTGCACAAGACATTCTCGACGCCGCACGGTGGTGGCGGACCCGGTTCCGGCCCCGTTGTGCTGTCCGAAGCGCTAGCGCCTTTTGCGCCGTTGCCTTTCGTTGACAAGGACGGCGAGCGTTATGTCCTTGTTGAGGAAGAGACCGCTGGCGAGCACCATGAGTCCACGTTCGGCCGCATGGTTGCCTTCCATGGTCAAATGGGCATGTTCACGCGCGCGCTGTCCTACATCATGTCGCATGGTGCCGATGGTTTGCGTCAGGTTGCCGAAGATGCAGTGTTGAACGCCAATTATATCTTGCGCAGTCTTGAGGATGTGCTTGAGGCGCCCTTTGCGCATAGCGGTCCGTGCATGCATGAGGCATTGTTTAGCGACAATGGCTTAGCCGAGGGCTTTTCAACGCTCGATATCGCCAAGGGCCTGATTGACGAAGGCTATCACCCGATGACGGTCTATTTCCCACTCGTCGTGCATGGTGCCATGTTGATCGAGCCGACCGAAACCGAGAGCAAGGCCACGCTTGACCAGTTTATTGGTGCGATGCGCTCGGTCGTGCAACGGGCGAAGGCAGGGGACCCGATGCTGAAATCCGCGCCACATCACGCGCCACGCCGTCGCTTGGATGAAACCCAAGCTGCGCGTAAACCCGTGCTCGTGTGGCGCGAACCCGAACAGGCAGTTGCGGCGGAGTGACCACGCCGCAGCCTTTTGTGTTTGAACGCGGCCCCGAGGTAAAGCGGCACGCGCCAGCGACCGTGCGTAATCGCGATGCGATTGCGCAAGCACTTGCCAAACTGCTACCTGAACGCGGGCTCGTGCTGGAAATCGCGAGCGGCACGGGCGAACATGTGGTGCACTTTGCCAAGCTGTTCCCCGCCTTGACATGGCAGCCGACCGACCCCGATCCCATTGCGGTGGCGTCGATTGACGCGTGGCGTGCGGACGAGAATGCGGCGAATGTCCTACCTGCGATGTTGCTGGACGCGGCATCCGATTGGCCCATGACGCATGCCAATGCGGTGCTGTGCATCAATATGGTGCATATCAGCCCATGGGCGGCCACCGTCGGATTGCTGCGCAATGCAGCGCGAACGCTTGGACCGCCCGAACCGCTGTGCATCTATGGGCCATTCCGTCAGCGCGGTGTTCCCCTTGCGGAGAGCAATGCTGCATTTGATGCGTCATTGCGCCAACAAAACCCCGAATGGGGTTTGCGGTCGGTGGAGAATATCAACGAAACCGCAAGCGAGAATGGCTTGCGCCTCGACCAGATCGTCGAAATGCCTGCCAACAATCTGCTGCTGCTATTCCGGGCTTAGCCAGTCAAGTCGCCGATAAACTTTGGCTTCTCCTTAATCCGCGCATTCAAAGGGGGAAACCAAGACATAATGAGTTTGTTGACAACTGGCTATAATCTCTCGACAAAATACATCAGGGTTGCTGCCAAACGCGGCCCGATCTTGGGAGAGATGACATGGCGGTGGCCGACTTCGACATATTGACCTTTGACGGTTTTCTAACCCTTTGGGCAAAGGACCGCCCCGATGGGCCCGCTCTGTCGCAAGATGACCGCGCTTTTACATATGCCGGGCTCGAAGAGCACACCGCGAAAATCGCGTCGATGCTGATGGCTATGGGGCTTAAAAAAGGCGACCGCATTGCGTGGATTGGCAAAAATAGCGACCTGTATTTTTCGCTGTTTTACGGGGCGGCACGCGTTGGCATCGTCATGGTGCCGATTGGCTGGCGGTTGGCTCCTGCCGAATGGGCATATATTGCGAAAGACACCGGCGCGCGCGTTTTGTTCGCGGGGCAGGGGTTTGACGCGGGCGTTCAGGCACTTGCCAAAGACGTTCCGGGTGTTGAGCATGTTATCGCAGAAGATGATGCGCGACGGATGATCGATGCGACACCACGCGCTGCGTTTGAACCTGCTGGCGCCGATGATGCCGCGCTGCAGCTTTACACATCAGGGACGACGGGTAATCCCAAGGGCGCCGTGCTGTCGAACCGCAACCTGTTTGCCCTGCGCAAGCATTCTGCCGATTCCGAACATGCCTATACCAAATGGGAGGATGATGAAGTCGTCCTTATCGCCATGCCTTGCGCGCATATTGGCGGGACGGGGCTCGGCATCATGGCGCTTGCGTCTGGCTTGCCAGGGTTGGTTCAGGCTGAATTTTCGCCGGATGCGGTTTTTGATGCGATTGAAAAAGGCGGCGCGACGCGGTTGTTCATTGTGCCTGCCGCCTTGCAAATGATGGTCAATCACCCGCGTTGCCGCTCGGTGGATTACAGCCGCCTGAAATATATTCTCTACGGTGCGGCGCCGATTCCGCTCGAGCTGCTGCGACAATCCATGGATGTGTTCAACGCGCAGTTCATTCAAGTCTATGGCATGACCGAAACAACAGGCACAATCTGCATGCTGCCGCCCGAAGACCATGACCCCAATGGCAACAAGCGGATGCGCTCGGCCGGAAAGCCGTTGCCCGGCGTTGATCTGCGCATTGTTGATGGCGCGGGCAATGACATGCCGGTGGGAGCGGTCGGTGAAGTGTGGACGCGGTCTTCGAACAATATGATCGGCTATTGGAATTTGCCCGATGCAACCAAAGGCACCGTCGCCGACGGCGGCTGGATTAAAACGGGCGATGCCGGATATCTGGATGAAGACGGCTATTTATACATTCACGACCGCGTCAAAGACATGATCATCACCGGTGGCGAAAATGTTTACCCTGCTGAGGTCGAGAGCGCGATTTACGGCCACCCCGATGTTCTGGAAGTCGCCGTCATTGGTGTACCCGATGCCAAATGGGGCGAGGCGGTGAAAGCTGTTTGTGTGCCCAAACCCGGCACGCAGATTGATGTTGAGAGCGTGATGAACTGGGCCCGCGAACGTATCGCAGGGTTCAAGGTACCGCGCTCGGTGGATGTCATCGAAGCCCTGCCGCGCAACGCATCGGGCAAGATTTTGCGTAAGGATTTACGCGCACCTTATTGGGCCGGATATGACCGGCAGGTAAATTAAGTCCGTTGGCTTAGCGGCCGACACTGACATAATTGAACCCTGCGGCCTGCGCTTCTTCCGGACGATAGATGTTGCGCAGGTCGACCAGCACGTCGCCTGCCATCGCGGCATGGAGCTTTTTGAGGTCCAACGCGCGATAGGCGTCCCACTCGGTCACCAAGGCAACGGCATGCGCGTCTTGCGCGGCGCTGTACGCGCTGTCGGTCATGACCACGTCGGGCAAGATCTTTGCGGCTTCCTCCATGCCTTCGGGATCATGGGCGTGCACAATGGCCCCGGCATCCAGTAGCGTCTGGATAATCGCAATCGACGGCGCATCGCGCATATCGTCGGTATTGGGTTTGAAGGTCAGACCAAGCAACCCGATCTTCATGCCGCGCACATCACCGCCCAAGGCATTGATGATCTTGCGGCCCATCGCTCGCTTTCGAAGGTCATTGGCCTGAACGACGGCTTCAACCACGCGGACCGGGGTTTCATTGTCCTGTGCGGTCTTGAGCAAGGCCAGCGTGTCTTTTGGAAAGCAGCTGCCGCCATAGCCCGGCCCCGCATGCAGGAACTTTGGCCCAATGCGGTTATCCAAGCCAATGCCGCGCGAGACGTCTTGCACATCAGCACCCAGTTTCTCGCACAAATCCGCCATTTCGTTGATGAAAGTGATCTTCGTCGCGAGAAATGCGTTTGCGGCATATTTGATCAGCTCTGACGAACGGCGGCTGGTGAACAGCAAGGGCGATTCATTCAGGAACAAGGGACGGTAAATCGCACGCATGACATCGCGGGCCCATTCGACATCGCTGCCCACAACAATGCGGTCGGGGCGTTTGAAGTCGCCAATGGCTGCGCCTTCGCGCAGGAATTCCGGGTTTGAAACAACGGCAAATTCAAGGTCAGGGCTGGTTTGCCGAATGATGCGCTCAACCTCGTCGCCGGTGCCCACAGGAACCGTGGACTTCGTCACAACAACCGTGCCGGGATCAATTGCACGCGCCAGCTCTTCGGCTGCGGCATAGACATAGCTCAAGTCCGCATGGCCATCGCCGCGGCGTGACGGTGTGCCAACGGCGATGAAGATCGCACCGCACCCTTTGACCGATTGCATGACATCGGTTGAAAAGCTCAAACGGCCGGCATCGACATTGGTCTTGACCAAAGCATCAAGCCCCGGTTCGTAAATCGGCATGATATTGGCGTTCAGGCGCGATATCTTGCCCTCATCCTTGTCGACGCAGACAACTTCATGCCCGAAATCTGCAAAACATGCGCCAGATACAAGGCCAACATAGCCCGAACCGATCATTGCGATTTTCATTACGATACCCTTTTGGAGGCGACTGCCGATTGCTTGCGCCTTATGCCTTTATCATGACAGGAACAAGTCTTGCGTCGGCATGTTCAGCCGAACGCGCGTATGTCAGGCTGCTCGACGACGGGTATGATCGATGATTTCCGCTATGCGCTTGCTGGCTTGACCATCCCCAAATGGGTTGTGCGCACGGGCCATGGCTGCATAAGCGGCATCATCGTCTAAAAGCGTGAAAATTTCGGCAATGATGCGGTCTTTATCGGTGCCGATTAGCTTGGCTGTGCCCGCTGTGACGCCTTCCGGGCGCTCGGTGGTGTCGCGCATGACCAACACCGGCTTTCCAAGCACGGGAGCCTCTTCCTGAACGCCGCCGCTATCGGTTAACATGATGTGGGATATCGACAGTAAGCGGGCGAAGTTGGGATAATCCAAGGGTTCAATCATGGCGACGTTGGGTAAGTCATCCAGTGCGGCTTCCATGACTGCCCGCACATTTGGGTTCATATGCACGGGGAAGATGCACGCGACATCGTCCCGCGCCGCAATGGCCCGAATGGCCGATGCGATGTTGCCCATGCCATCGCCGAAATTCTCCCGACGGTGCGCCGTGATGCCAATGATCTTGCGGCCACGGAACCGCTCTTCATATGGCGCAAGGTTTGCTGCCAATGCTGGGTTTTGCGCGATGCGATCGGTTACCCAATGCAGCGCATCAATACCTGTGTTGCCGGTGACGTAAATGTTTTCGGGTGAAACCGCCTCTGCGGTAAGCGCAGCCGCAGACACAGCGGTTGGTGCGAAATGCTGATCCGCAATCGAGCCGATAATCTTGCGGTTCACTTCCTCAGGCCATGGCTGGCGGATATTGTTGCTGCGTAAACCCGCCTCGACATGGCTCACGGGAATTTGGCGATAATAAGCGGCGAGTGCGCCGACCATCGCGGTTGCGGTGTCGCCTTGGACGATCACGCGGTCGGGTTTTGTAGAATCGAGCACGCGGCCAATAGCCTCCAACAAGCGCGCTGTGAGCGCATCAAGCGACTGCCCGGGTTGCATGAGGTCGAGGTCATAATCCGGGACGATGCCGCTGATGGCCAGCACTTGATCAAGCATCTGCCGGTGTTGCGCGCTCACCAATATTTCCGTGCGCATATTGGCGTAGATTGCCAGCGCATTGACCACAGGAAATAACTTTATGGCTTCTGGCCGCGTGCCAAAGATAACCATATTCTTATGCATGTCGGGTTCCTGCAGTCGATGCGCCTGTGCAGGTGGCCGTCTAAGCCCAACATGTTAAGAAGTGACGAAGTCACAGCGTCAAAGGGCGGGCCCCTTGGGAGGCCCCTGCGATAGCCGTCAGGCTGCGCCTTTTTCCTGTTCAGCCAGTTCCTGCTGCAAACGGCGCGTGACCGCTTCTGGCGATCCCGTATATTTCGCAAGCCGCGCATAAATCAGCGGGATGAGGACCAGCGTTATCAACGTGGCGAGCGTTACACCGAAGACAATCACCACCCCTATAGAAGACCGCGCCGCACCGCCAGCGCCATTGGCAATAGCAAGCGGGATTGCACCGAACACGGTCGCAATCGAGGTCATCAGAATTGGTCGCAAACGGCGCGCTGCAGCTTGCTGGATCGCCTCCAGAATTTCCAAGCCTTCATCGCGCAACTGGTTTGCAAATTCGACAATCAGAATGCCGTTCTTTGCCGCAAGCCCGACGAGCATGACGATGCCAATCTGGCTGTAGAGGTTGAGCGTCATCCCGGTCAGCGCAAGTCCAATGATACCACCGCCGACGGCCAATGGAACGGTGGTGATAATTGTCGCAGGGTGGACAAAGCTTTCGAACTGCGCCGCAAGGACGAGATAGACCAACAGGATCGTGATGAAAAACACGAGGATGATGGAACCGCCCGTTTCCTTATACGCTTGGCTTTCACCGCGATAGCCGACGGCCAGCACTTCTGGCGATGCAGCGGCTTGCTCTTCCAGAAACGTGAGTGCTTGCCCCATTGAATAGCCGGGCGCCAATCCGCCAGACAGCGTAATGGCGCGCAGCTTGTTATAACGGCCAAGGTCGCGTGCGCCGGCGGTTTCTTTATAGGTGATGAGGTTGGCGAGCGACACCAAGGAACCATCGCGGCTCCGCAGCTGGATAGCGGCCAAATTCTCGGCCGTTGCGCGGTCTTGGGCATCGGCCTGAACAATCACGCGATACTCTTCGTCCCGATCCACATAGGTTGAGACACGGCGCGACCCCAATAGCGACTGCAGCGCTTGGCTGACGTCGGCAACGGATACACCCAGGTCACCGGCGCGTGCCGTGTCGACCTGAATCTCCATTTGCGGTTTCGTTTCCTTATAGTCGGAATCAAGGTTCACAATGCCCGGATTTTCCCGCGCGGCAGTCAATATCCTGTCACGCGCAACGCTTAGGGATTCATAAGTCGAACCTGCGATGACAAAGTTCAGCGGCTGGCCCCGGCCACGTCCGATAGACGACCGCGCCGCGCCATTACCGCGCACAGCGGGCAGATCAGCAAGGATTTTGTTGACCTGTGCGACGACATCTTCGGTCTTCTCGGTGCGCTCTTCCCATGGTTTCAGGAAGATGACGAAAGTACCAGAATTGAAGTCGTCGCTCGCGGAAAAGCCGCCGGGTGTGCGTTGAATGATGGACCGAACCGTACCCTTATCGAGCAATTCCAAAAGCGGTTTGGACGCATCCAACATATATTTGTCCATCGCTTGGAAGCCAGTGCCTTCGGGCGCCGAAATGTTCGCATTCAAGATGCCCACATCCTCGGCTGGCGCGAGTTCAGACTGCAGCGTCGTGAACAAAAGGCCTGCGACAAGCAAAAATCCAATGACGCCAAGTATCGCGGCCAAGGGCTTGGCAATCGCGCGGGACAGCATATGCGTATAGCGCGTCTCCACGCGTTGGAATTTGTCATCCACCCATGACGCAACACGTCCGCGCTTTTCCTGCTTGAGCAGTTTCGAACACAGCATCGGCGCAAGGCTGAGCGCAACAAAGCCCGAAAAGGCGATGGCGGCAATCATTGCACCTGCAAGCTCGCGGAATAGCAAGCCGGTCTGGCCTGTCAGAAACATAACGGGCACGAATACCGCGCAGACGACGATGGTGGTTGATACAACCGCAAAAGCGACCTGCCGCGTACCCGTCACCGCCGCGACAAGGGGAGGCTCGCCTTGTTCAATCCGGTGGTAGACATTTTCCAACACCACGATGGCGTCATCGACCACCAGCCCAATTGCGAGGACAAGCGCCAGCAGCGTTAACAGGTTGATGGAAAATCCGAACAGCCACAGCACCGCAAAGGTTGCGAGCAAGCAGATGGGCACGGTGATCGCCGGAATAAGCGTTGCGCGCCAGCTGCCCAAAAACAGGAAGATGACTAAGACAACCAATGCCGCCGCTTCCGCCAAGGTGGTCCACACGCCGCTGATCGCTTTGCTGATGAACAGCGAGTCATCCGATCCAACGGTAATGGTCATGCCCTTTGGCAGGTCGCCTTTGATGCGTTCGGCGAGCGCCTTTGCGCTTTCGGCGACAGCCAAAGTGTTGGCACCCGACTGGCGGACGATGCCCATACCGAGCGCAGATTCGCCGTTCAGCCGGAATGCCGCATAGGGATTTTCCGGACCGGTTTCGACGCGCGCCACATCCGCCAGACGAATGAGCGAACCGTCGGCTCCGCGTGCAACTATCAGCTGCTGGAACTCGGCCTCATTCCCAAATGGTCGGCTGACGCGCAGGGTTACGTTTTGATCGGTAGACTCCAAGCGACCGGCGGGCAGTTCGACATTCTGGCTGCGCAGCGCATTTTCCACATCAAGCGGCGTGAGGCCCAATGCCGCAAGGCGGTCTGGCTGCAGCCAAATACGCATCGATGGCCGGGCTTCGCCGCCTACAAATATGCGCGCCACGCCATCGAGGGCGGAGAACCGGTCCACCAGATTGCGGTCGACATAGTCGCTGAGTTCAAGCCGCGACCAACCCGGTTTAGACACCACGAGAAAGAGAATGGGCGATGCATCGGCATCGACCTTGCGCACTTCAGGCGCGAGCACTTCTTCGGGCAAATCATCCGCAACCCCACCGACACGGTCGCGGACATCGTTCGCTGCGCTGTCTACGGTGCGGCCCGGCGCGAATTCGATGGTGATCTCGGACTGCCCGTCGCGCGAACGGGACGTGATGGTTTGAATGCCTTCAATGCCGGCAAGCGCATTTTCGAGCACCTGCGTCACCCGCGTTTCGACGACACTGGCCGCAGCGCCGGTATAGGCGGTTCCAACCGACACAATCGGGGGTTCCGTGTCGGGATATTCGCGAACGGGTAAGTTTAAAAAGCCGACAATGCCGACCAGCACCATCAAGATCGCAATTACGGCTGCGAATACGGGTCTGCGGACCGAGATGTCGGAAAGTGTCATCTCAAACCTGCATCATTTGCTTTTTGCGGGGGCTTCGCCAGCTTTGGCTTTTCCGGTGCGCACTTTGGCACCATCCGACAGCTTCACGACGCCTTCGGTTACGATTTTGTCGCCGACTTTAAGTCCGCTGATGATTTCGACCAGATTGCCGTCGCGTCCACCTGTCTTAACCTCAATACGTTTTGCCTTTTGATCGGCATCCAGCATGTAGACGAAGCTCGCATCGCCTTCACGGACGAGCGAGAGTTCAGGGACCGCCGGGGCGTTTCGCGTTTTCGATGTAATTGTGACCGACAACAACATTCCCGGTTTTAACTGTCCGTTGCGGTTCGGCAATATCGCGCGCAGCGTGGCGGTCCGCGTTTGCGGGTTCACCACGGGATCGATCGCAATGATTTTTCCTGAAGCGATATAATCGGGGAAAGCCGCCGCCTTCGCACTGATGTCTTGGCCAACACGGACGTTCGCCAACATCGTTTCGGGTATGGTGAAATCCAGTTTAATTGCACTCAGGTCGCTGACGGCGGCAATTTCGTCGCCAGCGCTTACAACTGCGCCAACCGATATGCGGCGCAGCGACACTTGTCCCGAAAAGGGTGCCCGCACAACGCGGTCGCCAATCGTCGCGCGCGCTTCATTGGCGGCGGCTCTTGCCGATGCCGCAGATGCGGTTTGCGCCTCAAGATTGGCGTTGGTTGCAAAGCCGCGCCGATGGAGCTCACTAATCCGCGCCAGTTGCTGATCGGCTTGACGCGCGCGCGCCTGCGCGCTGGCGAGTGATGCCGTTTCCTGCCCTTGCGCCAGAACGGCCAGCATCTGGCCCTGCCGTACATAGTCGCCGTCGGAAAAGCCAAGCTGCGTGATGCGTTCGGTCACAGGCGCGCGAACCGAAACCTGCTCATTTGCGTTCGCGGTGCCAACGGCAACGTAGCGGTCCGAAAATACATGCTGTGTTGCAGAACCCAGTGTGACCAAAGGCGCAGGGCGGTCGCGTTTTTCTTCACCGCCGCCACAGGCAGCGACACATAGCATCAACGATAGAATGAGTGGCTTGCGCATTTTTTCACCGGTGAGGGGAGATGGATATCGAAGTTCGCGTGTTGGCGGAACTTAACCGTTATTAACAGCAGATTTCGACGAAAGCACTTCTAAAGGCGAAACATTATCCTGCCGCAGCGAACCGAGAACGCCCGTTCCCGGCCCGCTGCGGCAGGACTATTAATGCCGGATGATGTGATCGAACGCAGACAGGCCTGCCTTTGTACCTTCGCCCATCGCGACGATAATTTGCTTGTACGGGACGGTCGTAACGTCGCCAGCAGCGAAAACGCCGGGGATATTCGTCGCGTTATGCGCATCGACTTCGATTTCCCCGCGCGGCGAAAGCTGCAGCGGTCCTTTTAACCACTCGGTGTTCGGAACCAGCCCGATTTGCACGAAGATGCCTTCAAGATCGATGCGATGGGACGCGCCGGTCAGGCGGTCGGTATAGACCAATGCCTCAACCTTTTCGCCGTCGCCTAACACTTCCGTGCTCAATGCCGACGTGATGATGTCGACATTGGGCAGGCTGCGCAGTTTGTTTTGCAGCACTGCATCCGCGCGCAGTTGCGAGTCAAATTCGACGAGCGTCACGTGGGAGACAATGCCTGCAAGGTCGATGGCCGCTTCAACGCCGGAGTTACCACCACCAATGACGGCGGTGCGCTTGCCCTTGTACAACGGACCATCGCAATGCGGACAATATGCCACGCCCTTGTTGCGATATTCTTCTTCACCGGGAACGCCCATTTGCCGCCAACGGGCACCTGTCGACAATATGATCGTCCGTGCCTTTAACGTTGCACCGCTCGCGAGCTTCACTTCATGCAAGCCGCCTTCGGCAGCGGGGATGAGCTCCGTCGCGGCCTGAAGGTTCATGATGTCGACGTCATATTCGCGGACATGCTGTTCCAATTGCGCCGCCAGTTTTGGCCCTTCGGTGTGCTGGATCGAAATGAAGTTCTCAATGCCCATCGTATCGAGCACCTGACCACCAAATCGTTCCGCAACAACGCCGGTGCGGATACCCTTGCGCGCCGCATAAATGGCTGCCGCCGCACCGGCTGGACCGCCGCCGACGACCAAGACTTCAAACGGTTCCTTGGCTGCGATCTTTTCCGCAGCGCGGGCAACGGTACCTGTGTCTAACTTGGCCATGATCTGCGCGAGGTCCATCCGGCCTTGGCCAAAGGGTTCACCATTCAGGTAAATGGCAGGGACGGCCATGACCTTGCGGGTTTCAACTTCGTCGCGGAACATGGCGCCATCGATTGCCACATGGCTGACGCCTGGATTGAGCGCGGCCATGATGTTGATGGCCTGAATGACGTCAGGGCAATTCTGGCACGACAGCGAAAAGAATGTTTCGAAGTGGAAGTCGCCTTCAAGCGCCTTCACGGAATCGAGTAACTCGGCTTCTTCCTTGGGCGGGTGGCCGCCCATGTGCAGAAGCGCGAGGACCAACGATGTGAATTCATGCCCCAATGGCAGGCCTGCAAAATGCGTTTCAGCAGTGCCGTCAGCGCGGCGGATAGCGAATGAAGGCACGCGATCCGCATGCCCATCAAAACGCGCGGTCAGCAGGGGCGATTGTTCGACGACGGTTTCAACCAAAGCGCGCATTTCCCCAGATTTAGGGCTATCGTCGAGGGTCGCGACGAGCTCAACAGGGGTGCGCAGGTTTGCCAGATACGTTTTCAACTGGGCAGTGGTAGCAGCATCAAGCATCTTGGGTCTCTTTCACGCAAGCACGTTCACGCCGCAACGGATGGCGGCTAAATTGGTCAAATATTGGGGGGGGGTGGGTG
Source organism: Sphingorhabdus rigui (assembly GCF_014196595.1). Lineage (GTDB taxonomy): Bacteria > Pseudomonadota > Alphaproteobacteria > Sphingomonadales > Sphingomonadaceae > Sphingorhabdus_B > Sphingorhabdus_B rigui. Next base: position 1,443,871 of record NZ_JACIEA010000001.1, on the reverse strand, counting down.
CCGCGCTAAAGAACGCGACACCCGAATATATATTAGATCTTGCCGACGAGGTCGATCGAAGGTGCAAGCGTTTCGCCGCCTTCTTCCCACTTCGCAGGGCAAACCTGACCGGGGTGCTCGCGCACATAGATCGCAGCCTTGATCTTGCGGACGAGTTCAACCGCGTTGCGGCCAACGCCTTCACAGGTGATTTCCATGACCTGGATGACGCCGTCTGGGTCAACTACGAAGGTCGCACGGTCAGCAAGGCCTTGGCCTTCGCGCAATACGCCGAAATTGTTGCTGATGACGTGGTTCTGGTCGCCAAGCATGTGGTAGTTGATCTTGCTGATCGCTGGCGAGCTGTCATGCCATGACTTGTGGCTGAAATGCGTGTCGGTCGACACTGCGAATACTTCAACGCCCATGGCTTGCAGGTCCGCATATTGGTCAGCAAGGTCTTCCAGCTCGGTTGGGCATACAAATGTCCAGTCAGCTGGGTAAAAGAAGAATACGCCCCACTTGCCCTTTACGTCGGCGTCGGAAACTTCAACGAACTTGCCAGCCTTGTACGACTGCGTTGTGAACGGCTTAATGCTTGAACCGATGATACCCATGTGAAATCCTTTCGATGGTGGTTTTTGAAATTCTGACGCTCCCCAACACGAATTCTGTTATTTAGTCCAGCAACCGTTTTTGCAATGACTAATCGTTTTTTCCGATAATTCGATATGTGGGGTCGCGGTGCAGTGTATCCGGGATGTATTACACATAACTATCCAACATGCTGCGCACATCAACACGGGCCTTTAACCGGCTTGCCAGCAAAAACACGCCGCCTAACTTGCGTTGCACAAATAGCATTTCGGACGGCGGGATGTGCCAGTTGCGGCGGTCGGCGGCTATATTCATGCCTTCGTCGCGCATGTCGCCCACGAACCCTGTTTGGCCGAAATCGAACGGGCCTTGCTGCTGCACCATGTTGATTGCCGTCGCGACAATGTTCCTGATCTCGCGGCTATTCAACTTTGCCGTCTGGGCGTTCATAAAGCCCATATCGATGACCGCCGCCAAAACGCCATCATGGTCACCGGCCAATCCCATCTGAAGCAGATGGCGATATTGGTCGACGACCGTTTTCGGTAATGGGCGGCTTGCCCCGAAATCGAGAAGCACGACTTTCCCAGTTGCCGGGTCGTAACGATAGTTGGCGAAATTTGGGTCGGTTTGCATGAGATTGAATTCAAACAGTTCGCGCAAGACTAGTTCAATCAGCAACGTCATGATCCGATCGCGTTCTTCCTGCGGCGCAGTCACTGTCGATTCTATTGCGACACTTTCAATGTACGACATGACCAGCACGTTTTTGCCGCTTAAGGCCGGATGCAGCGCCGGAACGGTGTACGCCGCGTTATCAGCCAAAAGCGCCCCGAACTGTGCCAGATAGTCGCCCTCGCGCACATAATCGGCTTCCTCATGCAACTGGCGCTTTGCCTCGACCAGCAATGGCGCGATGTCGAGTGTGCTCGGCAAGAGGTGCGACAGTTTCAACAGCGTAGCGACATTATCGACATCGCTATCAATGCTGCGCCGGACGCCGGGATATTGGATCTTGATTGCGACATCTTCATTGTCGAGGGTCAGCGCGCGGTGGACTTGCCCGATGGAGGCTGCCGCAATGGGGCGGTCGTCAAAGCGAATGAATTGTTCGCGCCAATTCCTGCCCCAATGCCCTGCGAGCACCGCGTTCAACTGGGCTGGCGGCATATGCTGCGCATCCGCACGTAGTCGCGCGAATATATCCGCAAGCTCGGGCGGAAGGAAATCGCCGGTGTCCATGGACACAAGCTGCCCCAATTTCATCGCCGCGCCGCGCATTTGTCCCAGTTGCAGGGTAACCTTTAATGCGTTTGCTGGTGTCAGAAGCAAATCGGCCACCGTCGGCCGCCGTCCAGATGCAAACTGCTTGGCACCATCAAGCAACATGCTTCCCGCAATGCCCGTCGCCATATTGCCAAAACGGGCGATACGCGAAAGCCGCCCGCTGGGTACACGCAGTCCTTTGGACCGAAATTCTTCAGGTGGCATGGGTGAGGGTCTCGATGAAGTAAGACTTCAATATGAGGGGCGTGACGAATTAGACAAGGCAAGCGACCCAAATTATCTCTTGGCCCAATGAATAGGCCGACCAAGAATGACGTTTGAAAATTTTACATGAAGTTGCGTTATTATGCGAAATCCACCTTGCCGACGGCCGCCTTCCCGTGCACCTGTTACTGCATAAACCGACCTGAGGGGGAGATAGACTGGCATGAAAAACGGCGCGTTGAAGAACGTCATTGTCATCTTGGCGGCGGCCCTAACGGCATGCGGTGGCGGCGGTAGCAGTTCCGGCGGTGGAACCGTCACAGTTCCGCCGACGCCCCCCACGTCACCGCCCACATCATCGGCGTGCAGTCTGAGCAGCCGGCAAGATTTTGCCTTTTCGGTTTTGAATGAATGGTATTTGTTTCCAGAAACCCTTCCGGGGTCATTAGCGACGGCACCTTATACGTCTGTGCAATCCTATATTGATGCGCTCACCGCCAATGCGCGTGCGCAGGGACGTGATCGGTACTTTACCTATGTGACGTCCATTCAGGAAGAGAATGCCTATTACGCATCGGGTTCGACTGCCGGTCTTGGCGTACGTTTCGCGTTTCAGGGCAACCGCGTTTTCGTTATTGAAGCGTTTGAAGGTGCACCCGCGCTTGCTGCGGGCATTGATCGCGGAACCGAAGTTCTGGCGATTGGAACCGATGCCGCAAATCTTACGCCCGTCGCTGATATCATCACCGCGCAGGGTACAAGCGGGATCACGAGCGCGCTGGGACCAAGCACGGCTGGTACAAGCCGGGTATTGCGCATTACCGACGCCGGCGGCACGCGGAATGTGACGGTGGCGAAGGCCGACTATAATATCGCGCCATTGTCGCCGCGCTATGGCGTGAAAGTGATCGACAATGGTGGTCAGCGCGTTGGCTACATCAATATGCGCACGTTTATTTCCACGGCAGATAATCAGTTGCGAACCGCGTTTGCCGATTTCCGGGCTCAGGGGATCACCAATTTTGTTATCGATTTCCGGTACAATGGCGGCGGGCTGGTTTCGACGGCTGAATTGATGGGCGACCTGATGGCTGGCAACCGCTTGCCCAGCGACATCTTTACGGTCACGCGTTTTCGCGCGTCAAAATCATCCAACAACGAAACCCGTCGCTTTGCGCCACAAACCCAGTCGGTTTCGCCCATTAAAATTGCCTTTATCGCAACCGGTGCCACCGCTTCGGCCAGCGAGTTGGTGATGAACAGTTTTGGGCCCTATTTGGGCGTGAATGCCGCACTGATTGGCAGCAACAGCTATGGCAAACCCGTCGGACAAATCGCGCTGGACCAGTCCGCATGCGATGACCGAATTCGCGTTGTTGCCTTTGCCAAAGAAAATGCAGCCGGACAGGGCGACTATTATTCGGGACTGGCGGGCACAATGCGCGCGACATGCGCAGCAGCGGACGACATTAGCCGGCCCTTGGGCGATCCGCTTGAGGCATCATTGCGCACAGCGTTGGACTTTATTGCTGGCCGCAGTTGCACGCCGGTGGTCGTTGCCCAAACCGCGCAAGGCGTCTCCACGCGCACCGAACGCCGGGTCCTTCCTGCGCCAGTAGATGCGCGCGCCGCCCAACGCGACGTGCCAGGTTTGTTTTGAAGATTCCGAACGGCAATAAAGACGTCAGCGCGCCGGGTCAGTTCTTTTCCGCTGATAACTGCACCAGTGCCAACACGTGCGCAGCATGTTCTTTGCGGCAAATGAGCAGGTCGGGCATGTACACATCACGCTGGTTATAGACCAACGGACTGCCGTCAACGCGGCTAACGTGCAAGCCATAGGCAGCCGCGACCGCAACGGGTGCGCAGCTATCCCATTCATATTGCCCGCCGGTGTGCAGATAGATATCGGCCTCGCCGCGGACCACGGCCATCGCTTTGGCCCCCGCAGACCCCATGGGGATGAGCTCAGCGCCCAATGCTTCGGCCACGGCGACAGCCTCGGGTGCCGGGCGCGTCCGGCTGACCACCATGCGGAGTTTTACAGGGGCAGGGGGGATGATGGCTGGCTGATCCGTGCGCAGAACCAAATCCAAAGCCGGAAGCGCAACGGCGCCAATGACGGGCGCACCGTCGATGGCCAGCGCGACATGGACCGCCCAATCGGACCGGCCTTCGCTATATTCGCGTGTTCCATCGACTGGATCGATAATCCACACGCGCGATTTTGAAAGGCGGGCGTCGGTGTCTTTGCTTTCTTCCGACAAAAGACCGTCATCAGGGCGTTGTTCGGCAAGCGCACGGATCAGGAACTGGTTGGCGGTTTGATCGCCCGCGTTGCCCAATTCCTTCGCGACCAACCCACTGGTATCACGCATTTCGAGAACCAGCGCGCCTGCGGCCTTTGCCAAATATGCGGCAAGCTCTGTATCGTCAGCGATGATCGTCATTTGAGCGGCATCAACTGGCGCACGATATATTCGGCTGCCTCGGCCGGGCTCATCTCGACGGTGTTCACGCGAATGTCGGGATGTTCGGGCGGTTCATAGGGGCTGTCGATACCGGTGAAGTTTTTAAGTTGGCCGGCGCGCGCCTTTTTATACAAGCCCTTCACATCGCGCGCTTCGGCGACCTCCAATGGCGTATCAACGAAGATTTCGACAAATTCGCCCTCGGGTAACATCGCCCGCACCATGTCGCGTTCGGCGCGGAATGGTGAAATGAACGCGGTCAGGACAATCAGCCCCGCATCCGCCATCAATTTGGCGACTTCGCCGACGCGGCGGATATTCTCGATCCGGTCGGTTTCCGTGAAGCCCAAATCCTTGTTCAAACCGTGCCGGACATTGTCACCGTCAAGCAGGAATGTGTGCCGGTTCATTAGGTGAAGCGCCTTTTCCACCTCGTTAGCGATGGTCGATTTTCCAGAACCCGACAGGCCGGTGAACCACAAAATCCTCGGCTTTTGGTTCTTCAACATGGCGTGCGCGTCACGACCAATGTCGGTCGCCTGCCAATGGACATTTTGTGCGCGGCGCAGCGAAAAGTGCAACATTCCAGCAGCAACGGTCGCGTTGCTTATCTTGTCGATCAGGATGAAGCCGCCGAGTGCGTGGTTTTCCGCATAAGGCGCGAACACAATGGGCTTGTCGGTCGAAATTTCCGCAACGCCGATCGCGTTAAGCTCCAGCGTTTTGGCCGCCATATGCTCCATGCTGTTCACGTTGACGGTATATTTCGGCGCTTGCACAGTCGCAGAAACCATCTGCGTGCCAAGTTTCAACCAATAAGAACGGCCAGGGACAAGCGCGTCATCCGCCATCCACACAATAGTGCTTTCGAACTGGTCGGCTACCTCTGGCGGATTGTCAGCAGCGGCGATAACATCACCGCGCGAACAATCGATTTCGTCATTAAAGCATAAGGTGACCGATTGGCCGGCCACGGCTTCCTGAAGCTCGCCATCAAGTGTTACGATTTTTTTGATGGTGGTTGTCTTGCCCGATGGCAAAACACGAATGGCGTCGCCCGGATGGACCGTCCCTGTCGCAATTTGGCCGGAAAAGCCGCGGAAATCGAGATTTGGCCGATTGACCCATTGGACAGCCATGCGCAGAGGCTTGGCCTGATCAGCATCATTATCGAGTGCAACGGTTTCCAGATGGGCCATTAGCGGTAGGCCATTGTACCAAGGGGTATTTGGCGAGATTTCCGTGATGTTGTCGCCCTTGAAACCCGAAATGGGCATCGGCGTGAAATCGCTGATGCCGATACTGGCGGCAAATTCGGTATATTCGGCAACGATGGCGTCATATTTTGCCTGATCATAGTCGATCAGGTCCATCTTGTTCACCGCGAGCACGATATTACGAATACCCAGCAGCTTCGCAAGATAGCTATGCCGGCGTGTCTGCACGAGGACGCCCTTGCGCGCATCAATGAGGATAACCGCGAGGTCCGCCGTCGATGCTCCAGTGACCATATTGCGGGTAAATTGTTCATGCCCCGGGCAATCGGCGACGATGAATTTGCGTTTCTCTGTGGCGAAGAAGCGATAGGCGACGTCAATCGTGATGCCCTGTTCGCGTTCGGCGGCCAGCCCATCCACGAGCAGCGCAAAGTCAATGTCCTGACCTTGGGTGCCCATGCGCTTGGAATCGGACTCAAGCGTCGCTAGTTGATCTTCAAAGATCATTTTTGAATCGTACAGCAGCCGACCGATAAGTGTGGACTTGCCATCGTCAACCGAACCGCAGGTGATAAAGCGCAGCAGCGATTTATGTTGATGCACATCCAAATAGGCATCAATATCCGACGCAATCAGTTCATCGGCTTTATAAATGACCGGGTTGTCTAAGGAAGCAGTCATTAGAAATATCCTTCCTGCTTCTTCTTTTCCATGCTTGCGGCCTGATCATGGTCAATCGCCCGACCTTGGCGTTCGGAGGTGGTGGTCAGCAACATTTCTTGAATGACTTCGGGCAATGTGGATGCCGTGCTTTCGACCGCACCCGTCAGCGGGTAGCAGCCCAGCGTTCGGAACCGGATGGACCGTTCCACGGGCACTTCGTCATCCTGCAATGGAAAGCGTTCGTCATCAACCATCAACAGCATGCCATCGCGTGTTACCGTGGGACGCGGCGCGCTGAAATAAAGCGGTACAATCTCGATATTTTCGAGATGGATATATTGCCAGATGTCCAGCTCCGTCCAGTTTGAGATGGGAAATACCCGGATGCTTTCGGACTTCGCCTTGCGGGCATTGTACAGATTCCAGAGTTCCGGGCGCTGGTTCTTGGGGTCCCAACCATGCGTCGCTGTCCGGAATGAAAAGATACGCTCCTTGGCACGGCTTTTCTCTTCATCGCGGCGCGCACCACCGAATGCGACATCAAAACCATATGTGTCGAGCGCTTGCTTCAGGCCCTCTGTCTTCCACATATCGGTGTGCAGCGATCCATGATCGAATGGATTGATCCCGCGCGCAATCGCTTCGGGATTTTGGTGAACGATTAACTCCATGCCCGCATCGCGCGCGGCCTTTTCGCGCAGCGCATACATGTCTTTGAACTTCCACGTCGTGTCGACATGCAGCAATGGGAATGGCGGCGGCGAGGGGTAGAATGCCTTGCGCGCCAGATGCAGCATAACGGCGCTGTCTTTTCCGACGCTATACAGCATGACGGGCTTTTCCGCTTCGGCCACAACCTCGCGCATGATGTGGATCGCCTCAGCCTCAAGGCGCTCAAGATGGGTCAGCGTTTTCGTCATAGTCTGGTCACTTCCTGCAGACGCTACTGTCAGAACTGGACGCCGCGCGCAAACAAGACATTCTTGCACGCTCGATTATCTCTGTTTCAAGATATATTTAGCAAGTCACAAGAGCTTTTCCTATGCGCAGATTGTGATGTTCCGATTGTGCGCAGCTTACCGACGATTATTGGCTGGCGCGCCACGGCGAAGCTGCGTTCTCAGCGGATTTTTATACATCAAAGGGATGAAAAAGCCGCATTTCAGTCGACAAGCGTTGAACGCAATGTCACGGTTTTGTCGAACGGGTACTTTTGAATTTCAAAAACTAACAGTAATCCATGACGAAGCGCAAATTTTGCATGGGAGCGGAGAGGAACATAATGGATAACGACATTTTCGAACAATTCACGGAACAGCTGCGACGCTATATTCGTGAAAGGTTAATTCCGGCGGAAAAGGAAGTGCTCGAAACGGAAATGATCCCTGAAGCGATCATGGCCGAAATGCGCGACCTCGGATTGTTCGGGTTGACGGTTCCGGAGGAATATGGCGGCGCTGGAATGAATATTCAGCAATATATCCGCACCATGCGTGAATTCAGCTATGCGGCACCATGCTTTCGTTCGGTCACGTCCATCAATGTCGGGATGGTGTGTTCCGCGTTCAAAAATGGCGGGACGGATGCGCAAAAGGCGGAATGGCTGCCGCGTTTGGCGGCTGGCGAAATTGCGTCCTTTGGTCTGACAGAACCAGGGTCCGGATCCGACTCCGCGGCGATGCAAACCACAGCGGTGAAGTCAGGCAATGGCTGGGTGCTGAACGGTACAAAACGGTACATCACCAATGCGCCATTCGCGAATGTCGCGTTGATCATGGCGCGGACAAGCAAGGAAGCCTTGCCGAAAAACGCGCATGTCTCGGCCTTTATCGTTCCGATGGACACGGCGGGTATCACCGTTGGTAAGTCCGACAAGAAAATGGGGCAGTCCGGCAGCCATATCGCCGATATCATCATGGAAGATGTGAAGCTGCCTGCCGACGCCATATTGGGTGGTGAAGAGGGCAAGGGCTTTGCCTTTGCTATGAAGAGCCTCGACAACGGACGCATGTCGGTCGGTGCGGCGGCGACGGGCTATGCGCGGCGTGCGCTCGACAGCGCGCTGCGTTACGCCAATGAGCGCAAGGCATTTGGCGAACCGATTGCCAATTTCCAGCTTATCCAACAAATGCTGGCGGACAGTGAAATCGAGATTTACGCCGCAGAATGCATGTTGGATGACGCGGCCCGCCGCGCCGATGCCGGTGAAAATGTGCTGCGCAAAGCCGCGGCGGCCAAGGTGTTTGCATCCGAAATGTGCGGCCGCGTGGTTGACCGCGTGGTTCAGATTTACGGTGGTGCCGGTTATCTCGCAGAATATGATGCGGAACGTTTCTATCGTGACGCACGCATTTACCGGATTTATGAAGGCACAACGCAGATCCTGCAGCTTCAAATTGCCAAACATATGCTGCGTGAATGGGCGGCTCAGGCCTGATGCATGTATAATTTGCTGGATGGTCTAAAGATTATCGAGGCGTCGTCCTTTGTGGCGTCGCCGACAGCTGGCCTATATTGCGCGCAATTCGGGGCGGAGGTGATCCGTGTCGATCAGATTGGCGGCGGCCCGGATTACCATCGCTGGCCAGTGACGGAGGCGGATGACTCGCTGTATTGGGAAAATCTAAACCGCGCCAAAAAATCGGTCGCACTTGATCTATCCAGCCCGCAGGGGCGCGAGTTGTTGCAGGAACTGGTGCGGGCCACCGGTCAGTTCATAACCAATTTCCCCGCCGAAGGTTTTCTGTCGCACGCAAAATTGGCTGAAGGACGCGCCGATCTTGTAACCGTGCGGGTCATGGGCTGGGCGGACGGGGCGCCTGCGCTGGATTACACGGTGAATAATGCGGTTGGCTATCCCATGATGACTGGGGCTGGCCCCGAACCCGTCAATCATGTGTTGCCCGCTTGGGATGTCATCAGCGGCGCTTATGCGGCGTTCGCTATGCTGGCTGCCATTCGTAGGCGCGAACAGACGGGCGAGGGCAGTGAGGTGCGCATTCCCCTGTCGGACGTCGCCATTGGCACCGTTGCCAATCTGGGCAGTCTAGCAGAAGTGTTGCACAATAATGCCAATCGTCCTCGGCTCGGCAACGCGGTCTATGGACTGTTCGGCCGCGATTTTGTGACCAAAGACAATGTGCGCACGATGGTGGTCGTTGTCACCCACCGGCAATGGGCGAACCTTATTGGTGCGCTTGGTTTGAAGGCGCAGGTGGAGGCGATAGAGGCGGAGCGCGGAGTGAGCTTCGCCAACGACGATGGACTTCGCTTTCAGCACCGCGATGCGCTTTATCCGTTATTTGAAAGGGCAATTGGTTCGCTCGATCACGCGGTGATGGCTGCAACGCTGGATGAGGCCGGAATTGTGCATTCGGCCTATCGAACGATGTTGGATGCTGCACATGATCCACGCTTGGTCGGTAATAATCCGATGTTTAGCGACTTTGACGCAAACCCGTCGGGCTTCAATTATCCCGCTGCCGGTGCTTTTGCCACTATTCCCCAATTGCCGCGTGGCGACTCAAAGGCAGCGCCGCGCAATGGGGCGCATAGCGAGGAAATATTGAGTGCTTCGCTCGGCCTATCCTCGGGCGAAATCGCCCATCTCATCGACTCTGGAATAGTAGGAATTGCCAAATGAATAAGCTTCGCCGTGCCGCAATCGTCGCGCCCATCCGCACACCCGTTGGCAAGTTCGGCGGTGCGCTTTCGTCCTTAAACGCGGGCGAGCTGGGTGGCATCATATTGAAAGCACTTGTCGAGCGGACGAAGATTGACCCGTCCCGCGTGGACGATGTTGTGTTCGCGCAAGGATATGGCAGCGGTGAGGCGCCGTGTATCGGGCATTGGTCATGGCTGGCCGCTGGCTTGCCGATTGAAGTGCCAGGTTACCAGATCGACCGTCGTTGCGGTTCCGGGCTTCAGGCGATCGTGAATGCCGCGATGATGGTCCAAACAGGGGTGAGCGACATGGTGGTCGCAGGCGGATGTGAAAGCATGTCCAACGTCGAACATTACACCACCGACATCCGCAAAGGTGTTCGGGCGGGTAATCTGACCTTGCATGACCGGTTGACCCGCGGACGCGTTATGAGCCAGCCCGTTGAACGCTTTGGCGTGATTTCGGGGATGATCGAAACCGCCGAAAATCTGGCCAAAGACCATGATATCAGCCGCGAAGCTTGTGACGCCTATGCGGCCCGATCGCACCAGCGCGCGGCGGCGGCATGGGCAAATGGTCTGTTTGACGATGAATTGGTGCCCGTCAGCATCGCGCAACGGAAAGGCGACGCAATAGTCTTTGATCATGATGAAGGCTACCGCGCCGACGCAACGCCTGAGACAATGGCCGCGTTACGCCCGCTCGAAGGCGGCGTGGTCACTGCGGGCAATGCCAGCCAACAAAATGACGCTGCAGCCGCATGCCTTGTCGTTGCAGAGGACAAGCTTGAAGAGCTTGGTTTGGAACCCATAGCCTATTTCCACAGCTGGGCCGCAGCGGGTTGCGAGCCATCACGCATGGGCTTTGGTCCTGTTCCCGCGACAGAGCGGCTCTTTGCGCGCAATGGCCTTTCTTGGGACGACATCGGTTTGATTGAATTGAACGAGGCGTTTGCGCCGCAGGTTCTCGCCTGTCTCAAAGGATGGGGCTGGTCGGATGATGACAGCCGCCATGACATGCTTAACGTCAATGGATCGGGCATATCGCTTGGCCACCCAATCGGCGCAACCGGTGGCCGTATATTGGCGAACCTGACGCGTGAAATGCAGCGGCGTGATGTGCGTTATGGTCTGGAAACAATGTGCATTGGCGGTGGTCAGGGCATAGCGGCGGTGTTTGAGCGCGCATGAGTTTTGCGGCCGCTCTCGAAGCTGCTGAGGGCTACCGCGATGCGGCGAAGGCGGCGCTTGCCGACCGGGTAAAAGAGCGGTCGATGGACGCCGACCAACGAGCGGCCCACGGCTTTTCGTGGATTGGGACAAGCGTGGCTGCGCTTGCGGCAGTGGCGGATTGGCTTCGCCTGCATGATGGCGGAACCGACCTTGATCGAAACATTGCGACGCTGATTTTTGCCGAAACGCTTGGGCAATTGACCGGCGGATTACCGATGGGACAGAATGAAATATTCCGTCCCGTTGATCTTGGCATGTCGCAACAGGCGGCACTGTTGGCCGCACGTTGCGAAGATCTATTGGGTGCAGATCATGCCGCGGTCCGCGCCGATGTGGCGCAGGCGCTGGCGTCAGGTGCGATGCCGAGCGAAAGCCTTCACGACGCAGAGCTTGACGCCATTCGCGATCAATATCGCCGCTTTACCAACAGCGAGATTTTGCCGCACGCGCATCAATGGCATTTGGCCAATGATTTGATCCCCGATGACACGATTTCGGCAATGGCCGCGCTTGGCACGTTCGGCGTGTGTATTCCTGCCGAATATGGCGGCCTTGGTTTGTCCAAGCTGGTCATGTGTGTGATAACCGAAGAGCTGTCGCGCGGCTGGATCGGCGCGGGGTCGCTGAGCACACGGTCTGAAATCGCCGGTGAATTGATTTCCATGGGCGGCACAGAGGCGCAAAAGGCGCATTGGCTGCCGAAAATCGCGAGCGGAGAAGCCTTGCCGACGGCCGTGTTTACCGAACCCGACACAGGGTCTGATCTCGGCGCGCTGCAAACCCGCGCGCAACGGACCGCTGATGGATGGACGATCAATGGAGCCAAAACATGGATTACGCATGGCAGCCGTTCCGATCTGATGACGATGCTGGTGCGCACTTTGCCCGACGCGAAAGGCTATGCGGGGCTGTCGATGTTGCTCGTCCCCAAGCCGCGCGGAACGGATAGCGACCCGTTTCCGGCGACGGGCATGTCCGGCAGTGAGATTGAAGTGCTGGGCTATCGCGGCATGCGCGAATATGCCTTGCAATTTGATGGCATGCTTGCCCCTGATGACGCTTTGTTGGGCGGCGAAGAGGGGCAGGGCTTTAAGCAGTTGATGCGTACCTTTGAAGGCGCACGTATCCAGACCGCAGCGCGCGCCGTGGGTGTTGCCAAACGCGCGTTGGAGCTGGGTCTCGACTATGCCGTCAACCGCAAACAGTTTGGCAAGGCGATCATACACTTTCCCCGCGTTGCGGATAAATTGGCCATGAGCGTGGCCGATTTCGTGATGACCCGTGAACTGACCTATGCTGCTGCCCGCGCCAAGGATTCGGCCAAACGCTGCGATATTGAGGCGGGCATGGCGAAGTTGCTGGCGGCCCGCGCGGCGTGGAGCAATGCCGACGCGAGCTTACAAATTCATGGCGGCAACGGCTATGCGTTGGAATATGAAATCAGCCGCATTTTATGTGATGCGCGGATATTGAATATCTTTGAAGGTGCCGCAGAAATTCAGGCGCAGGTGATCGCCAAAGGCCTGATGGGAGGCGTAAACTAATGGGGGCATGGGATGCTTGGATTGGTCGCGAGGAGGTGCGGACAGACAGGGTGGATGCGGGACTGGTTTCGCGCTGGCTTGCAACCTTTGACCGGGATGCGCCGAGCGATGGCAATGTGCCGCAGGGTTTGCACTGGTGCCTATGTCTGCCGGACGCACCAACCGCAAAGCTGGGGCCTGATGGGCATCCCTTGCGCGATGATGGCTTAGCAAGCTTCCTACCCCCCGTGCCGCTGCCGCGCCGTATGTGGGCCTCAAGCAAAGTCGCGTTTCTGCAGCCATTGCATGTTGGTGCGGTCGTCACGCGGACGTCGCGCATATTGTCGATATCCGAAAAGTCCGGCAATTCCGGGCAATTGGTATTTGTCGATGTCGCGCATGAAACGTCCAGTGAAAACGGACTGGCCGTGCGCGAGGTTCAAAGCATCGTGTATCGCGCGGCCGCGGGGTTAGAAACGCCGCTATCACCACCCGTGGAAAGCGCGCGCAGCTTTGATGCCAATGGTTGGGACGCTCAGCGCGTTGTTGTCCCAAGCGAGCCGTTGCTTTTTCGCTATTCCGCGCTCACGTTCAACAGCCACCGGATCCACTATGACTTGCCATATGCGCGCGATGAAGAACGCTATCGCGGGTTGGTGGTCCATGGTCCGTTGACCGCGAGTTTGCTGCTGGACCTCGCCCGCCGGGCGTTGGGGGACAACGCATTGGCCAGTTTCGCATTCCGGGGTCTATCTCCAGCAATCTGTGGAGAGGCCTTGCATCTGGTGATGCGGGGATCAGGCAACGAGATTGAACTGGCCGCCTTTGCAGGCGACGGACGACAGATCATGGCAGCTTCGGCGCAAGGACATATTTGACATGAGTGAGAGTGAAAATATCGCCGAAATCCGCCGTGCGGTTCAGGCATTATGCGCCGATTTTCCGGGTGCATATTGGCGGGAAAAAGACAGCACCCGTGCCTATCCGGGCGAATTTGTCGATGCGCTGACCAAGGCCGGGTTCCTCGCGGCGTTGATACCGGAAGTTTATGGTGGGTCGGGACTCGCACTCTCTGACGCGGCCATTATCATGGAGGAAATTCAGGCGTCAGGCTGCAACGGCGCTTCGGCCCATGCACAGATGTACATCATGAACACGTTGTTGAAATATGGCAGCGAAGAACAGAAGCAGGAATATCTGCCGCGTATCGCGACAGGCGAGCTGCGGCTGCAGGCTTTTGGTGTGTCCGAACCGACCAGCGGTACCGACACGCTTTCCTTGCGGACGGTGGCTGTGCGGGACGGTAACGAATATGTCATCAATGGCCAAAAATTATGGACGAGCCGCGCGGAATATTCCGACCTGATGCTGTTGCTGGCACGCACGACACCGCGTGAAAGTGTCACCAGCAAGACGGAGGGGCTCTCAGTTTTCCTCATCGATATGCGCAAGGTGGTCGGAAACGGCATGACCATTAAACCCATTCGCACGATGATGAACCATTCAACGACCGAGATATTCTTTGACGATATGCGTATCCCCGCCTCGGCCTTGGTTGGCGAAGAAGGCAAAGGTTTCCGCTACATCCTGTCAGGCATGAATGCCGAGCGTATCCTTATTGCCGCAGAGTGCATTGGCGACGCCAAATGGTTCATTAAAAAAGCCAGCGATTATGCCAGCGAACGCAACGTCTTTGGTCGCGCCATTGGCCAGAACCAAGGCGTGCAGTTCCCGATCGCGCGTTGCTACGCCCAAATGTGCGCAGCGGAACTGATGGTGCATCATGCAGCGCGGGTATTTGATACCGGAGGTAACCCGGGGGCAGAGGCGAATATGGCGAAGCTCCTTGCATCGGAAGCCAGCTGGGCCGCCGCGGACATGTGCGTCCAAACGCACGGTGGCTTTGGCTTTGCCGAAGAATATGATGTCGAACGCAAGTTCCGCGAAGCACGGCTGTACACCGTGGCCCCGATCAGCACCAACCTGATCCTAAGCTATCTTGCCGAGCATGTTCTCGGCCTTCCCCGCAGCTATTGATTGACATGATTTCGGACATGAAAATCGACAACACAGCCGCCACATCAGTCAATAAAGGCCCATTGGATGAATTTTGAACTCGCCGAAGAACATCGGATGTTAAAGGATCTGGTCCGCAAATTTGTGGACACCCAATTGGTGCCGCTCGAAAGTGAGGTTCTGGCACGCGATACTGCAGGCAAGGGCAGCTATCTGACCAAGGATGAACAGGCCAAGGTTGACGCGGTCTCGAAAGACCTTGGTCTGTGGGGGCTCGATGCGCCTGAAGAAGTCGGCGGCATGAATTTGCCGATGGTGGCGATGGTTGGGGTCGGTGAGGAATTGGGTCGTACCGCAACGCCATATACACTGCCGCCAGACTCTCCGAATTTGCGCATGATGATGGCGGCTGCGGACGAAAAGCAGCGCGAGCATTATCTTGCGCCTTATGTGCGGGGAGAAACGATTTCTGCCATTGGCATTTCGGAGCCTGGCGCTGGTGCTGATCCGCAATTGATGAAAACCACCGCCGTCCAAGATGGCGACGACTGGATCATTAACGGCCGCAAAATCTGGATTACCAAAGCGGATGAAGCCGATTTCACGATCTTGATGGCCGTAACCGACAAGAATGCCAATGGACGCAATGGCATGTCTGCATTTTTGGTGGACCGCGATACGCCCGGGTTCAACGTGTTACGTAAAATCCCAATGATTGACGGCACCGCGACCTATGAAATCGCGCTGGACGATTGCCGTGTTCCGGGCTGGAAATTGCTCGGGACGCGCGGGCAGGGGTTTCTGCCCATGCAGGTGCGGCTTGGCACGCGGCGTATTGAAATGGCGTCCTGGTCGATCGGCATGGCGCAGCGCGCGTTGGACATGATGGTTGAATATGCGCCACAACGCGTCACATTTGGCAAGCCTTTGTCTTCGCGTCAGACGGTTCAAAATTGGATAGCCGATGCCGCCACACGCATTCATGCCATGCGTTTGATGACCTATGACTGCGCGTGGAAAATCGATGAAGGGCGCGACACGCGGCAGGAAATTTCGATGATCAAATCCTATTGCACCGAAGCCGCATATGACATCGTTGACCATGCGATGCAGATGTTCGGTGGCATGGGCATGACACGCGAAATGCCGCTATATCTGCTTTCAAACAAGCTACGCACGATGCGCATTTATGATGGACCGAGCGAGATCCACAATTGGGTGGTCGCCCGCGATTTGCTTGGAACGCGTGAATGACCGATGCTTCATTCATGTGCGACGCCGTCAGCTAACATCATAGAACACGGGTAAACATGCAAAGTTGCTTTGCGCGGGGGAATAACAATGGCTGATAAAAAATTTGATATCATCGTCTATGGAGCCACCAGCTTTGTGGGCCAGATCATCACACGCTACATGCAAGAGCAGTTCGCCGATGGATCGGTAAAATGGGCTATCGCAGGGCGTTCGCTCAGCAAGCTTAAGCAGGTCCGCGATACCGTTGGACTGCCGGGCATAGAGATTATCGTTGCTGACGCTGCCGATGAAGATGCGCTGAAGCAAATGTGTGCGCAGACCACTGTCGTTATGTCGACGGTCGGCCCCTATGCGCTGTATGGTGACTTGCTCGTTCAGGTCTGCGCCACCACGGGGACCCATTATTGCGATCTAACAGGCGAGCCGCAGTGGATCCGCAAAATGCAATTGCGGCATGAAGCCGACGCAATCAAAAGCGGTGCGCGGATTGTGCATTGTTGTGGCTTTGACAGCATCCCGTCCGATCTGGGCGTCCATTTCCTGCAACGCGGCGCATTGGAACAATTCGGGCATAGTTGTGACCGGATAAACATGCGGGTTGTCAGCATGAAGGGCGGCGCGTCCGGCGGCACCATCGCAAGCATGATTAACATGGTCAAGGAAGCGGTCAGCGACGCCGATCTGCGGCGCGAACTTAAAGACCCTTATAGCCTCTGCCCACAAAATCATGGGTTCACTATCGCGCAGCCCGATGTGAAGATCGCATATGACAATGTCTATGGCGCTTGGATCGCGCCTTTTATTATGGCGGGTATCAACACTCGGGTTGTGTACCGGTCAAACGCCCTGAGCAACAACAGCTATGGCATTGAATTCAAGTATGAGGAAGCCGTGGTGACGGGCCAGGGCGGTTCCGGCAAGCAAAAGGCGCGCGCGGCGCATTGGGGTGCCAATGCCCTTATGATCGGTCTGGCCGTGCCCCCAATCCGCTGGCTGCTGGAAACTATGGTCTTGCCCAAGCCGGGTGAGGGGCCAAGCGAAAAAGCGCAGCTTGAGGGGAATTTTGACATTGTTTTCCTCGGGTCAACGGCCAAGGGAGAAACGATCCGTTGCCGCGTTACGGGAGACAGAGATCCGGGCTATGGATCAACGGCAAAGATGCTGTCTCAGGCCGCCGCCTGCCTTGCCAAAGACGTGCCTGACGATGTTCCGGGCGGCTTCTGGACGCCAGCAACGATTTTAGGGGATAAGCTAATCAAGCGGCTTGAGGCGCATGCGGGGCTAACGTTCGAGAGACTGGCTTAGTCTGGCATCGTGGAACGTTGAACTTGCGCCGTTCGTAGCGGGACGGCTTTAGTGCAAAGGCCGATTATGAGCTGAAATGTCGTGACCGTCGCCAGAGAATCAAATCGGTGCCATTGGTGCTAATGAAGAACGGGCGTTTCTCTTAAGCGGATCGAAGCCAGTTTGTTACGCAATCAAGAAGCCCATGCTTATCAAAGGGATCCAAAAACACCCACTGCCCATTGGCGTTAAATTCAAGAAACACTAGGTCGTCTGTATCGCCAACCGTCATGAAATCGTAGCGCCCAAACTCGACGCCAAGTTTATTGGACAAGTTGAGAATTTTGTTGGCGAAAGTGTTGCCCAGAGCCATTGGCTCCCATTCTTCAACCAGCGTTTCAAAATTTTGTTCTGCTCGCCAGTCAAGTCCAGAAAGCCCCGCGCGACTTCTACGGAATGGAAACGACTGCCCGTTGCAAAAAAATACGGTCACGTCCCACGCGCTGTCTATCTTGGATTGCAAGTACCACGGAAATGAAGGATCAATCTCTGCAACGTTCACCTGCGTGGTCATCAAGGCGCCCTTGCTGTCCGATAGCTCGGATGCCAAGCTTTTCGCTACGACTTGAGAACCTTCTAATCTTGACGCATTAAATTTTCGAAATGTAACTAATGTGTCAGGGACAGAAAAATATTCCCTTGCAAGCCCTAGGATTGTCATTTTCCCCAGCTTGTTGTGGTAATCAATTGAGTTGCCCTTGGCTATGCCACGCACTTGGCACCAGCCGTATACATCACGCAAGGTATACTTTACTTCTGCTTTAACATATTTGTCGTCTTGGGTGAAAAATGCAAAAGCTTTCCACCAATATGCTCCCGTGACGGTCTCTGAAGTGATCTCGCGCCCGGCGGGGTTTCGAATTATCCAGCCGTGCTCTGTGAAAGACAGGTCATATTCCTGCCAAAGATCATAGTTGAAACGAAAAACGTCATCACCATATGACAGGACAATCCTATCGACTGTCCCGTCATACGAGCCTGAAAACAAAAGTAACATTAAGCTTTAGCAATCACCCTGTTGGTCGCTGTCGCTATCGCTATCGAAGGGTTTCCCACTGGCCGTAAATGTCTGCGTGCCGTTAAATGTCGTGGTCGTTGAGCAGTACATAGTCTGGTATTGTGCGAGCGTTGCACCGGCTGTTGTTTGTGTAGCGTGGCTGTAAACAGGTGCTTGAATGTCAAATGTTGGTGCCGCGGTAGCGAGCATGAGTGGTGTGATTAATAGAACGGCTGACATTAGATTTTTCCCTCCAGAGGTTTCGGTTCCATAAGGAATATCCCAATATGGGATATTTTGCAAGAAGTTATAAATAGAAGGGGGATGAAAAAATCGGTCTACAGCCAACCTTACTCGGTATTCGCCGCATTATTAGTAGGCGCGCGCAAAAAGGCAGGTATGCGTCAGATCGAGCTAGCCCACAAATTAAACAAGCCGCAGTCGTTCGTCTCAAAATTTGAATGTGGGGAACGACGGCTGGATGTGATCGAATTTCTAACAATCATGGATGCATTAGGCGGGGATCCCCTCGCATTGATAGCCGAGACGTCAAAGGCTCTACATGGATACCAAGAATGCTGAAGGTATACTTCCGCAAGGGTGCATAGAATGTCTACCTACCATCCTAATAAGCCTAGAACAGAGTGCATCTAACCGGGCGAGCAGAACGATATGTAAAAAGGAACTCTAGGTCCCATTAGCCAGAAAAGGGGGCACCCCCATGGGGTCTGGATGAGCAGAGGTTTTGAAGGGGGGAGGGGTGTAAGTGCTCGTTTCACCTCGGCAGCCGGCCGAATAGCTTCGACGCAACGGTGAAACCTAGGTTAAACCTTTGTCCGACCTAAATATCGGTTTCCCCGAAGGGAATGTAGCTAAACCATTGAAATATATGGTGAGCCCTGCTGGGTTCGAACCAGCGACCTACTGATTAAAAGTCAGTTGCTCTACCGACTGAGCTAAGGGCCCCCTACCAGACCGCGAATTGGTCCGTGCGAGAGCGCTCCCCCTAATGGCGGGAACTTGTGCGGTCAAGCGCCTTTGGTCGGTTAAATCGCGATTGTAGCTGCCTTATGGTCAGGCCCGTCAGCGGCTCACGCCAATCGGGGGCAATCATGGCTGCAGGGGTCAGGACGAATCCCCGCGAACACAGTCCGGGATGGGGAATGGCCAAGGCCGGATTGCTGTCCGCCCACGCGCCGCCGGACCATAACAGGATATCCAGGTCGAGAACACGCGCGCGCCAGCTTTGCCCGCGCCGAACGCGTCCGAAGTGGTGCTCAATCTCTTGCAGACGCGCCAGCAGAGCAGGGGGTTCAAGATCGGTGGACACAACCGCCGCCGCATTTGCAAATAGGCGTGAGGAAGGCCCGATGGGGCTTGATTGGACCGTCGCCGAATGCGCGAAGACGTCGATATCGTCCATCTCCAACGCGGCGACCGCTTGCACGATGATCTTGTTTGGCGCGCCGATGATTGCATGTGGCTGATTAGAGCCAATGCCGATGAGGTAGAGATGTGACAGCTTAGATATCCTCTACAAGCCGACTGTATAATTGCGGGCGCCGATCGCGGAAGAAGCCCATGCTTGCGCGGTGGGCGCGGGCTTGGTCCAGATCGAATGTTGCAACCAATATGCCGGTTTCTGCATCATCCAAATCGCAGACAACATCGCCCCATTCGTTCGCGATGAAGCTGGTGCCGTAGAATTTTTGTGCCAGACCGCCATGGTCGTTTTCCGCGCCGATACGGTTTGCCGCGATGACGGGCATGCAGTTTGATACCGCGTGGCCGACCATGGCCCGGCGCCACATGTGCCGCGTATCCAACGTTGAATCCTGTGGCTCTGCGCCAATGGCGGTGGGATAGAACAGTAGCTCGGCACCCATCAACGCCATGGCCCGTGCGCATTCGGGGTACCATTGGTCCCAACAGATGCCGACGCCGATTTGCGTGCCAAAGACTTCCCAAACTTTGAACCCGGTGTTTCCAGGGCGGAAATAATATTTCTCCTGATAGCCGGGGCCGTCGGGAATATGGCTTTTGCGATAAATGCCCATAATCTCGCCATCGGGACCAATCATCGCGACGCTGTTGTAAAAATGCGCGCCGTCACGTTCGAAAAAGCTTGTGGGAATGGCCACGCCAAGTTGTTTGGCAAGTTTCGCCATGGCGACGACTGATGGATGCTCACGCGTTGGCCGCGCCAGCGCAAAATGTTCTTCCTCCTGCGTTTTGCAGAAATAGGGGCCTGAAAACAGTTCAGGCGGCAGGATGATTTGCGCGCCCTGCTCTGCAGCCTGTGACACGAGGTCACATACAGCATCGATATTTTCGGCTTCGCTTGCCGACAGGGGCAGTTGCAACGCGGCAACGGTGATATTTCGGGTCATTCCGCGTCTATAGCCGGACGCCGAAACGCGCTGCAATCACGATTGTGATCAGATACAATAATATTGTCGTTGCTATGCCAGCGACCAGCGTGCCCAACAGGCGATGCCCCAACCGCAAAATCCACGGCATTAAGGGGGGCATCGGCCGGCTGGGCAGCACTCATCCAACAATCAGGGCCGTTTTTTGAACAGCAAGGTCATGCGGTCGGATTCCCCAATCGCTTCATACTTCACGCGGTCGACATCTTTCAAACGCAACGCTGGCGGAAGAGTCCAGACGCCATCGGGCCAATTTGCACTGTCCTTTGGATTGGCGTTGATTTCGCTTTTGGCGACCAGCTCAAATCCGTTCACTTCCATGAATTTGATGATATCGGCCTCACGCATATAGCCCTTGGTACCGTCGGTATAGCTGAACGGCGCGTCTGCCTTGGCGCGATGTTGTTCGATGCCGAGCAAGCCATCCTCCTTCAACAGGTCGCGCATCGCCTTGATTTCGGAATCTGCGATGTTCCAGTTCATCATATTGTGCAGCATGCGCATCACAATTATGCGGTCAAACGAGCCCTTTGCACCTTCTGGGATTTCACTGAGCGAAAACGCGTTGAAATCTGTCGCCGGACGTCCGGATACTGCAGCGACATCAGCAGGGAACTTTGCAATGCCCGCGGCAATGCCGGTTTTCTGTTGATCGCTGAAGTAGCTTTTTGTGCCGAAATACAGGCCGGTATATCTGCCATTTTCGTTCACATAACGGCCAAGGATACGCGAAACCCATTCACCACCCGGCGCATATTCGCCAATGACGTGGTCAGGGTGCAAACGGAAAAATTCAAACGTTTCGGCAGGATGACGATATTGATCGCGCTTGGCATCGGCACCGCGCGACGGGTCGGCGAGGATTTTTGCAAGCCGTTCGCTATGTTCCTTATGCATTTTGTCATGTTCGGCTTTGCTCATGCTGTGATGATCAGCAAAGGCAGGTGCTGCAAGCGCAGTGGCGGCGAGGGCAATCAGAAAAGTCTTTTTCATTGGGGGCGTCCTCTTGGTTGGTTGTTTTGGGATTATGCTATGTTTCGCGTCGATATCCAATATCATCAAACGGGCACGTGTTGGCTGGAACAATGAAAGCTTCCGCCGCCGGTCAATACAGCATCCGCCATGACACCGATAACGTCGCGTTCGGGGTAGATGCTTGCCAACACGTCAATCGCGGCGTCATCGTTTGCGCCGCCATAAATGGGCACGACGACAGCGCGGTTGCCGATGTAGAAATTCATATAACTTGCTGGCACGATTTCCCCGTCTTGTTCAAAACGGCCAACTGAGGGCATCAGCGTTACTTTGCATCCGAACGCTTCGGCGCGCGCGCGGGCATCTTCAAAGACAGATTGGTTTGGATCGTCGAGTCCAGCGCTGCTTGGAACCAGAATATGGTTCGGGCCAACAAAGCGCGCCAAATTATCAATATGGCCGTCGGTATGGTCGTTGGCGAGGCCGTCGCCCAACCAAAGCAACCGTTCTATCCCCAAATCAGTGCGCAGCCGGTCTTCAATTGCAGCCTTATCAAGCGTTGGGTTGCGGTTCGGGTTCAAAAGGCAATCGACGGTGGTCGCGGCCAGACCTTCACCGTCAACATCAATCGATCCGCCTTCAAATATCCAATCCGCCTGTGCAATTTCAAAACCGAAATCCGCCGCCAATTCTTGGCCAATGGTTTGATCGCCGGGATAGTCAAACCGGTTTCCCCAACCATTGAAGCCAAAATTACGGGCAATCCGCCGATCCCCATCTTTCACGATGATGCAGCCTGTGTCACGCAACCAAACATCGCCAATTTGGCGCAGTTCCACATGGACGCCAGCGTCAAGGAGTCCTTCGGCGACGGCCATGGCCTCTGCGTTACCGGCAATCACATGCACCCGTTCGCCCTGGCCCGATGCGTGTACCGCATTGGCAAAGGCCGCCATCTGCTGCTGCGCGCGTTGGAGCGGCGCACCCCAATATTCCGCAGAACTGGGAAAGCCAATCCAGACGGCTTCATGGGGCGCCCATTCGGCGGGCATACGGAACGTCATTGGCTTATTTCCCGTTGCGGCTCTTGTCGCGGACCGCGCGGAATTCGTCGCCGTCGTTCCAGTTTGGCCATGCGTCGGTCATCGCCAACATCCGCCCGATGCGATAGTATAGTTTCAAATCGGACATGACGCCGGACCAATCCCATTTTTCGTCAAATTCGTCGCCGGGGGCGTGGTAACGGTTCTTTTCATAATCTTCCGCAGCGGCCTTTGCAGCGGCCTTACCGCCGGTGACAAGATCGTCCCCGCCTTCGAAATACACCATCGGCACGCCAAGCTTTGCAAAGCTGAAATGGTCAGAGCGGTAGTAGAAGCCCTTTTCCGGTGTCGGTTCCGTTTCAGGTGTCCGGCCTTCGGCCTTTGCCGCAGCCTCAAGATAGAGATCAAGTTGCGATTTGCCTTTGCCGATGACGGTCAAATTCTTCGCCGGGCCAGACATTGAGAACGCATCCATGTTCACGCCGCCGACGGTTTGCGACAGCGGGAAGACGGGGTTCTCGGCGTAGAATTTCGAACCAAGCAGGCCGCTTTCTTCAGCCGTCACCGCAAGGAACACGACCGAACGGTCCGGTGCGCCGGCCTTGGCGAAGCCTTCTGCCAACGCGACCAGTGCCGCAGTGCCTGTGGCATTGTCGACTGCACCGTTGCAAATGTCGTCGCCGTCGGCCGCGGCCGTGCACCGACCGAGATGGTCCCAATGCGCCGTGTAAAGCACATATTCGTCGGGGCGCTTGCTGCCTTTCATGACGCCAATGACGTTCTTGCTCGCCTTGCGCGCGATGTCATTTTCGAAGTTCATCGACGCGGTCAGGTTCAACGGAACCGCCTTAAAGCCTTTTTGCTTGGCCGCGGCCATTTGCTTGTCGAGATCTTGACCGGCGGCGGCAAAAATTTTCTTGGCTACGGATTTCTGGATCCAGCCATTGGCTTTTGTCTGGCTCTTTCCGCCATCCTTTGACTGCGCCAGAAATTGTGTGCCTGTCCAACTGGAGTTGACGACATTCCAGCCATATGCCGCAGGGGCAGTGTCGTGGATGATCAAAACGGCAGCAGCGCCTTGACGCGCGGCTTCTTCAAATTTATATGTCCAGCGTCCGTAATAGGTCATGGCTTTGCCACCGAACGGGCCATCAAGACCTTCATTTTCGAAATCGGGGTCATTGACCATGACGACGACGGTTTTGCCCTTAACATCGACGCCAGCATAGTCGTTCCAGCCTTTTTCAGGGGCGACAATGCCGTGGCCGACAAAGACCATTTCGCTTTGCTTAATATCGGTTTTGGGTGTCTCGCGGTAACTGCCAATGACATATTCGTTGCCATAGGCAAATGACATGGCCTTGCCGCTGCGGTCGGCAATTGTGAGCGCCGATACATTTTTCGCGGTGATTTCGATCAGCGGCACATCCTGCGTCCAGCTGCCATTATTGCCGGGCTCAAGTCCTGCCGCTTTAAATTTGGCTATTAGATAGGCGACGGTCTTCTCTTCGCCGACGGAACCCGGTGCGCGGCCTTCATAGCTGTCGAGTGACAATTCGCGCGTCACGTCCTTCATCGTCGCTTCGGAAAGCGCAGGGACTGTGACTTGCGGCAGGGCGTCTACCGCCACGTCCTTTTGACAGGCGGTCGTGAGAGCCACAACAGATACAAGGGCCAGAGACAGCAGGCGCATGAAATTCTCCTAAGGGGGAAAGATTATTGCGCGCCTTCTGCCAGACCCGCCGGTCAGGCTCAAACAAAAAAGGCGGCCACAAGGACCGCCTTTTTCGTAAGATCGTTTGTAAGATTAACGCGAATAGAATTCGACGACCAAATTTGGTTCCATCTTAACAGGGTATGGCACTTCGTCGAGCGTTGGGATACGCGCGAAAGTCACCTTGTCGTTGCCGTCTACGGCAACATATTCTGGAATGTCACGCTCAGCGAGGCCTTGCGCTTCGATAACCAAAGCCATTTCCTTGGCCTTGTTGCCGAGGCTGATGACGTCGCCCACCGCAACCTGACGGCTTGCGATGTTGCACTTCACGCCATTGACGCGAATGTGGCCATGGCTAACGATCTGGCGTGCGGCGAAAATGGTTGGGGCGAACTTGGCGCGGTATACAACCATGTCCAAACGACGCTCGAGCAGACCGATAAGGTTCTGCGAGGTATCGCCCTTCATGTTGCTGGCTTCCTGATACGCACGCTTGAACTGCTTTTCAGTTACGTCGCCATAATAGCCCTTAAGCTTCTGCTTGGCGCGCAGCTGAATACCATAATCGGAAAGCTTGCCTTTACGGCGCTGACCATGCTGGCCGGGGCCATATTCACGCTTGTTTACAGGTGATTTTGGACGGCCCCAGATGTTTTCACCCATGCGGCGGTCAAGTTTATACTTCGAGCTTGTACGCTTCGTCATTTAAAGACTCCAATTGCTAACAACGTTGTTTCCGGTCCCGCGCGACACATATACATGTGCCGGACACCTGCTTCACCGGAATGCAGGGTCGATTGCGAAGCGGCGCCTATGGCTGCAGATCGGCCATATGTCAACATCTGGCTCGACTTTAGGCATGGTCAACCTTAAAGGCGCTGCCATGAGCAGCACTGATAGCCCAAAAAATCCCGGGAATTGCACAACCATGGTTGACGTGCGGGCAGGTGTTGACGCCGTCGATGCGCAGCTGGTCGATCTGCTGGCGCAACGATTTGCTTATATGGATGCTGCGGCGCGCGTCAAAACCGAACGTACTGCGGTGCGCGATGAAGCGCGCAAGCAACAGGTGCTGGCAAATGTGAAAGACGCCGCACGCAACGCTGGCATCCCCGCAGAGGTTGTCGGCGACTTATGGGAGCTTTTGGTTGAAGCCTCCATCGCCTACGAGCTCGAAAAGTGGGATGCCAATCGCGCTTAAGTTTCAAATGCCTGATCCCATTGCGCCTGCGCGGTGCCTTGCTTTTTACGCATGGGCGCAAACAGCTGGGGCGCTGTTGCCAAGTCTCTATTCTTCGGCGGGCCGCCTTCTGTTCAATGTCGTCAGCACCCCGCGTAAGGTCCTCACTTCATATGCGTTCCATGCAGGCTTTGTGAGCAAGTTGCGCAAGGTGCGCCGTGTGACGGGTGCACGATCGATCGGCGTGAAGTAATTTAACGGTTCCAGCATCGCATCAAGCTGCGCGATCAGACCGTCGAGTTCAAACTGTGACGCTGGCGGTTCCAGATCCGTTTTGGGTGGGCTGGCAAGCGATTGGGTTTTTGACCATTCATAGGCGCACAGAATGACCGCCTGCGCCAGATTTAGAGATCCAAACTCGGGATTAATGGGAACAGTGATGATGGCGCGCGCAACGTTGACTTCATCGCTTTCAAGGCCGGAACGCTCCGCACCGAACAAGATTGCGCTTCGTCCGGCATTGCCGACAACCTCTTTTGCCGCTGCTTCAGGTGTAATCACCGGCTTAGTGACGCCGCGCTTGCGTACGGTCGTCGCGTAGACATGTGCGATGTCCGCGGTCGCTTCGGCAAGCGTTGGGAAAACCTGTGCATTGGCGAGCACAATGTCTGCGCCAGACGCCGCAGGGCCGGCATTCGGGTTGGGCCACCCGTCACGCGGGGCGACAAGGCGCATTTCCGTCAGGCCAAAATTCAGCATAGCGCGGGCGGCTTTGCCGATGTTTTCGCCCAATTGCGGACGAACAAGAATGATAACAGGCGGCGAACTCATTTCTGCGCCGCTTCAACCACGCTCCCGGCGAAATCTTCAAAATCCTTCGCTTCGCTGAAGTCTTTATAGACCGATGCAAAGCGAATATAGGCGACGCTATCGAGCGCCTTTAGCCCATCCATGACAAACTCGCCGATGCGCTTGGACTCAATCTCGCTTTCGCCCAAGGTTTCCAACTGCCGCTGAATGGCAGAGGCGAGCTTTTCAATCTGGGCATGGTCGACGGGACGCTTACGACACGCGACCGAAAGCGAGCGTTCAAGCTTTTCACGCTCAAAAGGCTCACGCTTGCCGTCGGTCTTGACCACCGATAGCTCACGCAGCTGAATGCGCTCAAAAGTCGTGAAACGACCGCCGCAACCTTCGCACTGCCGCCGTCTGCGGATAGCGCTATTGTCTTCGGTGGGACGGCTGTCCTTAACCTGGCTATCGTCGTTTCCGCAAAATGGGCAGCGCAATTATTTTTCCTGATTCTTTTTCTTGTTTACGTGGCGGTAGGCAACAATACCGGCGCCAATCAATGCGCCTGTTGCCAGTCCGATTGGGGCAATGACAGCGGCTGCAGCGCCGATGGCGGCACCGCCAGCAACTTTCTTGACGGTATCTTGATCCGCCAAATGTTTGCCCGTGTGGAACGCATCCTTGGTCGCGCCCCACAATTCATCAGCGGCTTCACCGACATAATGCTTGGCTTGGCTGGGGAAGCTTTCGGCCGCAAGCTGCTCAGGCGTTTTGGCGCCACATTGCGGACAGAACTTCATCCCTTCACTATATTCGGCATTACACTCGTTACAAAAACCCATGGTTATTTCCCTTCTGTGTATTAGATGGGTAAGTCACCTATATAATTCAAGATGGGTAGATTGGGAAGCGTGCGCAAAGTGCCTCGGCTTCGTCCTTGATCCGTGCTTCGATCTGACCGTCGCCCGCCTCGCCATTGTGACGCAGGCCTTCCACGACATCGGCGATCATCCGTCCGATCTGACGGAATTCCGCCGGACCGAAACCACGGGTGGTGCCAGCCGGCGTGCCCAAGCGCAGGCCGGACGTGACGAACGGCTTTTCTGGATCGAACGGGATCGAGTTTTTGTTGCACGTAATCGAGGCACGATCGAGCGCATGTTCAGCATGCTTGCCCTTGGCTTCTTTGGGCCGCAGATCGACCAGCATCGAGTGGTTGTCGGTGCCGCCTGACACGATATCGAGCCCTTGTTCCTGCAACGAAGATGCAAGCGCCTTCGCATTTTCGACGACATTGGCGGCGTAGCTTTTGAATTCTGGCTTCATCGCATCGGCAAAGCACACAGCCTTTGCTGCGATTACATGCACCAGCGGCCCACCCTGCAACCCTGGGAAAATTGCCGAGTTGAATTTTTTGGCCAGTACCTCGTCATTGGTTAATATGATGCCCGAGCGCGGTCCGCGTAACGACTTGTGCGTTGTGCTTGTCGTGACGTGCGCGTGCGGCACAGGCGAGCTGTGCGCGCCGCCAGCAACCAGGCCGGAGATATGCGACATATCGGCCAGAAGGTAAGCGCCGACTTCATCCGCAATTTCCCGGAATCGCGCCCAGTCCCAGCCCCGCGAATAAGCCGTGCCGCCGCAGATGATCAGCTTTGGTTTGTTTTCTCTCGCGATGCGCGCGACTTCGTCCATGTCGATCCGGTGGTCATCGCGACGGACGCCATATCCGATTGGATTGAACCATTTGCCGGACATGTTTACCGGCGATCCATGGGTTAGATGCCCGCCTGCGTTAAGGTCTAGGCCCATGAACGTGTCGCCGGGCTGCAAAAGCGCGAGGAACACCGCCTGATTCATCTGGCTGCCGCTATTGGGCTGCACATTTGCAAATGCACAGCCGAACAATTGCTTGGCGCGCTCAATGGCGATGGTTTCGATTTCATCGACATATTCGCATCCGCCATAATAACGTTTGCCCGGATAGCCTTCGGCATATTTGTTGGTGAGGATCGAACCTGTGGCTTCAAGCACCGCGCGCGACGTTATATTTTCCGACGCGATCAATTCGATCTTGTCCTTCTGGCGGCCCAGTTCCTTCGCAATCCAGCCTGCGATTTCCGGGTCGCGCTCCGTCAGGCTTTGCGTAAAAAATCCAGAGTTATGGATGTCATTGGCGGCTGCACTGCTCATGATGGTTCCTTGGTCGTGTTCGGGTTGGATAGTTTATCAACGCGGCGTTGGTGGCGCTCTCCACCAAATTCCGTTGTTAAAAAGGCATCAAGGCAGGCCTTGGCCATTTCAATGCCAATCAGGCGCGCGCCCATGGCAATAACATTCGCGTCATTATGTTCGCGCGCAAGCCGCGCGGACAATGGTTCGGATACCAAAGCGGCGCGTGCGGCGGGATTGCGGTTCACCGCAATCGAAATGCCAATGCCTGATCCGCATAAGGCAATACCGCGTTCTGCGGTGCCATCGGCAACAGCGGCGGCAAGCTTGTAGCCATAATCGGGATAGTCGACCGAACTTTCATCATGCGGGCCGAGATCGCTCACATCATGCCCTGCCGACAGCAGATATTCGACGAGCGCTGATTTCAGCGCAAGGGCAGCGTGGTCTGAGGCGATAGCGAT
The DNA here is from genome assembly GCF_014196595.1 of Sphingorhabdus rigui. GTDB lineage: Bacteria > Pseudomonadota > Alphaproteobacteria > Sphingomonadales > Sphingomonadaceae > Sphingorhabdus_B > Sphingorhabdus_B rigui. Next base: position 1,414,651 of record NZ_JACIEA010000001.1, on the reverse strand, counting down.
ACGCATAGCACATCCTGTAGCAGCATGAGTCGGAATACGCTCCCCCTATGGCAGCGCGCGGCAAAAGGCTATGCGCTATTTGTCCGATTGCGCGGCTTATCCACCGGCTTTAGAGAGGCGAAATGTTAAACGCCGTTTTATCCATCGCCATGCTGTCCGCGTTCCTGCTTCTCTATGGCGCATGGAAACGCTGGAGTCGTGATGGTGCAAGTCAGCAAATCTGGCTGATGATCGCTGCCGCGCTCGTTATTTTCGCAAATGTTGCGATTTGGGTTGTGCCCGATCAAAAGGGGCAGTCACTGGTGACGGGCGGCGTCGACCAACATTAAGAACATTTCACGCAGAGGCGCAGAGGGCGCATAGTTTTTCGCCGACACCTTGGGCTTGTTTCAGGGTCTTATTTTTCAGACCATCACTCTGCGATCTCTGCGCCTCTGCGTGCAAAAAATCACTTAATGGGTGAGTTCGGGTCCAACCGGAAATCGAGATAATTGTTCACAGACGCCATCAGCATATCCATTTCATTTTCAAAGAAATGGTTCGCACGCGGGATTTCGTCGTGGTGAATGGTGATGTGGCGCTGCGTGCGCAGTTTATCGACCAGCTTTTGAACCGCGTTGGGATTGACGACTTCGTCATTCACACCCTGAATGATGATGCCCGATGATGGGCAAGGCGCCAAAAAGCTGAAATCATACATGTTTGCAGGCGGCGATACCGAGATGAAGCCGCGGATTTCCGGACGGCGCATCAAAAGTTGCATGCCAATCCATGCACCAAAGCTGAAGCCAGCGATCCAAGTCGTTGACGCTTCGGGGTGGAAGCTTTGCACCCAATCGAGCGCAGATGCTGCGTCAGACAATTCGCCGATACCATTGTCAAATTCGCCTTCGCTGCGGCCAACGCCGCGAAAGTTGAAGCGCAGCACGCCAAATCCGCGCGCTACAAATGTTTTGTACAGCTGCTGCGTAATCCGGTCGTTCATTGTTCCGCCGGCTTGGGGGTGCGGATGCAAAATCATTGCAATCGGTGCACGTGGGCGCGGTGGCGGAGAAAAACGGGCTTCGAGGCGGCCTTCGGGACCGGGAATAGCAATAGCAGGCATATTATTGTTCGATTCTTAGATGGGTGCCGAGCTTTGCCCGAAGGTTCGGGCTTTGCAGGATTTTGTAGAGCTATATAGGAGCAGTGACGATTTTCGCAACTGTCATGGAAATTATGCCCGACCAAGCCCGCATATATTTGGATCACGCAGCGACGACGCCGATCATTCCGGCGGCGCGCGAAGCGATGGCCGACGCGATGGCGCGATGGGCCAATCCATCCTCTCCGCATAGCGAGGGGCGCGCAGCCCGCGCTGCGCTGGAGAACGCCCGCGCCCGCGTTGCTGCTGCACTAAATTGGGACGGTGAAGTCATTTTCACCAGCGGCGCAAGTGAGGCAATTGCGATTGCGCTGCGTGGCCATGATGCGATTGCCAGCGCCGTTGAACATGATGCGGTCTTGGCTGTGGCAGGCGCAACCCGCTTGCCCGTCGGCCCAGACGGTTATGTTGACCGGAACGCGATCAAAGGCGCTGGCCGCTATGCGGTGCAGTCCGTGAACAACGAAACCGGCGTTATTCAACCGATGGCCGAGATTGCCGATATGGTGCGGGCCAATGGCGGAATATTGTTCGCCGATTGTTCGCAAAGCGCGGGCAAACTGCCATTGCCAGATGCTGATTTGATGTGCGTATCAGCCCATAAATTGGGCGGGCCGCCGGGAATGGGGGCTTTGCTCGTCCGCAATCTTGGGCTGCTGTCGCCGACAGGCGGGCAGGAGCAAGGGTACCGGCGCGGCACCGAAAACTTGCCCGCCGCAATCGGATTTGCGACGGCCCTCGATGCCGGTTTTGCATGGATGGAAAATGCCGTTCGGCTGCGTGAAATTTTGGATGCCGAGATCACTGCCAGCGGCGGCATCGTGGTGGCAGAAGCAAGCAGCCGGCTGGCGACCATTGGCAGTTACCGTATGCCCGGCGTTGCAGCCTCAAGTCAGCTGATCAACTTTGATATGGCCGGAATCGCGGTCTCCGCCGGAAGCGCGTGTTCATCAGGCACGCTGAAAACCAGTCATGTGCTTGGCGCAATGGGTTGGGACGAACGATCCGCTTCTGAAGTCGTCCGCGTCAGTTTCAACGCCGATACCAGCGAAGGTGATATCGCGCGGTTTTTGGATGTCTGGCGCAATATCGTCATCCGCGCCAAAGCTGCATGATCTACCTCGACTATCAAGCCACAACGCCGCTGGCCCCAGAGGCATTTGCCGCGATGGAGCCTTGGCTGAAGGATGGATTTGCGAACCCGCATAGCGCACATGCAGCGGGCAGGGCGGCAGCTGCGGCTGTTGAGGTTGCCCGCGATCAAATCGCGGCGCTGCTGCCGAAGGGCGGGCGCGTGATCTTCACCTCTGGTGCGACCGAGGCGATCAACCTGGCGATCATGGGATGCGGGTTACCCGTCACCGCTGCCGCGACCGAACATGCTGCGGTTTTGGACGTTGTGGAATATCTAGATGGCCGGACTTTCCCTGTCGATAGTGCGGGGTTAATTTGTCCCGAAACGCAAGCGTCTGATTCCGTTAGTGGGCAGGCGTTAACGGCCATCATGCTCGTCAATAACGAGATTGGGACCATTCAGCCAATCGCGGAACTCGCAGCGGCGGCACACGCCCAAGGCAATCTGTTTCTATGCGACGCGGTTCAGGCATTTGGGCGCATGCCGATCCCCGATGGTCCCGACATGATCGCGATATCCGCGCACAAAATCCACGGTCCAAAAGGCATTGGCGCCTTGTGGGTGCGTGACGGCATTGCGCTCACGCCGCAAATGCTGGGCGGTGGGCAGGAGCAAGGCATGCGCTCGGGCACATTGTCGCCCGCATTGTGCGCGGGCTTTGGCGCAGCAGCGAAATTGGCGGCAGAACGCATGGATGCGGACGCCATGCATGTTTCGGCCTTATGGGATCGCGCCGCCAGTGCATTTGCGGACTGGACCATCAACGGTTCGACGGCCCAACGCTATAAAGGCAATCTCAACATCCGCCGCGACGGCGTCGACGCCGCGCGGTTGATATCGGAGTGCCGGAGCATCGCCTTTTCCGCCGGATCTGCCTGCGCCAGTGGTTCTGGCCGCCCCAGCCATGTGTTGCGCGCGCTTGGCCTGACCGACGCACAGGCGAAATCATCCATACGTTTGGGTTTTGGCCGCTATACGACGGCGGAAGAGATTGATATGGCCGCAGATGCAATCAACCGGTCAGCAGAGGCAATGCTATGATCAAAGTCACGTTCATCACTGCCGATGGCACGGTCCAGAACGTCGAAGCGGTCGAGGGCCAACGCCTGCTGGAAATTGCGCAAGCCGCAGGACAACCGTTGGAAGGCACGTGCGAGGGCCAAATGGCCTGTTCAACCTGCCATGTGATCATTGACAAGCTTTGGTTCGATAAACTGCCCCGGTCGGTTGAGGACGAGGAAGACATGCTCGACCTTGCTACCGGCGCGCGGCGCACCAGTCGTCTGTCTTGCCAAATCGTGCTGACACCCGATCTCGATGGACTGGTGGTCCATATTCCGGCGGAGAGCCGAAATATGCAGGGTCTTTAACCGCCTTCACTTCCCATTCACGAAAAAGCGCCTATATAGGCTGGTGTCGGGTTCGCCCGGCTATGGTGATAAATTGCGGTGTGCAATAGATGCAGCGGACCCGGGGGCGGTACCCGGCAGCTCCACCAAAATCTCTGTTTGTCAGAGGTCTTGGAGGGGCTGAACTAGGATCGACGTGCGTTGAAAAGCATTGTTTTTGCCCGGCATGAATAAGCCGTGAAATGGTTCATAACCAATAGGTGCAAACGATAACGAAGCACTTGCTCTCGCAGCATAATTTTGGGCCTCACGGTCTGAACTTATACTAAAAGAACGCGGCCGGACCGGCCGGGCAACAGAAAGGTTACGGCGGCCCGGGGGGTGCCGAGCAACAGAAACCCCCCACCTAATCCAGCATTTTCAGGAAAAGTGGGAACTGGTTTTCCGGTTAAAAAATGCGCGCGCTATTGAATCGCCGAGCAACAGAATCCCGGGACTTTTCCTTATTTAGTTTGATGCTGAGCGTTAATCCTCGCCGAAGGCTGCATCAAATTCGACCGCTTGAAGCATTTTGGCGGCAGCGATGAAAACGGCGCCTGTGCACAGCAGAAAGAACACTTTCCCGATGTTGCCGGGATATTGGATCATATACTCCTGACCACGCTTTACGGCACCCAAGCCAAGCGCGTAGGTGATCATAAAGACCTCTAGTTTCGTTTTGATCGTGAACAGGCGTAGGACGCGTTTCATAGTTAACTGAATATGAAGCAATGCCCGTGCCAAATCAGCATTTGCAGCGGTGACGATGGTTAACGGACGCGCCGATTGTAAGAAAAACCGACGCTTATACGAGCGCGGTTAGATCGCACATGGTTAACAGTGCCATGCGCGCCGCGCGTACTTGATCCATTAATGACGCATCGCCCAATTGGTCTGGCACAATCGACTCCGGCCAATATGCAGCAACCACGCTGGCAATCTGGTCGAGCTTAGCCTCATTGGCGATGAAGCGCGGGTCGACTGTGGCAGGATCTGCAACAACGCGCAGGCGCAAACAGGCAGGGCCGCCACCATTGGCCATCGATTGGCGGACATCGACTGGGACGAGCTTGCGAATTGGGCCATTGCCCGCGACCATCTCGCTCAGCCAGCTCCAAACGCGCGCATTGTCCTGCGCCTCGCTGGGCAGGATGAGCGCCATGCCGCCGTCGGGAAGGGTCACCAGCTGCGCATTGAACAGATAGCTTTGAATAGCATCGGCAAGGCTGACCCGGTCGGCAGGCACAATGATGATCTCTGCGTCGGGCAAGAGCCGCTTGATATCGGCATAGGTCTGCTCGGGATGTTCGAACGCCTGCTCATGGGTGAAGAGCACATGTTCATTGGCCACGGCAACGACGTCATTGTGGAACGCGCCTGCGGCAATCGCTATCTCGGATTGTTGAACGAACAATGTTTTTCTGGTGTCTAGCCGGTGCGCCCGCGCAATGGCTTTCGATGCCTCAATATGCTGACGAGCAGGGAATGGTCCGCCCGTTTTACCATATACAAATATCTCAATGCCAGCGTCCCCATGCGTCTGGCACAGGCGCATGAAGTTTGCCGCACCTTCATCGCCAAACGGCGCTGGAACGGGTCCGTGCACGGCAAAATGTGCTTCATCGGCAAATGCTAGTTTTAACTGCGCAAGCGTTCCGGTCCATTCATGGCTGCGGTGCGCCATCGTCAGCAGGTTCGCCGCCGACAGATGACATTTGCCATCCGCCGTATCAGGCGCGGGCGAGACAGTCGCTGCATTGGCGGCCCACATGGCCGACGCCGAAAAAGCTGCGGCGCGGATATGGGGTTCCGCCGATTGCATGTCGGTCGACAGTCCGGAAAGCCAATTTTGGTTCGGCCGGTCAAGCGGCATGAAGAAACCCTGCGCTAATCCAAGCCGCAGGTTCGCGCGCATCTTTTCGATGCCCTGCAGGGCAGCAGCCTTTGGATAAGATGGTGCGCCGGCATTGTTCGACGATGCGAGGTTGCCAACGCTCAATCCTGCGTAATTATGGCTTGGACCAATGATTCCATCAAAGTTTATTTCGACCAAAGCCATGATCAAGTGCGCTCGACATAGGTTACAGCATCACCTGCTGAAATGCCCAAGGCACGCGCGCAATTGCTGTCGATAATGACATTATCGCCTGTATCATCAATCCAGCCATAGGCGGCTTTAAACGCATGCAGACGGCCCAGCGTTATCAGCTTTTTATCACCTGATTTATGTTCGCCAACGTCATCGCTGACGGCAGTTATTTTGACGTCTTTCGCGTCACGGATGCTACGAATTTGATCCGTGCGCGCGGTCATCGTCGGGCCGCCGTCAAAGATATCGATGTAATTTTCCCAAGCAAATCCCTCGTTCTCAAGCATACGCATTGCAGCGCGGCCTGAAGGATGCGGTACGCCGATGACTGTCTTTGCACTGTCGGGAAGCATGGCAATGTAGACAGGGTGCTTTGGCATGAGGTCAGCGATAAACTGGTTGCCGAATTTTGCGTTAAATTCATCCGCCTCTTGAAAGCTCATGCCGAAAAAGCGGCCAGCGACACCGTCCCAAAACGGCGATCCGCCAGCTTCGTCGATGACACCACGCAATTCTGCGATTGTGCGGTCGGCAAATCTTGCGCGGTGGTTGCGAATGAACAGATAACGGCTGCGCGCAATCAACATACCCAAGCCGCCAGCCCGCTCGCCGGGATGCAGGAACAATCCGCCAACTTCGGTCGCGCCCTCGAGGTCCGTTGACAGGTTAAGGATATCCGCACGAAATGTCCGCTCAAGTTCAACGCTATGCTGCGTCAACGCGCCAATGCGATAGCTGTAGAACGGCCATCTTTGGCCAACTTTGCCAAAGATCTGGCATGTGCCGCGCACTTCGCCTGTCGCGGTGTTTTGCAGAACGAAGACATATAGATCGTCGGCGACTTCCTCACCCACGCGATCGAAACCGGCGGCTGACCGCTCCAGCTTTTGCATCAGAGCCTTCCGGTCGGGTGGAAGATTGGTGAACCCGCCGCCTGTCCTTTTGGCCATTTCATAAATTGGCTGAAGATCGTTCAAATCTGCCGGACGGATGATGAAGGTCATAAAGTCCCTTTTTCTGATAAGCGCATAATCGTCAGCGCCGATAATTGTGCGCGTTCGACCAAACTTTCGACGATGAGGAATTCATCCGAACTGTGAATGCTGCCCCCGCGCACGCCCATCGTATCGACAACGGGCACACCGCAGGCGGCGATATTGTTTCCATCACATACGCCGCCGCTGGAACGCCACGCGACTGTTATGCCCAGATCAGCGCCGCATTGCTTGACCAAGCCAAACAGCTTCGCTGCCTCGTCATCAATGGGCTTTGGCGGGCGGCCGAAACTGCCGTGCAGATGCGCACGCACGTCATGTTCACGTTCTATGTCGGCAATAACCCTGCGCAGGTCCACGTCCGTCTGCTGCGCAATCTCTGGCGTGCGCGGACGAAAGTTTACGCGCAATATCGCATGATCGGGCACGACATTATTGGGACCGCCGCCGTCAATTTTGGCGGGGTTCACCGAAAGGCCTTCGCGCGAAAGTCGCTTGAGCTGCAGCGCAAGGTCCGCTGCCGCCAAAAGCGCGTTGCGTCCATCGTCGGGGTTCCGGCCCGCATGCGCCGATTTGCCCGCAATGATGATGGAAAAATTGCCGCTTCCACCACGTTCGCCCGCGAGCGTACCGTCGGGCAGCGCCGGTTCATAAGTGAGCGCAGCAAGCTTGTTTTGGGCGAGCTGTGCGATCAATTTTGCGGATGATGGCGAGCCAACCTCTTCATCGCTGTTGATGAGTATCTGATATCCCGTTTGCGCAAGCTTTCCGGACGATTCTGCAGCCTTCAACGCGGCGAGCATCACAGCAATGCCGCCCTTCATGTCGGCCACACCGGGTCCATTGAGCGTGCCGTCGTCCAGCCAGCGCAGTGTCTGAAAATGATGATCTGCCGGAAACACGGTGTCCATATGTCCGGTAAACAGCAATTGTGTCGGACATTCCGGGCGAACGGTCATCAGCAAATGCCGCCCATGCGCCACTGTGGTTACCGTTCCGTCGTATAGCACACGATCCACAGGTTCGGGCTCAACGAGTGTTAATTCGCCAGGCAGGGTCGAGAATGCGTCCGCGAGTAAATCCGCAGTGGTGGCAAGGCCGTCAAGATTGCCCGAGCCGCTGTTGATCGCGGCCCATTTCTGGACTTGGGCAAGCATAGGTGGTTGCTCTATGGTTTCAAGCGCCTGTCGTTCGCTGGCAGATAGCGTGTGCATGTCGCATTCTTAGCCTTGGATATTCCAAAGAGCCACCCCTGCTAGATGCGTTAACCCACTTCCTTTGCCAGAGCGCACCATTCCGAAATAGTTACAGTTTCGGGGCGGCGATCTTCGGCTATTCCGGCCGCGCTCAACGCTTCTAACGCGCCTGCGACGCCCTTCAGGCTCTGTCGTAACATTTTGCGGCGCTGGCCAAAGGCGGCGCCTGTCAGATTTTCGAGCACAGACATTTTCACATCTGCGGGCGCATCCTTGGGCGTGATGTGCACCACCGCCGACATCACCTTTGGGGGGGGCGTAAATGCGGAACGATGAACAGGCATCGCAATTGCCGCATGCGACCGCCATTGCGCCAATATCGCGAGGCGGCCAAATGCACCCGTGCCCGGCGCTGCGATAATACGGTCTGCCACTTCACGTTGGAACATCAAGGTCAGGCTTTTCCAACGTGGCGGCCATTCGTTACCGCCCAACCAGCCCACCGCAAGCGCCGTGCCGACATTGTAAGGCAGGTTTGAAACAACGTGAAACGGTGCACCAATTTCGGCGAACGGATCGATTTTTAACGCATCGCCTTCAATCACGCGAAGCTGGCCCGGAAATGCCTCTGACAGCTCGGCTAAGGCAGGAAGACAACGGTGGTCGCGCTCAACGGCCAGCACCTGTGCGCCTGCACGCAGGAGCGCTCTGGTGAGGCCACCGGGGCCGGGGCCAACTTCATATACATGCTCGCCCGCCAAGCTGCCCGGAATTGCGGCAATGCGATCAAGCAGCTTTTCATCGAACAGGAAATTTTGGCCAAGCGCCTTGCTTGCGGACAAACCATGTCGCGCAATGATGTCTCTAAGCGGAGGGAGCGACACCGTCATCCGCCAAGATCGGCCGCAGCAAGGCGATGCAGCGCCGCAGATTCAGCCATCTTAATGGCCGCAATCATCGAAAGCGGAAGTGCCATGTTCTTGCCGGCGATTCCAAACGCTGTTCCATGGTCTGGCGAGGTGCGGACAACCGGCAGCCCCAGCGTGATATTAACCGCATCATGAAAATACAGCGTTTTCAAAGGAATGAGGGCCTGATCATGATAAGCGCACAAGGCCGCATCATAATGCGATCGTGCTTCGGCATGAAACATAGTGTCGGCAGGCAAGGGGCCAACAACGTCGAAACCTTCACCGCGAATCTGTTCAATCGCGGGTTCAAATATGTCCAGTTCTTCGCGGCCCATATTGCCCGCTTCGCCAGCATGCGGATTAAACCCCGCAACGGCCAGCCGTGGATTTGCTATACCAAAATTACGCTGCAGGCCCTTGGCTGTCGCACGCAGGCGTTGGCGGATAAGCCGACCGTCAAGCTGCTCCGCGACGGACGCAAGCGGGATATGCGTCGTCATCGGGACAACGCGCAGGTCAGGGCCCGCAAGCATCATCACGGCATTGTTTTTGGAAACGCCGCAACGCTCCGCAATGAACTCGGTCTGGCCGGGATGCGTGAAGCCTACCGCGTATAACTGCGCCTTGGATACAGGGCCTGTGACCAATGCGGCGGCACTGCCAGCACGGGCAAAGCCAATCGCCATTTCAAGCGCTTGATATGCGCAATGCGCGCCATCAAGGTCCGGAATACCCGGAATAATCGAAATGCAGTTATGCACTTGGATGACCGGAAGAGCCGTATCAAAATGCGCAAAGGTTTCGGCCGGATCTTCTATGCGAACGACCGGACCATTCCAGTGCGGCGCGAAGCTGGCGATATCACCAATTGCAAAGAAAGGCGCCAAGCCGGCGGCGTGGCGGGCCTCCCACGCTTTGCCAATTATCTCCGGCCCTATGCCCGCCGGGTCACCGACCGAAACGGCCAGTGGCAGTTCCAGTCGGCCAACCGACATCAGTTATATTCGATAACAGCGTCGCGGCGCAAATCGCGCAAGTAAATCCGGGCGCGCTTGTTTACGCGCTCTTCTTCCAGCCGTGACATGATTTCGTCGAAGCTTTCAGATGCAGCTTCCTGCGGGGCATCACGACCGCACAAGACGAAGACGCGAACGCCGTCTTGTAAGGAACCATAAGGCGGTGTCGACTGCCCAATCTGCAAATCCAACATGACCTGCTGCAGCGGTGCGGGAAGTTCGCGGATTTTAATACCGTCGCGGTTGACCACATCGGCGCCCAGTTTGCGCGCCATTTCGTCGGCGGCGCCACAACCTGTGATTTGCTGCGTTTCTTCGCTAAATTGCTTTACCAGCGGGGCAACTTGAGCTTCCGGCGTGCCTTTTGGAAACGTAATCGCGATCTGTTTTAAACTGAGCACGGAATCGCGTGGATCGGACGTTGCGACCTGACGCTTGTCGATCAAAAGCAAAATCGAAATGCCGCCGGGTGAGGTAACGGCCTGCACCTCGTTTGCGTTCATATTTGCTGCAGCGTTGGCGAGCGACTGGGGCAGCTGCGCCAATCCTAGCCAGCCAAGGTCACCGCCGACTGACGCGGTTGAGGCTTCCGAAAACTGCCGCGCATATGCAACAAAGTTACCGCCCTGCCGAAGCTGGTCGATGATTTTCTTTGCGTTCTCGGTGACCGCTGACATCGTTTCCGGCGTTGCTGACAAGTAAATCTCACCCAAACGATATTCCGTAGTTCCCTTGGTTGCCTTGATACGCTCGATAATGGCATTCACTTCATCGTCGCTGACATTAGCCGAAGGACGCACGTTGCGCGACAACAGCCTGCTCCAGGAAAGCTCGCCTTTAATCTGGCGCTTCAACGTCGCGACGGATGAGCCGATAGAGATCAGATATTTTTCAACTTCATTCGCAGGCCGATTGAAATTCTGCTGCGCCACGCGATCGAAATACTGATTCACTTCAGCGTCGGTGACTTCAATCTCATTGGCTGCGGCTTCTTGAATTTGAAGCGTTTCATCAATCAGGTTTGTCAAAACCTGTGCACGGAAACGCGCCAATTCTTCAGGGGGCAGCTTATTTTCGTTGGCAGCAACGATCAGCGCGAGGCGGTGGTCAATGTCCGTGCCTGTAATAATCTCGCCATTCACCTGAGCCGTTGCACGTCGTACATTCGGGTCGTTTTTGCCAAATAGTTGCTGTCCATCTGGAATGGCCAATTTGGCTTCTGGCACAGGATCGTCACCGATAGTTTGTGCGATCAGCGGTGTCAGCGCCGTTGCGGAAACGAGCATAGCGACGAGGGACAGGCGCTTGAATAACTTCATTGATTTACATCCAGTACACAGACAGTTCGAGGGGAACGGTAACCAGACACTGCTGAACAGCAGATGAGCGGTATCATCCTTCTCCGCGAATTTATTACGGATGCTTTACACACCGAGATTGCGAAATGCCAGACGGAACAGAAAGCTGTTTCCACGCTGCGAATCTCCGACAGGCTGATAGTCGCGTCGCCACGTCAGACTTAACGACAAGCAGTCATCATCATAGGCAACGCCAAGCCGGTGCCGGATAGGATCAAAGCCATCGGAAATGCTTGTCGGATCCTCCGCAGTGTCGGTCAAATCGACGATGGTAGAGCCAAATACCGACCAAAAACGTGCAACACGCACGCGCCCCGCCAAGCGAATTTCTTCACGGTCAGTGAGGTCTTCGAGGGTGGGGCCAATATTGCGATTGAGCTTTAGATAGCCCGCCTGAACATATGTACCGCGTGAACCGACCGTGGCGTCAACTTCATTACGGCGTATCGCCAAATTGTCTTTGTCGAGGCGGAAGCGGTGTGTGAGCTTGACCAAGTCTTTGAAACGAAATTCTGACCTGCCGACAATATCCGATGCTTTGTCAGATAGACCCGTTCCATCAGGGAAAATCGACTCTCGATTGGATAGGCGGTAACTTTGACCCAGGTTGATGTTAGCGGTAAAGTCTGATTTGCGTAATGCCCAGTCTAAACCGTATGTAATGCGAAGGTTGTCTTCAAAACGGTCGTAGCCGGGGAATCGGTTCAGCGTGAACAGGTTGCTGTCTTCCAAATCGACGGCGCGCGAATCTTCATTTGGAATGTTCAAATTGGAAATCGATGGCGCTGCGACCATTTGGACGCGGGGCGTAAGAATCTGCGTGCCGCCAAAGGCTTCACCGACAAAAGGCCATTTAATATCCGCGGCAGTGGCGAAAATGGCGCGGTGCTGCCACCCCGAATCTCCGCGGTATATCGCGGTCAGCGTGCTGGCATTTTCGTCGCTATGGTACACATCCCCGCGCGCGAGCGCAGTGAGCGTTAGTTCCTGCCCAAGCCCGGTTATTTTGCGCAGGTCCCATTTGGCGGACGAAAATGCGCGCTGCGTGTCTTGGCCCTCGGTCCGGCTGATCGCCAGGCTGTTGGCTTGAAGCTGGATTGTGCCGCCGACAATGGGGGCATCCATGCGCAGGCGGTAATCAATTTCGGGCAGCGCGATTGGCGTTAGACCTTGGCGATCGCTGACGCGCAGGGTCTGGACTGCCCAGCCTGCGAGCGAGAAGTAGCTGTTGTCACCAATTCGTTCGGCAGCAAAGGTAGAGCGGAGCCTGTCATCCCGGCTGATGTCATAACGCCGCAAAAACGTGCGGTCCGACGCATAACGGCCGGATGCCGAAATAGACCAATTGGGGTCGAGCTGGAACTTGCCTGCGCCTTCGAGATAGCCACGGAAAACATCTGCGCCAACAGGTGTCGAAGTGCCGCTTGTATTGATACGATTACTATAGGTTCCGTATGCGCTCAGTTCGATAGCGCCATTTTTTTCGAGTGTCCGGAAATTTAGTCTGCCCAAGGGTGCTGCGCCGGTAAAAGCGGTTATCGCTGCAGTCGCATCCCGATTTTCGGATATTCGCCAATAATAGGATTGCTCAAGCTCAGCGCCGTTATTCCGCGAAAAGCCGATGCTGGGTACAAGAAAGCCGCTGCCAGCTTTGGCATCTACCGGGTGCGACAGAAATGGCAGCGGAATGACCGGCAGGCCAAACAGTTCAATCCGTGCACCTTTATAAACGACGCGTTTTTTGCTGGGATCATAGACGACCTTAACCGCTTTGACTTCCCAGCTCGGTTTTTTAGGACAGCCGTCAGCGTCAATTACTTTGCACGCTGTATATGCCGCATAATCAAGCGTATAAATGCCATCTTTCCGTGCGCCGCGTTTTGCGGCTAGCCGGCTTTCGTCCGCCAAAACGACAAGCAGATTGTCGATGACGCCGTCTTTTAGTGCGTCGGTGAGTTCAATCTTGTCACCATATGCAACGTCGCCCTCTGGGCCTATCGCGCGTATGGCGCCTTCAGCGAAAACACGCCCGCTTTTGCGGTCCCAGATGATATTGTCTGCCCGCAATGTATATCCATCGCGACTGACAATCACATTGCCTTTTGCGGTGACGGTTTCAGTGTTGGAGTCGTATTCAACAACAGCAGCAGCGAAATCGATTTGGTCGCTGGCCTTTTGTGCGGCTGCCGCTGAGGGCCCCGTTTGGGCAAATGCGACAGACGGCACAGACCCACAACCGATAAAAATCGGAACAAGCAAAAGGCGGGTTAAAAAGGTGTGGGTGGCGGGGATGTTCATAAAAACCGTGCAGTCCTTTATCGCCGCTATCGCATTGGGTCCACCCATCATCCCATTTAACGCTGTATTTGCGCTTAACCGTGGGAATTTATCCCCTATCTTTTGCTTTAATCCAAGGGTGAATTAGGCCTATAGACATGTAAACCCGTTATCCGCAAAAAGGCATACCGTTTCCATGAAGATCAATTTTACCGATGCACGCCCCCAAGATGCTGACGTCCTCGCGTTCATCGTAACAAAAACTACCTTCGCCGACTTCAAATTTCCTTTGGAAAATAGCGACATCGTGCGCGCGACCGCAAAATTGGCGCGTTTCGAAGGTGCGGCAGGGCAAAGTTTCCTGCTCATCAACGAAGAGGGCGGGAAGCTTGTTCGGATCATCTTGGTTGGTGTCGCGGACGGTGAAGCCGGCGATTATCAAAAGGCGGGCGGCGAAATTGTTGCCAAGGTTCAGACATCTGGGGCCAAACATATTGCCATTCATGGCGCGAACCTGAGCGCGAAAGCGGCCGCAGAAACGGCTTATGGTGCAACATTGCGTAACTGGCGCATGGACAAATACCGCACCAAATTGGCGGAGACGTCAAAGCCGACGGTGGAAACATTGACGGTCGCAAGCGCGCCTGCAGACGCAAGCACCCTGTGGCCGAGCTATAATGCAATCGCTGAAGGCGTTGCGTTGACCAAGGAATTGGTCACCGAACCTGCCAATATCATTTACCCTGAAAGCTTTGTTGAACGTTGCAAGCATCTTGCGGAGCTTGGCGTCGAAATCAGCGTGCTTGATGACAAGGATATGGCTGCGCTCGGAATGGGCGCGTTGCTTGGCGTCGCACAAGGCTCGCGTCGTCCGGCCCGTTTGCTGGTGATGAAGTGGGACGGTACCGGCGGTTCGCAAGAACGTCCCGTTGCTTTGGTCGGTAAGGGCGTAACCTTTGATACCGGCGGCATTTCCATCAAGCCAGCCGCGGGCATGGAAGATATGAAGTGGGATATGGGCGGCGCAGGCGCCGTCGCAGGCGCGATGAAGGCGCTCGCTGGACGTAAGGCAAAGGCGTATGTTGTCGGTGTTTGTGGCCTTGTCGAGAACATGCCTGACGGCAACGCACAACGCCCCGGCGACATTGTGACATCAATGTCGGGCCAAACCATTGAGGTGCTGAATACCGACGCAGAAGGGCGTCTGGTGCTGTGTGATGCGCTCCATTGGGTTCAGGAAAATTATAACCCCGAATATATTGTCGATCTCGCAACATTGACCGGCGCGATTATCGTATCGCTGGGCAGTGAATATGCTGGCCTGTTCTCAAACAGCGATGAACTCGCCGATAAGCTGACCGCTGCTGGCAAAGCCTCTGGCGACCCGCTGTGGCGTTTCCCGCTTTCGAAGGCTTATGACAAAATGATCGACAGCCCGATTGCCGACATGAAGAATATCGGCGGCAAGGGCGCTGGTTCCATCACTGCCGCACAATTCTTGGGTCGTTTCATCAAGGACGGCGTGAAATGGGCGCATTTGGACATCGCCGGGACCGTATGGGCCGATAAAGCTGGGCCCGTGTGGGATAAGGGCGCAACGGGCTTTGGCGTGCGTTTGCTTGACCGGTTTGTCGCGGATAATTTCGAAGGTTGATGTTGCCGCGACATGCAGGTCGATTTTTATCAACTCACACGCGATCCTGCTGAAAAAGTTCTGCCTGCCATTGCCCAACGAATCTTGGACAATAAAGGGCGGTTGCTGATTATCAGTGATGATGCGGGCCAACTGGATGCGATCTCTGCAGCGTTGTGGACCGCAAGGGCGGACAGCTTTTTAGCGCATGCAAAATCGGGGGAGGGCGATGATGCACTTCAACCGATATTGTTGTCGCAAGATACGGATGCACCAAATGGCGCCCGGTTTGTTGCACTCGCTGACGGAAATTGGCGAGCGGTGACCGAGGATTTTGATCGGGCCTTCTATCTTTTCCCGCCGGAACAGACCGACAATGCGCGATCCGCATGGCGCACATTGGGTGATGGGGTAGAGCGCCGCTATTGGAAACAGGACGGCGGCAAATGGGTCCAAGGCCCATAAAGCTTGCACTCAACGTGCAGCGACGTTAGATGCGCGCCAAATTCCCCCTACAAATATGGAGCTTTTCATGTCGGTTACCCGCACTTTTTCGATCATTAAGCCTGACGCTACGCGTCGCAACCTGACTGGCGCAGTCACCAAGATGCTTGAAGAAGCTGGCCTGCGCGTCGTTGCTTCAAAGCGTATCCACATGACCCGCGAACAGGCCGAAGGCTTCTACGCCGTCCACAAAGAACGCCCTTTCTTTGGCGAACTCGTCGACTTCATGATCAGCGGCCCCGTCGTCGTTCAGGTTCTTGAAGGCGAAAACGCCATGCAGCGTAACCGCGACATCATGGGCGCGACAAACCCTGCCAATGCTGAACCCGGCACGATCCGCAAGGAACTGGCCGAAAGCATCGAAGCGAACAGCGTCCACGGTTCAGACAGCGACGAAAACGCAGCGATTGAAATCGCTTACTTCTTCAAGCCAGAAGAAATCGTCGGCTAAACCCGATCGATCTAAGATTATCTGACACCAAGCGCGAAGCTCGTGCTTGGTGTCAATGTTCCTAACTTGGCGGTTCGAAAAAGCCTATGGACCCTGCAACCGATTAGGCCGAGCCGAGTATATCCAGAAATTTCGTAAGCTTTTTTGGCGCAACTGCGCGCCAGCTTTTGGCGATCCATTCGCCGATATGGTCCCAATCGGTATCGCCCAGGTCGAGCCGTATGCCTACCCAGCCATCGCCGAAATAAGCGGGGCGATAGTAACGCTCGGCGTCGCTATCGATCAGCATCGCCTGTTCTTCGACGCCGCTAATTTTGACCAAAAGCGCGATTTTTCCGTCGCCATGATGGTCGATGGAAACATATGCGAATTTCTTGCCGCCGACGATGCCAAAGCATGGCATTCCATGCGACACCACTTCATCGGCTTCCGGCTGGGCCAGCGCGATTTCGCGTACTTTTGATGTCAGATAATCGGGGCTTGTTGCCCGCGAAACATAGTCGGCCAGCGTCCGCGGATATAATTGATGCTCGGCTATCTTGACGCGCTCCGCCAATGAATCGGCGGTGTCATTAGGCAAAACGGCGACTTCCATCTGGCCAAGAAGGGGGCCTTCATCAAGGTCGGCAGTGACAAGGTGGACGCTGCAACCAGCGATACTGTCGCCTGCGTCAATCGCGCGCTGGTGGGTGTGTAGCCCGGTATATTTGGGCAATAGGGATGGGTGGATATTTAGCATCCGGCCGTCCCATTTTTCGACGAAGTTTCCGCTCAATATCCGCATATATCCCGCAAGCGCGACATAAGCCGCCCCCGCTTTGGTAATGTGATTATGCATTATGTCGTCATGGTCGGCCCGCTTAAGACCAACGTGCGATTGTGCAAACGTGGCGACACCTTCGGCTTGTGCAAGCTTCAACCCTTCGGCGTCGGGATTGTTGCTGGCGACCAGAACAACTTCATATGGGCTGTCGGGGCGTTTTGCGGCATATAACAACGCCGCCATATTGGTGCCGCCGCCGGAAATAAGGACCGCAACACGCGCCTTAGCCATGATGCGTCGCAGTCCAATCGGCTTTGGCGCTCCAGGTTTCGATGCTGCCGGCAACCGTGCAGCCTTTTTCACCCGCTGCAATATGTCCAATGCGGAACACGGTCTCTCCTGCGGCCTCAAGTGCAGCGGTTACGCCCGCGACTTCGGTTTCAGCGACAACCACCGCCATGCCGATGCCGCAGTTGAATGTGCGGGCCATTTCCTCGGGCTCTATATGACCTTGGGCTTGCAAGAATGCCATCAAGCGCGGTTGTTGCCATGCGTCTGCATCGACATGTGCGTGCAAACCGTCCGGCAGGATACGCGGGATATTCTCAAGCAAGCCACCGCCCGTAATATGCGCCATCGCGTGGATTTTGCCGGTGCGGACCATCGGCAGCAGCGATTTTACGTAGATGCGGGTCGGCGCCATGAGTGCGTCGATCAGAATGACATTCTGGTCGAAAATGGCCGGACGGTCGAGTTTCCAGCCCTTGTCTGCGGCAAGCCGCCGAACCAGCGAGAAACCGTTGGAATGCACGCCGGATGATGCAAGGCCCAAAATGACGTCGCCCGCCGCGACCTTATCTGCCGTCAGCACCTGGTCGCGTTCCACCGCGCCAACGCAGAAACCGGCAAGGTCATAGTCGCCTTCGGAATACATGCCCGGCATTTCCGCGGTCTCGCCGCCAATCAGCGCGCAGCCGGCTTGTTTGCAGCCTTCGGCAATGCTGGCGACAACAGATGTGGCCACCGCGTTGTCGAGTTTGCCGGTGGCATAATAATCAAGGAAGAAAAGCGGCTCTGCGCCTTGTACGATCAAGTCATTTACGCACATCGCGACAAGGTCAATACCGACGCCTTCATGGCGACCGGATTCGATGGCCAGTTTCAGCTTCGTTCCGACGCCATCATTTGCGGCGACCAGAAGTGGGTCATTAAAGCCAGCGGCCTTGAGGTCGAAAAACCCGCCAAATCCACCAAGATCGGCATCTGCGCCAGCGCGTCGGGTCGATTTCGCCAGCGGCGCAATCGCGCGCACGAGCGCGTTACCGGTTTCAATGGAAACACCGGCCTTGGCATAGGTGTAAGATTCGGGCTTCTGTTCTTTTGCGTCCATTTGTCGCCGTTAGCGAGAACAGGGTTGGAATTCCACGTCTATGTCGCCTAAAGGTGCGTTAATGACAAATTCTCGCGGAAAATGGTTTCAGATTGCAGCGATTGGCTTGCCTTTGGCGCTGATCGGTGGCGGAATCGTTGCCGCGCAAATCGAAGGGCCAAAGCGCGGCATTGCGCCAATCGCAAGTGCTGGTGATTTTGAAGTTACCGGCGTCTCCGTGAATGTCGTCGGCAATAATGCGTTTGAAGCCCGGCAAAAGGGTTGGGAACAGGCGCAGCGGATTGCCTGGTCGGCATTGTGGCGCAAAACCCATGGAACGGTTGGCGCTGGCCTATCCGATTCGACGTTGGACGGCATCGTCGCCGCAATCGTGGTTGAGCAGGAACAGATTGGCCCACGCCGTTATGTGGCCAAGCTTGGCGTATTGTTTGACCGCGCCCGCGCCGGCCAATTGCTGGGCGTCAGCGGTGTGGCGCGTCGTTCTGCGCCGTTATTATTGTTACCTGTTACCTATTCGGCAGGTGCGCCGACGGTATTTGAACAGCGCACATCATGGCAGCGCAGCTGGGCCAAATATCGCACCGCTGACAGCACGATAGATTATGTGCGTCCAAGCGGGGCAGGCGGCGAATCACTGCTGCTGAACGCGGGTCAGAAAGACCGTCGCAGCCGCATTTGGTGGCGCACAATCCTCGACCAATTTGGTGCGGCTGACGTGATCATCCCGATAGCACGCATCGAACGGCAATGGCCCGGTGGCCCGATTATTGGACGATTTTCTGCGCGTTATGGGCCGGATAACAAATATCTTGGGTCGTTCACCCTGCGTGTTGCCAACAGCGCTGGCATTCCGAGCATGATGGATCAGGCGGTCATTAAGATGGACCAACTGTTCCAGTCCGCGCTCGCCTCTGGCCGATTGCGGGCAGATGCCTCGCTCGTCCTTGAACCCGAAGTGGTCGAGGAAGAGGAATTGGAAGGCGAAGTGGAAGACCTGTCGGTTGTCGATGGGGCAGAGCCTGCGCGCCAGTCTTTGGATGATGTGGTAAGATCGGTGTTGCAAGAAGCAGAACCTGCGCGCAATTCTGGTGCGCCAACACCGCCGTCACCACGGCCATGAGCACCAGCATCTGACATTATGCGCCAAATTGCTTTGCCATTGGACGAACTGCGCAGCGGCGCATCGTCCAGCCTGATCATTACGCAATCCAATGCGACCGCTTTTGCCGGGCTTTCGAGCGCATCTGGATGGGCCAAACGCTGTGCGATTTTGACTGGTCCCGCACGCTCGGGGAAATCCCTCATGGCGCGCTATTTTTCGGGGCAAAACGGCACGGTCATTGATGACGCGGAGGCAAGTCCGGCGGAAACCTTGTTTAACGCATGGAACCGGTCGCAGGAAAGCGGCGTCCCATTGTTGCTTATCTCGCGTTGGCAGCCGGCGGAGTGGAACATCACATTGCCCGACCTGCAATCGCGTCTGGGCTCTGCATTGCTGCTCGACATTGGGCCGCCCGACGATGAAATGATTGAACAATTGATTCAAAAACAGCTCGCTGATCGCGGGGCTGCAATCAGCATTGATGCTTTAAGCTACGTAAAGCGCCGAATTGAGCGGAGTTATGGTGCAATCGAAAAATTTGCACGGTCAGCAAATGCGCTGGCGCTGGCGGAAAATGCCCCGGTCAATCTCAGCTTGGTAAAGAAGGTTCTCGAAAGCTAATTCCAACCGAAGGCGTTGTATATTGTCCGATTAGCGGACCATCTCTTCTTCTTGGGTGTGGGTCATTTTCAGTTTCCCGTTCACCACTGCGAACGCCAGCCTGCCTTCGACCAGATCAAGCGCATCGCGGCCGAACTGTTCAAACCGCCATCCCGTCAGGACTTCTAGGTCATCGCGCTCACCCGCAGCCAACCGTTCCAGTTCTTCGGTCCGTACGATGAGGCGCGGCGCGACATTGATTTCGCGCGAACGGATTTTGAGCAACAGCTTCAACAGGTCCGCGACAAGTGATCCGTCTTTACCACCGCCGGGCGACGATCTGCCGCGGTCGGGCATGTCGTCGCGTGCCATGGGCTGGCTTGCTTCGATAACCGCGATCAACCGCGCGCCAATGTCATTGTCGCGCCAAGCAGGGGATAGTCCGCGCACCTTGGGCAAATCAGCCTGCGTCTTGGGCGGATGCGCGGCAATATCGGCAAGCGTTTCGTCTTTCATGATGCGCCCGCGCGGGATATTCTTACGCTGCGCTTCCTTTTCGCGCCATGCGGCCATGGCCTGCAGTCGGCCCAAAACCTCCGGCTTACGCGATTGCACCTTTATCCGGGACCAGGCATTTTCCGGGTCATTGCGATAGTTGGCCGCGTCTGAAATGCGCTCCATTTCGTCATTCAGCC
This sequence comes from Sphingorhabdus rigui, assembly GCF_014196595.1. Classification (GTDB taxonomy): domain Bacteria; phylum Pseudomonadota; class Alphaproteobacteria; order Sphingomonadales; family Sphingomonadaceae; genus Sphingorhabdus_B; species Sphingorhabdus_B rigui. The sequence goes on along the minus strand of NZ_JACIEA010000001.1, from coordinate 1,394,004 downwards.
AAGCACCACGGCCCGTGACCTTCAGCTTTTCCAGCATCATCGGAAATATCGCTGATAAATGCGTTACATCGGCAATCGCATAATCGATTTGCCGCTTGTCCAGCGGACGGCGCGACCAATCTGTAAATCGCGCGCCCTTGTCGAGTTGAATGCCCATCCACAGATCGACCAGATTCGAATAGCCGATTTGTTCACCCTGACCGAGCGCCATGGCCGCAATTTGGGTGTCAAACATCGGGTAGGGCGTTTTGCCCGTCAGGTTGAAGAATATTTCAATGTCCTGCCCACCGGCATGAAAGACTTTGAGAACGTCGTCATTCGCGCAGAGCAGGTCGAGCATTGGCGTGAGGTCCAGCCCCTCGGCCTTTGGGTCAATCGCCGCCGCCTCATGCGTGTCCGCCAGCTGCACAAGGCACAGATCCGGATAATAGGTGTTTTCCCGCATAAATTCGGTATCAACCGCAACAAATGGGGATTTTGCAAGGCGTGCGCACAATTCGGCGAGACGTTTGCTATCGGAGATGAGTGGATGAATCTGCATTGCGCATCGCCGTAGCACCCATTCCCGACTTGACAAAGTGCCCCTGCACGGTTGTTAGGCGGCCTTTCCACAGATTTTTTGAATTGAGTGAACAATGCACGCTTATCGCACGCACAAATGCGCCGAACTTCGCGATTCCCACGTGGGGGAAACCGTACGCCTATCTGGCTGGGTCCATCGTAAGCGCGACCATGGCGGCGTTTTGTTCGTCGATTTGCGCGATCATTACGGCATGACGCAGATTGTCGCCGATAGCGACAGCCCCGCTTTGCCAATCCTCGAAGCATTGCGCCTTGAAAGCGTTGTCACCATCGATGGCGACGTAAAGGCGCGCAGTGCCGCCACCGTGAACGCAAACCTGCCCACGGGTCAGATCGAAGTCTTCGCGCGTAATGTCGTTGTGCTCAGCAAGTCTGAAGAACTGCCTTTGCCCGTTGCCGGTGAGCAAGAATATCCAGAAGAAACCCGCCTGAAATACCGGTTCCTCGATTTGCGTCGCGAAACGCTGCACGCCAATATCGTCAAGCGTACGCAGATCATTCGCGAAACGCGCCGCCGTATGGAAGATATCGGCTTTACCGAATATTCAACGCCCATCCTGACGGCATCCAGCCCGGAAGGCGCGCGCGATTTCCTCGTGCCAAGCCGCATTCACCCCGGCAAATTCTTCGCGCTGCCACAGGCGCCGCAGCAGTATAAGCAGTTGCTGATGGTCGCTGGCTTTGACCGCTATTTCCAAATCGCACCATGCTTCCGTGATGAAGACCCGCGTGCTGACCGTTTGCCGGGCGAATTTTATCAGCTCGATCTGGAAATGAGCTTCGTCACGCAGGAAGAGGTCTGGGACACGATGGAGCCAGTAATGGCTGGTGTCTTTGAAAAATTTGCTGATGGCAAAACCGTCACGCCAGCTGGCCAATTCCCGCGTATTCCCCATGCAAAAGCGATGCTGGATTACGGCACGGACAAGCCCGATTTGCGCAACCCGCTGATCATTCATGACGTGACCAGCCATTTCACCAAATCGGGCTTCGGCCTGTTTGAACGCATCGTCGAAGGCGGCGGCGTTGTCCGCGCTATCCCTGCGCCAAAGACAGCGGAAAAGAGCCGCAAGTTCTTTGACGATATGAATGAATGGGCGCGCAGCGAAGGCCATGCTGGCTTGGGCTACGTCACCCGCAAGGCTGGCGAATTTGGTGGCCCCATTGCCAAAAACCACGGCGACGAAGGTATGCAGGCGCTGTACGACGCCATTGGCCTTGGCCCCGACGATGGTTGCTTCTTTGCTGCGGGCAAGGAAGAACAAGCCGCCAAGCTGGCGGGTGCCGCGCGCACGCGCACGGGTGAGCAGCTTGATCTCATTGAAAAAGACGCATTTCGCTTTTGCTGGATCATCGACTTCCCGTTTTACGAATGGAGCGAGGAAGACAAGAAGGTCGATTTTGCCCACAACCCGTTTTCGATGCCACAAGGTGGCCTCGAAGCGCTTCAGACGCAGGATCCGCTCACCATCAAAGCCTATCAATATGATATGGTCTGTAACGGTTATGAGCTCGCCTCTGGCTCCATCCGGAACCAGCATCCCGATCTGATGGTGAAGGCGTTTGAACTGACTGGCTTGACGCAGGCTGATGTTGAGGATCGTTTTGGCGGCATGTACCGGGCATTCCAATATGGTGCCCCACCACATGGCGGTATGGCAGCTGGCGTCGACCGGATGGTCATGTTGCTGTGCGGCGTTCAGAACTTGCGTGAAATCACCTTGTTCCCGATGAACCAGCGCGCGGAAGATCTGCTGATGGGCGCACCGTCACCTGCCGAGCATAAGCAGCTGCGCGAGCTGAACATTCGCGTTGTGGAACAGCCGCCCAAAGCGCAATCGTAAAGCATAGGCCGACGCAATTGCGCTGTCCCTTTTGGGGACAGCGTTTTGCTTTGTCTTGTCTAACGGTCGAATAGGTGCTGCAATCGTTAGATGGCGATTGATCTATCAAACTATGAGTCCGGTAAAAAATACGGCGGGACGTACGACAAAGACCTGAAAGCGCTGCAGGACCGTCTTTCGCGGCTGCAGTCGCTGCACATATTGCACAATGCGCGCACGTTGATCGTGATTGAAGGGTGGGACGCGGCTGGCAAGGGCGGCGCGATCAAGCGCATGACGGCGACGCTCGATCCGCGTTATTATCATGTCTATCCCGTTTCAGCGCCCACTGCAGAGGAAAAGGACAAGCATTTCCTCTGGCGCTTTTGGAGTAAGCTGCCCGGCAGCCGGGAAATCAGCATCTGGGACCGAAGCCATTATGGCCGTGTGCTGGTCGAACGCGTCGAAAAATTCTGCAGCGAAGCAGAATGGCGACGTGGATATGACGAGATTAATGAGTTTGAGTCGCGACAGTGCGAAATCGGCACGAAAATCATTAAGCTGTTCTTCCACGTCACACAGGAAACACAGGATAAGGTGTTGATGGAGCGGCTCAAGGACCCCGCCAAGCGCTGGAAAGTGACCGCAGAGGACTTTCGAAATCGCGAACGGCGCGCGGATTATATGGATGCGCTGGCGGACATGTTTAAGCGCACCCACACGCACTGGGCCCCGTGGACCGTTATCGATGGCAATAACCAGAAAGCGGCACGGATAGCTGCATTAACGCATGTTGTGGAGTCGCTGGAGGCAAGCGTTCCGCAGAATTTCCCTGATACCAAACCAGACATTGCCGCGCTGGCCGAAAAGACATTCGGCTATTCCCCTATTGGATAGGCGATCCCGACGACTTCCCACTCTTTGGGCCCGGTTGGCAACGTTACCGTTTTGACATCGCCCACACGCGCACCGCGCAGGGCGCGGGCCAGCGGCGCGTTCCATCCAATGCGGCCATGGCTTGCATTGGCTTCGTCATCGCCGACCAACGTAATGATTCGTTCCGCGTCGTCGATATCAGCCAACGTAACCGTCGCGCCGAAAAATACGCGGTCTCGGTCTTCCTGCTTGGACGGGTCTAGGACCTTTGCAACTTTCATTTTCTTGGAAAGCTGGCCGAGTTCACGGTCGATTGCGCGCAGCTTCTGCCGACCGTAAATATAGTCGCCATTCTCGCTTCGGTCGCCATTGCCCGCCGCCCAGTGGACGATTTCAACAACCGCTGGCCGTTCGACCGCGAACAATTGTTCATACCGCGCGCGCAAGGCCGCGAATCCGACAGGGGTAATGGGGTTCGTGCGCTCCATAGCGCCTCTATGTCACCCCGGGCTTGATTTGCCCAGATATGTGCTGAGCGGCGTTGCCGACCGCACGCGCGCGCGTTCGGGGTGGAGATGATCGTACATCACCGCATTTTCCAGCACGCGGTAAACATAATCGCGGGTCTCGCTCAGCGGGATTTTTTCGATCCATTCCATCATGCCGATGCTGCCCGTACGCGGGTCACCATAAGCCTTCAGCCATTTGTTCACATTGCCGGGGCCGCCATTGTACGCGGCAATTGCGAGGGGGTAGCTTCCGTTGAAATAATTCAGCATGCGTTCGATATATGTCGCGCCAAGGGCGATGTTGTAATCTGTATCTACGGTCAACGCTTCGGGGCGATATGCCATCGCGATTTTGCCTGACGTCTCGCGCGCGGTGCCTGGCATGAGCTGCATCAGGCCGCGTGCACCTGCGTGGCTTTCCGCCGCCCGGTCAAACTGGCTTTCCTGCCGCATGATCGCATGGGCAAGCGTCCATGTCTGGTGATGCGCGGCGGGAATATTGACCGTTGGATAGCTGTTTCCCAAAAGCTCAGAAATGCCTGCCGATCGGGCGCTGCGACCCGCCATTACCGCAAGATCAGGACGGCCCAATTTTTGGGAAAGGCCAATGGCCGTGGCAAAATCATCCGGATCCTTGGCGTTCCGCGCAATGGCCCTGAAGAAATTGCTTTGGTCCTTCCAACTTCCATATTTGGAGGCGAGGGCTGCGGCCAAATAGACTGCCGGTACATCGCCTTCTGCCAAAACGGGTGCGGCGGGGGTGATGCGCGGCACTGGGGGCATGGGACGCCGCAACTGTTCAAGCGACAACTGGCCAAAAAAGCTCTCATAATAAGCGGCGGCTTGTTCATGATAGCGTGTCGCTGACGCTTGGTCTCCGGCCTTTGCCGCGGCTTTGCCAGCAAAGTGCAACCCTTTTGATCGGGTTTGCGCCGATTTTGCAGCGGACGCATAACGTTCGAACATAGCAACGGCATCACCAGGGCGGCCAAGCCTTTCCATCGCCGTCATGCCAGCAAGCCATGTCAGGCTGGTATAGCGATCACGTGTGGCGATATCTTGATCGACCATGACAAGTCCACGCGGCGTTGCGTCGTCAACGCGTGACGCTATGCGGTACGCGATATCATATTGGCCGTCATTCGCGGCTGCCTGCGCATGCGTTAGCAGCAATTGATACCAGTCCTTCAGAACAGGTGCCTGCGCAGCAAGATTGGCGCGGTTCGCCAGCAATTCGCGCGCACCGATGCTGTTACCCGAGGACCGCATGGAGTCTGCTCTGGCGGCGATTAGGCTCGCTTCACTGTTGGCGAGTGATCCAGCGTCCTGAACCTTTTGATCGGCATCAGGGGCTTTTAGGCGCGTGGCAAGCGCGGCAACAAAGGCGGGGCGACGTTGCGGGGATGTGTAGGCTATCCAGCGTTCTGCGCCACGGGTTGAGCCCGACCATAATAAGCGGTCAACGCGGGCGTCATGGTCAGCGGACGTAAAATACTTGCCGGCGATGCGGAACATGCGCGCTTCGTCGTCATCGTTAAGGGCACCGCCGCGCCATGCCGCGCGCGCTTGTGCTTCCGCGCGCGATTTGTCGCCCGACGCGTCGAGTGCAATTGCGAACCTTGCGCGCCCCGCGTTGGTGAGGGGGGGTAAGCGGTCAAAAAACGCCACAACCTGACTGGGAGACGATGACAAAGGATTGATCGCCTGTTCTGCGTTCTTGCGCATCTCATCGCTATTTGGCCAATCGGGATAGCGCATCAAAAATGACGCATATTCACCAAAGCTGAAATTGGCGGACGCGCTGAGCATTTTCCAACGCTGCAATGCGGCAGGGACTTGGCCCTCGCTTGGGTCATATTGCACCGCCGGGACCTGAGGCATTTGCGCAGTGGGCGCAGCAGCAGGGGAGCCTCCCGTACCGCGCTGCCAAGTTATGCCATCACTTTGTTGGGCCGCCACAGCGGTCGAAAACGGAATTATCAGCATAGATGCCGAAATGAGATGCTTTACCATGCTGGACATATTATGTGCCCCATCCTTATCAGGTGCTGAACGAACGACTATATAGCCCTTAGCGACCTATATGGCCCAGATTGAAAGTGTTATGCTATGTTTTCGGGATCGATACCGGCTCTAGTGACTCCTTTTTGCGACGGAGCGTTTAGCGAAAAGCATTTTCGCGCCTTGATCGATTGGCAAATCGACCAAGGATCAAGCGCGCTGGTGCCCGCCGGAACGACCGGTGAAGCGTCAACGCTGTCGAACGCAGAGCATCATCGCGTGATCGAAGTGTGTATAGAGCAAGCCGCCGGGCGCGTGCCCGTGATTGCAGGATGTGGGTCGAATGACACCAACAACGCAATTCTCCATCTTAACTTTTCAAAGAAAAGTGGCGCTGCTGCCGGGCTGGTTGTCGCCCCTTACTATAACCGCCCGAACCAAGAGGGCATTTACGCGCACTTCGAGGCGATGACCAAGAAGAACGACCTGCCTATCGTGCTGTACAATGTGCCTGCGCGCACCGTGACCGACATCAAGCCGGAAACCGTTGCACGCCTTGCGCAGTTGCCGACGGTGATCGGTATCAAGGATGCAAGCGGTGATATGCCACGCGTAACGGACCATCGGTTGGCCTGCGGACCTGATTTCTGCTTACTTTCGGGCGTCGACGAACAGTCGCTTGCGTTCAATGCCGCAGGCGGGCGCGGGTGCATTTCGGTTACAGCAAATGTTGCGCCGAAATTATGCGCAGAATTTCAGGCAGCATGTGCATCGGGTGATTACAACTTGGCACGTGAACTGAATGATAAGCTGTATCCCCTTCATTTAGCCTTGTTTTCTGATGCATCGCCGGGCCCAATTAAATATGCGTTGTCGCGCGTCATCGACGGTTTTCCAACCGAGTTGCGCTTGCCAATGACCCCGCCAAGCGAAGCGAGCCGTCGTCAGGTTGATGCCGCCTTGGAGAATGCAGGGCTTATTTAATGACGCGTCCAAAACCTGAAGCATTCAACAAAGTCAAAACGGTCGCGGAAAACCGACGCGCCCGTTATGATTTTCATATCGATGACAAATATGAGGCCGGGATTGTCCTGACCGGAACCGAAGTGAAATCTTTGCGCTTTGGTGAAGGGTCCATCGCCGAAAGCTATGCCGAAGTTCGCGATGATCAGATTTGGTTGATTAACGCAAATATCCCCGAATTCAGCCACGGGAACCGGTTTAACCACGAACCAAAGCGGCCCAGAAAGTTGCTGTTGAACGAGCGCGAAATAAACAAGCTGCATGGCGCGGTGATGCGGCAGGGCATGACGCTTGTGCCTCTGTCGATTTATTTCAATGGACGCGGCAGGGCGAAAGTGGAATTGGCTTTGGCAAAGGGTAAAAAGGCGCCCGATAAGCGTGCTACCGAGAAAGAGCGGGATTGGAAGCGTGAGCAGGGACGCATTATGCGCGATCGTGGATGAGTAAGTTTAATACCTGGTTGCACAGGCAAGCACCCACGCGCGACAGCTTTGAACGGAGCCGCTTTCTGCGGCCGTTTGCGCAGCGCGTGTTTCATCCAGCTCTCTGGCGCTTTACACGCCGCTCCGTTCCGCGGGGCGTAGCTCTTGGCCTGTTGGTTGGGATTTTCCTTTTGATACCGGGTGTCCAGATTGCTGGTGTTGCGCTGCTTGCGCTGCCATTTCGGGCAAATATCCCCATCGGTGCGGCGATGACGTTCCTGAGTATGCCTGCCACAACGCCATTCATTTTGCTTGGGTCGGTTTATGTCGGTGAATCGGTGCTGCGGTTGAACAATGGCTCAGGCCGCTTTTATGAACTTATCGAGACATCGGCGCCGCTTTCCGCGTGGGGTGATTATGTCTGGAACGAAGCGCCTTTGGCGTTGGTGCAAGGGATTGCAGGGCTTGCGATCATCTCCATCGCGGCGGCTGTCATCGGTTATGTTGTTTCTGCTTGGTTCTGGCGCTGGCGGATAAGCGCCAAGTGGCGACGCCGGTCGAAGTCAGTTGCGTCTCGCGGATAAACTTTTGTAGCCTTTGGCCCGCCAGCCTCTAATCTCCCCATGATATCACGGGAGCATAAAAATGAAATTCGCACTTAAACTCGCATTGGCCGCATCAGTGTCGTTGGCATCGATCGCCGCACCAGCTTTTGCCCAAAGCCAATCTGACGCCACGCAAGAGCCCGCTAAAGACGGCCCGCAACTGGGTAGGTGATTGACTGAATGACCGGCGATCAGCGTTTGATCACGGATCCGCACAGCCCGTCGGAACAACGCGCGTGGGTCGTTCGCAATCTTGACAAATGGTACGATGCGTTCCAGCCGAAAGCAGACGGAAAATTGTACCTCAAGTCTGAGGACCGCGTTCGCATCTGGTAAGGAACCGCTTTGAACAAGATATCCCCGCCGACCCAATTCCAGATGTTTGGCGGGGATATGGATCAATCCGCCAAGCTGGATGTGCGTCAGCTGGCGGTGTTGGTTCTCGCAACCTTATTGTCGCTGGCGATATTGTGGTTTTCGACAGGCAACATCATTCTTGTCGGTTCGTGCGCCGCCGTCATCATTGCGGCGGGTGCGCTCATTCACTTTTTCCGTCATGCTGGTTCGGTCGAGGATGCCGTCGATGTCTCGCCGCCGGATTGGTCCATCGCGCACGCTGCTACGCAGTTGAGCGACGCTGCAATCGCCATAAGTGACCGCGCTGGTCGGCTGGTATGCGCAAATGACCATTTCACCAAAGCGTTTCCCGGACTGAAAGCGCCGCCGGATCTCGGTGTAGATGAATCGAGCCAATCTTTGATGGTCGCGGCAGGTCGTGCAGCATGGCGCGACGGCAGTGCCCAGATCGATAGTATAACGAAGGACCAGCGGGCATATAGCGTCAAGGTTGCGCGCGCGGGCGCCTCTGACGAATATCTATTATGGAGACTCGCACCCATTGAGCGGCTTGCGATTGAAAGCCGTGCGATTGAACTGATTACCGGACGTATCGGGCGCGCCATGTCCGGCAGCGGCGTCATGGCCGTCGCCGTTGGTCCCGACGGCTGCGTGCGTGCCGCAAACGCTGCTTTTGCCTTGCGCGCAACGGGCACGGATCAAGATCCCCTCAATGGCCGTTCATTCGCAGATTTTGTGCGGATGGATGACAAGGGCAGCGTCTTTTTTGAACGCGAAGGACGTCGCGGGCTGCCTATCCGGCTTTTGCATGTGCCGTTGAACGAACATAATGTTGAAGGCTCCGCCTTGCTGCTCGCGGTGGACGAAGAGAGCGCAAAGGTCGACCGCGGCCTCGCGCTGGCACATGTTGAGCAATTGCTCTCCACACTGCCTCTGGGGCTGGCGCTTGTTGATCGCGATGGCAGGTTCCTGTTTGCCAACGACGCATTTGCCCGCGTTCTGGACGTTGAGCCGACCAAATTGCCCCCATATCCTGGCGATTTGGTCATTGCCGAGGACAAAGGCGCGGTTCTGGATAGCATTCGCCGCTATGGTAGTGGCTCCATGACCTCAGGGGATATCGTCATTCGCTTGAAAGAGCGACCCGATGAGGTCATTGCGCTTTCCATCGCTGGCGTGCGTGGGCTTGGCGACGCTGCGGTTCTGCTTGGACTTAAGGATAACAGCGAAGAGATAACGCTGAAGCGGCAGGTCGCACAACAGACGAAGATGGAATCGATCGGGCAGCTTGCAGGCGGTGTTGCGCATGATTTCAACAACATCCTGACCGCGATTATCGGATATTGCGACCTCATGCTGTTGCGGCATCAGCCCGGCGATGGCGATTATGACGATATTCAGCAGATCAAGAACAACTCAAATCGCGCGGCCAGCCTGACCCGTCAGTTGCTCGCATTCTCGCGTCAGCAGACATTGCGTCCACAGATATTACAGTTGGCAAATGTTGTGGCCGACGTATCAAGCTTGCTTAAGCGATTGCTTGGCGAGACGGTCCGGCTTGAGGTGCATCACGGGCGCAATGTCGGCGCTGTGCGCGCTGACCCGGGGCAACTTGAGCAGGTGATCATCAACTTGGGCGTAAATGCCCGCGACGCGATGCCCAAGGGCGGTGTGGTGCACATAAGCACATTGGCGGTGGGTCAGCAGGAAGTCGCTGCGATGGGCAAAGAGTTCTTGCCCGTTGGTGACTATGTCAAATTATCAGTCGAAGACAGTGGTGTCGGTATTTCCAAAGAAAATCTGTCGAAGATATTTGAACCATTTTTCACAACCAAGGAATTGGGTAAGGGCACTGGCCTTGGTCTCTCCACCGTCTACGGCATTGTGAAGCAATCGGGCGGGTTCATTTTTGCCGAGTCAAAAGTCGGCAAAGGAACGCGCTTCGACATCTTTTTACCCGTGCATCGCGGTGAAGCACCTGTTGTCGGGTCGGGCAAAAAGGAATTGTACAAGCCCAAGGATTTGTGGGGCAGCGGCCGGGTCTTGATTGTTGAAGACGAAGACATGGTGCGCGCCGTTGCAGAGCGCGCGTTGGTGCGGCAGGGATATGTCGTGGAAACCGCAAGTGATGGCGAGCAGGCACTTGAACTTTTTGCAGAAGGCAAGCGATATGACCTCGTCGTCTCGGACGTGGTTATGCCCAATATGGATGGCCCGACAATGGCACGCAATTTGCGCGAGACATATGGGGACATCCGCCTGTTGTTCATGTCGGGTTATGCAGAGGAACAGTTGCGCGAGACGATCAGCCTCGACAATGTGTCGTTCCTTGCTAAGCCATTTTCAGTGCAGCAAATTGCGGAAGCGGTCCACGACGCGCTCGCGAGGGCTGATTAGTTTAGGCATTGAAAATAAACGTATAAATAAATTTGTTCCGCTCTTGTTCTTTTGGAACATAAAGTGTACATAGTCGATATTCCGGATGATGTTCTGGAACAGGCATGACGCTAAAGGAGTGGAAAAATGGCAGCAAGTCTTAAAATGGTCGATGGGAATCAGGCAAACGGTATGAAAAGTTCGGAACGTGAAAAGGCGTTAGAAGCGGCGCTTGCGCAGATTGATCGGGCCTTTGGTAAGGGTTCGGCGATGAAGCTGGGTAGCCGTGAGGCGATTGCTATTGATGCAGTGTCCACAGGCTCGCTTGGTCTGGATATTGCGCTTGGCATTGGCGGCCTACCTAAGGGACGGGTCATTGAAATTTATGGACCAGAAAGCTCTGGTAAGACCACGCTGACCCTGCATGCAATTGCAGAGGCGCAGAAGGCAGGCGGTACGGCGGCATTTATCGATGCAGAGCATGCGCTGGATCCGGGCTATGCGAAGAAATTGGGTGTCGATATTGACAACCTCATCGTGTCGCAGCCTGACACGGGTGAGCAAGCACTCGAGATTGCAGATACGTTGGTGCGTTCTAACGCAGTCGACATTTTGGTGATCGACTCGGTCGCTGCTCTTGTGCCGCGCGCCGAAATCGAAGGTGAAATGGGCGACAGCCATGTCGGCTTGCAAGCCCGTTTGATGAGCCAGGCGCTTCGCAAAATCACAGGTTCGATCAGCCGGTCGAACTGCATGGTGATTTTCATCAACCAGATCCGTATGAAAATCGGTGTGATGTACGGTTCGCCCGAAACGACCACTGGCGGTAATGCGTTGAAATTTTATGCGTCGGTCCGTTTGGATATTCGCCGCACGGGTCAGATTAAATCTGGTGAAGATATTGTGGGCAACACAACCCGCGTGAAGGTTGTGAAAAACAAGGTCGCTCCGCCTTTTAAGCAGGTCGAATTCGACATCATGTATGGCGAAGGTATTTCCAAGACCGGCGAACTTTTGGATCTGGGCGTGAAGGCGGGCATTGTCGAAAAGTCTGGCAGCTGGTTCAGCTATGACTCGATCCGTATCGGGCAGGGTCGTGAGAATTCAAAAACCTATCTCACGGAAAATCCTGAAGTCGCGGCACGGTTGGAAGCCGCCATTCGGGGTAAGACTGAAGAAGTCGCTGAAGTCCTGATGACAGGGCCTGACGCGGAAGACGACGTTTAAGAAACATAGGAACAAGCGCGGCCTTGCCTGAGGCCGCTGCTTTCGACCCGCCCTGGTCCACCCCGGGGCGGGTCACTTTGTCTTGCCGCGCATAGATATATGAAAAGTCGAGCGCGCGCTGGCCGCTGACTTCTTGACAGGCAGGGTGGCTAAGGCACAACTGCGTCAATGACATTCCAGATTCACCTGATTGGCTTGCCCACAGATCAAAACAGTTCGTTCGAACGTGGCGCAGCGGCGGCACCGGCGGCAATTCGCCATGCGTTATTTAGCGATCGGGGCAACCTATCGACCGAGTGCGGCCTTGAAATAGGAACCGACATCGCGCTGGTAGATCGCGGGGATGTGCCGCTTTTGGACGTTGATACTGCGGCTGATGACGCGCGCATCATAAAGGCGGTGGCTGACGCGATGGACGCGGGCGCTGTCCCTCTGCTGCTGGGCGGCGATCATTCGGTAACATATCCGGTGGTGGCGACTCTGGCCGCGCGTCATGGTCCACTCAACATCCTGCATTTCGATGCGCACCCCGACATGTATGCCGATTTTGAAGGCAATCCGCGCAGCCATGCATCGCCATTTGCTCGCATATTGGAAGCTGGCCATGCAAAGCGCATTGTTCAAGTCGGCATCCGGACGCTCAACCGCCACTGCCGCGAACAGGCGGAGCGTTACGGCGTTGAAATACTCCCGATGCTGAACTTCTCGCCGGAGCATGTTCCCGTTCTTGAAGGGCCGCTCTACATCAGCTTTGATCTCGATGGCCTTGACCCGTCGGAGGCGCCGGGTGTGGCGCATCCGGAGCCGGGTGGCCTGACGGTGCGCGAAGTCCTGTCGATATTGGCCAAGCAAAATGCGGCAATCGTCGGCGCGGATGTTGTGGAACTTAACCCCCGGCGCGACGTGAACGATGTTACGGCAATCGTCGGGGCCAAGCTGGTTCGGGAAATTGCCGCGCGTATCTATCAAAATCATTCAGGAGAATAACCATGACCATCACAGTGCACCATTTGAACAATTCGCGGTCGCAACGGATTTTGTGGCTCCTCGAAGAATTGAACGTGCCGTATGAAATTCAGCATCATCAGCGCGATGCCGTGACCAATCTTGCGCCCGAGGCGCTTTTGAAAATACATCCTTTGGGTAAGTCACCGATGATAGAAGACGCCGGCAATGTCGTTTTTGAATCAGGGGCCATCGTCGAATATCTGTGTGAACGTCATAACGGTGCGCATCTGGTGCCACCACGCGGGACAGATCAACATATCCGCTACCTTGAGTGGCTGCATTTTGCCGAAGGTTCGGCAATGACGCCGATTTTGCTCAACCTCTACACGGCCCGTCTGGGCGAAGCCGCCGCGCCGCTGCACCCGCGCATTAACGAGCAATTGGAAAGCCATTTCCAGTTCATGGAGGATGGCTTGAACGCCAGCGGATGGTTTGTGGGCGATACGATAAGCGGCGCCGATATCATGTTGAGCTTTCCAGCGGAGGCCGCCGTCAAAATGAGCCGTGCCGCCAACCGCCCGAACCTCACCAAATTTGTGGAAACAATCCACGCGCGGCCGGCATTTCAGCGCGCGCTCGAAAAGGGCGGACCTTATGCTTATGCCTGATGGAGCGGCAAAGTGCATATCCGGCTTGCAGGGCGGCGAGTCGTTCCCTAAGTCGCTTTCGTTATGACATCGACCAATGATATTCGCCGCGGGTTCCTTGATTATTTTGGTGCTGCCCAGCACGACATAGTCTCGTCTGCGCCACTCGTGCCGTACAATGACCCGACATTGATGTTCGTCAATGCCGGCATGGTACCGTTTAAAAACGTATTTACGGGCTTGGAAAGCCGCGAAACGCCGCGTGCAGCTTCAAGCCAGAAATGCGTGCGGGCGGGCGGCAAGCATAATGATCTGGACAATGTCGGCTACACGGCGCGCCACCACACATTCTTTGAAATGCTCGGCAACTTCTCGTTCGGCGATTATTTCAAAGAGCAGGCGATTACCCATGCGTGGACATTGCTGACCAAGGAGTGGGGCCTTGATCCATCGCGCCTAACGACGACGGTTTATCACACTGATGACGAGGCGTTCGACCTGTGGCGCAAGATTGCGGGCCTTCCAGAAGAGCGTATCATCCGTATCGCCACGAACGATAATTTCTGGTCGATGGGCGACACGGGGCCATGCGGTCCGTGCAGCGAAATTTTTTATGACCATGGCGACCATATCTTTGGTGGCCCTCCCGGAAGCCCGGATGAAGATGGCGACCGCTTTGTCGAAATCTGGAACCTCGTGTTCATGCAGTTCGAGCGGCAGGATGACGGCACCGATGTACCGTTGCCAAAGCCATCGATCGATACCGGCATGGGCCTTGAGCGCATCGCGGCGGTCATGCAGGGCGTGCACGACAATTATGATACCGACACGTTCAAGGCGCTTATCAATGCGTCGGAAGAGCTGACCGGCACCAAGGCGCAGGGCGACCAAATGGCCAGCCACCGCGTGATTGCCGACCATTTGCGCTCGACCAGCTTCTTGTTGGCCGATGGTGTTATGCCGTCGAACGAAGGTCGCGGCTATGTTCTGCGCCGCATCATGCGCCGCGCCATGCGTCATGCGCATATCCTTGGCGCGAAAGAGCCATTGATGCACCGTTTGGTCGGCAGCCTTGCCGCGGAAATGGGTGCGGCCTATCCCGAATTGCTGCGCGCGCAACCGATGATCGAAGCGACGTTGAAGCAGGAAGAAACCCAGTTCCGCCGCACGTTGGACAAGGGCATCAAGCTGCTGGATGAAGCCACCACGGGCATGCAACCCGGCGATGTACTTGCCGGCGATACTGCGTTTAAACTGTATGACACATATGGCTTTCCATATGATCTGACCGAAGACGCGTTGCGTGCGCAGGGCTTTGGCATTGATCAGGCCGGTTTTGAAACCGCCATGAACAATCAAAAGGCCATGGCGCGTGCCGCATGGAAGGGTTCTGGCGCGAAGGCATCGGACGACGTCTGGTTCGACATCGCCGAACGCGTTGGTTCGACCGAATTTACAGGTTACGCAGCCAATGAAGGTGAGGGGCAAGTCGTTGCCCTCGTCAACGATGGCGTTGAAGTGCAGTCTGCGGTGGCAAACGACACTGTGACCGTCATCACCAACCAGACGCCATTTTACGGCGAAAGCGGCGGCCAGATGGGCGACGCTGGGGTTATTTCAAGCACCAACATGCGCGGTGATGTCACCGACACGGCAAAGCCGCTTGGACGTTTGCATGCGCATCAGGTCACGATTGGAACAGGCGAGATCAAGGTCGGCGACTTTGTCACCTTGAAGATCGACACAGGCCGCCGTGACGCCCTGCGCGCGAACCATAGCGCAACCCATTTGCTGCACGCATCCTTGCGTGAACGACTGGGCAGTCATGTGACGCAAAAGGGCAGCCTTGTTGCACCGGATCGTCTGCGGTTCGACTTCTCGCATAATCAGGCGGTCACGGCTGATGAAATTGCGATGATTGAAGCCGATGTGAACGCACAAATTCGCGGTAATCAGGCGGTAACTACGCGTTTGATGACCCCCGATGACGCGGTCGCTGCCGGTGCGCTTGCGTTGTTTGGCGAGAAATATGGCGAGGAAGTCCGCGTGCTGACGATGGGCAAGACCGATGACACGCATTATTCGCTCGAACTGTGCGGTGGCACGCATGTCAACGCATTGGGCGACATTGCGTTGTTTACGATCATTTCTGAAGGCGCTGTCGCAAGCGGTATCCGCCGGATTGAGGCATTGACCGGAGAGGCCGCGCGCCTCTGGCTCGTTGGCCGCGAAACACAGTTGAAGAATGTCGCCGCGATGCTGAAAACTGCGCCTGATGAAGTCGGCGCGCGTATTGAAACATTGATGAGCGAACGCAAGCGGATGGAGAAAGAACTCTCCGAAGCCAAAACGGCGCTCGCATTGTCCGGTGGCAGTGGTCCCAAGGCAGAAGCCGAAACAATCGGTGATGTCACATTCATGGGGCAGGTCATCAACGGTATTGAGCCAAAGGCCCTGCGCGGTTTGGCCGATGACCAGATGAAAGCCATTGGCAGCGGCATCGTCGCCATCATCGCGGCGAATGAGAACAGCAACACCGTCGTTGTCGCCGTCTCACCCGCGCTCCACGCTACGTTGACCGCTCCAGACCTCGTTCGCGCCGCGACCGAGGCAATGGGCGCTCAAGGTGGCGGTGGACGTCCCGACATGGCGCAAGGTGGTGGCCCAGCTGGCGCTGAGCTGGCGCAGGCGGCGTTGGATGCCATCAGGGCAAAGATTGCCGGTTAAGAGGTAAGCTTGAGCTTGGGGGCCTCGTCGAGGCCGCCGGCTTCTTTAATCTGCCGCCGGAATTCGTCGCGTTTTTCGTGGATCGATGCGATCACGGGGCCCATGGCGACGCCGAGGTCGACGAGCACGGCTTCCGATAGCTGTAGCGAGCTTTCCAGCGTTTCTGGAACGGCATCGGTTGCGCCGGCCTGATACAGGCGTGCGGCATGGTCTGCATCGCGTGCACGCGCGACGATAGTGATGTCGGGCAACCATTGACGGACGCGCTTGACGATATGTTCGGCGAGCACCGGTTGATCCATGGTCAGGATAAGCGCCTTTGCGTGGCCAAGGCTTAACTTGTCCAATGTTTCGGGCCGTGAGATGTCCCCAAAGATAACTTTATACCCGCCGCGCCGCGCGGCTGTGACCGCATCCACATTGGATTCAACCGCAACATAAGGCTGCCCATGCATCGTGAGCATGTCGGCCACCAAATGACCGACCCGGCCAAAGCCGATAACGACCGTGCGCGGTTCCTGCGTCGGGTCTTGTTCATGCACTTCGTCATCGCTTTCGCGCAGTTCAAGTCGCCGTGCCATATCGTGACCGATACGCGCCAATATCGGTGTGATGGTCAACCCAATCGCCGTTGCGACTTGCCAGAAATTGATGGTCGCGGCGTCAATGATCTGCGCCGCGCCGGCTGCGCCTAACACAATGAGGGTGGTTTCGGATGGGCTTCCCATAAGAACGCCTGTCTCGGTCGCGGTTCCCGTGCGTGCGCCGTTCAATTTCAGCAGGCCCGCGGTAACCGCCGCCTTTATCAGAACGACACTGGCAACTGCACCGACCAACGCCGCCCAATTGGCCGCGACAAAGCGCAGATCAACTTGCATGCCGATGCTGATTAGAAACACACCCAGCGCCAGCCCCTTGAACGGCGCGGTCATGACGGCGACTTCGGTATGATAGTCCGTCTCGGCGATTAACAGGCCAGCGATCATTGCGCCGACGATGGGCGAAAGGCCAACCGCGCCGGTCGCGAGACTGGCCACGATCACCACCAACAGGCTGACCGACACAAATAGTTCCGGGCTTTTGGTGCGCGCGGCCTGTCCGAACAGGCGGGGCAGGAAGAAACGGCCAAGCACAAGCATACCGACGATCACCAATGTGCCCTGCCAGAGCACAGTAACCATGCCCTCCCACGAATCCGAACCCGCTTGTGGTGCCAGTGCGCCCAGGACGAAGATGATCGGGACGATGGCAAGATCTTCGAAAAGCAGCATCGCAAGGGCCGATTTGCCAACGGCGGAATGCGTGCCTGATATGGGCAGCACAAGCGCAGTCGATGAAAGCGCCAGCGCAACGCCGATGCCAATCGCCGCCGTCAGGTTATATCCAAAAAGCAAAAGACCCGCGGCAATGATGAGCCCCGCACCGAACAATTGCGCTGCGCCGACGCCAAAAACCAGACGCCGCATCTTCCACAATCGCCGAAAGGACAGTTCAAGCCCAATGGTGAATAGCAATAAGATAATGCCATATTCGCCAATGGGTCCAATAGCCTCGGGATTGGTGATGGTGACCCATTCAAGCAATGGATAACGTTCGACCAAAGTGCCGAGGCCCATGGGGCCGACCAATATTCCCACCAAGATGAAACCGATAATAGGCGTGATGCGAAAACGGGCGAAGGCCGGGATGACGATGCCAGCTGCGCCCAGAATGACGAGCAGATCGCTGATGCTTTCACCGTGTAGTTCGCCTGCCATGCCCACCTTCTACGCCAATGCCGTATGAAAAGGGAAGGACCGGACAATAAAAAAGCGCGGAGGTCGCCCCCCGCGCTTTGTTGTACTCATCAGTTTGCTGTTACTGCCAGCTACCCATTTTGGCTTCGAGGTTGGCGCGAACCTGTTCAAAGAACTGCTCGGTCGTCATCCATGCCTGGTCTGGGCCAATGAGGATCGCGAGATCCTTTGTCATGTGGCCGTCTTCAACCGTTTGGATGCACACTTCTTCAAGCGTTTCTGCAAAGCGCGTCACTTCAGGTGTTTCGTCAAATTTGCCACGGAATTTCAGTCCGCCGGTCCATGCAAAAATCGACGCAATCGGGTTGGTCGATGTTGCCTTGCCCTGCTGATGCTGACGGAAATGGCGCGTTACGGTGCCATGTGCGGCTTCGGCTTCAACGGTCTTGCCATCTGGTGTCATCAGAATCGACGTCATCAATCCAAGCGAACCAAATCCTTGTGCGACTTGGTCAGACTGCACATCACCATCATAGTTTTTGCACGCCCAGATGAACTTGCCCGACCACTTCAGCGCGGACGCGACCATGTCATCGATCAAGCGATGCTCGTACACAATGCCGAGTTCTTTGAACTTGTCGGCAAATTCGGCTTCGTACACTTCTTGGAACAGGTCCTTAAAGCGACCGTCATAATATTTCAGGATGGTGTTCTTGGTTGACAGATACACGGGCCATTCGCGAGTGACGCCATAGTTCAGCGAAGCGCGGGCAAAGTCACGAATCGAATCGTCGAGATTGTACATCGCAAGGGCAACGCCCGGTGATGGATAACGGAAAACTTCCTCGTCAATCGTCCGGCCATCGTCGCCGTCCCAAACCAGACGCAATGTGCCGGGGCCAGGAACGAGGAAATCGGTCGCGCGATACTGGTCACCAAATGCATGGCGGCCGATCACGATAGGGTCCGTCCAACCTGGAATCAGGCGCGGGACATTTTCGATGACGATGGGTTCACGGAAAACAACGCCGCCCAAAATATTGCGGATGGTGCCGTTTGGCGACTTCCACATTTTCTGAAGGCCGAACTCTTCGACGCGCGCTTCATCTGGTGTGATCGTCGCGCATTTTACACCGACACCGAATTCGCGGATTGCGTTTGCGGAATCAACAGTGACCTTGTCATTGGTCTTGTCGCGATATTCCATGCCAAGGTCATAATATTTCAGGTCAATATCGAGATATGGCAGGATGAGGCGTTCCCTGATCCATTCCCAGATGATGCGTGTCATTTCGTCGCCATCGAGTTCTACAACCGGGTTTTTGACCTTAATTTTTGCCATGTCAGAAAGCTCTTTCCGTTGGGGAGATTTGATATTGACCGGTGCCATAGCAAAGTCTGCCATATGTTCAACTGGCTAGCGCAATTGTCGGAAATTGCCGGAAACGGCATCAAAGGTTGTCATATGCACCGTCATCCCCTAGCTAAAGTCTATGAGTAGACAAGAACTGACAAACCGGGGCACCGGGGTCGCGAAATGGTCGTTTCCACCTGTTCACCCTGAAGGCCGTAAATTTGGCCTGATCGCAGCGGGTATCACCCTGTTTTTTGCATTTATGGCGTGGGAGACGCTCGCGTGGCCCATGGGCGCCGTGACTATATGGACACTCGCTTTCTTTCGCGATCCAGTCCGTGCGACACCCATAGACGACCGCTTTGTGGTTTCGCCAGCAGATGGCCTTGTCACCTTGATTGAGCAAGTTCTGCCACCGGTAGAATTGCGGGGACCAGACGGGCTTGGTGATGAGCCAATGACCCGGGTCTCGATCTTTATGAGCGTTTTTGACGTCCATATCAACCGGACGCCTATCCGCGGCACGATCAAACGCGTGGTGTATATCGCCGGTAAGTTTTTGAACGCTGACCTGGATAAAGCGAGCGAAGAAAACGAACGTCAGCATTTCCTCGTGGAACGCAGTGACGGCGTGCGTATCGGCTTTACGCAAATCGCTGGTCTTGTCGCCCGTCGTATCGTCGCTTTTGTGAAAGAAGGCGACAGCGTTGCCAATGGCCAACGTATTGGCCTTATCCGCTTTGGCAGCCGCGTGGATGTATATTTACCGCATGGAACATCGTCGCGCGTCATTAAAGGGCAGCGTTGCGTTGCGGGCGAAACGGTCATCGCCGACTTGGGTGTTGACCAAGATTTGATTGCCGTCGCACACTAATGAACGATTTTTCCTCCCGCCCCGGCATTCCGTTACGGGCGCTCGCACCAAATGCGATCACCGCGCTTGCTTTGTGCACTGGCCTCTCGGGGGCATGGTTTGCGATGCAGGGCCGCTGGGAAAATGCTGTCGCCGCGATGGTTATTGCAGGCGTGCTTGACGTCATGGATGGCCGCGTCGCGCGGATGTTGAAAGGCGAAAGCCGCTTTGGCGCGGAATTGGATTCGCTGTCGGATGTAATTGCTTTCGGCGCGACCCCGGCATTGGTCATGTACATGTGGGTGCTGCAGGATATGCCCCGCTTCGGCTGGACCATTTCAGTATTCTTCGTATTGTGCGCTGCGCTGCGACTTGCGCGTTTCAATGCCCGTATCGATACCGAAAACCAGCCGCATAAATTGGCGGGATTTAACACCGGCGTCCCATCGCCGCCTGGCGCGGCGCTGGCCTTGCTGCCAATGATGATTTGGTTCGAAACCGGTGCGGAATGGGTACGTGACTATCGCTTTCTGGGGCCGTGGTTGCTCCTGTGCGCGGTCTTGATGGTTTCTAACGTGGCCACCTACAGCTGGTCGTCGATTAAGGTCCGCCGCAGCCTGCGCTTTATGGCACTCGCCACTGTTGGTTTGTTTACCGCGACCTTGGTTGCTGCCCCTTGGGTTGCGATGATCGGGGCGACAATAGTTTATGCAGCGCTGCTGCCGTTTAGCGCCATAAGCTATGCGCGCGTAAAAAAGGCACGGCGGGTGCAAACCGAAGCCGCTTGACCTAAGCCTACCATAGGCTATGTTCCGCATTCGTTCTATATATGGAGTGCTGTGTTGGAGCCGTTAGTCGTCATCGTCATTGTTGTGCTTGCTTTGCTGGTCGGGCTTGTGCTCGGCTGGTTTGCAGGCGGGCGTGAAAGCCGGGCAGGGCAGGAGACCACCGCGCAACTGCGTTCCATGCTCGATCAGGTCGTGGTTGAACGCGACAGTGCAAAAGACCGTCTAGCGCGCCTTGAAACCAGCCTAGAAGAGCGTGAACGCGGCTTTGAAGAACAGATCGCTGCGCTGGCTCAGGCCAAAGAAACCTTGTCGGCGCAGTTTGGCGAGATTGGGCAAAAACTGTTGGGCGAAGCGCAAGCGGCGTTTCTTCAACGCGCCGATGAACGCTTTCATCAGGCCGGTGAAAAGAATGAAGAGCGGCTGAAACAGCTTTTGGGGCCCGTTGGCGACAAGCTGAAAGCGTATGAAGAGCAAGTTGGCAAAATCGAGAAAGACCGCACGGAAGCATATGGCGATCTGAAGGGCCTGATTGGCGAAATGCGGCTTGGGCAGGAGCGTGTTTCCAACGTTGCCTCTGGCCTGATGAACTCATTGCGCAATGCGCCAAAGGCGCGGGGCCGCTGGGGCGAGCAGCAGCTGAAGAATGTTTTGGAAAGCTGCGGCTTATCCGAACATGTCGATTTTGACCTGGAAACCAGCATTGATGCAGGTGATGGCCTTCGCTTGCGGCCTGACGCGATCATTCATGTCCCGGGCGGTCGGACGTTGGTTATCGATGCCAAGGTGTCTTTGAACGATTATCAAGACGCTTTTGCCTCCGTGGATGACGACGTCCGCGCAGTCGCCATGACGCGGCACACACAGTCGATGAAGAACCATATCGATGGCCTGTCGCGCAAAGCCTATTGGGACCAGTTTGAGGACGCGCCCGATTATGTGATTATGTTTGTCCCGGGCGAACATTTTCTGGCGGCTGCGCTTGAGCATGAACCGCAATTGTGGGACTTTGCCTTTGATAAGAAGGTGTTGTTGGCCACGCCGACCAATCTGGTTGCGATTGCGCGGACCGTTGCCAGCGTGTGGCGGCAAGAGGGCCTCGCGCGCGAAGCCAAGCAGATTGGCGCACTTGGCAAGGAATTGTATGACCGCATTGCCGTGGCCGCGCAGCATCTGAAATCGGTGGGCAGTGGCCTGTCCTCGGCGGTGAATAACTACAATAAATTCGTGGGCAGCTTTGAACGTAATGTCATGTCGACGGGTCGGAAGTTTGCGGATCTCAATATCGAAACCGGCAAGCGCGAATTGGAAGATATCCCGTCGGTTGAGGCGCTGCCCCGTTATGGCGATGACGAAGGCAACGGGCAAATCGCCGACGGATGCGAAGCGGCGGAGTAATAGCTCTGGTGGGCCTCAGCCGCGCGCTGGACGGCGAAACTGGTTCAGCACTTCATACGCCATGACCGCCGTGGCCACCGCGGCGTTTAAGCTGTCTGCCTTGCCCTGCATCGGCATTTTGACGAGCAGGTCGCACTGACCTTCATAATCGTCGGGCAGACCCTGCGCTTCATTGCCTGTGAGGATGAAGCAAGGGCTATTGTAGTGCGCAGCCTGATAATCCGTGTCGGTTTGCAGGCTCGTTCCGACCAGCTGGCCATCGCCCGCGCGTAACCAAGTGATAAACTCGTCCCATCGGCACTGAACGATCTTTTGCGTGAAAATCGCGCCCATGCTCGCGCGGACAGCCTCAACTGAAAACGGGTCGGTGCAGTCATCAATGAGGATAAGCCCGCCGGCGCCCACAGCATCACCGGTTCGCAACATTGTCCCCAAATTGCCCGGGTCGCGCATCGCTTGCGCCACGAGCCAGATCGGCGCGGTCGCGCGATCTATATCGGCAAGCGCGGTACCATGGTCACGATAGACACCGACGACTGCCTGTGCGTTATCTTTGCCGGACAATTTTGCCATGATTTCGGCGCTGGTTTCAATGACGTCCCCGCCATTGCGTAGCACCTCGTCTTCAAGCGCGATTTCCAGCGCATGAACGGGCCGGTCTTTGACCCGGAACAGCATTTCGGGGAGGAAACCCGCTTCGCGCGCTTCTGTCATGATGCGGAGGCCCTCGGCAAGAAATAGCCCGGCACGTTTCCGCAATTTCTTTTCGCGCAGTCCGCGGATTTCCTTCAGAAGCGGATTCGAAAATCCGGTAATCTCACGGCGCATCAGTCTTCGCCAAAGCCGTCAACAACCAGCCCGATGAGCTTTTCAATGGCGGGCTCTGCCTGGTCGCCTTCGACGTGAATGGTAATTTCACTACCCTTTGCCGCGCCGAGCATCATCAGACCCATGATGGATGTGCCCGTGACGAGCTGACCGTCTTTTTCAACTTCAACTTTAATGCCCTCGGGCAACCGGCTGACAAAGGTGACAAATTTTGCACTGGCGCGGGCATGCAGCCCTTTCACATTCACGATTGTGGCAGACCGGCTGAGGCGGGTCATTTTGATGCCTCAAGCACTTCGGACGCCACGCTGATATATTTCCGGCCCGCTTCACGTGCAGCAGCGACAGCCTCTTTTACATCCAGGTTTTTGCGGGCGCTGTCGAGACGGATCAGCATGGGCAGGTTTACGCCAGCGATGACTTCGACCCGGCCAGTTTCCAGCAGCGAGATGGCCAGATTGGAGGGCGTTCCGCCAAAAAGATCGGACAGAATTATCGCGCCTTTGCCTGAATCAACCTGTTTAATGGCCGCAGCTATTTCATTGCGGCGGGCCTCCATGTCATCATGCGGACCAATGCAAATGGTGGCGATGTCTTTTTGGGGGCCAACAACATGTTCGAACGCGACGAGAAATTCGTCCGCAAGCTTGCCATGTGTGACTAAAATCAAACCGATCATGTGATGTCGTTACCCTGTGGTGCGCTATTCTTATTTGCGCCGTTAGCAGGCTCTTCAATTGCGTCAATCGGTCTTGATGTCAGGTTGCGATGGTTAACCGCGGGGTCAAAGCCATCTTCACGCAACCAACGCCCGAATTGTTCGGCAACATGGACGGACCTGTGACGCCCGCCGGTGCAGCCAAAGGCGATATTTACATAGGCCTTACCTTGCGCGTCATAGAGCGGCAAAAGATAGCGGAGCAGGTCGCGTATCTTTTCCATCGCCGCGTGATATGCCGGGTCAGCTTCGACATAATGCGATACACCTTCATCCAGCCCCGTAAGCGGCCGAAGTATATTGTCCCAATGCGGATTGCGCAGGAAGCGTAGGTCAAAAACCAGATCGGCATTGTGGGGAATGCCCCGCGAATAGCCAAAGCTGGTTATCGTAATGACCGAATGTGGCGATGTTTCGTTGTTATACTGCTCGCGGATCGCCTGTTGCAGGTCATGTGCAGACAGCTTGCTGGTATCGATGACCGTTTCCGCCCACTGACGAAATGGATCCATCAACGCGCGTTCAATCGCGATGCCGTCCATGGCAGGGCGGTCAGGTGCCGCGGGGTGACGGCGACGCGTCTCTGCGTAACGGCGTTCAATTTCAACGCCTGCGCAGTCTAGAAACAGCGTTCTGATGGTCAGGTTGGGCTGGTTCTGTAGCTGTTTGATCTGTTGAATGAGCGTTTCGGCGTCAAAACCCCGGGTTCGGCTGTCAAAGCCAAGGGCTATCGGGATATCGGGGCTCGCCTGACGACCGGTGACGGGTATTTCAAGTAACTGGCTGGCAAGGCGGATTGGGAAATTGTCGACGGCTTCCCAGCCTAAATCTTCAAGCGCCTTCAAAACGGTAGTCTTGCCTGCGCCAGAAACGCCCGTCACAATCAATATTGTTTGCGGGGTAGAGGCTGTTTTGGCGTTCACGATGGCAAGCTTTCTTTTACAGCATTAGCGGACACAAATTCGGGCCGGACGCCACGGTCGAGAACTGCCCGCAACGCATATTCGACCTTGATCGCGCTGCTTTGTTCAAATGGATTTAGCTTGGACACGGGAACGACGTAATCACCAATGTTGGTGCGCGCAATGTCTTCAGGTAATCTGTCTGGTGAATCGACGAACTCCACAACGAGGCGAAGCGGCGCAGACGCAAGGAAATCGACGTTAGCGATGCCGACGCCGCGCACTTCGATCTTTCCGGCGATATTGGGGGCAACAGTGAGCATTGGAGCGTTGTCACGGGTTTCCAGAAAGACGACATCGTCGCTGATCAAAATAGCGCCGCGATCGATCAGCCGGAGCGCGAGATCGGATTTGCCGCTACCCGATTCGCCTATAATCAGTACAGCATGGCCACCGATGGATATCGCGGTGCCATGGATCATCTGTGGCATTAGCGGGTCGCCACCGCTGCGCAGGGAAGGGCAATTTCAAAACAGGCCCCGCCTTTGCCATCAACCCGGTCGCGCACATTGATGCGGCCATGATGCCCCTCAACAATCGTGCGCGCGATGGCCAGTCCCAGCCCGCTATGTTTGCCGAAATTCTCGGTTGGCGGGCGTTCACTGTGGAACCGGCGGAAGATGGCTTCCCGTTCCTGCGGAGGAACGCCTGGGCCTTCATCGCTGATGCGAATGATAACTTCCTCGTCGGCCAGCGTAGCCGATATTTCAACGACTGCGCCCGGTGGTGAAAAGGACACCGCGTTATCAATCAGATTGGTGAGCATGCGTTCGAGGCGGACATCTTCCCCCATGACCGTGGCGATTGTCCGCCGTGGCCGTGCGAAGGCGATGTTCACATCCTTGTCGCTGCCACGGTCTTCGCGCGCCTGCAGCAATTGTTCAATCATATCGCCCAAGTCGATGGGTTCGAACTTTGCCTTGGCCAGTTGCGAATCCACGCGGCTGGCGTCGGATATATCGCTGATCAAACGGTCCATCCGCTGCACATCGGCTTTTGCAACATCCATAAGCTGTTTGCGCAGGGCGGGGTCTTGAATGCGCTCTGCACCGTCCAGTGCCGACCGCAACGAAGCCAGCGGGTTCTTAATCTCGTGCGCGACGTCCGCCGCAAATGCTTCGGTCGCGTCAATACGTTGCCGAAGGGCAATGCTCATGTCGGACAGTGCGCGTGCAAGCATGCCGATTTCATCACGGCGTGAGGGCAGGCGCGGAACGGTGACTTCCTGAGCGCGGCCAAGCCGGACTTTGACCGCCGCGCGCGACAGATGCCGAAGCGGACGCACAATGGTTCGGGCAAGGAACATCGACAGCAATATGCCAATGGCAAGCGCGATGACAAAAAACATCCCGACATTGAACCGCTCAGCCCGCACAAATAGGCGAATATCACGTTCATTGGATGTCGTCAGGACCGCAAAGCGGCCATCGCGGGACCGCGAACCAGCGCTGATCACATGTGTGAGGTCAGGGGCAAAAGCGACCGTCGACGCTGCGTCCGCTGGCTTAGGCTTTAGTACATGTTGCCAAGCATCGGCCGTATCTATGCGCGGTTCCGCAAATGGCCCCAGCACGGCCGCACCCACCAAAAAATCGAACATCTTATCAATGCCGCGCGCGATGACTTTGCGTATCGGTTCTTTGGCCGGGTCGCGGAAGACATATGTCGGCGGACGGCCGGCGAAGCTGTCCAAGATTTTTTCGCCATTTTGCGCATAGACGCGTATCCGCGATTGGTGCTCTTGGCCAAATTCATAGATGTACGCGGCGCGCTTTTCGGGTGCGACCAAAGACAGGCTTTCCGCGAGGAACGTTGCCTGACGCCGCGCAGCGTCTTCGCGTTCGGCAATCAGGCGCACACGATAGCTGTCGAGGAAAAACAGCCCTGCGCCCAGCAGCGCCAAAACGAAGAGATTTACAGCAAGGATGCGGGCGGTGAGCGACAACCCCCGGCTCCATCCCAGCTGAAGATCAGCGGGCTCAGCTGTCTGCAAAGCGATATCCTGCACCGTAAAGCGTATCTATGGCCGCAAATTCCGGATCGACTTCACGAAACTTGCGCCGTAGCCGTTTGATGTGGCTGTCGATGGTGCGATCATCGACATACACGTCATCCTGATATGCGGCATCCATCAGCTGATCACGCGTGCGCACAACGCCCGGCCGATTGGCGAGCGCTTCCAATATCATGAACTCGGTCACCGTGAGTGTAAGCGGTTTTCCATCCCATTTTACATGGTGCCGCGCGGGGTCCATTTGCAATTTCCCGCGCACCATAGGCTCAAGCTCAGGTTCTGCGTCGCCGCTGCTCACGCCGCGATCATAGGTCGCACGACGCAGTATGGCCTTTACGCGGGCCACCAACAGGCGCTGGGAAAAAGGCTTGGTGATATAATCGTCGGCACCCATGGCCAGGCCAAGTGCTTCATCCAGCTCTTCATCTTTCGATGTCAGAAAGATAACCGGCATAGCGCTTTTTTCGCGCAACCGCCGGAGCAATTCGAGGCCATCCATGCGCGGCATTTTAATGTCGAAAATGCCAAGATCTGCAGGGTTTTCAAGCATCGCCTTTAATGCTGTTTCGCCGTCCGAATAAATCCGGGTGACATATCCTTCCGCCTGCATAGCGATGGACACAGACGTCAAAATGTTGCGGTCGTCGTCGACCAGGGCGATGGTTGCACTCATGGGCCGACTATAGGGGGGCAATGGCTTGGGTTCAATCACTTGCTCTCTTGATGCCAATGTGATGGGCGCAGGCGCCGCTGTTGCGATTAAACAACGAACCCCATTTGACGTTGCTGGCTCCATGGTATACCGGCTCCGGCTTCACAGTGCATACGTATGCACTAGATTCGCAACTTTTGCCGGAGTAGCCAATGTCGACACCTTTACATATCTCGCTTTCGCAACAAGGTTTTGACACAAAGGCGCAGCTGCATTGCAACCTCGGCACAGCGCCTTTGGTGGAAGCCGCGCTGGCGAATGATGAAGGCATTTTGGCCAAAAACGGTCCGCTCGTTGTTAAGACCGGTGCACACACGGGGCGTTCGGCCAAAGACAAGTTTATCGTGCGCGACGCCGAAACCGAAAACAGCATCTGGTGGGGTAAAACCAACGTCCCGATGGATCCGGCCCATTTTGCTGCGCTGAAAGAAGATTTCATTGCCGCGCTTGGTGGCAAGGACAAATTGTACGTTGCTGACTTGTTCGGGGGTTCGCAGCCGGAGCACCGCGTCAATGTGCGCGTGATTAACGAATTGGCATGGCACAATCTGTTCATCCGCACCTTGCTGGTGCGCCCGACGCAGGAAGAGCTGACCAGCTTTGTGCCGGAATACACCATTATCGATTTGCCAAGCTTCCGCGCAGATCCTGCGCGTCATGGCTGCCGCAGCGAGACTGTCATTGCTGTGAACTTCACCGAAAAGCTTATTCTGATCGGCGGCACTGCCTATGCGGGTGAAATGAAGAAGTCGGTTTTCGGCATCCTCAATTATCTGTTGCCGGTGAAGGGTGTGATGCCCATGCATTGCTCCGCCAATATCGGCCCGGACGGGGACACCGCCGTATTCTTTGGCCTGTCAGGCACTGGCAAGACGACCTTGTCTGCAGACGCCAGCCGCACGCTGATTGGCGACGATGAACATGGTTGGTCGGACACTGCCGTCTTCAATTTTGAAGGCGGTTGCTACGCAAAAATGATTCGCCTCTCGGCAGAAGCCGAGCCGGAAATCTTTGCGACGACAAAGCGCTTCGGAACGGTGCTTGAAAATGTCGTTATCGACCCGGAAACACGCGAGTTGGATTTCGACGACAATAGCCTCGCGGAAAACAGCCGTGGTTCATACCCGATTGAGTTCATTCCGAACACATCGGAAAAGAATATGGGGCCCGTTCCCAAGACAATCATCTTCCTGACCGCAGACGCGTACGGCGTTTTGCCTCCGATCGCGCGCCTGACGCCCGATCAGGCGATGTACCACTTCCTGTCGGGTTACACGGCTCGTGTCGCTGGTACAGAAATCGGCGTGACCGAGCCTGAAGCAACATTCTCCACCTGCTTTGGCGCGCCATTCATGCCGCGTCACCCAAGCATCTATGGCAATTTGCTGAAAGAGCGGATTGCCAAGGGGGCGGTACAATGCTGGTTGGTCAACACCGGCTGGACGGGCGGCAAAGCAACGATGCCCGGCATCAGCCGTATGCCGATCAAGGCCACACGGGCATTGCTTAACGCTGCGCTTGACGGAAGCCTGAACAATGCAGAATTTCGTAAGGATCAGAATTTTGGTTTTGAATTCCCCGTCGCCGTTCCGGGCGTCGACAGCGGCATTCTTGATCCGCGCGAAGCTTGGGCGGACAAGGCGGAATATGATGTGACGGCGCGCGGACTTGTTCAGCAGTTCATCGACAACTTCGCGCAATTTGCAGATCATGTCGACGAAGGTGTAAGGCAGTCGGCACCAAAGGTCGCTTAACCCGTCCGGACATCATCGGACAATGCAGAAGGTCCGATCATGTCCGAATATTCTATGCGCTTATTTGAAGATGACGCCGCAATCGTCGCGATCGGCGAAGGCTTGCTTGCGTGCACCTTGCCGCGCGAACATTGGACCCATGAAGCGCATCTGGCGGCATGTACTTGGCTGGTGCGCAATCGGCCGGATATCGCGATTGAGCGTGCGCTGCCCGCCATCATTTCAGCCTATAACGAAGCCGTCGGCGGCGTGAATGACGATACCCAAGGCTATCATGAAACGATTACGCAAGTGTATATCGCTGGTGTGAAGGCGCATCTGGCAGAGATTGGGATGGAGGTGCCGTTGCACGAGGCCGTGAACGCGCTGCTGCTTTCCCACCGGGGACGCCGGGACCTGCCGCTTCAGTTTTATTCAAAGGATCGGCTGTTTTCCGTGCAAGCGCGGCGGGGCTTTATCGAGCCCGACCGCGCGAGCCTTGACCTGATTTAGAACTCTTTGGGCTCTGAAAAGACGGACCGAGTGCGTCCTTCGATCAGTCGAGGCCGCCTTCGACCAGCAACACCGCGCCGTCAGCGCCCGTGACGCGCACACGGGATCCTGTCGCGGCATCGACGCCGCGGGCGGACCAGACGCTGTCGCCAACCTTGACGCGGCCATGACCGTTTGTGATCGCCTCAACCACGGTCACGATTTCACCCGTTAGCCGCGCGCCACGGTCGTTCAACTTTGCGTCTTCGGTCTCGATGGGGTTGTCGTGTAGAAATTTCTTACCCGCAAAGACCGTCAACACCGATAATGTCGCAAACATGGCAACTTGATAGGCGACGGTGATGGGAAGGAAGTAATCCAGCCCACCGACAATCAACGCGGCAAGGCCAAGCCACATCAGGAAGAAACCGGGCGCAACCATTTCGGCGACCCCGAGCACCAGCCCCAGCGAGAGCCAGAACCAGTGGGTTGAAATTGTGTCGAGCCATTGTGCCATGTGTTACTCCGTAATCTCGATGTCCAAACTGCAGATCTTACCGAAGCCCTGAGCCGTCAGTGCGACCGCGCTGACGAAAGTCGACGGGCGTGTGCCGGTGGAGCGCAGCGTCTGTCTTACAGGCGTCCTTCGACGGGCACAATCGCCTTGCGATTGTTGCTCAGGACTACGGGCTTTGACTCCGCCCCCACGCCTCACTTTTCTTTGGGTGCAAGCGCTTCCTTGGCCAATTCGCCAATTCCGCCCAGCGTGCCGATCAACTGTGTGGCTTCTACAGGGAACAAAATGGTCTTTGCATTGGGCGATGTTGCGAACTGGCTGATGGCTTCGGTATATTTCTGCGCAATGAAGTAATTCAGCGCCTGCGTGCCCGATGTCGCGATGGAATCGGAAACCATGACTGTTGCCTTCGCCTCGGCCTCTGCTTCGCGTTCGCGGGCTTCGGCGTCACGAAATGCCGCCTCCTTGCGGCCCTCGGCCTGAAGAATGGCGCCTTGCTTTTCGCCTTCAGCGCGCAGGATTTCTGCGGCGCGCATACCTTCTGCTTCCAGGATTTGCGCACGCTTTTCACGCTCGGCCTTCATCTGCCGCGCCATCGCGTTCGAGATATCAGCGGGTGGACGAATATCTTTCACCTCAACACGCGTGATTTTGACACCCCATGGGCTGGTTGCGTGGTCCACCACCGACAGCAGACGGCCATTGATATCGTCACGTTTCGACAAGGTTTCATCGAGGTCCATGCTGCCCATCACGGTACGCAGGTTGGTTGTCGTGATTTGCATGATGGCGACGTAGAGGTCGGACACTTCATATGCGGCTTTGGCTGCGTCGAGCACTTGGAAGAACACCACGGCGTCAACGCCGACCATGGCGTTGTCCTTGGTGATGATTTCCTGTCCGGGAATATCGAGAACTTGTTCCATCACGTTTACCTTGCGGCCAACGCGGTCAAAGAACGGGATGATGACGGTCAGCCCGGGTTGCGCGGAATAGGTATAACGCCCGAACCGCTCAATTGTGAAAACAAAGCCTTGCTGCACAACGGTTACGCCCATCATCACAAAAATGATGACGATCAGCGCGAGTAAACCGAAAAAATATTCCATGGATTGCCCTCCCTTTTAAAAGTGAGCTGTAATTCGGTGGGTTTAAGAAATAGTTTCAAGAAAAATCGGTGGAGGGGCTTTACCATTTAACCAAGGTTACGCAGGGAGCATGCGCAGGCCGATAAAATGGGAACTAAAATGGATATCTTGCAGCAACTGAAATTTACGCGGTCGGCGCTCTATATGCCGGCGTCTAATGCACGCGCGTTGGAAAAGGCGCGGTCGCTTGATGCAGATATGCTGATCATTGATTTGGAAGATGCCGTCCCGCATGAGTCAAAGGCGGATGCCCGCGCGGCAGCCGTGCAATATGCCGCAGACGGCGTCACAGGCAAAATAATTGCCATACGGGCAAATGGCGCCGACAGCGTATATCATGCCGACGACATTGCCGTTTTGGCGCAAAGCCGCGCGAACTTCATTGTTGTACCTAAGGTTGAAGGTCCTGACGACATACCCGATGCTGGCAAGCCCATATTGGCGATGATCGAAACGCCAACGGGATTATATGCCGCACGCGAGATTGCAGCGCACCCTATGGTTGCGGGACTAATTGCGGGCACAAATGACATTGCGGCGGAAACAGGTATTCGGCCCGGTCCATTGCGCGAAGGGCTGGAACTGGCGCTGCAGACAATCGTGCTCGCGGCATCTGCATCGGGTAAGCCGCGTTTTGACGGGGTGTGCAACCGGCTGGATGACATGAGCGGCTTCGATGCCGAATGCCGTCAAGGCGCAATCTATGGCTTCACGGGCAAAACGCTCATTCACCCCAATCAAATTGCGATCGCCAATCAGGCCTTTGGCGCGGATGCTGCTGCGGTGGCTGAGGCGGAGGAATTAATTGCGGCGAGCCGAGGGGGTGCGCAGCGATTTAAGGGTCGCATGATTGAATCGATGCATGTAGACGAAGCGAAATTAACGATAGAGCGTTCCCGACATAGGACGGGTGCCGCCCCTTCGTAGTCCGGAGCGATCATTTATGCGTCTTGCCCATTTTGCAGTCTTTGTCAGTTTTTCAGCAATGGCCGCGGGTTCGGTGCAGGCCAAGGCGGTGAGCGAAGCGGACCTGCGCGCACATATCGAAATTCTGGCCAGCGACGCCTTTGAAGGCCGTAAACCCGGCACGGAGGGCGAGGCAAAAACCGTTCAGTACATTGCGCAGCAATGGGCGACATCAGGTTTAAAGCCCGCGGCGACAGACGGCGGCTGGTTTGATGCGGTTCCGTTGATCCAGCGCGGGCAGGGCAGTGCGGAATATGCATTTACGGCCAAGGGCCGCAAACTGCGCATCGTTTCTGAAGAAATCATCCTGATTGGTAAACAGGTGGATTATGCGCGCAATGATTTGCCGCTTATATTCACCGGCGCAGGCGTAAAAGCGGATGGTTCGGTTGCTGCAGATGTTGCGGGAAAAGCCGCGCTTGTGCTGTTTGACGCCGAAAATGTGCCAAACAATATGAAGTCACCCCGCGCGCGGCGCGAAGCGCTGATCGCCGCCGGAGCGGAGGCAGTTATCTTCATCGGCGACGGGCAAGGAAGTTGGCCTTCACTGCGGCGTTTGTTGCTGTCGCGTCCCATCGCACTTGAGAGTCGCGAAAAACGCGCGCCGTTGGAAGGGGCGATGAGCGCCGAGTTTGCGGTCGCGATGATAACCGCCGCCGGGCAAGATTGGGACAAATTGCGCGCACATGCCAAGGCCAGCGATTATGCGGGCGAGCCACTTGGCATTGACGCAGATTTCAAAGTCACGACGGATATTTACCGGTTCAACAGCTCAAACGTCGTTGGCAAGATTGCGGGTCGGAAAAAGGGCAGCGGCGCTGTTTTGTTCATGGGGCATTGGGACCATTTGGGTATTTGCGCGCCAGAGGGTGCGCCTGACCGGATTTGTAATGGTGCCGTGGACAATGCCAGCGGAATTGCCGTGCTGAACGAAATCGCGGAAAGCTTGGCGAAGAAAAAGCATGATCGTGATATTTATTTTGTAGCGACGACTGCGGAAGAGAGTGGCCTATTGGGTGCTTATGCTTTCGCTGAAAAGCCAGCTTTACCGCTTGATCAGATCGTGATTTCCCTAAATGTCGATACAATTGCCATTGCGCCGCGCGGGTCAAAGGTTGCGATCATCGGTCGCGGAACCACCCCATATGATGCCACGGTTGAGGCGGTAGCAAAAAAGACGGGTAGGGCGATTGAAAGTTCGACCGATGCAAATGCGTTTATCCAAAGGCAGGACGGCTGGGCACTCGCGCAAAAGGGCGTGCCTGCGCTCATGGTCGGTGGTTCGTTCGCCGATCTTGAGCTGATGCAAAAGTTTCTGGGCAGCGATTATCATGGCCCTGATGATGAGCTCACGGATAAGACGGAGCTTGGCGGCGCGGCCGATGACGCTGACTTGCACATTGCGCTTGGCCGCTATTTTGCGGACGCCAGAAAATATAAATCCAAGAAGGCTGGCGAATAAGGGACTTACTGTTTACATGGGCCGCCACGAATCAAAGCTTAAAGCGGTGGCACAATGAAAGAAATCTCCCTCGGACTTACATTTGACGACGTGCTGTTGCAGCCCGGGGCATCCGACATTTTGCCAAGCCAGGCCGACACCCGTACGCAGCTGACCAAAAGCATATCACTGAACATTCCAGTGCTATCGTCGGCGATGGACACCGTAACCGAAGCGCGCATGGCGATCGTCATGGCGCAGCTCGGCGGCATTGGCGTTTTGCACCGCAACCTGAGCATTGAAGAACAGTGCGCTGCCGTGCGTCAGGTCAAACGTTTTGAGAGCGGTATGGTCGTGAACCCCATCACAATCGCACCCGAAGCGACCTTGGCCGAAGCGCAAGCATTGATGTCGGCGCATGCCATCTCCGGTATTCCGGTTGTTGAGGCGAGCGGTAAACTGGCTGGCATCTTGACCAATCGTGACGTGCGCTTTGCTGAAAATCCGGCGCAGCCTGTGTCTGAGTTGATGACGCATGAAAATCTGGCGACGGTTGCATCGTCGGTCACGCAGGAAGAAGCGCGCCGTTTGCTGCATCAACGCCGCATCGAAAAGCTTTTGGTCGTCGATGACGCCTATCATTGCATTGGCCTGATTACCGTAAAGGATATCGAGAAGGCCGTTCTATATCCCAACGCAACAAAGGACGGCACAGGACGCTTGCGCGTCGCTGCGGCGACGACTGTTGGCGAAAAGGGAATGGCGTACACGAAGGCGTTGATTGACGCGGAGTGCGACCTCATCGTGGTCGACACGGCGCATGGCCATAGCGCGATGGTCGCGGCTGCGGTTGCAGAGATTAAGCGCATGGCACCTGAAGTTCAGGTCGTTGCCGGAAATGTGGCGACGGCGGCGGCGACACGTGCGCTGATTGATGCGGGCGCGGATGGTATCAAGGTTGGCATCGGCCCAGGCTCCATTTGTACCACCCGCGTTGTTGCTGGCGTTGGCGTTCCGCAATTGACTGCGGTTATGGAATCGGCGGCCGAAGCCGCAAAGTCGGGCATTCCAATCATCGCCGATGGCGGATTGCGGACGTCGGGCGACTTGGCGAAAGCACTTGCGGCCGGGGCATCGTCGGTGATGGTCGGTTCGCTATTGGCGGGAACCGAGGAAGCGCCCGGTGAAACATTCCTGTATCAGGGACGTGCCTATAAAAGCTATCGCGGCATGGGCAGCGTCGGCGCGATGGCGCGTGGCTCTGCTGACCGTTATTTTCAGCAGGACATTAAGGACCAGCTTAAACTGGTTCCAGAAGGCATTGAAGGGCAGGTGCCTTTCAAAGGCCCCGCACGCGACGTCATTCATCAACTTGTCGGCGGCGTTAAAGCAGCTATGGGTTATACCGGTTCGCGCACGATTGCGGACCTTCAGGAACGCGCACAGTTTGTGCGCATCACCAATGCCGGATTACGGGAAAGCCATGTACATGACGTTACAATTACGCGGGAAGCTCCAAATTATCCGACGCGTTGACGCATGAGACCTGCTGCTCGCCTGCAGTCAGCCATTGAATTGGTTGACCAAATCATCCTTTCCGCACGTGATGGCGGCGCATCTGCTGACCAGCTTGCAAAGCGCTTTTTTGCCGAGCGGCGTTATGCTGGCTCGAAAGACCGCCGTGCTGTCCGCGATTTGGCGTGGGGCGCCATCCGCCGCTTTGGCAAAAGGCCAGCGACAGCGCGGTCTGCCTTTGTCGCAATGGCGGATGCCGATCCGGAACTGGCGGCATTGTTCGACGGCACCGATTATGGTCCAGCGGCGATTGAGCCCGGCGAAGCGCGATCAACGGGTGGCGGACTGCCCAAATGGATCAAACCTTTGTTTTCCGCCCATGTTGACGAGGCCGAGCAGGCAAGCCTGCTTGACCGCGCTCCTATGGACTTGCGCGTGAATGCGTTGAAGGCGAGCCGTGCCGAAGTATCCGCGACGTTTCCCGACGCTGAAGTCCTTCCGCACCTCGAATATGCGCTCCGCCTGCCGGGCGGGACTGCCATCGACAGCCACCCCGCCGTGGAAGACGGTCAGGTGGAAATTCAGGATCTGGGAAGCCAGCTGATTGTAGAGGCATGTCAGGCAAAGGGTGCTGGCACGGTGCTTGACCTGTGCGCCGGCGCTGGTGGCAAAACCCTCGCACTCGCCGCCGCGATGCGAAATCAGGGACGGTTGATCGCAACCGACACAAACCGCAACCGGCTGGACCAGTTGAAACCTCGGGCCAACCGGTCTGGCGCCACCAATATCGAAACGCGTTTGCTCAATCCGGGCAAAGAAAAAGAAATGCTGTCCGAATTGGTCGGTGGCTGCGACCTTGTCCTCATTGACGCACCTTGTTCGGGAAGCGGGACATGGCGGCGCAATCCAGAGACGCGCTGGCGTTTGGATGCAGCGCGGTTGAAGCGCGTTGTTGATGAACAGGCGAAGCTGTTGGACATTGGCGCCGACATGGTCGTGCGCGGCGGCTATCTGGTTTATGCCGTGTGCTCGCTGATTGAGAGTGAGGGCAAGGGCCAAGTGGCGGCGTTCTTAAAATCGCATCCGGGCTGGCGCGCGGCCGATACGGGCGTGTCGATGGGCCGTGCCGACGGCGACGGCATATTGTTGACCCCGCATCACGATGCCAGCGATGGATTCTTCTTCGCGAGGCTCCAAAAGCTGTGATAGCATCACGTTCCAAAAAGATATGGATATTGTTTATGCGTTTTTCTCCCGCGGCTATTGCGCTGTCGTTCACATTAGCGGTCATGTCGAGCGCCAGCATCGGCGGACGCGCGGATGATGATATCGACGCTCGCTCCATTGCCCTGATGCAGACGGGGGACCAGGAATCGAGCGCTGGACGGTTCGACAATGCGATCAGCTGGTATGAATCCGCACTGGCGGTAGACCCGCGCAATCGCCCTGCATATATTGCGATGGCGCGCGCGGTGAAGGCCCAGGGACTGAATGGTAAAGCGATCCGCTTTTACACAGAAGCGTTGGAACTTGAACCCAATGATCAGGTTGCATTGGCCGAGCAGGCCGATGCGATGATTGCCAAGGGGGCAATTGAGCAAGCGGGCAAAAATATCGCGCGTCTGAAAACATTATGCCGTGCGGACTGCAGCGCTGTTGACCGGCTTGCGCTTGCATCCAGCAAGGCTAGCGAAAAACCGCAAATGCAGGCAAGCGCAGCCGATGCGAAACCAAGCGTCGCTAGCGTGCCGGTTCCGCAACCCAATTAAGGGCGCGGATGCGTTCCGCACGCGGAACGGCGTCAAATCAGGTCTGCAAACTCCGCGAGAATATTCTCGTACAGCCGCTTTTTGAACGGGACGATCAGTTGGGGCAATTGCGGTGCATCGATCCACTGCCACTTGCTAAATTCCTGATGCGCCGTTTCGATGTTGATATCGGCATCGGTCCCTTTGAAGCGCATTAGAAACCAATGCTGGCGTTGCCCGCGATATTTGCCCTTCCAAATGCGGCCAATCATATCATCGGGTAAGTCATAGAAATGTTCATCGCGGCTGCGCGCGAGAATATCGACCAAATCCGCGCGCACGCCGGTTTCTTCGAATAGCTCGCGTAGCGCCGCAGTCTCCGCATCCTCACCATCGTCGATGCCGCCTTGTGGCATTTGCCATGCATCGGTTCCGACGGGGCTGTCCAAGCGTTGCCCGACAAATATCTTGCCCTGCATATTGGCGAGCATGATGCCGGCGCAGGGACGGTACGGTAAATCTTCCAACGATATGCTCATGCTGTTGCCGCCACTTCTGCCAGCAGGTTTTTGAGCGCGGCGATATTGCCCTCGATGTCCGATTGGACCGATGGGATAGCCTGGCGGATGTTGATATGCCCGTGAATATTGCCCTCGGCACTGCGATGTTCAACGCGCACACCGTCCTGTTTCAGCTTTTCAACATAAGCGATGCCTTGGTCGCGCAACGGATCAAGGCTTGCGGTGGTGACAAGGCTCGGTGGCATGCCCTGCTGGCTGAAATTCAACGGCTCGGAACGATAGTCTCCGGGTGTTGCTGCGTGGCCTTCGCCGAAATAGGCCATTGCTTCGTCGGTTAGCAAATAGCCGTTGGCAAATTCGCGCATGCTCGGCCAGTCAGCATCGAGCGTCACGACGGGGTAAATCGGATGTTGCACCAACACAGGCACGGCGGCCGGACGGTCGCGAAGCGCCATGGTGGTGACAATCGCTAGGTTACCGCCAGCACTGTCGCCGGACGTAATCAGCCCAGTCACCCGCCGTCCAAGTTCCGCAGGGCTTGTTGCAATCCAGCGCGTTGCGGCTTCACAATCTTCGGCCGGGGCAGGGAATGGATATTCGGGTGACAGCCGGTAATCGATGGAGATGACCGGCAAATCGAGAAGGCGCGCAACTTCTGCGCAATAGGGTTCATAGGTATAGAGGCTGCCGATAACGAATCCGCCGCCATGGTAAAACACCATGACAGGGCCAGCTTCGCGCTCTTCGCGGCTGTCATATAATCGCGCGGGGATGGCACCGGCGGGGCCGGGAATCGATAAATCGCGGATAACCGCCAGTTCGCCAACGGGTGCATCGGCAACGTCGCGCATCGCAGCGGTCATCGCGCGTGCATCATCAACGGGCACTTGCCAAAATTTAGGGCCGGGTACCGCGTTCAGAAATTGCAGAAACAATGCCACGTCTGGACGGACATAAGGTGGGGTATCGGTCATCGCATTCTCCATTTCAGCCGCTTCCTAGGGTGGCTTGGGCAATGCGTCCAGCATATCCACCTATAGTTTTTCTAACATTGCAGTGCGCGGCGAATGGGATTAGGCGAAAAGGCAATAAAGTTGCAATTAAAGACGGGCTAGAACGCATGGCTACGGCATTCAAAGACGAACAGACGAGCGGACATACTCCAGTGCAAAGCGACGCAGTTGTTGTGCGCTTTGCAGGGGACAGCGGCGACGGCATGCAGTTGACCGGGGGACAGTTTACGCTGTCGTCGGCATTGGCGGGCAATGACTTTGCCACATTCCCTGATTTTCCTGCCGAAATCCGCGCACCAATCGGCACGCTTTTCGGTGTTTCGGCGTTTCAGATTAACTTTGGTTCGTCCGCAATCGACACCGCTGGCGACCAGCCCGACGTGCTGATCGCGATGAACCCCGCCGCACTGAAAACCAATGTCGGGTCGTTGCGCGAAGGCGGTTTGATTATCGCGGACACAGGCGAGTTTAACCAACGCAACCTCGATAAAGCCAAATATACCAGCAACCCGTTTGAAGATGGCAGCCTTGCGAAATGGCAGGTGCTGGCGTTCGATATCAGCGCGCTGACGCTGGAAGCCGTCAAGCCGTTTGGCATGGGCAACAAAGACGCGTTGCGTTGTAAGAATATGTGGACGCTTGGTCTTGCGTTATGGATGTTTGATCGTGATCGTCAGCCTATCATCGATTGGCTGAACGCGAAATTTGCAAAGAATCAGGTTTTGGCCGACGCCAATATCGCGGCGCTGAATGCTGGCCATGCTTATGGTGAGACCGCTGAATTGGCCGGACCGCTGAAGCAATATCATGTCGATGCCGCGCCTGCACCTGCGGGTCTTTATCGGACGGTTACGGGCGCCGAATCCATTTCTTATGGCTTGGTCGCTGGCGCACAACTCGCTGGCCTGAAGATGTTCTTCGGCGGATACCCCATCACGCCAGCATCCGCGATTTTGCATCACCTCAGCCGCTTGAAAGAATATGGTATCACCACATTCCAGGCCGAAGATGAAATTGCCGCGATTTGTTCGGCCATTGGCGCAAGCTATGCAGGACAGCTTGGCGTTACCAGCTCGTCTGGTCCCGGCATTGCGTTGAAGGGTGAAGCCATGGGTCTTGCCATCATGACCGAGCTTCCGTTGGTGATCGTCAACAGCCAGCGTGGCGGCCCTTCGACGGGCCTGCCAACCAAGACCGAGCAGTCCGATCTGTATCAGGCGGTGTACGGCCGCAACGGTGATGCACCGATGCCCGTGATCGCAGCACGCTCGCCCGTTGATTGTTTTGACTGCGCGGTGGAAGCTGTGCGGATTGCGGTTGAGTATATGACGCCAGTGATGTTGCTTACCGATGGCTATATCGCCAACGCGGCTGAACCATGGCTGGTGCCCGATCTCGAAGAGTATACGCCATTCCCGGTCGAGTTTCTGGAAAGCGTGCCCGAAGATGGCTTCAAGCCCTATTCGCGCGACCATAAATTGAAGCGCCCATGGGTGAAGCCCGGCACGCCCGGATTGCTGCACCGCATTGGTGGTATCGAAAAAGAAGTCGATACCGGCCACATCAACTATGCACCGGCCAACCACCAGGCGATGACCGATATTCGTTCGGCCAAGGTAAACGGCGTCGCCGACAGCATTCCCGACCAGATCGTCGAGCAGGGCGCAGCAGGCGCGAAGCTTGCTGTCGTTGGCTGGGGTTCAACCTATGGACCCATCAAGCAAGCCGTCCGCCGCAAGCGCGCCGAAGGTGTTGATGTCGCGCATGTCCACATTCGCCATATCTGGCCCATGCCGAAAAACATGGCCGAGTTGTTGAAGAGCTTTGACAAGATCATCGTCCCCGAAATGAACACGGGCCAGTTGAAGACGATATTGCGTGACCAGTTCCTTGTGGATGCGCAGCCCGTGAACAAAGTGTCCGGTCAGCCATTTACTATCGCCGAAATTGAAGCCGCGATTGGGAGTGCTTTATAATGAACGATATGACCCCCGTGAAAGCGACGACGCCCAAGGATTGGGAAACCGACCAAGAGGTTCGCTGGTGCCCTGGCTGTGGTGACTATGCGATTTTGAAGGCGGTGCAGCGCACCATGCCTGAAATCGGCGGCACGCCCGAAAACACCGTGTTCATCAGCGGCATCGGCTGCTCGTCGCGCTTCCCATATTATATGGAAACTTATGGCTTCCACACCATCCACGGCCGCGCACCTGCGGTGGCGACGGGTGTAAAGCTCGCCAATCCCGATCTTGATGTATGGATTATCACGGGCGATGGCGATGCGCTGTCGATCGGCGGCAACCACACGATGCATTTGCTGCGCCGCAATCTGGATTGCCAGATCATGCTGTTCAACAATGAAATTTACGGCCTGACCAAGGGCCAATATTCGCCAACATCGCGCGTTGGCACTAACAGCCCGTCGACGCCTTATGGCTCGGTTGATCGTCCAGCCACGCCATGTGCGTTTGCGCTGGGTTCAGGCGCGCGGTTTGTTGCGCGCGGCTTTGATGTGTCGAAAAATCTGCCTGACGTGCTGAAGGCAGCGCACGCCCATCGCGGCGCGGCGTTCATCGAAATCTTCCAGAACTGCATCGTGTATAACAAGGACGTGTTTGAAGACTTCGCTGCGCCAAAGGGTGCTGACGGCCACCAATTGTGGCTGCGTAATGGTGAGCCGATGTTGTTCGGCAGCGAAAAGTCCGGCGGCACCAAAGGCATTGCGCTCGACAATGTTGGGCTGACGCTGAAGGTTGTCGATGTCGTTGATGGCGATTGGCAGAGCGCGGGCGTTATCGTCCATGACGTGACCAACCGTTCGCTCGCGCACATGCTTGTGGAAATGCCATTTGGCGAATTCCCCATGGCACTCGGCGTCCTGTACGACGATCCACGCCCGACCTTTAACGACGCCGTCATCGCGCAAAACGAGTCGGCCAGTGCAGGTAAATCACCTGATCTCGGCAAGCTGCTGGCAAAGGGACAAACCTGGACCGTAGCCGAGGGCCATCCGGAGACTTAATTGATTTTAACGCGCACAAAGGCACGAAGGCACGAAGGAGGTTTTGGTGCAGGGCGACGTTGAAGCACTAGCAAAGGCAGCGATAGATTGCGGCTTTAAGCTTCACAAAGAGCTTGGACCGGGCCTTTTGGAATCGGTCTATGAGCTTCTTTTGTGTGAGGCGCTCAAAGATCGCGGGCTTTTTGTCGAGGTTCAAAAAGTCATTCCAATTTCGTATAACGGACGCGTTCTTGAGCAGGGCTTTCGCGCCGATCTGTTGGTTGAACGCAGCCTGCTGATTGAAATTAAGTCGACGGAAAAGCATGCGGCGGTGCATGCAAAGCAGGTTCTCACGTATCTGAGGCTGATGAGACTTCCATTAGGTTTGCTAATGAATTTCGGAATGGAAACATTTCGCGATGGCGTAAAGCGACTGGCGAACGATTATTACCGACCCTTAGCTTAAATCCTATCTTTGTGCCTTCGTGCCTTTGTGCGAGTAAATTTGTTATGGATAATCTCACTCATAGCCTTGTTGGCGCGCTCATCGGGCAAATGGGGTTGAAGCGGCGGACTGGCCTTGCCATGCCCACGCTGATTATTGCTGCGAACATCCCCGATATTGACGCCGTGGCGACTTTGCTGGGCGGGCAGCAGCATTTGGCGATCCGGCGCGGCCTCACGCATGGTCCAATCGCGATGCTGGTGCTGCCGCTGATGTTGTGGGGCATCATGCTGTGCTTTGATCGCTGGCAAGAAAGACGCGGAAAGCGGCCTGAGAAAAGGTTGCCCGTCCATAAAGGCTGGTTGTTGGCGCTGGCTTATGTTGGATGCTTGAGCCACCCGCTTTTCGACTGGTTCAACAGTTACGGGATCCGTTTGCTCGAACCATTTTCGAACCAATGGTTTTATGGCGATACGTTATTCATCATCGACATCTGGCTGTGGGCTGCGCTGATATGCGGCGTTTGGGTTTCGCTTCGCCGCGAACGTAAGGGGCGCGCAAACTGGCGCACACCGGCGTTGGCCAGTTTTGCCGCCATTTGCGCGTATCTCTTGGCCAATGGGCTCATCACGGGCAGGGCGGAGCAATTGACCGCTCAAGCCGTTCAGAAACAGCATAAGATTATGCCGACTCTGGTTGTCGCAAACCCTGTGCCTGTGCAATTTTGGAAGCGTGAAATGCTTTGGCGCGATGACAGCCATTATGGGCAGGGCACGTACACGCCGTTTCATGGCGCGCGCATCGATGACGACATTCGCGCCCATTATATGGGACGTGAAGATTCCCAGGCTTTTGAGGCACATATTGCCCGCGGTACGCCATTGTTGTTCTGGTCACGTATGCCGGTGGCCGAGATTGTTGGCGACGGTGCAAAAAAGACGTTGAAGGTTTCCGACCAGCGCTTTTCTGACCCGCTGGTGGGTGACCGGTTCAGTATGTTCTTTCCCATTGGAGTTGAAAGCAAATGACGGCCCCAGTTATCCTCTGGCTGCGCCGCGACCTGCGTCTTGCGGACCAAGCTGCGCTTGCAGCCGCAGTGGCAAGTGGTGCGCCGGTTATCCCCGTCTACATCCTTGATGACGATACGCCAAAGCATCGCAAGATGGGCGCGGCGTCGCGCTGGTGGTTGCACCA
Source organism: Sphingorhabdus rigui (assembly GCF_014196595.1). Taxonomy (GTDB): domain Bacteria; phylum Pseudomonadota; class Alphaproteobacteria; order Sphingomonadales; family Sphingomonadaceae; genus Sphingorhabdus_B; species Sphingorhabdus_B rigui. The sequence continues at coordinate 1,350,787 of NZ_JACIEA010000001.1, read as the reverse complement.
TAGTCTGACGGCGCTCGACGCAGATTTGCGGGCGTTGGGGTCGCGATTGATCCTGCGCGCCGGAAAATCCGACGACGTTTTATGCGCACTCGCTGAAGAGACCGGCGCGTCGGCCATTCATTGCATGCGGCATTACGAACCATGGTGGCGGAATGCGGAAAAGGCCGTTGCAAGTGGGCTAAGCACGGGTTGCGCATTTGTGTGCCATGACGGCAACTATCTGTTGCCCGCAGGTAGCGTCACAACAGGCACCGGCGGTCAGTACAAGATCTACACGCCATTCATGCGCGCGCTTTGGCAGCATATGCCGCCGCCCGTGCCACTGGCAGCACCCGCGCACGTCGCTGCGCCCCATACATGGCCGGCGAGCGAAGGCTTAAATGATTGGGCCCTGTTACCCACCGAGCCCGATTGGTCCGGCGCTATGGCCGATATGTGGATCCCGGGTGAAGCTGGTGCGCGGCATCGGCTTGAGGATTTTGCCGACAAGGCCAAATTTTATGACGAGAAACGCAATCTGCCATCGGTGGCGGGTTCGTCATTCCTGTCACCGCATCTGCACTTTGGCGAGATTTCACCTGCTGCGTGCTGGCACGCGACCATGCATGCCGGCGGGTCGGTTGACGTGTTCCTTAAGGAACTGGTGTGGCGGGACTATGCGCAGAATGTGATCGTCCAGATGCCCGAATATGGCGCGAAGAATGCTCGCGATGCGTTTGACAGGCTGCCGTGGCGCGATCTATCCGATCCGGCGGTAAAGGCTGATTTCGTGGCATGGACTAAGGGTCGGACGGGTTACCCAATCGTCGACGCCGGGATGCGGCAATTATGGGCGACCGGATGGATGCATAACCGCGTGCGGATGATTGCGGCGTCGTTCCTGGTCAAACATCTCCTGATTGATTGGCGCGAAGGCGAAAAATGGTTTTGGGATACGCTGGTCGATGCCGATTACGGCAGCAACAGCGTCAATTGGCAATGGACAGCGGGGACGGGCGTAGACAGCAATATGTTCGTGCGCATCATGGCGCCATTGTCGCAGTCAGAGAAATTCGACGCCGCACGTTACATCCGCGAATGGGTGCCGGAGCTTGCGGGCTTGCAAGAGCCGTATATTCATGACCCCGACGAATATGGCGCACGGCCAAAAAGCTATCCGCGCAAAATCATTGGCCACAAAGCCGCGCGTGAGCGTGCGTTAAAGGCGCATGAGGTGGTGAAGTCTTAAACCGTAGCCCTGAGCCGTCAGCGCGCAGCGCTGGCGAAAAGTCGAAGGGCGCTTCTCGGCCCAGCATAGCTGTTTACTGATGGGCGTCCTTCGACAGACGCAGTCGCGATGCGACTGCTGCTCAGGACTTCGGTAATGTTAAAGGGTTAGCCCTCGACCACCAAACGATGCCCGGTCTCAAACTCGGTCGTCAGCATCGCGACGATTGCATCGGCCACAACCGATGGTTCCTTCACCGTCGCCGGGTCTTCGCCCGGATAGGCCTTTGCGCGCATTTGGGTGCGCGTACGGCCCGGATCCACAATAATAGTGCGCACAGCGGACAGGTTCTTCACTTCCTCGCCATAGCTGGCGACGAGCGTTTCGAGCGCGGCCTTTGATGCGCCATAAGCGCCCCAAAATGCGCGCGGTGTCGCGCCAACCGAGGATGTCAGCGCGACGAGGCGACCCGCATCTGATTTGCGCAACAACGCATCAAATGACGCGATCAGCACCTGCTGCGCGGTTACATTTAGGGTGAACAAACGCGCAAATTCTGCGCCATCAATGGCTGGAACCGGCGCGAGCGTTCCGAGCATTGCGGCATTTAATACCAAGACATCAAGCTTACCCCAACGCTCGGTCACTGCTGTGGCGAGCCGTGCAATGCTGTCGCCATCAGTGAGGTCCAAAGGCGCAATCGTCGCATTACCACCAGCGTTGAATATCGCGTCTTCAACGGCTTCTAGGTCTTTCGCGGTGCGCGCTGTGATGATGACATGTGCACCTTGCGCCGCGAGCGCTTTCGCCGTTGCCGCACCAATCCCGCGGCTTGCGCCGGTCACCAGCGCCACTTTGCCTTCAAATAGCTTCGTCATGATTTACGCAGACTTCCGTTCGCCCAGCATCATGAGATCACCCGATTCATGCTCCTCATGGTCGGTGAGGGTGGTGGGATAGTCGCCGGTGAAACACGCATCGCAATATTGCGGTTGGTTTTTGTTGCGTGAATCTTCGCCCAACGCACGGTACAGCCCATCGATGGAGAGAAACGCGAGGCTGTCGGCTTGAATAAACTGCCGCATTTCTTCCACGTCCATGCGGCTCGCGAGCAATTTGGAGCGTTCCGGCGTATCGACGCCATAGAAACAGCTGTTCATCGTTGGCGGGCTTGCAATACGCATATGCACTTCGGCAGCGCCCGCTTCGCGCATCATCTGAACGATCTTGAGCGAGGTCGTACCACGAACGATGGAATCGTCGATCAGGACAATCTTTTTGCCCGCGACCAGATTGCGGTTTGCATTATGCTTCAGCTTCACGCCCAAATGGCGAACGCCATCGCCCGGCTGAATGAACGTACGGCCAACATAATGTGACCGGATGATACCCAGCTCAAACGGAATCTTTGCCGCCTCGGCATAGCCAATGGCTGCAGGGGTGCCGCTGTCGGGCACAGGAATGACATAATCGACATCGACGCCATTTTCGCGCGCGAGTTCCGCGCCGATGGCCTTGCGGACCGAATAGACGCTGATGCCTTCAACAATGGAGTCGGGCCGTGAGAAATACACATGCTCAAAAATGCAGGGGCGTTGCGAAACGGGGATGAACGGCTTGTGCGACTGAATTTCGCTACCATGCACCACAACCAATTCGCCCGGTTCAACAGAACGGATGAATTCTGCGCCAACAATATCGAGCGCAACGGTTTCCGATGCGAAGATTATTGTATCGCCAAGCTTACCCATGACCAATGGCCGGATGCCCAACGGATCACGGCATGCGATCATGCCCTCGGTGGTCAGGCAAATGAGCGAATAGGCACCCTCAACACGCTTCAGCGCATCAATCAGGCGGTCCAGCAACGTCCGGTACCCAGACGTCGCCACCAAATGAATGATGACTTCGGTGTCCGATGATGACTGGAATATCGATCCGCGGCGGACAAGGTCACGGCGCAATGCAACCGCGTTTGAAATATTGCCGTTATGCGCGACCGCAAATCCGCCGGTGGCAAGGTCCGCATATAAGGGCTGCACATTACGCAGCGATGTTTCGCCCGTCGTTGAATAGCGGACATGGCCAATGGCACTGCGTCCGACAAGGCCGTTGATGATTTCATCACGGTCAAAATTGCCCGCAACATGGCCCATGGCACGGTGCGTGTGAAATTCATGGTCGTCGTAACTGGTGATGCCGGCGGCTTCCTGGCCACGATGCTGAAGCGCATGTAGGCCAAGCGCAACCATCGCTGAAGCACCTTCGGCGTCGTAGACGCCAAAAATCCCGCACTCCTCGCGAAGTTTGTCGTCATCAAATGGGTCGGTGGTCAGCATAATTCGAATCCCGCTGCGCGTCGCTGGCTGGCGTATAGGCAAGGCGTCATCGATTGTCTCCCCCTTGTCGTAGCAATGTAACAAAGAAAATGTTGGCGGGCCACTTGCCCTTGCGTTAGGCCTTGGAAATGACCGACGAGATTGAGACAGGGCTTACCCTCACACCCAAATTTGACGCCAACGGATTGTTGACTGCAGTCGTCACTGATGCGGCGGATGGTGCCCTATTGATGGTGGCGCATATGAACGCGGAGGCACTCGCCAAAAGCATGGAGAGCCGCACTGCGGTGTTTTACTCGCGCAGCCGGCAGCGGCTTTGGCAAAAGGGCGAAAGCAGCGGGAATGTCCTGCACATTGTCGACATGCGCATTGACTGTGATCAGGACGCCATTTGGATAATCGCAGAGCCACAAGGCCCGAGTTGCCATACCGGCGCCCGCAGCTGCTTTTATCGCAGGATAAACAAGGATGGATTGGAACCAGTGTGACGCGCACGGCATTTCCAATCTTCGCGCTATGCGCGCTGTTGGCGGGGTGCGGTGACGGCGCACTTACGTCAAGCCTTGGGTCGGACGCTGGCGCAACGCTGGACGCACGTGCGGTGGAGACGGGTGTTCTTCCGAACCCGGATAAAATAGAATTTGCGGGCCGTTTTGAAACGCGCAGCGATCTTGGCATCGATAAATTCTGTGCGGTGAAAACCGATGCGAACCGCTTCGATATCGGTTTTCTTGCGGTCTTCGGCCCCGAAAGCAAATGCGAAGGAACCGGAGCAGCGTCGGTAAAAGGCGATGAGGTCGAAGTTACATTGAATGGTAAAGGTAATTGCACTTTCGCTGCCCGCTATGACGGTATTGAACTGCGCTTTGCCGGAGCGGTTGAAAGCGGGTGCGCAAGCTATTGCTCTGAAAAGGCAAGCCTTTCCGGCACGCATTATTTCATGATTGAACCCGGAGACAGCGCGGCCCGTAATACGCTAGGCCGCGAGATCGAGCGCCTTTGCGGTTAAGGCCGCAGTATCGCGAAGCAAGCTTGGCCCGATACCGTCACCTTTGCGTGCCGGTGCATCCGAACGGCAAAATCCGACACCTCCGATCAGTGTTAACCTATTTTTAGCCCTGTTCTGTCACATCCCCATTTGAAACATTTGCAAAAGGGGAATGATGTGAGGGTACTCGCATTGGCATCACAGAAGGGCGGATCGGGCAAAACGACTCTGTCCGGCCATTTGGCGGTTCAGGCGCAGCGCGCAGGCGCGGGGCCGGTTGTGCTTATCGATATCGATCCCCAGGGGTCTTTGGCCGATTGGTGGAATGAACGTGAAGCTGACCTTCCCGCCTTTGCACAGACAACCGTGGCCCGCCTCGCCACCGATCTTGCCGTATTGCGGCAGCAAGGTTTTAAACTGGCGGTGATTGATACGCCGCCTGCCATTACGATGGCTATCCAGAGCGTCATTTCGGTATCAGAACTGATCGTCGTGCCCACGCGGCCAAGCCCGCATGACTTGCGCGCCGTGGGTGCGACTGTCGACCTGTGTGAGCGTGCTGGCAAGCCGCTGATCTTCGTTGTGAATGCAGCGACGCCAAAGGCCCGGATTACTTCGGAAGCCGCCGTGGCACTGTCGCAGCACGGCACGGTTGCGCCGATTACGCTCCACCATCGCACAGATTTCGCTGCATCCATGATTGACGGCCGCACAGTGATGGAAATCGATCCCAATGGCAGGTCCTCGCAAGAGGTTGTCCAGCTGTGGACATATATTTCGGATCGTCTCGAGAAGAATTTCCGCCGCACCGTTTTTAGTGCGCCCGCTGCCGTAAGCCAGCAAATATCCGCCGCGCGTCCCATGGGTGGCTTCGGCCGCCGGGTCGTAGGTTAAGCGAAGGAAGGGCCGGATAATGGGTGAACCTAAACCAATCGCTTCGCTGTCAGGCATATTGTTGGCACGCAAAGGACTGGCGCGTCCCGCAATGCGCCGTCCATCAATGCTGTCGAGCAATGGCAACGCTGCAGCGTCGCAAGACGACCTAGGGTGGAACGATATGGGATATGATGTCGATCCAGATCCCACGACCCCAATGGATTATGACCACGGCTTTAATGGGACCAACCCGCTTGCCGCGGCTGTTCCTGAGGTCAGGCACATGCAAGACCGTCTCGTAAACGCTCTTTCCAATGACATTGAACCCGAATCTGGCGTTGATAGCGTTGCTGATGCGCCGGAATCGGTCACCGATGCACCCGCAATTGTTACCATGACGCCTGAGCCGGCAACGCGGCCAGTCTCGCCTTTGGGTGCCAAGGATGCGCCACGTTCGCGTGCCCGCGCGAAGCCCGGCTTGAAAGCGAAAGCAGCCTTCACCTTGCGTCTTGATAGCGAACGGCATTTGAAATTGCGGCTGGCATGCGCGGTGCGTCACCAGTCGGCGCAACAGCTTGTGACCGATGCGCTTGATGCACTTCTCGAATCCATGCCGGAAATTGGTGACCTCGCGTCCCATGTTCCTGCGAAAAAACACTAATGCCTATATTTAGCTTTTTTGAGGTGATGCCATGAATAGCCGTTTTGTTATAAAGCTGGCTTTGTCGGCCGCGTTGGTTGCGGTGCCGGCAATGACTGCATCAGCGGCCGGAGCGGGCAGCACGGCCAACGCTTCCGTCAATACGGCATCGCCGCAAAAGGCATTTTCCTGGGCGAAGACAGCCGAACGGGCGCTGGCCAAAGGCAAGGCTGACAAGGCATTGGCCTTTGCAGAGCGTGCGGTTCAGGCTGACATGCAAAACCGCGACTATCGTGGGTTGCTGGCACGCGCTTACATGGCGAAGGGGCGTTTTGCCTCAGCAGAACGGACGTTGATGGACGTTATGGAGCTGGGCCAAGTCGACTCGCGCACGGTCATCAGCCTCGCTCTGGCGCGTATTGCCTTGGGCAACACCGAATCTGCCGTATTGCTCGTCGATTCGAACCGATCCATTCTGCCTGTCAGCGACTATGCGTTGACCTTGGCTTTGGCAGGTCGTTCGGCGGATGCCGTCAAAATCCTGACCGATGCCGTGCGCGCCGACAATGTCACATCGCGCATACGTCAGAATCTGGCTTTGGCCTATGCACTTGATGGTCGCTGGCGCGATGCGCGGATCATGGCATCGCAAGATATGCCGCAGGAGCGTGTCAACGAACGGATCGCCGAATGGGCGCAGCTCGCGCGTCCCGGTGCTTATACGACGCGCGTAGCAGGCCTGTTGAAGGTTCAGCCCGACATGTCAGATACGGGGCAGCCGGTGCGCCTCGCGTTAAGCAGCATCAATGCCATTGGGTTTGCGCAGGCTGATGTCGCGCCAACTGCTGCACCAGAATTTGCAGATGTTTCGTCTGCACCTGCAGCAGCAGTGGAGTTGGCTGCGGTGGGTCCGGCACCTGTATCGGACAGTGTTGGTTTTGCGGCTGTTGAGAATTATATGAGAGCTGCCGAGACAATGCCGAGCCAGCCGGTTTACGAAGCGCCACTTATCAAGGCGTCGGAAGTTCCCGCAAAGTCATTTGTGACCGCGCCGGTGAAGCTCGCCGTGTCATATGTGCCGAAGGCAGCAACGCCAGCGGTTGCGGGAAGCCACTTGGTTCAGCTAGGCGCGTTCTCGTCTGTGGCCAGTGCGCAAGCGGCTTGGAACAAATATGCCAAACGCTACCGCGCATTGAACGGCTTTGCCTCCGCCAGCTCGACCGTAACGGTCAACGGCAAGAAACTTGTTCGTTTGACTGCAATGGGTTTCGGGGACGCAGCAAGCGCACGGGCAACTTGCAAGATGATCAAGTCGCAAGGGGGCGATTGTTTCGTGCGCACGAATGGTGGCCCCCAAAATATCCGTATGGCGAACACCGCAGGGCGTAAGATCGCCGCACGATAAATTGATATCCGTGAAACGTTATTGGGCGGTGGGTTTAGGGTCAGGACCTATTAAATGACCTTGCCGCCCTTTAGCATATGGCGCACGCGGCCCTGAACCGGCAGTCGGTCAAATGGCGTATTGCCCGCAAGTGCGGCCATGCGGTCGCCATCGACCTGCCACGGCGCGTCTGGATCGACGAGGATAAGATCTGCCTCATATCCTTCTGCTATTTGACCGGCATTTAGCCCCAAGATCTTCGCGGGATTTGATGCCAGCAGTTCGAATAGCCGACCGATCGAAATCACATTGTCCCGCACGAGGTTGAGCGACAGCGCGAGAAGCGTTTCCGCCCCTGCCATGCCCGGCGCGCTCTCGGAATAGGGCAGGCGCTTGTCCTCTGGCCCGCGTGGGTCGTGCCCCGATGCAATCACGTCAATCGTGCCATCGGTAATGGCGGCGACACAGGCCAGTCGATCGTTTTCCGAACGCAAGGGCGGCGACAGATGGGCGAAGGTCCGGAAATCCGAAACGGCGTTGTCGGACAGGAACAGATGCCCTGGCGTAATGCCGCATGTGATGCGTAAGCCCTTTGCCTTCGCCGCGCGAATAAGGTCCAGCCCGCGTTCGGTCGTCACTTGCCGGAAATGCACATGCACGCCGCTTTCCTCCGCGAGCAATAGGTCGCGGGCGATGGCGAGCGCTTCGGTGATGGGCGATGCGCTGGATAGGCCCAGCAACGTGGCTGTCTCCCCGGCCGTTGCAACCGCGTTACCCGATAGGCCTGCATCTTCGCTGTGCACAAAGACGGGTAGGTCGAGCGCATGGCAGTAGCGCATGATGCGCAGCAATATGCCGCTATCGGCAATCCATTTGCGTCCCGTCGCAACGCCAACTGCGCCTGCTTCTTTCATCAGCGCGATTTCGGCCATCTGCAGCCCGTTGAGGCCCTGCGTTGCTGCAGCGAGCGGATGTACCCAAAGATCGGGTTTCCCTTTCAGCGCAGCAAAGCGCACCGTTGCCGGGTCGTCGTGCACAGGCGACTGGTCAGGCATTAATGCGGCGCGCGTGATGCCGCCAAAGCGGAAAGCGGGCTTGTCGGTCTTAAATACGCCCAGATCAATGATACCCGGCGCGATGATGAGATCGCTTGCGTCCAACTGGTTCGCTATCGGGGCGGCTTTTCCAACTGAGGCAATTTTGCCATTTTCAATATGCACATTCAGTGGCTCGGCCTTGTTCGCGCCGGGCAAAATGGCGTGGCCGTTCAGGATGCTGATTCCGGTCATGACCAACCCTCCTGACCGCGTGCTTTTCGGGTGAGTATATCGAGGCACGCCATGCGAACGGCGACACCCATTTCGACCTGTTCGGTAATGGCGGAACGTTCAACATGGTCGGCGACATTGCTCGCAATCTCTACGCCGCGGTTCATTGGGCCCGGGTGCATGACCAGCGCATCGGGCTTGGCCAAGGCGAGCCGGCGTTCATCGAGGCCGTATAAATGGAAATATTCGCGGGGTGAGGGGATGAAATCCCCCTGCATACGTTCATTCTGAAGCCGCAGCATCATGACGACATCCGCGCCATCCAATGCGGCGTCAAAATTGGTAAATGTCTGCGCACCAAAGGCCTCGATACCGCTTGGCATCAATGCAGGGGGCGCAACGACGCGGACTTCGGCGCCCAGAGTTTTCAGGCAGAACAGATTTGAGCGCGCAACGCGGCTGTGCAGCACATCGCCGCAAATGACGACGGTTTGGCCCTCAACCCGCCCTTTGCGGCGCATGATGGTCAGCGAATCGAGCAGGGCCTGCGTTGGATGTTCGTGGCTTCCGTCGCCTGCGTTGATGACAGGGCAATCGACTTTGCTTGAAATCAGTTGCACCGCGCCGGAACTGCCGTGGCGGATGACAATGGCATCGGCGCGCATGGCGTTTAACGTCATTGCTGTGTCGATAAGCGTTTCGCCCTTTTTGACGCTCGATTGCGCCGCGTGCATATTCACGACATCCGCGCCAAGCCGTTTTCCGGCAATTTCGAATGACAGCAATGTGCGTGTCGAGTTTTCAAAAAAGGCATTGATAATCGTAAGGCCCGACAATCGGCCATCATGCTTTGCAGGGCCGGATCGGTTCAAGGCCACCCATTGTTCAGCCTCTTTCAGGATGTAGAGAATTTCCCATTTCTGAAGTCCAGCGATACCAAGCAAATGCTTGTGCGGAAAAGCGCCCGACCCGCTTGGAAAGCTGTCGGCTGCAAAAGGCTGTGTCCATGTCATTAAAGCGATGCCCTTAAAGGGAAGGGGGGCAATACTCAATCATTTTGTCGGCTAGGTCGTGGCCGAGCAAAAACGTCACCCAATGGTCAGCGCATCTATTGCGCCTTGCAGAATGAATGCCGCTGCGCCGCTGTCGATTTTTTCGGCCCGTTTTGCGCGGCTCATGTCGGCGGCGATCATGTCGCGCTCAACGGCTTGGGTCGACCAACGTTCGTCGCGCAACAAAATCGGCAGGCCGAGATCCGCGATGTTGCGGGCAAAAGCGCGGCTTGATTGGCTTCGCGGGCTTTCACTGCCATCCATGTTGAGCGGCAGGCCAATGACGATACCGCGCGTAGGGCGGGTCGCAATCGCGGCGCTGAGCAACGCCTTGTCTTTGGAAAACTTGCTCCTGCGGATCAGGTCGGCGGGCGATGCGAATGTCCAGCCCGCGTCGCAAAACGCCGTGCCAATCGTTTTGGTGCCGATATCGAGCCCTATCAACACGCCGCCTTCGGGCAACTGTTCCAGAAAATCGGCGACGGCATCAAAAATCATTTCTGAAGAAACTTCCGCAGTCGCAACGTGGCATCCGCCCGCACATTCGCCCAGAACAGCGGGAAATCATACACATGATAATTGTTGCCGGGCAGCACATAAGGGCCGACTTCGGGCGGATCGCCGATCAATAGAAAGCCCTTTGCGTCGCATCGTGCGGGTACGGCCCCAACGACCAGCTCGCCGGTGTCCAGCGTGGCGTCTGGTTTTAATGTACCCAAATTGGCCTTCATGTCTGCCGCAGCTGCTGCACCACCGTTTAAAGGATTTGTGCACAACATCGCGGTGCCTTTGCGGCTTTGCCCGTTGAAACCCGTCGTTGTGTCGTAGACTTTTGATATGCGGTCATACTCGGCTGGCTCGGCAAAGCTCTGCCACGCCATGATGCATCCCGTTTGATCTGGACCCGAGCACGCGGGCAGCCCCATCGCAGCGACATCATTGTTCAATGAAATTGGCCAGCCAACAACATAAGCGGCGACGATTCGTTTGGCGATTGGTTTGCCTGCAACGCGATCTTTCAGCAGATGTGTAAGGTGCAGCGCGCCTTGGCTATGGCCAGCCAATATAATCGGCCGGTCCTTTTGCACTTTCGCGACAAATTCATCGAACGCCAAAAGAACGTCCTGATATGCGGCGTCCAACGCCTGCTGACCCTCGGGCTTGGTGGTTAGGAACGAGCCTATTGCTGCCTGACGATAGCGGGGTGCCCACATTTCGCCGGTGCTGGCAAAGGGCGAGGCCAAGCCGCGCAGGAACAATCTCGCGCGATCCTGCGATTCCGCGTCGTCGAGCGGGGCATTCCAATGGTCCCTGCCAATATAAGATGTCGGGTGAATGAAAAATATCGCCGCGGGGCCCCGCACGTCTGGCTTGGCCGCGCCGGCAGGCAACCAGTCGGCTGGATTGCCGGTTTTGCCCGGTCGCGCAAACCACATATCGTTGCTGGCATATTTGTTTGGTTCAAACGCCGCCTGTTTTTCGAACTTTGCCGTTGGCACGAATGCCAATTCGGTGAGCTCAGCCTCATAAATGCGGATAACGAAACCACCCGCAATGACGAGGACGATGAGTGCTGCAACGATATAAATGAATTTACGAGCCAAGTTTATGTCCTGAAATTTTGATGCGATTTAGCCGATTGGACGGAAATAGCATCGGAAAATTGAATAGAGCCTGAAAGATTAAGCTTTTCCGTTGAAGCGGGGCAGGTGCAATGCTAGCGGCTGGCGTATGTCTATAGATAAAGATACCGTGAACAAAATCGCACGGCTTTCGCGCATCGCGATTAGCGATGCAGAGGCTGACAAGATGGTCGGCGAACTCAATGGCATTCTTGCCTGGGTGGAGCAATTGGGCGAAGTAGACGTCACTGGCGTTGAGCCAATGACGGCTGTCATCCCCAATAAGCTGCGCCTGCGTGATGACGTCGTCACCGATGGCGATGTCCGCGACAAGGTGCTTGCCAATGCGCCAGCGAAGGAAGGCAGCTTCTTTGGCGTGCCCAAGGTGATTGAATAATGACTGATTTTTCGAGACTGGGCGTAGCTGCCATTCGTGATGGTGTCGCCAACGGCGAATTCAAAGCCGTTGAGGTTGCTGAAGCGCTGAACACGCGCGTTGCTGCGGCAAAGGCACTCAACGCCTTTATCGTCGAAACGCCTGAAATGGCCGTTGCTGCTGCACAAGCGGTTGATGCCGACCGCGCGGCGGGCAAGCCACTTGGCAAAATGGCCGGTGTGCCGATTGGCATGAAGGATTTGTTCTGCACCGAAGGCGTGCAGACGACCGCTGCAAGCCATATGCTGGAAGGTTTCGTGCCGACCTATGAGTCGACGGTATCCGCCAATCTTTGGAAGGCTGGGGCAGGGATGTTGGGCAAGCTCAACCTTGACCAGTTCGCCATGGGTTCGTCGAACGAAACCAGCTATTTCGGCAACGTCATTTCACCTTGGCGTCGCAATGATGGTGGCAACGCCGCACTTGCGCCGGGTGGTTCATCGGGCGGTTCGTCCTCTGCCATCGCGGCCCGGCTGTGCCCTGCTGCGACGGGTACCGACACCGGTGGCTCGATCCGCCAACCTGCCGCATTTGTCGGCATTAGCGGTATCAAGCCAACCTATGGCCGCTGCTCGCGTTGGGGCGTTGTGGCGTTTGCCAGTTCGCTTGACCAAGCTGGCCCAATGGCGCGCGACGTCCGCGATTGCGCGATCATGTTGGAAGCCATGGCAGGCTTTGATCCGAAGGATTCCACCTCGCTCGATTTGCCTGTGCCCGCATGGGAAGCGGCTTTGAATAGCGATCTGAAGGGCAAGCGCATCGGCATTCCCCGCGAATATCGTCTTGATGGTATCGACGAAGATATTGCCAAGATGTGGGATAATGGCATCGCATGGCTGAAGGATGCAGGCGCGGAAATCGTCGACATCAGCCTGCCGCATACCAAATATGCGTTGCCTGCTTATTACATCATCGCCCCTGCTGAAGCGTCATCGAACCTTGCGCGCTATGATGGCGTGCGTTTTGGTTTGCGCGATTTGCCTGAGGGCGCTGGCCTGCAGGATATGTATGCCGCAACCCGCGCCGCCGGTTTTGGCGAAGAAGTGCGCCGTCGCATCATGATCGGCACTTATGTGCTCAGCGCTGGTTTCTACGACGCATATTACACGCAGGCGCAAAAGGTTCGCGCCTTGATCGCACGCGATTTCGAAAATGCGTGGGCAAGCTGTGACCTCATCCTCGCGCCAACCGCACCTAGCGCGGCCTTTGGCTTGGGTGAGAAAAACGCCGACCCATTGTCGATGTATTTGAACGACGTGTTCGCGGTGCCTGCCTCATTGGCTGGCCTGCCCGCGATGTCGGTTCCGGGTGGCCTCGACAAGCAAGGCCTGCCTATGGGGCTGCAGATTATCGGCAAGGCGCTTGACGAACAGGCTGTGCTCAACGCCGGCCTCGCGATTGAGCAGCGTTCAGGATTTACGGCGGAAGCCGGAGAGTGGTGGTAATATGAGCGAGTACCGCATCCAGGGAAATACCGGTGAGTGGGAGGTCGTGATTGGCCTTGAAGTTCATGCGCAGATCACCAGTGAGTCCAAACTCTTTTCAGGCTCATCGACCGGCTTTGGCGCCGAACCCAACAGCCATGTGAGCCTTGTCGACGCAGCGATGCCCGGCATGTTGCCCGTGCCAAACCGCGAATGTCTGCGTCAGGCTGTGCGCACCGGCATGGCGATCAATGCGCAGATCAACCGCTGGTCGCGCTTTGACCGCAAGAATTATTTCTACGCCGATTTGCCGCAGGGCTACCAGATTTCGCAGTTGTATCACCCCATCGTGGGTGAGGGCGAGATTGAAGTCACGCTCAACGAAAAAGACCCCGATAGCCCGACCAAGAAAATCGGGATTGAACGGATCCATGTCGAGCAAGACGCAGGCAAGTTGATGCATGACCAGCATCCAACAATGTCTTTTGTTGATTTGAACCGCTCGGGTGTTGCGCTGATGGAAATCGTGTCGCGTCCTGACATTAGCAGCCCGCAAGAGGCTGGAGCATATCTCAAGAAACTCCGCTCTATCCTGCGCTATGTCGGATCGTGCGATGGCAATATGGAACAAGGCTCCATGCGCGCTGACGTCAACGTGTCTGTCCGTAAGCCCGGTGGTGAACTGGGCACGCGCACAGAGACCAAGAACGTCAACTCCATCCGCTTTATGATGCAGGCGATTGAGTATGAAGCGCAGCGCCAGGTGGATCTGATCGAAAGCGGCGGCGCAGTGGTTCAGGAAACCCGCTTGTTCGACCCGAACAAGATGGAGACGCGCTCGATGCGGTCGAAAGAAGACGCGCATGACTATCGTTATTTCCCCGACCCTGATTTGTTGCCGGTCGAACTCGACGACGCGTTTCTGGAGGAATGCCGTGCGTCCTTGCCAGAGCTTCCCGACGCCAAACGTGCGCGTTATGAAGCATTGGGCCTCACCGCATACAATGCCGCTGTTCTGACGGCGGAAGCCGAAACGGCGTTTTGGTTTGAAGATTTGTTGGCCGAAGGCGTCGATGCCAAGCAGGCGTCGAACTGGTTGATGTCCGAATTGTTCGGTGCGCTGAACAAGCTGGGCAAGACCTTGGACGAAAGCCCGGTCAATCCAAAGCAAGCTGCCGAGCTTCTTGGCCTGGTTGCCGATGGCACAATCAGCGGCAGCATCGCCAAGCAGGTCTTCGAAATCATGCTTGAGACGGGGCAGGGCGCATCTGCCATTGTCGAAGAAAAAGGCCTGAAGCAGACCAATGACACAGGCGCGATTGAGGCAGAGATTGCCAAGATCATGGCCGCCAATGACGACAAGGTTGCCGAGTACCGCTCCGGCAAAGACAAATTGTTTGGTTTCTTCGTGGGCCAGACGATGAAGGCGATGCAGGGCAAGGCCAATCCGCAAATCATCAACGACTTGCTGAAAAAGGCGCTTGGTTAACAGATGATAAGGGCGCAGCGGCGGTTTTGCCGCTTCTGCCCTTGCCCTAGCGGGGCTTTCCCGTTAGAGGCTCCCGTCGTTTGTGAAACGGCAGCTTTTCGTAAGCGGGCGTGGCGGAATTGGTAGACGCACCAGATTTAGGTTCTGGCATCGCAAGGTGTGGGGGTTCGAGTCCCTTCGCCCGCACCACGAAATAGGGAAGTTCCCGGCTGTCGTTGAGCCCGAAAGCCATTTAACGTTTAAGGTGAGGCCAGCCGCTTTGCCTGCAGATAGAGAAGATATTATGCAAACCGTCGAGACACAGAATGAAGGCCTGAAGCGCGCATATCGTATGACGATTACCGCGAAAGACGTCGAATCACGCATCGATGCCGAGGTAAAGAAAATCGCGCCTCAGGTGCGTATGCCCGGTTTCCGTCCTGGCAAGGTTCCTGCCAATCTGGTCAAGAAAATGCATAAGGATTCGTTGCTTCAGGACGCGCTGAACAGCTCGATCCAAGAAGGCGTCCAAAAGGCGATTTCTGACCACAAGCTGCGCCCTGCGACTCAGCCGCACGTGCATCTCGACAATGGGTACGAGCCAGGCAAAGACGCGGTTGTTGATTTCCATCTCGAAGTCCTGCCCGCCATTACCGCGCCGTCGATCGATGGCATCACGCTTGAGCGCCTGACGGTTGAAGTCAGCGACGCGCAGGTAGACGAATCGATCCTGAAGCTTGCTGAAGGACAAAAGAGCTTTGAAGCGGCTGACAAGAAATATGCCGCAAAGATGGGCGACAGCGTCGTCATCGACTTTGAAGGTAAGGTCGACGGCGTACCATTTGAAGGCGGCAAGGGCGAAGGCATGGCCGTTGAGCTTGGCTCAGGCCAGTTGATCCCCGGTTTCGAAGACCAGCTCGTTGGCGTCAAAGCCAATGACGAGAAGGTTCTGAACGTAACCTTCCCCGAAGATTACAATGCCGAAAACCTGAAGGGCAAGGCCGCGACTTTTGACATCGTCGTCACCGAAGTGCGCAAGCCTGTCGAAGCGAAAGCGGATGACAATCTTGCAAAGATGTTCGGCCTTGAAGGTATCGACAAGCTGCGTGAACTGATGAAGGTTCAGGTTGAGCAAGAACATAACGGTCTGACCCGCACCTACATGAAGCGCCAGTTGCTTGATCAGCTTGCTGCAGATCATGACTTTGACGTGCCGCCATCGATGGTCGAAGCAGAATTCGAACAGATTTGGGCGCAGTTGGAGCAGGAAGCTGCCCGCGAAGAAGACGCCGAAGCTGCGAAGAAGGAAATGGAAGCCGAGCGCGAAGAGTATCGCGATATCGCCGTCCGCCGCGTTCGCCTTGGTTTGTTGCTGTCCGAAATCGGTCAGGCAAATGGCGTTGAAGTCAGCCAACAGGAAATGAACATGCTGGTGCAGCAAGCTGCGCAGCAATATCGTCCTGAAGACCGTCAGCGTTTTGTGCAGTATCTGCAGGAAAACCCAATGGCAGCGGCCCAGCTGCGTGCGCCAATGTTTGAAGACAAGGTTGTAGATTTCTTGTTCGACAAGGCGACGATCACGGAAAAGACCGTAACCAAGGACGTTCTTGAAGCAGCGATTGAAGCTGAACCAGACGCAAAGCCAGCGGCGAAGAAAAAGGCTCCTGCGAAAAAGGCTGCAGCAAAGGAAGAGGCGCCTGCAAAGGAAGCTAAGCCTGCTGCAAAGAAAGCTGCTCCTAAGAAGGACGCGGAAGAAGCGCCTGCCAAGAAGGCTCCTGCCAAGAAGGCTGCACCTAAGAAATAATCGTCCAGTTTTGAACAAACGAAAAGGCCTCGGGATTCCGGGGCCTTTTTTGTTTCGGTCGCTCTGACGTGCGTCACATTTGGTTTTTAAATGGCCAGATCATTCAAAATCTAACAACTAATCGATGTTACCATCTAAATTGCAGCGTAATTTTGATGAACTCTCTGTGGATTGCACGCCAGTTTAACCTTTTCCTGCTTGAAACTTTGTCTGCCCGCGCCGATGTAGGCATCAGCGTAAAAACAGAACAGCCCAGAGGTATTTCATGCACGTCCCATTTGATCCGGTACAAGCCCTAGTTCCCGTCGTTATCGAGCAATCGAACCGGGGAGAGCGGAGCTGGGACATTTTTTCGCGTCTTCTGCGCGAGCGGATCATTTTTGTGACGGGTGAGGTCGAGGACAATATGGCGTCGGTTATCACCGCGCAGCTGTTGTTCCTTGAGTCGGACAATCCAAAGAAAGATATTTGGATGTACATCAACTCGCCGGGCGGCGTTGTAACCGCTGGCATGGCGATTCATGACACCATGCAATACATCCGTCCAAAGGTCGGGACAGTGTGCATCGGACAAGCCGCATCGATGGGTAGCTTCCTGTTGGCAGCTGGCGAGCCCGGCATGCGCGTTGCGCTGACCAATTCGCGTATCATGGTCCACCAGCCTTCGGGCGGCGCGCGTGGTATGGCATCCGACATCCAAATTCAGGCGAATGAAATCCTCCGCATTCGCAAGCGTATGAACGACCTGTACGCCAAATATACGGGCAAGCCGTTGAAGGACATTGAAAAAGCGATGGATCGCGACACGTTCTTGGAAGCGGACGAAGCCAAGGCATTTGGTCTGGTGGACGAAGTGTTTGACAAGCGTCCGCTAAATTCTGAGGCAGGCGCAGACTGATTGCGTTAGCAATCGCGCTCAGGCCTTTGCCAAGATGGCACAGCCCATTTTGGGCTATTGCCAAATCGGAACGCATCTTTAGGATGTTGGTTCAATAAAGTACGCCCCGTTTCGGCGTGGTAGCAGGACATATTATGACGAAGTTAAGCGGATCCGACACTAAGAGCACATTATATTGCTCATTCTGTGGAAAATCACAGCACGAAGTCCGCAAATTGATCGCTGGCCCGACCGTTTTCATCTGTGATGAGTGTGTTGAGCTTTGCAACGACATCATTCGTGAAGAAACCAAGGGTGCACTCACTGGCCGCAAGGAAGGTGAAGTTCCGACACCGCAGGAAATCTGCGAAGTTCTCGACGACTATGTCATTGGTCAACCGCAGGCGAAACGTGTGCTGTCGGTTGCTGTGCACAACCATTATAAGCGGCTCAACCATGGTGCCAAAGGTGCCGAAGTTGAATTGGCCAAGTCGAACATCCTGCTCGTTGGCCCAACAGGTTGCGGAAAGACCTTGCTTGCCCAGACGTTGGCAAAGACGTTTGACGTGCCATTCACGATGGCCGACGCGACGACCCTGACCGAAGCGGGCTATGTTGGCGAAGATGTTGAAAACATCATCCTGAAGCTGCTGCAGGCGTCTGACTATAATGTCGAAAAGGCGCAGCGCGGTATCGTGTATATCGACGAAATCGACAAGATTAGCCGTAAGGCCGAAAACCCGTCCATTACGCGCGACGTAAGCGGTGAGGGCGTTCAGCAGGCTTTGCTGAAGCTTATGGAAGGCACAACCGCTAGTGTGCCTCCGCAGGGCGGCCGCAAGCATCCACAGCAGGAATTCCTGCAGGTCGATACAACGAATATCTTGTTCATCTGTGGCGGCGCGTTTGCCGGGCTGGAAAAGATCATTGCCAATCGTCTTGAAGGCAAGTCGATTGGGTTCGGCGCACATGTCGCCGATCCTGATGAACGCGGAACGGGTGAAATCCTCAAGCAGGTTGAACCGGAAGATTTGCTGAAATATGGCTTGATTCCGGAATTCGTAGGTCGTTTGCCGGTCACTGCGACGCTGGAAGATCTCGATATCCCCGCGCTCGTCAAGATCCTGTCGGAGCCGAAAAACGCGCTCGTGAAGCAGTATCGCAAACTGTTCGAGATGGAAGATGTCGGCCTGAGCTTTACCGATGAGGCGTTGGAAGCGGTCGCGAAGAAAGCGATTGAACGCAAAACTGGTGCTCGCGGACTGCGGTCGATCCTGGAAGCGATATTGTTGGATACGATGTTTGATCTTCCGACCTTTGACGGAGTTGACGAGGTTGTCGTGGACAAGGATGTGGTTGAAGGTCGCAAGACACCGGTCCTCGTTTACGCAAAATCGGCGAAATCGAACAAAGAGGATGCCGCATAAGCGCATTTCCCACTGACTGTGGCAAACAGGCCACAGCTATTAACAAAATGTTTAAATAGGCCAATTTACACAGGTTGCTGCACTGCAATACTTTGCCTGTCCGACGCGGTCGGTTAAGGGCGAATCATCTGCGGGGCGGGGTGTCATTTTACTGTCATTCACCGGCCCCAAGGGGATGGCGCGGTTCAATTCATATGGATGATTCGAGCGAAACGCTTGGTTGCCAGTGAATTGGCATGTGGAAACCAAAGGGGTTTTAGAAATGAAAATTCGTTATCAGCTTGCGGCGAGTGCGGTTGCACTTACCATCTGCAGCTTTTCAAGCGCTGCCTTCGCGCAGTCGACTGGTTCAGTCGATTTCGAAGAAGAAGTAATCGTTGTTTCCGGTTCTCGTTCGCAGGACGTTGCCGGAATTCAGGCACCTGACTCGACCAAGGCAAAAGCAGTTCTTACGCAAGAGCTGATCGAACGCCAGAACCCAGGCCAGACAATTCTCGACACCATCAACGTCATTCCAGGCGTAAGCTTCCAGAATAACGATGCTTATGGCTCGGGGGGCGGCACGCTGAACATCCGTGGTTTTGATTCGTCGCGTATCTCGCTGACGTTTGACGGTGTCCCTTTGAATGACTCCGGCAACTACGCCATCTATTCGAACCAGCAGCTTGACCCTGAATTGATTGAACAGGTTAACGTTAACCTTGGTACGACTGACGTCGATAGCCCTACAGCATCGGCTGTTGGCGGCACCGTCAACTACCGCACGATGACCCCGACCGAAGATTTCGGTGTTAAGGTTTCGCGCTCGCTTGGCGACTTTAACTTTGATCGTCTTTTTGGCATGGTCAACACTGGCAACCTGACGTCGTTCGGAACACGCGCGTTCTTCTCGGCTTCAAAGGCGACCAACAACAACCCGTTCAACAATTATGGCGTTATCGACAAGCAACAGTATAACGCAAAAATCTATCAGCCAATTGGCAGCGATGGTGACTTCATTGCGATTTCCGGTAGCTACAATGAAAACCGCAACAACTTCTTCGGTTCGCTGCCATTGCGCAACGACGCCGGCCGTGTTGTTGGTGCCGCTTCGACCAACCGTTTTCCAGCGAACAACAATGAGCGGGAATATCTGATTAACTTCCCTTGCACGACAACGGTAACGCCAGTTAACGGAACGGCTCAGTCGGCAACAACGTGCGGTACGGAATTCGACCGTCGTTATAACCCGTCAAACACCGGCAACATCCGTGGTTCGTCAAAATTCACTTTCGGTGAAAAGCTGACGTTGACCGTCGATCCAAGCTATCAGTACGTAAAGGCAAATGGTGGTGGCACCGTTACTGCACGTGAAGCACGTCGTGACATCGATCCGACTGGCGGCACAGCAAACTGCACGACCGTGGTAAGCGGTGCTGGCGTAAACTGCCAGGCTGGATACCTCTCGGGTTCACCATTCTTTGGTAAGGATCTGAACGGCGATGGCGACATCCTCGACCAGGTTACCATGATGGCGCCAAGCCAGACCCAAACACATCGTTATGGCGTGATCAGCTCGCTGCGTTATGAAATCAACGATGCACATTCGGTTCGTCTTGCCTACACCTTTGACCGTGCACGTCACCGTCAGACAGGCGAAGTTGGCTTGTTGGACGTCAATGGCGAGCCATTTGATGTTTTCCCAGTAAACGGCCCGCAAATTGCTGCCAACGGCGTAACGCTTCAAAAGCGTAACCGTCTGTCTTATGCAATTTTGCAGCAGGTTTCTGGCGAATATCGCGGTGAATTCATGGACAACAATCTGGTCGTGACAGCCGGTGTTCGTGCACCGTTCTTCAAGCGTGACCTGACCAACTATTGCTTCACCAGCTCAGCTGGCGGCTTTGTTGAGTGCTTCGGTGATGCAAGCCAGAACGCCGTGAACGCAACGCTCAACCCAACGCAGGCTGGTCCACAAAACCGCGTCTTCAAATATGACAAGATTTTGCCAAACGTAGGCTTCAACTACAAGTTTACGCCTGAATTCAGCATGTTCGCAAGCTTTGCGCAGGGCCTTTCGGTTCCAGGCACAGACAGCTTGTACAACGCGTTCTTCTTCCCGATCACGACCGCACGTGCGCGTCCTGCTCCAGAAACAACGGACAGCGTTGACCTTGGCGCTCGTTACCGTTCGGGTAACATCCAGGCACAGCTTTCGGGTTGGTTGACCAAGTTCCAGAACCGTTTGGCTTCGGCTTACGATCCAGAACTGGACCAGAACGTGTATCGTAACCTTGGTAATGTCGACAAATACGGTGTTGATGGTTCGATTTCATATCAGCCAATTCCTCAATTGGCCTTGTATGTCTTCGGTTCGTACATGAAGTCGGAAATCAAGAACAACGTTGCTATCGGTGAAAACACTGACGGAACGCCTGTTTTTGCTGCGACTGCTGGCCAGCGTGAAGGTGGTTCGCCGAAATATTCGTTCGGTGGAACCGTCCGCGGTGAAGTTGGACCAGTTGAACTTGGCATTACGGCAAAGCGCACTGGCCCACGGAACATCTTCGATACGGGTTCAGCAACCTACACAGGTACGTTCATTCCAACTGGTGCGGTTCCAACCGGCACTTTGGGTACAGTATCGCGGACCGAAATCTTCGGTGCAGCTGCGCCTGCTTATTGGATGGTCAACCTTGATGCGAGCGTTAACCTTGGCTTCTTGGGCGTGAGCGACAAGACCCGCTTCCAGCTCAACGTCTATAACCTGTTCGACCAATTCTATGTCGGCGGTTTTGGCGGCGGTTTGGCCCAGAGCGCAACGTATAACCGTGCAACGGGTGTTGGGACTTACGGTAGCCCCGGCTTCGTTCAAATCGGTGCACCACGCACCGTGAGCGGAACGCTTACGTTCGTATTCTAAGTCATTGAACTAGAAAATTAAAAAAGGGCGGGGCTTCGGCTTCGCCCTTTTTTTATGGGTAAATGCAGCTATCGAGGCCGTCGCGTTTGACGACGCGAATGCGCGCAGCGATGCTGTTCCCATACCGGCGGGTAAAACCACCCACGCCGTTTACCGCACGCTTTTTGGGCAATGGCAGAATAGCAGCCAATCGTGCGGCTTCCGTGCGTGTGAGATCTTTGGCAGATTTGTTGAAGTAACGCTGCGCGCCTTCTTCGGCGCCATAGGTGCCAATGCCGGTTTCAGCGACATTCAGATACACTTCCATAATCCGGCGTTTGCCCCAGATTTTTTCGATCAGGAATGTGAAATAGACTTCTGGCACTTTGCGCAGGTAACGCGTCCAACCGGACCCCTGCCACAGAAACACGTTCTTCGCGGTTTGCTGGCTGATGGTTGAGCCACCGCGCATTTTTCCGCCCTGCTGATTACGTTTAAGCGCCTTTTCAATCGCCTCACGGTCAAAACCATCATGGCTGCAAAATTTGCCATCCTCGGCGGCAATGACCGCGCGCACGAGATTTGGTGAGATGTCGGAAAGCGAGGTCCAGTCGCGCTTTGCGCCATGACTGTCGAACAGCATGGTCAGCGTTGTCGGCACGGGAACAACGGCATAAATGGCCGTCAACGCGACCGTTCCGCCGGTAAGATATATAGCCGTTTTCAGGCTGGAACGAAAGATACGGGCGGAAAACGAGCGCTTCGGTTTTTTCATTATCAAAAGCTAGCGCAGCGTTCTCCGCCCGTCATCTATTTTTACATGGGATTAGACGGTGAGCAGTAACCGCTTTTCGCCAGCGATCCGCAGCATTGCTTTTTGCAGTTTTTCAAAAGCCCGCACCTCAATCTGACGCACGCGCTCACGGCTAACGCTGTAAGTCTGGCTCAGCTCTTCGAGCGTTTGCGGTTCTTCAATCAGCCTGCGCTGTGTCAGAATATGCTTCTCGCGCTCATTCAGGCTGTCCATTGCTTCGGAGAGCAGGGCATGACGCATATCGCCTTCTTGAGCGTCGGCAACGCGTTCGTCCTGCAATGGCGTGTCATCGACCAACCAATCCTGCCATTGGCCATCGCCATCTTCGCGCATCGGGACGTTCAGTGACGTGTCACCGCCCATCGCCATGCGGCGGTTCATGTTGTTCACTTCTTCCTCGGACACGCCAAGGTCGGTGGCAATTTTACGCAAGGCGTCTTGGTTGAGATCGCCATCTTCAAACGCCTGAAGGTTGTTCTTCATCCGGCGTAGGTTGAAAAACAACTTTTTCTGCGCGGCAGTCGTGCCGATTTTGACCAGGCTCCAACTGCGCAGAATGAATTCCTGCATCGACGCACGAATCCACCACATCGCGTAAGTCGCGAGGCGGAAACCGCGGTCTGGATCGAATTTTTTTACACCTTGCATCAATCCGATGTTGCCTTCGGAAATAAGCTCGGACACCGGCAGGCCGTAGCCGCGATAGCCCATGGCAATTTTTGATACGAGGCGAAGATGTGACGTCACAAGCTGCTCGGCAGCTTTGGTATCGCCATGTTCTTGAAAGCGTTTGGCGAGCATATATTCTTGCTCAGGCTTCAAAACCGGAAACTTCCGGATTTCGCTTAGGTAACGGTTTAGGCTCGCGTCCCCCCCAAGGGCAGGTATTGTAGCCGGAACATTCTTTTTCTCAGACATGTTTTCCTCTTTCATTGTGCTTCCCACCGGGCCTCATCAAGCACCCGCTAGCAAAGCGTTCCCTTTGAAACTCTATATACGCATTTGGCTTAACAGAAGCTGCATATCCTCTGGTAAACCGCATTCGAACCGTAAGGTTTCGCCGGATATCGGATGAATAAACCCCAATGAGGCAGCATGCAATGCTTGTCGGTCGAACGGAGCCTGATCCGGTCCGATTCTGTAGGGGTTTTGTCGATTAGAATAAACGCTATCGCCGATTAGTGGATGGCCGATGTGGGCCATATGGACGCGGACTTGATGTGTCCGTCCCGTTTCCAACGTGCATTCGACGACTGCGGTTTTGGAAAATGCCTCCGTCATACGAAAATGCGTGACCGCATGCTTGCCCTTGGTATCGGGCAGCACCGCCATTTTTTTGCGGTTGGTCGTTGACCGGCCAATTTGCGTGCGCACCGTCCCTGCAGGTGGGGCAGGGATGCCACTGACGATCGCGATATATTTGCGTTCGATGTCATGCGCGGCGAACAATTTTGCCAGGCCCTCATGCGCGACGTCGCTTTTCGCCACGACCAGCAGCCCGGATGTGTCTTTATCGATACGGTGGACAATGCCCGGACGCTGAACGCCGCCAATGCCGGACAATTTGCCGTGACAATGGTGCAGCAGCGCATTGACCAATGTGCCATCGCTATGCCCGGCGGCAGGGTGCACAACCAATCCAGCGGGTTTGTTGACGATGATCAGATGCGCATCTTCATAAACGACGTCGAGCTGAATATCTTGCGGAATAGCTTTGTCAGGCTTGGGGGCAGGGACATGTAGTTCAAAATGCTTCCCGGACATTTTCTTGCTTGCGGGGTCCGCGAAGCTTTGCCCGTTGATGCGCAACGCTGCGTCAGCGATCAGTGCCTGAATACGCGCGCGTGAAAATTGCGGCAGCGCGGCAGCAAGCGCGCTATCGAGCCTTCCTTCGCCCAAAATACCTGTAAATGTGGCATTTTCTCCAACCATCTTATACACATGGGTTATGGCCCTGCATTTATCAAGCAATGACCAGAAACAACTTCTGCGTTGGGCGGCGGACGCCGACCAAAATGAATGTTGTGGCGTGTTGCGTGGAAGGGACCGGAAGGTCATTTCCGTGCAATGGGCAGCCAATGTTGCCGCCGATCCATCACGGAATTTTGAAATCGATCCTGCCGCGCTTATCGCCGTCCATAAGGATGCCAGAGCGGACGGCATGCCGCTTTTGGGGTATTTTCATTCGCACCCGAATGGCTTGGCGCGGCCCTCTGCGTCTGACATCGCGCAGGCCGCACCCGATGGCCTGATATGGCTCATCATTGCGGGGGGAGCAGTTACGGCATGGCAACCCATCGCTCTTGGCGCTCACGTCACGGGATTTACCCCAGTACCGCTGATCGTCGAGGGTTGAATCGCGTGAAAACACAGTCCATGACCGCCATCAATATGCCAGCCAGCCCAAGGAACCATTTTTAATGTCCGACACGGAAATCGATTTTGCCAGCCTGCTTTGCTCGCGCCTGTGTCATGACCTTTTGAGCCCTGTCGGAGCCATGAATAATGGCCTTGAGTTGCTGGCCGACGAGCATGATCCCGAAATGCGGCAACGGTGCATGGATTTGCTGGCGGAAAGCGCCAAGGCTGCGGCCGATAAGCTGAAGTTTTTCCGCCTCGCCTTTGGTGCTGCCGGCGGCTTTGGTTCAGAAGTCGACCCTAAAGAAGCGCGGATGGTGATTGAACCGCTAATAACCTCAAGCGGTCGCACGGTGTTGGAATGGGCTGTTCCTGCGCAGATGATGCCAAAAAGGGCGGTCAAAATCCTCTTGAACCTCGTGCTGTTGGCAAATGAAGCGCTGGTACGTGGCGGCACTTTATTCGTGGGCGCTGAAGCAGGATTGAACGAGCAGGAAATCGTTATTCGGGCGAGTGGAACCAAAATTGTTATGGATTCCGCTGTGCGTGACGCGCTGACGGGGAAGCTTGATGCCTCGATGGTGGATTCCCGCACCGCTGCGGCCTGGATGGCGCACACGCTTGCCCTGCAGGGCGGCGGGATGATCCAGCTCGCTGAACCCGACGCTGAACATCTCGTCATCGGCGCGCTGGTGCGCACTTCGCAGGTCTAGCGTTCTCAATATCTTTTTAACCATATGATGTCACATGTCGTTTCCGTTAAAACGGATCGGCAGACATGGACGACTTGATAGAAGACTTTATTGCTGAAACGCGCGAGACGCTTGAGGCGCTGACAAGTCAGTTGGTCGAGTGGGAGCGCCGGCCGCATGATCGCGCATTGCTCGACAGCGTATTTCGCTTTGTGCACACCGTAAAAGGAAGCTGCGGTTTCCTGTCACTCCCAAGGCTGCTTCGCCTGAGCCACGCGGCCGAGGACGTATTGAGCGCTGCACGCGATGGCGAGGTCGAGGTGTCGGCAGATCTGGTAACCGCGGTGCTCGCCGTGATCGACCGTGTCGCCATTCTAACCGAGGCACTTGATACTGGCGCATCTGTCTATGATGACGATGACATCTTGATTGGGGCCCTGCGCCAATATTTGGGAGACAAACCCACCGATCTGGCCACCGGCCCCGTTGATGAATCGGGCGACACACTGGCACATGAAGACACCATATCACGCGGCAAAACGCGAACTGTGCGGGTGTCGCTTAGCCTGCTCGACAATTTGATGAGCGGTGTTTCGGACATGGTGCTCGCCCGCAACGAAGTGTCGCGTCAGCTTCGCAAGGTTAGCTCGAACGCAGATCTCGATGTGTCATTTGGGCGTTTGTCTTCCACTGTGGCCGAGCTGCGCGATGCCGTTGGCATGATGCGCATGCAGCATATCGACAAATTATTCTCGGCGCTTCCAAGGCTTGTTCGCGACATAGCAATCGAACTTGGCAAAGAAATAGAATTGCGCATCGACGGAAGCGAAGTCGAAGTTGACCGCGAAATGGTCGAAGCGTTGCGCGATCCCCTAACGCACATTCTGCGCAATGCAGCCGATCACGGAATTGAAAGTACCGACGAACGGCGCGCTGCTGGCAAAGACCCAGTAGGCCATATTCGTGTCTCTGCCCGCCAGTCTGGCAACCAGATTATCATTGAAATTGCGGATGATGGGCGGGGGATAAACGTCGACAAGCTAGGCATTCGCGCCATAGCCGCCAATATAATGACGGTCGGTGAATGGCAGAAAATGTCACCGCGCGCGCGGCTGAACACCATTTTTACGCCCGGCCTTTCGACCGCGGATAGCGTGACGTCGATATCGGGTCGCGGTGTTGGCATGGACGTTGTTCGCAACAATTTGCAAGCCATCGGCGGCACGATTGAGTTAGAGAATCATGAAGGCCATGGGCTAAAAATAACTTTGCGTTTGCCACTAACGCTTTCAATCATCGCAGGGCTTTCGGTGCGCGCTGGTTCGCAGATTTTTGGCATCGCGCGCAGCTCGGTCGTTGAGATGGTTTCGACATCGAACCCCAACGTTAAATTCGAAGAACTGGGCGGTCGCAAAATCGTGAGCATTCGAAAAAGGCGTTATCCTTTCAAATCGCTCGAAGACATATTGGGGATTGCGCACGAGGCACATACCCTTGGCGAGAGCCGCACGCTCATCGTGATGCGTCCGGCGGTGGGAACCACATTCGTGTTGGAAGTTGCCGCCGTTATCGACAATGAAGAGCTTGTCGTGAAGCCGGGGGCGCCATTGGTGATGGGCAACGGTCTGTTCGCTGGAACCTCGCTGCCGGACAATGGCCGACCTATGTTGTTGCTCGACGCGAGCGGGCTCGGCACTGCTATGGGGCTGTCTGCCACAGCCAATGAAGATGACGAGACCAACAGCCGCGCGGATGCCGAGAGCAACACGAATAGCCCATCTGCCTTGCTGTTCATTGCCACGGATGGTCGCAAACAAGCCATTCGTTTGTCAGCAATCGAGCGCATGGAAGATATCGAGGTTGCCCAGATCCAATATGTTGGCGGAAGAACGCGGGTCTCTGCCGACGGTGGATTGTATGATTTATGGGAATATGAATCCGCACCCGACGATGGTTTGGTGAAAGTGTTGAGACTTAGCGATGGTGACAGCGCTTGCTATCTTGCCGTCAGCGACGTCATCGACATCTTTAGCATCGCAGGAGATATGGTGCCAAGCGCACAACCGGAACAGCATGAAGGCGTCGTCTATGCCTTTGGAGAGCCGGTTGAACTGCGCAACATGTTCGCGTTTTTCGAAACATCTGATCGCACGCGCCGAAATCGCAGTTCTGACGCATTGTGCTTCATTGATTGCCCAGAAGATTCCCAATGGGAACGTATGATATTGGCGCCGTTGCTGACAGCATCGGGATATGCGGTGAGTTTTGATGAACATGATCAATCCCGTGCGGCCATCATCCTCCACCGTGATGTGGCCACGGCGCCTGAACGGGCAACCGACCCACGAGCACTCCACCTGCGCGACTCGAGCCACGGTCTGAACGAGCCGATTGCCAGCATCTACCGTTACGACGGGGTAGGTTTGATATCCGCTATCGAAGAAAAATTGGCAGGGCGCGCATGAGCAATAAGTTGTATTTGATGGCCGACTTGGCAGGTTCGCGGGTTGCGATTGACAGCCGCCACGTGGAATCCATTGTCCATTTACCGGACGTCGTCCCAGTGCCGATGTGTGATCCGTCCATCGCGGGAATTTTTGCGCTGAGAAGCCGTGTCCTGACGCTGATCGACACCCAGTTCCTCATTACGGGCGTGCAGCAACCCGCCCATAAAGGCACTTTGGCAGTCGTCACGGAAATTGCGGGGCATCAATATGGGCTGCTCGTCGACAAGGTCCATGACGTCGTTCCAATTGCCATCGCGCAGGCCGAATCAAATATCCTGCCACCGACCGCGTGGAACCGTTACGTCGATCAGGTCGCCGCGCATCAAGGCGAATTGGTGATGATATTAAAAACAGAGGCGTTGGTTTCAGGTCAACCCGCTCTGGCTGCTTAAATTCGACACGTTTGCTGCGCAAATTAACGTGTCGATAAGATGGCCGATATATGGTCGCCATTCTGGTTGGAAAAAGGTGGGTATGTCGCATGAAATCCTGTTTGATTGTCGACGACAGTAAGGTCATTCGCAAGGTGGCCCGTCATATTCTCGAAACCATGCAGTTCGACGTTGCTGAGGCAGCAGATGGTAAAGAAGCGCTGGACCTTGTTGCGCAGGCGACGCCCGACGTGATTCTGCTCGATTGGAATATGCCGATCATGAGCGGGATGGATTTTTTGCGGGCCTATCGTTCGATGCATGCGGTGCCATCAGCCAAGGTGATATTCTGCACGACGGAAAATGGCATTGGGCACATTCAAGCGGCCATAGATGCCGGTGCCGATGAATATGTGATGAAACCGTTTGACCGCGAAACGCTTGAGTCGAAGCTGCAAATCGTTGGCTGCATTTGACGCGTCAAAATGCGCAGCAGATCGGCAGCATTGGATGGCAGTTGGCCACAGGCGGCGGTAACCCCGATTAGGGTCATGCTTGTCGACGATAGTGTTGTCGCACGTTCGATTTTTGCACGCATGCTGGGTAATTGCGGCGGCATAGAAATCATTTGCGAAGCATCGGACGGCGACGCTGCCGTTGCCAGTCTCGAAGAAAATGACGTCGACATCATATTGCTGGACATAGAAATGCCGAAGCGTTCGGGATTGGATGCGCTTCCCGATATTCTCGCAAAGGCGAATGGCGCGAGGGTGCTGGTCGTGTCGTCATTTGCTGAGGAGAACGGCCCCGCTGCGGTTCAGGCCCTTTCGCTTGGCGCATGCGACACTTTGGCAAAGCCCGGCCGCGCAGGCTTTTCGGGACGTTTCTCAGAAATTTTGATCGACAAAGTATTGCGCTTGGGTCGGTCGGCGCTGGAGCGCACCGACAGCAAATACGCAGCACGGCCTCTTCCGGATTATCGCGCATTAACGAAGCCACGCTGTATCGCGATTGGATCATCGACGGGCGGCATCCCGGCAATCCAACACATATTGCGCAATTTGGATGACTCTCTCGACTGTCCTATTTTTATCACGCAGCATCTGCCCGCTGCATTCATGAACTTTTTTGCAGGGCAACTCGATGGTCTCACAAAGCGAACGGTGAAGGTCGCTGAAGCCGGAGAGCGGGTGAAACACAATCATATCTACGTCGCGCCGGGTCACGCCCACTTAGTGTGCCGCAATGAGGGCAATGATGTCATCATCGGCCATCAATCGCGCTATAGCGCAAGCCGTTATTGCCCGTCGGTCGATGCCATGCTTGTGTCGGTGGCGCGAGCCTATGGACGCGATGGATTGGCGCTTGTTTTTAGCGGCATGGGTAATGATGGACTCGTCGGCGCGCGCGCCTTTAACGCATGTGCAGCACCCGTTTTCGTTCAAGATATGCAAAGTTCGGTCGTCTGGGGTATGCCGGGTGCAATCGTGAAGGAAGGCTTGGCCGCAGCGATTATGACACCAGCCCACATGACCGAAATGCTTTCACGGCTTACGACGTCATCATGAGCATCGCTGATGCCAAAGCTTACAGGACGCTATCGGCGGCGCTGGAAAGACATACCGGGCAAACGGTTCCTACAAACCGACATTGGCGAATCGATATGGCGCTTAAGCCATTGATGCGGCGTAACTCTGTGCCCGACCTACAAACGCTCGCTGCGTTAATCGAGACGGATACGGACCCCAAATTGACGCGTGCGTGCGTGGAGGCAATGGTGAATAACGAAACTTCTTTTTTCCGTGACCAGCCCAACTTTGCGCTGCTGGCTGGGCCCGTGCTCGACCACATTCGTGAATTACGTTCGGACACCAAAAGGCTGCGTATCTGGTCGGCGGCCTGCTCGACGGGGCAGGAGGCTTACTCTCTCGCCATTACAATATTGGAAAACGCCGAGAAATGGCGGGGTTGGACAATTCAAATATTGGGTACCGATGTATCTGCCACGGCGTTGGCACAGGCGCGGGAAGGGCGGTATTCGCAGTTTGAGATTCAGCGTGGTCTTCCCGTAACTTACATGCTCCGTTATTTCGAACAACAGGGCGAAGAATGGGTGGCCAAAGATGCGCTGCGCAAAATGGTGACGTTCACGGAGCATAATATGCTGACGCCCGTGCGCCATTTTGGCCGTTTTGACGTCATTTTATGCCGAAACGTCCTTATGTATCTCAGCGATGACAAGCGCACACATATTTTGGAAGCGATTGCGCCATCGATGGAAGAGGGCGGGCTTTTGATGCTGGGTGCCGCCGAAACCGTCATTGGGCAAACCCAAAAGTTTTGCGCCAGCAGGGCGTTTCGCGGTTTTTACGAGTTAACGCCGAACCGGCAAGGCGCGTAACCCGCAAAAGTTTCCCGCACCGGCTGATATTGCGTGCAACGGTCGACTTACCTATGGTCGCCTTATGACCATGATCTGGAACCCATCACCCAATTTTGGCGAGCGCAGCTTGCCGATCACGATGCTTGTTTTGCATTATACCGGCATGCAGTCGGGTGCAGCAGCCATTGATTGGCTTGCGAACCCCGCGTCCAAAGTGTCGGCGCATTATGTCGTCGATGAAGACGGCCAACTGGTCCACATGGTACGTGAGGAACAAAGGGCGCAGCATGCCGGGCTTTCCTATTGGCGCGGTGTGACGGACTGTAACAGCGCCAGCATTGGTATTGAGATCGTCAATCCCGGGCATGAATTTGGCTATCGCCCGTTTCCCGAAGCGCAAATGGACACAGTGACGCGATTGGTCGCCGAACTTGTCCGTACCTACGCAATTGATCCGCGAAACGTCGTTGGTCACAGCGACGTCGCGCCAACACGTAAAGAAGATCCGGGTGAGTACTTCGACTGGGAACGTTTGGCAAAGCTTGGCCTTGCTGTTCCGCGGCCGCGGGAAAAGCTGGTTGATCCAGGTTGGCCCGACGCCGCGTTTCTTTTGGCGTTAGAACGTTATGGTTACAGCATTTCAGATGGACGTGCGGCGACGGTTGCATTCCAGCGCCGTTTTCGCCCCGAAAATATTGAAGGCGTGATCGATGGAGAATGCCGGGCGATATTGCTGAGCTTGCTCTTGGAGTATGAGGGCGGACCTGCTATCTAAGCCATGCCAGAGGGTTGGGCGACCGCCGCTTAGTGGGTAACTGCTATGGGGAGGAAAGTCCGGGCTCCAGCGAGGAACGGTGCCGGATAACGTCCGGCGGAAGCAATTTTAGGGAAAGTGCCACAGAAAACAGTCCACCGCATTTCGATGCGGCCAGGTCGAAACGGTGCGGTAAGAGCGCACCGCGCTTTTGGTAACAGAAGCGGCAAGGCAAACCCCACCGGGAGCAAAACCGAATAGGGGCGGCATATGGCATCCTCCTGCCAGTCGCCCGGGTTGGTTGCATGAGTGCCGCAGCAATGCGTCGCCTAGATGAATGGTCGCACATCCGCGTATGCCTCGGCTGCAGCGGAGGACAGAACCCGGCTTACAGACCCTCTGGCTTTTTACCCCACGCCCAATAAGCGGCGCCCAATATGGCAAGGACAACCGCCTCGACGATGATCGGCGGGGCAACGGGGGCGCTGAACCCGTCAAACGCGATACTGACAATACGGCCGATTAACGTTGCACTCAAAAGGACGGCAGTCGCAATAAGCGCGCCCCGATGCTGCCGGAAGGCGGCGAACAAGGTGAATGCACCTATTCCCAAAAACAATCCTCCGACGTCGGCGCGCAGGTTTGCGCGGCCGATGTCATCGATTGCTGCAATGCCGCGCCCTGTGAACGCTGCGTCGAAGCTAAACCAATGCTGTGCAGCGCCAAACAGCGCAAACACGCCAATTGCACCCAGCAATACCCGCAATATTATATTCATGACCCCTCCGTTTACGCGAACGTCAACATTTACATATTCGCGCCATTATGTTTTCTTCTGCCAAGAAACACATTTTTCAGAGGGATAAGTCAATGTCGATTGTTGCTCGCGCGAAGAATATCATTTTAAAACCGACCGACGAATGGAATGTCATTGCGGACGAACCCGCAACGGTTGGCGGGTTGTTCACCGGATATGCGATGATCTTGGCAGCTATTCCTTTGGCAGCCGGCATAATATTTACAGGCGCATTGGGAATTAATACCGCTAGCCTTGGCGGCATGGGCGGCGGGGCTATGCAAATGGGCTTTGGCGCCATCGCGGCAATGGCGGTGGTGGGATATGTGTTTTCCCTCTTCACGCTTTTTGTGATGTCATTCCTCGTGAATGCGGTGTCCCCCAGCTTTAATGGCAAGTCCGACATGGTTCAGTCGACGAAGTTGATGACATACGCATCTACCCCAACTTGGGTAGCGGGCTCGGTCAGCTGGATTCCCATATTGGGCGGTCTAATTTCTTTCGCCGCAATCGCGTATGTCGTTTACCTGATCTATCTGGGGCTGCAGCCTGTGCTCGGCGTGCCGAAGGAAAAGGTCGCGGGGTTCACCGTTGTCATCGTGCTCATTTATGTCGTTCTGTCGGTCATTATTTCCGGCATCCTGATCGGCATTGCCTTTTCGACCTTGTTCGGCAGCGGGATGGTGGGCGGCGCTCTGTCCGGCGCATAAATTGCGTTTACGCCACTAGCAAAATGCGCGTGCCGTCGCTAAGTCGGCGGCATGGTGCGTACCACTCGACGAAATGACTGGGGTTTTCCCCGCTGGCGTGGCTATGGCAGCAGCACGGACGCCCAACAGGTGCGTCTGTGCGACCGCTATGGTTGCACGAAAGCGGGAAACTGCCCCGCACCGAAATCACCCAACAGCCCGGACCGCTGGATGTTCTGTGAAGAACATGCCGGGGAGTATAACCGTGGTTGGGACTATTTCGAAGGTCTGACCAAAGAAGAAGCGGACGAGCGCGAAGCCAATGAGCGCAGGGATTCGTCGGGCTATAAAGAATCCGCGCATTATGGTTGGGCGGGGTCCGGCGATGGTAGCCGAAGCCGTGATGAAATGCATGCGCTCGATATTCTGGGCCTTGAAAGCGACTCCACGTTTGATGACGCCAAAAAAGCCTGGCGCAAAATCGCCAAGGAAACGCACCCAGATGTAAACCCCGGCAACGCTGACGCTGCGAAAGCTTTTCAGGCAGGGCAGGCTGCTTATGACGTGCTGCGCGTTGCCGAAGAACGTCGGGAGTGGAAGGGCTAGTTTCTTGCGTGGGCCAAATTGCAAGCGCATAGGGCGCGCGTGATTCGCGCATCTTCGCCTTTCCGGAATATAGCTGCAGCACTGATATTGCTGGCACTCGCTTTGCGCGTAATCATCCCGTCCGGTTTCATGCCGTCGTCGGAGCGTGGATTTGCGCTGACCATCTGTACGGGAATGGACACCCAGACCGTTTGGATGGACAAATCGGGTAAGCTGCACAAAGAAGATCCATCAAAAGGCAAATCGGTTGAGCATCAACCTTGTGCCTTTGCGGGAACCGCGATGGCGGCGGATTTTCTGGCCGCTGATTTCCAAATTGCCCTAGCACCTGTTGCGCTTGCCATTCCGGTTTTTGCCAAACGCGAAGTATCGGTTGGTGCTGGCCTCGCTGCTCCGCCGCCCCCAGCCATAGGGCCACCTTCTTACATCTAAACCACAGGGCTGCTTCGCGGCCTATCTCTCGTTTAGATTTAGGAAAATATCATGAAATTTTTGTCCATTTTGCGCGCGTCTGTCGCGTGCTCTGTTATTGCCATCATTACCCCTGCGGCAGCTGAAGAGGCTGCTGACGCCACGATTATTGTTACCGGCCGTGCAGCCGCTGACGAGGCCGAAGTATCGGCAAACACCACCGCAGGCGGCACCGACGTCGTTAGCCACGAAGATTATGCAGACAAGACCGTCGTGTCGTTGCGTGATGCTTTGGCTTTTTCGCCCGGCGTGTATACCCAGCCGCGTTTTGGGCAGGAGGTCCGCATTTCCATTCGCGGTTCCGGTCTTTCGCGT
Source organism: Sphingorhabdus rigui (assembly GCF_014196595.1). Taxonomy (GTDB): domain Bacteria; phylum Pseudomonadota; class Alphaproteobacteria; order Sphingomonadales; family Sphingomonadaceae; genus Sphingorhabdus_B; species Sphingorhabdus_B rigui. Next base: position 1,316,338 of record NZ_JACIEA010000001.1, on the reverse strand, counting down.
GGCTTCCACATGCGCGGACTGACGTTGCTGCAGGATGGGGTCCCCATCAATCTGGCCGACGACAATGGCGACTTTCAAGAGCTTGAACCCACATTCTTCGACCATTTAGAGGTATATCGCGGCGCAAACGCGTTGAGATTTGGTTCCGGTACATTGGGCGGCGCAATCAACGGCGTTACGCCCACGGGAGATAATGCGGCGGGTCTTTACCTTCGCGGCGATGTTGGCAGCTCTGACTTTTATCGCGGCTTGGCGTCTTTTGGAGTGGGTGACGGCGATGCCAATGCTTGGGCAGCGATTAGCGCCGATAGCCACAAGGGGGATCGCCAACACGCCCGGCGAAATTCAATCCGCTTTAACGGAAATGTTGGGCTTAGGATTTCGGATGTCGTGTCGACGCGATTTTACGCAAGTGCGACCACGCTTAATCAGGAATTGCCCGGTGCATTGACCCGCGCAACGGCGTTGACTGCGCCACGCAGCGGCAATTTTGTCGGGGATCAGGCGCGCGATATCAATTCGGTTCGTATCCAGAACCGGACCCGTTTCGACTGGGGCAACAGCCAATTGGATGTTGGCGCGTTCTTGAACGCCAAAGAATTATATCACCCGATTTATCAGGTCATTGATCAGACATCGGCAGATCGCGGCGTGTTCGCCCGTTATGACCGTGAAGGCGATATATGGAGCTTCACCCTTGGCGGAGAGTCCCGTTGGGGAACGATTGACTCAACGCGCTTTATCAATGTGAACGGCAAGCGTGGCGCGCTTACCTTCGATGCTGATCAGACGGCCCGGACGTCGAATATGTATGGAGAGCTGCGTGCAACGCCGGTTGCGGGCGTCACGCTTATTGCAGGCGGTATATATGCCGATGGCTTCCGAAAGCAGCTTCAGATCGTTCCGTCTGCCACAACGGGTGCAGCGTCGTTCGACGCCTTCTCGCCCAAATTTGGCGTCCTCTGGGAACCGTCCGACGACGTCCAAATTTTTGCCAATTATAGCAAATCCACAGAATTCCCGACCTTCGTTGAACTCGCACAAATTGCGGCGTTTGTTCCTGTAAAGGAACAAACAGCATGGACAGCCGAAATCGGGACACGCGGGAAAATGGGATGGGCGAGCTGGGATATTGCCCTGTACCGCGCCAACATAAAACGCGAAATGCTGCAATTTACCGTAGGGCGGGACATTCCAGCCACAACGTTCAACGCCGATAAAACACGGCATCAGGGCGTCGAGGCTGCGTTTAGTGCAGCGCCGACCGATTGGCTGCGCTTCCGGCAAATCTGGCAATATTCGGACTTCCGCTTTGTCGCCGATGCCCAATATGGCAACAACCGGCTGCCTGTGGTGCCAAAGCATGTCTTGCGGTCGGAGCTTCGACTTGGGAATGACGATTTGCATATTTCCCCGAATGCCGAATGGGTGCCGCAGGGTGCATGGGCCGACTATCGGAACACGACACGCACGACAGGCTATACCCTCTTGGGCTTATCTGCCGGCGCGCGCGTTATGGCGGGGGTTGATCTATTTCTTGATGCGCGGAACCTGACCGCAGAGAAAGCCATCGGCGACGTGTCGGCCGCTATCCTTGCCTCCGCAACATCGGCCATTTACTACCCGGTTGAACGCCGTGCCATCTACGGCGGCGTCCGTGCGCGGTTTTAGGAGAGCAGAGATGGAAAATACGTCTTTCTACCGCACGATCTGGCGTTGGCATTTTTATGCTTCGCTCTTCGTGATGCCGCTGATCCTCATACTTGCCACAACAGGCGCAATCTATCTGTTCAAGCCGCAATTGGATCGTTGGGAAGAGCGCGCATTTACGAACCTGCCGACTGAACAGGCAGTGTCGCCCAATGTGCAGTTGGCCGCTGTCATGGCAGCCAATCCTGGTGCGCAGTTCCAAAGCTATCGCTTGCCCGAACGTGCAGGTGACGCGGCGATGATACATATCGGCCTCGCCGACGGCCAATCCATGCGCGACGTCTATGTGTCACCGCAGGGTAAAGTGTTGGGCAGCATCGATCCGGAAAGCCGGATATCGGCCACGGTGTCGCGGATACATGGGTCGCTGCTGATCGGTAAAATCGGCGACTGGATTGTTGAACTGGCGGCGTGCTGGGCGATCGTCATGATCCTGACCGGTCTGTATATGTGGTGGCCGCGCGGGCAGCGCTTTGCCGGTGTCGTGTGGCCCCGGTTGGGGAAGGGCAATCGCGTATTTCTGCGCGACCTGCATGCGGTCACTGGCTTCTGGGTTTCAGGGCTGGCGCTTGTTCTGCTGACCACGGGACTGCCTTGGGCGAGCGTCTGGGGCGAAGCTTTCCGGCTGGCTCGGACTGAGCTGGGCCTCGTTCAAGGCGCGCAAGACTGGAAAACGGGCAGTGCCGCGCCGCATGCCGAGCATGACCATGATGCGATGATGAAAATGCAGGCTGCCGGAATTCCGCTGGTTGGCTTGGCGGACATGGTCGCCAAAGCGAAAGCCGAACGACTGCCGCATCCGGCGTTGGTGAAAGCACCAGGCGCGTCTGAGCGTTTTGGTCCGCCTACACCGATGGCATGGACCATTAAGTCGGAGGCGCAGAACCGGCCATTGAACCGCGAGATCACGTTTGATGTTGCAACGGGCAAGGAGATGTCGCGGAAAGGCTTTTCCGACAAGCATGTCATTGATCGGGCGGTCAATTATGGAATTGCATGGCATGAGGGGCAGCTTTTTGGCTGGTTCAATCAGTTGGTCGGCGTTCTGACGGCGCTTGGTCTGATCACCTTGGTGATATCGGGTTTCCTGATGTGGCGACGGCGCAAGCCCGATGACGCGCTCGGCGCACCGCCCGTTGCTGCGGTGCCGCCGAAAATGCGCGGGGTTGCGGTGATCATCGGCGTCATGGCGTTGCTCTTGCCGTTGCTTGCCGCGTCTTTATGCGCGCTGTGGCTGTTCGACCGGCTGCTGCTGCCCCGATTGCCTGCACTTGCGATGTGGCTTGGGTTGCGTCCGGCTCAGCCGGCGTAACGCGCGGCCGTCTCGCGGATAAGCGAGATCATATTGGGAATGCCCTGTGTCCGGTTCGAACTTAACTGATTTTTGAGGTCGAACGGCGCAAGGGCGTTCTCGATGTCGGTCTTCAGAATTTCGGCGGCGTTTTTATGCTCAACCGTTTTCAGGACCAGTGCGATGATGCCTTTGGTAATCGCGGCGTTGCTGTCTGCCAGAAAGGTCAGCGTGCCATCTGCGGTCACGGGATAGACCCACACACTTGCGGAACATCCCCGAACCAGCGTCGCATCGGTTTTCAACGCGGCGGGCATTTCGGGCAATTCGCGACCGAGGTCGATAAGCAACCGATAGCGGTCATCGGCCTCAAGAAATTCATATTCTTCGGTAATGTCGGCAAATGTTGTCATGCACTGCGCATATGGCCGCGATGCTTAGATATCAATCCCTGCCGCTATGGCCTCAAGCCTTTTTACGCGCTCTTTCAAATCGGCGACTTCAATACGCGACGTGGCCGAGGGCACAGGTGCATCATTGCCGTGCCGCATGGTTTCCAGCTCGGCATGCTTAAGCGCAATCCAGTCGCGCCAGCCACGCAGGCTTAGTGACGACACGATGCCGACACACAGCACGGCAAAGGCGCCGATGATGATGTAGAAGTTGGGATCCTGTTGCATAGTCCTTCCTTTCCGTCCGCGCGCCGTTACCGGCTGCGCAGTTCCTCAATCTGACGGTTGATATCGCTCGCGCTATTGTTGTCTGTCGCGATGCGTTCCAAAACCTGAATGCGTTCCTTCAAGGCACGAATTTCGTCCTGCATCTGCTGCGTATCCGCATTGTTCAAAAGACGGTGGGTTTTCGTGCCCATGAAGTTTTCGTCTTCAACGATCCCGTGCTTTGCCTTTTGCTTCGTCTGGATAACCCTGCCGATCGTGATGATAGCAATGATTGCGACGACCATTTGAAACGGATCCATAATTTCCTCCAATTTTAGCGTAGGCTTTCGATCTCGTCCGCCAGCTGCTTGTTGTTGCTGACATAATAGGTTTCCATTTCGGCCAGCCGGCGGTCGATTTCGCGGAAGCGCGAACGAATGTCGCGTGTTGTGCGGGCAGGTGACTGACGCACGCCTTGCCAGAATTTCTGGTCTTGGCGGTCATCGGTATAGAGATGCACTGGCTTCGGGTTGGCCATCCACGCGGTGATCACATAGGCGATCAGCGTCCACGGAAAACCGCCCATCAAAGTGAGCATCACCGCGCCAAGCCGAACCCAGAGAACGTCCACACCGGTATAGTCGGCAATCCCGGCGCAAACGCCTTTCCATTTCGCGTTCATCTTATCGAGATAGAATTTGGTATGTGTACCAGCCATTTTAGCGGTTCCTTTCCAGCCTGCGGACATTTTTGGGGTCGAAATCTTTTGTCTCATGATCGATGCGACGTGGCTGCCATTCAGGATTTTCCTGGGCGACCAGACGCTCAACGGTATCGAGGCGATCTTCGAGACGGCGGGCAAGTTCGTTCATGTCGCCGAGCATCCGCTCGTCATCATTGGTTAGAGTTGCGGCGGTTTTCCAGCGTGTGACATAATGCAGGATGATCCAAGGCAAACCAATAAACAGTATGCCGCAAACGAAAATGGGGACGACAGTATCTTCCATCAGTTTAACCTTCCTTCTTTGCGTCTTGTTTCATGGCTTTTTTCATCGCTTCCAGCTCGGCATCGACAACGTCGAAGGATTCAAGCGCTGCGATTTCGTCGCCTAGACTGCGTGGGGCGTCTGAACCGATGGACAGCGAGTCCGCATATCCCTGCGCTTCATCCACGCGGCGTTCGAGCACGTCAAAGCGAGAGAAAGCCTCGCGAACCTTGTCGCCATTATACATCGTGCGCAGCTTGACCTGATTTTCAGCGCTTTCAAGCCGCGTCATCAACGCGTTCTGACGGCTACGGGCGTCGGCGAGCTTTTTCTGCAGCTTGTGAATATCCTGCTCCGAAGCTTTCAACGCATCGTTGAGAACATCGACTTCCGCCGTTAGCTGGTCCTTCATATCGGTCGCCTTGCGCTTTTCGACCAAGGCCGCCTTGGCAAGGTCTTCGCGATCTTTTGACAGCGCGAGATGGGCCTTGTCGGTCCAGTCAGCTTCAAGCGTGTTCAACTTGTCGATGTGCCGGCGCAGCTCTTTTTGGTCAGCAATGGTCCGGGCTGCGGAAGCGCGGACTTCAACCAACGTTTCCTCCATCTCCAGAATGATCATGCGGATCATCTTCGCCGGGTCTTGCGACTTGTCGAGCAAGTCCGTGACGTTGGCGGCGATGATATCGCGGGTTCGTGAAAATATGCCCATTGGGTAACTCCGGTTAAAACTGTTTATTTGCGTACTGAAAAAAGGGGGCGACCGGGTACCTTTAGGAGGTAGGGGGAGCCGGGGGTACGCCGGTCGCAGGCTATCGACGTCAGGCAAGATAGCTGACAACGATTGGCCGATGGGTGTAATTTGGGGCGTTCATGTCAATATCGTCATAATGGTTGAAAACCGACACTGCATAGCTGGTGAAGATCATGGACAGGGACAATGCGACCGCCAGCCATAGACGGCTTTCGCTTCCCTTTGCCTTGTAGCTGGTTCCGATATCTTTACGCATCTTGTGTCTTCCCTTTTGCATGCCGGTGATGTTCCGGCTTGCAAGATGTATTGCAGGGAGCGTGCCAATTTGAATAAAAGCCGGAAATCCGCCATTTGTGAAAAAATGTGACATTCGGGCGCTGGTAATTATTGCCACACTATGGTGAAATATGCCAATCTTTGAAAATGGAACGGGATAGTCATCAATTCATTGGACAATCGTCCGCTTTTCTTGATGCCGTCGAGCGCGCAAGCCGCGCCGCGCCGCTTAATCGGCCCGTGCTGGTGGTGGGGGAGCGCGGAACCGGGAAAGAATTGATCGCGGAACGCCTCCATCGCCTGAGTTCGCGCTGGGATGGGCCTTTGGTCACGATTAACTGCGCGGCGCTGCCAGAAACATTGATTGAGGCTGAACTGTTCGGGCATGAAGCTGGCGCTTTCACCGGAGCGACACGTGCACGCGAGGGCCGGTTTGAAGAAGCCGACGGCGGCACGCTGTTCCTCGACGAACTTGGGACGTTGAGCATGGGCGCGCAGGAACGGTTGTTGCGCGCGGTCGAATATGGAGAGGTCACGCGTATTGGTTCCTCAAGGCCGATGCGGGTCGATGTCCGCATTGTCGCCGCCACCAATGAACATCTGCCCAACATGGTGGATAAGGGGCGCTTTCGTGCGGACTTGCTCGACCGGCTGTGCTTTGAGGTAATAACGTTGCCGCCATTGCGTGTTCGCGAAGGCGATGTTGAGGTTCTATCTGAATATTATGGGCGTCGGATGGCGGCCGAGCTCGGTTGGGCAGGGTGGCCGGGTTTCGGCGCGCTTGCGACCCAGGCCCTCGAAAACCATTTGTGGCCGGGCAATGTGCGCGAATTGCGCAATGTGGTCGAACGTGCGGTCTATCGCTGGGCTGACCCAGAACAGCCGGTCGATTATATCCAGTTTGATCCGTTCGATAGCCCGTGGCGCGGCGGTGTAGCTGCTTCATCGCCTGCGCAGGTGCAGTCCGATAATCAGGCAGCCAGTGCCGAGCCGCGTGTCTCCAGCGACTTAAGTCAGGCGATTGACGTTACCGACTTTAGAGAAGCGACCGAAAAATATGAAAAGGCGGTCCTTGAGCAGGCATTGGCGAAGTGTCGGTATAATCAGCGGCAAACGGCCAAGGCGCTGAACCTGAGCTACGACCAATTGCGTCATACGCTTAAGAAGCATGACCTTTTGGGATAAAAAAAGGGGTGGCGTTGGCCACCCCTTTTAACTTTACGAAGATCGTGACGATTAGCCGCCGTTAAAGCTGACCATCGTGTAGAGCATTGGGATCGACAGCAACGTGTTCAAACGCGACGTCATCATCGCTGTCGTTGCTGCCTTTGCCTTTGCCGCATCATCGGCTTCAACAATGCCAAGTGCTTTTTTCTGGTTAGGCCAGATGATGAACCAAACGTTGAATGCCATGATAACTGCGAGCCACATGCCAACACCGATCAGTCTGTAAGGATCTTGCAGTGTGAATGCCTGATGGGCGTAACCGGCCTGAACCGAAATGATCAGTCCCAGCAACACGGTCAATGCCGCGGCCCAGCGGAAGAAAAACAGCGCAGATGGTGCGATATGCTTCGACACAGCTGGCTTAAGCTCTGCGGGAATTTTCGGCATGGTCGGAATTTGAACGAGGTTGAAATAGTACAACAGCCCAATCCAGACGATCCCGAAGAATGTATGCAGCCAACGTGTGACAGACTGCGCGGTCAATGCGTCGCCGTGCAAACCGAACATAAGTGCCAATGACAGCACGAGACCGGCGACCAGCACCAGATGTAGATTTCCAAAAAATTTCGCCATTTTTTCCTCCTGTAGGCATTCAGGTGATTTTGCCCCTGATGGATAGCAGCCTATCTTTGTAGGCGGCGCTTGTCACATAATTTCTGCGAAATCATGGGGTAACCAATATAATGGGTGACGCCCCATTTATTTGCTTGGCGTGCGTCGCAATGCCAACGCTGGCCAGCGCTGATTTATGCTTTGGGTGGTGTCTCGGTGTCATCACTCAGTTTTAGCCCGTGGCGTATTAGCATCGGGATATTGGCAAGCGCGAACAGGAATGTGCAGGCCGTTACGCCCCACACCTTGATGGATAGCCAGGTATCGAACGAGAACCATTCGGGCCGGCGAAAAATCTCGTTCATTCCGGCGAGAACGAGGAAAAACACGCCCCAACTCAACGACAGTTTTAACCAGCCGGTTTCGTCCAGACCTTGATAGGCATGCTCCAGAACATATTTGAGCATGGCCTTGCCTCGGACCCATCCCCCAAGCAGCAGGAGCGCGAAAAAGGCGTATATGATGGTTGGCTTAATCTGGATGAAGCGTTCGTCATGGAACCAGATCGTCAGCGCGCCGAAAAACACACCTAAAGCTGCCGTGAGCTTCAGCATGGGCGAAATTTTGCCCAGTTTTACCTTTGAGACAATGACCGCAATCAGAATGGCGACCATGAATGTGGCGGTGCCGACAATCGCGCCTTGTTTCGGATCGGTGTCCGAGCTGCCCAATTTTGACGCCACAAAAAACAGCAGCAACGGCCCAAAATCGAGAATGAAGTTCAAGGTGCCCGACGGCTTTTTGGGCGTGGCTGCGTCGCTCACAACGAACCTCCGCTGATGGCACGGGCAACATCTTGCGCATTGAAGGGGCGCAAGTCATCGATGGTCTCGCCAACGCCAATGGCGTGAATGGGCAGGCCAAATTGTTTGGCTGCTGCGACCAAGATCCCGCCGCGCGCGCTGCCGTCCAGTTTGGTCATCACAAGCCCGGTCACGTCAGCGACTTCTTTAAAGGTTTCGATTTGCGATAGCGCATTTTGCCCAGTCGTCGCATCCAGAACCAACACCACATTGTGCGGCGCGGCAGGGTTAAGACGCCCAAGCACCCGGCGGATTTTCGCCAGTTCATCCATCAACTCGCGTTTGTTCTGAAGCCGTCCAGCAGTGTCGACGATCAGCACGTCGATGCCTTCTGCGGTTGCCTTTTTTACCGCGTCAAACACGACACCAGCAGCGTCGCCGCCTTCGGGGCCAGTCACAATGGGTACGCCAAGGCGTTCCGCCCAAACTTTCAACTGGCCAATGGCTGCAGCGCGGAACGTATCGCCCGCGGCCAACATGACGCCATAATCCTGTTCAAGGAAAAGGTGGGCCAGCTTTGCAATCGTCGTCGTCTTACCCGATCCATTTACGCCGATGACCAATATGACCTGAGGACGCGGGAAGGCGTCAATTTCGAGCGGCGATGCGACGGGGGCCAACACGGCAGCCACTTCGTCCTCGACAATCTGCCGAATGCCCTCTGCATCAATACCTTTGTCAAAACGTCCAGCAGCAATCTTGTCGCGGATTTGTGCTGCCATGGCTGGACCAAGGTCCGAAGCAATCAACGCATCTTCAATTTCGTCAAGGTCGCGCGCTTCCAGCTTCGCCTTGGTGACAAGCCCGGCGATATTCTCCGTCAGCTTTCCTGATGTTTTCTTCAGGCCGCCAAACAGTCGGTCTTTCCACCCAGCATTCTCGCTCATTCTACAACCTCTGCCTGCAATATTCCGTCTGCTGACCGCAAAACCCGCGCGGCGACAATGCTGCCTTCGGACATGACTTTATCGAGCTGCAGATACGCGAAATTTTCCGCGTGGCCACCCCTGCCGCCATTTTCGACCGCGACATTCTGGATGGTGCCAATCAGCCCCTCCAGCCAGCGAGATTTTTCTGCGGCTACAGCTTCGCGTAACGCCTTGGCACGAGCCTTTATAACGGGATGGGGTAGTTGCGGCATGCGCGCGGCTGGCGTGCCTTTTTTTGGCGAATATGGGAATATATGCCCATGTACGATCCCGCATTGTGCAACCAGATCCATGCTGTTGGCAAACATCGCATTGTCCTCGGTTGGGAAGCCCGCAATAATATCCGCGCCAATGGCGATCTCGGGACGCTTTGCTTTAAGCCGCGCGACCAGATCGATCGCGAGTTCGCGGCTATGGCGTCGTTTCATGCGCTTCAGGATCATATTGTCGCCTGCCTGTAACGACAGATGAACATGCGGCATCACGCGCGCTTCGCCCGTGAGCAAATCGAAAAGCCGATCGTCAATCTCAACACCATCAATCGACGACAGCCTTAGGCGGGCAAGATCGGGAACGAGTTTCAATATCCGTTCGACCAGTGATCCTAAATTGGGGCTGCCCGGAAGATCATGGCCATAGCTGGTCACGTCAACACCGGTTAGAACCACCTCTTTAAAGCCAGTGTCGACGAGCTTCTGAATATGTTCAATGACGCTGCCAGCCGGCACGGAGCGGCTGTTGCCGCGGCCATATGGGATGATGCAAAATGTGCAGCGGTGGTCACAGCCATTTTGTACTTCGACGAAAGCACGGGTTTTGCCGGAATAAGCGGTAACGAGATGCGGCGCGGTTTGCGCGATGGTCATGATGTCCGAGACAATGACTGGCCTGTCGGAACGATCCATCAAATCGCGTAACAAGGTCGCGTCTTGTTTCTCATGATTGCCAAAGACGCCCGCAACCTCTGGCATGGCCCGAAATGTTTCGGGCTCCACCTGCGCAGCGCAGCCAGTGACCCAGACAGACGCGTCCGGGCGACGTCGATGCGCCTGACGGATGGCTTGCCGTGTTTGGCGCACAGACTCATTGGTCACCGCGCAGCTGTTTATGATGACAATGTCATCGCGGCCTGCGAGTTGTTCAGCCAGCGCGTTGCTCTCCGCCAAGTTCAGGCGGCAACCCATGCTGATGACTTCAGGCTTTTTGACGGGCGCGTTCATCCAAATGCATCCCAGTCGGCCTGACCTTTGAACACATAAGTGGCGCTGCCGGTCATGATGACGGGCTGTCCCGGGCTCCAGTCGATGGTCAGGGTTCCGCCCGATTGGTGGACTGTCACGGGGGATGTCGCCTTGCCCTGACGGATCGCCGCAACGGCGGTGGCGCAGGCCCCGGTTCCGCAAGCGCCGGTCAAGCCGGCACCGCGTTCCCAAACATTTAGGTGGATTTCGTTCCCGGCAATCGAGGCGACATTTACGTTTACCCGTTCTGGGAACACGGAATCGTTTTCGATTGTCGGGCCCAGCTGGCGCAAGTCGACGGCATCAACATCATCGACAAAAAACACAGCATGTGGGTTGCCCATATTGACGGCCATGGGCGCGGCAAGATTGTCCCAAGCCAGCGGCATCGCGTCAGTGTTCATAGCGAACGCCAGAGGAATGTCTTGCCATCCAAAAGTGGCTTCACCCATCGACACTTCGACGTCATTGCCCGACAACTTGCCCGAAATAATGCCGCCCAATGTTTCAATGTTGAGGTCTTGGTTCAACAGCGCAACGACGCAGCGTGACGCATTGCCACATGCCTCAACCTCGCTGCCGTCGGGATTGAATATCCGCATGCGGACATCCGCGATTTCTGAAGTCAGCAAAAGGATAAGCTGGTCACAGCCAATCCCGAACTTGCGATCCGCGATCATTTGCGCGCGGGTAGGGGATATTTCGATGGATTGGAGGCGTGCGTCTATAATGACAAAGTCATTGCCGAGCCCATGCATCTTGTGAAATTCACCCATCGTCATGGCGGCGATTTAGGCGCAGCCGCGCATCAAGTCTACCGTTGATGCCGATGTGGCAAAAGGTTCTTTTGCAAAAGCAATGCACGGACTTGGTCAATGTTTAGCGGTTGCCCGAATAACCATCCTTGACCCTTGTTGCAGCCCAATGCGCGCAGCTTCTCGTTGATGCTCTCGTTTTCCACACCCTCGGCAGTAATGGGTACCTGCAAACTTGAACCCAGCCCAACGATGGCGTTTACAATCGCGGCGCTTTCCGCATTTTCCAACATTGACGAGACAAAGCTACGGTCGATTTTGATGCGGTCGAAGGACAGCGCGCGAAGATAAGCAAGCGAACTATAGCCCGTGCCGAAATCATCCAGCGCGATACAAATGCCTTGTTTCTTAAGGCTAATAACGCTCGATTGTGCGAGGCTGAGATTTTTAAACAGCGAGCTTTCCGTAATCTCGACTTCAAACCGGCTAGCAGGGAAACCGGTTTCAATCAGCAGCTTCATTATCTTTTGCGCGAGCGATGGGTCTTTGAGCTGCACCGGTGAAATATTGACCGACATTGTCAGCTTGGGATCCCAATTTTTGGCTTCCAGCATGGCTTTTCGAATGATATTCATCGAAAGATCACCGATCATGCCGGTTTCTTCCGCCACGGGAATAAAATCATCGGGTGAAATAAGTCCGCGCACCGGCGAAGCCCACCGTGCCAGCATTTCAAAACCGACCAGTTCACCTGTTGCTAAATCGATTTGCTGTTCAAAATAGGGAACAAATTCATCGTTTGGAATGGCGACCCTGATATCCCCTTCAAGCGAGTTGCGCGACCTAAGCTCAACTTCCATACCGTTGTCGAACCAGCTGTAACCGTTTCGGCCGTTTTCCTTCGCGGCGTAAAGCGCAATGTCCGCGCGGCGTATGAGCATATCGATTGAGTCACCACCACGTTCGGGCCGGCTTATGCCAATAGAGGCCGTCACTGACTGAGCAGAATCGCCAATTGGCACCGGGCGCGCCAAAGTTTCAACAAGGCCTTCGGCGATATGATCTACGGTTTCGGGATATTCCGGTTCAAACATTATGCAAATGCCAAATTCGTCGTCTCCAAGGCGGGCGATGATGCTGCTGGAGGGTACAATGTCGCGCATACGGTCTGCGATTTCGCGCAACATTACATTACCGCTGTCATGGCCGAAGATGTCGTTGATTTTTTTAAACCCATCAAGGTCAATCATTAGGAACGCAACGGATTTGCCACGCCGCGATGCGCGCGCGCTTAATTCGCTTGTCTTTTCCTTGATGGCGCGTCGGTTGAACAGATGTGTCAACGGATCGGTCATTGCCAAATGCTGTGCGCGGACTTCCGCCTGCCGGTCCACGCCGATTTCGTTGCGCAACGCATTGGTACGGCGCCATGTCATCAGAATGATCGCAATGTTCAGCAGAAAAATGGTGACCATGACCGGGTTGGTGCCCTGGCTGTAACCCAAAAATGTGCGAACCGCCTGCACACCAACTTGTCCGCCGGTAACGACCAGCGTCGTGATTGCTGCAAACATAATGACGCTGTATAATGCATCATTCCGTTCCTGTTTATCCTGTCCAGAAACGTCTAACTTGGACTCGTCCTGCTGTTGCACCATCACCCTACCATCCCGCGACCCCACTCGGAGAAAATGGTCAACATAATGTTAATGGAGCGGCCATGATTGCGCACAGGGCGTGCGTGTTCCAGCAGATGGAAAAACTTGATTTGCTATGCCAAGGTTGGTAAAGGCGCATCCAAGGCAAGGATATTGTCTTTCATATTTCGTTGGAAATCCGTTGTTTCCAAGCTGGTTGGCGAAGATTCGCTCACCGGCTTTTTGTTCGTTTATGCCTCGAATGGGGCATTGTGGTAAGGAATGTCGATGTTTGACAAGCTGAGCGACCGGTTAGGAGGGGTGTTTGATCGCCTGCGCGGTCGCGGTGCGTTGAACGAAGCTGACGTTCGTGAAGCGATGCGCGAAGTCCGCGTGGCTTTGCTTGAAGCCGACGTTGCACTTCCCGTCGTTCGTGACTTCGTTGAGAAGGTTACCGAGCAGGCCGTTGGCGCGCAAGTTCTGAAGTCAGTAACGCCCGGCCAGCAAGTCGTCAAAATCGTCAATGACGCCCTTGTCGAGATGCTCGGCGCGGAACAAAGCGACCTAGACCTTGCTGTAGCGCCGCCAGCGATCATCATGATGGTCGGTCTGCAGGGCTCAGGCAAGACGACGACCACGGCCAAGATTGCGAAGATGCTGAAGGCCAAGCAGGGCAAGAAAGTCCTGATGGCTTCGTTGGACGTCAATCGTCCTGCCGCACAAGAGCAGCTGGCAACGCTTGGTACGCAAACAGAAATTGCGACGCTTCCCATTATGCAGGGGCAGCAGCCCGTCGATATTGCCAAGCGTGCGATGCAGGCTGCAAAGTTGCAGGGCTTTGACGTCCTGATCCTCGACACCGCTGGCCGCTTGCATGTTGACCAGCAGTTGATGGACGAAATGCACGCGGTGGCAAAGGTCTCCGTCCCGCAGGAAATCCTGCTCGTGGTCGACTCTCTCACGGGTCAAGATGCCGTCAATGTCGCCAAAAGCTTCGGTGAACGCGTCAATGTAACCGGTATCGTGCTAACCCGCATGGACGGTGATGCACGCGGCGGCGCTGCGCTATCGATGCGCGCAATTACTGGCAAGCCTATCAAATTTGCAGGCGTCGGTGAAAAGCTCGACGCCATCGAAGCGTTTAACCCAAGCCGGGTTGCCGGACGCATATTGGGCATGGGCGACGTTGTCGGCCTTGTCGAGCGTGCGACCGAAATGGTCGAAAAAGAGGACGCGGATAAGCTCGCGGCCAAAATGGCCAAGGGCCAGTTCGACATGGAAGACCTGCGCATGCAGTTCCGCCAAATGTCCAAAATGGGCGGCCTCGGCGCGCTTGCCGGTATGATCCCGGGCATGAAAAAGGCCAAGCAGGCGATGGATGCCGGCGGCATGAACGACAAATTGCTCGTGCATATGGACGCCATCATTGGTTCCATGACGCCAAAAGAGCGCGCCAAGCCTGAATTGTTGAACGCCAAACGCAAAATCCGGATTGCCAAGGGTTCGGGAATGACCGTTCAAGACGTTAATAAGCTGATCAAAATGCACCAGGAAATGGCGAGCGCCATGAAGCGCATTCGCAAGATGGGCGGCCTCAAAGGCCTCGCCGCCATGTTCGGTGGCGGCAAAGGTGGCATGGGCGGCGGCGACTTAGGTGGCGCGATGGAGGGAATGCACGGACTTCCCCCCGGCGCTTTGCCACCCGGTTTCGGCGGTCTGCCCGGAATGGGCGGCGGTGGCGGAATGCCGCCAGACCTCGCAAGACTTCTTAGTAAAAAGAAATAAGTATCACATTTAATTTAAAAATATTTCAGAAAGGTGAGTTAGTTTTATGGCATTATCCATGCGTTTGTCACGGGGCGGTTCGAAAAAGCGTCCTTATTATAAAATCGTCGTAGCCGACGCCCGCGCACCACGCGACGGTAAGTTCATTGAGCGTATCGGCAGCTACAACCCACAGCTTCCGAAGGACAGCGCAGAGCGTATGATCCTCGACACCGAGCGTGCGAAACATTGGCTTGCCGCTGGTGCGCAGCCATCGGACCGCGTTGCACGCTTCCTTGACGTCGCTGGCGTCAAAGAGCGTAAGGTTAAGAGCAACCCTAACAAGGGCGAGCCAGGCCAGAAGGCCAAGGATCGCGCTGAAGACAAGGCAACCAAGCTTGCAGAAGCCGAAGAAGCCGCAGCAGCAGCTGCAGCCGCTCCAGCACCTGAGCCTGAGCCAGAAGTAGTTGAAGAAGTAGCCGCTGAAGAAGCCGCACCTGCGGTTGAAGAAGCGCCTGCCGCTGAAGAAGCTGCGCCTGCTGAAGCTGCTGCTGAAGAAGCACCTGCGGCTGAAGAAGCTGCACCTGCAGCTGAAGAAGCTACCGAAGAAAAGGCTGAGGGCTAAGCCTTGGCTGACTCAACCGTCACGCTTGCCGCCGTTTCTGGCGCGCACGGCGTGACGGGTGAAGTTCGTCTCAAGCTGTTTGCAGAAAATGTGGACAGCTTGAAACGCTACAAAAGTTTTAATGATGGTGCGTTGACGGTTAAGTCCCTCCGCCCAACAAAAGACGGCGCGATTGTGCGCTTTGCCGAAATAAATGACCGCAATGCGGCGGAAAAACTGCGCAGCACATTGTTGACCGTGCCGCGCGATGCCTTGCCTGAACTGGGTGAGGGCGAATATTATTATAGCGACCTTCTCGGGCTTCCTTGCATTTCAACCGATGGCACCGACCTTGGTAGCTGCATAGCCGTCGAAAATTTCGGCGCGAGCGACGTTCTGGAAATCCAGATGCCGTCTGCTGATGGCAAGCCGGGCAAAAAGTTCATGGTCCCAATGACTGCCGAGGCTGTGCCGGAATGGGGCGCACAAGCGGGCGGACGTATCGTCATTGATGCCGACTTCGTCATATGACGTTCGCCGCCCAGATCCTGACGCTACATCCAGAAATGTTTCCCGGTCCTCTGGGGATATCATTGGCTGGCCGCGCGCTTGAAGAGGGCAAATGGTCATGTGCGCCCATCCATATTCGTGACTTTGCGACCGACAAGCATCGGACCGTTGACGACACGCCAGCAGGCGGCGGGGCAGGGATGGTACTGCGCGCGGATATACTCGCCGCAGCGGTTGATCACGCGTCTGCTCAGCAGCCCAATGTTCCCGTTTTGGCGATGACGCCGCGTGGCAAGACGATCACGCAAAGCCGCATTCGCGAACTTGCTGCAGGCCCAGGCGTTACGGTGCTTTGCGGCCGCTTTGAGGGCTTTGACGAGCGTATTTTTGATGCCCGACCCCATATTGAACAGGTTTCGATGGGCGATATCGTCCTTTCGGGCGGCGAAATTGGCGCTTTAATGCTCTTAGATGCTTGCATTCGGCTGCTTCCCGGCGTAATGGGCGCGACTTCCAGCGGTGATGAGGAGTCCTTTGAACAAGGATTGCTTGAATATCCGCACTATACCCGACCCAATGATTGGGAAGGGCGTATGATCCCTGAAGTGTTGCGATCGGGGGATCATGCGAAAATAGCCACCTGGCGGAAACAAAGGGCGGAGGAAGATACTCGGTTACGCAGACCGGACCTTTGGGGGCGTTACAAAGACGCCCGGGTTCAGCCTGCCTCTAACGTGCGACAAAAGAATAAGGATTAAATGGGGCATGAACCTCATCCAAACACTCGAAGCCGAAGCTATTGCAGCTTTGTCAGAAAACAAAAAAATTCCTGCATTCCGTGCAGGTGACACCGTTAAGGTGGGCGTGAAGGTCATCGAAGGTGAGCGCACGCGTATTCAGAATTACGAAGGTGTATGCATCGCACGTTCGAACAAGGGCATGGGCTCCAACTTCACCGTACGCAAAATGTCGTTCGGCGAAGGTGTTGAGCGCGTATTCCCACTGTACAGCCCAAATATCGACAGCATCGAAGTTGTCCGTAAGGGCGTCGTACGTCGTGCGAAGCTTTACTATCTGCGTGGCTTGACCGGTAAGAAGGCACGTATTGCCGAACGCCGCGACCCGCGTCCTATTAAAACCACCGAGGCTGCCGAATAAGGCAGGAGCCGCGTTGCGTTTCTAACCAAACACAAAAGGCCGGGCTCCCATAAAGAGCCCGGCCTTTTTTATTGCCATTGAAGGAAGTTAACATGGGTTATCGTATCGTAGTTGCAGGCGCGACGGGCAATGTTGGCCGCGAAGTTGTCAACATTCTGGCCGAGCGCGCATTCCCTGCCGATGAAGTGGCTGTGCTGGCGTCATCGCGCAGCCAAGGCATCGAAATCGAATATGGCGATACCGACAAGATGCTCAAAATCCAGAATATCGAGAATTTCGACTGGTCGGGATGGGACATGGCGATTTTTGCCATTGGTTCCGAAGCAACCCAGAAATATGCGCCGATTGCGGCTGCTGCGGGCTGTGTGGTCATCGATAACAGCTCGTTGTTCCGCATGGACCCAGATGTCCCTTTGATCGTCCCTGAGGTTAACCCAGACGCGATCGACACATACAAGCGCAAGAATATCATTGCGAACCCGAACTGCTCGACGGCCCAGCTCGTCGTCGCGCTCAAGCCGCTGCACGATTATGCCAAGATCACACGCGTCGTTGTCTCGACATACCAGTCCGTCTCTGGCGCGGGCAAAGAGGGCATGGATGAATTGTTCGAGCAGAGCCGCAACATCTTCGTCGGTGATAGCGCAGATGCGAAAAAGTTCACCAAGCAGATTGCATTCAACGTCATTCCGCACATCGATAGCTTTCTTGACGACGGCTATACCAAGGAAGAGTGGAAGATGATGGTCGAGGTTAAGAAAATCCTCGATCCCAAAATCAAGCTCACCGCGACGTGCGTGCGTGTTCCTGTCTTTGTTGGCCACAGCGAAGCGGTGAATATCGAATATGAACGCGAAATGTCCGCCGAAACCGCGCAAAACATCCTGCGTGAGGCGCCTGGCATAATGTTGATCGATAAGCGCGAAGATGGCGGTTATACAACGCCCGTTGAAGCCGCTGGCGACGATGCGACTTATGTAAGCCGCGTGCGCGAAGATCCGACGGTAGACAATGGTCTTGCGTTCTGGTGCGTCTCCGATAACTTGCGCAAGGGGGCCGCGCTGAACGCGGTGCAAATCGCCGAACTGCTTGGACGGCGGCATTTAAAAAAGGGATAAGTATATGGGGCTGCAAGCTGATGTTTTTTGGTCGTTTCGCAGCCCCTATAGCTATCTGGCGACGCGCCGTTATCGTGCGCTTGCCGAACAATATGACCTGACCATCAACTTGCGTCCGGTCTATCCTTTGGCGGTGCGTGAGCCGGACTTTTTTGAACGCAGCCACCCGAACTGGTTGCGCTATACCTTTACCGATATGTTCCGCGTTGCGCAGTTTCATGGCATTCCATTCGGCCCGCCACGGCCCGACCCGATTGTGCAGGATGTCCGCACCCGCAAAATTGCTGATGAGCAGCCCTATATCTTCCGCCTGA
This sequence comes from Sphingorhabdus rigui, assembly GCF_014196595.1. GTDB lineage: Bacteria > Pseudomonadota > Alphaproteobacteria > Sphingomonadales > Sphingomonadaceae > Sphingorhabdus_B > Sphingorhabdus_B rigui. Next base: position 1,297,993 of record NZ_JACIEA010000001.1, on the reverse strand, counting down.
CGCGCTTGGGACAGGCAGCGGCGCGACGCGGGAAAAGCCTCGCATTTTGTGATGAGGTATCACGCCTGATCTGGGGCGGTGCCGAAAACTGGCATGAAGGGGACCATCTCGCTGGCGCAGCGACGCGCGCAGGTTTAGACTTAGCTGAACTGGATGCTGAAGCCATCAGTGATGCTGATGCGCTCGACACCGAAATTGCGGCCAACCAAGCGTCTCTCGAAGCATCGGGGCACTGGGGTGTCCCGACTTTGGTATTCGACGGAGAGCCGTTTTTTGGACAGGACCGCATTGATATGGCGGTATGGCGGATGCAGCAAAAGGGGCTGGTTGCGCGATAAGCCTTATCGTCAGTCAGCCATCACTGGCTGCTGTCCGGGGGCGGTTGTACCCGGCTTCAAAAAGAAGATCAGCGGGCTGATGACGATCAGCAATATCATCATCAGTTGGAAATCATCGAGATAGGCAATCATTGCGGCCTGTCTGTTGATTTCAAGGTTCATCATGTGCAATGCAGCCTCTCCGATCCCGCCAAGGCGGTCGGCGCTCGCGGGGTCAATTGCGCTCATAGATGAAGACGTGACGTGCGATGCCAGGTCTTCATGGCTCGTCTGCATGTTGCGCGCCAACATGGTTGTCATGATGGAGATGCCGAAGCTACCACCCAGACTGCGGAAGAGATAAAGCAGGCTGGAGCCATCTGTGCGCAGGCGCATGGGCAATGTCGAAAACGCGACGCCGTTCAGGGGGATGAAGACAAAGCCCATGCCAAAACCCTGAAACAAGCCAGTGTACACAATCAAGTGCCAGTCCATATTCAAAGACCAGCTTGTCATGATCCACATCGATGCCGCAGTCATCAAAAAGCCGGCGAAGATTAAGATGCGGGGATCTACCTTACCGCCAACTTTCGCCGCGATGAACATAGCGAGCACGATGCCGACACCTCTGGGCGCCAATAATATGCCGGTATCATATACCGAATAGCCATAGAGATTCTGCAGCATAGGCGGCAGCAACGCAAAGATACCGAACATCATCATGCCAACCAACAGCATCATATTTAGCGAGATAAAAAAGTTGCGGTCGGTGACCAAAAGCCGTTCAAACATCGGACGATTAGTCGTCATCTGATGCATCGCAAACATCCAGAGCGCCGCCACGACAACCAACAGCTCAATGATGATTTCCCAACTTTGCAGCCAATCTTCCTGTTGGCCGCGATCCAACAGCAACTGCAAGGTGGCGAGGCCAATAGCGAGCATCGCAAAACCAAAACGGTCCAGTTCACGGCGATTGATGGGGCGTGAAGGCAATAGCCACCACAATAGGGCCAGCGTCGGAATGCCGATGGGCAGGTTAATGTAAAATACCCAGCGCCAATTGTAATTCTCGGTCAGCCAGCCGCCAATCATTGGGCCCAATATTGGTGCAATCATGATGCCCATGCCCCAGATGGACATCGCGCGGGGTGCCTCCGACGGCTTATTGATATCCAGCATGATCGTTTGGGAAAGCGGCCCAATGAATGCCGCGCACACACCTTGGAAAACACGGAACGCCACCATCTCCGTCAGGCTTGTCGCAATGCCGCACAGCATAGATGCGAGAATGAACCCGGCAACCGCGCCGAGAAACAGATTTCGTGAACCGATCCTGTCGGCAAGCCAACCCGTGATGGGCATGGCCACCGCGCTGGCGACGATGTAGCTTGTTAACACCCAGGTGATGGTGTCCATCGTCGCACCAAGGCTGGTCTGCATGTGCGGGATGGCGACGTTGGCAATCGTCGAATCCAGAATTTGGATAATCGTCGCGCCCATGACGGCAAGCGTCAAAAGCGCCTTGTTCTTGACCGGATAAGCGGCTTGATCGAGCGGATTACTTGTCGGTGTCGATGCGGACATGGGCCGACAATCCTGCAATCATTGCACGCTTCGGCTTGTCGGTAATCGATATCCGTACAGGGACGCGCTGCGTTACCTTGACCCAATTGCCATTGGCATTTTGCGCCGGAAGGACAGAAAATTCGGACCCCGTGCCAGCGCCAATGCTTGCTACCTTACCGCGGACCTTTAGGTCGGGATAGGCGTCGAAGCTTATCTCTGCAGGTTGGCCAACGCGCATATGCGCAAGATCGGTTTCCTTGAAATTGGCTTCAATCCAGCTTTTGTTGCTGGCGACAATCGTCACACCGGGCAATCCCTGCACCATCATTTGGCCAGGCTGCAAACGATCGGCCTGACTTACGACGCCTGCGATAGGTGCGCGCACTTCGGTGCGCGAAAGGTTCAGCAGGGCCTGTTCGCGTTGGGCTTGGCCAGCCTTAATTGCGGGGTTTATTCCCGGTGCCGCCGATCCTGTGGCAAGTGCGGCGCGTGCCTTGGTTGCGTCGGCTAGCGCTGAGGCCACGCGGCTCCTTGCGTCGGACAAGGCATGTTCTGCGGCCTGCAACCTAGCGCGGGTGGTGAAGCCAGCCTGCATCAAAGAGGATTGCCGCTGATATTCTTTTTCATAAAAAGCGACATCTTCACGTGCGCTGTCAATGCCAACATTCGTGTTCTGATATTCCGTTTGAAGCGACGAAACCCGAACCTGCGCTGCGGCAATGGCGGCGTCGGCTTGCTCGATGGCGATACGATACGGCTCAGGATCAATCCGGAACAACAGATCGCCTTCTTTCACCACATCATTTTCATGGACAGCAACATCGATGATGCGTCCGCCAACCTCAGCTGAAATGGACACCTTGTCTTGCTGGACATAGGCATTGTCGGTCGACACATAATGGTCGTTGGCAATGTAATAGGCGGTTGCTCCGCCAACGAGCACCAAAGGAACCGAAACCATTAACGCCAATCGGCCAAAGCGTCGCGACTTTGTCTTGGCCGTTGTCCCAGCATCAATTTTTGGGTCAGCCTCAGCCATTCGACACCTCATGCGGTTTACGGGTTAAGTTGGCACGAATGACGTTCAACATTGCTTCCAATTCTGTTCGTTGCGTTGCGTCCAAGCCCGCCAAAGCATCGTCAAACAATGCAAGTGCGGTCGGCCGCAGAGCTTCAATTTTTTGTTCGCCTTCTGCCGTCAAGTGCAGCCGCCACGTGCGGCGGTCATTTGGGTCCGCACGGCGTTCGACGAGCCCCGCATCCTGAAGGCGATCCACCATTCTTCCGAGCGTGATCGGTTCGACGTCAAGCATATCGGCCATCGTAACCTGCGCACTTCCGTCGAAGCGCTTCAGCAGCGCCAGCACCCGCCATTGTGGCCGTGTCACGCCAACGGCGCGGGCACGCTCATCGAAAGAACGCCGCAGCAAACGCGCCGCATCACCCAATAGAAAGCCTAAATCATCGCTCATGTTGTCCATATAATAGCTATGCTTATTATGTGCAATAATTTTTGGGTGCGACGCACAAAAATATGGAAAACACTTTCCGGATCAATCTACGCGTGCCAAACCAGAGACATCCGCTGACGACAGAAGAACGACCCAAATATATGATTGCATCCAACAGTTTCGAAACAACCGACGGCACCGAAATCGCCTGGCGTGAAACGGGGCAGGGGCGCCCCTTACTTCTCATCCATGGTTTCATGTCCGAGGCTGACACCAATTGGATCAAATACGGCCATGCGGCGGCTTTGGCGGACGCAGGGTATCGCGTCATCATGCCCGACCTGCGTGCCCATGGCCTCAGCGGTAAGCCGCATGCGCCAAGCTGTTACCCGCCCGACATATTGGCCGATGACCAATTCGCATTGCTCGCGCATTTGGGGATCGAAGATTATGACCTTGGCGGTTATTCATTGGGCGGGCGAACGGTAGCGCGGATGTTGGCGCGCGGCGCGCAGCCCGGGAAGGCAATCATTTCCGGAATGGGTCTGCAAGGGCTGACGCAAACCGGAAATCGCGGCGCGCATTTTCGTGAAGTCTTCGACAATCTGGGGCACCATGAAAAAGGGACGGCAGCTTGGATGGCCGAGGCATTTTTGAAGACAACGGGCGGCGACCCAGTGGCGTTGCGCAATATATTGGAGACGTTTGTCGACACTAGCGAAGCCGAGATTGCCAGTTGGGACTTGCCGGTGGGCATAGTGTGTGGCGAGCAAGATGATGACAACGGGTCTGCCGCAGCTCTTGCTGCGCTCCTGCGCCACGGAAAGCTGTTCTCCGTCCCCGGCAATCACATGAGTGCCGTCACCAAGCCTGAGCTGGGTCAGGCGTTTGTAGCGGCGCTGACGACGACATGGTGATGCCCGACCACGCCGATTTGCAACCAACATTGGTTGGCGATAACCTATTGCTGCGCCCATTGACCGAAAGTGATTGGGACGCAATGTATGCGGTGGCTTCTGACCCGTTGCTGTGGGAAGTACACCCGGCATGGGATCGGTATAAAGAACCCGTGTTTCGTGAATATTTTGCGGGGGCGATGGCATCACGCGGAGCCTTGGCGGTTATCGACCGTGCGACGACCCGCATCATTGGTGGTAGCCGATATGGCCATTACGTACCTGACCGCAATGAGATTGAAATTGGCTGGAGCTTTCTTGCGCGCACATATTGGGGTGGAGCCTATAATCGCGAGATGAAGGCGCTCATGCTTTTCCACGCTTTCCAATTTTTTGACAGCGTTCGGTTCAATATTGGCGCAACAAATGTGCGCTCGCGCCGCGCCATTGAGAAAATCGGCGCACGCTTGGATGGTGAATATGTGCCCGAAGCGATTAACGGCGTGCCGCCAGTGCCGCATGTCATTTACCGAATGAACCTGAATGATGCCAAAGCGGCGGACATGCTGTTGGAATCGAAGCACAATGGCTGAAGGTAAATTGGAGCGTCGCTTTTGGCGATTTTGGTTGAGTGGTCTGTTGCTGCTTGCCCTGATGATCGCCATGAATCCGGCATTTTCAAATGAGATTTCACCATTCGGCATGCGGGACCATCAAACCGCAGGTACGGCCTTGCGGGTGGATGCTATCCAGGGGGCATGGCAAGCAGCCGGAGTTTTGAATCTTGCGAGATTCGGCATGGCCATCGACCTGGTCTACATCGCGATTTATGCGTTCGGTGCCTATTGCGGCGGGCGTTTATTTTCCCAATCATCAAAGCCTGCTTTGCGGCGGCTTGGTTGGACCATCGCCGTGACAGCTATTATTGGCGGCGCGGCTGACGCCATCGAAACATTATGCCAATGTGTTCAAATAATGATGCTGAAAGGCAGCGACCTGTTGGCCGGGGTCGCAGCCACTGCGCAGCCGGTTAAAACGATCGCATTTCTCGTTACGTTTTTTGGTCTGCTGACGGCGTTATACATTCGACGAACAACGCGCCGGGCGGGTTGACGCCGCCACATGAAAGTTTCACCATCGGAACATATTGTTTTCCGGGAACCCTTCATGAAAAATCTTGTATCAATCGCCGCGCTGGCATTTGCCTCACTTTCCCTTCCGACCGTCGCCATGGCGCAGGATTCCTCTGCCGCGTCATCTGCGCCGACCGTGGCTGAGGCAGATGCCTTCGTCGCGGCTGCGGAAAAGGACCTGTTTGATTTTTCGATTGAGGCTGGGCGCGTTGCATGGATCAACTCAACCCATATTACCGACGACACCGATGCACTTGCGGCACGCTATGGCGAGATTGGCACCGAAAAATCGGTCCGGTACGCTTTGGACGCGGCGAAGTATCAGGCGCTTCCTGGCTTGTCATATGACACCAAGCGCAAGCTTGATATCTTACGCGGCGGAATCGTGCTGCCCGCGCCAACGACAGCGGGTGCAGCGGCTGAACTTGCCACCATCACCACGAAACTGCAGTCCGCTTATGGCAAAGGCCGAGGCACGCTTAACGGCAAGGAAATCAACGGTTCCGATATTGAGGCTGCGATGGGATCAAGCCGCAACCCCGAAGAACTGAAAGAAATGTGGGTGAGCTGGCATGACAATGTCGGCGCGCCAATGGGCAAGGATTATGCCCGGATGGTTGAAATCGCCAATCAAGGCGCGACCGAGCTGGGCTATGCAGATGTCGGCGCGATGTGGCGTTCGGGCTATGATATGCCGGCAGATGACTTTGCCAAGCTTACGGACAAATTGTGGCTTGAGGTTAAGCCGCTTTATGATGAATTGCACACTTATGTCCGCACCCAGCTAAACAAGAAATATGGCGATGCGGTCCAATCCAAGACAGGACCCATTCGCGCCGATCTGTTGGGCAATATGTGGGCACAGGAATGGGGCAATATTTATGACGTCGTCGCGCCTCCGGGGGCTGGCGATATCGGATATGATATTGGCGCGTTGCTGGTTGCCAAGGGGTACAAGCAAACCGAAGCCGGCGATTTCAGCGCCAATCGCGGCAAGGCGGAAAAAGATATGGTCAAGGTCGGCGAAGGCTTTTTCTCGTCGCTTGGCTTTGCCCCATTGCCCAAGACATTTTGGGATCGCGCGCAATTTATCAAACCCGCCGACCGCGAAGTTGTCTGCCATGCCTCTGCGTGGGATATCGATAATGTCGACGATCTGCGCATCAAGATGTGCATCAAGGTGAAATCCGATGACTTCGTGACCATCCACCACGAACTTGGGCATAATTATTACCAGCGTGCATATAACAAGCAGTCATATTTATATTTGAATGGCGCAAATGATGGTTTCCATGAAGCGATTGGCGATGCCGTCGCTTTGTCCATTACGCCGAATTATCTGGTGCAAATTGGCCTGTTGGATGCCAGCAAGGTTCCCGGAGCGGATAAGGACAATGGACTATTGCTGCGCCAAGCCATGGATAAGGTTGCGTTCCTGCCATTTGGATTGCTGATCGACAAATGGCGCTGGGGCGTCTTCAACGGCTCCATCACACCAGCCAATTACAACAAGGGCTGGACCGACTTGCGTTTGCAGTATCAGGGCATTGTCCCGCCGGTCGAGCGCCCAGCGGATCGTTTTGACGCCGGCGCGAAATATCATATTCCCGGTAACACGCCATATACCCGCTACTTCCTCGCGCGGATTTTGCAGTTCCAATTCTATAAGGCGGCCTGCGATATCTCGGGCTGGAAGGGCCCGCTTCATCGTTGCTCATTCTATGGGAATAAAGAAGTCGGCACGCGATTGAATGCGATGCTGGAAATGGGGGCATCAAAGCCTTGGCCGGATGCGTTGCAAGCATTCACGGGAACGCGCGAAATGTCGGGCAAGCCAATGTTGGAATATTTCGCCCCACTCATGAAATGGCTCAAGGCGCAGAATAAGGGCGCGAAAAAGGGCTGGTAACCAAAATAGGCCCCGCCGTTAAAGGCGGGGCCATTTTGTTTTTGATTAAGCTGCAGTCTTAGGTGGCGTCTTAACCGGTGCCGCCTTTTTTGGTGCAGGCTTTGCGGCCGCAGTTGGCTTCGGTGCCTTTGCTGCCACCGGTTTCGCAGCAGCCTTCGGTGCGGGCTTGGTTACCGCAGCTTTTTTAGCAACGGGCTTTTTGGCAGCTGGCTTCTTGGCAGCTGGCTTCTTGGCCGGTGCCTTTGCTCCACCCGTTTTGCGATCATAAACCTTTTTGCCAGCGACGGCGGCTGCGGCAGTTGCGATAACTGCGCCTGCAACAGCAGCGGTCTTGCCGGGGTTTTCTTTGATTACGGATCCAGCCGTCGCAGCTGCGGTGGACGCTTGATCGACAGCAGATTTTGCCGTCGTCGACGCGGATTGCGCGACCGAACGTGCGCCGCCAGTTAAGCCGTCGGCGAATGCGCGGAATGTATTTAGCAGCTTGTTGAGCGGTCCGGTGTTTTCGGGTTTCTTCGGCATGGGCCGTACCTCCTTGGTTATGCTTTAGGGATAATCATTGGCTTGAGTTTTCGTTCCTGACCCTATCTGAAGGGCGGTTCGTTAAAGGCGCGAAGTTTGCGACTGTGCAGGCTATTTCCCGCCTCCCGAAGCAGCTCGCATGTCTGGATGCCGATTTGCAAATGGGCGGCGATAGCCTCTTCATAGAAACGGTTGGCTTGCCCCGGCAGCTTGATTTCGCCGTGCAGCGGCTTGTCAGACACGCATAGCAATGTACCATAGGGCACGCGGAAGCGGTATCCTTGGGCTGCGATGGTCGCGGACTCCATGTCGATGGCAATCGCACGGCTTTGCGAAAAGCGCAGGGCGGATGCCGAATAACGCAACTCCCAATTGCGGTCGTCGGTCGTGACAACTGTGCCCGTGCGCATGCGCCGTTTCAGATTGGCACCGCTGGTCCCCGAAACATGCTCTGCTGCACTTGCCAGTGCCTGCTGCACTTCGGCGATTGGCGGAATTGGAATTTCGGGTGGCAGTACGTCATCCAAGATATGGTCGTCACGCAGATAGGCATGCGCCAGGACATAATCCCCAATCCGCTGCGTTTCACGAAGGCCGCCGCAATGGCCAATCATCAACCATGCTTCGGGGCGTAGCACCGCCAAATGGTCGCAGATGGTCTTGGCATTGGAAGGCCCAACGCCGATGTTAACAAGGGTAATACCCGACCTGTCCGGCGCGATAAGATGGTAGGCAGGCATCTGGTGCCGCCGCCAAGTGCTGTCGGCAACCAGCTGCGCCGCGTTGTCCGTAGGTTTGTCGACATACAGACCGCCAGCACCCGACAAGGCGGTGTAGCGGCCATTGCCAACTTGCGTGCATGCCCAACTGACAAACTCATCCACGTACCGGTGGTAGTTCGTAAACAGGATGTAATGTTGCACATCCTCGGCTGGCGCGCCGGTATAATGGCGCAGGCGCGCAAGCGAGAAATCTGTGCGCAGGCCGTCAAACAACGCAAGCGGGGCGCTGGCATTGCCCTTGATCCGAAGTAGTCCGTCGGCGATTTCATCGCCAATGTCGGCAAGCTCGGTCGTGGGGAAATGGCGTGCGAGCTCGTTAGGGCTAACCGTGCCCAGTTCCAAATCGGCCGACCCGTCGAGAACATAAGGGAAGGGAATTTCCTGTTTGCTGCGGCCAACGGAAATCTCCAGCTCATATTGTTCCATCAGCAGATCGAGCTGCTCGCCGATATATTCTGCAAACAAATCTGGCTTGGTAACTGTGGTCCGGAATGTTCCGACTTTTTCAAGCTTGCCAAATGCAAGGTTGGACTGCGTCTCGCGCTGCTTACCGGCGTAGGTTATGACCAATTCGGGGTAACAGAAATCATTGTTGGCGCGTTGGTCGGATGAAGGCGGTGTTCGGTCCTTCAAATAATGGGCGAGTGCAATTTGCAAGCGTTTTACCGAGGCGTCATATTCGGTAACGAGTTGATTAATGATGTTTTGAGCGTGTTCACTAGGCATGGACACACATCACCGAATTTTCCAATTTTCGCAACAAAAAAAGGGAGGGTTGCCCCTCCCTTTAAATACCCAAAAGGGCAAGCTTTCGTAAAATTAAAGCTGACCGAGCATATATTCGGCGGAGCTAACGTTGAAGTCACCGGGGGCTTCGACATTCACATGTTCCACGACGCCGTCATTGACGACAAGCGAGAAACGCTGACCGCGCTTGCCCATGCCAAATGCCGAACCGTCCATTTCGAGGCCAAGTGCAGCCGCGAAATCGCCATTGCCATCTGCCAACATTGTGATCGCGTCTGATCCGCCAGACTTGTTCCATGCGCCAAGTACGAAGGCGTCGTTCACGGCGGTGCAGGCGATTTCATCAATGCCCTTGGCGGCAAGCTCATCCGACTTTTCAACAAAGCCGGGAAGGTGACGTGCAGAGCAGGTTGGTGTGAATGCACCGGGAACCGAGAATAGTGCAATGCGGCGGCCTGCGAAATATTCTGCGGATTGAACAGGCTGCGGGCCTTCAGCGGTCGCTTTTACCAACTTAACGTCAGGGATTTTGTCGCCAACGGAGATGCTCATATTTGGATTCCTTTTGAAATTGGGGTTGGACGCATATTCCGGGACCCGCTCGGGCAAGTCAAGTAGCGGTTCCTCTTCAGTCGTAAATTGCGTTCCTCAAATCACGAAATAGCCGGCTGCATTGCCATATAAAGCAATCTTTATATTTGATTTCGTTGAAAGCTACGGCTAAGGGCGGTCGCATCAAAAACCTCCCGGAGACCAAGCCTGTGGCTTTCAACGATTATGTCATTGCCGATATTAATGAGGCCGATTTCGGTCGCAAAGAAATAAACATTGCCGAGACCGAAATGCCCGGCCTGATGGCGCTGCGCGAAGAATTCGGCGCATCGCAGCCATTGAAGGGCGCGCGGATTGTCGGTTCGCTCCATATGACCATTCAGACGGCGGTTCTGATCGAGACGCTGACAGCGCTTGGTGCAGATGTCCGTTGGGCCACATGCAACATTTTCTCGACACAAGATCACGCAGCTGCGGCAATTGCCGCGCAAAACATTCCTGTGTTCGCAATTAAGGGCGAAAGCCTTGCCGATTATTGGGATTATGTCGGTCGCATCTTCGATTGGGGTGACGAAACCACGGCGAACATCATCCTCGACGACGGCGGCGACGCGACGATGTTTGCGCTTTGGGGCGCAAAGCTTGAGCGCGGCGAAACCTTTGGCGACCCTGAAAATGAAGAAGAAGTTGAATTCCAGCGCGCGCTGAAGGCATTTGTTGCCAAGAAGCCGGGTTATTTGACGGAAACCGTGAAGAACCTGAAGGGCGTTTCGGAAGAAACCACGACGGGCGTGCATCGCCTTTATGAAATCGCAAAGAAGGGCGAACTGCCATTCCCTGCGATCAACGTAAACGACAGCGTTACCAAGTCAAAGTTCGACAACCTCTATGGCTGCAAGGAATCGCTTGTAGACGCCATACGCCGTGCCACCGACGTGATGTTGGCCGGTAAGGTTGCATGTGTTGCGGGCTTTGGTGATGTCGGCAAGGGTTCGGCCCAGTCGCTGCGCAATGGTGGCGCGCGCGTTATGGTCACTGAAGTTGACCCGATCTGCGCATTGCAGGCGGCGATGGAGGGTTTTGAAGTCGTCACGATGGAAGAGGCCGTACAGCGCGCAGATATTTTCTGCACCGCAACGGGCAACGCCGACGTGATCACGGCCGAGCATATGATGAACATGAAACCCATGAGCATCGTGTGCAACATCGGTCACTTTGACAGTGAAATCCAGATTTCCGCTTTGTCCAACTACCATTGGAATGAAGTTAAGCCCGGCACGGATCTGGTTGAATTCCCAGACGGCAAGCAGATCATCGTTCTTGCAAAGGGCCGCTTGGTCAACCTCGGCTGTGCAACCGGACATCCAAGCTTCGTGATGTCGGCAAGCTTCACCAACCAGGTGCTCGCGCAAATCGAACTTTGGACCAACGGTGCAAACTATAAAAACCAAGTCTATGTTCTGCCAAAGCATCTCGACGAGAAGGTTGCGACGCTGCACCTTGAAAAGCTTGGCGTTAAGCTGACCAAGCTGACTGACAAGCAAGCAGGTTATATCGGCGTATCGACCGAAGGTCCGTTCAAGCCAGACCATTATCGTTATTAATTCGTCGTCTTTCGAGACCTAAGAAAAGCCCGCTGCGGAAACGTGGCGGGCTTTTTTCATTGCGCGGCGCAAGCATTTGGGCATTAGCTTGTTCTGGGTAAATTAAAGGGCTTCATGACGATGACAGGCACCGGCCTGCCAATTGCACTGATCGGGGTTTTAATGGCGCTGTGGCTCGTCGGAGCCATAGTCGCTATCTGGATCGGGCTGTCCCTGCGTAATGAATCGCGCAAAATGTTAAGTCAGACGTCGCGGCTACGAAGGCTGCTTGAAACCGCTCCTGCATTTCCGGTCGTGGTGAAGAGCGATGGACGACTTGAGGCACCAGACCGGTTTTCGAGATTGCTTGGGCTGATGACGCCAGCGACAACGCTTTCGGACTTGGGCGGGCATGATGAGGCTGGCCTTGCCATCGATGATATGGCGGCACTTGATGCAAAAGTGCGCGAGACCCAGCGTACGGGAAAATCCTTTGTCCTTGCGTTGGCCATTAAAGGTTCCGAACGTCGTTTGACAGTTGTCGGAAATATCGCCGATGTAGCTATCTATCCCAATGGAGCAGCTTTGTTATGGTTTTTCGATTCCACCGATAGTTTGCGCGAGCTTGAGAAGCGAACGCAGGAATCGGAAGAGGCCCGCACCGCATTTGCTGCACTGGCTGGCCTAATCGAAGCAGCACCTCTTCCGATGTGGCATCGACGTCCGGATATGCGCCTACACTTCGTAAACCATGCATATGTTGATGCGGTTGGCGCAACGGACGGCCTTCAAGTGGTTAAAGAGGGAATCGAACTGCTGGAACCTGAAAAGGGTAAGAGCCCCGCTGATTGGGCAGCGGAAGCCATGGCTGCGGACGCCCAGCGTGAGCGAATTGTTTCCGCGACGTTGAATGGTGAACGACGCCAGTTGCGCGTGTTTGATATCCCCTTGGGTCAATCAGGCGTTGCAGGGCTGGCGATCGATGTTCAGGATTTAATTGATGCCAAGTCCGAGGTGCGCGAACTTTCCGAAGCACAGCGCGACCTTTTGAACCTGATGTCAGCAGGTGTCGCCCAGTTTGACGCGCGCCATGTGTTGACCTTCGCAAATTTGCCCTTCCAAAGTCTGTTTACTTTCCGTGACCAATGGCTGTCCGAAAAGCCGGAATTCGCGCGTGTACTGGATCGTATGCGCGAAAATGGGAAGGTACCTGAGGTCCGGGACTTTCCAACCTGGCGTCGGGAGCGTGAAGATTGGTTTAGAACCTCCGATCCCAACGAAGAAAACTGGCTACTTCCTGACGGAACGCATTTGCGCGTTTTGGCGCAGCCAATCCCGGACGGCGGCCTGTTAATGATTTTTGAAGACCGCACTGAGCAAGCGCAACTGGCCAGTGCGCGCGATATTTTGCTGCGCGTCCGGAGCGCAACCTTTGACAATTTGTTCGAAGCGATTGCAGTATTCTCGGCTGACGGCCGGCTTAGTATATGGAACCGTTTATTTGCCGAAACTTGGGGGCTGAACGACGACCTGCTTCTTGAACATCCGCGTTTGGATGAACTGTTGCCTTGGATGGCCCAGCTTTTGTCAAAGCCATCGCAAATTACCACCTTGGGTGAACTCATTCGGATGACGTCGTCAAGCCGCGAACAGCGCAAGAGCAAGGCGGTCTTTGCTGACGGACGTATGTTCCAGATCGCGACGGTACCACTACCAGACGGCAATGCGCTTTTCACGATGTTGGATATGTCGAACAACCTTAAAATCGAGCAAGCACTGCGCGACCGGAATAGCGCCTTGCAAGAGGTTGATGCGATTAAAGGCAAATTCCTTGCAAATATGAGCTACGAATTCCGAACGCCACTCACATCCATCAGTGGATTTGCGGACCTGCTAAAAGAAGGTATTGCGGGCGACCTAAGCGATCAGGCGAAGGAATATGTGGATGCCATTCTGCAATCCGCTGACCGCTTGTCCGACCAGATCAACACAGTTCTGGATTACAGCCAAATTGAAGCCGGAGCGTTGCCGCTCGCGCTCGAGCACACCGATGTTCCGACATTGGTCGCGCAGATTGCGGACAGCAAAGCGGCGATGGCACAGGCGGCTGAGGTTGAGCTACAAGTCGATGCGGGCAACGGTACTGGAGAGATGGCGCTTGATCCGAAACGGATTATGCAAGCGGTGGGGCAGGCTTTGGACAATGCGATCCGGTATAATAAAAGCGGTGGGCAGGTTTTAATGCTTGCACGTTGGCAAGGCGATGCCCTTGAATTCGTCGTGTCAGACAACGGGCCTGGTATGCGCGAGGCAGATGTCCAGCGCATTTCTTCCGATAACGCGGTTCCCAAGAACGCGGATAGCAACGGTTCCATGACGCAGGGTTTGGGTTTGCCGTTGGCGCGTCAGATTATTGAATCGCACGGTGGGACCTTCCATCTACATTCTGCGCCGGGTGAAGGCACTGTGGTTATCATGGTGTTGCCGCGGCCATGATGATCGCAACCGATTTGGATATGCGCGAATATGGCCGCGAATTGGCGAAGACATTGTCGCCATCAGATTGGGTCGCCATTAACGGGCCGCTGGGCGCTGGAAAGACCGTATTGTGCGCTGGCATATTGGCAGGCCTTGGATTTGAAGGTGAAGTGGCGAGCCCATCCTATGCCATCGTGCATAGCTATGACCCGCCAGAGGTTTTGGTTGCCGTTGCCCATGTCGATTTGTATCGCTTGGACAATATCGACGACTTGGACGAATTAGGGCTCATCGCCGAACGCAGTGATCGCGTAACGCTGGTGGAGTGGGCGGAACGCTTCGGCGGCGGCTATGTGCAGCCCAGCCATTTAATCGATATCGTGCCGCAAGCGGACGGCAGCAGAATTTTGACTTTGAAAATGGATAATGATGACACCCGTAACTGATATGGTACCGCCCGCTGGACTGGACGAATTTTTGACGCGCCACGGCTGGACTGATGCGCAGATATCTCCGGTGGCGGGCGATGCGTCTTTCCGGCGCTATTTCCGCGTCAATTCCGATGCGCGCGGCAAGGCTATATTGATGGATTCACCGCCGCCGCATGAAGATCCGCAACCCTTCCTCGATATTGCCCAATATTTGACGGGGCATCAATTTCGGGCGCCACAGATTTACGGCACGGACCTGACCCGTGGACTGGTATTGCTTGAAGATTTTGGCGACCGCAGGATGCGCGAACATCTCGATGATCATCCAGAGGATGAGGCCAAGATATACCGCGCCGCTATTGATACGATTGTGCGATTGGCAAGCACTCCTGCAGCGGATGCGCAACCTTATGACATGGCGACCTATCTGCGCGAAGTGCAGCTGCTCACCCAATGGTATATGCCGGCGATGAGGCTCCCCTTTGACGCGAACACATTTGACCAGATGTGGGTTGATGCGCTGGCTCCATTGGCATCTTGTCAGGATGTGACAGTTTTGCGGGATTATCATGCTGAAAACATCATGCTGCTTGATGATGGGGAACAAGGCATCATTGATTTTCAAGATGCGCTGGTGGGGCATCCTGCATATGATTTGGTATCGTTGCTGCAAGACGCGCGGCGCGATGTCCGCCCAGAGCTTGAGGCAGACATGCTGGCTTATTATCTGACGGCGGCCAATCCGGGGCCTGACTTTGACGCGAACTATGCGTTGCTGGGTGCGCAGCGGAATACCAAGATTATCGGCATATTTACGCGGCTGTGGAAGCGCGATGGTAAGGAGAAATATTTGTCCTTCTTGCCACGCATGTGGGGCTTGCTGGAACGCGATTTAGCGCACCCGGCGCTGGCGAACGTCAAGCAATGGTTCGATGCCCACATACCTCCCGAAGTCCGCAGCCTTAGCCCATTAGACATTACGCATGGTTAAGCATGTGAACACTGCAATGATCATGGCGGCGGGCAAGGGGACGCGGATGATGCCGCTCACCGCTGACCGCCCAAAGCCATTGGTTGAGGTCGGCGGCGTTGCTTTGCTCGACCATGTTCTGGATCATTTGCGTGATGCCGGCGTTGGCAAGATTGTCGTTAACGCACATTATCGCGCCGACCAGATTGAAGCGCATCTTGCCGCCCATGCGACGGATTTTGACGTGTTGATATCCGATGAACGCGATTTGCTGCGCGATACAGGCGGCGGGCTGGTTCAGGCATTGCCGATGATTTCGGACGATCCTTTCATCTGCGTGAATGCCGACAATTGGTGGACCAACGACGGGGAGAATGCGATCTCGCGCCTGATGGCGCATTGGGATGCTGCACGCATGGATGTGCTGATGCTGCTGGTGCCTTTGGCGACGGCATACAATAGCCAGGGCATTGGTGACTTTAACATGGACGCAGATGGCCGGCTGTCGCGTCGCGTGGGTGACGCGACTGCGCCTTACGTCTGGACAGGTATTCAGCTGCTTTCCAAAAAGCTGATTATTGACCCACCGTCGGATGTTTTTTCGACCAACGTCTTTTGGGATCGTGCCATTGCAGAGGGACGGTGCATGGGGTTGGTGCACGAAGGAATGTGGTTTGATGTCGGCTATCCCGCGGCAATTGCCGCCACCGAAGAACGTTTGGGCCTGCATGGCGCCTGTTAACGCCACGGCGCAGCGCGTGCGCGTTTTTAACGTCCCGCTTGGGAACGATTTATGCGACGTAACTGCGCAATGGATATTGCAGACATCGGGGCAGGACCCGCTCACGGTTAGCAGCACAATATTGCTGCTACCCAATAACCGCGCCATCAAGGCCATGACAGAGGCGTTCGTCCGGCAAGCCGCACCGGGTTTGCTGTTGCCCCGCATGGTCGCGGTTGGCGATATGCAACTTGACGAGGCATTGGGGCCATTGCTCGATCCCATTGCGTCGGAAGACATTATCTGGCCCGTCATTGGATCGTTTGACCGGCTGATGCTGTTGGCGCGGTTGGCGCAGGAACATCGGCCGCAAGGTACGTTTTTGTCGTCTGCTGAAGCGCTGCGTTTGGCGCGCAAGCTGGCCGAGCTCATTGATGAGCTTGAGGTCGATTTGGTCGACTTCGATGCGTTGTCCGACATTGCAATCGAGGCTGACCTCGCCGGGCATTGGCAACGTGCTTATGGTCAGCTTTTGACGATCTTGCCCGCCTATCGCGCCGAACTTGCTGCGCGAAAATTGATGGGGCCTGCCGAACGCCGAAACAAGCTTCTGGCCGGGTTGGAACGCCGTCTGGCTGAAAGCAGTTTTGACATGCCGATCATTGCGGTTGGCATAACTACATCAGCCAAAGCCGTCGCAAAATTGCTGCGCCGTGTTGCCCTCATTCCAAATGGGCATGTCATTTTGCCCGGCGTCGACCTCGACTTGGCTACGGATCGTTGGGACAGTCTTTCTGCGGCAGTTGAACCCGATAATTTGCCAACGCGCCGCCGGAGTTTTGAGGTGCATCCCCAATTCCACCTGAAACATTTGCTCGACCTAATGGGGATAGACCGAAGCGAAATCGATTTGTTGCCAACGGCACGCGTCGAACGCGTGGCCGATACCATTTCGGAAATTTTCTGCCTTCCTGAACATAGCGTGGGTTGGCAAGAACTGGCACCGTCGCGCAAGGCGCTATCACATACGCAATGGTTTGAGGCTGATGACAGCGCGCTGGAAGCAAAGGCCATTGCGGTGCGCATTCGCGGCGAGTTGGAACAGGCCGAAAAGCGGATCGCGCTGATAACGCCTGACCGTGAGCTGGCGGTCCGTGTTGCGGCGCAACTGCGTCGTTGGGACATATATGTCGACGACAGCGCGGGTATACCGCTTTTGCAAACAGCAAATGGCTCACTGGCGCTCGCGTTGGTTGACGCGATTTCGGGGCGGTTTTCCGGCACGTCGCTATTGGCGATTGCCAAGCACCCTTTGGTGTTTGCAGGGCCCGACAGGCTCGATTGGCTCGATAAGGTGCGGCTATTAGATCTCGAATTACGGGGAACCGCCAACGGTGTTGGGCTGAGTGCCATTACGCGGCGGTTGGAAAATGCCCGCAAAGCAAAGCCAGAGCTGCTTGAATGGTGGCAGGGCTTTTTTCAAATCCTTGCGCCGCTCGAAAATGTCGATGGGCAACCGTTCAGCTGTATCATTGATGCACTGCGCGACGTTGCGACGAACTTGACCGACGGCGCTGTGTGGCGCGGGGCAAGTGGTCGTGAACTTGGGCGGATGTGGGAAGAAGTCAGCGGCGGCGACCTGTCGACGCTTGGACGTATCGATGCCACGGGGTTGGCGGCGACGTTTAACGAAATCTTCTCCTGCGCGGTGGTGCGACCCCCATATGGCGGACATCCGCGTGTGGCCATTTACGGCCTGTTGGAAGCACGATTGCAGCAGGCGGACCTCATCATCTGTTCAGGGTTGAATGAGGGCACATGGCCGCAAATAGCGCAGCCGGACCCTTGGCTCGCACCCGCCATCCGGCGGCATTTGAAACTGCCAACCTTGGACCGGAATATCGGATTGTCGGCGCATGATCTTGCGACCGCATTGGGTGGTCGCGAAGTGCTGTTGACGCGTGCGCGGCGTGACCGTGGCGGGCCAACGGTTGCCTCACGCTTTCTGCTGCGGATAAAGGCGCTTACGGCGGACAAGATGGAACGGGACCAACAGTCTCTTGCGCTGGCAGCGCAGCTGGATGAACCCGCCCATAAGGTGCCCTTTGAAAGCCGCCCATTGCCACGTCCCTCGGCGCAGCAGCGATTGGTTAGTCTGTCTGTTACGGATTTTGACCAACTGAAGTCTGACCCTTATTCATTTTACGCAAAACGCATTCTCGGCCTGCGTGTGCTCGAAAAGGTCGATGCCGAACCGAGCTTTGCTTGGCGCGGATCGTTGGTGCATGACCTGTTGGAGCAGTGGTTCAAACAAGACAATTGTGCCGTCGATAAGCTCGTGCAGCGTGTGGACGACTTGCTGGCACAAGAGGCAACGGATCCGTTGTTACGTGCATTGTGGCAACCACGCATTGCCGCCGGCCTGCGCTGGGTGGCCGAAGAAACCAAAAGGCAGATGCATGACCATGGCCGCGTTGTCGCAGTGGCCGAACAACCCGGCAAGGTCGACATCATGGGCATAACCGTGAACGGCCGCGTCGACCGGATCGACAGGCTTGCGGACGGCAGTCTGGTGATCGTTGATTACAAGACGGGCATGCCGCCATCGACCAAGCAAGTGAATGCAGGCTTTGCCCTCCAGCTTGGCCTCATCGGCTATATGGCCGAGCAGATGGCGATCAAAGGTGTGGCGGGCCTGGCGACCAAGTTTGAATATTGGAGCCTAGCGAAAAACAAGGACAAAGGCTTTGGTTACATCGCAGTCCCGACGAGCACGCGGCCGAGCGATAACAAGCCTGCAAGCACGGAGTTTGTGGCCTTTGCCGTCGCGCAAGCAGAAGAGGCTATCGCGCAATGGATTTTGGGCGATGCGCCCTTCACCGCAAAGCTGCATCCTGAATTTGCGCATTATGGTGACTATGACCAATTGATGCGGTTGCAGGAATGGAATGGTCGGCAGTCGATTTCGGAGGAACAGGCATGACCTCTAAATCCCCGACGCTGAAACCACTCATCCCGGCGCAGCGCAGCGCCGTCATCCCCGGTGATAACATCTGGCTGAGTGCCTCTGCAGGAACCGGCAAAACGCAGGTTTTAACGGCGCGTGTGATCCGGTTGCTGTTGGAAAGCGACGTCGAACCTGAAAATCTATTGTGCATCACCTTTACGAAGGCTGGCGCGTCCGAAATGGCGGACCGGATTAATGAGCTTTTGGCGTCTTGGGTGCAACGCGAAGATGGGGCGTTGTTTCACGACCTTGAAGCCATTGGCGCGAACGCGGGACCAGATGCCCGAAAACGCGCACGCCAGCTTTTTGCAAAGGTGTTGGACGCGCCGGGTGGTGGCTTACAGATATTGACCATCCATAGCTTCTGTCAGTCGTTGCTTGGCAGCTTCCCCGAAGAAGCCGGATTGGTTCCGGGATTCAAACCGATTGAAGGACGCGAGCAGCAAGAATTGTTGCGCGAGGCATTGGTCAACCTGGTGCTTGAAGCCGAAGCGCGCGGCGACACGAAAATGGTCGCGGACCTGCAGGAACTTTCCCTGAATATGGGTGAGGACGCTGCGCTGCGATTCCTGCACAGGGCGGCGGCATCGCCGGATGTCATGACCATGATCCCCAATGATGCCGGCGCGGTGGTCTGGGCACGGCGACTGGCAGGCGTTCATTTCGATGGTCCTGTTGAGGATATGCTGGAAGATGCCTTTGCCGATGCGCGCATTCCACGCGCGACATTGCAGGCGGTCATTGATGCCAACCTTTTGTGGGGCAAGAACAAGGCAGATAGCCGCGGCGGCAAACGTGCGGCAGTCCTTCAGGATTGGCTATCGCGAACACCGACCGAACGCGCGGCGCTCTTGCTCGATCTGCATCGCTGTTGGTCAACGGCCAAGGGTGATCCCCAGATTTCGACGAGCGGACATACACCGACAACGGAGGTCTATGCCGAACACGCGCTCGAAATGTTCAACTGGACGAACCAACTATTGGGCGAAGTGACACGTGCGCAATATGCCGACAGGCTGGCGCGGGCATTGTGCATCGGCAAGGAATTTGCCGCGCAATATAGCCGCGCCAAACATGCCATCGGCGCGGTTGATTTTGACGATATGATCCGGCGCACCGCCGAACTTTTGCAGCATGGCCAAATGGCGCAATGGGTCCGGTTTAAGCTCGACAAGCAGATAGACCATATCTTGGTGGATGAGGCGCAGGATACCAACAAAGCGCAATGGGATATCATCAGCGCGCTGAGCGACGATTTTTACAGCGGTATGGGTGCCAACCCCGAAAAGACCCGCACGCTGTTTTCCGTCGGCGATTTCAAACAAGCGATATACGGCTTTCAGGGGACTGCACCTGAACGTTATGACGAAGCGGGACGCTATTTTGCCGAACGCATTGATGCCGCCGGAAGCGAGTTGAAACGGCTCACCTTATCGCGCAGTTTCCGTTCGACCGCGCCGATACTCGATTTTGTAAACGCGGTGATCGACGAGTCTGGTTCTGCCGATTTTGGTATCACCGATATCATTGACCCGCATTACAGCGAAAAACCGGACATCGGCATGGTCGAGCTTTTGCAGCCCATATCCGCAAAGCCGAACGCAGCGGGCGACAGCGATGCGTCGGATGAGGAAGAAGACTGGTTCAGCGACGAAAAGCGCGCACTGGCCGAACGATTGGCCGATCATGCGAAGGCGCTCATCGACGAGAAACCTTGGTTGGAAAGCCAGGGGCGTCATTTGGAGCCGGGCGACATCATGTTCCTGCTGCGCAGCCGCGGTGACATGGCGTCGCTATTGGTCGCGCAATTGCACGAACGCAACGTTGCGGTTGCGGGCATCGACAGGCTGAAGCTGTTGCAGCCGTTGGTGGTGCAAGACCTGCTGGCAGCAATCAAATTTGTGCTTCAGCCAAATGACGACCTGAGCCTTGCATGCTTGCTGGTCTCGCCCATCATCGGGTGGACGCAGGAACAGTTGCTTGCTCATGGCTATGTCGGCGATCGCGAGGGCAGCCTGTGGCAGCATATCCGCGGGAAACCCGAACTTGCGGATGATCTTGCGCCGTTGCGCGATATGCTGGCTGCGGCTGATTTCACAACCGTATATCACTTCCTCGAACAGATTTTGTCCGGACCCATTGGCGCGCGGCGCAAATTTACTGCCCGATTGGGACGCGAGGTTTTGGTGCCAATCGAAGAAATGTTGAACTCAGCACTTCAGTTCGAACAACAGCATCGCGGTGGCCTGCAAAAGTTCATGGCGTGGTTCGACCGCGGCGAAATTGAAATCAAACGCGAAAGCGACAACAGCACCAAGGAAGTCCGCGTCATGACCGTCCATGGTGCCAAGGGCTTGCAAGCACCCGTGGTCATTTTGGCGGACATCACGTCTGATCCCACAAAAAAGCCCGATCAGTCGGTTGAGCTGTTGATGGACGAGGGGCAACGCACGCCGTTGCTGCCCATTCGCAAAAGTGAGCAGTCAGGCCGTTTGCAAGACATTGTCGAGATGCAGAAAACCCGCGAACTGCAGGAGCATAAGCGGTTGTTATATGTGGCCATCACGCGCGCGGAAGAGCGGCTGATTATGGCGGGGTCGTTGGGCATTAGCCGCAAGGGCGAGGCACCTGCCGAAAGCTGGTGCGCCGCGATTGAAAAAGGCATGACGGCGCTCGGTTGCATTTGGGAAGACGACATGCGCTGGGGCAGGGTGATGCGTCATGTGGGCGCGGAAGGCGCGTCGATGGTGGCGCCGGTAACTTCTGCGAAAAAGCAATCGCCGACGGTAGCTCGGCCAGCCAGCCCCGAATGGCTATTCGCCCCTGCGCCTATTGAGCAGCGCCCACCGCGTCCTTTGGTGCCATCGCGGCTTGACGATGACGATTATGGCGATGCCCCTGCAAACGCAGCGATGCGCAAAGCCGCCAACCGCGGGAAGCTGATCCACGCTTTGTTTGAACGCATCACGGATAGCGAGTCGCTCAAAACTGCGGAGCAATGGCTGGCAGTTCAGGCACGAAACGATGATATCGATCCGGCCCAATTGTTGGCCGAAGTGAACGCGGTTGTCGGCGATCCGGTCTGTGCGGCGTTATTCGGTCCACTTGCGCGCGCTGAGGTTCCGCTTGTGGCTGTTGTGGGCGAAACCGTTATCAATGGCCGCATCGACCGGCTGCTCGTCGAACCCGGATTGGTGCGCGCTGTCGATTTTAAAACGGGTCGAAGCGTCCCCGGCGATGCACATAGCGTCCCGGTTCCGCATTTGCGCCAAATGGCACATTATCACGCGGCGCTGCGGACGATTTTCCCCGATTGCAAGATTGAGGTTGCTTTGCTGTTTACGCACGCAGCCCGGTTTATCACGCTTTCGGACGAGATATTGGCACCTTATTATCCTGCCTCTTGACGGCAGAACAAAAACTATCTGCCTTGGCGCTTGTCAGCATTTGGCGGTGGGCATACATGGGGTGCAACAAAGGAGACAAACATGGCTACCAAATCCGTAGGCGATAATGATTTCGCATCAGAAGTACTGGCATCGGGCAAACCCGTATTGGTCGATTTTTGGGCCGAATGGTGTGGTCCATGCAAAATGATTGGCCCAAGCCTTGAAGAAATCAGCGAAGAGCTCGCTGGTCAGGTCGAGATCGTGAAGCTGAACATTGACGATCACCCCGATACGCCAGCAAAATATGGCGTGCGCGGCATCCCGACGATGATCTTGTTCAAAGGCGGCGAAATTGCGGACACGAAAGTCGGCGCTGCGCCAAAGGCTCAGCTGAAAAGCTGGTTGGAAGCTGCGCTTTAACTGCGATAATCGGCGTTGATGCTGATGTAGCCGTGGGTTAGGTCGCAGGTCCAGACCGTTGCACGCCCGGCCCCGATACCAAGATCAACGCCGATTTGAATTTCATTTTGCTTAAGATGTTGCGCCACCGGCGCTTCGTCATATCCGGCGACCGCTAGGCCATTGCGCGCAACTTGCGTCGCTCCGAAACTGATCGATAGGCTGTCGCGGTTTGCAGGCTCTCCCGCCTTGCCAACCGCCATGACAACGCGGCCCCAATTGGCATCTTCACCCGCAATCGCGGTTTTTACCAAGGGCGAGTTGGCAATGGCTAAGCCTATCCGCCGCGCGCTGTCATCATTCGCAGCGCCGGACACATTGATTTCGATAAACTTCTGCGCGCCTTCGCCATCGCGGACAACCAGATGCGCCAGTTGACGGCAGATGTCATTCAGCGCCGCAGCAAACGCGTCCGCGCCCGCATCGTCATATGACGTAAGTGGCGTATTGCCTGCTTTCCCCGTCGCAAATGCCAACACAGTATCGCTGGTCGATGTGTCGCTATCGACGGTGATACAGCTGAAACTGGTTTTGTTGGAAGCGGATAACATCTGCTGCAAAAAAGCGGCGTCGACAGCGGCGTCGGTGAAAATATAGCCAAGCATAGTTGCCATGTCGGGCGCGATCATGCCTGAACCCTTGATGATGCCCACGAGCTGCACTTTGCGGCCATCGACCATGGCGCTTGCGGTCGCGCCTTTCGCAAAGGTGTCGGTGGTGCCGATCGTGTGCGTCACATCTTCCCAACTGCACGGTGCCGCATCAAAAACAGCGCGCAATCCAGACTGCGCTTTATCGATGGGCAGGGGAACGCCAATAACACCCGTGGACGAAACGAAAATTTCCGAAGCATCGCAGTTCAGATGGCCTGCAACTTGCGCGGTAATTGCGTCTACTGCGTCCTTCCCGCGCTGTCCGGTAAAGGCATTGCTGTTCCCGGCATTCACCACCAAAGCGCGCGCGCGGCCATGCGCCAAATTCGCGCGGCAAAGGTCGACCTCGGCAGAGCAGCATATATTTTGTGTGGTGACGCCAGCGACCGTTGTACCTTCGTCCAGCGCGATATAGCTTAAGTCGCAGCGACCCCAATCCTTATACCCAGCACGCGCCACACGGGGCGTTGCACCCGCGATTTCGGGCATGATGGGAAATGGTTTTGCGAGCGGTGATTTTACTAACACTTAAGAGACCTTTTGCTAAACCCCCGACAGATCAGGGAGAACAAAGACATGCTTTTCTATTCGGTGTTGGCGCTAGCATCAATTGTGGTCGAAACAAACGCCGAAAAACCTGCGCCGCCTCCGCCGGTTTCATTCGCTTGCACTGTTAGTGGAACCCGTGATGTCGCTCCGTTTCTGGATAGTGACGGCAAGCCACAGGCCAAACGCATCAAGTTCCGGATGTCACTGGAGCATGAAGACTTGAAGACCAGCGTAGCCAGTGAGTAGGCCGCGCGCCTTGGGTGTGGACTTTGCTGCCATGCCTAACTATACCCGCCACAGCACCGAACAGGGCCATATATGCGCATATTGATTTACTTACTGGCGATGTTGAGCGGTTTTTCCGCTGCGGAGGCTGCGCGCCCCGTTTCTTCATCGTCCATGTCAGTGGATTCGGCCGCCGTTCAGGCTTACGTTGCCGCTTCTGCTCAGGAAGCCGATAAAGCATTTGAGCAGCCGGTGCATGTGACGCCGACTGCGCGCGTGCATCTGATGCCAGTCGAAGGCAGCATCGCGTTCGTTGCATTGGCACCCGACACACCCGTTTATCGGCACGATATTATTTTAGGGTAGGGGCTCCGCACCCGCTGCGGTGCGCCTTTTAATACCCTATTTCGCGCCATTTTGCGCGCGTCTCCCACATGATTTTAAAGGAATTAGTTATGCTCGGCGGAATTGCCAAAGCCTTGTTTGGGTCATCCAACGACCGTTACGTCAAATCGATCATGAAGATCGTCGACAAGATCAACGCGCTCGAAGACGAAATTGCGGTCATGGATGACGAACGGTTGAAGGGGCAGACCCAGATTTTCCGTGACCGCCTGACCGCCGGCGAAACGCTTGATGATATTTTGCCCGAGGCATTTGCGACGGTTCGTGAGGCTTCGAAGCGCGTCATGGGTATGCGCCATTTCGACGTGCAGATGGTCGGCGGTATCGTGCTCCATCGTGGCGAAATTGCCGAAATGCGCACGGGTGAAGGCAAGACACTGACCGAGACTTTGGCGTGTTATTTGAACGCGATCGAAGGCAAGGGTGTGCATGTTGTAACCGTGAACGATTATCTTGCGCGCCGTGACGCCGAATGGATGAGCAAGATTTACGGCTTCCTTGGGCTGACCACGGGTGTGGTTGTTCCGAACATTCCCGAGCATGAGCGCCGTGCCGCTTATGACTGCGACATCACTTACGCGACCAACAATGAACTTGGTTTCGACTATCTGCGCGACAATATGAAATATGAACGCGCACAAATGGTGCAGCGGCCATTTAACTTTGCGATTGTCGATGAAGTGGACTCGATCCTTGTCGATGAAGCGCGGACACCGCTGATTATCTCCGGCCCAACCGATGATAAATCAGAATTATATATGCAGGTGCATGCGGTTGTCCTTCAACTCGACGACGGCGATTATGAAAAAGACGAAAAGAGCCGCAACGTCACGTTGACCGAAGACGGCACGGAAAAGGCCGAACGCTTGCTGGAGAGTGCCGGGTTGCTGACCGGCACTAACCTGTATGACTATGAAAACACCTTGGTTGTGCACCATCTGGATCAGGCACTTAAAGCCAATGTGATGTTCAAGCGCGACATTGATTACATTGTCAAAGAGGGCAAGGTCATCATCATCGACGAATTCACAGGTCGCATGATGGACGGACGTCGCTGGTCAAACGGCCTGCATCAGGCGGTCGAAGCCAAAGAAGGCGTCGAGATCGAACCAGAGAACCAGACGCTCGCAACGATCACCTTCCAGAACTATTTCCGCATGTATCCCAAATTGTCGGGCATGACCGGAACCGCGGCCACCGAAGCCGGCGAATTCCACGAAATTTACAAGTTGAATGTTGTGGAAATCCCCACCAACTTGCCCGTGCAACGTATTGATGAAGACGACCAGTTCTACAAAAATACGCAGGACAAATTTGGCGCCATCGCCAAGACTATTCGCGAAGCAAATGAGCGGGGTCAGCCCGTTTTGGTTGGTACTGTTTCCATTGAGAAGTCCGAATTGCTTTCCGAGTTTCTGGAAAAGGAAAATGTGAAGCACAGCGTGCTCAATGCGCGTTTCCACGAAAGCGAAGCGCGTATTGTGGCGCAAGCCGGTCGTTTCGGCAGCGTAACCATTGCCACCAACATGGCTGGACGCGGCACCGATATTCAGCTGGGCGGGAACTTTGAATTCCGTTTGGAAGATGAATTGGGTGAAGTACCCGAAGGCCCGGAGCGCGATGCCGCAATTGAAGCATTGAAAGCCGAAATAGCTACTGAAAAAGCCAAGGTTGTCGAAGCGGGCGGCCTGTTTGTTCTCGCGACCGAGCGGCATGAAAGCCGTCGTATCGATAACCAGCTGCGTGGCCGTTCAGGCCGTCAGGGTGACCCCGGTCTCTCGCGCTTCTACCTTTCGCTCGATGATGATCTTCTGCGCATATTTGGTTCGGAAACATTATTCTCGCGCATGATGAATTCCAGCCTGGAAGACGGCGAGGCCATCGGCGGCAAGTGGTTGTCGAAAGCCATTGAAACCGCACAACGCAAGGTCGAAGCGCGGAACTACGATATCCGTAAGCAGCTGGTGGAATATGACGACGTCATGAACGACCAGCGCAAGGTTATTTACGACCAGCGCAGCGAAATTATGGATGCAGAAGCCGTCGACGATATCATTGAGGATATGCTCAACGACACAGTCAACAATCTGGTTGGCGATCACTGTCCAGAAGGTACCTATCCCGAGCAATGGGATGTTGATGGACTGAAGCAGCAATGTGCGGAAGTTCTGGGGCTTGCTCCGGACATCGATAGCTGGTTGCAGGAAGACGGCCTTGAGCCCGAAATCATTGAAACCCGAATTGCCGACATGGCGACCGCCAGGTTTAAGGCAAAGGGCGCCGATCTTGACGAAACCGTATGGCGTCAGGTCGAAAAAAGCATTTTGCTGCAAACGCTCGACCATCATTGGAAAGAGCATTTGTCGACTTTGGATGCCCTGCGTCAGGTTATTTACTTGCGCGCTTATGCGCAGAAGAATCCCGTCAACGAATATAAGCAGGAAGCGTTTGGCCTGTTTGAACGCATGTTGGGTGCCATTCGTGAAGGTGTAACCAAGACAATCGCTACCAACGACTTCCGCGCAGAAGAAGAGCTTGTTCCGCCTCAACTGCCTGAATTGCCGGATTTCTTGACGACACATATCGACCCGTTCACGGGTGAAGATGACAGCAATGACATCGACGCTGGTTCACTTGGGTTTGTCACGACGACGATCCCACGCCCAGCGACCGCATCGGGTTCAAACGACCCGTTTGCGGGCAACCCGGACTTGCGTCGCAACGACCCATGCCCTTGCGGTTCCGGGCAAAAGTATAAGCACTGTCACGGCGCTTATTAAAGGCATTGAACGGGGAGGGCGGGGATGATCTGGTTGGCTGGACTCTTCGCTTTCGTCGCTTTTGTGTACGCCTCGGTCGGCTTTGGCGGGGGTTCGACCTATACGGCGCTGCTGGCGCTGTGGGGCGTTGATTATCGGCTAATTCCGGTCATCGCGTTATTATGCAACATCATTGTGGTGACGGGCGGCAGCATGCGCTTCATACGCGCTGGGTTGGTGTCTTGGCCACAGGTCATGCCATTGTTACTGGTATCCGCGCCTCTCGCGTTTCTGGGCGGGCTTGTGCCGCTGAAGCAATGGATTTTCCTTACGATATTGGGCGGGGCATTACTTGCATCTGCCATTGCCCTGCTGCTTCAGCCTGAAAAGCTGTCGGCACGGGTGTTGCCCAAGCCATTGCTGTTGGCGATTTCTGGCGGCGTTGGTCTGCTGGCTGGTCTGTCCGGGATTGGCGGCGGGATATTCATGGCGCCGATATTGCACCTTATCCGCTGGGCGGAGGCACGGCGCATCGCCGCCTTTGCTTCGCTCTATATCCTGATCAATTCGGCCGCAGGGCTGGCAGGGCAGGTCATAAAGGCAGGTGCACAGTCACTTGCTGCGCCCGCGATGGAATATGGTCTGTTACTCGCTGCCGTGTTGGTCGGCGGACAAATCGGAAGCATATTCGGAATGCGCTATTTGTCGCCGCGGCTTCTGCGCACATTTACCGCGATATTAGTCGGATACGCCGCACTACGGCTGCTTTGGCAGGCGCAGGCGCTTTCGTAACATTAGGAGCGAGCGGACCTACAGAATACTATCGGTCGCTTTGGCACAATCCCGCCTTCAACCGTGAAGAGTATCAGGCAAGAACC
Source organism: Sphingorhabdus rigui (assembly GCF_014196595.1). Classification (GTDB taxonomy): domain Bacteria; phylum Pseudomonadota; class Alphaproteobacteria; order Sphingomonadales; family Sphingomonadaceae; genus Sphingorhabdus_B; species Sphingorhabdus_B rigui. The sequence continues at coordinate 1,269,608 of NZ_JACIEA010000001.1, read as the reverse complement.
AGCATATTTTTATCGCGCATGATCCGCTTCGCAAGACTGAGTTCCATCGCTTCCTGGCCCCCGACTTGTTCAATCAGCGCATTCAGTCTTTCGCCTGCTTCGCCTGCGCTGCCCGCCGCCAGGTCTTGTGCTCTGGCAAACATCCAGAGCATATGTGGCGCGCTGCCCCGCTTCATCGTCACGCCGCGCCACGGATATTCCACTTTCCCGACATTTGGATGAATTTGCGGCTCTCCCGATCGCGAGACCACATCGCCAGCTTTCTTGTGCGCCGCCCATGCATTGAAGCAGTCGGCATCGGCTTTCAATCCGGGTGTCCAGTCAGCAAAGACAATTTTGAGCACAGCAATGAGGGTTTCGGGAACGGTGTCCTGACCGCAGTAGTCCTCACCATAGCCGGGATATTCCCCGTCGCTGATGGGTACAGCGTTCATCCGTTCCGTCCAGCGGAACAGGTTGGGTGCCTTTGTCTTCATCAGCATGGCTGGAACAGGATCGCGGCCGAGATGCGCAAACAACGGCGCCATCATGCCAAAGTCGCCGCGGCAGGGCCTGCCGCCCAGCAAATAGGGATGATGCTGAAAATGGTTATCCAGCGCGTCGATTAGCGCCAGATAGGAATCTTCCATTGCAGCGATGACTTCTGGAAAGACACCAAGATTGGGTAAGAAGCCGGCAAAAAATTCCATCGTCCGTGCTGCAGATTCGCGCCGTGCGGAGCGATCAACCCCCGCGACCATTGCGCGCCCGAATTCTGCACGCAAAAATGTTTCCTGCTCATCGCGGTAGGACCAGCGATAGTGCATCGCCAGCGGCAGCAGATATTCCGAACCAAACGCATCAAAAATCAACGACACCCACTGTTGCACGGACGATTGGGGCTCGAGCGGTGGCTCAGCATGGCGCTGCTCCAGAAAGTCTATAATATCGCCACTGTCCTGGATAATCTCGCCATTGTCCGTTTCGAGCACGGGTACAACAAAATGACCGACCGCAGGCAGTATCCTGCTGGCAAACTCTGGATCGGACGGATAGCGCTCGCGAAAAGGCAGGCCCTTTTTGATGAGATAGGATCGCGCCTTGCCCGTATAGAGAGAATGGGCTGAGCCCCATAATGTGTATGTCATGCTCAAACCCTAACCGATGAAAATGTAGCGTTCAACATACCAGTTTAAATGGCTTGGCCTAAAGTGCATCGAAATTGGGTGTGCGCCAACGGATATCGAATAACATATATATTATTCATTGCCGTAACAGGCATAAATGGCTCCCCGGGAGGGATTCGAACCCCCGACCAATTGATTAACAGTCAACTGCTCTACCACTGAGCTACCAGGGAACAGCCCGATATCCTCGGGCAGAGGCGCGCCTATAGCAGCGCTTTTTCGCATTTGGCAAGCGCCCATTGCCAGTTCAGACAATAAATTGTTCCATTGCAATGCGATCATCCAGTGCATGTTCGGGATCGAACAAAAGCGTGAGTGATCGATTGCGGTCTAACGCCACTTCTACTTGCGCAATATCGCGGATCTCGCGCTGGTCGGCAACCGCGCTGACGGGGCGCTTGCTGGCCTCCAAAATGTTGATTTTGATGACATAGCGGTCTGGAAGAATGGCACCTTTCCAACGGCGGGGCCGAAAGGGGCTGATGGGCGTCAGTGCCAGCAACGACGAATCGAGCGGCAAGATGGGGCCGTTTGCAGAAAGGTTATAGGCGGTCGAACCAGCGGGCGTGGATACCAATATGCCGTCACTGATAAGTTCCGGGATCACCGCCCGGCCGTTGACAGAAATCTCGAGCTTGGCCGCTTGCCGGGTTTCACGCAGCAACGACACTTCGTTGATCGCGGGTAATGTGAACTTCTGACCGCTGACGGTTGTAATATCTGCCGTCAGGGGACGAACCGAGAAGGACTTTGCGCGCTGCAGCCGACTGTGGAGGTCTTGCAGATCCCAGCTGTTCATCAGGAAGCCGATTGTGCCCAAGTTCATGCCGTAAGCAGGAATGTCACGGCGGCTTTCCAACAATTGATGCAAAACCTGCAGCATGTGGCCATCGCCGCCCAGGACGATTACGGCGTCGGCATTATCCAGCGAGACAAAGTCATGGACTTCGCGAAGTTGTGCTTCGGCTTCACGCGCCTGCGGCGTCGCCGACGATATTATCGCAAGTTGCGTATATTGGGTCATCCGCCTGTAGCATTCATATGTCGCGTCAACCTCAAGTCAGGCTGTGCGAATTGGTTTTCAAATTCATGGCGTTGGGGTTTAAGCCGCAAAGCCGTCTGAAGCAAATGGTCGACGTCGGAAGGCACGCCTTCGCGCAATGCTTTGCGCAAATCGACGTGCAGTTCTGACCCAAGGCACATATAGATTTTGCCATCGGTAGTAAGGCGGATGCGGTTGCATTGGTCGCAAAAATTCTGGCTCATTGGCGTGATAAGGCCCAGGCGCAGACCCAATGGATCGACGCGCCAATAACGGGCAGGTCCAGCGCTTTTATGCGCCAGCGGATGCAGGTCATATTGTTGGCGGATGGGGGCGGTGAATGCGTCGAGCGAGATATATTGCGCCTCGCGTTCCGATACGCCCGTTCCAAGCGGCATTGTTTCAATCAGTGTAAGATCAAAGCCCTGCTCCGCGCAAAACGCCACCATGGGCATGAGCGCGTCTTCATTTTCGCCCTTTAGGGCAACCATGTTGATTTTGACGGCGAGGCCATGGGCTTTGGCCGCGTGAATGCCCTTCAATACCGTGTCGAGGTCTCCCCCCCGGCTGATCGTCTTAAACTGATCCGGGTCGAGCGTATCCAAGCTTACATTGATACGTTTCATGCCAGCGCTGGCAAGAATGGGCGCGAATTGTTCCAACCGGCTGCCGTTGGTCGTCATCGTCAACTCTTCAAGCGCGCCGCTTTTCACATGCTGCCCAAGGGCGTTGATCAGAACGGCAATGTCACGGCGAACCAGCGGTTCGCCACCCGTTAGGCGAATTTTGCGAATGCCATGGTCTATAAACCGAGCGACCAAAGCTGCGATTTCATCATAGCTTAGCAAATCGGGATGCGGCAAAAAGCTCTGCATTTCGGGCATGCAATATGTGCAACGGAAATTGCAACGGTCGGTCACCGATATCCGTAAATAGTCGATACTGCGTCCAAATCCGTCGATCATTTTTGCGATGTAAGCGGAAATGCTTGCGCTACCAAGCTGAATTAATTTGCCGAAAGGGTTCGGAAAGTTTTTCGCTGCTATGGGCGTGAAGGGGAACCATGCCGGCGGGCAAGGTTTGCAAGGCCGCGCGACAGCTGCAAACAGCCGTTGAGCCGCGCTGCCGGGTCGCCCCATATGCGGTTGATAACCAGCTTGCTGTCGGGACGCAGCTTTGCGGTCTCGCCCAATTTGTCGACATAGGCGAGCAATCCTGGGACATTAGGCGGTGTATCCTGATGGAAACTGACCAACGTACCACGGGCACCGACCTCTATTTTTGCGACCTGCGCAACGAGCGCGTTTTGCTTGATCTGGATAAGCTTCAGCAGGTTCTGCGTTGGTTCCGGTATCGGGCCGAAGCGATCGGTCATTTCCGCGGCGAATCCTTCGATGTCCTGACCTTCCTCGAGATCGTTCAAACGGCGATAGAGCGCCATGCGGACCGACAGATCGGGTACATAATCTTCGGGAATGAGGATTGGCGCATCGATGGTGATTTGCGGCGAGAAGCTGCCACGCGGTTTCGCGAGCCCATGTGCGCCAGCGCGCGCTTCCAAGATCGCCTCTTCCAGCATCGATTGGTACAATTCAAAGCCGACCTCTTTGATATGGCCGGACTGTTCATCGCCAACCAAGTTGCCCGCACCGCGAATGTCGAGATCGTGGCTCGCAAGCTGGAACCCGGCGCCAAGGCTATCGAGATCACCAAGCACCTTCAGACGCTTTTCGGCCGTTTCGGTCAGTACGCGATTCGGCTCATGCGTCAGATAGGCATAAGCACGGGTTTTCGAACGCCCGACGCGACCGCGCAGCTGATATAATTGGGCAAGGCCAAAGCGGTCGGCGCGGTGAATGATCAAGGTGTTGGCGCTCGGTATGTCCAGTCCGCTTTCGACAATCGTCGTCGACAGCAGGACGTCGTAGCGTTTTTCATAGAATGCGCTCATGCGTTCTTCGACCTGCGTCGGTGACATTTGCCCGTGCGCGGTGACATATTTAACTTCAGGTACTTCAGTGCGCAGATATTCTTCGATCTCGGTAAGATCGGTTATGCGCGGCACGACAAAGAAGCTTTGCCCTCCGCGATAATGTTCGCGCAGCAATGCTTCGCGCAGCACCACGGGGTCCCAAGGCATAACATAGGTACGCACCGCTAGACGGTCGACAGGGGGCGTCTGGATGACGGACAGCTCGCGCAAGCCCGACATCGCCATTTGCAGCGTGCGCGGGATCGGTGTCGCCGTCAGCGTCAGCATATGCACGTCGGTCTTCAGCGCTTTCAATTGCTCCTTATGATTGACGCCGAACCGTTGTTCTTCGTCCACGATGACGAGGCCAAGCCGTTTGAACGCAAGCGACTTTGCAAGAACGGCATGTGTCCCAATCACGATATCCAAAGTGCCATCCGCCAGCGCTTCACGCGTTTGTGTGGCTTCGGCGGTCGGTACGAGCCGTGAAAGCCGGCCGAGCTTTAACGGCAGGCCGCGGAAACGTTCGGCAAAGTTCGAATAATGCTGCCGCGCCAGCAACGTCGTCGGCGCAATCACCGCGACCTGAAGACCCGCCATCGCCGCTGCAAATGCCGCGCGCATGGCGACTTCGGTTTTTCCAAAGCCGACATCGCCGCACACGAGCCGGTCCATGGGTTTGCCTGCGGACAAATCCTGAAGCACTTCTTCAATTACGCGCAACTGATCTTCGGTTTCTTCATACGGGAAACGGTCGACAAAGCCGGCATAAGCGGGACCATCGACTTCAATGATGGAACCCGGACGAAGCGCGCGTTCTGCAGCGGTTTTGAGCAAATCACCCGCGATTGCGCGGATGCGTTCTTTCAGCTTCGACTTGCGCCGCTGCCATGCCTCACCACCCAGCTTGTCGAGCGACACATGCTCGCTGTCGGAGCCATAACGTGACAGAACGTCGATATTCTCAACGGGGACATACAGCTTGTCTCCGCCGGAATAAGTCAGGGCAACGCAATCATGGGGACTGTTGCCCACGGGTATCGAAATCAGGCCTTCATAACGGCCAATACCATGGTCCTGATGCACCACGAGATCGCCGGGGGTCAGCGCGGCAAGTTCGGCCATGAAGGCATCGGCGGATTTACGGCGCTTTTGCCGGCGCACGAGCCGGTCGCCCAGCATGTCCTGTTCGCTTAAGACGGCTATGTCCGGCGTTGAAAATCCATGGTCCAGTGGCAACACAACCATTGCCGTCCGCCCGGCGGCCACGCCCAATGCTCGCTGCCAACTGTCCGCATCGACGATGGACGGCGCGCCATGATCGGCCAGCAAACCCTTCAACCGCTCGCGTGCGCCATTGGAATAGCTCGCGATGATGGTTTTGGTCTTTTTGCTGTGCAACGATTTTAGATGCGCGGCGACGGCTTCGTAGACATTGGCTTTCTGCGTGCGTTCCGGTGCGAAATCGCGCGCTGCGGTGATGCCGAAATCAATGACGCTCGCGGAATCGGGCTGCGCGAATGGCGTGATGAGGTGCGCGGCATTATCGTCGAAAAGCTGGTCGAGTTCGCCGCCACTTAAATAGAGCATCTCGGGCGGCAAGGGGCGATAGCTGCCGGGTTCGGCCGCCTGCGCCTTCACGCGGTTTTCGTGATAATCGGTAATGGAGTCCAGCCGCGATTGGCCCGCGGCAATCGTGCCACTGTCACGAATGACAAGCGCGTCGTCCCCGACATGGTCAAAGATCGTCGCCATGCGCTCTTCAAACAATGGCAGCCAATGGTCCATGCCCGAAAGCCTGCGGCCTTCCGAGACGGCCTGGTAGAGCGGGTCGCCCGTTGCGGTCACGCCAAAGCGTTCGCGATAGCCAACACGAAAACGCTTAATCGCGTCTTCGTCCATGAGGGCTTCAACCGCGGGCAAGATATCGAAATGTTCGACTTGGTCGATGCTGCGCTGATCCGACGGATTGAAACGGCGGATGCTTTCGATTTCGTCACCGAAGAAATCGAGGCGAAGGCCGACTTCGCTTCCGGCGGGAAATAGGTCGACGATGCTTCCGCGGATCGCGAATTCGCCTGCGTCGGCAACGGTATCTACGCGGAAATAGCCGTTGGACTGCAGCAATGATGCAAGCCGTTCGCGGCTGATTTCGCGGCCAGCGGCCAAGCGTTCGCCCGTCTGGCGAATGCGGAAGGGCGTGACATATTTTTGGATGACTGCACCGATGGTAGTGACCACCAGCTGCTTCTTTTTTGCAGGCTGCTGAAGCGCTTGCAATGTCGACATGCGCTGCGACGTGACCGCAACCGAGGGCGATGCGCGATCATAGGGCAGGCAATCCCATCCCGGCAGAATCAATATTTCAAGTTCAGGCGCAAAAAACGGCACGGCGTCGGCAATTGCCCGCATCGCCGCCTCATCAGGCGCGATGTACAGCGTGCGTGCTTTGGCCGCGCGTGTCAGGTCGGCAAGCAGAAGCGGCGCAAAACCCTGCGGCACCGACGCGAGCGTCAGCGCGTTGCGACTGGTTGTGATCCGCTGCAAATCAATCATGATGTTTGGGTGCTAAGCCCCTCAGGCAGCGTGATGAAATTCAGCTGCATCAGTTGCTCCATCAATGGCCCTGCAAAGGCAGGATCGGGCGGCGCAGTGCCGAGTGCCCACGCCATGATGTCGACATCTTCCTCTTCAATCAAACGTTCGAACCATTCATATTCGGCTTCGCCCCAGTTGGCCGAACATTGGTCGAAAAAGCCGCCGACCATGGCGTCCGCTTCGCGCGTGCCACGGTGATGTGCACGATAATGCAGTTTGCGACGATAGGGGGCAGCGTCCATGTAACGCATCCTTTATGCTGGTGGCGTGAAATGATTATCGGGTTATAAGCGGCCCTAGTCATGCGTCCCGATATACTCAATCCGTTATTTGCAGAAGTTCGCGCCATGAAGGGCGTCGGCCCTGGTCTGGCAAAGCCTCTCGAGCGCCTTGGGCTCGAGCGGGTGAAGGATGTGCTGTATCATTTTCCGGCCAACTGGACCTATCGCAAAGCGGTTTCCGTGCTGGATGTCGCCGATGTCGGCAGCAACATCATTGTCACCGTTACAGTCATGGACCACCGCAACAGCAACAACGCCCGCGCACCGTTGCGGATATTCGTTGCGGATGTCGCTGGAAACTATCTGACGCTCACTTTTTTCGGCCGAAATGGTGGATGGGCGCGCAAGCAACTGCCCGTTGGTGAGAAACGGATCATTTCGGGCAAGCTCGAACGCTATGGCGACGAATTGCAAATGGTGCACCCTGATCATGTCGTCCCCGTCGACAGCGATACGTCACCTGGCCTTGCGGAGCCGATTTATCCGCTATCGGATGGACTGACCAACAAACGCATGGGCCAACTTGCGGGGGCCGCATTGCAGGATGTGCCGGACCTGCCCGAATGGATTGAGCCAACTTTGGTCGCTGGCCGGAACTGGCCCAACTGGGCGGCTGCCATGGGAACTGTGCACCGCAGGGACGACCAGTCCGTGCGGGACAGGCTGGCCTATGATGAACTGTTCAGCAATCAGCTCGCTATGCGGCTTATCCGCGCGGCGATGGACAAACGTACTGCTGTGCCCGTGGCGGGTGATGGCTCGTTAATCTCGCTGTTGAAGCTGCCATTTGCCCTCACGGGTGCGCAGCAGCGCGCTATTGCCGAAATTGAGGGGGACTTGGCGCAATCACGGCCCATGTTGCGCTTGCTTCAGGGCGATGTCGGCGCGGGCAAGACGATGGTTGCGCTCATGGCATTGCTGCGTGCGGTGGAGTCGGGGATGCAGGCGGCGATGTTGGCGCCAACCGAAATTCTGGCGCGCCAGCATTATGCCGGTCTTCAAAAGCTGTTGGCGGGGATGCCCGTGAATATTGCCATCCTAACGGGCCGCGAGAAAGGCAGCCTGCGCGAAGCAACGTTGATGGGGCTGGCTGACGGTTCGATCCACATCCTCGTTGGCACGCATGCGATTTTCCAAGAGGCCGTGACCTACAAGTCGCTCGCCGTGGCCGTTATCGACGAGCAGCATCGTTTCGGCGTTTCCCAGCGGCTCATGCTATCGCGCAAGGGCAGGGGTGTTCCGCATCTGCTGGTGATGACGGCAACGCCTATCCCGCGCAGCCTTGCGCTTGCGGCTTATGGCGAAATGGACAGCTCGATCCTTGATGAACTTCCGCCCGGTCGTACGCCTGTGGAAACACGCGTCATGTCGCAGGATAGGCTTGCTGAATTGATTGACGGCGTTGCGCGCCATCTCGCCGCCGGAAAACAGGCGTTTTGGGTTTGTCCGTTGGTTGAAGAAAGCGACAAGAGCGACCTTGCCGCCGCCGAGCAGCGCGCAGAAATGCTCCGCTTGCGCTTTGGACCGCAGGTTGCGTTGGTGCACGGGCGTATGCGGGGTGCGGAAAAAGACGCGGTAATGGAACGCTTCGTTGCGGGTGAAACCCGGTTGCTTGTGGCGACGACCGTCATCGAAGTCGGCGTGGATGTGCCCAATGCCAGCCTGATGGTGATAGAGGCCGCGGATCGCTTTGGCCTTGCGCAATTGCATCAGCTGCGCGGTCGCGTCGGTCGCGGGTCAGAGAAATCTGTCTGTATTCTGGTCCGTACGACGCAAATTGGTGAGACTGCGCGTGCGCGTCTTGCGCTTATGCGCGAAACCAATGACGGCTTTCGTATCGCTGAGGAAGATCTTAAGCTGCGCGGTGCCGGCGAAATGCTGGGAACACGTCAATCGGGCGACAGCCCGTTTCGCGTTGCCACGCCAGAGCAAGTGCGTGAACTCATCGGCGTTGCAGCCGACGATGCGCGGCTTTTGTTGGAACGCGACGGCGGGCTTGATGGCCCGCGGGGGCAGGCTGCCCGTGTGGCTCTCTATCTGTTTGAACGAGATGCAGGTGTGGCGACGCTTCGCGGCGGTTAGCGCAGCTTTGGCGAGATAATTTCAAGCAGCCCAAGAAAATTGGGCAAACGTAACACGCGTTCAAACTGAAAACCGGCGCGGTTGTCAGACGTCCAGATAACCAGTGCCTCGATTCTGCCAATGACGGGCAACCGAAGCTCGACGCGGTCGCCACGTTCGAAGCCGGGGTTATCGTCAATCATGAAGCCATGTGCCGAGACATTAATAATGTGAATTTGCGTGTCCCCGCGCAATTTACTCTCGGCTATGACGGTGTGGTTTGCGCGGTGGCGGGCCGCGATGCGGAGATCCAGATCAGAGTTCGTAAGGGCATGTGCCATGTTTTCGGCCTCGTGCGGTAATTGATGTTGGACAATCACCGTACCGCCAAGTTCCAAAGATTTGGTAAAGTCACGCTCCGTAAATTTACCGACGCATTTATCCGAAGCGAATGAGGCCGTGCTTTTTTTTACCTGCGGAAATTTTCACAGGCTCTGATTGCGCTGAAATCATCGCATTTTCGTCCGTAATAGCAGCATCAGCGACTCGTGCGCCGCCGCCTTGAATCATTCTGCGCGCTTCTTTTTTGGATGCCACGAAATTTAGCGCCACCAACGCGTCAATCACCGAAATCTCTGTACTGACGTCAATCGTTGGCAAATCGCCGCCTGACGTTCCTTCTTCAAAGGTCTTTCGTGCGGTTTCAGCGGCAAGCGCAGATGCCTCTGCACCACGGCACAATTCGGTCGCCGCGTTCGCCAGTGCAATCTTGGCGATGTTGATTTCGGAACCTTCCAACGACTCCAAGCGTTCGATTTCGTCGAGCGGCAAATCAGTGAAAAGGCGCAGGAACTTGCCGACATCGCGGTCGTCCGTATTGCGCCAGAACTGCCAATAATCATAATCAGGAAGCTGTTCGCGATTGAGCCAGACCGCGCCAGAGACGGACTTGCCCATTTTCGATCCATCGGCTTTGGTAATAAGCGGCGTTGTCAGACCGAACACCTCCGCACCGTCCATCCGGCGCGCCAATTCCATGCCGTTTATGATATTGCCCCATTGGTCCGATCCGCCCATTTGCAAACGGACGCCCATCGTCTTGCTGAGATGACGGAAGTCATATCCTTGCAAGATCATATAGTTGAATTCGAGGAAGGTCATGGGCTGTTCGCGCTCAAGCCGCAGCTTGACCGAATCAAATGTCAGCATCCGGTTGACGGTGAAATGGGTGCCAACCTCTTGCAGCAGTCCGATATATCCAAGCTGACCCAGCCAGTCATGGTTGTTGACCATAACGGCATCGGTCGGGCCATCGCCAAAGGTTAAAAACTGCTCAAACGCCGTGCGTATAGACGATATGTTGGCTTCGATGGTTTCATCGGTCAGCATCTTACGGACTTCGTCTTTGCCCGTCGGATCACCAATACGCGTCGTGCCGCCGCCCATGACCACGACGGGCTTATGTCCGGCCTGCTGCAATCGGCGCAGCAACATGATGGACACCAGATTTCCGACATGAAGCGATGGCGCAGTCGCATCGAAGCCGATATATCCCGGAACAATCTCTTTGGACGCAAGCGCATCAAGCGCCGCCGCGTCGGTTGTTTGGTGGATGTAGCCGCGTGCATCAAGCTGGCGAAGAAGATCAGATTTATAAGCAGTCATAGCGCGTCAGCGCCTAGCATGGAGTTTCGACATTGGCCAATATTTCGATGACGGAAACGGTGCTGCAATGTCATCCGCTGAGCGAAAGCGGCTTTGTGGGGGCTATAGCAGTGCACATTGATCGCGCCGAAGACGGTCGTTTGCAGATAAAATACACGCTGCACGGGCTGATCGAGGAGATACGCTTCCCGGAAGCTACGCAACCGGAACGCACGGACGGACTTTGGAAAGACACATGTTTTGAATTGTTTTGCGGCCGCACCGATGAAGGCCGCTATGCCGAATTCAACTTCGCGCCGTCGGGGCAATGGGCGGCCTATGCCTTTACCGGATACCGGGAAGGCATGACGGAGCTGGCCTGTGCGCCACCGCAGATAAAGTGCACGGCGGGGGAGGGCATATTCGAAATGACGGTCACAGTAGCGCTGCCCGAATCTTTGCGAACGGTGGATTTGGTGGCGGGGTTCAGTGCCGTCATTGCAGACAAGGACGGACGTACCGCTTATTGGGCACTCGCGCACCCACCCGGGAAAGCGGATTTTCATCATAAGGATTGCTTTGCCCTGCAACTGGAGGCACGAACCGCGGCATGAAATTTGGAATTGATCGCCTCCTGACGGAGCCAGAACTTCGCAAGCCATTGGCGGGTAAACGTGTCGCGTTACTGGCCCATCCAGCGTCGGTGACAGCAGATCTGACGCATGCATTGGATGCACTGGCTGCGCTGGACGATATCAATGTCACCGCTGCCTTTGGCCCCCAACATGGCCTTCGGGGTGACAAGCAAGACAATATGATGGAGTCACCCGACTTCACCGACCCTGTGCTCGGGATCCCGATATTCAGCCTCTATGGCGAAGTGCGGCGCCCTACCAGCCAGTCGATGGAGACTTTTGACGTCATCCTGATCGATATGCAGGATCTCGGTTGCCGGATTTATACCTTTATTACGACGCTGCTGTATGTGCTTGAGGCATCTGCCGCGCATGGCAAATCGGTTTGGGTATTGGATCGCCCGAACCCTGCGGGTCGTCCCGTAGAAGGGCTGACGCTGCAAAAGGGTTGGGAGAGCTTTGTTGGCGCGGGCCCGATGCCGATGCGGCATGGGATGACTTTGGGTGAGATCGGGCATTGGTTTATCGATCATTACAAGATTGACGTTGATTATCGCGTTATTGAAATGGCGGGTTATGAACCAGACGCAGCGCCCGGATATGGCTGGCCTGCCGATCGGATATGGATCAACCCAAGCCCCAATGCACCCAACATCAACATGGCGCGCGCTTATGCGGGTACGGTGATGCTTGAAGGGGCAAATTTGTCAGAGGGCAGGGGAACGACCCGTCCGCTGGAGATATTCGGTGCACCTGACATTAACGCGCGCGACGTAATGGACGAAATGCGGGCGTTTGCGCCGCAATGGCTGGCTGGCTGCACGCTTCGGGAAATTTGGTTCGAACCGACATTCCACAAGCATGTGCATCAACTGTGTCATGGTGTGCACATCCACGCAGAAGGTCCATCATATGACCATGACGCGTTCCAACCGTGGCGGATTCAGGCATTGGCATTTAAGGCCATCCGGCGGCTTTATCCCGAATATGATCTGTGGCGCGACTTCCCGTATGAATATGAATTCGGCAAGCTCGCCATTGACGTGATCAACGGTGGCCCCGCCTTGCGCGAATGGGTGGATGCACCCGACAGCACGCCCGATCAACTGGACGCAATGACGTCAGCTGATGAACAGGATTGGCTACAGAAACGCGCGCAATATCTGCTATATTAGAGTCAGGACCCTAGTGGCCGTGCTTCCGGCTTAACTCGCGCATGGCGTCATCAAGACCTTCCAGCGTCAACGGGTACATCCGGTCGTTCATCAATTCCTTGATGATTTTCGTGGATTGCGAATAGCCCCATTGTTTTTCGGGCACGGGGTTAAGCCAGACCGTGGCGGGATAGGTGTTCGTAATCCGGTTCATCCAGACAGCACCGGACTCTTCGTTGAAATGCTCCACCGACCCGCCGGGATGCGTGATTTCATAAGGGCTCATCGACGCATCGCCGACCATGACCACTTTATAATCATGCGGGAATTTGTGCAGCAGATCCCACATCGGGGTACGTTCGCTGAACCGGCGCTTATTGTCTTTCCAAACGCCTTCATATGGGCAGTTGTGGAAATAGAAAAATTCCAGGTTTTTGAACTCGCTCGTGGCTGCACTGAAGAGTTCTTCGCAAAGTTTGATAAACGGATCCATGGACCCGCCGACGTCGAGCATCAGCAATACCTTGATCGCATTCCGACGTTCCGGGCGCATTTGAATGTCTAACCAGCCTTTGCGTGCTGTGCCATTGATTGTGCCGTCAATATCGAGCTCTTCAACCGCGCCATCGCGGGCAAAGCGGCGCAGCCGGCGCATCGCGATCTTGATGTTGCGGGTGCCAAGCTCACGCGTGTTGTCGAGATTCTGGAACTCGCGCTTGTCCCACACCTTTACAGCACGCTTGTGCTTGGATTCGCCGCCAATGCGGACGCCTTCGGGATTATAGCCCGAATTGCCATAAGGTGATGTGCCGCCGGTTCCGACCCATTTGTTGCCGCCTTCATGGCGCTTTTCCTGCTCCTCAAGCCGCTTTTTCAGCGTCTCCATCAGCTCGTCCCAGCTGCCCATTTTTTCGATCTTCGCCATTTCCTCTGGCGACAGATATTTCTCGGCAATCGCTTTCAACCAATCGGCGGGTACATCGACATCGTTCTGGCCGTATTCGGTGAATATACCTTTGAAAACCTTGCCAAATACTTGGTCGAAACGGTCCAAAAGCGCTTCGTCTTTCACCAGCGTGGCGCGGGCCAAATAATAAAATTCTTCTGGGCTTTGGTCGATAACATCCGCATCCAAAGCGGCGAGCAGCGCCAGATGCTCCTTCAACGAAGCGGATATACCGGCGGACCGCAACTCTTCCATGAATGAGAAAAACACCGGCAGGCTCCTGTTTAATTGACCAGTTAAAGCTTTTGGCTGTTTCGAAACGCGCCGTCAACAACCGGCGGTTAACTCCGTGATAACCATATTGCGATAGGCCCCGTTTCGAACGACAGAACAAGGTGCCGAACCCATGAAAATGGAAAAAATTGCATTGAATGAAAACCACTGGATCCACGAAACCGCGCAGATATGCGGTGAGGTTACCGTTGGCTGTGCCGAAGCGGCCGGTGTGCTCGAACAGGCGCTACAATCCGCAGACTGGCTCAAGGCAAGGCACGGCGAGATGACCGAGCTGACGCAAGCACTTGATGCGGACATCGCGGAGGTTGCGCAGGCGACCCGAGATGCAAGGAATTTCGCCGAAGCCGCTGTCGCAAAGCTGAAGACGGGGCACGACACGGTTCAGCTATCGCTGGCGAGCTTTTCAGACCTCATCAGTCTCATCATGAGCCTTGGTTCGCATATCACCGGTTTTGCAGCAGCGATGGAGCAAGTGAAGCGGGTATCTCAATCGATTGATTCGATTGCGCGCACGACCAACATGCTGGCGCTTAACGCAGCGATTGAGGCGGAAAAGGCGGGTGCAGCTGGGCAGACATTTGCTGTCGTGGCGGCTGAGGTCAAAAAGCTGGCGCATGATACGCGGCGCGCTGCGGTGGAAATAACCGGAACGGTGAACTCGCTTTCGCATGAAGCCGCGAAATTTGTCGTGGAAATCGAGGAAGGTGTATCGACAAGTGGCGCCGCGCAAGAGCAGTTTGCGAGCCTTGAGGAGCTCATTTATGGTGTGAGCGATGTCGTTGCCAAGGTGGGTGACCACAATCGTGAGATTGCAGACAGCACCGCACAAATTCACCGTGGGCTGGTCGATTCGCAAAATGTTCGTGATGCGGTCGAAGGCGCCAATGGCGAAATGTTCGCTGCTGTTGTGCGTGCGCATAGCCAGATCGGTGGTCTGGAAATACAGGCAAACAAGATGTTTGACCATATTGTGCACAGCGGATTGTCAAAGCGCGATAGCGAATTTGTCGCGCTTGCCCGCCAAAAGGCCGAAGAAGTGAAAGCATTGACCGAGGCCGCAATCGCGGATGGCACGCTGACGCTAGAGGCGTTGTTCGATACCGATCTGCGTCTCATCGAGGGCAGCAATCCGCCGCGCTTTACATCGAAGCTTACACCATGGGCGGAACAACATTGGCAGCCATTTATTGAAGCCGTCAAAGACAGCAATCCCGACGAAATAACGTCGGTTGTGTGCAGCAGCCTTAAAGGCTTCTTACCCGTTCAGTTGAAAGAACTGTCGCGGCCACCCACGGGCGATATTGCGCATGACACAAAATATTGCCGCAACGGCCGCGTCATTCAGGATCCGGTGGATATTCCGGCGAAAACAAGTGAGCAGGACTATATGATGGCCGTATTTCGCCACGAAGGCGACGGCCATTCATATAAGGTCATGCGGAACGTATATGTCCCACTGCGCATAAATGGACGCCGCTGGGGCGATTTTGAAATCGCTTACAGCGTCTAAATAATGCGCAGCTTAGGTATTTGGGCGCCGTGCCATAAAGGCCAGTCGTTCAAACAGCATCACGTCCTGCTCATTCTTAAGCAGCGCGCCGTGAAGTGGCGGAATGGCCTTTGTTGGGTCGCGCGACTGCAGAACATCCAGTGGCATGTCTTCGTGCAGCAACAGCTTTAGCCAATCGAGCAGTTCGCTCGTGCTTGGCTTTTTCTTGAGGCCGGGCACGTCCCGAACTTCGTAAAAAATGTCCATGGCCTTCGACACCAGCATTTTTTGGATACCGGGGAAGTGGACATCAATGATGGACTGCATCGTCGTGCGGTCAGGGAATTTGATATAATGGAAGAAACAGCGCCGCAGAAACGCGTCAGGCAGTTCCTTTTCATTGTTCGAGGTAATGATGACGATCGGGCGCTCGACCGCTTTTACGGTTTCCTGCGTTTCATACACAAAGAATTCCATACGATCGAGTTCCTGAAGCAAGTCGTTCGGAAACTCGATATCGGCCTTGTCGATTTCGTCGATCAAAAGAACGGGCAGCTGAGGCGCGGTGAACGCTTCCCAAAGCTTACCCTTCTTGATGTAATTTTTGATGTCGTGAACGCGTTCATCGCCCAATTGGCTATCGCGCAAACGGGCAACGGCGTCATATTCATACAGGCCCTGATGCGCCTTGGTCGTGGATTTGATGTTCCATTCAATCAACGGCGCGTTGAGTGCGGTTGCGATTTCCTGTGCAAGAACGGTTTTGCCGGTGCCGGGTTCGCCTTTAACAAGAAGCGGGCGGCGTAACCGCGTCGCTGCGTTTACGGCAACTTTCAGATCATCAGTTGCGACGTAATTATCAGTGCCTTCAAAGCGCATGGACGAACCCCGTTTGTTAATCGAACGATTAATTCGTTAAGTGGGCCCACCGCGTTATGCAATATAATAGTTTACGCCGGGGGGTATTGGGCAGGTGGCGCGCATTTCGTTTTGTAACGTTGGCCCCGCCAAATTGCGTACACACTATTCCTGCCATGGCTACCGGAAACCCGCACGTAGCGGCGAGTATCCGGTCCATAATTTCAAGGGCTCAGAAATAGATATGCGGCAAACGGTCGCTTATTGGTCGAGGAAGCTGCGCATTTTGCGGCTGCGGCTTGGGTGCTTCAGCTTGCGGAGCGCTTTTGCCTCGATCTGACGAATACGTTCGCGGGTAACGCTGAACTGTTGACCAACTTCTTCCAATGTATGGTCGGTGTTCATGCCGATACCAAAACGCATCCGCAACACGCGTTCTTCGCGCGGCGTCAGTGACGCCAGAACGCGGGTCACGGTTTCCTTCAAGTTCGCCTGAATGGCGGCATCGACAGGAATGATCGCGTTTTTGTCTTCGATGAAGTCGCCAAGATGGCTGTCTTCCTCGTCGCCAATCGGCGTTTCGAGTGAGATCGGCTCCTTCGCGATCTTCATGACCTTGCGCACTTTTTCTAGCGGCATGGAAAGGCGCTCGGCCATTTCCTCAGGCGTCGGCTCGCGGCCTTGCTCATGCAAGAACTGACGGCTTGTGCGCACCAGCTTGTTGATCGTTTCGATCATATGCACGGGAATACGGATGGTGCGGGCTTGGTCCGCAATCGAACGCGTAATCGCCTGACGAATCCACCATGTTGCGTAGGTGCTGAACTTGTAACCACGGCGATATTCAAATTTATCGACCGCCTTCATGAGGCCGATATTGCCCTCTTGAATGAGATCAAGGAACTGAAGGCCGCGGTTGGTGTATTTCTTCGCGATGGAAATAACGAGGCGCAGATTGGCCTCGACCATTTCCTTCTTTGCAATACGCGCTTCGCGTTCGCCCTTTTGCACCATGTTGACGATGCGGCGGAATTCACCCAGCGACATGCCGGTATTCGCGGCAATGTCCGCTATTTCGCTGCGAATGCGCTCAACGCCTTCGGCTTCGTTTGTTGCGAACGCCGTCCATTTTTTGTCGAGGTTTGAAACATCGGTCAGCCAATTTTCGTCGAGCTCATGGCCCATATAGCTGTCGAGGAATGCCTTGCGTGGAACCTTGTGCCGCTCGGCCAAGCGCAGCATTTGGCCACCAAGCGCGGTTAAGCGACGGTTGAACGAGTATAATTGGTCGACCAGATATTCGATCTTGTTCGCGTGGAACTGGACGCTTTCGACTTCAGCCGTCAATTCTTCACGTAATTTGTGATACTTATTTTCGGAAGCTGAGGAAAACTCTTCGCCGGCGTTCAAGGCGCGCATGCGCTCAAGCTGAATGTTCGAGAATTTCTTGAACAAAGTTGCGATCTTGGCAAAACGCTCCAAGGCCGCAGGCTTTAGTGCTTCTTCCATCTGCGCGAGGCTGAGGGTGTTGTCTTCTTCCTCTTCTTCAACCGGGCGTGAACGCCGCTCGGTCATATCATCGTCGTCGCTCGCGGATTCCGGCTCTTCGTCGACTTCGTCTTCTTCCTTGTAAGAAACCCCGGCGGTTTTTTCGCTGATTTCTCCGTCGCCTTCTTCTTCCTCGTCGTCGGTCAGCGTTTCGGGCGCCTTCGACAACATGGCGTCAAGATCAAGGATCTCGCGCAGCTGCATTTCGCCGTCGTTAAGCGCGTTCGACCAGTCAATAATGGCGTGGAAGGTGATCGGGCTCTCGCAGAGGCCCAGGATCATCGTGTCGCGTCCCGACTCAATCCGCTTTGCAATGGCAATTTCGCCTTCGCGGGACAGCAATTCAACCGCGCCCATTTCGCGCAAATACATGCGCACAGGGTCATCGGTACGTTCGCCGGTTCCGGTTTTCTTGACCGTGCTGGTCAGCGAGCGCGGATCGTTTTCAGAGATGTTGTCGACGGTTTCGACTTCTTCCTCTTCCTGCTCGTCCTCGCCATCTTCGCCGGCTTCGTCATTTTCGACGATTTGCACGCCCATGTCATTGATGGCCGACATGACGTCTTCGATCTGTTCCGAAGACATCTGGTCCTGCGGCAGGGCAGCATTTAACTCGTCATAGGTCAGGAAACCACGGCGCTTTGCCTTGGCTAGCAGTTTTTTGACAGTCGCATCATTTAGGTCAATCAGCGGCGCATCACCGTTTTCGACCATATCTTCTTCATTCTCGTTTACGCGACTTGCCAAAATAATTCCCCGATACTGTCATAAACCGTCCGCATCTCGCCTAAAAAATGCGATAATGCGATCGTCAAATGCCTTCTTTTCGTGACGTAACCTTTGCTGTTCGGCAAAAGTTTCTTCCGTCATCTCTAAACTCGCCAACCGTGTAGCGCGTTCCAATGCTTCTTCGAGCGCGGGACGCTGCTTCATCAGCCTGATAGCTTCACCCAAATCTTTTGAAACGCTGGATAATCCGTCGCCCCCCGAACCGAACTCCCCACGGTTGAAGGCAAATACCTTGCCGTTGCTGTGGAGGAGCGTCGATGCGACATTATACAACTTCTCGTCCAATATGGTAATTAGGCCGTCGGTATCAAGCGATTCTTTGGCAAAAGATTCATTCAGCATGATGTTGAGCAAAGCGGCGTGATTCGGGTCGGTCGGAACGAAGTCACTCAATGCTTCATGATGCTGCCGGATCATTGATGGATTACGCAGCAATGCACCAAGCACACCTTGCACCAGGAAATCCGATCCCTTTGCATTGAAACTCTTGGTCTCTGCGCCGGGCGGCAAAATCTGCGGCTTTCGCCAATCGCGTTTTGGCGTGTTGGCGTAGCGGGCCGGCGGCGCGTTTCTGCGTTGCGCAAAAAGATTATCGAACCGTTCGCGAAACGCATCGGCATAATGCCGTTTGATTTCTCCGTCCGTGATAGTTGCCATATGCACACCAAGGCGCTGTTTAAGCCCCGCACGGTCCTCTGGCGTGTCCAGTGGGTTTGCAGACATCTCCGCCTTCCACAATCGCTCCACAAGCGGCTCAGACGCCTCCAGAAGCTCTGTAAGGGCCTTTGCACCCGATGCCTTCACAAGGTCGTCCGGATCCTGCCCATCGGGCAACGTCACGAACTGAAGGCTGTGCCCAGGTTTTAGCAAGGGCAGGGCACGTAACGCCGCACGCATCGCGGCTTTTTGGCCAGCTGAATCGCCGTCGAAGCACAGCAACGGTTTTTCGGTCATGCGCCAGAGCATCTGGATTTGCTGCTCGGTCAGTGCGGTCCCCAATGGCGCAACGGCGTCAGCAAAGCCGGCCTGCGCAATCGCAATCACGTCCATATAGCCTTCGACCACGATAACGCGGCCCGTCTGGCGCGATGCGGGCGAGCATTTGTCCAGATTGTAGAGCGTCCGCCCCTTGTCGAACAAAGGCGTATCGGGTGAATTGAGATATTTGGGTTCACCATCGCCCAATATCCTGCCACCAAAAGCAATCACGCGGCCGCGCGGGTCGCGAATGGGAATCATCAGCCGGCCGCGAAACCGGTCGTAAGGATCTTTGCCCTCAACCGCGATCAGCAACCCCGCCTCAACCAGCATGGCATCGCCATATTGTTTCAGCGCTGATTTCAATGCTGTGCGATTATCGGGCGCCAGACCGAAGCCGAAATCGCGGATGGTTTTTTCGGTGAACCCGCGCTTTTTCAGATAGGCCCGCGCAACTGCACCATCGGGGCTTTGCAGTTGCGCAACGAACCAGTCCTGCGCTGACGTCATCACGTCATACAGGCTGTTCGCTTTTTCGGCGCGCTGGGCGGCTTTGGGGTCAGGGGCAGGGACCTCCATCCCCGCTTCGGCGGCCAATTCCTTGATCGCGTCCATGAACGACAGGCCGCGTTGGTCGGTCATCCACCGAATGGCATCGCCATGCGCAGAGCAGCCAAAGCAATGGTAGAAGCCTTTTTCATCATTGATCGTGAAGCTTGGCGACTTCTCATTATGGAACGGACAGCATGCCTTAAACTCGCGCCCCGCTTTGGTCACCTTTACGGTGCGGCCAATCAACGCGGAAAGCGTTGTCCGCGACCGCAGTTCATCAAGCCATTGCGGGGTGAGGGTCATGCGAAGTTATTCCCCTCCCGTAGACGGGAGGGGTTAGGGGTGGGCAGCGACACTTCCGTCAAAGCCCGACCGATTGTACCCAGCACATCTTCCAAGTTCTGCAGCACATCCATGTTACTAAATCTGATCACACGATATCCCTGAGCCTCGATTAATTCTGTTCGAGCGCAATCATACTCGACCTGCAAGTCATGGGAAGAGCCATCAACTTCGACCACGAGCTTTGCAGACCTACATACAAAGTCCGCAAAATAAGGACCAATCGGTATTTGACGGCTAAATTTGAACCCGTGCAGTTGGCGCTTCGACAGGCTTTGCCATAATTTTATTTCAGCGGGCGTGCCCTGTTTGCGCAGCTCACGAGCGCGTCGCGTATCTCTGGCGTTGAATGCTCTTTCCATTGCACTGGATGCCCACCCCCAACCCCTCCCGCCTGCGGGAGGGGAGTTATGTTGCCCAAGTTACGACAACGCCGCCTTCACAAGGCCGCTTGCCTTGCTCATGTCGAGTTGTGGGCCGTGGCGTTCTTTTAAGGTCGCCATGACACGGCCCATGTCTTTGAGGGATTCCGCGCCGAGTTCGGCCTTGATACCTTCGATGGCTGCGCTGGTTTCGGCGTCGCTCATTTGTGCGGGCAGGAAGTCTTCGATGATTGCAAGCTCAGCGGCTTCAATCGCCGCCAGCTCATTGCGTCCGCCCTGTTCATATAGCGCGATGGATTCGCGGCGTTGCTTGATCATCTTTTGCATGACCTCAACCACCATCGCGTCATCATCTGGTTGCTGAGATGCGGTGCGCAGTTCGATATCGCGGTCTTTGATTTTGGCAAGGATCAGGCGAACGGCGGCGAGCCGGTCTTTTTCGCCAGCCTTCATCGCGGTAATTTGGGCGGCCTTGATGGTATCACGAATCATAATGTTCTTTCCGAATATGTATTTTGCGCAGATAGCCAATCCGCGGCAAACCGTCACCCTGAACTTGGTTCAGGGTCTTAATGTCATTTCATCCACAAGTAAGATGCGGAAACACGTCGGGGATGGTGAGTTTGAGATTGACGCATCCCCCCGCCGTCTCTAGGCGCAATCCCTTAGCGACATTGCTGTAATCCGTCTCACAGGAGCGACCCCATCATGGCCGACCCCATTTCTTCGCGCGCGCCTTCTGGAGCGACGGGGGTATTGGTTCTGGCGTCCGGGGAAGTCATCTGGGGCAAGGGCTTTGGCGCAGAAGGTCAAGCCGTCGGCGAAGTCTGCTTCAACACCGCCATGACCGGATATCAGGAAGTGATGACCGACCCGTCTTATGCGGGGCAGATCATCAACTTCACCTTTCCGCATATTGGTAACGTCGGCACAAACCCCGAGGATGTTGAGGCGCTGAACCCGCATGCCCTTGGCGCAATTGTGCGTCAGGATGTGACCGACCCATCCAATTTCCGCAGCACACAGCATTTTGATGCATGGATGAAGGCCAATGGCCGCATTGGCATTTCGGGCGTTGATACCCGCGCGCTGACGCGGCTAATCCGTGTTGCCGGCGCGCCAAACGCCGTGATTGCACATTCGGCGAGTGGCGATTTCGACGTGCCTGCATTGTTGGCACGCGCAAAGGCGTGGGCTGGCTTGGAAGGTATGGACCTTGCCAAGGATGTAACGACGTTGCAGACTTATGGTTGGGATCAGGGGCTTTGGAAGCTGGGTTCGGGCTACACTTCTCCCCTCCCGCAGGCGGGAGGGGCCGGGGGTGGGCCTTTGAACGCTTCGACTGCGGAACAGCCCACCCCTAACCCCTCCCGCCTGCGGGAGGGGAATAAAAAACCCCGCGTCGTCGCCATCGATTATGGGATAAAGCACAATATCCTGCGCAATCTGGTTGATGTTGGTTGCGACGTCACGATCGTGAGCGCAACCGCGACGTTCGAAGAAATCATGGCGCATGCGCCCGATGGTCTGTTCCTGTCGAACGGCCCCGGCGACCCTGCTGCGACGGGCGTATATGCGGTGCCAGTTATTAAACAGTGGCTGGACACCAAAAAGCCTTTGTTCGGCATTTGCCTCGGGCATCAGATGCTTGGCCTCGCGGTCGGCGCGAAGACCGAGAAGATGCATCAGGGCCACCGTGGCGCGAACCATCCCGTCAAGCGCCTGAGCGACGGCGCAGTCGAAATTACCAGTATGAACCATGGTTTTGCCGTGGATGCAGATACCTTGCCCGCCAATGCCAAGGCGACGCATATCAGCCTGTTCGACGGCAGCAATTGCGGTTTCGAGCTCGCCGACCAGCCAGCGTTTTCGGTGCAATATCACCCCGAAGCATCACCCGGCCCGCAGGACAGCCATTATCTGTTCGAAAAATTTGCGGGGATGATGGCGTGAATAGCCTAATGCGGGCCCTCTATTCCATGTGCTGCGCACTGCCATCCTCTACACTCTGTCGTATTCGTGAGAGTGCGGCTGGGGCCTTTGGAAATATGAATTAAATGCCCAAACGTACTGACATAAAATCCATCCTCATCATCGGCGCGGGCCCCATCATCATTGGGCAGGCGTGCGAGTTTGATTATTCGGGGACGCAGGCGTGCAAGGCGTTGCGCGAAGAGGGCTATCGCATCATTCTCGTCAATTCCAATCCGGCGACGATCATGACTGATCCGGATATGGCCGACGCGACCTATGTCGAGCCGATTACGCCCGAAATCGTTGCCAAGATCATTGAAAAAGAGCGCCCCGACGCGGTGTTGCCGACGATGGGTGGGCAGACGGCTTTGAACGTGGCTTTGGCGTTGTTCAACGACGGCACGCTGGCAAAATATGGTGTCGAGATGATTGGCGCGGATGCCGAAGCGATCGACAAGGCGGAGGACCGGATCAAGTTCCGCGACGCGATGACCAAAATCGGTCTGGAATCGGCGCGTTCGGGCATTGCGCATTCGATGGAAGAAGCGCTGGAGGTGCTTGAACGCACGGGCCTGCCATCCATCATTCGTCCAAGTTTCACCATGGGCGGTACGGGCGGCGGTATCGCGTATAACCGCGACGAATTCATCAAGATCGTCACCGGCGGCCTTGATGCATCGCCAACCACCGAAGTGCTGATTGAAGAATCGCTGCTCGGTTGGAAAGAATATGAGATGGAAGTCGTGCGCGACCGCGCGGACAATGCCATCATCATTTGCTCGATTGAGAATATCGACCCGATGGGTGTGCACACCGGCGATTCTATCACGGTTGCGCCAGCGCTGACGCTGACCGACAAAGAATATCAGATCATGCGCAATGCGAGCATCGCGTGCTTGCGTGAAATTGGCGTGGAAACAGGTGGTTCCAACGTACAGTTCGCAGTCAATCCGAAGGATGGCCGCCTGATTGTTATTGAAATGAACCCGCGCGTATCACGTTCGTCGGCGCTTGCATCGAAAGCCACCGGCTTCCCGATTGCCAAGGTTGCGGCGAAATTGGCGGTTGGCTTCACGCTCGACGAAATCACCAATGACATTACCGGCGCAACGCCAGCGTCGTTCGAACCGACGATTGATTATGTCGTCACCAAAATCCCCCGCTTTGCCTTTGAAAAGTTCAAAGGTGCCGAGCCATTGTTGCACACGGCGATGAAATCCGTGGGCGAAGTGATGGCGATTGGCCGCAACATCCACGAAAGCCTGCAAAAGGCGCTTCGTGGTCTGGAAACCGGGCTTTCGGGTTTCAATTATGTCGACGCGCTGAAGGGGGCATCGAAAGACCAGCTTTCTGCCGAATTGAGCCGTGCGACGCCAGACCGGCTGTTGGTCGCGGCGCAAGCGCTGCGCGAGGGCATGAGCGTCGCCGAAATCCACGCGATTGCGAAGTTCGATCCGTGGTTCCTTGAACGGCTGGAAGAAATCGTTTCGGCGGAAAATGACGTCAAGACGAACGGCTTGCCCAATACGCCCGAGGCGCTTCGCCGTCTGAAAGCCATGGGCTTTTCGGATAAGCGGCTTGCCTATCTGGCGCTGGAATCGGTCAATATCCGCCCGGGCATGGAAACCGCAGTCCGCCGTGGTTCCGGCATTGCCATGCAGGCTGCGCGCGCGATTGCTGGCGCCGTGACCGAAGATGAAGTGCGCGCACTGCGCCACAAATTGGGCGTGCGTCCCGTGTTCAAGCGCATCGATACCTGCGCCGCCGAGTTTGAGGCCAAGACGCCTTATATGTATTCAACCTATGAAGCCCCAAGCTTTGGCACACCGGAATGCGAGAGCCAGCCCACGGATCGTGAGAAGGTCGTTATCCTTGGCGGTGGTCCGAACCGCATCGGGCAGGGGATTGAGTTCGATTATTGCTGCGTCCACGCCTGCTTTGCATTGGCGGACGCGGGCTATGAAACCATCATGGTCAACTGCAATCCGGAAACCGTGTCGACCGATTATGACACCAGCGACCGTTTGTATTTCGAGCCGCTGACAGCAGAAGACGTGCTGGAAATCCTGCATGTCGAACAGCAGAATGGTACGCTGAAGGGCGTCATCGTCCAGTTCGGCGGGCAGACCCCGCTGAACCTCGCAAAGGCGCTTGAGGCAGCTGGCATCCCGATTTTGGGCACATCGCCCGACGCCATCGATCTGGCCGAAGACCGCGAACGCTTTGCCGCGCTGATCAACAAGCTGAAGCTCAAGCAGCCCGAAAACGGTATTGCGCGCAGCCGCGATGAAGCCATTAAGGTTGCCGAGAATATTGGCTACCCCGTGCTGATGCGCCCGTCCTACGTCCTTGGCGGGCGTGCGATGGAAATCGTCGATACGCAGGCGCAGCTCGAAAATTACATCCAAACGGCAGTGATCGTCTCTGGCGACTCGCCGGTATTGATCGACAGCTATTTGCGGGACGCCATTGAGGTCGACGTTGATGCCTTGTGCGATGGCGACGAGGTCGTTGTTGCCGGCATATTGCAGCATATTGAGGAGGCTGGCGTCCACAGCGGCGATTCCGCCTGCACCATCCCGCCGTACAGCCTGCCCGATGATATCATTGCGGAAATCCGCCGCCAGACCGAATTGCTCGCGGTCAACCTGCATGTTCGTGGCCTGATGAACATTCAGTTCGCGGTCAAGGATGGTGAGGTGTATCTGATTGAAGTCAATCCACGTGCCAGCCGGACCGTGCCTTTCGTCGCAAAGGCCATCGGCGCACCCATCGCCAAGATCGCCGCGCGCGTTATGGCGGGGGAAAAGCTGAAAGACTTGCCTCCCATCAACCTCGACATCGATTATATCGCGGTCAAGGAAGCGGTGTTCCCATTTGATCGTTTCCCCGGTGTTGACCCCGTCCTGTCGCCTGAAATGAAATCAACAGGCGAAGTCATGGGTATCGATCGCGACTTTGCGACGGCCTTTGCCAAATCACAAATCGGCGCGCGGATGCCGCCACCGATGGGCGGGAAGCTGTTCGTTTCGGTCAAAGACACGGACAAGCCGGTTATCGTCCCTGCCGTCAAACAGGCGATTGCGTGCGGCTTTACCGTATGCGCAACTGATGGAACGGCAAATTATCTGCTGGCGCAAGGGATAGAGGTCGAGCGCGTGAACAAGGTCGCGCAGGGCCGCCCGCATATCGTCGACAAGATTAAAGACGGTGAAATCCACCTGATCTTCAACACCACCGAAGGTTGGCAGAGCTTGAAAGACAGCGAAGAAATCCGCCGTTCCGCGTTGGTTGGCAAGGTTTCGCAATATACAACAGCCGCAGGAAGCATTGCGGTTGCACAGGCGATTGCGGCGCTGCAGCAACGGCAACTTGAAGTTCGGCCACTTCAAGACTATTATTAACACGAGCAGTATCTTTCCCCGACAATTGAACTGCATATCGGATTGATGGTTATCATTTCTCCGGTCGGGATGTTTTTGTGACGAAGGGTTTTGCCTGATGGCGAGTTTTGAGAAATATCCGATGTTGGCTGAAGGCTATGAAAAGCTGACAACCGACCTGAAGCGCCTTCGGGATGAGCGGCCATTGATTGTGGAAGCAATCGAGGAAGCGCGTGCGCATGGCGATCTGTCGGAAAATGCCGAATACCACGCCGCCAAGGAACGCCAGGGTCAGGTGGAAGCCGCGATTTCAGAAATTGAAGACAAAATTGGCCGCGCGCAAATTATCGATCCGACGACTTTGTCAGGTGACAAGATTGTTTTTGGTGCAACGGTGACGTTGTTGGACGAAAACGACAAGCCTGTGCGGTATCAGCTGGTGGGTGAAACCGAAGCCGATGCGAAGGCCGGCCGTATTTCCTACAATTCGCCATTGGGCCGCGCGCTTATCGGGCGTATCGCCGACGATGAAGTCGAAGTGACGGTACCATCGGGTGACAAATTTTATCTCGTATCCAAAATCGAGTTCATCTGAACGTGCGTTTCGTGATGAAGCGCCGTAATATTTGACATGCAGTTTCCCCGCGGACCTGTCACCCACGCACTGATCATCATCAATCTGGCAATTGCTGCCATTTTGTTGGTGCCGTCCTTGTGGCAATATGCGGTCGTTGCTGGCGGGCTTTTCCCGGCCCGTTTAAGCGGTGATAGTTCTGCGTTTGCGGGCATAACATTTCTCGTGCCCGCGTTGCTTACGCCGTTGACTGCCGCATTCCTGCATGGCGGGATCGCGCATGTTATCATGAACATGCTGATGCTTTTGCTTATCGGCAAAATGGTTGAGCGCGTTTTGGGCGGCGGTCTCTTCTTGGCGCTGTATATGGTGTCCGCTTATGCTGCTGCGGCTACTGAGTGGCTTGCGGCTTATCTGCAATTGCCGATGTCATTGGATATGATGGCGCCTGCCATCGGCGCAAGCGGGGCGATATCGGGTATCATTGGGGCTTATGTATTGCTGTTCCCGAACAAGCAGCCAAAGCCTTGGGGGCCGATTCCTGCAGGGATCGCACGGCCGCTCCATCTGACCTTGGCTTGGATTGGCCTGAACCTTGCGATGGGCTTTGTCGGACCGGGGTTAGGTGTCGGTATTGCCATCTGGTCGCATATAGGTGGTTTTGTGATGGGGCTAGCTCTGGCACGGCCATTGCTGCTTTGGCGCTATCGTAACGCCTGAAGCTTTGACGTCACCCTGATGGGATCAGGGTAACGTCCAATGCGGGATTTATGCGCCGGGTTGCAGCAACTTGTGCAAATGAACGACGACATATTTCATTTCGGCATCATCAACCGTGCGCTGTGCGGCGGCGCGCCATGCTTCTTCTGCGCTGGCATAGTCCGGAAACATGCCCACAATGTCCAATTTTTCTAAATCCGTAAACTTCAACGTCTGTGGGTCTTCAACCCGTCCACCAAAGACGAGGTGCAATTTTGTGTCGGTCACGCTGTTTTCCAATTATTTTTCTTTGGCAGCATCCGTTGCCGCCTGACTCGCGGCCTTTACAGCGACTGCGGCTTTGCTGACAAGCTCCCTAAATTGCAAACGCAACGCGTCGCCGTTCAGGCCGAGGCTTTCGACCTGGTCCTTACCGGCGGCTTTCGCGGCTTCAGCCATTTTGCGGGCCTTTTTGTTCAGCTTTTTACCAGCCTTGCCCAAAACTTTCGTTTCACGTTCCGTGCGCGGCAAAAGTGCACCGACGATTGCGCCGATCGCGATGCCGCCCAAAACGATGGCCAACGGATTTTTGTCAATGCCGTCGCTTGTCTTGCCCTTGCCCTTTTCGTACATGTCGGATGCCTTTACGCGCGCCGCAGCGCTTGATTGCGTCGTTTTGGCTTTCGCGCTTGCAAGGCTGTCTTTCGCGCTGTCAGCTGCGGTTTTAATGCTGTCGCCAATCTTGCTCATGTTTCGTTCCTATATCAATCGCCAACGGGCGTGTTTGTTTTACTCTTTCGCAAGCGTGAAATCCAACGCGAAATCGGACGGCGGGCGGCCACCAATAATGTGGCTGCGCCGAGTATGCCGATAAGCGGTGCTTTTCTCTTCACGACTTGGATGGTCCCATCCGCAGCCTTTTTAGCCTGCGATTTTTTCAACGCGACCAGCTTGCGAACTTGGTTGCGGGGGTTGAGGACATCCTGAGCAACGTTGATGCTGCCCTTAAGCTTACGCCGAAGATTACGCCGCTCTGCATTCGACAGAATGACGCTTTCGCGGTCCGTGACAACCGGGTCTTCAGGTAAGATCGTCGACATTCTCTTGCATTTCCGGAAAGTAAACTTTCCTCATCCATTTTCGTGCCAGCGATCCAAAAATGACCGCAACGACGATAAAGGTGAACGTGACAACCAACGTGGCCGCCAGCGGACCAATTAATGGGGCCAACGTAAGCACCAGCCCCAACACAAACGCGATTGCCGCGCCGATGAGTGCAAACGCCGCAATCGCGCCATAGAGGAACGCCGATCGGAATACATGTCGCGTGTAATTAAGGCGCGAACGGTAATATTGCATTTCTGCCTTCACCAGCGCGCGCAGGTCTTCCATCACCAACGAAACCTGTTCGCTTGCGGTCGCTTCTGCCGGTTTCGGGCTATCCTCCACCAATTCGTCCTGACGCTGATCCATAATCATTGGTTTCACTTATCGGTCAAAAGCGGCCTTTTGCAAAGCTGCTAATGCTGTCTAATTAGGCGTCCTTGCCGCCAGAGCGAATGAGGCGTGCGAGTACAAAGCCAATGGCCGCGGCAGCGCCAACCGCAACTGCCGGGCTTTTGCGGACAAACTGGCGGGCATCATCGGCCAAGGCGTCGACATCCTTTGCGTCCATCTTGCCAGCGAAGCCTTCGACCATATCTGCTGCGCTACGGGCGTAATCGCCATATTGCTTACCGACATTGTCATCGATGGTCGCAGCGCTGTCGCGAATAAGTTTACCAATGCTGTCGACCGCTTCCGTCGCGCGGTCCTTGCCTTTTTTAGCTGCGGCGCGCGCGCTTTCCGTTGCTTTGGATTTGAAATCGTTCATGTCTGATTTGACCTTGGATTTAACGTCGTCGGTTTTGCCTTTGGCAGGCTGCGCCTTTGCCACGGCCTTTGGTGCTGAAGTCGACGCAGCGGGCTTTGTGGCCTTGGAAGCGGCTGGCTTGACTGCTGCTGTCTTCGCAGCCGCAGGCTTGGCGGTTGCTTTTTTCACGGGCGCTGGTTTCGCAGCCGCTTTTGGCTTTTCAGTTTCGGCCATGGGAATATGCTCCTATCGGTTTAGTGCGGGCACTCAAATGGGCGCCGCTATATCTCATATTTGTACGGGCGGTGCCTTAGTCAACTATAGCACCATAAAATTACATTTAAAATCCATATGTCTTAGCGTCGTTGCCAAATCCTCAACACAACGATAGACGCGCTGACATTGTTCCCATCACGATTTTAATGGAGCTTTCCATGACTGCGATCCTCGACATACATGCCCGCCAAATTTTGGATAGCCGGGGCAACCCGACCGTCGAAGTCGATGTATTGTTGGAAGACGGCAGTTTTGGCCGCGCAGCCGTTCCATCGGGTGCTTCTACAGGCGCATATGAAGCCGTAGAAAAGCGCGATGGCGACATGTCTAAATATATGGGCAAGGGCGTATTACAGGCAATCGAGGCGGTTAATGGTCCGATTTATGAAGCGCTGTTGGAGCTAGACGCGGAAGATCAGGAAAATGTCGATGCCGTGATGATCGACTTGGATGGTACCGACAACAAGTCCAACCTTGGTGCCAATGCGATCTTGGGGGTTAGTTTGGCCGTCGCAAAGGCTGCTGCGGACGCACGCGGGTTGCCATTATATCGTTATGTTGGCGGTGTGAACGCACATGTCCTGCCGGTTCCGATGATGAATATCATCAACGGCGGTGAACATGCCGATAACCCGATTGATTTTCAGGAATTCATGGTCATGCCGGTTGGCGCGGGATCGATTTCCGAAGCCGTTCGCTGGGGCTCTGAGATTTTTCACACGCTCAAAAAAGGCCTGCATAAAAAGGGTTTGGCGACGTCGGTTGGCGATGAAGGCGGATTTGCGCCAAATCTTGCCTCTACGCGTGACGCGCTTGATTTCATCATGACGTCAATCGACAAGGCCGGCTTTAAAGCCGGTGAAGACGTTGTGCTTGCGCTGGATTGCGCAGCGACCGAATTTTTCCGCAACGGCAAATATGAAATTTCGGGCGAAGGTCTCTCGCTTTCGCCGCATGAAATGGCGGATTACCTTGCTGCGCTTTGCAAAGATTATCCCATTCGTTCGATTGAGGATGGCATGAGCGAAGACGATTTTGAAGGTTGGAAAGCCATTACCGACAAGATTGGCCACGAGGTTCAGTTGGTCGGCGATGACTTGTTCGTCACCAACCCAGAGCGTCTGGCAATGGGCATTGGCAAAGGTCTTGCCAACTCTTTGTTGGTGAAGGTCAATCAAATTGGCACGCTGACTGAAACTCTGGCTGCTGTATCGATGGCACACCGGGCTTCTTACACCGCCGTGATGTCACATCGTTCGGGCGAGACGGAAGATGCGACCATCGCCGATTTGGCAGTGGCAACAAATTGCGGCCAGATTAAAACTGGAAGCCTCGCGCGGTCCGACCGGTTGGCGAAGTACAACCAGCTCATCCGCATTGAAGAAGAGCTGGGTGCATCGGCGCAATATGCAGGGCAGGGTATTTTCCGCTGACCCCTCCTTTCTTGCCATTTTTGCGAAAATATGATTCTGTCTGAATATGGTGCGTTCAAACCGAAAGCCTGAATATGTGAAGTCGGTGATTGGGCCGGCTTTGGCGCTTGTCGCTTTGCTGGGTATTGCGTCTTATGCACTTCTGGGACCAACGGGCATCATTGCGTGGACGGATTATCGGGCGGCGCTGAGTGAGCGTAAGATTGAACTGGCCAAATTACAAAAGGAACGCGATGCCCTGCGCAATCGGCAGTTGCTTCTGGACCGCGATAATGTCGATCCTGACTTGGCCGGCGAATTAATGCGCAAGGAATTGAACGTTGTTGCGCCTGACGAGGTTGTCGTTCCTTTAAAGTGATACATTCGTCATAGAATGAATAGCTATGCAGTGCATTCCGTTGCGGAAAAGCGCTTTTCACCTCGGTCGATTTTGACTAGGCGACAATGCATTCGCATATAAAATTCCACCAAAGGAACTTGTTTTGGCAACCACCCCAGCGAAAAAATCTGTTTCGAAGAAGGCCAGTGTGAGCGAAGACGCCGCGCGCGCCAACCGCGAGCGTCCGACCGAACCAAAGCCATATAAGGCCACGAAAGAAGAACTTTTAAAATTCTATCGTGACATGCTGCTGATCCGCCGTTTTGAAGAAAAAGCGGGGCAATTATATGGCCTAGGTCTGATCGGTGGTTTTTGCCATTTGTACATCGGCCAAGAAGCCGTCGCCATTGGACTCCAATCCGCGCTGACACCGGGCAAAGACAGCGTCATCACGGGCTATCGTGACCATGGGCATATGCTGGCATATGGTATTGATCCCAATCTGATCATGGCGGAACTGACTGGTCGTGCTGCGGGCATTTCGCGGGGCAAGGGCGGGTCGATGCATATGTTTTCGACCGAGCATAAATTTTACGGCGGCCATGGCATCGTGGGCGCGCAAGTCTCGCTGGGGGCTGGCCTTGCGTTTGGTCACAAATATTCGAACGATGGCGGGGTGTGCCTCGCATATTTCGGTGACGGTGCGTCCAACCAAGGACAAGTCTACGAAAGCTTTAACATGGCGGAATTGTGGAAGCTTCCGATCATATTCGTCATCGAGAATAACCAATATGCGATGGGCACCAGCGTAAACCGCGCGTCGTCCGAGGACCAATTGTACCGCCGGGGCGAAAGCTTCCGCATTCCGGGCATTCAGGTTGATGGTATGGACATTCTCGCCGTGCGCGGTGCTGCCGAGGTTGCATTGGATTGGGTCCGCAGCGGTAAGGGGCCCGTGTTGCTGGAAATGAAGACGTACCGTTATCGCGGTCACTCCATGTCCGATCCGGCGAAGTACAGAAGCCGCGATGAAGTGCAGTCGGTACGAGACAACAGCGACCCTATCGAGGGATGCAAGGCGTATCTGGCCGACCTTGGCGTGGGCGAAGACGAGTTGAAGGCCATTGAGAAGGAAATCCGGAAAATCGTGAATGAATCTGCTGATTTTGCGGAAGCATCGCCTGAACCGGATTTGTCCGAACTTTATACTGACGTGTTGGTGGAGCAATATTGATGGCAATCGAACTGAAAATGCCCGCGCTTTCGCCAACAATGGAAGAAGGCACGCTTGCCAGATGGTTGGTTAAGGAAGGCGATAGAGTGAAGTCTGGCGATATCCTTGCGGAGATCGAAACCGATAAGGCAACGATGGAGTTTGAAGCCGTTGATGAAGGCGTGATTACATCCATTTCCGTGCCTGAGGGCACCGACGGGGTGAAGATCGGCACCGTGATTGCGCTTATCTCAAGCGATGACGAGGCTGCGGCTCCAGCAAAAACCACCCCAGCGCCCGCCGCCGCACCGACGCCCGCACCTGAGGTCGTGGTTGCGGTCGCTCCCGTTGCTCCCAAGGCCGCGCCCGCCACAACCGATGGCGCTGCGATGCAGTCTGTTACCTTGCGTGAAGCTTTGCGCGACGCAATGGCTGAAGAAATGCGCCGCGATGACCGCGTATTTGTCATGGGCGAGGAAGTTGCCGAATATCAGGGCGCTTATAAAGTGACGCAGGGCTTGCTTGACGAGTTCGGTGCTCGCCGCGTTATCGATACGCCAATTACCGAATATGGCTTTGCAGGTATCGGAACGGGCGCCGCGATGGGCGGGCTTCGCCCCGTCATCGAATTCATGACATTTAACTTTGCGATGCAGGCGATTGACCACATCATCAACTCGGCGGCAAAGACCAATTACATGTCGGGTGGCCAGATGCGCTGCCCCATCGTGTTCCGTGGTCCAAACGGTGCCGCAGCGCGCGTCGGTGCGCAGCATAGCCAAAATTACGCGCCATGGTACGCCAGCGTGCCCGGTCTGATTGTTATCGCACCCTATGATGCCGCAGATGCGAAGGGTTTGCTCAAAGCCGCAATCCGTTGCGAGGACCCGGTTGTTTTCCTCGAAAACGAGCTGCTTTATGGTCGCACGTTTGAAGTTCCCGCAGGGGACGACCATGTGCTGCCGATTGGTAAGGCACGCATCATGCGCGAAGGCACAGACGTAACTATCGTGAGCTATTCCATTGGCGTGGGGCTGTCATTGGAGGCAGCTGACACGTTAGCGGCCGAAGGCATCAGCGCAGAGGTCATCGACCTGCGCACCATTCGTCCGCTGGATACGCAGACCGTGCTGGCGAGCCTTGCAAAAACCAATCGTTTGGTCGTGGCCGAAGAAGGCTGGCCGGTGTGTTCGGTTGGTAGCGAAATCCTTGCAGTATGTATGGAGCAGGGCTTCGATGATCTCGACGCTCCCGTCTTGCGTATCACGAACGAAGACGTTCCGATGCCTTATGCAGCTAATCTTGAGAAGGCGACGCTCATCAATGCCGACAAGATTGTTGCTGGCGTGCGCAAAACGCTAGGTCTTTAGAGGGATATCCGCCGTCCCCGCTTTAACAGGCGGAGACGGTTGCCTTCTCATTATTGTATATCCCGTCGCTTCCAGTGGGGCCAACGGTGTCGCGGTTCTCGCGCACCACCATGGATGCGACTTGGCTGATCGTCCTATCGGTCAGTTTCGAAAAACCGTTTACGATCATTGGCTTAAAATAATATTGCAGTTCGACGAACATCAGTACACCTCCAGGGGGAGGGGATGCTTGCTGTCCAACAGGGCCAACTCCGGTGACGCTTGTCGCGGTCGACGTGGTGCCGTAGTTTGATTTGTAAAAACTCGCCGAGCCGGCGCAGCGTTGCCACCGGATGCGGTATCGCGGAGCGGAAGCGTCAAATGCAGCGACCTCTTCAACACTGGATAAAATGATCCGGGCATTGCCGCGCGTAGACTTCACGCCGGATGATGGATCGGTGTAGTCGTGATTTCCACCAAGGCTGATGCGCGTGCCCTCACGCAAAGATCCTTGAAAAACATCGTTGATTTGCGTTTCCGAAATGGTTTTATTCGCTGACGGCGTTGTTGTCCCAATACGCGCTGCAGCATCGGCGGTGTGCAGTGCAATCTGGTTTATCTGCATGACGACGGACGCATAATTTGCGGTTTCGACGCCGCCTACGAGCAAGCCGATGAAGAAGGGGAGGGATATCGCAAGCTCGACCATCGCCACACCACTTTCGTTACGCTTTAGCTGGCGGAACTGTCTAAGATATTCATGTTCCATATATTACACCGATGGGCAGTTGACTTGGACAGGTTTGCCATAGCCTGTCTGGTCACCATAAGGCTGGTTTGCGAGAATAGAGTTTGATTCCATTTCGACGTTGGCCGGCCAGCCAAACATTGCCGCCAACGGAAAAAGCCGGGGGTAACTAACCTTAAATGTGATGATAACGATATCCCTTGCGCCACCTTGTCCGTCGGATCCGCCGTCGGCGTCCCAAACCCCGTTTCCGTTTGCATCCATAAAGGCTTCACCGCGATCGCATTTCAAATTACCAGGTGATTGTTCGATAACCTCTTCGGCGCGTGCCAGTGCGGCCGTCGAAAAGGTCTTGAAATAACGTCGGCTTACTTTGACGGTAGCATCTGGCGCGAGTTCACGGATTGTCGACGCGACCTCTTCATCGATAAGTTCTTGTTGGGTTAAAGAAGTCGCGCCTTCTAACGACGAGCTTCGTGCCGCATCCTGCACGGCGCCGTCTAAGGTCGCACGGACGAAAAAGGAGTGCCCGGTATCCATTGTACCCAGGAGCATCATAATGACCACAGGCGCAATAATGGCGAACTCCACGATGGACACGCCATCTTCATTGGATCTGAATTTTGCGATCATCAAACGCCCGGTCCCTATTTTGTCAAACGGAGTGCTGAAATTTTGGCAGCAATCTCTTTGAAGTTGCTGATCAGCGACGCAACACTTGAGGCTTGAACGAACTTTCCCGGTGTTGCACATGCTCTCAATCTGTCGCTGGTTGTACCACTAACGCTTCCGTAGGACACGACCCATAGATTGATGTTTTTGTTTTTGATCGCCTCACAAAGCGCAACTGTTCGGGCGTCCGTCAGCTTTTCCAAAAGGCTGCTCGTTGGCGCAGAACCTGTTGGCGTCTGTCGGCGGTCATACCAATGCACACCATAAGCAGAATAGTCATCTTCGTTGGTTTGTGTATCACCGTCGGTCATAAAAACCATGTGGCGTTCAATCGTCATGTTCTTTGGCGCATTTAGCTCGGCAAAAATACCGGTCGGTGACATGATCCGCGCACCCCATAGCAGGCCGATGTCATGATATGTGGAGCCACCGGTTGTCAGGTCGTTTACATATTTGCTAAAATCGGAAGCTTCCCAAGTTTGAAATGTCCTTGCCGCGGTCGGGCAGCTGTCGGCGACTGTTGGCATCGTATCGCTCGAGTTTGCCGCTACTGATATATTTTCAAGACTGCGCGTGCTACGCACCCTGATGCCCCAAAATGTAGTGAAATTATAGCGTTGCCATATGGCACTTGGCAGCATCGGCCCCCATTGGGATGCAACGTTTGATTTCGTCGGGACCAGATCAATGTCCATGTCGAGCGCGGTTGACGGAATCGGATCCCAATCGTTGGAAGGATCACTGTCCGGCGCACGGAAGGTTTGCCGCTCTTCAATGCATCCGGCCCAGTTTACCGTGGTGTTCGCGCCTTTATCTCCGATTGGCAATTGTAACGAGGACTGCCAGGGATTTTTTCCGGTACCTTTTAGCCCGCTTACGTTGAATGTAACCGGTTTGTAAGTCCATCCCGAAAAGTCATTCTTAGTGTCAAATGAAGCTTCCCGCGACTGGTAGGTCCATCGGTCCGCCATGTAATCGAGCGGCAATAACCGGCCGACGTTCACGTTGACGGCATAGGGCACAAATCCAAATCGCATTTGTACACTGCCTAGGTTGGATGCCGTGGGATCACTCGTTTCACCACAGTCTGACGGCTGAATATCCGTGATGTTTTGCTTTGCCAGCGCTTCGTAAAAGCATTTCACTGCCTTACGGAGACCATCAATCTTAGGTTCCGTCGACCCTGAATTTGGAATCGGCTCGTCCATCGACCCTGTTGTATCCAGCACAAACATAACGTCGGTGTTCGGAACGCGCAGTTCTGCTTGGCAGCTCACACTCACAGCTTGCGATTTTTGGCCAAGCACGCGCATCAACGTCATGGGAATGGTTACAGATGCGGTCCCTTTGACGTTTCCGTTAGATTCGGCGAAGCTGCGGACAAGGCCGGTCGTTCCATAAGCGCCGCTTGGGAAGTTCTGGTCGAACAGCTTTTCCGCCTGCGTTTTTGCGGCGTTGCCATTGTCGGCCCATTTGCCAAGCCCCATCGTTTTGCGGCCGATGAGCGCGCCGGCATCACAAGCACCTTGCAACCGCGTTTGACTTAGATAGATGCGGCTCATGTCGACACCTCCGCCCACAAGACCGAAGAACGGAATTACCGCCGCAGCGAAAAGAGCAAGGACATTGCCTTCTTCATTCTTGAGCAGGCGCGACATCACGCCAGACACCTTGTTGGCCTCGACATTCTTCACAATTGTTGCCCCCTGGTTTCCACAATGGATTCTCGTCCCCCTTTGCGCGCGTCGTAGTAAGTCTTCTTTGAAGGATCAGGGTTACCCAAGCGTTAACTATAGAAAGTATAATGGCGTGAAACGGGTGACAGCATGAATGGTATCGCATCACAGCTTCCGCCTCCGAGCAACCTCGCTGTGGTCTACACGCCGGTTGTATTTCGGCATGCTTTCACCCTGTTGCTTCAATTGGATGCGCGATTTACCGACGTCGTGCGCAAAGCGCGTGAGCCGATGATTGCGCAAATCAAATTGGCATGGTGGCGCGATGCTTTTGCCGCAGAACCCGCGCTGCGACCAAAGGGCGAACCTTTACTGCAAGCGCTCGGCGCGTGTGGAGATGTCATTTCATTGTCGGCATTGCAGGACTTGGTTTCGGCATGGGAGTTGCTGCTCGGCGAGGGGGAGTGGGCCGCTAAGGATATTGAAAAGCATGCCGCTTTGCGTGGGGGCGCGATCTTTGGATCTTACGCCGCTTGGTTAGGCGAGGGCTGTGATGTTAGTGCTTTGTCACATCAATGGGCGCGCGATGCGTTGCGTGTGGAATTCTCGTCAAAATTGAGCGTGCCCAATAATCAGCCACTTGCGGCGTTGCCTAAGGGCCGAAAACTTCGTCCCTTATCCATTTTGGCGATGTCGGTTCGCAATGTGTCCGGATTGCGGCTTATTGGCCATGCCTTGACGGGGTGGTAGCTTTGTGGCCCTATTGCCGTGATGTCATCATGGGGGAAGGTCATGCAGCGGATATTGGTTGGCTGTGTAGCGGCATTGTTGCTCGTCGTTTCAGGACTTTGGTTCTGGCAGACGCAGGCTAACCAGCCGAACCTGATCCCCGCCGCGCCGCCGCCTGAGGCGATCTTGGATGCCTTGCCCCAAGCGGGAGCCAATGCGCCCGCGTTCGGCCCTGCGCCGCCGACACCGCCCGAAGCGCCCAAGGCAAGCCGTGAGGAAATGCGTTTCAACCGTTATGACCGCAACCGGGACGAGCTTATTTCCCGCCTAGAAATGATGGGCAGCCGAACGAAGGCGTTCAAGGCATTGGACCGCGATGGCAACAATTTGCTCACTTTCGAAGAATGGGCGGCGGCCACCGGAGAGCGCTTTGCCGGCGCGGACAGGAACAAGGACCAGTTGCTCACCCGCAAGGAATTTGCGCAGACGCGGCCGAAACAAGCCGAAAAGCCCGGGTGCCGCTGTTAAGCCGCAACCTTTTGCGCGCTGATCCAATTGTTTAAGTCCGTCCGCGCACGCCCAGTCATCGCGGCCTTGCGCGATTTTTTGTGCACTTTTTCGTCCAGCGGCGCGAACAGCCCGAAATTGATGTTCATGGGTTGATAGTCATCGGCCAGCGCATCCCCCGTGATATGCCCCAAAAGCGCACCAAGCGCGGTGGTGGGCGGCGGCGGGGTGACGGTGCGTCCTGAAATCTCCGCCGCGGTCATGATCCCGGCCATCAGCCCAACCGCGCTGCTTTCGACATAGCCTTCGCAGCCCGTAATCTGTCCGGCAAAGCGGATATGCGGCGATGATTTCAGGCGCAGCTGACGATCCAAGAGGATGGGCGAGCGAATGAAGGTATTGCGGTGCAAGCCGCCAAGCCGCGCAAATTCGGCCTTTTCAAGCCCGGGGATCGTGCGCAGCAGTTCAACTTGCGCGCCATGTTTCATCTTGGTTTGGAACCCGACCATGTTCCACAAAGTGCCTTGCTTATTGTCCTGACGCAGCTGCACCACGGCATGGGCCCAACGCCCCGTGCGCGGATTATCCAAGCCGACGGGCTTCATCGGGCCAAAACGGAGCGTATCGAGCCCGCGAGACGCCATCACCTCAATCGGCATGCATCCTTCGAAATAGGGGGTGTTGGTTTCCCATTCCTTGAATTCGGACTTTTCGGAATCAAGCAATCCCTGATGAAAGGCGCGATATTGCGCTTCATCCATGGGGCAGTTGATATAATCCTTGCCTTCGCCCTTGTCCCAGCGCGATGCATACCATGCGATGTCCATGTCGATGCTGTCATGGTACACAATCGGCGCAATTGCGTCGAAAAAGGCAAGGCGGTCTTCACCGGTTTTCGCCATGATGCTTTCGGCCAAATTGGTCGCGGTCAATGGACCCGTGGCGATAATGACAGGGCGGCCGGCCGGAATAGAATCGACACGTTCGCGCACGATTTCAATATTGGGATTGTTTTCCAAATGCTTGGTGACGGTTTCTGAGAAAACATCACGATCAACCGCCAGCGCCGATCCAGCGGGAACCTTGGCGACTTCCGCCGCTTGCATGATCAGCGACCCCAGATCGCGCATTTCCTGATGTAGCAGCCCAACGGCGTTGTTTTCCGCATCATCCGAACGAAAGCTGTTTGAACATACCAGTTCGGCAAGCCCATCGGTCTGGTGCGCTGGCGTCATGTCGCCCGAGCCGCGCATTTCCGAGAGTTTCACCCGCATTCCGCGCTGCGCCAATTGCCAAGCCGCCTCGCACCCTGCCAAGCCGCCACCGATAATTTGAACGTCATATGATTTGATCATGTGGCGCGGCTATCAAAAATCTTTGACGCTGCACAGGTAAAAGCGGCAAGATGGACTATGGGATTTACGCTTAACCTTGCCGAAGACCGAACGATAGCCCGGCCAACGCTGGTCCCGCCGCCGTCTGATGCGCATAAATATAGCCGGGGCCATGCGATGGTCTGGAGCGGGCCGCCGCTTCGAACGGGCGCATCGCGCTTGGCGGCGCAGGCGGCTTTGGCGGTCGGGGCAGGGCTGGTGACGATC
Organism: Sphingorhabdus rigui; assembly: GCF_014196595.1. Lineage (GTDB taxonomy): Bacteria > Pseudomonadota > Alphaproteobacteria > Sphingomonadales > Sphingomonadaceae > Sphingorhabdus_B > Sphingorhabdus_B rigui. The sequence goes on along the minus strand of NZ_JACIEA010000001.1, from coordinate 1,229,868 downwards.
ATCGGCGATCGCGCGGCGTTGGCGGAACAGGCCGCGCATGTCTCCGCGATCATGCTGCGAGAGGCGGACGATAAGTTGGCGTGCATCGACCGCCGCGTGACGGCGCTCGCCATTGGGCCGGGGGCAGGGGTGGGCATTGCGGATATTGTCTGCGCGCTGCAGAAGCGCGAGATCCCGATGGTGCTGGATGCCGATGCTATCACCGCGTTCGCGGGCGATCCTGCGCGGCTTTTCGAGCATCTGTGTGCAAATGACGTCATGACCCCGCATGCCGGCGAATTTGCGCGGCTGTTCCTCGATATCGACCTCGCAGATCGCGCGGCGGCAGCATATACTGCGGCACAACGGTCGGGGGCGGTGGTTCTGTTGAAAGGTCCGCACACCCACATCGCCGCGCCGGACGGACGTGTTGCCGTCAACCGCCATGCATCGCCATGGCTGGCAACTGCGGGGTCGGGCGATGTACTGACCGGACTGATCTGCGGACTGATGGCGCAAGGCATATCCGCCTTTGACGCCGCCTGCATGGGCGCGTGGTTGCATGGTGATATTGGCGTGCGTGCGGGGCCGGGGCTGACCGCGGATAAGATGATGGACCATATTCCACTTGTCTTGCGCGGTTGTTTGCACGATGCATCGGCGGATGACACAGGACCTCGCACATAAACGACCTTATCTGTTGGCCAGCTTGATCGCCGGGATAAGCTTTCCGGCAACATGGCTATTTCTGCCGCTTGAGGGCGGATTGATCGCCCTCGTCTGGAAAATGGCGGCGGTCGGCTTGCTGGTGCCCTTTGCGTTGCACCGGCATCATGTGGGGGAATTTGTGCCCTTGGCCATCATATTGGCCTTTTATGCGCTGGGCGACGGTTTGATTGAATTCAGCATGGTTGCAGGGGCGCTGGCCTTTGCCGCCGGTCATCTGGTCGCCATCTGGCTGTATTTCCGGCACCGGCGTGTGGGGCCGACGTTCAGCCAGAAACTGCTCGCAATTGTCATTTTCCTGCTGACGCCAGTGATTGCCTATGGTCTTCCGCCGACGACCGACGAAGCGGTTCAGGTTGCGGCCTATAGCGTCATTTTGGCCGCGATGGCCGCGATGGCATGGAGCAGCAACTTCCCCCGTTACCGTGTCGGGTTCGGCGCGGTTTTGTTTGTCATTTCGGACTTGCTGATATTTGCGGAACTTGGTCCGCTCGCAAATTCGAAGGTGTCGGGCATCGCGATCTGGTATCTCTATTATTTCGGCGTGTTGATGATTGCCGTCGGCGTGGCGCAAACCTTGGTCAAACGCGGGCATTATCCGGAAGGTGAAGAGCGCGATTAAACCGACGCCCTTTGGCGCGGCGTTCTAAAGCGACAAAAGCGCCCCGCGACGATGTTTTGATTGTCTCGTTTGTCGCTTTAACGATGACATTGCGCTTTGGCATATTCACAAAATATCGACATTGAGAAAGAGCGGCCAAGTCAGTTGGTTGCGTGCAGGATCTCAAATCAAATCCTACATTGCAACCGTCGTTACAAAACTGTTCTTAACGGTCGCGCGCTTTCCATGCCGCCAACTGCACGGGCACCAGGTCCACCATATCCTGCATAACCAGCGACACGTCGATCAGGTGAAGTCCCCAGTCCTGCGCGACAAATGCGCCAAAGCGGACATCACCGCCGACATCGTCAATGCGGGGGTCGGCAGGGTCTGCGTTGATGCGGACTGACAAGACATTTGCACCGTTTACCGTCACGCACTGCGCTGCGTATAGTCCGGGAACCGCGACGGATGGCGTCGTAACGGGAGCATTGTCTTTGGTCCAGCGCGGACTATCTGTCACCAAGTCGCCAATCCCTGCACCAGAGGGAAAACGTGCGTTCACTGTGGCCATGCCGCCGCCAAGCGCAGCGGGGTTGGCGCAAATGGTTTCCTGCGCGGTGTCTGGCACACGGCCATAACGGCCGTTTGCAGGTGGCGGCGAGGTTTCGCGAAAACTTGTCCAGGCAATGACGCAATTGGTCTGCGCTGCTTTCCGGCACACCGGCGTCTGTTTCAAATCGGCGCCCCGGTCCTTACCCTTTGGCACTGCGACATTGGTGCCCGCAAGCATAGCCGACAACATCTGCGTCGCGGCGGGTTTTCCTTCGATTTCCTCGGCAATCAGGCGCTTGAGCAGTCCCGATCCTTGCGAATGTCCGACAAGAACAAATGGTCGCCCCTTGTTATCGGCCGCCATGTAATGCCGCCACGCATCGCGTACGTCATTATACCGAAGTTCGGGGTCCATTGGGATGGGATTCCCGATCATGTTGGAACGCAACCAGCTTAAGGTCGATTGGCGATAGATCGGCGCGAAAGTTTGGCACACAGTGCCAAAACGCGCAAACTGCGCCTCAACGACGCGACGTTCTTCGTCATTGGCGATCATGTCGCTATTTCCGCCCGGATCATATGACAAGGTCGGGTACACATAGAAGCAATCGGCTTCAGCTGCTTTGGCCCGCGTTACCGTTCGGACAGTACGCGTTCCATCTGGCGCAACCTCGGTTACGTCAAGGCTAGGCGTGCTGCACGCGTCGCGGCGGCCTGGACGGCAAAGCCAATTCTGTTCTAGCGCATAGTCATTCGGCGCAGCGGCGGGAGCAGCAGGTGCGGTTTGCGTGGCGGCTGCAAGGACTGCGGCAATCACATGCGCTGTGGTCATACGGGTTCGTTTCCTTCGGATACGTCGGCTACTGCAGATGCAACCTCGTTCGTGTCGTCGATTGCGCCGTCTGCCTCTTCATCACTCTCGTCAATCTTCGCTGCGCCGACGACATGTTCATTGTCGCCAACGTTGAACAAACGCACGCCTGCGGTGCCGCGGCCAAGGACGCGTAGGCTGTCCAGTGGCATACGGATCAGCTTGGCCTGGTCGGTGACGAGCATCAACTGGTCCCCCTTGGTTGCGGGGAAGCTGGCGACAACGGGGCCGTTGCGTTCGATATTGTCGATATTGGTGATACCCTGACCACCACGGCCCGTGCGGCGATAGCCATAAGCCGATGACAATTTGCCATAGCCATTGGCGCATACGGTCAGGATGAACTGTTCACGCTCCGCCATCTCCGCGATGCGTTCCGCGGACATTGTGGGTTCGCCTTCCTTCTCTGGCTTCCATGGGGCGAAGCGCAGATAATCTTCGCGCTCTTCAGGCGTGGTGCCCACGCGCTGAAGGATGGATAGCGAGATAACCTCGTCGCCCTTGGCCAGCTTCATGGCGCGAACGCCGGTCGACGCGCGGCTTTGGAATTCGCGAATGTCGTCGGCGGCAAAGCGGATCGCCTTGCCATTGCGGCTTGCCAGCAAGACGTCGTCTTCGGGGCTTAACAATTCCACGCCGATCAGTTTATCGTCCGCATCTTCGCCTTCAAACTTCATGGCGATTTTGCCGTTGCTTGGGACATTGGCAAATGCGTCCATGCTGTTGCGGCGGGCATAGCCCTTGGCCGTGGCAAAGACGACGCTGAGGCCGCCCCATTCGGCTTCGTCCTCAGGCAGCGTCAAAACGTTGGAAATCACTTCGCCTTCGCCCAATGGCAGCAGGTTGACCATGGGCCGACCGCGGGTCGATGGGCCGCCTTCGGGCAGCTTCCAAACTTTTAGGCGGTAAACCTTACCAATGTTTGAGAAGAACAATACGGGTGTGTGCGTGCTGGTGACGAACAGTTCGGTGACGGCATCTTCATCCTTGGTCGCCATACCCGCGCGGCCCTTGCCACCACGGTTCTGGGCGCGGAAAGCCGCCAATGCGGTGCGTTTAATATAGCCGCTATGGGTGACGGTGACGACCATTTCCTCACGCTCCATGAGGTCTTCGTCATCAAGGCCGTCCCAGCTGGCGGTGATTTCGCACAAGCGGGGCGTCGAAAATTCGGCGTCAATGGCGACCAGCTCTTCACGCAAAACCGCGTACAGCTTTACGCGGTCGCCCAGAATTGCGAGATATTCTGCGATGCTCTCTGCAAGCCCCTGAAGTTCCTTACCAATTTCATCGCGGCCAAGCGCCGTCAGGCGGTGCAGGCGCAGTTCCAGAATGGCGCGCACCTGAAGCTCGGACAATTGGTAGCTGTCGCCCGTAATTTCGGTTTCAACGGCTTCCACCAATTTGATGTACGACGCGATTTCCGCAATTGGCCATTTGCGCGCAATCAACGCGGCGCGCGCCTCTGCGGGGCTGGCCGATCCGCGAATGATGCGGACGACTTCGTCCAAATTGGTGACGGCAACGACAAGCCCAAGCAACAAATGCGCCCGTTCGCGCGCTTTGTTCAGTTCGAACTTCGTTCTGCGGGTGATGACCTCTTCGCGGAAGCGGATGAATGCCTCAATGATGTCGCGCAGGTTAAGGACTTCAGGCCGCCCGCCGCGAATGGCGAGCATATTGGCCGGAAAGCTCGATTGCGCCTGTGTATGGCGCCACAATTGGTTCAGCACCACATCTGTGGTCGCATCACGCTTCAGATCGATGACGATGCGCACGCCCTTGCGGCTGGATTCGTCGCGAATGTCGGAAACGCCCTCAATGCGCTTGTCCTTCGCGGCTTCGGCAATTTTTTCGACCAAAGCGGATTTGCCGACCTGGAACGGAATGCTGGTCAGGACGATTGAACGACGATCGCCTTTGCCTTCCTCAATCTCGTGGCGGGCGCGCTGCATGATGGAGCCCTTGCCTTCGCGATAGGCCGAACGTGCGCCGCCGGTGCCAAGGATTAACGGCCCCGTGGGGAAATCAGGGGCAGGGACGATCTCGATCAGCTCATCAATGGAGATGGCCGGATTATCGATATAGGCCAGGCAGGCCTTGATAACTTCGCCAAGATTGTGTGGCGGGATGTTGGTGGCCATGCCGACGGCAATACCGCCAGCGCCGTTGACCAACAGATTGGGGAAACGTGCGGGCAAAACCTGCGGTTCTTCGCGGCTGCCGTCATAATTGGGTTGGAAATCGACGGTGTCTTTGTCGAGATCATCCAACAGCGCGTTGGCGACCTTGTTCAACCGTGCTTCGGTGTACCGCATCGATGCTGGCGGATCAGGGTCCATCGATCCGAAGTTACCCTGACCATCGATCAAGGGCACGCGCATCGACCAATCTTGCGTCATACGGGCAAGCGCGTCGTAAATCGCGCTGTCGCCATGCGGGTGATAGTTGCCCATGACGTCGCCGACAATCTTTGCCGATTTCCGATATGGTCGGCCCGCGACAAAGCCGCCTTCCTGGCTGGCGAACAAAATACGGCGGTGAACGGGTTTCAGGCCGTCACGCACGTCCGGCAGGGCGCGGGATACAATGACCGACATCGCATAATCGAGGTAGCTCGACTTCATTTCGTCGACGATGTCGACGGGCGAAATGTCTGATGGTTCCATTGTAACTATGTCGTCGCTCACAGCGCGAAAATCCTTATATTTTTTGGGTAACTAACCCATAGACCCAAGTCGGTCATATGACCACAAGCGACTGCCCAAATAGGGGTGTTGTCTACAGCTTATCCACAGATTCACGCAGTGGTGTGGGTTAGGGGGCGACAACGCTGCCATCATAAGCAAAAATCTGGCCGCTTTGCTCGGGCTTCAGGCTTGCAAGCACGGCAAGCATATCCGCAGCAGCGCGGGCAGGGACGAAGCGTTCGTGCGCCGGATTGCCCTTAAATGGCGCGCTCAGCTGCGTTTCGACAGTGCCGGGGTGCAGGGCGACCACAACCGACTGTGCATTTTTGCGCTGCCATTCGATCGCAATGTTGCGGATGAACATATTGAGCGCGGATTTCGACGCGCGATAGCTATGCCATCCGCCAAGGCGATTGTCCGAAATGCTGCCCACGCGGGCGGAAAGCGCCGCAAAGCAGACCGGGCCTTGCTTGGCCATGATCGGCAGAAAATGTTTCGCCACCAAAGCCGGGCCAACCGCATTGATGCGGTAGTTTTCCATCATCCATTCCGGATCAAGCTCGCGCAGGGTTTTTTCTGGCCCTTTGGCGGCTGTGTGCAGCAACCCTGTGGCCACGATGACCAATTGCGGCGCTGTGCCTGCCAAATCGCTTGCTGCGGCGGCTATGCTTGCCTCGTCCAATATGTCTATCGCGGGCACGCTTGTCCGATGCAGCCGAATGACGCGGTCATATTGATCGCCCGCATCCAAAGCATCGGCGAGCGCGGCACCAATGCCACCACGTGCGCCAATTATCACTGCGGTACGTTCAGGCACTTGAATTTTCCTCTGGTTCGTTCAACGGGAATTCATGCGACTGCGCTATGTCAATTGCACTGAAGATGGCAAGGTCCTATACACGACGTTAACCAAAGCCCATGGCAATACACCACTAGTCCCGGAGAGTTAAATGAAGCTGGTTTCAAAATTTGCCCTTGCACTTTCATTCGCCGCTATAACCGCTGCGCCTGCTTTTGCGCAGTCCGATGAAAAGCCCAAAAAGGAAAAAAAGGGGAAGGAAGCCACGCCTGCGGCTCCCAAGAGAAATTATTCCAAACCGTTCATCGCGGCATACATGCCTGTTGCCAATCTTTTGAACAAAACCAAGGATGCAGCCGCAGCGAAGGTTGAATTTCCGAAGATTCTTGCCGCCATTGCCAATGATGACGACCGTTATGAAGCTGGGATATTGGCCGTGAACATCGGCGTGGCGGCGAAAGACAGCGCATTGCAGGATCAGGGTATCGATCTGTTGCTCGCTTCTGCGACGACGCCTGTTGAAATGAAGCAGGCATATACGTTCCGCAAAGGTGCGATTGCCTATGATGGCAAGAAATTTGCTGACGCTGAAAAGAATATGTTGGATGCGTACAACCTTGGTTACCGCGCCAACAACATTGAGTTTTTGATTTCCAACGCCATGTCGCAGCAGAATAAGGATGCTGACGCTATCGCCTGGATTGGCAAGGCCATTGCAGCGAGCAAGGCAGCTGGAGCGGTTAACAAAGGCTATGTCGTCCGTGCCGCCAACCTTTCTGCGAAAGCGAAAGATTATGCCGGTGCCGCCAATTTCTATAAGGATTTGGTGATCGCCGAGAATAACCCCGATTACTGGCATGATGCCCTTGCGTTCTTCAATCGTTCGCTCGACACGAACCCTGAAGAGTCGCTTGACCTCATGCGTTTGATGCGCGCGACCAATGGTTTGCGCTTTCAACAAGAATATGCCGAATATCTCGACAGCTTAAGCTATGTCGGCGTGCGCTATCCTGCAGAGGCCGTTTCCGTCTTGGATGAGGGCTTCGCAAAGGGCATCATTTCACGCAACAACGTGACCTTTAGCGAGCGTTACAATGAAGCCAAGGCACGTTTGGCGGAAGATACCCGTACATTGGCGGGAACGATCGCACCGGCAAAGGCGAGCCCTAAAGCTATGCTGGCGACGCTGACAGGCGACTCATTCTTCTCACACAAGGATTATAAGACAGCCAAGGACCTCTACGAAACAGCTATAAGCAAGGGGCCAGTGCTTGATAAGGATGGCGGAAACCAGACCGACCGCACCCGCTTCCGCCTTGCCATGTCGAAAACCATGCTCGGCGATTATGCTGGCGCGAAGGCCGATTTCGCGCAGATCACTGGTGGAAACCGCAAGGCAATTGCCGAATATTGGGTGATGTACATCAACCATTTGGAAAAGCCCGCACCAGCCGCGGCGCCTTCGGCAACGCCAGCGACTTAAGCTTTGGGATACATCATGAAAAAGGGCCTGAGCAATCGGGCCCTTTTTTTATGCCATGGGTATTGGTACGCCGGGTTCGTCTTTTGCGGTGCGAATGGTCAGCGACGTTTTAACGCTGTTTACATTAGGTGCGGACGTTAACTGCGATGTCAGGAATTCCTGAAATGACTGCAGATCGCGCGCAACGATTTTGAGGATGAAATCAATTTCGCCATTCAGCATGTGGCATTCGCGCACATCGGGGAGCGCCCGAACATGCTGTTCAAACGCCTTCAGATCTTCTTCAGCCTGACTTTTTAAGCTGACCATGGCAAACACGGTGATTGTGTAGCCCAACGCGCTGGCGTCGACATCTGCGTGGTAGGATTTAATCGTCCCCGACTGTTCCAGCGCACGCATACGTCGCAAGCATGGCGGGGCGGTCAACCCAACCTTGGTTGCAAGCTCGACATTGGTAATGCGACCGTCAGCCTGCAATTCCGCCAAAAGCTTCATATCTATCGCATCGAGGTTCATATTAGCCATTATCTTGTTATTTCCATTTCCATTATGCCGCCATGTTATAATATAATTATATTATATTGCAATTGTCCCAAAGTGTGACGCATCAATTTTGCCGCTTTTGCACGTCCTGATATCGGTTTATTCCACGTCAATCACACGGATAATGTACCATTAGGACTTGCCGAATTTGCGCTTTGACGATCGCCTTCAAACCACTTTGCGTCAGGCGGAAGATGATGCCATTGGCTTGTCAGTAAAATGGCAACAACTTGTTGATATATTAGCGCAAAATCCGTCCAATTTTGACCCGTCTGCGGTCGCCTCCGGCTTGCAAAAGGTGCGGCAGTTCATGGACGTGGTTCCTTCAACCGTCCGCGAACAATGTATACGCGCTTTATCTGGCCGACTGTGCTCTGCGCCTTTGCTTTTGCTTCTATCGGACGATGTTCCGGCGGTTGCCGCAGCGGCGGTGAGCGGCGCGCGGCTGAATGACATGGAATGGGCAGATATCGTCCCCCATATGTCCACCCGCGCGCGCGGATTCTTGCGCAACCGCAAGGATATTGGCCCCGTGACCCTGCGTGCGCTTCGTGCTTGGTCGTCCGCAGACTTTGTGTTGTCTTTCGATGAAACCGAACGCGAGGCGGTCGTGCCCGCACCGCAAGCTGTGCAAATCCGCGATATTGTTGAACGTATCGAAAAACTGCGGCTTACGCGTGAACAGCACGAGCCGGCCGAAATGCTGGCTGAGGCGTCTATCGAACACGACGTTTCGTTTTACGAACCTATTGACGAAATTCGCTTCGAAACCGACGAATATGGCACCATCAGCTGGATTGAAGGCGCGCCTGCGGGGGCGGTTGTCGGCGTGGATATCGGTGAACCCGCATATGACGAGGGGCCTGGACCAGATGGTTATGGCGCCGCTGCCTTTCGGCAAAAAATGCCGCTTGAAAATGCGCGCATGCGCCTATGCGGAACGCCTGCCATTGCCGGGGACTGGCGGATCAACGCTGCACCGTTTTTTGAACCTGCCAGCGGACGGTTCAACGGCTATCGCGGGATATTGCGTCGTCCCAATCTCGCGGAAGTCGCGCACATTTCTGAAGGCGGAGCCAATGATGCGGATAATATCCAGCAATTGTTGCACGAACTGCGCACGCCGTTGGGCGCCATTATTGGCTTTTCCGAAATTATTGAACAGCAACTCTTTGGACCTGTTAACGAGGAATATCGCACAATAGCCGGTAACATCCTGCGCGATGCCGAGCGCTTGCTGTCTGGCTTTGATGATCTTTCAACCGCTGCAAAAATTGAGACCGGATCCTACGCAACGAAGATCGGTTCGACGAATTGTGACTGGCTGTCGCTTCGGTTGGCAGAGCGGCTCTACGAATTGAGCGACGTTTTGCACGTTACCCTGAACTTGGTCCATGCCCATCCGGTTCGGCCATTTGCTTTGGATAACCATCTGGCGGAACGTCTTTTTTCGCGCTTGTTGTCTGCCGTCATCATCGGCTGCGAGCCGGGCGAAATCCTCGATGGTCGTTTCCGGACGGAGCGCGGGTTGAACGCGGTTAACCGTTTCGTGCTTAGCTTGCCTAAAAAGCTTGCCGATATGGACGAGAGCGAACTTTTCGGTTCCGGCCCGCTCGATGATTCTCATGACGCGCCATTGCTTGGGTTAGGCTTTTCGTTACGCCTTGTGCGCAGCCTTGCACGAAATGTTGGCGGGGATTTACGTTTTTACAATCAAGCGCTGATCGTGTCGCTTCCAGCCGTCAATGACGGGCGAACCGGATTAATGGACCAAGAGCGATAATGATATGGCGCGGCAGTGGGGGGCGATGCCAATCAGCTTGAGCAGCTTAATAATGTGTGGGACGGCGGATTTTGCCACTTGCGGGAAGCGGCGTTCGACCGACAAGGATGGCGGAAATTGTAAATGCCAACGGATTTAAATCTTTTTGATGAGATAAAGGCTTGCAAGCGCGCCCAAAGTTCGGCTATCGGCGCGCAGGCAGTTGGCGAGCCGGTCAGGGCCTGTAGCTCAGTTGGTTAGAGCTGGCCGCTCATAACGGCTAGGTCGGGGGTTCGAGTCCCTCCGGGCCCACCAGTTTCACTTTTGTGGAATTTGGCAGGCAGCCAGCCGCGCGGACATTGTTATACCAGTGATCCCATGTCGGGGAGTAGCGCAGCCTGGTAGCGCATCTGGTTTGGGACCAGAGGGTCGCAGGTTCGAATCCTGTCTCCCCGACCATTTCTTCGGAAATTTTTAGACAGATCACGGCTATCGATGGTTTCATCGCGCATAGCATGTGCGGTGATCGCACATTGTATCTCAGCAGAGACATTTTGGCAGATTTTTGACGGTTCTCAGTGACCCGTCCGGCGAGAGAGTACTTACTGCGCCGCGCCGCCACTTGCATCGGCCGCGTCAATTTCAGCCTTCGCATCCGCCTCAATAAGCTTCGTTGCCTCTTCGGCGGCTTGTTCAATCGTCAGCTTCTGCTGAGCCAGCTCATCTTTCTGTGTGACCGCTGGCGTGCCCGCGTCGTCAGGCTTGCCCGCTTCGGTTGGGGCCGTGTCACCACAGCCCCCAACCATAAGCATGAGCGCCAAGACAAAAGCGTGTTTCAACGCGCCGCCTCTGGCTTTAGTTCGCCGTCATAATTTGCAACGAGCGCCAAGGTCGCAACCCATGCAGCCACGTTCTGACGCAATTCGGCTTTGTCGATCTTGTCGAGCGTATCGTCGGGCGTGTGGTGCAGGTCGAAATATTTCGTACCATCTTGCTGCAGGTCAATGATGCCCAATTTCTGCGCCGCGATGATAGCGCCAACATCCGCGCCGCCACCGGCCAATTCCTTGCGCGGAACAACGCCCAGCGGCGCCAATGCAGAAACGATCTGACCGCGAAGCGCCGACGCGCTTTCGGGCAGGCGGAAATCAACGGCCCAGACTTTGCCCGCGCCGAAATCCGATTCCATCGCGAAGGCATGGGGCTCATTCGCGTGCTTCGCGCCATAATCCCGGCCACCCCAAATGCCGACTTCTTCCGCGCCAGCCCACAGCAGGCGTACGGTGCGCTTGGGTTGGCCCATCGATTGCAAATGCTTGGCCGCTGCCCCGATGATACCGCAACCTGCGGCGTCATCAATGGCGCCGGTCCCAAGGTCCCAGCTATCCAGATGGCAGGCGATAACAATCATGGGCAGATCGGGGTTCGAACCCTTAACTTCGGCCAAAACATTGCCTGATGTCTGCATCCCGACATTTTTTGGGGTCAGCTTCAGTTTCAACCGCACAGGCTTACCGCGCGCAATCATCCGCTCCAGATTTTCAGCGTCGGGTATCGACAATGCACCAGCCGGAATGGGCGTGACGCCGGGATCAAAGTTGGTGTTTCCCGTGTGCGGGTTGCGATGATAATCGGTTCCGATTGAACGGATGACGATGGCCGCCGCACCCTTTTTCGCGGCGATGTTCGGACCGACAAAGCGGGCAGGGCCAAATGCGCCATAACTGCTGCCGTCCTGCGTGGCTTTCATATTGTGGCTGACAAAGGCAATCTTGCCTTTCAAGCTGCCATCGGGGGCTGCGCGCAAATCATCAATCGTCGGGAAATATACAATTTCAGCTTCCAGCCCGGCTTCACCGGTGCTGCCGCTATTGCCCAATGCGGCAATGGCGAGTTTCTGCGGATAGGGCGCGACGATGGATGCGGTTTCTTCGCCGCGTACCCATGTGGGCATCTGATATTCTTCGATGCGGACATTATCAAAACCCAGCGCCTTCAGCTTGCTGACCGACCAAGTCCGTGCGCGTGCTTCCGCTTCGGTGCCGCCCTGCCGTGGGCCGATTTCGGTGGTGAGCCCTTCGACGATTTCATAGGCGAAACTGTCACTCTGCAACGCTTTGTCGCGGATCGATGCGACTGAAGCGCTGTCCGGCGACGCAGGCGCGCCAAGGGCGAGTGATGGCGAAAGGAACAGCGTGGAGGCTGCGGCGAGCAATAGGATGTTTTTCTTCATGCTTGGCAGGCTTAATCGCATCGTCGGGATTTGCAATCCCACCTTGCGGCGAAACGCGCAGATAGCTAGGGAAGCGGCCAAATCAAAAGTAATGCAACACAGGAATTAAAGCCCATGGCAGCCCAATATAGCTTCGTAATGAAGGGAATGACGAAAACCTTCCCCGGCGCAAGCAAACCCGTCCTCAACAACATCAATCTGCAATTCTATCCGGATGCAAAGATCGGCATCGTTGGGCCAAACGGCACGGGTAAATCCACGCTGATGAAAATCATGGCCGGAATGGACACAGAGTTTACGGGCGAAGCGTGGCCCGGCGAACATATCCGCGTTGGCTATCTGGCGCAGGAGCCAGAGCTTGATCCGAACAAAACGGTCAAGGAAAACGTCATGGACGGCGTACGCGCGGTTGCCGATCTTGTGGACCGTTTTAACGAGATTTCGACCATCATGGGCGATCCGCCCGAAGATGCCGACTTTGACGCGCTCATGGAAGAAATGGGCACGCTTCAGGAAAAGATTGATGCCGTCGATGGCTGGTCGCTCGATAGCCAGCTGGAGCTCGCTATGGACGCGCTACGTTGCCCTCCCGGCGACAGCCCCGTCACCAGCCTGTCGGGCGGTGAAAAGCGCCGTATCGCGCTGACGCGGCTTTTGCTGGAAAAGCCCGACATTCTGTTGCTCGACGAACCGACCAACCACTTGGACGCAGAGTCCGTTGCGTGGCTGGAAAAGCATTTGGTCGATTATAAGGGCAACGTCATTCTCGTGACCCACGATCGCTATTTCTTGGATAATGTCGTCAGCTGGATCCTTGAGCTCGATCGCGGACGCTATTTTGTCTACGAAGGCAATTATTCGACCTATCTTGAAAAGAAGGCGAAGCGTCTGGAGCAGGAATCGCGTGAAGACGCTGGCCGTCAAAAGGCGATTAAGGACGAGCTGGAGTGGATCCGGCAAAGTCCAAAGGCCCGGCAAACCAAATCAAAAGCGCGTATCAAATCCTTTGACCAGCTGGTCGAGGCCCAGGAAAACCGCACACCCGGCAAAGCGCAGATTGTCATTCAGATACCTGAGCGTTTGGGCAGCAAGGTTATTGAGGTCAAAAATGTGACCAAGGCCTATGGTGACAAATTGCTCTTTGAAAATCTGTCCTTCACCATTCCGCAGGGCGGCATCGTTGGCGTCATTGGTCCAAACGGTGCGGGTAAATCGACCTTGTTCCGCCTTATCACCGGTCAGGAAGTTCCAGATTCGGGTGAAGTTGAAATCGGTGAAACTGTCCGATTGGGCTTTGTCGACCAAAGCCGCGATGATCTCGACCCCAACAAGAATGTGTGGGAAGAAATTTCCGGCGGCGCCGACTTTATGAAATTGGGCAAGCATGAAACGCCGACCCGCGCTTATGTTGGTGCGTTCAACTTCAAGGGTACCGATCAGCAGAAAAAGGTTGGTTTATTGTCCGGTGGTGAACGCAACCGCGTGCACATGGCGAAGATGTTGAAGCAAGGCGGCAACGTGCTTCTGCTCGACGAACCTACCAACGACTTGGACGTTGAAACGCTTTCGGCTCTTGAAGAAGCGTTGGAAAGCTTCGCCGGTTGCGCCGTGGTCATCAGCCATGACCGCTTCTTCCTTGACCGTCTTGCAACGCATATTTTGGCGTTTGAAGGCGACAGCCATGTCGAATGGTTTGAAGGCAACTTTGAATCATACGAAGAAGACAAAATCGCCCGCCTTGGCGACGAAGCCACCCGTCCACATCGTGCAACCTATAAGAAGATGACGCGTTAATGCTCATATGAAGCGCCGCCTCCTCTGCAACGCCAATGCAGCAGAGGAGGGCGCTTTGGTCCTTAGGATAGCGTGCCGCGGTTTAGGGAACCAGCCAGTTCCCAAGCCATAGATTTTGCGTTTGGTCCCAATGCCATCGTGCGCGGCGGTGCCCTGCATTGGCCAGATATAGCCATTCCATGCTGTCCGCGTGAAACATCAAAGCCGCAAAATTTCCGCGGTAATCGGCCAATTGATCTTCTTCGGGTTGTTTGCCTTCAATCCATTCCGGCAATCCTGACGACGGTTGCGCAATCGGCGTGCCTGGAGCGGCTTCGGCCATGTAACAGCGACGGGCAAAGGGCGTTGAACCGGACCATGCTGTATCTGCGACATCACCGTCGGCTGCAATATGGGCGCAACCGGACAGCCGAATCTGCGCTTTTGCCGCCGCATCATAGACCAAAACGCTCGTCGCCGCGCCCTGCTGCAGTTGCGCAATCTTGTCGGACCGTGCGTCCGTATGAAAGCGCAAGCTTCGACGATCACGCGACACTTCGCGCAGGATCATAATGCGCAATTGCGGTGTTCCGTCCGCATCAACGGTACCGATGGTCGGCGTGTGCGCGGGACTCTTCCGGTCCGTTACACCGGCTTCAACGACATTCCACGCTTCTGCAAAACTCGCGTCAAGGTCGTTATAATAGGCTGGCAAGGCGACCTGATGGGTCATTGGACCTCAAACTCGTCGGTTTGGTCATTGAGTATGTGGAGGTGGCCGTCGGCGATGCCGAAATAGGCACCATGCAACTTTAGCTGCCCGGATTGCTCGCGCTCTGCAATGAATGGAAATGTGCGCAGGTTTTTCAAACTCACGCGAATGGCGTCCAATTCCAAATCATGTTGCGGGTCGTCGGACGCGGACGCTAAAATCTTGTCACGGGCAGGGCGCACAATGTCGACCCAGCCATCGATGAAACTATGGCCACCGTGGCCCAGATTTGCGCCTTCCAATGACGCTTTAATGCCGCCGCACTGGGCGTGACCAAGGACAACAATGTGCCGGACTTCCAACCCCATTACGCCAAATTCGATTGCTGCCGACACCCCATGCAAACCGCCGCCAATTTCATAAGGCGGAACAAGGCTCGCGACATTGCGTAACGCGAACACTTGGCCGGGTGTGGTGTCGAAAACGGTGGCTGGATCGACCCGGCTGTCGCTGCACGAGATGATCATGATTGGCGGCGCCTGACCATCACTGGCCAGTTCGTCATAGCGGGCTTTCTGACGGACATAAGCGTCAGATTTGAAGCGGCGGTACCCGTCTACCAATTGGTCAAATTCAGACATTAAAATCTTTCCCCGCGCAAAACCTGCACATCGCCGATTGTCAGCAGCATTCCATAGCTGTCGAGCAATGGCGCAATCGCCTCAATCAATCCGGACGTCTTGGTCTCTGACGCGATAGCCAGCACAATCGTCTTTGCGCTCGCTCCCGTGACATCGTCATCTTGCCACTCACCAGCGCGGCCACCGCCAGAGTCCACATGGATTACGCTCCAGCCAGATATATCGACCGCTTTCAGTTGCGCGACAACCCGCGGCACAAGCGGCGTATCCACCAGAATTTCGATCCGCTTACGGCTGACAGTTTGAATCATAAATCATCCTATTGCTTTGGCGAATGCCGCAAAAATGCTGATGCCAAAGATGATGTTGAAAGGAAAGGTCACGCCAAGTGACATGCTGAGGTAAATGCCGGGGTCGGCTTTCGGCAGGGCAAGCCGCATCGCTGCCGGAACGGCAATGTACGAGGCACTTGCCGCCAAGATGCCAAGCGTAGCGGCCGAGGCTACGTCCAGACCAACCAATGTTCCGACAAATGTACCAATTGCGCCGTTTAACGAAGGTATCACAATAGCGAGGCTAACCAAGCGGAGGTTCATTTTACGTGACTGCATGAGCCGCCGTGCTGCGATCAGCCCCATATCGAGCAGGAACAAGCACAGCACGCCGCGGAAGCCGGTATCGAACAGTGGCTTGATGGGTGCGAAGCCATCGCTGCCGGCAACAATACCAATGATAAAGCTGCCGACCAAAATCATAACCGAGGCGTTGGTGAGGACTTCGTGCCATGGCGTGGAGGATTTTTCGCTCGCGTCTTTGTCGCCACGCCGCGCAAGCATGAGGCCGGAAATAATGGCCGGGGTTTCCATCAATGCAAGAACGGCGACCATATAGCCTGCCGGGCCTAAACCTTGGCCGGTGAGAATTTCCTTTGCGGTCACAAACGTAACCACGCTGACTGAACCATAATGTGCGGCAACCGCGCCGGCATCGACTTTGGAAAGCCCGCCAAATTGCCGAAGCAAAGCAAATGCGATGACCGGCAGCAGAAAGCTGAGGGCAAGGCCTGCCAACGCGGCAGCGGCCACTTCTGCAGTGACCCCGCTGTTCGCAACCTCAACGCCGCCCTTTAAGCCAATGGCCGCCATCAGATAGATGGACATGGCTTTTGCGAAGGCTTCGGGAATACTGAGGTCGGATTTAAGTGCGGCAGCAACAAAGCCGAGAACGAAAAACAATATTACCGGCGAGGTTAGGGTGTCGATTATCATCATAGCCTCTTTGCAGATTTTGCAACCCATAGCAGGCAAGTTGCAGTTGGCAAGTTGAGGCGCGGCGGCTATTCGAACGGCATGAACGTTCCGATATCGATACCCGAGCGCCCCGTGCGCGAACGCAAGCCGGATTGGATCCGCGTTAAGGCACCTACTGGCGCGGGTTTTAACGAGACCCGCAAGCTGATGCGGGACTTGAACTTGAACACCGTGTGCGAAGAGGCGGCTTGCCCAAATATCGGGGAATGTTGGACCAAAAAGCACGCGACGGTGATGATCCTTGGCGATGTGTGCACCCGGGCATGTGCCTTTTGTAACGTCAAAACCGGAATGCCGCGCGCTGTCGATCCGTTAGAGCCAGAGCATGTGGCGATTGCGGCCGCGAAAATGGGCCTTGAACATATCGTCATTACATCGGTTGATCGTGACGATTTGCCTGATGGTGGCGCGAGCCAATTTGTGAAGGTGATCGAAGCGCTGCGTCGCAACACACCGAACACCACGATTGAAATCCTGACGCCGGATTTCCGGAACAAGGCGCAAGCCGCCGTTGAGGCCATCGTGACGGCGCGGCCTGATGTGTACAACCACAATCTGGAGACTGTTCCGCGCCTCTATCCGACTATCCGGCCCGGTGCGCGTTATTACGCATCGCTGCGTTTGCTGGAGACCGTAAAGCGCCACGACCCCTCCATTTTTACCAAGTCGGGCGTCATGCTTGGTTTGGGCGAAGAGCGGATGGAAGTGCATCAGGTCATGGATGACATGCGCAGCGCAGATATCGACTTCCTAACGATGGGCCAATATTTGCAGCCAACGCCGAAGCACACAAAGGTGATGGACTTTGTGACGCCTGCGGCATTTGACGCTTATGCGGCGATTGCCCGTGCGAAGGGTTTCTTGCTTGTTGCAGCCAGCCCGCTCACGCGGTCGAGCTATCACGCGGGCGATGATTTTGCGAAAATGCGCGACGCGCGCGCGGCGCAGTTGGCCAAAAAGCGGTAACAGCCCGAATGCCGCATCATCACGAACGCCGTCATTTGCCGCATAGTGCGGAACAGATGTACAATCTGGTGGCCGATGTGGCGCGCTATCCCGAATTTTTACCCTGGGTCAGTGCCATCCGTATTCGCAAGGACGAAGAGGGCGAGATGCTGGCGGACATGATTGTCGGCTTCAAATCCCTTCGGGAAACCTTCAGCAGCCGGGTCGTCAAAACCCCGCATTCGTCGATTGTCGTGGATTATCTCGACGGTCCAATGAAGCATTTGCATAACGCTTGGACATTTGAAGATGTCGCGGGCGGCGGATCAATCGTGGATTTCACCGTTGATTTTTCATTCCGCAACCGTGTGTTTGAGGCACTGGCCGGACAGTTTTTTGATTCAGCCCTGCGCAAAATGACGACGGCCTTTATCGACCGTGCCGATGAGCTTTACGGGGCAGGCGGCAGCAAGAGCTCAAGCGCGTAAAGCGTTGCAAAGGCGCGGATATCAGCGCGGCTTTTATCTGCACCAAATGCTTTTTTATCGCCGACCACATCTTCGGGATTTTGCCCTTTCAACGCGACTGCAAAGACGACGGTGCCCACGGGCTTGTTTGCGGTCCCGCCATCAGGTCCAGCCACGCCGCTGATCGCCACGGCAATGTCTGCGCCACTTTTCTTTAACGCGCCCTGCGCCATCGCCCATGCGACGGCGACCGACACAGCACCAAAGGTGTCGATAATATCTTCATTGACGCCCAGCATCGTCATCTTGGCTTCGTTGCTATATGTCACATAGCCAGAGCCCAATATGGCGCTGCTGCCGGGGACTTCGGTGATTGCAGCGCTCACCAGTCCACCCGTGCAGCTTTCAGCGACAGCGACAGTGCGGCCAGCGGCCTTGTTTTCTGCAACAACACGCGCGGCCATTTGCGCGATATCGGCGGGTAAAACGGTTTCCATAATCAATATTTCTCAAAAGTAGCTGTGGCCTGCGCAGCGATGCCTTCGCCGCGGCCTGTAAAACCCAGCATCTCGGTGGTTGTTGCCTTTACCGATATACAATCGATATCAACAGCCATTATTTCGGCCAGCCGTTGCCGCATCTGTCCCCGGAAGGGACCAATTTTCGGGCGTTCGCAAATGATGGTCACGTCGGCATTGGCGAGCGCATAGCCATCGTCGCGGGCGAGCTGCATCGCATAGGCCAGAAATCGGTCTGATGATGCCCCGCGCCATTGCGGGTCCGTCGGCGGAAAATGGTCGCCAATGTCGCCCTTGGCGATGGCGCCCAAGATCGCATCGGTGAGCGCATGCATGGCGACGTCCGCATCGCTGTGCCCGGCAAGACCTTTGTCATGCGGAATAAGCACGCCGCACAGCCACAGTTCGGCGTCGGGAACAAGGCGATGCACGTCAAATCCATTGCCACTTCGAAATGACGGCATAGTCGATCCTGCAAAATCGGTTGAAAAGGTGAATTTGTTGAGCGCTTCTGATCCCGGAACGATACGAACCTGCCCACCACGGGCCATCAGCATGCGGGCGTCATCGGTGGGCTCGTCGCCGGTCCAATCTTCGTGCGCGGCCAAAATATCGGCAAAGGCGAAGGCCTGCGGCGTTTGAATGCGCCACAAATGTGCGCGGTCGACGGTTTCGGACAGATTCTGATCGCCTCTGGAAAGGCTATCGACAACGGGCAGGGCAGGAACAGCGCCGGGCGCTTCGTCGAGTGCTTTGATTAAGTCGTCAATGACCGTGCTGGGCAGAAATGGCCGCGCGGCGTCGTGGATCAGGATCCGGTCGGCATCCCCATCGGTTGCAATCGCCTTTAAGCCCAAGCGAACGCTTTCCCGCCGTGTCGCGCCGCCCTGAACAAAGATAGCCGCGGGCAGGCCGTGCAGAGCTGCAAAAGCCTCGGCCTCTTGGCCCGCGCCAATAGCCACATAGACCTTGGAAATCGATGGATGCGCGGACAGCGCTTCATAGCTGTGCCGCAGCATGGGTTTGCCGCGTACCGGACGAAATTGTTTGGGGATATCTCCGCCCACGCGACTTCCAGAGCCAGCGGCAAGTATGAGCGCAACGGTGATGGGTACAGTTACCATAGCCGCGCTCTAGCGACAGCACACTTGCCCGCCAAGCCGAAAGCGGGTAACGGCCTGCCTAAATTTTAGGCAAGTTTTGAAAATGCAGCTGAAACCTATCCAAATCGGCAATATTGAAATCAATTGTCCCGTCATTTTGGCGCCGATGACGGGCGTCACCGATATGCCATTTCGCAAAATCGTCCGGCAATTTGGCTCTGGCTTAAACGTGACCGAGATGATTGCGAGCCAAGCGATGATCCGCGAAACGCGCCAAAGCATCCAAAAATGCGAGTGGGATGCAATTGAAGAGCCTGTGTCGATGCAGTTGGCAGGCTGCGCGCCTTATGAAATGGGTGAGGCGGCAAAGCTGAACGAAGATCGCGGCGCGGCGATTATCGATATCAACATGGGTTGCCCCGTTAAAAAGGTGGTGAACGGCGATGCCGGCTCTGCATTGATGCGCGACCTGCCACTGGCGGCCAGCTTGATCGAGGCGACGGTGAAGGCCGTATCCGTGCCGGTTACCGTCAAGATGCGGATGGGCTGGGACCATAATAGCCTGAACGCGCCTGAACTCGCGCGTATTGCCGAAGACCTTGGCGCAAAGATGATCACCGTCCACGGCCGCACCCGCAACCAGATGTACAAGGGCTCGGCTGACTGGGCATTTGTGCGCAAGGTGAAAGACGCGGTATCGCTGCCGGTCATCGTCAATGGCGATATCTGCACCATCGAAGATGCGCGCAATGCGCTGGAACAAAGTGGTGCAGATGGCGTGATGGTCGGTCGCGGCGCTTATGGAAAGCCGTGGCTCTTAGGTCAGATGATGCATTGGTTCCGGACCGGGCAGACCATCGCCGAGCCCGATATTGATGCCCAGTTCCACCTGATCATGGACCATTATCGCGCCATGCTCGATCATTATGGCGGCGAAGTCGGCCTTCGCATCGCGCGCAAACATATCGGTTGGTATACCAAGGGGCTGAATGGTTCAGCCGAGTTTCGCAATTTCGTGAACCGCATCGATGATCCCGATGTAGTGATTGACGAGCTGACACGTTTTTACGAACCGTTCCTGACGCGGTCGGCCGCCTGATAGATGTCCCAAATTACGCATCGCCCCGAATTTAGCCAAATGCTGGCGAGTATTGCGGTGCCGGTGCTTTTGATCTCGCCTGATCATCTTATCACTTATGCCAATGATGCGAGCGAAGCCTTTTTTGGCCGAAGCCGCCGGCGGCTTGAGGGGCATCGGATTGACGAGGCGCTGATCTTCGAAAGCGAGCGGATGAATGCGGCTTTGCTCGCGCGTGAGGGCGATATTTCCGCGCAGGATATGGAGCTGAAAACGCCTTATGGTGTAATCATGGTCGATATCAACATATCCGCCGTGGCCAAAGAGCCCGACTGGCGCATCGCCGTCATATCCCCGCGCAATGGGGGCCGCGAACATATTGGGGACCAGCGTGACTCCGGGCAGCAGCAGGCCATGGGCGCGCCTGCGATTTTGGGGCATGAAATCAAAAACCCCTTGGCGGGCATAAAGGGCGCGGCACAATTGCTGGCGCGTCAGGTCGATGAAAAAAGCCGGGCGTTGACCGAGCTTATTGTCAACGAAGTTGACCGCATCGCCCGCTTGCTGGACCAAATGCAAAAGCTGGGGCGGTCGGAGCGGCCCGAACTGGCGCCGGCAAATATCCATTTGTTGATTGAGCGCGCCATTCGTTCGCTGCGCGCGGCCAACCGCGCCATGCCCGAAATTTCCATCAACTATGATCCGTCGCTGCCCGATGTGTATATCGATGCCGATGGGATGGTTCAGGTGCTCATCAACCTCCTGCAAAACGCCATCGACGCGCTGAATGGGCGTCTTGACGGCGTGATTGGCATTTCGACGCGTTATGTGATGAGCGGCGCGCTGCGCGACACAGATATTGACCGGCGCGCCATTAAATTGCCCGTTGAAATCGCGATATCCGACAATGGCGCTGGCGTGCCCGATCATATTGTCGACGAACTGTTTTCGCCATTCGTGACAACAAAACGTGACGGGCAGGGGCTTGGCCTCGCCATTGTGCGCAAGCTTGTGCAGCAAATGAACAGCAGGGTCTTGTTCGAACGCGATCATGCCCTTGGACAAACCACATTCCGGCTTTTGCTTCCGGTAGCTTCAGGGAAGGCAAGCGCATGAAGCCAGCAAAGGTTCTTATTGTCGAAGATGACGCGTCCATCGGTCTGGTCGTATGTGCCGCGCTTGAGGCGGAGAATATCGAAACACAAATTTGCGACACCGTGGCGGCGCGCGATGCGGCACTTGCCAATGGCCATTTCGACCTGATGCTGACCGATGTCGTTTTGAAAGACAGCGACGGATTATCCACGCTGAAAGAAATATTAGCGCGCACGCCCGACATGCCCGTCATCATCATGTCTGCGCAAAACACGCTTGAGACAGCGGTGCGTGCCAGCGAGATTGATGCATTTGAATATTTCCCAAAGCCGTTTGATCTCAACGACCTTGTCTTGGCTGTAAAGCAAGGCATCGAAAAACGCCGCTCAACCGCCTCTGACCCGTTTGAGGCCTTAAGCGAAGCCAATCTGCCGATGATTGGACGCAGTGCGGCGATGCAGGATGTATACCGCATGGTGGCGCGCCTGTTGCGGAATGACCTGTCGGTCCTGATTTCGGGTGAAAGCGGAACGGGCAAGGAACTGGTGGCCGAAGCGATCCATAATCTGGGGCACCGCAAAACCGGGCCCTTTGTCGCGGTCAACATGGCCGCGATCCCGAGCGAGTTAATCGAAGCAGAGCTTTTTGGTCACGAAAAAGGCGCGTTTACCGGCGCTGTCGGTCAATCGATTGGTCGGTTTGAACAGGCGCAAGGCGGGACATTATTCCTCGACGAAATTGGTGACATGCCGATGCACGCACAGACGCGGCTTTTGCGTGCGCTGCAAAGCGGTGTCATTAGCCGTATTGGCGGGAAAGCGAGCATTCGCCTTGATGTCCGCATCGTCGCTGCGACCAACCAGAACCTGGCCGCTTTGATCGAAAAGGGCGGGTTTCGAGAGGATCTGTTTTACCGCTTAAACGTCGTGCCCATTGAGATGCCACCGCTGCGCGACCGCACGGAAGACATCGGCCTGCTTGCACAGCATTTCCTGATGATGGCGGCCAAGGACGGCCTTCCAATGCGCAAAATCGACGATGGGGCTGTTGGCCAATTGATGGCGATGCCCTGGCGCGGGAATATCCGCGAGTTAAAAAACCTTATTTATCGCCTGGCATTATTGTGCCGCGAAGATACGATCACCGAAAGCACGATCCACCAGTTTGTGGAACCTGCGCAGGATGCTGATCTGCCCATTCAAGGCGCGAGCTTCGAAGCGGCGGTTGCCCAATTCCTGCGAGATCAAAAACAGCGCGGGCATTTGCGCGAAAAGCTATATCCACGCGCCTTGGCCCAGTTTGAAATTCCGTTGCTGCAGCATGTGATGAAGCAAGTGAAAGGCAACCAGCTTAAAGCCGCAGCCTTGCTTGGCATCAACCGCAACACGCTGCGTAAAAAACTGACCGATTACGGGATTGGTCCCGCCGGAGGACGCTAGAACGGTGTTTGGCCAAGATGCATAGCGTTTGAGGAGCAATTTTGTGCTTTTCAGGTAACGCAATGAGTGCCACAGTGTCTTTATGGCAACAATCGGATTAGCGGAGGAAACAGGTTCACCTTCCGCCGTCCGTCGTCTTTTTGAATGGCTTGCCGATCTGTTGGGTAACAGCCAATCGATCAAATTTCTGGAAATTGCCAGTGCGGTGATGGTTGTCGTTGCGGGCGTTGTGACCGCGATATTGCTCATCGACCAAGGGCCGCAATCGGAGCCGTTGGCGCCCGCTGCCTCCGCAACCATGCTGGTCAGTAACCTGTTGCCAGCAACATTGCTTGTTGTGCTCTTCGGGCGGCGTGTGGCGCTCAAGCGGGCGGAGAATAGCAACATTGGCAGCAAGCAATTGCTGCACGTCCGTCTGGTGGCAATATTTTCGGCGATTACGGCGGTTCCAACGGTGCTTTTGGTTATCTTTGCCTCATTGCTGTTCCAAAGCGGGGTGCAATTCTGGTTTTCGGGCTCCGCGCGCGGCATGCTCGAAAATGCGGGCGAGCTGGCCAAGGGCTATTATGAAGTAAATGCGAAAGATGTCGGCGACGAAACCCTTACTATGGCGGGGGATTTCCGGAATGCTTTGGGCCAGACCAATCCCGATGATCCGGCTTTCCTGAGCTATTATCTCGAACAGGTCTTCAGGCGCCGATTAAGCGAGTCTGCCATCGTTTCCGTTGGCGCTGACGGGGTTCAGCGGACGGAGGCGGTCGCAACTGAAAATGACGATAGAAAGCAAGACTGGATTGCCCGTGACATACTCGCCAAATTAAATGCAGGTGAGGGCGTTGTTATCGCCAATCGTGCAGACCGGATCGAAGCCGTCACGGTCTTGTTCGATACGCCCCGCAGTTATCTCTATACCAGTCGGGCTTTGTCCGTGCCTTCATTTGCGCTCGGCGAAAAGGCCCAGTCCGTTTTGCAAGACTATGACAAAATGGTCGCGCGTTCGCGGGCGTTGCAAATCCAGTTCAACCTCGCGCTCTATTTTGTGTCGCTGATGATTATTGGCATCACGCTGTGGATTGCCCTGCGCGTCGCTGACCGGTTGGTGAAGCCGGTCAACAATCTGGTGGATGCCGCGCAAAGGATTGCCGATGGCGACCTATCTGCGCGGGTCACCGAGGATCAATTTCGCGATGATGAAGTGGGCTTCCTGTCGCAATCGTTCAACCGTATGACCGCGCGACTGCAGGAGCAAACGGGCGTGTTGCTGGCCACCAACCATCAATTGGGCGAGCGGCGTTTGTTTATCGAGGCTGTGCTGGAATCGGTATCGGCAGGTGTGGTTTCGGTCGATGGCAATGGCGTGGTCCAACTGGCGAATTCCACCGCGGAAAAACTGCTGAAGCATGACTCGGACAGTATTGTCGGCCAAAAGTTTGAAGTGGTTGCGCCAGCGCTCGCCGCCTTGGCTAGCGAAAGCCCGCGGGGTGTCGTGCAGCTTGGCGATGGGCCAGAGCCGCTGACGGTTGCGGTCACGGTGTCTCCACGCGAGCAGGGCAGTGTGGTAACCTTTGAAGACATCAGTCAGCAGCTTGCCGATCAACGCCGCGCTGCATGGTCCGATGTGGCCCGACGGATTGCGCATGAAATCAAAAACCCGCTCACGCCTATCCAATTGGCAGCAGAGCGTCTTCAGCGTCGCTTCGGCAAGCATATTGCCCAAGATGAAGCGATATTCGCGCAGCTGACGAGCACCATCGTGCGCCAAGTTGGGGACTTGCGAAACATTGTCGATGAATTCTCGTCCTTTGCGCGGATGCCAAAGCCATTGTTCCGGTCGGAAAATGTGCACGACATTGTGGGGCATGCTGTGTTCATGTTTGAGGTTGCACATCCGGATATCAGCTTCACCTATAATCAGGATGGCCCGTTCCCGACATTGATCTCCGACCGACGCCAATTGGGGCAGGCGATCACGAACATTCTGAAAAATGCGGTTGAATCGATTGAAGAGAAAAAGAAAATGGTCGAAGTCGACGGCGCGATCGTCGTCGATCTGGTCGTTGACGACGGTGGTTTAATCATTCGAATATCGGACAATGGCATTGGTTTGCCGTCGGATCGTCAGCGGATCATGGAACCCTATATCACCAATCGTGCAACCGGTTCGGGGCTTGGCCTCGCCATCGTTAAGAAAATTATTGAAGAACATTTTGGAGAGATTTCTCTGTCAGACAACCATCCAGAAGGCGCAGTTGTGACGTTGAAATTCAATCCGGAAATCGTAGCATTGCGGGTGGGGAAGTTGAACGCGGCCCCGCCAGCATCCAATTCAGATGAGGTTATGGGCTAATATGGCACTCGACATACTGATTGTAGACGACGAGCAAGACATTCGGGACTTGGTCTCGGGTGTCCTTGATGATGAAGGATATGGCACGAGAACCGCCGCCTCGGCCGATGAGGCCTTGGCCGCATTGGACGAGCGGTTGCCGTCGCTTATCCTTCTGGACGTATGGCTGCGCGGGTCGTCCATGGACGGCATCGAGCTGCTGCGTGCGATCAAGCTACGCGATCCGCAGATTCCCGTCATCGTCTTTTCCGGGCATGGCAATATCGACACCGCCGTTGCCGCCATTGGCCATGGTGCGGCAGACTTTATCGAAAAGCCATTTGAGGCAAGTAAGCTTCTGCATTTGGTATCCAAAGCGACCGAGACCGAACGCCTTCGCGCGGAAAACGCGGCGCTAAAGGCGCGGGTAGGGCATTCGGAAGAACTCACCGGATCATCCGCGGCGATCAACGCGGTGCGCGCAACTTTGAAGAAAGTCGCGGGCACAGGCAGCCGGATGCTTATCACGGGCCCTGCTGGCGTTGGGAAAGAGGTTGCGGCCCGTTTGCTCCATAGCTGGAGCCCGCGTTCAGACTCCGCCTTTGTCTCGGTGAGCGCGGCCCGCTTATCCCCAGAGCGCTTTGATGAAGAGCTGTTCGGTATCGAAAAAGATGGCCGGCTTGTGCAAGCTGGCATGTTGGAAAAGGCGCATGGCGGCACGTTGTTTCTCGACGAAGTTGCGGACATGCCGTGGACCACACAGGGTAAGATTTTGCGTGTTTTAACCGACCAAAGCTTTGTGCGGGTAGGGGGCGACCGGCAAATCCGCGTTGATGTGCGCTTTGTCTCCGCCACTGCGCGTGATTTGGCGATTGAGATTGTGGAGGGGCGCTTTCGCGAGGATCTTTTCTATCGCCTAAATGTTGTCCCCGTTGAAATTCCGCCATTGTCTGGCCGTCGGGAGGATATTCCGGATCTCGCCAATCATTATGCGGCGCGCTTCGCTTCGGAACATCGCATTCCACCGCCCTATTTTTCGGATGACGCCATGGCCGCGCTTCAGGCGTGTGAGTGGCCGGGAAATGTCCGCCAGTTGCGCAATATCATTGAACGGACGATCATATTGGCACCCGCAAACCGGGTCCACACGATTGACGCGGACATGCTGCCGTCGGAAGTCATCAACAGCTATGAAGGCACGGAGCATAATGTCACGTCGCTGATGGGCGCGCCCTTGCGTGAGGCGCGCGAAGCGTTTGAACGCGAATATCTGCGTGTTCAGATTAAACGCTTTTCAGGCAATATTTCAAAGACGGCGGCCTTTGTCGGGATGGAGCGTTCTGCACTGCATCGCAAGCTCAAGCTGCTGGGCATTTCCGTGCGGAAAAACGGTCTGGAGGTTGAAGAAGACAGCGACGCATGAGTCCAATTGCGCCGTCTGCACACCTCGTGTATACGCGCTTTTACGTCGGCTCACTCCCTTTCAGGGTCTCCCGTTAAGCCGAGCACAACAAAAATATAATCGGATAATAATAATGACTGAAAAGAATAACGGACTGCAAGATCTGTTTCTGAACTCGCTGAGAAAATCAAAAACACCGGTAACCATGTTTTTGGTCAAAGGTGTAAAGCTTCAAGGCGTAGTCACCTGGTTTGACAATTTTTCGGTGCTTTTGCGCCGTGATGGTATGTCCCAGCTGGTCTATAAGCACAGCATTTCCACGATTATGCCATCGGTTTCGCCCGATCGGTCGGTGTTTGATGACATGATGAGCCGGACCAGCCACCGTGTGGGCATGCTGCAGGATGTGTTCTTGCATGCGATGTGCGACAAGAATGAACCGGTTACCACCTTCCTCGTCAATGGGGTCATGCTTCAGGGCGGTATTGCGGCCTATGACCTGTTTTCGGTTCTGCTGGAACGCGATGGCACGACGCAATTGGTCTATAAGCATGCCATATCGACTATTCAGCCTGCACATCCTGTAAATCTCGCCGAATATAATCAAGGCGTGGATGAGGATGATATTTGAGCGTTTTTGAACGTAGCGAAACCGACGAATTTGCGCGCGGTGCGCGTGCGTTGGTCATTTACCCCGAATTGCCCGGACGGGCTTCGGTGGGCCCAGAGGCGCGGCTTGCCGAAGCAGAGGGCCTTGCATTGGCCATTGGCCTGAATGTCGTCCAGAAAAAGCATTTTCGCGTGCGTTCGCCGCGCGCGGTTACGTTGCTTGGCGGCGGGCAGGTGGAGGAAATCGCGCAGATAGGGCGGGACTTGGAAATCGACCTGTTGATCGTCGATGCGTCTTTGACTGCCATTCAACAGCGCAATCTGGAAGAACGCACCGGGTTGAAAACGATTGACCGTACCGGGCTCATCCTCGAAATTTTTGGCGAGCGTGCGGCAACAGCCGAAGGACGGTTGCAGGTTGAGCTGGCCCATTTGGATTATCAAGCCGGTCGCTTGGTGCGCAGTTGGACGCACTTGGAACGGCAGCGCGGGGGCTTTGGCTTTTTGGGCGGCCCGGGCGAGACGCAGATTGAGGCCGACCGTCGGATGATCCGCGACCGGATGGCCCGTTTGCGCCGCGAGCTTGAGGAAGTGAAACGGACGCGTTCGTTGCACCGTGCGCGCCGCAAAAGGGCGCCATGGCCCGTGATCGCGTTGGTTGGCTATACCAATGCCGGCAAGTCGACCCTGTTCAACAGCCTGACCCGCGCGACGGTGTTGGCCGAGGATATGCTGTTTGCGACGCTTGATCCCACCATGCGCGAAATTTCCTTGCCGGGGGTGGAAAAGGCGATTTTGTCGGACACCGTTGGATTTGTCTCCGACCTGCCGACGCAATTGGTCGCGGCGTTCCGCGCCACGCTCGAAGAAGTGATCTCGGCGGATATCATTGTGCATGTGCGCGATATCTCGCACAGCGAAACCGATGCGCAACGTGATGATGTCCTCCAAATCCTGCGCGATTTGGGCGTTCTGGATGGTGATGATGCCGCAAACCAACCGCGGATGTTGGAGGTCTGGAACAAGATTGACCTGCTCGATGCCGAAAAACGCGAGGATCTGTCGGCGCTTGCCCGGCGTCATGACGATGTACTGATGATCTCGGCGCAGACGGGCGAGGGGGTTGATGCCTTTAAGGCGCATCTGTCCGCGCTGATTGCCAAGGGCAATCTTGTCCGGTCCGTTCGATTGAAGGTCAGCGATGGCGCGGCGCTCGCATGGCTTCACGCGCGGGGCACCATCAACAGCCAGATTGTGGATGAGGACCTCGTAACCGTCGAAGCCTCGCTCAGCCGCCAATTATGGGGCCAATTCGATAAGCAGTTCGCCCAAATAGAGGCCTGATTATTTCGATTCCTTGGCCTTTGCCTGTTGCCAAAGATCTTCTTTTTCATCGAGCGACAGCGATGCGAACCGCGCGCCAGCGGAATCTTCCATATCGCGAAAGCGGCGTTCGAACTTTGCATTTGCGGACTTGAGCGCGGTTTCGGCATCGACGTCATGAAAGCGGGCGAAGTTGACAACGGCGAACAACAAATCACCAATTTCTTCGGCAACATGTTCCGCCGAAGTTGCTACGCCAACTTCTTCTAATTCCTCAATAATTTTGTCGCGCGCGCCGGATTGGTCGGGCCAATCAAAGCCGGTTCTGGCGGCGCGTTTCTGAATTTTTTGCGCACGTAATAATGCGGGGAGGGCGCGGGCGACGCCTGCTAAGGCGCTGTTATCCGATCCCGCTTCGCGTTCGGTGGCTTTGATCGTTTCCCAATTGTCGGGAATGCTGTTGGTTGGTGCATCTTGTGCACCAAACACATGCGGATGACGGCGGACCATTTTGTCGCAAATGCTTTGGACAACGTCGTTAAAGTCGAACTGGCCGATTTCAGACGCCATCTGGCTGTGGAATACGACTTGGAGGAGCAGATCGCCCAATTCGTCTTTTAGCGCGTCGAGATCGTTGTTCTCAATGGCGTCAGCGACTTCATAGGCTTCTTCGATCGTATATGGCGCAATGGTCGAGAAATCCTGCTCCAGATCCCAAGGGCATCCGGTTTGCGGATCGCGCAACCGCGCCATGATGTCTGTGAGAGGGGTAATATCAGCCTGCATCGGTCCAGCCATAAATAAGTTCGATAATATATATTATGTTAAGTAAGATTGAATAAAGGCAATAGGGGGTGCATTCCACCGACCCATTATCATTGCTTCAACGTCATGACATTTGCCTCAACCTTCCAGCTTTGCATACTGTCGAGAAAGTTCATGCCCAGGACATTCGTGTCGCCGAAACTCTCCGACACCACAACATTATGCTGTCCGATTTCGTGCGTTCCAATCTTCAACGATTGAATGATACCGCGCTGCGCCGTCACGCGGCCATTCGCCGTATTGAGAAATACCGGATATCCATCTGTATCCACTTGTACGCCCGTTTCGCGCGCCGTGCTGGCGTTTACCGCTGTGGTCGTCGCGCCGCTATCGATCATGAACCGCACTGGCTTCCCATTCACGTCGACCTGAAGCCAATAATGGCCGTCATCCTGCCGCCTGATGGTGATTTCTCCGCCGCTCACGCTCTGGCCAGCGGTGCCGGAAATGTCCGCTTTTACGCGCTCCCAGACGGCCTTAAATTCGAATCGGAAGCTGAATATGGCGAACAAAGCCGCGAATATCGCTATCCACGCAAATGCCGCCTTCGCCACATATCCCAATGGCAAACGCCGCGCCGCAAGCGAGCTCATCAACAAGACTATGCAAACGACGCCCCAGATTAACGATGGGCCGTCTTCCATGATATTCATCGTACGGCCTTGGTAAACAGACTGTAGAAATTGTCTGTAGTCTCTTTAGCCAGAATGTCCGCGTCAACACCGCGTAATTGCGCCACGTAACGCGCGGTATCCGCGACAAATGCGGGCTCGCCAGTCTTTCCGCGATGCGGAATTGGCGCCAGAAACGGGGCATCAGTTTCCACAAGCAGCCGGTCCGACGGCAGCCATTTGGCGACCGACTGAAGATCTTGCGCATTTTTGAACGTGACGATGCCCGACAGCGAAATATAGAGGCCAAGGTCCAACGCCGTCCGCGCGAATTCTGCACTTGCGGTGAAGCAATGAATGACGCCGGTGAATGCGCCCTTGGACATTTCGTCGCGCAATATTTCGGCCGTTTCCGCCTCTGCATCGCGTGTGTGAATGATAATGGGAAGCCCGGTGTCCCGCGAAGCCGTTATATGTTCGCGAAACGATAGGCCTTGCTGCGCCCGGTCGCTGTGATCGTAGTAAAAATCGAGCCCGGTTTCGCCAATGGCGACGACACGCGGGTGGGCAGCGCGTTCGATGAGCTTGGCAGCGTCCATGCCTATATGCTGGTCTGCCTCATGCGGGTGAATGCCGACAGATGCCCACACGTCGGGTTCCTGTTCCGCAAGGCCGATAACCTCATCCCACTCGCGTTCGCGGGTCGAAATGTTGAGCATGGCAGACACGCCACAGCCCCTTGCGCGGGCAAGAATCTCGCCCTGCTGCTCGACTAAGCCCTTATAATTCAGATGGCAGTGGGAATCGACGAACATCAGGCCGCAGTCCCCTCCTCCGCTGGCATTTCCAATCGGGGGAACAGCCCTACAGGCTGGGCAATTTGGTAATTGCTCTCGGCCAAAGGTGAATACCAATGCGATCCTGCCGCATCGAAGTTCCGCACTTCAAGGGGAACGCCCATTTGGTCGAGAAGCTTGGTCGCCGACCCGGGAATGATCGGCAAAGCAGCGATGGCCAATTGCGCGATGCAGATGAATAGCGTGGCAAGCACGGTTTCCATACGTTCTGGATCGGTCTTCTTAAGCGCCCATGGCGCTTGCACGTCGACATAGGCGTTGCAGGCAAACACCGCCTGCATCCAGCTTTCTAAGCCCTGAGACATCGCCAAATCTTCGTAATGCGCAGGAATATGCTGCGAAACAGTCGCGCCCACCAAATCCAAAAGCGCATTGTCATCCTCATTATGACCACGAATGGCAGGCAGATAGCCTTCGCAATTTTTGAAGATGAGCGACAATGTCCGCTGCGCCAAATTGCCGAAACTGTTGGCGAGATCGGCATTCACGCGGGTGACAATCGCTTCGGGGCTATAGCTGCCGTCCTGACCGAAGCTGACTTCGCGCAGCAGGAAATAGCGCAACGCATCGACGCCAAACAGCTCCGCAAGCTGCATCGGGTCAACGACATTGCCCAAGGATTTCGACATTTTCTCGCCGCGTGAAAGCAGGAATCCATGTCCGAACACCTGCTTTGGTAATGGCAAGCCAGCCGACATCAAAAATGCGGGCCAATAGACGGTGTGAAAGCGGACAATGTCCTTGCCAATGATATGGACATTGGCCGGCCAGAATTTGCGCCATTCCTCGGTATCGTCGGGAAAGCCAATCGCGGAGATATATGTGGTTAGCGCGTCCAACCAGACATACATGACATGATTTTCGCTGCCGGGAACTTTGACGCCCCAATCGAAACTGGTGCGGGAAACCGACAGGTCTTTCAGGCCGCCCTCAACGAACTTTACCGTTTCATTTTTCCGGCTGTCGGGTCGGATAAAGTCAGGATGCGCGGCATAATATTCGAGCAATGGCTGTTCATATTTCGAAAGACGGAAAAACCAGCTTTCTTCAACCGTCCATTCAACCGGCGTGCCTTGCGGAGAAAGCTTCTGCCCCCCCTCGCCCTCGGTCAGCTCGGTTTCGTCATAATATGCTTCGTCGCGGACCGAATACCATCCTTCATACCGGTCAAGATACAGGTCGCCAGCGGCTTCCAGCCGTTTCCAAATCGCTTGGCTGGCCTTGTGGTGATGGTCCGACGTTGTGCGGCAAAAATGATCAAAGGAAATATCAAGAGTGCTGCACATTTCCTTGAAATAAGACGACATTTCATCGGCAAGATCGCGCGTGGCCTTGCCAGCTGCCCGTGCCGTCTGGTCCATTTTCAGGCCATGCTCATCGGTGCCAGTGACGAAACGCACATCACGGCCCATCAACCGTTGAAACCGCGCAATCGCGTCGGTTGCAATCGCTTCATAGGCATGCCCGATATGCGGCTTGCCATTTGGATAGGCTATGGCGGTGGTAATATAAAAAGGTTCAGACATGTGGACTCTTGTATTTTTTGGCGAATTAGCTCGCCTTATGCGCTTGAACCGATGCCAGCAAGCTTCCCATTTGAAAGACGACGCTCTGCTTGTCCAAACTCAACGCGATGGCGCGCGCGGCTAGACCGCTTGCGGCCTCCCACGCATCAATCCCGGCGCGAACCTGACCGACACCGAGCATCCGCGTATGTTCCGCGATCAGTGCAGGCGCGCGGCGCAGAAAGGCTTCATATCGGGGCTGCGCGGCCTTGAGCGACAGTTTTTCGGCCAAAGCGACGCGAATAGCATTATCCCGGTCGCCTGAGCGTAAAATGGACGCCATTGCATCTTCCAACTCGTCAAGCCTTAGCCCAAGGAAATCCAGCGCTTGGCCGGGTGCCCCGTTGCCCAAGCGCACCAGCGCATCAATATCGGGCTGGCTCGCCTCGGGCGCGGCGCGTTGCAAGGCCTCGGCCATATCTGCGTCACACAATGGTTCAAAGCGCAATATCTGGCAGCGTGAGCGGATGGTTGGCAGCAAACGGTCGCTGGCATGGCTGACCAAAAAGAAATAGGTCCCAACGGGCGGTTCTTCCAAAGATTTCAACAATGCGTTGGCACCGCCGCGTTCAAGGTCGTCCGCAGAATCAATAATGATGGCGCGCTTATCGCTGAGCCCCGGACGCGATGTCAGTACCTGCTGAACACTGCGGATCTGATCGACCGTTATGCTGCGTTTGAGCTCGGTTTCATCGGCGACGTCTTCATCGTCCTTTGGTGCATCCTTCGGAAGCCGTTTCACCCACAAAATATCGGGATGGGAACCGCGGGCGATGAGATTTGCGTGCATGTTCGTTGGGTCAACAATCGCCGACGCCGCTTTCAGGGCGAACGCAGATTTGCCAAGCCCCCTCGCCCCGGCCAATATCCAGCCATGGTGCGTTTTGCCGCTGTCGCAGGCCTTGGAAAACTGGCGCCATGCCTTGTCATGGCCGACATAGTCCATCAGGCGGGTTCCACCAACAAATCGGATATCTGCGCCACAAGCCGCGCTGTCACATCCTCAGCCGTTCCTGACGCGTCAACCAGACGCACCCTGGGTTCGCGCTCGGCATATCCCACAAATGCCATATCGACGTCCGAATGGAAATCCTCTGCCCGGCCCTGAATACGGTCGGGACGGTTCTGGTCTCTGGCTGCTGCGCGCTGCGCCGCTTCTTTCGGATCAAGGCGCAACACCAATGTCCGGTCGGGCAATAGGCCGCGACTGCCGATGCCATGCAGCGTCATGATGTCATCATCCGACAAGCCGGAGCCTGCACCTTGATAGGCACGGCTGCTGTCGATGAAGCGGTCCGCAATGACCCATTTGCCGCTTGCCA
Source organism: Sphingorhabdus rigui (assembly GCF_014196595.1). Lineage (GTDB taxonomy): Bacteria > Pseudomonadota > Alphaproteobacteria > Sphingomonadales > Sphingomonadaceae > Sphingorhabdus_B > Sphingorhabdus_B rigui. The sequence goes on along the minus strand of NZ_JACIEA010000001.1, from coordinate 1,195,705 downwards.
AGGCGGGTTCGATTAAGCGTTCGACATGGTCGCTGCGCGCGGCGGCAAATAGCAACGCTTCTGCGCGCGCGGCCCAGCGTTCTGCGCTTCCGCCCAGCAACAGTTGCCGGATGACTTCGGCACCCTCTGTTCCGCCGGGTTCACGCGTCAAAATCACTTCATGCCCATGGCTTCGGATCATGTCGGCAAGCGCGTTGATCTGCGTAGACTTGCCCACGCCCTCCCCGCCTTCAATCGACAAAAAACGGCCACGCGCGGTCATGCGGCCACCCATGACGCCAAGCCATTAAGGGCGCGCGTTAAAAAGCCTGCTGGGGCTAATGATTCGTCAGCCAATAAGGGCATGATTTGCTCTGTTCCGTCCTCATATTCTGCGACAAGCGGTGCATGTGCACGCCCCGCTTAATAGGTCCCGTATAGCGTGCGCACCTATCGAACGATAGCTGGCTTAATTCCGAACCGCATCAGCCAATAACCCCACCGACAACGCGTAAAAATTAGAACAATTATAGTCCAATATCACGCGGTAGTTCCCGCCCAGCAAATAAGCGGTTTGGCCGACGCCATCGGGCTCAATCAAGGTCGCCATCATGCTGTCTTTTGGCCAAAATCCGCGTTCTGGCGTGATGCCAAGATCCCGCCATTCCGCGATTGTTTTCCACTGGCTGTGCCGCCCAAAAACGCGGGGGCAGCGTGGCGATGCCATGCGCGAACTCAACGCGGCGCGGTTGAACGACGCGGGCACATTGACCGCAAAGCCCCATTCCTCGCCGCGCCGCCAGCCTGTGTTGACGAAATAGTTGGCGATCGACGTCATGGCGTCAACCTCGCTACGCCAAATGTCGGCATAGCCGTCGCCGTCCCCATCGCGCGCCAGCCGCAAATATACCGAAGGCAAAAACTGCGGCTTTCCGAGTGCCCCTGCCCAGCTGCCGGTAATGGCATATTGCGGAACGCCTTTGTCGATCATCTTGAGCACCGCAATCAATTCGGCCTCAAACAAGGCCCTCCGGCGGCCTTCATATGCGAGTGACGCCAAGGCTTCGGGCGCATTGAAGTTCCCCATGACCGATCCATAATTGGTTTCATGGCCATAAATGGCGATCATGATTTCTTCCGGCACGCCGGTTTCATTTTCGATCCGCTGCAGCAACGGACGAAGCTCGGTATATTTGGCGCGGCCCCGGCTAATGCGTGATGCATCGACATGGCGGGCTTTATAGGGTGCAAAATTGGGAACCGGCGCATTTGAGGCGCCCTCTGGCTGTTGCCGGTCAAGCCGGACAACGCGGGCGTTGAAGCGTATCGAGGGCAACACACGGTCGAGCGTGGCCACCGAGACGCCTTCTGTCAGCGCCTTTTGCCGCACTTGGCCAAGATAGGCGCGAAATCCGGCCTCATGTGCATCATTGGCGCTTTCGGTGGTTGGCGCTGCAATTTCTTGTGCGGCGCTTGTGGGCCCAAACACGCACGCACTGGTGCAGATTAGCGTTGATAGCCAAAACTTCCGGTTAATGCGCACGCGGCCCCCATTTCTGTTGAAGGCGGCATATTGGCACATTGTACCCATAGTGTGAAATGCTTTGGTCCCGGCCAGCCCACATCCGGTCGCGAGGAGAAGCCACACTTAGTCCGCATCTGCCCTTGCCATCGCTTTGCTGGATGGCTAGGGGCACTTCGTAAGCGGACAGGTGGCCGAGTGGTTTAAGGCAACGGTCTTGAAAACCGTCGTGGGTGGAAGCTCACCGTGGGTTCGAATCCCACCCTGTCCGCCAATTATTTCCATAATATCATTGAATAATATGAATTTTATTTATTGTTCAGCATCTGGTATACACTTTGGATACAGTTTTGTCGCAGTCGAGGGCTCAACTCCTTAACGGTTGCTGGTAGAACGCGAGATTCCGTCTTGGTGATCCCTTTGGATAAGCCCAAATTCTGATAGCTCCAAGAAGCAGCCTTTCTTTTTTCAGCCAAGTATGAATACACTAAATTGCTTAATTGCAATTCCACCATCGTTAGGAAGCAAGAGACGCTTTTCCTTTTCTATATCGAGTCTAGCACTGGTTCTCCCGAGCCAGACTGCTTCGCCCTTTTAGTCTAATTGTGCATAAAAAACGGAGCCACACCAATATGCAGCCCCGTCAATTTTTTATTTGGCCGATGGTTACTCTTCAAGACCAGCAAGCTTGGGACCGATAGTTTTGGCGACATCGACGCGCACAGCATCGTTGTGTTGCTTAACGGTTTGCACCACCTTGCCGTCTTTTGACAATAAAACGGCATCCTCACTGGATCCCTCAGGAGCCAAGCGGACGATGAGGGGGCGCGGATACAAACGATTGCTCGCTCCGTTGCTGCCGTCCACAATCGCGCCTACACCACCGCCAAGCAGAATATTGCCAAACGCCGAACCACCAAGCTTTGATTGGATAAGCACATAGGTGGCCTTGTGACCCGGGAGGGTTATGTCAGCCCGAAGGTCACTTTTCCGCTTGAACTCTAATGAACAGGGTGTTGTGCACGTTTGACCGCCGGTAAACTTCACCAACGCGCCTTCAGGTGTTGTGGTTGTTAAGTAGTCGGTGTTTGTACCGTTTATTACGGTAGCGCATCCCCCAAGGCTAACCGCCATCATTGCGCAAGCCAGAACAGATATTTTTTTATTCATGAAAATCCCCTTTTTTAGAACTATTTACAACGGTGAGGTGTAATTTCTAATTTGTAAATATTATTCGTCCATCGTCAGAACATTTGGCACTGATGGCGGCTTAAATTAGCGGAGCGTTGGACTAGTCAGCTTGGTTGAAATTATGCGGCGAGTTTTCGGTGTTGCAAGCGCCGATATTGGATAGTCATTCGTTTTATTCTTTCACGTTGTTGCCGGAAAGTTAGAAAGTCTTCCAATCAGCGTGAGACGAAGGATGCGTTAGGTTGGTTGTCGATCGAATTGTCCTCTCGATCCGCTCCAGACATGCAGAGCGCCAAAAGGGAGTTTTGGCGAGCTTGCCTACAGGAAAAGATTATTGCGTCTTTTCCTTCTGTTGCCAACCATCCTTCAAGGCGCCGAGAAAGGGCTTTGTTCCGCCTGCATCTTCGCATAATTTCGCCAAAAATTGAGGTTGCTCCAAGGTCGCGCTTTTCGCCGCAGCAGACATTTCTATCGCAAGTGCTGTACAGGCGTTTGTAATCGCCTCTTCTTCCCGTCGACGCTTCTCGTCAAAAAACAAATAGACGCTAAAAACTAACAGACCCACGAGAACAACCAAAGTGAAGTTCGGGTTCAACCTGTTAAAAAAATTAGCCATTTGCTCTACTCCCGAAATTATAAATCGAACCAGCAAACACGCTCGAAACCTGCTGTCCCTTGGCATCGTAGACTTAGATCGTACTACCCCGCCGAACGCTGACCGTGCTGGATGTATATCCCTTTAATCCGTCGATTTAATTAATTGTTAGCGCTGGTCTTCAGTCTCAATGATCTTTTTGCGGCGCGTGAACAGCACAAACATCCCGAGAATAATGTCGCCTAACGCCCACAGAATAACAATCATGCCCATACCAATCGTTGAGCCAATAGCTGCACCAGCCTTTTCAGCGTCATTGACGGTATCTTGCATCGTTTCGCTTGCCACGTTGAAGCCAGCAATTACCCAAAAAATCATCAGAATGTTAAAGGCAATAAATGTCCATTTTACGAATTTCCCAAAAATCGTGCGGTCACTAACTTCTCGACGAACAACGCCCATGTTACTTCTCCCAAATTAAGTTTTGTGTTTCGAATATGTATTGCTGACGGCCAGCTTGATAAAATTCCGCTTCGATTACAGTTCGCTTGGCCCTCTTAAGTTCACCGAGGAATTTTTTTGGCGAACCGATGAAAGATACTTCGCTGCTCCCATCCGATGCCCCACTGCAACTAAACCTTCGTATTGGACCATCATCAAATTTTGCGTTGATGTAGTCATCGCCAAAGCCACTGCAGAGGATTTGACCGCTAGGCACCGAGAAAATCAGGTCTAAGCCATGCTGAGGGTCGCGACGCACCGTCAAAATGCCCGGCTGTTCGCCATATGGAAAATCAAACTTGATTGTATTTTCAGAATTTAGGGTAGCGAAATGCGCTTCACTTCCTCTCATTTCGTCTTTTTGAGTGTTATAATCCCATTTTGACTTCAATGCCTCAGCATCCGCAACGCCTGCTTTTATACTATTGGAAATTTTGTCTGTCGGTACGCCTATTTTGGCATCTGTCGCACTATCTCCAGACTGCTCCGGAGCAAATAAACCGACGGCGATGAAACTGGCAAACGCTGCGAGGCCGTAATGCCATCGCTTTCCTTGTTGCAGGAATTTGTAAGGCCGAAACACTCCAACCATCGCCACAAGAAAAATTAAGGAAAAAACGACCGTCATCACAACGCACCCATTCTGTTATTTTCTATGCTAAAATTAATAAGATTATTTATGCGTAAGGCAAACCTTCTTCATACCCGTCCGTTTTTAAAACATTTGGCACTTACGTTTACTATTATGCGACCGGCTGCTTTATCCAATTTCGAGAGTCAAAAGCATATGAGTATAAGGCCAACTCGATGCGCCAAAACTTAAGGCCACCGCGCAAGAGTAACTCCTAAAGTTATAATTTCATTTCGATTTCTGAGGATCTCAATCTTTATAGTCGAGCTTGCATTAAAGGTTGCAATTAAAGCGGTTAAGGTTCTCTCGGTTGTAACCGGCAAGCCATTAACCGCCAAAACGATATCACCAACGCGCATGCCTGATTGGCTTGCAGGCGAATTATCCCTAACCGATGAAATGATCTCGCCAGTGCCAGCAGGCAACCCCAGCACTTGGGCGTCAGAATTCGGCAAAGGAACCGGACCGACGCCTAGCAGAGCCCTAGATGGTGGCCCCGATGTATACGTCACATCTTTCTCTAGGTTCAAAGATAGTAGTTTCTTGGTACCTATGGGATATTCTAAAACTTCGAGCTTAACGACATCCCCCGGTAAGCTATTATATATGAGGTCACCGGCACCTCTGTCTTGCGTTAAGGCAATACCATTAACAGACAGGATAACATCCTTCGGCTTTAACCCGGCCTTCATTGCCGAACTTGAAGCAAGCACCTGTCCAATCATATCACCAATATATTGCGATCCTTGCAATTGAGGCAAAAAGGAAGCGCCAATTGATCCATGGCCCTTGATCTTATGTTGCCAGAATTGTGATATCACTGGATCTTTAGCTACTCCATCACCATCTGCGTACGCTTTAAAGACCGCAGCTATTGCGCGAATGTCGCCGCGTTCGGCCGCCTTACGATGAAAGCCAAATGCCTGAGCGTCATCTTTTGAAACACCCTCACCAGTTCGGTATAAGGTACCCAGAGCGTAAAGTGCTTCTGTATCGCCTGCGTCAGCCGCTTTTCGATACCAGACAGCCGCCTGTGCGGGGTCTTTTTCTATCCCAAGTCCATTGAGGTATATGTCAGCAACAAGATACTGGGCTCGAACATTTCCTGCTTCGGCAGATTTACGGTACCAATAAAGCGCCTTAAGTTTATCTTCAGGCAATCCCTCTCCTGCACCATACATGTAACCAAGACTGGAGAAGGCTGCCGGATTACCAAGTGAAGCAGCCTTTTGATAATGTCGAACAGCCGCTACGAAGTTGCCCATATTATATTCGCGATCTGCTAAATCATATTCCTCTTGTGCCGGCGGCAACCCTAGATTGCACGACCAGAGTTCTTTGCCTGCACCATTAACAAGAATTATTCGGTTGGTTTTGAGGCTCACAGTACGAACAACTGTTTGAATATCATTTGGATCATCCAGCGATGGAGATCCTGAATTTTGTTCCTCAGTCACGTACGGAGGGACTAACTTTCCTATGAATGCAACGTATCCGCGTGCTTTGAGTATAGGGGCCTCAGACAAAGAAGCGGGAACCGTAAATCTGTAGTTAAAGGGGTATGAAGCCGAGGCACCGCAGGATTCGTCGGGCTTTGGGATGGTTAGCGACGCGTTATATTCAAATTCTACCGAAGCCTTGACCGTTAAGGGGACACCCATTCGCGTTGTCGTGCGATAGCTTCCCAACTGCTTTACATCCCTCCAAACATTCTGGTTTTTATCAAATGACGCCTCAAATTTTTCAGTATCGGCGTAATAGACGAATGGGAGATCTTCATTGTCATTCAAAGGTTGGCAAAAAATCGTTTCGTTGCCGCCTACAGCACTAGCCAAACGACTTACACGGACCGCAAACTGATCAGAGGTCTCATATTCACCTTTTTCCTGATGTAGCAAGTCAACGTTCATGGACAGCGCTGTAGCGAGTGATTTGAAATCAGCGCGGCGGCATGCTTCAGCAATATTTGCGCCCGGTGCGAGGCTATTAAGCACCAGATGAGTGGCAAGCACCTCCGCAGGGCTAGGCTTTTTTATTGGGGCGACTGCTCGTTTTGCTACAGGCTTCTTTGCTGGCGCGGCATTAGAGGGATAGGTAACCGAAATCCCGCTTAAGACGAGCGCACAACCAGTCAAATTTAGGGCCAACTTTGATACCATTATGTTACCCTTAGCTTAAGCGTGCAAAAATTCTTACCTCGACGTATGGGTACTGCCTGTTAGGATAAAGGCAAAGTCGAATTTTGCCATGTTTCCCTGTCAGAACCAATGGGTCCGAGCTAGTCATTGGTTTTGGAAATTCGTCACTCTGCAGAAGCATTGGGGTCGTAATCACCCGAGACCGGAAAGCCTCTGGGAGGACCCATTTTTCTGTAACATGAGCACAACGGCAGCCAACTTCCATACTTCTGCCCTACCCTAATAACTGCCTCACCTTCAAAAACCTCCACGCATTGCCCCACCACCTCCCCCTATAAAGATAGGGGGGGGTAGTAAGGCAGATAAAATGCATCACCCAGCCCTAGCCTGCCCCGCCCTACCTTTTAAGGTGCGGCAAATTTCTCTTGGTTTGCTGCTTCAACAAACTTTTTCTTGACCCTCTTTTGGTCGAGCTTTTCGACGACAACAAGTAACCCATTTTTTAACCACTGGGCTTTCATCCATTTTATAGTGGCCTTGTCGCGCTTATCTCCAAGGTCAACTTTTAGTACTTCAGCAAACGCCTTACCTACCCACGCGCCTGCTTGGATGTCGTCACGCCACTCACCGGCGGCTATAACTCGCAGTATCTCTTCACGGGTTTCATCGCTTATTTCCAAGCTTGGCTTCTCGAGTTTGAAACTCTCCACCACTGCAATACTATCGCCAAAGTCCAAGTTGCCACTAGTGCCATTACCCAGATCAACTGGCACCAATTTAAACCAGTCGGCCGCTTCAGCAGGCGCACGATTATGCTTGTCATCGGCTACTGAAATATAGCGTCTCACCTCGTCATCTGAGATCCCATGATCGGCCGCAATTTTCGAATCCATCCGGTTTATCACAAGCGTTGAGCGAGCAGCATTAATGAGCGCCACCGCGCCGCGGGCAGACATCGCGCTAACCTCATTAGATCCGGCCTTGCTCGTGTGGTGAACTAGCACAATGCAACAGTTCGCAGCCTTCGCAACGCGACCCCATGCCTTGGCTATCTGATCAATTTTTGTATTATGGTTTTCTTCTACGGCATGACTAGAAACAAATGGATCAACAAACAGAACGTCGATCTTCCGACGGGTCAGTTCAGCGGTCAATGCCTCATAAATTGGTTCAAGTAAGGCAAAACTCCCCTTCGTTTCGACCGCAGTACACAGAGTAGCTCCTTCCATCGCGCTATCGATAAATAGTCGACCTTCAAAATCACCGTATGTAATTCCGTGGTGTGACGCTGCGGCTTGAAGTGAACGCGACAACTCGTCCATATCATCTTCAAGGTTCCATAGCCAAACGCGCTTTGGATCGCCGTGGATAGCTTTACCCAAGAATGATGTTCCGCTGCTTAGCGAGAGCGCCATACTCATTAGTAGGGTCGACTTTCCAACACCACCGGGGGCGACGACACAGGCTACCGTTCCCGATAAAAGCCAACGCCCAAATATCCACGGACGCTTCGGTATGTTGACAGGATCACGCCATTCATAGGGTGACGCTTCAATTAGCGGGGCCTTGTTATCGCCTTCTGGCTGGCTCATCGAATTAGCTGTTTCAAGGTGTGTATCTGAATGCTCGCTGTCCATGTTTACGCACCCCTCCACTCATCATTGAAGTCTTTGAAGGCAGCCGAGGGCCGAATTATCTGAACTAACAGACCACGCTCTTCAAAGTTTGTCGCAGCCTTGGTTGCGGCGGCCTCTCCGGCAGCATCATTGTCGGCAGCTATTGTGATGGTATGCACTTCTGATGGAAAACGCATTGCGGGTAACATCGATGCTCCTGCTGCAACCCAAACTGGACCAAGGCCCCCTGCTAGCAGTGACAGCCCATCTTCCGGCCCTTCACAGACAGTGAGGCAACCTGAGTCATCGAGTTCTCCCAGCCGGATCGCACCGCCTGCCACCTTGCCCAATGAAAGCTTGGGTTTGGGAACCGGCGCTTTTCCCAATCCATCATTGCGAAGGTAGATGCGTTGTATCCCAGACAACTCTCCAAATAGGTTCCGCACCCCTGCCACAAGGCACGGCATAAGACCCAAAATGCCATAAGGAAGCCGCTGGAAGCGAAGGTCTAATGGAAATGGAGCAGGAATGCCCCGATAACCCAAATAGGCCTCAGCAAGCGTCCCTGCGGCTGGACAAGCACTCTCCCAAATTTCCAAAGCCTCGTCTGTTCGGTCGGGCTTGTCCTCATAGGCAGGTGCTGACCATTCCACTCTGGGCAGATCGCCAGCGCAAAGGAATTTAGACGCCTCAATTATGTTTAAGCCATAAGTGCGCGACACATAATCCAGAACGTCACCAGATGCTCCGCATCCAAAGCAATAAAAACGGTGGCCGCCTTTGAAGATTGTGAAGCTAGGAGATCGATCCGTATGGAATGGGCAGCAGCCCTTCCATTCGTTACCAGCACGCTGAAGCTTAAGTTGAGCCCCTACAATTGCTGGCAATGGGTTAGCGTTGCGAATTGCCTCCATGTCAATGCGACTAGGCAGGCTGGGCGGAATGAAGATTTCTCCAAGCGCGGTCATAGGTCGAGCACCGGAGCAAGAAGGCCTAGAAAAAGGACGTTCATGATGCATCCCCTTTGTAACAGAGGCTTTTGATGGCTTTATCCAACTCACTCGCCTTGAAGCGAGCAGAACGCCCCAACTTTATTGGTTGAGGCAGAACGCCTGCATTGATTAACTTATAGATGTAACTGCGGTGGACGCGAAGCCGATTTGCGGCTTCATCAATGGTGAGAAGGTACTCGGTATTCATGGCTGTCTCCTTTCGGTTTTAAAGACAGCCCTCCTCATAAACACGGTTTCTAGGCCGGATAGAGCCCCCTAATCGTCAATTACCTGTACCCCGATCCATCTTCGGCCGAGATTGCCACCATTCACGTAACGTTCTCTCTGGTATCAGAAGGATTCTTTTTACAATTTGGACGCCGGTAAAGTTGGCTTTCGCATTAGAATCCTCACCGTGGTAGACTGGTACTCCGGCAAGCTTAAGGTCGCGAAGCACGGCAAGAACTAAATGCCGCTGCCACAGATCACTTGGTTGGCCTCGCCTTCTAGGTGGCATGGCCTTCATTAATGCCTGTGAAGCAAATGCTCGAAGATGTTCAGATAACGCCTCCCCGCTTGCAATGGCTTCGGCGCAGATCGATCGCAAAATAGTATTTAGTTCGCGATCATTCCATATGGCAGGATCACTTGGATTTAACTCAAGGATCTGCATGGCGACAAGTTTCCGATAACTAAGGTTCGAACTTCCCTCGCCCTCCAGCACTGATTGCGCATAATCAATGGCAGCTTGGATATCATCCCTGTTAATAGCTAGGCGCAGGGCATCAATTCTTGCCTGATTACGGGCGGCAATCCGATCCGCGAGTTTAAGTTTGGACATAATGATAAAACCTACAGGTTGCCTGCGTGAGGGCCAATCTTCCTCATCCCAATTACCCGCGCACATTCTGACGACCAGTAAGCAAAGTCATATACCGGCTCACCTTCAGAGCAATATCGTTCGACTCCTTGCTTGGCCGCACTATCCAGTACCAGCATAAGATCATTGAGCAGGCTCAATGCGGCAGCGTGATTAGGACCGTCAGGGGTGAGATTATCATTACCCGCGGACATATTTGTACAACCTCTCAGTAACTAGAGCGCACTCAGCTATGACACGCGCAGGATCCTCGCGCCGGTATGATGCATCAAGTCCCTTGAGGCTATGGTCCACATAAGCGTCTGCTATCCAGTCAGCTACGCCTGCAGAACGCGCCCAAGTCTTGAAGCTGTTCCTGAACCCGTGGGCGGTGATGCTCTCGTCATAGGTCTTTAGCGCTTTTAGCAGGGCATTCTCTGTCAGATGTCCGCGGCCGGACGTAGAGGGAAAAAGCAAATGCTCATCAACCTTCATGGCCCTTAGTTCATCCAAAAACGGTCTTGGTAAAGTGATGGTATGCGCCCTGCCCGACTTCATTAAGCCCGGCGTTTCATTGTCAGTCTTAGCCGGAACAGTCCAAGTGCCTGCGTCAAAGTCGAAATGCTCCCAGCGCGCAGCAAGGACAACCGTGACACGATGCGCCGACAGCATAAGTAGCCTTATTGCAGCGCGCGTTTGTGGTAAGAAATCTCGCGTATCAACCCACGCCCACAGATCAGGGAGCCTTGTATAATCGAGGGTGCCATGAGCATTTGCCTTGGGCTTCTTAATTTCAAAGGCCCGCCTATTTGGCACTGGGTTTGCATCGCAATACCCATTGTTGATCGCAAATTCGAACACGCGCTCCAACTGGTTACGCAAACGGCGAGCCGTCTCATGCTTCTCCTTCAGCAGCTTCAGCATCCAAGGAAAAATGTCTGATCGCTTAATCTCATCTATCGCCATTAGCTTGAGCGCTTGCGGAACATGATCGCGATGCAGGCTGAGCGGCTGATTGCGGCTGGGGCCAGCTTGGAGATTGGATTTTGCGTAGGCTTCGTAGAATTCGAAGAAAGCCTGATCGAACGTTGGTTTGCCTGATTCGATACGTTTAGCCCTTAACCGTGACTTCGGTAACGCTTCGATCGTTTCTGGGCTAGCTTCAGCCACATCTGATACAGAAGCGGCGCCTCTTAATGCTGCAACAATAATCTCTGGTGCGATGCCTGCCTGCGCCCGATCATTACAAACCGCGACCATTGCGCGGGCCTTGGTCAGCGTTAGCTCAGGATAGTCGCCCAATCGATAGAATGAGGTTTTACGCCAGTAGAATACTTTGCCACCGGCAGAGTTGGCTCGAATGTAAAGGCCATCTCGTCCACCACAGGGTTTTGTCTCTCGTGGCTTCGTCGGCTTCCAGTTCCGAATAGCCAAGTCTGTTATTAGCGCCATAGTTGAACCCCTTCCCGAGAATGGACTCTCGGGATACACTTGGAGTACACTTATTCAGTCGCTTCTGGAAGATATCACGATACGACTATCTACAAATGGATACACAAAGTATTGATTTATAATAATTATAACATGCATAACGTGTTGATCTAGAACGTATTATTGGTCCCACCCTGTCCGCCAATTTCCCAACCGAATTTGTTGCACCCACAACGCCGGGATTATTTCTCGGGCGTCAGCTTTGCCCCGCTTTCAACATTTTCGTTGAAGCTGGTGACGATTGAGTCGACGATCATCTGAATTTCTTCAGCCGCAAATTTTTCGGCATCCGCCATGCTTGAACCATATGAGCGTTCTGACTTCACCAGAATTTCCTTATAGGCGGCGCGCTCCGTTGGGCAGGCTGTATCACTGGTTTTGATGAAATCGCTCGGGCTCGCTTTTCCGTCAACCGCGGTGTTGTGCGTTTCAATCATGCAATTGTTGAATGCCTTGCGGGCATTGTCCATGGCGTCGCCCTTCATGGCGGCCATGCTGAGCAAAGTTGCTGCGATCAAAGAAATCATAGTTCAAACCCCCAGATGTTCATCGTACCGGTTCTATTTATCACAGTGTGCGGTTCGCAATCAATGCAACATCGCACACCGTCATATTGGCTTTAATTAACGACGTTGCCACCTTTTACGACGGCATCGACCGATTCCAGTTCACGAACATTGGCCAACGGATCGCCATCCACCGCAATGATATCTGCGAAGCGACCGACGGCGATTGCGCCGACATCCTTTTCACGGCCCAAAGCCTGCGCCGCATTGCGCGTGGCGGCTTGGATCGCTTCCAACGGTGTCATGCCATATTCGACCATGACCTTAAACTGCCCGCCGACCAGCCCGTGCGGCATCACGCCAGCATCCGATCCAAACACCATTTTGACGCCTGCTTTATGTGCTTTGCGGAAATTATCGCGTTGGATTTGCGCGACTTCCCGGTCTTTCCTGAGATTATCTTCGAGCACGCCGTTCTTGGCGCCTTCGGACTGGGTGTAGTCTGTGTTGAAGATATCCATTGAGAACCAGACTGGCCGTGGCCGCGCGGCTGCAAGCTTGATGCCTTCATCATCGACAAGGCTGGCATGTTCGATCGTGTCGATGCCGGCCTTGATCGCGGCTTTAATGCCGTCGCCGCCATGCGCGTGCGCGGCAACACGAAGGCCCCATTGATGCGCCTCGTCCGCGATCACGCGAAGCTCGCGTTCGGAAAGCTGCTGCTGGCCGGGTTCGGTATTGCGCGAAAACACGCCGCCCGTTGCGCAAACCTTGATAACCTCTGCGCCATATTTGCGCTGACGCCGCACTTGGTAACGCAGTTCGTCTTCGCTGTCGGCGATGCCCTCTTCCTTGCCCGATTTCTCCAGGCTGGGTGGCAGGAATGTGGAGTCGCAATGACCGCCAGTCGCGCCAAGCGCATAGCCAGCCGGAACAATGCGCGGCCCGGTTGCGTAGCCGTTTTCAATGGCTTGTTTCAGGCCGATGTCATTGCGGTTGCCCGCGCCAACGTTGCGAACCGTGGTAAAACCGGCCTTCAGCATCGCTTGCGCCGATCCCACGGCGGTCATGCCCCAAAAGCTGTCGGTGAATTCCAGTCCACGATAGCCGCCAATATCCGCTGGACCGTCGAGATGGACGTGCATGTCGATCAAGCCAGGCAATATCGTTTTGCCGCTGAGGTTGATATGTTTGACGTCACTGCCCCATTTGACGGTGCGTGCATCGGCAATGCTGGTGATACGCCCATCGGCGCCAACAAAGACGGCGGGATGGTCGACGGTCTTGCCCGTGAGGACGTCGATCATCTTGTCCGCAGTAATGATCGTATTTTGCGCGGACGCAGGGGCCGAAACGGCCGCCAACGCAATCGCGAAAACGCCAGCATTTCTCAGAAAGTAGAGGCTATGTCCCATGGTCGTTTCTCCCGAAAAACTGTTAAGATACATGCATGACAAATTCCGCGCGTGTAGGACAGCAAAAAGCGCAGCTGTGGGTATTAAGGTGCGAGAACCGAAGGAAACTGTCCCTGTCGCTGATGCTCGCGATAGGCAATGACCCCGCCCGCCATAAGCGCGAAGGACGCACCCAGCATCCATCCACCAAGCACGTCGGTCGGCCAATGCACGCCAAGCATGATCCGCGAAATTCCGGTCAATAGGATCATCGCCGCCGCCGCCAGCTGCCACAAAGGATGCCGCGCCTGCGGCACCAGCATGATAAAAAGAATGTAGACGACCGCCGCATTGTTGGAATGGCCGCTGGGAAATGCCGGGCTGGTGACGGGGTCAAGCTGTGCCACCAGTTCGGGGCGGACACGTGCGAAAAAATATTTCATGACGTCAGACGTCAGTGCCGCGATCAGCGTCGTTAGGCCCATGGCAAGCGCAGAGCCCCATCCCCACCAACGCCATAAAGCGAACGTCAGAACGGCGACGATGATGTAGCGTTGAACGCCGCCACCGATCCAGCTGATGCCTTGCATAAGCAGGATCAGCCATTCAGGGGAAACCCCGCGCTGCATATTGAGGGCGTCGGAGATAGTGAGGTCAAATGCGCGGAAATAGCCTGCGGTAACAGCGAAACCCAATACGAGCACGAGAACAAAGAGAACCGCCGCCCCCGTCCAAAGACGAAATGGCAAAATCACATGTGCAACATTTTGCCATAAGCGCCGAGCACGCTTTCGTGCATCATTTCGCTTAATGTCGGATGCGGGAACACGGTGTGCATGAAGTCCGCCTCAACCAACTCCGCCGTTTTGCCGATGGTATAGCCTTGGATAAGCTCCGTCACTTCAGCGCCGACCATATGCGCGCCTAGTAGCTCTCCGGTTTTGGCGTCGAACACGGTTTTGATGAAGCCTTCCGCCTCACCCAGCGCAATCGCTTTGCCGTTGCCGAGGAACGGGAAGTTGCCGACTTTGACGTCATAACCGGCTTCTTTCGCCTTGGCTTCGGTCATGCCGACGCTCGCGACCTGCGGATGGCAATAGGTGCAGCCGGGGATGTTCTTGGGGTCCATCGCGTGCGGATGGCCGCCAGCAATCGCTTCAGCGGCAATAACGCCTTCATGGCTGGCCTTATGCGCCAACCATGGCGGCGCGGTGATGTCACCGATGGCCCACAGGCCCGGCACATTGGTGCGGCACATTGGATCGGTTTTCAGGAAACCGCGGTCCATTTCGACGCCAAGCGCCTCTAGCCCGATATTTTCGGTGTTGGGGACAATGCCGATGGCAACGATGCAGTGGGTGAATTCGGACGCAACAACTTTGCCGTCCTTACCCTTGATCTTCGCAGAAACGCCCGTCGCGCTGGCCTTGAGCTCTTGTACCCCTGCCCCGGTCATGATCGTCATGCCCTGCTTTGTCAGCGCCTTTTCAAGGAAGGTCGATACATCTGCATCCTCAACGGGCACGATGCGGTCGAGCATTTCGACGACGGTTACTTCCGCGCCCATATCATTGTAAAAGCTGGCAAATTCGATGCCGATTGCGCCGGATCCGATGACCAGCAGCTTCTTTGGCATTTCCGGCGGCACCATCGCGTGGCGATAGGTCCAGATGCGTTTTCCATCGGCAGGCGCAAATGGCAGGTCACGGGCGCGCGCGCCGGTGGCGAGGATGATGTTCTTCGCGGTCAGCTCTTCACTCTTGCCATCTTTGGTGACCGTCAGTGTGTTGGCTGCAGTCAGCTTGCCGTCGCCCATATGGACGGTAATCTTGTTCTTCTTCATCAGATGCGTAACGCCCTGATTAAGCTGCTTCGCCACACCGCGCGACCGCTTCACCACCGCGTCGATATCCGCGCTGATATTCGCCGCCGTCAGGCCATAATCGCCCGCATGCTGCATATAATGATAGATTTCGGCCGAGCGCAGCAACGCCTTGGTCGGGATGCAGCCCCAGTTGAGGCAAATGCCACCGAGATTTTCCCGCTCGACAATGGCAACTTTCAGCCCAAGCTGCGCCGCGCGGATGGCGGCAACATAACCACCGGGGCCAGAGCCAAGGACGATTAGGTCGTAATCAGACATGTTACGCCACCAACCCCAAAGGCTTTTCGACCAGTTCCTTGAACACCTTCATCAACTGCGCGCCGTCTGCGCCGTCGATGGCGCGGTGGTCGAAGCTGCCGGTGGCCGACATGACTGTGGCGATGGCGAGTGCGTCATCGACGATATAGGGGCGCTTTTCGCCTGCGCCGATCGCCATGATCATCGCTTGTGGCGGGTTGATGACGGCTTCGAATTGCTTGATACCCATCATGCCCATGTTGGATATGGACGCGGTGCCGCCCTGATATTCATGGGGCTGCAACTTGCCTTCCTTCGCGCGGCCCGCAAGTTCGGCAATTTCGGTCGAGATTTTTGACAGCGACTTGTTCGCTGCGTCGGTCACGATGGGCGTAATCAGGCCGGTGGGCACCGATACCGCAACGCTGATGTCGGCGCGGCTGTACTGCAGCATATTGTCGCCGGCGAAGCTGACATTGCATTTGGGCACCTGAATCAGCGCAAGGCCAAGCGCCTTGATCAGCATGTCATTAACCGACAACTTGATACCGCGTGGTTCCAGCGAGGCGTTAAGCTCTCCGCGCAGCTTGAGCAAAGCATCGAGGCGGACATCGACGGTGAGGTAGATGTGCGGCACTTGCTGCTTGGACTCGGTCAGGCGGCGCGCAATGGTTTTGCGCATGTTGGAGAGTTTGACGACTTCGTGTGGGATGTCGCCACCATCCACCGTAAGCCCTGAGCCTGTCGAAGGGCGGCTGTCGGCTGTGGGGCGTGCTTCGACAAGCTCAGCACTGACGGTATTTTTAGTGCTGCGTTCAACGTCAGCCTTTACAATACGGCCATTGGGGCCAGTTCCGCTAATACCCGCCAGATCAACGCCCGAATTCGCCGCGATACGTTTCGCCAATGGACTGGCCTTGATACGGTCGCCTGAGCAGTGCGATGGCGTGGCAACGGGGGTTGTGACTGGCGCGGGCGCTGGAGCAGCAGCCACTGCTGCCGGCTTTGGTTCTTTCGCGGCTACAGGCGCGGCCGCCTTTGGCGCAGCGGTCGCATCGTCATCTTCACCCTGAATAATCGCAATGACCGTGCCGACTTTCACGCCGTCGGTGCCTTCGGGCACGAGCAATTGTGTAATCACGCCTTCGTCGACCGCTTCGAATTCCATCGTCGCCTTGTCAGTTTCGATCTCTGCGATCAAATCGCCGGACGAAACGGTGTCCCCTTCCTTCACCAGCCATCTGGCAAGCGTGCCTTCTTCCATGGTTGGGGAAAGTGCGGGCATTTTGAGTTCGATAGACATCGGGTTTGGCCTTTTTTGGTCGCAATTTGAAATAATCGCATAGCCAAGCTTTCCCAAGCGTCAAGCGCGATAAGGTTGCCAAGCATTCAAATTTCGCGCAGGCTATACGAATTCATAAAGGCTGGCCGCAGGGGCCCATGCCGGGGGAAGCGCATGCGGACGTACCTTGTTGTCATTGATGAGACCGAAGAAGCGCGGCTTGCGCTGCGGTTTGCGTCGCGTCGTGCCGCAAAAACGGGCGGGACCGTGCATATCCTCGCGCTCGTTGAGCAGGCGGATTTTGTCGCCTGGGGCGGCGTGCAAGCGACGATGGAAGAAGAAGCGCGTGACCGGGCTGAGCAGCTTGTGACCGCTGCCGCAGGATCCATTTTTGACGAAATGGGTGTTCGGCCTGCGATTACCGTTAAGTCTGGTGAAGCCATTGATGTGGTCAAGGCCATGCTTGCGGAACATCCCGGTATCGCCGCGCTTGTGCTCGGTGCCGCAGCCCAGGGCGCACCTGGACCACTTATTGCGCACTTTACAGGTATTAATGCAGGGACATTACCCTGCCCGGTTATGGTGATCCCCGGATCGCTGAGCGATGCGCAGCTGGATGAATTGAGCTAGCGCCGCTTGCCCTGATGCCGAATGTTGCCGGGACGTCCGCGTTTGCCCGCGTCATATTTACCGGCCTTTGGCTTCCCCTTATGCTTGAACCGGTCCGGCGCATAGCTGCCACCTTCGGGCAATTCGAACCTTAGCGATCCCGAAATAGGGTTGGCTTCTGCCAAGCGGAGTTCCAGGCGCATGCCTGGGCGATATTCCTGCCGCGTTTTTTCACCGATGAGCGTTTGGCTCGCCTCATCATAATGGAAATAGTCTTTTCCAAGTGTTGAGACCGGAACTAAGCCGTCGCCGCCAACACCCTCAACTGTCGCGAAAAAACCGAAATTCTGAACGCCGGTAATGCGTGCCTGAACCACTTGCCCGACCTGCGCCGATAGATATGCCGCGATATAGCGATCTGTGGTCTCGCGCTCTGCTTCCATCGCGCGGCGTTCCGTGCGGCTAATGGCTTCGGCGGTCGCGGGTAATCGTGCAATCGCCGCCTCAGTCAGGCCGGTTATTGGCTCGACATCCTTTATCTTCGGCTTGGGCATTTCAAGCCCATATGCGCTCACTAAAGCGCGATGCACGATGAGGTCGGCATAACGGCGAATGGGAGAGGTAAAGTGCGCGTAGCTGCCCAAGGACAGGCCGAAATGTCCGACATTAGTCGGGCCATAATAGGCCTGAGTCTGGCTGCGGAGGACCGCTTCCATAATCTGCGGGCGGATTTCTTCGTCGATGACCTTTGCCAAGATCCCGTTGAAGGTTTCGGGCTTAACCACCTGCCCCAGCGCAAAATCTATGTCGAAGGTTTTGAGATATTCCTTCAACGCGACCAGCTTTTCGCGGCTTGGCGGTTCATGGGCGCGGTAAATGAGCGATGATTTCTTCGCCTCTAGCGCCTTTGCAGCCGCGACATTGGCCGCGATCATGAAATCTTCGACCAAACGATGCGCTTCAAGCTGCTCACGTTCGGCAACGCCCGTCACGCGGCCTTGTTCATCAAGCGTGATACGCTTTTCAGGCAAGTTCAATTCCAACGGACCACGCTTGGCACGCGCCTTCGACAGTAACCGCCAACATGCCCATAATGGCTTTAGCGCGGTTTCCAGCAACGGATTTTCCATCGTCCCGTCGATCGCGGCTTGCGCGTCGGGATAGGGAATATTGGCGGCGATCCGCGCCACTGCGCGCGTGAAACGCCATGACGTCACTTGGCCCGTCTTGCCAATGGCAAGGTGGCAGGCCAGCACTGCACGGTCTTCCCCTGCCCGCAACGAGCATTTGTCCGATGACAATGCGTGCGGCAGCATGGGCACGACCAGGTCGGGGAAATAGACACTGTTCCCGCGCTTCGACGCCTCATGGTCCAGCGCGCTGCCCGGACGGACATAATAGCTTACGTCGGCAATCGCGACGATGGCATCAAACCCACCGGTATCCGCATTTGGTGTGGCCCAGATCGCATCATCAAAATCACGCGCATCGCGGGGGTCGATGGCTATAATCGGCAGATGGCGCAGGTCTTCGCGGTGGTCGTCGGTGACGGGCAGTTCGCGTACACGCTCCGCCTCACGCTCCACCGTTTCAGGCATCTCAAACGGAATGCCAAATTTATGAATGGCAATGAGGCTGAAACTTTTCGGCGCAAATGGATCGCCCAGAACCTGCGTTACCCGCGCCGATTTTTTGTGCGCGTTTCCGGTCAGTTCAGCAAGCACCAGCTCGCCAGCTTTTGCGTCGCCAACATCACCGATTTGGGTGTCGAAACGTGATTTCTTGTCGACGGATTTCAGCCAGAAACGGCCATTTTCGCCGCCCTCGACAACACCCAATATCTGCTCGCTGCCCTTGGCGAGTTTCTTCATGACATGCGCGGCCCAGCCATTGCCGCGTTCTTCGGTGCGCGCCAAAATGCGGTCGCCAATGCCCAACGCACTGTTGCGCTTGCCTTTGGTCTCAATCACCCGGATTTTGGGGGCCGGAATGCCTTCGGCTTCCCAATGCTCCGGAATGGCCACCGCTTGGTTGCCGTCAATCGCAACAATTTTCAGCACCGTGACTTTTGGCACGCCACCCATTTTGTGAAAGGCACGGCCCGGTGCCATGTCGATCAGGCCTTCATCCGTCATGTCTTTCAACAACGCCTTCAGCGCGATCTTTTCATTCCCGCGCAAGCCGAATTCCCGCGCAATCTCTCGCTTTCCCGCGGGATCGTTAGACGATTGGATAAAGGCGAGTATCTGTTCGCGCGATGGAAGGCCTTCAAAATGGGTGTTTTTGGTCATTCCCTAATAAGTCCGGCCAATAAGGATCCGTTCCACGGCGGGCTCGCCTGTAAAAAAGCATGCGCCGTCGACCGCAGCCGCATCAATTGGGCTATTCCGCATCGTCAGCTTGAGCGACTTTAACTGCTCAACGATTTTATCGAGTGCAGCGCCGGTTGGACGTGCCCACTGAACCTCTACCCAGCCAGCAAACTTCGCCTCGTCACCGGCAAAATGCGCGGCAAGGTCGGTGACGTCACGGCGGATGTTGGCATCAAGCCGCTCTTTTGCTTGTGTGTAGAGGGTGGACTGAATGTCCTCAAGCAAACCAGCGGCTGCCGCGACAAACTCACCACGCGGGGTAAATGCCGTCGCAAGCTTGCCGTCGTCCTTATACAGGCGATCACGGCGCAAAACGGCCGCTTTGCCTTCGCCGACGTCGCGTGGGCCCACTTCAACGATGATGGGCGCGCCTTTCTTGACCCAAGACCAACGTTTGTTCGATGCCTTTGCCGCCTTGGTGTCCAGCAATACGCGCAAGGGTTCGCCGAAAGCATGAAGCGCGAGCAATTCGAGGCGCAGGCTGCGGCAATATTCCAACACGGCTTCGTCTTCGTCATTGTCCCGCAACATAGGTATAATGACGATTTGGTGCGGGGCAATTTGCGGCGGACAGCGCAAGCCATCATCATCGCCATGCGTCATGATAACGCCGCCAATCATCCGCGTGGAAACACCCCAGCTGGTGGTGTGCGCAAATTGTTGGCTGCCGTCCTTATCCTGATATTTGATACCCGACGCTTCGGCAAAACCTGTGCCCAGATAATGCGACGTACCTGCCTGTAGCGCTTTGCCGTCCTGCATCATCGCTTCGATGCTGTATGTTGCAACGGCGCCTGGAAAGCGTTCATTCTCTGGCTTTTCGCCAGCCACGACTGGCATGGCCAATGGCCCCTCGGCGAAGGCACGATACATTTCAAGCGCGCGCATGGTTTCCTGCATCGCATCGGCGCGATCGGCGTGCGCGGTGTGCCCTTCCTGCCATAAAAACTCACTGGTGCGCAGGAACATGCGTGTGCGCATTTCCCAGCGCACAACATTGGCCCATTGATTGACCATCAACGGCAAATCACGCCAGCTTTGGACCCAACGGCTCATGGCCGCGCCGATTACGGTTTCCGATGTTGGGCGAACAACCAGCGGCTCTTCCAACTTGGAATCGGGATCAGGGATCAACTTGCCTTTGCCATCACCAATCAAGCGGTGGTGCGTGACGACAGCCATTTCCTTTGCAAAGCCCTCCACATGGTCGGCTTCTTTTTCAAAAAACGATAAGGGAATGAACAGCGGGAAATAGCAGTTCTCCACGCCAGCAGCCTTGATTTGCGCATCCATCAACTTTTGGATGCGTTCCCACATGCCATAGCCCCATGGCCGGATGACCATGCATCCACGGACGCCCGATTCCTCGGCTAGGTCGGCCTCCGAAATGACTTCCTGATACCAGCCCGCGAAATTTTGAGCGCGCGTGACGCTTAAAGCATGTTTTATCAAAATCTTACCTGTTACTTTATAGTGAATATGAGCGCGGCGTTAATCCGCCGCAATTTTATCGAGCTTCGCCTGCAACTCCGCAATCTGCCGCTTGAGGTCGGCAACCGTCTCCGTCTGCGCCGCCTTGCCCCCCGTCAGGCCGCCAAGATTGGGCATCAACGCTTCGCGTGCAGAACGCATGAACTCGATATTCTGTTTTGCAATATGACCAAAAGGACCGGAGGTTATTGCGGTTTCAATCGCATCCTGCACCTGCTTCTGGTTTTTGCGGAAATTGTCCATGGAGCTTTCGAGAAACTGCGGGACCATCCCCTGCATCGAGTCACCATACATGGCGATCAATTGTTTCAGGAAGCCGACGGGCAACATTTGCTGCCCGCTATTTTCTTCTTCCATGATGATTTGTGTGAGCACACCATGGGTAATGTCCTCATTCGTTTTGGCATCAACAACCTTGAAGTCGATATCCTTACGAGTCAGTTCCGCGAGGAAGTCCAACGTAATATATTTGGACGAATGCGTGTTGTAGAGCCGCCGGTTCGCGTATTTTTTGATGATGATGGGACCATCACCATTTCTGCTGGCTGCACGTGCCATTCATGTTCCTTTCACGGATGATAAGGGCCCGATAGCACCAAGCTGTGGTGCACTGCAACATCGGCGCGCCGTGCAACGAAAATCGCGCGTAATCAGTCGTTGCACGCAACTTTATTACAAAAAACATCGCCTGCAGTCTACTTCACATATTTGCGGATTGAGGCGTTCAGCAGACATGCAAATATCGTTGCAGAATAGCGATCTTTTGCACTTTACATCAATTGCTACGCATTTCTCGCACGCTGCATTATATAATTTCGCGACTAAGGCACCTGATGAAATTTTGATGCAATGTCGCGGCATTACCGCAGTTTTCCCTATGTGGCCCGTCGGCAACAATAGCGCAAAAATCAGACTTTCTTGAGCGTCGCTATTGCACATGCAACCCGTCTGCGCTTTATATAAGTATTAATTGAAGATGAACATTTAAGCTGGGGAGCTTTTTCATGAAAAAATCACGTTTGTTGATTGCAGGGTCCGCTGTCAGCCTCGCGCTGTTTGGCGCTTTTCCATCGTACGCACAGGTTGCGCAGGAAGATGAAGCCGAAGAAGCAGTCGTCAAAACGGGTGAAGCGGTTGAAGACGCATCCAGCGCAATTGTAGTTACTGGGTCGCGCATTCGTCGCGACACATTCAGCACAATCGAGCCAATTACTGTGGTAACCGCTGAAGAAATAACGCAAGGCGGCTTCAATAGCGCTGCTGACGTGTTGCAGAGCCAGGTAGTAACCGCGGGCGCCGGACAAATTAACAACTTTTATGGCGGTTTTGTAACCGCTGGTGGGACCGGAGCAAACACGCTTGGTCTTCGTAACCTTGGCCCCGCACGAACGCTCGTTTTGCTGAACGGCCGTCGACTTGCGCCTGCTGGTACCCGAGGCAACGTTCTTGCCGCTGACCTTAACGTGCTACCGACCGCAATCGTTGAGCGGATCGAAGTTCTCAAGGCTGGTGCTTCGTCAATTTATGGTTCTGACGCCGTTGCAGGTGTTGTAAACATTATGACTGACAAGAAAGTCCGTGGCGTAACACTTGACGCGCAGATCAACGTTCCTGAGGTGGGTGCTGGGGTTGATCGTCGGATCGCTACGACATTTGGTTTCGGTGATGACCGTTTCAATGTGCTCGGCTCATTTGAGTATCGTAAGCGGGAAGCTTTGCGTCTTAACGACCGTGACTTCACAAGCTGTCCGATTCCAGGTTACAAGCTTGACGCAGCATCGCCTCTGGGCTCGGATGATCCATACCCATTGGGTGATCCCCGCAACTGCTTCACGCTCGACAATGGCGGGGTCACCATTAACACACTAGGCTTGCCGAGCCGCTCGGCTATTGGTCGCACAAGCGGCGTTGCGGGCACCTTTAGCAGGTTCGTCCCTGCTGCAGGAACGGCTGGAGGGACACCTGGTTATCTCGGTGTAGGTACATATGACCGCGACACATTCGATCCTGCTAGTCAGGAAGAAGAGCTGATTACTCCGGTTGAAAATTACACTGGATTCCTTGCCGGAAGCTATCAGACGGACGCTCTAGGTAATGCAGAGATTTATGGTGAGGTGCTTGCTACACGCCGTAAGTCTTCATCACTTCTATATCGTCAGGTGTCATTAGACTATTTGAGGGGCAGCCCTCTTCTACCGGTGGAATTCCGAACAGGCACGTTTCTCGCCGCGAACAACGTATCAAGCGGTCAACCGGTTGCCGCCCGTGCTTTTGTAGGCTTTGGACTTACAGATTCCTTCCAAGAAGTTGACTACGTTCGAGCTGGCGCCGGCGTCCGTGGCGATTTTGCATTCGATGGCTGGCGTTATGATGCGTATGTCGGAAAGTCTTGGACGGATGGGACGTACGAGATCGAGTCTTTCTTAATTGACAGAATGGCAAATGCGATGAACGTTGTGGAATCATCCACTGGCGTCCTGAGCTGTGCCAGCGCTGCTTCAAACGTCAACTGTGTACCAGGTCCTCGGTTAAGCGCAGATGTGATTGGCGGTAAGTTACCCCAAGCATTTCGTGATTACATTCTTGTTAACACGATCGGGAACACCAAGTTTCGTGAATCGACGGCTAGCTTTAACATCGATGGTCCTCTCTTCGCTCTTCCCGGTGGCGACGTAAAATTGGCCTTGGGTGCAGAATACCGCAAGCAGCAGATTGATGACACCCCAGATGCGAACTCGATCAGCGGTAATCTTCTTGGCTTGACTGCCGGTACCCCTACTCGTGGTACTGACAATGTTAAGGAAGTGTTCGGCGAAGTCTTCGTTCCAATAGTTTCCGAACGTCCGTTTTTCCAAAACCTCAGCTTGAACGCTTCTGCCCGTTATACAGACTATGCTTCATACGGGAGCGACACCACATATAAGGTAGCAGGCGAATGGGAGTTTTTTAAAGGCTTCGGCGTTCGTGGCAGCTATGGTACATCCTACCGTGCTCCTGCTCTTTCAGAGCAGTTTTTGGGCGCAACCAGTGGTTTTAGTAGTGGTGGAAGCGATCCGTGCGATTCCGATAACTTCCCTCGCCTTAATGGTAACCCAAACCCCAGCGCGTACACTCCTGCTCAACAGCAGCGTGCTGCCAATTGTCGGTCAATCGGCATTGATCCTAACACATTCCAACAGAATTCGAGCATTACGTTGTTCCAGCGTGGTGGTGCGGAAACTGGTTTGTCAGCGGAAACATCACGCAACTGGTCGGTAGGTGCCGTTGTGCAACCGCGCATTTCCAACTCAACAACTTTGGGCCTTGCTGTTGATTATTTCGATATCAAGGTGTCTAACGGAGTGTCCTCGATTTCGGGATCGACGATCCTATCTCGGTGCTACAGCGAGGTCGACTTCAACCCAGCTGAAGGTTTTTGTAAGTTTGTAAAGCGTGACGTAAACCAGATTTTGACTGTGACAAGCGGCTACGTGAACCTTTCACTGGATATCGTAAAGGGCTATGAATTCACGGGTCGGTTTGCGACGGATCTGTTCGGTGGTCGATTTACTTTTAACGCGAGCATGACGAAGTACACCGAGCAGAGTGATAAAACTTTTCCCGAAGAGTTTTTGCTTGATAGCAACGGGACTACGAACGTTCCAGATTTGGTTGGAAACTTCGACGCCACCTATCGCACAGGGCCAGTGACGTTCCGTTATGGTGTGTCATGGTTTAATGGCAGTAGCGGTACTGCAGAGTATCTGCAAACAAGCCGTACAACCGGTCTAGTTAACCAGGCAAATGTTAGCATCTTGACTGAAGGTTACCAACTTGAAGTGCCTGATTATTACCAGCATAGTGCTTCGGTTCAGCTAAATATCACGGAAAAATTCCAGATGACTCTTGGCGTGCGGAATTTGCTCGATAAGGATCCGCCACAGATCACAGCATACTACACAACAATTGGTAACGCCCCGCTATACTCGGGTTATGACTATACTGGTCGCCAGTGGTTCGTTAATACAAACTTCAGGTTCTAGTTTAATCACGACCCAGCAAAAAGAAGGGCGCCCATGTGGCGCCCTTTTTTATTGGGTTAATCGCAAGCCGCGACAACGCGCGAGCAAACTATCGCCAATTGCGCGCGAAGCGCGTCCCCAAATTGGTGAGCAATTCATATTGGGAAAGCCCGGTCAGCGCTGACGCTGTGGGCAAGTCATATTCTACGTCGACCCAGTCGCCTTCGCGGAGCTCAGGTGCCGCACTGATATCGATTGTCACGAGGTCCATTGATACGCGCCCCAAAACAGGCAACGCGGCCGCGCCATGATGCGCACTGCCCTTGCCGGAAAATGCACGCAGATAACCATCCGCATATCCGATAGAAATCGTCCCGACGGTGGTGTCGTTCCCACAGACATGCGTCGCGTTATAGCCAATAGGCGCACCTGCAGGCAGCGTCCGTACCTGAAGCAATCGTGCAGAAAGCCTTGCAACCGGCTTGATAAATGCCCCCATGCCGGAGCGTGCTATGCCACCATAAAGGCTAAGCCCCGGGCGCGTGAGATCATAATGATAATCCGCGCCAAGCATGATCCCTGCACTGTTGGCAAGGCTCAGGCGCTTCGCGCCCCAAGCTGCCGCATGTTCACGAAACAGGCGTTGTTGTGCTTCGTTCTGCGCGCTGTCCTCATCCGCCGACGCCAGATGCGACAACAGCAAATCGACATCGATATCTTGCAAGCGACATTGAGACATCTGCTCCGGCCCGATGCCAAGCCGATTGATGCCGCTGTCGAACATGATGTGGCAACGTCCGCCACCTGACGCGCGCCAGATCGAGACCTGTTCTGGTGTGTTCAGCACGGGCACTGTGCCTAAAGCGCGTATGTGCGGAATGTCGGCGGCCTGAATGCCGTTTAAGACGGATATCCAGGCCGGAGGAATAATATCCGCGATCGCAGCGGCTTCGCCCCAATGGGCAACGAAAAAGTCTCGGCATCCCGCATCGCGCAACCGCGCCGCGACCTCGCGCGCGCCAAGGCCATAGCCATTGGCTTTTACCGCTGCACCAGCCAGCGCTGAACCGCTGCGCGCGTTAAGCGCTTTCCAATTCGCAGCGAGGGCGTCGCCATCTAGGATTAAACGCAGCGGGGGTTCAAAATCGGTCATCCGCGGCCTTTTGCCCCTACCCCATTGCGTGTCAATCCAGCTTGGTCTTTCCCGACGTTTCCGGCAGCCAAATCAACGCAACGACAAAGGCCAATGCGGTAACGCCGACCGTATACCAAAGTCCGGAGAAAGGCTGTCCGGTCTGCGCCACAATATATTGCGAGATATACGGCAGAAAGCCGCCAAAATAGCCTGCGCCGATATGATAGGGTATCGACATGGACGTGTAGCGGATTTTCGCCGGGAACATTTCGACCAAAATGGCCGCGACCTGTCCATAGGTCATACCCGACAACGCGACCATCAGGAACACCGCGAGAATGATTTTCCATGGCTGCCGCTGGGCAGGATCAGATTTATCGGGATAGCCCGCCTTTTCCAATGCGGCGACATAGGCTTTTTCGTCAAAGCCCTGAAGCTGCGAATCCCCAACCTTCAACCCCAGTGTTTCGGACGACTGCTTGCTGTACGCAATCCCGCGCTTGGTCAGGAAATTCAGCGCCTGCGCACATTCGGTCTCATGCGTGCGGTTGAGCACGTTGAAATCACATGCCGGCAAGGAAAGCGTAACCGGGTTGCTGACGGTCGCACGTGCAAGTGCGGGGTTGGCGGCATCGGCCATCATCCAGAAAATCGGAAATACGCCGATGATGGAAAGGCCATAGCCTAACAAAAGCATCCGCTTGCGGCCCCATTTATCCGACAACCAACCGCACGCAACATAAGTTGGCGCAGCGAGCGCGGCGCCTACTGCCATATATAGAAGGGCATCTTCCTCTGGAACGCGCGCCGTGCCCGTCAGGAAATAGAGCGTGCCGAACTGTGACGTGTAATAAATAACGGTCAGACCCGCAGCAACACCGAACAACGCAACGAAGAGACGTCCGATATTGCCGGGATATTTAAAGCTTTCGACAAATGGATTTTTGGACGTGGTTCCGGCGGCTTTCATCGCCTTAAATACCGGGCTTTCCGAGAGTTTGAGCCGCATATATAGCGATACAGCAAGCAATAAGATCGATGTCAGAAACGGAACGCGCCAACCCCAAGCTTCAAACGCTTCGGTGCTCATCGCATGCCGGGTGATAAGGACGACAATAACCGCAAGTAAAAAGCCGCCGGCGACGGACGCTTGGATCCAACTGGTATATTGGCCGCGTTTTCCGTCGGGTGCATGTTCGGCGACATATATTGCCGCGCCGCCATATTCCCCGCCAAGTGCCAGCCCCTGCAGACAGCGCATCAGCAACAATAGACCTGCGGCCCAAACCCCTGCGGTCTCAAATGTCGGTAACAGGCCAATCGCCGCTGTCGCCACGCCCATCAGCGTGATGGTCACGAGAAATGTATATTTCCGTCCAATCTTGTCGCCGAAATAGCCAAATAATATTGCCCCAAGCGGACGAACACCAAAGCCGGCACCGAAGATAGCCAGCGAAGCCAGCGTTGCAGCGGTTGGGTTATCTGCAGGAAAGAATAATTTGCCGATCAGTGCCGCAAGGATGCCGTAGACAAAGAAGTCATACCATTCGAACACAGTGCCAAGTGATGACGCCGTTATGACCAGGCGGTCCCGTTTCGGATCAAGTGTGATTTCGTTCTCGGCAGCAGCGGCCATGATATTCCCCTAAAAACCCTCATGCCTGTCTTAATCGCTATGTCGTGCCGTTCAAGCGGCTTGTTGCGCTTATCCACAAGGGCGATTATCGATTTGGGCGAGGAGAAGAACATGCCGCAATTTATTGATCTGTCGATCCCGATTACCAACGATGTCGTTTCTGATCCGCCGGTCATGCGGCCGCAGATTTCCTATATGACGCACGAAAATACGTGGGAACAGATCGCAATGTTCTTCCCGGGGCTCACGCAGGATGACCTTCCCGATGGGGAGGGTTGGGCGGTCGAAAGCCTCACTCTATCCACGCATAATGGAACGCATATGGACGCGCCGTGGCATTTTCATTCGACAACTGATGCCGGTGCACGCCCTGCCCCATCGATTGATGAAGCGCCGCTCGACCTATTTTTTGCACCGGGCGTGAAATTGGATTTTTCCCATTTGCCCGCTGGCCATGTCGTCAGTGCGGAGGAAGTCGAGGCGGAGCTCAAGCGTATTGGCTACACCCTTCAACCACGCGACATTGTTCTGGTGCAGTCTGGAGCGGTTTACGGAACGGATAACTTTACCGATCAAGGCGTTGGCATGGGCGCGGAAGCAACGCTGTATTTGACCTCTCAAGGTGTCGAGGTCGTCGGCACCGACGCATGGAGCTGGGATGCGCCGTTCAGCCATACCGCAAAGCGGTGGGCCGAAAAGCGCGACCCGTCGATCATTTGGGAAGGACATAAGGCCGGACGTATCCAGCCTTATTACCAAATTGAAAAGCTTACCAATTTGGAAGCATTGCCAGCCTTTGGTTTTACGCTGTCATGCTTCCCCGTGAAGATCGAACGTGCGAGTGCCGGATGGATAAGGGCGGTGGCGATTTTGGATTAAGCCACCGCGCGCATATTATTCCATTTCCAGAATGACAGCATCAACGGCAAGGCTGTCCCCGGCCTTCGCATTGACAATTTTCACCGTCCCGGATTTTTCGGCACGCAGGATGTTTTCCATCTTCATAGCCTCAACCACGGCGAGCGGTTGCCCTGCTTCCACAGCATCGCCCGCATTGACGTGCAATGTCGTCAACAGGCCGGGCATTGGGCAAATAAGGAATCTGGACAGATCCGGCGCGATCTTTTCAATCATATGATCGGCCAAATGCGCAATATGCCCCGGCAAGACGCGCGCGATATGGGTTGCGCCGCGTGTCGTTAGCTTAAAGCCAGTCCGCATCTTCGCAATTTTAACCGCCAGCTCTTCGTCACCGACTTCCGCCTCGATCAAGCGATCACCCGGATCATATTCCATCGAAAGATCGAAATGTTCGCCGTCGACGTGCATGTCGCCATCGACCATTTCGATATCGTGGACAGCGTCAGCGATCTTCACTTGCCAGCGCGCGGGCGGTTCAAGCGTGTCGCCCAATTGGCCGTCGACATGGCGGGCGCGGTCGGCTTCTGCCGTCGCAACGAAGCCAGCGATGGCCGCGAGTGATTTGACCAAATCCGGCGTTGATGCCGCGCCGTGGAACCCGTCTGGATATTCCTCGGCGATGAAGCCCGTGGTCAATTCGCCAGAACGAAAACGCGGATGCTGCATGATGGCGCTGACGAAATCGATATTGTGGCCAAGGCCTTCGATTTCGAAACGGTCGAGCGCAGCGATTTGCAAGTCAGCCGCTTCGTCGCGGGTTTTGCCCCATGTAATCAGCTTGGCGATCATCGGGTCGTAGAACATAGACACTTCGCCGCCATCATAGACGCCGTCGTCAACGCGAACGCCTTCGACGCCGCGACGGCCGTTAGCGTCCTCGTCCTCAGTCCATCCTGCGACTGGCGGGCGATAGCGCGTCAGGCGGCCTGTTGAGGGCAAGAATCCGCGATAGGGATCTTCGGCATAGACGCGGTTTTCGATGGACCAACCATCGATTTTGATATCATCCTGCGTCATGGCGAGCTTCTCGCCAGCGGCAACGCGGATCATCTGTTCGACCAAATCGATGCCGGTGATGCATTCGGTCACCGGATGCTCAACCTGCAAACGGGTGTTCATTTCAAGGAAGTAGAAACTCTCGCCGCTGGGGTCGGCACCCGATACGATGAGTTCCACAGTACCCGCCGAATAATAGCCCACCGCGCGCGACAATGCGACGCACTGCTCTCCCATCGCCTTACGCATCTTTGGCGTGACGAAGGGCGAAGGCGCCTCTTCCACTACCTTCTGGTGGCGCCGCTGGATCGAACATTCGCGTTCGTTCAGGTATAAAATATTGCCATGCTGATCGCCCAATATCTGGATTTCGATATGGCGCGGATTGAGAATGAATTTTTCGATGAAGACGCGATCGTCGCCGAAGGAATTCAGTCCTTCGCGCTTGGTCGCTTCAAAGCCTTCGCGTACATCCTGCTCATTATAGGCAAGCCGCATCCCCTTGCCGCCGCCGCCCGCGCTGGCCTTCATCATCACCGGATAACCGATTTCTTCCGAAATCCGCACCGCATGTTCGGTGTTGTCGATCTCACCCACAAAGCCGGGCACGACATTGACGCCCGCTTTCATGGCAAGCTTCTTGGACTCAATTTTGTCGCCCATCGCGGCAATTGCGTTCACGGGCGGGCCGATGAACGCTATGTTTTCCTTGGCCAACGCTTCGGCAAAGCTGGTGCGTTCGGACAGGAAGCCATAGCCGGGGTGGACTGCCTCAGCGCCCGTTGCCTTACACGCGGCGATGATCTTGTCGGCAATCAAATAAGACTGCGCAGCAGGCGAAGGCCCGATATGCACCGCTTCGTCGGCCATTTGCACAAATGGTGCACGTGCATCCGCATCGGAATAGACCGCGACAGTCGCGATCCCCATCCGACGCGCAGTCTTGATGATACGGCAAGCGATCTCGCCACGGTTGGCGATCAGGATTTTCTTGAACATTAAGGAAGCGTTCCTTCAACAATCATAATGCGGGATATAGCTGTCTTATGCCGGATATCAGCGACAGGACGATATTCTTCGGACCTCAAAAAAGCCTGGGCAGCTGTGAAATTCGGAAATTCAATGACGACCATGCGGCCGCTAGGATCGCTGCCCTCAACGCTTTCGATCTGTCCCCCACGAACGATGTAACGTCCGCCAAATTGGGCAACGATAGGGACAACGGCGGATTTGTAATCTTCGTACGCAGCGGCATCGCGCACTTCAACCTCGGCGATGACATACGCCTTTGCCACGGGCGAATCGTTGGTGGCCGCTGAATGCGGCATAGGATCTGCGGAGGCTATCAAAGCTGTTTCCAACAAGCGCTCATGCGTCTTACTCCGCCGCCTCCAACGCCTTGCACGCGCGCAGTGGCTCCTCGGCCTCCATCGGCACGAGCCCCAGCTTGGCCAGCATTGCGGCGTCCTTGTCGTCGCCGGCATTGGCAGCGGTCAAGAGCTTGTCTCCAGTAAAGATGCTGTTCGCGCCCGCCATGAAGCACAGGGCTTGCGTCGCTTCGCTCATGCTTTCGCGTCCCGCGCTTAACCGGACCATGCTCATCGGCATGGTGATACGCGCAACAGCGATCGTGCGCACAAATTCGATGTCGTCGATCTTCGCCAGTGGCGTATCGGCGAGCATATCGCCCAGCACGGTGCCCTTTACCGGCACGAGCGCATTGACGGGCACACTTTCGGGGTGGGCCGGCAGGGTCGCCAGTGTGTGGATGAAACCGACGCGGTCGGCGCGTGTCTCGCCTAGGCCAACAATGCCGCCACTGCACACGTTGATGCCCGCACGGCGCACCTCGGCCAAAGTGTCGAGCCGGTCGTCCATCGTCCGCGTGGTGATGATTTCGTTGTACCGCTCAGGCGAGGTGTCGATATTGTGGTTATAATAATCGAGCCCTGCGTCGGCCAGCATATCGGCCTGCTTGGGCGTCAGCATACCGAGCGTCATGCAGGTTTCCATGCCCATGGCGCGCACGCCCTGAACAATCTGTACAATCGCTGGCATGTCCCGATCTTTGGGGTTCCGCCAAGCCGCCCCCATGCAGAAACGGCGCGAACCAGAGTCCGCGGCTTCGGCGGCCTTTTGCAATACGGCCTGCACATCCATCAACTTGGTCGCCTCGACGCCGCTGTCTGCCTTGACGGACTGTGAGCAATAGCCGCAGTCTTCCGGGCAACCGCCGGTCTTGATCGATAGCAATGTGCAAAGCTGGATCTGCCCGGCCGCATGATGCGCGCGGTGGACGGTTTGTGCCTGATAGACGAGCTCGTCGAACGGCAGGTCAAACAATGCCGCGATTTCTGCCCGGGTCCAATCGGTGCGGACGGTCATGTGCCTTCTCCCAAAGGCGGCATGTTGTGCCCCAATAACGTCAAAACATCGGCTGCGCACTCAACAACGTTGCTGCCCGGGCCGTAAATGCCCTGAACGCCGGCTTCGCGCAGAAAATCATAATCCTGCGGCGGAATCACGCCGCCTGCAATGACCTTGATGTCGCCACGCCCCGCTTCGCGCAGACCCTTTATGAGCTCTGGGATCAGTGTCTTGTGACCTGCAGCAAGGCTGGAGGCACCCACGGCATCAACATCATGCTGAAGCGCCAGAACAACGGTTTCTTCGGGTGTCTGGAACAACGGCCCGCTGATAACATCAAAGCCCATGTCGGAAAATGCAGAGGCAATGACGTTCGCACCGCGATCGTGGCCATCCTGCCCCATTTTGGCGACGAGCAATTTTGGTTTGCGGCCCAAGCGGCGGCCAACCGATGCGACGCCGTCGAGCACTTGCGCCCAGCGTTTGTCGAATTCATGCGCGCTGCCATAAATACCCTGCACAGGCACAGGGGTGGTTGCATAGCGGCCAAACACAGCCTCCATTGCGTCGGATATTTCACCCAGCGTGGCGCGTGCGCGGGCGGCGTCTACTGCAAGCGCCAGTAAGTTCGCGCCGCTCTTCGCCCCTTCGGTCAGCGCACTCAATGCGGCCTGACACGCCGCTTCATCACGCGACGCCCGCGTGGCGGCAAGGCGTGCAATCTGGCCCTGACGGACAAAGTCGTTATCGACCTCCAGCGTATCGAGCTGGTCTTCGGTTTCCAGGCGATATTTGTTGACGCCAACGATGACGTCCTCACCCTTATCGACCCGTGCCTGACGCGCAGCGGCGGCTTCTTCGATCAGGCGCTTGGGCATGCCCGATGCGACAGCCTTTGTCATGCCGCCGAGTTCGTCGACCTCACCGATGATTTTCCACGCCTGTTCAACCAGCTCGGCGGTCAAGGCTTCGACATAATAGCTGCCACCCAAAGGATCGACGACCTTTGTGATGCCGGTTTCTTCGGCCAGGATGATTTGCGTGTTGCGGGCGATGCGCGCCGAAAATTCCGTCGGCAGCGCAATGGCTTCGTCTAACGCATTGGTGTGAAGGCTCTGCGTGCCGCCAAGGGTCGCGGCCATGGCTTCAACCGTGGTGCGGATGACGTTGTTATAGGGATCTTGCTCTTGCAACGACACGCCCGATGTCTGGCAATGCGTACGCAGCATTTTGGAGCGTTCGTCCTTTGCGCCGAGCTCATCCATGACGCGGTGCCACAATGTGCGCGCGGCGCGCAGCTTTGACACTTCCATGAAGAAGTTCATGCCAATGCCAAAGAAGAAGGACAGCCGCCCTGCGAACGCATCAATATCCAAGCCAGAGGCCATCGCGCGCTGCACATATTCCTTGCCGTCGGCGATTGTGAAGGCAAGCTCCTGCACCGCGGTCGCGCCGGCCTCATGCATGTGATAGCCGGAGATCGAGATGCTGTTGAACTTCGGCATGTTCGCGCTGGTGTAGGCGATAATGTCCGAAACGATCCGCATCGATGGTTCGGGCGGGTAAATATATGTGTTGCGGACCATGAACTCCTTAAGGATGTCGTTCTGAATGGTGCCGTCGAGTTGGGCCTGTGAAACCCCCTGCTCTTCACCCGCGACGATGAAGAACGCCAGGATCGGAATGACCGCGCCGTTCATCGTCATCGACACCGACATCTGGTCGAGCGGAATGCCGTCGAACAGGATTTTCATGTCCTCGACGCTATCGATAGCGACACCGGCCTTGCCGACATCACCAACGACGCGCGGATGGTCGCTGTCATAGCCGCGATGGGTGGCGAGATCGAAGGCAACCGAAAGGCCCTTTTGCCCGGCGGCCAAGTTGCGGCGGTAAAAGGCGTTGGATTCCTCGGCGGTCGAGAAACCGGCATATTGACGGATGGTCCACGGACGGCCTGCATACATCGACGCACGCACGCCGCGCGTGAACGGCGCAAAGCCGGGAAGTCCGGGGTCGCCAGCGTCCGCACTGGTGTACAGTGGCTTCACCGAAATACCCTCGGGCGTATGCCAAGTCAGGTCCTTGCCCTTAACCTCTTTGTCAGCCGCCTTTTTCCAGTCGTCGATATTCGTCATTTTGTTCCAAACTAAGATATCGTCATCCCGAACATGTTTCGGGATAACAGTCCACCTGCGCGCTTCATCCTGACACGGGTTCAGGATGAAAAATGGGTGGGTTAAGCCCCCTTAAATTCGGCCTTACGTTTCTGCAAAAACGCAATCGCACCTTCGCGGGCATCGTTGCTGTCACCGGCAATCTTTTGGCCTTCGGCCTCACGCAGCAGGGCCGTTGCATAATCCGCATCCAACGCCGCAGCGATATTCTGACGCATGATGCCAATGGCGACCGTTGGCCCGTTGGCCAACCGTGTGGCCAAAGCCTTGGCTTCCGTCATCAGTTCGGCATCATCGACAGACTTGTAGATCAGGCCCCAATCTGCAGCTTTATCCGCAGGGATTTTCTCGCCGAGCAACATCATTTCGGTCGCGCGTGCCTTGCCGACCAGCCGCGAAAGCATCCAGCTTGCGCCGCCGTCTGGCACCAGTCCGATGTTGACAAAGGCCTGAAGGAAATAGGCAGATTTACCCGCAATCGCAAAGTCGCTGGCGAGCGCAAGGCTGCAGCCAACGCCGGCTGCGGGGCCATTGATCGCGGTGATAATCGGCACGTCGAGCTTGGCAAGCTTGAGCATCAACGGGTTGTAGCTCTTGGTCAGGGCTGAATAGGCCCCCTGCCCGCCGCTCACCGACGCGCCTGCGCCGCGTGCCGACAGGTCAGCGCCCGAACAAAAGGCACGGCCCTCGCCGGTGATCAAAACAACGCGCGCACCGTTTAACTGGTCAAGCGCGGCGCTGATCTCGTCCGCCATTTGCGGCGCCATCGCGTTCAGCCGCTCAGGACGGTTGAGGGTTATTGTTGCAACATTGTCCGCGATATCGAGGCGGATGGTTTCATATGTCATTTTGCTTTCTCCCTGACATCTCCCGCAGGCGGGAGAGACGTTACTCTCAATGCCCCTGCGGCACTTCCATAATTTCGGTCAGCACACCCTGCATATCTTTAGGATGCACAAAGAAAATCAGCGTCCCGTGCGCGCCAATACGTGGCTCGCCGAGCACCCGCTTGCCCATGGCTTCAAACTCCGC
Organism: Sphingorhabdus rigui; assembly: GCF_014196595.1. GTDB lineage: Bacteria > Pseudomonadota > Alphaproteobacteria > Sphingomonadales > Sphingomonadaceae > Sphingorhabdus_B > Sphingorhabdus_B rigui. Next base: position 1,160,149 of record NZ_JACIEA010000001.1, on the reverse strand, counting down.
CTTGGCAGCATGAATGTCCGGCACTTCATAACAGACATGGTGCTGCCCGCCCGCTGGGTTCTTTTCCAGAAAAGCAGCGATAGGCGCATTGCCCGGCAGCGGCTCGATGAGCTCAATCTGCGTTCCGTTCAACGCCCCATCCGAACCGGGTGTGTCGACAAAGCAAACCTTCACGCCTTGATCAGGCAGGTCGAACGGATCATGAACCTTCGTCGCGCCCATCACGTCGCGGTAAAAGACGATGCTGTCCGCAATGGAAGGCGTTGCGACGCCGATATGGTTGAGACGACCCAGTTTCATGCTTCTGCCTTACAACGGAATATTATCATGCTTTTTCCAAGGGTTTTCTAACGCCTTGTTGCGCAATTTTCTAAGGCCCAAGGCAATCCGTTTCCGCGTGGAATGCGGGTAGATGACCTCATCAATAAAGCCCTTGCTCGCCGCGACGAAGGGGTTGGCGAAGCGGTCTTCATATTCCGCTGTCTTCACCGCTTGCTCTTCTGCCGAAAGTCCGCGGAAGATGATTTCAACTGCGCCCTTTGCGCCCATCACCGCGATTTCAGCAGTCGGCCATGCGTAGTTGAGGTCGCCGCGCAAATGCTTTGACGCCATCACGTCATATGCGCCGCCATATGCTTTGCGGGTGATGATGGTGATTTTGGGCACAGTCGCCTCGGCATAAGCAAAGAGCAATTTCGCGCCATGCTTGATGATGCCGCCATATTCCTGCGCTGTGCCAGGCAAAAATCCGGGAACGTCGACAAAGGTAATGATCGGAATATCGAACGCATCGCAGAAGCGGACAAAGCGCGCCGCTTTTTTGGAACTGTTGATGTCAAGCACGCCCGCCAGCACCATGGGCTGATTGGCGACGATGCCCACGGTGCGGCCCTCAATACGGCCAAAACCGATGATGACATTGGCCGCGTGCGTTGGCTGAACCTCAAAGAAGTCGCCTTCATCCACCGTTTTGCGGATCAGCTCATGCATATCATAAGGCTGGTTCGCGCTTGGCGGGATTAAGGTGTCGAGGCTCGGTTCAATACGGTCCCACGCGTCCTCGGTTGGCCGTTCAGGAACGCCGGTGCGGTTATTCTCTGGCAAATAGTCAAAGAAATCACGGACAGACAGCAGCGCCTCAATATCATTTTCGAACGCATTGTCGGCAACACCCGACTTGGTCGTATGCGAAACCGCGCCGCCCAATTCTTCCTGTGTCACCACTTCGTTGGTCACCGTCTTGACCACATCAGGGCCAGTGACGAACATATAGCTGCTGTCTTTCACCATGAAGATGAAGTCGGTAATCGCTGGCGAATATACCGCACCACCCGCGCATGGGCCCATGATGAGGCTGATCTGTGGAATTACGCCGCTTGCGAGCGTATTGCGTTGAAACACCTCGGCATAGCCGCCAAGGCTTGCAACACCTTCCTGAATACGCGCGCCGCCGCTGTCATTAAGACCAATGACGGGCGCGCCGACCTTCATCGCATTGTCCAAGACCTTGCAGATTTTCATCGCGTGCGCTTCGGAAAGCGACCCGCCGAATACCGTGAAATCCTGACTATAAACGTAAACAAGGCGACCGTTGATGGTGCCGCTGCCGGTGACAACGCCGTCGCCTGGGATCTTCTGTTCGGCCATGCCAAAGTCGGTGCAATTATGCGTCACATAGGCGTCAAGTTCTTCGAAGCTGCCTTCATCCAGCAGGATATCAAGGCGTTCGCGCGCGGTCAGGCGACCCTTGGCATGTTGCGCGTCAATGCGCTTTTGTCCGCCACCCAATTTGGACGCTGCGCGCCGCAATTCCAGTTCAGCGATATTGGCCGACATGGTTTTCCCCATAAGCAATTTTGTTGCGTGAAGCTTTGGCATCGTGGCGATGCAATTGCAAATTAATCGTGCGATTAAATTTACGATTATGTCAGCAATATTGAAAGCTGCCAAAAGCGAAAAAGGACGCTATAGGGCCACGTCATGGAACAGGTTCACCCCATCAAAGTCGCCGCGCTCTATCGCTTTGTATCGTTCGATGCGCCTGAAATGCTGCAGCCGCAAATCCACGAGCAGTGCACAGCGGGCGGCATCAAAGGCACCATTTTGTTGGCGCATGAAGGAATCAACGGCACAGTCGCCGGAGAGCCTGCTGCTATCGACGCCCTCATTGCATTTCTGCGCGCTATTCCGGGCTGCGCAGAATTGGACGTCAAATATTCGCATGCCAATGAAATGCCCTTCTACCGGATGAAAGTCCGGCTGAAGAAGGAAATCGTAACGCTGGGCGTAGACGGCATCGACCCGAAACGTGAAGTCGGCACGTATGTGCAGCCAGAGGATTGGAACGCGTTGATTTCCGATCCGGACACCGTCCTCATCGATACCCGCAATGATTATGAGGTTGCGATTGGCACGTTTGAAGGCGCAGTCGATCCGCGGACCAAATCATTCAGCGAATTTCCCGAATGGTTTCGCGCGCATCGCGATGAACTGGCTGCCGGTAAAACCAAGTTTGCGATGTTCTGCACCGGCGGCATACGTTGCGAAAAATCGACGGCCTTCCTGAAGGCTGAAGGGATAGACGAGGTCTACCACCTAGAAGGCGGCATATTGCGCTATCTGGAGAATATTCCAGAGGCCGAGAGCAAATGGCAGGGTGAATGCTTTGTCTTCGACGAGCGTGTGTCCGTGAAGCATGGGCTTGAGCTTGGCGAAATGGAATTGTGCCACGCGTGCCGCAGGCCGATTTCGCAGGACGACAAGGCGTCAGCACATTTCATCGAAGGCGTCGCCTGCCCGGCTTGCTATGCCGAACGCACCGACGAAGACCGCGCGCGTTTCGCCGAGCGGCAGAAACAAATCGCGCTCGCCAAAAAGCGCGGCAAACAGCATATCGGCGTCAATCCTCGGCTTGATGACTGATCTGCCCATCCTCTACAGTTTCCGGCGATGTCCGTACGCCATGCGGGCAAGGATGGCGGTTGCGGTGAGTGGCGCCCAAGTCGAGCTGCGCGAAGTGGTGCTTCGGGATAAACCACCGGAAATGATCGCCGTGTCGCCAAAGGGCACAGTTCCGGTGTTAGTTGTGGGTGATGGTCATGTTGTCGACGAGAGCCTGGACATCATGCGCTGGGCATTGGCGCAAAATGATCCCGAAAACTGGTTGGCCCATGCGGATGCGGGCATGATCGCGGCCAATGATGGCCCGTTCAAACAGGCGCTGGACCGGTATAAATATCCGCATCGTTATGGTTTGGCGGACGGTGTGAAACATCGTGACGCGGCGCTGAAACATTTGTCGGGCCTGAACGCAATATTGGCGGCGCAACCCTATTTGGGCGGCAGCGCGCCTGCGTTTACCGACACCGCCTTGTTTCCCTTTGTTCGCCAGTTTGCCGCAACCGACCCGCTATGGTTCGATGCATTGCCATTGCCTGCGCTTCAGGCGTGGCTGAACGGACTGCTTGCGTCAGACCTGTTTGGCCAGATCATGACGCGCTACCCCAAATGGACAGCGGGCGACGAAGTTACTGTCTTTCCATAAACCTCAGCGAGAACCGATCAGCGCCCTTCGACAGGCTCAGGGCTACGGTGACGTTCTCGGTTATTTCATCAACACCAGTTCTTCGGACATGCTGGGGTGCAGCGCGACAGTGTCGTCGAAATCCTGCTTCGTCAGCCCTGCCTTAACCGCGATAGCCGCTGCTTGAAGGATCTCGCCGCTGTCCGGCCCAATCAAGTGCAACCCGACCACACGCTCGTTTGCGCCTGCGACGACCATTTTATACAATGCGCGTTCATTGCGGTCGGCCAGCACATTCTTCATCGCGCGGAAATCGCTTTTGTAAATTTTGACGTCCGGATGCGCCGCGCGGGCTTCGGCCTCGGTCATCCCGACGCTGGCAATTGGCGGATTGCTGAACACTGCAGTCGGTATGCAGTCATAATTTACCGTGCGCGGATTGTTGCCAAAGACGCTGTCGGCAAAAGCATGGCCTTCGCGGATCGCAATGGGGGTAAGCTGAACGCGGTTTGTGACATCGCCCACCGCGTAAATGCTGGGCACGTTGGTCCGATTGTCGTCGCCAACCTGTACCGAACCATCCTTGCCCAGCGCGACGCCAACGTCTTCAAGGCCAAGGCCTTTGCTGTGCGGCGTCCGACCAATGGCCCACAGCAGCAAATCGGTTTCAATCGTCTCGCCCTGATTGGTTTCGATCACCAAGCTGCCATCATCCTGCTTGGTGATGGATTTGAAGCTACAGTTGAAGCGAATATCGATGCCCTTATGGCCGCTAATGTCCACGAGGCGGTCGACAATTTCGTCATCATAACTGCGCAAAATGCGGTCGCCGTGGGTCACAAGGCTGACTTTGACGCCAAGTTCGTTGAAGATACCCGCGAATTCATTGGCGATGTAACCGCCGCCTGCGATCACCGCCCGCTTGGGCAGTTCGGGCAAGCTGAATACTTCGTTTGACGTGATGCCATGCCCCGCCCCGGCTATTTCCGGAACCGATGGCCAAGCGCCTGTGGCAATGAGGATATAGGCCGCCGAAATTTCGCGCCCGCTTGCCAAGCGCACGCTGTTCGGCCCCGTCACGACCGCGCGTTCGCGAAACACCTCAACCTTGTTGTTGCCAAGCGTCTGTCCGTAAAGACCCTCAAGGCGGTTCACTTCCGCTGCGACATTGTCGCGCAAGATGTTCCAATCGAACGTCGCACGGGCCATGTTCCATCCGAAACGCTGCGCGTCGTGAAGATCTTCGGCGAAATGCGATCCGTACACGAGCAGCTTTTTTGGAACACATCCGCGGATAACGCATGTGCCACCAACGCGATGTTCCTCGGCAACGGCAACGCGCGCGCCGTGTGACGCGGCTATCCGCGATGCGCGAACGCCGCCCGAGCCAGCGCCAATGACAAACAGATCATACTCAAATTCAGCCATGCGATTTTTCCTTATGTCATGGCCATATGGTTGCGCCGCAACGCATATGCCAATGGCATTTTTTATTCTGTCTTATCGAACAAACACGTCAGGTCAGTTGTCGCCCAATGCCGCCGCGATCAATGCCGTCGTGGATGGATCAAAGCCAGTGGCGCCATTTTCGCCGATGCTTTTTGCGATCTGCTTGCCCAGCTCAACGCCGAATTGGTCAAACGGGTTTATGCCCAGCAACACCGCATTCACAAAAGTCCGGTGTTCGTAAAACGCAATCAATGCGCCCAACGCAGATGGTGTCACATCGTCCATCAATATCGTGGTTGAGGGGCGGTTGCCCGCATAGTTGCGTGCCAGATCATCTGACTTCTGCCCCGCCATCAACGCCGCGCCTTGGGCAAAGCAGTTCACCAACAGCGTTTCATGATGCGCGGTGTCAAAGTCGTGCCCAGGCGTTTTGCTGGCAATGAATTCGACAGGAATAAGATGCGTTCCCTGATGCAACAATTGGAAGACCGCATGTTGTGCGTCGGTACCAACCCCGCCCCATGTGACGGGCGCGCTGTTGCGGCCGAGCGGCGCGCCTTCGGCTGTCACCGATTTGCCGTTTGATTCCATTTCCAATTGCTGCAGATAATCGGGCAGCAATCGCAGCCGTTCGTCATACGCAAAAACTGCGCGGGTCTGGCAGTCCTTGATCTGGGCATAATATAGGTCGCAGAACGCAGCCAATGTCGGCGCATTTTCCAACAGTGGCGCATGGCGGAAATGCCGGTCCATCGCCGCTGCACCTTCAAGCAGTTCTTCATACACGGCCCAGCCAAGCCCGAGCGCAACGGGAAAGCCAATCGAGCACCAAAGTGAATAGCGCCCGCCAACCGATTCATTGAACGGCAATATCCGGCTTTCATCGACGCCCCATTCAAGTGCTTTGTCGGGGTAGGCCGTAAGCGCCACGAACTGGGCATAAGGATCAGCAACACCGCCGTCGCGCATCCACTCCATCGCGCTGGTTGCGTTCAGCAAGGTTTCCGTCGTCGTGAAGGTCTTGGATGCGACCGCGACGATGGTCTTATGCGGGTCCATGCCTTTCACAGCCTCCGTCAGCGCAGCGCCGTCGATGTTCGATACAACCTTAACATCGTACCGCGCACCATCGCGGCCCAACGCATCGACCAGCAATTTGGGCCCAAGCGCGGATCCGCCAATGCCGATGTGCAAGATATGCTTGATGTCGCCCATAAATCCGGCGTCGATCGCTTCGACAAGGCCGCGCATGCGTTCTTGAAGCGCACGCGCATGGGCGACGGCCTGCACATCCCCATTACCGCGCTCTGCGGCATGCTCGGCGGCACGGCCTTCGGTTACATTAATAGCTGCGCCCGAAAACAATGCCGATTTGGCGTCGCCCAAATGCATGTCTTCGGCAAGTTTGGCGAATTGGGACAGCATGGCGTCGTCAAGATGGGTTTTCGACAGGTCAAAGCGCAATCCCGACTGCTCTATGGTCATTTTGGCAACGCGGTCGGGGTCTGACGCAAACAGCTCAACCAGCGTTTTTTCTTGCTGTTTTTCAAGTCCAGCCCAGCTGTGATCCGTCATCATATACCCTTTATCAATCGCGCGAATGTCGCCTGTGAATCTCGACGCTGGCAAATAGCGCGTCTACGCGATAAAAGGCCAGCCAATCCGTCATAAGACGACATTAATTTGCGAGATTATGTGACTTCACCCACCGACAAGACGGACGATGCGAACGTGACCGCACATCCGCAACCCGCAGCGCCCCCTTCCGAATGGCGCGAATTTGGCGGCTTCCTTTTGAAGTTGGCGTTATTCGTGTTCATTCTGCGCAGTTTTATCGTGTCGCCATTCAATATTCCTTCGGAATCGATGCAGCCACGCTTGCTCATCGGTGATTATCTGTTGGTTGCAAAATGGCCTTACGGCTATTCCAAATATAGCCTGCCCTTCTCCTTGCCCCTCATTCCCGGGCGGATATTCGCCAGCGAGCCAAAGCGCGGCGATGTTGTGGTGTTCAAGGCACCCATGTCCAACGGCACAGATTATATTAAGCGCGTGATTGGTCTTCCCGGTGACGTGATCCAAATGCGTGATGGCATTTTGGAGATTAACGGTGTCGCGGTCAAAAAAGAACGCATTGCCGATCTTGTCATTCCGGTAACGCAAAATATGCGCGACACCGCTGAAATGGACCGCAACCCCTTCCCATGCTGGCGTCCCGATATGGAAGAAGCCAGCCCCGACGGTGGCACGCAATGCCGGTACCCGCGTTTTCGCGAGACGTTGCCCGAGGGCAAGAGCTACGAAATTCTCGACCTCGCCAACGGATTGGAAGGCGACAACACCGAAGCCTTTGTTGTCGGCGAAAAGGACGTGTTCCTGATGGGGGACAACCGCGACCGCAGCGCGGACAGCCGCTGGACACCCATTGATAAGCCCGGAGCCATCGGCATCGTGCCACAAGAAAATCTCGTTGGGCGCGCGCTGGTGTCGGTGTTTTCGACCGATGGGTCGTCACATTGGCTGCTGCCATGGACATGGTTTACCGCTGCGCGTCCTGACCGCATTGGACAAGGGTTTTGACCAACAGCGATAAAGACAACTGGCTGAAGGCATTAATGCCCAAGCCGCCGTCGGATCTGGGGCTATATCACCGCGCGCTGACGCATGGCAGCACCGGACAGGCTGATTATCAACGGCTTGAGTTTCTGGGTGACCGGATATTGGGTCTGGTCATCGCGGATATGCTGTACCACCGATATGCCGAGGAAGCCGAGGGTCGCTTGTCGCACCGGCTGAACGCGTTGGTATCGGGTTTGACATGTGCGGATATCGCCCGTCAACATGGGGTTCCGGATCATTTGCGGCTTGGCAAACAAGCGCGCGACGACGGCGCGCAGCAAAGCGACAATGTGCTTGGTGACGTCATGGAGGCGCTGATTGGTGCGCTCTATTTAGACCACGGCATCGACGCCGCGCGCGCGCTTATCGAACGCCTGTGGGGTCCGTTGATTGAAACCGCCAATGGTGCACCAAAGCATCCCAAATCCGCGCTTCAGGAATGGTGTGCTGCACATGGCCGCAAGGTTCCCGAATATGTAATAACGAAAAAAGAAGGCCCTCCCCACGCTATGACATTTGAAATTACCGTCACTGTAAAAGGTTTTGACCCAGTCACCGCGACAGCGCACAGCAAACAGGCTGCTGAAACGGCCGCCGCGCTCGCATTTTTGGAAGTCTACGCATGACCAAAAAATGCGGTCATGTCGCCATTATTGGCGCACCAAATGCTGGCAAATCAACGCTGGTCAATGCTTTGGTCGGTCAAAAGGTCGCGATTGTCAGCCCAAAGGCGCAAACGACGCGCACGCGGATGCTGGGCGTCGCGCTTGCCGGCGAAACGCAGATCATATTGGTCGACACGCCAGGCATTTTTGCGGCGCAACGCCGCCTTGACCGCGCCATGGTTGCCGCAGCATGGGACGGTGCGGGCGATGCGGACATGATTGCATTGATCGTTGATGGCCGCGCCGGTGCCGGTCCAAAGGTCGAAAAGATATTGGAGGGGCTTAAGGATCGTCCTGAACGCAAATGGTTAGTGCTGAACAAGGTGGATATCGCCGCCAAGGAAAAGCTGCTGTCGCTCACGACGAAATTGACCGAAAAATGCGATTTTGAACAAATTTATTATATCAGCGCAGCGACGGGTGATGGCCTTGATGAATTCAAACAGGCGCTGGCGGATGCCATGCCCGAGGGCGAATGGCATTTTCCTGAAGATCAGGTTTCCGACGCCACAGACCGCCTGATCGCGTCTGAAATCACGCGAGAGCAGCTATATCTGCAACTCCATGAAGAGCTGCCTTATGCCAGCGCCGTCGAGACCGAGAAATATAGCGAACGCGAAGATGGTTCGTTGGAAATCCACCAGCAGATCCTTGTCGCCAGACCGACCCAGCGCGCGATCGTGCTTGGCAAAGGCGGCGCACGGATCAAGGCGATTGGCGAAGCGGCCCGCATGGAGTTGGCCAAATTGATGGGCGTGAAGGTCCACCTATATTTGCATGTGAAGGTGCACGCAAAGTGGGACGAGGATCGCACTTTATACCGCGATATCGGGCTCGAATGGGTCGAGTAACCGCGGGCAAATGAAAACTGAGAGACGTCATCCCCGCCTCTGCAGGGATGACATGTTTCTCTGCGGCTTACTTCGCCGCTTTTGCCTTGGGCTTGGCCGCCGCCTTTTTCTTAGGTGCAGCCTTTTTCTTCGGAGCCGCTTTTTTCTTAGTTTTTGATGGCATGGCCGCGCGTGCGTCGATCAATTGCGCCGCTTCCTCCAAGGTGAGTTCGTCGGGTGCAATCGACTTGGGTAAAGTCGCGTTGGTCGTGCCGTCGGTCACATAAGGCCCAAAGCGGCCTTCCATCAGCTTGAGCTCAGCCTCTGTACGTGGATGCTTTCCAAGCTCCTTCAACGGAGCACGGGCGGCACCGCGCCCACGACCCGGATTGGCAGCCGCTTCGGCTAGCTTTGCAACCGCACTGTTCATGCCCGTTTCGAACACTTCGGTCGTCGACTGCAACCGTGCATATTTCCCATTATGCGCCAGATATGGCCCATACCGCCCAATGCTTGCGGTTATCGGTTCACCGCTTTCGGGGTGGGTTCCGACTGTGCGCGGCAAGGACAACAGCTTTATCGCCCACTCAAGGCCGATATCCTCTGCAGGAATATCTTTCGGGATAGATGCGCGCTTGGCCTCTTTGCCCTCACCCATTTCGAAATAGGGGCCAAAACGGCCAGATTTGCGGCTAACCTCCAATTGCGTTTCTGGATGTTGCCCAAGCACTTCAGGCCCCGTATCTTCGCCATTCTCGCCACCTGGCTGCGCGAATTTCCGCGTATATTTGCAATCGGGATAATTGGAACACGCAACAAACGCGCCAAATTTGCCGCCGCGAAGGGCAAGCCTGCCCTCACCGCATTTCGGGCATAGGCGCGGATCCGTGCCGTCTTCACGCTCAGGAAACAGATAAGGCGACAGGAAGATATCCAGTTCAGCAGTTACTTCCGAAGGCTTCTGCTCCATGACTTCAGCCGTCTTTGGCTTAAAATCGCGCCAGAAGGATTCCAAAAACGCCTGCCAGTTTGCACGGCCGCCGCTGATTTCATCGAGCTGATCTTCCAGCCCTGCGGTATAATCATACGCGACATAACGTTCAAAAAACCGTTCGAGGAATGCTGTGAGCAATCGGCCCGATTCCTCTGCAAAGAAACGATTTTTTTCAACACGGACATATGCCCTGTCTTTCAGAACCTGAATGGTCGACGCATATGTTGATGGACGACCAATACCCAGTTCCTCAAGCCTTTTCACGAGCGTCGCTTCGGAAAAACGGGGTGGTGGTTGTGTAAAGTGCTGCGTTTTTTCGACAGCATGCTTCGCGGGCGCATCGCCGACGGACATCGCCGGCAAAATCGCGCCGTCTTCGCTCTCGCTATCGTCGAGGCCTTCTTCATACACCGCCAAGAAACCGGGGAATTTCATCACCTGCCCCGTGGCGCGCAGCGCGGTCTGTCCGGTACCGTCGACCAGATCAACCGTGGTGCGCTCCATACGTGCAGATGCCATTTGGCTGGCCATCGCGCGTTTGTAGATCAGGTCATACAAACGGCCATGATCGCCCGAACCAGCCTTATCCTTGGAGAAATCGGTTGGCCGAATAGCTTCGTGGGCCTCTTGCGCGTTTTTGGCTTTGGTTTGGTAGACCCGCGGTTTGTCGGGCAGATAGCCGCTATCAAAGCGGTCAGAGATCGTTTTACGCGCGGCCGAAATGGCGCTGTGGTCCATTTGGACGCCGTCCGTACGCATATACGTGATTGCACCATCTTCATACAGCCCCTGCGCAATCCGCATGGTGTGGCTGGCCGAAAAGCCAAGCTTGCGCGCGGCTTCCTGCTGAAGTGTCGATGTTGTAAAGGGCGGTTGTGGGTTCCGCGTAACCGGCTTTGTTTCAACAGAATCGACGGTGAACTTACCGGCCTCGACCGCGGCGCGTGCTTGCTCTGCATCCGCCTCGGTTTTCAAATCCATCTTGTCGAGTTTTTTGCCGAGATATTGGGTCAGGCGGGCATCGAACTTCTGCCCCTTATGCTCCATCGCCGCCTTCACCGACCAATATTCTTGCGCACGAAACGCTTCGATCTCGCGTTCACGCTCAACGATTAAGCGCAGCGCAACCGACTGAACACGGCCTGCGGACTTTGCGCCCGGCAGTTTGCGCCACAATACGGGCGACAGCGTAAAGCCAACGAGATAATCCAGTGCACGGCGCGCCCGATAGGCATCGATCAAGTCGATATCCAACGCCCGCGGATGCTTCATGGCGTCCGTGACAGCCTGTTTCGTAATCGCGTTGAAGGTCACGCGGCCGACATTTGCGGGCAGCGCCTTTTTCTTGGCGAGCACTTCTTGCACATGCCAGCTAATCGCTTCACCTTCACGGTCAGGGTCGGTCGCGAGGATCAATCCGTCGGCCTTTTTGGCCTCGTCTGTTATCGCCTTCAGCTGCTTTGCTTTGTCGGCGTAATTATCCCACAGCATTTCAAAGCCATTTTCAGGATCAACCGAACCATCCTTGGGCGGCAAATCGCGGATATGGCCATAGGACGCCAATACCTTGAAGCCGGGGCCCAAATATTTCTCGATTGTCTTGGCTTTTGCAGGTGATTCAACGATGACTAATTGCATGATAATATGGACTTTTCTAAAATCTCTCGCGTACGCGTATAGGCTGATGGGGTTGGAGGGGTGTCGTCAAGACGAAAATTTCATGCGGCGAAACGTACTTTTCCGCCTGCCCCACGCTCCAGTTTTCCGGCCAGTTCCATTTCGAGCAGAACCATCTGCACAATGGCTTGACTGCTGCCCGATTGGCGCACCAATTCATCCACCGAAACATAGGTCATGCCCATCAGGTCGATGACGGCTTGCCGCTCATCATTGGTGTCATCACCGATAGTTGCCGGTTCAGATGCAACATAGCGCGCCGGCGCCGCGCGCATGCGGTGATCCAACGGCCGGACAAGTTCGGCGATCTCTTCGGCATTCTGCACAAGCGTTGCGCCTTCGCGGATCAGCTGGTTACAGCCCCGTGATCTTGGATCAAGCGGCGACCCCGGAATGGCCATGACTTCACGCCCCGCCTCCGCCGCAAGCCGCGCGGTGATGAGCGATCCGGATTTTGGTGCAGCCTCAACCACAACCGTGCCCGCCGATATCCCTGCAATAATCCGGTTGCGATATGGAAAATGCCGCGCACGGGGTTCTGTCCCGGGCGGTTGTTCCGCGATGAGCAAGCCGCGTTCGGCAATCGCGTCCTGAAGCGCCTTGTTCTCCGGCGGATAAACAACATCAAGTCCGCCTGCGATCACTGCAATCGTTCCGCTTTCAATCGAACCAGCATGCGCGGCGGTATCAATCCCGCGCGCCAGTCCCGAGACCACCGGGAATTCCATTTGGCCAAGATCATAGGCCAGCTGCCGTGCAAACTGACACGCACCAGCTGACGCATTGCGCGCACCAACGATGGAAATGGCGATGCGGTTGAGCAGCCCCAAATCACCCTTCACACACAGGACGGGTGGCGCATTGTCCAAATGCGACAGCAAAGATGGATATTCGGGATTGCCAATGAAAATATGACGCCCGCCAAATTTCGCAACGAATTGCAACTCGCGGGCGATGCTCGCCTCATCGGCAAGAAGCGACGGACCGCCCCCGCCGCGACGAACGAGGTCGGGTAAAGCCTCCAGCGCAGCCTTTGCACTGCCAAAGCGCCCCATGAGCTGGCGATAACTGACAGGACCAATATTGGGTGATCTAATGAGCCGAAGCTGATCAAATTTTGCTTGGCTGCCCCCCATTGCCGTGGTCAGCTTTTGCTTTTGCCGATACGCGGTTCGGTGCCGTCCAACAGGTTTTCGATATTGGTCCGATGTTTCCAAAACACGATCAACGTGCATGCGACCAACAGGGCCACCAAATCATATCGACCGAAATAAGCCGCGGCTATGGGTGCGCATAATGCCGCCAGCAGTCCAGCGAGTGAAGAGATCCTGAAAATCACAAGCGCACCAATCCACGCGATGGCATAGACAACGCCGCCTTGCCAAAACAGGCCGAACATGATGCCGGCATAGGTCGCGACCCCCTTACCGCCTTTGAAGCCCAGCCATATGGGATACAAATGGCCAAAGAACGCGCCTGCAGCCGCAAATACTGCGCCGCCGGGCAGATAATGCGTGGCGATAAAGACTGCGAAGAAACCCTTTAGCAGGTCCAGCAACAAAGTGAGTGCGGCAAGCCCTTTGCGTCCGGTCCGCAACACATTGGTCGCGCCGATATTGCCTGATCCGATGTTCCGGATATCGCCGCCGCCCGATGCCTTGGTCAGCAACAACCCGAACGGGATGGAACCGAGCAGATAGCCGAGCAGAAGACCCGCAATCATGTTGATCCAAATATCATCCATTGGTCGAATCCTCTAAATATCTGTATGACGTAACTGTTTTGTTCCGCCTGCTCAAGGCCACCGACTTGTCAGCCAGCGTGGCGGCGTTTAACGATTAGTGATGCCTCATTCGCCCGACGACGCGCCCATATTGTTTTTCGACTCCGGTATCGGCGGCCTATCGGTACTGCGGGCTGTCAAAGCTGCGCTCCCCAATGCACCCATCGTCTTTGCGGCGGATTATGCCGGATTGCCCTATGGCAGCAAGACCGAGGCAGAAATTTCGGCGCGGGTTCCCGCCTTGCTTGGCCGTCTTGTCGAACGGTACCAGCCGCGCCTTGTAACAATCGCCTGCAACACCGCGTGCACCATCGCCCTCGCCCATGTGCGCGCCGCGCTTGATGTCCCCGTGGTTGGTACCGTTCCAGCCATAAAGCCCGCTGCGGAAGCGAGTAAGACGAGTGTCATTGGTCTTCTTGGCACGGCCGCGACCGTGCGTCAGAGCTATGTTGACCGGCTGCACGCCGACCATGCTGCACATATGACATTGCTGCGCCACGCGGCCCCTGAGTTGGTGGCAGCAGCCGAGGCAAAAATGCGCGGAGAGGCCGTCGACCCTTCGGTCTATATTCGGGCCATGGGTGGCCTAACCGAACAAGAGGGCGGCGATCTTTTGGATGTCACGGTGCTCGGGTGCACGCATTTTCCTTTGGTTGAGGATGAGCTTCGCGCGGTCGCGCCGCACATGCAGTTCGTCGACGGCGCAGCGGGTATAGCGCGGCGCATTAGCCACCTGACGCGTGACCAGCGTTGGCCGGATGCACAGACCGACGGAATATTCGTTACAACGGGGCCGCTGGATGCGCTCGAAAGCCTGCGCCCCGCCCTATCGCGCTTTGGTTTGTCGCAAATCAAATCACTCTAAGCGAAAATATCGCATAGAACGGTCCATTATGCCGCTTGTTGCAAGTCGTTCGCGCTGGATTTTTCCATTTCCGGGGACTAATGGGCGTCGATGCGCCGCAGCAGCGGCTTAAACCCGGGGTTAGTATCCGTGAACTACGATGCTGTTTTCGAAAAAGCGATTGACCGTCTTCATGCCGAGGGCCGCTATCGCGTGTTTATTGATATTTTGCGGAACAAGGGGAATTATCCCAACGCGCGCTGCTTCGCCGGACATAACGGCCCCAAGGACATCACCGTGTGGTGTTCAAATGACTATCTCTGCATGGGGCAGCACCCCAAGGTTATCACCGCAATGGAAGATGCGTTGCATGACGTAGGCGCTGGCTCTGGCGGGACGCGCAACATTGGCGGCAACACACATTATCATGTCGAACTGGAGCATGAACTTGCCGATTTGCACGGCAAGGATGGCGCATTGCTGTTCACGTCGGGTTATGTTTCCAACGATGCTACACTGTCGACATTGGCTAAGGTTTTGCCCGGATGCATCATCTATTCCGATGAATTGAACCACGCATCCATGATTGCCGGTATACGCAATGCGGGCTGTGAAAAGCGCGTTTGGCGGCATAATGATCTGGCGCATTTGGAAGAACTGCTTGCAGCAGATGATCCGGAGGCGCCGAAGCTGATTGCTTTTGAAAGCGTGTACTCGATGGATGGCGATGTTGCGCCGATCGGTGCCGTTTGCGATTTGGCCGACAAATATAACGCGCTCACTTATTGCGATGAAGTGCATGCAGTTGGCATGTATGGCGCACGTGGCGGCGGCATTAGCGAACGGGACGAAGTCGCCGACCGCGTGACGATTATTGAAGGTACGCTGGGCAAGGCATTTGGCGTGATGGGCGGGTATATTGCCGCTGATCAGAAGATCATTGACGTCATTCGGTCCTACGCACCCGGATTTATTTTTACGACATCGCTCTCGCCTGTGCTTGTGGCAGGCGTATTGGCATCGGTTCGTCACCTTAAGGCATCAAGCGAAGAGCGCACCGCGCAGCACGCCAATGCTGCCATGCTAAAGACGTTGTTTGCGGAAGCGGGATTGCCTGTGATGGTCAGCAATACGCATATTGTGCCATTGATGGTCGGCGATCCGGTGAAGGCCAAGAAGATCAGCGACATATTGCTCGCTGAATATGGCGTATATGTTCAACCGATCAACTATCCCACTGTACCGCGCGGAACAGAGCGCCTGCGTTTCACGCCGGGGCCTCAGCATACCGAGGCGATGATGCGCGATTTAACGCGCGCATTGGTCGAAATTTGGGGCCGGATGGATATCCGCGCTGCTCAGGCTGCTTGAGCCAAAAGCTGCATAAAGGTTTCCCGGTCCACATTCCCGCCGGATAATGTAACCGCGGTTACCGTCTTTAATTCTATCTTTCCCGCGAGGACGGCCGCGAGCGCGACTGCGCCGCCCGGTTCAACCACGAGGTGGAGTTTCTCAAACACCAATCGCATCGCAGCAGCCACTTCTGCGGTGGTAACCGACACGCCCTGCGATACGCGGTTGCGAAGGACGTCAAAGTTTATTGGGTAGGTCTGCGGTGTTTGCAAAGCATCGCAATAGGTTGGATGCAAAAGGTCTTTAACGGGCAAAATCTCGCCTGCTTCAAGCGAACGGATGATATCATCCCAACCCTCGGGTTCAACGATGGCGATGTCCGCGTCAGGACAGGCGAGCGCAAGGCCCGCGGCAAGTCCGCCGCCACCGCAGCAGGAAACAATCAAATCTGGCCCTGATATGCCAAGGCTTTGTAGCTGCTCGGCAATCTCAATACCGGCGGTGCCCTGCCCTTCGATAACCCACGGATCACCAAAGGCATGCACGAGCGTCGCGTTGCTTTGTGCAATCAACCCGGCGGCCACTGCCTCACGCGATTCCGTTGCGCGGTCATATAATACCACTTGCGCGCCAAGCGCCTTTGTCGCCTCCAGCTTCATGCGCGGGGCATTGGAAGGCATGACGATGGTCGCATTTATGCCAAGCTTCTTCGCCGCCCAGGCGACGCCCTGCGCATGGTTGCCACTCGATACGCCAACGACGCCGCGCGCACGCTCGTCTTCGTTCAAATCGGAGAGCCGATGCCACGCGCCGCGAATCTTGAACGCGCCGATGGGCTGCAGCATTTCGGCCTTGCACCAAATCGTTACGCCATCGACCTCAAGCGGCAGCAAGGGCGTTTTTGGCAGAATAGCGGCTATCTTGACCATCGCCCGCTGCACCCCTTCGTGCGTTGGCGTCTTGGTGGCTACAGCCAATTCTTGTTCTGTCATAAAAGGCCCCTATATGCGTGCGCTTAACGAGTCTCTGATAAGAGGAAATGGCATATGAGCAAGGTATTGGTAATTGGCGCTGGTGGCGTTGGATCGGTTGCGGTCCACAAAATGGCCATGAACCAGGATATTTTTAGCCATATCAGCCTCGCAAGCCGCACAAAGTCGAAATGCGATGCGATTGCCGCTTCGGTAAAGGAACGTACGGGCGTCGTTATCGACACTTATGGCCTTGATGCAGATGACGTTGCCGCGACAACCGCCTTGCTGAACCAGATTAAGCCAAGCCTCGTCGTCAACCTCGCGCTGCCTTACCAAGACCTCAACATAATGGACGCGTGCCTTGCTGCGGGCGTGCATTACATGGACACGGCGAACTATGAACCGCTGGATGTCGCCAAGTTCGAATATCACTGGCAGTGGGCATATCAGGATCGTTTCAAGGATGCCGGCCTCGCCGCTCTATTGGGTTCAGGCTTTGACCCCGGCGTGACATCGGTATTCACGACCTATTTGAAAAAGCATCATTTCGACCGCATCGACACGCTCGATATCCTTGATTGCAATGGCGGCGACCATGGTCAGGCCTTTGCCACCAACTTCAATCCGGAAATCAACATCCGTGAAGTCACCGCCGTCGCCCGCCATTGGGAAAATGGTGACTGGGTCGAAACCCCCGCAATGTCGGTGAAGCAGAGCTTTGACTTTGAAGCGGTTGGTCCAAAGAACATGTATCTTATGTACCATGAGGAAATCGAAAGCCTCAAAACCCATCTGCCCGAAATCAAGCGCATCCGTTTCTGGATGACCTTTGGCGATGCGTACATCACCCACCTGAACGTCCTTCAGGCGGTTGGCATGACCCGGATTGATCCTGTTATGTATGAAGGCAAGGAAATCATTCCGCTTCAGTTCCTGAAGGCCGTTCTACCTGAACCTGCCTCGCTTGGCCCAACGACCAAGGGCAAGACCAACATTGGCTGTATCGCAACTGGCCTTGGCAAAGACGGCAAAGAAAAAACGCTCTACATCTACAATATCTGCGACCATGAAGATGCCTATGCCGAAACGGGCAATCAGGCGGTCAGCTATACCACTGGCGTTCCCGCGATGATCGGTGCTGCCATGCTGCTCACGGGCAAATGGTCGGGTGCTGGTGTTTGGAACATGGAGCAGTTCGATCCCGATCCCTTCATGGACATGCTCAACGCGCATGGTCTGCCTTGGCAGGTGAAGGAACTGGACGGACCTTTGACGTTCTAATGGAAACCAAAGCTGGTGATCCTGGCGCATTTGCGCATTTCGACCTGCATCGCGTTCCATCGCCGGCATTTGTCGTCGATGAAGCGGCGCTGCGGCGGAACCTTGCTATTCTCGCGGATGTAAAAGCACGGTCCGGTGCGAAAATCCTGTGCGCGATGAAGGCGTTTTCCATGTGGAAAGTTGCGCCCGTCATTGGTGAATATCTCGATGGCGTGTGCAGTTCAGGCCTGTGGGAATCGCGCCTTGCCCGCGATTATTATAAAGGCGAGATCGCAACCTATTGCGCTGGCTATAAAGAAGCCGACATGGCCGAAATCGTCGAGATTTCTGATCATGTCATTTTCAACAGCCCCAGCCAGCATACACGTTTTGCGGCATTCCTGAATGACAGCGTCGATGTTGGGCTTCGGCTCAACCCCGAACATGCCGAGGGCGAAGTTGCGAAATATGACCCCTGCTCGCCTGGTTCACGCCTTGGTTTCCCTGTAAGCCAGCTCAAACCAGAACATTTGGAGGGCGTGTCCGGTCTGCATTTCCACACCTTGTGTGAGCAGGATTTTGAACCGCTCAAGCGCACATGGGAGGCGCTGAAGCCCCAGATCGCGCCCTATTTTGGCCAATTGCGTTGGTTGAACTTTGGTGGCGGACATCACATCACCCGCGCGGATTATCAACGCGACGACCTTGTTGCGTTTATTCAGCAGGTCCGCGCTGAAACCGGCCTCGACGTCTATCTTGAACCCGGTGAAGCGATTGCGCTTGATACCGGCATATTGATTGGCGAACTGCTCGATGTGTTTGAAAATGGTTTGCCCGTCGGTATCACCGACATCAGCGCGACGTGCCACATGCCTGACGTCATTGAGGCACCTTATCGCCCTGCGATGCTTGGCGAGCTTCAGGACGGCCCTGCGGTGCGTCTGGGGGGCCCCAGCTGCCTTGCTGGCGATATCATCGGTGATTACCGCCTTCCGGTCGCTGCAGAGGCCGGCGCGCGCTTCGCGTTTCTTGATCAGGCGCATTATTCGATGGTGAAGACGAACACCTTCAACGGCGTTCCGCTTCCGTCCATCTGGCTTTGGAACAGCGAAACAGACGCGTTGGAATGTGTTCGCGCATTCGACTGGACCGAGTTTAGGGACCGGCTCAGCTAAAAACGCAACGAATCACTTTACATAGCCCCCTGCTTTTCATAAGGGACGCCTCCGCTGCCCCAGGGGGACTTCCAATAACCGCAAGGCAGCCTTGTTGTTTCACGTTATTTTTTTTGGGGGTCCCTTGAGTTGCACGAGTATCTTGACGCTCTAGCTGTAGTCCGCGCCCAGCGCCCTGACGAACCTATCACGCTCCTTCGCCCGCATGCCGCTTCGCGCGCCGCCCGGTTCTTCGTTGAGAAGTTTCAGGGTAAGTCGTTGTACGCGGTAAAGGCCAATCCGTCGCCTGCATTGCTTGAAACTTTGTGGGACGCGGGCATCACCCATTATGACGTCGCTTCGCTTGGTGAAGTGCGGTTGGTGAGCAAGTTCCTGCCGGATGCGAAGCTGTGCTTCATGCATCCTGTGAAAAGCGAACGCGCGATTGCGCAAGCTTACCATAACCATGGCGTTCGCACATTCAGCCTCGACAGCCATGAGGAATTGGAAAAGATCGTGCGTGCCACCGATGGCGCTACGGATCTCGAGCTATGCGTGCGTATCCGCGTGTCATCAGAGCATGCGAAACTCAGCCTTGCTTCAAAATTTGGCGCAGATCCATCCGAAGTAGCGGATCTGTTGGTTGCGACCCGTCAGGTCGCCGACAGCTTGGGCATTTGCTTCCACGTTGGAAGTCAGGCCATGACGCCGGCTGCTTATGCCGAGGCGATGGAGCATGTGCGTGCTGCTATCGTTGAAGCGTCTGTCACGGTTGATATTGTCGATGTCGGCGGCGGTTTCCCATCGGTCTATCCAGGCATGGAGCCACCCGCGCTTGAGGGCTATTTTGAAGTCATCCACAATTGCTTCGAAGATCTTCCAATCAGCTATTCCGCCGAACTATGGTGTGAGCCGGGCCGTGCATTGTGCGCCGAGTACGCGTCCTTGCTGGTGAAGGTCGAAAAACGCCGTGGCCAAGAACTGTTCATCAACGACGGTGCCTATGGTTCATTGTTTGATGCAGCACATATCGGCTGGCGCTTCCCTGTGGCGCTTCAACGGTCGGATACGTCAATTGGTACCCAGATGGCAGAATTCAGCTTCTACGGCCCTACCTGCGACGATATGGACCATATGGCGGGGCCATTCATCCTTCCCGATGACGTGCAAGCCGGTGATTATATCGAAGTCGGCATGCTGGGCGCATATGGCTGCGCGATGCGGACCGAATTCAACGGCTTTGGCGAGACCGACACGGTTCCGGTCGAAGATGAACCCATGGCAAGCCTTTATGCCGAGTTGCCCGCCAATGACGCAAGCAATGTTGTGAAGATCGGCAAGCGGTCCGCGCAATAAGTTGCAATTGACAATCAATGTTACGTGAAGCACCCTTCCAATTATAACAATTGGGAGGGTTTTCATTATGGATACGTCGATTTTAGCACCAGCAGCGGCTTTGGTCGTCTGGTCAATCATCATGCTTTTCTGGATGGCTGGAACGCGCCTTCCTGCAATGTCGAAGATCGGCATGGACCTTAGCAAGGCCGCACCGGGCGGACGTGGTCAGGATATTGACCCGCATGTATCACCATCGGTTGCCTGGAAATCGCACAATTACGCGCATTTGATGGAGCAACCGACCATCTTTTATGCAACGATCATGATTCTTGCGATTTCCGGCGGGGCAACATCGCTGTCGGTGTCGCTGGCATGGGGCTATACCGTGTTGCGCGTGATCCACAGCATTTGGCAGGCAACGGTCAATACCGTGGCAATACGTTTCGTATTTTTCCTGCTGTCGAGCCTGTGCCTGACGATATTGGCAGTTCAAGCGCTGCTGGCGACGATCTGAAGATGTTATGAATTTGTTTTAAGGGGAGAGTGGATATGAATAGTGCAATATTAGGACCAGTTGTCGCGCTTGCGGCATGGACGATGATTATCTGGATATGGATGTATGCCACGCGCATACCCGCCATGAACCGCGCAGGGATTGACGGAAGCAAGATTGTCGGTTCCTCCGCCGGTGCCTTGCGCGATGCGCTAGCTGCCAAAGGCGAAGAAAAAGCCTCGTGGGTTGCAGACAATTACAATCACTTACATGAAGCACCTACGGTGTTTTATGCGGTATGTTTGACACTTGCCATGGTTGGCCAGGGCGACAATCTGAACGCAACGATTGCTTGGGTATATGTCGGCCTTCGTGTCGCACATAGCTTGGTACAAATTTTGTCGAACCGCGTTCTCATTCGGTTTGGACTGTTTGCACTATCATCATTGGCACTCATGATGCTCGTCGCGCATGCCGTAATGGCGGTGCTTTTACACTAACGGCTGAAATGCCCAACCAGCTCGATATGGGTTGACCAGCGGAATTGCCCAACAGGCCAAATCCGCTGCAACCTGTATCCAGCGGCCACCAATGTTTTTGCATCCCGCGCAAAGCTCGCGGGATTACAGCTGACATAAGCAATCGACGGAACCGTGGAAGCGGCAAGGTTCGCCACCTGCTCCTTTGCTCCTGCGCGCGGCGGATCAAGCACGACGGTCTGGAACCGGTTCAGTTCATCTGGCGATAACGGCCGGCGGAAAAGGTCACGGTGCTCCGCAAATATAGTGCGGCCCGAACGGCCTGCAGCAGCCTTGAGCGCCAGACTGGCCTGAAGATCAGCCTCGCCTGCGTAAATCTTTCGTCCAGCGCCCATCGACAGCGCAAATGTCCCAGAACCTGCAAACAAATCCGCCACGATGGTATCTTCGCCGATAATGTCATTTACGGCCTGCACCAGTGCCGCCTCGCCATCCACGGTCGCCTGCAGGAAACCATAAGGCTGGTACCCCACAGCAACACCGCCAAGGGTGACGGTAACAGGCTCTGGCTCATAAAATGGAACGGGTCCGTAGCCTTCATCCAGCGACAGGCGGGCAAGGCCATAGGTTTTCGCAAATTCCGACAAGGTCTCATGCGTATCGAGATCGTTGGCGATCCAGTTTTCAATCAATACGTCAACGCCTTGATCGACCATCGCCAATTTGATCTGAACCTGACGCGCGCGGTTAAGCCGTGGCTCCAGCAGGCTGCGCAATGGCTTAAGCAATGCGAATAGCTCCGGCACCACGACATCACATTGTCGCAAGTCTATGATACGGTGACTTTTTTCGGTGCTGAAGCCCAGTTGAAACTGCTTTCCGGCCCATGCCGAACGGACCGCAATGCGTCGGCGCGTGGCGGGTGGAGACAAATGGACGGGCATGACTTCTCCGATCTCGACCTGCTGCGTCGCCAGCGCATGCGTGACGCGCTCTGCAGCAAACAAGCGCAGGCTGTCTTCGTCGAGATGCTGCAATTGGCATCCGCCGCATAATGGGAAGTGCTGGCACGGCGGCGTTGCATGATGCGGTCCGTGGATCAAACCGCCTGCGGGATCGACGATGTCGCCCGGGGCTGCGTGCGCCACATAGCGTCCATTGGCCGTTACGCCGTCGCCGCGCGCTGCGACCCTGATAATCTCTTCTGCTATGCTCATAGCGCCCCATGCCCGTGAAGGCGCGCGCAATCAACCGGCGTCTTTGCTTGCGCCCTTTTCTCCGGCATTGCCCTGCCCTTTTATCTGCGCAGGAAGCCGATATTTGTCGTCACCGGACGATAGCTCAATCCTATTGGCACCGAGCACGCGGATACGCGTTTCATCAAAACCGTCGGCAGGGGCGAGCCCGCGACCGTCGGTTAAAATAGTAAACCGCCGGAAACCGCCATCGGCATGCCGGATGACCAACATTTTGCTATCCGGCCCCGTAATTTGCTCCGTCGTGCATGTCCGTTCGAACGTATCAGAGCCAGCCAAGGCGCACACAATCTTGCCATCACGCGCGGCTTGGTCGCCTGCGTCTTTCTCTGCCTGCGCGATCGGGACCGAACCATCTCTGCCGCAGCCAGCCAGGCTGGCGAGCAGCAAAGTTACTGCCGCATATTTAGATATCGGCGTAGACATGCGTTTCGGCGCTGCCACCGGGATGTGTGACTGCGCCTTTATAGGCAGGCCCGACATTTTGAGCATAGCGCCATATTGCGCCTGACCCATAATCGGTGGCGCGTGGCGTCCAATGTTTCCGCCGTTCTTCAAGAACTTCGGCAGATACATTGAGGTCGATAACACCGGTTTCGGCATCGATCATGATCTCGTCGCCATCTTCAATCAAAGCGATGGGCCCGCCTTCGGCCGCTTCGGGGCCGACATGGCCAATGCAGAAACCGCGTGTGGCGCCAGAAAAGCGTCCATCGGTGATGAGCGCAACCTTCTCGCCCATCCCCTGCCCGTATAGAGCCGCCGTCGTCGAGAGCATTTCGCGCATGCCGGGGCCGCCCTTTGGTCCTTCATAACGGATGACAATGACCGAGCCTTCGCGGATTTGTCGTGCTTCAACCGCGGCAAAGCAATCTTCTTCGCAGTCAAAAACCTGTGCAGGACCTGTAAACGTCAGGCGGTCCATACCCGCGACCTTCACGATTGCGCCATCTGGTGCCAAAGTACCGCGAAGGCCGACAACACCACCCGTCGGCGTTATTGGCGCGGTTGCTGGATAAATCACCTTTTGGTTAGGGTTCCATGTGATTTCATCGATATTCTCACCCAGCGTCTTGCCGGTGACGGTCATGCAGTCGCCATATAGAAGCCCCTCGGCCAGCAACGACTTCATCAGCATGTACACACCGCCCGCATCGTACATGTCGCGCGCCACAAATTGACCACCCGGCTGCAAATCCGCCATATAAGGCGTTGTTTTGAACGCCTCGGCAACGTCGAACAGATCAAATGAAATACCCGCCTCATGCGCCATCGCTGGCAAATGCAGCGCACCATTGGTTGACCCACCGGTAGCCGCAACAATTCTTGCCGCATTTACAAAGGCTTCACGCGTACAGATATCACGTGGTCGAATGTTTTTCGCGAGCAACTCCATCACTTGGACGCCTGCGGCATGCGCAATTTGGTCACGTGTGGAATAAGGCGCCGGTGCCATGTTGCTGTTCGGAAGCGATAGGCCAATCGCCTCGCCCACGCACGCCATGGTGTTTGCGGTATATTGACCGCCACAGGCACCGTGCCCTGGGCATGCAACGCGCTCAAGCTCTTCAAGCTCCGACAACGGGCATGCGCCCGCCGCATATTTGCCAACGACTTCAAAGACGTCCTTAACGGTCACGTCCTTTTCATGATAGCGACCGGGGAGAATTGAGCCGCCATAGACAAAGATGGATGGCACGTTCAGCCGCAGCATTGCCATCATGATCCCCGGCAGCGACTTGTCGCAACCCGCAAAGCCAACCAGCGCATCGTAGCAGTGCCCACGCACCGACAACTCGACCGAATCCGCAATAACCTCGCGGCTCACCAGCGAGGACTTCATACCCTGATGCCCCATGGCGATGCCGTCGGTCACTGTGATGGTGTTGAACCGGCGTGGCATGCCGCCGCCCTGCTCTACGCCCTTACGCGCGATGTCCGCTTGCGCGTCCAATGTTGTATTGCATGGCGCACTGTCGTTGCCTGCCGACACAACGCCGACAAATGGGCGTGCAATTTCTTCAGCGGTCAAACCCATCGCATAATAATAGCTGCGATGTGGGGCGCGTTCCGGGCCAACGGAAACGTGGCGGCTGGGCAATTTGGATTTGTCGAATTGGTTTGGCATGATGGTCTCCATTATCGCCGCGGCCTTTACGCGTTTTTATGTGGTTAAGCCAAGCTGTTCCGAAACAAAATGGCACATTTCCGACAAAATATGTGCAAATCTTGCTTGGCCCGCAGCATCGCCGACCAAATCCTGTCGCATTTCAATCCCGACATAGGGAATGTCATTGGCTTCTGCATGCCGGTTCATCGTCGCGTTCAGCAATTTGCCTGAATAAGGTAGCTGGTCACCGACGTTAAGGCCGGCATCCTGTAAGAAACGGATAGCCGTTTTCGATGCCGCTTCGTGCGCATTGTACAGCACACCAACATCCCATGGCCGCGCCTCATCTGGTCGCGTCTTCAATGCGGGTGTGAAGCTATGCAGCGACAATATGAGTGCTGGCCGGCACTCCCGCAAAAGTGTTTCTAGCCTGTCATGATAGGGCCGGTGGTATCGCGCGATCCGATCCGCGCGCTGCGCTTCGTCCAAATCATTGCCAGCAATGCGACGTCCATCGCTTTCGCTTGGGAGGGCACCTGCTTCGTCCTCTTCGCGGTTTAAGTCGACGACCAAGCGCGAATAACGTCCGAGGAATGCGGCAAAACGCGTGTCTTGCGTCAATATATGCGCGACCGGATCAACGCCAATGTCCCATGCAATATGGGCATTGAGGTGATCAGCGTCCAATCCCAACGCCACGTCGCCGGGAACCGCATTTGAAGCATGGTCGCCAATAATCAGGATGCCCCCGATTTTGGGTTCGCCCAATATCCGGAAAGGATCAGCCATCATCGCAGCTCCGTTCCCATCGACCACCAATGGGGATCCAAATGCGCTTTGGCCGCTTCCAAATCCTTGGCCTCCGCAAAAAGCGCGAAGCAGGTCGCGCCTGACCCCGACATGCGAACCATGGCCGGGTTGGCGCGCGCAAGCGCCTGCAAAATGTCCGTGATGGCGGGACAAATGCCCGCCGCGATGGGTTCAAGGTCGTTTCGTCCCGATAGCGTCGCTTGCCAGATGTCGCCCCGCGCCACTGGTCCCTTGTCCTTGCCGTCCCATGCCGTAAAAATGGCGGCTGTCGATACCGACTGTAGCGGGTTGACCAGTAACAGATGCCGCGCAGGCACCGCGGTGTCATCGCGCAATATAAGCGCTGTTCCGGTTCCGCTGCCAAAACTTGTGCGGCTAAAAACGCAGGCGGGAATGTCCGCGCCCAGCGGCTGCAATATATCGGCAAGTTCCTGCTCGCTGGCCTGAATATCCCACAGCCGATTCAACAACCGAGCCGCTGCCGCAGCGTCGGCCGAACCGCCTCCGATACCCGAAGCTATTGGCAGGTTTTTTGTCAAACGGATGGATGCGCCGCCGGTGATGGAAAAATGCGCGCGAAGCCGGTGCGCGGCTTGCATCACCAGATTATCGTCATCGACGGAAAGTCCGCTGCCAAAGGGGCCGACGATCGTGAGCTCAAGCCTATCAGAAAGCGATGCCTGCAACTGATCGCCATGCTGCGCAAAGGCGAACAAGGTTTCAATGTCATGATAGCCGTCTTCGCGGCGCCGGCGCACGTGCAACGCAAGATTGATCTTGGCAAAGGCGGTCTCGGTATCCGCTGGCATCACTTCGGCGTCCTGATATCGCCCGGCAGGCCTGCTTCCAACTTTGATGATATGCGCAAAGCAACCGCTGCGTCCGCCGAAATTTGCGCGCTATTCCACGCATGTCGCGCGTCGCGCCGGCGACCTGCCCGCCAATATGCATCGCCCAGATGCTCAAAAATCGTCGCGTCAGCATTTTCGATCGACGCGGCTTTTTCCAACATGGTTACAGCATCATCATATTTGCCGCTTTGGAACAAGGCCCAGCCGAGCGAGTCTGCGTAAGCCGATGATGTTGGCTCTGCATCATATGCACGCCGCACAAATGCCTCTGCGTTGACCACGTCCTCGCGCCGCTCCAGCATGGAATAACCCAGATAATTCAGCGCGCTCGCATTGGATGGGTCTAAAGCAATCGCGTTTTGAAGCGCCTGTTTTGCTTCGTCCCATTGGCCATGTTCATCCAATGCACTGGCGAGCATCACATGAAATGAGGCGCGGCTCTTGGGTGCCTGACGTTTGAAGTCGTCCAAATCCATTGTGCGCCGATATTGGGCGATAGCCTCTGGCAGACGGCCATTTTGCTGCAACATTTGGCCAAGAAAGGTTGCGCGCGCAGCCGAATTCGCATTCTGATCATAACTGAGGCGCGCCAGTTCAACTGCACCTTCATTGTCACCCATATCGCGTAACAACGCGGCCTTTGCGAAAACGGCTCGTGTCCAATAAGGTGAAGCTGACGGAATTTTATCCAAAAGTGTAACTGCATCACGGCCGCCAGATAATTTTCCCAGCGCATGTGCCGTGGTGATGATGGCAGGAGGATATTCCGGCGCGGTCCATAGGGCTAACCGTGCAAGTGCCAGGCCGGGCTCCGGCACATCCTGCTCAATCAGCGACGTTGCGATCCGGACATATAGTGCAGCAAGCCCGACATTGGGGGTGATATTCTTTGCAGCTGCGTCAGCTTTGTTAAACTGGCCATCGAACTCGGAACCCATCGCGGCCCCAAGCATTGCATGTGCAAAAGCGGTATCGCCTTTATGCGCAAAAACGGGGCCGGCGCTGATGAAGAGATCACGCATGGCGTCGCCACCAACCGAGACCATATTCCGCAGTCCCAATTTCGCTTTGGCATTTTGGCCCGTGGCGAGATCAAGATACACGATCTGGTCCACGGCGTAGAAATTGAAAAACGAATCCGTATTTCCCTCTTTAAGGGTCAAGTCATGCGTGCCCGTCGTCGCGACGGATACCCAAGCGCGCAATATCGGCGCCATAAAGCCAAAATTGCTGCGGGCTTCCAATTCGTCGGCCGCCAGCAACGCCAATGACCAGCGACGTTTTTGAAAGGCGTCGGTGAACAGGAACAACGGCCCCTCTGGCGGAACGTCATTTCTCAGTTCCTGAACGCGAATAGATTTCAGTGCTGCGGCAAAGTCACCTTGCCGCACCGCATTTTGGTAAACCCGCTTCGCCAATGTCTCGCTGTCCGCAGATTCTTCAAACAGCTTGAGATATCCCGCCAACGCCTCATCGTGACGCGCGTCAAATTCTGCCGCACGCGCATTCACATAGGCGGTGACGCCGTCATCAACGGAAGCATAAGCTGGCGCCGCGCATAAAAAGAGCGCGGCGGTCAGCTTACATATTGGGGTAATTCGGCCCACCGCCACCCTCCGGCGTCACCCAATTGATATTCTGATTGGGGTCTTTGATGTCGCAGGTTTTGCAATGTACGCAGTTTTGGGCGTTAATCTGATAGCGCGGGTCTTTGCCCTCTTCCTCAATCCATTCATACACGCCTGCGGGGCAATAACGCGTTGAAGGTCCCGCGAATTCCATGAACTCGCTGTTCTTTTGCAGGTCCATATCCTTGACCTGCAAATGGATGGGCTGATCTTCGGCATGGTTGGTGTTCGACAGGAATACCGACGACAGCCGGTCAAAGCTGAACACACCATCTGGCTTTGGATAATCGATCCGCTCGCCTTGGTTCTTCTTTTTGAGCGCCTTGTGATCTGGATGATGCTTCATCGTGAAAGGCATGCGGATACCAAAGTTTTCGAGCCACATGTTCACGCCCGCCAGCATCGTTCCAACAACATTGCCGTATTTTTCGACCAGCGGAAGGACATTGCGCACCATATGCAGCTCTTTGGAGACCCAGCTATTGTCATAACCGGTCTGATAAGCGGTCAACTCGTCATGTTCGCGGCCCGCGGCCAGTGCTTCCACAACGGCATCTGCTGCCAACATGCCGGATTTCATCGCGGTATGCGTGCCCTTGATACGTGGCACGTTGACGAAACCCGCCGAACAACCAATCAATGCGCCGCCCGCGAATGCCAACTTTGGCACCGACTGCCAGCCACCATCGCTGATCGCGCGGGCGCCATAGGAAACGCGCTTGCCACCGGCCAAAATCTTCTTGACCTCTGGATGCGTTTTCCAGCGCTGCAGTTCTTCAAAGGGTGACAGATAGGGGTTGGAATAGTTCAGCCAGACCACAAAGCCTAAGGCCACTTGGTTGTTTGCTTGATGGTACAGGAATGCGCCACCATTTGCGTCGGTCAATGGCCAGCCTTGGCTGTGAATGACGCGGCCTGCCGAATGTTGTTCCGCGGGAATGTCCCACAATTCTTTCAGACCGATGCCATAAACCTGTGGTTCGCAATCCTTGTCCAATCCGAACTGCGGCTTAATCAATTTGGTCAGATGTCCACGCACACCTTCGGCAAAGAAGGTATATTTGGCGTGCAGTTCCATGCCGGGCATATAATCATCTTTGTGGCTGCCATCGCGCGCGACGCCCATGTCGCCTGTTGCCACGCCCTTGACCGAGCCGTCCGCATTATACAGAATTTCTGCAGCCGAAAATCCGGGGAAGATTTCCACGCCCAGATTTTCCGCCTGCCCCGCAAGCCAGCGGCACAGATTGCCAAGCGAGCCTGTGTAGGTGCCTTTGTTATGCATGAAACCGGGCGTCAGGAAATGCGGCATGTTAAACTTGCCGGTCTTGGTCATTATCCAATGCTGGTTGTCGTTCACGGGTGTATCCGCCAATGGGCAGCCCATCGTGCGCCAATCCGGCAGCAGCTCGTCGAGCGCCTTTGGATCTATGACAGCGCCGGATAAAATATGCGCGCCAACCTCTGACCCTTTTTCCAATATGCAAACGCTGGTGTCGGGGGACTGCTGCTTAATGCGTATCGCAGCGGATAACCCTGCTGGCCCCGCACCCACAATAACAACATCATATGGCATCGACTCGCGTTCACTCATTGCCTTTATCCTTTACCCGGCATGTAAATCAGGCCATCCGAATTTTCGGACAGCTCGTGGGAATTGCCATGCCAAGCAATTGACCCTGTCGTCAACAAGTGACTGAAGGGATTTATGGGGGATCGTGCAGAAACTGCAGCCTTGGCGGCTGTTGAATCGCTAACTGGCTGGTGGACGCTGGCCGGTGTGGATTCTGCCGTGGGCGATGAAACCGTCAACTGGCTGGCCGCCGATGAAGTGACGGATCCTGCAAAACCGGCTGCTACCGCCAATAACAGTGCCGCAAATGCCCCTGTTGCACCGCACGTTCCGTCTATTGCCTGGCCGAATGATATTGCGACCTTGCGGCAGATGGTCCGCGATGGCGCACCGCTTCCTGGCAACGACCTAGGCCCAGTTCATATTCCCCCAATTGGCGCCGAAAACAGCGCAATTGTTATCATATCCGATCTACCCGATTTAACGGATGCCGACGAAGCAACCGCGGGAACGTCTGCGGTGC
The DNA here is from genome assembly GCF_014196595.1 of Sphingorhabdus rigui. GTDB lineage: Bacteria > Pseudomonadota > Alphaproteobacteria > Sphingomonadales > Sphingomonadaceae > Sphingorhabdus_B > Sphingorhabdus_B rigui. Next base: position 1,129,963 of record NZ_JACIEA010000001.1, on the reverse strand, counting down.
ACATTTTGCTGGAACGTATGTTGGCGGCGATTGGTATCCACATTTCGGATTGTTACCGGACGTGGCTTGCAACCACGGTGCCGGCGACGGGGGAGCTTCCCGATCACATCCTGCCGGAATTGGGCCATTATATGCGCCATCAACTCGGCCTCATTAAACCCACATCGGTGATTTTACTCGGTTCATCCGCCTGCAAGGCTCTGTTAGACGCCGATCTTATGAACGCCCGCGCAGAATTGCGAAATGTTAACCATGATGGCCGCAATATCGTCGCATTGACGACATTCCATCCGCGTACGCTTATCGCGCGGCCTGCCATGAAGGCACAGGCGTGGAGAGATCTGCAGATGTTTGCAAAAAGGGATGCCTTGTGAGCGCCAAGAACGTGCATAGTGCAAAAGTGCGTCACAGTAGAATGCGCGCGCTTAGCTGGCTTGGTCCACTATTGGCGCTGTCACCGGTGGCGGCTGCGCATGCAAATACCAGCGAGGGCTTTCGTGCGATTGTCTCTACGCAGGTTGCTCCAACGGTTTTGGATGCCAAGGAAAAGGCCGTTTTTTCGGCCATTTACGACGCAATTCGAAACCAGAAATGGGAAGAGGCTGCACGGTTAATCGATGAAGCGCCGCAAGGACCAATGGCCGCCATGGCGCGCGCCGAATTATATCTTGCCCCAGACAGTCCAAAGGTTGAGGTCGCGCAATTGCACGATCTTTTGCAGTCGGCACCCTATCTTCCGCAAGCGGAGCAGCTTGCAACAATGGCGCGCAAGCGTGGCGCGGATATTCTTCCTGAACGCCCGGGCATCCGCCGTTTCTCATGGCTTGGTGGTGCGCCAAAGCGGGACTTGCCTGCAAACGCGGCGAGCGATATCATCCGCGGCGAGCTTCAGCAGTTCATCAAAAATGACCAGTCCTTGGCCGCGGAACAATATCTCGAAACCAAGGTCGAAGAGCTTTCACCCGAAGCATTGACCGAGCTTCAATATCGCGTCGCATGGTCCTATTATATCGAAAATGACGACCAGTCTGCGAAACGCGTTGCTTCACTCGCGCGCACGGCCGGTGGCGAATGGGGCACACAGGCGGCATGGGTGCATGGCTTGGCATCATGGCGGTTGGGTGAATATGCAGAGGCATATGAGGCATTTGATGTGGTCTCACGCCTCGCTGCCAATGACGACCTGAAGGCAGCAGGCCTGTTTTGGGGCGCGCGCGCGGCGATGGCGGCGAAATATCCACAATTTGTGCAGCCAAAAATGCAAAAAGCGGCGCAGCTGCCCGAAACCTTTTATGGTCTGTTGGCGAGCGAAGCGCTCGGCATGGAGCCCATCGCCCGCCGGGCAGCCAAAGTCGTAAAGCTTGATTGGGCCAGCCTGAAAGATCAGCAGAATGCAATCCTTGCGGTCGGCTTGGCGGAAATTGGCCAAACGAAACTTGCGGATCAAGCGTTGCGCCATCAAGCGCGCATAGGCGATGCGCGGCAGCATACAAATTTGGCGCAGCTGGCCGGATCGCTGAACCTTGCCTCCACCCAATTTTGGTTGGGTCATTATGGCCCCGCACGCAACCAAAGCAACGCCATGGCGCGCTATCCCATGCCCAATTGGGAACCTCTCGGTGGCTGGCGGGTAACGCCGGCCCTTGTCTATGCACACACGTTGCAGGAATCCAACTTCCGCACGGACGTGGTCAGCCCGGCGGGCGCACGTGGGCTCATGCAAGTGCGGCCGGGCACCGCGCAGGATATGGCGCGTGCACGCGGTGCATCATTTGCGGCGTCGCAGCTTGATCGTCCTTCGATCAATCTCGAATATGGACAATCCTACCTCGAAAAATTGCGCGATTTGCCCGCTACGGGTGGCCTGCTGCCCAAGGTGATTGCGGCCTATAATGCAGGCCCCGCTCCGCTTGCGCGCTGGAACAGCGAAATTCGCGACAATGGCGATCCGCTGCTTTTCATTGAATCCATCCCTTATTGGGAAACGCGGGGCTATGTCGCGATTATCCTGCGCAACTATTGGATCTACGAGATGCGGACCAACAAGGCTTCGGGCAGCTTGAAAGGGCTCGCCCAATATATGTGGCCGAAATTTCCGGACGCCAATGGCACCGTAACCGCGCGCCGCGTGACAGGAGGCTCCATTGCCGCTCGATAACAACATGGCTTTCAAACCCGTCAATATTGCGCTTCTGACGGTATCCGACACCCGTGGACCGGATGAGGACACCAGCGGCGATTTATTGGCTGAACGCATCAGGGCGGCGGGGCATAAGATCATCGAACGCGCAATTTTGCGTGACGATACCGCGTTGATTACCGCACGCCTGCACAATTGGATCGATGACGAAAATATCGACGTTGTCATATCCACGGGTGGCACGGGGCTCACCGGGCGCGATGTTACGCCGGAGGCACTGGATCGCGTTAAGACCAAGGATATTCCAGGGTTTGGCGAGTTATTTCGTTGGCTGAGCTTCGCCAGCATTGGCACATCGACCATACAGTCACGCGCCTGCGCGGTGTTGGCACGCGGCACCTATATCTTTGCCCTGCCCGGATCAAACGGCGCGGTGAAGGATGGATGGGACCAGATTTTGGTTCATCAGCTGGATAACCGGCACCGCCCCTGCAATTTCGTCGAACTGATGCCGCGCCTGTCCGAAAGGTAAATGCGGGGATTACGGCCGTTCGCGATTCTATTGGGCTGAACGCATATTTGTTCTTTATATGTTCTCATTCTTATGGCATGATTTGCCTATGGAGAATGCAGTCGAACGCGATGTTACAAAGGGACGCGGGGCGCCCACAAACGCGGTGCCAACGCGATTTAACCTCAATAGCCGTGTTGCCGATGGAGACTGGCTGGACGCGCGCGAAGCGTTAGATGGCGGAAAGCCGGCACTTAAGACGACGGTGACCGAAGAGTTCGCCAAATCCATACTCTCGTTCAACAATTCTCCTGACGTCCCTTTTGACCGTTCGGTAAACGCATATCGCGGGTGCGAGCATGGCTGCGTCTATTGTTTTGCACGGCCAACGCACGCCTATCATGATCTGTCGCCGGGTCTGGACTTCGAAAGCCGTCTTTTCGCCAAGCCAAATGCCGCGGATATCTTGCGCAAAACGATCGCCAAGCCGGGATACCGCCCAGCGCCGATCGCGATCGGAACCAATACCGATCCGTATCAACCGATTGAGCGAACCTATCGCATCACGCGATCGATCTTGGCGCTGATGGTGGAAACGTCACACCCGATTGTGGTCACAACAAAATCCGCGCGCGTAGTTGATGATATCGACCTGTTAAGCCAGCTGGCATCAAAGCAACTGACGGGTGTTGCGATATCGGTAACCTCGCTTGATGCGAAACTTGCGCGGACATTGGAACCCAGGGCATCATCGCCGATGACCCGGCTTGCGGCGGTGCGCAAACTTTCAGACGCCGGCATCTATGTGCATGTGAATATTGCGCCGATTATTCCGGCGGTAACCGATCATGAGATTGAGGCAATCGCCGCCGCCGCAGCAGAACAAGGTGCAACGAGCATCAGTTCGATACCCATCCGCCTTCCGCATGAAGTCGCGCCTTTGTTCCGCGATTGGCTTGATGTTCATTTCCCCGACCGCGCGGCGAAGGTCATGAATATCATTCGCGATATGCGCGGCGGTAAAGACAATGATGCCGAATTTTTCTCAAGGATGAAGGGCCATGGTCCTTGGGCAGATTTGATACGCACCCGCATGCAAATCGCGCGAAAGAAACATGGCTTGGACGGTTCCAAATGGAATGTCAGAACCGACCTGTTCGTGCCGCCAAATATCAATGGGCAGCTGAGCCTCTTTTGAAAATCTCAGCTGCTCGGCTGCCCAGAATTTTGGGGTCAATCCTCTAGAACGAAATCCTTGAACTGCTGGCGCAGCGCAACCTTTTGGATCTTGCCGGTGCCGGTGTGTGGAAGCTCGTCAACGAACAGCACCCGGTCTGGCATCCACCATTTTACGATCCGTTCGGCGAGATATGCTTTCACCATGGCTTCATCGACCTCAGCGCCGGGTTTCTTTACGGCAATCAGCACGGGGCGTTCATCCCATTTGGGATGCGGAATGCCAATCGCGCCGGCCTCCGCAATTCCGGGACAACCAACGGCGATATTTTCAAGCTCAACCGAGCTAATCCACTCGCCGCCCGATTTGATAACGTCCTTTACGCGGTCAGTGATCTGCATCGTACCATCGGGATGCAAAACGGAAACGTCGCCGGTGTCAAACCACTGGTCGGCATCGACCGTGTCAGCGTCAGCCTTGAAATAACGTTTGATGACCCAAGGTCCGCGTATCTGAAGCGCGCCCGATGTCACGCCGTCGCGCGGGGCGACATTGCCGTCCTTGTCAATGACACGCAGTTCGACGCCAAATGGCGTTCTGCCCTGCTTACACACAACGTCTATTTGCTCATCAAGCGTCAATTCGTCCCAATTGGGCGTGGGCGCGCCCATTGTGCCAATAGGTGACGTTTCGGTCATGCCCCATGCGTGCGATACGCGGACACCCGCCTTCATGAGGCGTTCGATCATCGCGCGCGGTGCAGCAGAACCGCCGATGGTGACAAGACGCAATTTGCCGAGCGACGCATCGCGTCCAGCAGCAGCCTCCGCATCCAGATGCGCGAACATGGCGAGCCAAACGGTAGGAACACCCGCGCTATGCGTGACACCTTCCTGAAGCATCAGCCCGTGCAACGTCGCCGCATCATTGGTGGTGGAAAAGACGAATTTAACGCCTGCCGCAGCCCCCGCAAATGGCAAACCCCAGCTTGCCGCATGGAACATCGGGACGATGGGCAACAATGCTGCCTGTGGGCTGAGATCGAATATACTCGGCGCGATTTCGGCCATCGCGTGCAACATCGTTGAACGGTGCTGATACAAAACGCCTTTGGGATTACCCGTCGTACCGCTGGTATAACAGAGCATGCATGGGTCACGCTCGTCACCGGTCGCCCATTCATAATTGCCGTCTTGGCTATTGATCAACGCGCCGTAGCTATCGTCGCGGTCAAACACGATATAATGTTCAACAGTCTTCAGATGCGGCTTTATTCGGTCGATAATTGGCTGGAACATAGCATCATACATCAACACCTTATCTTCGGCGTGGTTCATGATGTAGATCAAGTCTTCGTCGAACAACCGGACGTTGACGGTATGAATAACGCCGCCAAAACCAATGGCCCCGTACCAAGTGGCAAGGTGCCGATGGTGGTTCATCGCAAAGGTTGCGATCCGGTCGCCTTTTTGCAGGCCAAAGCCAGCAAAGGCTTGCGACAGCTTGCGGGCTTCGGCCGCGACACCCGCCCAATTTGTCCGTTCAAAAGTACCGTCAGCCCAACGCGTTACGATTTCGCGCGTGCCATGCTCGCGCGCTGCATAATCAATTAAATGGGTTACCCGAAGATCCCAATCCTGCATCGTACCGTACATCCAAGCTCTCTCCCTCATCTGACGTCGCCAATATTCTTGGCGTATATTGCCGTGTATATTCCCGATCAATGCACCAATGCTAGGCTCGGCCCAATCGGTGAAAGTTCAACATTATCTACGCCTTCAATGCCCTTTACTTGGTCCAGCAAAGACGCGTCTATACGGTATTTGCGGCCCAGTACGATCTGCACCCATTGGCCTTCGGAAGACCGCGTTTTGATGATGAGTTCGCTCCGCCCGCCTTGCAGCGGTTCAACCATCTCGGCCAAACGTGCGATGGCGGTTTCTTGCGACACATCCAGCTGCATTTTTAACCGCGATACGCTTGTCAGCCCGCTCAGCGCCTTTGCGCTTTTGACGGTGAAGCTGGGCACTTCGTCCCCTGCCCGCATATCCATTTCACAATGCAGCAAAAGACATTCGGCATCCTTCGCCCATTCCGCCAGTTGACTGCCCACCGCCTCATCGAAGCACCGCACCGAAAACTGTCCGCTCATGTCCGAAAAATCGGCAATCATGAACCGCTTGCCCTTGCGGGATTCACGCCAGCGAACGCCTTCAATGAGCGCAGACATCGTGGCGGCGCGACGAACGCCCTCTGGGATGGGGCCACTCTCCAGCCAAACCGCATAAGGTTTTGCGCCATGGCTCGCGGCCAGCGCATCATATTGCGAACATGGGTGGGCAGAGAAATAAAAGCCAAAGGCGTCTTTCTCTTGGTTCATCTGCTCGCCCGGAGCCCATGATAGCCGCCCATCAATCCGTAAGGCTGCCATGTCGGAGCCGCCCTCACCGAACAGCCCGCCCTGCCCGCTTTCACGAGAATCGCGCGCAGACTGTGCCGCAGCCAAAAGCGTTTCTGCAGCGCCATGCACGGCGGCGCGATTTGGCTCCAGCGCATCGAATGCGCCTGCAGCAGCGAGATTTTCAAGGCTGCGTCGGTTTATCTGACTGGGGTCAACACGATTGGCGAAATCATCGAGGCTTTTGAAAAGCCCTGCCGCAGTTCGCTCGGCCACAAGAACTTCCATGGCGCGTTCGCCGACATTCTTAATACCACCCAACGCATATCTGACCGCATGTTCGCCATGGGCGTTTGTCTCAACGGTAAATTCGGCTTCGCTTTGGTTAATGTCGGGCGGATAGCACACGACCTCTAAGCGGCGCATATCATCCATGAATATCGCAAGCTTGTCGGTCTGATGCATGTCGAAGCACATGGATGCCGCGAAGAACTCTTCAGGATGATGGGTTTTCATCCATGCTGTTTGATATGCCAGCACGGCGTAGGCCGCGGCGTGGCTTTTGTTGAAACCATATCCCGCAAATTTGTCGATCAAATCGAACAGCTCATTTGCCCGGTTGGGCGGAATGGCATGGGTGGCGCAGCCGGTGACAAAACGTTCGCGCTGCGCGTCCATTTCGGCCTGTATCTTCTTACCCATCGCACGGCGGAGCAAATCTGCTTCGCCAAGGCTGTATCCCGCCAATATCTGGGCGGCCTGCATAACCTGTTCCTGATAGACGAAGATGCCGTATGTTTCGTTCAATACGGGCTCAAGAAGCGCGTGCGGATATTCGATGCTCTCCTCGCCATTCTTGCGTCGACCGAACATCGGGATGTTGTCCATTGGGCCCGGGCGGTAGAGCGATACGAGCGCAATAATATCGCCGAAATTGGTTGGTTTAACCGCAGCAAGCGTCCGCCGCATCCCTTCGGATTCTAGCTGGAACACACCGACAGTGTCGCCGCGCTGCAGCAATTCATACACCGCCGGGTCATCATGCGGCAAAAGCCCAAGGTCAATGTCTACCCCGCGCTTCGCCAGCATCTGTGTGGCTTTTTGCAGAACGGACAGTGTCTTCAGCCCAAGAAAGTCGAACTTCACAAGGCCCGCACTTTCGACATATTTCATGTCGAATTGCGTAACGGGCATGTCCGAACGCGGGTCGCGATATAAAGGCGCAAGCTCGGACAATTCACGGTCGCCGATAACAACACCGGCGGCGTGCGTTGAACTGTGGCGTGGCAAGCCCTCAAGCTTCATAGCAAGATCGAACAAGCGCTTCACTTGCGCGTCGCGACGATATTCCTCACGCAATTCGGCGACCCCCGCCAATGCGCGCTTCAAATCCCACGGATCAGCGGGAAGATTTGGCACCTGCTTACACAGCCGATCCACTTGGCCGTAACTCATTTGCAGAACGCGCCCGGTATCGCGCAGAACCGCGCGGGCTTTCAGCTTACCAAAGGTGATAATCTGCGCGACTTGCCGTGTGCCATATTTTTTCTGCACATAACGGATCACCTCTCCGCGCCGCGTTTCGCAGAAGTCGATGTCGAAATCCGGCATGGAAACGCGGTCGGGGTTCAAGAAGCGTTCGAACAGCAACCCAAGCTTGATGGGGTCAAGGTCCGTAATGGTTAGCACCCACGCGACGAGCGAACCCGCGCCGGACCCACGGCCGGGGCCCACCGCAATGTCTTGCTCCTTTGCCCACTTAATGAAGTCCGCAACGATCAAGAAATATCCGGAGAAGCCCATCGAGCAAATGACGTCCGCTTCAAACGTCAGCCGGTCGAAATACACTTGACGTGTTGCTTCATCGGTAATGCCTGCGGTCTCAAGACGCGCCAACAGTCCCAAACGGGCGTCCTCACGCAACTGCGCATCTTCCGCCGTGCGATCCCCTGCAAGGCTTGGCAGAATGGGGTTTCGATACGGCGCCAGTGCAGCGCAGCGCTGGGCAATAACAAGCGTGTTGGCCAGAGCCTCAGGCACATCGGCAAACAAAGCGCCCATTTGCTTGCCGGTCTTGATCCAAGTGTCACGGCTGCTCCGCCGGCGGTCTTGGCTTTCGACATATTCGCCATCGGAAATGCACAGCATTGCGTCATGCGCATCGAAGAAATCCGGTTCGGCAAAAAATGCCGGGTTTGTCGCAACCATTGGAATGTCGCGGGCATAAGCGAGATCGATCAGCGCCTCTTCCGCAGCTTCTTCGCGGCTATCGTTGCGCCGGCTGAGCTCAATATATAGCCGGTCCGGAAACAAGGCTTGCAAGCGTGATAGATATTCCCCCGCGGCATTGTGTTGGCCGTCGCTCAGCAGCTGCGTGACAGCCCCTTCAGCGCCGCCGGTCAGCGCAATCAGGCCATCGGAAAACTGGGCAAGCTGTTCCAGCGTAACATGCGCGTCCAAATCTTCGGGACGGTCAAGATGCGCCATGGAGACCAGACGGCACAGATTATTATACCCGCTTTCGTCCTGCGCAAATAATGGCAACCAGTCGCGGATGAACTTGCCATCGCTTGTCGGCCGCCGGACGCCAAGGAGCGCGCCAATGATCGGCTGTACGCCCTTTGACTTTGCGCCATCCTGAAATGGCATAACGCCATAGAGACCATTGCGGTCGCAAATCGCAATCGCCGGAAACCCTAGCTTTTTTGCGGCTTCGCCAATCGCCTTGGGCTCGATTGCGCCTTCCAACATGGTGTAAGCGGAAAATACGCGCAAAGGGACGAAAGGCACATAGGACATAAAGCTATGTTAGATGACCCGCTAGATTCGACAATCCAACTTTTCGGCTAATCTGTGGACAATCAGGCAGGCTGCGCAAGAAGCTTTTCAATGTCCTTGGCAAGCGCTTCGGGTTTGACTTGCGGGCCATGGCGGGCAACCACATTGCCCTTTCGGTCCACCAGAAATTTGGTGAAGTTCCATTTGATACCGCGCGATCCCAGCAGGCCAGCTTGCTGTTGTTTGAGATAATGCCAAAGCGGGTCTTCATTGTCGCCATTGACGTCAATTTTTGACGCTAAGGGGAATGACACATCATAGGTCAGTGAACAGAAATTTTTGATCTCTTCCTCGTCGCCCGGCTCCTGCGCGCCAAACTGATTGCACGGGAACGCCAATATCTCCAGCCCCTGATCCTTATATTGCCGATACAGCGCCTCAAGGCCCTTATATTGCGGCGTAAAGCCACATTTCGAGGCGGTGTTTACCACCAGCAAGACCTTGCCCGCATGCGCCGCCATGGCTTCGCTTGCGCCACCGGGCATTTTGACCGAAAAATCGTAAACTGACATCATCTATCCCCTTAGCTTAGGCTAATCTTCCATCTTTTAGACGCACGACGCGGTCCATTTTGGCCGCAAGGCGCTCATTATGCGTCGCAACAATGGCCGATGAGCCTTGCTCACGCACCAATGCCATGAACTCACCCAGCACAATGTCGGCGGTGTGTTCATCCAGATTACCCGTTGGTTCGTCCGCCAGTACCAGTTTTGGCCGGTTCGCAAGCGCCCGCGCGACGGCAACCCGTTGCTGTTCGCCGCCGGAGAGTTTGGACGGCCGGTGGTGGAGCCGCTCAGAAAGCCCAAGCTGCGTGAGCAAATGGGTCGCGCGTTCGACCGCATCCTCTGGCGTTGCATCGGCAATCAATTGGGGAAGGACGACATTCTCAAGCGCATCGAAATCGGGCAGCAAGTGATGAAATTGATACACGAAGCCGAGTTTCTGCCGGCGTATCTCGGTTTGACGATCAACGCCTGCCGAACTGACTTCTTCTCCATCCAATTTGATGGAACCCGAAAAGCCGCCCTCAAGCAGACCGATCGCCTGTAGCATCGTTGATTTCCCAGAACCCGACGGACCGAGCAATGCCACAAGTTCGCCCTTGCCAACCACAAGGTCGACACCGCGCAGCACTTGTATGGTGACATCGCCCTGCACAAATTTGCGGCGCACATCGATGAGTTCAACGACATTATTCATAACGCAACACCTGAACTGGATCAGTACTTGCCGCCTTCAGCGCGGGGTACAAGGTGGCAAGGAAGCTAAACAGCAGCGCCAGCCCACAAATCGCCAATACTTCGACTGGGTCTGTTCGCGATGGCAGCTCGGTGAGAAACCTGATCGATGGGTCCCACAAATTCTGGCCTGTGAGAAGTTGAATGAAATTGACCACCGACTGCCGGAAATACAGGAAGATAGCGCCCAATATCAGGCCAAGCACAATGCCAGACGACCCGATCAACAATCCCACGGTCATAAATATCCGCAACAGTGATTTTCGTGACGCCCCGATGGTCCGCAATATCGCAATATCCCGCGTTTTGGCCCGCACCAGCATGATGAGCGATGACAGGATGTTGAACACGGCAACGAGCACGATGATCGAAAGCACAACAAACATGGCGACGCGCTCAACCGCCAACGCCTCAAACAACGATGCGTTCATGCTTTTCCAGTCCACGATTAGGCCTTTGTTTTCGAGTTTGGGCAAAAGCGGCGCGAGAATCTCGTTCACCTTGTCGGGATTTTCGGTCTTAATCTCGATCATCCCGATTTCGTCACCCAACAACATAAGCACCTGTGCCCGTTCGATGGGCATGATGACGAACGCCTTGTCATAATCATAAACGCCAACTTCAAAGATCGCGGCCACTTCGTAAGAAATTTCGCGCGGCACCGTTCCGAAAGGCGTTGTCCGTCCAGCAGGGTTGATGATCGTAATGCTTTGTCCGACCTGAACCCCCAAATTTTGGGCCAGTCTCGAACCGATAGCGACCTTATCCTCATTCGGGCGCAACGCTCTCAAGCTTCCAGCGACAGTTTTCCCTTTTAGCGTTTCATTCTTCAGGATGTCATTCACCGACATTCCACGCGCCAGAATCGCTTCGACCCTGCCATCGAAGGTGGTGAGCAGTGGCTGTTCAATCAACGCAGTGGCATCGGTTACGCCAGGCGTCTTTTCAACATCATTCAAGATCTGACGCCAGTCCTGAAGCCGCCCGCCATAGCCCTGAACAACAGCATGGCCGTTCAGGCCAACAATCTTGTCGAACAATTCAGCGCGAAAGCCGTTCATGACACTCATGACGATGATCAGCGCAGCTACGCCAAGCGCAACCGCGACTAAGCTGATACTCGCGACGAGGAAGATAAAACCCTCGCCCTTGCCCGGCAGCAGATACCGGCGCGCCACCATGCGTTCATATCGCGACAATATCATGTGCGGTCACTCGTCAATGTTTTCGGCATATCCGGTTCTTAGGTTCCACCATGAGGACTGGCAAGCATTGTTGCAGTGGTGCAACAGCCTTTGAAAAAGCGTTCGGTGGAGTGTGGTTCCAATTGCAAAGCAGCCCGCAAAGGATGATGACGGCGTGGAATTCGTCGAGAGCCTGTACAGGCCGATGGTTCAGGGGGAAAATCAGACCCGCCGGTGGGGACCGGTAGAGGACTGAAACTACGCGCTAGCAAAGCTGCAGAGCGAGGCCGTTCGGAAACATCCGGGCGGCCTTGTTTTTTGTGCCTTTGTTTTGCGATGCATTTTTTCATCTTGCAATTTTGGGTGCACTCCCCATCTCATCAACCGGAGGTCGAAAGGCTCCAAAACGACATAGCTGACTGCTGCGCTTGCGGGGTTAGCACACACCAAATTGCTTGATGGAGAATTTGATATGCAACGTTTTGATTTTACACCATATCGCCGGAACACAGTCGGTTTTGACCGCTTGTTTGAACTGCTCGAAAATACCGGGCGCGCGGCCACAAACGAAAACTATCCGCCTTTCAATATCGAACGCACCGGCGAAAATGACTATCAAGTCACCGTCGCAGTAGCGGGTTTCAAATCCGACGAGATTGACATTGTAGCACAGCAGAATTTGTTGATCGTCACGGGCAGCAAGCAGGCTGAAGGCAACGACAATCGCGATTTTCTGCACATGGGCATCGCGAGCCGCAATTTCGAGCGTCGCTTCCAACTTGCGGACCATATTCATGTGACCGACGCTGATATGGCCGATGGTCTTTTGATTATATCGTTAGTGCGCGAAGTGCCGGAAGCATTGAAACCACGCAAGATCGCAATTGGCGGCAAAACTGCAGCTAATGTGATTGAGCACGCAGATAGCGCCAAGAAAAAAGGCACAAACGCAGCCTAAATTTGTTTGGGGCGGTCGATTGCTCGTCCGCCCCTTCACATCTTATTAGCCCGGGTCGCAATGGGTTCGCACGGGTGTGAACGGCGATTGCAACTTTTTGAAAGAGTCGCTTTGTCGATGCCAATGCACCGATGAAAGCGTACCGAATCGTTACACCAGTCGGCTTTGCTTCACCGCCGCAGCAACAAAACTTGCAAACAACGGGTGCGGCGCAAACGGACGCGATTTCAGTTCTGGGTGGAACTGCACGCCGATAAACCACGGGTGATCCGGGCGCTCTACGATTTCTGGCAGCTCACCGTCTGGTGACATCCCGCTGAACACAAGACCGCCCTGCTCCAGCGCAGACTTGTAATGAACATTGACCTCATAGCGATGACGATGCCGCTCAGAAATATCCTGCGTGCCATAAATACCCGCGACATGACTGTTTCCAGCCAACTTTGCGTCATAGGCGCCAAGGCGCATCGTGCCGCCGAGATCGCCGCCCGTTTCACGTTTCTGGATGCCCTCTTCGCTCATCCATTCGGTGATAATGCCAACAACGGGTTCGGTGGTCGGGCCAAATTCGGTGCTTGATGCGCCGGTGATACCTGCGGTGTTCCGCGCACCTTCAATGCACGCCATTTGCATGCCGAGGCAAATGCCAAAGAACGGAACTTCACGCTCCCGTGCAAATTTGACGGCTGCAATCTTACCTTCCGACCCGCGCTCACCAAAGCCGCCGGGAACGAGGATAGCATTCATGGGCTCAAGCGCTGCTGCAATGTCGTGTTCCGACTGCTCAAACAGTTCAGCGTCGATCCACTTGATGTTCACCTTTACGCGGTTCGAAAGTCCGCCATGCGTTAGTGCTTCATTCAAGGATTTATATGCGTCGGCAAGGCCAACATATTTGCCGACAACGCCAATGGTGACTTCACCTTCGGGGTTTAACTGGCGGTCAATGATATCATCCCAGCGGGTAAGATCAGGCTCACCATCTGATTCCAGTCCGAACGCGCGCAGGACTTCATTATCCAAGCCTTCTGCGTGATATTGCAGCGGAACTGCGTAAATGCTTTTCGCGTCCAAGGCAGGAATAACCGCCTCTTTGCGTACGTTACAAAATGCAGCGATTTTCGCGCGCTCATTTTCGGGCAGCGGATGTTCGCATCGGCACAAAAGGACATCGGGTTGGATACCCAATGATGTAAGTTCGCGCACGCTGTGCTGCGTCGGCTTGGTCTTCAGCTCGCCTGCCGCCGCAATATAGGGAACAAGGGTGACATGCACGGACAATGTCCGTTCGCGGCCAAGCTCGTTTCGCAGCTGGCGAATGGCTTCGATGAAGGGCAGCGATTCAATGTCGCCAACCGTTCCGCCAATTTCGCACAAAACGAAATCAAGGTCTTGGGTATCCGCCTTGGCGAATTCCTTGATAGCATCCGTCACATGCGGGATGACCTGAACCGTCGCGCCGAGATAATCCCCGCGACGTTCCTTTTGAATGATGGTCTGATAAATGCGACCCGACGTTATGTTGTCGGACTGCCGTGCAGAAACGCCCGTAAACCGTTCATAATGCCCAAGGTCGAGGTCGGTTTCCGCCCCGTCATCAGTCACATAGACTTCGCCATGCTGATAAGGCGACATCGTGCCTGGATCAACATTGAGATAAGGATCGAACTTCCGGATTCGAACGCGGTATCCGCGCGCTTGCAAAAGGGCAGCAAGCGATGCTGCCATAAGACCTTTGCCAAGCGAGGAGACCACGCCACCGGTGATAAAAATGAACCGTGCCATGGGAGAAAAGGCTTAAGACACGTTTGCGGTAAAACACAAGCGAACGAATCTGTTCACCGAAAAATAACCTGTGTAAAAACCGTTTTTTGTGCCGAAGCGATTATTTATCCAGCGGAACTTCGGTTGCAGGCGCCGCCGAAGCTGGGGCTGCTGGAGCAGTCGTCGCAGGTGCAGTTGGAGTCGCAGGCACTTCGGTACGCTGAAGGCTGTTATCAATTTCGCCCGTGCCACCTTTTTGCGCAGCGACGAACGCCAATGAAATCGAAAGCACGATGAACAAGGTCGCCAATATGGTGGTCATACGCGTCAGAAAGTCGGCTGCACCACGTGCGGACATCAATCCTGAGGGGCTTCCGCCCATTCCCAAACCACCGCCTTCAGAACGCTGCATCAGGATAATGCCAACAAGCGAGGCTGCGATAATAGCCTGAACAACGATGAGAAAATGGAAAATGCCCATGATGAATTCCGAATAATGAAAGGCAATAAGTTGCCGGTTGTTGCGCTCACATAGCGAGCGCATGACTGTTCTTCAATGCTATTCACCGAAAGCTTGCGCTGCTGCTAAAATGGGTTCGAATTTCGCGCAGGTCAGACTTGCGCCGCCAATCAACCCGCCATCGACATTTTCAACCGCCAAAAGCTCGGCCGCATTGTCTCCGTTCATGGAACCGCCATATAGAATCCGGACGCTATTGCCGATCGTGCCATAACGATCGACCAGTGCTGCACGAATGGCGCCGTGCATTTCCCGTACATCCGCCATTTCAGGAATGCGCCCGGTGCCGATGGCCCAAACGGGCTCGTACGCAACACTCAACCAGTCGCCAGATATGTTCTGGGGTAATGAACCTGCAACCTGTCCCAAAACGATATGTAGCGCATTGCCTGCGTCCCGCTCGGCAAGCGTTTCCCCGACACAGATGATCACTTTCAGGCCCGCCTTGTGCGCGGCTTGCGCCTTTGCCAGCACCTCGTGATCCTGCTCATGTTGCGCGGCGCGGCGTTCGCTGTGTCCGACGATTGTCAAAGACGCCCCCGCATCAACCAACATATCCGCCGACACACATCCGGTATGTGCGCCGGATGGCTGTATGTGGCAGTCCTGTCCGCCAATGGGCAAGTCTTGTGCAATATCACACGCGCGGCTGATGAGGGTTGCTGGCAAGCATAACGCGGATTCTACAGCCGGATAACTGAGCGACTTTTCCGCAATAGCGGCAATCTCGGCTAAGTCGCTTGCCACGCCATTCATCTTCCAGTTTCCGACAACCAACTTACGCATGCCATTATCCTATCTTTAGGGTTTGCGAATCTTGTTTGGGCTCTGGCATGCTTTCGACAATCGGAGCAAGTCTATCCCTTGATTGCCAAAGCCTTGCCGCCTAAAGCGTCACGCAACAATCGGCACAGTCCGTGATATCAGGAAATTGCAATTCATGATTACCTCCATTCGTTCGCTCATTTACTCCAAATTCGGCGCAATTTTCGCGTTGGTATTCATCGGGATGATTGCCATCGCCTTCGCACTTGGCGATGTGTCCGGATCAGGCAGCTTTGGTGGCTTGAGTGGCGGTAACGTCGCTCGCGTGGGTGACCGGAACATCACATTGGGTGAGCTTAACGATGCCCTTGATAATCGCTTAAAGGCAGAGCGTCAGAACAACCCAACCCTCAATATGGCCGGTTTTGTCGAAGGTGGTGGATTGGATGCAACGCTCGACCAGCTAATCAATCGCTACGCCATCACTGTCTTTGGTGAAGAATATGGTGTCGCCGTCAGCAAGCGTCTCGTGGATTCGGAGATTCGCAAAATACCCGGGTCCATGGGGCTTGATGGTAAGTTTAGTGCAGACGCCTTTCGCGCCTTTGCCCAACAAATTGGTGTCAGTGAAAAAGCCATCCGAGACGATCTGACACAGAATTTGTTTGCGCAGCAAATCTTGCCGGCTGCGGCAAGCGGTCCGGCGGCGCCCGATGGCATGGCTCTGCCTTATGCATCGTTGATGCTTGAGCAGCGTGCGGGACAAATCGCTTCGATTCCCGCCACTGCATTTTTGCCCAAGGCCCCGCCAAGCACTGCGGCACTGGCCAAATTCTATTCGGATAACGCGGTAAAATTCACGATCCCTGAAAAGCGCGCAATCAGCTACGCCATTTTTGATAAGACTATCATTGCAGGTCGTGCAAAACCGACGGAAGCCGACATCGCGGCATATTATAAAGCCAATGCTTTAAAGTTTGCCGCATCGGAAAGCCGCAATATCAGCCAAGTGATCGTGCCAACCGAAGCTGCTGCAAAGTCTGTCATGAGCCAAGTCGCGGCGGGCAAATCATTGGCCGACGTCGCCAACGGCTTGGGTCTGTCCGTAACGACAACCGCCAACGTCACCAAAAGCAGCCTGGCGAGCACCGCGACCGCTGCGGTTGCAGACGCGGTCTTTGCCGCAAAGCAGGGTACATTGGCAAAGCCAGCCCGCGGCAAGCTGGGCTGGACCGTCGCACGTGTCGACAGCGTGAACAATGTCGCTGCAAAGTCACTTGCCGCTGCCCGCGCGGAAATCGAAAAAGAATTACTGCAGACACGCAGCGAAGAAATGCTGATCGAGATGACTTCGGAAATCGAAGATGCATTTGCCGATGGCGGCACGATATCTGACATTGCAAAGCAAAACGGCCTGACGGTGAATACCTCGCCGAAATTGCTGGCGACGGGTCAGGATATCTCCAACCCCGCATATAAGCCTATTCCGGAAATGCAGGTCATTTTGCCCGCAGCATTCCAAATGGAAACGAACGGCGAAGCCCAGCTGATCGAGCTGGTACCCGGCGAGAAATTCGCGATGATCGCTGTTGCCGATTATGATGAGGCCGCGCCGCCACCGCTTAGCGACGTCCGCGCTTTGGTTCAGCAACAATGGGCGTTTTCCGAAGGCGCAAAGGGTGCGCGGGCGGCTGCAGACCGTTTGCGCAAGCTGGTCGATAGCGGCCAATCGCTTCAGGCGGCTCTTGCCGCGGCCAATGTCCAAGGCGCGCAGATTGAACGGCTGACCGGCACGCGCGCGGATCTCTATCGCGAAGGCCAGCCCGTGCCGCCGCCATTGTCGCTCATGTTCGCCATGAAAAAAGGCACCGCCAAAATTGTTCAGGCTGGCGGCGATCGCGGATGGTATGTGGTGTATCTGACCGATGTCATCAAAGGCAACGCCAGCGGCAATGCGGATCTGCTTCGTGCCCGCAAGCAAGAGCTTTCCGGCATATTGCAGCAGGAATATGCGGCACAGCTGATCGTCGCTGCATCGAAGGATGCCGGTGTTGAAAAGAATGAAGACGGGATCGCAGAAGTGCGCACCCGCCTCACCAACCGTGACGGCAACTAAACCTGAACTCATATGGCGCAAGCGCATTGCTGATACCGAAACCCCGGTATCAGCGGCGCTGAAGCTGTTTGTTCCGGAACGCGGTGATTTCATCCTGGAATCGGTTGAAGGCGGCGAAACACGCGGACGGCATAGCCTGATTGGTATCGCACCCGATCTGGTGTTTCGGGCGGCCGGCGATAAAGCCGAAATCAATAGTCAGTGGATGACCGACAGGACCGCGTTTGCGCCCTCTCCTCTGCCATCCCTGGATGCGTTACGGGCACTCGCCGCGGACTGCCGCATGGATGTTCCCGAAGAGCTGCCCCCCGCCCTTGCCTGCTTGGTGGGCTATTTCGGTTATGAGACAATTGGCTTGGTCGAAAAGCTCCCGCGGGCGCCGCAATCGGCGCTTGAGCTGCCGGACATGCTATTCGTCCGCCCAACTGTCATATTGGTCTTCGACCGGCTGAAAGACGAAGTGTTCCTCGTATCGCCAGTTTGGACGGGCCTGAATGATGCACAGGCTGTGGCATTGGCGAATGAGCGCCTCGATGAGACAGAGCGGTTATTGAACCTAGGTCAAGTGCCCTTGACCGGCGCGATGTCAGTATCCGAAGAACGCGAAATCAAACTCACACCCGTATTGCCCGAGGGCCGCTATGCCCAGATGGTTGCGTCGGCCAAAGATTATATTGAGGCAGGCGATATATTTCAGGTCGTGCTTGCCCAGCGTTTCACGGCACCTTTTGATCTGCCGCCTGTGCATTTGTACCGCGCTTTGCGCCGGATTAATCCTTCGCCATTTCTATACTTCATCGATCTTCCCGGCTTTGCGCTGATCGGTTCCAGTCCGGAGATATTGGTCCGCGCGCGCGGCGGCGAGGTCACAATCCGGCCAATCGCTGGAACGCGCCCGCGCGGCAAGAGCAGCATCGAAGACGCTGAAAACCGCGCCTCGTTATTGGCTGACCCCAAGGAGCGCGCGGAACATCTGATGCTGTTGGACTTGGGCCGAAACGACGTTGGCCGCGTGACCAAAGGTGGCAGCGTCACTGTCACCGACAGCTATATGGTCGAATTTTACAGCCATGTGATGCACATCGTCTCCAACGTTGTTGGAGAGCTTGCTGACGATAAAGACGCCATCGATGCTTTGTTCGCAGGCTTTCCCGCCGGCACCGTTTCAGGTGCGCCCAAGGTGCGCGCCTGCGAAATTATTGCCGAACTCGAACCCGAAACCCGCGGCGCCTATGCGGGCGGTGTCGGTTATTTTTCGCCCAATGGCGACATGGACAGCTGCATCGTTTTGCGGACCGGCATCGTAAAAGACGGCGTCCTCCATGTGCAAGCCGGCGCCGGTATCGTCGCGGACAGCAATCCCGAATATGAGCAGCGCGAGTGCGAGGCAAAAGCCGGGGCGCTCATTGCGGCAGCGCGTGAGGCGGTAAGGGTAGCTGGCGAGGCGGGATTTGGCCAATGAGGGAGGCGCTGTCGTGACAATCGAACAAACCTCTGGAACGCGGGTTACGCTGACGCTGATCGGCATTCTCATCGGCGCCATGCTCTTCCTGTTTTATGGTCCGGAAGACGACTCCCAAATTTCCACGGTAACTGCTCTCTTAGCCATCCCTGCGGCTCTGGGCGGCCTCGTCACGCAATATGTCGATCCATCTGGATCACGCTCACCCATGGGCTGTTTTTTCTGGCCAACAATATTTTTTCTAACCCTCACGGGAATTGCAGTTGCGGTTTTTGACGAAGGCGCGGTCTGCCTTGTGCTGGTTATTCCGATCTGGATTCCGGCGGCCATTGCGGGCGGATTGGTTCAACATCTGAATGCCCGGCGGCGGCGGCGGCATGCTGCACAGCAACAGCACAGGTTTTACGCTTCTAGCTGGTTGTTGTTGCCCCTGCTGATGATGATTTGGGATCAAATGTGGCCAGTCCATTGGACGAATGCCAGCGTGGAACGTTCCATTGAAATTGATGCGTCGCCAGAAAAAATTTGGCCTTATCTTGCCAGCATTCGCGATATCCGCGCGGATGAGGGCAAAGCGAATTTCACCCATGATGTCGTCGGCATTCCGCGGCCAACCGAGGCGGTTCTTTCGCGTGAATCCCATAGAACCGTGCGTAAAGCCCTATGGGGTAAATCCGCGCGCTTTGAAGAGGTTGTGCAGTCTGTGGTGCCTAACCGCGAAATGACCTGGGCCTTTTCCTTTCCCGACAGATCCATTCAGGAATACACAGACCGGCACATTTCTCCGGCTGGTCCTTTCCTGAATATCGCTTCAGGAAGCTACCGCCTCGAACCCATTGGTCCCGACCGTACGCGGCTCGTTTTGACAACGCACTACCGCATGAAAGTCAGGCTGGTTGGATATTTTCAATGGTGGGGAGAACGGTTTTTGGGCGACGTTCAAAACAATGTACTCGCAATCGTAAAGGACCGCGTTTCGGCGGATGTAGGCCTTAAACAATGATCCTTGTCATCGACAATTACGACAGCTTCACTTGGAACCTCGTCCATTATCTGATGGAGCTTGGCGCGGAGGTTGAGGTTGTCCGCAATGATGATATGTCCGCCGGACAGGCTCTGTCGTCGGGTGCAGAGGCTTTTCTCATTTCGCCCGGGCCAAAAACACCCCATGAAGCGGGCGTAAGCCTGGAACTCGTCGCGGCGTGCGCAGAAGCTGGAAAGCCGTTGCTGGGCGTTTGCTTGGGCCACCAGACCATCGGCCAGCATTTCGGAGGCACCGTTGCGCGGGGCGGATTGATGCACGGCAAAACATCGCCCGTCACACATGACGGGAGCGGATTGTTTGAAGGCCTGCCGTCGCCGTTTCAGGCAACGCGCTATCATTCGCTTATCGTCGAAAACGTGCCGTCGTCCCTTGTCGTGAATGCAACGAGCGATGACGGCCATGTCATGGGCTTTCGCCATGCAACGCTGCCGATCCACAGCGTTCAATTCCATCCCGAAAGCATTGCCACCGAATATGGTCACGCGATGCTGGCCAATTTCATGCGCATTGCCGGTATGGCCGTGAAGGACAGAGCATGAACCCCTTTGGTCCCCTGCCCGACCCGCAGCATTTGTTTGACCATGACGAGGCCGCACAGGCATTTGCGGACATTCTTGATGCACGTGCCTCTGAAGATGAAATACAGGCGTTCCTCGTTGCACTCACCGCACGCGGCGAGACGATGGTGGAAATTGCCGCCGCTGCGCAAGCCATGCGTGACCGGCTGATCCCCATTGATGCCCCCAAAGGCGCGATTGATGTCTGTGGCACGGGTGGTGACGGGCATCATACGCTTAATGTTTCCACCGCCGTGTCTATTGTGGTCGCGGCGTGCGAGGTTCCTGTTGCGAAACATGGCAATCGCGCGGCCTCTTCAAAGGCAGGTGCGGCAGATACGCTTGAGGCCCTCGGTCTCGACATGGAACGCGCGGGACGCATGGCGGAAGACACGCTGAAAGACTTAGGCATTTGCTTTTTGTTCGCAGCCAACCATCATCCTGCGATGAAGCGGATTCAACCGATCCGCCAACGCATCGGTCAGCGCACGATTTTCAATCTGATGGGCCCGCTTGCCAACCCGGCACGCGTAAAACGCCAGCTGATCGGCATTGCGCGGCCTGCCTATGTCCCTGTGTATGCTGAGGCACTTCATCACCTTGGTACGGAGCATTCACGGATCATTTCGGGCGATGAAGGTCTTGATGAATTAAGCTTGGCCGGTGGCAACGAAGTCGCCGTGGTCGAACCCGAAGGTGTCCGGTTCCAACGTACCACCGCGGCCGATGCCGGCCTACCCGTGCATCCGGTTGACGCCATTCGCGGCGGCGATGCCCAGCATAATGCGGCTGAGTTGCGCAAATTGTTGCTGGGCGAACGTGGCGCCTATCGTGACGCCGTATTGTTCAATGCCGCGGAGGCTTTGTTGGTCGCTGGCGTAGTTGAAACCATGCCCGAGGGGGTTGAAGAGGCCGCAGAGGCAATCGACAAGGGTCTTGCCAATGCGTTGCTAAACTGTTGGGTGAAATATTGATGGCCGACAAGCTTGCAGAAATCTGCGCGACAAAGCGCATCGAAGTGGCCGAACGAAAGCCGAAGCGCTTGTCGCATTGGCCTGCCCCATCGCCGCCGCGTGGCTTCGAAGCGGCGCTGCGCGCCAAAAGCGCATCTGGCATTGCGTTGATTGCGGAAATCAAAAAGGCGAGCCCGTCAAAAGGCCTCATCCGCGCCGATTTCGATCCAGCAGCCCATGCCATTGCCTATCAGGCGGGCGGCGCGGCTTGCCTATCCGTTTTAACCGACGCGCCGTATTTTCAGGGGCATGAGGATTACCTCATCGCTGCGCGCAACGCATGTGACCTGCCGGTGATCCGAAAGGATTTCATGGTTGACCCATGGCAATGCGCCGAAGCGCGGCAAATGGGCGGTGATGCCATATTGATTATCGTGGCGGCATTGGACGATGTGGCCATGGTTGAAATCGAGGATGCGGCTTTTGCTCAGGGGCTGGATGTCCTTGTGGAAGTTCATGATGAGGCCGAATTGGATCGCGCGCTTACGCATCTGAAATCGAAATTGGTTGGCGTGAACAACCGCAATTTGAAGACATTTGACGTCGATCTGGCGACGACAGAGCGTTTGGCAAAGCTTGTGCCCGCCGACATATTGCTGGTGTGCGAAAGCGGCATTTCAACACATGCCGATTGCCAACGTATGGCCGCAGCCGGGGTCAACACCTTCCTCGTAGGCGAAAGCCTGATGCGGAATGCCGATGTTCAGCTTGCCACACAAAGGTTATTGACCGGACATGGCTGATCTCACGCATCTGGGTGCCGATGGCGCCGCACATATGGTCGATGTGTCGGCCAAAGCGGATACGGCCAGAGAAGCCGTTGCCGAAGGACGCATCAATATGTCCGCTGAGGCGCTTGAGGCTGTGCGCGCGGGCAATATCAAAAAAGGCGATGTGCTGGGGACTGCGCGGATTGCCGGTATCATGGCCGCGAAAAAGACAAGCGAACTCATACCGCTTTGCCACCCGCTCATGCTGTCCAAAATCGCCATCGCGTTTGAATTTGAAGACCATGGCATTCGTGCAGAGGCACGTGTGCGTTTGAACGGTCCGACGGGTGTCGAAATGGAGGCTTTGACCGCTGTGTCCGTTGCCTTGCTCACATTGTACGACATGGCAAAGGCTTTGGATAAGTCGATGGTGATTTCCGACATCCGATTGCTCTCCAAAACGGGCGGCAAATCGGGCGATTGGCACGCATGATTTCGGTCGCCGAAGCGCAGGCCAGATTATTGGCGCTGGCTTCGCCGCTGCCGTCTGTCGAATTGGAACTGGCAAAGGCTGCACGGCATTATCTGCACGGCCCACTCCATGCGAAACGCACACAACCCGCGGCCGATCTTTCCGCAATGGATGGATATGCTTTATCATCCGCTGCGTTTCCCGGGCCTTGGCATGTAATCGGTGAAAGCGCCGCAGGTCGGCCCTTTGCGGGCGCATTGGAACATAACCAAGCCGTGCGCATCTTTACAGGTGCACATGTCCCCGCTGGTGCGGATACTATTTTAATTCAGGAAGACGCTGCGCGTGACGGCGACACCGTGATGGCCACGGCGAAGGATACACTCGCACCGGGCATGCATATTCGCACGGCGGGTGGTGATTTTTCGTCCGGCGATACCGTTCTCGCGACAGGCACTATGCTGGAGGCTGGACCGTGCGCGTTGGCCGCTATGGCTGGCCATGGCACCGTTCGGGTTGGCCGTTGGCCGCATGTAACGATTGTTGCGACAGGCGACGAGCTCCTTCCTCCGGGTAGAGAGTGCAGTGCTGCGGAGATACCATCATCAAACAGCCCGATGCTGCACGCGATGCTATCAAACCTGCCATGCGAAATCATGGATGCGGGCATTATTGCAGACCGGCTGACCGATCTGGAAACAAGGTTGAGTGCGCTTGCATCAACCACCGATATCATCGTCACGACGGGCGGCGCGTCGGTTGGCGACCATGATTTGGTCCAAACGGCACTGCGCAATATTGGCGCAGATATAGACTTTTGGAAGGTTGCGATGCGACCCGGAAAACCCGTCATGGCGGGAAAGATTGGCGACACAATAGTGCTTGGTTTGCCGGGCAACCCTTCTTCGGCCTTCGTAACGGCGTTTCTGTTCCTGCTGCCGCTGATACGCCATATGGCGGGCAGCCTCTCGCCGCTCCCCGAGATATTTGAGGCAAAGAGCGACAACCCATTGTTCCAGGGCGGAAACAGGGCAGAATATGTTCGCGCCAGGGTTGAAGGCGGCGCCATCACAGCTTTTACCACGCGGGATAGCGGGTTGGTCTCGCCGCTATCGCACAGCAACGCGCTGATTATCCGCGATGTAGATGCACCTGCCACGCCATCTGGCGCGGCTGTTCAATATCATCGCTTGTTCTGAGCGCGACGCGCTTACAGTGCACAAATGTTCTTGACTTAACCCCATTTGTTCTCTAATCGTTCTTCTCATGTTCAACATGATGGAACCCTGAATATGCTCACAGCCAAACAGCATGAACTGCTTGTGTTCATTAACCAGCGACTTGATGAAAGCGGTATTTCCCCCTCATTTGAAGAAATGAAGGAAGCGCTCGATTTGAAGAGCAAGTCAGGTGTGCATCGGTTGATTGGCGCTTTGGAAGAACGCGGCTTTATCCGCCGTCTTGCCAATCGCGCCCGCGCGCTCGAAGTGATGAAACTGCCCGATGGTGGCAACTTGCGTAGCGATAATGTGACCAAGCTTACCCCCGCGGTTGCCAGCAACAAGGCGCAGGTGCAGTTACCGGTGGCTGCGAACGACGTCATGGAAATCCCGCTGCATGGCAAAATCGCTGCGGGTGTGCCGATTGAAGCGTTGGAAGGCCAAAGTTCCTTGTCGGTGCCCATGGCGCTGTTGGGCGCTGGCGAACATTATGCGCTTGAAGTTTCCGGTGACTCGATGATCGAGGCAGGAATATTGGACGGGGACTACGCCCTCATCCGTAAAGCCACGACCGCGCGCGATGGCGAGATTGTTGTGGCACTGGTGCACGGTGAAGAGGCGACGCTGAAATATCTGCGCCGCGAAGGTCAGCAAATCCGTTTGGACCCCGCCAACAGCATGTATGAACCACAATATTATGCGCAGCATGAAGTTGAAGTTCAGGGTAAGCTAGCGGGGCTATTGCGCAGATATCATTGATGTAAATCTGCGTTCTGCTGTGCCGCTTTGGCCGCCTGCACCCATGGCATATGCGTGCGATTTTCGTTGGCGGTTATCACGCGCTGATCGCCCAAATAGATAGCAAGTCCGCCGGTTTGCTCTAACAGTCCCCGGTCTGCTTTAATCCATTTGGGCCGGCAGTTTTGCGGCAACCATCGGTCGCTCATGACGATGTCAACGCGCCTGCAGGCCGCGGCCATCTCCATGGCTGGGACCTGATAGGCCGTGCGCGTTGCCAATATCGTCCAGGTTCGGTTGGGCGCAGCTATCGATATAATGCAGTTATCAGATGTGCAGTTTGCGCCCGGCCATTGTTCTATCGGTGTCGCAACAGCATTGCTTCCCGCCTTTTCGGAGATCATGTCCCGAACAAAGTCGCCGGCCTTTCCGCGCAAGAGCGAAACTTTTCCTTCGGGTGTGACGAGTGCCAGATGTTTTCCGTCACCCGTGACCAATATATCGGGCCGTGGCGCCAATATCATTCCCGCAATGCCGATAAGAAAAATCGGGATACCGACATAACGGATGTGCGTTTGCAGCAAGCCAAAAAGCAACGCCCCCGTCCAGAATGCCGCATAAGACCAGATCGGCATTTCAGGCATCATCGACACCGCGCCCGGCAAACCGCTCACAAAATGTGCCAATGCCAAAATCGCTAAAATCCCTTGTCCGGCGAGCCACCAGAACGGCCCGCCAAGGCCGACCAAATCGAGGAAAAGTGCCAACGCCTCCAACGGCATAATCACGAAGGTCGTCATGGGTATCGCGACGACATTGGCGAAGGCACCATAAAGCCCTGTCTTATGAAAATGAAACAGCGCGATCGGGGCCAAGATTATTTCGATGGCGAGCCCGGTGAGCACAAGTGAAACAACGGCTCGGGCAAATCGATATATGGTCGGCTCATCCCGCCCTTCGGTAAAACGCTTCACCAATGGCAGTTCATGAAGGATGACAATCGTGGCAACGGCGGCGAAGCTGAGTTGGAAACTTGGCCCGGCCAATGCCTCTGGCCAAAATAGCAGCACGATCAACGCGCCAAATGCAACCAAACGCAGGGTAAGCGCATCCCTGCCCAACGCCAGTGCCACGAGAACAAGAAGAGCAGCAATGCAGGAGCGTATCGTCGGCACTTCTGCACCCGTTAAAAGCGTATACGCCAGCGCCCCCATTGCGGCAGCCGCTGCCGCACAGATGGGCACAGAAATCCGCAAGGCCAGCCATGACGACAAGGACAGCAACCGGCTGACCGCGATAAAGATAAATCCAACAACCGCGGTTACGTGAAGGCCGCTTATCGACAACAGATGCGCCAACCCGCTGTCACGCATCGCTTGTGCATCTGCCTCGCTTATGTGCCCCTGATCCCCCGTCACAAGCGCAGCGCCAATGGCACCAGCATTAGGCGGCATGGATGCCAAAATATGCTGCGTAAGTTGCGCCCGCTTTGCCGAAAACATCGCATTGGTCCTTGCGGGTTCAATTAAGGTTACGGTTCCCAATGCAGACCCGGTTGCGCCGATCTGTTGAAACCATGCCCGGCGCGCA
Source organism: Sphingorhabdus rigui (assembly GCF_014196595.1). Taxonomy (GTDB): domain Bacteria; phylum Pseudomonadota; class Alphaproteobacteria; order Sphingomonadales; family Sphingomonadaceae; genus Sphingorhabdus_B; species Sphingorhabdus_B rigui. Next base: position 1,103,547 of record NZ_JACIEA010000001.1, on the reverse strand, counting down.
AAATCATATCCTCCCGGCAAGGTTGGCCCAGCAGGCGGCATCAACCTCGCCCGCAACTGAATGACCGCACCCACTTGAAATGTTGATTGATATTGCTCGGGCGCAAGATTTACGCGGACGACCGGAGGCAATCCGCCCTTCCCATCCGTCGCAAGGCGCAGGCGAACAACCTCGCGCGCCGTGAGATTCTCTACGGCTTCAATCCGCCCATAAAAATCCCCAATCCAAATCTTGCCCAGCACGGGCTGGTCCACCACCGCCGACTTCAGGCTAATGAGCCCAAAGCCCAGCAAAATAGCGACTGCCGCCATCCCTAAAAACTGACGGCTGCGGCTATGCGGTTTCGCCAGCAACGCAAACAGCGCAACCGCAATGGCCAATAGCACTGATCCTGGAGCCGCCGAAGCCCCACCAAATTGCCAAATGACGATCCCGATGCCTATGCCAACCGGCAACCACAAAGGTAGTTGATCGCGCTCCCGATCAAGCCAGTTTTCAAGGGCGCTGAACCACCGATGCCCCCCGCCCAAGCGCGGCATATTGTTGAGGGTCAAAATGTTCGATATCCCCACCACAATCGCTGTCTATCACTAATATACCGCGAGGCAACTAACCTCCCAATTTTTGGCTATTGTTTGCCTTGACGACCGCTAAATTTCCTACCATTGGGCTAGCCAACGACAAAGCCATTTTCTCCCCATGAAATAGTGGCATTTGAAGGACCGAAAGCAGTCGCAAACGACGTTTTGAACGTTCTGTGTCTTAAACGGAAATATGCCCGGTTGGGCGGCCCGATATGTCGGGTAGCAATGTATGGAGTTTGAAAATGGCCGATAAAAACGCAACTCTTACCGTTGGCGAAAATAGCTTTGAATTGCCGATCATGAAGGGTTCGGAAGGACCCGACGTCATCGATATCCGCAAATTATATGCCGTGTCAGATCATTTTACGTTCGATCCCGGCTTCACGTCTACTGCGAGCTGCGAGTCTGCGCTGACGTTCATTGACGGTGATGAGGGCATATTGTTGCACCGTGGCTATTCCATCGAAGAGCTTTCGGAACAGTCGAGCTTCATGGAAGTATCATATCTGCTGTTGAATGGTGAACTGCCCAACAAGGCGCAGCTCGATCATTTCAGCCACACGATTTCACGTCACACGATGCTGCACGAGCAGCTGGCGACATTCTATCGTGGCTTCCGCCGTGACGCGCACCCGATGGCGATCATGTGCGGTGTCGTCGGTGCGTTATCGGCATTTTATCATGATTCGACCGATATCAGCGACCCAACGCATCGCATGATTTCCAGCCATCGTTTGATTGCCAAAATGCCAACCATCGCCGCAATGGCGTATAAATATTCGGTTGGTCAGCCATTTGTCTATCCGGACAATAGCCTGTCCTACACCGGCAATTTCCTGCGCATGACCTTTGGCGTTCCTGCCGAAGAATATGTTGTGAACCCTGTCATCGAACGCGCGATGGACCGGATTTTCATTCTCCATGCCGACCACGAACAAAACGCCTCAACATCGACCGTACGTCTTGCTGGATCATCGGGTGCCAACCCGTTTGCATGTATCGCAGCTGGCATTGCCTGTCTTTGGGGCCCAGCGCATGGCGGCGCGAACGAAGCTGCGCTCAACATGCTGCGCGAAATCGGCACGCCAGACCGCATTCCGCATTATATTGAACGTGCCAAGGACAAGAACGATCCCTTCCGCCTCATGGGCTTTGGACATCGCGTTTATAAAAACTACGATCCGCGCGCATCAGTCATGCAGAAAACGGTACGTGAAGTTCTGACCGAGCTGAACATTACCGACCCAATCTTCGATGTTGCGATGCAGCTTGAAGAAATGGCGCTAAATGATTCATATTTCATTGAAAAGAAGCTGTTCCCGAACGTAGACTTCTACTCCGGTATCATTTTGTCGGCGATTGGTTTCCCAACGGAAATGTTCACCGTATTGTTCGCACTATCCCGCACTGTGGGCTGGGTTGCGCAATGGAATGAAATGATTTCCGATCCGGCACAAAAAATCGGTCGCCCGCGCCAATTGTACACGGGTCCAAACCAACGCCCATATCCGGGCCTCGCCCAGCGTTAATTATTGTGGAAGGCGGAGCGTGAATTTAGCGCCTCCGCCTTTTGCAGCCTCAACGGTAAGATCGCCCCCCATCGCGCGTGCTAGGCGTCGCGATATATAGAGGCAGAGCCCGCTCCCACCATCGCCGGTGCGTTAGAGCACATCATCTTGAGAGCCGAGTAAACCGTCCAAAGCCTATCCACGAATGTTCGTGGCGGCCGTTATGGTTTTTCCCGTTAATGGCGCTTTAAGGCTGACCCGCCTTTTTATCGGGACCGCTATCATAGCATGCAAACATAAAGGCACTTAACTGTGCGACCATAATCCATTGCAGCGCATTGGTGAAACCGAGACCGGCAGTGCCGACTAACGCCAGAATGGACAGCAGGGCTGGCGACCGGAGGAGCCCGTCAGCCCATCGCGGCAACACGACACGCATACTAATCCACGCAATGGAGGCCACCGCGAAGGCGGCAAAGAGGCCGTCATTGGTGTAAGAGGTGTCCATATACGCAGAACCAAACATCGCGATAACAAGCAGCGCTAAGGTCACAGAAGTAAGGTTGGGGAATTTCCCCTGCCCGTTCAGATCGTCGGTCGTTGCAAGACGCAGAGAATTGGTTGCGACAGCGCCAAATGCAGCGCCGGTTGCGGCCAGATCGAAGCCTGACACACCCAGCGCCACCGCGCCCAATGCAAAAATTGGACCGGCAAATTTGACCATCTTAAGTGCGACCGGACTTTGCCATATGACGGGCACCAATTTGGCTGACACTGGGCCCAAAACCCTAGCTTCAACCAGGCCCGCCTGACTTAAAACCCGCCTGCGTAAAATCTGCCTGTTTAACTGGACAAAATCCTGCGGACCTTGCACCATGTTCAAGGTTCCGTTGTTGACATGTTGTTGCGACATAAGTCTCAATGGCACATTCGCGAGGATGGCCTGCCGCAGCAGCGAGGAAATGATACTCCAGTCTTCGGGTAGATCTTTCAGCATCGCAATCGTGCTGGCCCCAACAATCGAAATACCTGCCCAGCGCGTATTCAAATCGATGCGCTCAAAAAGGCTGTTTTCGTCGCGCCCGTCCACTGTCGCTACAAAATTGTCCGCCGATTGCACCAACGTTTCGACAAAGTCAGGCTGCACATATAGCTGCCCAGACTGAACCCAAATGCGGTCGTCGAGCTTCAAATAGAGCTGAATATCGGCACCCGTTCGTACGAAATCAACGAGGACGTTTTTCTGGCGCCATTGATCGGCCAAGGCCAACATCGCCCCGTCCATATTTTCCACTTCAACGAGAAACCGTGAAATCCCTGCGCGGAAAAGCGTTTTAATCTGATAATCGACGAGTGATCCACCGGCCAACTCGGTATTCGCCTTGTCCGTGGCCGCTCGCGACGTGGACACGTCTCCACCGGTAACGGAGAGCAAAGCGACGGACGGCTTTTCGGGAATGCGGGCGGACACCATAAACCCGATATGAAGGTTAGCTGCCTTTTGCCAATAAAAATCTACAAAAACGGATCAATCATTGCACAATGAAATGTTCGATATCAAATATAGCGTTGTTGAGTTTGCGAATGACGTCAGTGTCCCCGGGCGCGCCTTCGCTTGCTTCGTCAGCCAGCGTCATGAGATGTATTGCGCCAAAGCTTGCCGCCAAGCTTTTTAAACGCCAGCTGGAATACTGCCAATTTGCATCGCAACGCGACCGCGACAACAGGCTGATTTGGCGCTTCGCGCTCTCCACGAAGGACACACGCAGTTCCGCTATTAAGGATGCGTCATCCCCCACTGCAGCCTTTAACGCTGTGTCAAATGCGCCATAATCCATCGACATTGTTCGAGCTTACACCCCACAGTGTTAAGTTTGCGTTTCTCTCTCGTAATAATATGGTAAGAAAGGATTTATGACCACACGCTCAAAAATCGTCGGCTTGACGCAGCATATCTCAGACCAATCTTCGCACGACAATGTCGCGGCCGAAACGGACACGACAGCGGGTTCGCTTCCGGATGCTATCGACACTGCAAATATTGAAGATATGTATGAAGTTGAGGTGCCGCGGCATAGCGTTTTGGCGTTTGTAGTGCCGGTGGTCCTTATCCTCGCACTTGCGGGCTGGACTGCGTTTTTCGCACTGACCTATTGGCCTGAGGCGCAAGCAGGCCTCAGCAGCAATCGCATTGTTGAGCTCATTGTTAGTTGGACCGTCCCTGCATTGTTGATCGCCGTGTCGTGGCTATTGGTGATGCGCAACAGCAGCCGGGAAGCAACCCGATTTGGCAATGTTGCAGCGTCGTTACGCAAGGAAAGCGATTTGCTGAGCCAGCGGATGCGCACAGTGAACGAGGAAATCTCGTTGGCGCGCGAGTTTTTGTCGCAAAATGCGCGCGACCTCGAGTCGCTTGGACGGCAATCGTCCCAGAAATTGATGGAGTCAGCCCAGGTCCTTACAGCGGCGCTTGCCGATAGCGACCAAAAAGCAAAAACGCTCGAAGCTGTAAGCCAATCCGCGAACACGAATTTGGAGCAACTTCGTAAGCATTTGCCGGTCGTTACGAGCGCCGCGAAAGATGTGACGAACCAGATCGGAAGCGCTGGTAATGACGCCCAGATCCAGATCAAAGCGCTCATTACGACTTTGGAGCGGGTTCGCGATGCAGGCAAATCGGTTCGCGAATATGTTGATGGCGTTGAAGTGCGCGCCGACGACATGGCTGTTAAATTGGAACAGTCGCTCAGCAGCAGCGCAAAACTACTCGACGTACGGAGTGCAGAGGCGCTTGACCGCAGCGCCGAAATGGCAACGTTGATGGACAGCGCAACGCAAGCCATGTCCAGCGGCATCGCGCAGGCATCGGGTGATATCGACGCGATCCTCACCGATAGTCAGGAACATATTCAGTCGAGCCTTTCCGACTTGCGTAAGGCACTTGGCGACGTAGGTAGCCAGACGGAGCAGGAAGAGGCGCGCATCCGTGCCATGATCGCGACGATTAGCGCGCACATTCATTCAAGCGCGCAGCAGATTTCAGAAGTTGACCGCGTCGCAACCGACCAAACGTCGAAGCTTGCCTTTGCTGTATCCGCCTTGGGAGAGAGCACCCGCAATGTTGGCTCTGCACTGACAGACAACCAGCTTATCACCCAGCAACTTATTGAACAGTCCCACAAGCTGTTGGAGTCGCTGGGCACGGCGAACCATGAAATCAGCGAGACAATTCCTGCATCTATGGATGTACTCAGCGTGCAATTGTCGAATGGCGTCGCGCAGATAAAGTCGGCGTTATCGAACGCGGAATCGCTCGAGCAATTGAGTGGCAGCATGCTTGATAAGCTAAACGGTCTGGAGCAGATTATTGCGACCCAGCGCGACTCTTTGCACACACTCATGACCCAGAGCGATGCCCATTTTGCCGCCCGCCATGAGCAAGTGGATGCGCTTGGTTCGTCGCTTCGACAGACACAATCGCTGCTTCAAGAAATGTCGGACGAGGCAAATGGCCAGCTTGTCACCGCATTGCTTCGTGTTCGCGAATCGACACGCGCTGCTGCGGAAAGCAGCCGGAAGATATTGGATGATGAACTCGCCCATATTGCTGATCAGCTGACCGAGCAAAACCGAACCGCACTTGCCAATGCATTGGATGCACAAGTTGCATCGATGAATTCTGCCGTTCAGGAAGCGATTGAGCGCAATGTAGAGCTATCCGAAGCTGCGTCCCGTCTGGTCGTCAAGCAACTCGCCGAGCTGGGTGAAATGACCACCAGTCTTGAGGGCCGGATTGCCGATAGCAAAAACAGCTTGGAATCTGTTCATGATGACAGCTTGGCACGCCGCATGGTCTTGTTAACGGAATCGCTGAATTCAACAGCAATCGATGTTGGGAAAATATTGTCCAACGACATCACTGACACTGCATGGGCGTCGTATCTTAAGGGCGACAGAGGCGTGTTTACGCGCCGCACTGTACGCCTTCTCGATACCAGAGAAGCTAAGATCATCGCCAATCATTATGGCGACGACAGCGAATTCCGCGAGCATGTGAACCGCTATGTGCACGATTTTGAATCAATCATGCGCCTGTTGCTGAGCACACGTGATGGCAACGCCATTGGTGTCACGCTTCTGTCGTCCGATATCGGCAAGCTATATGTTGCACTTGCCCAAGCCATCGAACGGCTGCGGAAGTAAGTCTTAAACAGGCCTGCTTATCAGCCAGTCAAAACTGTGGCGGTCAACCCAGCCATTCACATAATTAGCATAATACAGCCCAAACAGTGCTGCGGATAACAATGTTGTCCGCAACAATATGGTGCCGGGTTGGAAGTTCCCGGGGGCGCTGTCGGCTTGTCCGGGTACCTTAGGCAGCCCTAATTCCTCATGCGTGCGTACACCGATGGGAAGGATGACAAACGCCGTCATCACCCAAAAAAGCGCGTAAATAGCGACAATTGATGTCCAATTCATGCTGTCTCCAATATCATCACATCAACGATTGGTTTTTTGCCGGTCCAGCTGACGGCTACACGGCGAACGGCCAAACGTACGGACTCGCGCAGCTTTTCATAATCGCCACGATTGTCCTTAATCGCCTTCACTGCAGCGGCCGTTGCTTCCTCGATAAAATCATCGAGATCTTCTTCGATGGGAACGCCATGCAAACGGATTTCGGGGCTACCCAGCAATCTGTCATTCGCACCAAGCGCGAACGCGACAGAAATCAATCCGTACCACGACAGACGCCGGCGCTCGTTCAATGTTGCGCCGTCAGCCGCGATAATGGTATCACCATCGAGGATAAGGCGCCCAGTACGTTCCTTACCAATCGTCTTCGGTTCGCCGGGTGCCAAACGCACGACGTCACCATTTGACTGCACGACAGACTTTGGAACGCCATGCGCAAGCGCAAATCGTGCCTGTTCCGCCATGTGACGGCGCTCGCCATGCACCGGAACAAGGATTTCAGGCCTAATCCAATCATATAGAGCCGCCAGTTCCGGCTGACCCGGGTGACCCGATACATGGACATGCGCCTGCTTTTCGGTAACCGTCAGAATGTTGCGCTCGGCCAGCTTGTTCATAATGATGCCAATGGCAATTTCATTGCCCGGGATCTGCTTGGACGAGAAGATGACGGTGTCGCCCTCCTCCAGCTTCACGGGATGATTTCCTTCGGCAATTCGCGCTAACGCAGCGCGGGCTTCGCCCTGCCCGCCTGTCGCAACAACCATGACTTCGTGGCGCGCAAGGCTATCAACTTTTTCCATATCGATGGTTTTGGGCAGATCTTTCAAATAGCCATTGGCCTGCGCTGCCTCAAGGATCCGGTGCAACGACCGACCGGCAAAGCACAAGGTACGCCCGCTCTCGCGCGCAACTTCGCCCAAAGTCTGCAATCGCGCCGCGTTGGACGCGAAAGTGGTAACAACCACCCGGCCCTTCGCGGCCTTGACGGACTTTAGCAGGTCGTCCTTCACGCTGCCTTCGCTGCCGCTATGTTCATGATTGAAGACGTTGGTAGAATCGCACACCATCGCCAATATGCCCGTGTCCCCAATCGCGGTTAGCGCGTCGGCGGCCGTTGGGCGGCCCAAGACAGGGCGCTCGTCCAGCTTCCAGTCACCGGTATGGAAAATCTTGCCATAAGGCGTGGTGATCAAACAGGCGCTCATTTCAAGGATTGAGTGCGCCAGCGTCACAAATTTAAAATCAAATGGCCCCATGGAGAATGCGCCTTCCATAGGAATGACATTCAGCTCCACGATATCCGCGATACCCTCTTCCTCAAGCTTACCGCGGATGAGCGTTGCTGTGAACGGGGTCGCATATAACGGCACACCAAGGTCAGCGGCGAAATAGGCCACCGCGCCGATATGGTCTTCATGACCATGCGTCAGGACGATGCCCAAAAGGTCTTTCTTGCGCTTCTCAATAAATTCCAGATCTGGAAGTACGAGGTCAATACCGGGATACTCTGAATTGGCAAAGGTGAGGCCAAGGTCGACCATTACCCACTTGCCATCGCAACCATATAAATTGACGTTCATGCCAATTTCATTTGATCCACCAAGAGCAAGGAAAAGCAGTTCATTTTTTGGGGTCGTCATTATATTTTTTCTCTATTCCTGTACAAAAGCGCCAGCCCCCGCAGCGTCAAATCGGGTTCTACCCGGTCAAATAAATGGCCATGTTGCTGAAACAAGATCGCCAAACCGCCGGTCGCAATAACCGATACCGGTTCGCCAATTTCATTCTTCATTCGGGCAATCATTCCCTCGATCATTGCCACATAGCCCCAATAGATACCAATCTGCATTTGTCCAACAGTGGTTGTGCCAATGACACTTTCATTTGGCGGTGGTTCGATTGCAATTCGCGGTAGCATCGCTGCTGCGCCATATAAGGCATCCAGCGACAGATTAACGCCCGGCGCGATGCTTCCGCCGTGATAAGAGCCATCGGGGCCAATATAATCAAACGTTGTCGCCGTGCCGAAGCTAATCACGATCTTATGCCCGTCTGCAAGCGCATGTGCCGCGACGGCATTCACGGCGCGATCTGCGCCGACCGACTTCGGTTCAGCTACACGCAGCTGAATGCCCCAAGCAACAGCCCCTCGCCCAGCCACAAGCGCTTCACAACCAAAATAATGCGTCGCCAACAGCTGTAGATTGTGCAGCGCGCGCGGCACGACGGTCGCGATGATTACAGCATCGATATCGGATCGGCGGAACCCTGCCATTTGGATGAGCTGATCCAACCAAACCGCATATTCATCGGCAGTGCGGCGCGCGTCTGTGGCGATGCGCCAGCGGTGCAATATCTCGCCGCTGTCATCGACCAAAGCAAACTTCGCGTTGGTATTACCCGTGTCTATTGCGAGCAACATCGCCCACCCCTTTAAACTAGAAAAACATCTGCTGCGTGAATGGCACGAATTGCGCCGTCCGCCAAGCTAAGCCGCAGCGCACCTTGATCGTCCAAGCCTTGAAAAAGCCCATGCAATTCTTCGCCATCGGGCAGTCGCGCCGACAGCGCTGTTCCACGCGGATGCGCACATTCTTCCCACTGCCGGATAATCGTGGCCGTGCCCGACAGCCGCCAGATCGACAGGTACCGCGCGAAGGCATCGGCCACGATCTCCACGCTCGACTGCGCGTCCGGTGGTGTCGCGCCAAGCGTTCGCAAGTCTGACACCTTGCGGTCAAGATTTTCCGGATGCCAAACCAGGTTCAGCCCAATGCCAACAATGACCGCATCGCCCGATCGTTCCAACAATATCCCGCACAATTTAGACCCATCGCGCGAAAGAATGTCATTTGGCCATTTCAGCGAAATGTCCACATGCGGCGCGATCTGCCGGATGGCGTCGAACACGGCCAATGCTGTTACAAAAGCCAGGCTGGCTGGCGCTGGGTCGGTATCGCGCAGACGAACAATGGTGCTTGCGAACAGATTGCCCTTTGGACTTTCCCAAGTGCGGCCGAGACGGCCTCTGCCGCCGTCCTGCGCATCGGCGCGAAGCCATAGTCCCTCGGGTGCACCCTGCGCTGCGCGCGTCAACAAATCCGCGTTCGTTGACCCTGTGAGCGCAACCTCTTCAAATATCAGCGTCAGAACAGCGCCTTTGCCGCAACCGCGGTCCAAACGCCGAGCACGGGAATGGCAAAATAACCAAGTGGTGAGTTCGCGGCGGCAAGAATACCACCAGTCCAGACCAGCACCTTGTCATCGCTGTCGGCGATAACATCAGCCGCGTCATCAAAGTACATCACCTTGACGACCTTAAGATAGTAGAATGCGCCAATAACCGAAGCCGCGATACCGATGACCGCCAATGGCAGCAGGCCGGCGGCAACAGCGGCATTGAATACCACCAGCTTACCCCAGAAACCGAACAATGGCGGAATACCCGCGAGGCTGAACATAAAAATGGCAAAGGCAGCGGCAAGCGCCGGGCGCGTCTTTGACAAGCCAGCGATATCGGCAAATTCTTCGCGATAGTTGCCGTCTTTGTCCTTGAGTTGCATCAAGCACACAAAGCCGCCCAAGGTCATGGCCACATAAATCGTCAGATAGACAAGCATGGCAGCAATGCCCTGCTCTGTTCCAGTGGCAAGCCCGATGAGGATGAAGCCCACATTGTTGATCGAGCTATACGCCATAAGGCGTTTGAGGTTTTGCTGACCAATTGCGCCAACCGCGCCGATGATGATCGACATTAGCGCCACCGCAATAATGATTTGCTGCCACACCAGAACCTGCGAACCAAATGCCTCAAGCACAACGCGCATCAACAAAGCGATCGCTGCAACCTTTGGTGCGCTCGCAAAAAACGCGGTGACGGGCGTTGGCGCGCCTTCGTACACGTCGGGTGTCCACATATGGAATGGCGCGGCACTGATCTTAAATGCCAACCCGGATAGGATGAACACGATGCCAAAGATCAGGCCAAGGCCGACTTCCTTGTCCATCGCAAGGCCGATCGCGGCAAAGCTGGTCGAACCGGCAAAGCCATAAACCAAAGATGCACCGAAAAGCAGCATACCGCTCGCAAGACCACCGAGCACGAAATATTTGAGGCCGGCTTCCGCCGAACGGCCATCCGAGCGTACGAAGCTTGCAAGGACATATGCCGAGAGACTCTGCAGCTCCAGACCGATATATAATGAAATCAGGTCCGTCGCCGATACCATAATGCCCATACCGATGCAGGAAAGCACGATAAGAACCGGATATTCAGCGCGCATTGCGCCTGCCTTTTCCAAGAAACGCGGGGCGATGGTCAGTGACACCGCCGCGGCAATATAAATCAGCAGCTTGGAGAAATTGCCAAAGGCATCATTCACCATCAAACCATCAAAAGCCGGCGCGCTGGCGCCCGAACCAAGCGCGCTGGCGGTGAAAGCAGCGGCGGCACCCAGAGCCGCAACAGCCAATATGCTGATGAGGCGTCCGGCCTGATCCTTCCAAGCAGCCAACAACAGCAAGGCAAGCGCCGAGAAGCTGAGAATGATCTCAGGACGCACCAAGGAGAGCGAAGCATTAAGTTCCATTATTAATGGCTCCCCTCAGCCACGTCTTTTTTAGGTTCATGAGCAACGCGAAAGCGCGCTGTGGTCGGGTCGACGGCCATCAATTTGCTGTCGCCAGCGGGAGCCGCCCGTTCAATACGTTCAACAATCGTCGCAACATCGCGGCGAATGGGGGCGAGGAATGTTTCGGGATATACACCCATCCACAACACCACGACCGCAATCGGCGCGAGCAACCACATTTCGCGGCCGTCAATATCCTGCATCGCGGCCGCGTCTGCATTGGCCTGCGGCCCGAATGCGATCCGGCGATAGAGATACAACATATATCCAGCGCCAAGGATGATGCCCGTTGTCGCGATCAGCGTGGCCCACGTGGACACTTTATAGGCGCCCGCAAGGCTCAGAAACTCTCCGACAAAACCGCTTGTTCCGGGCAAGCCGACGCTGGCCATGGTGAACAGCATGAGCAGCAATGCATATTTGGGCATATTCACGCTGATGCCGCCATAACGGCTGATTTCGCGTGTGTGCAGACGGTCGTAGATCACGCCCACGCAAAGGAAGAGCGCGCCCGAAACCAAACCGTGGCTGAGCATCACGATGATCGCGCCTTCAATACCCTGCTGGTTAAAGGTGAAGAGGCCGACCGTCACGATCGCCATGTGCGCGACCGACGAATAGGCGATCAGTTTCTTCATATCCTGCTGCACTAAAGCCACGAGCGATGTGTAGACAACGGCGACCATCGACAGGCCGAAGACCAAAGGAATGAAGTTGGCGCTCGCCTCTGGGAACATCGGCAAAGAGAAACGCAGGAAGCCATAGCCCCCCATTTTCAGCAACACGCCCGCCAGAATGACTGAACCCGCCGTTGGCGCCTGAACGTGCGCATCGGGAAGCCATGTGTGGACGGGCCACATCGGCATCTTGACCGCAAAGGATGCAAAAAATGCCAGCCACAACAATGTCTGCGCCTGCACAGGGAAATCGGTGTTGAGCAACGTTGGGATGTCTGCGGTGCCGGCAAACTGGATCATCCACAACATTGCGATCAGCATCACCACCGACCCAAGCAAAGTGTAAAGGAAGAATTTGTAAGACGCGTAAATGCGGTCCTGACCACCCCAGATGCCGATGATGAGATACATCGGGATCAGACCGGCTTCGAAGAAGATGTAGAACAGCAACAAGTCCTGCGCCGCGAACACGCCGATCATCAGCGTTTCCATCAACAGGAAAGCCGCCATATATTCGCCAACGCGCTTCTGAATGCTGTTCCAGCTGGCGCCGATGCAAATTGGCATCAGGAACACCGACAGCATGATGAGCGTCAACGAGATACCGTCAATCCCAAGTTTCCAACCGATCGGGCCGAACAGCTGCGCGCTTTCGGTGAACTGCCACTGCGCGCCAGCGGGATCATAGCTGATCCACAACACCACACCGAGAATGAGGTTGGCGAGGGTCGCGCCAAGCGCAATTGGGCGCGCCAATTCGGCACGAACGAACAAACACAATACCGCCGCCACCATCGGGATGGCGAGCATGATTGAAAGGACAGGCATATCTGCGGCGTTCATTATGTTCTCACCATCATCCAGCTAACCGCTGTGACAAGGCCCAAAAGCATCACCAGCGCATATGTATAAAGATAACCCGACTGCATTTTAACCGCGAGCTTGCTGCCAAAGGACACGACAGCCGCGGAACCATTTGGCCCAAACCGGTCGATAATGCCAATGTCACCCTGCTTCCAGAACAGGCGTCCAAACCAAAAGGCCGGGCGGACAAAGACTGCGTCATATAGTTCATCGAAATACCATTTGTTCAGGAAGAAACGGTACAATGGTGCAAATGCCGAAGCCAAGCGCTGCGGCGCATCCTTTGACAGCTGATACATCACATAAGCAACCAACAAGCCGGTCAGCATGGCCACGGTCGACGACAGCTTCACCCACATTGGAACCTCGTGCATGGCGTGCATCAAATGTTCATTGAAGAACAATGTGCTGTTCGCCCAGAACGCCTTGCCGGTTTCGGCTTCAATGAAGCCACCGTGGAATACAAAACCAGCGAAAATCGCGCCCAATGTCAGCACGCCCAATGGAATGAGCATCGGTAGCGGGCTTTCATGTGGATGATAGCCAGCGGTACCGTCATCGTGCCCGGCATGGGTATGGGCATGATCATGCCCATGTTCATCATGATCGCCATGGTCGTGCATCGCATGTTGAATATGCTCCGACTGTGCCCAACGCGGCGTTCCGAAGAATGTCAGGAACATCAGGCGCCAGCTGTAGAAGCTGGTCAACAATGCCGCCAGAACGCCAATGCCAAACGCATACATATGGAAGGTCGAGTGGCTCGCAAATGCGGCTTCGATGATCGCATCCTTGGAATAGAAACCCGCGAATCCGCCGACGCCAACAATACCAACACCGGTAATCGCCAAGGTGCCCGCCATCATCGCCCAGAAGGTCAGCGGGATATGTTTCCGCAAACCACCATAATAACGCATGTCCTGTTCATGATGCATCGCGTGGATGACTGAGCCTGCACCAAGGAACAACAAAGCCTTAAAGAAAGCGTGCGTGAACAAATGGAACATCGCCGCGCCATATGCGCCGGTGCCCGCGGCAAAGAACATATATCCAAGCTGCGAGCATGTGGAGTACGCAATGACGCGTTTGATGTCGGTTTGCACCAAGCCAACGGTCGCTGCAAAAATGGCCGTCGTCGCGCCGACTATCGTCACAACGTCGAGCGCAAACTGGCTTGTTTCAAACAATGGCGACAGGCGGCAAACCATGAACACGCCAGCGGTAACCATCGTTGCCGCGTGAATAAGCGCCGACACAGGTGTCGGACCTTCCATCGCGTCGGGCAGCCATGTGTGCAGGCCCAACTGCGCAGATTTGCCCATCGCACCGATGAACAGCAATATGCACAGCAAGCTCATTGTATCGACGCGGAACCCAAGGAAACCAATGCTTGATCCGACCTTGTCAGGTGCCGCCGCCAAAATGTCCGGGATGGACACCGTGCCAAACAACCAGAACACGCCGAAGATACCCAGCATGAAGCCAAGGTCACCCACGCGGTTCACAACAAATGCCTTAATCGCGGCGGCATTCGCGCTTGGCTTTTTGTACCAGAAACCAATCAACAGATAAGACGCAAGGCCAACCCCTTCCCATCCAAAGAACATTTGGACGAGATTGTTGGCGGTCACGAGCATCAACATCGCGAAAGTGAACAACGACAGATACGCAAAGAAGCGCGGCTGATCGGGATCTTCTTCCATATAGCCCCAGCTATACAGATGGACGAGCGCGGATACGGTGGTGATGACCACCAACATAACCGCGGTCAGCGCATCAACCCGCAATTCCCAATCGAATGACAAATCACCCGACTGGACCCAGTTCATCACGGGCGCGACATAAGCGGTCTCGCTGCCGTTGAGAAAGCCGATGAAAATCGGCCAGCTCAGCAAGGACGCCGTGAACAGGCCAGCTGTAGTAATGGTCTTGGATGCAACGGCGCCAATAAAGCGTTGGCCGAGACCCGCGACGAGCGCAGCCAAAAGCGGAAGAAAAACAATGATATGGATCGAAGTCACTGGATGTTATCCCTTCATCCGGTTGACATCGTCAACGGCAATGGTGCCCCGGCCACGGAAGTAGATGACCAATATGGCAAGGCCAATGGCCGCTTCGCCAGCAGCCACCGTCAGCACGAACATCGCGAAAATCTGGCCCGTAAGGTCGCCAAGAAAGACGCTGAACGCCACGAGGTTGATATTTACCGCCAGCAAAATGAGCTCAATCGCCATCAGAATGATGATCACATTTTTGCGGTTCAGGAAAATCCCCAGCACACCCATGACAAACAGAATGCTGCTCACCACGAGATAATGTTCGATACCAATCACAACTCGATCCCCTGCCCTACCGGTTGATTGACATTGCGCGTCGCGTCTTCAGGACGGCGCTGTACCTGGCTGCTGATGCTCTGGCCGCGGGTGCCATGGCTCTTACGATGGGTCAGAACAATCGCGCCCACCATGGCCACCAAAAGAATGAGGCCCGCGGTTTCAAACATGAACACATATTTGCTGTACAGCAGGCCGCCAATAGCTTCGATATTGGGAACAGCCGCCGACACGGTGGCTGCTCCAGCCTCCGGCGTACCCAGTGCAACTGCACCCGCCTGATACGCGCCAATGCCCAGAACGAGCTCTGCTGCGAGAACAACGGCGAGCAGCAAACCGAGCGGAACGTTTTTCACAAAACCGGCGCGCAGTTCGGCAAAGTCGATGTCGAGCATCATGACCACAAACAGGAACAGCACGGCGACTGCACCAACGTAGACAATAACGAGCAGCATCGCGATGAATTCCGCGCCGATCAAGACCATGAGGCCAGCGGCGTTAAAGAACGCGACGATCAGCCACAGCACGCTGTGCACGGGGTTGCGCGCAAAGATGACCATCGCGGCAGACGCGATGACGATGCTTGCGAAGATATAGAATGAGACGAGTTGGATCACGATGGGCCGCCCTTAACGATAGGGTGCATCGGCGGCAAGGTTCGCGGCAATTGCCCGTTCCCATTTCGCGCCGTTGTCGAGAAGCTTGGCCTTGTCATAAAACAATTCCTCGCGTGTTTCGGTTGCAAATTCGAGGTTTGGTCCCTCGACAATTGCATCCACTGGGCAAGCTTCTTGGCAGAAACCGCAATAGATGCACTTCGTCATGTCGATGTCATAGCGCGTGGTGCGGCGGCTGCCGTCTTCGCGCGGTTCTGACTCGATGGTGATAGCCAATGCAGGGCACACCGCTTCGCACAGCTTGCACGCAATGCACCGTTCTTCCCCATTGGGGTAGCGCCGCAAAGCATGCTCACCGCGAAAACGCGGGCTCAACGGGTTCTTTTCGAACGGATAGTTGATCGTCGCCTTTGGCTTGAAGAAATATTGCAAGGTCAACCAGTGCGCCTTGACGAATTCCCAAAGGGTGAAGGTTTTGATGAGATGCGCGATGGTGGTCATGCGAAATGTCCTGTGAACATAAGATAGCCGCTCACCAAAAAGACCCAGAATAGCGAGATTGGCAGGAATACTTTCCAACCCAGACGCATCAATTGGTCATAACGGTAACGCGGTACAGTCGCCTTCACCCAAGCGAAGACAAAGAACATCAAAAGGATTTTGGCGAAGAACCAGATGATGCCGGGAACGGCATATAATGGCGCCCAATCCACTGGCGGCAAATATCCACCCCAGAAAAGGATGGCATTAAGCGCGCACATCAACAGCACGTTGGCATATTCGCCCAGCCAGAACAAAGCGAACGCCATCGACGAATATTCGGTCTGATAACCGGCGACCAGTTCACTCTCGGCCTCGGTCAAATCGAAAGGCGCGCGTGCGGTTTCTGCCATGGAACTGATGAGGAACATGATCGCAATCGGGAACAGCAACGGGTTGAACGCATAAGCGTTGATGAAGCCGAATATATGGCTCCGCTGGCCCTCGACAATGCCGCCCACATTGAATGTACCGGCCCAAAGCACAATGCAGATCAGAATGAAGCCAATCGAGACTTCGTACGAAATCATCTGCGCCGCCGCACGCATCGCGGAATAAAACGGGTATTTAGAGTTGGAAGCCCAACCGGCAATGACCACGCCATATACGCCAAGGCTGCTAATCGCGAGAATGTAGAGCAAGCCCACGTTGATATTGGACAGCACAACGCCGTCAGCAAACGGAATAACCGCCCACGCCATCAATGCCACGGTGAAGGTAATAATCGGCGCAATCAAAAACAGTCCGCGGTTCGACGCGCTTGGGATGATTGTTTCCTGCAGAAACACCTTAAGTCCGTCCGCGAACGACTGAAGGACGCCGAAGGGACCAACCACGTTGGGACCACGGCGAAGTGCAAAAGCTGCCCATAATTTGCGTTCGGCATAAATGATGAGCGCGACGGCCAGCATCAGCGGCAATGCAATGAGCAATATGCCCGCAATGGTTGCGGTGAACCATGCGGCTTCGTAGCTCATCCCAAGGCTTTGGAAGAAAGATGTCATTCCGCTGCCTCCAGATATTGCGTGCCGTGCACCAGTTCCGCCGAGCACCGCTGCATCGTTTCCGACGCGCGGCAAATTGCATTGGTCAGGTAGAAATCCTTAATCGGATAATCGGCGATCTTGCCATTTACGGCTGACGGCAATGTCGGTTCAGACCAGCCATAATCGGCAAGGCCTTCGACGCCCAATGCTGGGACAGCTTTTGCCATTTCGGCACGCAATGCCTCAAGGCTGTCAAACGGTAGGCGCTGACCAAGTACATCAGACAAGGCACGGAATATCGCCCAATCTTCACGCGCATCACCGGGTGGGAACACGGCGCGTTCCCCGCGCTGCACGCGGCCTTCGAGGTTGACGTACGTGCCCGATTTTTCGCTATACGCTGCACCTGGCAAAATGACGTCGGCATGATGCGCGCCATTGTCGCCATGATGGCCGACATAAACTTTGAAGCTGCCCGCAAACAGGCTGTAATCGGCTTCATCCGCCGCGAGGAAGAACGCCAGCTTGGGCGACTTGGCCGCCAACGCCTTGATACCGCCATCATGCGCAAATCCAAGCATCAGTCCGCCCATACGCGCTGCCGCAAAGTGCAGCACGTTAAAGCCATTCCAGCCATCACGGACGAGTTTATATTTCGACGCAAACGCCAATGCCGCGCCATGGACGCCCTCATAACGTAGCGCGCCGCCGCCGACGATGATCGCTGGGCGCTCTGCGGCCTTCAATGCATCGGCAAGGGCCTTTGGCGCTTTCGCCAGTGCGCTCAAGTCGTCGC
Organism: Sphingorhabdus rigui; assembly: GCF_014196595.1. Lineage (GTDB taxonomy): Bacteria > Pseudomonadota > Alphaproteobacteria > Sphingomonadales > Sphingomonadaceae > Sphingorhabdus_B > Sphingorhabdus_B rigui. The sequence goes on along the minus strand of NZ_JACIEA010000001.1, from coordinate 1,085,532 downwards.
CGAGCCATTCAACCTTATAGGTCAAATCCGTTACTGGCCCGATGGCAAACACCTTCGCACTGCGCTTGCGAATGGCTTTTTGAATACGCGTGTTCACCAAAGGTGCTTCGCGGCGCAGGTCGCTGCCAACCAACAAGATCACGTCCGCATTTTCGATGCCCGCGATGGTGGTGTTGAAGTTTACCGCGCTTAGGCTCGACGTATCATATGCAAGCCCCGTTTGACGGCCCTCAAGCATCGACGCGCCTGCAAGCGCACGCGCGGCAAACATTGTTTCGCAATCGACCTGATCGCCTGCGATTACCGCAGCATCGCCGGACCAATTGGCCTTGATTGCGTCAAATGCCTCGGCCCAGCTCGCTGCAACAAGCTTGCCATCCTTGCGGATATACGGCTTGTCCAAACGGCGATGCGTGAGGCCATCTACGGCATGGCGTGTCTTATCCGACGCCCATTCTTCGTTCACATCATCATTGATGCGCGGAAGCGCGCGCAATACGGCCCTGCCCCGGCTATCGAGGCGGATGTTGGTGCCGACCGCGTCCATTACGTCGATGCTTGGCGTCTTTTTCAATTCCCATGGGCGTGCCTCGAAAGCATAAGGCTTCGACGTCAGCGCACCGACCGGGCACAGGTCCACGACATTGCCCGAAAGCTCGCTCTGCATGGCGTGCTCCAGATAGGTCGTGATCTGCATATTCTCGCCGCGGCCAATCGCGCCGACTTCTTCAATGCCCGCGACTTCTTCCGTGAACCGAACGCAACGTGTGCATTGAATGCAACGTGTCATCGCCGTTTTGACGATTGGGCCCATATATTTTTCGGTAACCGCACGCTTGTTTTCTTCGAAGCGCGATGCACCGCGCCCATAGGCCACGCTCTGGTCCTGCAAATCGCATTCACCACCTTGGTCGCAAATCGGGCAATCCAACGGGTGATTGATGAGCAGAAACTCCATCACACCTTCGCGTGCCTTTTTGACCATCGGGCTGTCGGTTTTGATGATCTGCCCTTCGGTGACGGGCAGCGCACAGCTTGCCTGAGGCTTTGGTGGCCCAGGGGCAACCTCGACCAAGCACATGCGGCAGTTGCCCGCAATGGACAGCCGTTCATGATAGCAAAAGCGCGGAATTTCCTTCCCCGCCATCTCACACGCCTGAAGCACAGTTGCGCCTGCAGGAACTTCGAGTTCTAAACCGTCTACGGTGACTTTAGGCATTATTATTCTGCTGCCTCCAACATATCGTCGCCCTTGGCTTCGTGAATGCGGCGTTCCATCTCTGGACGGAAATGCTTAATGAGGCCTTGAATTGGCCACGCAGCGGCATCGCCAAGCGCACAAATTGTGTGGCCTTCGACCTGCTTCGTGACATCGTACAGGGTATCAATGTCGCCAATCTCGGCGTTGCCCGTGCGCATTTTTTCCATGACGCGCCACATCCAGCCAGTGCCTTCGCGGCATGGCGTACATTGGCCGCAGCTTTCATGCTTATAGAAATAAGAAAGCCGCGAAATTGCGCGCACGATGTCTGTCGACTTGTCCATAACGATGACCGCTGCGGTACCAAGGCCGGAACCGACGGCTTTACAGCCGTCAAAATCCATGGGCACGTCCATCATCATGGCGGCAGGCACCAATGGTACCGACGAGCCCCCCGGAATGACGGCGAGCAGATTATCCCAACCACCGCGAATACCACCGCAATGCTTTTCGATCAGCTCGCGGAATGGAATGCCCATTTCTTCTTCGACGACGCATGGCTTTTCGACATGGCCCGAAATCTGGAACAGCTTCGTGCCATGGTTATTCTCGCGGCCAAAGCTTTTGAACCATGCCGCGCCGCGACGCAGGATGGTTGGGACGACAGCAATGCTCTCAACATTGTTCACCGTCGTTGGGCAGCCATAAAGGCCCGCGCCTGCAGGAAATGGCGGTTTCAGGCGGGGTTGCCCCTTTTTGCCTTCAAGGCTTTCGATCATCGCGGTTTCTTCGCCGCAGATATAGGCGCCTGCGCCGCGATGGACGAACACGTCAAAGTCATAGCCCGACTTGGCGGCATTTTTGCCCAACAGACCGGCTGCATATGCCTCGGCAACAGCCTTTTCGAGGACCTTGGCTTCGAAAATATATTCGCCGCGAATGTAGATGTAGGCCGCACGCGCGCGCATCGCAAAACCGGCGATCAACGCGCCTTCGATCAGCTTGTGTGGATCATGGCGGATGATTTCGCGATCTTTGCACGAACCGGGTTCAGACTCGTCGGCATTGATGACAAGGAAGTTTGGACGTTCGGGCGTCGGTGCCTTGGGCATAAAGCTCCACTTCATACCGGTCGGGAAGCCAGCGCCACCCCGGCCACGAAGCCCGGATGCCTTCACTTCTTCGATAATGGCGTCTTGTCCGGCCTTCATCAAATTGGCAGTTTTGTCCCAATCGCCACGCGCCTGCGCAGCTTTCAAGCCGAAATCTTGATAGCCGTAAAGGTTGGTAAAAATGCGGTCTTTGTCAGCGAGCATCAGCCCAAACCTCCAAGAAGAAACCATGCGCCGCCGGCAATCAATAGCGCAATGACGGCAAGTTTAAACATGCCCTTGAGCAGTTTCCACGCCACGAACGCAGCCACAAGAACGCCGATTAGTGGGAGAAATTCCATCAATATTCCCCCCGATAATCATGGTTCTTATCAACCATCGCCTGCAATGTCGTAGCACCGCCATAAGGTTCAACCGTGTGGCGTCCGGGCAACTGTGTGCCGACCTTTGGCTGCTTGCCATCCGACAAGTCCTGCAAAATGGCGGTCATGCTGTCGTAATCGAGGTCTTCGTAATTATCGTCGTTGATCTGAACCATCGGTGCAGAGGCGCAATTGCCCATGCATTCAACTTCGTTCAGCGTGAACATGCCGTCGGGCGTTGTTGCGCCTTTAACGAGGCCCCGGTTCTTGCATGCCGCCATGATATCGTCCGAGCCACGCAACATGCACGGCGTGGTGCCGCATACTTGCACATGGAAACGGCCGACGGGCGCGAGATTGTACATGGTGTAGAAGGTCGCGACTTCATATGCGCGCATATATGGCATGCCGAGATAGCTTGCGACATATTCGATCACGGGAACCGGCAGCCAGCCTTGCGTCTGTGTTTCTTCGCCCACCTGACGTTGCGCCAGATCAAGCAGCGCCATCACCGCAGATTGCTGACGTCCGGCAGGGTAGCGTCCGATGTACATGTCGGCGGTCTTCTTGTTTTCAGCCGAAAACGCAAAGGCGCCAAATTGTGCGCGTGCATCCGCTTCGTTTGGAGTGTGTGCTGCATCAGCCATGTGCTTCGTTCCGTCCCCAAATACGTCCCAAATATGCGCCAAACATCATGGCAGCAGCGGTCGAACCAACTTCCTTGATCGAAACTTCGCCATGGAACAGCCACAGATACGCCGCGACCATCGCGATGGAACCCAATGCAGCGCTCGCTAGAAAAAGCACTTCCCGCGTCATTACCGGTCACACTCCCCAAACACGATGTCGAGTGCACCCAAGATCGCCGTGGTATCCGCAAGCATATGCCCACGGCTCATGAAATCCATTGCCTGCAAATGCGAGAATGCCGTCGGGCGGATTTTGCAACGATACGGCTTGTTGGTGCCGTCGGAGACCAAATACACGCCGAATTCGCCCTTGGGGCTCTCGGTCGCGACATAGACGCTGCCGGCAGGAACCTTGAAGCCTTCGGTGTAGAGTTTGAAGTGATGGATCAACGCTTCCATCGACTGCTTCATTTCCGCGCGCTTGGGCGGCGAAACCTTGCGGTCGTCGCTGCAGACAGGGCCTTCAGGCATCTGCTGAAGACATTGCTTCATAATGCGGACGGACTGACGCACTTCTTCAACGCGGACCATGAACCGGTCATAGCAATCGCCACGCGTGCCGACAGGAATGTCAAAATCCATTTTGGCATATACGTCATATGGCTGGCTCTTGCGGATATCCCATGGAATGCCCGCGCCACGGATCATTGGACCCGAAAAGCCCCATTTGATCGCGTCTTCTTTCGAGACGATCGCGATATCCACGTTACGCTGTTTAAAAATACGGTTGTCGACCACCAATGACATCGCGTCTTCAAACAGACGCGGCATACGGTCATCAAGCCATTCGGCGATATCGGTCAAAAGCTTTAATGGCACATCCTGATGCACACCACCGGGGCGGAACCACGCCGCATGCATACGCGCGCCGCTCGCGCGTTCATAAAACGCCATGCAGTCTTCACGGATTTCGTAAAGCCACAAAGGCGGCGTCATCGCACCAACATCGATAATGTGGTGCGCAATGTTTAGCGTATGGTTTTTGATACGCGTCAATTCGGCAAACAATACGCGCAAATATTGTGCGCGGATGGGCACTTCGAGGTCGAGCAGTTTTTCGACAGCCAGAACATAGCTGTGCTCCATCGCCATAGGCGACGCATAATCCAACCGATCAAAATAGGGCAAAGCCTGCAGATAGGTTTTATACTCAATCAGCTTTTCCGTACCGCGGTGCAACAGGCCGATATGCGGGTCTAGGCGCTCGACGATTTCACCATCGAGTTCCATGACCAGACGCAGAACGCCGTGCGCGGCAGGGTGCTGCGGACCAAAGTTAATCGTATAATTCTGGATGACTTCATCGCCAGTTGTCGGGGCGAGATCCTGCTGCATGCTCATGCTTTGTCTCCCGTCGCCTTTGGCTTGCGCGCTGTCCGCTTAACCGCTTCCTTGTTCGCACTTTTGTCTACGCCCGCTGGCGCAGCTGGGGCTTCGCCGGTTTTTTCGTCACCGGGCAGAACATAATTTGCACCTTCCCATGGGGATAGGAAGTCGAAGTTGCGGAAATCTTGCGCCAGTTGGACCGGCTCATATTTCACGCGTTTTTCTTCTTCGGAATAACGCAGCTCAACATAGCCGGACAGCGGGAAGTCCTTACGCTGCGGATGGCCCGAAAAACCGTAATCGGTCAAAATGCGGCGCAGATCGGAATTGCCCGAAAACAGCACGCCATACATGTCAAACACTTCGCGCTCCAACCATCCAGCAACAGGCCAAATGCCGGTGACCGAAGGAACGGGATGATCTTCATTGGTGGCCAAATGCACGCGAATACGGTGGTTCTTGGTCAGGCTGAGCAAGCAATAGACAACTTCAAACCGTGGATCACGATCAGGCCAGTCAACGCCGGCCATCTCCATCAGCTGCTGATACGCGCATTCGTCGCGCAGCTTGATCATGCATTCAACGAGCGAATCCCGGTGAATATGCACGGCGACTTCGCCATTGGCTTCCTCAATGGATACCAAATTGGCACCAAGCGCTTTGGTGATGGCTGCAATCGTGCCGTCGGGCGTGTGAATAAGGGGCGCGGAATGGCTCACCGTTCGATTGTCCCTACCCGTCTGATTTTGCGCTGAAGCTGCATAATGCCGTACAACAATGCCTCCGCTGTTGGCGGGCATCCTGGTACATAAATGTCCACAGGGACAACACGATCGCACCCACGCACAACGCTATAGCTATAATGATAATAGCCACCACCATTGGCACAGCTGCCCATGGAAATGACATATTTCGGTTCCGACATCTGGTCGTACACCTTGCGCAAGGCCGGAGCCATTTTGTTGCACAAGGTACCGGCCACAATCATCACGTCCGATTGCCGCGGTGACGCGCGCGGTGCGATACCGAACCGTTCAAAGTCATAACGCGGCATATAGCCGTGGATCATCTCGACCGCACAGCAGGCCAGGCCAAAAGTCATGGGCCACAAAGAACCGGTGCGCGCCCAATTGAACAGGTCTTCGGTCGACGAAACGACAAATCCCTTGTCGTTCACTTCGCTCTCAATATCCTTGAAGAACGCTGCATCGGGCGCTTGCGCGTCCGTCAGTGCAGGTGTGATTACTCCCATTCGAGTGCTCCCACTTTCCATGCGTAAATGAAGCCGATGACCAGTTCGAACAGGAACAGCATCATTGTGCCCCAACCAATCCAGCCTGTTTCGCCCAAGCTAACGGCCCAAGGAAACAAAAATGCGGCTTCAAGGTCGAAAATAATGAACAGAATCGCGACGAGGTAGAAACGGACATCAAACTGGCTGCGCGAATCTTCAAATGCGGGGAAGCCACATTCATATTCAGCGAGCTTTGCCTCAGTCGGTTTATATGTGCCCGTCAGGCGCGATACGCCCATCGGCAAAAACACAAAGGCTGACGACAGCGCGAGCGCGACCACCAGAAAAAGCAGAATGGGCAAATATTGCGACAAATCAGTCATATCAGACTCGCTTCCGGACCCCGTAAGTTGCGGCGCTTTTAGGCATAAGAATCTCGCCCCGCAAGGCCAAGACTCGGCATTTTTTCAGCCAATTTAGTGCTTTATTTTATCGCCCCGACAAGCAGCTTGTGCAGCTTACTATGCAAGATGTCATTTGCCGCCAAAACCTGCGCGTCCGCGATATGCGGGCTACGTCCGCGATAGTCGGTCACAAAGCCGCCCGCTTCACGCACCAGCAGGCATCCGGCAGCCGTGTCCCAAGGCGACAAACCGCTTTCCCAAAAGCCGTCATAGCGTCCTGCCGCAAGCCATGCGAGATCGAGGCTAGCCGCGCCAAAGCGCCGAATTCCGGCGACCGATGGACCGATGGCCGCAAAAATCTTGCCCCATTCATCAAAGTCGCCATGGCCCTTATACGGCGTGCCCGTGGCGATCAGCGCTTCATTCAGCTGGCGACGGGCCGACACACGAAGGCGGCGGTTGCCAAGCCAGGCACCCTTGCCGCGCTCTGCCCAAAAGCTTTCGTCGGTGATCGGATTATAGACCAAGCCAGCGAATATATCGCCCCAGCCCGAACCATCGGGCTTTGGATCCTGCACCGCGATCGAAATCGCAAAATGCGGAATGCCGTGCAGAAAGTTGCTGGTGCCATCAAGCGGGTCGACGATGAAGCGCGGTTTGCCCTCCGCCCCTGCGATTTCGCCGCCTTCTTCCATCAGGAAGCCCCAGTCGGGACGCGCGATTTCCAGTTCACAGAAGATCGTATCTTCTGCGCGCTCATCAGCCTTCGACACGAAGTCTGCCGGTCCCTTTTGCGAAACCTGCAAATGTTCGATTTCGCCAAAGTCCCGGCGCAATTTGCCACCCGCTTTACGGGCAGCTTTTTCCATTATGGTCAACAGACCGGTAAGCGCTGGCATTAGTCGGCCTTCCGGACATATTCCCGTTCGTAAACGTCGACGACAATGCGTGTACCCGCACTGATAAATGGCGGCACCATAACGCGCACGCCGTTATCCAAGATCGCGGGCTTGTAGCTTGACGACGCTGTCTGTCCTTTAACAACCGCGTCGGCCTCGACAATTGTCGCTTCGATCTGGTCTGGCAATGCAACCGACAATGCTTCGTCGTCATACATTTCCATAACAACGTCCATGCCGTCCTGAAGGAATGCCGCAGCATCACCCAACAGGTCCGTTGGCAGCGTTACCTGATCATAGGTTTCTTTGTCCATGAACACCAGATTGTCGCCCTCGGCATACAAAAACTGGAAGTCTTTCTGGTCAAGACGGACCTTTTCGACGCTTTCGGCCGAACGGAAACGGATATTGTTCTTACGACCATCGCGCAGGTTTTTCAGTTCAACCTGCATATAAGCGCCGCCCTTGCCCGGCTGGGTATGCGCGGTTTTCACCACGCGCCACAGACCGTTTTCATATTCCAGAATATTACCCGGCTTGATTTCAACCGCGTTGATTTTCATGAGAGCACTCGCTTAACAGATGGAAAGAGCAGACACGCAAATACGTGCCGTTGGACGCGGCCTTTAACGACGACAGCGCAATTAGGCAAGCAAAGCGTTAAATGCCTTTATCGCTTCGGCAGGGCCGTTTGGATGGTTCCAAACACCGCCGCTAACGGCAAGGAAGTCCGCGCCAGCATCCACCAAAGGCTTTGCGTTTTCGGGGGTGATGCCACCGATCGCAACGCATGGCACTTCGGTCACCAACGCCCATTTCTGAACCGTGTCCAGTTCCGCAACATGATCAACCTTTTTGGTGGTCGTCGGGAAAAATGCCCCAAACGCGACATAATCCGCGCCAGCCTCTGCCGCTTCCATCGCAAGATGCCGGCTGTTGTGGCAGGTAACGCCAATCTGCGCGTCAGGACCAAGCGTCTCGCGGGCTTCACGAACGTCGCCATCGCCCTGCCCCAAATGCACGCCATCGGCCTTCAGCCGCTTGGCCAGCGCGACGCTGTCATTGACGATGAACGCCACATCATGCGCGGCGCATATGGCTTGCAATGGTTCGGCTAAGGCCGCAGCTTCATGTTGGTCCACATCCTTGACGCGAAACTGAAAAGCAGCAACCGGCCCGGCAGATAGCGCGGATTCAAGGATTTGCGGGAAATCTCCGCCAACATCGGTGGGCGAGATCAGATATAACTGGCAGGGAAATTCTTTCATGCCGCGCTCTTAGCGAGGCTTAAGGCCGGCGGCAAACATCTTGCGCATTTGCCGCCGGCCCCTCTCCAAACTTATGTCGCCGACGCGGCGTGAATTTCGTCAATTGCACCACCCAATGCGGCATCAAATTCTGCCGGTGTCATTTGGTGCCGCAAATCTTGCAACAATGCGCGGGAGAAGCTGGCGATCATGCCTTTGTTTTTGGCAAGCTCTGCGCACGCCTCAGGACGTGCAAATCCGCCGGACAATGCAACGACGCGCAGCACCCGTGGGTGGCTTACCAGCGCATCAAAAGTGCCCGCCTCAGCAGGGATCGACAGTTTCAACATCACCTTATTGTCGCCCGAAACGGTATCCAGCGCTTTCAGTATTTCGTCGCGCAGGATGACATCGCTTTGCGCACGGTCGGCGCTTTTGATGTTAATTTCAGGCTCAATGATCGGCATCATGCCGTGGGCGAGGATTTGCTCCGCCACTTCAAATTGTTGTTGCACGATTGCGGCGATACCCGATGGCGACGCCTTGTTAATGACCGAACGCTTTTTCGTTCCAAAAACGCCCTTTGCTTTGGCACGCGTGAGTAGCGCATCCAAATCTGGCATTGGCTTCATCATTTGAACGCCGTCTGCTTCGTCCTCAAGACCCTTGTCGACCTTCAAAAAGGGCACAACGCCGCGATCGCGCAGTGCATCTGGCACTGGCTTGCCGTCCGCATCGCCGTCCATTGTGCGCTCAAACAAGATGGCACCCAAGACCTTTTCGCCAGAAAAGCTTGGCGATGTGATGATACGCGAACGCATGTCATGGATGAGGCCGAACATTTCTTCTTCGGTCGAATACGCATCTTCTTCGATGCCATAGCCGCGCAGGGCCTTCGGCGTAGAACCGCCACTTTGGTCAAGCGCGGCAATAAAGCCCGTTGCCGTCGCTACTTTTTCGAACATCTCTTGGTCGTTCATCCGCTCTTCCCTGTACCTTCACGCTGCATACGTATGCATTAGCATCCGAAAAAAACGGGGCAAGGCCCCGCATGTCTAATTTATATTCAAAGCATCAACGCCCGGAAGCGGTTTGCCTTCCATCCATTCCAAAAAGGCGCCGCCAGCGGTCGAAACAAAGGTGAAATCCCCCGTCACGCCAGCATGGGCGAGCGCCGCAACCGTATCGCCACCACCCGCAACCGAGACAAGCGAGCCTTCACGCGTCAGCGCCGCCGCCGTGCGTGCCAGTGAGACCGTTGCCGCGTCAAATGGCTCCATCTCAAATGCGCCGAGCGGTCCGTTCCAGACCAAGGTCCGGCAGGTTTTCAGGACATCAGCCAGCGCCTCAACCGCCGCGGGGCCAACATCCAGGATCATTTCATCCGCCGCCACTTCATGGACATTCACCGTGCGTACGGGCGGATTTGCGCGGAATTCGACTGACGTCACGACGTCATACGGCAAATGCACGGTGCAGCCTGCGGCGTCCGCCGCATCCAAAATGGCGTTCGCCGTGTCGGCAAGATCATGTTCGCACAGCGACTTGCCAACATTGATGCCACGGGCAGCGAGAAAGGTGTTCGCCATGCCGCCGCCGATGATCAGATGATCGACCTGCTTCACCAGATTGTTCAGCACGTCGAGCTTGCTCGAGACCTTGGCACCGCCAACGACGGCAGCGACGGGGTGCTCCGGCGAACCCAGCGCTGCTTCCAACGCCTTCAGCTCCGCTTCCATGGAACGACCGGCATAGGCTGGCAAAATATGTGCGAGGCCCTCGGTCGACATATGCGCGCGATGTGCCGCCGAAAACGCGTCATTCACGTAATAGTCGCCATTTGCAGCCACGGCGCGTGCAAGTTCGGGGTCGTTTTGCTCCTCACCTGGCCAAAACCGGGTATTTTCAAGCAAGGCGATGTCGCCATCCGCCAATATGCCAATGGATTGCGCGACGATGTCACCCGCAATCTCTGGCACGAACATGACTTCGCGGCCAAGCACCTCTTGCAGCGCATCCAAAACCATCGAAACCGACATTTCGCTATGCTTCGCACCCTTTGGACGGCCGAAATGGGCAAGCAATAGAACCTTGGCACCCTTATCAGCCAGTTCGCTGACGGTCGGCAACAATGCCCGCAAACGCGTTTCGTCGGTCACACGCCCGTCGGCCATCGGCACGTTCAAGTCCACGCGCACAAATACGCGCTTTCCTTTTATGTCACCAAGATCGTCGAGCGTGCGAAATGCCATGATTAAAGCAACTTTCCAATGACGCCGGCGGTATCAACCATGCGGTTGGAGAAGCCCCATTCATTGTCATACCAGCTAAGGACACGGACAAGCTTGCCATCGATGACCGCTGTTTCAAGGCTGTCGATGGTCGAGCTGGCTGGGCAGTGATTATAGTCGATCGATACCAACGGTTCGTCGGAATAGGCCAGAACGCCCTTCAAAGCGCCTTCAGATGCGGCCTTCAACAGCGCATTGACCTCTTCCTTCGTGGTATCGCGCGCAGGCGTGAAGGTCAGATCGACGATGCTAACATTGGGTGTCGGTACGCGAATGGCCGATCCATCAAGCTTACCCTTCAATTCAGGCATAACTTCGCCAACCGCCCGAGCCGCGCCAGTTGTTGTCGGAATCATCGACATCGCGGCAGCACGTGCGCGGCGCATGTCATCATGGATTTGGTCGAGAATTTTCTGATCGTTGGTGTAGCTGTGGATCGTGGTCATCAAACCGCGTTCAATACCAATTGCGTCGTTCAGCACTTTCGCAAGTGGTGCCAAGCAGTTGGTGGTGCAGCTCGCGTTCGAAACGATCACATCGGCGGAGGTCAAAACGTCGTGATTGACGCCGAACACCACGGTTTTATCGACATTTTTACCAGGAGCCGAGATCAAAACGCGCTTTGCACCTGCAGCGAGATGCTTTTCTGCGCTTGCACGGTCGGTGAAGAAGCCGGTGCACTCCAAAGCGATATCGACGCCATTTGCGGCATGCGGCAAATTGGCGGGATCGCGTTCGGCGGTGACGTGAATGCGCTTGCCATTGACGATGATGTCATTGCCATCCGCTTCGACTGTTCCGGGGAACGGGCCGTGCACGCTATCGCGCTTGAACAATAATGCGTTCGCCTTGGCTGGCGCGAGATCATTAATCGCTACCAATTCCAGATCATGGTCATCACGCTCCAAAATCGCGCGCGCCACCAAGCGACCGATGCGGCCAAATCCGTTAATAGCTACTTTAATAGTCATACGTGCTCCAATCAGCCAAGTTTAGCGAGAATTTGCGCGGTAATCTTATCGGCAGTCAGGCCGAAATGGTCATAAAGTGCATCGATTGGGCCCGATGCACCAAAACTATCGATCCCGATCCGAAGACCGTCACCCACATAACGTTCCCAGCCCATCGTCGTGCCCGCTTCGACAGAAACGCGCAACGTATCCGACGGCAGAACCTCAGCCTTATAGGCAGGCGACTGAGCGTCAAAACGCTCCCAGCTGGGCATAGAGACGACGTCGGCGCCAATACCCATTTCCTCAAGCTGCTCCGCGACCGAAACGGCGATAGCGACTTCAGAACCGGTACCGATCAGCACCACTTTGCGTTCCGCCTTTGCTGAACGGAGGCGGTAGCCACCCTTGGCGGACATATTTTCGCTAATGTCCGTGCGCAATTGCGGCAAGTTTTGACGCGATAGCGCCAAAACCGAAGGTGTATGCGCGCTTTCAATTGCGAGCGCCCAGCATTCTGCGGTTTCGATGGTATCACATGGCCGGTACACGTCGAGGTTTGGAATGAGCCGCAGCGACATGATTTGTTCAATTGGCTGGTGGGTTGGACCATCTTCACCAACGCCGATGGAATCATGCGTCATAACATAAGCGACGCGGGTTTCCTGAAGCGCAGACAGCCGAATGGCGGCGCGGCAATAATCCGAGAAAATTAGGAACGTGCCGCCATAAGGAATGATGCCCCCATGCAGCGCCATGCCGTTCATGGCAGCGGCCATGCCGAATTCACGAATACCGTAATTGACATAGCGACCAGAATAATCGTTTTTATCCAACGTATTGGTCGATACAGTTCGGGTAAAGTTTGAACCCGTCAAATCCGCTGACCCGCCGAGCAGGTCTGGCAATGCAGCCGTTGCCGCCGTCAGTGCAATTTCCGATGCCTTACGCGTCGCGATATTCTGCGGTGCGGCGATCAGGCTTTCGAGATGCGGCTGTAACCATGCGGAATCAACCTCTCCCGCCATCGTCTTTGTGAAGGTTTCCGCATGATTTGAAGCAGCAAGCCGCTTTGCCCAATGCGCATGCGCCTCAGCCCCTGCCTGACCGGTTGCGCGCCACGCGTCCAGAATATCTGCAGGAATTTCAAACGCCGGATAGGGCCAGTGGATTGCAGCCCGCGTCGCGATGATCTCGTCTGCACCCAATGGGCTACCGTGCGGCGCTTTTGTGCCTTCCTTATTTGGCGAACCCTTGCCGATCAGTGTCCGGCAGGCAATCAAGGATGGACGATTATCTGCAAGCGACGCATGAATTGCGCGCTCTATATCGTTGAAATCATGGCCATCGCATGCCTCAACATGCCATCCGCTTGCACGATAGCGTGCGGCGATGTCTTCACTCGTCGACAGGTCAGTCGCGCCGTCGATGGTGATGCGGTTATCGTCCCAGAAAACGATCAAACGGCCGAGACCTAAATGTCCGGCAAGCCCGATGGCTTCATGATTAATGCCTTCCATCAGGCAACCGTCGCCGGCCACAACCCATGTCCGGTGGTCAACCAAATCGTCGCCAAAGCGTGCATTCAGGTGTCGTTCTGCAACGGCCATGCCCACTGCCATGGCAAGCCCCTGCCCCAGCGGACCTGTGGTGCACTCAACACCATCAATCAAAAAATTCTCCGGATGGCCAGCACATGGGCTACCCAACTGACGGAAGTTTTTAATGTCTTCGATGGTCGGGCTTGCATAGCCCGTCAGATACAAGGTCGCATAAGCGAACATGGACCCATGCCCTGCAGACAGCACAAAACGGTCACGATCGGCCCAATGCGGAGCTTTCGGATCAAATTTCAGGAACTTCGAATAGAGCACCGTTGCGACGTCGGCCATGCCCATCGGCATGCCGGGATGGCCGCTATTTGCGGCCTGTACAGCATCCATGGCCAGCGCCCGGATTGCATTGGCCATTTGCTGTTCAGTAACGGTCATGTTCTATCCCCACAAAATACTCCACTTCGGGAGCGGGAGGCGGGCGCATACAACATATGCGATACCGCCGAGTCGTTTGGTGCCAACCCTTTGCGGACGCAAGCGCGCAGCGTCAAGGGACGGGCGCGCATTTCCTGCGGGGAATCTTCTGCCCATTGCGCTTTGATGCATTTGCATGACATCTTTAGTCTGTTACACCGTCTCATCAAAAGGATGTAAGCCATGGCAGATGAACGATTAATTGTTGCGATTGGCCGCATAGAGCGCGCGCTTTCACGGGTGGAAAAGCTGGCAACAGCGCCAGCGAATGCACCTGACGCCGAACTGGCGGATCGCCATGAACGTCTCAAGAAAGAGACGTTGGACGCCATTCGCGGCATCGACCAGCTATTGTCAGGAGCAAATTGATGGCTGAGGTTAAACTTTCCATCGCTGGCCGCCAATATTCTGTGGCGTGCAATGACGGCGAAGAAACGCGGTTGCTGGCCTTGGGTGCGATGGTTGATGAAAAGGCGCGGGAAGCTGGCGGCGGCTCGGCCGGGCTGAATGAAACGCGCAGCCTGTTGTTTTCGGCCTTGCTGCTGGCCGACCGCCTGCATGACATGACGAGTGGAGCGCCGGTTGCAGCGGACAGTGCTCCGGTAGTCGAGAAATCATCACAAGTCGCCGACGCTTTAGAGGGCTTGGCCAGCAGACTAGAAAATCTGGCACTAAGGCTTGAGAATTAACTTTAGACGCCTATATTGAACATGGCGGAACTGCCCGGTACGAGCTGATGAGAACATCCCTGAGGCGATTATTTATCTAAGGGAGCTGTCCCTGCCTGGGCCATTTGGGCAACCTTAAGGTCCAGATCACACGGTGCCCACCTGACGTGCTGGCGTCAGAGGATATTCCGGAAAACGACCCATGGTGGTTCCGCCAACCGATTTCGGGAAATGCTGTGACTTCAGAATTAGACAAACCAACACAGCGCGCCGCGTTTCGGCAAGTTCGCGATTCATACGTCAATGGTTTGACAGATCAGGACCGGGCGCTGGCCTTTTCCAAAATCCCCAGCCCCTTAGCAAAATGTCTAACGCCCGGTAAAATCGTGGCGGGTTATGTCGCAAAGGGCTCCGAAGTCGATCCCGCGGCGATCCTTGCACAAGCGCATGCCATGGGCTGTGACCTCGCCCTGCCCCATGTAACCAGCAAAAGCGCACCCATGCGGTTTTTACGCTGGTCACCCGATGACGACCTTGTCCCGGGCGCATTCGGCCTTCTACAGCCTGCTGAGACGGCCCCTGAGTGTAAACCCGATATAGTCCTTGTTCCCATGCTGGCCTATGATGACAGGCTCATCCGGCTTGGCCAAGGTGCGGGACATTATGATCGCGCGCTCAGCGTGCTGGATCACTCCATCGCCATCGGCCTTGCCTGGTCGGTTCAATTCACCTCTGTACTCGCGTCGGATATTTGGGACGTCCCGCTTGATGCCGTGCTTACAGAAAAATCCTGGATAACATTATGAATGGACCATTGAAGCAACCGACATGGCGTAAGCCCGCGGGCATGCTGGCGATATTGCTGATTATTTTGGTTTGGGCTGTGCTGATCGTCAGCGCGTCTGAATTCATCGGCCAACTGCACATATTATTGCAGAGCGTCATTTATTTGATCGCCGGCGTGATCTGGATTGCGCCCATGCGCCCGCTGATGATCTGGATGGAAACAGGATCGTTCCGCGCGCCACCTACAACCTGATTTTCAGGGAAGTGGCGCGAGTGACGGGGCTCGAACCCGCGACCTCCGGCGTGACAGGCCGGCGCTCTAACCAACTGAGCTACACCCGCTAACTTGCGGTGGGGGCGCACTATAAGCGACGCAAGATTCTGTCAACGGCATTTGTCATAAAAGGTCGTTTTCGGGCAAATGAGTTCCAAACCCAGCTTTTTTGCCACCAACATCTCGACCGACAAATTTTAATCGGCGAATAGCAAAACCGGCGTTTCGAGCAGCTTTTTCAACGCCTGAACATAATTGGCCGCATCCCAACCATCGACAACGCGATGGTCGCAGCTGATCGACAGGTTCATCAATTTACGCGCCTCGATTGTGTCGCCGACAAACATTGGGCGTTCGACAATCTTATTGCGCCCGATAATCGCGACTTCGGGTCGATTGATGACAGGCGTGGTCACAATCCCGCCCAAGGGCCCAAGCGACGTCACCGTAAGCGTGGAGCCCGACAACTCTTCACTTTTCGCTGTACCGCTCCGTGCAGCGTCGGCAAGGCGCGCAATCTCGGTTGCGAGTTGCCAGATATTTTTGTCCTGCGCATCGCGGATGACGGGGACCATCAATCCCGCATCGGTTTGCGTTGCCATGCCCAAATGCACCGCGCCATGGCGCGTCACAACGCCATTTTCGTCGTCGTAACGGGCGTTGATCATCGGAAATTGCGGGATGGTCTTGCAGATTGCCACGATAAGCAATGGGAGCATCGTCAGCTTTGGCCTCGTGCCGCGATTGGCGTTCAGGTCGGCGCGCATCGCTTCAATCGCGGTGACGTCAATTTCCTCGACATAGGTGAAATGCGGGATGTGGCGCTTTGACGCGGCCATATTGTCCGCAATACGCCGGCGCATACCGATGACTTTGACAATTTCGTCGTCACGGCGCGCGCTGATATGGGATGCGCGATAGCCCTGCCCGCTTCCATAGGCCAAAAACGCGTCGAGATCTGCGTGCCGGACATGCCCGCCTGCCGCCTTGACGTCAGTCAATTCGACGCCGAGTTCCTTGGCACGTTGGCGTACCGCGGGCGACGCTGTAACCTTATGGTCGGCGCTTATCCTAGGCGACTGCGCCGATGCAGTTGCAGGCCTTTCCTGCACGACCGCTGGTTCAGCAGCGACGGGTTCAGGCGCATGTGGCAGTTCGTCCTCAATGGTCGCAGCCGCCTCTACCTTTACCGCGCTTTCCGCCTGACTGACGTCAGTCGCGGTTTCAATCTCTACAAGCATAGAACCGATGGCGACGACATCGCCCGCCTCGCCAGCAACCTTGGTCACGACGCCCGCCACCGGGCTTTCCATTTCGACGGTCGCTTTGTCGGTCATCATGTCCGCCAGCGGCTGGTCTTCAGAAATTCGGTCGCCAACTTTTACATGCCATGCAACGATTTCCGCCTCGGCTATGCCTTCACCAATATCCGGCAAGTTGAATGTGAATATGGGCATAAAGTCAGTCCTTCATGATCTTGTCAAATGCGCGGGCGAGCCGCACGGGGCCGGGGAAATATGCCCATTCGAGGCTGTGTGGATATGGCGTGTCAAATCCTGTGACGCGCTCTATTGGTGCCTCGAGATGATAGAAGCACCGTTCCTGCACCTGCGCAGCCAATTCAGCGCCAAAGCCGCTGGTACGCGTCGCCTCATGCACAACCATACAGCGGCCCGTTTTCTTAACCGATGCCTCAATAGTTTCGATGTCCAGGGGCAATAATGTCCGCAGGTCGATGATTTCGGCGTCAATGCCATACTCGGCGACGACGGCTTTCACAACATGCACCATCGTCCCGTAGGTCAGGACCGTGACAGCCTCCCCTTCCCGCACAACAGCAGCCTTGCCTAAGTCGATGCGATAATAGCCTTCTGGAACGGCGCTGCCGTCATGTTTGGACCATGGTTCGACCGGACGGTCATAATAGCCGCTGAACGGGCCGTTATAGATCCGCTTGGGTTCAAAAAACACGACGGGGTCATTGTCTTCGATCGCGGCAATCAGCAGCCCCTTGGCATCATAAGGTGTCGCGGGAATAACTGTCTTGATCCCGCAGACATGCGTGAACAGGCTTTCGGGGCTTTGGCTATGCGTTTGCCCGCCGAATATGCCGCCGCCAAAGGGCGAACGCACGGTCATGGGACAAATGAAGTCATTGGCAGAACGATAGCGCATGCGCGCAGCCTCACTGACCAACTGGTCAAGGCCGGGGTAAATATAATCGGCGAACTGAATCTCGGGCACGGGACGCAGGCCATAAGCCGCCATGCCAACACCAACGCCGATGATGCCGCACTCGCTGATGGGCGTGTCAAAAACGCGGGTTTTGCCATGCTTTTTCTGAAGCCCCGCTGTCGCGCGGAACACGCCGCCAAAATAGCCGACGTCTTCGCCCATGATGACAACTTCCGGGTCTTTCGCCAGCATTACGTCGAGTGCGCTATTTATCGCCTCAATCATGTTCATCGTTTTGGTCGCGGGCTCAGACATCAGCGCGCCTCCCATTCAGGGCCGAATTTGTCGCGTTGTTCTTCCAACATCTGTTCGCATTGTTCTTTCAAATGCCATGGCATTTCTTCGAACACGTCTTCGAACATGGTTTCCATTGGGTGATGCAGGCCGTGGCCTAAAATCCCGTTCTGCTCCGCCTCTTTCTGCGACGCCTTTACGAAATCCGACAGTTCCAGAATGAGCGCCTCATGCTGTTCGTCACTCCACGCGCCAATCGCTACCAAATGATCCTTAAGGCGCGTCACAGGGTCGCCAAGCGGCCACAGGGCATATTCTTCCGCCGCACGGTACGCGCCGGGGTCATCCGACGTCGAATGCCCTTCCCCGCGATAGGTGAAATATTCGATCAATGTTGGCCCACCATTGGTGCGCGCGCGGTTGGCCGCCCATTGCATGGCTGCAAAAACTGCCAGCGCGTCATTGCCGTCCACGCGCAGTCCAGCGATGCCATAGCCAATGGCACGTGCGGCGAACGTTGTCCGCTCACTCCCCGCAAAACCGGAGAATGACGAAATTGCCCACTGGTTGTTCACGACCTGAAAGATAACCGGCGCATTATATACTGCGGCAAATGTCAGCGCGCTGTGAAAGTCACCTTCCGCCGTCGACCCGTCGCCACACCACACTGCAGAGATCCGGGTATCGGCGCGCGATGCAGACGCCATGGCCCAACCCACCGCCTGCGGATATTGCGTTGTCAGGTTGCCCGAAATACTAAAAAATCCGTAATCCTTGGCGGAATACATGATGGGCAGCTGGCGCCCCTTTAGACGGTCGCCGCTGTTGGAATAGATCTGGTTCATCATGTCGACCAGCGGATAATCTCGTGTAATCAGAATGCCTTGCTGGCGATAGCTTGGAAAACACATGTCATCTGAATGCAGCGCCATCGTGGTTGCAACCGACGTCGCTTCCTCACCAAAGGACTTCATATAGAAACTGGTTTTGCCTTGGCGCTGTGCCCGGAACATGCGGTCATCAAAGGCGCGCAAGAGCAGCATCTTGCGCAGCATGGCCCGCAGCGTATCTGCATCGAGCCCGGGGTTCCAACTGCCAACGGCGTGATTATCATCGCCCAAGACGCGGACAAGACCATAAGCGAGCGCATGTATGTCAGCGGGGCTGGCGTGCTCATCGGGCCGCGAGATAGCATCAACTTCGGGGACAATGATGTCGCTAAAATCGGCCTTATCGCCGGGACGGAACTTGGGTTCCGGCACATGCAGATGAAGCGGCGCGAGATTGTCCTTGATACCGTGCACCATCACCATCTCCGCAGTTACGTACCCGAAACGACTCAGGTAGTTTATTATCCACGGTTGTTATAATATTTCAAACTGTCGTTTAGGTCAATATCGCTGTCCTAATCGGCCATTAGACCGCAACGGGCGCAGAAATGTGCGATTGCGGCTGATAATCCGACACTTCGAAATCGTCGATGCGGAAGTCAAAAATGCTATCGGGCGTACGCAAAAGCTTCAGCTTGGGGTTGCCGGACGGCGTACGGCTCAACTGCTCCTCAACCAAAGGTGCATGGTTCAAATACAAATGCACGTCGCCACCCTGCCAGATCAGCTCGCCCGCCTTATACCCACAGACTGCAGCGAGCATCCGCGTCAACAAAGCAGCGGAAAATGCATTGAACGCAAAGCCGAGGCCCAGGTCGCAAGAACGCTGAAACAAGATGCAGCTCAAAATATTGTCCGCGACATGGAACTGATATGTCTTGTGGCACGGCGGAAGCGCCATTTGGTCGAGCTCGGCGACATTCCAGCCTTCGATGATGTGGCGGCGCGAACCCGGGTTATTCTTCAAACTTTCGACGAGCAGGCTTACTTGATCGATGCCTTTCTCGGCGCGTCGAAATAGTCCGTTGTCGGTCGCCTCATACCGCGGCCAGTTGACCCATTGCGCGCCGTAGACAGGCCCCAAATCACCCCATTGCGCGGCAAAGCCATCATCTTCGACAATGCGCTGCTCAAATGCATCCTGCGTGATGTCTTCGCCCGTTTCGCGCCGGTATCGCGCCAGCGGCCAGTCGGTCCAGATTTTGACATTCTGTTGAACCAATGGCTGGATGTTTGTGTCGCCGGTCAAAAACCACAGCATCTCGCGCGCCGCCGTTTTCCAGTACACCCGCTTGGTGGTCAGCAGCGGAATAGCGTCGTCAGCCAGCGAGAAGCGCATAGTGGCGCCGAACAACGCTTTGGTGCCAACGCCAGTCCGATCGCGCTGAACAGCACCCTCGGTCCAAATGCTACGCATTAACGATAGATATTGCTCTTCATAATGTGCCGTAATGTGCATGCCCCACTGCTAAGGCCAGCGCATGTTTTTGGCAACTGTCGGAATGCGCACATGTTCGGTTAAGCGCATGGTCGGCAACCGCAGCGGAAATGGGATGGACCGCACCCCGCCCCGCGCAATCGGGTCTGCGAGGGATCGCTTTCGCTAACCATATGCACATGAGGTAAAAAGCACGGCCGGACGTGGACCTGGACCAAATATTTCATCCCAATCGGACCGAAAATGCGAACCAGTTTTTAACCATTCCTTGAGGTTCTGCCGATACGACTGCATCATGCATGCTCGTATTGTCATTGTAGACGACAGATCGACCAACTTGCGCGTCTATGCGCAATATGTCGCGATGATGGGTCCAGCGTTCTCCGCGAAGTGTTTTCACAGCGCGATTGAAGCTTTGCAATGGCTTGAGACCGAGACGGCCGACCTGCTTGTCATCGACTATCGCATGCCCGAAATGAACGGTGCGGAATTCATCGCCAAAATCCGCTCGCGCACCGTTGGCGCGCATATCCCAGCGATTATCATTACGGCGCGGCAAGACCGAGAATGTCGGATCACTGCTCTGGACGCGGGGGCCACGGACTTTCTGCAGTCGCCCGTATCCCACATCGAATTCCGCGATCGCGCATTACTGCTCTTAGGCCAGCATTATCCACAGCAGGAACTCAAACAATCCCTTGAGAACAACCGGTCGGGTTCAGATGGCGACGATAAAAGCAGCAAGTCGATGCTGGAGCAAATCATCGACACGACGCCGATTTTGATCAACGCGACTGACCGAAACGGCAAGTTTCTGTTTTTGAATTCATATCAAGCAGCGCTTTTCGGTCGTGAACCGGACCAACTGGTCGGTCGATCCATTTCGGAAATCATGGAACCGGATCTGGTTGAACGCGAAACACAACGGAATAACGCCATTTTCGAAACGGCGAGCTCGATACCGAACTTCGAGGAAAAATTTATCAGTGAGGGCATTGAGCTCATTTTTCAATGCAACAAGTCCCCCCTCCTCAACCAAGATAACCAAACCATTGGTATCCTGACGACCGGTCTTGATATCACAGCGCGCAAATTTGCCGAGGAACACCGAACGCATCTGGCGTTACATGATATGCTCACGGGCCTTCCCAATCGTACCTTACTTGCGCAATGGATGCGCACCGCGATTGATCAGAGCAACGCCAGCGGCCAAGCTGCGGCGCTGCTGCTGCTCGATCTTGACCGATTTAAAGTCATCAATGATACTCGCGGACACCAGACAGGCGATGTTTTGCTGCGCCAAGTCGCTGAACGTCTTATCTCGGCGCTGGACAGCAATGGCTTTGCCGCGCGCATCGGTGGCGACGAATTCGCCATAGTTCTTCAGAATCTCGATGACTATGGCAGCGCCGCAGCCGTGTGCACCGAGCTGCTCGCGAAAATCGGTGATCCATATTCGATTGGCGGTGTTGAGCAGACCATCGGCGCAAGCATCGGCATTGCGCGTATTCCCGAAGATGGCACCTCACCCGACGAACTGTTGCGTCTGGCTGACCTTGCCATGTACGAAGCCAAATCCGCAGGCCGAAATTGCTTCTGCTTCTTTTCGCCGCACATGAACCACATCGCACAAATGAATGCGGGCATCGAAAGCGACCTTCGCGACGCACTGAACAGCGATCAGTTGTTCCTGGAATATCAGCCAATAGTCGACACAACATCAGGCAATTATGTGGGGCTTGAGGCTTTAGTACGTTGGAACCACCCTGTTAGGGGGCGTTTGTGCCCTTCCGACTTCATAAATGTGGCCAATGACTCCGGCTTAATTGGCCGTATGGGGACATGGGTCATTGAAGCCGTATGCAAGCAGATTGCGTTGTTTGCCGAAGAAGGCATTGAGCTCCCACATATAGCCGTCAACGTGTCGCCCAAGCAGTTTCAATATTCCGCAATGTGCTCCGAGATGCTCAATTTGGTCTCGAAATATGCGATTCCCCGCGGCAAGCTGGCAATTGAAATCACCGAAGAGCTGTTAATAGACAACAGCCAGAAGGTGCACGAGCAACTGGCAACTTTGCGCGCGGGCGGCATTCAGATTTCTATCGACGATTTTGGCACGGGCTATTCGTCACTTCAATATTTGCGGGACTTGCCAGCGACCCGTTTGAAAATTGACCAAACCTTTGTCTCGCGGATCGAGACATCTTCTGCCGACCGCGCAATCATAACCACTATCGCCCATTTGGCCCATGCACTGAATATGCGGGTCGTCGCAGAGGGCGTTGAGACAGAAGCCCAGTTTACGCTGCTTCGCACTTCCGGTTGCGATGAGGTTCAAGGATATCTCTTGGGTCGCCCGCTGTCGGTCCATGACCTTTACAATCTGTTCAAGGACGGAGCAGAACCGTTCACGCTGGCGGCGCAATGAGGTCCTTTTTGAAAAAGCTGCGCGGTGATTTAACACCTGAACAGGATATCCTTTGCAAACGGATGGTCGTAGGCAGCATCTCCGGCCTGGGTTCTTACCTTTTTGCTTTTCACGCTCTCATCAACAAAAATTCCCGCGCAAAAGAGCAGGCCGAAAAAGCAAGAAAAGCAGAGAGTTCCCTCTTCTCCAGCATCAGCCATGAACAACAGCCGTCGTCAATCTATACGCCGAGGCGGATTTTGGTTGCCGATGACAACCGGACGAACCGGAACGTACTAACCGCCATTTTGGAAACTGCGGGCCATATAGTTGTCATAGTCACGGACGGCGATGAGGCGCTTGAGGAAATGAAAAAGGGTGGCATCGATATATTGCTGATCGATGTGAACATGCCGCGGCTTAACGGCATCGACACCTGTACCATATGGCGTGAGCGTGAACGCGGACGAAACCATCTGCCGATTATCGGCGTAACAGCCGACGCGACTTCAGAAACGGAAACCAAGTGCCGAAACGCCGGAATGGATATGCGCATCACTAAGCCAGTCGATGCGCAAATGCTTCTCAACACTATCGAACAATCTTGCTGCGGCGAAACAAATGGGCTGCTAATTCAGCGCGCGTTACCCAGCGACCCATTGCATAACGTCGTATCCATCTGCGGCGATGTTCCATTTGCTGAAGCGCCGATCGACGAAGGTCAAATCCAGTATCTTCTGTCTATTGGCGATCACGCTTTTGTGAATGCGATGATTGAAGGCTTTGTCGAGGATGTGGAACAAACGCTGGGCCCCTTGCGTAAAGCGGTTGCGGAACGCGATGTTTCCGAATTCCGTTTCTGCGCACATGCGTTCAAAAGTTCCGGCAACAATATGGGCGCCCGCTCGCTATCGCGGCTTTGTGCACAGCTTGAAAAAGTCAGTGAAGCCGACTTCTTTGAACATCGATTTATCTATCTTCAGCAAATGGAACAGGAAGCCGCAACAGCGGTCGATGCCCTTCATTCAGATGTGTATTTCACACCAAATGGCGTCACTGCTCAGGTAGGCTAACGCTCCGAAGGCCACGCTGCATCGGGCACCGACATGGCTGTTCAATCTTGATATTCGTTATCTTCAGCACGTCATCGATATCGACCAGAGATGATACACGGCGGGCCAATAAACCGCGCGATCCGCCGCCTGGCTTCAGGTTGCGTTTGCAATAATCGAAAATATCCGGCGCGCGTTCGCCGTCTTCCATAAAAATGTCCCAACCCTTCTCGGGTTGTCTCTTCTGGTCGGTATCATCAACGCAGTCGATTATTGTGACAAATCAATCTCGTTGGGCTTGGCGACGCATCGCCAGTAACTGCATCATACACCAAAAAGGGTGTCCACGGTTAAACGGGAGAACTTATTCATGAAAATACGCAACATCGCCCTAGTCGCGTTGCTTGCCGCCACATCACCAGTGGCCCTCGCATCTGCGGCACATGCCGAAACGGCCGAAGCAAAAGCGGAATGGTGGCCAAAGAAGGTCGACTTGACCGCACTGCGCCAAAATGAAGCGCGCGCGAACCCTTATGGCGACGACTTCAACTATGCGGCCGAATTTGCCACACTCGATCTTGACGCCGTCAAGGCAGACATCCGCAAAGTCCTAAAAACATCGCAGCCTTGGTGGCCATCTGATTATGGCCATTATGGTCCGTTCTTCATCCGCATGGCATGGCACAGCGCCGGCACCTATCGCACCGGCGACGGTCGTGGTGGATCTGACGGTGGCGAAATGCGCTTTGAACCGCTTAATTCTTGGCCAGATAACGTAAACCTCGACAAGGCACGCCGCTTGGTATGGCCAATCAAGCAAAAATACGGCCGTAAACTTTCATGGGGCGACCTGATGGTTCTCTCCGGAAATGTGGCCATGGAAGATATGGGCTTCAAAACTCTTGGCTTTGCTGGCGGTCGCGTCGACACATGGCAGCCTGATCTTGTGTTCTGGGGCCCTGAAACCAAATTGTTGACGGACCAACGCCGCGACGCAAAGGGCAATTTGAAGGGTCCATTGGCGGCAACGCAGATGGGTCTGATCTACGTCAACCCAGAAGGTCCAAACGGCGTTCCTGATCCCCTCGCCGCGGCTCAAGATATTCGCCGAGCATTTGGCGCGATGGCAATGAACGACGCCGAAACAGCTGCGCTGATCGCGGGTGGCCACACCTTTGGAAAAGCACATGGTGCAAAGAAGCCGGAAGAGTGCGTTGCCGGCGACCCCGGCGTGGCGCCCATTGAACAGCAAGGCTTGGGCTGGACCAACAAATGCGGCAAAGGCCATTCGGAAGATACCATTTCCAGCGGACTTGAAGGTGCGTGGACGTCCAACCCAATCGCGTTCACCACGCAGTATCTGGATAATCTTTACGGCTTTGAATGGGTGAAGACGAAAAGCCCTGCTGGCGCCGTACAGTGGATACCAACCGACCCATCGGCTGCGAACATGGTTCCAGACGCACATCGTCCTGACGTGCGTCATGCACCAATCATGTTCACAACCGACATTGCATTGCGTGAAGACCCCGGATTCCGGAAGATTACGAAGCGCTGGCAGAAAAATCCGCAAGAGTTTGCGGACGCGTTTGCACAGGCATGGTTCAAGCTCACCCACCGCGACATGGGGCCGCAAGCCCGTTATCTCGGCAAGGACGCGCCAAAAGTGACCTTGAAGTGGCAGGATCCGCTGCCGAAGGCGAATTATGCCACCATCGGTGCTGAGGATATCGTTCAGTTGAAGACCAGCATTTTGGCTTCAGGCCTAACGACCGCCGAACTTGTGCGGACAGCATGGGCATCGGCATCAACCTTCCGTTCAACCGATATGCGCGGCGGAGCCAATGGTGGCCGTCTGCGTCTTGCGCCGCAGAAGGATTGGGCCGTCAATGACCCTGCCGAAGTCAGCAAGGTTATAGCCAAGCTCGAAACCGTCCGCACTGCGTTCAACAAGGGCGCAAAGGGCGGCCAGCAGGTTAGCATCGCTGACTTGATCGTACTTGGCGGTAATGCGGCCATCGAACAAGCTGCAAAGGCCGCTGGACAAGACGTCACCGTTCCGTTCAAGGCTGGACGGGTCGACGCCGGACAGGACCAAACCGATGTGGAATCGTTCAACCAGCTGCAACCAAAAGCCGACGGTTTCCGTAACTATTTTGCATCAGATTCCTATTTCGGTCCAACCGAAGCGCTGATCGATAAGGCGGACTTGCTTGGCCTGACCGTTGCAGAAACGACCGTGTTGGTCGGCGGTATGCGCGTTCTGGGTGCAAATGCGAGCGGTTCGACTGCCGGTGTCTTCACCAGCAAGCCAGGCACGCTGACCAACGACTTCTTTACCAACCTGCTGTCCATGGACACCGTATGGGCGAAGTCGGCGACGAATGCGGGACTGTATGAAGGCAAAGACCGGGCAACCGGTGCGGCCAAGTGGACCGCAACACCGGTCGACCTCGTTTTCGGGTCGAATTCCGAGCTGCGTGCCGTCGCCGAAGTATATGCTTCGGATGATGCGAAAGAAAAGTTCGTGGCCGATTTCATCGCGGCATGGACGAAGGTCATGGACGCAGATCGCTTCCAATAACCCAAATTGAAGGCGACGGCGGGACATTCTGCCGTCGCCTTTTTTTATCTATCAACTTAACTGGTGAGGCTAAGCGTGCGCTATTTCCCGCTATCAGTGGCTCTTGCCACGTTTCCCCTATTTTTGGCGGCAACCCCGTTATTTAGCCCGGCGACGGCACAGCAAGCGCGTCCACCCGCATTTGCGGTATGCGCTGGCTGTCATTCGACACAGGTTGGGAAGACAGCCTTCGGCCCTAGCCTACACGGCGTCAGCGGCCGCCGCGCTGGCACGCTTGCAGGATATGCCTACAGCCCCGCACTCAAGGCGTCTGGACTAACGTGGAACGCCAAAACGCTCGACCGGTGGTTAACCGATCCAAGGAAAACGGTCCCCGGCACCAAAATGCCCTTTAACGGCATTCAAGAACGCAAAGCCCGTGAACAGGTCGTCACCTATCTGCTGACTTTATGATGCTGTGACTAAGTCAAAACCGTTGAAAAAAGCGCCAAATAAATTGGCGGAGAGATAGGGACACTTCGCAACGTTCATATTACATAAATTTATCAGCATCTTATCTCATTGCATTGACCGCTAACTGTACCACCTAAATGTACCAAAGTGAGGGTAAAAGCTGCCCCCTGCGAAACTTCACAACGCAACAGTCGGTAAATTCGTGAGGTATAAGAATCGCTAATTCACAATAGGATATGGGAGCCGGCTTCACGTTTTCTCCGCATAAGCAGCCATGCCATAGGTGGACAGTGCCACTGCGATGATCCGATTTTGCAACTGGTTGCAAAGAGCCTGGTCGAACGATTCACTAACCGATTGTACAACAGCGGCAACAGTACGTAGGAATTTTTGACCACCCTCCCCGCGAGGTATGCCGCCGATGGCAACAAGTCGTTAACTTGCAACCAGCGTCTTATGTGTTCTTAGGTCGAAACGGGAATACGCTCCCAACCCTTCCAGTCTATTCTGATCGAGGCATTTTGAAACCCTGCAAACAGTACAGATCGAGAGTTTACCTGTTTTGCTGAAAAGGCAAATATATCAGGCATGGCGGACAACGCAACGGCTGGCATGGAAAAGAAATTTGCCGAAGACAAGAATTAAGATTGTTATAAAACAATTACTTAGATGCACAAAATGGCGGACAGGGCTGGAAACGAATCCTGACATTATATTTTCATATATATCAACGCATTAAACGCCATTTGTATGTGCATTTTGTAGCATTTTTTGTAGTACAATTTGCTTGTGTTTAAGCACGGATAGTTCTTCGCGCCTCTTGCTTCACTACACTCGCAAACCGACCTCATTGGTCCACGATAGACCGAACGAAAG
The DNA here is from genome assembly GCF_014196595.1 of Sphingorhabdus rigui. Taxonomy (GTDB): domain Bacteria; phylum Pseudomonadota; class Alphaproteobacteria; order Sphingomonadales; family Sphingomonadaceae; genus Sphingorhabdus_B; species Sphingorhabdus_B rigui. The sequence continues at coordinate 1,057,890 of NZ_JACIEA010000001.1, read as the reverse complement.
TTCGAATTACGATAATTGCATTTGAGATTCAGCGGCCACACGTGGTTCCTTGGTTCCAGCTCCCTCACCTCCAATCGGTCTGCCTTTCGATGATAATCGGCAGCGATAGCTACCCTCTCCACACTGGCGGCAAGATAGGAACCAATTTTTTGCAGGGTCCCCCAACTGAGATTTCTGAACAACTGTATCGGAAACTCCCGCTTCAAGGGGAACTTCCATCTCACGTGCCAATTCTCCTAATAAAAGAACCTGACAAAATATGAAAAGCCACTTAACCTCCAACCATCATGATATCCCCTCGTCGCTTAATTGCTTTTGCTGGGCCGCCTGGCTCCGGAAAATCTTCACTTATTAATGGACTGCTGCAACGCCTACCGGATGCGACAGCACTTGCTATGGATGATTTTTCTGGTCCCGAAACCCTAGCCTCACTGCAGTTGGATGCTTGGCTTGACGCCGGCGGCGATTTCAATTTGATGGACGTTTCGAGATTCTGCGACGCGCTGGCAACATTGAAAACTGGCACATCGCCGGTTGAAGTCGCATTAATCGAGGCTCCGCTCGGGAGAGCGCATGCGGGCTCGGCTGCACTGCTGGATACGCTGTTCTGGATCGACATTCCGTTTGATATCGCAATGGCACGAAATTTTTTAGCGCTTTACCACCAAAACACCCCGCCGCCGCCGGCATGGTTTCAGGGCTATCTTACACAATATCTCAAAGTCACACGGCGGGTGCTTGAGCATCAACACAGGATAGTGCGCCCGAGGGCAGATCATGTACTCGATGGACGCCTGCCCTTGTCCGTCCTCGCTGACACTGTAATGAAGTTGATAACTTGATGAACAGTTGTCCGTCGCTACCGTTTCGCGAAACAGCATTCTTTCTGCGCGACGTGATGAGTGCAAAAGTGCTCGCCACAGCGCTGCAAGCCGGTGTCATAGATCGGCTTGCTGTCGGACCGCTTTCCATGGCAGAACTCAGCCGACGCTATGCGTTTGCTCCAGCAGGCAAATCATTCATCGCGGCTGGGTTGAAGCAGGCGGGAATTGTGGACGTCACAGAATCCGCCATGCATCTTTCGCCGCGATTCCGTGCCGTCCTCGAGTGGCGGGACTTGCTCGAAACAAGGCTGGAGTTGGCGGCGATTGTTCTGCCCGATTTCACGGAGTTGACCGCGGCTCTGCTTGGTACCGGCGAAGATTTCATGGCCCAATCGGCAACATTCGACCTGTTCCGTTATGACAGAGCCAAGCACCGCTCCGACGAGAACCGCGCCGCGACTGAACGGTGGGTGCGTTTGTTAAGTGTCCTGTCGCGGTATGAGGCGGACGGATTACTGAAACTTCTGGAACAAGGCGCAACGAAACACATCATAGATGTTGGTGGAAACGGCGGCGTACTGGCACACGCCCTATGTGGCGCGTGGTCCGACTGCCGAGCGCAAGTTTTCGACCTACCAGTGGTGTGCGACATTGGCCGGGATATGCAAAACGGAGATGGGTTGGGAACGCATATGGTCACCTTTGTGGAAGGCGACTTGCGTCACGACCCGTTACCCGAGGGAGCAGACCTCATTCTTTTCAAATCCGTATTGCACGACTGGCCCGACCGCGACATCGCTGTATTTCTGAGTAAAGCCGTGGAGTCCCTAAAAACTGGCGGCCGGATTGCTATTTTCGAACGCACCCCGTTTACATTCGACGCCGCGATGCCAGCTTTTTACGATCTGCCGAACCTCATGTTCATGCATGTATTGCGACCCCCTCGGCTATATGCTGAAATATTGGACAATTTAGGCATGACATCTATTCAGCAAGAGCAAATCGAGCTCGATATGCCCTTCTACCTCACGCAGGCTATAAAGCACTAAGGTTTAAGCGGCCTAAAAGCGGTTCACAGTCAGTTACATCGAGCACGATCAGTTACGCCCCGCAAATGCCAAGCTAGTCGCCTCATATTCGTCCATGCGGAGTAAATCCGCGCGCGTCCGAGTATGCAGCCGTCCCATCCGCCACTGCACAAATCGCATCACAGCAATAGCCACCCGCGCCCGATAGTCGCTTTCCGCCATCGCAGCCAATCGTGCTGCTATGCGCGGAACGTTGCGGACGAGAATTTCATCCTCCAGCGACGCTATGATTTCATAAGTACCAGGATCGCCTTGCCGGCCAGCGCGACCGAAAAATTGTCGGTCAAGCCTGGCGGACTCATGCAGTTCTGTGAGGATGATGTGGAGCCCGCCTGCGTCGCGCACCGTATCGGCAAGTATAATGTCCGTACCGCGCCCAGCCATGTTCGTCGCAATGGTGACCGCTCCCTGCGCGCCGGCCTCCGCTATGATATCCGCCTCTTGCCTGTCTTGCCGAGCGTTGAGGACCCGGTGAACACACCCAGCGGCTGTCAGCACTTCACTCAGCTGCTCAGAGGCTCCTACCGTATTTGTTCCAATAAGTACGGGACGTCCTTGGGCCTGCAAATGTACCGCGCGTTCCTTAACTCTCCACCATTTTTCGGTAATGCTGTCGGCGACAATAGCGCCCAAATATTCTAGGCGTGATGCACGGTTTGTGGGGATTTTGCGGGCGACTAGATCATATGTGCCCCATAATTCGCCTGCAACTTCCCGCGCCGTGCCTGTCATTCCACCGATGTGATGGTACATTCGAAAGAACCTTTGCAGGGTCATTCGTGCAACCGGATCCCAAGTTGCTGTGGGCGTTACGCCCTCTTTGATTTCAACCAGTTGGTGAAGACCTTGTTCCCAGTTGCGGTCCGGCATCGGACGCCCTGTATTATCATCGATAATGATTATTTTGTCGTCGCGTACCAAATAATGCGCATCCTGATTCAATAAGTGGCGAGCGACCAACGCCGAGCGGACGAGTTCCCTGCGCCGCATCCGTCCTGCCCATGCGGGCCCCAGTGATGCTGCGAGATCATCCGTCCTTGTCTCGCCAAGCGCGGTCATCTCAAGTTGCCGTGTGAGCGTGCGCACATGAAAGTGAACTTCTTCTTCCATCGCGTCGGCAATCTCCAACGCTTGTGCATAAATTTTCGTTTCCTGACGATTGCGTTGGTTTGTGCCAGATATGACCAGCGGCGTTCGCGCTTCATCCAGCAGAACGCTATCGGCTTCGTCGACAATCGCAAAGTGCAGCCCTCGCAACGTCAACGCTCGGTCCATAGTCTCATCGCACTTTAGTCTAGCCGCGTGGCGTAGCAAGGCATGGTCCGAATGACCAAATACAAGGCTATCGCGCATATAATCAAAGGCGATCTCTTTGTTTGAACAATATACGACATCACATGCATAAGCAGCCCGCCGCTGTTCACGCGAACTATCCTGCACTACCAACCCAACGGACAACCCAAGGCGACGATAAACGGGGCCTAGGTTTTCGGCATCACGTGCGGCAAGATAGTCATTCACCGTCAAAACGTGGACAGGAATTCCAGCCAATGCTGCCGCTGCCGCAGGTAAAACAGCGGTGAGGGTTTTGCCTTCTCCGGTTTGCATTTCGGCGATTTCGCCATGATAAACGGCGATCGCGCCGAATAATTGGCTGGGATAAGGCCGCTGGCCAATCGTCCTGTAGGCGGCCTCTTGGATCGCAGCGAATGCATCCACCAAAGCTGCTGTCGCATTGGGACGAGTTAGCAGCTCGAGCCGTAACCGTGCCACATGGTCATCAAACTCCTCGTCATTCAGCGTCTCCAGTGCAGCGCCTACCTCCAATATAGTGGTGACTACTGCAGATAGTTGCGAATTATTTCGAGTCCACGCGCGGCGCCAAATGCCATATCCGCCATGGACCAGCGTATGAAAAATTCCTTCCTTAAGAGGGGTCCGCTGTGGCCGTTCCAAAATGCTTCGCGCAAGTCGATCGGGGTGCCGCATTAGGCTGACCCTAAACCTGCCAAAAACATCCGCCGCAAGCTACGTGACCAGCGATAGCCGATAGGTTCCCATTTGTGTTGAAACCGGCCAAACACACGTTCTTCGACCCGGTGACGGCGAAGGTCGGGCACAACTACATCGACACGGTAGAATCTGTTGAAGGTTTTTAAACCATCTTTCGCGCGTGGATCCGGCGCAAACAGACCCCCGCCATCGGTCGAAAGGACCGCACTGGGCAATGTGTCCTGTGGTTCTGGGGTAATGCGGACGATACGTCCGTTTACGGGGTTACTCGCCTGCGTAACGAAGCGTACAGCGATGTCCGTGCCTTTTCTGCGAATGGGCACGATATCCTCTTCGGGCACCAAAAGTACGACAATCATGTGACGTGGATCTGCAATGAAGCCGATCCGTTCTCCGCGTTTGTAATATTTACCCATGGCATCATTTGCACCTGGTAACAGAAATTCGCCGGCCATAGCGCTGCGCGGGCGCAATCCGTCCGCACGCTCGCTGGCAATTCTCTGCTCCGTATCAAGTACCTCCAAGCTGCCGCTTTGCACCAACGCTTGATCCGGGCGATCATACGCCGCGAGCAGCTGTTGCTGCGCATAATCCCTTTGCGCTCCCAACATAGTAAGCCGTGCGCTGGCTATCGGATTATCCAATGTGACTAGCGACTGGCCCACTCTAACTTGGGACCCGGGCACAGCCTCAATGGATTTTAGAAACCCATCATCGCCTGCGCGAACAATCGCCTGATCTTCTACCCAAACAATCCCTTGCGCCCGTGTCGAATAGGGCATGGGTATCACGAACAACAATATGAGCAGGACCGCCAAAGCCCCTGCCCCGATGGCATATATTCTACCTTGAGCCTGCCGCATTCCGCTATCGGTCTGTGGCGCGCGCACAATTCGTATCAGCGGGCCAATCACTGTCATGTAAATCGCCCAACAAGCAATTAACCCACCTAGAACCGCATATTGCGACGTTACTGCAAAGGAGACCGCCAGCAGAATGAAAATGCGATACGCAAAGGATAGGACGGCGTATGCGGCGAGCCACGCCGCCTCCTTATCCGACCATGCTGGCGAAGCGACGTTCTTCAGTCGAAGCGCGTAGCGTTTGACCAGATAAGCGATTTGACCCGTACTACGCTTAGCCAAATTCGGAATCTCAATTGCGTCCGACAGCACATAATATGCGTCAAAACGCAGCAAGGGGTTACCGTTGAACAGAGGAGTCGAAACCCCGGCAAGAAGTATCACATTAGCAGCAACGGCCCGCACCACTCCCGGCTCAACAAGCACCCAGACAAACATCGCTACAGACGCGAGGAACAGTTCGACCATGATGCCCGCCGCGCCCACCAAAATACGCTGGCGCTTGTCACGAAAGGACGTAGCGTCCGATGCGTCCGTGTAAGGAACAGGATAAAAAATCAGGAACATCAGACCGATTTCCCGAACTTCGCCGCCCCACCGCTTCACTGCATAGGCATGGCCCAGCTCATGTATAGCCTTCACGAGCGGGTAAATCAGCACGATCATTAGCACATTTTCTAAAGCTAAGACCTTGTCGGCAACGTTGTGGAAGAATGCGGATGCGTTGATTATTGCCAGAACCAAACCGGCGACAACAGTTGCCAGCCAGATCGCCAGACCAGTCGTGCCAAAGATTGGCATCACAAAATGTTTCGTACGTTCCAAAAATGGGTCTGGATCCCACAAAGGCACCTTCAGACCAAAAGGTGACATAAGTTTTTGTATCAAACGCTGACGCTTGGCGCGGTTTCTGCGACTATACATTTCCGCCACATCGGCATTCCGATCTGCCTGAATCGCGTTTGCGTGATATAGTTGCCCGACAAGATCGATCACGTCCTGCTGTGTAGGCACATGATCACCAAGGACGGCGGAAGCTTCCTCCCAGATTTCTTGTAAGCTGCGTTTGCCATCCATCCGCCCGATCAACTCGTAAGCTTCGGGGGTAAAGCGGTGGAACTGTCCGTTCATACGGTCTTGCAAAACATACCATACACGGTCTCGATACATATGTCGGTGCAACGCTGAATGACGGCGCAAACGGGGTTTAAGATCGGCCACCCGATACCAACTGGAACTGAACAAGGAAACCGACATGTTACCCGAACAAAGTCCAGAGTTTCAGCCGCAGCCAGTTACTAATGTCGCGTGTCCAGATACCCAATAACCAACCTCGGCCGACAACGACTTTTGCCACGCCTTTCATTCCGGGCTGCAAGACGGCCAGCGACTGGCGGGAATCAAGCATTGCCTCAACGATGAAATAGGTTTCACCACCATCAGCCAACGTCCGCGGAGTTATGTTCCCGACGGTAAATCGGAACGGCTGAGACGGCAGAGAAGACAAGTGGAGCAATCCACGTTGTCCAGGCCGCATATCCGCAATGCGGCTTTCGGGTATCCGCAAGTCGACGCGAAATGCACCACGCGGTGCAATCCTAAATAATTCCTCGCCCTTCGTAACCGCAGCGCCAATGCGCTGGCTGAGATCGCCAGAAACCAGTACCGCATCGAATGGCGCTTTCAAGACAGACCGCATCAGAAAGGCGTTGGCCAGATCGAACTGCGCCTGTGCTTCGTCGCGTTCGGCCGAACTAGCATTGATCTGAACCCGATCTTGGGTTGCGCTGGCGTCTTGGAACTCGCCGCCATATCGGTTAACCTGGCTCTCCCATCGAGCTCGCTCAAGCAGCAAATCACTATCGTCCAGTACCGCAATAACTGCTCCGCGCTTTACAGGATCGCCAGCTCTGGACGATGCGCTGCGCACGTAACCATCAAAGGGCGCCGCCAAAATAATCTGCTGCCGTGGTTCAATCTGCGCATAAGCAGAAACGCGATCCGTTCCGGGTGCCAAAAGAGCGGCGACTACCAACACCAGCGCCAGCGCAGCGGCAATCCTACGTTCCTTGCGATCTCGTCCCATCACGCGCTCGGTTGCCTCGCGCAGCTCGCGCAATGCGCGACGCGCCAACGGTTGGTCACTTCGTTTCTTATCGAGCAAAGCCGTAACGGCTAGAGCCGCCACACTTTCTAAAATTTTCATTTCAGCGGACGAAAACGGGAAATATGACGGCCGCTCGACCGTCAAAGCACCTACAGCAATGCCATCCTGAAACAGTGGGATCGTCATGATAGCTCCGCGCTCTTGGAGAACAAGGCGTTCGTGAGCGATGCGTATTGGCGCCTCATCATCACGCTGAATCATGGGTATCGCGATGGGTAGACGTTGATCGACCACTTCCTCCATTGCAGCTTCGATCCGCTGGATCAGACTGACTGAATCTCCCACTTGGGCGGAATGCGAAACGTGAGCAACTTTGATAACCTCTCCTTCTAAAAGCCCAAGGCTCCCCCGATCAGCGCCTAGCCGCGTTGCTATGGAGGTGACCAGCGCCATCGCAGCTGCGTCAAAGCGTGACGCAGCGAGCACCTCTGCCAAGAGGTCAACGCTCGCGGCCAGCGCATTCGCTCGATCACGCGCATAACCCGACAAATTTTGCACGATCAGTAATTGCAGACCAGCTGCGCCCCATTGCAGCTGACGCATTATCGTTTGCAAAGCGGCGTCATCGCCTACCTCAATCGCTAACGCAGCAACCGCGATGAGACTCCCATCCTCCATGAGAGGCCACGCGATTCCAAAACCATCCGACGAAGGCAGCGGCGCAATAAGGCCTTCGCGGCGTGCGCCGGCTCGTTCGCTCAAATCAAGCAAGGGCTCAACGGCCTTTGCATCAGGCCACAGCGCTTCAGGCTGCAAACCCTCTGCGTCGACCAACATCACCAACCCGCCAAGCGCAGTCGGTATCTGGCTACATTGTACTTCCAACCAGTTCTGGACTTGTACGCTCAGCGTCTCGTCAACACCCAGCTGAGCAGGAGGAAGCGCCCCTTGAACGACGTTTTCTTCTCTCATTATAATATCAACTCGCAATTCTCTTTTTCACGCGCGTCCCCGGTCTTCGGCGGATTTGCTACATCAACCCACCGTCGTATCTTTTTCAGTTGACGCCGAAGGGAGAGGCTCTGCAATTTCTTGCGCGCACTGCCCTCACCGTCTCGCACCGCGCTGCTAACAGCCAAGGGCAATATTCCGGCTGCAACACCGACGGCAAGTACGTCGCTCTCGTGCAACGGGCTATCCGCCTGCATCTGAGGCCTCGAGACGCGACGTCGGATTCGTTGCTCCACATTTTCCAATCTGGATTCAGTGGACTTGGATTTGCCATCCCCCAATTTGGACGTAGACGCCGCAGCACTTTCAACCCGTTCAGGCGCCACAGGCTCATCCTGAATGTCGCCGGTGATGTCCAGCTCATTATTGCCGAATGATGCGCCCCGCCAGTCGGCATCAACATCTAGAACATATTGAAACTTTTTCCAAAACGCTTCGTAAGTAGGAGTAGCGCCGGGCATAGCGATGGCCGAAGCCAAATCTGCGATCGTGGCAGGCGATACCGGCTTATATTCTCCATTATTATCAGAGCGCACAAAATCGGCGTTCGGGCGGTTTTCGGCTCGGTAAAGCGCCAACATCTCGCTGCGCTGGAGATCCAAACGTCCCGCCGCCAAGGTTACAACAGACAGCGCCTTCTCGCTGCCATCTTCTGCGACAGCGAATTGCATACGGCCATATTCGCCCAGCATTATGTCGTCACCAAGGTCGGCATGGAACACGTCATTCCCGTCCGCACCCACCAAGTAATCGTTGCCCGACCCGCTATTGAGGATGTCGTCATCACCCGTAAAAAGATCCATTGCCTCAATTACAATGCGCTCGTCCGTCCGAACAATGCGCGCGGCATCGCCAAACATCACGTCGTTACCGGCGCCACCTGCTAGCTTATCAGCACCAAAGCCTCCCAAGATCACGTCGCGATCAATGCCGCCCGATACTGAGTCATTACCTCCGCGCCGTGCATCTCCAGTAATCGCAAAAACATAGCGCCCAGCAGCATCATTTTGAATTGTTCCATCGTCACCGATGATCACCGTCTCGCCGCCACGGTTACTAATCGTATCGGCACCATAGCCACCGATGGCCTCGCTCCTGCCGGTGCCCATAGCAATTCTGTCGTCACCGGCGGTGGATGGGCTATCGTCGGTCGAACGGACCCTGCTGCGCACGCCAGCAGCGAACAAAATCTCCCCGTTATCGCCAATCGCTGTGGTGTCGCCAACACCGCTCGATACGCGATCTGCGCCAAAGCCTGCGATAACCAAGTTGGTGCCGTCACCGACATTAATCCCATCATTGCCGCCTAGGTGCAAATTGCGACTGAACATTGAAACTAAACGACCAGCTTCATCAAAGCGTACCGTGCCATTATCGCCCAGCACCACATCTACGCCGCCAAGCGTCTCGACACGGTCTGCGCCAAAGCCTGCAAGCAC
>NZ_JACIEA010000001.1:1042441-1048446 GCF_014196595.1 Sphingorhabdus rigui | reverse complement strand
AAAGTCACGGCCCGTACCGCTCGTTACCAGGTCCGCGCCAAGTCCGCCCACAACCACATTGTCGCCATCGCCTGCCGCAATCACATCCGCGCCGCCGAAAGATGGCGATGTCGAAACTACGGTAGCGACTTCGCCTGCGCGGTATAGTCGCGCATCAAGAGTGTAATCGGGCGCGAGCAGCCGGATTTCACCAAAGTCGCCAATGATAATGTCATCACCGTCACCGCCGAAAATCTGGTCATTACCAGCTGTAAGGATATCACCGCTCTCTCCGACGATAGCTGCTCCGGCTTGACTGACCACGAAAATTACCTGGGCGGCTCGATCGGCTCGACGCGTAAGATCCAGATTTAGGCCATTGTCGCCGTAGAGATGATCGACACCCGCTCCGCCATAAATTGTATCGCCGCCTGAACCGCCGAAGATCTGGTCATTGCCCGATCCTCCAATGATGACGTCGTCACCGCCGCCGCCGAACACAATAACTCCACCCGCGATGCGCGAAAGATCGATCACGTCGTTCCCGGCGTTGTCGAATGGAATGCCAAGGTCGCTCCGTTGGCCACGCGGCGCGTTGTACAGCGAACCGTCCTGCGTGCTATCGCCTAGAATTATAAGCGGTATCTGCCCTTGTGTGGTGCCGAAAGCCGTAATGCTATCGCCACCCATCGTCGCCGCGCCGCTTATCGGATCGACGAGTTCGCTGTTACCACCGCCTTGTACGACCAGTAACGGACTTCCGATGTGAACAGTCCCAGTTCCCGCTGCATCCGTAACTGATGCTCGATTGGCTCGAGCGACTATCAATCGCGCTCCGTCGCTAGAGATAGAGCGGACAAAATATTGCCCATCGTTAACGCCCATTCCCGCAACGGTAATCGAATCGCCCATGCGAACACCATCCGCGTACCAATCTCCAGTGTCGGTGCGCCGCAGGGCATCGATGTTAAGCGTTGGGTTATGTGTAAACTCAAACGGACCGCTGATGGCTGTCGGCGTGACGTCCACGTTCACCGTATCATTTCCGGCGCCCATGAGAAGGTTCAACACTTCAACACCATGGTAGTTGATACCGCCGACAAAGGTTAAGTCAGCGGAACCTTCGCTTCCCGCTATTGTCATAGGAGCGGTCCCCATCCCCAAGCCAGTTACAGTCCTAACTGTAAGGTTTGCGGAATGGTCTGATTGTGCACCATCGTCGTGGATAATCAGCCTGTCGGTTTGGTTCGTCTCATCAGTGTCTAAAGAGACGGTGAGCGGAGCCTGCGGTCTCTCGCTTGGCAGCATTACCGCAAGGTTGAGCGAGCGATCTGCCCTCGTTACTCCACCCTCAATAAGCACGGGACCAAGGATATCCGCGGCTGTATGTTTGCTCTGCGGGAATTGCTTGATATTTTGTTGGTTTGCGGCCGCGATAAAGACCGGATCCGCCTTCAAAGTGATGAGGGTCGGGATGTTCCAGTCCGATGTGGTAAAGCGCACTGCAGCAACGACCTGTTTGACTGACAGAGCGCTATTATAGCCCGTCACTTCCGGTACATTGCGCGTTAGTGTCAACACCAATCCATCCGTACTGATCGCTTGGACTTTGGATACATCACTCGCGGCACCGACCTGAACCAACATCCCCACCTGGAATTTCTGGTCTGACCAAGAAATCCCGTCCGTGCGGGTGAGCGTTGTGCGTCCCTTACTGTCAACCGAACCCGATGCAGATACAGTGTAAGATCCCACTTCGCTCGCGAATACGCGCCCACCAAGAACGACACTAGTTGCGCCATCCGCATTAATCGCAACAATGACGTCCGCCGTCGGAGCGCGGGTAAGACGCATGGAATAGGAATCGTTTGTTGGAGCAATACCGGCGTCCGGATCACCTTGGCTAATGATGGTGCTGCCATTTGAAGGCTCAACGAGAACGCCAGCGGTTTCGTTGTCTAAGACTGTGACCAGCGTTTCATCAACTGCAAGATCGTTGTAAACCGGATCGCTGCTAGACAAAGTATAACTGATGCTCGACGTAACGCGATCTTCAATTGCCGCGTCATCCACGGCAGAAATGATAACGGTTTGCAGCTGATCCCAATTTTGGTCTGTGAACACAAGTGTCGTTGTAGAAAGGGTAATCTGGCTATCGTGGCGTAGGGTAACCGTAACATTTCCGGTAGGCTTGCTCGACAATCGCACAGTATAACTATCAGCCAGCGCTCCATCGCCCACCGCGCCCTCTACAACGAGATTTGAGGCGTTGCTGGGGATGACAATGAGGCCGCCGGCATCATCATCAACCACGTTCACCAACACAGACGGCATCTTGTAATTCGCGATTGCCTGAACCTGCTCATTGCGCGGGTCTGAACTGGTTACAACTATGCTGTGGCTAACGACGACATCCTTGGTTCCCTCTAACGCATCGTCGCTCTGCGCCTGAACGAAGACGGTTTGCGTGCTCGACCAGTTCACGCCTGCTGTGAATGTAATGGTGATAGCCTCGGCGAATGTGCCATTAGCATCATCTGCAATGCCCACAGTTCGCGCGGTCTGGGTCCCATCCGGACGTTTAAGCGGTTGCTCAAGATCCCGGGTTGATGCACGCGCTGCAACGATCGTTATCGTTACTTTAGTGCCAAGCGGAACGCTGGTTTCAGGGACCGACATCGAAATGACATAACTGTCGAGCGCCGTAGAGCCTTCGACCACCTGCTTGTTGGCCGAATTGACTATAGTCACTGGCGCAACTTTTCCGACGGACGTTAAGCTTATTCCGAGGCCATCAACCAGCAGGCGATCATAGCTTGCGTCAACACTAGCAACCCCGTGCGAAATAAGTCCGCTGGTTGCGCCTTGCTCGGCGCTAACAATGCGGTTGGTTACATCCCCACCGACAATGAAATTGTCCGATCCCAGTCCGCCTATCAGCGTGGTAAGTACCTTGGCGCGCGAACTGATGATGTAGAAGGTGTCATCCCCCTCGAGTCCGTCGACCTCGATCGATTCCTCTAGACCGCTCAGCTGAATATTGAGCCCGGCACCGAACACGCCCTGATTTGTTACTACAAAACTGTCGCTGCGCTCCGTGCCCAAAACGGTGAGCGTATCAAATCCAGCCCCACCATTAATACTAAGTGGAGCGTTTACGTTATACTCAATCTGATCGTCGCCATCCCCGCCGTTTAGCGCGATATTATCTGTTGCGACAAATGCACGGACGAGGAAGTAATCATTCCCTTCCTCTCCCTCTAGTCGCAGGAATGCCTTGTTACTGTAAACGGAGAAGCGGTCATCACCGGTGCCTCCGTAAATTACCAAAGCTTGACTTATACCGTATGAGAGGAAGCCTTGGGTGATATTGGTACCAGCAATCTCGTCACCCTCGGCTACTCCACTGCTATACAATCCGGTTACGGGATCAAAATCTTCGGCGAGGTTCGGGCTCTTCCCGTACACTTGGCCGATTTGGAACCCATCGGCGCCAGCGCCGCCATCAAGCGTAAGAACGGCAGACGTCCCGTCCAGCACGAAATTGTCCGTCCCGGCATATGCGTTAATACGAACGCCGCCATTAATGCTCGCATCATAATTGATCCGTTCTAACTGCGGGTTGTACGCAGCAGCAGCATAGTCTCCATGCAAACGCGCGATGAAGTTATCTCGAACGAGGAAAATGTCGTCAACGGTACCGACCGACGTACGACTTGTCGAACGACCATCAATCACAAGCGTATCAACGCCATCGTCCGCCGCGCCACTATCGTGCACTGTCACAATATAGTCGGTCAGCGTAGAGCCATTCGCATCGACGTCCGTCAGTTGGAAATATACCGCGTCGGTGCCGCCTTCGCCATCAACGTTCATTGTGCCGCCCGTCCGGCTACGGGTTTGTAGTTCCCCAATGTTAATACAATCCGAACCTTCACCACCCTTTATAAAGACGTCACCTATCAACACCGGCTGGTTGAACGCGACGCTGTCATTTCCTCCATTGCCCGTGACGGTAAAGATCCCCGGCTGCGCCGTCCCAGCAGCGCCAGCGCGGACACGCATTGTGTCAAATCGAACCTGGTCGTCGTCTAGACCCGCATCGACCGTGATTGTGTCAGCATCCAAGAGGCCCTGACTGAACAACAGAGCATCGTTACCGCTACCGGTTGCCACCAATATAGATCCGCCTGCCCCCAGTGCGTTCCCGGCAGTCCAATGGCCGGTGACTTCGATCCTGTCAGCGCCCGCCCCAGTTATAACACTAATTACGCCTGCGGACGCACTGGCGACAATCGTCTGCTCTAACCTTATGGTATTTAAGCCATCGCCGAGCACGACGCGCACATCTCGTGCGGCGGTCCAATCATCGCCGATCTGGGCAATGATCGCATCGCTACCCGAGCCGGCGGCAATTAGCAGATCGCGGCCACTCATAAAGGTGCCATTTAGGGTGAGGGCGTTGCTGCCGTTACCGACGTCGACGCGAATATCACCAGCTAGCGACCGCCATGCACCGGTGAGCGTAAGCCGGTCGTCGCCCGCCCCACTGATCAACGCGACGTCGGAGCCTGAAACGTTAGCAGAAGACCAAAGACTGTTGGTCCCGGTTCCCAAGTCCGTTAAAATGCTCCCTCCAGCGATCCAGTTTCCGACGATGTCGAGGCTGTCATTGCCGGCGCCCGCTGTAAACACGATGACGCCGGAGCCTCCCGTGGCCTCAACCACTTGTGCCAATTTCGCATCGTTGTTTCCGTCGCCCAGTGCGACGGAGATACGAGAGACAGCGCGCCAATCATCGCCTGCGAGAGCGATGATATTGTCGTCACCTGAACCAGCAGAGATAATGATCTCCCCCGCAGCACTAAAGGTACCATAGAACCGCAATAGGTTGTCGCCGCCGCCTGCATCAATGGACACGTTGGATGCTGTAGCGAGCCAATCGCTATTGATGTTGATTACGTCGCTGCCGCCAGCTGTATCTAACAGGATCCCTGCCCCGTAAACATCGCCATTGTGTGTGAAGCTGTCAGCGCCAGCGCCCAATTGCATGCTAATCATGCCTGAAGACGACCAAGAGCCATTAGCTAAGACAGTATCGTTGCCGGATCCTGTTTCTAGGGTAATGCCGCTGATCCCGACGACGTCCTGATCAAGGCGCACAACATCTGTGCCGTCGCCCAAGTCCATTGTGATGGCCGCCATAGCGCGCCAATCGTCTCCAGCAACGGCATCCAGAAGATCGGAGCCGCCGCCAGCGCGGATTACGATCGAACTAGCCGCGGTTATCATACCGTGGAGGTTGAGGACGTTATCGCCGCCATCGACTAGGATATTAACGTCGCCAGTTTTAGCGCGCAGATTACCGGTAATCGTTAGCGCATCGCTGCCACCCCCAGCAACGATAGAGATAGAACCGCCCGTAACATCCCCGCTAACTGCGAGAATGTTTTCGCCTTCACCTAGCGATACTGAGACATCGCCAGTTACCTCCCACGCCTCAGTCGCACTGACCGAATCAGTCCCGCTTCCGGTCGAAAGTAACATTGTACCTAGTGCGGTAATCGCCTGATCAAAGGCGACGATATTCGGGCCGCCTCCCAGTTCAACGCGCACGTTTCGGCCAGCGGTCCAGTCTTTTCCAAAATCAACGTCAAGCAAATCAGTCCCGCTGCCTGTTAATACGATGATATCGCGGCCCGCCGCAATCGACCCGTGCAAATTCAAAATGCCGACGCCGTCACCGGTCAAGAACGCAATGTCGCCCGTATAGCTCGTCCATGTGTTGGTGATCGTAATGTCGTTCTTACCAAGACCGGACATATGGGTGATATCCGCTCCACTCACCAACCCATCGAACTGAGATATGTTGTCGCCGTCACTGAGCGAAATCAAAACAGCACCACCAGCGGTCAGGCTATCCGCAGCGGTCAGGCTGTCCAACCCAGATCCCGTCGACAGCGACAGGCTCGTCGCTGCAGTAACAGAGGCACGCAGATCAATCGTGTTGGCCCCGTCGTCCATAT
>NZ_JACIEA010000001.1:374844-1042349 GCF_014196595.1 Sphingorhabdus rigui | reverse complement strand
CTGATCGTCCCGCCGTTCAGCGCGCCGTTCAGCACCGCTGTGTTAACGCCTGCGCCAAGGCTTATCGAAAGCGCACCACCAGCGGTCAGGCTATCCACAGCGGTCAGGCTGTCCAACCCAGATCCCGTCGACAGCGACAGGCTCGTCGCTGCAGTAACAGAGGCACGCAGATCAATCGTGTTGGCCCCGTCGTCCATATTGACCGTGACGTTGCCAACGGTCGAACGCCAAGCTGCCATCGCGGTCAGATAATCCGTACCCAGCCCTGTAGTGACGCCGATCTCAGAACCTGTCACCGTGTTGCCAAAGGTCGCAGCATTGTCGCCATCGCCAAGGTTGACCGCAATCGCGCCGCTCGCCAACCAAGCACCGCCCGTCGTCAGGCTGTCCGAGCCAGATCCCGATGTGACGGTCATGCCACCCGTTCCCGAGAATGTCAGCGTACGCGCCTGCGCACCCGATCCAAGGGACAGGCTGCCGCTTCGTGTTTCCCATCCGCCTGTGGCTGTCAGTGCATCGCTTTGGCCAGCTGACGCAACCGTACCCATGTTGACGGAAATTTGACCCGCCACAATCCTGTCGCCGATGTTGACGACGTCCGCATAGTCACTTGCAGAAATTAGAACTCCGCCGCCGGCATTCAATTCGCCTTTTATGTCGATCGTGGTGCCGCGCTGGTCAGCATCGCCCTTGTTGCCGACGATCACGATCCGACCGATGCTGGCAACAAGCAAGGCTCCCGAGCCAATGCTCACATTATCGCCGGCATCGAGGAAAATTGATCCTGTGAACGCATGGAGGATGATATTCGAAGCGATGGAGATATTGTCATCACCGGTGGTTTCAGCAGCGCCCGTACCCGTGTTTGTCGTGTTGTCTTCAGCGACAAGCGTGATGTCGCCACTGGTGACTACTATGGATGCCGTTATTTCGAGCGGGCTGTGTGCGACGAGTGAAACGCCCCGGTCTGACGTAATTCCTGAGTTGCTAACGACTAGGCGGCCATAATTTTCTAGCCATACCTTACTATTAAGCGACTTGGCTTCGACGGACTGAATACGCGAAGATATATATTTGCTCTCCGTGCCGATCCCTTCCGTTGCAACCAAGCTGACATGGCCAGACAGAAGGACCTGAGTTCCCTGCGGCGCTCCGTTGAGAATGCTGCCGAACGAAACCAAATACACGTTGCCGAGCTGAGCCGAAACGGCCGCAAGGTTCAGGTCTCCACTAGTTTCAACTAACCGCACATTGCCAACGTCAGCCGTGATGGTAACGGAACCCGAACCGTTACGGGCACTGTCTATGCGCAAATAATTCTCAATCCCGGCATTTGGACTTACAGCACCAATATCACCGCCCAGCGAGGTCAGATAAATCGAATTGGCCCGAATATTGAAGCCTGTTAGGCCGGGCGTACCATTCAATATCGACCCCGCAGCTTTTACATGGGCATCACCGTTTGTTACATCGATGGCACCCAATGTCAGGTCGCCCTCTACTTCAATCAGGTAAACGTCACGCTGCGCGGTGGCGCTGAGCATTCCGGCTCTTAGGTTAGTTTCCAGAGCGTTGCTCGCTGTACCGATCGAACCGTTCGGCGCTCGCAGCGAGATACCATTGGCTTCGATCTTGGTATAGTCAGTGCCCGTCCCGTCAAGGATTGACGCACTCTTGCTGGCGGGATCGCTAGTTGTAGCGTCATTCGCCGTCAGCTCAACGGTTCCGGTCGCCGAATACACGCCCTCCAGATAAAGGTTACCCGTGGTCTGCTCGAGATTGATGGCATCGCCCGCACGCGCCGTCAGGGTGTTGTTGCGGGCACCCCCGTTTGCAATATCGAGCTTGAGTGGCTGCAAACTGCCTTGCGCCACAGCATAGCCAATTTTGCCGTCTGCGGCCTCAAGTACTAAGTTTCCGCGGCTCGTTAAAACGGTTAATGCTGTGTCCGCAACGATCGAGCCGCTCGTTTTTAGGCGTGTTTCTCCACCCGAGGTCGAGCTAACTAATCGGATGTCGCGTTCCGACCCGATGAACGCCGTACCAGCTGATTCAAAACCAAAAGTACCTTGAGCATTGATGTCCACATCATTGCGGAAGTCGACTGCGATGTTGAGAATGTTAGCGTTTAGAACACGCGACAGCCGAACCGCCGCAACCGTTTCCGTGCTCTTCAAGCCACCGATCGAGTCCTCTTCCGAAGCCGCCGCCACAGTAACGGTCTTATTATCTCCGCTAATTGCGGTGATAGTGAGATAGTCGGAGCCAATTGTCTTATTGGTCGTTTCCGCACCTAACCACAGCCGGTCACCGACGGCAAAGCCGCTCCAACTGGTGTTATCAACGCGGGATATCGTCCTTGCGTCTTTATTGAATGAAAGTTCGGCTGTGTCGATGGACGCCAGATACCCGTTATCGCTAGGGCCGAGCGCTACCGTCGCAAATTTGAGCGTTACGCCCGCTTCGTTCGCTTGTAGCTGGGCAGGCAAAATGCCCGAATTCCAGATATCTGTGGGCGCAAGAATGATAGTCCAGCCATTGTTGGTAACGGAACCGACTTGATAATATTGTGCGTTGACAGTCTCGTTTACGGAATAGCCGCTGACCATCACCCAAGATCCTGGGCGATATCCACTCCACGTCCCACCATCGGTCCGTGTGATGGAGGATGTTGTGCGATTAATCTCGACCTGCATTTCTACGAGATTGCTCGTAAGAAAACTAACGTCCGAACGTTCGGCAGCGGCCAACGCAATGCGTTCGTCCGGGCTGAAATTGACCCTGTTAGTAACCGGGTCTTTCGTCAGGGAGATGATCATCGGATCGCGGGCGGTAGAACCGATGGTGCCCTTTGCTCCAGACGCCTTTAGCCAGATATTTCCGGCGGTATCGACATTCGCATCCTCAATAACGGTTTGCGTGTCAGTCACGGGCTTGAGCAGACCAGTCCCGATCATGTTCAGCAGTTCATCCTCGGTCCACACACGGATCGAACTCGTTATGGCCGCACGCTGGTCAGCAGTGGCAACATATCTGTACGAAGAAACATACTGCGGCGCGTCACCATAGAGCTGATGTAAGCGTTGGTATTCCGCTGTCTGTTGCAGCTCAATCGTGTCAAGCCGCGCGTCTATTTGTTGCTCCGTGAGCGGCGTGCCATCCGCCTGCCTTTCGGAGCGCAGCGCTTCTCTGTAATCAGCCCTTTGCTGCGTCGTTAGCGTTACAACCTGAGTATCAGAGTAAGTCCCCCCGAAACTGTTGCGGATAGACCAATATGTCTCATATTCGCGCGTACGGGCAGACTCAAAGCTTTTGATGGAAGATGCGATTTTTTCTTGCGCCGCCTGCCCAGTCATTTGCAGAGTGGTCCAGTATCCTGAACGCAATTCTTCAATGGTGCGCGTATCTTCTACCTGATTGGTATTCGCGTCGATCAACGCTCCGGAAGCGACGTCAATCCGGATATTACCCGTCCGGCTGGTGGCGTTGTAAAGGTTAAGATTGCCGCTCACTTGCTGGATAAAAATCCCCGTGTCTGCGTTGATTTTTACCATGTCCGCAGTGGGATTGGCCGATAACACAAGGCTGCTGCGTCCCAGTCGAATACTATTACTGCTCGTCCCAATGCTGCCAGTCTGCGACGTCAGCGTTAGTGCACCGCCTGTTATATCATTAGACTGTGCGTTTCCAGCTGCGGTGATCGCGCCTTTCGCGGTCAGGAAAACGCTCGCCCCACCGTTGGCCACGATACGGCCAACGCGCAAAGCGGACTCCTTGCTGGCAACGTTGATGATGCCGCCCCCGGTGGTTGTGATATCCAGTGTACCCACAGATCCCGCGGTATTGGCAACCTGCTTGATCTGAAGCGCCGCCGCGCTGATGGTAGACGCGCTCGGGGTAACTTCGTCCGGCCGCTTGGCAGGTGGACTACCGATATTGCCATTTGCACTTAAAGCAATCGAGTTACCAACAACCCCCGCGCGGTCGCTAAGCACGAGGATGTCGCCGCCCGAAACAATATTTGCGCTGCCGACCCCGGCATTGACCGAACCGCTCAACAATATGTCCTTACCGGTAACTGTCGATGAGAGGGAAACGGCTGGGGTAGCGCTGCCGGTAAATTCGATTTTGATGGGCTCGTTCACCCGGATCGTATGGGTGTGTACGTCCTGTTTGTTCTGTTCCCTAACCCAAGTTTCGTAATAAGTTTTCTTTCCGTACCAGCTACTCTCCGTCCAGCTCGAGACCCGGTAGGTGTCGACAGTAGCGCTGTTATAGGTGTTAAGGGTATGGGTATAAGCCGAGGTATCTTGCGAAGCATAGAAATAGGGTCCGCTGCCCGAAATTCTAGCTACGCCGATCGGCTGGGTAACGCCCCAACTGACGTCGCTCGGGTCCTTCGCGAGCGCGTCAATGCCTAACCAGTTCGACTGGCCAAAGGTTTTGTAAGCCTGAACACGATAATCCTGCGCGACAGACCACCCATAACGAAACAGCGATGATGGTGCATATGTGCTCACTGCGTCCACCACCGGAGTCGATGTTTCGCCAAACCCGTTGGTGATTTCAGTCTTCACCTTTCCATTTTCGTACGAATAAACGGTCGAGTAGATGCCAGCGACCACATAATCGCCGTTGACCACAGTAATCGTGGAGGCATTGCCAGTTTTAGGAGGATTAGTCCCCGAACCTATCGTCGTTCCAGTGTTAACCGTTAGGGCATAGCCGTTAGAAACCGTGCTAACGCCGGTCACCCACGCATAGCCTTTAAACGCACCCTCTGAACTATATACACGCATCCGAACGGGATTGGTTACAGCGCCCGCCCAAGTCGCCACCGTGATTGTCTGACTGCCGTTGCTGCCTGTGACGTTGCTTGTCTTCTGCCAGCCTTGCCCCAAATCGGCGATGACTAGTTTGCCAGCACCCTGTTTGGACGCATCAACATCGTTGACGACCATATCATAAGGTGTGTTGTTGATAACCGAAATGGTACTGTAGCCGCCAAGGACCTTGATGTTGCCGTTACCTGGCGACACGATTGTACCTTGTAGCTCAATCTTACCGCCTGAAGTAGCTACCGGCATTACCACTATTCGCCGCATCGACGTGTCAAAATAAACGGTAAAGTCGGTGTTGTTGAACGAGGTCAGCTTTTGCAAGCCCGCTGCGCCGCTGGAGATTATCGAACGAATTTCATCCGCGACAGGGATACCCAGCGTCAACGTCAGCGTATCGCGGCCGCTCTGCATGGCGCCGTTTATGTTAATATACTGCGCCTTAATCGATATATCCGCAGCGTAAAGTGAGATACCCTTGTAGTTATTATCAAGTATCGATTTGACGGTTTGGGCCATTGTCTTGCCGGCATCCGCGCTCAGCGCCGATACACCGCCACTGGTCCTTGCATTAAATGCCGTATAAATCTCGCCCGCAACAGAATAGCTCGTCAAACCTGAAATGATCAGGCTACCGCTTGTTTGGAGATTTTCGCTGTTAGAAACGAAGGTTGCATTTTTTAGAACAGCACCGAAACTTTTTCCTGTGCCAGTGATGTTCACTTCACCCGTGGGATTATAAACCGCACCATTAAACGTAATGTTCGGTGCAGGGTAGGACGGATAAGCAAGATCATCAATAATAGTGCTAATTACGATACGGGGTTTTGTCGCAATGGCTGTGTTGTCGACCTGATTAACCGGATTGGTCGAAAACTTGCCCAAAAAGGCAGTATTCTGTGGAATCTGGGCGCCGTTGAGCGTTACACCGCCTGTTGAAGCCGGAATAGTGATCGCCGAAAAATCGAGCGACACAGGTGTGTTGTTGGTAATTACAACCTGTGCGTCGCTCGGCGCATTTAACTGCCCCGTGCTGGCGCCTGCAAGAACCCGCGCGCGAATATCGATGACACCGGCCGTGGCCGTGACGGGATTTACACTAACTACAACGCCATATTGCCGGATAGGATGGTCTGGATCCGCGGCCGTAAGGATCCCTTGAGCGAGCATTTCGCCGCGCAAGCGTGCGATTTCACCTGTATAATAATTTATGAGCGTGGTGTTACCCGTGCTCTGGAATTCAGCAAGCGACGCCTGTGCGCTGCGCCACTGAAGTTCTAGGCTCGATTCAAGCAGCCGACGTTCAACCCGGTGGCTGATCGCAGAAGACGGCGCGAGTGTGAACTTGTCATCCTTCGCGGCAACGCCGTCGATTTTGAACGACATAACGCCAGCAACATTAAACACCTGACCAATCTGGCCGGACCCTACTTTAAGTCCGTTCGGTCCGTAGATGTCGTAAGCGGTCTCGCTGGTAAATACGCCAGTATAGTTGTCGGCGGGCGCGACGGTGATCACAACATTCGAAAGCGTCAGCGGGGTATTATCAAACGATTTGCCGTTAACCAGACGCACATCTTCAATTAGTGCGATTGGTGCAACGGTGACCGTACCTGCTGCCGCGTTGTAGCCAGTGATATCAAGCCCTTTAACACGTCCGATGCCGGTCGTCAGAGAACCGTCGATACGCACTGTGGAAGTGGCCTTGGAGGAGGATGCGCCATCGTAAACTTCCGCGCCACCGCCGCCCAGAATAGAATCGATGGCACCTGCCGCTGCGGTGAGCCAGCTGGTGCCCTTGGCCTGCCCCCTCAGATTAGCGAAGCCATCGCTTTCGGCAAAGACGTAAAAGTTACCGCCGGTCTTCAACTGCGCTTGCGCTGCAACTGTTACCGTGTTGGTCTGCTCGATATGAGCTTGAGCATCTATCAAGTTAAGCGGAATTAAGCTGCCCGCAACGCTATCTGTCGTGGCCTCGATTGTATAAGCGTCTCGTACATAATTTTCATTGTCACCAGCCAGCAGGAAGAAATTATCCTGCGATGTGACGATCGCACTGCCTTCAATCGATATTGTGTTGACGGGATCGATGTCCGCTGTGGATTCAGCTACACCAACGCTGGCCGCGCCGTAAGTATCGAGATCGACCTTAGCAACCGCGGTGCCGCCGCCATTTGCCTTCAACGTTATGCCGCCTGCACTCACCACGCTGGCGCCGTCGCCAATTTGGACCTTCGCCAAATTCTGGATGTCGTCTATTGTGGAAGTGATTCCACCGCCCGCAATTGCCCCCCCGGCAAGCAGCGCAACTTTGTCGTGAACGTCTAAAGCATTACGTGCGGAAACCACCAAATTACCTGGGTCACCGTCTGGATTACCAGCGGACAAGCGAACTTGAGCCGCCTTGACTGCAGCAATTGCCGCATCAATCCGAGCGATGATCGTTTGCTCGGTGGGGCGAACGGCAACTAACTGCGTGCGGGCCGACGTGAGCGAGGCAAGCGCAGTATTCAAAGCGTTGGCAACGGTGCTGCTGTTGGCAACACCTGTTACGGCGGACTCGATTGCGCTGAGTGCGGAGCGCAAGCTAGCGTCCGTGTTACGGTCAGCACTGGTCGGAAGTGTCCGTAAACCAAATGCCTGAAGTGCCGATGCAATGCTGCCCTGCGTATCTGACAAGGTGTTGCGTAGCGAGAGCGGCGCAACCAATTCAAGATCGGTATAAGCACCGATGGTCGCGATCGTCTCGAAATCGAACGTCGTCTTCGATCTCGCTCCAGCCGCGGTAATCGCGCCGACGGTGGTACCGCTGACGTTGGTGCCGATATCAGGCTTGGTGATGGTATTTCCTGCCTGCACCGTTGCAGAGAGGGCGTCGATGATGACATGCGCGCCTTGCGTCCCTGCCGCGGTCCCCGCGACCACGTCGGAGGTCACGCTGTTGATCTGTTCAGCACCGCTGCCAGAATACAGACCGCCTGATGCTGTTTTAATCTTAGCATTGACGGTGTGGTTTGCAGTCGCCTGCAAAGACAAGGAACCCGCACCGCCCAGCAATGTGATCCTGCTGGACCCGCCTGTAGCAAGCAGCAGTGCCTTAGTTTGCCCAACGGCAGTGATATTCGCTCCGGCGCCTGCTCCTGCATAAACGCCGCCACTGCCCGCAACCGCTTCAACCATGCTATCAGGCGTGCTTGCCGCATCAAGGCGCAGCGACTGCGCGACAATATTCGCGCTGCCGCCTACGAAAGCATAGGTGTCGGTCGTAGTGCTTATGGTCGATTTGACAGCGCCAGCTGCAATCAACGCACCTACCACCGCTGTGCCGCGCGCACGATTGCGGGGATCATTGCGCGCAACAACGGAAACTGCACCATTAACATTCAAGGTGCTGCCGCCGCCAATGAAACCGCTAACCAACGCGGCCAACGTTACATCGGATACTGTGGCATTCACGCCGATTAGCGCGCCGACGGCACCCGTAGCATTGGAATCCGCGGTGTAGGCATCATTAGCTGGCCGGATCAATTGAGCATCGACCGATACGCTACCAGCGGTCACCGTTACCGGGGCGCCCGTCGCAAGGGAATTGTTCAGTCCATATGGATTGGCTGATGAAACATCTGTCGGCGTGCCCAGCGAAGCTACGATAGTCGGCGTCGCGACAATTTTAGATAATGAAACGCCAACTGCCAGCCCGGCAGCGCTCACCCCAAGGCCTTGCGTACTAAGTTTTGGCGTCATCGACGCCGTCACATTGACCGCACCGCTAGCCGTAACAACGGCGTTATTGCCAATCCAGGCCTTTACGCTGCCGCTTACTGTGATCCGGGACTCATTCCCTTGGCCGGCGCCAATACCCGCCGCAACCGCAAGTACATCGGTGGACGCGGAAATGTTGCTGGTTGCGAGCACAGTCACGGTTCCAACGGTGGGTCCGTTAACACCTGCCCTACCGATAGTGGCATAAGAACCAATATAGGCTTGAGTGTTGCCCGTCACATCCAAGGTTGCAATGGCAGCACCGGCCGCCAGAAGTCCGGCCGAAGCGCCCTTGGCCTGTAATTCATAGTCCCGCGTCGCCTGCGCTTTTACACCGACGCTACTAGCTTTTTCCACTTTTACACCGTTGGTCACGGAGGCACCATCGGCAAGGTAAGCGGACTGGGCCGAGCTATCTGTAATTACAACTACCTGCGCACCCAAACCGACTGCTCCGGCGGCGCCACCATAGGCTGCAAAATCACCTGTAGATGACAATGTAGCGCCAACTTCTATCGCGTCGCTAGTTTCCAGAGTGGAGCCTTCACCGACATATGATGTAAGCGCGCTATTAACGTTAACGATAGTGACAGCACCGCCAGCAGCGGCGCCACTCCAGCTCAAAGCAACCGCACCAGTCTTGCTATCGATGTCAATCGTTTCGTCAGCTTTAACAAGGATGTCGCCCGTCGAAACGCCGCGTCCAGCTGTAACAACAGCGTTGGCCCCAATATAAGCCGAGGTATCACGCGCGACGTCATCTTTTGCCAAGCTGAACGTAACGCCACCACCAGCCTGGCTCGCGCGTTGACCGACTGCATCGTTGTTCATACCGGTGACACCAGCATCGGCCCGGTCAGTAAGGCCTTCGGACTTTCCGCCCTCACTCGTTACGCCCGAGTTCAGGTTCGCGGTAAGATCGCTGCCTTTCTCGCCCATGCCTGATCCAACGTTGATTACAGACACCGCGCCGCCAAGCGATGATCCGAGGCCGCCCGCAAACGCCACGACGGTGGAATCGATATTGCGCGAAGCATTCGCATCGACTGTCACGGTATCAGCGGCAGTCACGGTCTCGCCATTTGCAATACGAGCCACGGTCGCAGGCTTGACTATCAGAACCTCAACAGAGGCGCCAAAACCGCTCCCACCAATCGCAACGGCGCCGGTTGCTGCAGCAGCCTTATTGCGGTTAAGCTCAATCGTGCTGTCCGCCTGCACAGTAACGTCATCACCTGCTGTTACCGTCGAATTAGTTCCACCGCTGGCCGCTATTTCAGCTGTGATCGTTGAGCCAGTCGAAGCAACTGTAACCGCACCGGCCAATGCGCCCGCTCCGCCAGCCGCCGAACCGACTATAGCATCCAGCGTTTGCCTTTCATTGGCGGTAATTGCGACGGTTCCGTCAGCGACGACCTGGGAACCACGCACTGCGCTAGTCACCTCGCGCTCAATAAGCGCGATGCCAACGCTGCCTCCGGCTCCTACGGCGCCGCCAGCTACCACCATAACCGTCGATTCCGCTGTCCCGCGAGCATCGGCGCCCACGGTTACTGCGCCCTTTGATGTCACACGGGCGCTCTCAACCAGCGCTTTGGTATCAGATGTGCTGCGATAAACCGAACTACCCCCACCAATACCGGCCCAGAGCCCAGCGGCGACGCCCACCACATAGTCAGTGACGCTCTCACGAGAGAGTGCTGTCACTTCTACGTTACCCCCGAAAATTGCATCGACATCCGTTGCACTGTCACCATCAACGATGCGTGCGGTGGTATTGTGATCGATAATGTTGGTATCAACCGCCGCGCCAATACCAGCGGTGCTCATACCAATGCCCGCCGTCCCTGACGCACTGAGGATGCTTGCCTTGTGGTAGGCGCGAACGGCGACGTCCTTGCCTTGGTTGGCCACGTTGACGGCAGAATCGTTAATCTCGGCCAGCGTTGTGCCACTCAATGTGTTAACAATCGCATTTAAGCCAACGCCGACCGCGCCACTTACCGCCGCCGTCACTGCGGTAGTGTTGATAGTTTCCTTGCTGGTTGCGACGACTGCAAGGCCGGCAAAGCCTGTTTGGACTGCCTCAGTTCCGGCATTATCATTCGTCCAGCGTGCTACGGTCATCGTACTACCGCCAAGCGCGGTAACAGCGGCATCACTGTTGATTGATGCCTTCGTATTGCTCTTATCCTGATTGACCATTGCGGTGCCACCGGCACCCAACATGCCTGAAACTGCGATCGTTCCACCGTTTATTTGAAAACTGTTATTTGATCGCGCACCAACCAGCATGCTACCGAGTGTCGAGACCGTTGTGCCGGTGCCGCTAACGATTGCCTCTACCGTATTCGCCACCAAATTCGCCACGGAAGAACCAGCTAGCGCAGCGGTGCCGCCTCCAGAAACGCCCGCCGCAACGGAAGTGATTGTCGATTGTGATGCGGCCTCTATGGTTACGTTGGCTGCGCCGGACACAATGATGTCGGCGCCGCTCAGGACACGTCCGCGCACCGAGTTGGCGATTTCATTATAGGCCACTGCCGCACCAATGGCTACGTTGCCTGCAATGCCACCTTGCCCAGCGCCGCTTGAAATTGTTGAGCCGTCTTGCGCTGTTATCGTCGCGGCCGCGCTAAGATTGACAGCAGCTCCATCTGAAACATAGGCATCGACGGTTTTGCGGGTCCAGTTCAGCGACAGCGAACCCGCACCGGCAAACGTTCCAGATCCAGTGATCGAAACCGCATATGCGCTGATTGCACCGGTGGAAAGCGCTTCGACCAGCAGGCTAGAGGCGTTGACGGTGGCGCCAGATACATAAGCCTTGGTGACATTGGTATCGCTCGATGCCGGATCATCGGGATTTCCGCCAAGATAGTTGTACGAAACCGCAGCGCCCAGACCCATAGTACCGCCCACGGCAATGCCGCCAGCGATCGAACTGATGCGCGATGTATCCTGCGCGTGAACGACGACCCTTTGTGCGGCAGTAACAGTTGCACCCGAGGCGACATGTGCATCGACCGTTACGCGAAGCCAATTAAGCGAGAGCGAACCCGCCGCAGCAGCAGTGCCCGCACCGGCGCCGCCAACCGCAAGTGACCAGATTTGGGTGTCAAACGGATTAGCACTTGCATTGCCTGCCGTTGGGGCAACCGCTGATCCGATCCCGGATGTTTTGCCGGGAAGATCAGCGTTATTCAACAGGTCCGCACGGACCGTAACGTTTCCGGTCGTCGCACTAACGCGCGTGTTCGCGCCTTCGACGCGTGCAACCACGTTCGAGCGCACGTCGGCGACAACACTCGCAATGCCTGCAGCTACAGTACCGGCACCCGCAGCGGCGCCCGCCACTGCCAAAAGGATTGGCGCATCGCTTGCCTCGACGATGACGTCACCAAAACCCGTTACCCGCGCGCCGCCGCGGACCGACGCGTCCACGTCCTCCTTCATGAAGTTGATCGAAAACGACCCGGCCAAAGCGTTCGTGCCAGAACCCGCAGCGCCGACCGTAACGTTGAGCATTTTGGCAATGGAATGCGCACCGACGGTCACGGATCCCGTCTGAGACGTTACTACCGTACTGGCGCCATCGATTTTCGCAATGATCTGCCCCGTCGTCGGAGCATTGCGGTCTACTGCAATGTTCCTCGTTGGATCACCGGGATCCCCGCCGATAAAGTTATAAGACAATGCCGCGCCCGCGGCATTGGTACCACCAACAGCAACGCCGACCGCGACCGATGTCATTGAGGCCTTATTCTTCGCCTCAACCGCTACATTCCCATGCGCGATTACCGAACTGCCGCCGGTGACTGAGGCCTCGACTGTATTGCGGAGCCAGTTTAGCGATACAGCAGCCCCAAAAGCCGAGGTGCCGGCACCCGATCCCGCAACTGTAACATTGACGATCTGAACATTCGTATCCACCGCAGACGGCAGATCGGTTACACCTCGTGACGCAAGATTGATTTGATTGGCGCTATCGGTTGGCCGTTCAAATCCGGCACGAACCACAATCGCCCCCGCTGCCGACGTGACGCTACTTGAATCGATATTGGCCTTAATTGCCTTGTCCAGCTTCGTGACACCAACGGCTGCGCCAACCGCGGCATTGCCTGAACCGGCTCCAGCGCCCGCGACGACGATGCTGGCTGTAGAATCCGCAGCTTCGACAGACACGCCAGCCTGTCCGGTGACCGTGGCCCCCGAAGCGACCAGAGCCTCAATTGCACCACTCATAATGTTGGTAGTAACGGCACCTTGAAGTGCACCAGTTCCGGCCACAGCAGCACCTACAGCCACGCCGATCAGTTCATCATTCGCTGAGGCCTTAATGGAAACAGTGCCCGCCGCCGAAGTCGCAGCGGATCCAGCCAATTTGGCGCGGATGTTGCCTGACATGACGTTGGTCGAGCTGGCGGCTCCGACGGCGCCAGTTCCGCCGCCGGCGCCGACACCTGTGAAGCCAAGGATTGCAGAATCGTCAGCGGCGCTGATTGTGACGCCTGTCTGGCCGCTTATCGATGAAGCCAGTCCACCCTCGGCAAGCGCCAGCGCCTCTAATGTTCCGCTAAAGGTGTTCACTACCACCGAACCAGCTATTGCAGTGTTACCCGCTGCTGCCCCGCCAACGGCAATCCCGTTGATGTCATCATTGGTGAGCGCCTGAATGACCACTGCGCCACTGCCGGACACCACGGTCGATCCGCCTGCCCCCGCCCGTACGGTGCCTGACATGAGATTCGTAACAACCGCCGCGCCGAACGCACCGGTGCCGCCAGCAGCCACTACGCCAGCGGTCCCCGTTATCGCCGTATCGTCATTGGCCTTGATCGTGACGCCGGTTTTACCGCGCACCTCTGAACCCTGCACGGCTGAGCCATTTGCCACGGTCTTCGCAAGCGCTTCCACCGTGCCACTAAATGTGTTGACCACCACTGATCCGCCAGCGGCATAATTCCCTGCGCCAGCGCCGCCTAAGGAAACACCGATTATATCATCATTGGTGGTCGCCTCGATTGTGACGGAACCATCGCTCGATTCAACCGTCGCGCCCGCTGCAATGGCACGAACCGAGCCGGACATCACGTTGGTGACGACGCCTGCGCCCACTGCAACCTTGCCGCTCGCTGCGAGACCGCCCGCGGCGCCAGTGATTGTCGTATCATCGCTAGCCTTAACCGTTGCGCCGGTCTTGCCTCGAACTGTGGCACCCAAGATGGAGGCCCCATTGGCGACCCCCACGGCTTGTGCCTCAACCGAACCACTGAAAGTGTTCACAACCACGGAACCGGCTAGGGCTACAGAATTAGCAAGCGCACCTCCCAAAGCTGCACCAACGAGATCATCATTGGTAGTTGCCTGAACCAAAGCTGCGCCATCGCTCGACTCTAGCACTGATCCTGACACCTTCGCCCGCACTGCGGCGGACATCAGATTGGTCACTACAGCAGCCCCGGCAGCAATCTCATTGGACACTGCAAGTCCGCCCGCGACACCGTTTATAGTCGTGTCATCAATGGCCTTAACGCTGGCACCCGTCCGACCTGTGACCGACGACCCCTGCAAGGATCCAGCGACATTCGCCGCTTCAACCAGTGCCTCAAGCGTCCCACCGAATGTGTTAACGACAACGGATGCGCCAAGGGCAAATTGTTTTCCTCCGGCACCTGCAATCGCAACACCGTTGAGCACATTGTCGGCTTGTGCTTGGACAGTAGCAGCGCCTGCAGACGAATCCAGAGTGGAAGCTGACACGCGGGCGCGAACCGTATCGGTAAGTATATTGATCGCGACGCTTGCTCCGACCGCTGTGGTTTTGGATAATGCCCCGGTACCTGCAAATGCGAATGCGCTATAGCCTTCAGAGGCATCGACCAATATCGCACCGCGTGTACGCAGGACGGAGCCATCGGTCACGCTGGCTTGGGTCGTACCGTTTGACCTGGTCAGCGCAACCGATCCTGCAAGACCCGCTTTTTCGCCACCTGCACCACTAGCCGCGATCGCGACGATTGCACCATCCGTTCGCGCTTTTACCGAAAGCGACTGCGCCTTTTTGGTGCTGTCGCCGGTGGTGCTACCACGCACAGTCGCATTGGTGGTCATTGTCAGGAAATTTAGCGACATAGCTGCGCCGAAGCCGACGGTACGGCCGAAAGCGAAAGCGCCCGAGAACGACACGATACCCTGACTGTCGGTTGCGTTGACGATGATGTCGCCATCTGTTGTGCTGCTATTGCTCAGCGTGGAATTAATAATTTCAGCTGCCGTATCGGACTCAACGATATTGACCGAAAATGTTCCCGCTAGCCCCACTGCATTGTCGGTACCCGAAGCAATGCCAGCGGCAGCGGCAACGGACACTGTTTGGGCATCGTTCGTTGCTTTGACCGTTACGTCGCCCCCGTGGCTGACCGAAGAACCGCTTAACCGAGCCGTTACGCTATCGTCGATCAGCCCAACAGCTACGCCCAGACCAATGCCAACTTTGCCGCCAACAGCTGCAGCACCGGCCACCAGCACATTAGTAAGCCTATTTTGTGCTTCGATCGAGATCGTGCCGGTTGTGGTAAGATTCACAACATCGCGCACCTCGGCGGTAACGGTGTTGCGCATCTGTGCGACGGCAACAGAGCCTGCAACCGCATAACCATTGCGTCCGGGCGCGCCCGCTCCGCCCGCTGCCAGCGTGACGATCACACCTGAGCGATCAGCCAGGACGCCCAGTTTACTGACCTGAATCGACGCCATCGCGGCGACAAACGCCGCGGTGGTGCCTTCAGAAAGGTTGACCGCCGCGGCACCGGCAATTCCTACTGATGTCTTGCCAGCGCCTGCATTAGCATAGGCAACAGAGCCGGCGACCGACGCCGCTGACGTGTTGTTTGATGCGGTAATGTTCAAAGCGGAGGCGGTTAACGCACGAGCAGCCCAAACCGTCGCCTCTGCATTGTCACGCATCATATTGACGGTGACGGCGCCAGAAATGCCGATACCTGATCCGCCTGTCTTAGGCGCAGCGCCAGCCGATGGTGTCTGTGTGGAACCAGCCGAGGTAGTATTTCCCTCGTCCAGCTTTGTTGCCACTGTGGTGGTCCCATTGGACAAATTACCCACATCGGAAACCGAGGTGCCATCCTTGTTTGTCAGCCCCGTTCCGCTCGGCGAACCTGCGGTTGTCGAAGCTGGTTCGGCGGCATCAGGCTTCGACGATACACTGGAACCGGAGACAGCGAACCCGCCAACAAAGCCGCTATTTACGGCAGCGATACTGATGTCACCACCAACGGCGAGAGGCGCGTTCGATGTACCCAGCACAGTTCCGTTGCCGATTCCGGCACGCGTGTTCCGCTTAATATCGTTAAACGTGAAGGACGCGCCAACGCCCGTGTTTCCAGCAGTGGTCACTGCACCTGCAAAGGCGATTGAAAAAACCTTGTCGGTCGCCTTAATATTAAGCGATGGCGACGTGATATCGGTGTCTGTCACATGGCCCGAGCCCACGGTGATGTCTGCATCGGCGCCAATCCGAGCAATAGAGCTATTGTCGACTACATGATAGACACCTGCGCCATTGAAACCGATGTTTCCGGCTGGACCACCGGCCGCGCCGAATGTCAGGTCGAAGACATCATTGTGGCTCGTAACGTTCAAACTGTCGGCGTAGACTGATGCGCCACTCTCGATTTCAGCGAGCGCATCGCTCTTAAGTTTGTAATAGCCGAACACTGCGCCAACGCCGTTTGCTGCGGCGTTATCCTTGTTCCACGCATTTTTGCCGAGGATGCCTGGTTCAAGGCTGAGGCTGAATTTGCTGGAATCGCTCCCCACACCTGGCGTCTCGATTGTGCCAAGGAAGTTGACAATTTGATTGGTATTGAGCGCATTCACACGGACATCGGAATCCGTAGGTGCAAATCCCACAGTCTTATTAACCCGCGCACCATTGCGGATCACCGCTTCTGCGTTAGTTTCAACTTGGAAGAACGATCCCGAAAGTGCGACGCCGACTTTGGAAGCGCCGCTCGCAGTAGCCTGTGACCAATCGCTGAAAAGCGTTCTAAGACCACCATCGCTATTTAAATAATTTCCAAGGACATCGAACAGACCAGAGAGCGCCTCTTTGTAAACGCCTTCAACAGCCTTGAACAATGTTGTGTTGGAATAGTCGGTATCGGCCGTGAGGGTGTATTTGGGCGCGGCGCCAATGTACCGGTAAAACAGGCCAACATCGCCACCGCCCTTGTGACCGGCGGCTACTTGCACCGTTTGATCCTTTACAACTTCTTTCCCGATTTGGCTGGAGAAAAAGTCAGGTCGCATCATCTGTGTGACAAGCGTCCAATTCGTCTTATCGGTGTAGTTGGTGCCAGAACCAAGGGTAGTCTGAGCTGCTGTGCCTGTATAAGCGTAATAAAGTCCACCGACCTGGACAATTTTTCCCTGGTCTACCTTGGCGCCGGTCTGGGTGCTCAGAAAATCCGCGTTGGTGACGCTGAGCCCTGCAAATTTGGCATAGGCTTCCGCGCCAAACATGGATTTGATGTTGACCGCATTGTTTGCGTGCGCGTTGACATCAATAGTCTTTGCTGCATCAACTGTAACGTCAGAATTGATATATGCTTTTGCCGTCAGGGTATCGGCAGCGTAGGCAAAGGCAAGCGACCCAGCCGTTTGCTTGTTTGCCGTAGCAGCGGAAGCGGACGCGGGATCATTCTTCTTGTAAAAGTCCCCCGCCAGATCTTCCGAAAGCGGCACGGGCGAAATGCTCGAGCCGGATGTTACATTGGGCTGGTCCTCCGTTGTGGCGGTAACGGAAACATTGCCTTGAACAACAATTACGGACCGCACGGCTTCGTTCGCTGCCGTACCATTGCCAAGCTCAGCAATCGTCGTGTCGACTTTACTTGAGAAGGCCACGCTGCCCGCGCCTGCAAAACTCGGGGCTGTAGGAGCAGCTTTTGGATCGAACCCGAGGAAGATCTTGATCTTGTCGACGACGGCATCAATGACACCCTTCGCTCCGGTCGCCTCCAGCAATTTAGTGTTGATCAGTTTAGATGTATCATCAAGAACATCGCCAGTAGACCTGCCGATAATGGCTTCCGAACTAATTCCCTCGCTTTCGCCGGGATCAATACCGAAACGGCTGGTAGGCACGCCGCTGCGCTCGAATGAGGATTGTACTGAAAGATCGCGACCAACAGTTACATTACCATCAAGGGTCGCGCGCGTTATATTCTCTTCAAGTTGTACGGCAGCGGAAAGCGCCAACGTCCCTATATTGGTGACATAGGCCCGCGACATTGTGAACGTACGATTTAAAGTATCCGCCGAAAGCGTGAAATCTCTGCCCACGTCTATCTTCGCTAACGACGTGACTGACGCAGTAACATTGGATGTGACAAGCGAAACAGCTGCCGAAATTGCTATGCCTTTGAATGGTATGCTTCCAGCAACGACATTGGCTGTGTTTTCGCCGCGGGCTTGCAAGACCGCGTCACGCGTGACCCGTATATCGCCAGCAACCGTAAGCTCGGCTTTGGAATCGATAACAGCAGTGGTACCACCAATCACCAATGCGAACGGCTTGCTGCCTGCGCTGGTTTGTGTGGTCGCAATTGCCGTCAAATCTACGCCACGGATCTTGGCCCCCGCCAAGATTTCAACGGTAGAAACTGAAGTTACCTTGTCGATGGCGGAGAAGATTGAGACTTTCTCCATCAACGCCATCATTCCGTTGGTGTAACTAGCGACTGGCCCGCCAAGCAAATCGCCGAACAAGGAAGATGTCGCCTCAGATGAAACGTAGGTCCCAGGCGTCGTATCACTCTGAATAAAGATCGTCTTGCCGCTTATAGCAGCATCGCCGATGGAAACTTTCGCGTCGAGATATTTTGCGTTCCAGAAGCCTTGATACGACGGCGGATTGCCTGCTCTTGCCTTTATGGTGATGTTGCCGGCGGTGGCTAGCTGTGCATCAGTCGCCACTCCGATCCCGGCGGCCAGGCTGGTGTCCAACTTTGCACCGCCGGTAATATTAACGTTGCGCGCGGTGATCGACAGATCGCCAACCTTACCATTCAAAGCGGTCGTAATCACCGCCCCGGTGCTGATGGTGACAGTACCTTCAGCCGATTCCAGCGACAGGTCTTTTCCATAGCTGTGGAGGTTTTCTGTAACGTTTAGCCCTCTCCCGTCGCTCAAGCGGTATCCGCCGGCGGCGCCGTCCCAGACCACCTTTTGCATCAGGCTATTGGTAACATTTTGGTTAAAATTAACCATCAACGCATCGTTGCGTACGGCGGTCGCCTGCGCTGTGACAGTCACTTGTTCGGAGGCCGCGAGCCCTGAAACATCTATTCGATAAACATTCGCGCCAGTACCACCTTTCAGGATGTCAGCGCCGCCACTGCCTGCGAGAGTCGCCGTTCCCGAAAATGATGATGCATCTAGTGTTTGGGCGCCCGCTGCACCTACTAGTTCTACGTGCTGAATTGCGGTTAGGCCAAGGCTGGAAGTACCTGCAGTTACCGTGCTGGCGGCCGCAGTACCCGAAAGCGTCGCAGACGCTGCGACAATATCCGTGACAATAACGTGGTCAGCCCCACCGCCACCTGACACGGTACCAGCCGCTCGTACGGTAATAATATCGTCACTAGACGAGCCGACGATGGTGTCAGCGCCACCCCCAGCGTTGATGACAACACCGAGCCCCAACACGGGTGTGGAAACGGAAGCTGTCAGGCCGAGCGCAGCGGCGATGCCAGATGTTTCTCCTGTACCTGCCACGACATAGTCTGAAATAGACGTCGTGCCTGCACCAGTCGTAAGGTCGGTCGTCGTAAAGGCACCGATTTCTTCCGAGAACTGTATCCGAGCCTTGGTTCCAACCGCTGAG
This sequence comes from Sphingorhabdus rigui, assembly GCF_014196595.1. Classification (GTDB taxonomy): domain Bacteria; phylum Pseudomonadota; class Alphaproteobacteria; order Sphingomonadales; family Sphingomonadaceae; genus Sphingorhabdus_B; species Sphingorhabdus_B rigui. The sequence goes on along the minus strand of NZ_JACIEA010000001.1, from coordinate 1,022,840 downwards.
GCGAGCAACGTCTCGACTTCTCCGATTATGCGCGCACCGGACAAATCCACGTTGATCACACTGCCATCTTTCAGCCTGATGACAATGTCAGCACCCGATGGGTTGGCTTCGGTCTTCGCCAACACAGCTTCGCCGCCGATAATAGAGTATAGGGCGGTGCTTTTGCTGCGGCCATTAAAAGCGGACGCATTAATGCTATCGTTGCCGCTGGTACCGATCAGTTCGGCCCGATCGATACCCGCAAGTGTCGACGCCGTGCCGCTGACGGTGAGAGTGGTATTCGTAAGGGTAATGGCGGTGCCCGAAGCAACGAGCGTGTCCACCCCATAGCCGCCGTCAACAACTGCAGTCCCCGCGCCAAGGATCAGGCGATCGTCGCCGGTACCCCCAACTAACTGCGAATTTCCGCCGCCGGCAATTAAGACGTCGTCGCCGTCGGACCCCCTAATTGTCGCAGTGCCCGCAAAACGCGAGACGTCTAGCAAATCGCCCCCGCGCGACCCGGTCAGGTCGACCGTTTCAATGCCGTCGAGACTATAAAAAGTGGGAGTGCCGACCTGCGTCAGTTGAATTGACGGGGCAGTGCCGTTGACGGAACTGCTAATCGTAAGCAGATCGACGCTCGACCCCGAAAGGCGCCCGATGAATTTAATAACAAACGTCCCAGACGCTTGCCCTGCCGTGACCTGCACATTGTTCATGCCGATGCTGGAAAGCCGGGCAAGAGCGGCTTCAATCTGTACCGAGGTGGCGTTGTAATTTAACGGCGTCGAAGTTTCGCCAATCAGCGAAATTGTGAAGGTGCCGCTGGTGGCTCCGACCGTCGACAATGTCTGTATGGTGTTCAGACCCTGTCCGAGTTCGACGCTGCCTCCGCCCTGAACCTGTGTAGAAACCGAAACTGTCGCATCGACGTTGAGCGAATTAGTGACCGCGATGGCAGCCACGTTGTTGGCCGCCAAGGCACCGGTAAAAGTCAAGGCAAAGGCGGTCTCATTCCCCGAAGGAGCAGCAACAGAAACGAGAACATTACCGGCGCCAATGGTGGAAAGGCCTTGCAGCGCTGCTTGGATGATCGCTGCGCTCGCATCAAAGGCGATATCGCCAGTGGTTTGCCCCGCATATGAAAGCTTGAACGTCCCGCTAGTCGCATTCTGCAGTTCCAGGCGCTGCACCTCGTTCTGAGCACTGACGACAATCCGGCGGAACCCGAATTCACTTAGTGTATCAGTTCCGGCACCGCCTTTGATGGTGTCTGCTCCGCCATTACCGCGCAGCAGGTCGTTGCCGGAGCCGCCTATTAAAGTATCCGCCCCCTCGCCGCCAACAAGCGTAACGCCGCCTAAGGTAAACGCACTCGCGTCGATCGCATAACCGCTGGGCGCACCCATTTCCACGGAAGCAGTGCCGCCGGTGAGGCTGGACACAATCGAGATCGGGGATGCTAGGCCATTTGCTGCTCTACCTTCTAGCAAGATGGACCAGGCACCCTGTGTGCCGGTAACGCGCACATTATCTCGGCCAACGGTCGGAAGCGATGCGAGCGACGCTTGGATCTGCGCCGCCGTCGCATCATACGCCAAGGCATCTGTCTCTATGCCATCAACTGATAACCGATATGTCCCACCGGTGACCCCAGCAAAACTCAGCAAATGTACGTTTCCGGCAACGGCAAGTTCGGCACTACCAATGCCGGAAATTGTATCAACCTCGCCACTACCGACTGCTAGGCTAGTGTTGGTCAACACGATGTTGGCCGCGCGCGTTTCAAACAGCACGTCCGTACCGCCCGAACCGCCACTGATAATATCGGTGCCAGAACCACCGCTAAGTCGGTCAGATTGGGCCGTTCCGTAAAGCGTATCGTTCCCACCACCCCCGTAAAGGGTCACACCCCCTAATGTGAAACCCCGGGCGTCTATGATGTTGGCCGATTGCCCGCCGTAAATCACTGCAGAGCTAAAGCCCGAAATATCGGAAATCGATGTGACCCGGGTCACCGCGTCAGTGAATGTTGCACTGCTATTGGTGAGCGCTAGATCAAAATCGCCGTCTTCGACCAGCGTATTAACGCCCGCGCCACCTATCAAATTATCCTTGGCGCTTGTGCTGCCACGTCCGCCAATGACATCGTCACCGCCCAAGGCATCAATTTTGTTGGCCGAAGAGTTGCCGTAAAGGTTATCGGCCTGCTCAGTGCCGGTGATATCGGCAAAGCCGGAGATGTAGTCAAACCCGGTCGCCGAATTGGCGCTCAAATCAACCGTAACGCCGATTTTCAGTGCCGAGAAATCCAGCGCGTCGGTCGGGCCGCCGATCAATACATCGATGCCACTTGTGGATATGCCAGCTAGGTCAACGGCTCCTGCATCCTTGATCGTCCAAGTCTGCTTTCCAGCTGGCCCGGTAAGACGATCGCTGCCGGTGGACCCTGAAATCGCGGAGATGTTCGTGAACTGAATGGTGAGGGCATATTCGGTACCCGTATCGCCGCCATGCCGGATTGTCGCCGAGCCTGATTTGTTCCCACTGAGTGCCCAGCTTGTATCCGCAGAGGCTCCGTTAAGGGTATCGGTTCCGGATCCACCATCGAAGTTGACCGTGAGGCTTTTGCTGTAGGCGGCCAACGAACCATCAATCGTCAGCGTGTCATTGCCAGACGTACCCGTGACATCGATAACGCTCGTTACCGAGGCATCAAACTGACCAATTACGGCGTTATTGCCGAGATTGACGACCTGAATATAGTCCTTCCCATCGACAGGATCGTTTTTGATAAGCCGAATTTGGGACGACGTGGCACCGCCATTGGCCGCCTCCGGTATAACCAGAGGCGATGCCGACATTAGTAATCGCGCTTCAAGGCTCTCAAGGCGGAAACGGTCAGGACGAAGAGCTGGAACTACAGCAGGCGGAGCTCGGCGTGCGAACCGTGCAAGCACATCGCGCACCGACAAGGGCGAGAAAGTCTCCCCTCCCTCGGTCGGCTGTGGGGACCAAAAATTCCGCAACGCCCGCTTCATATATTTTCCGCCTCTGTAATCATGTGGCGATCAGGCCGAAGCCTTCTTTCCTCTCGCTTTCGGACTCGGCGGTGCCTTCTCCAACGGTGGAGCAATCTCTTCACCGACATCATCAAGAAGTCTGCCGTGCAATTTCGTCAAATTGTTGAGCGAGAACAGGTGTAGGAAGATCAGTTCCAGGAAATCGTCGCGCACAAGTTGCGCCAACACGTCATCAGACAACGTTTTTAGCTTATCGCGGTTTACAACCTTAAAGCCTGTTAGGCGACGCTCGGGATCATCCGGCATGGGCAGGCGCGCTTCGACAGCTTCCAGCAGATCGAGTTCGGCCAATTTCTCACCAAAGGCGCGGGTGCGCTCAAAGTGCGTTTGATAGTCCTTAAGAAACGCCAGAGTTTGATCAAGAAACCCAGTATTTTCGCCGTCTGAGTCAAAAAGCCGCTCGCCCCGGTTTTCCTCATTAAATCCCGAATATTTCTCGTCGATCATCAACGTGAACGTTGTGGAGTTACCATCCGACGCAAATACAAAGGGATAGCGACGGATAAAGGCCGGTACATAAGAAGCCTGCCAAGCGCCATCCTCTGCAACGAATGCGTTTTCGTTGTTACGCACACCAAGAACCGCCGTTGGTATCACGCCTTCATCGGTCGCGGTAAAAACGATTGCGAAATCCTGGCTCGCCCGGCCAAATTCGGCTATCACCAGCGGCACCGCGTTTGTCTCGCGCGCGAACTCAAACGTCGTTCCCTTTTTCAACGAAAGATTGGCATGTTGCCGGCGGACGACCGGCTTAACGTCATTATAAATAAGAAGTTTTTTCATTGTTTTCTCGACTGTTGAAATGGTTGTGTTCGGTAAGGGGCGCAAGGATGTCAGCTTCCCAACCGAACCGTTGTGCATAAGCTGTTCCCACTCCCAAGCATTGCTTGGAAGCGCATTGGTTTCGATGCACGCATTGGTCAAATCCGTTGCGGCCAAACTCACCCCAAAACCGCGGATCGATCATCAACTCGGGCTGATCGTTCACTAAGCACTCTTGATAAGCGCCCAGCAGGCATTCCGGGACGTTTTTGACTTCTACCCGACGGCCATAGGCGTGGGCGCGTTCGATTGCGTTCTTCAACACAGGTATAAGATCGGGGAAACGGATCAGCAGGCTCTTCCGATCGGTTTCGGCCATCGGCCAATAATTCCAGAATTCCATTTGCCGCAGGCGCTTTAGCCCCGCCAATCGATCGACGAGCGCCGGCGCACTGCGAAAACTGTTGGCGGTAAGCACAGTATTTGTGATGATCACAACGTCATACGCATCTATGATCGCCATGCCCGCAAGAATTTTCTCAAACGAACCAGGCCGACCGGTAATGGCGTCGTGGGTTTCATGGTCCCCTGCCGTTACGCTGATAAAAAATTCATCCACGCCGGCGTCGATCAAACGCTGAGCAAAGGCGGGATTTGCCAAATGCATACCGTGAGTCTGGATACGCACATGCGCGAAGCCCGCGTCTCGTGCGCGCCTTGCCATGTCAGGCAGGTTTCGGTTGAGCGTAATTTCCGACCCAGTCAGGATGATACCATCCCACTTTCGTTCTGACGCGTTGCGCTCCAACAATTCCGCAAAGGCTGCTTCAGATTGGGGCTCGAGCCAATCCATTGTGTCTTCGATCATGCAATGGGTGCAGGCAAAATTGCAGCGAAACTCCATTGTACACGATATGTAGTTCCGGCTGTCCGCCCAACTACGCTGTGGCCAGCGCGCATCGAAAGAGCCTTGGTCACAATACATTGTAGATACTACTTTTGCCAAAAACGACGCGGCCGTTCTCCACCCGGTAATCATAACCCACGTCAAACAAGAGATGGGCCAATCGATCGCGGGTTTCCCGGGCGAAGCTGATTAGCTCACCCGGATAGGCAAACTGCTCCATAAACTGGATCAGCGCATCGACGCTGATGCCGGAAAAATATACTCCATCGGTGAGCCGCTTATTCGCGACCACGACGACGCGTGCTTCACGTAACCAATCCGGGAAAACAGCTTCGGCCCGCACGGATCCCAGCGGCACGTGTGCAGAACATGCAGCCTTTGCCAGAACGGAATCCCAGTCACTACGCGCATCGAAGAAGTAATACAGATTCTTGAACTGGATTGCGTCTTCGGTAACCTCATAGCAGAGCCCCGAACTGATCCCGGATTCGTCCGGATTCCCCACATAAATGTCGATAGCACGGACCTCAGGGCGATGCGCCGGAACAGCGAAGGGCACTTCGATGGATGCCATGAAATACGGCAACGCCTCGCTCGGGCATATAGTCACGTTCGCGACAGGCGCGAACGCAGCAGCGATATGTTTAAATGGTACCGCACGGTCGGTCCGAGCGTAGTCGTAAAAATAAAATTCAGCCGATGCTATGCCGCTGTGCCACTTTACCCCCCACACCGTCCGGAATGATCCGACCGATCGTCGCAGAGTAGCTGCTAGATCCCGATAGTCGTGGGCACTATCCGATATGGCCGCAGCCGCGTAGAGCAGGTTTACGCCACTTATGGCGTCTGCTGCTGGCGGCCGGGGTGGAACATAATCCCACAGACAAAAATCACGGAATGGGTCGTCGGCTCGCATCCGTTCGATCGGAAAGTCGCTCAGCGCCAATGTCATGACAGGGCCCTCGCCCCATAATAGATCGTCAAAAACGCCGTGCCGTCGTCATCGATACCGCCTGCAATATGCCCCAACTCAGCGTCGGCATGCGCCTCGAGCGCCTGCGCGAACTGCCCCCGGCATTCCAGCTCGCGATCGGCAGAGTCAATTAGAGTAGAAATGTTATGCACGCGAAGCTGCGAGCCATAGCAGCGCATATCAAAAGAGTTCCGCCCGCCACCCCGGCGGCGCACGTCAAGCAGCAGTGGGATTTCGCCGCTTGCCGCGCACTGCTTCAAGACGTCCAGAAATCCTTGTTCGATTTCGCCTGCTTTGCCGCCAAAGGTCGCAAGAATGGTTTCTTCGGCCGCCTGCTGTGATTCAACGCGGCGTTCCCGATATTCGTCGACAGAAACCACATGGGGGGCCTGCGGACGCCATTTCCACGCGGTGTAAAGCGTCATTCGGGATGCAGCGACCGCCGATTTATGTTCGCAATAAAATTTGACCCTAGGCGCTGCGGCACCTTCATACCCAAGGTGAAAAAATGCACCGGTTGGAATGTCCGCAACAATTTCATCCTGAGCCTCGCCGGGCAAGGCGAGGTCGTCGAAAAGATTCAGAAGGTCCCCACTCCCCGCGCCGTCCGCGGCCCAAGACAGCAGAAACCGGTCCGATTCCACGCCTCCAGGGGTTGCCTTCACTGACTTCTCAACGCCGGCTGCGTTAGCAACGCCACGAACAAACGCAGTTAAATGGTCCGCATACCCATAAGCTTGAACAGAAGGGAGTGGAACCGACAAGGCTTTTTAACCGCCGTCGCTCGGAGCCACGGGTGCCATTTTCCCGGAGAGCTCAGCGATATCATCGATCGAAAGCAACCCGAGGGCGTGCCTAAGCCGAACCGTGTTCAGGGCGAAATCGTAGCGAGCCCGCAAATATTCGGCGCGCGCTTGGAATAAGTCCCGTTCGGAATCAAGATAATCGACCGACGCAGAAACGCCTGCACGGAATGCCGCATTTAATTGCTGAACAACCTTTTCTTGAGCGTCCAACGAAGCCTTAAGCGCCCCAACACGTGCGGCGGCTGTATTGATGCTGTCGATCGACAAAAGTGTCTGCCGCTCGACACCACGGGATGTCCGCACTGATTCCGCTACGGCCTTTTCGTAAAGCGCGCGCGCTTCATTGACGCGAGAGCGAACTTGTCCACCCGCTGAAATGGGAACGTCCAACCGGACTCGTGCGCCTAGCTGGCTGATGTCGCTGCCGCCGCCGAATAACGAACCTTCGGTCTTGCGCCGATCATGAAACATCTGAAGATTGAGCGTGGGATATCCGGCAGCCTTTTCGACGGCGATTAGCTGATCACCCCGCCGCGCGGCATGTGCTGCGGCAATAATTCGCGGGTTATTCTGCACGGCCAGATCAACCCAATGTTGCGGCTCATCTGGCGTAACGGTGGCAACTGTCATCGCATCAGACAAGTCATCGAGACTGCCGGGGTAAACTCCCGTAACTTCCTTAATCGCAATTGCCGCATCCCGAATCCCAGATTCTGTCTGAATTTGTTTCGCCAAGACCATCTGGTACCGCGCCTGTACGTCGAGCAGCTCGGCATATCGCACCGCCCCGCGCGCATATTTGCTAGATACAAGCTTCACATGCGCGTCAATCGCGCGAACTTCTGCGCGTGCTGCCGATGCAGCTTCCTGCGCTGCAAGCAACGTAAAATAACGCTCGACTACCCGCAGCAATAAATCCTGTTTGGCGACTTCAAACTGCGCACTTGATTGGCGACGCAGAGTTCGTGCGGCACGGAGGCCAGCCCAATTCTGAAAATCGAACAGGGATTGGTCGATCCGGACCTCATAACCATAATCGGGATAACTATTTTTGCCGATGTCATAAACTGAATTGTCGCTGCTTATGATTTCCTGACGCGTCAGGTTTGTTGCAGCCGATGCACGTACCTGCGGCTTGAAACGCGCCCACGCTTGACGTGTCGCCTCAGCGTCGGCCTGGTTCTGAAAACGTGCAGCCCGGTATTCAGGATCGTTTTCTTGGGCTGACTGCACGACATCCATGAGCGTTTCAGCATGGACGGCATGGGCGTTGGCCAGAACTAACGTCGCACTGGCCGCTAGCATCGCCCGCGCGGCAGCAAAAGCCACTCGCTTTACCATCACTTATTCCCCCTAAATCGTCCCAAAACTAAAAAGCTTACGCGAACACATGGCATCGCCCCGAGAGCCCTAACTGGTGGAGTTACGTCGATGCTTTACACTGAACCCCAGATGGAATTTTCAACCTAGGGTTTGGCAGCAAAATCCGAACTCCGAATGTGCCGCTGCGGGCGTCGAGGGATCGGTCAACAATTGTCACAGTCCCTTGCCGAACGCCTTGCACCGGGGCGCCCAACATGACGTTGACCTTGCTTCCTCGGCGAACCGTCCCAAACGCTTTACCCTTAAACACCAGCTCAACCCGTAACGGATCAAGCGACGCCAGTTCGAATGCGGGCTCTGTGCCTACATATTGACCCGGCTCAACCTTGCGATTGGCGACCACCCCAGAAATGGGGCTGAGGGTCGTTTTCTGCTGAACAGCACGGCTAGCGATTTCAAATTCCTGTTGGGCAAGCCGAGACTCAGCTTCCAGCTGGTCACGTTCAAGTTCAGAAATAAGTTGCTGTTCTATAGCCTCGGAAAAACGTTGCAGCTTCCGGCGGGCCGCTTCCGCCTTCGTGGCTGCCAAGCGCTTTTGCGCAGATTCCATCTCAGAACCAACCCGCAGCAAGGGCTGTCCTTTACGCACAAATTGCCCGCGCTGGACCAAAACTGCCCGGACGATTCCAGGCGATGAACTAGCGACCATGACCTGTTGGCCCGGCAACACAACACAACTTACTTGATGAGGCAAGGGCTGCCGCGCAAGTGGCACGGCCTGAGCAGACAGGCCTGTCATCGCCAAGACGACGACGCCAACGAATTGTGCCCTCACGGCAAGATACCCTTCAACGTTATTTTACCCATAATTAATATAGTGACCCAATTTTGTATTGGGTAAAGTTAACAATTGTGTCTTTTCGTACTTTCGTCTGTTCGCTCAAAGTGTTGACGAAGGGCTCGGTGGCTCGGTTGGTGGAAAAGGTCGTTTTCTGTTTTTTCGTCACACGCAGCATTCAGTCGGCTTTTGGCCCATTTCCCGCGTTACGGCTTAGCGTAAACGGTCAGCCGAACGACGCTAGGTGCGCGGTGAAAAACGGCACTTAAGTTTCCCAGGCCCTATGGCTGCGATGCCACTTCGAGCCATAAGCGATCGAAAAACAAGACCCTTGTGGGACGCCTCCGCTATTTTGGGGCACAACGTTGATGGGGTTAGCCAAGACCGACGCATTAAACTTTCGGTTACACTATCAGTCTTGTTATTCATGGATCGCAGAAAATAGCAAATCCTCACAGAGCAAAATGTCGTAACGTTATCAATTTTCGCAAGAAGACTTATATAATGCAGAAATTTAGCTTCTTTGCATCGTGGCGGGGCTGGAAACGAGCCTATTGATAAAGATCAATATAAAACAATGTTTTATATACAACCTTTTCGCACATTCTATAGCAATTTCTATAGCATATTCTGCGTGTTTTGAAAACTGATAATTCTTTGTCGCCTCTTGCTTCACTACTCACGCAAATCGACCTAGTTGGGTCACGACAGACCGAACTTAAGTTCGATTTATGATAATTGCATTTTGATTTTTACTGGTCACGCTTCGTTCCCTGACTACCGCCAACGCGGGACGACTTCTACGTAACCGGATTTTGCCAGTGGTTGCAAAAAGCTAGGTCGAATGGCACACTGACCGAGTGGACACTCCGCCGGCCGATACCGATGACTTGCTCCCCGATGGTACGTTGGCGCAGCAACGAATTTGCGGTCGCAGCGGATGGGACATATCACAGCAGGGGGCACGCCAACGTTCGGTAAGAGTTTTCGACCGCCCCTCCCCGTCAGACGGACTTCCGAGAGCAACAGGTCGTATTCTGCAACCAACCCTTTTATGTGTTCCTAGGTCAAAATTGTAATATGCTCCGAACTCTTCCTAGACCATTCTGACCGAGGCATTTTGAAACCCGTTGCACAAAGTCCTATCATGCCCAGCGGCTCGGGTTTTGTATACGGTACGAGCAAATACCCAAGTGCCGAACGGCAGCTTTGCCCCCAACGTCGGTCAATTGAGGTTATGTCATACCCTGCTGACAGCGGACGCTGGTTGTTCGCGACATAAGCAGTAATGTTGGACGATCCGGAAAGTCAACTTGTAACGTGCTAAGTCGTCAACAGTCTGCATTCGCTAGTGGAAAAACGACCATCAACTTTGGCTAACAGCAATGGCTGTTTCCCAACATTGATCGATATGAATTACAGCCAACAAGGACGATCTAGCAAAGGAAAAACGGTGGGCGAGTACACTCCGTACCGTTCCGGATCGATGGCGCGACATGAGGCGACGAGATGCGCAGTCGTAGTTACGCTCTCACTCATATTTTCGACCACGCCCCTATTATGATGCGGGTTTGTCAGAGCTCCACCTAACCGAATCTTTTGCGCCCATATCTCCGCAGACGGGAGCCTTCAGGACCGGGGTTCGGCTAGCGTTGCCGCACGACCGAATAAGTGATCAGCATGATACAGATGTTGATGAGCACCCGCTGATTTTGCACCCCGTTGCACGATAATTGTAACATTAACAACAACGGACGTTGCTGCTTATGTAACACCAATCGAACAGAATGCAATCTCTCCCTAGGGTAGAAGAAAACGAGTATCACGATAAACGGATCAAGGAGTTGACGAAGCCAGAGGCTCAGTTCGGCATAAAGGTAAGAAGTAATAGCCTAGTTGAAAAGAACGCCCGTGCCTGCTTCGAGACATCCTTCGGCGGGCTAAGACATTCGCACGCACAAGTCTTGCAGCTTCGTTCAGGGAGAGAAGATGTCCATCCCCAGCAGTAATCCCGCCTCTTAAGAGGAGCTCGGTCATTACGTCGGTAATGCGACGCGGCTGCCCTCCTACTACATATGCAATCTCCCCCGCCAACTCTGCATATCGAATTGGGCTGGCACGCTGCGATGATGCCCTGAAGTACGGCGCCACCGTCCGCAGGACTACCCCTGCTCTCGCGGCCGCGTCATCTGCGATAACACGAAACTTGTCATGCAAGTTCAGTTCGCTCAAACGGAGCCCGGCGCGGGAAACCTGTCCATAGCGTACCTCTAATCTGACTCTTTCATCATTCTTCGGATAAAGCACCGCCTCAACGGATTGGCGAATGCGGGAGCGGAGCGATAAGGACATGCCCTCATAGCTAACGGTGTAGCGATTTGCGGCACTTACCGCGCCACCTCCTGTAAACGCACCGCATAGTTGTTGCACTGTCTGACGTGGTTGCGCGTCGCGAAATTCCCAGAAGCACTCAATCTCCGAAATGGTAATGGGAGAAGTATTTACTTCCCATAACCGCTCGGGGGTGTTGCCCACCCCATCGCCAAAAAGCTGCTCTGTCACGAATGCCATGGTGTCATCTGCAACGTCGCGAGCAGCATCCACCCAGTGCCAATCTGCAACGGGGTGCATTGCAATTCGTTCGGGAAGCACGTTGGACGCCGTCCAACTAGCTCCTCCTCCGGATTGCGATGATCTTAGGGAATCAATCGCTCCTATACGTGGCGTGCGTCCATCCGTCGCCGCAAGCTGACGCGTCGGGTTAAGCGTAACAATCAAAGTGTATCCCACAACATCGGGTGCGCTCGCTCGAGGGGGATGCAGCTGGAGGTCTACCCCAAAGCACCACTCTTCTCCCGATGGGAGGTCGGCCAGCGTAAGCCGAGTAGCGTCAAACCGATTGGACCGAACAAGCCTAAAGTGTCGTGCCATCCTTCGCCCAAAGATCGAACGCCGCCCCACCAGCCAGCCCACAAGTTCAGAGACCGGCGCACCGCCCAGCACGCTGGATGAAAGCCACCTGATGCTGCCGGTAGTACGAAGGACAAGCTTGTCGATTTGTGCTGAATCCGCAGTGACGGTTGGCCGTCCAAAATCACCTAGTGTGATCATGGAATTTGCAACCCGTTGCAAACTGCATTGCAGACGGTGTTCGGATACTTTGAAAACGTGCTCGTTCGTTGCACTCTATAGAGGCCCCCACCCCATTCGTAATACTTTAAAAGTGTTCGGCGATAAGATGTCGTATGTCCAGCCCCGGATACTCAACAAGCGAAATGTCCTGAGCAAGATCAATAGGGCGAAAACCTTCGCCATACCGCTCAGCAGCACTTCCGCCGTCAGACCATCGCCCTAGTGCGTGAGAACGGTCCATAGGCACCCTCGCCTGTCTGAGCGCGTCCCTGAAGTTATGTCTGAACGAGTGGAAATATAGTCCTTTCCTGCGAACGCCAGCCGCCTTCTGCAGCGCCGCGAACCACTTAGAGAAGTAGTTTGAGGCGTAGCCATTTCGGTCGAGCCTCAATTCGGGAAAGAGTTCCGACCCGTTCTGCTGTGCGAAGGATGGGAAACCGAGCTTAACGAGCATAGGGTGCAGTGGAACGCTGGCAGTCGTATCATTCTTGACCCTCTGATTGCGCTCTGGATTGTGAGCAATACGTAGTATCCAAATATCACCTTCGTTCGATAAATCATCTGCGTAGAGGCGGCATGCCTCGTTCATGCGTAGTCCCTGAAATAGGCATAAAAGGGGTACCCAAAAGCGTCCTTGCCGCGGACGAGCGTTCCCGGGATTTTTCCAATTGCGGTCGCCATCCTGACAGCCAGAGTAAATCGGTTGGCCAAAGAGAAGGTTGAGCTCTTCCGGTTTCCAAACTTCGCGCTTATTGGTTCTATCGCCTATCAACGGAAGCGAAAGACGTTGGGCCGGGTTACTGGCTACAAACTGCTCCCGAACTGCAAATGCAAAAAGTCCTGTTACCCAATTAATTTGGGTGTTAACGGTGCTTCGGTCCAGCGTCCTCGAGTTGGCTTGCTGGGCCTCATGTTCAGCGGCAGCTTCTAGCGTTAGACCCGGATAGCGTTGGGTGGCATTAGAGGGCGTCCGCAAAAGCAAATCTCTCACCGCTATCACATGGGAGCGCGTAACGTCCGCGATAGGCGTTTCAGGTCCCACTACTTCAGTCAGAGCACGCATCGCAGTTGCGTTATGGGTTCTGGTCCGTTCATTAGCCCTACGGCTGGGATCGCTATCATGAGCCTCAATAACAGCGGCAAGAGTTATACCGGACCCAGACCGAGATTGAACACCCACCCCCCTACGTGGGGTTACGCTGGGATTATTCGACCGCCCCCCTCCTTCGAGCCAAGTAAACAATGGAATGGGCTCCCGACGACCGCTCACACGGTGGCACTGCCTTTCTAGCGCCTCAATGTATGCGTCATTCAGGCGATGACAAAGCGTCCAAAAGCTTGGCTGCCCTAACAAATCCGAGCGATAGGCATTTTGCAACAGTTGCACCGCTACAGGTTGAACGTGCCGACATTCGTCATTTGAAACGCGATGATCATCTATTTCCTGCCGTAGCAGCTGAACGTATTCGCCAATGTCATCGGGAGAGTACTCCCCTAACTGCTCGCCTAAGCGCCTATCCAAATCCGCAAAGTACGACGCCGTCATAGCATCCAATTGTTCGGCTGTAAGGGCTGCACCCTCTGATCTCTGGACGTTAGCTTCGCGAACTTGGTTGAATTCGTCATCAAGCGAGTGCCATTCGCGTGCGAACGCGCTTCGAGCTTCTGCATGATTAGCCGTACGCAAGGAACGAACTATTTCCCTGCGTCCAAAGTTCACCCGCAAATCCTGCGGCACAGCCCTACGCAGATAGTAAATACCACCTTGCCTACGTTGCAGCCCCGTTGTTCTAGACAAGCTCTGACACCCCCTCTGTACCACCCAACTGTACTAGTTGAGTAGTCACAAACCCGTTACTAGACAAGGGTTTGCGGGCTTCCTAGGCTTTTTAAAAATGTGGCGGAGAGATAGGGATTCGAACCCTAGGTACCGTCACCGGCACGCCGCATTTCGAGTGCGGTGCTTTCGACCACTCAGCCATCTCTCCGCAAATCATTAGGACTGGTCGTTGCCGGCAAACCGGCGCGTCCTGATGACAGAGCGGGGCCATTAACTGATGTTTTTCGCTTTGCCAAGACTGAAGGTTGATTTGCAGGGCATTAGGCATGATATTAGTCTCATGACGTCACAAATTCCTCTTCCCGAACAAGCTGAAGCCGCATTTTCCATCGGTGATGTGGTCCGCCACCGCATTTTTGACTTTCGCGGTGTTGTTTTCGACATCGATCCGGTGTTCGCCAACAGCGACGAGTGGTATGAATCAATACCCGAACCCATTCGGCCGATCAAAAATCAGCCATTTTATCACCTGTTCGCGGAAAATGCCGAAAGCAGCTATATCGCGTATGTTAGCCAGCAAAATTTGCTGCCAGACCGCGAACAAGGGCCGGTCAGCCACCCCGGCATTGGCGCGGTGTTTGAAGGTTGGGATGGCAACCAGTATAAGTTAAAGCGCTTAATGCGTCAGTGAGTATTGGACGGCATGGCGGCGATCCATTGCCGTAACAATTCCACGCCCTCTTCATGCACCGTTGAGCGCCCAAGCTCTGGCATCGCGATGCCCGGATCAGTGCTTTCCATGCGTTTTATCAAAATGGACTGGTCGGGCTGACCGGGTGCGATGATGAAATCAAGATCGCCGCTTGCCCTGCCCGCCGCGACTGGCCTTTTGCCGATACCTAGTGCCGCAGCGCCTGTCGCAGAACCATCCAGAAACAGGCCGCTATTGCTTGCGGAGCCTTGGGGTGCATGACAGTGGCCGCAATTCACCTTTAGATATTGTCGCGCCCTGTCTTCCAATGACCCCGTGCGGCTGTCATCCCATTTCGGATATGGCTGAAGCCGCGCCAGCGAAGGCACTGCCTTTACGATAGCGCGTGCGTCGGCCGCCCGTGGAAACGCCATATTTTGCCATACTGGCCCTATCGGCATGATATTTCCTGCCGCCGAGTGGCATTGCTTGCACTGGTTCTTGTTCGGCACGCTGTAATTTACCGACAGATCATTGCCACCATGGGCGAACGTAACCGGCACCCTTGTACCGCCAACGCGTAAATCCGCATCTTTACCATCCGCACGCCACACATAGGGCAAGGCAACCCAGCCCTGCGCCTGATGCAACAAGACCCGGGTTTCAATGACATTCAGACCACCCGACTTTGCCGGATAACCGAAGCTTTTGATAAGGGCGCTACCGACCGGGAAGATCAGTTTGCCGTCGGCATCCGCACCAATTTGGGTGCCCTCGGGCACATAGATGAAGCGTTGTTTTGCGGCATAATCGCTGAACAGCGGGGTACGCAGTTCATAAGGTATCAGTCGGGGCGATGGCCGTTCTGCGCCGCCATCGAAAAATCCGAAAGCCGATAAAGTCGCCGGATTTTGCGGACCAGCAATGGCAATAGCTGCCGGATCATCCGACGCAGCCGACGTTGCCACGGCGGCTGCAAAAGCCAGCACAAACGGCACTACAAAACGCATTAGCGGATGGCAGCTTCCATTGCTTCGGGCATAATGATCGCGGGCAATCTGGCAGGCCGCGATGTTGCACGGGCCAATGGTGCCGGTTGCGCCATTGCGGTGTCGGCGGCAATGTCTTTCAGCCCAAGCGATAGCGCGGGGACGTCGTCCTGAATGACCGGCGTATATTCGGATCCACCAGCGCCGTCCCAGAATATCGCTGGGAAGCTTCCGCCCATGGCGGCTGCAATTTCGGTGCCGCCGCGAAACTTGGGGTCCCACCCCGCCCGGCTATGTTGGTTGTCCCAGATGCTGACCTCGCGGGGTAACGGGTCATATTTGGGATCCTGAAAAGGAAAACGATAGCCAACGATCATGATGTTGGTCGTGCCGTTTTCGCCAATGACATTGTCAAAAATTTCAACTCTGCGGTTGGCCATGACCATGACGCCCGTTCCGGTTGGGACGTTGGCCACGATATTCCCCTTCGGCGCGAAATTCGGGGTCATGTTGTTGACAATGATATTGCCAAATATCCGGACATTATGTCCGCCCATTTGCGGCAAATTGGGTAGGTCGAATACCAAAACGCCGCCTGTATTGCGGGTCGCGATATTATCATGAACATCCGCGTCGAAGCTGTTTTCGATTTCAATGCCCGCGACATTTTCAACCGCCGTTGAATGGCGCACCACGATATTGCGCGACTGCCCGACATAAATGCCCGCATCCGACGCGCCGCGCACAAATACCGAGTCAATCAGGACATCTTTGCTTTCGACAGGATAGATCCCATATGCGCCATTGGTGGCCAATGGTCCGCCCGTCCATTCCACGCGCAATTTGTGATAGACGATGCGGTCCGCACCCTTTGACTTGATGCCATCGCCCTTGCTGTTCTCCACGGCAAAGTCTTTCAGCACAACGTCATCGGAGGTTACCAACAATCCTTCGCCTGCGCCTTGCTGACCGGAGAAATCAAGGATGGTTACTGAACCGCCCTGCCCTTTTACCGTCACCTTGTTGACGTCAAGCGACAGCCCGTCAGACAGCTTGAAACGCCCGGCGGCAAGCTCGACAACGTCACCCGGCTCCGCAGCTATCAGCGCCTCTTGCAAACGCTCCTGCGCGCCTTCACCGGGCGAGACGGCGATGGTCTTTGCCGAAGCAGGTTGAACGAGCGCGCAAAATGCAGCGCCAACGAATAGCAGCTCTCTTATCCTCATCGGCGCAACATGCCTTAGAGAATGATAATTGCAAGCGGGATTAGGATTGGGTGTTCAGTATCCAATCAACGCCAGCGTCGGCGTGGATTTCTGTGCTGTCATAGATCGGCAAAACATTGGCTTTGGTGTCGATGATCATGCTCAATTCGGTGCATCCCAGCACAACCGCCTTGATGCCTTCTTGGTCGATTTCGGTGATGAGCGTTTTCAATGTCCGCTCCGAATCCCGCTTTACGACGCCGTGCATCAACTCGTCATATATGATGCGGTCCAGTTCTTTCACGTCATCCATTTCGGCGGGCAGCAACGATACACCATGTTTTACGAGGCGCTGACGATACCAGTTTTCGGCCATGACATTTGCAGTTCCCAGCAATGCAGCCGATTGCACGGCGTCCGCCTTCATCTTGGCACCCACCGCATCTGCGATATGGATGAGAGGAATGGACACCGCCGCAGCAACCGTGTCGAACACTTTATGCATGCTGTTGGCACAGATGAGGATGGCGGTGGCGCCTGCTTGCTCCAAACGTTGGGCAGAGGCGGTGAGCACGTCTGCAACATGGGCCCAGTCTTCATCCGTGCTCGCTTTGCCGACATCACAGAAATTGAGGCTCTCGATCAGCAAAGGCGCGTTGCACGTGCCGTTTGTCCGGCGAAGCACCTGTTTATTGATGCGGGCGTAATAAAGTTCGGTCGAATACCAGCTCAGTCCGCCGATCAACCCCAGTTTACGCATATTCGCTACCCCTGACATGAAACAAATACCGCCCCAAGATTGCTCAGGGCGGCCTTTGTTCGTCGATAGCGTGAAGTGACCTAGTGCTGCAAGGCTTTGACGATGTCTTCGCACATCTTCTTGGCATCAGCCAGAAGCATCATCGTTTGGTCCATGTAGAACACGTCATTGTCGACGCCGGCGTAGCCCACACCGCCCATTGAGCGCTTTACGAAGAACACGGTCTTTGCCTTGTCGACATCAAAAACGGGCATGCCGTAAATGGGCGATGTCTTGTCGGTTTTCGCCGCCGGGTTAACAACGTCATTCGCACCGATGATGAACGCAACATCGGTTTGCGCAAATTCGCTGTTGATGTCCTCAAGCTCGAATACCTCATCATAAGGTACCTGCGCTTCGGCCAGCAGCACGTTCATATGCCCGGGCATGCGTCCGGCGACCGGGTGAATGGCGTATTTCACGGAAACGCCTTGCTTCTTCAGTACATCGGCCATTTCGCGCAAGATATGCTGCGCCTGTGCAACCGCCATGCCGTAACCGGGGACAATGATGACGCTTTCGGCCTGCTGCATCATATAGGCAGCATCTTCGGCGGAACCGCGCTTCCATGGGCGCTGCTCTTTCGCAGGGCCACCGGTGGCGGCTGCCTCTGCACCAAAGCCGCCAGCGATAACGCTAATGAAACTGCGGTTCATGGCCTTGCACATGATGTACGACAAAATCGCGCCAGACGAGCCAACCAAAGCGCCGGTGATGATCATTGCTGTATTATGCAACGTGAAGCCCATGGCCGCTGCTGCCCAGCCCGAATAGCTGTTCAGCATTGACACCACGACAGGCATGTCCGCGCCGCCGATTGGAATGATAAGCAAGAAGCCGATCACAAATGCGAGTGCCGTAATCGTCCAGAATATCCACGGGCTTTGATCAACCGTGAAGTAGCCGATGAGACCCAAGATCGCCGTCAGCGTGCCCAGATTGATCACATGTCGCATAGGCAACATGATCGGCGCACCGGACATTTTCCCCGCGAGCTTCAGGAACGCGATTACCGAACCCGAGAATGTAATCGCACCGATCGCGATGCCCAAGCCCATTTCAACGCGGCTGACGGGGTTTATCAGGCCGTCCGCGCCATTGATGCCGAAAGCTTCAGGGTTCAAAAACGCGGCAGCGGCAACAAGGACTGCGGCCATACCGACAAGGCTGTGAAACGCGGCAACCAGTTGCGGCATATCCGTCATCGCAATTTTGCGTGCAGTCACCCAACCGATCCCGCCACCGATAAAAATCGCACCCAAAATTTCAGGCAATGACGCGACTTCATGCGTGACCAAGGTCGTCACAACGGCAATCAGCATACCGGCCATACCGAACCGGTTGCCCTGTTGTGATGTGGCCGGCGACGAAAGCCCGCGCAAAGCCAGAATGAAAAAGACGCCCGATATCAAATACGCGAGCATCACCCATGCGGGAGGAGCAGCATGTTCCAACTTAACGCTCCTTTTTCTTGTACATTGCGAGCATGCGTGCGGTAACCGCAAAGCCACCGAAGATATTCACGCTTGCGAGCGCAACCGCAATCAGACCCAGCCATTTCGCGGTCGGCGAACCACCCGCTGCCGATGCGATCAGCGCGCCCACAATGATGACCGAAGAAATTGCGTTCGTAACCGCCATCAACGGCGTATGCAGTGCCGGTGTAACCGACCAAACGACATAATAGCCCACGAAACACGCCATCACGAAGATGGATAAAATTGAAATAAAGTCCATGGTGCCCCCTTACGCCAACAGGCGATCATTCACGACCTTGCCATCTTTGGTCAGGCGAATGGCTGCGGTAATTTCGTCGTCATCAGGTAGTACGGGCCTGCCCGCGTCCTTGTCCCAAAATGCGGATAGGAAGTTGTACAAATTGCGCGAAAACAGTGCGGATGTATCCGCGGCCAAATGCGCTGGTGTGTTGGAATAGCCGACAATTTTGACGCCGTGCTTAACGACAATCTCGTCGGGCTTTGAACCTTCGACATTTCCACCTTGCGCGACCGCAAGGTCGAATATCACCGAACCCGGCTTCATTGTCGCAATCTGCGCATCCGAGATAAGCCGCGGTGCGGGACGACCGGGGATTAACGCGGTCGTAATTACGATATCTTGCTTCGCGATATGTGCGGAAACCAGCTCGGCCTGCGCCGCTTTATATTCGTCGGACATTTCGGTTGCATAGCCGCCGGCGCCTTCACCTTCGATACCGGCGACATTCTCAACGAAGATTGCCTTGGCACCGAGCGATTCGATCTGTTCTTTCGTCGCGGAACGAACGTCGGTCGCCGAAACCTGCGCACCCAAACGGCGGGCTGTTGCAATGGCTTGAAGCCCGGCAACACCAACCCCCATGATGAACGCCTTGGCTGCACTTACCGTGCCAGCAGCGGTCATCATCATTGGAAAGGCGCGGCCGTATATCGACGCAGCTTCGATCACGGCCTTGTAACCCGAAAGGTTCGACTGCGACGACAATATGTCCATCGACTGTGCGCGCGTGATGCGCGGCATGAATTCCATGGCAAGCGCATCCACGCCGGCCTTGGCATAGGCGTCAACACGGGACCGCTGACCAAATGGATCAAGTCCCGCAACCAGCCAAGCACCGGCCTTCATGCCGACCAAGGCCTTGGGGTCAGGCCCCTGAACGCCAAGGATGATGTCAGCGTCCTTCAGAACCGAAGACAAGCTTCCGACTGAAGCGCCCGCGCTTTCATAATCGCTGTTACCGATAGAGGCCGTGGCCCCGGCGTCATTCTCGACGGAGACCGATGCCCCCAATGCGATGAATTTTTTCACCGTTTCGGGCGATGCGGAAACCCGCG
The DNA here is from genome assembly GCF_014196595.1 of Sphingorhabdus rigui. Classification (GTDB taxonomy): domain Bacteria; phylum Pseudomonadota; class Alphaproteobacteria; order Sphingomonadales; family Sphingomonadaceae; genus Sphingorhabdus_B; species Sphingorhabdus_B rigui. The sequence continues at coordinate 1,002,736 of NZ_JACIEA010000001.1, read as the reverse complement.
TTTCGCCCGGAGCGGTCTCTTTCAGTACAGCGATCTTTACCACTTAAGCCGCGCGGCTAGCGATGATGAGGACCACCAAAGCGGTGGCAACAACGGCAACTACAGTGCCCCATTTGAACAATGCGATGAAACCGGCATAGGTTTCTTTTGCAGGTCCCAAATCGTGATCTTGTGCCAAAACAGCCTCCATATAAACTTTTATTACGTTGCAGCCTTAACTTGTGATTTTCCAATGCTCAAGCGGCATGGGCAAAGAAAATACATGCACTGCTTAATCGGGTCTTTACCCATTTGTCTTATCACGGCTGTCCATGAACATTGGCGGACAGTGAATGCAGGAACAAGAAACCAGATTGTTGATGCTTGTCGATGATGAGCCTGCCCAATGCAGGTTGGTGTCGGCTATCGCATCACGCGCCGGATGGAGAACGGTTTTTGCACGTGATGCAGAAACCGCGATCGCGATGCTTGGCACGCAAGATGGCATGATGTTGGACGCTATCATCTTGGATCAATGGGTCCCGGGGGCGGATTCTGCCTCGCTGATTTCCGAACTTAAATCGCGACGCCCTGCACTCCCGATCCTTTTGATGACATCCATCGGCTCGAACGAAGCGGCCATCGATGCCATGCGCGCCGGTGCCTCTGACTATATCATCAAGCCCGTTGCCCCCGAACGCCTGATTGCCGCGCTGACCATGGCGGCGGACAAAAGCAAAGAATTGGGTGAACTTCACCCGCTGACCGAGAAAATCACCCAACCATTGGCGTTCGAAGAAATCATCGGCTCCGCGCCAGCATTGCGCACAGCGCTTGCGATTGCCGCAAAGGCCGCGCGCAGCCGTGCGCCGATCTTCATCGAAGGCGAGCATGGGGTTGGCAAAGAGGTCGTTGCCGACGCCATTCAAGCCGCAAGCCCGCGCGCGAAGCTTCCTTATCTAAAGGTCAATTGCGGCGCGATTGCATCCAATCTGCTCGACTCTTTATTGTTCGGCCATGAAAAAGACGCGTTCGCGGGCGCCTTTGACCGCCGCATCGGTATATTTCAGCAGGCTGAGGGCGGGACGGTATTTCTGGATGAGGTGGATTTGCTGCCCCCGGAAACGCAGATTAGGCTGGTGCGCCTGCTCACCCAAGGTGAAATTTCTCCACTGGGTGCTGCGCATAGCTATCGCATTGATGTCCGTATTTTGTCGGCCAGCAACGCATCATTGGCGAACAAATTGGCTGACGGTCAATTTCGCGAAGACCTATATTATCGATTGAATGTGGTGCAGCTGACGATTCCGCCTTTGCGCGAGCGGACGTCAGACATACCCGCGCTTGCCCGTCATTTTCTTGGACGCATGGCAAGCCAGCCCGGGCTTCGCAGCCTTGGCATCACTGATGAGGCATTGACGATGCTGCGCGGATATGAATGGCCGGGTAATGTCCGCCAGCTGCAAAGCGCGCTGTTCCGCGCCGCGGTCCTGTGCGAACGCGACGCGCTTACACCCGAAGAATTTCCGCAGATATCGGCGGCCGTTGGCGTTCCCGACAATGGTGGATCGGGCGGTGCCGGCACCAATGATGGCATCGGCGTGACGCTGTACGAAAACGACGGGAATATGCGTCCGCTCGAAGAAATCGAAGCGGACGTTATCCGGCTGGCGATAGGGCATTATCGCGGCAGAATGACCGAAGTCGCCCGCCGCCTCGGCATTGGACGTTCGACCCTGTACCGCAAGCTCGCCGACCTTGGGATCAGCGACGCGGCTTAGGTGCTTTTGCCGAGCAACGCCTGTGTAATCCAAAATCCAGCAAGCGACGTCGAACCTGTCAAAAACGTGCCCCAGATGATGTCGAGTATGGTGACTTTGGTGCTCCACACTTTCAACGTGGCAAAGTTTGTCAGATCATAGGTCATATAGCAAAAGAAGCCGAGCATCGCGCCCCACAGCAATGCGGTCTGCCATTTGCCCGAATGCAGCGCAGGCCCCACGGCAAAGATCATCATGCCCAATATGTATAAGATATAGAATATGATGGCCGGCCCCATGCGGAAGCCGCCCTTCATCAGCAGCTCACCAATCTCTGGCTGGTAAAGGCGCGTGTACATATTGCGCAACCAAATGCTGTCGATCATCGCGAACGCAAGCCCGGTGGCGATGTAACCAACTATATATTTCAAGAGCATCTTGGTTCCTCCCTGAACATAAACTGTTGCGTCACGGTGTCCCTGTCAACAAGACAGCTAAATAACGGTAGCTTAGACACTTGCGGTCAACGCCGCATCGCGCAGTCCGCGCCATACCTGCACGGCTTGAACCGTTTCGGCGGCATCATGCACCCGAATGATATGCGCGCCTTGTTCCACCGCCTTCATCGCCAGAAAAATGGAGCCACCCAAGCGGTGTTGCGCATCCGATTCATTGGACAGTGCACCGATCAAACGCTTCCTGCTCGCGCCAAACAATATCGCGCAGCCCAATCCATGGTAGACAGACAGATTGTTAATGATCGCGAGATTTTCGGTCAGCGACTTTCCAAAGCCAATGCCCGGATCGACAAGTATTTTGTCGCGTTTTATGCCCGACGCTTCGACGTCGGCGATGCGTTGTTCAAGCCAGTCAAATACATCGCAAACAACATCGTCATAGACACCGTTTTTATGCGGGTCACTGCTCTGGCTAGGCGCGTGCATCAGAACAACGGGAACGTCGCTGACACGTGCGACTTCAAGCGCCTGATCGTCATATAGCAACGCAGAAATATCGTTAATCATCGCCGCGCCAGCGCGAACCGCGCCCTCCATAACCGAGGCTTTACGCGTATCGATGGAAACCGCAGTCCCTGCCCCCGACAATCGGTGGATGAGCGGCTCCACGCGGGCAAGTTCATCACCTTCCCACACCAGTGGCGCGCCGGGGCGTGTGGATTCACCACCAATGTCAATAATCGAAGCCCCCGCGCTCAACATCGCGAAGGCAGCTTCGGCGGCGACATCAACGTCAACATTCTTCCCCCCGTCAGAGAAGCTATCGGGCGTGGCGTTAATGATGCCCATCACATGCGGCTGATCCAGCCTGATGGTCCGCGTTCCCATGTGCAATGCTGGCCGGGCCGCAGTGATGCGTTCGAATAATATGGCCGCCTTTTGGCGCTCCTCGTCAGGAAGTGCGTCCGCAAATTTGTTCCATTGGCGGACGGATACCATCTGCCGCTGCGTTGACGATGCGGTTCGCTGGATAACTTCAAATTGCGAGAACCACAGCATATGGCCCGCGAGCCGCAAGCATTCACCTTCGTGCCGCTGGGGGCTTTCCACAAAGCCGGTGGGACGAAGATAGATTTTGTTCATGGTTCCGTGGCGAGCAAATAGGTCTGACGCAAATCGTCAATCGGCTTCAACGCGCCGTCAGCTGCGGCATAATGCCAGTATGTCCATCCATTGCAGCTCGGTGCATTTTGAATGGTCGAACCAACCTTGTGGATGGAGCCATCAACGGCCCCGCACAGGATCGACCCATCCGCACGAACAACGGCTTCAAAATTGCGCTTCCGGTCAAAGATTTTTGTGCCGGGGTTCAGATAACCCGCCTCAACCAATTGGCCAAAGGCGACCTTTGGTGCAGACTTTGGCGACTGCATGGTTTTGATGGCGCTTTCGTCCAACGGCAGTGAGACGGCGATACGCTCTTCAGCGACTTCGCAATAAACAGATTCGCGTTCACAACCAATCCAGTCACGACCCAAACGGCGCGCAACCGCGCCAGTTGTGCCTGTGCCGAAAAACGGATCAAGCACGACGTCGCCGGGTTTCGTGCAAGCGAGCAATATGCGGTACAGCAGTGCTTCTGGCTTTTGCGTTGGGTGCGCCTTGGTACCATTGCGCTTCAACCGTTCTTGTCCGCCGCAAATGGGGATCAACCAGTCGGAACGCATCTGAAGCTCATCATTCAACGTCTTCATTGCGCGATAGTTGAATGTGTATTTCGACTTCTCGCTTTTCGATGCCCAGATTAGCGTCTCATGGGCGTTGGTGAAGCGCGTGCCTTTGAAATTGGGCATCGGGTTGGACTTGCGCCAGACGATATCGTTCAAAATCCAGTATCCGGCATCTTGCACAGCGGTACCGACACGGAAAATATTGTGATAGCTGCCGATCACCCACAAAGAACCATCGGGTTTCAAAATGCGGCGCGCCTCGGCAAGCCATTCGCGTGTAAACTTGTCGTAAATGGCAAAGCTGGCAAACTTGTCCCACTCGTCATTTACGGCGTCGACCTTGCTGTTGTCAGGACGCAGCAAATCTCCGCCGAGCTGAAGATTATAGGGCGGGTCAGCGAACACCATGTCGATGGAGCAATCGGGCAACGAACGCATGGCTTCGATGCAGTCCATCCGCAAAATCTGGTTCCGCGGCAGGTCATGGACCTCAACCGGCTTCGACTTTACTGCTGGTCTGATTTTCTCGATGACGCCCACGGCTCACTCCTCAAAACTGAATGAAACTGCGATGAGTCAGCGCGGGGGCAAGGTCAAGGACGTTCATAACATAAGGATTCATCGCGAGTCGCACGATCTAAGGCCATTTATATGGAACGAAAGGAGTCCGGCACAAGATATGGAGTCTTGCGATTCCCACGGGACTCAACCGGTAGTGGTGTTGCCCGAATGACTCACTGACACAAAAAACTCACAGCAAAAGCATTTGTGACACGGGCGCGAAGCTTTTGCGGTGCAGCGGCGTTGGCCCGTGCAGACGCAAAGCGGCCAAATGGTCGGGCGTTCCATATCCCTTGTTCCGTTCCCAACCATAATGTTGATGCTGCTGCGCCGCTTCGCACATCATCCGGTCACGATGTTCTTTCGCGATGATGGATGCCGCAGAAATGCAAGGCTCAAGGGCATCGCCGCCCACAATGGCCCGCGCATTCCACCGCCATTCGGGCCGACGGCCCGACGGCGTCATATTGCCATCGACCAGCACTTCCGTTGGATCGCACCCGATCTTAGCACACAAGCCCTCAACCGCGCGCGTCATCGCCAACATCGTCGCGCCGAATATGTTCAACCGGTCGATGTCATCAACATCCACAATGCCCACCGCCCATTGGCACCGGCGCTTGATGGTTTCTTCCAACGCGGCACGGCGCGCGGCGCTGAGTTTCTTGCTGTCATCCAATCCAGACGGGCGCGGTTTGCATAATAATACTGCGGCAGCCACCACTGGCCCCGCAAGTGGCCCGCGCCCCGCCTCGTCGACACCAAATATCATATGCGCCAGGCCGGATATCGCCGGTTCTCGCCCGCATGATATAGACACACCATATTCCCGGCAGGATCAAGCAACCGCGCCTCGCGCCAACCCCAGCTTTCGTCCTGCGGCATTTGTTCGAAAATATATCCTTGGCTGGTGAGTTCGGTCACCCATGCATCCAACCGCTTGCTTTCAAAATACACCACGGTCGATGTCGCGCAGTCATCATGTTGGTGGATCGAAAAGGTAACGCCATTGGGCATTTCAAACCGCGCGTAGCCGTTGTCAGGGCTATCGACGATCTGTTGAAGACCGAGTGCTTTGTAAAAATCAACAGAGGCCGCATAATTGCGGCAACCAACGGTGACCTGATTGAGCGACGGCCCGGCAACCATCGCATCTTCGCGTACAGCTTGGTGCCCCATCGGCCCATGACCTTGGCCAAGGGCCGGCGCGTCGAGTAGCGCCAAACGCACGAACACGCGCGCACGTTCAATGGCAGGGATAAGCTCCATGCCCTGCCCCAACCCCGTCGCTATGGCCGTGGCCAAAGTGCAACCGGTTCCGTGCGTGCTGCGTGTTTCAATCCGCGCGTCACTCCAGCTTTCGTTGTGGCCCGGCGCGAGGTGCAGTTCATCGACAATCTGGTCGCCATCCGCATGCCCGCCTTTGATAAGCAACGATATGCGCCGCTCCAGCAAGCTATCCTTCCCGCCGAGCGCCTGCAGTTCGGGCAGATTGGGCGTCGTCAGTGTCGAAAGCCGCATAAGCCGTTCAAATGCGGAGATGGTATCGGCATCCGCCAGCACAGCGCCACTCGTTGCCACCATGACGGGGTCGAATATGATCGGACATGACAGCTGCGAAAGGCTGTCCGCAACGGCATGTGCCGTGGCCGCATTGCCAATCATACCGATTTTTACGGCATCCACGCCAATATCGCTCACGACGGCGGCGATCTGGTCGATGACCATCTGCGTTGGCACCATATGCACCGCATCGACACCTAGCGTGTTCTGCGCAGTGATTGCCGTAATCGCAGTCATCGCATGCGCGCCGAGCATGGTTACCGTCTTGATATCCGCCTGAATACCGGCGCCGCCGCCGCTGTCGGACCCAGCGATGATTAGAACGCGCGCGGGTGTATTTTGAGGCATCAGGCCGCAGCTGCCCTCACAGCGTCGCATATGCCGTCAACGATCCGCTCGACCTGTGCAGCATCATCGCCCTCCGCCATCACACGGATGACGGGTTCAGTGCCCGACGGGCGAATGACCAGCCTGCCTGTGCCAGCCAATTCGGCTTCAGCATCGGCGATCACCTGCTGAACGCGCGCATCCTCCAACGGCTTCCCGCCTGAAAAGCGGACATTCTTCAAAAGCTGTGGCACCGGATCAAACAGGTGCAGCACTTCACTGGCTGGTTTCCCGCTTTCGACCAGCTGCGCCAATACTTGAAGCGCAGCAATCGTACCGTCACCCGTGGTCGCGTGGTCCAAAAGGATCATATGCCCAGATTGTTCGCCACCAACGTTGATGCCGTGCTTGCGCATTTCTTCGAGGACATAACGGTCACCGACTTTTGCGCGGATGAGCTTTAAATGCTGGCTCTCCAAATAGCGCTCTAGCCCGAGATTGGACATCACCGTCGCAACGATACCATCGCCCGCAAGTTTGCCTGCGCGGCTCATGGCACAGCCAAGCAAAGCCATGATCTGGTCACCGTCGACCACTTGGCCATGTTCGTCGACAACGATCAACCGGTCGGCATCACCGTCAAGCGCAATCCCGATATCCGCGCCCGAAGCAACAACGGTTTCCTGAAGCGTCGCAACATGCGTTGACCCAACCTTGTCGTTGATGTTCTTGCCATTCGGTTCAACGCCGATGGAGGTGACCTTAGCACCCAGCTCCCAAATGGCCGTTGGTGCGACCTGATATGCTGCTCCATTTGCGCAATCGAGCACGACATGTAGTCCATCGAAACGGATATGTTCCGGCACCGACGCCTTCACCGCATGGATATACCGTCCACGGCTGTCTTCGATACGGCGTGCGCGGCCAATATCGGGGGCATCAGCAAGCGTCAGCTTTTCGCCCAGCAATGCCTCAATCGCCAGCTCATCGGCATCCGATAATTTATATCCATCAGGTCCAAACAGCTTGATGCCATTGTCTTCATAAGGATTATGGCTGGCAGAGATCATCACGCCAAGGTCTGCGCGCATGGACCGCGTCAGAAGCGCAACGGCGGGGGTCGGAATCGGACCGAACTGGACGACATCCATGCCCACGCTCGTAAATCCAGCCACGAGCGCGTTTTCGATCATATAGCCCGATAAGCGCGTATCTTTCCCGATGACGACCCGGTGCTTATGCCCACCGCGCAAGAAGTGGGTGCCTGCGGCTTGCCCAACCTTCATCGCCATTTCCGGTGTCATCGCGCCCGTATTGGTGCGACCTCTGATGCCATCCGTCCCGAAATATTTGCGCGCCATTTTGCTTCCTGCCGTTCTGCGGTTCACATTGTGAATTTCCACGCTGCTAAGCCTCTCCCTTGCATAGGGAGCGATGGGCTGGCAAGACCCGATCCTATGTCAAACGCTACCCGTATTCTTATCGCCCTTGTTATTGGCCTTGCCCTCGGCATTTTCGTGACCGCGCAGTTCTCTGCCGCTGGCGAAAAGCTGGATTTGATCCTCGATATTGTAGGAACATTATGGCTCAACGGCCTGCGCATGACTGTTGTTCCGTTGGTGGTCGCATTGGTGATAACTGGAATAGTCAAAAGCGCGGAAGCCGCGCGGGCCGGGCCGATGGCAGCGCGCACCATCAGCTGGATAGTCGTGATGATGTTCATGTCGGCTGCGTTGGGCGCACTGTTGACGCCAATGGTGCTTTCACTTTGGCCCATGCCACAAGAAAGTGCGGACGCTTTACGGTCGGCGCTGACAACGGCGCCAGCGGTAGCTGAACAACCCAGTTTGCGCGATTTCGTCGTTGCGTTGGTGCCAACCAATCCGATTTCAGCAGCCGCAAGTGACTCCATCTTGCCACTTCTGATTTTCACGCTCGTCTTTGCCTTTGCCGTAACGCGCCTTGCGCAAGAGCCGCGGGCGCACATGGCTGGATTTTTCAGCGCGCTTGCCGACGCGATGATCCTCGTGATCGAATGGGTGCTAAAGCTCGCACCCATCGGTGTGTTTGCTTTGGCATTTGTCGTTGGCGCGCGATCTGGATTGGCCGCGTTGGGCGCCGTTGCGCATTATATCGTCACGGTCTCCATCGTCGGCATTATCGTCGGCGCGTTTGCTTATCCAATTGCGGTTTTTGCCGGCAAAGTGCGCTTGCGCGATTTTGCCCGTCAGATTGCTCCTGTTCAAGCCTTTGCCGTTTCGACGCAGTCTTCGTTGGCCAGCCTTCCGTTGATGTTGAAGAAGTCAGAAGCGTTGGGCGTTCGAGAGTCCACTGCAGGCCTTGTGCTGCCGATGGCGGTGGCATTGTTGCGTGCCACGGGCCCTGCAATGAACCTTGCCGTCGCGCTTTATGTTGCAAACTGGTTTGGCATAAAGCTTGACGCGTTCGATTATGGTGCCGCAATTTTTATCGCCGCACTGACGTCAATGGGCGCGGTAAGTCTTCCCGGAACGGTCAGCTTTGTGACCTCAATCGCGCCAATATGTATTGCGCTTGGCATTCCCGTGGAACCACTCGCCTTGTTAATCGCGGTCGAAACACTGCCGGATATTTTCCGGACAACGGGCAATGTGCAGATGGATGTTGCGCTCGCTACCGTCATTGAAGCCCCCGAAAAGGAAAACGCCCATGCAATATCGTGAACTTGACCACGGCCTGAAAGTCTCCGCCATTGGCGTCGGTTGTATGCCGATGATCAAAGGCGGCAACATCACTTATGGTGAAGATGCCGATCCCGATGAGGCGATCAAAACGATCCATCGCGCGATCGACATGGGCATCACCTTTTTCGACACGGCGCAAATTTATGGCCCGTTCCAGAATGAAGAACTGGTCGGCGAAGCTATCAGAGGCAAACGCGACGGGTTGGTTATCGCCAGCAAATTCGGTTTCAAATTCGACGGCGGAAATATCGTCGGCGTGGATGGCTCTGCAACCAATGCAAAATCAGCTGTCGAAGGCACGTTGAAGCGCTTGGGCATCGACTGCCTTGATCTTTATTACCAGCACCGCGTCGACCCTGCTGTGCCGATCGAAGAGACCGTTGGCGCAATGGCGGATTTAATCACCGAAGGCAAAATCAAGCATATCGGCCTGTCCGAAGCAGGCCCCGAAACGCTCCGCCGTGCAGCGGCAGTTGCGCCGATCTCTGCCCTGCAAAGTGAATATTCGCTGTGGGAACGCGATATCGAAGACGAAATCCTGCCAACCTGCCGCGAACTTGGCATAGGCTTTGTGCCTTATTCGCCATTGGGTCGCGGCTTCCTGACCGGTTCATTCCGTAGCCTTGACGAACTGCCCGAGAATGATTGGCGGCGGCAAGACCCACGGTTTCAGGGTGATAACTTTGCTGCCAACCTGGCTATTGTCGACGTCGTGGGTGAAATTGCGGCCAAGCACAATGCATCACACGCGCAAATCGCGCTGGCATGGATATTGGCGCAAGGCACCGACATTGTTCCGATCCCCGGCTTTAAGCGCCGCGTGACAATGGAGGATAGCGCGAAAGCCGTTGATGTTACGCTTGATGCCGACGATCTTGCCAAGCTCGATTTAGCAGCTCCGCGTGGCGGGACAGCAGGTCCGCGTTACGGTGAACGTGGCATGCGGATGGTTCGGCTTTAAAAGCTGAACCACCGGAACAAGCCAGCGCCAGCGACATTCCAATATGGGTGCGCCCAAGTTGCGGCGGCCCAGAGGATTATCCCCGCAACCCACGGACCGATCCCGACTTGGAACAAAGCCACGGGGTGGATGGCAAAATGCGTCCTGCGCAGCCACGCGTCCCATTCGGCGCCAATAAGCTTGCGTTTCTTGATTTCCTGCGCCTTGGAGCCCACCAGCGCGAGGAAAACCAAGCTTCCGGCAAAAATGAAATTGTCGATCCTCGGCGCTACCAAAATATGTGCAATGCCCCACAGTGCAAAGCCCCACATCATCGGGTGACGGGTAGCCTTGAACACGCCAAAGGGTGCTTGCCCCGCCATAGCGTCGGGCACACCCGGCAATGACGGATTGCGAATGAACGATCCGGAAAACAAAACTGCGGCGACCAAAGTCAGCACGCTTGCAGCCATCCACACGCCGTCACGCGCTGGCCACAGCACATCACCTTTTGCTACTCGCCCAAATTCAAAAAGCATCCAGCCAAATGTCGCGAACGAGACGAGCGAATAAAGCCCCAGAAACCCGTTTGCACCGAATCTCCTGACCATATCCGCGCGCCAAGGATGCGACATGAGGAAATGGCTACCGACAAACAATATGGCGGCGGCAGCCAATAACACATATTCGCTCATAACCTCTACTCCCGCCCCCGGATGTGTTCGCTCAATAGCAGACCATTACGTCAACGATCATATGCCTTTGGCAAATTGCCTTCTGTTGGCCGCGCATAGCGGTCACGCAGTCGGTTTTGGCGATTGCCCAATGGCTGTTCGACACCGTCGATGATCACTGTCGTCGGCGCAGAGGACAGCTCAAGCGGATCGCCATCCCAAACAACGACGTCAGCGGCTTTGCCGGCCTTGAGGCTACCCAAACGGTCACCAACACCCATGATATCTGCAGGAACCGAGCTGATGGCTGCAAATGCCTCATCCCATGTCAGGCCAGTCGCACCGGGCACGCGCTCAAGGCTTACGATATTGCCTGCATATTGCGTCGTGTACCGCAATTGGTGCGAATCCCGGTCATTGATCATGCCGATGGCAACCTGCACACCGGCATCTTTCATGCGACCGATATTGCTCTGCGTGGCGCCCAGCATTTCAAACGATGCTGGCAAATCGTTCAAAGCCGACGCGATAACGGGAATACGGGCTTGCGCCAGTTGCGGTGCCACCCGCCATCCTTCGCTAACACCAACAAATACCATTTTGATCGATGGGAAGTCGCGTTTCAGCTCAATGAGCCGAAGCATATCATTTGCGCCTTCGACATGGATCAAAAGACGCGTTTCGCCGCGAAGCACAGACAACAACGCCTTGGCGTCTTCTGCCTTTAGCAAGTCATCATCAAAGGTACCACGCCCTGCGGCATAATCCTGCGCTTCGCGCAACATCGCGCGGAAATGCAGATGCGTTCCAGCACGGCTTCCGCCAGCGGCATCCGCCCCCTCCTCACCGAATTCGGCAAACTGAAACGCACGTGCCTTGGTAACCGGATTACTGTCCGCACCCAGATCCGCAATGGCGCCCTGCCCTGCAAAAATAGAAGCAGCACCTTCAGGTGCCACGACTGCGCGCGTTACGCCGGCGGAACGGTTAACCGCAAATGGCGACCGGAACGGATCAATTGCAGGTGCAACGTCAATGGCTGCGGAAAAACCGCTGCGACCACCACTTTTGTCGTTCGTGCCGTTAACGGCATCGACTTCAGCGAGGCCCAAACGGGTAAAGCCAGCGAAAACGCCAGGGGTTACCCATTTGCCTGAAGCGTCGATGCGACGTGCGCCCGACGGAACTGCAACGCCGGTACCAGCAGCAACGACAACGCCATCACGCACGACCACAGTGCCGCCATCAATGGGTGCACTGCCATCGCCGATGACGACGCGGCCGCCGGTAATGGCTATGGTTTCAGCCGAAACGGGTGTCGCAAAAGCCGCAAGCGCGGCAGCAGCATAGAGGAAATGCCTCATTTCACATCTCCTTCACCGGGTTGGCCAAGCTCAAAGTCGCTGACCGGACGTATTTTGGGGTTGCTTGCATCAAACATCAACGCGCCGTCGATCCAGACCTTGTCTGGACGCGCGTATACGCTCAGCGGATTGCCATTCCACAACACCAGATCGGCCATTTTACCGGGCTTTAAACTGCCGGTGTTGTCCGAAATGCCAAGCGCCTTGGCTGGGTTATATGTCAGCCACTTAATGACTTCAGCATCGCTGATATTGATGCCCATTCTGCGACCATCGGCCTGCGCCTTTGCCGCCTCTTGGTTCAAACGCTGAATCTGGTTTTCATCATCCGAGTGAATGATCACGCACGCGCCCGTGTTGTGCAATATCGCGGCATTTTCAGGGATTGCGTCATAGGCTTCCATCTTGAAACCCCACCAGTCCGCCCAAACGGCGGAACACACGCCATTGTCGCGCAACAAATCAGCGATTTTGTAACTCTCAACGGCGTGGTGGAATGTCGAGACTTTGTAGCCAAATTCCTTCGCCATATCGAGAACGAGCGCCATTTCGTCCGCGCGATAGCAGTGGTTTTGGATCGAGATGTCGCCATCCAGAACACCAGCAAGCGTTTCAAGCCCGAGATCGCGGGTATATTCCTTGCCGCTGTCCCGCTTTTTCTTGTAATCCTGCGCCTTAATCCATGTCTGACGATTGACGGCGATGTTGCCCATGCGGGTTGAAGGCATGCGCCCCTTGCTGCCATACACACGCTTCGGATTTTCGCCGCAGGCCATTTTCATACCGTACGGCGCACCCGGGAACTTCATGCCCTGCACCGTGCGCGCATAGACATTTTTCAGCACCACAGATCGGCCACCCATCAGGTTAGCCGAGCCGGGCAAAATCTGAAGCGCGGTTATGCCACCATTGGTGAGTGCGCGGCTAAAGCCCGGATCCTGTGGCCACACGCTGTGTTCCGCCCAAACTTCGGGGGTAGTCGGCGATGTCGCTTCGTTCCCGTCGCTATGGGCTTCCACCGATGGCGTGGGATAATCGCCGAGGTGCGAGTGAATATCGATTATGCCTGGTGTTACAAACTTGCCTGCACCGTCCACAACAACCGTACCCGAAGGTATAACAGTGTCCGGCCCGCCGACGCTGCTAATCTTACCGCCCGAAATGAAGACAACGCCATTTTCGATTTTGCCACCTTCGCCATCGTAAATGGTGACATTACGGATGGCGGTCGCAACGCCGGGATACGCCTTATATGTCGACGGGAACGGCACCGGTGCCTTTTCCGCCGGATTTGCAACAGGCGCAGCGGAAGCCGTCTTTGGGCCTTCCGCGTTTGAACAGGCCATAAGAGCCAGCGGCAGCACAAGATATGCGCTGCGCAATGCATTAAACTTTGCCATCACTTAACTCCAGTTTGTGGGGCGAATGCCAGCGGCAGCAGCCTCGCCTGCTTATGCCTGACCTTCAAGATGCCCGTCATCACGCAAGGTGTCGAGGTGCATCAGTTTCTTGATAAGCGGCGAAATTACGACAACCGCAACACCGACGCCAATCGCGATCCAGCCGATTTGGCTATACACAGCCATGACGACTTCGCGGCCAGCACCTTCACCCGATGCAGCTTCCGAACCCGTTGCAGAGGCGATGAGGCCCGCTGCGAAGTTACCGGTAGCCGATGCGAAGAACCATGTTCCCATGATCAACGACGCAAGATGCGCAGGCGCGAGGCGGTTCATGGCGCTAAGCCCCACGGGCGACAGGCACAATTCGCCGGTTGTGTGGAACAGGTAGATCAGGAAAATGAACAACACAGGAACCATGCTGTCCGCGCCCGCGGCTGCAGAACCTGCGACCAGAACGAGGAAACCAATTCCGAGTTGCACAATGCCCAGACCGAACTTCGCCGGTGCAGAAGGTTCAAGTCCCTTGCGGCCAAGCGCCGTCCAAAGCCACGCAAACAGCGGCGCAAGCAGGACGATGTAAATGGCGTTCAACGACTGGAACACTGATGCGGGAACACCTGCACGATCGACATGGCGGTCCGTAAACAGATTAAGCGACGATCCAGCTTGTTCAAACAAGGCCCAGAACAGGATCGAACCAATAATCAGGAACATCGCCGCGAAAATGCGGTCACGGTCATGGGGTTCAAGTTTACGAACGGCGGTCCACAAAACATAAGCAACCAGAGTGGCACCGGCGATGCCGAGCAACGTTCCAACGACAGCCTGATTTTGTACAAGCCACCAGCAAATGACCACAGCCACCAAGCCAACAACATATAACAGCCATTCAAATTTAATGCCCATGACAGGCTTTGCCAAAGCGTCCGGGTTGGAAGGTTCACCACGGCCAAGCAACAAAGGTTTAAAGACGATAAAGACAACCAGACCGAGAAGCATGCCAACGCCCGCTGCGCCGAAGCCATAAGACCAGCCATAGGTTTCGCCCAAATAGCCGCACAATAGTGAACCGAGCGCGGCGCCCAAGTTAATGCCCATGTAGAAAATGGTATATGCACCGTCGCGGCGCACGTCGGTGCGTGGGTAGAGTTGCCCGACAATCACGGAAATATTGGCCTTCAAAAAGCCCGATCCCACGATAATGAACGCCAACGCGAGCCAGAAGATGTTCAACGAGGCAGCATCCTGTCCGCCCGTGCCTTCAAAGCCCATGAGCAGATGCCCAAAGGTCAACAATACAGCGCCATAGGTTACCGCCTTTCGTTGTCCGAGCCATCGGTCCGCCAAATAGCCGCCAAGTACCGGCGTGATATATACCAACGCCGTGTAAGCGCCATAAATGACACCCGATTTTTCATCTGAAAAAAGCCAATGCTTTGTCAGATAAAAAATCAGCAGTGCGCGCATTCCATAATAGGAAAAGCGCTCCCACATTTCGGCAAAGAATAGAACGAAAAGACCTTTGGGATGGCCAAGGAATGTCCCTGCTGCATCTCCATCTTGCGCATATGATGTCGCCATCGAGCGAAACCCCTCATTTCTGTTATGTTTGATATTCCATTGAAAGGAACGATTGGCGGCGAACCTACCGAAAAAATTGCGCGTGTGAAGAATTTAATTGCGGATACCGTCAAAATTCGTCGATGGGAGTAGAATGTTCAACGACCTCTCCTCCGTAACGCGCTATCTCGAAACCCGCCGGTCCGGCAAACCACGCGATATGGTGGACCCCGGCCCCGACCAAGCCACACTTAACCGCATATTGCAGACCGCTATGCGCACCCCCGACCATGGCAAGCTATTTCCGTGGCGTTTTGTCGCGATCACCGACCGCAGCGCCTTTGCTGAACTCCTCACCCATGCCTTCACCGCTGCCAATCCCGATGCACGGCCTGCGCAAATTGGCGCGGCGGTATCACCATCGCGCATGGCTCCAACGTTGGTTCTGTTGATATATGCGCCCCAGCCAAGCGCAAAAATTCCTTCATGGGAACAGCAACTTAGCGTTGGCGCAGTCGGCATGAACCTGCTGCATGCAGCCCACGCACATGGCTTTGTCGGAAGCTGGATTACCGGATGGGCGACCTACGACGACAGCGTGCGCAAAGCGATTTGCACCGGCGACGAACAAATTGCCGGGCTATTCTTCATGGGGTCGCCGGCCCTGCCTCTTGAAGAGCGGCCACGCCCCGACCCGTCGCATATCATTCGGCAATGGCCGTAAAAGTGCTGCCTTGACGCGACCTACTGTATTATGGCAGTAAGCACGTAATGAAAAACGACGTTAAACCCGTATATTTGAAATTGCGCGATGTGATTGCCGCCGCCATTTTGGACGGTGCGTATAAGGAAGGCGACATGTTGCCTTCGGTTCGCGCATTTGCTGCTGACCAAGGCGCAAACCCGTTGACGGTCGCTAAAGCCTATCAGCTTTTTCAGGACAGCGGGCTCGTGGACGTCAAGCGCGGTGTCGGTTTGTTTGTTGCGAATGGTGCGATTTCGAAGCTTCGCAGTTTCGAGCGCGACAATTTCATGCACAATATTTGGCCTGACGTAAAAGCCCAAATGCAGCGTGCCGGTATCGATCCGGCCGAATTACTGGCGCTTAGCTGACTTTTTTACCGCAGCTTTTGCTTTATTATCATCCCACTACACATGCAGATCATACTGCTTCAACAGATCGTACAGCGTCGGACGGCTAATCCCCAGTAACTTCGCTGCGCTAGAAATATTGCCTTCTGTCCGCGCAACAGCCCTTTTAATCGCCTTGCGGTCAGATGCCTCGCGCGCAGCCTTCAAGTTGAGCAACAGATCGTCTTCATCCCCGTCGCTAAAGTCGAGGTCATCCGCCGTAACGAATTTTCCCTCTGCCATGATAACAGCCCGCTTTATGCGGTTTTCAAGTTCGCGGACATTTCCCGGCCACTTCCAAACATCAATCGCGGCTAATGCGCCGGTCGACATGCCTTTAATCGTCGGGTTCATCTCGCGCGCAAATTTGCTTACGAAATGCTTGGCCAACAAAATTGCGTCCCCCGTGCGCGCGGTAAGCGGTGGAATATTGATGGTGACTTCCGCCAATCTGTAAAACAAATCATCGCGGAAAGTTTGATCCGATATCATCTCGCTGAGATTGCGATGTGTGGCACAGACCACACGGACATCAATGGGAATAGCTTTGCGGCCTCCAATACGCTCAATATTGCGCTCCTGAAGAAAACGAAGCAGTTTTACCTGCAGCGCTAACGGGATGTCGCCCACTTCATCCAAAAAGAGCGTTCCGCCATGTGCCAGCTCAATCTTGCCCTCGGTCGTTTTAACAGCGCCGGTAAACGCACCTTTTTCATGCCCGAACAATTCGGATTCCAGCAAATTATCAGGTATTGCGCCACAATTTATGGCGACGAATGGCTTATCGCGCCGACCGCTGGCATTGTGCAAACCGCGCGCCAGCAATTCCTTTCCCGTGCCGCTGGCACCCAGCAGCAAAACCGAGATATCGGCTGGGGCTATCCGCTCTATGGTACGTGCGACCTTCACCATCTCCGGCGATGCTGTGAGTATTGTTCCCAGCAACAACGCACCGTCGCTATCGGGTTGCTGCAACAATGCGTTCTGCACCTCCAGCTCACGCACATGAAATGCCCGCCGAACGATCAGGTGAAGCTCGTCAATATCCAAGGGCTTATGATAAAAATCCCAAGCACCAGCCGAAATAGCCTGCAGCGCGCTCTCGCGTGCGCCATGTCCCGAGGCGACAATGATTTTCGTATCAGGCTTCAGTTTCAACATTTCGTCGAGGGCGGCGAAGCCTTCGGTAACGCCATCGGGATCAGGCGGCAGTCCGAGGTCTAGCGTGACCACATCAGGCTCTTCCGCACGCAGTAAGGTCAGCGCGTCTTCGCGATTGGACGCGCAAAAGACGTCAAACCCTTCATACGACCATTTGAGCTGCTTCTGAAGACCAAGGTCATCTTCCACAATGAGTAGCTTTTGCCGGTGTTCGGTCATTTATGCTGGTTCCTGGTGTGAGGCGCTGTCGCTATGTGCGATGACCGAGGGCAACAGCAGCGTGAAGACTGTGCCCTTGCCCGGTCTGCTGTTCACCCGCAGATTGCCGCCCATGGACAGCGCCAAGGCGCGGGCCTCGTAAGCGCCAATGCCAAAACCACTTTTTTTAGTGGACTCAAACGGTTTGAACAGCTGGTCGGCAATGAAGCTTTCGGACATCCCTATACCTGTGTCGATTATGTTCACCGCCGCTTGGTTGCCCTGCGCTCTGCATGTGATTTTTACAGGCGCTCCGTCGGGTGTCGCCTCAATCGCGTTTTGCACGAGATGGCCAATGATAGTTTCAACACGCGATGGATCAGCTAATACGAATAACCCGCGCGCAAGCTGCACCTCGACCGGATAAACAAGCCGGGTGTTGTGCACCGCATTCATAACCGTCTCACCAATATCAACGGCGATGGGCGGATTATGTTTGGTTTTGTTGTGCTGGGAAAGTCGCGCCAATAACTCATTCATCTTGTCGACCGAAGATCGTAATGTGTCGACCATGTCCGCTTGAAATTCCGGCTTATCCGCATGCTTTTCAGCA
The DNA here is from genome assembly GCF_014196595.1 of Sphingorhabdus rigui. GTDB lineage: Bacteria > Pseudomonadota > Alphaproteobacteria > Sphingomonadales > Sphingomonadaceae > Sphingorhabdus_B > Sphingorhabdus_B rigui. The sequence continues at coordinate 984,591 of NZ_JACIEA010000001.1, read as the reverse complement.
TTGCGCGCCAATATGCTTAACTGGCTCACCAGATTTTTGATGTCATGCATCACGAACGCAAAGCGCCGGTTGAATTGTTCGAATTGACGATTTTCCGCAAGCGCTTGCTGGCTTGCCGCCTCGGCCAGATAGCTGGCCAGCTGCCGCCCAACAACCCGCAGCATATCCAGATCTTCCCAATCGAGAGCACGCGGAAGGCGTGGCCGCGATAACACAGCAAGGCCAGCAAGCTTTCCGAAATGCACGAGAGGGACGACCGCCCATGCGCGATCCTCGTCATATAGCCATTGCGGCACGGCCCGAGGGTCACAGCGAACGTCTTTTCCCGCCCGCACATCATCCATTGCCAAGATATACCCAGTCGATTCAAAAAAGGGCATCGTCTGAGACGTTACACAGCTTGCGGGGATCTGCGCTGTTGACCAGTTCCATCGCGCTTGCAGCGTTAGCCGCCCTTCATCGTTGGGCACAAATATGAGCCCGCCCGGGCTGTCAAAGATATCGGCCAGCGATTTGATGACTCGTTCATAAAATGGCGCTGCATCGTGCGACGGGAAACCAATGGTGTCTGCAAAGCGCATCCATTCCGACCGATAATCATAACGATGCTGGAAAAAATTTTTCACGATAATGACGTTCAGCCATGCCTTGAAGCGCCCCGAGGGCAGGATCAACAGCGCCGAAATCGACATGCCAAATATCAAGGTCAGTTGGGCAAGGCCAGCATATGTACCGCCGATTATTTCGATGGCTGACGCAAGGACAACCATCGCTATCAAATATGCGCCAATGGCAAGCAGAGACGCGGAATGAAATGCGACCGTGCGCGACAGTTGGAGGCGCCAGTCACTGTTACGCAGCGTGGCTATCACGAATATCGGTGCCAACAACGCCGATGCTAAACCGCGCGCTGACACAAGCTCCGCCGAGATTTCGGATGTCAAATAGCTGATCGTGTAAAGATTGAGATCAAACGTCCACATCGCCGCCAAAGCAGCCATAGGTAGGCTCATGCCCGAACGCGTTCCGGGTGCAGATACCGAATACAGGTTGTGGACCAAGACCAGCGCACCGGCGCCGAAAATCATACGCATCAATATGGCGGATTGCATCGCATATGCCGCCCCTTGGCTTCCGATAACGAGGCCCCCGGCCAAAGCATCAAAAATCGGCTGCGAGATTAATACAAATAAGAGCGCAGCATAAATCATGTTGATTGTGCGCGGCTGCTGCTGACCGTCGCTACTGCGCAGTAGATAAAACATGAAGCCAAGCCACGCCAGATTGCGCGCGGTTTCTGCCATTTGCGCCGGTAGACTGAATGGCCCGACGAACGTTGCCACATATGCCCACATAGCGGTCAGCGCCATGGCGCATATCAAGTGCGCTTGGGCACGGTTTTTAACCGAATATTGGTGAATCAACCAAATCGCGAGCGCAGTGTATGCGAAGCCCGCCGTCAAATGACCCCATAATGATACCGATGAAAGCAGCGCAATCATTTACCGTGCACCATCCAGCCACAATGCATTTCGTCGATCTACCAACGCGAGCACGACTTCGCTTGTGCCAAGCTTCTCAACATAATCTACGATATGGCCGACTTGCATCCCGATCTGATGCGCGTGCATAGCCCATGCGGTTTCTGCCGCGGCAACGAGAAGAACTAGGTCGATAAGTGCCAGAAAAAGCACCCCATAAGGTATGTAATGCCTAAAAAGCCGTATCATCGCGCCGCGTCCATGTCGGCTTTGCTAACGGGCAATGGTAAAGTGTCGATTAATTTTACAGTCTGCAGTCACGTCAAAAAAAAGGGTGCGGCATTGCTGCAGCACCCCTTAGTCTTGGGGGACGTACCCTTAGAAGTTGACGGTAGCTTCAACGCCTATCGTGCGCGGCGCATTGAAGTTCGCATAATCGCCCAGAACCGGACCATTTGCATTTGAACGACGATAGATATGCGATTCATTAAACATGTTACGCGCCCATAAAGCGACCGTTAACAGCTGGCCATTTCCGGACATTGGAATGTCTGCAAGTGACAGCCGGCCGTTCATAAGAAACGCTTTTTCATTTTTGACGTTTTCATTATCGAACGTGAAGGATGGCGAGCTGTAGTTGGCGTCCAAGTGAAGCTTTGCCGCTGCGCCTGCTCCGCCCACTGGTGTTTCAAAGTCAATCGACCCTGATACAGCGTGCTTGGGTGTATATACGACATAGACGTCCTGAAACACTGGCGTAGTCACCGCGGGTGTCAGCGACGCGTTAAGCTGTTCCTGCACGGTATTGCGTGCGGGTGGAATCTTCACGTCGGTGTACGCATAAGATACACCGAAAGACAGGCTGTCGGTGGGCCTGACGGTCAAGTCCGCCTCAATACCCTTAATCTTGGTTACGCCTTCCGCATTTACGGTTTCCAGCGTGTTGCGGACTGTCCCATTGGTTTGCGGAATGAAGAAGTTGAAATCGACCTGACTGTCGGTCCGGTCCATGATATAACCGGCAAGATTCAATCGGACGAGGCGATCAAACAATTCGGTTTTTGCGCCAATTTCATAAGACTTTACGGACTCAGGGCCGAATGCGCGGTAGTTCAAAGAACGTGAACTTGCGCCACCCGCACGGTAACCCGTCGCATATTTTGCGTATAGATTGACGGCATCTGAGGCATCCCAAGCGACTGTCACCAACGGATCAATACGCGTATTGCGTTGGTCGAAGGTGAAGTTGGTGGATGCACCATTTACCGTGAACAACTGTCCGTTCTTGTCATCACGCGTAATGCGACCACCGACCGTCACATGCAAGCTTTCCAATTGTTCGGGCGTGTAGGTAGCCTGCCCATATATGGCGTAGCTTTTGGCAAATGCGATGCTCGCACGTGCTGTAACCGCAAGTGGATAGGTCGCCGGATCAACAATGCTGAACGCTGTTCCGTCGGCATTCCAACGGTTCGTATTCGGGGTACGGGCAGTGTCGTTGGCCCGTTCATTGAAATAATAGAGGCCCAGAACATAATCGACGGTATCGGTATTACCGACAGCTTGTATTTCCTGGCTGAACTGACGTTGGTCTAACGTCGCAAGGCTATAGCGGCTGAACGTGGCATTCGGAAGGAATGTCGGAGTCCGGTTAGCACCGCCGGAATTATCAAACTGACGGTCGCTGACGGTGCGCCATGCTGTAATCGAGCGAATTTCGATACCGTCAAACGGCCGCCATTTGATGTTGCTGACAACGCCGAAGGTTTTGCCCACGCTGGGCTGTTGCGGCACGCCGATGTCAGCGGTGCTAACGCGGTCAGGTTGCACCTTCAACAACGAAGGAAGCGGCGCAACAAAGCCCGAAGGAAGGCGGTTGCTGTTGGCTACAATCTGCGCAAGCGTCGCAATGGGGCGATTGGTGGGATTATAATTGATCAGCTGGCTAAGAAATGCGGTGTTTTGATCGCGACCGAGATCGGCCGAAAAATCGGCTGTAATCGTGTTCGTCGGTTCCCACCGTGCCGCTATCCGACCGCCATAGCGATGGAAATAATTCCACCCGACTTGTCCCTCCAATGGGTTTTTGGTCGTTGCATCCTGATGTTGCAGACCGGCGTCAATTTTGAACGCGAAACCAGCGACTTCAGGAAGATCGATACGTATCTGGCCGCTATATGCACCGAAATTGCCCATACCGGCGGACGCACGACCACCGAACTCACCAGTTGGAGCGCGCGTGACAATGTTAACTGCGCCACCTTCGGTATTGCGTCCAAACAAGGTTCCTTGCGGACCTTTCAGAACCTCAATGCGCTGTACATCCAAAAGCCAGCGTTCAGACCATGCTGGCGCCCCAAATACACACCGTCAATATAGACGCCTACGCCTTGTTCGCGGGCGGGTTGATTGGCGTCACCGGGAACAATACCCCGCATGCCGACTGTTAGCGCTGTTTGACGTGATTCAAATGTCGCCACGCGCAGCGATGGTATTCCGCCATCTGCGAGATCCAACAAGCTTTGTACCTGGCGCTTCTTCAAATCTTCGTCGCTCATGACCGCGATAGCAATCGGCGTGTCCTGTAGATTGGTTTCACGCTTCGTCGCCGTTACCACAATGTCGACCAGGCCGGAATTGTCCTGCCGGGTAGCGTCATCGACCGCCGCGAATACGGGCGTAGTGGTCTGGAAAGCGGCGATCGCAGCCAACGAAACCAGATGGAGAGAGACGGTGCGCTTCATAATAAATCCCTGTTGCTAATCGTTGTCGGGACGCTTGAATTCATTTCGATTCGCCCCGGGTGCATTTGCAAGGAGGTCGCTAGACGTCGTGAGTTGCACCCCCGCGACACTTCACCGACACTTTGGTGACGCCAACGTTACAGAAAAAAGTCGACACCAAAGTGACGCATAACGGTCACGAACTTGTCATTAGCTATCTGCATCTCATCCGCAGAACCGGGTGGATGAACATGAACGACGATATTTATGTATTAATCGCAGGCGGCGATGCGGAACTGATAGCTGACATGACCGCAGAGTACCCAGACGTTCGGTTTTTGACCGGATCGTCCGACATTATATCTCTGCCCGAAACGCAAAACATTCTCTGCTTTGTTGATTGGATTCTTCCTGACAAGTCCGGTCTAGAGTTTTGCCGCCAGTTAAAAGCCACCGACGTTGGCCAGCAATGTCATACGACGCTTGTCCTGGAACATGCAGACGAAACCAGCCAGCGGCGCGCGCTGGACGCCGGCGCAGACGATTATATCATTGGGCCGTTCGACGCTAAAACGCTAAGCCGCAGGCTTGCGCTTCAGTTGTCTGCGCGAAACGCAGGCCACGACCTCCACAAATATATTCATGGACGGCTGATCGTCGACACAGCGACCTTTAGAGCCCAATATAACGGCCAATCCCTGCCTCTTGGACCGACAGAATTTCGCTTATTGGCCCATTTTGCAGCTAATCCCGATCGCGTTTTTTCACGCCAGCACCTCATTCGAGTTCTCGGCAAAGATGGCGACATAGTTGACGATAAAACTGTGAACGTATGGGTTGGTCGCCTGCGCAAAGCCTTTGTCCAGGTTGGCAGTCCAGACCCTATCCGTACGGTTCGGTCGGCAGGCTATGTTTTCGACCGGCCTTAATGGTTATGCCTGTTGATCAAAGGCAAATGGCGACAACCCGCGCTCGCGCTCGTTGAAAACAAGCACGCGTCCCGCGGGCGGCGCGCTGCGTTGCGGGCAGTCCGATCGCGTGCACGCAGGACAGCCCAATCCGATCGGCGTCGCTGCCGCGTCCCCTAAATCCCAGCCCCGCGCCGCGGCCAAGGGTGCCGCCAGCTTGGCATCGATACCCAAACAAATGGCGAATTCAGCTTCAACGCCGCCACTCACAGCCGTTTGTGGGTGCACCGTGCGCGACAGCGTGAACCAGCGGCTTTTGTCCTCCAGCTCAACCAGATGCGGCAACAGCGTGCCCGGTCGTGCAAAAACATTGTGCACGTGCCACAAGGGACACCGACGGTCCGTCTCCACCAACGGTGATGCACTCGCCCCTGCATAACGCTTACTGCTCTGCCCGGCCCGATCAATCCGCAGCATGAAAAATGGCAACCCGCGCTGCCCCACCCGCTGCAAAGTCGTTAGGCGGTGCACAACGTGTTCAAAACCCGCCCCAAACCGGCGTTGCAGCAAGATAAGATCATAGCCAGTCGCTTCGCAGGCGCGCAGGAAGCGGGCGTAAGGCATCATGACGGCTGCCGCGAAATAGCTGTGCAAATGGCGTCGGTAGAGACGTTCCCCTGCCCGTTCGGTGAATGAGGCGCCGGAAACGAGCGCCTCAACCTCCGCCTTTGCCTCCAACATACCAAGTTGCAAGGCGGCGGCGAATGTGCGGCTTGCCGGATCCAATAGCTCCGACAACTGCAATTGCCGGGCATGGAGGTCCAACCGGCGCAATCGGTCAGGCATTACATCGAACGGCAATATCCGTATCGACAACTGATGCTTCACGCGCAGCCGTTCAGTAATCGCGCCATACAGGTCCGCATTATTAAGACGCAGCTCATCCGCGAGATTTTCAGCTTGCGAATCCAAATCTGCAAAATGGTTGCGCCAGCGTTCTATCTCGCGCCGCGCCGATGCGATGGATTCAGGTTCAATGCTTGCGCCGCCTTGCAATGTGCCCGCCGCGCCATGCGAACCGCCCGACAAGCGGTCAAACGCGCGGGCAAACGCTTCGGCTGCGTCAGGGCTGGCGGCAATCCATTCTTCCACCTGTGTTCGGTCGACGGACAAATCGGCAAACATGGGATCGCTCAACCGGCGGCGAATGGCCTCAACGCCGCCGCCGGGGGTTGTGCCAGTCAGTGTGCGTGGGTCGAAGTCATATGACTGCGCGAGTTTCAGCAACAAGGTGGCCGTGAGTGGCCGCTGGTTGCGCTCAATCAGGTTTAGGTAAGACGCCGATATCGCGAGCGCATCAGCCATAGCCCCTTGTGTCAGTCCGTTTGCGCGACGGATTCTGCGGACGGCATGACCGGCAAATAGCTTTTGTTCACTCATGGCAGTGCCTTGTAAGTTATATTACAGATTTACAATTAAACCTTAGATTATCCGCACCATAACACAACAAATATTACAAAATTGACTCGTCCTTTGACCATTACAACCGCATAACTGCAGCATAAATCAGGTTACCGAAGGAATTGTAAATGTCGTACCAGTCGCTCATTGCTGAAAACAGCACGCACATAGCCGCGAACAATGGCACTTGGGACTCGATTAGCGCAGAGTCCGTGGCGCGTATGCAGTTGCAAAACCGTTTTCAGACGGGCCTCGACATTGCGCGCTACACCGCAAAAATTATGCGCGAAGACATGGCGGCTTATGATGCAGACCCTGCGCAGTATACGCAGTCGCTCGGTTGCTGGCACGGGTTCATTGCCCAGCAGAAGATGATTTCGATCAAGAAGCATTTCGGCACAACCAAAAAGCGTTATCTTTATCTGTCGGGCTGGATGATTGCGGCCCTACGCAGCGAGTTCGGCCCATTGCCCGACCAATCGATGCATGAAAAGACGAGCGTCCCTGCCCTGATCGGCGAACTCTACACATTCCTGCGTCAGGCAGACAGCCGTGAGCTCAACCTTCTGTTCAAGGACCTTGATGACGCACGCGCAGCTAATGATGCGGCCAAGGAAGCGCAGGCGCTTGCCAAAATCGAAAATCATGAAACCCACGTCGTGCCGATCATCGCGGACATTGACGCAGGTTTCGGCAATGCCGAGGCGACCTATCTTCTGGCCAAGAAGATGATCGAAGCGGGTGCATGCGCCTTGCAGATCGAAAATCAGGTTTCGGACGAAAAACAATGTGGCCACCAAGATGGCAAGGTTACCGTCCCGCACGAAGATTTTCTGCAAAAAATTCGGGCCTGCCGCTACGCGTTCCTCGAACTGGGCGTTCCTGAAGGCATCATCGTTGCGCGCACGGACTCCTTGGGTGCAGGCCTTACCAAGCAGATCGCGGTATCGAAAGAAGCTGGCGACCTTGGCGACTTGTACAACAGCTTCCTCGACTGCGAAGAAATCGACCCGAGCACAGCGCAGAATGGCGATGTCATCCTGAACCGCAATGGGAAGCTTTTGAAGCCAAAGCGTTTGCCTTCGAACCTTTTCCAGTTCCGTTCAGGCACAGGCGAAGACCGCTGCGTGCTGGATTGCATCACATCACTGCAGAACGGCGCTGACCTTATCTGGATCGAAACCGAAAAGCCGCACATCGAACAGATTGCCGGCATGGTCGACCGTATCCGCGAAGTCGTTCCCAACGCCAAATTGGCGTATAACAACTCGCCAAGCTTCAACTGGACGCTCAATTTCCGTCAGCAAGTGTTCGACGCCTGGGCTGCAGAAGGTAAGGACGTGTCGGCTTACGACCGCGCAAACCTGATGAGCGCGTCATATGACGAAACCGAATTGGGCGCCCAAGCCGACATGTGGATCCAGAATTTCCAGCGCGATTCTGCCAAGCGTGCGGGCATTTTCCACCACCTAATCACCTTGCCAACATATCACACCGCGGCATTGAGCACGGACAATCTGGCGAAGGATTATTTCGGCGAAATGGGTATGCTTGGCTATGTTGCCGGCGTTCAGCGCAAGGAAATCCGCCAAGGTATCGCCTGTGTTAAGCACCAGAATATGTCGGGTTCCGACATTGGCGACGAACATAAGGAATATTTCGCTGGTGAAGCCGCGCTTAAGGCCGGTGGTAAAGACAACACCATGAACCAGTTCAGCAACGCAGCGTAAGAAAGGTGAAGTCATGAGCGAGCCAGCACGCGCACGCGCCGTTTTGTCGACCGAGGACCTCACACTTTTGAGGCAGGCCTTGGTCCACTATCTGGAAGCGATAAAGGATCAGCCGGAGTCGATTAAATTTGCCCGCCTCTACCACCGTTTGGGGAGCGCAGGCGGCAAATAACCGCAGTTATATTTTACGAGTTTTCCTGGGGAGGAAAACACCTAACCGCCGGCAGGAATGTCGGCGGTTTTTTCTATGGGCCAACGCATTGTCGCTAATATTTTCTTAAGGCCGTTGGTATACCCCCCGTGCAACCAAACAGGCTGGGGCACGTGGATAATACTCTAAAACTGTTGCTTGGGGTTCTGTCGGTCACCGGGTTCATCACCGTGGTCATTCCGCAGGGCAATCCCGTGGCGCCCCGCGAAGCCGCAGACATAGCGAACCCGGAAGTTAACGCGCCGCCGCCCGAGCCAACAGCACCGTTCCCCTCTCCGCCACCATCCCCGCCGCCTGTTCCATTCGATTCGGGGGTTTCTGTTGAATTTATAACCGGCGCGCCAACCATTGACGGCCGGCCAATTCAAGCTGATTTCGGGTTGCCATTTGGCGTATCTCCGCGATCAGACAGAGAAAATCCGGACACACCCCGAAAGAACAAAATTGGCTATACACCGCCGGTATTTGCCGTGCCGGGCGCAGCTGCCCTAGACGAGAGGGCGATGGCGACTAACGCGCCCTTTGGCCGCTAACCCAGAAGCCAAGATTTATTGGGCGGTCCAGCCACCATCGACCGATAGGTTCGTTCCGGTAATCGCGCTGGCCTCATCCCGGCACAGAAACACCGCCAAAGCCGCCAATTGTTCAACCTGAACAAATTTTTTCTGCGGCTGGTTGGCCAGCAACACATCGTTGATAACCTGTTCGCGCGTCAATCCGCGTGCCTTCATCGTGTCGGGAATTTGGTTTTCAACCAAGGACGTCCACACATATCCCGGGCAGATATTGTTGACGGTTATGCCTTGCGTCGCGACCTCAAGCGCAACGGTTTTGCTAAAGCCCGCAAGGCCGTGCTTTGCCGCATTATACGCCGACTTAAACGGTGACGCGACAAGGCTGTGCATCGAACCGGTGTTGATGACCCTGCCCCACCGCTTTGCCTTCATCGCGGGCAAGGCAGCTTTCGTGGTATGGAACGCGGACGACAAAATGATCGACATGATGGCGTCCCATTTATCTTCAGGGAATTCATCAACCGGCGCAACATGCTGGATACCCGCATTATTGATCAAAATATCAGGCGATCCCAGTTTCTCGCTACATTCGGCGACCATCGCCCTGATTTCATCTGGCTTCATCATATCAGCGCCAGAATTGAGTGCTTTCCCACCACTTGCAGCGGCGAGTTCCGCCACATAGCCTTCAATGGCATCCGCATCACCAAAACCGTTGATCATCACATTGGCGCCCTCGGCCGCCAGTGCGCGCGCATAACCCAGACCAATGCCAGATGTTGAACCAGTGATAAGCGCCGTTTTGCCTTGGAGGAACATGGGAGATAGCCTTTGCATTAGGGATGATCATTATTTGCGTTATACATCGCTAAACGCAATGTTGGTGCAGGACAATATGGCAGAATGCCAAGACCAAATAGGTGCAATTATCTAAAAGGCCTGTCATAAGCGCTGCATGCGTTTGAATGATTGTCATAATGTCGCCGATTTTCGCCAGCTGGCGAAGTCGCGCCTGCCGTCACCTATCTTCAACTATATCGACGGCGCAGCCGATGATGAGCGGACGAAAGGTCGCAACAGTTCGGCGTTCGACGACTGCGACCTTGTGCCCAATGTGCTCGCGGGCGTTTCAGATATCGACACAAAAGTGCGTGTCATGGGCAAAGACATTGCCATGCCGCTCATGCTATCGCCGACCGCGTTGCAACGCTTATTCCATTGGCAAGGTGAACGCGCCGTTGCCGCTGTGGCGCAGCAGTTTAACACATGGTTCGGCATTTCTTCGCTTGCCACGGTCAGCATCGAGGAAGTCGGCGAACGCATCAAGACGCCCAAGCTGTTTCAGCTCTATATCCACAAAGACAAAGGCCTGAACGCGTCGATGATCGAACGCTGTAAAGCCGCGAAATTTGATGCCATCGCGTTGACCGTCGATACGATCGTATCGGGCAACCGGGAACGCTGCCTGCGCAGTGGGTTCACCTCACCCCCACGCTTCACGCCTGCATCGGTGCTGAGCTACGCGATCCATCCATCATGGGCGCTGAACTATATGTTCCGGGAGAAATTCGCGCTTCCCAATCTGCAGACACATGTTGACGCCGGCACCAATGTCGCGGTGTCTGTGGCCGAATATTTCAATACTATGCTCGACACGTCGATGGATTGGAAAATGGCGGAGAAAGTCCGGTCCGACTGGGGCGGCGAATTCTGCTTAAAGGGTATCATGTCCGTTGATGATGCAAAGCGGGCTGTCGACATAGGCGCGACGGCGATCATGGTGTCCAACCATGGCGGGCGGCAATTGGACGGGTCGCGGTCGCCATTCGACCAGATTTCCGAAATCGCCGACGCCGTTGGCGGTAAAATCGACATCATCTGCGACGGCGGCGTGCAGCGCGGCAGCCATGTATTAAAGGCGCTGGCAGCAGGCGCCACAGCATGCTCAGGCGGGCGGCTGTATCTGTACGCATTGGCCGCAGCCGGCCAACCGGGTGTTGAACGTATCGTTGGCAAATTGCGCGACGAAATTGATCGGGACATGCGGTTGATGGGTGTCAAATCCGTCGCGGAGCTTAACCGCTCTATGTTGCGCTATCGCTAAGGCTTTTGCGCGCCCCTGCAACGTCAGGAAAACAGCGTTAGGCGGTGCTCACCAAGAACCAGATTGCGACCATCGCCAATAGAACCGCAAATATGCGGCGCACTTGGTTCCGGCGGTTGCCCACAGTCATCCATCCATGCGCTTGCGCCGCCAATGCAACGATGACGAGGTGCATCGCTGTTGCAATGGCAACATAGCATGCCGACAGCAGAATGGTTTGTGGCGCAATCGGTGCATTGGTTACGATATAGGCTGGCAGGACCGTGACAAAAAACACCGCGGCCTTTGGGTTCAGTAAGTTTAGCAGCAAGCCATGGCGGAACCATGCTGCCATGGCCGTCGTGTCTATTTCACCGGTCGCAACTTCTTGCTCCCCAACCCATGTTTGCCATGCCAGCCAGAGCAAATAGGCCGCACCTGCGTAGCGCAGCAAACTAAAGGCAAAAGGTGAACGGGCTGCGAGCGCGGCAAGCCCCATTGCCGAAGCCAACGCAAGAATCGCAAGGCCCGTTGCAATTCCCGCGACCGCAGCGAAACCCGACCGCTTCCCTTGCGTCGCGCTGGTCAATGCAAGCCATGCCATGTTCGGTCCTGGGGTCAGTTCAATCAGCATTGTGGTGATAATAAAGGGAAGGAACAGCGCGGTGATCATCCGCATTTTATACACGCCTTCACCCGATAGTCGATTGCGCTTGGCATTACGCGTCAACACACCCATTTAGGGTTCATGACCAATTACTCTTTGCTTGACCTTGTTCCCGTTGTCGAAGGTGGCTCAGTGGCTGGCGCGCTCGCCAATGCCGCAGACCTTGCGGCCCACGCCGAAAGTCTGGGCTTCAGCCGCTATTGGGTTGCCGAACATCATGGGATGCGCGGCATCGCCAGCGCGGCCACCAGCGTCGTCATCGGGCATATTGCCGCAGCGACCAAATCCATCCGCGTTGGTTCAGGCGGCATCATGTTGCCCAACCATGCGCCTTTAGTCATTGCCGAACAATTTGGCACCTTGGACGCGCTTTACCCAGGCAGGATCGACCTTGGATTGGGCCGTGCGCCCGGCAGCGACCAACGCGTTGCCGCAGCAATACGTCGCACGCTCGACAGCGACCCGAACGCGTTCCCGCGCGATGTGATGGAACTACAAAGCTATTTCGCCGATGACGGCAAAACCGGCATCGTCGCGACACCCGGCGCGGGCGCGAATGTGCAGCTCTATATATTGGGCAGCAGCCTCTACGGCGCGCAAGTGGCCGCTGCGCTCGGCCTTCCCTTCGCGTTCGCCAGCCATTTTGCGCCGCAAATGCTCGACGAAGCCTTGCACATCTACCGCAGCCATTTCCGGCCAAGCGCTATATTGGACAAGCCCTATGCGATGGCCGCATTCAACATTATCGCAGGCGAAACCGATGCGGAAGCCGAGTTTTTGGCGAGCTCGCTCATGCAAAGCTTCATCGCCTTACGCACCGGCAACCCGCGCCAAATGCCGCCGCCGGTCGAAGGCTATGTGGCGTCACTGCCGCCGCAATTTACGTCAGCGTTGAACGACATATTATCGGCCAGCGCCATCGGCTCCGTTGACACTGTGAAGGCGGGCGTCAAAGCGTTTTTGGCGCGCACGCAAGCAGACGAAATCATCGTCGCCGGTTCGGTTTTCGATCATGAAAAACGAAAACGGAGCCTGGATATAACAGCCTCCGTTTTCGCGGAGCTTAGTAAACGCGTGGCTTCGGCTTGATATACTCTGCCTCGTCGGTCAGCGTATAATCATGCACTGGGCGGTAGTCGATTTTCACCGCGCCGCCGGAACCGCCCCAACCTTCAAACCATGAAGCGGTGTGCTTCATCCAATTTGCGTCATCGCGCTCTGGATAATCCTCATGCGCATGCGCGCCGCGGCTTTCCTTGCGGTTGTTGGCGCTTTCAATGGTGCAGACGGCCTGCGCCATCAAATTGTCGAGCTCCAGCGTTTCGATGAGGTCGGTGTTCCAAATCATGCTGCGGTCGGTGACGTGCACGTCGGCGAGACGCTGATTGACCTTTTGCATCTCGGTAACGCCTTCGGCCAGCAGTGCTGTGTCGCGGAACACCGCAGCGTGCTTTTGCATTGTCCGCTGCATTTGTAGACGAATGTCCGCAGTCGGCGAACCGCCCTTTGCTGCACGGAACTTGTCGACGCGGGTCAGCGCCAAATCGGCGGCATCTTTCGGCAGCGCCTTGTGCGGTGCACCGGGCGTCAATGACGATTTCAAATGCAAGCCCGTTGCCCGTCCGAATACGACCAAGTCGATCAACGAGTTTGATCCAAGCCGGTTCGCACCATGCACCGAAACACATGCTGCTTCGCCAACCGCGTAAAGGCCCGGTACGATGACTTCAGGATCATCACCAACCTTAGTGACCACCTGACCATGATAATTGCAGGGAATTCCGCCCATATTGTAGTGCACCGTTGGTGTCACTGGCAGCGGTTGGCGTGTCAGATCGACGCCAGCGAAAATCTTTCCGCTTTCGGTAATGCCGGGCAGACGCTGCGCCAAAACCTTGGGATCGATATGGTCGAGATGTAGGTAGATATGGTCCTTATGCGGGCCGACACCGCGGCCTTCGCGCATTTCAAGTGCCATCGAACGGCTGACAACGTCGCGTGATGCCAAGTCCTTAGCCGACGGTGCATAACGCTCCATGAAGCGCTCACCTTCGCTGTTGGTCAGATATCCGCCCTCGCCGCGTGCACCTTCGGTAATCAGCACGCCAGCGCCGTAAATGCCGGTGGGGTGGAATTGCACGAATTCCATATCCTGAAGCGGAAGCCCGGCGCGCAGCACCATGCCGCCACCGTCACCGGTGCAGGTATGCGCCGAAGTTGCGGAGAAATACGCACGGCCATATCCGCCAGTTGCCAGCACGACGGCATGGCTCTTGAAACGGTGAATGGTGCCATCTTCCATGCACATGGCGATAACGCCGCGGCATTCGCCATTTTCCATAATCAGATCGAGTGCGAAATACTCAATGAAGAAATCCGCGTCATATTTCAGGCTCTGCTGATACAGGCTGTGCAACATGGCGTGACCGGTGCGGTCGGCCGCTGCGGCCGTACGCTGAACGGGGGGGCCTTCGCCCATATTCTGCATGTGGCCACCAAAGGGGCGCTGATAAATTGTGCCGTCGGCATTGCGGCTAAATGGAACGCCAGCATGCTCAAGCTCATACACCGCAGCTGGCGCTTCACGCACCATATATTCGATCGCGTCTTGGTCACCCAACCAGTCCGACCCCTTTACGGTGTCGTACATGTGCCAGGTCCAATGGTCCGGCGAGTTGTTGCCAAGCGACGCCGCAATGCCGCCCTGTGCCGCAACAGTATGCGAACGGGTAGGGAAAACCTTGGTGATACAGGCTGTTTTCAAACCAGCTTCAGCGCTGCCCATCGTGGCGCGCAAGCCAGAGCCGCCGGCTCCAACAACAACCGTGTCATAGGTATGGTCGATAATCTTGTAAGCGTCTGACATCAGGCGGATGCTCCGGTAAATGCTAATTTTGCTACGACGAAAATGCCGAACACGGCGCTCGCGACGACATAGAAGTTGAGAAGCGCCATTGCGCCAAACTTCAATCCTTCGTCATGCACATAATCTTCAATCAAAACCTGAAGACCAAGGCGCGCGTGCGAAAAAATGTTGACGATCATCAATATCATCGGGACCGCAACCGTTGGCTGAGCCAGCCATTGCGCCAAAGTTGCTTGATCAAAATTCGGCATGAGAAGCAGTGAGACGACGAGCCACGTGGTCAGCGAGATATTGCCAATCGCGGTCAGGCGCTGTTTCAACCAATGTTCGCCGCCATGCTTTGCTGAACCCAGCCCGCGCACGCGCCCGATATATGTTCTACTGTCCATCATCAAACTCCAAGAAAGCGCGATGCCACAAACAGGACAACGAATGCAGTTGCAAAAAAGGCCGCAATGAATGCAGCCGAAGCCCAGGTCCGGTTCGTCTTCAATTCGTAACCAGCGCCAATATCCAAAACGAGGTGGCGAATGCCCGAGGCGAGATGCTGGAAAAAGCTGAAGGTAACAGCAAGGCCCAAAAGCCGGAAGAACCAGTTGACGGCCGTTTCAAACCCGGTTGCGCTTTCGCCTGCGGAGACAACATATTTTTGGAAGGTCGCATAGCTTTCCGCGCCACCACCAATCGCCGACAACCACCAAAGCAAGGTGATCATTCCTACCGTCGCGAGAATGAATCCTGTTGCGCGGTGGAAAATCGAAATCGCCATCTGCGGTGACCAGCGATACACCTGCAAATGCGGTGATAACGGGCGGTTCGGGTTTTTCGCCATGATTTCAGCGTCCTTCATTTAAGCGCGGCCTGTATTAAGCGTCGCTCTTTAATCGTTTAATGGCGTGGCGCAAGGCCTGCACGGTCAGAATCACGCATTGAGATGATGGATTTGTTCAATCACAACTTTACACAAAATCTGCGCAAGAGCATCGGAGGCGTTGAGCAATAACCGCCTATTAACCATTTGCCGCTTAAACATGTGAAATCGGTCCGCATTGCGGAAGACCATGACACAGGAATGCGAGTATGGCAGAGAAACGGGACATTGAACCATCGGACGTTCAGGCGATTATTGATGTGTTTGTCGAAGACAAAAGCTTTGCGCCCCGCTGCCGCAAAGTCGGTGAGCTGTTAAAAGACCGGCTATATGACATTAGCAGCTATTATTGGGATTATTGGATCAACATGGGCAAGTTTCCTGAAATGCAGGATTCCGAAAATGTTGAAAAAGCCCGGGTCAAAACAGCGGCCTTTATTGAGAAGCGCCTTAGCGATATCGAAGGCGCTGAATGGTCAAAGTTTCTCACCCGTCAGATCATGGATTCGTGCCAACGCGGCATTCCACTCGAGAATGTTAATGCAGCGTCCACCCGCGTCAACAGCTTCACGCTAAAATTGCTTGGTGAAATATATGGCTTTGAACAGGAAGATTATCAGGATCTGGCAGCGGCCGTTCTGACGGCAACCGGTCTGGAACTGTCCATCATGGCGATGTGCTATACGTCATATCGCGCCAATCAGAACGTGACACGCCGCCGCGAACAATCGGCGCAGTTTGAATCAGACATTGGCATTGCTGCACATGACGTTGCAGACCGCACCGCCGTATTGCGCCAACAAGCCGCGAGCAGCTCGCAAATGGCGGTCGGCATGCTGTCCAAGGCATCCGAAGTTGCTGCAGCGTCTGAACAATCGGCGGTCGCCATGCGCGAAGCAGCCCAGACGGCCGCAGGCCTCATCCGCGCAATTGAAGATGCACGAACAGAAGTGGAGACCGCCGCCGACGTTGCAAACCGCGCCGCCGCCGTGGCAACGAAGGGTGCCGTCGCGACCGATACACTGTCCGAACAATCCCAATCCATTGAGTCTATATTGGGGCTTATCCGCGACATCGCCGGGCAAACCAACTTGCTGGCGTTGAACGCCACAATCGAAGCCGCGCGCGCAGGCGATGCGGGCCGCGGTTTCGCCGTGGTCGCACAGGAAGTGAAAAGTCTCGCAAATCAAACAGCGCAGGCAACCGACGAAATTGCGCAGAAGATTTCATCCATTCAAAGTGCGACCAAGGCGTCGGTTGAATCGAACGCATCCATCCGCGAAACCGTTGACGAAGTGCGCATGTCTGCCGAGCGCATCCGGCGGGCGATGGAGGACCAAGCACAAACGGTTACAATGATTACCGCATCCGTTGATGAAACCGCGCTGGCGGCCGATTTAATGTCGAACACCATCTCTGCCATCCGCAGCGATACGGAAAATGTGGTGTCGGAAATCATGCAGCTTGAGGGCGGATTTAGCGAAGTAAATGAGAAAATCTCATCGCTTCAAGCCAATGCCACGCGATTTGTTGGAAACCTCATCCGATAACTTCGGTTGAAATTTTGTCGGCGCTGTGAAAAGCAGCGCGGATGAAAACCCATATCCTTATCACCGGCGCATCACGCGGCATCGGCGCTGCTGCAGCCGCCAGCTTTGACCCTGCAACGACTAATGTGCTGGCACTGTCCAGCAAGGATGGTGATCTTAGCGATCCCGCCACGCCAAAACGGCTGTGGGCGCAAGCGCTTGATCGCCTGGACGGTCGTGTGGATGTGTTGATCAACAATGCCGGGATATTTGAGCAAAACCCGATTTCGGCCTCGGACGAGGAATGGCTCGCCAATTGGAACCGGACCATGCAGATCAACCTGACGGCCAGTGCGGACTTGTGCCGCCGCGCCGTCCTGCATTGGCAAGTATCGAACGCGAGCGGCAGGATCATCAACATCGCCAGCCGCGCCGCGCATCGCGGGGATAGTCCAGCCCATTGGCATTATGCGGCATCAAAGGCCGGCATGGTCGCAATGACCAAGACGATTGCCCGCGCTTACGCTGCGCAAAAAATCTATGCCTTTGCCATATGCCCTGGATTTACCATGACCGGCATGGCGGACGATTATCTCGCAAGCCGCGGCGGCGATAAGCTGCTCGCCGATATTCCGCTCGGCAAGGTCGCTGATCCCGAAGAGGTCGCGGCGATGGTGAAATTCTGTGCACTGGATGCGCCGCCTTCGATGACCGGTGCGGTATTGGATATAAATGGCGCGAGCTATGTACGCTAAGCTTGGCGCCCTATTGGCATTGGCACTGACGGCCTGCGCGCCGCTGCCAACGGTCAAACCCCTTAGCAGCGGAGCCACACTCGCATCACAGTGCCACGGCCGTGACGGCTGGAGCGACCCTACCCCGCCCGCACATGTTTTCGCGAATGTGTATATGGTGGGCACATGTGGCATCGTGTCTTTGCTCGTCACGTCACCCAAAGGTCATATCCTCATCGACGGCGCGACCGCCGAAGCTGCCCCATTCATTGCCGACAATATCCGCGACCTTGGTTTCCAACCGACCGATGTAAAATATCTGGTCAGCAGTCATGAACATTATGATCATGTTGGCGGGCTTGCCGCGCTAAAGAGCATTACCGGTGCCCGCATGCTGGCGCGAGCGGAAGCGCGCAAAAGTCTGGAAACGGGTATTTCGGATCCAACGGACCCGCAATTGGCAATATTGCCGCCCTTTGTGGGCATGAAGGTCGACCAAATCGTCCGCGACGGCGAAACCATCACCCTTGGCCCGATAAAAATGACCGCCATCGCCACGCCCGGCCATTCCCCGGGTGGAACCAGTTGGACCTGGAAATCATGTGAGGGTGCGACCTGTCATCAATTTGTTTTCGCCGACAGCCTTGGCGCTGTGTCTGGTGATGCGTACCGATTTACGGACCACCCAGAATATGTCGCGGTGTTAAGGGCGACCATGAAACGGGTATCTGAGCTACAACCATGCGACGTCCTGATTGCCCCGCACCCCGCGCAATCGCGTTTCTTTGACCGCATTTCGGGCAAGGAACCTCTCGCCGACCCTGCAGGCTGTGCAAATTATGCGAAAGCAGCCATGGAGCGGCTTGACGCCCGGTTAGCCAAAGAAGCAGTACAATGAACTGGAAGGTTACCCTGCCCTGCACCCGCAATGAAGCGGAAGAGCTGCACAATGACGATGAGTGGTTGGCCGCATTGGAACCCATGCCGACAATCGTTGCGGACGAAGTCGAAGCCTTCAATGACGAAAAATGGCGGCTTGAAGCCTATTTTAACGAGAAGCCAAACGCTCAGGTGATCGCCGCCATCCAAATCCGCTTGCCCAGCGCCGTCAACGCAAAGGCGGTGGTTGAAGAACTTCCCGACGCCGATTGGGTCGTGATGAGCCAACAAGGGCTTCAGCCGGTGCATGCCGGGCGCTTTTACGTCCATACAATGGCCAACAAAGGCACAGTGCCTTTCGGCGCAACCCCGTTCCAAATCGAGGCTAGCCGCGCCTTTGGCACGGGCGGACATGAAACGACCAGCGGCTGTCTTGATATGCTCGACCGAATGAAACGTGCCGGCAAACGCTTTGACCTGATTGCCGACATCGGGACCGGCACTGGCCTGCTGGCTTTTGCCGCCCATGTGCTGTGGCCGAAAGCATATTTGACGGCATCGGATATCGACCCCGTCAGCATTGATGTCACTGCGGCCAATGCCGTGGTCAACAACGTCCCTTGCGGCGTTGCGCAGGGCCAGTTGGCGTTGTGTGTTGCCGCGGGGACAGCGCACGACCTTATCACCGCCCGCGCACCTTATGACTTGGTCATCGCCAATATTTTGGCGGGCCCGTTAATCGAGCTTGCGCCGTCGCTATCGGCGATATTGCGCGAAGGTGGCTCGCTGATATTGGCAGGCTTGCTGAATACACAGGCAGAAGCCGTCACGCGCGCATATCGCCTGCACGGTTTTCGACTGCAAAAACGCAAGGATATGGGCGATTGGCCATGCCTGTGGCTCGTCAAGCGCCGCAATTATGGCTGGAAACGACCGCTGCGCGCGTCAGGCCGCACCAGTCAGCCGCCGGGTGACTTTGGAACCTGGTAACGGCTGGCACCCTTCACATATTCCTGCGTACCCTTGGTGACAAGCGCATCTTCGGCAATGGTTTCGCCAACCAATATGTCGGGCAATGATTCAAGCCGCTCGTACAATGGCGCGAAATCGGTCTCGACGGTCACCTGAAGCAACTGTTCCATGCTCGAGACCACAAAATAGTTCTGCTGAAAATCATCAATGCGGTAATGGCTACGCATCACGCGCAGCAGGTCGAATGCGATCCGGTTGGGACTTGGGTCCTCCAGCGCAAAAATGCTCTCTGCATAGCTTGAAACAATTCCCGCGCCGTAAATCCGCAAGCCATCGGCCTGCTGAATAAGGCCGAACTCCACCGTATACCAATATAGCCGCGCGAGATGGTCAAGCGCCCCAAAACCGAGCGAGCGCAATCCGCCCTTGCCATAAGCCACCATATAATCGGCGAATACGGGGTCAGCCAACATGGGCACATGCCCGAACACATCATGGAAAATATCTGGCTCTTGCAGATAATCCAGCTGCTCCGGCGTCCGGATAAAATTGCCTGCCGGAAAACGGCGATTGGCGAGATGGTCAAAAAACACGTCGTCGGGAACCAAGCCCGGCACGGCAACGATTTGCCAACCGGTGGCCGCCATCAAACGCGCGTTCAATTCGCGATAATCCGGAATACCGGGGCGTGTTAGCTTTAGAACGTCGATCCCGCGCAGAAACGCGTCCGCCGCACGGCCCGGTAGCATCGCGGTTTGGCGCGCAAAAAGCCGGTCCCACATCGCATGGTCATCAGCGCCAAAGGCGTCCCAATTCTGGGGCACGGTCCAATCGGCATTTGCGCCGGCAGGCGGCGCGTCATAAACATGGCTCGAGCTATCCATGGCAATTGGTTACACTTGAAACTGTTTTGCATCAACCGCGTTGGTCGCGATCTCATCAGGCTACAAGGCCTTGCTAGTCCCCGCTAAGCCTCCGCCACAATGCGGGCCCATTCGGCCTCATCAATGACTTGAATGCCAAGGGCCGTGGCCTGTTTCAGCTTCGATCCTGCGCCCGGGCCAGCCACGACCAAGTCGGTCTTTGCACTCACCGATCCAGCAGATTTTGCGCCAAGTGCTTCCGCTTGGGCCTTCGCCTCATCCCGGCTCATGGTTTCAAGCTTTCCAGTGAACACGATGGTTTTGCCCGTCCACGCGCTTTCACGGACATTTGAAACATAAGCGGGCGGCGCGATTTCGCTCAAAAGATCATTCCACACCGACCTATTGTGCGGTTCGTGGAAGAAATCGCCAAGTGCCTCGGCAACCGCGCCGCCAACGCCGTCAATCGCGGTAATGTCTGCGACAGCCGCTTCATCACCCTGCGCCAAACGTAGCCCGACGTTCCCGACCTCTTGTACCGTCCCAAAAGCCTTAAACAGATCGCGCGCAGTGACCGCACCAATATGGCGAATCCCGAGGCCAAAGAGCAATTTGGCGCCATCGGGCGCGCGCTTCGCCTCAATCGCTGCCAACAGGTTATCCACAGACTTATCCTGCCATCCATCGCGCGATAAAATATCTGCGCGGCGGGCCTTCAACCGGAAAATATCTGCCGGACTTTCGAGCCATCCCAAATCGAAAAACTCTTGAATGGTTTTCTCGCCAAGCCCCTCAATATCCAGCGCACCACGGCTGACAAAGTGAATCAGCCGCTGGACGCGCTGGGCGGGGCAAATCAGTCCGCCCGTGCAACGCACATCGACTTCGCCCTCTTCGGCGACGGCTTCGGAACCGCATTCGGGGCATTGCGACGGAAATGTATAAGGCGCGCGTTCTGCATCGCGCGTCAGGTTTTCGACGATCTGGGGAATAACGTCCCCTGCCCTTTGCACAACAATGCGATCCCCGGGGCGCACACCCAATCGGGCAATTTCATCGCGGTTGTGCAGGGTTACGTTGGAGACCACGACGCCGCCCACCGTCACTGGGGTCAGGCGACCCACGGGCGTCAACTTGCCCGTTCGTCCGACCTGAATATCGATAAGCTCAAGCGTTGTTTCAGCCTGTTCAGCGGGAAATTTATGCGCAATCGCCCAGCGCGGGGATTTTGCGACAAAGCCAAGCCGTTCCTGCCATTCAAGCCGGTCAACCTTGTAGACAACGCCGTCAATATCATAGGGTAAATCCGCCCGCTGACGTTCGATACTGGCATAATGGGCCAGCGCATCATCGCTATGCGGCACGCGGACGAGCAATGGTGAAACCGGCACGCCCCACGCGGCGATGGCCGCCATCACGCCGCTTTGCGTCTCGGCCGGCAAGCCACTGACTTCACCCCATCCATGCGCAAAGAACCGCAATGGCCGCGACGCGGTAACCTTGGCATCTTTCTGCCGCAATGATCCCGCCGCCGCATTGCGCGGGTTGGCGAACAGCTTCCCATCCTTCGCCTTTTGCGCTTCGTTTATCGCCGCAAAGTCAGACTTGGCCATATAGACTTCGCCGCGTATCTCGAAGATATCGGGCACATCACCGTGCAACTGCTGCGGAATGTCAGGGATATAGGCGACATTGGCGGTCACATCCTCCCCGACGCTGCCGTCGCCGCGTGTTGCGGCCTGAATCAGATGCCCTTTTTCATAACGCAACGACAACGAAAGGCCGTCAATCTTGTCCTCCGCCGTCAACGCAACATCCGCATCGGGGCCGAGGTTTAGAAAGCGCCGGACACGCGCCACAAAATCATGGACATCCTGCGCCTCAAACGCATTGTCGAGGCTCATCATACGCTTGGCATGCGTGATTTTCTTAAGCCCCGAACCGTCTACAGCCGCGCCAACCAATTTATTGGGGCTATCGGCGCGCACGAGATGCGGGAAAGCGGCCTCTAACTCATTATTGCGCCGCACCAACGCATCATATTCCGCGTCCGAGATCTCGGGCGTGTCTTCGGCATGGTAGCGCTTGTTGTGATAGGCAATCTGTTTCGCCAACCGCATAAGCTCATTGGCAGCGTCTGCTTCTGTCACTCACCGGCTCCAGAAACTGGCTTTGTCAGGTCAAATGAAACCCGAAACAACCGCCCCGGCCTTGCCAGTTCATATGTCAGGACTTGTCGTGGCATGACTTCAAACGCCCAGACATTGGCATTTGATACAGTACGGCCTTCTTTGGTGAACATGTCTTTGGAAAAAGCATCCACAGGAAATTCTTGCCGCATGACGCTGCCAGACGTCACGGTATCGCCGCCATATTGGGATACAGGGTCTTCGGTCCCATCCTTTAGCATATGGCGATGTTTCAAGCGCAGGCCGGTGTCTGTCCTGCTGATAATCCATGTGCGCGATTTATCTTCGCCAACATCAAATGCGATCCGAACTTCGCGCGATGAACATTCGCGGACGTGCGCATGCATCTTGGCGGAATTAAAGCTAGCGTCGCTGTCGTCGCCCGCCGCCAATTTGCCTTCAAATGACTTGCCGCACAGCGCGGAAAGTTCACGAAAAAATCCGTCGGCCGGCAGGGCAGCGGGTTCCGTGGTCGTGCAGCCAGTCAGCGACAACGCCAAAATCAAACCTATTTTCTTCACACAACCTCCAAAAGGCGTTTTGCTTGCGCGCGCGCTTCGTCCGTCACTTCCGCGCCCGAAAGCATCCGGGCGATTTCTTGGCTGCGCGCTTCATGATCCAGCAAGACGACGCCCGTGCGCGTCACCGTCCCTTGGCTGGATTTGGCGATGAAGTAATGCGCCTTGCCTTTGGCCGCGACCTGCGGACTGTGCGTGACCGCCAGCAACTGCGTATGTTGGGCCAAGCGCGCAAGCCGCTCACCAATGGCAGCCGCCACCGCGCCGCCGACGCCGCGGTCGATTTCATCAAAGATAATCGTCGCGGCCCCGCCCTCTTCCGCCAACGCGACTTTCAGCGCGAGGATGAAGCGGGACAGTTCGCCGCCCGATGCGATTTTGGCCAGCGGCGCAAATGGCGCGCCGGGATTTGTCGAAATCAAAAACTCGACGCGGTCCATGCCCGACGCGGCCCAGCGCTCTTCGGGAAGCTGCTCGACAGATGTTCGGAACTGTGCGGCATCCAGCTTTAACGGCGCCAATTCCACCTTAACCGCGGCATCGAGCTTCGCTGCTGACGCGCGCCGCGTCTCCGACAGTGCCGTGGCGGACGTGACATAGGCCGCGTGCTTTGCAGCGACCTCAGCCTCTAACAGAGCGAGCCCCTCGCCCCCTGCCTCAATGGACTGAAGCTGCGCCGTCAGACGCTCCTGCAGGGCAATGATGCCGTCCGGTGCGACATTGTGCTTACGGGCCAGCGCGCGCAATTCGAACAGGCGCTCCTCAATTTCATCGAGACGTGCTGGTTCATATTCAATCGCCCGCGCAGCCGCATTCAATTTGTCCTCAGCTTCGCTTGCCTCAATCACGGCACGGTCAAGTGATGTCAGCGCTTCTGCCAGCAATGGATGCGCGTCCGCCAAGCGGTCAAGCTTGCGTGCCGCAGACCGGATAAGCGCGAGGCCGCTTTTGGGGCCGTCAAAGCTTTCGAGCACAGCCTTCAAATCTTCGGCGATACGTTCGCCCTTTTGCATGTCCGACCGCTCACCAGCCAGTTCCTCTTCCTCGCCCGGTTGCGGATTAAAGGCAGCAAGTTCAGCCACCGCATGTTCAAGCCACTCTTGATCGCGCGCCGCATTTTCCAGAGCTTCGCGTGCGATATCAAGCCGCACTTTCGCCTCATGCCATGACGTAAAATTGGCCGCGACTGTTGCGGTGTCGCATCGACCAAAGGCGTCAAGCAGCGCCCGGTGTCCGCGCGGATTTAACAAACCGCGATCATCATGCTGTCCGTGTATTTCAACCAAAGATGCGCCGACATCGCGCAACAAAGCCGCGGAGCATGGCTGATCATTTATGAAGGCCTTACTTCCACCATCGGCCTTGACCGAACGGCGGATCAGCAGCGGTTCGCCTACGCCAATTTCAATGTCATTTTCGCCAAGCAACGCGACCACATTGGCTGGCGCATCAAAGCTTGCTGTCACTTGCGCTTTATCAGCGCCTGCACGCACCAGGCCGCTATCGGCACGCGCACCCAGTGCAAGGCCCAGAGCGTCCAGCAAGATAGACTTACCAGCGCCCGTCTCCCCGGTTAACACACCAAGGCCGTTTGCAAATTCAAGGTCTAGCGCCTCGATCAGCACCACATCGCGGATCGACAGCCCCGTTAGCATGTCATTACGCGGCGGGCGCGTTCTTCTGCATCAGGTCATAGGCGCGCTGATACCATTTGCTACCGGGGTAATTGGCACCCAGCACGGCCGCAGCTTTCTTCGCCTCTTCAGGCACGCCCATCGCCAAATAGCTTTCGGTCAGGCGGTACAAAGCCTCTGGCGTATGCGTTGTCGTATCAAACTTGTCGATAACTTCGCGGAAACGCAAAGAGGATGCGAGCCACAAGGCACGACGTTGATAGAAACGGCCGATTTCCATTTCCTTGCCCGCCAAATGATCGCGCACAAGGTCCATTTTCAGCGTGGCGTCAGCGGAATAGCGCGAAGTGGGATAGCGACGCTGCACTTCACCCAATGCGGCCAATGCCTGCTCCGAAATCTTCTGATCGTGGGTCACATCGCTCATCTGTTCATAATAAGACAAGGCGATCAGATAATATGCATAAGCCGCATCTTTGTTACCCGGATGGATCGACAGGAACCGGCGCGACGATTGAATCGATTCGTTATATTTCTGCGCCATGTAATAGCTAAATGCGCTCATCAGCTGCGCGCGGCGCGCCCATGGCGAATATGGATGCTGGCGTTCGACTTCGTCAAACAAAGCGGCAGCAACTTCATATTGCTTGTTATCCAGCTTGTCCTTTGCCGCAGTATATAACGTGTTGACGTCACGTGCGACATAACGGGTGTTGCTACCCGGCTTTGCACCGCCGCCGCCAAGGCCAAGCATAGCGCAACCGGAAAGCATGGAAACCGAAGCCAGCAGGCCAGCGGACACAAGGATTTTTCTGTTCATGGGATTGTCCTTAGATACTCTTGTGGCCGTCGCCAAGGGTTTTGCGCATGTTAGTGCGAGATGCTATATCGGGCATGAACTGAAGCCGAGACAGCGTCGGGGGCAACCGGCTTTGCCCATTTACGGCGGCGAATGCCCACAACGAAAAAGGGGCCACCGTAGCGACCCCTTTTCCTCTCCAATCCTTTTGCAGGATGTTCTGTTTGCCGCGCGGGCCTAGTCCTTCAGGAATGCTGGAACATGGTCGGGATCGCCCCCGCCATTGTTTCCGCCTTCTGAACGCTCTTGGCGTGGACCACGGTCGCCGCGGCCTTCGCCCCGACCGCCATCACGACGCGGTCCGCGATCGCCACGGCCTTCGCCGCGTCCGCCACCGCCGCCTTCACGACGGGGACCACGATCGCTGCGCTCGCTCTTTTCACGTGGCGGGCGTGTATCTTCCAGTTCTTCACCGGTTTCCTGATCAACGACGCGCATGGAAAGGCGAACCTTGCCACGTGGATCGATTTCAAGAACCTTGACCTTAACGTCCATGCCTTCGCTGACGACGTCGGTAACCTTCTCAACGCGCTCGTTGCGCATTTCGCTGACGTGGACGAGACCGTCCTTGCCACCCATGAAGTTTACGAACGCACCGAAATCGACGAGATTGACGACCTTGCCGTCGTAGATTTTGCCGACTTCAGCTTCTTCAACGATGCCGGAAATCCACTTACGTGCGGCTTCGATCTGGGCAACGTCGGACGACGAGATCTTGATAAGACCTTCATCATCGATGTCGACCTTCGCGCCAGTGGTGGCGACGATTTCACGAATAACCTTACCACCGGTACCGATGATGTCGCGGATCTTCGCTTTGTCGATCTGCATGGTTTCGATGCGTGGTGCGTGCGCCGACAATTCACCGCGGGCTTCGCCCAAAGCTTTTGCCATTTCACCAAGGATATGCGCGCGGCCTTCCTTGGCTTGGTTCAATGCAGCTTCGAAGATTTCACGGGTAATACCGGCAATCTTGATGTCCATCTGCATCGTGGTGATGCCTTCTGACGTTCCAGCAACCTTGAAATCCATATCGCCGAGATGATCTTCATCACCCAAGATGTCCGAAAGGATCGCGAAATCCTTACCTTCAAGGATAAGACCCATTGCGATACCCGAAACCGGACGCTTGATAGGTACGCCTGCGTCCATCATGGCGAGGCTGCCACCGCAAACCGACGCCATCGACGAAGAGCCGTTCGACTCTGTGATGTCGCTGGTCAAACGGATTGTGTACGGGAACTCGTCCTTGGTTGGCAGCACGGGGTGCAGCGCACGCCATGCAAGCTTACCATGTCCCACTTCGCGGCGACCGGGCGCACCGAAACGGCCAACTTCACCAACGCTGTACGGTGGGAAGTTATAATGCAGCATGAAGTTTTCATAATGCAGACCGCCAAGACCGTCGATCATCTGCTCTGCATCCTTGGTGCCCAAGGTGCAGGTTGCGATGGTTTGCGTTTCGCCGCGTGTGAACAAGGCAGAACCATGTGCGCGTGGCAAGAAATGCGTTTCCGAGACGATTGGACGGATTTGCGTGGTGCTGCGACCGTCGATACGGGTGCCGTCCTTCAGGATGGCGCCGCGAACGATTTCAGCTTCAAGCTTCTTCATCAACTTGCCAGCGGCAAGCTGATCCTGAGGCGCGGCATCAACAAACGCTTCCTTCGCCTTTGCGCGTGCAACGTTCAACGCGTTGCTGCGTTCCGACTTGTCGGTCAGCTTATAGGCTGCAGCAATATCCTTGCCGATCAGCTTCTTAAGCTTGTCCTTCGCAGCGGTCAGGTCAGCCTGCTCCGCCATTGCCCAAGGATCCTTGGCAGCTTGTTCAGCAAGCTTGATGATTGCCTTAACGACTTCCTTACATGCGTCATGCGCAAACAGGACGGCACCAAGCATGACTTCTTCCGAAAGCTCATTGGCTTCGGATTCAACCATCATCACGGCGTCATATGTCGCTGCAACAACAAGGTCGAGATCACCTTCTGCAACCTGCTCATCCGTTGGGTTCAGGATATATTCGCCGTTCAGGTAACCAACGCGTGCTGCGCCGATTGGGCCCATGAAAGGAACGCCCGAAATGGTCATCGCAGCCGATGCTGCAACAAGCGCCAAAATGTCCGGCTCATTCTCGCCGTCATAGCTAAGAACTTGTGCAATTGCGTTGATTTCGTTGTAGAAACCTTCTGGGAACAACGGACGCAATGGACGGTCGATCAAACGGGAAACCAAAGTTTCCTTTTCAGTCGCGCCGCGTTCCCGCTTAAAGAAGCCACCGGGGATACGGCCAGCTGCCGAATATTTTTCTTGATAGTGAACGGTCAATGGGAAGAAATCCTGACCATCCTTTACCGACTTCGCCGCGGTAACCGCGCAAAGTACAACAGTTTCGCCCAAAGACGCCATAACAGCGCCGTCAGCTTGACGGGCAACCTTACCCGTTTCGAGTGTCAGGGTTTGTCCGCCCCACTCGATTGATACAGTTTTCGTATTAAACATAGATTTTCCTTTGACCCGCATGCCCTATGCGATGCGGGGCCTCAATTGAGCGGATGATCCGATCCGCAAACGGCCGGGGCATTTCAAAGCCCCCATGGCAGTCCAGCCTCATTGCCGGACCCCCCATGCAAAAAGCGGCCCCGATTGAGGCCGCTTTTAAATTTACTTACGAAGGCCGAGCTTCGCGATGAGCGCCGCGTAACGGTCGCCATCGATTTTTTTCAGGTAATCCAAAAGCGAACGACGCTTGTTGACCATCTGAAGAAGACCACGACGCGAATGATTGTCCTTGTGGTGGTCTTTAAAGTGGCTGGTCAGCGTGTTGATACGGTCAGTCAGGATTGCAACCTGCACTTCTGGTGATCCGGTATCATTTGGCTCGCGTGCGTGCTCTTTGATGACCTGTGCTTTACGTTCTGCAGTAATTGACATATTTTTCCTTCGAACATCATGGAGTTAGGTTAAAGCCACGGACGGTTTTTAAAGCACCGTCGATGTTCTCCACCAGTGCAATAGGCCGCAAATCTGCGTCCCTCGCCCAATGTAGCCCATCTTTCATGGCAATCCCGGTCAAGACGCGACCCTGTTGGATCGCCCTTGCCTGTTCCGGGGAGAGATCAAGAGCCGGGATGTCGACCAGCCCTGCCTCTATCGGCAAGATAATGTCTTCTTGGGCTGCCCCTTGGCCGAATGCATTGAGTTTGTCCAGCGAAATCGCGCCATTCAGGGCAAACGGACCTGCGCGCACGCGGCGCAGCATAGAGACATGGCCGACAGTACCCAAAGCATATGCAATATCCCGCGCCAAGCTGCGTATGTACGTGCCTTTGGAAACGTCGGCAGTCAGTGTGACCGAACCCAAAAGCGCGTCGCTGCGAGGGAGAGCGTCCGGCTGCTGGACCGAAAGCGCGTATATCGTGACGCCTCGCGACTTCATCTCGACCACTTCCCCTGCCCGCGCCAGATCATACGCGCGCTTGCCATCGATTTTGATCGCCGAATAAGCAGGTGGGATCTGTTCAATCGGCCCTGTGAATTGCGCCAGTGCTTGCTGCACCTGTTCCAGCGTGGGCCGCACATCCGAAGTTGCAACAACCTCGCCCTCGGCATCTAGGCCGCTGGTCTCTGCCCCAAAGCAGATGGTAAAATCATATGTCTTGGACGCGTCGAGCATCCGGCCACATAATTTGGTCGCCTCACCCAATGCGATGGGCAGAACACCGGTGGCGAGCGGATCAAGCGTACCGCCATGCCCAACCTTGACCTTACCAAAGCCGGCAGATCGCAAGTTGCGCTTTACCGCTGCAACGGCCTGCGTTGAACCCAGACCAAGCGGTTTATCGAGGATGATCCAGCCATGCATGCCCGCCCTTTAGGGCGCGGCATAGCATCAAGTCAATTTGAAGGCGCGGCGGCTTCCCTGCCTGCGGCCAATGTTTGCTTGCGGAGCTTTAGGCGCTCTTTGCGGGGCAATGGCTTTTTGGCGGTCACAAGGCTGGCCAATTGGCATTTGTCGCCAGCCACGACGATCGTGCTGAACCTGTCGAAAGTCGCCGAACCGCGCGTATCAAAACCAATCGCTTGCGCGAAATCAAGTTCCTGGCATCCACCAAGCAACTCAGCATAATACCAACGCCGCTGCCGGTCCTCCAGCCATATGCCGTCATTGCCATCGGCTTCGAAATTGCGGATCGCGCCTTGGTTAGGGAAATTGATCTTGGTTTCCACGCCGACTTCGGGCCACACATAGGGCTCCGGCCTTTTGGAATGCGCGGGCGCCGCGATTGCCGCGGCGACCGACAATGAGAGCAAGGCTTTTTTCATCATAGGCCCGACGATATGCCTTTCTGGATGAACGGCACATGAAAAGTCAGCCTAAGCCGCGTGCCTCATTAAAATGCTTTCGGCACATTGCGACGTAACGGTCATCGCCACCGATTTCGGTTTGTGCGCCATCGACAACGGCTTTGCCGGTCTCATCAACGCGCAAATTCATCGTCGCTTTGCGACCGCAGTCACACACGCCTTTTAATTCAACCAGGCTGTCCGCGATGCCAAGCAATGCAGCGGAGCCGGGAAAAAGTTCGCCCTGAAAATCCGTGCGCAAGCCATAGCAAACGACCGGAATACCGGCCTTGTCGGCTAAGCTTGCAGCCTGCCAAACCTGCTCTTTGGTCAAAAACTGCGCTTCGTCGATCAGCACGCACGCGAGCGGCGTTTCTGCGTGTTTGGCAAGGACTGCGCTTTCGATGTCCGTGTTGCTTTCAAAGCGGCTGGCATCGCCTGCGAGACCAATGCGCGAGCTGATCGCACCGAAACCCGGGCGATCATCAATAGCGGCGGTCCACAGCATCACCTGCATGCCGCGCTCGCCATAATTGAATGCCGCCTGCAGCAAGGTCGTCGATTTGCCTGCGTTCATTGACGCGTAGTAGAAATATAACTTGGCCATTATTCTGCGTCGTCGGTCAAATCTTGTTGCACCTTGGGCTGCGCCAATAAGCCTTCGATATGTGTGGCTTGGTCGAAGCTATCGTCGGCCAGAAATTTCAGCTTCGCCGCATATTTCATGCTCACCCGCGAGGCGACTTCCTTTTGGAAAAACGCCGTATTGGTGCGCAGTGCTTTCAGCACCTTTTCTTCATTTGCGCCCAGCAGCGGCTTAATGAATGCCGTTGCATGGCGTAAATCCGGGGACATCCGCACTTCGGTCACGCTGACACTGTGGCTGTTAAGAACATCGTCATGCACTTCGCCGCGCGCGAGCAGTTCCGACAATATGTGCCGGAATTGTTCGCCAACGCGCAGCAACCGCACGGAACGGCCCTCGGTACCAGTGTCGTTATGTTTGGCCATACAGCTCCCCTTTCAGGTTCGAGCTAAGCTCACAACGTCCGTTCACGTTCCTCGACTTCAAAGACCTCGAGCATATCGCCCGCCTTGACGTCGTTGGTATCCGCCAACACGACACCACATTCGAGACCAGCACGCACTTCGTCGATATTGTCCTTGAACCGGCGAAGCGAAGCAATCGTGGTTTTCGACACGATAACGTCTTCGCGGGTAAGACGTGCATGAAGGCCCTTTTTGATGATGCCTTCGGTGACCAGCAAACCAGCGGCCTTGTCGCGCTTGCCGGACTTGAACACGTCCTTGACCTCTGCGCGGCCAACAACGGTTTCGATGATTTCCGGACCAAGCTCGCCCGCCATTTCCTTGGCGATGTCTGCCGTAAGGTGATAAATCACATCGAAATATTTCAACCGGACGCGGTCACGCTTCGCAAGCGCTGCAGCCTTGCTGTTCGGACGCACGTTAAAGCCGATCAGCGGCGCATTGGACGCGGCAGCAAGCAGCATATCCGATTCCGTAATACCGCCAACGCCAGCCAACAGAACGCGCACCTTGATCTCGTCTGTGGAGATATTGTTGAGCGCCGTCACAATGGCTTCGACAGAACCCTGCACATCGCCCTTGATGACGACAGGATATTCCTTCGCCCGCGTGGCGGACAAATTATCAAACAGGTTTTCAAGATTTGGCGTAACTTGCGCTGTACGCACCTTCGTTGACTGTTCCTTGCGGTACAGGGCAACTTCGCGGGCACGCGCTTCGTTTTCTACGACGGTCAAGACGTCACCAGCAGATGGCACACCCGTCAGGCCGAGCACTTCGACCGGCGTTGCCGGGCCCGCTTCGGGTACCTGTTGGCCCTTGTCATTAATCAGCGCGCGGACCTTGCCGCTTTCTGCGCCGACAACGAAGATATCGCCACGCTTCAACGTGCCGCGCTTTACCAGCACGGTCGCAACCGCGCCGCGGCCCTTATCAAGCTGCGCCTCAACCACAACGGCTTCCGCCGCACGATCAGGATTGGACTTGAGTTCCATAACTTCAGCCTGAAGCGCCAACTTGTCGAGCAGGTCGTCCAAGCCAGTTTTCTTGAGCGCGGAGACTTCCACGTCCTGAACATCGCCGCCCATCGCTTCGACAACGACTTCATGTTCAAGCAGACGTTCACGCACCTTCTGCGGGTTTGCGCCTTCCTTGTCGATCTTGTTGATCGCAACAATCATCGGCACATTGGCTGCCTTGGCATGCTTAATGGCTTCGATCGTCTGCGGCATAAGACCGTCATCGGCCGCAACCACCAGAATGACGATATCGGTAACCGAGGCACCGCGTTGGCGCATTTGCGTGAATGCTTCATGGCCCGGGGTATCGAGGAAAGTGATGAGCGAGCCATCCTTTGTCTTCACCTGATACGCACCGATATGCTGCGTAATACCGCCAGCTTCACCCGAAACCACATTTGCGCCGCGCAAGGCGTCAAGCAGCGATGTCTTACCATGGTCGACATGGCCCATGACCGTAACAACGGGCGGACGCGCCTTCAACGTTTCTGGGGCATCAACGTCTTCGTCATGAACGATGTCGACGTCAGCGTCGGAAACGCGGGTGATGTTGTGGCCAAACTCCTCGACGAGCAATTCTGCCGTATCTTGGTCGATAGTCTCGTTGATCGTGACGGGCATGCCCATTTTGAACAGTGCCTTGACCAGGTCACTGCCCTTTTCAGCCATACGGTTGGCCAGTTCCTGAACAGTAATTGTTTCAGGGACAACGACGTCACGGGTCTGCTTCACCTGTGCCTGACGGTTACCGCCGCCATGCAAACGCTTTTCCTTTTCACGCGCACGCTTCAGCGCAGCGAGTGAACGCGCACGGGCACCATCATCGCCCTCAAGCGCGCGGGTAACGGTTAGCTTGCCCGACTGGCGGCGATCATCCGCTGCGCCACGGGTTGGACGATTTGGAGCCTTCTTAACCTCTTCACGCTCGCGCTCAGGACGCTTGGGCGCTTCAACAGGCGTAAAACGACGCGGCGCAGGTGCGGCAGTATCCTTGCTGGCTTCTTCAGCAGCAGGTTCAAATGTTTCAGGCTCAACGGGCGCTGCTGCAGCTGGCGGTGGAGGCGGCGGAGCGGCGGCTTCCTCACGATTGGCTTGCGCGCGCTGACGCTCTTCTTCGGCGCGCTGTGCACGCTGTTCAGCTTCACGGCGGCTGCTTTCTTCCAGCATGGCCAAACGCGCTTCTTCAGCTTCGCGAAGCAGCTTTGCCTGACGCTCTTGACGGCTCAGCATGTCATTGCCCGTCGGACGCGGTGCTGGTGCAGCCGGGGCCGGCGCAGGTGCTGCCGCTACAGGCGCAGCGGGTGGCGGCGGAGGTGGTGGTGGCGCGGCTACTTCAGCCTCAGGCGCGTAACCGGGCTTACCGACGAGTTTCTTGCGCTTAACCTCGACAACAACTTTGTTTGTGCGGCCATGGCTAAAGGTCTGTTTGACTTCACCAGACTCGAGCGAGCGGCTCAAAGTGAGCGGCTTGCGCGTTAATGTCGGTTTATTGTTGGTATCATCACTCATCGAAACAGAACCCGTCCTTACTCAGTCAATTGCGGAGACGTCAGAAATATGGCCCCGCACGTCCGCAACCGAAGCTGCGGAATCGAGGGGCGCATTACTGCATCCTTTGAAATTTAGCCAGCGTCCAAGATGATGCATCACCCTATCTGCCGCTTTTTGGTCAATCAATGCGACATGAACGGCATTTGACCGTCCAAGCGCTGCAGACAATGCGTCACGGTCGACAGGCAGCTTCAAACCACCCTTGCCGGTCCCTTCGGCATCTTCACCAACGCGCCAAGCTTGGTCGCGTTTGCCACTGCCGTCGGCGCTGGCATCGGCCGCATGCAAAAGCAAACGAACCTGACCGCTGCGTGATGCAGAGTCGATCTTCTCAGCACCTAAGATAAGGTGCCCTGCCCGCGCTTCCAACCCGAGCCGGTCCAGAAAAGCCTTTTCAAGCCCACGGTCGATGCGGCCGCTCAGGTCATCAATGATGTCAATCTTGTCGGTTTTGAAGGCGCGGCGCAGCAAGCCAGCAAGCTTGCCCTTTTCCTGCGCCTTTGTCAGTTCTGCCCCGGATACACCAATCCACGCGCCACGGCCCGGGGCCTTGGCAAATAGATCAGGCGCGATGCTGCCATCGGGCCCGAGGGCAAGCCGGATGAGCTGGGCACGAGTCCCATGCTCACCTGACAATATGCACTTCCTTATTGGGGAGTGTCGGTTCTCATTGGGAGTCGTCCGCTGCAACCGCGTCCTCCTCTATGATATCCGAAGCTGGCGCGCTGTCTTCGTCGTCGAACCAGTGTGCGCGTGCGGCCATGATGATTTCATTGCCCTGTTCTTCAGACAATCCGAACACCGCCAAGACGCCAGCCTTATCTTCCGTACGGTTGCGGCGCATTTCGCGGTCGCTACGTTCGTTGCGGCGCGGCTCACGTGCCTTTTGGATCAGTTCGTCGGTCGCCAAGTCAGCGAGATCATCAAGCGTCTTGATGCCGGCCTTACCCAGGACAACAAGCATCGCTTCCGTCAGAATGGGGAGCTCGGCCAATGCGTCGTCAACGCCCAGTTCGCGGCGTTCATTCCGGTTGGCTTCTTCACGGCGATCAAGCGCTTCTTGTGCGCGGCTCTGAAGCTCTTCAGCCAGACCTTCGTCGAAGCCTTCGATGGCAGCGATTTCAGATGGATCGACATAAGCAACCTCTTCAAGCTCGCTAAAGCCTTCAGCAACCAGAAGCTGCGCCAAGGTTTCGTCCACATCCAGCTCTTGCTGGAACATTTCCGAACGCTCAACAAATTCTTTCTGACGCTTTTCGCTCGATTCCGCTTCGGTCATGATGTCGATACCACGGCCGGTCAGCTGCGAAGCCAAACGAACGTTCTGGCCACGACGGCCAATGGCAAGGCTCAACTGATCGTCAGGAACGACAACTTCGATGCGACCTTCTTCTTCATCGATGACAACGCGGCTCACGGTCGCAGGCTGCAGTGCGTTTACGATGAACGTCGCGGTATCTTCCGACCATGGAATGATGTCGATTTTCTCGCCCTGCATTTCCTGAACGACGGCCTGAACGCGGCTGCCCTTCATACCGACACATGCGCCGACGGGATCGATGCTGCTATCGTGGCTGATAACGCCAATTTTGGCGCGGCTGCCGGGGTCACGTGCGGCGGCCTTGATTTCGATGACGCCGTCGTAAATTTCAGGAACTTCCTGCGCAAACAGCTTCTTCATGAAGTCAGGATGCGCACGGCTCAACAGGATTTGCGGGCCACGATTTTCGCGCTGCACCTTCATAATCAGCGCCCGGACGCGGTCGCCGCCACGGACAACTTCACGCGGAATTTGCTGGTCACGGCGGATAACGCCTTCTGCGCGACCAAGGTCGACAACAACATGGCCGAACTCAACCGACTTTACGACGCCGGTGATGATTTCACCGGTGCGGTCCTTAAACTCTTCAAACTGACGCTCGCGCTCTGCATCGCGCACCTTTTGGAAGATAACCTGCTTTGCAGACTGCGCATCGATACGGCCCAGATCAACCGCTGGCAGCGGGTCAACAATAAAGTCACCAACAACGGCGCCCTTTTGCAACTTGTCTGCTTGCTTCAGGTCAACTTGCTTGAAGTAATCTTCGACGTTTTCAACAACTTCCACAACGCGCCACAGGCGAAGATCGCCGGTCTGCGTATCCAGTTTCGCGCGAATGTCGTTTTCTGCGCCGTAACGTGCACGGGCAGCGCGCTGGATGGCTTCTTCCAACGCCTCAATGACAATAGCTTTGTCGATCATCTTTTCGGCAGCAACCGCATTGGCAATTGCAAGCAATTCGGCCTTGTTCGCGGCAATCGTGTTAGCCATGTTCTTAGTCTTCCTGTGCTTCGTCGTGAATGGGGTCTGCCTCAACTTCGTCGGCCCCATCGCTGTTGATGGGGGCAGTCGACGCAATAAGGCGGTCTGTCAAGAGCAGCTTGGCGCTGCCCATATTGGAAAAGGCGAATGTCAGTCGTCCGGATTTGCGGTCATCGACATGAATATTGTCACCGTCAACGCCAACAATATCGCCACGGATATTCTTGCGGCCATCCATTGGTTCTGCCAGCTCAACCTTAACCTCATGGCCTGCCCAATCGGTAAAATCGGCAAGGCGGGTCAATGGACGGTCAATACCGGGCGAGCTAACTTCAAGCCTGTACGCTTCGACAATTGGGTCAAGCTCGTCAAATTTGTCCGATATACGGTGCGACAACGCCGCACAGTCATCGATGCCAAGCTGCCGCGTATCGGGGCGCTCGGCCATCACCTGCAAGGTTGGCTCGTCGCTGCCCTGCCCGCCGGTTTCAAACCACGCGACACGCACCAGCGCAAAGCCGAGCGCTTCTGCTTCGGGTGCGATCAACGCGGTCAGTGTATTGAGGTCAGGCAAATTTAGTCTTTCTATACGGCATGCAAAGCTTCTGGCTGCCAGCCCCTAGTGGCGCTAGCCCTTCCAAGTTCTCACAATGTAAGGATGACAGCCGTATAGCGCCGAACTCTCTTATATGCAAGCCTCTTGCATATAAGCCGGTCAGTACCCAACTGCGCTAAGCGGATATTTGAGGAGCACTTATACATGTCGAAATTATCATTCCTAATTGGCGCGTCTTTTTTGGCAGCGGCCTGCCAGCCATCCGTGAGTGATGCAGCACCCACCGATAGTGCATCGCAACCGTTCGATGTCACGGTGATGGCGGACTTTGAAGAGCCTTGGGCGATGACATTCGTTCCCGGCACGCCATATGCGCTGGTGACGGAGAAAAAAGGTAAGCTGAAGCTTTGGAAAAAGGACAGTGCCGCTGTCGACGTCGCGGGCGTACCCGCAGTCGCCTATGGCGGACAAGGCGGCTTGGGTGATGTCATTCTCCATCCCGACTTTGCGAAAAACAAGTTCGTTTACATTAGCTTTGCTGAAGCAGGCGAAGGCGGGTTCGGCGCCGCTGTCGCGCGCGGCAAGCTGAATGTTTCAGGTAACACCCCGACATTATCCGAGGTTCAAATCATCTGGCGTCAGGAACCAAAGGTTTCGGGCCAAGGCCACTTCGGACACCGCTTGGCATTTGGACCGGACGGTATGTTGTACATCAGCAGCGGGGAGCGCCAGAAATTCGATCCTGCCCAAGATCTGAACCAAAATCTTGGCAAAATCGTCCGTCTCACGGATGGCGGCATGGTGCCATCGGACAATCCGTTTTACGACCAAGGGCGCGTAAAATCGCAAATCTGGTCCTATGGCCACCGCAATCCGCTGGGCATCGCCTTTGATGCGCAGGGGCGTTTGTGGAACCAGGAAATGGGACCTGCGGGTGGCGACGAGCTGAACCTTGTCAAAAAGGCCGCCAATTATGGCTATCCTATCGTGTCGAACGGCAATCATTACGACGGCCGCGATATCCCAGACCACGCGGCAGGTGATGGCTTTGAAGCACCGAAGCTGTTCTGGAACCCTGCGATTTCACCCGGCGGCCTGATGATTTATTCGGGCAATATGTTCAAGGATTGGAAAGGCAGCGCGTTTTTAGGCGGCCTTGGCGCAAAAGCGTTGGTGCGCGTAAAACTGGACGGCGAGAACGCAACGAAAGCGGACCAATGGAATATGGACGCCCGCATCCGTGAAGTCGAACAGGGTCCAGACGGCGCAATCTGGCTGCTGGAAGACGAGCGTGCCGGATCGCAGGGCCGCCTGTTGAAGCTTACGCCAAGGAAATAAACCGTGCGGCGGCGCTTATGGCGCCGCCGTTACTGTTCCTGTAAGGTCTGCAAGAAATGCGCGAACGCGCTTCGCATTCATACCCAGATCGCTTATCCCGACCCGGCTGACCGATCGCATATCGACAATGCTGCCCTCGCCGGTATCCGATGGACGAACACGCAGGACAACATCATCCTTAAACTGAAAGAACGCGGTGGTATCGGTTGCCTCAAAGTGCCCTTCTTCAGGTAACGATATCGCCACATCCCAACCCCGTGCCTTGGCAAGACGCTCCGCCTTGGCGATAACCGTGGGAACGGGTTCATTGATGCGTACCGAGCGAATATCGCCATAAGCTTTTTGGTGCACCAACGCCCAACGTTGCAGCGGCGTAAGGCCCCTCATATCGCTATCATCAGCGCCGGGAATATTGTCGAGGTTGTCGGTGCGCAAAGCCAAAGTCTGAAATGCCGGCGGGTCTGCCAAATCCGTCGAAACATCGTGGATCGCAGGCACGGTCAATGCCGCCATCAAAAACGTTCCAACCCACCCGACATATAAAAGCGCAACAACCATGCCGACCCAACGACGCGCACGCGGCGGCGGGTTGATAGCTTTACGGACGCGCCAGCCTTGCACGGCACCGATCAATATCGCGCCAAGACCCAGCAAAAATGCCCCGGCCACGCCCTTTAATCCGGACGTATATTCCCAAAATCCCCAACCGGTTCCAACGGCAGAGACAAGTCCCCATATGAGCGCGCCAACGCCGGCGGATAGGACAATATAGCCCCAATAGTCGATCTTCTTACCATCCGGTTCACCCTGCTGCGAAGACGCCGGAGATACTTGCGCATTCATGGTCTCATGAGGGATATCTTGCTCGTTCACCAAATTGTCTCCTACCCAGCATTTTCTAACGGGAACAGGCTAAACGATGTTCCAGACAAACGCAATTTTCCAAGATTACATAACAAGTTGATCGATAATCGATTGGACAAATGCTGGCTGCAATGACAGGGGGCCGCATATGTTTCGTCCATTTTCCCTCTTGTGTGATTAATCATGCAACCAACGGCACTCTCGGACCTTGCCGATGGCGTTGTAGACGCGTTGCTGGATGATGCCTTTGGCCTCGACCGCCATCAACGCACCGCATATCTGCTGCGTAAGGGGATGCACGCGATTGACCATTTGTCGCTCGGCATCTTGGACGGCGACGAACTTGTGGGAAGCATTCAATGTTGGCCGATACGCGTCGGCGATGCCGCTTTGATATTGGTCGGTCCGGTCGCTGTCGCCCGTCTTCGTCAGAATAGCGGAATTGGGACAAAGCTTATGCAGCTCATGCTCGACGCAATGCGCGCGGATGACGCACCGATGGTGATGATTGGCGACCCTGAATATTATGGGCGATTTGGATTTACCGCTGAAGGCACATCGGGTTGGACTTTGCCCGGCCCTTGGGAACCACGCCGACTGTTGCTGCGCAACCCGGCGATGGTGGACTTGCCGGAACATGGCGCGCTTGGTCCAGCCGACTAAGCTTTGACGACCGTCCGCTTTAGCCGTATCGCCAGCCTATGCCTTACGAAGCCCCTGACCTCGCAAACCTGAGCCTTTCGGACATTGCCGAACTTGTGGCAGCGCGAAAGCTGCCGCCGGTCGAAAGCTGGACGCCTGAACAAACAGGCGATAGCGAAATGCGTGTCGCTGCCGATGGCAAATGGTATCATCAGGGCGGTGAGATCAAACGTCCTGCAATGGTCCGGGCCTTTTCGAGTTTGTTATCATGTGACGCCGATGGAAAGCACTGGCTTGTCACGCCACAGCAGAAGCTGTCCATTGCGGTCGATGATGCGCCCTTCATTGCGGTTGAGCTGCAAAGCGAAGGCGACGGCAAAGACCGGACTCTGGCGTTCCGATTAAACAGCGACGATTTGGTCTTTGCAGATGCCGACCACGCCATCGAAATGCGCGATGGCCTGCCCTATTTGCATGTGCGCGGCGGACTTTGGGCAAAGCTCGCGCGCCCCGTTTATTATGAGCTTGCCAACCTTGCGCTTGCCGAAGATCCCGAAGGCGTCAGCATTTGGAGTAAAGGTGCGCAATTCAGCTTGATGGCGCCTGCATGAATTGGCGGCACCGCATTCATAAGGCGCTCGACCCCGCGCTGGATATCGAGATTGAAGACGAGCGCTACTTGGGTGACACGGTTCAACACCGTGCCGCTGCCGTCCTAATCCCGATAACCGACCGCGCCGAACCGGGGGTTATTCTCACCCAGCGCCCGACATGGCTGCGCAGCCACGCCGGCCAAGTCGCATTTCCCGGCGGCAAGGTTGATGACAGCGACGAAAATTCGATCTTTGCTGCATTGCGCGAAGCAGAAGAAGAACTGAACATACCGCCAGCCCGTGTCGAGGTCATAGGCGTGGCCGACACTTATTATTCAGGCAGCGGGTATAGCATTGCACCCGTTGTTGGCATCATTCCCCCCGACCTTGAGATTCAGCCC
Organism: Sphingorhabdus rigui; assembly: GCF_014196595.1. Taxonomy (GTDB): domain Bacteria; phylum Pseudomonadota; class Alphaproteobacteria; order Sphingomonadales; family Sphingomonadaceae; genus Sphingorhabdus_B; species Sphingorhabdus_B rigui. The sequence continues at coordinate 944,238 of NZ_JACIEA010000001.1, read as the reverse complement.
AACCCGCAAGAGGTTGAAGACTGGTTTGAAGTCCCGCTTGCGTTTCTGCTTGATCCTGCCAATTCCATCAAGAAACAGGCCAACTGGAATGGGCAGCAGCGTAGCTATTACGACATGCAATGGGGCGAACGGCGAATATGGGGCGTAACGGCGGGGATAATCGCCAATCTGGTGCGACGGCTGGCATGATTGCGGCACAGCTTCCTCATGCCGAATGGCAACAGGCCGCAGGCCTGAAAAAGGTGCTGGCGCTGCTGGCCGATTCTTATGGTGGCCCCCGATATGTTGGCGGCGCTGTGCGCGACACATTATTGGGGCTGCCCGTTTCGGACGTTGATATTGCCACAGCATTGTTGCCTGAAACGGTCATGGACCGATTGGAAGCTGGCGGCGTCAAAGCCGTTCCGACGGGGCTGGACCATGGTACGATTACGGCGGTCGTGGACGGCAAGAATTACGAAATCACCACATTACGCCGCGATGTCTCCACCGATGGCCGGCGCGCGACGGTGGCTTTCGCAACCGATTGGCGGGAAGATGCCGCACGGCGGGATTTCACGATCAACGCACTTTACGCCGCCCCACAAACAGGAGAGGTTTTCGATTATTTCGGCGGTTTAAGTGATCTCGATAACGGCTGCGTTCGCTTCATTGGGGACGCAACGCAGCGTATCGCCGAGGACTTCCTGCGCATATTGCGGTATTTCCGCTTCCTGGCCCGATTTGGCAGCGGTCCGGTGGATGCAGACGCAATCCATGCCTGCGCGCAAGGTGCGCACGGTCTGACGGCGTTGTCACGCGAACGCATTGCGCAGGAACTCGCCCGACTGCTGTCGCTCAAAAACCCAGTCGCGTCTGTCACCCTCATGATCGAAAATGGTATTTTTGCGCCATTTCTTCCCGAACTTTGCAGCGATGCCCACGACCGATTGCAGCGGCTCGTGCACAGGGAGCAGTTGCACAATCAACCGCTCTCGCTCCCTGCCCGGTTTCTCAGCATATTGGTGACGGATCCCGTCGCGGTCGACAAAGTGGCGGCACGCCTGAAGCTGTCGAACAAAATGCGCGAAAATCTCGCCAACCGGTTGAACGCTGGCGCGCCGACTGAGGGCAATATCCGCGCCATTGCTTATCGTTTTGATAACGACACCGCGCGCGATGTCGCCATGTTGTTTGCAGACGACAATGCGCTGCCGCTATGTCTGGCGCGCTTGGACAATTGGGATAGCCCCACCATGCACATCAAAGGCGGCGATCTTATCAAAATGGGATTGCCCGCTGGTCCACTCGTGGCGAAAACCTTGCAAGAGCTGGAGGCCAACTGGGTTGCCGAAGATTTCCCGATTTCGGACCGCCAGTCCGAATTGGCGCTTCAGCTTGTCGAGGCAGCTATGTCAGCGGCCAAAAAGGCATAAGCAGCATCTTCAGACAAAGGCCGCGCATAATAATAGCCCTGCCCAACGGAACAGCCAAGACGACGGAGCAACTGCGAAATTTCAATGGTTTCAATGCCTTCAGCCGTTGTCTTCATACCCAATGCCCGCGCGAGCGACAACACGGTGCGCACGATGGCCCGCTTATCTTTGTTCACCAACATCTCCGATACAAAGCTGCGGTCGATTTTCAGAACATCAATTGGGAGCTGCTGGAGATAGGCCAGATTGGAATAACCGGTGCCAAAATCATCCATCGCAAGGTTGGTATCCAGCCCCTTCAACGCATCGAGCAACGTCTTTGTGCCAGCCGGGTCATTGATAAAGGCACTCTCGGTCAGCTCAATTGTGATCCGGTTGCCATCAACATTCGCGCCCTTAAGCGCCGAAGCAACCGCGTCCACCACATCATCGCGCTGCATCTGCACCGCAGACATATTCACGGAAACCCGGAAATCCTTTTGCCCGCCCGATCTGCTATCCCATCGCGCGATGGTTTTGGCCGCTTCTTCAAGTGCCCAGCGGCCAAGTGGTACGATTAAGCCACTTTCCTCCGCCACAGGAATAAAGTCGACCGGCGATATGGGGCCAAGGTCGGGATGATCCCAACGCGCCAGCGCTTCAAAGCCGCTTAACGAGCCACACTCGAGGTCCACCAACGGCTGATAATGCAGAACAAGTTCGCCGCGATTCAATGCGCGCCGCAAATCGGTCTCAAGGCTGAACCGGCGCCGTGCGGTATCGAGAGCCCCCACCGCATATAGTTCGAAGGTCTTCGAAGATTTGGCGCGCTTCAGCGCAATTTGGGCATGGCGCAATGTATCCGTTGGATCATCCCCGACACCACCGGTCGCCGCAGCGAGCGCACATTCAACCTGAATCTCCAAATTCGAAAGCTTGCATGGATCTTGAAATGCATCACCCAGACGTTGGGCAATGGCCGCGACGTCGACTGAACCGGAATCGATCTGCGCAAATAGAGCGAACTCATTGCCGCCAAGCCGCCCCAGAATTTCATTGCTGCGGATGCGCGCATTCAGGCGGTGGGCGGCGGTAATGATCAGCTCGTCGCCAGCAATCGCGCCTACCGATTCATTCACACGGCTGAAACGCGCCAAGTCGACCAGGATGATGGCATAATTTTGCGACGAACCCGATTTCCGCATCTCGGCAACCGCGGCGTCAACCCGTTCTTCAAAACCGATGCGGTTGCAAAATCCGGTCAGGCTATCGCTCATCATTTCACGGCGCAGGTTAATCCGGCTGATGGCTTCGGCCGTGCGGTCAACCATCGACAGCAGGAACATGTCATCACCACCGCCGAAACGTGCGATGCTGATTTCCAACTCACGCGGATGAACGGCGTCGTCCGATCGCCAGCATTCGAAATGTGTCTCACGGCCTGTGGCGAGCATGGCCATTGCCCGGTCGCTCAGCAATTCCATGTCGGGTTTTGCTTGCCCCCCAAAGCCAAGCATCAGGTCGTCAAACGTCCTGTTACTGCGGACCAGATGAACTTCATTTTGATTGGTGCGAAATATAGCGCCCGCGATGGGCAATGAGGAAAGCCAGTTAAACTCTGCCCCGCCTATGGCTAAGACCGCCCTGTTATCAGGGTGTTTTTCGTCTAAAATGGGCGAGATCGCGCGGTTCATTACGCGGCGTTATGCACACCGATTGTAAAATATGTTCACCCCGTGCGTGGTTAATTTTCATTAAACCTAATCGAAGCGGTTATTCCTTGGAAAACCTTGCGGCGGAAGTCGACCCGCTGCGCCGCGCGCTACGCGCCACAAGGACATGTCGTTTTCCGTGCGCATCCGGCCGCTATCGCCGCCCATCGCCCAGCTGAGCCCTTCGCTCATCTTAAAGCACACAGCGTCTGCAAGGCCGCCATCCTTATAACGCTGCAAGGTAACGCCCTGCCCTTTGGCCATTTCGGGAATTTCACTGAGCGGGAAGACCACCAATTTGCGGTTGTCACCCACTACGGCAACATATTGGTCCTTCAACGTCGCTTCGTCTGTGGCCTCTGTGGGAGCAAGGCGAACCACCGAAAGCTTCGCGCCCGGTTTCAACGTGACGACGCCGCGTCCTTTGCGGGTTTCGGCAATAATGTCGCTCATCCGCGCGATAAAGCCCTTGCCCGTTGAAGCCGCGAGCAACAGGCGCCCGTCTGCAACTGCGGGGAACGCCGCAACGATATCATTCCCGGTTTCGATGTCGATCATTGTGCCAACAGGTTCACCGAAACCGCGGGCACCGGGCAACTTGTCAGCACCCAAGGTGTAAAAACGGCCATTCGCTGTTGCGATCAGGATCTTGTCTGTCGTCTGCGTGTGGAACGCAAAGGCAGGGCCATCCCCTTCCTTAAATTTGAAATCGGCGCGCGCAGACAGATCCACATGCCCCTTCATGGCTTTAATCCAGCCACGTTTTGACATGATAACCGTGACGGGTTCGCGTTCGACAAATGCCTCGAGCGAAATCTCGCGCGCTTGCCCTGCTTCCTCAAGGCTTGTGCGGCGCCGGCCAAGTTCGGTATCTTCACCGTAATTTTTGCGCAGCGCAGTCAGATCTTTTTTCAAGCGAGTCTTCTGCCGCGCGGGGCTTTCGATAAGCTTCACCAGCTCTTCGCGTTCAGCTTCCAAGCCCTCAAGCTCGCGCCGTAACTCCATTTCTTCCAGCCGGCGGAGCGAACGCAAACGCATGTTAAGAATGGCCTCGGCCTGCCGGTCATTCAGCAGGAACTCGGCCATCATAACGGGCTTTGGTTCATCTTCGTTACGGATGATTTCAATGATGCGATCAAGGTTGAGGAACGCAATGATATAACCCTGAAGCAGTTCAAGGCGGCTATCGATCTTTTCCAGCCGGTGCTGCGATTTGCGCACCAGCACTTCGATCTGGTGCGTCAACCAACGCAACAGAACTTCGCCCAAGCCCATGACCTTTGGCGTGCGGTCGGCATCGAGCACGTTCATGTTCAACGAAAAGCGCGTTTCAAGGTCTGTAAGGCGGAACAACGCGTTTTTAAGATCTTCGGGATCAACATTGCGGCTTTTGGGCACAAGCACGATACGAACGCGTTCGTCGCTTTCGTCACGAATGTCGTCCAATATGGGGAGCTTCTTATCGGCAATCAGTTGCGCGATTTGCTCGATCAGCTTGCCTTTTTGCACCTGATACGGAATTTCCGACACAACAAGCTGCCACGTGCCGCCGGGCAGTTTTTCGACGCCTGTGGGTTCCCAGCATTTCTCGCTGTCCTGCCAGCCATTTGAAAAGCGCGCACGTACCCGCATGGCACCGCGACCGCTCGCATAGGCTGCACTTATGACCGCTGGGCTGTCCACCAGCACGCCACCCGTTGCAAAATCGGGTCCCTTGACGATTTCCATCAACTGTTCGTGCCGCGCCTGTGGCTCATCAATTAAGAGCATGGCAGCGTCGATAATTTCGGCCGCATTATGCGACGGGATGCTGGTCGCCATGCCGACGGCGATGCCGCTTGCACCATTTGCCAACAAATTGGGGAACAGGCCGGGCATAACCTCGGGCTCTTCGTCTTCACCATTGTAGGTAGGGCGAAAGTCCGTTGCGTTCTCATCAAGCCCGTTCATGAGCTCGATCGCTGTGCGCGTCAGACGGGCTTCAGTATATCGATACGCAGCCGCATTATCGCCGTCGATGTTGCCAAAGTTGCCCTGCCCGTCCACCAGCGGATAACGCAGCGAAAAAGTCTGCGCGAGCCGGACCATTGCGTCATAAACGGATTGGTCGCCATGCGGGTGATATTTACCGATGACATCGCCGACAACACGGGCACATTTCTTATACCCGCTAGCCGGATCAAGCTTGAGCAAGCGCATCGCCCATAACAAACGCCGGTGCACAGGTTTCAACCCGTCGCGCAGATCAGGTAGCGACCGCGCGGTGATCGTTGACATCGCGTAGATCAGATAGCGTTCCGACAAAGCCGCATCAAACGGCGCATCGACAATCGCGTCAAATGGATCTTCTGCTGGAGCGTCAACTGTGTCAGACATAATTTACCCGATAGCGAGGGAACCCGCCGCCGCAAAGCAACGATTTCAGCAATCCACAGCTTAATGCGCTCAGCGCAATATGCTGCGTTGCAATAAAGACACATTTCAGGTGCAAAATTGTAATAAATCACGAGTTTGCTAGAATTTAGCGTAACAAAGTGCCAGATTCATGCCCGTCAGTAGAAATATACCGACAAAACTGGGGATGATCATGAAAACATATAAGTTAATTTCTGCACTTGCGGTGACGGTTTCGTCCACCGCGCTCTTCGTAGCGGCAGCCAATCCGGCGTTTGCACAGCAAGATACATCTGCGCAGGCAGCCGATGCTGAAGAGGCAACCGGTATAAATGCAATTATCGTAACCGGTACACGTCGGACCGACCGCACCGTTGCCGACAGCACAGTGCCCGTCGATGTCATCTCCGGCGATGAACTGCTGAACAGCGGCACAACCGAAACCAACAAGTTGCTGAACCAGCTCGTTCCCTCATTCAACTTTCCGCAGCCATCCTTGACCGATGGCACCGACTCGCTTCGTCCAGCGACCTTGCGCGGACTTGCGCCAGACCAAGTGCTCGTGCTCGTCAACGGCAAGCGCCGTCACCAGTCTGCGTTGGTCAACCTCAACGGTTCAGTAGGTCGCGGATCAACCGCGGTTGATTTGAACACCATACCGCCGCTCGCCATTGAACGCCTCGAAGTCCTGCGCGACGGCGCGGCCTCGCAATATGGTTCCGATGCAATTGCAGGCGTGATCAACATTCAGCTGAAAAAGGGCATTGGCGGACGTGCGCAGGCAACGTTCGGCAAATATATCACCGAGATGGAAGATGTCGGTCAGGTTGATACCGTTTCCTTGACCACTGGCCTTTCGGACAACCCGGTCATCACATACACCGGCGAAGACCGCAAACGCCGCGATGGTGACACATACACTTTCGCATCAAACTTTGGTCTACCCTTGGGCGACAGCGGCTATGTGAACCTTACTGCCGAATATAAGGACCGTTCACCCACCAACCGTTCGGGCCCAGACATCCGCCGCAATTATTTCAACGCAGGTGATCCGCGCGAAGCGACCTTCAACCGTTATGCGCATCGTTACGGTGACGGCGTGTCGCAGGATCTGAACTTCTTCGTCAACGGCGGCATTGAATTCTCTGACTCAGCAGAATTCTACACCTTCGGCAGCTACGGCATCCGTAAAGGTAATGGCGCTGGTTTCTACCGCCGTTCCGCGGACGTACGCAACCGCGATTGGGCCGCGTCGACGACGACCTTTGTGCCCATTTACGCAGATGGCTTCCTTCCCCTGATTGCCAGCGAAATCGTTGACATCTCTGCGGCAGCGGGTCTTCGTGGCGACATGAGCGGATGGGATTATGACCTATCGGTGGTCTATGGGTCCAACCGTCTGGATTATGAGATCCAAAATACGGTCAACACATCCTTGGGCGGCGCAGTAAGTGCGCGCCAATTTGACGCCGGCGGCCTGCGTTCAGGCCAGACGTCGATCAACCTTGATATGCGCCGCGATTTGGACATCGGTATTGGCCAAAGCGTATCGCTTGCCGTCGGTGGCGAATATCGCAACGAAAACTACAAAATCGTCCCTGGCGAGCTGCAGAGCTACGTCAACGGGCCTTTTTCGGCTGCGCCATATAATGCCGCCGGTGGTGCGCAGGTGTTCCCGGGCTTCCGTCCTGCAAACGCGACGGACGTTTCACGCGATAGCTTTGCTGGTTATATCGAACTCGATGCCGACCTCTCCGACAGCTTGACGATGCAATTGGCGGGACGCTACGAACATTTCAGTGACTTTGGCGATACCATCAATGGTAAAGCCGCAGCACGATATGAAATCGTTGATGGCGTTGCTTTGCGCGGTTCAATTTCAACAGGCTTCCGCGCGCCAAGCCTCGCCCAGCAATCATTCGCAACCACATCGACCAACAACGTAGGCGGCGTGCTTATCGAAGTCGGGACATTCCCGGTTTCGTCGCCTGTAGCGGTTGCGTTGGGTGCACAGGCACTCTCGCCAGAAAAATCGTTGAACCTTGGCGGCGGCGTTACATTCACGCCGATTAGCGGGCTCAGCATCACTGCGGATTACTACAACATAAAAATCAACGACCGCATCACTTTGACCGAAAACCTTCAAGGTACAGACGTTCTGGCGTTGCTGACTGCAGCCGGTGTGACGGGCGTAAGTTCGGCTCGCTTTTTCATCAACGGTATTGATACCCGTACAACTGGTCTTGATATCGTTGCCAGCTACCGTGTGCCAGAATTCGGCCTCGGCAAATTCCGCGTCAGCGTCGGGTATAATTTGAACAATACCAAAATTACCGACCGCCGGGTATTTTCGGGCTTCACTGCGCAGCGTTTGTTCGCACGGCAGGAAAGCTATCGCCTGACCGACGGACAGCCCAAGAACAAGCTGAACGCCACGCTCGATTGGGATTATAACAATCTTGGCATGACGCTGCGCACGAACCGTTACGGCGAAGTATTCTTGCCAAGCGGCTTTTCGACATCAGCGAACAATAGCAACATTGCGCTCACTCCCGGGGCTGTCCCAGGCGATATATTCCTGTCGCCCAAGTGGATTACCGACCTTGAGTTCCGCTTCAAACCCGTTGAGTCCGTCTCAATTGCATTTGGCGCGAACAACGTGTTGGATGTGTATCCAGATCGTCTTCCATTCGGAACGGTTGATGGCGTAAGCTATGGCTTGAACAACTCATTCCTGCCTTACAGCTCGCAGTCGCCATTCGGTTTCAGCGGACGGTTTGTGTATGGTCGTGTCTCTATCGACTTCTAAATTGACGACTTTTTGAGAAGCAAGGGCGCGGCGTAAAACCCGCGCCTTTCTTTTTTGTGCACTTCAGACGCGTCATTTTTGACGCCTTGCGGTCTGCCTGCTAACGGGGCGACGACTCCCGATAGCAGCAGAAAGCGACCAACATGATCCCACGTTATTCCCGCCCCGACATGGTGAAGATTTGGGAGCCTGAAAACCGCTTTCGCATTTGGTTCGAAATTGAGGCACATGCCACCGATGCACTTGCCGAACGCGGCGTTGTTCCCGCCTCTGCTGCGCAAGCGCTTTGGAAATGGTGGGACACTAACCCAGCTATCGATGTTGCAGCCATTGACGCGATTGAGGCCGTCACAAAGCATGATGTCATCGCGTTCCTGACATGGGTCGCAGAGCAAGTGGGCGACGAAGCGCGTTTCATGCATCAGGGGATGACATCATCCGATGTGCTCGACACCTGCTTGGCGGTTCAGCTCACGCAAGCAACCGATCTCTTGCTCGCGGACATGGATGCGTTGCTCGCCGCGATTAAAACGCGCGCCATGGAGCACAAATTTACGCCGACCATCGGCCGCAGCCACGGCATTCATGCCGAACCCGTGACGTTCGGTATGAAGCTTGCGCAAGCCTATGCCGAATTCGCACGTGGCCGTGAACGCCTTGTGGCCGCCCGCGCTGAAATCGCGACATGCGCCATTTCGGGCGCAGTCGGAACCTTTGCCAATATCGATCCGGGCGTTGAAGCGCATGTTGCGGCAAAGCTTGGCCTTGCGATTGAACCTGTATCGACGCAGGTCATCCCGCGTGACCGCCATGCCATGTATTTCGCAACGCTGGGCGTTATCGCCTCGTCCATTGAACGTCTCGCGACCGAAGTGCGCCATTTACAACGCACCGAAGTGCTTGAGGCGGAAGAGTATTTCTCGCCGGGTCAAAAGGGCAGCTCCGCCATGCCGCATAAGCGCAACCCGGTGCTGACGGAAAATCTGACTGGCCTTGCCCGTATGGTGCGCGGCTATGTGACGCCTGCTCTGGAAAATGTCGCTTTGTGGCATGAACGCGATATCAGCCACTCAAGCGTCGAACGCTATATCGGGCCAGATGCGACAATCACACTTGATTTCGCCCTTGGCCGACTGACGGGCGTCATTGATAAGCTGCTGATCTATCCTGAACGGATGCAGAAGAATCTCGACCGCATGGGCGGCCTTGTCCATTCACAGCGCGTGCTATTGGCGCTCACGCAGGCTGGTATCAGCCGCGAGGACAGCTACCGCATCGTTCAACGCAACGCGATGAAGGTTTGGGAATCCGACGGCGCAGAATCGCTCATGGAGCTTTTGAAGGCCGATGCAGATGTTTCTGCGAAAATGTCCGCCGAAGAAATCGAAGACCGCTTCAATCTTGATTATCACTTCAAACATATCGACACCATTTTCGAACGCGTATTTGGCTAAGTCTTGGCCGCCACCAAAATGTGCGGCGGCATAGGTTGTTGGATAGCGCTACCCAAAGGCAAAATCTTGTCATAAGGTGGCAAGACAAGAAGGAGCGGCCGACCGATGCGATTTTTGAAGATGCTCATTTGGGTAACGATCATTATCGGGCTAATCGTGTTTGCGACCAACAATTGGGTGCCGGTGTCGGTCAGCCTATGGGGTGGCCTTCGCCTAGACACCAAATTGCCGGCTTTGGTCATTGCAGCGTTTCTGATTGGTTTTGTGCCGCTTTACTTCGTGCACCTGACGCAGGTGTGGCGCATAAAAAGGCGAATAATGACGCTTGAGGCAAACCAGCGCGGCTCGGCAGTGCCGCCACCGCCTCCAGTGTCCCCTCCCCCTGCATACACCGCTGTGGACATGATATGACCAACCCGATTTTCGTCGCAATCGACACGCCCTATCTGGATGACGCGCTGGAATTGACGCGGCGTATTAAGGACCAGGTTGGCGGGATTAAGCTTGGCCTCGAATTTTTCTGTGCCAACGGACATCATGGCGTGCACGAAGTGCAAAAGCTCGGCCTGCCGATCTTTCTTGATCTGAAACTGCACGACATTCCCAATACCGTCGCCAAGGCGATGCAGGCGATTAATACGTTGGAACCAGCCATTGTCACCATCCACGCCGCCGGTGGCCGCGCGATGATGGAAGATGCCAAGGCGGCGGCCGGTGCGCATACCAAAGTTGTCGCTGTTACGGTTTTGACCAGCCTCGACGACCATGACCTTAACCGCGTCGGCGTGTCCGACAGCGCAGACCTTCAGGTCGCCCGACTGGCCGCGTTGGCGCAGGAAGCGGGACTCGACGGCATTGTGTGTTCGGGCCACGAAGTAAAATCCGTCAAAAAGAATTGGAAAGACGGGTTTTTCGTTGTTCCCGGTCTTCGTCCCGCCGGCGGCACCAGCGCAGATCAAAAACGCACTGTTACCCCCCGTCAGGCACGCGACGACGGCGCAAGCATATTGGTTATCGGGCGGCCGATTACCAAGGCCGAGAGCCCCGAAGATGCAGCACGGGCCATTATGGGTACGTTGTAACGCAAGACGCGGACATAAAATCACGCGAGGTTAAGCAAGTTCAGCATGACGGGGACCAACCGCTCCGCTATTAGCGCCCGATGCAAACACAAATCAAAATCTGTGGCCTGAAAGACGAACATACCGTTGATGCGGCTGCTAAGTCAGGCGCGACACACATCGGTCTTAATCTCTATGAACCGAGCCCGCGTTCCGTTCCCTTAGAACAAGCCGCTGCGTTGCGGATGCGCGCGCCCGCCGGTGTAAAGGTCGTCCTGCTGCTGGTGAACGCCGAGCCCGGCTTTACCGCCAAGGCTATTGAAGTCGTAAAACCCGATATCGTGCAATTTCACGGATCGGAAACGCACCAATATTTGCGCGTTTTAAAAAGCGCGGTCGACATCGAAATCTGGAAAGCCTTTGGGGTGAAAGACGCCGCAACGCTTAAAAATGCGGACCAATATGAAGGCGCAGCAGACCTCATCCTATTTGATGCGCCGGCGCAAGCATTGCCCGGCGGCACGGGTACGCGGTTCGACTGGTCCTTGCTCAACCAGCATAAGCACAAGCTGCCTTGGGGGCTTGCCGGCGGTCTGAACCCCGACAATGTTGGAGAAGCCCTGCGGCAAACTCGCGCGATATTGGTCGATACCTCGTCTGGCGTTGAGTCCGCGCCGGGCATCAAGGATATGGACAAGATTGCGGCCTTCTGCCAAGCGGTGCGCAACCATGACAACAGCTGAACTCACACCAAACTCATTCCGCAACCAACCCGACGATCGCGGCCATTTCGGCCAGTTCGGTGGTCGCTATGTCGCCGAAACGCTCATGCCGCTCGTGCTCGACCTAGAACGCGAATATCGCGCCGCAAAACAGGACCCGGCATTTGCGGCCCAGTTCGATGATTTGCTGGAGCATTATGTCGGTCGTCCGTCGCCGCTTTATTATGCCGAGCGCCTGACAGAGGAAGTCCGCAAAAACGCACCCGCAGGCAAAGGCGCGCAAATCTGGTTCAAACGCGACGAGCTGAACCACACGGGCGCGCACAAGATCAACAATTGCATTGGCCAGATATTGCTCGCCATCCGGATGGGTAAGACGCGGATCATCGCGGAAACTGGCGCTGGCCAGCATGGCGTTGCCACGGCAACCGTCTGCGCACGTTTTGGCCTGCCTTGCTTCATCTATATGGGTGCGAAGGACATTGAACGGCAGCAGCCCAATGTCTTCCGCATGCGCTTGTTAGGCGCGGAGGTCATTCCGGTTACCAGCGGTGCTGGCACGTTGAAGGACGCAATGAACGAAGGACTTCGCGACTGGGTCGCCAATGTCCACGACACATTCTACATCATTGGCACAGCCGCTGGCCCACATCCCTATCCTGAATTGGTCCGCGATTTCCAAAGCGTCATCGGCAAGGAAGCGCGCGCGCAGATGCTGAGCCGCATCAACCGCCTGCCCGATTTGTTGGTTGCAGCCATTGGCGGCGGATCAAACGCCATTGGCCTTTTCCACCCGTTTTTGGACGACAAAGACGTTCAAATGCTTGGCATTGAAGCGGCGGGTCATGGTCTTGAAAAAGAACATGCCGCCAGCCTTGCGGGCGGTCGCCCGGGCATCTTGCACGGCAACAAGACCTATTTGTTGCAGGATGACGACGGCCAAATCGCCGAGGCGCATTCAATTTCGGCGGGCCTCGATTATCCCGGCATTGGCCCAGAGCATAGCTGGCTCAAGGAAATCGGCCGCGTGCGTTACGACAGCGTGACCGACACCGAAGCGCTTGCCGCGTTCCAATTGCTCTGCCGCACCGAAGGCATTATTCCCGCGCTAGAGCCTGCCCACGCCATTGCAGCGGTGGAACGCGAAGCGAAGAAGATGGACCGTGACCAGATCATCCTCGCCAACCTCTGCGGTCGTGGTGACAAGGATATTTTCACCGTCGCTGAGGCTTTGGGGACTTCGATATGAACGGCCCGACTTTGGTTATCCTGAAACACGTTCAGGATAACGAGGGGTTGGTTGCATGACCCGCCTCTCCACCGCCTTTGCCAAAGCCCACCCCGCCCTCGTCGCCTTTATCACTGCGGGTGACGGCGACACCGCAGCCAATCTCGATGCGCTCGTCGCGGGTGGCGCGGATGTTATTGAACTTGGCATGCCATTCACGGACCCGATGGCCGACGGCCCCGCCATTCAGGAAGCGAACATCCGCAGCCTGAACGCTGGCACCACCACGGCGGATATCTTCGCCCTCGCCTCAGCCTTTCGCAAACGCCATCCAGACACGCCCTTGGTGCTGATGGGTTATGCCAACCCGATGACGATCCGTGGCGGCGACTGGTTCGCATCCGAATGTAACAAAGCGGGCGTAGATGGCGTCATCTGCGTTGACATTCCGCCAGAGGAAGACCCTGAGCTTGGCCCTGCCTTGCGCAGCGCGGGCATTGACCTCATTCGTCTCGCAACGCCCACCACCGACACCGCGCGCTTGCCCGCCGTCCTGAATGGCGCATCGGGCTTCCTATATTATGTCTCGGTCGCCGGTATCACCGGCCTGCAAGTCGCGGCGCAGACCAGCATTGATGAGGCTGTGGCCCGGCTAAAGGCCCATACCGATCTACCCATCGCGGTTGGCTTTGGTGTCCGCACACCCGAACAAGCCGCCAACATCGCCCGCGTTGCCGATGGCGTTGTTGTTGGTTCCGCAATCGTCGAACTCGTCGCCACACATGGCGTCAACGCCGCTGGTCCAGTCCGCGATTATGTGGCATCCCTTAAGCACGCAATCGTCACAGCCAGAAAGGCCTCCGCATGAACTGGGTCACCCGCGTCCGCAACGCCATTCCCTTCATCGCCAAGCGCGAAACGGCCGAAACGCTCTGGCACAAGTGTAAGGGCTGTCAGGCGATGATCTTCCTCAAGGAATTTGAGGAAAACCAGTCTGTCTGCCCGAAATGTGACCATCACGGCCGCATTGGCCCCGCCGAACGCTTTGCCGCATTGTTCGATGACGACAGCTATGACGTGCTTAAGCCGCCCGTTGTCGGCGAAGACCCGTTGAAGTTCAAAGATACCAAGAGATATATCGACCGCATCAAAGCCGCCCGCCTCGCAACAGGTGAGCAAGACGCGATGATGAGCGCACGTGGCGAAATCAACGGCCAGCCTGTCGTGGTCAGTGTTCAGGATTTCGCCTTCATGGGCGGTTCCATGGGCATGGCGGTTGGTGAGGCATTCATTGACGCTGTAAAGGCCGCGATCCGCGCGAAATGCCCCTACATCATCTTCACAGCCGCAGGCGGCGCACGCATGCAGGAAGGCATATTGAGCCTGATGCAGATGCCGCGTTCGACCGTCGCCATTCAGATGCTGCATGATGCGGGACTGCCCTACATCGTTGTGCTTACCGACCCCACCACCGGCGGTGTCACCGCGTCTTACGCGATGCTGGGCGATGTCCAGATTGCAGAGCCAGGCGCATTGATTGGTTTTGCCGGACAGCGGGTGATTGAGCAGACAATTCGCGAGAAACTGCCCGAAGGATTCCAGCGCGCCGAATATCTGTTGGAACATGGCATGATCGACATGGTCACCCACCGCCACGAACTCCGCGGCGTATTGTCGCAGCTCGTCGGGTACCTCGCGCCAGAGAAGAAGGCGGCTTAAGTAAACGACAACCAGTCTATATTGTCATTCCCGCATGCCTGACCACGCCATTTCCTCTGACCCTGCTGTTCAGGCGCAATTGGACCGGCTGACCATGTTGTCGCCCGGCAAGGATGTCTTGGGGCTAACGCGCATTGCTGCGTTGCTGGACCGCCTCGGTAATCCGCACCATAATCTTCCGCCGGTGTTCCATGTCTCTGGCACCAACGGCAAAGGTTCGACCTGCGCGTTTTTGCGCGGAGCGATTGAGGCGGCGGGCATGACGACGCATGTCTATTCAAGCCCGCATCTGGTGCGTTTCAATGAGCGGATCCGCGTTGCGGGCAAGCTGATCGATAACGTGAGCTTATCCGCGCTGCTTTCGGAGGTTTTGGACCATGCCGAAGGGCTGGAAGCGAGCTTCTTTGAAGTCACCACCGCAGTTGCCTTTTGCGCCTTTGCGCGGACGCCAGCCGATGCGTGCATCGTCGAAGTCGGCCTGGGTGGCCGGTTGGATGCAACCAATGTGCTCACGCAGCCCGTGGCGTGCGCGATTGCATCCTTGGGATTGGATCATGAAGGCTTCTTGTTGGCGGCGGAGGACGGTGTTCCCGATATGCCGCCGCTCGACCGCATCGCCTTTGAAAAGGCTGGAATTGCAAAGCCGGGATCACACCTGCTCACGCAAAAATATTCAGCATCGATGGCCAACACCGTTGCCACGCAAGCCATATTGCACAACGCACCGTTGCACGCACGCGGTGAAAGCTGGGATGCGGCCGTCTATGATGACCGTTTGCATTACCGCGACGCCGCCGGAAAGCTTAACCTGCCCCTTCCCCGCATGATAGGCGCACATCAGGCCGACAATGCGGCTTTGGCCATTGCAATGCTGCGCCATCAAACGGCGATCCATATTCCGGAGGCAGCGCTGTCTGCCGCGATGGAGTGGACACGCTGGCCCGCACGGATGCAAACATTGTCTGCGGGGCCGCTGACTGACCGACTGCCGACGGGTTCAACCGTCTGGCTCGACGGCGGGCACAACCCCGATGCCGGGGCGGCGATTGCCAAAACGCTTGAGGACGGCGCGCCCGTTCACGTCATCATCGGCATGTTGATTAACAAAGACGCGCTTGGTTTCCTTGCGCCGTTCGCACACGAAATTGAATCGCTATCCGCCGTGCCGATTGCGGGCCATGAGCATCATGACCCGTTGGATTTGTGCCGGATAGCGAAAGATGATCTTGGCATCGCAGTGGCCGCCCCTGAGGGCGACGTTGACGCTGCGATGGAACGCATTGCAAGCCATCGCCAGCCATCGAATGTGTTGATCTGCGGTTCGCTCTATCTTGCCGGTGAAGTGTTACGGCTGAACGACCAAAGTCCAGACTGACTTTAAGGCTGCGTCAAGCGCTTAGGCTGCCCTTTCCAAGCAAGCAGCCCACCTGCTACCAACACGGCCGCAAAAATCGCCGTGATGCTGTTGGCAAATTCTAGCGGCTGCGAAAGCAATAGCCCGATGAGGCCCGCCACCACGAGCAAAAATCCGAAGATACGCAATGGCCCGACGGGCTCTTTCAAAGCCTTCTCGTTCACCGCTTCAACCTGATGAATGCTTTGAACGACATAGCCTTTGCTCCACAGCAGCCAGAGCAAGACCATGCCCGGAATGGCTGCCACGACGGTGAAGCCCCAAAAGCCCACCCAACCGACATTTTCCGCAACGATCCCAGCCGGGCCCGCCATGAACGTGCGGCCCACGCCCGCAAAGGACGACAGCAGCGCAAATTGCGTTGCGGTGTAGGCGATGCTCGATAGTCCCGACAAATAGGTCGCAAATACCGTCAGGCCGATACCGCTGGTCAAATTTTCGGTGCAGATCGCCGCAACCATCATCCAATAACTGTTACCCGTCGCCGCCAATATCATAAACATGACGTTGGAGAACATCATCAACAGACCCGAAATCAGCAGCGCGCGGCCCATGCCAAGCCATAGGATGAATGGCGCCCCAAGCGCGGAACCCACAATCAGTGCGCCAAAGCCCCACAATTTGTTCGCCGAAATGTAATCCAGATCGGAAAAGCCAAGGTCCACGATCATCGGGCTCAGCATCGCCTGCCCCATGGCATCGCCCACCTTGTAGACCAGCACAAAACCAAGAATGAGGAACGCGCCATGCCGCGTCAGGAACTCGCGGAACGGGTTCACCACGGCCTCTATCAGCCACTGCTTTGGCTTCATGCCCTCCACATGGGCAAAGCGGTCAACAAACTTGCCCGGTCCGGCCCACAGGGCACCAATGATGGCAGGGATGATGCAAAAGGCAGTCAGCCCATAAGCGGTTGCCCAGCCAAGCCCCAGCCCTTCCTGAGAGGCAAAATAGATCGTGCCTGCGCCAGCGATCAGATTGCCGGTGCGATAGCCAAACTGGTTGGTTGCGGTACCATGGGCGAATTCTTCTTCTTCCAAAATCTCGATACGATAGGCGTCGATAACAATGTCCTGTGTCGCAGAAAGGAAGGCGGTTATCAGTGCCCAAATCGCGAAAAGGCCCATCTCGCCCGGCTGCGGGTTGCTGGCGCCGAGTTGCCAGATCGACACAAACAGCAATGCCTGAATGACGAACAGCCAGCTGCGGCGTTGGCCGAATATCTTGGTAAGCACTGGCAAGTGCAGCTTATCCACCAATGGCGCCCACAGGAATTTGATCGTGTAGGGAATGCCCAATGCCACGGCAAAACCGATGGTCGCGGTGTCGATGCCGACCTTCGCCAGCCAGAATGTCATTGTTGCTACCAGCAACGTCAACGGAAAGCCGCTCGAAATGCCCAGCAGGAACGTAATCACCGGGTTTTTGCGCATATAGGGCCGAAAGGCCGGAACCAGCATTGCGATAACCGGCAATGCAATCAAAATAGCTGCAAAAATGATAAAACGTTGCAAATCAACTGACATACGGACCCCTCCGAGCGTGTTGCGCAGATGACTAACGGCATTTTCCTGAATGGCCAGTGACTTTTGAAGCAACATGCGTCAAAGGCGCTTTATGGTAAAACCTCCTTTAAAAGCCCCTGCCCGTCCAGCCAAGCCTCCGCGCCTGCGTTGGGACAGCAAACCCGTCCGTAAACCCAACCCGAACGCCGCGCCAAGCAAAGGTGCATTGGAGCGTAAGGATGGCGAAGAACGTATCGCAAAGCTGCTCGCGCGCGCTGGTGTCGCCTCGCGTCGCGAAATCGAACGCATGATTGCCGATGGCCGTGTGACGTTGAATGATGAGAAGGTCGAAACCCCCGCAACATTGCTAAAATCGCTGCGCGGTGTGGCGGTGGATGGCAAGGCCGTGGGCCAACCTGCGCCGACGCAATTGTACATGTTCCATAAGCCCGAGGGCTGCCTGACGGCCGAACGCGACTTTAGCGGGCGCAAGACGATTTACGACGTTCTACCCACAGACCTGCCGCGCCTTATGCCCATTGGGCGGTTGGATTTGAACACGGAAGGCTTGTTGCTGCTCACCAATGACGGTGAATTCAAACGCCAGATGGAATTACCGTCCACCGGCGTGGAGCGGACATATCGCGCACGCTGCTTTGGTGACGTCAGTCAAGAACAGCTGGAAGAGCTGATCCACGGCATTGAAATTGAAGGCGTCAAATATGGCAAAATCGACGCCAATCTGGAGCGCCGGACCGGCCGCAATGGTTGGGTTGAAATGACGCTGACCGAGGGCAAGAATCGCGAAGTGCGCCGTGTCCTTGAACATCTTGGGCTCGAAGTCAGCCGTCTTATCCGCACGCGTTATGGGCCATTTGTATTGGGTGAGCTTGCACCCGGCACTGTCGGCGAAGTGCGGCGCGTCGACCTCATCGAATTTCGAAAGACTTTGAAATAATGCGGATCATTTCAGGGGAGTGGCGTTCACGTCCGTTGGTGGCGCCCAAGGGTGATACGACAAGGCCCACGGCCGATCGTACGCGCGAGACATTGTTTTCCATGCTCACCAGTCGGCTCGGTTCATTCGACGATTTGCGGGTGCTGGACCTTTTTGCAGGTTCAGGGGCGCTTGGCCTTGAAGCTTTGTCGCGCGGCGCCGCGCATTGCACCTTTGTCGAGCAGGACCATTTGGCACTCGACGCGCTTGAAAAGAATATCGCAAAACTCGGCGGCAAGGACCGATGCGATGTCCGCAAATCGTCGGTACTGTCGATGGGCAGCGCTTTAAGGCCTGCGGACATCGTCCTGATGGACCCACCCTATCTCAGCGGTGCTGGATCGGTAGCGCTCGACAAGCTTGGCCGTTTTGGATGGTTTGCACCCTCCGCATGGATCAGCGTCGAGACCAGCATCAAAGAGGATGTCGAGGTCAAGGGCTTCACCGTCGATACTGTGCGCAACGTCGGCAAAGCACGGATCACATTGCTGCGTCCGGATCATGATCAGGCATGAACGCCGCGCCAAGCCGGCGGCGGCGTGTTGATTGCCGCCGGCTTTGTGATCCTGGACGGGCGGCTATTTCGCCGGGCGTAGCATCCAAAGCCCGGCAAGGCTGAACAGCGCAATAGCAGCCAGATAATAGCCGACATATTCGAGGCCTAATTCCGATAGTTTCAAAGCGATGTTAGGGGCCAGCGCGCCACCCAATATCCCCGCTGCGTTGAAACAGATCGATGCGCCCGTATAGCGCACACGCGCAGCGAACAGCCCCGGCAGCCATGCGCCAAGTGGTCCGTAAACCAGCCCCATCACAAAGAGCAGCAGCGAAAGATACATGCCGGTGAGCATCAGGTCACCGCTGCCTAGCCAAGGCCCGGTTGTGAAACTTGCGCCAACCAGCGCCACACATCCAATCGCTAGCACCCGGGCCGGGCTGGTCCGATCGGCCCAGTAACCCGAAACAATGATACCAGCGGCCATGAACAGGATCGAGATGAGCTGGATGCCCAGAAACGCCTCGCGCGCGATGCCCAATTTGGTTGTGCCATAGCCGAGCGCAAAAGCGGTCGAGAGATAGAAGACCGCAAAGCAGGCGATCGCCGCAAATGTACCGCCGAACAGTTGGCGTGGGTGGGTGCGCACAACCTCTGCCATGGGAACGCGCGGCGGCGGAGCCTCTTCCAGCGCCGCGGCAAATGCTGGTGTTTCGGTCAAACGAAGGCGGACCCACAAACCCATGCCGACCAAAAGAGCGCTCAACACAAACGGAATGCGCCAGCCCCATTCACGGAACTCGGAATCGCTGAGTATGAGGCCAAGTATCAGGAACAGGCCGTTCGAAAGGATGAAACCCACAGGCGCGCCGAGTTGCGGGAACATTCCATAGCGCGCGACCTTGCCCTTGGGTGCATTTTCAACCGCAAGCAACGCGGCTCCGCCCCATTCGCCCCCAAGTCCAAAGCCCTGACCGAAACGCAAAAGGCATAAAAGCGCCGGCGCGATCCAACCGGCAACGGCGTAGGTCGGCAGCAGCGCAATCAGAAAAGTCGATACGCCCATGATCATCAACGACCAGACAAGCGTTGCCTTACGCCCGATGCGGTCGCCATAATGACCAAATACCAGCGCGCCAACCGGCCGGGCAATAAAGGCCAACGCAAAGGTCAGCCAGCTTTGCAGCAACTGAGCCTCGGGGCTCGATTGCGGAAAGAATAGCGGGCCAAAGACCAGCGAAGCCGCCGTTGCGAAAATATAGAAATCATAAAATTCGACGGCTGTTCCGGCCATGGCCGCGCCAAGAATCCGACGATGCGACGGTTCAGGCGCGGTTGCGGCTTCACCTGCGTTGGTGGTTGTCATTGTACTTCCCCCTTGTCTTACATTTCTGCTGACACCGACGGCGGCGAAAGGAAAGCGGAAAAGTGCATTGCCCTTCGATGATCTGTTCCCTAATCGTTCGCACGTGAATCACCCCTCCCCTGCCCCGACGCCGCCTTGGTTGGACGGTTTGAACGCGCCCCAGCGCGAAGCCGTTTTGACAACCGAAGGCCCCGTGCTTCTGCTGGCCGGAGCGGGCACAGGCAAAACGGCCGCATTAACCGCGCGAATGGCGCAGATTTTGTACACGCGCCTTGCATGGCCGTCCGAAATTCTCGCCGTGACCTTCACCAACAAAGCCGCGCGTGAAATGCGTGAGCGTATTGGCGCTATGGTCGGCTCCGCGGTGGAAGGCATGCCATGGCTTGGCACGTTCCACAGCATTGGCGCAAAGCTGCTGCGTCGCCACGC
Source organism: Sphingorhabdus rigui (assembly GCF_014196595.1). GTDB lineage: Bacteria > Pseudomonadota > Alphaproteobacteria > Sphingomonadales > Sphingomonadaceae > Sphingorhabdus_B > Sphingorhabdus_B rigui. Next base: position 923,538 of record NZ_JACIEA010000001.1, on the reverse strand, counting down.
CGAAATAATCGGGCTACAGAGCAATTTTACGATTATCGACACCGATGATCAGATCAGATTGCTCAAGCAGTTGATCCAGTCGGAAGATTTGGACGAGAAACGATTTCCGGCGCGCGGGCTTGCCGCATTATTGGACAAATGGAAAAACGCGGGCAAGTCACCGGCAGATTTGGACGCTGGTGATAATGAGGCTTTCGCCAATGGTAAGGGGCAACGGATGTACGCGCTGTATCAGGCGCGCTTGCTTGCCCTGAACGCGTGTGATTTTGGCGATTTGTTGCTCCACGGGCTGAATCTGTTGAAAAACAACCGCGACATCCTCGAAAAATATCAGGCCCAGTTTAAATATATTCTCGTCGACGAATATCAGGATACGAACGCCGTCCAATATCTCTGGCTGCGCTTGCTCGCCCAAAAACGCAAAAATATTTGCTGCGTCGGTGACGATGACCAAAGCATTTATTCATGGCGCGGCGCAGAGGTTGCCAACATCCTGCGTTTTGAAAAAGATTTCCCCGGCGCGAAGACGATTAAGCTCGAACAAAATTATCGCAGCACGCCGCATATTTTGGCGGCGGCCTCTGGCCTCATTGACGCCAACAGCACGCGGCTCGGCAAGACATTGTGGACGGAACTCGACGATGGCGAAAAGGTCCGCATCATCGGGGTCTGGGATGGTCCAGAAGAAGCCCGCCGCGTCGGCGAAGAAATTGAAGCGTTGCAATATAAAGGCGAGAGCCTCGACAGCGTGGCTATACTCGTGCGCGCGCAGCATCAAACACGCGAATTCGAAGACCGCTTCATACAAATCGGCGTTAACTATCGGATAGTCGGCGGTTTTCGCTTTTACGAACGCGCCGAAATTCGCGATGCCATTGCCTATTTGCGTATCGTAAACCAGCCGGCCGACGACTTGGCGTTCGAACGTATCGTCAACGTCCCAAAACGCGGTATCGGCGATAAAGCGGTCGAAAAAATCCACATTGTTGCCCGTGCCGAGCGCACCCCGCTTTCAGTCGCCGCCGCGCGATTGGTTGGAACTGATGAGTTGACCGGCAAGGCGCGCAAGTCGCTCGCCGATCTGGTGGTCGATATCGCCCGTTGGCGCGACGAAGCGGCGCATATGTCGCCAGCGAACCTGACGCGGCTGATCATGGATGAATGCGGCTATACGGCCGTTTTGCAGGCCGAACGCAGCACCGAAGCATCGGCCCGCCTCGAAAACCTAAGCGAACTTGCGCGCGCGATGGAAGAATATGAAACGCTTGGCGAGTTTTTGGAACATGTCAGCCTGGTTATGGACAATGACCGCGGCGATACCGGCGCAAGCGTCACGATCATGACCATTCATGCCGCCAAGGGCCTTGAATATGACAATGTCTTCCTCGTCGGATGGGAGGAAGGCATATTCCCTTCGCAACGTGCGCTTGATGAAGGCGGCCTTGCTTCGTTGGAAGAAGAACGCCGGCTGGCCTATGTCGCAATAACCCGCGCGAAACGTCGGTGCACCATCATCCATGCGGCAAACCGCCGCATTTATGGCCAATGGACCAGCAGCATTCCCAGCCGTTTCATTGAGGAACTGCCGCTCGACCATATTGAGGCCGAGCAAACCATGACAGGCGGCGCATCACTTTGGCGTGCCAACTGGAGCGAACAAACGGACCCGTTCGCGCATCTGGCCGCCGCCAACCAAGGCCGCAGCAATGCGCGTGGTCCCGGCTGGCAACGGGCAGCCACATCCGGCGGATTTAACCCGCGCCCACAGCGCATACCGGAAAACACACGCAGCGCGGTCAGCCTTGGCAATAAAGGTCGCAGCGACCTCAGCATCGGCCTGCGCGTCTTTCACGAGAAATTCGGTTATGGCGAAATCGCGGAGATCGAAGGCAATAAGCTTGAGATCGAATTCGAACAGGCGGGCCGCAAACGGGTGATGGACAGTTTTGTAACGATCAGCTGACGTATCTGCTCTGGTAATGCCTATCGCTTTGCGGTTATGGAAAGCCATGACTGCGGGGGCTGCACACATCATATCGGACGCAAGAGCCGCGCTTGGCCGCCGCGACGCGTCTTCCGCGATGCGCTTGCTGTCGGAATTGCCCGATGCCCAGATGCCGTGGCTCATGATGGCGCAAGCCTGCAGCCTGGCCGGAGATGCCAAAGCCGAAGAAGCTGCGTTGCAGCGCCAATTGGAAATCGAACCACGCCATTTGCCAGCCTTAATTTTGTCGGGCGAGTTAAAAGCGCGCTTGGGCGATGATCGGGCAGCAAACGCGTTCTTTCAAGCCGCGCTTAACCAAGCCGCGACGATGCCAGACGTGCCGGCATCGCTGCACCCCATGTTGAACCGCGCGCGCGATTTCATCGTGCACGTTCAGGCGAAATTCGAACAGCATTTGGTTGACGGGCTTGCGCAAGCGGGTTTGCATCGCGACGGCAGGGTTGGCACGGCAATCGACATGTTGCTCGGCAAAAAGCAGCTATACGTGCAGCAGCCTTCGAGTTTTTATTTTCCTGGGCTCCCGCAACGGCAATTTTACGAGCGTTCGGAATTTCCGTGGATAGCCGAAGTCGAAAATGCAGTACCGGCGATGCAAGCGGAATTGCGCGCAGTGTTGGCCAATGGGCAAGACTTCGCACCCTATGTCGAGGCGAGCAGTGACCGGCCGAGAGCGGCAAACCCGCTGATCAATGATCCAAGCTGGGGCGCGTTTTATTTTTGGCGCAACGGCGAAAAAGTTGAAGCCAACGCGTCGCGTTGTCCGGCGACGATGGCTGCGCTGGAATTGGCGCCGATGCCGCGCATCGATAAACGTTCGCCCATTGCCTTATGGTCATTGCTTAAGCCCGGCACGCATATTCAGCCGCATCATGGGCTTTTGAACACACGGTTGATTTGCCATATTCCGCTCATCGTTCCCGACGACTGCGCCATTCGCGTCGGCAACGAGACGCGTGCATGGCACACAGGCGAGGCCCTCATTTTTGACGACAGCTTCGAACATGAGGCATGGAATAAAAGCACGGATACCCGCGTTATATTGTTATTCGAAGTCTGGAGGCCGGAGATTTCCGCTGAGGAACAGGCTGCGCTCACCACCATTTTCGAAACGATCAACGACTATCACGGCATGCCCGAAGATGCAGGATAATATCTGGCCTCGTGAAATGGCCGCTAGCGGCGTCATGAAAATCTCCTCATTGCCTTGGGCAAGACCAGCCGATAGGCGAACGCATCATGTCTGACACGCCCCCCAACATCCACCCGCTCAGCATCGCTGACTTTCGCTATTATTGGCTCGCACGCTTTATGGCGGTGCTGGCAACAATGGGGATGGTCGTCGTTATCGGTTACCAAGCCTATGACATCGCGCGCAGTGACTATGGCATGTCCATTCGCGAAGCGTCGCTGCAGCTTGGATTGCTGGGCCTTGTGCAATTCGTGCCACTTGCATTGTTGACCCCTGTTGCCGGATGGGCCGCAGACCGGTGGGAACGTCGGACAGTCGCGCGGCTTGCCAACAGCATCGACATGATGGTGGCGTTGGCGCTTGGATGGTTCACTTATGTCGATGGGCTTACCCTGCCCCTGCTTTTCCTGTTTGCCGCGTTGCATGGCGTCGCCCGCGTATTTGTAGGGCCGTCCATGTCCGCGATCGCGCCCAACATTGTTCCACCGCCGGCATTGCCGCGCGCCATCGCACTGAGTTCCATCGCGTGGCAAGTCGGGTCCGTTTTTGGTCCAGCCGCAGGCGGTCTGATGTTCGCCGAGAGTGCGTCGCTGCCTTATTGGGTTTCGGCAGGTTTGATGTTGGCCGCCACAATCAGCCTTAGCTGTGTGAAGCCAGTCCATCCGCCGCGCATGGAAAGAAAAATCCATCCCATAAGGCAAATGATTGATGGTCTGCGGTATACATGGTCCGAACGATTTCTGTTGGGTGCCATTACGCTGGACCTATTTGCCGTCCTGCTTGCCGGTGCCACCGCAATGCTGCCCGTGTATGCGCGCGATATCCTGATGGTCGGACCGGATGGTCTTGGCCAGCTGCGCGCCGCGCCAGCAGTCGGAGCCTCCGTCGTTGCGCTGATGCTCGCGATCTGGCCATTACGCCACAATGTTGGCGCCAAAATGCTTTGGGCGGTGGTGGTCTTTGGCGTCGCAACGATTGGATTTGGCCTAAGCCACGAAATTGGCAGCCATGTTTTTGGCGATGCGCGCATCGGTTTCCTCAACATGGGGGCTGGCATGGCGGTCGCGTTAATCTCACTCATCATCCTTGGCGCGTCAGACATGTTGTCCGTCTATGTCCGATCATCATTGGTTCAGCTGAACACCCCAGATGAAATGCGCGGACGCGTAAGCTCGGTATCTGGCCTCGCCATTTCTGCATCCAATGAATTGGGCGAGCTACAGTCCGGTGTGGCGGCGGCGGCCCTTGGACCTGTTGGCGCAGTTGTATTCGGCGGCGTTGGTGCCATATTGGTCACTGGAATCTGGGCGCGGCTATTCCCCGAGCTTAAAAACGCCCGCACATTTGAACCACAATATAGAGGAAGCAATCCATGAAAGCCCAATCGATCCTCGAAACCATCGGCAACACCCCGCACATCCGGATGGGGCGCATGTTCCCCAATGCTGAAGTCTGGATTAAATCCGAACGGTCGAACCCCGGTGGTTCAATCAAGGACCGCATTGGTCTTGCCATGATCGAGGCAGCCGAGAAGGACGGCAGTCTGAAACCCGGCGGCACGATCATTGAACCGACGTCCGGAAATACCGGCGTTGGCCTTGCCATGGTTGCGGCAGTCAAGGGTTATAAGCTTATTCTCGTCATGCCAGAGTCCATGTCGCTGGAACGCCGTCGGCTCATGCTTGCTTATGGGGCCAGCTTCGACCTAACCCCGCGCGAAAAGGGTATGAAGGGTGCGATTGAACGTGCTTTGGAACTGGTGTCCCAAACACCGGGTTCGTGGATGCCGCAGCAGTTTGAGAACCCTGCCAATGTCGACGTCCATGTGCGCACCACATCGCAGGAAATATTGGCAGATTTCGCCGATACACCGATTGATGCCCTGATTACGGGCGTTGGTACAGGTGGGCACATCACGGGATGCGCAGAAGTTCTGAAGAAGGCCTGGCCCAATTTGAAGGTCTTTGCGGTGGAGCCCACTTTGTCGCCAGTGATCAGCGGTGGCCAGCCTGGACCACATGCTATTCAGGGAATTGGCGCAGGGTTTATTCCCGCCAACCTGCACACCGCATTGTTGGATGGCGTCATTCAGGTCGACCCTGAAGTTGCCAAGGAAACCGCACGACGCGCCGCACGCGAAGAAGGCATGCTGGTTGGCATTTCATCCGGTGCGACACTTGCCGCCATCGCGCAGAAGCTGCCCGAATTGCCAGCGGGGTCACGTGTTCTTGGTTTCAGCTATGACACCGGCGAACGCTATTTATCGGTCCCCGACTTTTTGCCCGTCGACTAAACAAAAAATGCCGGGACGTAATATCCCGGCATTTTTGTATCTAAGCATGAAACGCCGGAACGGTTACGCTGCGGCGAACATCTCTGGCGACAAGGCCATTAACGCTTCACTGCCCGCCTCAATCTTGCGACGATGCGCGCCGCAATCTGGTAGATAACGCTCGGCAAAATAGCGCGCGGTCACCAATTTGGTTTCGTAAAACGCCGCATTGCCGGTGCCGGCATCAAGCGCACGTTGCGCCGATTCCGCCATGCGCAGCCATTGTAGGCCAAGCGCCACGATGCCCATGATGTGCATATAATGATGCGCGCCCGCACCGATGTTGTTCGGATTGGCCATGCCGTTTTGCATGAACCACATGGTCGATGCCTTCAAATCGCCACTGGCTTTTTCAAGACGGGTTGCGAAATCCGCGAGTGCCCCGCCCTTTGCGGCCGCACATTCCTCATCGACGATCTTGAAGAGCGCCTGAATTGCCCGGCCACCATTTTGCGCGAGCTTGCGGCCAACAAGGTCCATCGCCTGTACGCCGTTGGTGCCTTCGTAAATCATCGCGATACGGGCATCGCGCACATATTGTTCCATGCCCCATTCGGCGATGTAGCCATGGCCGCCATAGACTTGCTGCGCATTGGTGGCGACTTCATAGCCCTTGTCTGTGCCATAGCCCTTAATGACGGGCGTCAGCAGCGACAAAAGGTCGTCCGCCATCTGCCGTTCTTCCTCAGTTTGCGCATGGTGCAGCAAATCGGCTTGCAAAGCGCCCCACAGGCACAAGGCACGCATACCTTCTGTAAACGCCTTGGCATCCATCAACATGCGGCGCACATCGGGGTGCACGAACAGGGTGTCAGCTTTCTGCTCCAGATCCTGCGGACCGGTCAGCGCGCGGCCCTGACGGCGATCTTGCGCATAATGCACGGCATTTTGGTAAGCGACTTCGGCAATGCCAAGGCCTTGCTGGCCAACGCCCAGACGCGCGATGTTCATCATGATAAACATGGCCGCGAGGCCCTTATTCTCTTCGCCGACAAGATAACCCGTAGCGCCGTCATAATTCATGACGCAGGTCGCATTGCCGTGAATGCCCATTTTATGTTCGATCGAACCACAGGACAGTGTGTTCCGCGCGCCAAGCGAGCCGTCATCATTGACCAGGAACTTTGGCACGATGAACAGCGAAATGCCTTTGACGCTGTCCGGTGCGCCGGGTGTCTTGGCCAAGACGAGGTGAATGATATTCTCGGTCAGGTCATGGTCGCCCGACGAAATGAAAATCTTCGTTCCAGAAACGGCGTAGCTGCCATCATCATTGGGCACAGCCTTGGTGCGGATGAGGCCAAGATCGGTTCCGCAATGCGGCTCGGTCAGGTTCATTGTCCCGCCCCATTTGCCCGAAATCATATTCGGCGCATATTTGGCTTTCTGTTCGTCGCTGCCCTTCACCAAGATCGCCGATACCGCACCTTGGGTAAGCCCCGGATACATCGCGAACGCCATGTTTGAACTCGCCATAAGCTCTTCAAACGCCATGGAGACGATGTGTGGCATGCCTTGGCCGCCGAACTCCACGGGTCCAGACAATGTGCCCCAGCCGCCTTCGCAGTAAAGCTTATAGGCTTCTTTGAAGCCATCCGGCGTGGTGACGCTGCCATCTTCATGGCGCGTGCAGCCTTGCAAGTCGCCGACTTGGTTCAACGGAAAAAGAACGCCCTCAACAAACTTGGCGCCTTCCGTCAGGATCGCGTCGACCATATCCGCGCTGGCATTTTCAAAGCCGGGCAGATTGGCGAAGCGCTCAACAGCCAATACTTCGTTGAGAATGAACTGCATATCGCGAACGGGGGCGGTGTAGCTTGGCATTTTCGATCCTTAATTGGCTGGAAATATCAAATTAGGCGGTGGCAGATTTGTCTGCGGCCTCTGCCTTTTCGACGGTTGAAACAAATTGGGTAAGCTCGTGAATAGCGCTTTCGATATCATCACGCTGCGCCTTTAACAGATTGATCCTGTCGCGGCATTTTTCAATGGTCACGCGGCGCTGAATATTGCGGCCATCGTTCAGATCGTAAAGGTCAATCATCTCCCGGATTTCAGCAAGGCTGAAACCGACGCGCTTTGCACGCAATATCCACGCAAGCCGGGCGCGGTCGCGCTTGGAATAAATGCGGGCAAGCCCCAGACGTTCGGGGGAAATCAAGCCTTGGTCTTCATAAAAGCGCAAGGCCCGCGCGGTTACATCAAACTCGCTCGAAAGATCCGAGATTGTGAATGAATCGCGGTTAAATGCGTCTGGCGTATCGATGGTGGCATCGGCCCGCCTTTCCTCGCGCGTAATTGATTCCATGGCGCCTTCCCTCTTGTGTGCACTAGCGTCACTACTTTACGTTAGCGTAAACGTCAATTGACGAAGTTACCCATGCCGCGACGTAACATAGCCTGCGTTTAAGTGCGCGTGTCGGGTTTTGGAGGGGAAGAAGGCGGGGTGGCGGATGGGTCGGCCAATGTATCGCCAGTCATGGGTGCAGGCGCGGGCTCCAACGTTGGTTCTGGCTTGGGCGGAGGCCGCTTTACCGGCGTCGATGTATCCTTCAATACCACCACTTCTTGATCCAATTTTGTGACCGCAAACAATGACTTCGCAAAAGGCAGTGGCAAGCGAATGCAGCCATGCGATGCAGGATATCCGGGTACATAACCGCCGTGTATAGCAATCCCGTCCCATGTGAGCCGCTGCATGTACGGCATTGGGGCATTGCTGTAGAGGTTGGATTTGTGATCGATATTTTTTTGCAGAATATTGAAAGCACCTATGGGTGTTTCTTTGCCTTTTTTACCGGACGAAATCGTGCTGAAGCCAATCAGCTTGTCATTTTGGAATACATAGACCCGCTGGGTATCCAGCACGATGACGATTTTCATCGGCCCCTCATAGCGGTCTTGCGGGATCCACACATACTGCCCGGGCTTAAGCGTATCCACTGGTCCCTTTTTTGGGACGGGCTTTGGTGTCGGCGCAACGGCGGGTGGTTTGATTTCAGGTGGAGCAACAACCGGCGGCGGCACCGCGCTTTCAGGCACGACAGCAGGGCTAGCCTGTATGTTCGTCGGCACGGCTGGAGCACTGTTCTGCGCAACAACAGCACCGGGCGCGCTCGCGAACAGCACAAGCGCACATATGACATGCAATGTCCGGATGCCCGCATTCAATTTCATGGAATTGGCCTTAAACCCTCAGGATACAGCAACACACTGCAATTCAAGCATCTTAGCAAACAACTCAGATGAATTCGATGTTAATTTCGCTGCAATCGGTAAAAACAGATCCGGCTGCAATGAGGTTAACTGTCCTAGTTTTGCGGCGAAGCGCCTGTGCGCTACTGTTGCTGGCAAACGTTCGTCCCTATCTTATTTCCATGATAATTGGTCGCAGACACTTCATTCAATCGGCTATTGCCGGTGCCAGCTTGCTTGCCGCGCCATCTACGGCGACTGATATCGTTTTTGCCCCGGGAACCGGTAATAACAACGCTGGGTCACCCTCGCCTTTATTGCTCAGCCGCGCTAAAGCTGCACTGGACATGCATAAAAGCCGCATTCGCAATCACGACCTCATCGCACTTGCCGACTTTTCGAAACCGTCACGCGACCCACGCTTTTACATCGTTGATTTACGGAACGGTTCATCCGCGCACTATCTGGTCGCCCATGGGAAGGGTTCCGACCCTAGCCATAGCGGATGGGTACAGAATTTCTCAAACGTTCATGGGTCCGAAGCGACATCGGCTGGCAGTTACCTCGTCAGCGATACCTATATCGGCCAATATGGCGAATCTCGCCGGCTCATTGGTTTGGATCCGCAGAATGACCAAGCCGAAGCGCGCGCGATTGTTATTCATCCAGCATGGTATGTGAACCAGTCACTTATCCATGATCAGGGTAAGATTGGCCGCAGCCAGGGTTGTTTTGCCTTCGCCAAAAATGACATCAACGTCATTCTCGAGCGCGTTGCCCCCGGCTGCCTTCTATATGCGGATAAAGTTTAGGGACAGGACCTAGCTTCAGCTCCGGTTGCCCGACTTGAAGACACCGCAAATGATTCGTTTGCCGCTGTTCCCGCTGGGGTCTGTTTTATAATCATCTGCTTTTTCATGGATAACCAACGCACCACCATCGGCATCTAACAGCCCGGTAGGTCCTGAAATCACAAAATCGGGCAATTTATATTCCAATGTTATTTTACGATCAGCGCCAGCCGTTACATTTGGCAAATCACCATGGTGCGCACCCATTGGGTTATCCCGGCCATGTTGTTTCATGTCAGGGTTCCAATGTGGTCCGGCAGACGTAAAGTCCGGCGCTTGGCATTTTCCAACTGCGTGAAGGTGCATGCCATATGTTCCTTCTACAGGCGCTTCGGCGGATAGGCTTAGGAACACGCCGTCCCGGCGCCGCGATATCGTTGCAACGCCTGCCCAGCTGCCATCTGCCCGCGCAAGGTCAGCCGTGACGACTTCAGAAACCTCACCCGACCGTGTTGGCACAAGCGTCGCACAGCTGGCTAGTGCCGGGATGAGTAGAACAGGCAGAAATGCGCGCATATTATGCTCCTATGGAAAAACCGCTCAGGCCAACATAACATCAACCCTGCGGCACTCAATTTGTTTCACCTACTCAATGTGCCCATGCGTCGGGTTTAACGCCCTGCGCAAAAAGAAGCGCGGTCAAATCATTATGACGTACCGAGAAATTGGCTGCGGCAGCGAGTCGCGGCCGGGGATGATAGCCCACGCCAAGGCCTTCGGCGGATACGGCCTCTGCGATCATCGGCATGTCATTGGCGCCGTCGCCGACCGCAAGCGCGGATTTCAGGTCTAACCCGAGCGTTTCTGCCGCAGATTGAAGCACCTGCCGCTTCGTCGCCGCATCGACAATATCGGCGGCGAGACGTCCCGTCAGGCGCCCCTGTTCAATCTCAAGGACATTGGCATGCACCTCTGCAAAGCCAAGCATGGCTGCAACGGGACCGGTGAAACTGGTAAAGCCCCCCGATACCAGCACAGCATGTGCACCCCATGCGGCCATGGTGCGCACCAATGTCTCCGCACCCGGCATAGGGCGGACGCGTTCGTGCAGGCATTGCTGGATCATGTCGGCATCAAGCCCAGCCAGCAAAGCAACACGCGCCTTCAGCGCCTCGGCAAAGTCCAACTCCCCCGCCATGGCCCGTTCGGTAATTGCGGCGATTTCGGGCTTTATTCCGGCAAAGTCAGCCAGCTCATCAATGCATTCGACCGTAATCATCGTGCTATCCATGTCGGAAACCAACAGCATTTTGCGCCGCTGCTCTTCATATTGGACGACGACATCGACGCGATCTTCGAAAATGGCAACCGCGGCGCGCGCATCTGCCAGAGCGCCTTCAAAGCGAATGTCCACGGCCCTGCCCTCCGCCAGCCAGTCCGTGGTCTCGGGAACGCATGTATGTTCAGCCAATCGGTCGCAGGCTTCTGAAATTATGCCGCTTTCCAAAGAATCTGCTGCTATCAGGGTTAAGATGGGCATTTCGAATCCTAAAAAGATGGTCGCGCTTATTGCGGGTCCAACCGCAAGCGGCAAGACAGCATTAGCGCTGCAATTGGCGCAGTCACGCAATGTCGTGATTATCAACGCCGATAGCGCGCAGGTTTATTCCGACCTGCCGATACTCAGCGCCCAACCGACCGAAAGCGAACAACGCAGCGCGCCGCACCGTTTATTCGGATATCTGGACGGCCAAACGCATTGTTCGGCGGCGCGCTGGGCCAATGATGCCAAAAACGCCATTGAGGAAGCGCATGATGCAGGCGCGTTGCCTGTACTGGTCGGTGGCAGTGGCCTATATATCCAAACATTACTCGATGGGATCGCACCCATACCCGATATCGATCCGGAATTGCGCGCCCGCATTCGGGCACTGCCCGTCGAACAAGCCTATGCGGCGCTTCAAAAGCGCGACCCCGCTATGGCCGCGACCTTGGGCCCTGCAGATATCATCCGTATTACCCGCGCGCTTGAGGTTATTGAGGGCACTGGCCGCAGCATCAGCGAATGGCGCAAAATTAAGACAGGTGGCATCGCGCAAGACATCTCGCTGCGCCCGCTCCTCCTCTTGCCACCGCGTGAATGGCTGTATCAAAGGTGCGACATGCGGTTTGAACAGATGATGCAAAGCGGCGCTATTCAGGAAGTTGAAGCCTTGCTGGCGCAGCAAATGCCGCACGATGCACCAATCATGCGCGCCATTGGCGTTCCCGAGATCGCCGCGCTTCTTGACGGCACTATGTCAGAGGCAGAAGCCATCGAACGCGGCCAAATTGCGACCCGCCAATATGCAAAGCGGCAGTTTACCTGGTTCAGGAACCAAGCCCCCGCCGCATGGCCTCGTATCGTCGATGAAATAAATGATTCAAATAGACATTATTTTGAAACAATATTTCAATGATTATCGTTGACATGTCATTTTGTAATCTCTAGCTAGCCCGCTCTTGCCTACTGTGTTGCGCTGCAACATAGGGCAGTTTCATAATGAGTGAGGACTTTGCAGTGCCCGAAAAATCCGGCGCAGAAATTTTGATCGATACCTTGATCGAACAGGGTGTGGACACCGTATTCGGATATCCCGGCGGCGCAGTTCTGCCCATTTATGACGCACTGTTTCAGCATAAGAAAATCCGTCACGTCCTCGTCCGTCACGAAGCCGGCGCTGCGCATGCGGCAGAAGGTTACGCACGTTCGACGGGCAAGCCGGGCGTCGTGCTGGTTACGTCAGGCCCCGGCGCGACCAATGCCGTCACGGGCATTGCCGACGCATTTCTTGACTCCATTCCGCTAATCGTTTTGACTGGCCAAGTTGCCACGAATTTGATCGGCACAGACGCGTTTCAGGAAGCCGACACGGTGGGCATCACGCGCCACTGTTCAAAGCACAATTATCTTGTGAAAGATCCCGCGGACCTCGCATCCACCGTGCGCGAGGCTTTTGCCATCGCGACCAAAGGACGCCCTGGCCCCGTTGTCATCGACATTCCGAAAAACGTTCAGGTTGCGACAGCGGCCACCGACGTAAAGCGCCCAACGTCGTCGCGGTTTAGCCCTGCGGGCGAAGCCGATTACGCCGAAATCAATCGCGCGGTTGAGCTGTTGGCCAATGCGAAGGCGCCAATTCTCTATACCGGCGGCGGCATCATCAATTCCGGCCCAGAGGCAAGTGCAGCGCTGCGCGAGCTCGCCGAACTGTGCGGCGCGCCTGTCACATCAACCCTCATGGGCCTTGGCGCATATCCTGCCTCCGGCGACGCATGGCTGGGTATGCTTGGCATGCACGGCACATATGAAGCCAATATGGCGATGAACCAGTGCGACGTGATGCTATGCCTAGGCGCGCGCTTCGACGACCGCGTAACTGGTCGCTTGGATGCATTCTCACCCGACAGCATCAAAATCCATATCGATATCGACCGCAGTTCGATCAACAAAACGGTACGCGTTGATCTGCCCATCGTGGCTGATGTTGGCGCGGCGATGCGGCAAATGGTCGAAGTGTGGAAAGGCCGTAAGTACAAGGCTGCGGCATTGAATGACTGGTGGGCACGTATCAAAGGCTGGCGCGCCGTCGATTGCCTCAGCTACCCCGGCAGCACGCAGGAAATCATGCCGCAATATGCGATTGAACGTTTATTCGCGGCAACAAAAGACAAAGCCCCGATCATCACGACGGAAGTTGGGCAGCACCAAATGTGGGCCGCACAGCATTTCCATTTTGATGCCCCCAACAAATGGCTCACCAGCGGCGGCTTGGGAACCATGGGCTATGGCCTGCCCGCAGCGGTCGGTGCACAAATGGGTAATCCGGACGCGCTGGTAATCGATATCGCTGGCGAAGCGTCGATCCAGATGAATATTCAGGAAATGGCGACCGCGACCCAATATCGTTTGCCGGTCAAGGTCTTCATCCTGAACAACGAATGGATGGGCATGGTACGCCAGTGGCAGGAGCTGACTTATGAAAGCCGGTTCTCAGAAAGCTATTCAGACAGCTTACCCGATTTTGTGGCGCTTGCCGAAGCTTATGGATGGAAAGGCATACGTTGCAGTGACCCGGCCAAGCTGGATGATGCCATAGCCGAAATGCTTGCCTATGACGGGCCGGTGATGTTCGATTGCCGCGTGCACAAAACCTCAAATTGCTTCCCGATGATACCGTCAGGCGCGGCCCATACGGACATGATCCTGCATTCCGATGAAGTATCAGGGACGATGGACGACGAAGCAAAGGCGCTCGTATAATGCATATCAAACAGGAACTCACCGAACGGCATGTGCTCACGCTGACCGTCGACAACGAAGCTGGCACGCTGGCGCGGATCGCGGGCATGTTTACCTCGCGCGGTTACAACATCGACAGTTTGACCGTTGCCGATATCAGCGAAGACCATACCACCAGCCGGATTACCATTGTAACCCGCGGGCCACCCCCGGTCATCGACCAGATCATTGCGCAATGTGAGCGCCTGATCCCGGTACACAAGGTCACGGACCTGACCGAAGCTGGCCCCCATGTCGAGCGAGAGCTTGCGTTGGTTAAGGTTCGCGGTACCGGCGACCAGCGGGTTGAGGCTATGCGCCTTGCCGATATCTACCGCGCCCGCGTGATCGACGCGACTGTCAACAGCTTCATTTTTGAGATAACCGGCGGCCCGGACAAGATCGACACGTTCGTCGCGTTGATGCGCGAAGTCGGCCTGGTTGAAGTCGGCAGAACCGGAATTGTCGGCCTGATGCGTGGAGCCGAAGGCAGCTAAATTTCATCGTCAAAATATTACGCCGTTGAAAGTAAGACCCTGAAACACATTCAGGGTGACGGCAAAGCAGAAGGACTAAAACATGAAAGTATTTTACGACGCAGATTGCGATCTGGGCCTGATCAAGGACAAGAAAGTCGCGATTGTTGGTTATGGTAGCCAAGGTCATGCACATGCACAGAATCTGCGCGACAGCGGCGTTGCGGACGTAGCCATTGCGTTGCGTGCTGGATCGGCCACCGCGAAAAAGGCCGAAGCAGCTGGCTTCAAGGTCTTGGCAAATGCCGATGCAGCAGCATGGGCCGATATTTTGATGGTGCTGGCACCTGACGAGCATCAGGCCGCCATTTACGCGGATGACTTGCATGCAAATATGAAGCCCGGCGCGGCGCTTGCCTTTGCCCATGGCCTGAACGTCCATTTTGGCCTTATCGAACCACGCGCAGACATTGATGTCATCATGATCGCGCCAAAGGGCCCCGGCCATACCGTGCGCAGCGAATATCAAAAAGGCGGCGGTGTGCCTTGCCTTATCGCGGTCGCGCAAAATGCATCGGGCAATGCCCATGACATCGCGCTTGCTTATGCAAGCGGCGTTGGCGGCGGACGCAGCGGCATCATCGAAACCAATTTCCGCGAAGAGTGCGAAACCGATCTGTTCGGTGAACAGGCCGTCCTTTGCGGTGGCATCACGCACCTTATCCAAGCCGGCTTCGAAACGCTGACTGAGGCGGGCTATGCCCCTGAAATGGCGTATTTCGAATGCTTGCATGAAACGAAGCTCATCGTTGACCTTCTATATGAAGGCGGCATCGCCAACATGCGCTATTCCATCTCCAACACCGCAGAATATGGCGACATCACGACCGGCCCGCGCATCATTACCGATGAGACCAAGGCAGAAATGAAGCGCGTTCTTGCGGACATTCAATCGGGCCGTTTTGTGAAGAACTTCGTTCTGGACAACCGTGCGGGACAACCTGAACTTAAGGCCGCACGCAAGGCTGCTGCTGCGCATCCAATCGAAGCAACTGGCGCAAAACTGCGCGCCATGATGCCTTGGATCGCCAAGAATAAGCTGGTTGATCAAGCGAAAAACTAATCTTCTTGGCATCTTGACAGTTTAAGGGGAGGCATCGACACTGGTGCCTCCCCTTTTTCATGTCTGGAGCAATTTTATGCGCAAGCTTTTATGTGCCCTTCCCCTCTTCGCGGCTGTCCCCCTCATCGCCCAAAGCGCACCACAAACCCCCGGCGCAGTCGATGTCACGCGCGTGACCGCAGGAACGTACAACACCGATCCCGGGCACACGCTGATCGGCTGGCGCGTAAGCCATTTCGGATTCAACGATTATTTTGGCATCTTCGGCGATGCGACCGGGACATTGGTTCTGGACCCTGCAAAGCCAAATACATCGACGGTCGATATCACTATTCCTATAGGCAAAGTCACAACCGCGAGCGCTGGCCTCACGGGCCATTTGCTCCGTGCTGGCAAAGAAGGCGGCAAAGCGGACTTTTTCGGTCCTGCGCCAGCGGACGCAAAATTTGTGTCCACCAGCGTGGTGGCCAAGGGCACGACAGCCAAAATTACCGGTAACCTAACGCTGAACGGCATTACCAAGCCAGTCGTGCTCGACACGACCTTTTCAGGCGCTGGCAACAATCCGTTCAACAAGAAGCCAACCGTCGGCTTTCATGCCACAACCACCATTAAGCGCAGCGAATTTGGCGTAAGTTACGGCGTTCCAGTCGTATCGGACGAGGTAAAGCTCGACATTAGCGTCGCCTTTGAAAAGGCCAGCTAACGATCAAAAATAAAACGCCGCAAAAGCACAAAGGGGAGATTTTCCGCGCCTTGTGCCTTTGCGGCGTCATGTGCATATCTTGCTGGCTACGCCAAGCTTGGGATATAATTACCCCCGGAAAGCCGCATCCAAAGCAACCTTGGCTGCGCGATACTCTGCCTCAAGCTGATCAATAAATTGTGCCACAGTTTGCACTTCCTTGATCGCGCCGATACCCTGGCCTGAACCCCAGATATCCTTCCAAGCCTTGGCTTCGCTATTGCCGCCCGAACCAAAGTTCATCGTGGAAATATCGCCCTTTGGCAGATTGTTGGGGTCCATCCCTGCGCGCTCGATCGACTGGCGCAGATAATTGCCGCTGACGCCGGTAAACAGGTCCGAGTAAACAATGTCGGCTGCTTTTGCTTCAACGATGTTATCTTTGTAGCCGTCAACAGCATTGGCTTCCTTCGTCGCGATGAACGCGCTGCCGATATAGCCAAAATCTGCACCCATGGCTTGCGCGGCCAACACGGACGCACCGTGCGCAATCGATCCCGAAAGCGCAACCGGTCCATCAAACCATTCCCGAATTTCGCGCATCAATGCGAATGGTGAGGTTACGCCAGCGTGTCCGCCAGCACCTGCAGCGACGGGAATAAGGCCATCAGCGCCCTTCTCAATTGCCTTATGCGCGAAACGGTCATTGATGACGTCATGAAACGCAATGCCGCCCCAGCTGTGCACGGCCTGGTTTAGTTCTTCCTGCGCGCCTAGCGACGTGATCGTGATCGGAACCTGCCATTTCGCGCAGGTCGCCAAATCTTCCTGCAACCGGTTGTTTGATTTATGGACGATCTGGTTCACCGCATAAGGCGCGGCAGGACGCGTGGGATTGTCGCGGTTATGTGCGGCGAGTTCCTCAGTGATCTGGTGCAACCATTCGTCCAGCTGGCTGGCCGGACGCGCATTGAGCGCTGGGAATGAACCGACAACACCGGCCTTGCATTGTGCAATCACCAGCTCTGGGCCTGAAACGATAAAAAGCGGCGATCCAATCACCGGAAGACGAAGATTGTCGAAAATTGCCGGAAGTGCCATGCGCCGAATCCCTTGTTAATTGAGCATTTAACGATGGGTTAGCGCCTGCACATTGCGGCTGTCAAATGGGTGGCACGGAACAAGCCATTACGTAAGGTTAGGTGGGCGTGATTTTTCATGCACGCCCGCCTTTAGATCGCCTTACGCGCCGTTAGCGGCGCTCAAAATCGCCCTGACGGATGCCGTCGCGACATCCCTGCTGATCCCGACACCGAACAAAATCGGCCCATCGCCAACACGGCACTCAACATAGGCAGCAGCGCGTGCATCGGTGCCATGGCCGATTGCGTGCTCGCTATAGTCAATGATGTCCAGTGGCCCTCCCAGAGCCTCCTCAAGCGCGTTGGCCAGACTTGAGATAAGTCCATTGCCCCGACCGCTCACGCTTTGTTCGACGCCATCGATGCGGATGTTGCCTGCGAAGATCCGCTCATCCAGTTGACGCTGGCTTTGGCTTTCGCGGAAGTCGATTAGGCGGAAGCGCCCTTCACCTTTCAGATGATAGCGTTTTTCAAACGCCTCCCAGATATCGGCACCGGTCAACTCCCGGCCAGTCGTGTCAGACAATTCCTGCACCGTCGTGGAAAAATTGGCTTGCATACGCTTCGGCAGTTTGAGGCCGTGGTCCTGCTCGATAACCCAGGCGACACCGCCCTTGCCGCTCTGCGAATTCACGCGGATGACGGCTTCGTATGAGCGACCCAGATCAGCTGGATCAATCGGCAGATACGGAACCCGCCAGATTTCGTCATTTTGCCGTTCATGCGCGGCAAAACCCTTTTTAATGGCGTCTTGATGCGATCCGGAAAAGGCCGTGAACACCAATTCACCGGCATATGGGTGACGCGGATGGACCGGCAGTTGATTGCAATATTCCACGGTCTGAATGACTTCATCGATATTGCTAAAATCAAGGCCTGGGTTCAGCCCTTGCGTATACATGTTCAGCGCCAGCGTAACGAGGTCAACATTGCCCGTGCGTTCCCCATTGCCGAACAGGCAACCTTCGATCCGGTCGCCGCCCGCCAACAAGCCAAGCTCCGCCGCGGCGATGCCGCTGCCCCTGTCATTATGGGGATGCAGGCTGATGACGACGGCATCACGCGCGCTGATATGTTTGCACATCCATTCGATCTGGTCCGCATATACATTGGGCATCGCGGCTTCGATGGTGGCGGGCAAATTCAGGATCAGTGGCTTGGCAGCGGTCGGTTTCAGAACCTCCATCACCGCCTCGCTCACCTCAAGGCTGAATTCGAGCTCTGCGGTCGAAAAGGTTTCGGGGCTATATTCAAAATGCCAGTCGGTTTCGGGGAAGCGTGCTGCTTGCTCCATCAAAATATTGGCGCCCTCAACCGCGATGGCCTTCACGCCCGCTTTGTCGAGGTTGAAGACAATGTCCCGCCACGCGGGGCTAACGGCATTATACAGATGCACGATCGCACGCGGTGCGCCCGCCATGCTTTCAAACGTTTTCTCAATAAGGTCACGCCGCGACTGCGTCAGGCTCTGGATCGTCACATCATCGGGGATGCTTCCGCTATCGACCAAACCACGGATAAAATCGAAATCCGTCGCACCGGAGCTTGGAAAACCAACTTCGATTTCCTTCACGCCGACTTTCAGGAGAAGATCAAAAAAGCGGCGCTTTTTCTCGGCGCCCATCGGGTCGATCAGCGCCTGATTGCCATCGCGCAAGTCGGTTGAAAGCCAGCGTGGGGCATAATCAATTGTACGGCTTGGCCACTGACGGTCAGGCAGGTCAACTTGCGGGAATGCGCGGTATTTACGGGATGGATCGGATAACATCATGTTCTGTGCAACTTCGCTATTGCGCCCATTATATGGGCTGTAAGACTTGGCGGGGTTTCATGAAGCCCTTAGGCGGCCTGCCGAACGATGCCGACATCAAGCGCACGCCTAAGGGCGTGTAAGTCGTAGAAGAAGCAAGGTCGCGTTATGCAAAGACATTATGTTGCGGCGATAGCCATTCAAAGCAACATTCGTCCAGTATAAAATTTATGCGCATTCATTTAGTTGCCAACCAAATTGCATCGCACGCGCTATCGAGATCGTGGAAGCATGCGCTGCTGTGGAACGGGTCACGCTGGTTTAGTGACATGCGTGGTGACGTTCGGCGCAACACGGCCCGTAATGCCAACGTCAGCAAGTCGATACGCTGAACGGCCTCAAGTCGTGCGCGCGATTGGCAACGGGCGCGGTCGAAGTCTCGAAAAATGGCATCGACGCGGTAGGCCACAAGTTCATTATACCGGCGGTGCGGCCCCCGATGCAGTGGCAAGCCCGAGCGTATGGCCGCCCCTTCCGTCGCTGGCAAAAACACGCCATTGCGATCAAACTGACGGGCGTCAAATCCGTGGAACGACAGAGCATCAAAGTGCGCGGCAAATGCCCGACCGGCAAAGACGCCGACAGGAATGATATGATGCGATTGGTGATGCAACGGAGCCGCCGCGCGTGCGATTCTGGGAAAAGTGCGCATCTTGCCTCCGCCGACCATAGTCGCGGGCCTAATGGCGCGACTCATATATTATTGGACGGATTTTATGGCCTCAATACCGTTAACCAAGCATGCATTTACTTTGCCCTGATCGGGGCTGGGCGTCACGACAACAACCTCATCTGCGTGCAAGCCGGGCAGCTCCAGTGCGCGATCATATGCCCCTTGCGTGGCAAGGTCGTGCACAAGGCGCACCACATAACGCATAGCTTCATGCATCGGCAGCGGCGGATGCGTGAAGGTAAGTTCCTGATCGCATAGCCACGCCAACCCTGTGGTTTGCACAGTACCGATAGTCGACATGTCAAAGCCAACACACAGCAATGCCGGAAAGGCAGCACCTTGGGCATATTGCGCCACAGCCTCCGCGTAATAATCATATCCGGAAACAACAGCCGCCGGAGACCAGAACACGGCCTTGATACCCAAGTTGCGGCCGAGAACGTCGCCAAGCTCCAGTAGAGCCTTCACTATTGCCGGAACAATGCGGCCAGATGCGACTGCTGGGCCCAAATCGATATGGACGGCGGACTGAATATCCGAAAGATCAGCGTTGCAAAAAATGTGGTGCGTTGCCGCTGGCGGAGGGCACGACTGTAACGCATAGCTAAATGCAACACCGCTAAACAGCAGACTGCCCGACACGCTCGCCGGGTTACTGCCGTCATCAAAGGTGATGCCAAGCCGGTCGAAATCGACTGATCGCCACATTTCTCTCAAATCGGCGAAGCTAGCTGCCGAAAGTAATGAAATAACCGACATACGATCTTCCAATCGAAGTTCCTTTTTTGTTCGTATTGGTCGAAACAAAAAGGTTCAAGCGATTTTGCGACAACACACGGTCAACGCGGCGTAGCGTATTAAATTTCGACTTGGCTTCCCAGTTCGACCACCCGATTGCTGGGCAGCTTAAAGAACTCCATGGCGTTTGCCGCATTGCGCAACATCCATGCGAAAACCTTTTCGCGCCAGATCGCCATGCCGGGAATCTTCGAAGCAATCAGCGTCTGCCGCGACAGGAAGAAGCTGGTGTGCATCATGTCGAACTTTGGACCGCACAGATCGACCATATCGAGGGTCGCAGGGACATTGGTCTCTTCCAAAAAGCCAAAGCGCATTTTGACGCGATAGAAACCTTCACCCAGGTCTTTGCAGATAATCCGTTCACCGGTTTCGACAAAGGGGACATCCTCAATTTGCACCGTGAGAATGATGACGCGTTCATGCAAAATGCGGTTGTGCTTGATATTATGCAGCAAAGCCGAAGGAACCCCGCTCGCGGCCGACGCCATAAAAATCGCCGTGCCCGGAACCCGCGTCGCGCTGTTTGCGGCGGATTTGATGAAGATTTCCATCGGCATAGTGCTTTCGGCCATACGCTCGCGCATCAGCGCGCGGCCACGTGACCAGGTCGTCAGCAAGGTGAAGATCACCAAACCAATCAGCAGCGGCACCCAGCCACCCGAAGGAACCTTAAGCAGATTTGCGCCGAAATAGGCAAAGTCGACGATGAAGAACAACGCCAAGATCGGAATGGCTTTCCACTTTGGCCATTTCCACAGCGACAAGAGAACGACCGCTATCAGGCAGGTATCAATAAACATCGCACCCGTAACCGCGATACCATAAGCAGCGGCAAGGTTGGACGAAGACTGGAAGAACAGCACCAGCAAGAGGACCATCACCGCCAGCCCCCAGTTGATTGCCGGAATGTAAATCTGGCCCGCGGCTTTTTCGCTGGTATGCAAGATACTCAAGCGCGGCATGAAGCCCAATTGAATGGCTTGCTGGGTCAGCGAGAAAGCACCCGAAATCACGGCTTGGCTGGCGATAATCGCGGCCAAGATCGTCAATATGATGACAGGCGTGCTAATGATGTCCGGCACCATCAGGAAGAACGGGTCCCGAATGGCCAGCTGGGCTTCCTCAGGCGTCATAGACAGGATCATTGCCCCCTGCCCCATATAGTTCAGCATCAAGGCTGGCAGAACGAAGAACAGCCAGCTGAACTTGATTGGGCGCCGTCCAAAATGCCCCATATCGGCATAGAGCGCCTCGGCGCCGGTAACGGCGAGCACCACAGTGCCCATCGCCACAAATGCTCGGAACCCATCGGCGTAGAAAAAATAAAGCGCATTTAGCGGGTTCAGAACATCGAGAATGATCAGCGGCATCTTTGTAAGATGCATAATGCCAAGGCCGGCAAGCGTTGCGAAATAGACCAGCATGATCGGTCCAAACCATGCGCCAACCTTTGCCGTACCGCGCGATTGGAACGCAAAAAGTCCACCGATAATCACGATCGATATGGGCAGGATCCAAGCGCTAAAGCCTTGGCTGACATATTTCAGACCTTCCGCCGCCGACAGGATCGACATCGCCGGCGTAATCATGGAATCGCCGTAGAATAATGCGGTCGCGAAAACACCCAGCATCACGAAGGGCGCGGTCCATTTCGCGCCCGCAGTCTGCCGGTTAATCAGCGCGAGAAGGGCAAGGCTTCCGCCTTCACCCTTGTTGTCGGCCTTCATGATCGTGAAGACATATTTGAATGTCACAACGATCATCATCGACCAGAATACGAGGCTCAGAACGCCATTAATATGCGTCGGATCGGGCGTGATAGGATGATGTCCGGCGAATGTTTCGCGGAAAGCATAAATCGGGCTGGTCCCGATGTCGCCAAACACAACGCCAACTGTGCCAACGCACAGCGCGAGCAGCGACCCCTTCGGGGCATGACTTTCATGTTGATCTTGCTCGCTATGACCAAAATCGTCTGCGGCTTGCGGTCCAACCATTTCGTTTCCCCGGCGTTTGCCCCAATTTGCCCCTAGAAGCAGTCAGGACGCGCGCATTAGCATGGCCACCAACCCATCACAACAAAGCAATAAAGCCCGTCATTGGCAGCAAAAACAATTTATATCAGTTACTTAGATGGATTAGCTGCTTGGGCATTAGCGGCCTGCGCCTGCAATGCCTTCGCCGCTTGCAGTTGCGACTCAATCCGTGCCTTCCACTTGGCTTGCGGCGTCGCCAGTGACACGGTCTTTTCCCAAAGCAAAATGGCCCCGTCGAGGTCACCGGCAAAGAGCCGCGCTAGCCCCGCAAAATAATATGGCGCAGGATAATTGGGCCGGATTGCCCGCGCCTTATCAAATGCCAATTGCGCCGGTGGCGACATTTGGCCTTCGCTTGCGAGCATCAGTTGCAACCCCAATGCGGACCACAAATCCGGGTTGTTGGGGTCTTTGCGCAAACCAGCTTGAATATAGGATGCCGAAAGCGTGTAATCGCCCTGCTTGGCAAATGAGTCCGCAGTAACAAGCCAGCGTTTTGCGCTGCCAAAGCTTTGGTCCATATCAGCCCGTATGTCGACAAGCTCGATCGCGGCGGCTTCGCTTGCCGCCAGTGGCTTAGCAGGTGACGATGGTGTCGTGGGCCGTCCCTGAAGCGCGTATCCGGTCATGCCCAATAGAATGACAGCTGCGGCAATCTGCCACAAACCTTTCGATGATCGGACATTCCAGACGAGCACGGCCAAGCTAATGATGGCCAAAATACCAAGTGCGAACCAACCGTTCATGCGCCCCTCCGGAATAGTCCGCGCGCCAGCCATATGCCAGCGATCAGGACCAATAAGGGCGTTAGCCAAAGCAGCAGCCCTGCCCCCTTCATATCAGGTTCGAAGCTGACCCATTCACCGTAGCGCGCGATCATCCAGCCACGAATGGCCTCGGGCTTTTGCCCCGCTGCAATTTGTTGTCGCACCTCCGCGCGCATCGTACCCGCCATGTGCGCGTCACTATCGGCGATCGATTGGCCCTGACATTGAATGCAGCGCAAGCTGTGCATCAACTTGGTGGCCTCCGCTTCCTGTGCGGGATCAGGCAGCTGACGGTTCGCCAATGCGGGCGTGGGGCCGCTGCCTTGCGCGAACACGGGTGTTGCAAGCATCAGG
The DNA here is from genome assembly GCF_014196595.1 of Sphingorhabdus rigui. Classification (GTDB taxonomy): domain Bacteria; phylum Pseudomonadota; class Alphaproteobacteria; order Sphingomonadales; family Sphingomonadaceae; genus Sphingorhabdus_B; species Sphingorhabdus_B rigui. The sequence goes on along the minus strand of NZ_JACIEA010000001.1, from coordinate 899,838 downwards.
CATATGAGTGCGAGCATTCTCATTTCGCGGCGTTCACTTTTTCAATCAGCATCGGGACATGTTCAGCCCGGATATCACCGATATGCTGATATAATATCGTGCCATCACCGCCGATGACATAAGTTTCCGGAACCCCTGACGATCCAAGCTTAAGCTGCACAGCCATTTCGCTGTCCGATCCAATCCGCCGAAACGGGTTGCCAAATTCGCTCAAGAACGCTGCGACGTCCTCGGGCCTGTCGCGAATGGCGATGGCGTCAATTTCGACACCTGCCTTTTTCAACGCGTCAAGATACGGCGCTTCCGCCTTGCACGGCAGGCACCAACTGGCAAAAATGTTGAGCAAACGAGGCTTCCCATCAACCATATCGCCGCTGGCCAAGCCTTCGACTCCGGCCGCTGCGGCAGGTAATGAAAATGCTGGCAGCTTTTGGCCAATCATCGCCGAATGCACCTGTTCGTCTTTCGGCACAGCAAGGCCGTAAATCGCCAGACCACCTATAAAAGCGACCACCGCAAGCGGGATCCACAGAAGCCAGGGCCGGTTCATGCCGTCTGCCACTTGTTTTTAGCAGGCTTTTTCGTGCGCCGGAACATGCGGCCAAGCAGCGCAATGATGCCACCGACCGCGATCAGCAGTCCGCCATACCAGATGAACGACACAAAGGGTTTCCACCACAAGCGCACTTGCCAGCGGCCATCGCCCTCTTGGTCCGGCTGCGCAATGACGGCATAAAGTTGGCCATTCCAGCGCGTCAGCAATGCCGCCTCACTCGTTTGCATTTCGGGTTTGAAAAACTGACGTGATTGCGGACGAAGCACGAACGCATTGCCATTTTTTACGGCATGCATCTGGCCTTCAACTGCGACCCAATTGTCCCCGACAACAGGATTGACGTCGTCGAGCTTCACGTGCCAGCCCGCGACTTGCGCGCTTTCACCCGGGGCAAGCGCGGTCAATGTTTCTGATGAAAATCCGGACTCTGCCGCCATGCCGAAAACGCTGATGGCAATGCCGAAATGCGCGATGACCATACCGAATATAGGCAATGGCGTGCGCAGCAATTTGCGGCCGCGTAAGGGCAGCCAAGCGGCGACAGCCAGTGCCAATGACAAGGCGATCCCAAGCAATGGGAAAAGCCCAATGTCCGGCGCGAATTTCCACACAGCGATGCCGCTCCACAACAAAATTGCAGCCGCCCCGATAAGCCAATATTTCAACCGCTTGAGATCATCACGACGCCAGCGCAGCATCGGGCCAATCAAAAGGGCAAGCATCAACAGAACAGCGATAGGCACCGTTGCCTTGTTGAAATAGGGTGGGCCAACCGAAATCTTGTCGCCCATCGCTTCGGCGGCCAACGGGTACAGCGTGCCGATGAGCACCACGGCAAGGATAACGCTGAGGAAAATATTGTTCGCAACAATGCCGCCTTCGCGGCTGATGAGCTGAAATGGCTCACCTTGTTTGACCGAACCAATGCGTAATGCAAAGATTACAAATGCAAGGCTCGTGTAAAGCAACATCAAGGCAAGAATGAACGATCCACGCTCTGGATCGACAGCAAATGCGTGGACGCTCGTCAAAATGCCAGACCGCACCAAAAAGGTGCCAGCCATCGACATCGCAAATGCGACGAGCGCCAGCATGATCGTCCATGCGCGCAAAGCGTTACGCGTGGCAAGTACGCTGACCGAATGCAGAAGCGCAGTCGCCGCAAGCCATGGCAGCAGCGATGCGTTTTCAACGGGGTCCCAGAACCACCAGCCACCCCAGCCAAGCTCATAATAGGCCCAATAGCTGCCGGCGGTGATGCCGATGGTCAGGAATATCCAAGCCGCCAACACCCAAGGTCGCATCGCACGCGCAAAGGCGGGTCCGACCTGATTGGTCAGCAGTGCGCCCACGGCAAAGGAAAAGGCGATGGAAAGCCCGACATAACCGAAATATAAAGTTGGCGGATGAAACGCGAGGCCGACATCCTGAAGCAATGGATTCAGTCCATTCCCTTCAACAGGCGCAGGGACGAGGCGCTCAAACGGGTTGGATGCGAACAAAAGGAACGCAAAAAAACCAAGGGCAATGAATGCCTGCACCGCCAGCGTCGCATTGAGCGTTTTGGATTCAATCCGCTTTTCCAGCAGCGCAATCGCAGCGCCGGACACCGACAGAACCGATACCCACAGCAGCATGGAGCCTTCATGGTTGCCCCATGTGCCCGCAAGCTTAAAAATCAGGGGTTTATCAATGTGGCTATTGCTGGCGACCAGCAACACCGACAGGTCGGTTACGTAAAACAGCCACATCAGCGCAAGAAATGCAAAGGCGCATAAGGCACCTTGGACATAGGCCGCAGGCTTGATGAGCGGCACAAGCTGCCCTGCGCCGCCGCGCAACAATGTCATGCCGCCTACAAGTTGGAGCAGCGCCATTGCGGCGGCCAGCCACAATGCGGCAAGTCCTGCCTCTGCCATTATGTCAAAGCCTTCATTTTGAAAGCGTGTCCTTTGTGTGTTCTGCGGAATTCATGTCGATATCCGCCAGTTCCTTGGGCACATAATTTTCGTCATGCTTGGCCAACAAGCTGTCCGCGACAAAGATGCCGTCGGGGCCAAGCCGGCCGTCTGCAACCACGCCAGACCCTTCAACGAACAGATCGGGCGTAATACCGCGATAGGCGACTTTTTGCGTTTTATCCTTGTCCTGCACGGTAAAGGTGATGGAAACGCCATCGGCGGCGCGGACGATTGAGCCCTTTTGCACCATCCCGCCAAGCCGGATGGCCTTGCCCGGTGCAACATTGGCGCTGGCCAAGGTGGTGGGCGTGTAAAAATACGACGCTTCTTCGCGCAATGCCGCGGCGGCGATAAGGCCAGCCCCTAGCAAGGCGAAAACCGCAATCACGGCGAGCAGCAGGCGTTGATGCTTGGGTTTCATGGCTGTTGCCTCAATTCATCTGCCGACGCCTCTGCACGACGCATGGCAAGATAGCTGGAGATCACAAGCCAGCTGATGCCAACGCCCGTGACAACAAAAGATGCAATGATGAACGGTGCGTGCGGCATCAATAGTCCGCCATCCGGCGCATACGCGCCTCAATCCGCATTTCAGCCAACGCCGTGCGCATCCGCATCAATACCAACGCGCCGAACAACAGGCTGAAGCCCGCAACGGAAACAAAAAGCGGCACCAGATAGGCTTGATCGATGGAAGAGCCGCCCAAGGTGATGCTCGCCTTTTGGTGCTGGCTTTCCCACCAGATGACGGATCGGTTGATGATCGGAATGTTGACGGCACCGATGATGCCGAAAACGGCGGCAACGCGGCTTGTATCGCCCTTCTCGCTCGATGCGTTCGAAAGCGCGATATATCCAAGATAGAGGAAAAACAGCACCAGCATGGATGTCAGCCGGCCATCCCACACCCACCATGTGCCCCATGTTGGCCTGCCCCAGATCGACCCAGTGATCAGGCAAATCGCCGCAAAGGTCGCGCCGGGGACCGCAATCGCGCGCGCGGACACGCCAGCAAGCGGATGGCGCCAGACCAACTGAACGATGCTGGCAATGGCAATGCCGGTCCATCCGCCCATACCCAGCCAAGCGGCGGGCACATGCACGAATATAATCTTTACGGTGTCGCCCATGAGGCGCTCAGTCGGCGTGAAGAACACACCCCACAGGCAAGCCCCGAGCGTCAAAGCGATGCCCAGCCACAACAGCCAAGGCGTGAGTGGCTTTGCAATACGCAAAAAGCGGGCAGGATTGGCGAAACGATGCATAACTCGGCGACGCATCTAGCACCGCCAAAGCGTTACGCCAATGGATTCGGCATCAGCGGCCAATAAGCTTTTGTGCCATATTGTCGGCGACTTCCGCCGGTGTCTTGCCGGTCGAATCACTTTCATTCCAGATTGCCGCCAATCGGCCAGCAATGGCATCAATGCGCCAGTTAATCTCGGCATCGTCAGCATTTTCGATATGGCGCAGCACGTTGATAATACCGCCTGCGTTAATGACATAATCCGGCGCATATAAGATGCCGCGGTCGGCGAGCATCCGACCTTCAGGGCCGGTTGCCAGCTGGTTGTTTGCACCACCGGCCACAGCGCGCACTTTTAGCGCTGCTACGCTTGCTTCGGTCAGCACGGCACCAAGCGCGCAGGGGCTGAACACATCGGCTTCCACCGCCATAATGGCATCGGCCGCAACACTTTGCCCACCCAGTTCACGCGCAAGATCGGCAGCGCGCTGCGCGTCAACATCTGCAAGCGTCAGCTTGGCGCCCTCTGCCGCCAGATAACGCGCGAGCCCGCCACCGACGCTGCCGACGCCCTGAATGGCCACATGGACGCCGTGGAGGTCGTCGGTGCCAAGCGCATGCTTGACCGCTGCCTTGACGCCGAGAAACACGCCACGCGCCGTATATGGACCGGGATCGCCACCTTGGTCCGGAAGTCCCGCAACATGCGGGGTAACCTTGGAAACGGCGACCATGTCCGCTTCGGAAATGCCCACATCCTGCGCCGTGATATATTTGCCGCCGAGCGAGTCGACCGCACGTCCAAACGCTTCAAGCAATTGTTGCGGCTTTGCCCGCTGCGGATTCGCCAGAATGACGGCCTTTCCGCCACCGGCAGAAAGCCCCGCCATTGCGTTTTTGTAGCTCATGCCGCGCGATAAACGGAGTGCGTCGGTAATTGCCGCCTGTGAGTCGGCATAATGCCAGAAACGCGTTCCGCCCGCTGCTGGCCCCAAATGGGTCGAGTGCACCGCAATGACGGCCTTGAGCCCTGTCGCGCGGTCATCAAACACATGGACCGCTTCATGCGAGTCAAAGTCTGGCAAATCCCAAATAGCGGGCATCTCGTCACTCCCAAATACGGACGAATTCATTCCAACGACAGTCGGAATCAAATTACACATCGGCGTAATAATATTACGCAATGCGAATGTCACTCGGATTATGCGGGGGGAATAAATGGGGCGACCGAGGGGTCTTGAACCCCCGACCTCTGGTACCACAAACCAGCGCTCTAACCAACTGAGCTACGGTCGCCATAGCGCCACTAAGGCAGGCGCATTCCTATACTTTGGCCTTAAGATTATCACATGCCGGGCGTCAACCCGGCACGCTGATTATCTTACTTCTTGAGGCTAAGGCCACCAAAGCGCTTGTTGAACTGCGCAACGCGGCCGCCTGTGTCGAGCATACGGCCCGAACCACCGGTCCATGCTGGGTGCGAAGTCGGGTCAATATCCAGAGCCAACGTATCGCCTTCCTTGCCCCAGGTGGAGCGTGTTTCGAAGACGGTGCCATCGGTCATCTGCACCTTGATCATGTGATAATCGGGGTGAATGTCGGCTTTCATATATAATTCCTTTGTTCAGCAACCGGTTTCCGACCGGAAGCCCTAAATTCGGAAGCGCCGCGCATAGCGGTGGACGCCAGTTATAGCAAGATTCAATTATCCGCGAATATTATCAAGCCGGCGGATCGGCGATCATGGCCATAAATTCAGCTTCCGCCGCGACCTGATCCCCCATCATCGCACGACCGGCGAATTTGCAAACCCGCGGACGTTTTTGCACAAATTCGACATTCAGATGCAGCAAACAACCGGGCTCAACTGGCGCACGGAACTTCGCATTGTCGATGGACATGAAATATACGAGCTTACCCGAACCAATCAACCCAAGGCTCTCCATCGCCAAAACGCCAGCCGCTTGGGCCAACGCTTCGACAATCAGCACGCCGGGCATGATGGGCCTTCCAGGGAAATGTCCCTGAAAGAACCCTTCATTGATAGTTACGGCTTTAATCGCGCTGATGCGCTCATCAGGGACAAGCTGTTCAACGCGGTCAACCAGCAACATCGGGTAGCGGTGCGGAAGCACCGACATAACCCGGCGGACGTCATAATTGCTAAAATCAGCTTCGCTCATTCCGCTTAGCGGCTTTCGGGCTGTGCTGCAGGGTTTGCTGGTGCAGCGGCACGAGGCTGAGCCGACGCGGCCTGAGCCGCTTGCATCTGCGCTGCGTTGTTAAACAACTGCTGAATTTGCTGATACAAAGCGCCAATCTGACGCGACGGACGATAGCCGGCAGGTGGTGTGATTACGGCTGCTGGAATAGCTTTGTCCAGTTCAGCGGTAATCGCAGGCGTTACGTCAACGGCTTCAGGTGCCCAAACAAATGCATCTGGTGCCAAGATAACGTTGATTTTCTTTGCAGCAATAACCGCCTGCTGGGCCGCTTCATACTTCAATGCAACCTGCTCGACTGCATATAATTGCGCCAAGATAATTGGCTCTTGAAGCGTATTGATTTCCTTTTGCTTCGCATCCAGCTGCGCCAACAAAGGGTTTTTCGCTTTAATTGCAACGTCCAGTTCAGCCTGCGTCAGTTCTTTATCCTTATTGATATCAAGCTGCACATTGATGTTATTGATTTCCTGACGCTTGGTCTGCATTTGTTGAACGACGGCTGCGTATTGCGCACCGATCTGCTGATACGCAGTGCCGAGTGCCTTTGAACGGGCAATTGCAACCGATGTTTCGGCAGTTGCAATACCGGCTACCTGAGCCGTTGCAGGAGCGGCAATGGCTGTTGCGGACAAAAGAGCTGCCACGATGGCGGTGTTGCGAATTTTCATTAGAATTGAGTCCCTACGTTAAATGTGAACAATTTGGTGTCGTCGCCGGGCTGTTTTAGCAGCGCACGGGCAATATCAAGGCGGAACGGACCAAAAGGTGAGTTCCAGTTTACGCCAAAACCAACCGACACACGTGGCTTCCATGTATCGCCAAAGAACCGCTCTTCGAAACGCAGCGCAGATATGCGTGCCGATCCGTCCGCATTGGTCGCGGTGGTTGACGTCTGCAATGTCCCCATGAAGTCCACAAAGTAATACAGCGGCGCACCTTGCGTACCATCAGACAATATTTCGCGTTGCTGAACCGTCTGCAATATCGGCCGGGTAACGTCAAAAACCGAACCAACATCGAGGAACAATGACGGGCGCAGACCCAATTCCTTGGCACCACTGCCCAGCGGAATCTGAAGCTCCGCACGGCCCATATAATAAGCCCGACCGCCGATTGCGTCGTCCTGAATCTGGTTCCGATCCGTCAATGCCGTATTCACCGCTACGCCGTTGACGACATCGCCTTGAAAGAACACGCGCTGTACCCGTGGACCAACGCCACGAATATCAAAGCCGCGCATCTGTGGTTCACCGAGATAGAAACGGTCGGTCAAACGGACGTCATCAATGCCCAATGACGAAAGACCGCGATTTTCTAGTGGATGGATATACCCGCTCTCAATCGACAGGCCAAACACAAAGTTCCCAAATGGCTTCCAAAATTTGTCCGCGTTAATGCGCGTCTTGACATATTTAACGCTGCCGCCAAGCCCTGCGAAATCCTGACTGATACCAACGCTCTGGCCACGCGTTGGACGGATGCGGTTATCGCGATCATCATATAACAAGGTGTAACCCAGCGATGAAGTCAGGCGTTTGCCCGTGGCATCACAAAGGAAGCGGCCCGCAACGATTGGGTCGCAAGATGCAGGTAACGGACCTGTGCCATCTGGGTCAGTGAAAAACGTGTTTTCATCAAGCGAGATGTCATCTTGGCTGAGGCCATAGCGTGCCTGGAAATAGATATATTCGTTCACTGGCACACCAACGCGCAGCTGAAACCCGGTGGTTGCCTGCTGATAAGTTGTGTTGCGTTGATTGTTGAAGAAGTTGAAGCTGTTCAAATCGCGGCGAAAGATATCGCCGGACACCGCAATCGAACGGTCGAACAGATAAGGTTCAGTAAAACCGATTTCAGCGGATTTCGAATAGGATGAATACGAGATATTCGTGCGCAATTCCTGACCAAGACCGCGGAAGTTCCGCTGCCTGATCGATCCTTGGAAAATGAAGTTTTCAATCGACGAAAAACCGGCCGAAAGCGACAATTCGCCCGTTGCCTTTTCCTCGACATTGGTCGTCAGCACGATGCGGTCGGGCGCGCTGCCCTGCTCTTGCTCGACCTCAAGATCTTCCTGAAAATAGCCAAGTGACTTGATGCGTTCTGCGGTGCGCTTCACCTGAATACTGTTAAACGCATCGCCTTCGTTCAAACGGAATTCACGGCGCACCACCTTGTCTTGCGTCATTGTGTTGCCGTTAATGTCGATACGCTCAACAAACACCCGCGGCGATTCCGCCACGTTGAATGTAATACCCATCGTCAGCGTTTCTTTGTCGCGCTGGAAATCAGGGTTCACGTCGGCAAAAGCATACCCAAATAGACCCGCGGTTTCCGATAGGCTTTCGACCGTATCTTCGACCATCTTGGCGTCGTACCAATTGCCCTTTTTCATGCGCAACGTCGCTGTAAGTCGAGCGGAATCGAAATCGCGGATTTGGCTTTCAACCTTCACATCGCCGAATTTGTAGCGATCGCCTTCTTCCACCACATAAGTGATAATGAAATCCTGCTTATCGGGTGTCAGTTCCGCAATAGCAGATACCACGCGGAAATCAGCATAGCCTTGCGTCAGATAGAACTGGCGCAGCTTTTGTTGGTCAAATGCCAGACGGTCAGGGTCGTAGCTGGTGCCTGAGCTGAAGAAGCGGTAAAAACGTGATTGCTTCGTAACCATTTCGCCACGCAGTTCACCATCGGAGAACTTTTCGTTGCCGATGATGTTGATCTGCTGAACTTTTGACTTGGGGCCTTCAGTGATTTCGAAGACGATATCGACGCGGTTCTGATCCAGCTGGACCAGCTTGGGCTCGACCACGGCAGCGAAGCGTCCCTGACGCTTGTAGAGTTCGACGATGCGCGCAACGTCCGCGCGTACTTTCGAACGCGAGTAAATCTGGCGTGGCGCCAACTTAATCTCAGGTTCGATCTTGTCATTCTTGATGCGCTTGTTGCCTTCAAGAATGATGCGGTTAACCACGGGGTTTTCGCGTACTTCAATGACAACCGCACCCGAATTGTTGCGCACTGCGACATCCGCGAACAGTTCAGTCGCGTACAAGTCCTTCAACGCTTGGTCGGCCGAAACCTGAGTCCAAGGCTGCCCTGTCCGCAAGCGGATATAAGACCGGACCGTATCGGCCTCGAGTCGCTGTGTACCAACAACGGTAATGGAATTGATTTGATCCACCGCAGCCGGCGTGACTGGCTCAGCGGCAGATGCAGGTGGCGTAGCTTGCGCAAATGCGGGCGCCATCATGCTAGGCGCCGCAAGGGCGGTTGAACCCATCAAAAAAATGCCAACGCTTTTGAGGTTGCCGAAAGGTCTACTTTTCATTGTCATCCGATCTGATGTCCGGCCCCCACCGGGAGTTGGCTTATTGCCGCTAAAACAGTTTTGCGTCCCTGCCCCATGCAGCGTCCGCAATCAAGTATGCAATGCCTTCAGCCGCTTTCAAAAAGCCCGAAAGACGCAAGGTCATTAAATGTCACCATAAGCATGAACGCAGCTAGCATTGCGAAACCTGCACGAAAAGCCCACTCCTGCACTTGTGCCGTTGCGGGACGTCTGCGTATCGCCTCAATTCCGTAAAGCAAAAGATGTCCTCCATCGAGCATGGGAATTGGCAGCAAATTCATGAACCCCAAGTTAATCGAGATGAGCGCCGCAAGGCTTATGAACGTCAAAATGCCAAGGCTCATTGCTTCGCCGGAAACTTTCGCGATTTTCAATGGCCCACCAAGTTCGGAAAGCGGACGGCGGCCCGAAATAATCTGCCCAAGGCCCATCATCTGCTGACGCAAAACATTGCCTGTTTGCAAGACAGCGGCCCAGGGCGCCTCCAATATCCCGACTTCCCGGGTTTCAACCTTACTGGCGCCAACGCCAATGCGGCCAATACGGTATTCGTTACCAAAGCGATCGACTTCTTTGACTTCGGCCAAGACGGTTTCTTTTGCCAGCCGCGCACCATTGCGCTCGATTTCGATGGTAACGCGCTCACCGGGGATCATGATGGTCTCGTTCGCCATCTGGTTAAAAGTTTCGATGCTGCGTCCATTGAATTTTAGCACTCGGTCGCCTGGCATCAAACCGGCTTCTGCGGCGGGGCTTCCGGGCTGAACCACGTCCAATACCGGCGGTGTAACCGATTTCCCGAATGCCAACAGAAAGCCCATGAAGATCAGTATCGCGAGCAGGAAGTTCACCGTCGGCCCAGCAAACACGATCAATGCGCGCTGCCACAGCGTCTTGGATTGAAAAGTCTGGTTGCGTTCCGCCTCGGGCAGCTGCCGCCAGCTGTCATCGGCTTGGCTGGACGGGTTCATGTCCCCAGCAAACTGAACAAATCCGCCCAATGGCAACAATCCAATGCGCCACAGCGTGCCGCGCTTGTCTACCCTGCCCCAAATTTGCGGACCAAAGCCGATGGAGAATTTGTCGGCCTTCACGCCGAACCAGCGGCCGACGAAATAATGCCCAAGTTCATGCACAACGACCAAAGACCCGATCAGCGCAATGAACGCGATCAGGGTCAAAAAGATATTGGGTGATTCAGTTGCCACGCGTCAATGTCTCCAATTCACGCCGCGCATAGATGCGGGCATCTGCATCTATGCTGAACAGATCGTCCAGATGTGTGGGCGCTGCCGGTGCATAGGCCGTCAATGTTGCCTCCACCACATTTGCGATATCCAGAAAGCCAATCTGGCCATGCAAAAACGCTTCGACGGCCACTTCATTAGCGGCGTTCAGGATGGCCGGCTTTGCGCCGCCTTCGGTAATGGCCGCACGCGCCAAGCGCAGCGCAGGAAAGCGCACAATGTCGGGCTGCTCAAACGTCAGTTGTCCGATGGTCGCGAGATCCAGCGGCTTGCAGTTCGTGGCCATACGTTCCGGCCATGCCAGCGCGCTGGCGATGGGTATACGCATGTCCGGCGAACCAAGCTGCGCCAGCGTTGAACAATCGTCATACTCCACCATCGAATGAATGACCGATTGCGGATGAACCAAAATGTCGAGCTTATCGAGCCCGACGGGAAACAGATGATATGCCTCAATCAGCTCAAGGCCCTTGTTCATCATCGTCGCGGAATCGACGCTTATCTTTGCGCCCATGTCCCAATTGGGATGCGCGACGGCCTGCGCAGGTGTGACGGCACGCATCTGGTCAAGCGAGAACGACCGAAACGGCCCGCCGCTTGCCGTCAGCGTGATTTTGCGCACATGCTCCAGCTTGCTACCGGCAAGGCACTGGAAAATGGCATTATGCTCGCTATCGACGGGCAATAACGCGGCGCCTGACCGCCGCACCGCAGCCATCATCAGCGCGCCCGCCGAAACCAGCGCTTCTTTATTGGCAAGGGCAACGGTTTTGCCCGCCTGTATCGCGGCCATGGTGGGCGGCAGTCCAGCGCAGCCCACGATAGATGCCATGGTCCAGTCAACATCACGCTGCGCAGCCTCAATGAGCGCCTGTGCGCCCGCAGCCGCTTCGATGCCCGTGCCTTGCAGCGCATCTTTAAGCGCCGGATACGAAGCCTCATCAGCAACCACCGCCAGCTCTGCGCCGAATTCAATGGCAAGCTTTGCAAGCGCAGAAGCATTGCTATTGGCGGTCAGGGCGACGACGCGATAGGCATCACGGTGCTGACGCACGAGATCGAGGGTGGAGAGCCCCACAGAGCCAGTGGCCCCGAATATCGAAACGCTGCGTGTCATCGCTAACTGCCCATTACGCTTTGCGATATGGTGATCAGTCCAGCGACAAATGCGACGGCAATCAAACCGTCGGTACGATCAAACAAGCCACCATGACCCGGGATAAGCCCTCCGGAGTCCTTTACCCCTGCCCGTCGTTTCATCCAGCTTTCGAAAAAATCACCTATTTGGGCAACAATGGCAAGTGCAGCGCCGGTCAATGCAAGGCGCTGCCAACCATAAGTCAGATAAACATCGCCATCGCCCGCGTTGCCGCCCCTGAATGCGTAAATCGCGGCCTGAATAGCGATCATCATCAAGCCAGCGCCAACCATTCCACCCAGCAAACCAGACCATGTTTTCGACGGGCTAATGCGCGGCGCAATTCTTGGCCCGCCGAATGTCCGCCCCGCGAAATATGCGCCGACATCAGTTCCGATGACACCGGCGATGAGCATGATTGTGGGCGTCATTCCAAAAAACGGCGCGCTAAACAGCAGCAACGTGAAGCAAGCGAGCCCAACGTACAAAAGCCCGCCAACAAGCCAGATGATACGCGCGGACATATTGCGGGCAAACGCAAGCGCGAGCTTTGCAAATTCCCAGTACACGCCCAACCCGACCAAAAGGATCAGCGCCATAAACGCATAGCCACCCAGCCAGATCGCGCCGATGGCCACTGACATCATGGCAACGCTTGACAATGTCCGCACGCCTAAGTCGGAACGCGGCTTCAGCAACGGAACGATCTTATCGGTCATCGGCCACCATAACGTCGCTCTCGCGTCGAAAACTCGGTCAAAGCTTGTGCGAGTTCATCCTTGCTGAAATCGGGCCACAGCGTGTCTGTAAACCAGAACTCCGCATAGGCTGCTTGCCACAGCATGAAATTAGACAACCGCTGTTCGCCCGACGTCCGGATCAAAAGGTCTAACGGCGGCAGACCTGCGGTGTCCAAATTGGCTTCGATAGATTCTACGGTAATCTCACCCTGCGCAGCAGCGGAACGGGCCGCGCGCACAAGCTCATCCTGCGCACCATAATTCAACGCAACGGCCAGCGTCGTGCGCGTGTTCTGTGACGTTCTCGCAATCGATTCTTCAAGCATTTCCACAATATCGGGCGCTAATGCTTTGTAATTTCCTATTATCTTTAAACGAACATCATTGGCAGCAAATTCATCGAGATCCGATTTGATGAATTCGCGCATCAACCCCATCAGGTCGTTGATTTCATCTTCCGGACGTTTCCAGTTCTCGCTCGAAAACGCATAGAGGGTAAGTGTTTCCAAACCCAACTCGCCCGCTGCCCGCACGATTTTGCGAACGGTCTCAACACCCCTTTTGTGCCCCATCGCCCGCGGCAACATGCGCTTTTTCGCCCAGCGCCCGTTGCCATCCATAATGATAGCAACATGCCGCGGCATTTTTCCGGTGCCTGCCTCAATGCGCTCAGTTTGGGAACCGTTGGTCAGCATTATGATTGACCTGCCGCCCCGCAAAACATTGTCATCCCCGACTTGATCACGGGGCCATGGTCTAAGTCATCAGCGTTCACTGACAACTTTGGCCATGAATTCCCGCTTTCGCGGGAATGGCACAATGTCTTTAGAGGGACTTGCGCCAATATCACTGGCTAAGGATTTCCTTTTCCTTGTGCGCAGCGGCATCATCAACGGCCTTGATCATCTCGTCGGTCATCTTTTGAACTTCCGTCTCTAGCCGTTTGCGATCGTCTTCGCTGATTTCCTTCTTATTCTCGTCGGTCTTCAGCCCGTCATTGGCATCGCGGCGCACGTTGCGGATCGCAATTTTCGCCTTCTCCGCATATTGACCTGCAAGCTTAGCCAGCTCTTTGCGGCGCTCTTCGGTCAAATCGGGAATAGGCAAACGCAATGTCTGGCCATCCGTAATCGGATTCAGGCCAAGGCCCGCCGAACGAATAGCCTTTTCAACCGGGGTCACGTTTGAACGGTCCCAGACCTGTACCGACAACAGCCGCGGCTCAGGCGCGCTGACCGTTGCAACCTGGCTCAATGGCATGTGTGCGCCATATACTTCGACCACCACGGGGTCGAGCAAGGTTACGTTCGCACGGCCCGTGCGCAAACCGGAAAGGTCGCTCTTAAAAGAATCAACAGCGCCTTTCATGCGGCGCTCGACATCAGTCTTGTCATATTGCGGCATGATTCAATTTCCTTCGCTTGTTACCACAGTAGAAGTGCCGCTTCCGTCCAGCACTTTCAAAATATTGCCCTGTTCGCGGATGGAGAACACCACGATTGGAATGTTGTTGTCACGGCAAAGTGACACGGCGCTCGCGTCCATAACCTTCAGATTATCTGCCAAGACCCGGTCGTAACTCAATGTTTCATAACGGGTTGCTGTCGCGACCTTCTTCGGATCGGCATCATAGACACCATCGACCGAAGTCCCTTTGAACAAAGCATCGCACTGCATTTCAGCAGCACGCAGCGCAGCGCCGCTATCGGTCGTGAAGAATGGCGCACCAACGCCGGCGGCGAAGATCACGATCCGGCCTTTTTCAAGATGACGTTCTGCGCGGCGGCGAATGACAGGCTCGCACACCTTGTCCATTTCGATGGCAGACTGAACCCGTGTGGGAACACCAAGCTGTTCGAGCGCATTCTGCATGGCCAAAGCATTCATGACCGTCGCCAGCATGCCCATATAGTCCGCTTGTGCGCGGTCCATGCCCTTGGCAGCACCAGCCATTCCGCGGAAGATGTTGCCACCACCGATAACGAGGCACAGTTGCAGCCCGGTATCCTGGGCAGCCTTCACTTCTTCGGCCACGCGCGCGACGGTATCTGGGTCAATGCCATAGGCCTGATCCCCCATCAGCACTTCGCCCGAAAGCTTAAGCAATATACGACGATAGCCGTGCGCGCTCATAATGTCCCTCGTCCCGATACAATAATGGCGCCCAGCTATAGGAGCCGCGCGCCACATCGCCAAGGCTTTATCCCCGTCATCTGACGGGGAAGCCCAGAATATTTATGCGCCGACCGCAGCAGCCACTTCAGCTGCAAAGTCAGACACTTCCTTTTCGATGCCTTCACCAAGCTGGAAGCGGACATAGTCCTTCAACACGATTGGCTTGCCGGCTTCTTTACCAGCGGCGGCAACAACGTCGGAAATCGGTGTCTTGCCGTCCATAACAAATGGCTGGCTCAACAAAGCATTTTCCTTTGCGAACTTCTTAACAGCGCCTTCAACCATCTTTTCGACGATATCGGCAGGCTTGCCGCTTTCCGAAGCCTTCTCACGGGCAATGCCACGCTCGCGCTCAAGTGTTTCTGCGTCCAAACCGGTTTCGTCGAGCGAAAGCGGGAATGCAGCAGCAATGTGCATCGCCAGTTGCTTGCCGAGGCCATCCAGCGCTGCAGCGTCTGCTTCGCTTTCGAGCGCCACGAGAACGCCGATACCACCCATGCCAGGCGCAGCAGCGTTGTGCACGTAAGACACGACGCGACCATTGCTGACCGAAAGCGACTTAACGCGGCGGATAACCTGGTTTTCACCGATGGTTGCGATGTTGTTGGTCAAACGGTCCTGAACGGTTTCGCCATCGCCATAAGGCGCAGCCAAAACCGCTTCAGCGTCATTTGCGCTCAGGCTCAAGGCAACATTGCTGACGGCAGCAACGAATTCTTGGAACTGTTCGTTCTTCGCAACGAAGTCCGTCTGGCTGTTGACTTCGATGGCGGTACCCTTGGTACCTTCAACGGCAACGCCGACAAGACCTTCTGCAGCCGTACGGCTCGATTTCTTGGCAGCAGTTGCAAGGCCCTTGGCACGCAGCAAATCTACCGCGGCTTCGATATCGCCATTGGTTTCTTCAAGCGCCTTTTTGGCGTCCATCATGCCGGCGCCGGAAAGCTCACGCAGTTCCTTGACGGCTGAAGCTGTAATTGCAGACATATTTTGTCCTTTCGAATGAATGCGGCGGCAGCCATAGCCGCCAATTTTGTCATTCCCGTGAAAGCGGGAAAATATGATCCGAAAACGATGTGTACACCGATATTTCGGGTCATGCCCCCCGAACAAGTCGGGGGGTCATAAGGTTTATTTACGCGTCGGCAGCCGGTGCTTCTTCTGCAGCGACTTCGGCTACAGGTGCAGCTTCTTCGGCCAATGCAGGTTCAGCAGCTGGTTCAACTTCGGCACCAAGGTCAACGCCCTTGGCAACCTTAGCATTTACGTTGCCCTTGGTCGCCGCAGTGGCAACGGCGTCGCAGTACAAACGAATGGCGCGCGCTGCGTCATCATTTGCAGGAACCGGGAACGCGATACCGTCTGGCGATACGTTCGAATCGAGGATCGCGATGACAGGAATGCCAAGAACATTGGCTTCCTTGATGGCGAGTTCTTCCTTGTTGGCGTCGATGACGAACATCACGTCAGGAATGCCGCCCATATCGCGGATACCGCCAAGGCTCATTTCAAGCTTGTCGCGCTCGCGGGTCATCTGAAGAATTTCCTTCTTCGTGAAACCGTGCGTGTCGCCCGAAAGCTGCTCTTCAAGCGTCTTGAGCTTCTTGATCGAGTTCGAAATGGTCTTCCAGTTGGTGAGCATGCCGCCCAACCAGCGGTGGTTGACGAAATGCTGACCCGATGCGCGGGCTGCGTCCGCGATTGGGCCCTGTGCCTGGCGCTTTGTGCCAACGAACAGAACCTTGCCGCCCGACGAAACGCTCTGGGCAACAAAATCAAGCGCACGTGCGAACAAAGGCACGGACTGCGAGAGATCGAGAATGTGGATGCCGTTGCGCGCGCCGAAGATATACGGCTTCATACGCGGGTTCCAACGGTGTGTTTGGTGGCCAAAATGGGCCCCAGCTTCAAGCAATTGCTGCATGGTTACGACAGGTGCCGCCATGGTACTTCTCCTTCCGGTTGAGCCTCTGGGAAACTAGAACGTCACTGTTGCCTAAAAGACAAAGATCAGCACCGGTATGTGCGTTTCCCATGTGGAATGAGCGCGCCGTTATAGTCGCGGTGGGGATTCGTCAAGAACAAACGCGTACAGCTGGCCAAATATTGGGCGCCCTTGCTATTAACAAAGCGTTCAGCCGACGCAGCTTAGCCCACACACTGGAACGGCATAAAGGCCATATATGTTAAAGTGCATTACGTTGTTATTGCCCATTGCCCTGCTGTGCAGTCCTTTGCAGGCCGAAGGCAATCCGTTGGGTGAGGCACTGGTATCCGCTCCTCCCGAACGCATTTCGTTTCTCGTCACTTTCGGCGAAGACAAATGCCCCAAGGCGGCAGGCGATGAAATTGTCGTGTGCGCTGCCCAACCCGAAAGCGAACGATACCGCGTTCCCGAATCGCTGCGTAAAGCCGAAGGCGCACCGGTTCGCGGCGGGAGCTGGACGTCCGCCGTCGAGAGCCTCGATGGCTATGCCCGCGCAGTTCTTCCCAACAGCTGCTCGGTAAACGGATCAAATGGATTTACCGGCTGCTCGCGACAAGGGTTACAGGCATGGTTCGCTGAAAGGCGCGGAAAAAGCGAAGGGCGTTGAACCTGTCCTGATTACGGAAGTTTTCCACAGATAATCCCCGAAATACTCCACTTCATTTCGTCGGTGAGAACATGCTTGACAAGTAAGAACAAATAGCGAACAAGGGCTCAAACGCTGCCCATGCCGGGCCAGCAAAGCCCGCTAAATAATTTGGCGGGGGACAGAAAGGACCAGTGCCATGACTATCGTAGCTTCCCTTCTTTTTGTGACCGCGCTTGGCTTGTCAGCCGGCACAATATTTTTAACAGTGCGCAACGCAATGCCGCGGATACGTGAAGTCGTTGCAATGGAATTTGCAGGCGAAGTTGCCCGCGAACGGCGCATCATATGTGGCGACATGCGTCGTCGCACCCCTGCAACGATTATCGCATTCCCGGTCGCTGGCCGCTCCATGGGCGAAATGCGCCTCGCCGCTTAATAAGGTTTATTGCACAAACGGGCCGAGCATATCGGCTGCATCATCACGCCGCCGTCATGGCGGCGTTTTTGCGTGTGCGTTATATTTGCCATGTTGCACCACGGCTATATCCGCTAGCGTCGGGTATAAAAAAAGGGCGGGTGCTTTCGCCCCGCCCTTTTTCCCAAATAGATTTGGCCTGTCTTAGTTGACGGCATCCTTAAGCGCCTTGCCAGCCTTGAACTTAGGCTGAGTCGATGCTTTGATGGTCATTGGTTCGCCAGTGCGTGGGTTACGGCCGGTCGAAGCCTTACGCTTTGCAACGCCGAATGTGCCGAAGCCAACGAGACGTACTTCGCCACCGCTCTTCAGCGCGCCAGTGATTGCTTCAAAGGTCGCTTCTACTGCTTTACCAGCATCTGCCTTGGTCAGGCCGCTTGCGTCTGCAACTGCATTGACGAGATCTTGCTTGTTCATATTGGGAACCCCCCTCTCAAAAATTGTATGAAACTCAAAACATTGATTAATTGAGTCGCGGCGTGAGCCGGTCGCGCGATAATGATGACATTGCGTGCACTGTCAAAGGAAAAATCCGCCCAAAACCGTCATTTTCTGTGAAAAACTGCCAGTTTCAACGATAACGACCAACCGAAAGCAATAAATCACCCCTTAATGGGTCACCGACGCCCCGTTTTCGCCGCCAACTGCAGGCGGCAAGGCCGCAGCAAGTTCATCGGCTTCCGTCCATTCTACGGCCACCAGAGGCGACACCAACGCACGCGCCAGCACCTGATCGACATGGCTGACAGGAATGATTTCCAGACCTTCTTTTATGTTGCCTGGAATATCGGCGAGGTCCTTCTCGTTCTCCTGCGGAATGAGCACCGTCTTGATGCCGCCCCGGAGCGCGGCGAGCAGTTTCTCTTTCAGTCCGCCAATTGGGAGCACGCGTCCGCGCAAGGTAACTTCACCCGTCATGGCAACGTCGCGATGCACCGCAATGCCGGTCAAGGTCGAGACGATACATGTCACCATGCCGATACCTGCCGATGGACCGTCCTTAGGCACAGCACCCTCGGGAAGGTGGATATGGACATCCTTGCGCCCGAACAGGCTTGGCTTAATGCCATAGCTCGGTGCACGCGCCTTAACGTAGCTCAAGGCGGCCTGAATGGACTCGCCCATCACTTCGCCCAGCTTACCGGTGGTCTTGATCTGGCCCTTACCCGGAACAGTCACAGCTTCGATGGTGAGCAGTTCGCCGCCAACTTCCGTCCAAGCAAGCCCCGTAACCGCGCCAATCTGGTTTTCTTCCTCGCCCATATCGTGGCGATATTTACGGACGCCCGAAAAATCTGCGAGATTATCGGGTGTGATGGCAATGCTGGTGGCTTTGCCTTCCAAGATGCGGCGCAGCGCTTTACGCGCCAGCTTTGCAATTTCGCGCTCAAGCGTACGCACACCGGCTTCGCGCGTGTAATAGCGGATCAGATCACGCAGAGCATCGTCGCTGACCGAGAATTCTTCCGGCTTCAACCCATGAGCTTCGATTTGCTTGTCGAGCAAATGTCGCTTCGCAATCTCTAGCTTCTCGTCTTCGGTATAGCCTTCCAACCGGATGATTTCCATGCGGTCCAAAAGCGCCTGTGGCAAATTAAGGCTGTTAGCCGTTGTCACGAACATCACGTCGGACAGGTCCAAGTCGATTTCCAGATAATGGTCGTTGAACTTGTTGTTCTGTTCTGGATCGAGAACCTCAAGCAATGCAGACGCCGGATCGCCACGAAAATCCTGACCAAGCTTGTCGATTTCATCGAGCAAGAACAGCGGGTTCATCGTTCCTGCTTTTTTCAAATTGGCCGCGACCTTACCGGGCATCGAACCGATATAGGTCCGGCGATGGCCACGAATCTCCGCTTCATCGCGCACGCCGCCAAGCGACTGACGGATAAACTCACGTCCCGTTGCCTTAGCAATCGATTTGCCAAGCGACGTCTTACCAACGCCGGGAGGTCCGACGAGGCACAAAATTGGGCCTTTAAGCTTGTTGGTGCGTGCCTGTACCGCAAGATATTCGACAATGCGGTCCTTGACCTTTTCGAGGGCAAAATGGTCCTCGTCAAGAACTTCCTGCGCCTTGGCAATATCGCGCTTCAGCTTGGACTTTTTGCCCCATGGTATGCCCAAAAGCGTATCGAGATAATTGCGCACGACGGTCGCCTCGGCCGACATGGGTGCCATGCCGCGTAGCTTTTTCAATTCGGCATTGGCTTTCGCCTTTGCCTCTTTGGACAGCTTCGTCGTGTCGATCTTATTTTGAAGCTCGGCCACTTCGTCGCCGCCTTCGCCATCGTCATTGCCCAACTCGCGCTGGATGGCCTTCATCTGTTCATTCAGATAATATTCGCGCTGGGTCTTTTCCATTTGGCGCTTCACGCGGCCACGGATTTTCTTTTCGACCTGCAATACGCCCAATTCGCCTTCCATGAAGGCAAACGCCATTTCCAGGCGGCGAAGCGGGTTCGCTTCAACCAGAAGCGATTGCTTATCCGACACCTTTAACTGGATATTGGCCGCGACGGCGTCCGCAAGCGCCGACGGCGTTTCGATCTCCGAAAGCTGCACCGCGGTTTCAGCGGGCAATTTCTTATTGAGCTTCGAATAATTTTCAAACTGGTCCGCGACCGAACGCATCAGGGCGGTGGCTTCAGGACCTTCTGCATTTTGTTCGACAACGAGGGATACCGCCGCTTCGACATATTCGCTGCCCTGCTCAACCAAATCGCGCAGCTGCGCGCGCTGCTTGCCTTCAACCAGAACGCGCACAGTACCGTCAGGCAGCTTCAGCAACTGCATAATCGTCGCGGTTACACCGATATCGTACAAATCATCTTTGCCGGGATCGTCCTCGGCAGGATCAAGCTGCGCGACGAGGAAAATTTCCTTGTTCGCCGCCATCGCTTTTTCCAGCGCGACGACCGACTTATCCCGCCCCACAAACAAGGGCACAATCATACCGGGGAAAACAACGATATCGCGCAAGGGCAATAAAGGCAGGTTCAGATCCATAGATACTCCAACTGGGGTCGCGCAAAAATGCGGCACGCCCGTTGCCGCTCAATATGAGTGCTCTGCGCAGGCTTTCAATGCATCTGGTCCCCAAAAGCGCAATTTGCTGGGGAAAAAACGGGTTTAAATGAAAATGGCGCCAATGTTGGCGGGATTAAAACGGCAGTTTGAACCCGGCAGGCAAAGGCAGGCTGCTCGACATTTTGCCCATTTCAGCATTGCTCGCGGCATCCGCTTTTTCACGGGCGTCATTAAATGCTGCGGTAATGAGGTCTTCCAGCATCGTCTTGTCAGCAGGAACGATCAGGCTGTCATCGATTGCCACATTCAAGATGCGGCCTTTTGCCGTGGCGCGGACTTTCACCAAACCGCCGCCAGACTGGCCTTCGACATGAATGGTGTCGAGCGTCGCTTGCGCTTGTTCCATTTGCTGCTGAATGCTTTGGGCTGCCTCTTGGGCTGCCTTGATCATGTCTTCCATGCTTTTCATGCGCTCTTACTCCATTTCATGTCATGCGCGTCGCTGTCGAGCAGCTCCGCCTCCGGAAACGCAGCAAACGCCGCTTTGACCAGAGGTGACTCCAATATTATGCGCTTTTCAGCGTCGATCTTCGCTTGCTCTTGCTCCAACAAACTTGGTGCAGCCTCGCCAGCGCGCTCTTCAACGTCCCAGCGCGTGCCGGTCACCTTCGCCAAAGCATCACGCAGTTCCGCAACAAAACCGGGCGCAACGGGCCCCGCCAGCTGATATGCCAATACCGGTGGCGCATATTCAACCAGACGGACAACATCCCGCAGGGTCATCTCCAGACCGACAAAACCCTCGCGCGCCAAACGATCCAAAAGTGCATGGAAATCGCTAGGCATTAACGTCTGCACGGTCGCGGACTGTGGCGCGCTCGGTCCAGTGGCCGCAGAGGCCGGTGGCGCAGCAAAGCTGCCCTGCCCAATCATCTTGGCCAACTCACCGGGATCGGGAAGTGTCGCGGCGTGAATAACGCGCAAAAGCGCCATGTCCGCAGCATCAAGCGGTACAGAGGCACGCGCGACCTCTTCCTGCCCCTTCAGCAACAGCTGCCACAAACGGTGCAGGACTGGAAAGGACAGACGATCCGCATGCTCTTCCACCAATGCAGCAGCGTCGGCATCCAAAGCGCCATCGCGCGGTGCGCCAACCTTTGCGAGCGTCAGCCGGTGCACTTCGGACAAAAGCCCGGCAAACATCGCGAGCGGCTCAACGCCCAGATTATATTGGCTGCGGGCTTCCGCCAGCATGCCTTGCGCGTCGCCCGCCAATATCAGGCCAAACAACCGACGGATTGCGCCGCGATCCGACAGGCCAAGCATATCGCGCACTTGCGCAGCCGTAACCCTGCCGTCACCTTCCATGTCGGCATGGGCAATGGCTTGATCGAGTATCGACAAGCCGTCGCGTACGGAGCCCTCGGCGGCTTGCGCAACCAATGTCAGCGCCTCAACCTCGGCCTCAACATGTTCTTTGGCAGCGATGTCCGCGAAATGGTCCGCCAATTTTGCGGTGGAAATACGCTTAAGATCAAACCGTTGGCACCGTGACAAAACGGTGATCGGAACCTTATTCACTTCGGTCGTCGCAAATAGGAATTTGACATGGCCGGGCGGTTCTTCAAGCGTCTTCAGCAACGCGTTAAACGCGTTTTTCGACAGCATGTGGACTTCGTCGATGATGTAAATCTTGTAGCGTGCCGAAACGGCAGAATAGCGCACAGCCTCAATAATTTCACGGACGTCATCCACGCCGGTGTGGCTCGCGGCATCCATTTCGATGACATCGATATGGCGGCCTTCGGCGATAGCAACGCACGGCTCGCAGGTGCCACAGGGATCAATCGTCGGGCCACCCTGCCCGTCCGTACCAATGCAGTTCAGCGCCTTGGCAATCAGCCGCGCCGTCGAGGTTTTACCGACACCGCGCACGCCAGTCATCAAAAACGCATGCGCCAACCGATCGCGCTTAATCGCATTGCCAAGCGTCTGCACCATCGCATCTTGGCCAATAAGCTCGGCAAAGGTTTGGGGACGATATTTGCGGGCCAGCACGCGGTAAGCCGCTCCACCGGTATTTGCCGGAGCAGCAGCTGGCGCTGACGGCATGGGTGCGGCAGGAGCTGTCGGTTGCGCTACGGGCGGCAATTCCAGGCCAAGTCCCAAAGCATCATCGGGCATATCCGGGTCGCGTTCTGCGAATTCTGGGCGATTGGAATCGGGCATCATCGTTACGATAGGACGGTCACCGACCTTTGTCGAAGTTTTCTAAAAGAAAAGGCGGGGAAAAGTAGGAGCCGGATGACCCGCAGCGAATTCGTTGTGGCTGCTTCCGTCAGGATCTGACCAGGTTGGCGAGTGCCACGTCCATCCGACTCCCACGCCGCATATGGCCGCGACATCGGTGAAATGCAAGTGGGGCGGAAACGAATGTGTTAAGGCGCGTGTATCGTGCCGGCGAACCGTTCATTTACCGCAATTCCATAAGCTTTCCTACCGCTAGCGCTTAAGCGTTTCGCAAATACCAGTCATAGTCGATTGACGGGACCTGACCGAAATAGCGGTCCTGTTCGACGCGTTTGACGATTGTGAACATGTCCACAAAGCGTTCGCCCAGATACTCGCGCATCAGCTTTGACCCATGGAAGCGGTCAACCGCAGCGAACCAGTTGCTTGGCGGATTGTCATCGCCTGAACTGTCGCGGTCATACCCATTGCCGACGACTGCGGGGCCGGGATCAATCTGGTTGACGATGCCGTGATGGATACCCGCAAGAACGCCCGCGACGGCCAGATATGGGTTGGCATCAGCGCCGCATGCGCGGTGTTCGACATGGCGGCTTGCCGCCGGGCCTGCCGGTATCCGGAAAGAAACGGTGCGGTTGTTGACGCCCCATGTCGGCGCGACGGGCGCATAGCTGTTCGCCTTGAACCGGCGGTAGCTGTTTGCATGCGGCGCAAAGAGCGCGAAACAATCGCCCACCGCTGAAATCATGCCGCCAATGGCGTGGCGCAGCATTGGCGTGCCTTCGGGATCATCCGACGCAAACAGGTTGTTCCCGTCGGCATCGTTCATCGACACGTGAATATGCATGCCGGAGCCTGCTTGTTCCGCAAAGGGTTTGGCCATGAAGGTCGCTTCCAGACCATGTGCTTGCGCCACGGCCTTCACCACCCGTTTGTACATGATTGCATCATCGCACGCCCGCAACACGTCGGGCTTGTAGCGCAAGGTCAGCTCGCACTGCCCCGGCGCAAATTCGGATATAGCGGATTCCAGGGGAAGCCCCTGAATATCGCAGGTTTCATACAGCTCATCAAAGAACGGCCGGAAGTCGTCCAGTTCACGCAGGCCATAAACCTCAACCATTTGTGGTGTTTGGTGGCTATAATCGGGCCGCGCTGGGCGAATGGAACCGTCACGGGCACGCTTCGGGTCCAACAGATAAAATTCAAGCTCGACCGCCAATGCCGGGGTCAGCCCCATTTCTGCGAAACGGTCAACGACCAAACCCAACACATGCCGCGAGTCCAGATCATGCGGCTGACCATCCAGCTCATAAAAATCGACCATGAATTGCGCGGCATTGTCCCCCGCCCATGGCGTCCGGACGAGTGTTCCCGGGATTGGTTTCATCGAACGATCAGCGTCGCCATCCTCCCAGACCAAGCCTGTTTCAACGGTATCTTGTCCAGTAATGTCGACCACGGTGATGGAACCGGGGAAAAAGCGACCGATTTCATACACCGATAGCACCTCATGCTGGCGCAGACGTTTGCCGCGCGGCACGCCGCCCATGTCGGTGTAAATCATTTCGACAGAGTCAATATCCGGGTTCGCCGCAAAAAAGGCCTCAGCCTCGCTTCGTGCGGCGATGGTCGCAGATGACTTGGCCCGCTTAATTGTCATGACGTCACTTTCACTTACCCTGTTTAAGACGCTTGTAGCTCAGTCAGCGCATTGTTCAACTCAAACGCCAACCGATCGACCTGCGCCGGCGACGTCACGGGGCTGACGAGCATCATATTATGGAAAGGCGCCAGCAATATGCCGCGGTTGGCGAGGTATAAATGGATCGCACTTTCCAACGCATGGTCCATCACGGCGCGCGCCTCGCTGCCGTTACGCGGCGGCACCGCAGAGCATATCATTTCCACGCGGGCACCGACATGGCTGACATGCCAGTCAAGCTGGTGCGCCGCGATCACGGCATTCAATCCCGATACCAGCCGGTCCGCGGTCGCCAACATATGGGCATAAGCATCCCGCGTAATGACCTGCCCCAACATCGCGTGCATGGCCGAGATAGCGAGCGCATTAGCCGACAATGTCGTGCCGATGCCGCTATGTCCCGGCGGACGCGACTGGTTCAGCGCCGCCATCTTTTTCGCGATTTCGTCCGTAAACCCATAGACCGCACATGGCACGCCGCCGCCGATGGATTTCCCCACCACCATGATATCAGGCTTTGGTCCGTGGGTGTTACTGTGCCCGCCATAGCCCGAAGAAATGGTGTGGGTTTCATCAAGCACCAATATCGTGCCCGTTTCGTCACACAAGGCGCGCAACGTCTCCAAAAAGCCCGGCGCGTCTCGCACCATGCCGATATTGGTCATCAAAGGCTCCGCGAGCACACATGCAATGTCGCCGCCCCGCAATGCCGCCGCAAGTGCATCCACATCGTTAAACTCGATTGCGACAGTGGTCGGCAGCAAATCCTGCACCTGTCCGATCAGGCTTGGCCGATTGACCGCCTCGCCATCACGCAGGTCAACAAAAACATCATCGACCGCGCCATGGTAACAGCCATTGAAGATCAAAATCTTGTCGCGGCCGGTCAACCCACGGCACCAGCGAATAACGGCGCGATTTGCCTCGCTTGCCGTGGTCGTGACTTGCCATTGCGGCAGCCCGAACATTGCGGCGAGCATATCGCCCACGTCTGCACCCTTTGATGTCGGGAGCATATAGCTGAGCCCCTGCCCCGCTTGCCCGGTCAGGGCCTCGACCAATGGCTGCGGCGAATGGCCAAACATGCTGGCTGTATCGCCAAGGCAGAAGTCATCGAAGACGTGCCCGTCAACACTCGTCAGCGTCGCGCCAGACGCCTCCTGAGCGACGATCGGGAATGGCGTGGACCAATCGAGCATCCAATGGAATGGAACACCCTGAAACCAGCTTTTTGACGCTTGGGACTGCGCATGCGACTTTGGGTTGGCTTCAACAAACCGCGCAACCTCACGCGTGCGCATCATTTCTATGGCGGCCCTTGCTATCACAGTCGGTCTCGCATTGCATAATAGAGCAGTCCAAGGGTCGCGAGCGGCCGCGCCAACCACTTGCCGCCCGGGAACCGGCTGTGCGGCAGGCTGGCAAAGACATCGAACTGCGACATGGTGCCAAGCACAGCCTCTGCCATCACCTCGCCCGCGACCGTTGTGACCAACGCGCCATGACCGGAGAAGCCGTGTGCGTAGAAAACATTCCCTTTGCGCCCCATGTGCGGCAGCCGGTTCATCGTCACGCCCACTGCACCTCCCCATGCATAATCGATCTTCGTCTGGGCAAGCGAGGGAAAGACCTCAACCATATGCTTTCGGACAAATCCTGCGATGTCTGCCGGCGGGCGTCGGACATATTTTTCACCACCACCGAAAATCAGGCGTTTATCTGCGCTCAATCGGAAATAGTTCAAAACAAACCGGCTGTCCGCAACCGCCGCGTCACTGGGCAAAAGCTGGTCGGCATTGGGCAATGGCGCTGTCGCGATGTTATAATTCATAATGGGGACAGTGTAGCGGCCAAGTTCCGGCGCAATATCGCCCGTCCAGTTGTCGGTGGCAATGATCACGTGACGGGCGTTGAGCGATCCTGCCCCCGCCGCGATCTCGACATAGCCAGCCCGGTCCACCGGCGTTTGCGCGGTGGTATTTTCGAATATCAAAACACCTACGGCCAGCGCCGCTTTTGCTAGTCCAAGCGCGTAGTTCAACGGATGGAAATGCCCACCTTTGGCGTCATAAAGGCCGCCGTGGTATGCGCCGCCGTTGATGTGTGTATTGATGTCGGAAGGTGCGACAACCTCGACTGAATCCCAGCCAAATTCGCGCGCCAAAAAAGCGGCCTCGCGTTGCATGTCGTCGAAATGTCCCGGCTTATAGGCGGCTTCGAGATGACCCGATTTCAGATCGCATGGGATATCATGCCTGACGATGCGGTCATGCACCCTTGCGCCTGCACCCCATGCCAAATCGAATATGGCTTTTGCCCGCTCTCGTCCAAACTCCGCGTCGATTTCACGCATCGACCAACGCAGCCCGGGAATGAGCTGCCCGCCATTGCGGCCTGATGCACCAAAGCCGATGGTCTGGGCCTCAAGTAAAGCGACCTTAAGCCCTTTTTCGGCGCAGGCTAATGCGGCCGACAAACCCGTAAAGCCGCCGCCAATGACCGCGACGTCGCAATCCAAAGCGTAATCGAGCGGACGCTGCGTTTCCCAGCCATGCGCGGTCGCGCGGTAATAGCTGTCATTCAACCGATCAGGCATCACACCCTCAGCAACAAATGCTCGCGTTCCCAGCTTGATACGACCGATTGGTAATTGAACAATTCATAGTCTTTGATGGCATAGAAAATGTCGAAAAACTCTTCGCCAATCAGGTTGCGGACGGGCTTACACGCGCTGAAGCGGTCCAGCGCTGCTTCCAAGGTTCGGGGGAGCGTCCGCGCACGATTATAGGCGCTGCCCGTTATCGCCTTGGCCGGGATCATGCGTTCCACCATGCCGATATAGCCACAAACCAAGGATGCGGACATCGCGAGATAGGGATTGGAATCCGCGCCGGGCAAACGGTTTTCGACGCGGCGATTGGCCTTGTCAGAAATCGGCACACGGAAGCCGCAGCTGCGGTTATCTTCGCCCCATTGGACGTTAATCGGTGCGGCGCTGTCGGGACGCATCCGGCGGAAGCTGTTCACGTTCGGCGCCCAAAGCGGCGATACTTGTGGCATGAACTTCACAAGCCCCGCGATATAACTCCGGAAAAGCGCGCTGTCGCGGCCATTGGCGTTCGAAAACAGATTGCGGCCGGTTTCAGCATCCACCACCGATTGGTGCAGATGCATCGCGCTGCCCGGTTGGCCCGCCATCGGGTTGGCCATGAATGTGGCATAGACACCATGCTGCTTGGCCACAGCGCGCACAACGCGTTTGAATAGAAATACCTGATCCGCAAGCTTCAGCGGGTCGCCATGCAGAAAGTTAACCTCAAGCTGGGCAGCACCCATTTCGTGAATCATCGTGTCGATGTCGAGACCCATCAATTCACAGTCATCATAGATGTGATCGATGATGTCTTCATATTCATTCATCGCCTCAAGCCCATAAGGCTGGCTTGCCGTTTCCGCCCGTCCGCTCGACCCCGTCGGCGGCACAAGCGGAAAGTCCGGATCGACATTTTGGCTGACGAGATAAAATTCAACCTCGGGCGCAATGATGGGTTTCCACCCGCGGCTGGCGTAAAGGGCCAGAATCTTTTTCAATATCGTGCGCGGCGCGATTTCCACTTCAGTGCCATCACCATGGAGGACGTCAGCAATCACAAATGCGGTTGGCGATTTAAAACCGGGCGCAACGCAGATGGTGTCGGGATCAGCGATCAGGATTTTGTCTGGATCCTTGTCCCAAATATCTTCGATATCTTCGGGATAATGGCCGTCGATTGTGCAGATAAAGACACTACCGGGAATGCGGAGCGATTTATCGCGGACAGACGACAGGAATTTCTTGGCCGGCAAAACCTTGCCGCGCTGCACGCCGTTAATATCAGGAACGATGCATTCGACCTCGTCGATCTTATGCTCGGCTATCCAATTGGCGAGGTTTATAGTCATAAAACAATATGTGCGCAGACCGACTTGAAAAGGTCAAGCCAGCCCGCGCACATCATGGAATTCAATTTACGGTCTTAGAAACCGTAGCTGAGCGAAAATACGACGCCAGCCGCGCTGTCTTTAAATGCAAACACCGAACGACGGTTGGTGTCGACATAAGATGCGCCAAGTGTAAAGCCTGCAACATTAGCCGTCAGACCAAGCGTCCAATCGAGCTTTTCACTGCCCGCGGTAAACGCGCCATCTTCAATGCCTATTGAGCCGACGATCGAAATTGGTGAGTCAGGCAAAGCGATCGACGCATTGGTAGCGACATAGACGTTATCGGTGTTACCGGTGTTGTCCTGGCTTGGGACGTAGCTCAACTGAGCGCCAACGGTTGCGGGTCCGACGGTTGAGCCGAGCTTACCGGTCAGCTCAAGATAGTTGAAGCTGGAGACGCCTGGATAGACATAATAAGTCGCACCGATGTCGTAAGTCAGTTCTTCACCGCCCGAAAAACCGGCATAGAGATCAACTTCAAGATCATCGCCCGCATTTTCGGAGAGATTTGAAGCCCACGCACCGACATAAAAGCCGGACTCATGCTTGACGGTCAAATATGGCTGAAGCGCAAAGCCCTTATCAGAGAGCGATACGCCGCGGAAACGATAGTCGGATACCAAAGCGGCACCGCCGGAAACAGTGATTGGGCCGGAGGCTTCTTCTGCCGCCGCGTCCTGGGCGAAAGCAGGAACGGAAATGGCCATCGCGCTCATCGCGACGCTCATTGTTGCCAGCTTCAAAATGGATTTACGCATAAAATTACCCCTTCTTAGGTACACAAAAAACTGCGCCGAAAGCGACCGCATAGCGCTACATCCGGCAGATACCGTTCTATCCCGCTAAATCTAAATGCCTGCGCAATACCGATACATATCGGCCTGCGCTTTATTGTGCAGGTGCACACAAACATCAAAACTTACCGCAGGCAAGCAATTTTGTGTCAATGTCATTGTCCTTTTTACGCAATGTGACAAAACCGTCACAGTCTGACGCAGGATTGCGGTATCGGCGAGCGCAGCACAGAGTAACGCCGCAAAAATTCCTTAAATGGCCGGGGCGTTACAAACTTGCCGCCCAGTTCGATTTTAAGCGATTAGTCAAACAGCCGCGGCGGGACGGTACGATTGACGACTTCACGCAACGCAAATGCGGTTTCGATGCGCGCGACCCTTGGCAATCGGGCAATTTCCTGCCGGTGAATGAGCTCATAGTCCTCAATCGATGCCGCACGCACAACGAGCAGATAATCATTCCGGCCGCTCATAAGGTGGCACCGGATGGTTGACGGGCTTCCCACCACGGCGGCTTCAAATGCCGCCATGGCCTCTTCGCTTTGGCTATCAAGCGTGATGGTGACCATCACCGTTGCCGCGAGCCCAAGTTTGCGCAGATTCACATCTGCGCGATAGCCACGCAGGATCCCTTCATCCTCCAATGATTTTTGCCGCCGCGCAGCCGCGCTTGGCGACAGGCCGGCAGCTTCCCCCAATTCCGCCTGCGTTGCCCGTCCATTCTGCACGAGTGCACCCAATAATTTACGGTCTGTCCGATCAAGCTGCATAAATTCTTCGCCAATATAAGTAATTTCGACAATTCTATGCGCATATTCACGCAAACAGGCGAATCTTTGCACAGTATCGTCATATCGAAGATGCTATTTCCGATACAGATAATTTTTCAGGAGTGAGATTATGCGTGTCGGCGTCCCCAGCGAAATCAAAGTGCATGAATATCGTGTTGGTTTAACCCCCGGCGCGGTTCGTGAATATGTCGCCCATGGCCATCAGGTTATGGTGCAATCGGGCGCAGGCGCGGGCATCATGGCCAGCGATGATGCCTATCGCGCAGCGGGCGCGGAAATCGCCGCAACAGCCGCAGAAATCTTTGCTGGCTGCGACATGATCGTAAAGGTCAAGGAACCCCAACCGAGCGAATGGGTGTTGCTGCGCCCCGGCCAGTTGCTTTTCACTTATCTCCACCTCGCCCCAGATCCTGAGCAGGCCAAAGGCTTAATCGCCAGCGGTTGCACTGCAATTGCTTATGAAACCGTCACCGATGACAAGGGCACCCTGCCCCTGCTGGCACCCATGAGCGAAGTCGCTGGCCGCTTGGCCATTGAGGCAGCAGGCGAAGCGATGCGGCGCAGTAAGGGCGGCGCGGGCATATTGCTTGGCGGCGTTCCCGGCGTTCCTGCCGGCCGCGTTACCGTTCTGGGCGGCGGCGTTGTTGGCACCCACGCCGCGCGTATGGCCGTTGGCCTTGGCGCGGAAGTCACCATCGTTGACCGCTCAATCCCGCGCCTTCGCCAGTTGGATGAGCTGTTCAACGGACGGGTTCGTACCCGCTATTCCACACTGGAAACCATCGACCATGAGATTAGCATCGCCGACGCCGTGATTGGCGCCGTCCTTATTCCCGGCGCAAGCGCACCCAAGCTGGTCACCCGCGAAATGTTGAAGCATATGAAGCCGGGGTCGGTTCTGGTCGATGTCGCGATTGACCAAGGCGGCTGCTTTGAAACCAGCCATGCCACCACCCACGCCGAGCCAACCTATGTCGTTGATGGCATTATACATTATTGCGTCGCCAATATGCCCGGCGCCGTTCCGCAAACCAGCGCAGCGGCACTCAACAACGCGACATTGCCTTATGGCCTAGCGCTAGCAAGCAAGGGTACCGCCGCGCTTGATGGCGGCACAGAAACCGGTCGCGGTTTGCTCGCCGGTTTGAACGTACATCGCGGCAAGGTGACGAGCCAAGCCGTCGCTGAAAGCCTTGGCCTTGATTTTGTCACGCCGGAATCCGCGCTCGCCGCGTGACTTGCGCATGCTCAAGTGCTAACGGCACTGCATGGGCAAAGAGGGCAGAATAACGGCGCATCAAATCGCCGCAATGCTGGGGGTGTCACAACCAACAGTGTCGCGGGCGTTGCGCGGTGACAAAAAGGTAAATGAAGTCACGCGGGCGCGCATTGTCGCGCTCGCCAACGAACTTAATTACTCGGTCGATCACAACGCCCTGCGCCTGCGCACACAGCAAACTTACTCCATTGCGCTGGTTATTCTGTGCCGGCGCGGAGAGAATAAGGCCAACATCAATCCATTTTACCTGTCGCTATTGGGCTGCATCGCGGCGTCCGCTTCCGAGCGCGGCTACAACCTTATCGTTTCGTTTCAGGATTCCCCGGCAAACTTCTTCGCCAATTACACCGGCAGCAGACAAGCAGACGGCTTGATTGTCATCGGCAGCGGCCAGAATATCGAAGGCTGGCAGTTTTTTGGCGAATATGCGCGGCACAACACGCCGATGATCTGTTGGGGCGCAAGCAAAGAAGACCTCATTTCCATCAAGAGCGACAATGTGCAGGGTGCACGACTTGCCATTGAACATTTGCTGTCGAGCGGATGTAAGAAAATTGCCTATATTGGCCCCACAAACAGCGAACAGCCGCCATTTCAGGATCGACTGACAACCTACATGGCGGTGATGGCACAAAAGGGCATGCCACCCATCTGCCCGCCGCTTCCCGAAAACGCGGTACGCGAAGACCAAGGCTATGCAGCGGTAAACGGGCTTATCCGCGACAAGATCGATTTTGACGGCCTGTTCTGCGCCAACGACTTCATTGCGCTGGGCGCAATGCGCGCGCTTGATGAGCACCACATCGCGGTTGGCACCGACGTGCGCGTCATCGGCTTTGATGGCATTGCAACCGGCGCCTATGCGCAACCGCCGCTCACCACGATTGAGCAGGACTATGTTCAGGCCGGTGAAATGCTGGTGGAGGCTTTGATCGCCGTTTTGAAGGGCGATGCCCCAAACATCGCACCTGTGCCGGTTAAGCTGCTGAAGCGCGGAACTGCTTAAGCGCGCGCGACCTCAACACATGAGGTGCCCAAATCAAGCGCAGCGATAAAATCGCTGTATAACAATCACTTATTCAGAAAAATGGTGGACAGGGCTGGATTCGAACCAGCGTACGGAAAACCGGGCAGATTTACAGTCTGCTGCCTTTAACCACTCGGCCACCTGTCCACTTCTTTGACGGGGCATTATGCCAAAGCATAAGGGCCGGTCCCGACGAAGAAGCAGCCCAATGGCGAAACGGCCCTTGCCTGTCAATGCCTCAAGTGGGAAAGGGGCCTATATCGTCTTCTTTTTCATCAACAGGTGTTTCAAATGTCTTCCCATAAGAGCCAGCGCCGCCGCGGCGCTGCAGTTTCCAGCGGCAATCCCAAATTTTACGGCCGTCACGCCGTATATGCCGCGCTCGATAATCCCGATCGGCGACTCATCAACCTGTGGGGCACCCGCGAAGAAATCGGCAAAATCGTGATTCCCGACGGGCTGACGGTTCAATATGCCGAGGTGAATGATTTGGCGCGCTTTGTACCGAAAGATGCACCGCATCAGGGACTCGTGCTTGAAGTTGCGCCATTGGAGGACGTCTGGCTGACCGATGCACTTGCGGTCGACAATGATGATAACCGCCCGTTGCTGATTCTCGATCAGGTCACCGATCCGCACAATGTCGGTGCAATCTTCCGCACGGCCGCCGCATTCAATGCAGTCGCCGTTGTGACGCAGGACCGGCACGCGCCGCCTGAATCCGGGGCACTGGCGAAGGCGGCTTCGGGTGGGCTTGAAATCACCCCATGGGTCCGGGTTGTTAATCTGGCACGTGCATTGGAAGAAATTGCTGAGGCTGGATATTGGCGAATCGGTCTGTCGGGCCATGCCAGCGTGACGTTGGACGAAGCGTTGACGCCGGGCCGCAACGCGCTTGTTCTGGGCGCTGAAGGTGATGGCATGCGTCGTAACATTGAAGAACATTGTGACCAGCTGGCGAAGCTGCCAATCAGCGAACAAATGGAGTCGCTGAACGTATCGAACGCTGCGGCGATCGCATTATATGCGGCCACCGTCCGGCGGGGCTAAACAAGGACACCAATGATGCTGCAGAATCGCGTAAATTTAGGGATGAAGGTCGCTGCTGCGCCGGTGGCGGTGCTAGGCGTAGCGCGCTGATGGGTATTCCTGCTGCACAATTGCATGCTGCCCTTGATGCACTGGCAGCGCTTGAACCGGGCATAGCGCAGGCGCTTGCGGTCACGGGCTACCCGGACGAGCGCATCCGAGAACCGGGCTATGCGACATTGCTGCGCACGATTGTCGGGCAACAAGTGAGCGTCGCGGCCGCCGCATCGGTGTGGAACAAGCTTGAAGCGCTCATTGGCCCAGAATGCCCGCCAGACAAGCTGTTGGCGCAAGATTTCGACGGCTTGAGAGCCTGTGGGTTGAGCCGCCAGAAACAAGGCTATGCGCGCTCGCTTGCGGAGCTCGTGCTGTCGGGCGAATTGCCGCTCGATGCCCTGCCCGCCGATGATGAGGAGGCGATTGCCTACCTCACCCGCGTAAAGGGCATTGGCCGCTGGTCTGCGGAAATATATTTGCTTTTTGCCGAGGGCCGGACCGACATTTGGCCCGCAGGCGATCTCGCTGTGCAAGAAGGCGTGGGCCGTTTGCTGAAGCTGGATGCACGGCCATCGGAAAAAGACATACGCGTCATCGCCGAACGCTGGCGTCCCCATCGCGGCGCGGCCGCCATTTTCACTTGGCACATTTACGCCAAGGGATTTCAGGCGATTTGATCAAGGCTAGAGCTTCAGTCCGTTCTTCAGTCCAAGCAAAGCCGCTGCAGCAATATTCAGTTGACGTTTCGGGTAAATTAATGTGGCTGACAGACATGTGAATAAGGGAGAGACGAAATTATGTCCGAAACGCAAAAAAGCATTTTCATCACTGGCGCCGCGTCGGGTTTAGGACGCGAAGTTGCGCGTTACTTTGCCAATGTCGGCTGGTTCGTGGGCCTTGCTGACGTCAATGAAAAGGGTCTGGACGAAACCGCGGCTTTGTTGCCAGCAGGTCAATGGTCGCGCCACCGCCTTGATGTGACGGATCGTGCGCAGTGGAAAGCCGCCGTCGCCGACTTTGCCAAGCACACAAATGGCCACATGACGGTCTTGTTCAACAATGCGGGCATTGGATCGGGCGGACCTATTCAGGACATGACCGACGAGGACATCGACAAGATGATCGCCATCAACCTGACTGGCGTTATCAGCGGAACCCGCGCCTGTTTTGATCTGTTGAAAAATACGTCTGATGCCTGCGTCCTCTACACCAGTTCAGCCGCTGGCATCTACGGATCGGCTGGACTTAGCGTGTACAGCGCAACCAAGTTCGCAGTGCGCGGTCTTGCCGAAGCGCATGACATTGAATGGCGCCCTTACGGGATTAAGGCCCGCAGCCTCATGCCCGGCTTTATCGACACCAACATCATTGGCGCGGTTGATACGAACAGCAACATGACCGGCAAAGAAAAATTGCAGTCGGCTGGCGTCGAAGTCAGCCCGGTCTCGATCATAGGTCCGGCCGCATGGGACGCCATCCACGGTGACAAGGTACACACGCCCGTCAACAAAATGGCGAAGCAACTTGCTTTTTCTGCCCGCTGGTTTCCGAACCGGTTGCGCAAGCAATTAGGCTTACTGGGCGGTTTAGGCGATGTGGTTAAGCCGTCGGCGCAATAGCGTCGATGGCCGCGGCCAGATCAACGTCGCGCCGCGATAAACCACCGGCATCATGCGTTGTCAGCAATATCTCAACGCGGTTGTAAACGTTGAACCATTCGGGATGATGGTCTGCTTTTTCGGCAAGGATCGCGACGCGCGCCATGAAACCGAACGCTTCGGCAAAATCGGCAAAACGCAAAGTGCGCCTTATCCCTTTTGCATCAGCGTCATATGACCACAAAGGCAGCTGTTCCAAAACTGCGTTGCGATCCGCTTCATCGAGTCTTGAAACCTGCATAACGTCATCCTGATTTTGCAATTGGTGGAATTCATGCCTAAGTCGCCCAATGTCGTCACGTCAAGCGCCCTTGCCGTCCATCAGCGTTGACAATGTCGCGGTTATCCGTGGCAATCGGCTCGTGCTGCGCGGGCTGACGGTCACTGCGCGCAGTGGTGATATCATTTGGGTCCGTGGCGCGAATGGCTGCGGCAAATCTACGTTGCTTCGGCTCATCGCCGGTCTTTTGCATGCAACAGCGGGGTCGATACAGACGGAAGGCCGGATTGCCCTCGCCGATGAAAATCTCGCGCTTGATGCAAATTTGACGGTCGCAAAAGCCCTCATGTTCTGGGCAGATATGGACGGCGCATCTGCCGACGCGCGCAGCGCAGCACTGGCGGACATGGATTTGCAAGGTCTGGCGCAGGTTCCCGTGCGCTTCCTGTCGACCGGCCAGCGCAAACGCGCCAGTATCGCACGCGTGCTCACGTCGAAGGCGGATATCTGGTTGCTCGACGAACCCTATAATGGCTTGGACAGTGCAAGCTGCGCCCGGCTTGATCAAGCCATCACGGCGCACGCCGCAACCGGTGGCATAGTGCTCGTCGCGGCCCACCAGCCGCCATCAATTAACGTGGCGCACAGCCTCATTCTCGACAGGCCGGAGGCCGACGCATGAAGGCATTTGCAGCCTTGGTTGCGCGCGAAGTGCGTGTGGCATGGACGGGCGGCGGCCTATGGCTGCCAGTGATATTTTATCTTGCGGTTGCGACGCTGTTTCCGTTTGTGACGGGGCCTGACAAGGCACTCCTTGCGCGCACGGGCGGCGGCATATTGTGGATTGCTGCGCTGCTGGCGACGCTCCTGCCGATTGAGCGGCTTATACTCCCCGACCGGCAAGCGGGCATATTGGATCAGCTGGCGATGCGTGGCTGGTCGGACGAATTGGTCGCCACCGCCAAAATCATTGGCCAGATTTTTGCCTTTGCCCTTCCGCTCCTTCTCGCGACCGTTGTCGGTTCCGCGCTGATCGGATTGCCTGAGGCACAATTGGGGACATTGCTGCTTGGCCTCGCCTTGGCGCTGCCCGCGCTTTCCGGGCTGTCGGTCACCATCGCAGCGCTAACGGCGGGCCTTAGCGGGGCGAGCGCGCTGGGCGGGCTGCTGCTCGTACCCATCACGATACCGTTGCTGATCTTCGGCGCGGGCACATTGTCCGAAAATCCCGGCAACGCGATGCAGCTGCTTGCCGCGACTGCACTGGCCATTACGGCTTTGTCGCCCTTTGCCGCCGGCGCGGCGTTACGCGCAGGCCGCACTTAAGGAACAAACCGCACCTGTCGCGGGGCTCATGTGCGGCCCCGCCGCCGCGCAGCTTATCGCGCCGCGATTTTCTGCGCATAGCCGTCGGCAACCATCGCTTCGACCATATCGAACAGCTTTTCGGGATCCTGCGCGCGCAGAACCGGAATGCCTGCCTCCATCCCTTCGGCGATAACAATCTCCCGCTTTCCGGCATCAACTGCGTCCCAAATCGTGGTTGCGACAACGTCTGGATCAATACCGTTATCGATGGCAGCATCGCTCGTGCCGCGCACCGTTCCGTCGGCATTCAATGCATTGCGCGATACGTTGGTCCGCACAGAACCCGGCGCGACGACGAGCACTTTGACGCCCTGCCCGGCAACTTCGCTGCGCAACGCATCGGCATAGCCGATCAACCCGTG
Organism: Sphingorhabdus rigui; assembly: GCF_014196595.1. Lineage (GTDB taxonomy): Bacteria > Pseudomonadota > Alphaproteobacteria > Sphingomonadales > Sphingomonadaceae > Sphingorhabdus_B > Sphingorhabdus_B rigui. Next base: position 862,587 of record NZ_JACIEA010000001.1, on the reverse strand, counting down.
CTTTGCCGCGCAATAGGCAGTCCGCATGGGGATGCCTGCCTTGCCAGCAACACTGGAGATCATAATAATTTGCCCATGCCCATTCGAGACCAAATGTCCCAAAAGCGCTTGCGTGAGCGCAATCGGCGCAAGCAGATCGACATCAACAATCCGCTGGTAAACCGACAGATCGGTATCGAGGGCGGGTGAGCGCTGCGAAATGCCTGCATTGTTGACTAGCACATCGATCTTGCCCTGATAGGCAATGGCTTCAGCAACCTTTGACGGCAAGGCCGCATAATCGACGGTGTCAAATGGCAGGATGCAGCAGCGCTCAGGCACGCCGGTAGCATGCGCGACGCGTTCCAGTTCAGGCACATTTCGGCCGGACAACACCGCGTGGCCGCCGCTTCCGACAAATGCTTTGGCCAGCGCCTCACCTATCCCCGACGATGCGCCCGTTATCCAGGCTGTTTTATGCGACTGATCGACCATTTTTGCTCTCCCTTTGACGCGCTTGGTCAACCGTGGCTTCGTCGCTGTCAAGACATTCTGGCTTGCACTTTTACCGTCACCGCACCACATGCGTGAAATGCTGATAGAAACTGAACTCACACCAAACCCCGCCACGATCAAATTTCTGCCCGGCCGCGCCGTGATGGAAAATGGAACGCGCGATTTTGCTTCCCCGGAAGAGGCTGAAGCCTCCCCATTGGCAGAGGCACTTTTCGGGCTTGGTGATGTCACCGGGGTATTTTTTGGACGCGAATTTATATCGGTCACTGCTGCCCCCGGTACAGAATGGTCCAACCTGAAACCCGACGTGCTTGCGATATTGCTCGACCATTTCAGCGCAAACATGCCGTTGTTCAAACCAGCCGCAGCTGGGTTCTCTGTCCCATTGGCAGATGCCGACTATCCGCTCGATGATCCGGAAGATGCCGACATCGTTATCCAGATTAAGGAATTGATTGAAACGCGAATCCGCCCTGCAGTCGCCAATGACGGCGGCGACATCGTCTATCGCGGCTTTCAAAAGGGCATCGTCTTTTTGCAGATGCAAGGCGCATGCGCCGGTTGCCCATCGTCTTCGGCAACACTGAAAAATGGCATTGAACAATTGCTGAAGCATTATGTGCCCGAAGTCATCGAAGTGCGTGCCGCCTAATCTCTCCACCTGAAAGAAATCTTATGTCCGAAGCTTTAAATGACACCGCGCTTGATCAGCTGTTCCGCGAAGCCCGCAGTTACAATGGTTATCTCGATACGCCCGTATCGCAGGCGCAGCTTGAGGGCATTTGGGACCTGATGAAATTTGGCCCGACATCTGCAAACTGCCTTCCTGCGCGCATCATTTGGTGCACATCCACCGAAGCGAAGCAAAAGCTGGCGGCATGCACGATGCCGTCGAATGGTGACAAAATTCTGCAAGCGCCTGTCACGGCGATTATCGGAATGGACCTCGAATTTTACGAACAGCTTCCCGAATTATTTCCCCATGCGGATGCCCGCAGCTGGTTTGTCGGTAACGACGCGCTCATTGAAAAGACGGCGTTTCGGAACAGCAGCTTGCAAGGCGCCTATCTGATGCTGGCCGCGCGTGCATTGGGACTGGATACGGGTCCAATGTCGGGCTTTGACAATGCCGCTGTCGACAAGGCATTCTTTGCCGGAACCAAACTGCAGTCGAATTTCATCTGTACGCTTGGCTATGGCGACACAGCGAGCATTTTTGCACGCAGCCCGCGCCCCGAATTTGCCCGCTTCAATCAGGTCGCCTAACCTAAACGGCGGCAGGCGATCATGCGCACATTGGTCATCGATACCGCCACACGGGCGTGCTCAGTTGCGTTGTTCGACGGGAAGCAGTTGCTGGCCGCCCAACATGAAGTGATTGGCCGGGGGCATGCGGAACGTTTGCTGCCGCTCATTGCCGCGTTGCCGGATAACGGCAAGGCCGACCAGATTATGGTGGATGTTGGTCCCGGCAGCTTCACGGGCATCCGTGTAGGCGTCGCCGCCGCCAAAGCATTGGGATTGGCGTGGCGCATACAAGTGCACGGCTATGGTTGCCTATCCTTGGTGGCCGCGATGGCGCGTGCACAAAGCGGATCACAAGCAGCTGTCGATGTCATCATGACCGGCGGCCATGGTGAGTATTTCTTTGAAGCATTTAACGATACCGGGCATTCGATAGCGCCAGCGCGTTCGGTTTTGCCTGAGCTATTGGCGACTGTTGCTCTCGCTGACCATGTTGCCGGCGACATTGACCCGCAACGCGGCGATCGTGTCTGGACCGACATTCTGCCCGACGCGCGAGCATGGGCACATTTACCCGACGACCATGCCCTTCCCCCCGTTCCTGTGTATGGAAGGGCGCCAGACGCAAAACCGGCTGCAGTCCGGGCATGATCCACATCGTAGACGGCGATGCAAAAGACGTTGCGTCCATCATGCCCATTATGTCCGATGCGTTCGACCGCCGTTTTGGCGAAGCATGGACGGCGGCGCAATGCCTGTCCACTTTAGTACTGCCGGACTGCCAACTGTTACTTGCCAAAGATGGTGACATTGTATGCGGTTTCGCCATAACGCGCTGGGTTTTTGAGCATGAAGAATTGCTGATGATTGGCGTTTCACGAAATCACCAGCGCCAACAGATTGGCCAAAATCTGCTCAGCGAAGTTATAAATAGAGGCAAAGCCGCGGGCCGGGAGAAATTATTTCTTGAAGTTCGGGACGGGAACCCTGCATCTTCTTTCTACTTTAAAGCTGGCTTTGTACCCATCGGACGACGCAAAAATTATTACAAAAGCGCTGAAGGAATAAGTCCAGACGCGATTACGATGTTCATTGATCTTTAATATTTGAAAGCTAGCGGCTTTTCTTGACGACGTAATTTCAAGCCTATATGCAATCGGTAAGTCGCAAAATATAAAAATGGGTCTAGGGGTTCAAAATATGTCTCAAGAAAGTAACGATACCGCAGAATTGTTAATTACTCTGACCGCCGATATTGTCGCGGCTCATGTTAGCAACAACAGTGTGGCTGTATCTGACGTATCAACTTTAATCGGAAATGTGCACGCTGCACTCGCCGGTCTTTCCGGAACGGCTGCTGCACCCGAAACAGTTTTGGAACCCGCTGTTCCAGTCCGCAATTCGGTGAAGCGCGATTATATCGTCTGCTTGGACGATGGTAAGAAGCTAAAAATGTTAAAGCGCCACCTGATGACTCATTATGGCATGACGCCGGATGACTATCGCGCAAAATGGGGCTTGCCCGCCGACTATCCGATGGTCGCACCTGCTTATGCAGAACAACGTCGCGAACTCGCAAAGGCAATCGGCCTTGGTCGTGCACCGGGTTCAGGCCGGAAGAAAAAAATCAAGTAAAGCGCAAACAGCTTCACTGGAAAATAAGGCCGGAGCGTTCTCCGGCCTTTTTCTTTGACGAATCGTGGCGCGGCACTAAATGTGCATCGCGATGGACATCAAAATCGACATTGAAGCGCTGTGTAACGAACGTGGCCTGCGTATTACCGATCAACGCCGCGTCATAGCGCGCGTCATATCGGATTCGACTGACCATCCTGATGTCGAAGAACTCTATCGCCGGTCGTCCGCCATCGATCCCAAGATTTCCATCGCCACCGTATATCGGACTGTCCGTTTGTTCGAAGAAGCGGGCATATTGGACCGCCACGATTTTGGTGACGGGCGCGCACGCTATGAAGCGTCGCCCGAGGCACATCATGATCACCTCATCGACGTCGAAACTGGCAAAGTTGTTGAATTTGTCGATCCCGAACTGGAAGCGCTGCAGAAAATCATTGCAGAACGCCTCGGCTACCGTCTCGTTGACCATCGCATGGAACTCTATGGCGTCGCCATCGACCGCAAGGATTAAACGCCGCAACCCCGCTGCATTTTTAGCTGGCCAATGCTTATTTGCCGCCCGGCTGCTGCTGATGGCCGCCAGCTTGGTAACGAGCTTGCTTCTCCACAATTTCTGGCGGCTTCTTAATCGGCCATCGCCGTGGCCACGCCTGTTCCTTCTGTCGATCAGCTGGACCAGCGGTATTGCAACCGCCACGAAGGGACAGCGCGTGCGCGCGAATGTGTTTTACGCCGCCAACCATCATAGCTGGATCGACATTCCCGTGATGTCAGGCGTCACCGGTTGCACCTTTGTCGCCAATGACGGGATTGAGGGCTGGCCATTGATTGGGTGGCTTTGCAAAATCAACAACACCATCTTTGTGAACCGCGAAAACCGCGCCAGCGTTGGAAATCAGGTGGAAGATCTGCGCGCGGCAATGACCGGCAATCAACCCGTCACGATATTCCCCGAAGGCACAACCCATGACGGTTCGGGCCTTTTGCCGTTCAAACCATCTTTGTTTGCCGCACTCGTTCCGCCACCATCCGGCATGCTCGTTCAGCCCGTATTTCTAAGCTACGGGCACCATACCCCGCGTGTGGCGTGGGTCGGCGATGAAAAAGTGACCGAGAATTTCTGGCGGCTTTTGTCCTATCTGAAACCGATAACGGCGACCCTGCATTTTCTGGAACCGTTCGATCCGCTGCATTACCCCGACCGCAAGGCGATTTCCGCTGAAGTGCGCGCGCGCATAGGTGCAGCGATGGAGGGTGGCGGCGGCACACTGCGCTATGTATAGACGCGCGCTATGAGCACGGATTCTCCCAAAACCTATTCGATCAAAAATTACGGCTGCCAGATGAACGTCTATGATGGCGAACGCATGGCCGAAATGTTCGAAAGCCAAGGCATGACACCCGCCGATGAAAAGGCGAATGCCGATCTCGTCGTGCTCAACACCTGTCATATTCGCGAAAAGGCCGCAGAGAAGGTCTATTCCGAAATCGGCCGTCTGCGTCGCAAGGACGGCAGCAGCCCCGTCATTGCTGTGGCCGGATGCGTTGCGCAGGCCGAAGGCGGCGAGATTAGCCGCAGAGCGCCCGAAGTGGACATCGTTGTCGGCCCGCAAGCCTATCATAATCTGCCTGAAATGGTTGCCGCGGTCGGACGCGGTGAACGCGTGGTCGACCTGGACCTGCCCGGTCTCGACAAATTTGGCAAACTCCCTGCACGCCGCAAGCAAGCGCCATCTGCGTTTCTGACGGTTCAGGAAGGCTGCGACAAATTCTGCACCTATTGCGTCGTGCCCTACACCCGCGGCGCGGAGATTTCGCGCGGCTGGAGCGCGTTGATTGATGAGGCAAAGGCCATCGTTGACGCCGGTGCCGCAGAAATCACGTTATTGGGACAAAACGTTAACGCTTGGAATGGCGAAGACGACAAAGGTCAGTTGCAGGGTCTCGATGGCCTCATCCGCGCGCTGGACAAAATTCCCGGTCTGCACCGCATCCGCTATATGACGAGCCACCCGAACGATATGACTGAGGGGCTGATTGCCGCACATGGCGATGTCGAAAAGCTGATGCCATTCCTGCACCTGCCCGTACAATCGGGCTCGGACCGCATATTGAAGGCGATGAACCGCAGCCACAGCCGCGACAGCTATCTGCGCATTTTGGACCGCGTACGTACCGTGCGGCCTGACATCGCCTTTTCGGGTGATTTTATCGTCGGTTTTCCCGGCGAGACCGAAGAAGATTTCGAAGATACCATGCGCTTGGTACGTGAAGTCGGCCATGCGCAGGCATATTCGTTTAAATATAGCCCGCGTCCGGGCACACCCGCCGCCGATATGGCCGACCAGATCGCGATGGAAATCATGGACGAACGGCTCCAGCGGTTGCAGGCGCAAATCGTTGCGGACCAAACCGCGTTCAACCGAAATACCGTTGGTAAAACCTGCGATGTTCTTCTCGAACGGCCGGGCAAATTTGACGGACAATTGATTGGCAAATCACCGTGGCTTCAATCAGTTCATGTCCTTGCGCCGGACCTTTCTATCGGCAATATTGTTAGCGTTCAGATTACCGATTCTGGCCCCCTTAGCTTAAAAGGTGAACCAACGATGAGAGCAGCCGCCTGAATGGCCAAAAAAGCCCAAGCGCAAGCCGGTGACCTGTCCCGGCTGGAAATGAGCTTCGACAAGCCACATCTTATCAATGCGGTGTTTGGCGAATTTGATCGCAACCTGGTGACAATTGAAAACAGGCTTGGCGTTTATATCTCGGCCCGCGGCAATCGCGTCCAAATCGAAGGTGAAGCTGGTGCCATTGGCCGGACACGCGATGTTCTCAACGATATTTATTCGCGCATTTCACGCGGACAAGAAATGGATTCCGAAGCCGTGCAGTCGATTATCGCAATGACCGCCGAACCCACGCTTGAAGGCATATTGCGCAAGGAAGACAATGCCGCCCCCGGCATTATGATCCGCACGCGCAAGAAAACCCTAGTGCCGCGTTCCGCCACGCAAATCCCCTATATGGAAGCATTGGCGCGCGACGAGATTATCTTCGCACTTGGACCAGCGGGAACGGGAAAAACCTATCTGGCGGTGGCGCAGGCTGTGGCGATGCTGATTACCGGCGCCGTGCAACGCCTCATCCTCTCGCGTCCAGCGGTTGAGGCGGGCGAACGGCTCGGCTTCTTGCCGGGCGACATGAAGGAAAAGGTCGATCCCTATCTGCGGCCCATTTACGATGCGTTGTACGACTGCTTGCCCGCCGAACAGGTCGAACGCCGCATCGCTTCGGGCGAAATCGAAATCGCCCCTATCGCCTTTATGCGCGGGCGCACGCTCGCTGACGCCTTTATCATTCTCGATGAAGCCCAGAACACCACTGCCGCGCAGATGAAGATGTTCCTGACCCGTTTTGGCATGAACAGCCGCATGGTCATTTGCGGAGACCCGCATCAGGTTGATATCCCCGGTGGCGAACGGATGTCGGGCCTGAACGACGCTGTTCAACGCCTCGAAGGTGTGGACGGTATTCAAACCATCCGCTTCAATAGCAGCGACGTCGTCCGCCATCCATTGGTCGGACGGATCGTCGATGCATATGAGGGCGGGCGTGATTGACGTCGAATTAGACATCGGCTTGCCATGGGGCAGCTGCAATTTCGGGCAAAGTGAAGTTGAAAAGGCCGTCGATGCGGCTGTCCGTTTTGCCGCGATACCTGAACTGGCCGACCCCATTGTGCCCATGAGCGTCAGCGTCAAGTTGTCCGACGATGCAGAGGTGCACGCACTCAACCGTGAATGGCGCGAAAAGGACAAGCCAACCAACGTGCTGTCCTTTCCTATGCTCGACGATGACGAAATTGACGCATTGCTGGATGGGACCTATAACGCGCCCGAAATCATGCTGGGTGACATCATCTTGGCGTATGAAACCTGCGCCGCCGAAGCGGAGGAAAAGCAAATTTCCGTCGCTGACCATGCAACACATCTGGTAGTCCACGGCATGTTGCATTTGCTTGGCCATGACCATGTTGACGACGAAGAGGCAGAAGCCATGGAGGCGTTAGAAGTAAAAGCGCTTGCATCCATGGGGCTTCACAATCCATATGACGCTTAATTCCATTAAAAAGAGGCCAATACGCTTCCATTATGCCCGAGGGTGACAGTTTTAGCGGTTCAAGAACCGCAACCGACGACGATAACGACGGACGAATATGGCAGCGGCTGAAAACGATGTTTTTTGGCCGCGATCACGAGCCGACTTTGCGCGAGCAGCTTGAAGAAGCGATTGCCGAGCATGAAGAAGACAGCGACAATGCCCACCAATCGGACAATGACGGCGACCTGACCGCGGTTGAGCGCACCATGCTGCGCAACCTTTTGCATTTTAGCGAGCACCGGGTTGACGACGTCATGGTGCCCCGCAGTGATATTGTCGCCATTGAGGAAAGCGCTGGCTTTACCGATTGCATCGCGGCCTTTGCCGAGCATGGGCACAGCCGCCTGCCCGTCTATCGCGATACTTTGGACAGCATCATCGGCATGATCCATATCAAGGATGTGTTCGCCGTTCTTGCGTCTGATGAACAGCCTCCGGAAAGCTTGGAAGCCTTCATCCGTCAGCCCCGCTTCGTTCCGCAGAATATGAGCGTATTGGCGTTGCTCGACGAAATGCGTCGGACGCGCACGCATTTGGCCATCGTTCTTGACGAATATTCCGGCACCGAAGGTCTGGTGACGATTGAAGACCTCGTTGAGGAGATCGTCGGTGAAATCGAAGATGAGCATGACGAAGAACCTGAAGCGATGTTCACGCAGTTAAGCCCCGTCATGTGGGAAGCCGATGCGCGCGCGGAGCTCGACGATCTGGCTGAAGCCATTGATGCTAAATTGTCCGAAGTTGAAGAAGATGTCGACACACTGGGCGGACTAGCGTTTGTTATTGCCGGGCAAGTTCCCGATGTCGGCCAAATGCTGACGCACGAAGCGAGCGGGTGGAAACTCGAAATATTGGAAGCGGACGAAAAACGGGTCACGCGCATCCGGTTGTTCGCGCCATCGCCCGACACGGACGAAATAGACGAATAAGGCGGCGTTAAAGCTGCGCGGCGAGTTTCGCGGCGCGCATCCGCCAGGATTCGGCCAATGTTTCAAGCTGCGAAAGCGCCTGCAACTGCGCGAGCGCATCGACTTGCTTATGCCCACCGCCGATCAGCAGTTTGAATGTGCGGGCGACGGTCCAGTCGTGCCCCGCCTGTTCGACTTGCTCTATGCAGTCACCCGGCGCGACTTCCCCTTCCTCAATAACGCGAAAATAGCCGCCGCAGCGGCCTGAGCTAATGACCACGCCGGACAGGCCATGCACACCGAAATGATGGTCCAGCTTCCAACATGGCTGACGCCCCTGCGCAACCTCAATCAAGGCCTTTCCGATCCGAAGCCTGTCACCGATGCGCAGCTTGTCCTCGGTCAGCCCTGATGCACTAATATTTTCGCCAAAGGCGCCAGCGTAATCGAGTTTCGGATTCGTAAAACCTTCCGCTGCGAAATGGGCAATCCATTTGGGATAATGTTCGGCAGGGTAAAAATGCACCGCTTTATCAACGCCGCCATGCACCGTTGGATCGGCCACTTGATCGCCGGCAAACCCCATTTTGCCTAGCATCACAGGCCGGTCCACAGGCGCGCGGGCCATGGCGCTCATCGTGCCGTCAGCGCGGAAGGCCTTGGGGCTGCCAATCAGCAGCGTATCAACTTGGGTTAAAATCATTGCGACAACATATCCGACCAAATGCAGCATTCCCATTGGCATTTTGCTTTACCGCAGATAAAAGCCCCAAAATGCACACCAGCGACCTTCGCATTGCGCTTTTCAGCGGCAATTATAATTATGTACGTGATGGCGCCAATCAGGCGCTCAACCGGCTGGTGGGATATCTTTTAAGCCAAGGCGCGTCAGTGCGTATTTATTCGCCGACAGTGGAAAATCCCGCATTTGAAGCAACGGGCGATCTGGTGTCCGTGCCTTCAATGGCCATTCCCTTTCGCCCCGAATATCGCATACCATTGTCGTTATCGCGAAGCGTTCGACGTGATCTTGAAGCTTTCAATCCAAATATTGTCCACATCGCAAGCCCTGACCGGGTTTCACGCAAGGCCGTCAAATGGGCAAAAAAGCAGAACCTTCCCGTTCTGTGTTCGGTGCACACCCGTTTTGAAACCTATTTCCGCTACTACAACATGTCATTCATCGAGCCGGTCGTCGAAGCATGGATCCGCCGCCTGTATCGAAAATGCGATGCCTTGGTTGCACCGTCCGAAAGCTTCGCTCAGGTCTTGCGCCAACAGCGTATGAACTACGACATCGACATCTGGTCGCGTGGTGTCGACAGGGGCATATTTAATCCAGGCCGCCGTGACATGGAATGGCGGCGCGGACTTGGCATGTCGGACGATATACCTGTCATCGGGTTTCTGGGTCGTCTGGTGATGGAAAAGGGTCTTGATGTCTTTTCTGACACGATTGACCAACTGAAACGACGCAACGTCCCGCATCAGGTTTTGGTTATCGGAGACGGCCCCGCACGTGCATGGTTTGAATCGCGGATACCCGACGCGAAATTTGCCGGATTTCAAGTGGGTGCTGATCTTGGGCGAGCCGTCGCGAGCATGGATGTGTTTTTCAACCCATCGGTCACGGAAGCATTTGGCAACGTAACGCTTGAATCAATGGCCTGCGGGTTGCCCGTCGTCGCCGCAAAAGCAACCGGCAGCCAAAGTCTGGTCGAAGACAAAGTGTCGGGACGCCTTATAACGCCGGGCGCAATCAACCAGTATGCCGATGCATTGCAGGCCTATTGCGTGAATGCAGACCTGCGCGCCGAACATGGCAGCGCCGGCGAACGCAGGTCACATGATTATAGCTGGGATGCGATCAACCAGACCGTTGCAGACACCTACCTGCGCCTCATCCGTCAACATGCCGCACGTGCAATCGCTGCGCGCTGACGTGGTGCATGTGTTGAACGGGCTGCTTGGGACCGGATCCCCATCCGCATGAGCGACCTTTTCCACGATGAACCAACGCAAACAGGGACCCTGCCGAAAACAGCGCCACTGGCGGATAAGCTTCGTCCTGCGCAGTTGAGCGAGGTCATTGGTCAGGAGCATCTGACAGGACCAGAGGGCGCCATTGGCCGGATGGTGGCCGCGGGCAAGTTGTCGTCCATGATCCTCTGGGGTCCGCCGGGCACGGGAAAGACGAGCATCGCGCGTTTGCTGGCGGATGCCGTCAACATGCATTACAAACCGATCTCCGCAGTCTTCTCGGGCGTCGCGGACCTCAAAAAGGCGTTTGCCGAAGCCGAGACTATGGCGCGGACGGGCAAGCAAACCTTATTGTTCGTGGACGAAATCCACCGTTTTAACCGCGCGCAGCAAGACGGATTTTTGCCCTTTGTCGAAAGCGGCTTGGTCACGCTCGTTGGCGCCACAACGGAAAATCCGTCGTTCGAACTGAACGCCGCTTTGTTGTCGCGTTCGCAGGTCATGGTGCTCCACCGTCTTGATGACGCTGCGTTGGCAATATTGCTCGCACGCGCAGAAGATATCATGGAGCGCCCCCTGCCCGTCACGGCCGATGCCAAATCCGCGTTGATATCGAGCGCGGATGGCGATGGCCGCTTCCTGCTTAATCAAGCCGAGACGTTGTTTTCCATCACAATCGAAAACCCGCTCGACCCGTCTGCGATGGCGGCGTTGCTGCAGCGGCGGATGCCCGTCTATGACAAGGACCGCGAAGGGCATTACAACCTGATATCCGCGCTGCACAAAAGCTTGCGCGGCTCTGATCCGCAGGCCGCGCTTTATTGGATGGCACGGATGTTGGTGGCGGGCGAAGAGCCATTATATGTCCTGCGCCGCCTCGTCCGTTTCGCCAGCGAAGATATCGGCCTCGCCGACCCACAAGCGCTCGTCCAATGTCTCGCCGCAAAGGACGCCTATGAATTTCTGGGCAGCCCCGAAGGCGAAGTCGCCATTGTGCAGGCATGCCTGTACCTGGCCACCGCGCCAAAATCGAACGCTGCGTATAAAGCGCAAAAATCCGCGTGGAAGCTGGCACGCGATACCGGATCGTTAATGCCGCCCGCGAACATATTGAACGCGCCAACCAAGCTGATGAAAGACATCGGCTATGGCGCGGGATATGCGTATGACCATGACAGCGCGGACGGATTTTCCGGCGCCAATTACTGGCCGGACCAAGTTCCGCCAACGCAGCTTTATCAGCCGGTCGAACGAGGCTTTGAACGCAAGATCATAGAACGGCTGCAATATTGGGATCGTCTGCGCGCCCGCAAAGCCGATCCAGACGCGACATGATGTCCGCCCACCGCCAAAACGCCTGATGCGGCCCTTTGCGCGTTTTGCCTGCGCCGATTGGTCCGGGGCAAAGGGCAGCCGCCATCCCGGCATCGCCCTTGCCGTCTGCGAAGCCGGCAATGAAGCCCCGCGCCTTGTTCCTGCCCCCTCCGGCATTTGGTCGCGTCAGGCGGTTGCCGATTGGTTGCTGGCGCAAGATGATGATTTGCTGATTGCCTTCGACTTCAGCTTTGCACCGCCCATGATTGCGCGCGGCGCCTATTTACCGGGCGATGAATTGCCAACAACTGCGAAGCCTTTTTGGGCCTATGTTGACGACATCTGCGATGATCCCGATTTGGGCGCAGCCTCATTCCTTGAAAAACACCATCGCCGCCATTTTTACTTCGGCGCTGCCGATGGCGTAAAATCGACATTTCTGCATTGGCGGCAGTGCGAGTTGTTGAACAAGCACAGCAGCGGAAAAATCTCGACCGTCTTTGATGCGATCGGCGCGTCGCAAGTCGCAAAGGCCAGCTTTGCCGGCATGCGCTTTTTGCACCATGTCCGCGACCATGTCGCCATATGGCCATTTGACCCGTTGCCCGAACGCGGGCCTGTAGTGGTGGAGATATATACAACAATCGCCGCCCGCGCCGCAGGCGTCGCCAAAGGCCGCAGCAAGATTCGCGACGCAAACGGGCTCGACGACGCTCTCAGTGCGTTGGGTTCCCTGCCCCACACACCGCTCGAACGCTACACAGACCATGCGACAGATGCCCTACTCACCGCCGCATGGCTGCGCGCAACCGCGTCAAATCCACAATTTTGGACCCCAACCGCATTAAATTGCGAAATAGCCGCAACTGAGGGCTGGACCTTTGGCATCATTTGAGGCAATGGGCGCCACAGTGCCGGCTTAGCTCAGTTGGTAGAGCACCTGATTTGTAATCAGGGGGTCACGAGTTCGAACCTTGTAGCCGGCACCACTTTTCCCGTTCATCTTGCGATTTTGATCCATAGGATCTGTATTCGGGCCTTTTTCCAAGAAATCACCCAGCTAGTGGCGGACGCATAGCATGACGCGTTCGGGCCCTAATTTCTGTGCGTGGTACGAGAGTAGTGCCCGTCAGTTTTTGAATGTACTTGTAAAATTTATTGGATTATTTGACCGCATCACTTCCACAAATCCAGTAAGATGGGAAAAAATGATCATGAAATCGGAACGTAGATATTCGATCGCGGCGCTTGCCATATCAGTCGCACTCAGCACCGTGCCTGCTGCGGCTGCCAGTGACAAAGCAAGCAAAGAAAAATGCTTTGGTGTTGCCAAAGCCGGTGCCAATGACTGTGCTAGTGCGGACGGAAGCCACAGCTGCGCTGGCCAAGCAAAAGCAGATAATAATCCGTACGACTGGAAATACGTCGCAAAAGGCACATGCGAGAAAGTCGGCGGCAAAACCATGCCCCCTAGTAAGAAGTAGGTATCTTGCCGAACCAAGTTGTCGCGGCGGCCAATGGCGTTGTTTGGACTGGCCATTCACTGGGTGCATATATCGCAAAGTACATTGATGCGCGGACATCCATGTGGGGCGCGCACGAAAGTCGCTCTCCGCTTTTAAATATACTTGTAAAATGATTTGGACTAGCTGGCATCATGTCGCCCAAAATCTAATGAGATGAGAACACAGTGATCATGAAAACGGAACGTAAATTCGCTATTGCGGCTCTCGCCGTATCGGTCGCCCTTAGCACCGCGCCTGCTGTAGCAGCCGATGGCAAAGAAAAATGCTATGGTATTGCCAAGGCAGGCCAGAATGATTGTGCTGACGCTAACGGCGTTCATAGCTGCGCTGGTCAGGCAAAGGCTGATAAAAGTGCAACCGAATGGAAATATGTCGCCAAGGGCACATGCGAAAAAGAACGCGGTAAAACCACGCCTCCTGCCAAGTCTGCCAAGTAGTAATTCGCTTGCTGAACCAGTCATGAGCAACAGCCAATGACGTTGTTCGGGCTGGGCCTGCGCAAGCCACATTATGAAGACGTCCTGTCGGGAAATGTGCAACTCGATTTTGCCGAGGTAATCTCGGAAAATTTCATGTTTCCCGGTGGTCGTCCGCTCGCTGATTTATTGGCTGTCCGGGAAAAATGCCCGGTTGCCTTGCACGGTGTTTCGATGTCGGTAGGCTCCGCATCAGGTCTCGATCGGGACTATGTGCAGAGGCTTCGGGCATTGGTCGATGTCATCGATCCGCTGTTCGTGTCCGACCATTTATGTTGGACCCGGGTTCCTGGCTTCAGCTCCCACGATCTTCTCCCGCTGCCCTATACGCAGGAGGTGCTGGACATCGTTTCTAACCATGTTCAGGCGGCGCAGGAAATACTTGGGCGACAGATACTGCTCGAAAATCCGTCCGCCTATCTTGGTTTTGCCGAGTCAGAGATGCCCGAATGGGACTTCCTCTCCAAACTGTGCGCGCAAACTGGCTGCGGCCTGCTGCTGGATGTGAACAACGTCTATGTAAGCGCCCTCAATCTGGGTTTCGATCCTGCGGATTATATAGCGCACTTTCCTATGGCTAATGTGCGGCAGATCCACATCGCTGGCCACAGCCAAGGTCAGGACGTGCTGGTTGACACGCACGATCAACCCGTTTGCGACGCCGTCTGGGATCTTTTTGAGACTGCAATGACTCTCGTCGGGCCCGTTGCGGTTATGATTGAACGCGACAACAATATCCCCCCGATTGGCGAATTGCTCGACGAACTTGCAATGGCACGTGCGTGCGCAGACGCTGCCGCAAAGCGTGGATTGGGACATTGAACCTCGCCAGCATACAGAAGGCCATGAGGGGATGGCTCGAAACCGGAAACCCGGATTACGTCGTAGACTTCGGCGATGCCGCGCAGCCAGGGCTTAACGTCTATCTCAACAATTACCGGACGCAATTGCTGCATTGCCTTGACCGCGCATTTCCCCACACGCGAACATGGCTTGGCAGTGACCGGTTTCACGCAGGCGCCCGTTGCCATATCATGGCGCAGCCACCAGTCGCGTGGACGCTTGACGCCTACCCTGTGTCCTTTGCCGCTGAAGTCGGCACGCTGTTTCCCGATGATCTGGTCGCACACGAACTTGCCGAATTGGAGCTGGCGCTGAGCGACGCCCAGACTGCAGCCGACCGACTGCCCTTATCCCGTGACATGTTCACGCATCTCGATTGGGAACAGGTTTCCCTCACACATGCGTCGGGGGGCCAGGTGCTGCGTCACACCAGCAACGCAGCTGAGATTTGGTCCGCACTGTCGCGCGCGGAAATCTCGCCAGTGCCCAAAACTGCGAAGGCTCCCATCGACATCCTCGTTTGGAGAAGCGATTGGGCCCCGTGTTTTAGGATAGTTGATGCCGACGAAGCGGAAATTTTCATGCAAATGAACCCCGCGTTGCGCTTTGTGGACATTTGCGCACAGCTTGAGCAAAAACATGGAGAGGAAGCCGGCATCGCACGCGCTGGCTTGCTTTTGGCGCGGTGGGCGGATGATGAAGCCGTCAGCGTCTCAGCAACCTGATACGCCTGCCCAGTGGCCCTCCAGAACGCGGTTAACGCGCCCGCCTGCAGCGATCCGAACAGAAGCGCACATTTTCCCAATCTTTCGCCCACTTTTTGCGCCACGCAAACGGCTTTTCACATGCCGCGCATATTTTCGACGGCAGGTCTGATTTTTTGACCATCTTGGGCATTGCGAACTTCCATGTTTGAGCGCCTATTACATGCGTAACATTTTTATCGCAGTTTCCGCTATATTTTTACAAATGAAACTAACTATTTGCTGCGCAGCATTTCAAACGTTATCAGCCCAATACGCCTTTAGGCCGCTCAGAGGGATGCTGGGGGCAAATTAAGCGTTCATCCCCAATAAAAAAGGCCGGAAGCCTTACGAAAGTGATCAACAGGAGAGTGAATATGAAATTCGAAAATCATCTGCTGAAGGCTGCAATGCTGTCAACGATCAGCATTGTGTCGCTGAGCGCTGGCTCGGTAGCGTTCGCACAAGACACTGCGCCACAGGCAAGCGATGAAGTTGACGAAAATGTCATCATCGTAACCGCAACGAAGCGCGAACAGACACTTGAAGAAGTGCCAGTTGCCGTTTCGGTGACCTCGGCTGCTGCAATCGAACGCGCGCAAGTTCGCGACCTTAAGGATCTGCAGACACTCGTTCCTTCGCTCCGCGTCAGCCAGCTGCAAAGCTCGGCCAACACGAACTTCATCATTCGCGGTTTCGGCAATGGCGCCAACAACCCAGGCATCGAAGGCTCGGTTGGCGTGTTCATCGACGGTGTTTACCGTTCGCGTTCAGCTGCAGCGATCAGTGATCTTCCAAACCTGCAACGCGTCGAAGTGTTGCGCGGTCCACAATCGACCCTGTTCGGCAAAAACGCCTCGGCTGGCGTTATCTCGATTGTTACTGCAGCACCAAGCTATGAATTCGGCGGTTCGGCTGAAGTCAGCTATGGCAATCGTAACGCAATCGTAGCGAAGGCCGATATTACGGGCCCAATCTCTGACAATGTCGCTTTCAGCCTTGCTGGCGGCATCAACAAGGCGGACGGTTACGGCACCAACTTGGTTGACGGATCAAAAACAAGCGAGCGTAACCGCTGGTATGGCCGTGCACAATTGTTGATCGAGCCTTCGGACAGCTTCAAGCTGCGTTTCATCGGCGACTATGACAAGATTGACGAAGATTGCTGCTTCGTCGGCAATATCTTTGACGGCCCAACCGGCGCAGCCATTCGTGCTATCGGTGGTCGCGTAAATTCGGCTGGCATCTTCAGCTATAGCGAATATCAGAACTTTGCATCGGAAAACAAAATCACCAATGGTGGTGTCTCGATGCAGGCGGACTATGAAATGGGCGCGTTGAGCCTCACCTCAATCACCGCCTATCGTGAATCACGCGCAAAAACGAATGCGGACAGTGATTTCACCAGTGCAGATTTGATTGGTGCGAACCGCGGCGACGTGGATATCACCACAAAAACGCAGGAATTGCGTTTGGCATCGGATTTTGACGGTCCATTCAACTTCTTGCTTGGTGCCTATTATTTCAACGAAAGCATCAACAATAAGCAGGCACTGACGCTTGGTCGTGATTTCCGTAACTATGCAAACGCCTTAACTGCCGGTGCATATACCAGCAATGAGGCGCTCATCCGCGCCTTGGCAGGCGTCCCTTCGACAGCCGCGCCATTTGGTGGCCAAGGACAAGGTCGTTTCGAAGATTGGGATTACAAGAACAAAGCCTATTCCGTCTTCGGTACGGCTGATTTGGAACTGACAGACGGCCTCGTTCTGACGGGCGGTTTCAACTACACCAAGGACAAGAAGAACCTTGCGAGCAACACCACTATCACGGATGTGTTCTCAAGCATCGACTTGATCCAGGTTGCGGGTGCAGCGGGCGTCCCTGCCGTTCTTCCAGCTGGTGCAGTTGGCAATACCAGCACATTGTACCCACGCATCACGGCTTGCCCGAATACTAATGGCGCGCCAACTGTCTGTAACCCGTTCCTCGGCCTTCAGGCGCTGCAATTCTTGCCGCCATTCCTGAATATCCCGAATGCGGTAGAAAATGGCCGCACGAGCGATGGCAAGTTGACCTATTCGGTACGCTTGGCATGGGAAGCCACCGACAATATCAACCTGTACGCCAGCTATGGCACAGGATTTAAGGCAACGTCGTGGAACATGTCGATTGACTCGCGTCCGTTCGTTTCGGATTTCGTCGCGGGTTCACCTGCACAAGGCGCACCGATCACCGCGTCGCCAATTCGTACGGCAGGTCTTTCCTTGGTTAACCTCACCAGCGGAACGCGTTATGCGCTTCCTGAAGAGGCGACGGTTAAGGAACTGGGCTTGAAAGCGAAATGGGACAGCGTTGCATTCAACCTGACCGTTTTTGATCAGGCGATCAAAAACTTCCAGGGCAACAGCTTCATCGGTACGGGCTTTGTTTTGGCTAACGCGGGTAAGCAGTCTGTAAAGGGCATCGAATTTGACAGCAGTGTCAATCCGACCGACGCACTGCAATTGCGTGCTGCCTTTGTCTACCTCGATGCCAAGTATGACAGCTATGTTGGTTCGCAATTTGGTGACATCAGTGGCCAGTCGGTTGCTGGTATTCCAGAATTGTCGACAACATTGGGTGCAACCTACACAGCGGAATTGAACGACGGCAAAACGCTGATCCTGAACGCCGATTACCACAATGAATCGAATGTCGTTATCAACGAAAACCCAGCTTGGCGTCAGTATAAGCGCGAAGTTAATGACCTGAGTGCAGCGGTAACGTTGCGTTTGGATACTGGTATGCAGTTCTCGCTTTGGGGCCGCAACTTGACGAATGCGAAATATGTTTCCGTCAACTTCCCAAGTGTTGTGCAGTCGGGTTCGATTTCGGGCTATCCAAACACACCACGCACTTATGGTGCTTCGGTGAAGTACAAGTTCTAATATCCTGAGAACCTCAGGGCAGATTGAGCCGGGGCAGCAGTGCTGCTCCGGCTTTTTCTTTGCCTGCGGCAGATGCACGGCGCACAAAAGCCGACGACCGGCCAAACAGGCCGCGCGCTGGATAAATATAAAACACCTGGAAAATGGTGCCCGAGGGCGGATTTGAACCACCGACACGCGGATTTTCAATCCGCTGCTCTACCCCTGAGCTACTCGGGCTACACGGTAAAAACCGCGTGGGAGCGCAGCCTATAGAGAGACGATACGCCCCTTGGCAAGCGCAAAATCAGTCTATGTCGTCTCCGCCAAAACTATCTGCATAATCCGCCGGTGGACCAGGCACGCGATAGCCCTCATCCAGCCATTTCAGCAGATCGCGATCCTTGCATCCCTCACTGCAAAAAGGTTTGGTTTCAGGCTGTTGTGGCTTCCCACATAAAGGGCATTGATTAGCTTTGCGCGACATGCACATGCCCATAGCCTGTGGCATTTTCATCTGCAACAACCGCAATCCCTGCCCCCGCCAGACGCGCGCATTCGGTGCGCAGCGCCTGCCAGCGTTCGGACGACAACACATGCGCCACTGCGGGGCGGGCCGTTATCGTTCGGACCCCGAAACCCGATGACCGCGCCGCGCTGCGCAACAACCAATAGGCCTGCGTTTCATCGGACAAGGCGGCAATGCGGGTGCCAAACAGATGATCGAGCACAGAAGGCCGAGGACGCGCGCGTACGACTTGCATAAGGCCATAGCCATTGATCGCGGTGCGTTCGAAGGGACGGCTGTCATTTGCCGACGCCGCGTCAAAAATGTTCGCAATCTCCGCACGCTGGGATTTGGCTTCCATCGACACAAAATCGATCATGACCATCGCACCCACCTGATACAGGCGGAGCAGCCGCGCGATTTCCCCGGCAGCGACGCGGTTAATGGCAAAGGCGTCTCCAATACCGTCGACATCGAATACCAGCCCTGCCTTCGTGCGTTGAAAACTGATGATGACATCCCCAACCTGCGAATAGCCTGCAATGGCAGTATCAAAGACGTCATCGAGAGCTTGCTTAGCAGTGGAGCTGCCTAAAGCCGCCAGACGCTGTTCCCACAGACCATCTTTCGACAAAGCGTCTTCAGGCAAGCCATCGCGCAAGATAACCTCCGGCGGCTTGATCCGGCCAGGCTCGGCAATGGCTTCCCGCGTCACTTCAAACGCCACATGTGTGCCTTCGGCCGCGCCCATCTTGCTGCGCAGCAAAACTTCGCTGCCATCTTCGGTAATGATATAAGCGCCCGCCGGTGTACGCCGGTCGACACGGCCCATGCCGCATTCGCCAAGCACCCAATGTGCATCGCGCTGAATATGAATTTCGACTATTTGACCGTCTTCGACGTAGGCGGCGCGGCGTTCGCCGGGCGCATCGTCGCGCCAAAGTTCAGGCAAGCGTATAACCCGATGCGCGCAGCAACGTGCGCGTTTCATACAGCGGCAAGCCAACGACGCCCGAATGGCTGCCCGCCATCCAGTCAATCAACGCCTCTGCCCTGCCCTGAATGGCATAGCCACCGGCTTTGCCCAGCCCCTCGCCACACGCGATGTAGCTTTCGATTTCTTCGGACGACAAACGCTTGAAGCGGACGATGCTGTCGCAAAGGCGGCTGCGCATCCGTCCGTCCGCGTCAATCACGGCGACCGCGCTCAAAACATGATGGCGGCGGCCATTCAGCAGCTCCAGAAACCCGCGTTGCATATCGCCATCGGCCGCTTGCGGCAGGATACGGCGGCCGACTGCGACCGTGGTATCGCCCGCGATGACAATTTCACCGGTTGCGCGCGGAACAGCGACAGCCTTCTCCTCGGCCATGCGCAGCGCGTAAACGCGCGGCACCTCGCCCTTACGCGGCGTTTCGTCAATGTCCGGCGATGCTATGCGATCGGGCACGACGCCAAGCCGCGCAAGCAATTCGCGCCTGCGCGGGCTTGATGATGCCAATATGAGTGTGGGATTCAGACCCAAGGTCTGCCGCCCTTATTTAAAGCGGTAGGTGATCCGGCCTTTGGTCAGATCATAAGGGGTGAGTTCGCACAAAACCTCATCACCCACGAGAACGCGGATGCGGTTTTTGCGCATTTTTCCGGCGGTATGGCCCAAAACTTCATGGCCATTCTCCAGCTCGACACGGAACATCGCGTTAGGCAGCAGTTCACGTACTGTACCGCGCATTTCGAGTAATTCTTCTTTTGCCATTCGGCCCCTTAAATCGTCAAAAATCCAAACTTGCTGCGCCTTTAAACCACATGTTGGAAAAAGGGAAGCGCTACAGTATATTCACGTTATTGCGACAAAATGCTACAATGTTCAGCTATACGCAATGTTGTAATGCGTTATGAAACCCGTGCTTTAACAACATAAACTGAGTTTCTCCCCCCAATGAAAATTTTTCCGTTCAGCATCATCCTGCTTGCCACGACTGCCGTGCCTGCCATGGCGGCCGTTGATGTACAGGCCACCGGCAGCACTATTGCCATCGCGCAAGACGACGAAGACATGCCCGTTGACGAAGGCGCATCGGGTGAAATTGTCGTGACCGCAGAACGCATTCGCGGGTCAGTTGATACCGACGTTCCGCCCGTGGAGCAGCTGAACGAAGCCGATATTGCGTCCTTAGGCGCATCATCGTTGACCGATCTGGTCGCGGCGGTTGCACCGCAAGCCAATTCGGGGCGTGGCCGTGGCGGCGGCATGCCGATCATCTTGCTCAATGGTCAGCGCGTTTCCGGCTTTCGCGAATTGCGCGATCTGCCACCCGAAGCCATTCGGCAGGTCCAAATTTTCCCCGAAGAAGTTGCGTTGAAATATGGCTATCGCCCCGATCAACGCGTCATCAACTTCATATTGAAAGACAATTTTGCATCCTTCGCAACCGAGTTTGAACATGCACAGCCCGAAGCGGGCGGTTTTGGTAGCAATGAATTGGAAGCGACGCTGACGCGTATTGGCGCCAGCACGCGCTTCAACCTTGATGTGGAACTGGAACGCGCGACCGCATTGACCGAAAGCGAACGCGACCTGATTGCAACCAATGGTTCATTGTTGGCCCGTGGCGGTAATATCAGCGGCCTTGGCCTCAATGGCGTAATATCGCCATCGCTCAACGCTGCTGCAGGTGCGGCGGTCACACAGGCTGGCGTGCCGATTGGCATTGCCAACCCAACCTTGGCGCAATTTGCAGGCACCGCAAACCGGCTGAACGATAGCGACATCGGCGATGCCCGCACGCTGTTGCCACGGACCGAACGGCTAGAAGTCAATGGCACATGGAGCCGATCGCTTGGCCCACAGACGGGGCTGTCGTTCAATGCCAATTATGCGCTGAATGGCAGCGCATCATTACTTGGCTTGCCCGGAACCAGCTTCGTGTTGCCGGGCAACAGCCCCTTTTCCCCGTTCGGCCAAGATGTGACGCTCAGCCGCTATTTCGACACGCCCCGCCCGCTCGAGCGCGAGAGCGAAACGCATGTTTTCCAAACCGGTGGCACGTTCAATCATGTGCTGGGGCGATGGCGCTGGACGGTGACGGGGAATTACGCGCGCACCGACAATGAAACCCGCACCACGCGCAACGCAGACTACACCGCTTTGCGTGCGGGCGTCCTTGCGGGAACGGTGAACCCGTTTGCCGCGGGCTTTGGCGCGGATCTGTTGTTTCTGGCACCTGATCTGGCGAGCAGCCTGAACCAAAATCTGGATGTCCGCAGTACGTTGGCCGGTTCCGTGCTCACCCTGCCCGCTGGCGAGGTGCAGACAACATTGGCCTCCGGTTTCACACGCCAGATGCTCGACAGCGAAACATGGCGGTCGGGTGTCACCACAAATGTTGCCCTGCGCCGCAATATCATAAACCAATCGGTTAACGCCGAACTACCCATCACAGGCCGCGATTTCGGCATTGGTTCAACCATCGGCGAATGGTCGATCAACGGCAATGTCGGGTTCAGCGACCTGTCGGACTTTGGCAAACTTGTTGAATATGGCGCAGGTTTGCGTTGG
Organism: Sphingorhabdus rigui; assembly: GCF_014196595.1. GTDB lineage: Bacteria > Pseudomonadota > Alphaproteobacteria > Sphingomonadales > Sphingomonadaceae > Sphingorhabdus_B > Sphingorhabdus_B rigui. The sequence goes on along the minus strand of NZ_JACIEA010000001.1, from coordinate 840,278 downwards.
GCCCCTGCCCGCAACCTGACATTTCAGGCGTCCATTACCGGTGATGAAAATGCGTCCGGCATTGGCCAGCTCGGCAACCCCACCTTAGTCACGCCAAATGTCGCGACCTATGACTTTACCCGCGGGGAAAGCCTGTTCATCAATGTCACAACCGGCGGCAATCCGGCGTTGATTGGTGAAAAGCGCCGCGATCTGATCCTGAACGCCAACTGGACCCCGACCTTCATTAAGGATTTCGCGCTTCAGGCGAGCTATTTCCGGAACAACAGCCGCAATACAACCGCGTCTTTTCCATTGCTGACCCCCGAAATTGAGGCTGCGTTCGCAAGCCGCGTCGTGCGTGACGTAAATGGTCGCCTAGTGAGCGTGGACCAGCGGCCGGTGAATTATGACCGTGAAACGTCGCAACGCATTCGCTGGGGCTTTAACATGTCCGGAAATATCGGCGCAGCCCCGCCAATGCGCGGGCCCTTTGGCGGCCCTCCTGGCGCGGGCGCTCCCCGTGGCTCCGGTGGCGCACCCGGCGCGGCTGCCCCCGCTGGCGTGCCGCGTGGACCACGTGCCGGTGGCGGCTTTGGCGGTGGTGGCTTTGGCGGTGGCGGCGGCCAGCCAAGCCGCTGGAACATCGCCTTGTACCACACATATCGCATTCAGGAGGAAGTCCTGATCCGTCCGGGCGTTCCGGTGCTCGATTTGCTCAATGGGTCGGCCACCAACAGCAATGGTGGCGCGTCACGGCATGAGGTCGAGCTTTCGGGCGGTATGTTCCACAAGGGCTTTGGTTTGCGCCTGCAGGGCACGTACAAGAGCGGCACGGCCGCCAATGGCACCGGACTGCCCGGCAGCAATGATCTGCGCTTCAGCGATCTTGCAGCGGTCAACGCCTTCCTGTTCATCAACCTCGACCAACAGGCGCGCGTTGTGAACGCAATGCCCTTCTTGAAGGGCAGCCGCGTGACATTCCGTGTCGAAAACATCCTGAACGACATTGTCGATGTGCGTGACCAGAACGGCAATGTGCCGCTGGGCTATCAGCCAGGATATATCGACCCGCGCGGCCGTGTGTTTGAACTGAGCTTTAGAAAGCGGTTTTAACTGCCGCGTTCAGCCCACGCGTAATTTGCGCATTCGCAGGCATCACGCCCTATACCGCCAGCGATATGCCTTCAATAGTGACAAGGTTAGGTGGCGCCCCCTCCTAAAGAAAAACCCCGCCGAAATCGCTTCCGGCGGGGCTTTTTAAACCGTTAATGCGGTTAAGTTTTACATGGCACCATGGGCCAATGCCGCCAACAGAAGCAAGGCCACGATGTTCGTGATCTTGATCATTGGGTTTACGGCTGGACCAGCGGTGTCCTTATAAGGGTCACCAACGGTATCACCGGTAACGGCTGCCTTATGGGCCTCCGAACCTTTGCCGCCATGGTTGCCGTCTTCGATATATTTCTTGGCATTGTCCCATGCGCCGCCGCCCGAGGTCATCGAGATAGCAACGAACAGTCCGCCCACAATCACACCAAGCAGGAGCGCGCCGAGAGCCGCAAAGCCCTCTGCCTGACCTGCAACAGCAGAGATGATGAAATATACCGCAATTGGCGTCAGTACTGGCAGCAACGAAGGAATAATCATTTCCTTGATTGCGGCCTTGGTAACGAGGTCAACTGTACGGGCATAATTTGGCTTGGACTTGAAGGTCATGATGCCTGGGTCGTTCGCGAACTGGTCACGCACGTCCTTCACCACTTCACCCGCAGCACGGCCAACCGCTGTCATGCCCATCGCACCGAACAGGTACGGCAGAAGCGCGCCGAGCAAGAGCCCGACGATGACATAGGGGTTTTCAAGGCTGAAATTCACCTGAAGATCGGGGAAATATTCCCGTAGGTCGGCGGTGTAGCATGCGAACAGCACAAGTGCGGCAAGACCAGCCGAACCAATGGCATAGCCCTTGGTCACAGCCTTTGTGGTGTTCCCAACGGCGTCGAGTGCATCGGTCTTTTCACGCACCGATTCATCAAGGCCAGCCATTTCGGCAATACCACCGGCATTGTCGGTAACTGGACCGTATGCATCAAGCGCCACAACCATACCGGCCAATGCCAACATGGCCGTTGCGGCAAAGGCAATGCCGATAACGCCAGCAAGCTGATACGCGATGATGATACCCGCGCAGATCACAATCGTTGGCATCGCGGTGGATTCAAGGCTGATTGCCAGACCTTGAATAACGTTGGTGCCGTGACCCGTTTCGGATGCCTTCGCAATCGAACGGACCGGACGGTAATTGGTGCCGGTATAATATTCGGTGATCCAGATGATCAGGCCAGTGATAACCAGACCAAGGAACGAGCAATAGAACAATGTCCGGCCGGTGAACCCGCCAACATCCGTTTCCATGCCGCCAAGCGCATGGCTGATTGCCCACCAGATCGCAGGAACCGAAAGCACTGCTGTTACAAGGAAGCCCTTGTACATTGCGCCCATGATGTTCGTGCCGCCACCAAGACGGACGAAATAGGTTCCGATGATCGACGTGATAACACACACGCCGCCAATCAACAGCGGCAAGCTCATGAGGTTCATGAACAATCCAGTGTCGGTGACGCCCTGCACCAGCAGCGCGATCAAAACCATCGTTGCACCAACGGTGACGACATAGGTTTCGAACAAGTCAGCCGCCATACCAGCGCAATCGCCTACGTTGTCGCCAACGTTATCGGCGATAACCGCAGGGTTGCGTGGATCGTCTTCGGGAATTCCAGCCTCAACCTTACCAACAAGGTCAGCGCCGACGTCAGCGGCCTTGGTAAAGATACCGCCGCCCAAACGTGCGAAGATCGAAATCAGCGACGCGCCGAATGCCAATGCGACCAGCGCATCGATTACGGGGCGGCTGTTCGGTGCCATCATCGCGACATCGGTCAGATACCAAAAGAAGCCAGCAATCGCGAGCAAGGCAAGGCCAGCCACGAGCATGCCGGTAATCGCCCCTGCGCGGAATGCCATGGTCAGACCAGCCTGAAGCCCGGTCTGCGCCGCAGCGGCCGTGCGGACGTTTGCACGGACCGAGATGTTCATCCCGATATAACCCGCAACGCCCGAAAGCACCGCACCGAGGACGAAGCCAACGGTTGGAATGACGCCAAGGAAAACCGCCACAAGCACCGCAACAGCAACGCCGACGATGGCGATGGTCCGATATTGGCGGCCAAGATAGGCTTTTGCGCCTTCCTGAATAGCCGCGGCGATTTCCTGCATTTTTTCATTGCCAGCCGAGGCGCTCAGCACCTGGCGGCTGGTTACAATACCGTACACGACGGCAAGCAACCCGCATATTATTGCAATAATTGTCAGAGACATGAAATTATCTCTCCCCTCCTGTTTATAAAAACAACTCCTGTTGCCATTCTCCTCCCGAGAACTGCAAGCCGTAGGGGTATAAGGCGGCATCGTCAGACTTAGCAACCCTTAAACGCCGCCAGTTCCGCCGCTTCGGTCAATGGTGTTGATAACCCAGTGTAGGCGGCAATTTCACCAGTTCATCGCCGTTGCGCAATGTCAGGCCCCCACCCGCAATCACACGTCCCACCGCGGTTGCGTCGACATTTAAGCGGGCGTCCGCCGGCGCGCAGAACAGCAGTTCATAATCATCGCCCCAGCTTGCCGCCTGCATTCGGCTTTCGAGGCTGTCCGTGCGGTAGCTGACATAAGCAGGCGACAATGGAATGCACGCGAGGTCGATTTCGATGCCAAGCCTGCTGGCGGTCGCCATGCGCTCTGCATCGATCAAAAGCCCGTCGGATATGTCCATCATCGCGTGGACAAATGGCGCAAGCTTCTGTCCTTCGGCCAAGCGCGCCTGTGGCCGGTTGAATGCGTCGGCAAGCGGGCCCACCTCATCAAAGCCAGCATCGATCAGCTCAAACCCGGCCAGTGCGTCACCCAATGTTCCGGTCACGTACAGTATGTCGCCGACCTGCGCGCCCGCGCGTGAAGGCACCGGGCGATTGGCCGCAATACCAAGCGCGGTTAACCCAAGCGCGCGTTTGTCGCCACGGTTGGAAACCGTATCCCCACCAAGCAAAGCAACGCCATAATGGCCAAGCACCTTTTCCAGACCGGCGGCAAACGCCCTGTCCCAATCATCATCACCAAGCATGAAGCCCAGCAGCACGCCAATGGGCGAAGCACCCTTCGCCGCGAGGTCGGAAAGGTTCGAGGCGACCAGTTTCCACGCGACATCGGCGGGATTTGCATTGGATTTGAAATGCACATCTTCGGCCATCATATCGTGCGTGATGATCAGGCAGCTGTCGCCGATTTCCACTACCGCAGCGTCATCCAGAAGCCCGCGCGCCGCAGGGTCTTTCGCGAAACCACGCAATATATTGATGAAAGCGGATTCGGTGGTCATGCTGCAACTTTAGCCGATGTGTGCGCTATCCTGAAACATGTTCAGGACGAAAGGACATTCAATTACGGACATCTTTCGCAACTGCGTCCAGCAAACCGTTGACGAACTTCGCATCTTTCTTGTCGAAAAAGGCGTGCGCGACGTCGAGATATTCGTCGATCACCGTCGCCGTTGGGACATCAGGCCGCGCAATCAATTCATACGTACCGCAGCGCAATAGCTGAAGCATGGTCTTGTCCAGACGCCCCATCTTCCATTGTTCGCCAAGCTTTGCGTCAACGAGCAGGTCAATTTCTTCGCGGCGGGCATCAACGCCAGATACAACGTCGTCAAAAAAGTCGGCATCGGCGTCCGCATATTGTGCGTCTTCGATTTCCTGCCCCAAACGATGGGCATGAAATTCATTCAAAAGGCGCGCAATGCCGATGTTTTCCATATCCATTTGGTACAGCGCCTGCACCGACGCGAGACGCGCTGCCGAACGGGATTTAGACTTCGCACTTGCGTTATTGGCACTCATAATCTTTTCCTGACACTCGCCGCATGGGCGGGTAAACCTTCGGCATCGGCAAGCGTTGCCGCTGCTGGGCCTATAGCATTGATGGCGGCTTTATCGAGCGCGATAAAACTGGTGCGCTTCATGAAATCGAGAACCGAGAGGCCCGACGCAAATCGCGCGCGGCGTCCCGTTGGCAACACATGGTTGGGCCCGGCAACATAATCGCCAATGGCCTCTGGCGTCATACGCCCTAAGAAAACCGAACCTGCGTGCCGCACCAGATCGAAAAGCCGTTCGGCGCGGTCATCATCCACGGCAAGCTCCAAATGCTCACCCGCCAAGCGGTTGACCAGTGGCATCGCGCCTTCCAGATCGTCGACCAGCACAATCGCACCGAAATCATCCCAGCTCTGCCGCGCGACGGCGCCGGTTGCGAGTGATGCAATCTGGGCATCAACGGCTTTTGCGACTGCGTCGGCAAAACCGGCATCATCGGTGAACAAAATCGACTGGCTGGTCGGGTCATGCTCGGCTTGGCTCAAAAGGTCCGCGGCAATCCATTCGGGATCATTCTTCGCATCTGCAACCACCAATATTTCGGATGGGCCAGCAACCATATCAATGCCGACCACACCATATAGCTGACGCTTGGCTTCGGCGACCCATGCATTGCCGGGGCCAGTGATGACATCAACGGCGCGAATACGCTCCGTACCATAAGCGAGCGCCGCAATCGCCTGCGCGCCGCCGACGCGCCAGATTTCGTCGACACCAGCCAGATAGGCCGCCGCCATAACGGCTTGGTTTGTCTCGCCGCCAGGCGTTGGCGTGACCATGACAATGCGCTCCACCCCTGCAACCTTCGCAGGAATGGCATTCATCAGCACCGACGATGGATAGGCGGCACGGCCACCGGGTACATAGACCCCCGCCGCATCGACCGCTGACCAACGCGCGCCCAAACGGACATTGTCGGCATCGCGATAGTCCCGGTTTTCGGGCAATTGCGCCTTATGATAGGCCTCTATCCGCTTTGCCGCGAGCGTCAACGCATCGCGCAGATCCGGCGCAAGGGCCTCATAGGCCGCCTTGCACTGGGCGGCATCGATTTGCCAACCCGCCGCATTCAGGTCAAAGCCGTCAAAACGCTGGGTCATTTCGGCCAAAGTCACATCGCCGCGCGCACGGACATCGCGGATGGTTTGCGTGACGACGCTGGAGACATCGGCATCCGCCTCACGCCGGCCATTTACCAGCGCATCAAATGCGTCAGCAAAGCCCGCCTCAGATGCGTTAAGCCGCTGCACGTGCGCCCGACAATTCGCGGAACGCCTGCACCAATGCAGGAATAGTGCCGCTCATCATTTTAAAGGCCGCACGATTGACGATCAGCCGCGCCGAAACGTGCGAGATGATCGCCGTTTCGACCAAACCATTTTCGGCGAGCGTCTTGCCCGACGACACGAGATCGACAATGCGTCCGGAAAGGCCAAGCGACGGCGCCAACTCCATCGCACCGTTCAGCTTGACGCATTCCGCCTGAATGCCGCGCGCATGATAATAGCGCGCGGTGGTCGCCGGATATTTGGTTGCGACGCGGATATGCCCAGCCTGAACATCATCAACGGCGTCCCGCGGCATCGCGACCGAAATGCGGCAGCGGCCAATGCCAAGATCAACGGGTGCGTAAAGCTCCGAATAATCAAATTCATCGATCACGTCGGACCCGACAATGCCAATATGCGCCGCGCCATGGGCTACAAAGGTCGCAACATCAAAAGCGCGCACACGAATGATGCTGATCGCGGGATTGTTGGTCGCAAAAAGCAACGCGCGGCTGCTCTCGTCAAAGAACGCAGGCTCAGGCTCAATACCCGCCGCTTGCATAAGCGGCAAAGCCTCGTCGAGAATCCGTCCCTTGGGGATTGCAAAGATGATGCGTTCAGTCACAATGCCCGCGCTTTAGGGGCCGCGCGCAGAAAGGGCAATATGGCAGAAACCACGAAGTCGCACGATTTTGGCAAGGGTGTTATGGATGACAGCCGTATTGCCGAAGGCATTAAGGTGCAGGCCGAACACTGTCGGCGCAATGGTGCGCCTATCACCGCCCGCATAGTAGAGGCGCAATTGGCGCTGATGCATGGCAACAATATGTGCGGCCAGCGCATTGCGCAGTGGCCAGGCCTTCCGCTTGAAGACGCCATGCCCTTGCGGCTCGCTGGCGGGTTTCACCATTTGCATCTCACCGGCGCGGACGAACGCCTAGCGCCAATTTATCAGGGCGAAATCCGCGCGCAAGCCGATGTCGACGCCGTGTTGACGGCCGTGACCGCTGACCATGATGCCCGGTTACTGCCATGGCTTGATGGTCCGCCACAGACCAACGAAGCGGGACGCTCCGCCAGCTTCATGGCTGCGTTGCTCTGGCTATCGCCAAGAATCGGCGGCACATTCGAATTGAACGAAATCGGTGCCAGCGCCGGTATTAATACGATGATGGAGCGCTATCATTATGACCTTGGCGGCGTAACCGCAGGGCCAGCGCAATCGCTTATGCAGATCAAGCCGGAGTGGAAAGGTTCTACACCACCCGACGCATCCGTCGAAATAGTGCAAATTAGCGGATGTGATCAGGCACCCGTTGATTTGTCGGACCCTGATGCTGCGCTGCGGGTTAAAAGCTATGTCTGGCCCGAAAATGCAGACCGACTGGAGCGCATGGACGCAGCAATCGCGCTTGCTGCGCAGTCGCCTCCCTATGTTGTGCACGCAGATGCGCTCGACTGGGTTTCGGAACGTCTTTCCGCACCGCAAGAACCGCATGTCGGCCGGATCTTTAACCACTCAATCGTCTGGCAATATATCCCCGAAGAAAGACGGCGGAAAATTCGTGCGGCCATTGAAGCGGCAGGACAAGATGCAACCGCCGAACGTCCGTTGGCGTGGATCATGCTCGAAACGAACCGAGAGACATTCAAACATGAGCTATTGGTCAAATATTGGCCCGGGCCCGACACATGGCACCTGCTGGCCGAAGCGCAGGCCCATGGCGTGTGGGTACACTGGCGGGCCAGTTAGCCTAGAAACTCCTCCATGGCCGCATTCACCGCGTCCGGCCGCTCCCAGATGACAAAATGGCCGCAATCCTCGACGGGCGCAATCGTCACATTGGGCACCAATGCTTCGATGCCGTCGATGTTGCTTGCGGGCAGCGCGAGATCATCCATCGCCCAGACAATCAACGTCGGGATCGTAAGTTTCGGAAATTCGCTTGCGGCAAAGGCAGGCATTTCGGCATCTTCATCCATCGCGGGCACATATAATGCCGATGCGCGGTACCAATTGAGCATGCCAAAGCACGCATCGCGGTCTTGCCAATCTTTCAGCAACGCAGACCGCTCTTCGGGCTCCATTGCGCTTGGTTTATCCCAGCTAATTGTCTTCAGCAGCAAGCCTGTCAGCCCGGCCTCACGCACCACAGCATCATTTGCGGGGTCACGGAACGCACGGATATACTGGCTGGCTGCCCGCTGCTGCATGTCGTTGATCATCAGCCGCTGGAATAGATAGGGATGCGGCGCATTGGCGATGATTGCACGCGTCACGCGGCCTGCCCATGCGGGGTTAGGCCCGCCCGGTTGACCATTGAGTGCAACACTCCATGCAATCGCGCCGCCCCAATCATGACCCGCAATGATGAAATTGTGGATGCCAAGCGCGTCAGCCAGGGCAAAGATATCTGCGGTCAACTTGTCCGCCGTATAGGCATCAACATTTTGGGGCTTTGATGAATTGCGATAACCGCGCTGATCGGGCGCGATGCAGAAAAACCGGTCCGAAAAATGGGCCATCTGGTGCCGCCATGTGCGGTGCGATTCCGGAAATCCGTGCAAGAATATGATCGCAGGATTAGCGGAATCGCCTGCCGTAAACGCATCCATTTCAATCCCGGTTGAAAGGGAAAAACGGTGATGCTTTAGTTCAGTCATGATGTTGTGCCTTATAGAATTGCGACAGGTGTTGGACCGCGTATTTTTCTAACCGCCAACACGCCCATTTTGATTGCAGGAAATCGGCGCGCAGGTGGAACATCTCGGCGCTTCGCCCCGGCATAATATACGCCAAACTTGGCTTTAGTTAACGCGCTTAACGCGTATCGCTCTGCCGTTAACCACAAGCATATAGCTGCCAACCGCGCCACGTTTGATTTTAAACTTTTGTCCGTTTTTCAGAATGATCCAACTGCCTTCAGTGGTTTGCCATGTGCCCGCGTCGTTTACCGCAAACTGATATCGGCCGTTGCTAAGTGCCTGAATACCGTCGATTTCGCCTTCAATCTGCTTATACTCTTCGTCCTGCGCCTCGTCGCTTTCGCCGAAGAACGGAATTTTGGGCAAGGAGAAACCAAATAACGACCGCTTGGTTTTCCGAACTTCGCCTTGATCAAGCAACACGACCTGCCGGCTTTCGGTTGCCTCTTCCAACGACTTGCTGGCGACGTCGAAGCATTCCAAGCGCGCAGCGGCATCTGCCAAGGCACGGCACGCAACGATGTCGCTATACACTTTGGGACGATCGACCGTCGTTTCGGCTGCGTGCGCTGATGACGCGCATAGGCCGGCGATAAGAACTGCATAGGTCAGCTTTGGCATTTTCGTCTCTCCCGCATTGGACCGTCGTTTCGTTTGCACTTGAGGCTATCGGCTATTCGCCCGGTGCACGGGCCTTGATCGCCAACGCGTGGACGCGCGTTCCCGGAATATCCCCCAGCGCCTTGTTCACCATTCGCTGCCGCATCAGGCGGGATACGCCCGCAAACGCCGCGCTCTCTATTTCCACGGTGAAGTGCGATTCACCCGAGCCATCGTCACCGCTATGGCCGTGGTGTTTTGCGCTGTCGTTGATGACCGCGAGATGTGTGGGCGCAAATGCCGCCGTCAGCAGCGTTTCCATTTCAATATGTGCAGGGCCTTTTTCCATAAGCTCTGTATTCCCATATCCGCAGTTTTTCGCCAAGGGGAATTATGGATTCGCGGCAGCCCTTTGACCGATTTCACGGCCGCGTTCGCGGTGCGCAGCGGCATTGCGCGCATCCGCACTGCCGTGAAGCAGGCGAATTTCGCGCGCCTGACCCACATGGCCAGCTTGCGTCGGCCAATGGCCCCGGCGACTATCAATATCTGTGCCTTGAACATGTCCGGCAGTTTAATGCAGGCTATAACTGGTTCGCGGGCATGACCGCCGAAGAAATCATGGAAGCGCAAAGCCCGATAAATGTATGGCCAAGCGAAACCCGTGCCTTTCGTGCCAACGGCAGCGTCGATTCGCCGCCCAAATGGGCGGACTTCAAAGACCCGTTGGATGCCATATCCACGCGCTTCCGGTCACGCATGCCCAAGGAACGCGCCGACGGGCAGTTCCTGTCGCCTGAGGACCGCAAAGCGCTCAAGACGCTAGGGCTTGGCGAGGATGCGGATAGGCACGCATTACGCGGCGCCTATTCCGCCAAGGTCCGCGCCTATCATCCTGACAAAAATGGCGGCAACCGGTCTTATGAAAAGGCTTTGCAAGACGTCATTGCTGCCTATACGCACCTTAAAACATCTCCCGCCTTTATTTGACGAGAACGACATGACTGACATTCCGAATATCCAGCCCAACAGCAGCGACACGACCATTCTAGCTGCCCCTGACAAAACCGTCAGCGTGCGCGAAATGTTCGGCATCGATGTCGACATGGAATGTCCTGCCTTTTCCGTTGCCGATGAGCGCGTTCCAGACACCGACGACAGCTATGTCTTTGACCCCGACACCACGCTCGCGATCCTTGCCGGCTTTGCCCATAATCGCCGCGTTATGGTTCAGGGATACCATGGCACAGGTAAATCGACGCATATCGAACAGGTGGCCGCGCGTTTGAAATGGCCGTGCATCCGCATCAACCTCGACGCGCATATCAGCCGTATCGACCTTATCGGCCGCGATGCGATCGTTCTGCGCGATGGACAGCAAGTCACAGAATTCCGTGAAGGCCTGTTGCCTTGGGCGCTGCAGACACCGACTGCTTTGGTGTTCGACGAATATGACGCTGGCCGTCCGGACGTTATGTTCGTGATCCAGCGCGTGTTGGAAACCGAGGGCAAGCTAACGTTGCTTGACCAGAACCGCGTCATTCGCCCGAACCCTTATTTCCGCCTGTTCGCGACCGCCAACACCGTTGGCCTTGGCGATACAAGCGGGCTGTATCACGGCACGCAAGCGATCAACCAGGGTCAGATGGACCGCTGGAACATTGTTGTTGGCCTGAACTATTTGCCCGCGCAGGTCGAAAGCGAAATCGTTTTGGCCAAGGCATCGGGCACCGATGCCGCGACCGTCGCCAACATGGTCAAGGTCGCAGAAATGACGCGTCAGGGCTTTATCAATGGCGACATTTCGACCGTCATGAGCCCACGCACCGTCATCACATGGGCACAAAATACCGCAATTTTCAAAAATGTCGGCTTTGCGTTCCGCCTGTCGTTCCTCAACAAATGTGACGATGCCGAACGCGCTTTGGTGGCAGAATATTATCAGCGCGTCTTTGGTCAGGATTTGCCCGAAAGCGTTGTTGGAAAGTCATAAGCACGTTGGCCATTTCGCCGAAACACCGTTGAAGGGACCATTTATGAAACGCACTGCTCTTATTCTGGCGCTCGCACTTAGCGCATCGCCCGCATTCGCTGCGCTCAAGCCCGGCACACGCGCGACCGATTTCACCACGCAGGCTGTTTTGGCGGGCGACGTATACACCTATAATTTGAACAAGGCCCTGAAACGCGGCCCTGTCGTTTTATATTTCTATCCCAAGGCATTCACATCGGGCTGCACCGTCGAGGCGCATGAATTTTCGGAAGCAGCCGATGATTTTGCGGCCTATGGTGCATCCATCATTGGCATGTCGGCGGACAATATCGACACGTTGAAGCGTTTTTCGGTGGAGGCATGCCGCAACAAGTTCACCGTTGGCATCGCATCCAAACCAGTCATCAAAAACTACAAGGTCAGCCTGCCCATCATGGGCGGATCAAACCGCACGACTTATGTGATTGCGCCTGATGGAAAGGTGCTGTTCGCTTATTCCGAACTGGGCGTGAAGGGACATGTATCCGGCGCACTAAACGCGGTAAAGGCATGGCGCGCAGCCAATCCTAAAGGGAAATAATGCGCAAAGTTCCCCTTCTCCTTTTGCCGATGCTGCTGGCTGGCTGCACTGTGGCTGTCGAATATGGCGACATTCCCCACAATGTGCTGGCGGAAAACCCGCGCTGTAACCCGGCGCAAAATGACAGCGCATCGGTTGGCGGAAAAGACTATTTCATCGTCACCAGCCGGCTGCCTGATTGCCGCGGCGACACCATCAAACTGACCAACCATCGCGCCGACCGCGTTCGATTTGGCCGGTTCTCGCCGCCAGAAACGATCAAGCCCGCCAAGGGCGACAAGCAGTTGGTGGTGCCGTTAGCGTTTCAGCCGGAAGACGCGTGGTGGGATGGCTTGCGTGATGCCGCGAACCTGCGCAAGGGCCGCGTCCTTTTATATGTGCATGGCTATCGCGAAACATTGCAAACCACCGCCCGCGACACCGTCCAAATTGGCGCGATGAGCAATTTTGACGGCCCGATTATCCATTATAGCTGGCCATCACAGGGCAATCTGTTGAGCTACGCCGTTGATGAAACCAACATGTATTGGGACGAGCGCAATTTCCGGACCTTCTTGACCAAATTGGCGCGCGCCGAATGGGTCAAGGAGATCGTGATTGTCTCGCATTCGCTTGGCGCACGGCTTGTCACCCCTGCCGTGGAATATGTCGACCGGACATCGACGAATGCGGATTCCAGCAATATTTCCAATATCATATTGGCCGCACCTGATGTTGATCGTGAAGATTTCGAACGCGATATCGCTGAAGAAGTATTGGCCGCCCGCCGCGTCAATAACGACCGGCGCGTGACCGTCTACGCCTCGCTCAGCGACCGCGCCCTTGCCGTGTCGCGTGCTGTTCATGGCTATCCGCGGCTGGGATCACCTTATTGCTTCAGTCCGTTCGAAGCCAAGGATTTGAAAGCCAAAGGACTGCCGCAGCGTTGCTTTGCGACAAAGACCAAATATCAGACTGAGCCTGCCAAAACGGGCTTTACCATCATTGACACCACCGACCTATCGGGCGGCGGCGCTGGCCATAGCGATTATTTGCGCAGCCTTGCCGTGTGCAAGGATTTTGCGGCTGTCGTGAATGGCGCGCGGACAACCGACGATCGCGTGGCCACCGCGCAGGCCCATGTCTTTACGCTGCGTGCGCCGGTTAAGCCGACGAAAGCAGACATTGCAGCGGTATGTAAGCGGGTGGCGGATTAATGGCGAACGAATCTCCACTTGAACAGTTCAAGCAAGTCCTGACCGGCACCGCCCGCGCGCTCGCGCATGAGCCGGAGATTGAACTTGCGTTCACCGCCGACGCCCCGACGCAAGCGGGCAAAAATTTCAAAGTGCCTATGCCCGGCCGGTTGCTGCCGCCAGAGCAAGTGGCCGAAGCGCGTGGCTTTGCCGATAGTTTCTCACTGAAGCTCAAGCACCATAATGCCGCTCGCCACGCCGCCTTGCGTCCATCCGAAGTCGTTGCCGGCGCTGCATTTGATGCCGTCGAAAATGCGCGCGTTGAGGCATTGGGTTCCCGCAATATGGCGGGCATCGCTGCAAATCTGGGTCACGCGCTTGAACTCAAATTGCGCACCGACCCGATCAGCCGCGCACAGTCCGCTGACGAAGTTCCGATTTCAACCGCCTTATCGCTCATCGTGCGCGAACGCCTGACGGGCGCGCCTATCCCTGACGCCGCGGTTGCTGGCGTCGATATGCTGCGTGGCTGGATTGAGGAAAAGGCAGGCAGCGATCTTGATGCGCTTGCCCTCGCGCTCGACGATCAGGGTGCATTTGCCGCGCTCACGCAATCGATGCTGGAGCATCTGAACCTGACCGAAGGCGACGTCGACCCGTCCGACGCCGATGAAGGCGGCGATGATGCCGAGGACAGCCAAGACCAAGATGGCGACAGCGACGATGATGGTGAAGGCGAAGCTGGCCAAGCCGAAGCGCGCGCCGAACCACAACAGGGCGAAGGCGAAGAAACCGAGGCCGATTATGACGGCCAGGATATGGACGACCAGGACGGTGCCGACGGCGAAATGGGCGATGACGGCATGCAGCCCGTCACCCCGCAGCGCCGCAATTGGGACCATCTGCCGCAAAGCGATTACAAAATCTGGTCGACCAAATATGACGAAACGATCACCGCGACCGAGCTTGCCGACGAAGAAGAGCTGAACCGGCTGCGCGCCTATCTCGACCAGCAATTGTCCAACCTACAATCGGTGGTGACAAAGCTCGCCAACCGTCTGCAACGCCGCCTGATGGCGCAGCAAAACCGCAGCTGGGATTTCGATCAGGAAGAAGGCATGATCGACGCAGCGCGGCTCGCGCGCATCGTCGTCTCGCCGGGCAGCTCGCTGTCGTACAAGGTCGAACGCGAAACCGATTTCCGCGACACGGTTGTGACCTTGCTTATCGACAATAGCGGATCGATGCGCGGACGGCCGATCAGCATAGCGGCGATCAGCGCCGACATATTGGCACGCACGCTGGAACGCTGCGGCGTGAAAACCGAAATTTTGGGCTTTACCACCCGTGCGTGGAAGGGCGGTCAAGCGCGTGAGGATTGGCTCGCCGCTGGACGGCAGCCCATGCCCGGCCGCCTCAACGACTTGCGCCACATCGTTTACAAAAAAGCCGATGAGCCATGGCGTCATGCCAAGCGCAACCTTGGCCTGATGATGCGCGAAGGCTTGCTGAAAGAAAATATCGACGGTGAAGCTTTGCTATGGGCGCATAACCGCCTGATCGCCCGCGCCGAAGACCGCCGCATATTGATGGTCATTTCCGACGGTGCACCAGTCGATGACAGCACCTTGTCGGTCAACCATGGCGGCTATCTGGAACAGCATTTGCGCAAGGTTATCGAAATGATCGAAACGCGATCGCCCGTGCAATTGGTCGCGATCGGCATCGGCCATGACGTCACCCGTTATTACAAACGCGCCGTCACCATCATGGACGTTGAACAATTGGGCGGCACGATGATCGAACAACTCGCCGGCTTGTTTGACGAAGAATAGGCCGGCCTTTCGCGCAGCTACGCCGTGGCGCGACCAAGCGATCCGCTGGGACGGGTTTTGAAATATTACCGTAGCCCTGAGCAGCAGGCAACGCCTGCGTCCGTCGAAGGGCGCCTCTCGACCACAGCGCAACACCGATAAACGCCCTTCGACAGGCTCAGGGCTACGGTGGGTGTTGACGATTTGGGCAAGCGATCCGCTGGGACGGGTTCTAAATATTACCGTAGCCCTGAGCAGCAGGCAACGCCTGCGTCCGTCGAAGGGCGCCTCTCGACCACAGCGCAACACCGATAAACGCTCTTCGACAGGCTCAGGGCTACGGTGAGTGTTGACGATTCCAGTTTGGCAACGCAAGGAACCATCCATGTCCGAGCTTAAACTCTTCAACAGCCTGACCCGGCAACTGGAAACCTTCTCCCCCGTCCACGCTGGCGAGGCGCGCGTTTATACCTGCGGCCCGACGGTGTATAATTATCCGCACATCGGCAACATGCGCGCCTATGTTTTTGCCGACACGCTTGGCCGGGTGCTGTCATATAAGGGCTATAAGCTCACCCATGTCATCAACATCACCGATGTCGGCCATCTGACCGACGACGCCGACGCGGGCGAGGACAAGATGGAGAAGATGGCGGCGGAAAAGGCGCAGTCGATCTGGGACATCGCAAAGCATTATACGCAAGCTTATTGGGACGACATCAAGGCGCTGAACATCCGTCAGCCCGCGCATTGGTCGATTGCGACCGAATATGTGCCCGCGATGATCGAGTACGCCAAAAGCATTGCCGACAAGCATTGCTATGAATTGGAATCGGGCCTGTATTTCGACACCTCTACCGTTGCCAATTATGGCGCATTGGCCCGTGCCAAGACCGAGGACGGAGAAGGCCGCATCGAAGAGGTCGAAGGCAAACGTCACGCCGCCGACTTTGCCATTTGGCGCAAGACGCCCGCGGGCGAAACGCGGCAAATGGAATGGGACAGCCCATGGGGCAAAGGCGCGCCGGGCTGGCATCTGGAATGCTCGGTAATGTCAGAGGCACTGCTTGGCCTGCCGTTTGACATCCACACCGGCGGCATCGACCATCGCGAAATCCACCACCCCAATGAAATCGCGCAAAATCAGGCGCGCTGCGGCGGTGACCACAGCGGCGCACAATTTTGGATGCACAACAATTTCCTGATCGAACGCAGCGGCAAGATGAGTAAATCATCGGGCGAGTTCCTGCGTGTGCAATTGCTGATCGACAAGGGCTTCCACCCCCTCGCCTACCGCCTGATGTGCCTGCAAGCGCATTACCGCAGCGAGCTGGAGTTTAGCTGGGAGGGATTGCAAGCCGCTCTGGTGCGATTGAAGCGGATGGTGATGGCGTATCGCAAATGGGCTGATCAACTAAAAGAAGGGCGCATGACCCCTGGCGATAGCTGGGAACGTGAGCGTGTAACCAATGCCTTGGTTGCCCGCTTCAATGCAGCGATATGCGGAGATCTCAACACTGCCGATGCCCTGACGGTGCTGGAAGAGATGCTTGGCCTAAGAGGTACCGCCCCCGAATGTATAGCGACGGCCGTCGTACACATGGACAGGGTAATGGGCCTGAATCTCGGACGTTTAGAACGCGCCGACCTCCGCATCCGGCCCAAAGCCGCCGTCATTACCGAGGCCGAAATCGAAACCGCCCTGCTGCTGCGCAAAGACGCGCGCGCCGCAAAAGACTTCGCCAAGTCCGATGCCATCCGCGACGACCTCATCGCCAAAGGCGTTGAAGTCATGGACGGCGACCCGCTTGGTTGGGATTGGAAGTTGGATGTTTGAGCTGCCAGCATTCCCCTCCCGCAGGCGGGAGGGGTTAGGGGTGGGCTTGGCCGAATGCGATCACGTCATGTTTTTAACATGGGAGATGCCCACCCCCGGCCCCTCCCGTTTACGGGAGGGGAGAAGAAAATGACCAAAACGAAACTTGTGATGTCGGGGCTTGTGCGCCCCCTGATTGAACCGCGCTTGCCCGATTGGATCGAGCCGCATTTCTTCATGTCGAAGGAAGAGGCGCTCGCACTCGCACCGCAGGCAGAGATTGGCTGGTTCGACATGTATGACAAGGGCGATATGGCCACGGTCATCAATGCCGCGACCAACATGAAATGGCTGAACAGCATCTATGCCGGCGTCGACGGCATGCCGCTGGTGCAGTTGAAGGCGCAGGGCTGTGTTGTCACCAATGGTGCAGGCATTAACGCGATAACCATCGCCGAATATGTCGTTATGGGCATGCTGACCGTCGCGAAGAACTATCGCGAAGTTGTCCGTGCACAGGAACGCCGCGAATGGCTGCTCGATTCGCCCGGCAAGGTTGAACTGTTCGGTTCCAAGGCTTTGCTGCTGGGCTATGGCGCGATTGGAAAGCTGATTGAAGAGCGGTTGAAGCCCTTTGGCGTTGATGTCACCATTGTGCGCCGCTCGGCGGGTCCAAACACGCTGACGCCCGATCAATGGCGTGCGCAATTGGGCGATTTTGACTGGGTCATCCTTGCCGTTCCTGCCACCGCGGAAACCGACGGCATGATTGGCGCAGATGAACTTGCCGCGATGAAGAATAGCGCAACGCTCATCAACATCGCGCGCGGTTCCGTCATCGATCAGGATGCATTGGTCACTGCGTTGCAAGACAAGCACATCGCCAATGCCTTCCTTGATGTGACGACGCCCGAACCCTTGCCCGCCGATCACCCGTTATGGAGCCTCGACAACGCGCATATCACCATGCACCTGTCGGGCCGCGCGCAGGACAAAATGTTCGTGCGTTCCGCCACGCGCTTTTTCGAAAATCTCGAACGCTACCGCCAAGGCGCACCGCTTGAGCCAATGGTAAACCTCGATCTGGGATATTGAACATGCCCCATAACCCCGCCGAAATCTGGCACACAGTTGCCCTGTCACGCGATGTTGATGCGATATCCGCCGTCCTGCACGACGATTGTGTGTTTGAAAGCCCGGTTGTCCACTCACCGCAAATGGGCAAGGCGATCACCGCCAAATATCTCGCCGCTGCAGGGCATACGCTGGGCAATGCCGAATTTGCCTATGTCGGCGAATGGCACCGCGAAAACAGCGCCATTCTGGAATTTCAAACCGTGATCGACGGTATCGCGATCAATGGCATCGACATGATCAGCTGCGATGATGATGGCCTCATCACCCATTTCAAGGTCATGGTTCGCCCATTGAAGGCAATGAATATGCTCCACCAGAAAATGGGCGAGATGCTGCAGCGCATGAGCGCCTAAAGGCATGGCGACCGGAGACACATCACGCCGGTGGCGCCTGTTCGTGCCGAAACTTGCCGGCGCAAGCTTGCATGACCGGGTGATCGCATGTGCCGGTGCTGGCCTTGGTGTCCTTGTCGCGGCGCTTGCGGGACTTGGCGTTCAGGACATATTCCCTGCTTTGCCGTTCCTGATTGCCCCCATTGGCGCATCGGCGGTGCTGGTATTTGTGGTGCCCTCCAGCCCCTTGGCGCAGCCATGGCCCGTATTCGGCGGCAATGTCATTTCCGCGTTGGTCGGCGTGACGGTGCTGCATATGGTACCCGTCACCTTTGCCGCCATCGCCATTGCAGTGGCTGCGTCGATATTATTGATGTCGTTGCTGCGTTGCCTTCATCCGCCCAGCGGCGCTGTCGCAATCACGACCATTTTGGGTGGCCAAGCCATTGTCGACGCGGGCTATGTATACCCAATGTCGATCGTCGCTGCGAATTCGGCGGCATTGCTTGCGGCAGGATGGTTATTCCACCGTTTCAGCAGCCATAGCTATCCGCATCGCGCGGCGGTTACACCCGCCCTGCCCGTGGGACTCTTGCGCGCCGATATCGATCAAGCCGTGCAGGAAACCCAAGAGACGTTCGACATC
The DNA here is from genome assembly GCF_014196595.1 of Sphingorhabdus rigui. Taxonomy (GTDB): domain Bacteria; phylum Pseudomonadota; class Alphaproteobacteria; order Sphingomonadales; family Sphingomonadaceae; genus Sphingorhabdus_B; species Sphingorhabdus_B rigui. Next base: position 821,241 of record NZ_JACIEA010000001.1, on the reverse strand, counting down.
AACTTGGCTGACCTAGAAGCGTTGCTCCTCACCGCCGAACGCATCGCCGAACAGCGCCGCGGCGCAAAGTAACAACACAACAAAAAAGGCCGGAAGGTTTCCCCTCCGGCCCATTTTCTGTGCTTCAAAAAGCGTTGGACTATTAGAAGTCCATACCGCCCATGCCGCCCATTCCGCCCATGCCGCCTGGCATGCCGCCGGCGCCAGTAGCCTTATCTTCTGGCGCGTCGGAAATGGCAGCTTCGGTGGTGATCAACAGACCAGCAACCGATGCCGCGTCTTGCAACGCTGTACGGACAACCTTGGTTGGGTCGATAACGCCCGATGCTACGAGGTTTTCGTAAACGTCGGTCGATGCGTTGAAGCCCATGGTTTCGTCGTTTTCACGAAGCAGGTTGCCCGAGACAACTGCACCGTCATATCCGGCGTTGGCTGCGATCTGACGCAATGGAGCAACAATCGCCTTGCGGATGATGTCGATACCACGTGTCTGGTCGTCGTTGACGCCCTTGAGGCCTTCGAGAGCCTTTGTACCGTACAGAAGTGCAGTACCACCGCCTGGGACGATGCCTTCTTCAACGGCTGCGCGGGTTGCGTGCAGCGCGTCATCAACGCGGTCCTTGCGCTCTTTCACTTCAACTTCGGTCGAACCACCGACCTTGATCACGGCAACACCGCCGGCGAGTTTCGCCAAACGCTCTTGCAGCTTTTCACGGTCATAATCGCTGGTTGTGTTTTCGATTTGCGCACGGATCGCTTCTACGCGGCCCTTGATCGCATCGGTTTCGCCAGCACCGTCGACGATGATGGTGTTGTCCTTGTCGATGCTGACGCGCTTGGCTTGGCCGAGCATGCCCAAGGTAACGGTTTCAAGCTTGATGCCCAGATCTTCGCTGATCATTTCACCCTTGGTGAGGATCGCGATATCTTCCAGCATCGCCTTGCGACGATCGCCAAAGCCAGGTGCCTTAACCGCAGCAATCTTCAAGCCGCCACGCAGCTTGTTGACGACCAAAGTTGCAAGCGCTTCGCCTTCAACGTCTTCAGCGATGATGAGCAATGGACGGCCCGACTGCACCACAGCTTCGAGGATTGGCAACATGGCTTGCAAGTTGCCGAGCTTCTTTTCGTGGATGAGGATATATGGGTTGTCCAACTCAACCGACATTTTTTCGGTGTTGGTGATGAAGTAAGGCGACAGGTAACCGCGGTCAAACTGCATACCTTCGACAACTTCGAGCTCGCTTTCACGGCCCTTAGCTTCTTCGACGGTGATAACGCCTTCCTTGCCGACCTTCTCCATGGCGTCTGCAATCATCTTACCGATTTCAGCTTCACCATTGGCAGAGATCGTACCGACCTGTGCGATTTCCGAAGAACCAGCAACTGGCTTCGAACGCTTTACAAGGTCAGCAACAACCGCGTTAACCGCCGTGTCGATGCCGCGCTTCAGGTCCATTGGGTTCATGCCCGCTGCAACCGACTTCATGCCTTCGCGAACGATCGCTTGCGCCAGAACAGTTGCAGTGGTTGTGCCGTCACCGGCAACGTCGTTGGTCTTCGAAGCAACTTCGCGAACCATCTGTGCACCCATATTTTCGAACTTGTCTTTCAGTTCGATTTCCTTGGCGACGCTAACGCCGTCCTTGGTGATGCGTGGTGCGCCGAAGCTTTTGTCGATAACAACGTTACGGCCCTTTGGACCAAGCGTTACTTTTACAGCGTCAGCAAGAATGTCTACGCCGCGCAGGATGCGTTCACGCGCATCGCGGCCGAATTTCACGTCTTTAGCAGCCATGATATTTTTCCTTTAGTTTGAACTCTACTTTTCAAAGCCGTCATGCTGAACTTGTTTCAGCATCTTAATTAAGACCCTGAACCAAGTTCAGGGTGACGGAATTTGCGGTGCGTTTAGGAAACGATTCCCAAGATGTCCGATTCCTTCATGATCAACAGGTCTTCACCGTCGATCTTGACTTCGGTGCCCGACCATTTGCCGAACAGGATCTTGTCGCCAGCTTTGACGTCGAGTGCGGTTACAGTGCCGTCATCGGCGCGTGTACCGGTACCCACGGAGACGACTTCGCCTTCCTGTGGCTTTTCCTGAGCTGTATCAGGGATGATGATCCCGCCAGCGGTTTTTGCTTCGGCCTCGACCCGACGGACGAGAACGCGATCATGCAATGGACGAAATGCCATGTTGAACTATCCTTTTTCTGTTTCGCCATCCCGCCACGCCTACAACAAGCAGGGGACGGCAATGAATGTGCATTAGCACTCATACAGGACGAGTGCTAACGGAGCCCAGATAGGGTGTTTTTATGACAGGTCAAGGACTCGGGAAGCGAATTTTTTTCGCGTCGGAGGTCAAGCGCGGGCTGGTAATCCCGCCGCCCGTAATGCCGCATGGGCATCTGCGATGCTGTGCTGGCCAAAATGGAAAATCGATGCCGCGAGCACCGCGCTCGCATGGCCTTCACGCACGCCGTCGACCAGATGGGCAAGATTACCGACACCGCCGCTGGCGACAACGGGGATGTTGACCGCATCGGCAATCGCGCGGGTGAGCGCGAGGTCATAGCCGTCACGTGTGCCGTCGCGGTCCATGCTGGTGACGAGCAATTCACCTGCGCCAAGTTCGGCGAGCTTTACGGCATGTTCGAGCGCGTCAATGCCTGTTGGCTTGCGTCCGCCATGGGTGAAGATTTCCCATCCATTACCCGTCCGCCGCGCATCGACCGAAGCCACCACGCATTGGCTGCCGAAACGTGCGGCGATATCCGCAACGACTTCTGGCCGCGCCACCGCTGCGCTGTTAACCGCGACCTTATCAGCCCCTGCCAGCAGCAATGCCCGCGCATCCTCTGCACTGCGTACGCCACCACCGACAGTCAGCGGCATGAAGCATACTTCTGCCGTCCGCCGGACCACGTCGATGATCGTGCCGCGCCCTTCATGGCTTGCGCCAATGTCCAAAAAACAAAGTTCGTCTGCGCCCGCCGCATCATATGCCTGTGCCTGCTCCACCGGATCACCGGCGTCGCGCAGGTCGACAAAGTTCACACCCTTGACCACGCGGCCATTGGAGACGTCGAGACAGGGGATGACACGGACGCGGACGGTCATACTCTCCCCTCCCGCAGGCGGGAGGGGTTGGGGGTGGGGCGAGCCGAAGGCGAGCGAAATCCGGCGAAGGGTAGATGCCCTCCCCTAGCCCCTCCCGCCTGCGGGAGGGGAACCAAGCAAGCGCCAAATATCACGCCCGCTCCGCCACTTTAATCGCCGTGGCCAGATCCAGCCGGCCATCATAAATCGCACGGCCGGTAATCACGCCTTCAATGCCGTCCTTGGCATGCAGCGCGAGCATGTGGATGTCATCAATGCCCTTCACCCCGCCGCTGGCGATCACGGGAATGTTTACGCGCCGCGCCAGATCAACGGTCGCGTCGATATTGCATCCGGTCAGCATCCCGTCGCGGCCGACATCGGTGAACAGGATGGACGCCACGCCCGCATCTTCGAACCGGCGTGCCAGATCAATTACCGGCATGTCGGATTTTTCGGCCCAGCCCTCGGTCGCGACAAAGCCGTCGCGCGCGTCGACGGCAACCACAATGCCATCTTCAAATTCGCGTGCCATCTCTTTGACGAACTGTGGGTCTTTGAGCGCCGCGGTGCCAATCACCAACCGCGCGACGCCCATGTCGAACCAGCGTTCGACGGTCTGCGTATTGCGAATGCCGCCACCCAGTTGGATGTAACCGGGGAAATTTTCGATGATGCCCTCAACCGCCTCGGCATTTTCGGGGCGGCCGGCAAAGGCGCCATCCAAATCCACGACATGCAGGAACTCTGCGCCTTGTTCGGCAAACAGCATCGCCTGCGCAGCGGGATCATCGGCATAGACCGTCGCGCGGTTCATATCGCCTTCGGCCAAGCGCACAACTTCGCCACCCTTCAGATCAATCGCGGGGAAGACTATCACGGCATCCACTCCAAAAAGCGTTTAAGGAAATTAATGCCATAAGCCTGGCTTTTTTCGGGATGGAATTGCACCCCCATTATGTTGTCACGGCCCACAGCCGCGACGAGCGTGCCGCCATGGTCCGTCGTAGCCAGTACATCGTTCGCATTGGCTGCATCGAAATGATAGCTATGCAGAAAATACGCCTCGCCTGCTTCGATGAGCGGCGCGCCTTGCGCCGGAACAACGTCGTTCCAGCCCATATGCGGGATTTTCAAATCCGCAGCCGGTGCAATCGCGCGCACGGTGCCACCGACCCAGCCGAGCCCGCGCGTCGTGCCGTGCTCAACGCCCGCATCGGCCAACAGCTGCATACCGACGCAAATGCCCAGAAACGGAATGCCCGCAACGCGCACGCGCTGCTCCATCGCGGCGATCATGCCGTCAATCGCGGACAGCGCCTCCATACAATGCGCAAAGGCGCCAACGCCGGGCAGCACGATACGGTCGGCTTTGGCAACAATATCAGGGTCGGCGGTGACATGCACGTCGCCTGCGCCCGCCGCTTTCAACGCATTGTGCACCGAATGCAGATTGCCCGCGCCATAATCAATCAGCGCAAGTGACACGGCCTAGAGCGTGCCCTTGGTCGACGGGATGGCGTCCGCCTTGCGCGGGTCAATCTCGACCGCTTGGCGCAAGGCGCGGGCCAAAGCCTTGTAGCAGCTTTCGACGATGTGGTGGTTGTTCGAACCATAGAGATTTTCGATGTGCAGCGTGATGCCGGCGCTGGTCGCAAAGCTGTGGAACCAATGTTCGATCAGCTCGGTATCCCATTCGCCCAAACGCGGCATGCCAAGCGATACTTTCCATACAAAATAGGGGCGCCCAGAAATGTCGAGCGCACAACGCGTCAACGTTTCGTCCATCGGTGCATAGGCCGTGCCATAACGCGTAATGCCGCGTTTATCGCCCAATGCCTGCAACACCGCCTCGCCAATCGCGATGCCGGTGTCTTCGGTGGTGTGGTGCTGGTCAATATGCAGGTCGCCAACGGCCTTCACCTTTAGGTCGATCAGCGAATGGCGCGACAGTTGCTCAAGCATATGGTCGAGAAAACCGATGCCCGTTGACACGTCATACACACCAGTGCCGTCGAGGTTGACCTCAACATCAATGGACGTTTCGTTCGTCTTGCGACTTATGGAGCCTGTACGCATGGCCGCCGATATAGCCACATGCACGCATTTGGCAAGTTGGCTTAAGGCAACAAGTATCTTGATTTCACACGCGCGGAAGTCCACCAAGCGCCCATGACCGAAGAGCATGTAGATAGCCTGATTCCTTATGATGATGTCGTGCAAGAGGCATTGCGCGCCGTCGTTGGCCGCGTGCTGGGCGATGTGGCGCGCGATGGCCTGCCCGGCGACCATCATTTCTACATCACGTTCAAGACGCAAGCCCCGGGTGTTGCCATTCCGCAGCATCTGCACGAACGTTTCCCCGATGAAATGACCATTGTGCTGCAGCACAAATATTGGGACCTGAAGGTTGAGGCCGAACATTTCGAAGTTGGCCTGTCGTTCAGCCAGATCCCGTCGCATTTGTTTATCCCCTACTCCGCGATCACCGCCTTCGTTGACCCGGCCGTGGATTTCGCGCTGCAATTCCATGTCGATGCAGGCGAAAGCGAGCCCGAACCGCATGAAGAAGCCGGCAATGACGGCCCCACCGTCGTCGTCGAAGACGGCTCAAACGTCGTAAGCGTGGACTTCGGACGGAAAAAGTGACGGGGAAAACCCGCACTGAAACCGACAGTTTTGGACCGATAGAGGTCCCCGCCGACGCTTTTTGGGGCGCGCAGACGCAGCGGAGTATCGCGAACTTTCCCTTTCCGGCGCATGAGCGGATGCCGATTGGCATTATCTACGGTGTTGCCCATGTAAAACGTGCCGCCGCGTTAACGCACAAAGCATCGGGCGCGCTGCCTGCGGACATTGCCGACGCGATCATCGCCGCCGCAGACGCCATATTGGCGGGCAAGCATGACAATCAATTCCCGCTCGTCATCTGGCAAACGGGCAGCGGCACGCAGTCGAACATGAATGTGAACGAGGTCATCGCCGGCATCGCCAATGAAGCGTTGTCGGGCACACGCGGCGGAAAAACGCCGGTGCACCCCAATGACCATGTCAACATGGGCCAATCGTCGAACGATAGCTTTCCCACCGCAATCCATGTCGCGGTCGCCATCGCGGTGTGGCGCGATCTGCTCCCCGCGTTGCAACGCCTGACCGATGCGCTGACCGAAAAGTGCAAAGCGTGGGGCGCGATCATCAAAATCGGCCGCACCCATTTGCAGGACGCAACGCCGCTGACCTTGGGTCAGGAATTTTCCGCCTTTGTCGCGCAACTGATTGCAAACCGTGCGCGGATCGAAGGGACAATTGTCCATAATGTACAAAAGCTTGCGCAGGGCGGCACGGCGGTCGGCACGGGCCTGAATGCGCCAGCGGGTTTTGACAGCGCGATTGCCGCCGAAATCTCGATGGCGACGGGCATCGCCTTTGAACCCGCCCGCAACAAATTTGAGGCGCTGGCATCGAATGACGGGCTGGTGCAAATGTCGGGCACGCTCAACACGCTTGCCGTGTCCCTCACAAAAATTGCCAACGACATCCGCTTGCTTGGGTCAGGCCCGCGCTCGGGCCTTGGCGAGCTGCATCTGCCGGAAAACGAGCCGGGCAGCTCGATCATGCCGGGCAAGGTCAACCCGACGCAGTGCGAAATGCTGACGATGGTCGCGGCGCAAGTTATGGGCAATCATCAGGCGGTCACGATTGGCGGGCTGCAGGGACATTTGCAGCTCAACGTCTTCAAACCGCTTATCGGGGCCAATGTGCTGCGTTCGGTGGAGTTGCTCAGCATCGGCATGGACAGCTTTGCCAAAAACTGCGTCGCCGGGCTTGAACCGGATCGCGATCGCATTGCGGAGCTTGTCGAACGCTCGCTCATGCTCGTCACCGCGCTTGCGCCCGTCATTGGGTATGACAATGCGGCCAACATTGCCAAGGCCGCCCACAAAAACGGAACCACCCTGCGCGAAGCCGCGTTAGCATCCGGACTGGTTGACGAAGCGATGTTCAATGCCCATGTCCGACCGGAAGATATGGTTTGATCGCACACCGTATCGCACACCGTCATGCTGAACTTGTTTCAGCATCTTAATTTTCGTGGGACGGTGATAAAGTAAGATCCTGAAACAAGTTCAGGATGACGAAGTGAGAAGGAAGTCGATAATCCTAAAATCCATCGCAGGTGCCGTTGTCGGCGAAGTGATTGGCCGCAAACGTGGCCATGGCTTGCTGGGTGCAGGCATTGGCGTGGTGGCGACCCGTTTGGCGACGCGCTCCATTCCGGGCCTATTGCTTGTCGGCGGCGCGATCGTGGCGAAAAGCATATATGATCAGCGCAAGGGCCGCAAAGAGGGCTAACGCGCTTTCATCGCCACTAAAGCTTCCCTCTTGACGTCGCCCTGCCCTTTCGCGCACTAGCGGCTATGGGCAACACCGACAATCATAAGCCGCACGAACTGGAACGCCGGGGCCTTCTATTCGTGCTTTCGTCACCTTCAGGCGCAGGTAAATCAACGCTTTCACGCATGTTGTTGGAAGCGGACGAAAAAATCGCCTTATCGGTTTCCTACACCACGCGCGAACCGCGGCCCGGTGAGATTGAGGGCGTCCATTACCATTTCACCGACACGGCGACGTTCAAGAAAATGGCCGCAGACGGCGAATTCCTCGAATGGGCGCATGTTTTTGGCCATCGCTACGGCACGCCAAAGGGCCCTGTGGAAGAAAAGCTTGCCGCCGGATGCGATGTATTGTTCGACATTGACTGGCAAGGCGCGCAGCAACTGTATCAGGAAGCTGGCCCCGACGTGGTGCGCGTATTCATCTTGCCGCCATCGATCGAAGAACTCGAACGCCGCCTACATAGCCGCGCGCAAGACAGCGAAGCGGTCATCGCCGACCGGATGAGCCGCGCCAAGGCCGAAATCGGCCACTGGGACGGCTATGATTATGTCCTTATCAATGACGATGTGCAGACCTGCTTTGAAAAGGTCCGCCAGATTCTTGCCGCAGAACGCATGAAGCGTCGCCGGCAAAAGGGCCTCATTGGTTTCGTGCGCGACCTTGCAGCGTCTTAAGCGGTCGGGGCAACACCTGCGAGCAACAGCGTAATCCCGCCCAAGCCGATCGACAGGTGCCAGCGCAGCTTCATCCAGCCGTCCGGTAACTGGCAGCGCGCGGAAAGCCAGCGATCCGCCAGCGGTGAACCCAGCACAAAAAACCCAAGCCACGCCAGCGACGGTCCGGGCCATTCCCAGCCCCATATCCACGGCAGATAAGTGGCGAACGCCAGCAGGCTTGGCGCCACAGCCAGCGCAAATATCGCGGTCGCAGACGCATCATCGCGGCGCGTGGTGACGCCCAGTCCCCACCACATGCCGCCCAAAAAGCTGAAGATAAACGCCGCATAGCCATAAGCTGCAGCAAGCCCGGTCCAGCGATATTCCGATCCCGAAAACACCAGCAAAGCGGCAAAAATCTGCGGCAACAAACCGGCATAGCCCGCGACAAATGCCGCCTTGGGCAAGGGCCTTAACGTGAATATCGCGGTATTTTTGGGCGAAGCGTCTGTCATCGGGGTTTCCTTACATGCTGCGTGCACATAAACTCGGACCAACTTTGCCCCAAGATGGGCTTTTACCTATGGTTGCGCTTACATACCCGGTGTTAGCAGGTCGAGAAACCGGACGGCGGCCATGAATTCACGCGCGCGGTCATCACGGTTTTTCTGCGCCCAATGGTCCTCACCCCACAATTCTTCCTGCCACAGTTCATCAAGGCAGCTGGCGTTCCAGATATCCTCCGGCGTTCCTGCGCGTTCGACAATGGCCAGCGTCGCGATCAGCGAGCCCGACAGATGCGCCAGCTTTGCCATGGCGGCCAGTTCAAACGTGCCGCGCGCCGACACCGCGGTGCGCAGGGTTTCCAGCGTCGCTTCGGGCTGTGGCTGGTGCATGATGCCCTCCACAATCACAAAGCTGACATCATAACGGGTGCGTGCCCAATCAAGCCACGGGTCCCAGATTTCGGCTTGCCGATCCGCCAATGCTTCACCCGCAGCGCCGCGGTAACAGAACAGATCGGTTTCGCCATAGGCCGCAATCGCGGCGGCAAAGCCATCCCTATCGGGGCCAATGCGATCAATCGCCGCGTTGGCAAAGCCCGTCATCGGCATCAAAAGCGGATCGACGGTCTTTTCCACGGCGTCCCATTCGGCAACCACCGCATCCGCCAGCTTTTGCGTCGGCAATGCCAGCACATTGTGCGTGGGTGTTTTAATCGGCCGGCCATCCAGCCGCACTGCATGCCCAAAACTGCTTGGCTCTAGGGTAACGTCTTTCCAAAATCGTCTCATGGCTGCGGCTTGCTCTTCCACTTTTTGGCCAGAAACACCGGCACGAGCAGGAAGGCGAACATGCCGATCAGAAACAGCACATAACCCGCAGCGATGGGTAGGCCAAATGCCTGACGCGCGATGACCGCCAGCCCTATCACCAACATGATCGCGCCGCCAATCCGGCACAGATTGATGACCAGAAACCGATATTGCGCCTGCGTATCGTCGCGCGCCTTGTCATCGTGCGGCGTCATGCAAAATTCTCCAGATAGATTTGAAGTTCGTCCATGCTTTCGGCGATGTAATCGGCGCCTGCCTCGCGCAAGTCGGCGACGCTGTGATAGCCCCAATTGACCCCGACAGTGCGTGTCCCCGCCGCACGGCCCATGTGGATGTCATATACCGTATCGCCAATGACAACCGCATTGGCGGCGTCGGCCCCTGCTTCGGCCAAGGCTTGATACACCATCGACGGATGCGGCTTTGACGGGTGGCGGTCAGCGGTCTGCAATGTGACGAACAAGGGCCGGAGTGCATGATGGTCGAGGCAACGTGTCAGCCCGCGGTCGGACTTTCCGGTAGCGACGCCCAGCATCCAGCCGCTTTCATCCAAAGACGATAAAAGCGCGGCGATGCCGTCATATAATGGTTCATCGACCAGCCCGTTGCTGCGCAATGCCCAGAACGCCGCGCGGTATTTTTCGGCCAAATCATGGTGCAGATCATCTGCTGCCTCTGGCAACAACATCCGCATCGATTCCACCAAAGACAATCCGACCACCCGCCGCGTTTCATGCCGCATCGGCGGCGTCAGCCCCGCCTCTTCAAAGGCATGCTCCATCGCCATGCAAATATTTGCCTGACTGTCGACCAGCGTGCCGTCGCAATCAAAAATGGCGAGTTTTGTCATGGGGTTAGGTTAGGTTACGCATAGCATTGGCGATGGCACCGTTGCCCGCTTCCTCTGCGCCATCTGCTGCCGATAACCGGACAGCTTCGGCTTTATTTTGACCCAGCTTCAACGTGCTGCGCCACGTCGTGATCTGCATTTCAAAACCGTAAATCCCGCGCAGCATTTTTTCCAACATGCCGTCGGCCATTTTGGCGCGCGTCCAAACGGGTTTGGGCGCCAGCTTCAATTCTTGATGATGGGACAGCGCGTCCGATTGGGCAATTAACGCGGCTTCGTCCATTTTCCGAACGGCGCCCACAAGCTCAACCGCGACATAATTCCATGTCGGCACCTGGTCAGGAATGCCGTAATAATCGGGGCTGATATACCCGTCCGGCCCGTTGATGACGAACAATGCCTCTGCGCCGTCTAGATGGCGCGCTATCGCATTGTTGCGCGCCATATGGAAACCGATGCGATCATCGTCCAGAAATACAAATGGCAGATGCGCGACATGCGGCCCATCGGGGGTATTCAGGAACAACATGCCAAAGCTGATATCCTTGGCCAAAGCGCGCATGGCGGCGCGATCTTCCCAACGAAATGCAGCATTGGGATGCATCAGGGCTTACCCTTTGACGTGACCTTCTTCCCCGCCGGTTTTTTGCTGGCGACTTTTTTGATCACTGGCTTTTTGGCGGCGATTTTCTTGCCGGCGGCCATTTGGCTGCGTTTGTTGTCCTTGGGCTTGTCCGACACGGAACCGCGCGAGCGGCGTTCGCCCTTGCGTTCCTTGCGCGCAGATTTGGCGATATTGGCGGCAACGCGCTTTTTGCCTTCCGCCGTTTCGCTGAACTTCGGTGCATCCAGCACCAGTGCATCGCCCATTTCGATGTCGAAGCCCAAATCGTCAAAGCTCGACTTCATATGCGGGGGCATGTCGGCGCGCACGTCAATCTGGTGCCCGGATGGATGGTCGATGCGGATGCGGCGCGCGTGCAAATGCATTTTGCGGCTGATCGTGCCCGTCAGAAACGCGTCCTTGCCGCCATATTTGCCGTCGCCAACGATCGGGTGCCCAATGGCGGCCATATGCACGCGCAACTGGTGGGTGCGGCCGGTATAGGGCTGCAATTCGACCCATGCGGTGGCGTTTCCGGCGCGTTCGACAATGCGATAACGGGTGCGGGCCGACTGCCCGTCCTTTTCATCGACATGCATTTTCTCGCCGCCGCTGCCGGGCTGCTTGCCAATCGGCAGGTCGATGAAACCATCGGCGATATCGGGCACGCCAACGACCAAAGCCCAATATACCTTGCGCGCGGTGCGTGATGAAAATGCCTTGGCAAAATGCCCTGCCGACCGCGACGTGCGCGCCAACAAAAGCGCGCCCGACGTGTCCTTGTCCAACCGGTGCACCAGCTTTGGCCGGTTATCGAGTTCAAATCCTAAGGCGTCGAGCAAACCATCAACATGGTTCTCGGTCTTGGTGCCGCCCTGCGTCGCAAGGCCAGCGGGTTTGTTGATCACCAGCGCCGCGTCATCCTTGTGGATCACCATGCTCAGCGCAAATTCCATTTCGTCTTCGGTCAGATCGCGGCGCTTGCGCACCGGACGCGCGCTGGACGATGCCGACACATCAGCAGGCGGCACGCGCAGCGTTTGCCCCGCCAACAGCCGATCGCCCGGCGTCGCGCGCTTGCCATCAACGCGCAACTGCCCCGTGCGCGCCCAACGCGATACGATGTTGAACGATGCGTCGGGCAAATGCCGCTTAAACCAACGGTCCAGGCGAATGCCGTCATCATCAGGGGCGACGACGAATTGCCGAATGCCTTTTTCGTCTTGCTTACTCATGTCCAAATTGTCCTTGCCAGCATCATTCCGGCGAAGACCGCACCCAATGCCAATATTACCGAAACCGCAGCATATGCCGCCGCCATCATTCCCTGCCCGCGTTGCACCATCTGCGCCATTTCAAGGCTAAATGCGCTGAACGTCGTAAAGCCGCCCAAAACACCCACACCCAAAAACAGACGCAAGGGCTCTGCAGCTCCATCGCCGCGCACCAACCACGCCGCCAGCAACCCCATGGCCAACCCGCCAAGCAGGTTCGCGGCAAAGGTCGGCCACGGCCAACCCCCGACGTTCATCGGCATCGCACGCGACAGGCCATAGCGCAGTGCTGCACCTATCGCTCCGCCGGACATGACAAGGATTACGGGATTCATCGCCGTCGCTGTAGCGGCGCTTGCGCGGAAAAGCCAGCCAAACCAATGGGCGCGGCTGAACCAGCTTGCGTGCGAAAGGCGCGGCGGACGGAAGTGTTAGAGCGCAGGGTGCACCTATGTTAAGGACGCGCTGAAAATCTCTCCAAAGGACAGCCCATGATCCCCTTCGTTATGATGACCGATAACCGCGGCCAGCGCATATCGGTGAACCCCGAAATCGTCCAATTCGTCCGCACCGCCGACAATAGCGATAATGAATGCCTGATCGTCTTTGGCAAGGATCAGCTGCTGCGCGTGCGCGGCACGTTGGATGAAGTTACCGATCTTTTGCGTCAGGGATAGACCACGCGGGCGATGCACCGCATATTGCCCCGACTAATCATCAAACAGCTCATTGGGGCCCACCAATCCCGACGCAACCAGCACCGCCATGGACTGGTTCGGCCACCCGTCGGGCAATGGCTGATGACAAGTGGGGCATGCCACGCCCTGCCGCCCATATTCTTTCAACCGGTTGCGGATTTCGGTCAGCTTGGCGATAAACTTATCCTTCGATGTTTCGGGGTCCTCAATCTCGATCTTCCGCCCATAATCGTCAAAGCGCTTGTGCCGTTGCCATTCGTCAAAGCTTAACAGATCATCGGGCAATTTGCCCCCCGGCAGCGCGCCCGTCCCCGCCATATCGCCGCGTTTGAGCAACAGGCCAAGGATCGCGTCCGACGGCGTAATCCGCCGTTCATATTCCTGCCCGCCGCGAATGATCACCGTCTCCCGCCCCTCCACCGCGCGCTTATACGCAATCGCCAACAGCCCCTGCCCCGCCCGGTCCAGCGCATCCTCCCATGCTTGCGCGAATAACGGAAAGCGCCGCTTCATCCGGTACGCCGCCGCATTGGAAACCCCCGCCACCCGCGCCGCATCGCGCACACAACCGGTATGGCCCAAGGCGTCAAAAAAGCGCTGCGTCCGCTCCTCCGTCCACCCGTCATGCCGCACGCGCAATCCGGGCATCAACCGGTTGCGGTTCACCCGCGGCCCGGACGGAATGCGCTGCGCCGAATCGGGCAATATTGTCAAAACAAGGTCAGAAGCGTTGGTTTTGCGTGCCATATAAACTCCATTGGTTCATTATATAAAATATAATAACCTATATGGAATGTTGTAGGAAAGCGGTTCCTGCGCTATCGCACCAACATGGCTGCACCCACATTGACCCCGGAAGCGATCACCGCGCTGATATCCGACCGAAACGAGCTATCGCTGCGCGTGGTGCCGGGGGCAAAGGTGGAAAAGGCCGCGATTGAAAACGGCGCCCTCAAAATCTGGCTCCGCACCGCACCGGAAGATGGCAAGGCGAACAAGGCCGTGCTGGCCATCTTGGCCAAGTTGCTGGAAGTATCGGTCAGCCAGTTGGAAATCACCCACGGCCAAACCGCGCGGGACAAAAGGGTGCGGGTTTTGGTGTGAGGGACGGGCCGCAGCCGTCGTGAATCAGCACACTCCGTTACCCTTAGTGAATCATCCCACTCCGTCACCCTGAACTCGTTTCAGGGTCTTACTTCCCGACCACGGTGACTAGCAGGAAACTGCGAAGCGCACGCACCTAATCATTCCGTCAGAGGAAACACCAATTCCTCCCATTTCGGCCGAAATCCATCAGAGAGATGAGCATCAATTGCCTTGGCAATTCCGGCCTTTAACAGAGTTCGAACGTTCGATGCAGCCAGAGCAACCTTATCGTCATCGACCATCGAACCATGCACAATATCGCTGCGTAGTTTGTACGCGTCTCGCATTACCTTAAAGGCAGCGCGTCGCTCCATGTTGGTTCCATCGTGCCAGAGCGCGGCATTTTGCGATAATTGAAACGACAGTTCGGCCTTACTGTCTATCGTATAAATAGACTCTGCGGCGATCATAAGATCGACGAGGCGATCCTGAGGTAAAACCCGAGTTTCTGCGTAAAACAAGCGGCGCATGGCGTTACGCAACGCTTTGGCGGTTTTATTGTTGTTGGGACCGGTACCAGAAACCAGCTTCCAGACATGAATGAACCTTGCCGATTGGTCGTCTGTCAACGTCACGCCGTAATCAGGAAATAGAAATCTAATTCCGCCAGGCCCTGCCAAATAGCCAGTTTCGCCTCGACTTAAAATCCCGCGCGATGAAAATCGAGGTGCGTGGGAATTTCCACCGCCATGATAAGCAACGAAGTCGGTAACGACCGGTGCGACGGATAAAAACATTTCAAGGCATTTGTCGCGACGATTACACTTCTCCGCCAAATCGTCTGGCGTCGTTTCGATGTGGCCCAACAATTTTTCGAAGCGTTCATTTAAAACAAAACCATACCAATCTGTTTGATTTGGATCGAGAACCGTTTGCCCCTCATAAACGTCGATTATTTTGAAATTCAATACCGACAGTTTTTCTTGCTCGGTCAAAGGTCGAAAACATTGCTCATCATCTAGGTACAGTGGCTGGCGCACGCGCATTCCACAGATTGGCCAAACCGTCGTCATTGTAACGTAATCATCGTTAAATTCGTTGATCAAATTGGTAATTCGATCCGCTGTGCCTTCAACGTCGGTTAGAGAAAAACCTTGTCCGCCAATATATGGCGTGGGAAGCAGGCTATAACAGAAATCTTTAGCTGAATGTTGGCTTGTACCGTCATAGGGTGTGCCAACTGGTATATCGCAATGCATTGCCATCCGAGTGTGATTGCGCGACATTTCTTCAAGAGTTTTCCACTCTGCATTTTCGTAAAGTAGGTTTTCGATCATCGGTGGATGGAAGAGAACGTGTCGATGTCCAAGGACAATTCGACCATCTGGATCGCAAGCCCATCCCTGCCCTCCGGCGACTATGACTGAACCGTCGCTACTAATATTGTGAAGGTTATTGATTGCAGTTTGCGTCCAACGCCACATCGCATCGAACAGTTCCGAATCTTCTACCATGCCGTAACCAATATGTTGGAAAAACGCATCATCAGCTCCCTCTGATTATAATGATGAAGCGAACGTCTAATTTGTCAATATTTGTGACAAATTGGACATGGCCGTGCTGTTTCTTATTTTTTGCGATGTCCAGAATTAAGACCCTGAAACAAGTTCAGGGTGACGAGGTGGGGCAATAGAAGGCGGCGAGGAAGGGCAAAGGCACGGCCGTTCAACACCCACCCCGTCATGCTGAACTTGTTTCAGCATCTTAATTTTTCTTAAACCCCCAATGTTGGAAAACCCCCGCACGACCATGCAAAATTTGGAACCAACATGACCAAACGCCTCGATTTTCAGCCCTGTGTCTACATCATGGGCAGCTTCAATGATCAGGCGCTCTACATCGGCGTGACATCGGATTTGATGAAACGCATAAGCCAGCATCGCGAAGGATTTTTCGACGGGCATAGCAAGAAATACAATATCCAACGGCTCGTGTTGTTTGAAATATTCGCGACAATGGAGGCCGCCATCGCGCGGGAAAAGCAGCTGAAAAACTGGCACCGCCAATGGAAGATAAACCATGTCACCGCAACCAACCCGACATGGCGCGATCTGGCAGAGGATTTGGGTTTTCCTCCGCTGCCGGTTTACTGATGCGGGCAGAGCCAAAACGCGTGCGGGGCGGCACTGCCAGACAACGCCGCAACCGCGCCCACACACCGTCACCCACAAACTCGGCCGCCTCCCCTCCGTCACCCACACATTCCATCACCTCCCCACACCGTCACCCTGAACTCGTTTCAGGGTCTTACTTTTTCCCACACCGTCCAGAATTAAGACCCTGAAACAAGTTCAGGGTGACGAGGTGGGGTGTAACATGGCCCGCCGCCGCCACGCCCCTTCCCCACCCTCCCTTCCTACTCTTCGTGCCTCCCCGCGCCAAAAATCCTCCATCCACCCACCGGCAATTTTCCCCGCCGCCACCTTGCACCCCCACCCCATCCGCGCTAAGGCGCGGCCAGCAAACGAATCTCCCGCTTTTACGCTGGTTTGACGCGCGTTTCATGGGTTGCAGCAAGCGCCTACCGTGTCGTCTTCCCCATCCGGCCAAAAGCCTCAATTTTGAAGGGGTAGTACCAACATGACCGCAATCGGATTAGACAGCCTGCAAACCCGTTCCACCTTGACCGCTGGCGGCAAGACGGTGGATTATTTTTCGATCAAAAAAGTATCGGAAAAATTGGGTGATGTGTCCCGCCTGCCGTTTTCGATGAAGGTATTGCTCGAAAACCTGCTGCGTTTTGAAGATGGCGGCTTCACCGTTTCGGTGCAGGACGTGCAAGCCCTGATCGATTGGCAGAAAGACCCCAAATCGACCCGCGAAATTCAATATCGCCCTGCCCGCGTTTTGCTGCAGGATTTCACTGGCGTGCCGTGCGTGGTTGATTTGGCCGCGATGCGCGACGCGATGACCGCGTTGAAGGCGGACCCGTCGAAGATCAACCCGCTCGTCCCTGTGCATTTGGTCATCGACCACAGCGTCATGGTTGACGAATTCGGCCACCCAAAGGCAGCCGAACAGAATGTGGAAATCGAATATCAGCGCAATGCAGAACGGTACGACTTCCTGAAATGGGGTTCAAAGTCGCTGAATAACTTTAAGGCTGTCCCTCCTGGAACCGGCATTTGCCATCAGGTAAATCTTGAACATATCGCGCAGGCGGTTTGGACCAGCGCAGCCGAAGATGGCACGACCATCGCCTATCCCGACACCTGCGTTGGCACCGACAGCCACACGACGATGATCAACGGCCTTGGCGTGCTGGGTTGGGGCGTTGGCGGGATTGAGGCGGAGGCCGCGATGCTTGGCCAGCCGGTGTCGATGTTGATCCCTGAAGTTGTTGGTTTCAAACTGACCGGCGCGTTGGCCGAGGGCGTGACCGCGACCGACCTTGTGCTCACCGCCACCCAAATGCTGCGCGCCAAGGGCGTGGTTGGCCGCTTTGTCGAATATTATGGCCCCGGCCTTGCGTCCTTGTCGCTGGCCGACCGTGCGACGCTCGCCAACATGGCGCCCGAATATGGCGCGACCTGTGGCTTCTTTGGCATTGATGACAAGACGCTCGATTATCTGCGCCTCACCGGCCGTGCCGAAGACCAGATTGCATTGGTTGAGGCGTATGCCAAGGAACAGGGCCTTTGGGCCTATGCCGATATGGCGGACCCGATCTTCACCGACACGCTTGAACTCGACATGGGCAGCGTTGTCCCATCGCTTGCCGGACCAAAGCGTCCGCAGGACAAGGTTGTGCTCACGCAGGTCGACAATGTGTTCAACGACGATCTTATCAACGTCTACAAGCATGACAGCGCAAAGCGCGTCGCGGTTGAGGGCAAATCGCACGATATTGGCGACGGTGACGTGGTGATTGCGGCGATTACGTCGTGCACCAACACATCGAACCCAAGCGTTCTGGTGGCCGCCGGATTGGTTGCGCGCAAGGCGAATGCCTTTGGTCTGAAGCCCAAGCCATGGGTGAAGACATCGCTTGCCCCCGGTAGCCAAGTTGTGACCGATTATCTCGACCGTGCAGGCCTGACCGCGGATCTCGACGCGGTTGGCTTTAACCTTGTCGGCTATGGCTGCACGACCTGCATCGGTAACTCCGGCCCGTTGGCAGAGCCTATCTCCGCCGCGATCAACGGCCATGACATTGTTGCCGCCTCGGTCATTTCGGGCAACCGCAACTTTGAAGGCCGCGTGTCGCCCGATGTACGCGCGAACTTCCTCGCATCGCCGCCCTTGGTGGTTGCCTATGCGCTGAAGGGCACCGTGACCGAAGACTTCACCACCACGCCAATTGGTCAGGCGACCGACGGTTCGGACGTGTATCTACGCGATATCTGGCCCACCAATCAGGAAGTGCATGATGTCATGACCGCAAACATCGACCGTTCGATGTTCACCGCGCGTTATGCGACCGTCTATGAAGGCGATGCGCACTGGCAGAAAATTCAGGTCGAAGGTTCGGACACCTACACATGGCGTGCCGGTTCGACTTATGTCGCTAACCCGCCCTATTTTGAAGGGATGAGCATGACGCCGGCACCGGTGATGGATATCATCGAGGCAAAGCCGTTGGCGATCTTGGGCGATTCCATCACCACCGACCACATCTCCCCCGCCGGAAGCATCAAAGCGGACAGCCCGGCCGGAAAATTCCTTATGGAACATCAGGTTAGCAAGGCTGACTTCAACAGCTACGGCGCCCGCCGCGGCCACCACGAAGTCATGATGCGCGGCACCTTCGCCAACATCCGCATCAAGAACGAAATGGTCCCCGGAATCGAAGGCGGCATGAGCAGCTACAATGGCGAAGTCATGCCCATCTACGACGCCGCCATGAAGCATAAAGCCGACGGCACGCCACTGGTGGTCATCGCCGGTAAAGAATATGGCACCGGTTCGTCCCGCGATTGGGCCGCAAAAGGCACCAACCTCCTCGGCGTCCGCGCAGTCATCGTCGAAAGCTTCGAACGCATCCACCGTTCGAACCTGGTCGGCATGGGCGTTTTGCCATTGCAGTTCATGGAAGGCGAAAGCCGCACGACCTTGGGCCTAAACGCAGATGACAGCTTCACGATCACCAGCGTCGGAAAGCTTCAGCCGCGCCAGACGGTCACCGTCATGGTCACCCGTAAGGACGGCAGCACGTTCAATTTCGACACGCTGTGCCGCATCGACACCGCGAACGAGGTTGAGTACTTCATGAACGGCGGCATCCTGCACTATGTGCTGCGGAAACTAGCCGCCTAAACGCGCGCTAAGATCGACAGCGCCGCCTTCAAATGCGGCGCGTCGATCATTTTCCCGTCGATTTGTAACACACCCGCTCCGGGGTTGGCGGCGAATGCATCAACGATCGATTGGGCATGCGCAATCTGCTCGGGCGATGGTGTGAAGCCGGCGTTAATCGACTTTACTTGCGATGGATGAATGGCAAGCATTCCGGTAAAGCCATCCCGCGCCGCGCGCGAAACATAGGCTGACAACCCAGCCTCATCGCTGATATTCGGAAAGACCGTATCGATGGCCGCAACGCCAGCGGCATGCGCCGCGAAGAGCGTCAGGCTGCGCACCATCTCATACGGCGCTGTGTAGCGACCATCGGCCTCACGCGCCGTTGCGGCGCCAACCGCCGCGGGCAAATCCTCCGCCCCCCAGCTCACACCCGCCAGATAATGCGAAACTTCGCGCAAAGTGCCCAGATCAAATACAGCACCGGGGGTTTCGGTCGCGATCGGCAAGATCAGCGGGGCTTCGCCATCCTGACTGTCCGCCACCGCTGCGGCTTCTGCGCGGAGCCAATGGACCGAACGTGCCCCCTCCGCCTTGGGCAGGACAATGCCGTCCGGCATATAGGGCAAAACCGACGCCAGATCGTCATGGGTCAAATGGCTATCCTGCGGATTTACGCGGACAAACACCGGCACGGACCGGTCCCCTGACAAAAACTCCGCAGTCGCCTCACGCGCAGCAACCTTGCGGTCCACGGCAACCGAGTCTTCCAAGTCGATGATAATCGCGTCGGCACCGCTGGCGGATGCCTTGGCGAAACGATCAGGCCGGTCGCCCGGGACGAAGAGCAGTGAACGCAGTTTCATGGAGGCGACGCCTTTCAACTTCATCATAGCCCTGAGCCTGTCGAAGGGCGCTTATCGGCGGGGCGTGCTTCGACAGGCTCAGCACTACGGCCTAGATATCAGCCGGCGCTTTCTTTAGCAACGCCGCGCGCTCACAACTGCATACTACCTCGTCGCGCTGATTGAGGCATCGGTGCAGGAACGTTACAACGCCGGCATCAGGACGCGACTTGCTTTCTTTTAGCCCAATCACCTCGGTTTCGGCGCGGAGCGTATCTCCGATAAACACCGGTTTAGGCATGATCAGCTTGTCATAGCCAAGGTTCGCCACGAGCGTACCCAAGGTCGTGTCGCCAACGGACAGCCCCACCATGAGGGCAAAGGTAAAGGTGCCGTTGACGAGGATTTGACCAAACTCGCTCGCCTTTGCTGCCTCTGCATCAATGTGCAGCGGCTGTGGGTTATGGGTCATGACCGAGAACAGCAGATTATCGGTCTCAGTCACCGAGCGCCGGATGTCATGGACGATAGTGTCGCCGATTTGCCATTGATTGAAATATTTGCCTGCCACTGTCAGCTCCCGCTTCTTAGTTAGTTATCACGAACGTGTTTCGGGATAACACGCGACGGTGATCCGCTATCCTGAAACACGTTCAGGATGACGAGACGTTTATCCATCACTCCGCCGCCTCGATCCGCACCAACAAGGCCTCGACCTGCACCTGCGCGCCGGCTTCTGCGTTTAGCTCCGCAACCACCCCGTCAAAGGGGGCGGTTAGGCTGTGTTCCATCTTCATTGCTTCGAGCGTGAGGAGCCTCTGACCCTTGGTCACCACATCGCCCGCCGCGACGTCCACCGCGATGATCCGGCCCGGCATGGGGGAGAGTATGCCTCCGTCATGCGCTGAAGCATGCGCGCCGCCTGCATAGCGATAAGGTTCGACCCACCAAGTCTGCCCATTTCCAGTCTGGAAAAATCCGCTTGGGGCGTTCTGGCTAAAAACGAACGGCCGCGGGTCGACATATTCAACAATTGGAATGTCGACTTCGGTTGCAATCCCGTCAACCGACAGAACCGCCTTGTGATTGCGATCCCCGTTGAGCCTGAACCCCGCAATGGCCTGATGGGTATACTGCTCTGCGCTCCGCGCCAGATCATTAATATCCGCGTTCTCGTCAGGCATCAAATCGTCGCCCGCGCGCTGTAGCAGGCCGGTATCGACGTTGCCGGACGCAAAATCAGGATGCTCAAGCGCGTTGATAAGAAACGCAGCATTGTTTTTAACCGGCCAAATTTTGCTGTCGTTCAAAGCCCATGCAAGCGACTGTATCGCGCCTTCGCGGTCCAAATCATGGGCGATCATTTTGGCAATCATTGGGTCATAAAATGGTGAGACTTCGGACCCCTGACAAACGCCGGTATCAATCCGGACACTGCCGTCGAGCTCAAAAAACTCTAACCTGCCAACGCTCGGCAAGAAGCCCTTCGCCGGATCTTCGGCATAAAGCCGCGCTTCGATGGCATGACCATCAATGCGCAACTCATCTTGCCGAAGCGGAAGCGGTTCACAGCTCGCCACGCGCAACTGCCACTCGACAAGATCAACGCCAGTGATCTCCTCGGTCACGGGATGTTCGACCTGCAACCGCGTGTTCATTTCCATGAACCATATCCGGTCGGCGCGCAGGCCTTCGGAGGCGTCGGCGATGAACTCGATTGTACCTGCGCCGACATAATCGACCGCCTTGGCGGCCTTAACCGCCGCCGCGCAAAGCTGTTCGCGCGTTGCTTCGTCCATGCCTGGCGCAGGGGCTTCCTCGATCACCTTCTGGTGGCGGCGTTGCAGCGAACAATCGCGTTCGAACAGATGGACGATATTGCCGTGCGTGTCGCCAAACACCTGCACCTCAATATGGCGCGGGCGCTGGATATATTTTTCGATCAGGACATGCGCGTTGCCGAAAGACGCGGTGGCTTCGCGCTGACAAGAGGCGAGCGCGTCGGCGAAGTCCGCCGCGTCATCGACCTTGCGCATCCCCTTGCCGCCGCCGCCCGCGACGGCCTTAATAAGCACGGGATAGCCGATTTCTGCGGCTTGTTGCCCAAGGAACGCCGGGTCTTGATTTGCACCCATATAGCCGGGGGTGACGGGCACGCCCGCCTCCGCCATCAATGCCTTCGCCGCATCCTTCAGCCCCATTGCGGTGATGCTGGCCGGTGCCGGCCCGACCCAGATGAGGCCAGCGTCGATCACGGCCTGCGCAAATTCGGCGTTTTCGGAAAGAAAGCCATAGCCCGGATGGATCGCCTCGGCTCCGCTGGCCTTTGCCGCGGCGATGATCTTCTCACCCACCAAATAGCTCTCACGCGCCGCAGACGCCCCGATATGCACCGCCGCATCGGCTTCCCGCACATGCAGCGCCTTGGCATCGGCATCCGAATAGACCGCAACGGTGCGAATACCCATCGAACGCGCCGTGCGGATGATCCGGCAGGCAATTTCGCCACGGTTGGCGATGAGGAGGGATTTGATCATCTGACTCACATCCGGAACACCCCAAAGCGGGGCGCCTCCTCGACGGGTGCATTCAGCGCTGCGGCAAAGGCCAGCCCCAGCACATCGCGTGTCTGCGCCGGGTCGATAATCCCGTCATCCCACAGGCGCGATGTCGCGTAATAGGGGTTGCCCTCGTCTTCATATTTCTGCCGGATGGGCGCCTTAAATGCTTCGGCTTCTTCTGGCGTCCATGTCGCAGCGTCGCGGTGGACGGTCGCAAGTACGCTCGCGGCCTGCTCGCCGCCCATCACGGAAATCCGCGCATTGGGCCAAGTGAACAGGAAGCGTGGGCTATAAGCCCGTCCGCACATGCCGTAATTGCCCGCGCCAAAGCTGCCGCCGATCAAGACGGTGATTTTGGGCACGCTCGCGGTGGCGACGGCGGTGACGAGTTTTGCGCCATGCTTGGCGATGCCCTCCGCCTCATATTTGCCGCCGACCATGAAGCCGCTGATGTTCTGCAGGAACAGCAACGGTATCCGCCGCTGACAGGCAAGTTCAATGAAATGCGCGCCTTTGACCGCGCTTTCCGAAAACAACACGCCGTTATTGGCGAGGATCGCGACGGGCATGCCCCAGATATGCGCAAAGCCGCAGACCAAGGTCGTGCCATACAGCGCCTTGAACTCATGAAATTCGCTGCCGTCGACCAACCGCGCGATGACTTCGTGCACATCATAAGGCGCGCGAACATCGTCGGGGATGACGCCGTAAAGTTCGTCGGTGTCGTATTTGGGGGCCCGTGGTTCCTTTAAATCAATGCCGGGTTTGTAGGTTGGCCCTAAGTGGCTGATGATATCGCGCACGATGGTCAGCGCATGTTCGTCATTCTCCGCGACATGATCGACCACGCCCGATTTGCGGCCATGCAGATCGCCGCCACCCAAATCTTCGGCACTGATTTCTTCACCCGTCGCGGCCTTGACCAATGGCGGGCCGGCCAAGAAGATTGTGCCTTGGTTGCGAACAATGACGCTCTCGTCGGACATCGCCGGAACATAGGCGCCACCCGCGGTACAACTGCCCATGACGCAGGCGATTTGCGGAATGCCCTTGGCGCTCATATTCGCTTGATTGAAGAATATACGCCCGAAATGCTCGCGGTCCGGAAAGACCTCGTCCTGATGCGGCAGGTTCGCACCGCCGCTGTCGACCAGATAGATGCACGGCAGGTGATTGGCCTCGGCAATTTCCTGTGCGCGCAAATGCTTTTTGACGGTCATCGGGTAATAAGTTCCACCCTTCACCGTCGCGTCATTGCACACAATCATGCACTGTCGCCCGGAAACACGGCCTACCCCGCAAATCAAACCCGCGCCGGGAATCTCGCCATCGTAAAGGTCATTGGCCGCAAGCTGGCCGATTTCCAAAAATGGTGAGCCGGGATCAAGCAGACGTTCGACACGCTCGCGCGGTAGCAGTTTGCCACGCGATGTATGCCGCTCGCGTGACTTTTCATTGCCGCCCAATGCGGCTTCGGCAACCTTTGCCCACAGTTCATCGCGCAGCGCACGGTTGTGCGCGACACGTTTTTTGTAGTCGTCAGATTCGGTGTTGATTTGGGTCGATAAAGTCGGTGCGCTCATCGTTTCAGTTGAAACGATTTTGCAGATTTAGCAAGGCCATCGCAGCAACAGCTGCCTCGCCGCCCTTGTCTTTCTGCTTGGGATCAGCGCGAACAATGGCTTGTTCTTCATTCTCGACGGTGAGGATGCCGTTACCGATGGCAATGCCGTCCATCGTCAACGCCATGATACCGCGCGCGCTTTCGCCAGCGACGATTTCGAAATGATAGGTTTCCCCGCGAATAACGACGCCAATGGCGACAAAGCCGTCATATAATTGCGCTTCGGCGGCCATCGCAATCGTGCCGGGAATTTCCAGCGCACCAGGAACGGTGATGACTTCGACCTCATGCCCCTTGGCTTTCAACGCGGCTTTTGCACCGGCGACCAGCATATCATTCAAATGGTCGTAGAACCGCGCTTCAACTATTAAAAACTTTGCCATTATTATCCTGCTCCCAAAATGATTGCGGCGGCACCAGATACTATCAGTAATCCCGCGGCGATGCGCCATTGATCTAAACGCTCTTTTAGCATCAGCGACGCCAAGACAAGCGCAATTAACACGCTGGATTCGCGAATGGCAGCCACCAAGCCGACCGGAGCGAGCCGGACAGCGAACGACCAAGTCGCAAAAGAAATCAACGTCAGCAAACCGGCTTGCCACCCGATTGGCCATGCCAACCGCAAACGCGGCACAGCGTCTCGCCGAAACCGCCACGCCAGATAGATCGGCAGCAAAATGCCGTCGGTAACAAATAGCCATGCCAGAAAAGCAACGATGTCGTCCGCTTCGCGCATGCCCTGCGCCGCGACTAAACTATAAATGATTGTCGTAAGCCCCGTGAACGCTGCCGCGCCCCAGCCATGACGGCTCATCCCCCGACCAAGCGCCAGCGCCAGTATTCCCAACGTTATCGAGAAAATACCAAAAATTGCAGGGATGGTCAGTGTGTCGCCGAGATAGAAAACCCCCAAAATCGCCATTGCGAGCGGCACCACCCCGCGCGCTACCGGGTAAGCATGGGAGAAATCGCTGAGTTCGTAAGACACAACCATCGTAAGTTGGTTGATGAAACTCAGCAGCGCAAAGCCCGCGAGTAACAGCCACAAATTAGGCGACAAATTTCCCGCCCATAGCGCCACGGGCAAGGCCAAGGCTGCACATAGCAAGGCCGACCAGACACGCACCGCCAACTTGTCTTCACCCGCCTTTAAATAGGCGTGCGATGTCGCCGCTGTAAAGGCGGACACCCCTGCCAGAGCAAGGCCGGCGCTGACCGACACGCGGTTATTCGCCTCCGGTGCCGGGGATCGCGCGCTCGCCCACAATGGACAGGCCATAGCCTTCGAGGCCAACCAGCGTGTGATGCGTGTTGGTCAGCAAAATCATGTCATGCACACCCAGCTCGGTCAGGATTTGTGCACCGCCACCATAATCGCGCAGCTCTTCGATTTCGGGCGCGCCAGCCTGCTTGCCTTCGGCGCGAAGCTGCATGAAACGCGAAACCATACCCTTCATCGGCTTGTTAATCACGACGATAACGCCAGAGCCTTCGGCAGCAATGGACTCCATCGAACGCGAAAGAAGCCCGGAACGCTCGTTTTCTTCGCCGAACACGTCCACAAACATCGACATGGTGTGCATACGGACAAGTGTCGGCTTTTCGGGATCGATACGCCCTTTCACCAGCGCCATTGTCTCGTCGCCAGTGGCTTTGTTGTAAAAGGTCATTGCGACCCATTCACCGCCCCACTTGCTTTGAAACTTCATTTCCGCGCGCTTTTCGACCAGATGGTCATGCTGACGGCGATAGGCGATTAAATCGCGGATCGTGCCCATTTTCAAATTGTGCATGCGGGCAAACGCGACAAGGTCATCCATCCGGGCCATGGTGCCATCGTCTTTCATGATCTCACAGATCACGCCCGACGGATTGAGACCGGCAAGACGGCTGATGTCGACGGCCGCCTCGGTATGCCCTGCCCGCACGAGAACGCCGCCATCGCGCGCGGTCAGCGGGAAGACATGGCCGGGGGAAACAATGTCGTCCGGCCCCATGGAGGCATCGACAGCCACCGAAATCGTGCGTGCGCGGTCAGCGGCGCTAATGCCGGTCGTGACGCCCTCGCGCGCTTCTATGGACACCGTAAAGGCAGTCTGCATGCTTTCGCGGTTCTCGCGCGCCATCGGCGTCAGGCCAAGCTGCTCGCAGCGCAGCTTTGTCATCGAAAGACAGATCAGGCCACGGCCATGGGTCGCCATGAAGTTGATCGCGTCCGGCGTTGCCATTTGCGCTGGAATGATAAGGTCGCCTTCATTTTCGCGGTCTTCATCATCAACAAGGATATACATACGGCCATTGCGGGCTTCTTCGATGATTTCTTCGATCGGAACGAGCGCTGGCGTGTCATCGTTCGAAAAGAGATAGCTTTCCAACTTACGCAGTGTTTCCGCCGTTGGATTCCAGCCGGCGTCATCCAGATCACGCAAGGTATTGGCATGAAGACCCGCCGCACGCGCAAGCCCCGAGCGGGACAAGCCACCTTCGTTGACGAGATTACGAAGCTTTTCAATTAACTGGGTGGACATATGACCTCCAACATTCGCAGAATAGCGAAACATGATTCGCTATTTTCACACTGCAATGTGATTGTCAAAGCATGAATCACATTGATGTGTTGGAGAGACGGTAATGGCGCAGACAATATGGGTAAACAAAGCGAAGCTTTCGGAAAATATGGTCCATGATGCTGACCTGCCCATATTGGCGGATGGCGCGCTCCGGCTGAAAATCGAAAGCTTCTCGGTAACCGCAAACAACATCACTTATGCCGTCATTGGCGATATGTTCGGATATTGGAACTTCTTTCCGGCTGAAGGCGCGTGGGGCGTCGTTCCCATGTGGGGGCACGCGGTGGTCACCGAATCCCGCCACCCCGAAATCGGGGTTGGTGAGCGCGTATACGGCTATCTTCCGATGGGTACGCATTTGGACGTCTTGCCCGGGAAAGTGAGCGCCAGCGGCTTCACCGACACCGCAGCCCATCGGCAGCCCATGAGCCCGATCTATAACCAGTATAGCCGTATCAATGCGGACCCCGAGCATGATCCCACCAAAGAGGCAGAGCGCATGCTATTTGGGCCTTTGTTCAAAACGGGCTTTCTCATTGAAGCCATGTTCCGCCGCGAAGATTGGTTCGGCGCGCAGAATTTGGTCATGACCAGCGCGTCATCGAAAACGTCCATGAGCCTCGCGAGCGTTGCGAAGGACTTGTCGCCGCATATCAAGCGGATTGGCCTGACATCAAAAGGCAATGTCGCATTCGTTGCCAATTCAGGTCTCTATGACGAAGTCATCGCTTATGATGACGTTGGCAGTTTGCCGGCTGCTGCCTCGGTAGCCGTTGATTTTGCCGGCAACAGCGGATTGCTGCGTGGCATTCATGACGCGCTTGGGGAGCATCTAAAATATAGCTGCCTTGTCGGCGCAACGCATGTCGATGCACGCGGCGCGAACAGCCCGGGCGGCAACGGCGACGCAATGCCAGGCCCCAAGCCCATTCTTTTCTTCGCACCCGATCACGCCGTCGCCACCATTCAGGAACTTGGTCCAAAAGGCTTTGGCGAAGCGGTTGCCACAAGCTGGAAAAGCTTCCTTGGCGCCGTGGACGGTGTCGTGGAAATCGATGAACGCACTGGAATAACGACAGCTATTCCCGCGTTCACCGACACATTTCAGGGCAAAGCAGATCCCGCGATCGGGATTATCATTCGTCCTTAAAAACCCGGCCGTCCTTCATGACGAACTTCACCGCTTTCAAAACGGTGACATCTGATGTGGGATCACCTGCAACGGCAATAAGATCGGCAGCTTTGCCGGGTTCAAGGCTGCCCACTTCCTTCTCCACGCCTAACAAAGTTGCCGCGTTCATCGTCGCAGCCTGAATGGCTGCGCTGGCGGGCATGCCATGCTTGACCATCAGCTCGAACTCGTCAGCGTTCTTTCCATGTTTTGAGACACCAGCATCTGTCCCGAACGCAATTTTCACACCGGCAGGATAGGCCTTTTCAAGACTTTTACCCGTAACGCCAATGCGCCATTTAACCTTTGCCAACACGTCTGGTGGATAGGCATTGGGGTTCGCAGCAAGCCGTTCAATGTACCCATTCACGGTTGAGAGCGTCGGAACATAATATGCGCCCGCCGTTTTGAACAATTTGATGCTCGCATCGGTCAGCATCGTCCCATGTTCGATAGAGTCGGCACCAACGGCAAGCGCTGCATTAACGCCATCATCACCATGAGCGTGCACGGCAATTTTCTTACCATATAAATGTGCGGTATCGACCAATGCCTTAACTTCATCGTCAAACACTTGGCGGCCAAGCCCCGAGCCGATGCGGCTGTTAACGCCGCCAGTTGTCGCAATTTTGATGACATCTACGCCGCGCCGAATTTGCTTACGCACAGCCTGACGACAGCTTTCGACGCCATCGCACAGATTGTCTTGGTTGATACTGTCGTGCAGATCTTCCGAAACCGAAAGTGTCGCATCCATATGTCCGCTTGTCGTCGAAATAGAGCGCCCGGCATCGATGATCCGCGGCCCCGGTAGTTCACCGGCGGCAACGGCATCGCGGAGCGCCAATGTCGCGCCACTGCCATCGCCCAAATTGCGCACCGTGGTAAAACCCGCCATCAGCGTCTTCTTTGCGTTTCCGGCGGTACGGTATGCAGCGCGGGCAGGACTATCGGTCACAGCCTCAATCAACGCTGCATTGCCGCCCGCGTCGCTACCGAGATGCACATGGCTGTCAATCAAACCGGGAAGCACAAACTTGTCCTTCAAATCGATCAACTTTGCCCCCGCTGGTCCGGCCTGATACCCGACCAAAATCTCGGCCACCTTGCCATTACGAATGATGACCGTAGACGGACCGCGCGGCGCTGTTCCCGGCTTATCGAGCAATTGCCCGGCATGGACGACGGTGACTTGTTCTACCGTCTGGGCCGCAAGGGGAGAGCTTGCCAACAAAGCCGCACTCAGTGAAACAAAAGCAAACATCTTCATTCGTTCAAACTCCCCTATTGGCCATGCAGCGCGATCCCGCTGGCGGCGGATCTTGCGGTGGACCGGCAAAACATTGTGCAACGGACATCCACTGATGCGCGACTTCTCCGGTGACTGCAAGCGACGTATCGGCAATGTTGCGGCATTGCGTCACAACCTGACAAAATTCGGTCGCGCTGCCGGTAATCATCCCACTGTCCGACGCCTCGCCATATTCCCATATCGTACCGGATGGCGCAGTCAGACGGATCTGCGGCATTGGCCCCGGCGGGTCTTGGCGCCGGTTTTTCCACGTAAAGCCCCATGTATTGACGCCCAACCGGACGATATTGCCGATGCGGTCCGTATCCTCACGCGCGACGCCCAAAACATCATAAACCGCCTGTGCATGCGCCCATGTTTCCATGAGACGCGCGGTTATGGAACTTAGCGCGCTCATATCGGGCCCGACCCATTTCAGCCGCAGTTTCGGATCGGCCTTGGCAAAAGCCGCAGCAACGGCCTCAGCCCGTTCCAGCCACGCATGGAGCAAAGCCTGTCCAGAGAGTCCGTCCAAATAGGACGCCTCAAAAGCAGGTAATTTCCCGCCCCGGACTCCCTCCATCATCGCGGTAACAAATGCACCAAATGCCGCTTCATCCTGCAACGACAGGTCGACCGCGATATTCCAGACATGCAAATGCCGGATGATGTTGTTGATCGTCCATCCTTTGAACTGCGTTTGCGTTTCGAAATCCAAATCGGACAGTGCAGCAAGAAGCCCTGCCAATGCTCTGCTCTCTTCCAAAAAGTCGGTTGCCTGCTGCATCACCATCACCCCATAAATCCGAATAAATGTCCCGCCACTTTGCGCATCTGGATTTCCTCTGCACCTTCGGTAATGCGGTAGCGCCGATGGTGTCGGTAGATATGCTCGAACGGTTTATGGCGTGAATAGCCAATCCCGCCATGCACCTGCATCGCGAAGTCCGCAGCGTTGCAGACCAACCGATTTGCCTTGTAATTACACATGCTGACTTTGTCCGATAACCGCACTGCGACTTCAGGCTTGGTCATGCTGTCCATTTCGGCGGCGGTCTTGTAAATCAAAAGGCGCAGCATCTCCGCGTCGGTTTGCAGTTCGACCAATGGGAACTGAATGGCCTGATTTACCGCAAGAGGTTTGCCAAATGGCTTACGCTCACGTGCGTATTTCACCGCTTCATCGATGCAATATTGGGCCGCGCCGAGCGAACTTGCGGCTTGGCGAATGCGGTTCTCGTGCACAAAATGCTGCGCAACAGCCAGGCCATTGTCCAATTCCCCAAGGATGGCGCTTTCCGGCACCCAGACATCGGTGTATTTAACCTTGGGGTGGTCGGTGGGCATATTGAACGTCCACATATATTCGCCAATTTCAAATCCTGGCGCGTCCGTTGGCACGACAAAGCACGTAATGCCGCGTGCTTTGCCATCTTCGCCGCTGGTGCGCGTAAAGGTCATCACATGCGATGTATAGGGCAGTCCGGTCGTCCACATCTTGTTGCCATTGATGCGATAGCCTGCAACGCCGTCACGCATTTCAGGCACGGCGCGCGTATCCATATGCGTCGCGTCGGAGCCATGATCTTCTTCGGTCAGGCCAAAGCTCCACCCCATTTTGCCCTCGAGCATCGGCGGAATAAACGCGGCCTTTTGCTGCGGCGTTCCAAAATCACGCAGCATCAAAACCTGCACGAGATTGCCTACAATGCTGCTTTCGTTCTGCAGGTCGTTATGCAGCCCTAACCCCTTATGCGCCAAATGATGCCGGATGACCGCCATCGCCAGGTTGGACCCATTTTTCCCGCCAAATTCTTCCGGGATCGCAAAGCGATAGTGCCCGGCCTTGTCCGCCACCTGCCGCATTTCGGCCAGCAATGCCCACCAATCGGCACGCGGATGGCCGTCATTTTCCCAATCGGTCCGCGCATTTTCCCGGCGATGATCAAAAAAACGTATATTGTCGTCGCGCGCCTCGATCGGCTTGATCTCCCGATCAATGAACGCGTCAAGTTCGGCCAAATAGTCGGTAATCTCTGTGGGAATTTCGAAGAGCATTAGATTGTCCATTTTTTTCTGGCCGCGGCCAAGCCTGAATATTTGGGTTGGTCAGCCGCAAGTTTGGCGAGCGATTGCGCCTTTAACTGGGCCAGCAACCCCGGGGTGGTGAGTGATTGTCGACCTGCTAATAATGCATCGCAAAGCGACCTATCATGCACGTTTAATTGCGCAGTCGCTTCGCGCTGCAACATGCCCAGTGCGTTCACGGCGACGGCAGCCATGAAACGGTCACGTCCCTTTGCCTGCGGTTTGATATCGGTCTCAATCCAACGCGCGAGCGCCTCCAGCATTTCTGTTGCGGATGGCTCCCCCAGCCGTCGAGGTGCTGCAGGTGACGGCAGCGCAATGGGGCCACGTTCGGTTTCAGGCGCATCCTCTTCCAATAGCATCAGCAAATCAATTTCGGTTTCCGAAGTACGCCGTCCAATCACGGCACGCTCTAACCCTTCATCGAGACCACTGCGCCAGATATCGGCCATTTGCAGGCAGCAGACGCCCCACCACAACGTCGAATAGACAAGCCACCAACGGAAGCGTTCAGGTTCGACCGATGTACCGCTCACGCTTTCATAGGCGGCAAAAAATTCGTCCAACGGGCCAATGCCAAATGCGGGCCGGTCAATATATCCAAACCGCCAGCTGTTAATGCAGCCAAAGGCGAGATCCTGATGCCGGTCCCCCAGATGCGCCAATTCCCAATCCAGAACAGCTGCGAGTCCATCAGCATCCGCCATGATATTGCCCATGCGAAAATCGCCATGAAGCAAGACTGCGGGAACGGGCGCAGGCAAATGGTCCTCAAGCCATTTAAACGCGAGCGCCATCACCGGGCGATCGCCGCCAAAGTTGATGAACCGTCCCCGCAACTCGGCCAGCAAGCTCTCCGCGCTGGTTTCAGGTAACTGCGGCAGCGTATCAGACCGCACCGCATGAATTGCGGCGAGTTCACGTGCGAAATCATGCAACAATCCCGGTGGAGCGTACGGCAAGATCTTTACAGGGTTAACCTCTGCCTCCACACGGCGCATCACATAGCCGGTTCCAAGATTATCCGCGGCCGTTACCTCACCCAATATTTCTGGTGCCTTCACGCCCGCCGCAAAGGCCGCGCGAACGACAGCCGCCTCCACGTCATGGCCATAAGTTCTGCCCGCCATCATGTCCGCCGATGGCGACCGCCGCAGCACATATCCCTGCCCCGCATAATCAAACGACCAGCTGTCCATGTTGGCGCCGCCAGTCAGCCGGACAAGGCTCTCAACGTCGGCGGTTCCCCCGAACACCCGCCGCGCAAAGGCCGTGACCAATAAGGCGATATCGTCGCTCAAACGGGTTGCCCTTGCCAATATGCAAATATGCCGTCCTGTAACTGCCGGATATGGGCTTGCGCTTGTGGCCCGGTCCATTCGCCCTGATAGTCGGTGCGCCCGGTCCACCACCCTTGCCCCGGCAGGCCGTGGCCTTCGCGCACCACGAGCACGGCAAGCGCGGGTCGACCTTCGGCAAGTGTAATCTGGTCAATCTTATCCAACGTCTTGCAAACCGCGCGCATCTTTGGCCGTGTAAACCGGAAACCAAGGTTCAGCAGCAACTCAGAATAGCTGATTGCCCGGCCATCGCGCGCGCATTGCTCCAGAATTGCCTTAATCCGTGCAACATCGTGCAGCGCGGAAACATCCGCCGCGGGATCGCTCAGAAATTCTTCAAGGACAGGGTCCAAAGTGGCTCCTAAAGATAGTCGTTGCGCATATTGTTCATCACGTCGTGAAATTCTTCCATGACTTCGTCGATGATTTGTTTGGCAGGCTTGACCGTATCAATCCGTCCGGCAACTTGTCCGGACAGCGCGATCGCGGCCTCCATGTCACCGCCAAAATACAAATCGAGCACGCCGCGCATTTCGCCCATAATATTTTCTGATGGCGTCACATCCAGCTTTTCGGTCCGGTCGGTACGCAACGCACGCAACGCGGGGCCCGGGCCATGACGGTTCAGGAACAGCGTGTCGGTTTCCTTGGCATTGATGATCGCGTCTTTCCAGTTTTGATGAACTGGGGATTCCGCCGCGCTGACCATCCGCGTGCCCATTTGCACCGCTTCTGCGCCAAGCGCAAAAGCCGCCGCCATCGTCCGTCCGCAGACCATACCGCCAGCTGCGACAATCGGCACGTCAACTTTGCTGCGGATGAGCGGCAACAGGACCATGAGCGCAACATCTTTGGGATTTTTAAACCCGCCGCCCTCGCCGCCTTCGACAACCAAGCCATCGACGCCAGCCTCAATCGCCTTCAACGCGCCGGCCAAAGTCGGCACAACGTGAAATACGGTTAGCCCTGCAGCCTTTAACGGACCGCAATATTTGTTCGGGTCGCCTGCCGACGTCGTGACAAACTTAACGCCCTGATCGACCACAAAATCAACGATGCCGGGATCACGGACAAAGGCTTGCGCAATGTTCACGCCAAAGGGCTTGTCCGTCAGTTCGCGCATCTTGATGATCTCTGCGCGCACTTCCTCCAATTGGCCGGACGACGTTTCAATGATGCCAAGTCCCCCGGCGTTTGAAACGGCCGAAGCCAGTTGCGCCCGCGCGATCCAGCCCATGGGGGCCTGAATGATCGGATATTCAACGCCAAGCAATTCGGTGATGCGGTTTTTAATAGGTTTCATAATGTCAGCGTCCAATCTGGCTCGTGCGGATGTTGAGTTGGCCGGCGAGGCCAGCTTTGCGATGAACTTCAATCGCCCGATATTCCGGGGAGGACATCATTTTCTGCATGGCCGCCAGCGACGGATATTCGACCAGCGCAACCATGTCCCAAAGCTCTTCAACCTCGCCAATCATCAGGCCCGTTACGGGCCCGGCATAAATCTGCCTGCCATCGACCGCGGCGAGACATGCCTGAATAGCCTTGCCATAACGGGCATAAGCCCTAGCGCCACTAAGGTCAGCATCGCTGCCATCGGCATATTCTGCGGTCTCTTTGAATTTCAGAAGGTTGACCATCACAAAGGGTCCATTTTCAGGACCGCCGAAAAAGGACGTGATTTGCTCCGTGCCTGGAAAAACGGCGTTTTCTACCCGCATCGTTGTTCGCTCCCCCTAATTTAATCATCTGCTTAAATCAGAGGAGGCGTGTTGTAAAAGCGAATATGTGCTGGTCGCTACATTGCCGTGATGACGATAAGTTTGAAGGCCAATATGGGCGGTTAAGACACGATTTTCATATGCGAACCGGGCACCGATTGCGTCGCTATCTTTTTACCCAGCCCTTGAAACACGGCGTCCACAATCATGGCCAATTTGGTAACGCTTAGCTTCGTTGTCCCGATGTAAAAAAGTATGTCGGGGTTTGTATAGCAATGCAGCATTTGGTTGATGAGCGACACCGCCTCGTCAATAGACAGGCCTTGGAAATAGCCTTGATCCATTGCTTCGGCCACGATGATCGCAAGATAATGGTCGCCAAGGTCCACGTAACCGCGCACCACTTCGAAATGTTGCTGACCAATTTCCAGATAGCTTTTTAACAGCTCGGGCTCAGCCTCATACTGCTCGACCGAGGCCAAATAGCGCCGGGCAAAATATTGGTACATTTTGTCGCGAACCGGCAAGTCGGACTCGGTCACTTCCACCATGATACGGATTTTTTCCGCGAAGAAACGCTCGGCTACAGCCTCTAACAACGCTTCCTTGTTGTCGAAAAAGCGATACAGGTTCGACGGCGACATACCCGCCGCCGCGGCCAAATCGGTCATGGAAATATCGACCGAACCGCGTTTGCGAACAAGGTCATCGACGACTTCAAGCAACGCAGTTCTACCGGCTTCTATATCAGTTTGTGGCCGCGCCATTCTGCTTCCTGTATTATAACTGCATAACAGTTTTCTGATATAACGCCGATTGTTTCATTTTTCAACGTGATCAAATGTGAACTGTCCTTGCATGGCTGGCGCTGTTGCAATCTCGCCTTGATCAACAAGTCCCGACAATGTCAGCCCAAGCAAACGAACGCCCATTTCGACGGGCAAAATCTGGTCCAAAAGCGCATGCCCCAGCGTCGCGATTGCCGAACGGTCAGATAATATGTGCCCAACCGTCCGCGACCGTGTGACGGTCCGAAAATCGGAATAACGCGCCTTTAAGACCAAGGTTTTTCCTTGAGCCTGATTACGGTCGATACGATCCCAAACGATCTCGACAATATCGTCTAACGCTTCGCGTAATTCATCCTCGCTGCGTTTATCTTCGAAATAGGTGCTTTCAGCGCCGATGGATTTACGCACAGCATTTGCGTTGACGGGGCGGTTGTCGATCCCGCGCGCCGCATGAAACAGATAAGCGCCCCAACTGCCAAAATGCTGCGACAGCCAAATCTCGTCCTTTTGGGCAAGGTCTGCACCAGTATGCACGCCCAACTTGGCCATTTTTTCAGCCGTGCGTGGCCCCACACCGTGGAACCGCCGCACCGGTAAGCTTGCCACAAATTCCGGTCCCTGTTCGGGCAGTATCACGCACATGCCATCAGGTTTATTTTGGTCGCTTGCCAGCTTGGCGATGAATTTGTTGTAGCTCACGCCAGCGCTTGCCGTCAGTCCGGTTTCTTCGCGAATGGCCGCGCGAATGGCTTTCGCAATTTTGACGGCGGACCCAATGCCCTGTTTATCGTGCGTGACGTCAAGATACGCCTCATCCAGCGATAAAGGCTGAATTACATCGGTGTGCCGGGCAAATATCTCCCGAATGTGACGCGACACAGCCTTGTACGCCTCAAACCGCGGCTTCACGAAAATAAGGTCCGGACATTGCCGCAATGCAGTTACCGAAGGCATGGCAGACCGCACGCCAAATGCCCGTGCTTCATAGCTAGCCGCCGCCACAACGCCGCGTTTGGACGATCCGCCGACGGCGACCGGCTTACCGCGCAGTTCGGGATTATCACGCTGCTCTACGCTGGCGTAGAACGCATCCATATCAACATGGATGATTTTGCGTATTTCTCCGGTGTCGGCCACCACGCAACCGAATGCTTAGGACCCGACCGCGGAACGCAACGCCTTGCGGTCAAGCTTTCCGATCATGGTTTTGGGCAGGACGTCGAGGATGGTGACACCTTGAACCCGTTCATGCTTGCCAAGACGCGGGTTCAGCCATGTCGTCAATTCGGCACCATCCTCCTCAGCGCCATCGTGCAATGTTACAAATGCGCGCGGTACTTCGCCGAGATACGCATCCGGCACGCCAATAACGAGCGCCTCTTTGACCGCAGGATGCTGGTAGAGGACATCTTCGACCTGACTTGGGAACACCTTGAAGCCACCCACCGCGATCATGTCTTTCAACCGGTCAACGATGTGGATGAAGCCGTCTTCGTCAATCGTCGCAACGTCGCCTGTGCGCAAATATTTGCCTAGAAATACCTCGGCATCCGCATCTTTGCGGTTCCAATATCCGCACATCGTCTGCGGACCTGAAAACACCAATTCACCCGGTTCACCGTCCGGCGCTGGCTTGTTCGGGTCTTCCTTGTCGACCAATTTCACATCTGTCCCGGGAAGGGGCTGACCAATGCTGCCGATCTTGTTGATACCTTCGTAAGGATTGCAAGACACAACGCCTGAGCTTTCGGTCAGCCCATAACCTTCGATCACCACTGCGCCCGTTATCTTTTCAAAACGTTCTTTCAATTCCGCCGCCAAAGGTGCGCCACCCGAGATACATACGCGCAAGCTGGTGAAATCGGTCTTTGCAATATCGGGGCAATCAAGCAGCGCCTGATACATTGTCGGCACGCCGGGCAATGATGTCACTTTTGTGCGGTTAATGGCCGCCAACGCAGCGCGCGCCTCGAAACGTGGCAGCATGACAATTTCGCCGCCATTGACGACGGTGCGATTAAGTACAGTTGCATTGGCGAACACGTGGAAGAACGGCAACACACCCAGAATCCGGTCATCTGCGGGACGATTGGGCTGGTTCACCTCGCTGTGCGGATCAAGCATGTTAATCTGCCGCGCATTCGCTGTTATATTCTGGTGGCTGAGCATCGCACCCTTTGGCGTACCTGTCGTCCCGCCTGTATATTGAAGCTGCGCAATGTCTTGTTCCGGCGCGCAAGGCTGGACGGCATAATCGCCATCATTTGCGATCAGCGCCGCATAATGGGTAATTCTGCTGTCGTCAGGTATTGCGGCAATGTCGCTGCGTTTCAGCAACCGATAGGCCCAGCTTTTCGCCTTGGGCAATGCTTCGGCGACGCTGCCCACAATCAGTTCCTTCAGGCTGCTATTGTCCAGAACCTTGATAGCGGTCGGCAGCAATGCCGCAGCTGAAACGGTGAATAAAATAGACGTGCCGCTGTCCGCCACCTGATGCGCCAGTTCATCAACGGTATATAAAGGCGAGAAGTTAACCACGGTCGCCCCGGCGGCAAGCGCGCCATAATAAGCCGCGATATATTGCGGGACGTTCGGCAGAAAGAGACCAATGTGGTCACCCTTGCCAATACCTTTATCCTGAAGACCACGGGCAACCCGCCGGACGGTGTCCGCCATATTGGCGTAGCTATATTTACGACCCATGAAATCGGCGATTGCCGCACGGCCCATCCGTTCGGCGGACTGGAAAAACATATCGTGCAAGGCCAACGGCGCAAAATGTTGGTCCCATTTTACAGGGTGCAGGTAACGACTGTTCCAGATATTTTGGGTCATGCGCCCTTTATGCCGCGTGATACCATCCAACACCATCGCGGATTTCACATTTTATCCGACCGGCAAAGTGCAGGTAGCGCAAATGCGCCTGCGCCTCGCCGGTCGCCAAACCGTAAACCGTCTCATCAATTTCCCGGTCGAACAGCAATGCAAATGTATCGACCGCCCGCATTTCTGTGTGTCGTAGGGCAGCTTCCAACTTGTCGAGCCGTTCATGGTGGCCAGACGCCAGTCTGTCCAACCGGACATGCACCCCGGTAAACGGTTCCCCATGCGCTGGCAGGACGAGCATATCCGCAGGCAACGCAGCCCGAAATTTTGTTATGGAGTCGAGCCATTCACCCAACGGGTCAGCATTGGGCTCACTGTCCATGACAGAGACATTTGAGGTTATACGCGGCAAAATCTGGTCACCCGCAATGATCATGCCATTGTCGAAATCAACAAGGCAGGCATGTTCAGGTGTGTGTCCTCCGCCGGTCATCACGGTCCAATCCCGCTGACCAACGCGGATGACTTGTCCGTCGTCCATGCGCACATGCCCGGTCGGCAGCCGCGATACTGCACGCGCGAATCCGCCCCAACCACGCTTACGCACGGCGTCGATGCGTTCTTCGTTAAAACCCGCAAAACGCCGGTTGTTCAGTATATCTTCCGGCGGCTGATCCGCCTGATCTGCAACGAGCATCCGTGCCATCAACCATTCGGTCCGGTTCATCCAGACAGGGACTTTGAACTTGTTTGAAAGCCATCCCGCGCAACCAACATGGTCGGGGTGGAAATGGGTTACAAAAATCCGCTTGAGCTCGCGGTCGGCCAAATTGCCCGCGAACATCGCTTTCCACTGTTCAATGGTCGGCGGCATGAACAGGCCGGTATCGACGAGCGCATAGCCAGCATCGCCCTCGTCCAACAGCCACAGGTTGATATGGGCCAAATTGCCGGGCACCGGCATACGCGTCCAGCCAATGTCCGGCGCGATGGGGTAGATTTCGCCATAAGCCGGCGCATGATCCCCCAAGGGGTATGTTAGCCCCTTAAACTCTTTTGCTTCAAATCCATGGTCGGCAAGCGACGCGTCGTAATCAGGGGTTGCTTTGGTAGCCATAGCCCACCCGTGCCTTAATCAAGCGATTAAGGCAATGACGACGTCGTCCTTATTCGCCAGCTTTTTTGAACAAGGTATCCGCGGTCAGCTCGACCTTTTCAGTGGGTTCTACTTCACCGTTGAGAGCAGCTTCCGCGCGGCGCGCCGCTTCGGTACGTTCTGCGCGCAATTCTTGGATCAGCGCGTCACGATCCGTGCCAAGGCGGGCATCATTTGCCGCCGTGTTATCAATGCCTGCCTTTTTGGCGGCACGATTAACGATGGCATCAAGCTCGCGTTGCGAAGTCAGACCAAGCGTTACGGGATCCTTTGGCTGGATTTCAGCAATGTTCCAATGGCTGCGATCGCGAATGGCGGCGATGGTGTTGCGCGTCGTTCCGATCAACTTGCAGATGGCGCCATCGGAAATTTCCGGATGGTTACGCAACAGCCAAGCGATGCCGTCTGGCTTATCCTGACGCTTTGAAACTGGCGTATAGCGCGGCCCCTTTGTGCGGCGCACCTGATCCGGACCCTTGGACATTTGAAGGACATAGTCTTCATCTGCCTGACCCTTTTCGATTTCTTCCATCGACAATTCGCCAGCGTGCACTGGGTCGCGACCGGTGTATTTCGAGCCAGTCATGTCATCGGCCATAGCCTGAACTTCAAGAATGTGGATGCCGCAGAACTCGGCAATTTGCGAGAAGCTCAAACCAGTATTGTCGACCAACCAAGCGGCAGTCGCATGTGGCATCAAAGGGGTGGCCATGTCTTTTGCTCCAATAATAAGGGCCGCCCCTTACGGAGCGGCCTGAAAATCTTGAAAAGTGCATTAGGCGAACTTTACCGCATCGGCAAGCGACAATGCGCGTGGGGGCTTGCGCATTGCCCGCCTGGCATGCAATCCAGCCACTGATTGGGGGAAGAAATGAAACGTCTTATCAAATGGCTCGTTGTTGCGCTCGTGATCGCGGTCGCCGCCGTCTTTATCTGGGGATATGCGCCAGATACCGATGCGGCAGCGATGGAAACCAAATATAGCAGCAGCGCATCACGCTTTGCAGAACTGGAACCCGGCCTGCGCGTTCATTATCGCGATGAAGGCAATCGAGACGGCCGTGTTCTTGTCCTCATTCACGGATCGAACGCCTCGCTGCATACGTGGGAGCCGTGGGTCCAGATATTAAGCAAGGAATATCGTATCATTTCGATGGACCTTCCCGGCCATGGCCTTACCGGGCAAAATCCATCCGGCACCTATGACAGCGCGACTTATGTCGGGGTCGTCGACAGATTGCTGACGCGGCTGAATGTCAAAAAGGCCATAATCGGCGGCAACTCAATGGGCGGCGGCGTCACCTGGATGTACACCCTCACGCACCCCGAAAAGGTCGAGGCGATGTTGCTGGTTGATGCCAGCGGCCAGCCTACTGCCAAATCGGGTAATTTACCAATTGGTTTCCGTTTGATGCGGATGCCGGTCATCAAAGAGGCTGCGCGCTTTATTGCCCCACGCAGCATTTTTGAAGCCAGCGTCAAAACCTCCATGAGCGTTCAATCGAAAATCGACGCACAACTGGTCGACCGCTATTGGGAGCTTAACCGCTATCCCGGTAACCGCGAAGCAACCATGAAGCGCTTTGCAAACCTGCGAAACATGCACGCCGGCAACACAGAGAAGCTGGCGGCGATCAAGGTGCCCGCGATGATCATGTGGGGAGAAGAGGATAACCTCATCCCCGTAAGTGCTGCGCGGTGGTTCGCGGACGCATTGCCGCAAGCCAAGCTGATTATTTATCCGGGCGTGGGCCATATCCCGATGGAAGAAATTCCGGAGAAGAGCGCTGCCGATGTAAAAGCATGGCTGGATGGCTTACCGCCACCAGCCGCTTAGAGTCAGGACCTAAACTTCGAGCAGAATTTTGCCAACATGCGTGCCGGATTCCATATAGGCGTGCGCGCCGGCGGCATCGGCCAACGGAAATATCCGGTCCATCTCGGGCCGCAACGCGCCGTCGCACACCATTGGCCAAACCGTTGTTGATATTTCCTGCGCCAGCAATGCCTTAAACTCTTTTGTGCGCGGTCGTAGCGTGGATCCGGTCAGCATCAACCGGCGGGACATGATATAGGCCATATTGAGCTCAGCGATCATCCCGCCCTGAACCGCAATGGTCACATGACGGCCATCTTCGCGCAGGCACTGAAGATTGCGCGCAACATAAGGACCTGCGACCATGTCCAGAACGAGATGCACGCCCGCGCCGTTGGTAATCGTTTGTACTTCAGCGACAAAATCTGTGCTGTTGTAATTTATGGCATGATCCGCGCCAATCGCCTTTGCTGCGGCGCATTTGTCGTCCGAACCGCAGGTCACAATGACATTGAGATCAAATAATTTGCCCAATTTGATCGCCATGGTTCCAATGCCGCTCGTGCCGCCATGGATGAGGATCGTTTCGCCGGACGCCGCGTAGCCACGTTCAAACACATTGTGCCACACGGTGAACAGCGTTTCAGGCAATGCCGCAGCTTGCGCCATGTCCATTCCCGCTGGAACGGGCAAGCAAACGTCGGCGCGGGCGATGCAATATTCGGCATATCCGCCGCCCGATACCAACGCACATTGGCGCGTGCCCAATAATTCGCGGGACACGCCCGCGCCCACCGCAACGACCACGCCCGATACTTCCAATCCGGGCAGATCGCTCGCGCCGGGCGGCGGCGGATATAGACCTTTGCGTTGAATGACATCGGGTCTGTTTACGCCGGCAAAGGCGACCTTCAAAAGCAGCTCACCGTCGCCAGGGCTTGGCACTGGCCGCTCCGCCGCGATCAGTACTTCAGGGCCACCCGACGTCGAAATCTCGATAGCCGTCATCAATTCAGGCAGTTTTTCCATGTCTATTGCATCCCCATGTCAATTGAGATGCCTTTTAGGGAAGCATCATATTGACAGCAACCGCTCATGGGTAAAATATGAACCATGGAAATCGACGACAATCTACCGTTACGCCGGGACGACCCGCTCAATACTCTTGTTAAGCAAGATATTGATTCCCTTTCTG
Source organism: Sphingorhabdus rigui (assembly GCF_014196595.1). Taxonomy (GTDB): domain Bacteria; phylum Pseudomonadota; class Alphaproteobacteria; order Sphingomonadales; family Sphingomonadaceae; genus Sphingorhabdus_B; species Sphingorhabdus_B rigui. Next base: position 778,937 of record NZ_JACIEA010000001.1, on the reverse strand, counting down.
TTGCAGAACTTGAATTCCGTATCGCGGCTTTAAAGGCGGAAATTGTGCGCTGTGAGGGTAAGATAGCCTTTGCCAGCAAGCATCGCAGTGTTGCCGACGCTTTGTTCAAAAAATAAACGGCAGATGGCGTAAATCCGGCCCATAGGATTAAGAAACTGGGGATGAAAACCGTTATCTCGCTCATGTTGCTTGAAAGCAAAGAAGGCCGCGCCAATATAGAGTTCAAGCGACAGCGACTCATTTAAGGGAGACGATAACATGCCATCATTTGCGGAGTCGCTGGAAGCAACGCTTCACAACGCTTTGAAACACGCTGGCGACCGTGCGCATGAATATGCGACGCTTGAACATTTGCTGCTCGCGCTCATCGATGATGCAGATGCGGCAAAGGTTATGCAGGCATGCGGAGTCGACCTGGGCGAGCTGTCCGACATCATCATCACCTATCTCGACACCGAACTCGAAAGCTTGCGGGTCGAAGGCAAGGTAGATCCCTCCCCCACCAGCGGTTTCCAACGCGTGGTTCAGCGCGCGATATTGCACGTCCAAAGCTCCGGTAAAGATGTCGTGACGGGCGCCAATGTTCTCGTGGCCCTGTTCTCCGAACGCGAAAGCTACGCCGTCTATTTCCTGCAGCAGCAGGATATGAGCCGCCTCGACGCCGTTTCATATATCAGCCATGGCATTGGCAAGGACGGCAAACTTGCCGAGCCGCGCCCGGTCACGGGTTCTGAGCAAAAGGGCGAGGAACCTGAGGATACAAAGGCAAAGAAGGACAAGAAAGAGGGCGCGCTTGACCAGTTCACCGTCAATCTGAACGAAAAAGCTAAGCAGGGCCGCATTGATCCGCTCATCGGCCGCGCGGCTGAGGTTGATCGCACGGTGCAGATTTTGTGCCGCCGGTCGAAGAACAACCCATTATATGTCGGTGAACCCGGCGTCGGCAAAACGGCCATCGCCGAAGGTCTGGCGCGCCGTATCGTTGAAAAGCAGGTTCCAGAAGTATTGTTGCCCGCGGTGATTTATTCACTCGATATGGGCGCGCTTTTGGCCGGTACTCGCTACCGTGGTGATTTCGAAGAGCGGTTAAAGGCTGTGGTGTCGGAACTCGAAAAGCTGCCCGACGCGATATTGTTTATTGACGAAATCCATACGGTCATCGGCGCGGGCGCAACCAGCGGCGGCGCGATGGATGCGTCCAATTTACTGAAGCCTGCTTTATCCGGCGGCACCATTCGCTGCATCGGTTCGACGACGTACAAGGAATTCCGCAACCATTTCGAAAAAGACCGCGCGTTGCTGCGCCGGTTCCAAAAGATCGACGTCAACGAACCAAGCATTGAGGATACCATCAAAATCCTCGCCGGCCTGCGGTCTGCATTCGAAGAGCATCATAAGGTGAAGTACACGCCAGAGGCCATTAAGGCAGCGGTAGAACTGTCATCGCGCTATATCAATGACCGCAAGCAGCCCGATAAGGCCATCGACGTCATTGACGAGGTTGGCGCGATGCAAATGCTGGTTGCGCCGTCAAAGCGCCGGAAGCTCATCACTGCGCGCGAGATTGAGGCTGTTATCGCCACCATCGCCCGCATTCCGCCAAAGCAGGTGTCCAGCGACGACAAGACCGCCCTCGGCACGCTTGAAGCCGACCTGAAGCGCGTTGTGTTTGGACAGGACAAGGCCATTGAGGTGCTGGCCAGCGCCATCAAGCTCAGCCGTGCTGGCTTGCGTGACACTGAAAAGCCCATCGGCAGCTATTTGTTCAGCGGCCCCACGGGCGTCGGCAAGACCGAAGTCGCGCGTCAGCTCGCCTCCATCCTTGGCATTCCGCTTAAGCGTTTCGACATGTCCGAATATATGGAGCGCCACAGCGTCAGCCGCCTGATCGGTGCGCCTCCTGGCTATGTCGGTTTTGACCAAGGCGGTTTGCTGACCGATGCCGTCGACCAAAGCCCGCACAGCGTGTTGTTGCTCGACGAAATCGAAAAAGCGCATCCTGACCTGTTCAACATCCTGCTTCAGGTCATGGATAACGGCCGTCTAACCGACCATCATGGCAAGACCGTTGATTTCCGGAACGTCATTTTGATTATGACAACCAATGCGGGTGCCAGCGACATGGCAAAAGAAGGCATTGGTTTCGGCAACAACATCAGCAAGGAAGATGCTGGCGACGAAGCGGTCAAAAAGATGTTTGCGCCGGAATTCCGCAACCGTCTGGATGCAACCGTGCCATTTGGTTATCTGCCAACCGACGTTGTAGCGCGCGTTGTCGACAAGTTCATTCTGCAGCTTGAACTGCAACTCGCCGACCAAAATGTGCACATCAAACTGGATGACGAAGCGCGCGCATGGCTCACCGAACGTGGCTATGACAAGCTATATGGCGCACGGCCCATGGGACGGCTGATCCAAGAGAAGATCAAACAGCCGCTTGCTGAAGAGCTTCTGTTTGGAAAACTCGTGCATGGCGGCGAAGTGGCTGTGCACATGAAGGACGGCGCACCAAGTTTTGAAGTAACGCCCGCTGCACCGAAGGCTACAAAGCCTAAGGCACCCAAGAAAAAGGTCGTGAAAAAGGCAAGCAAGGCTGATTGATGCGTCTAATTCTGCCCGACTGGCAGCAGTTGGGCAGAAGGCCCTATACCGTTAAATAATTCGGGCTCGGTTCCGGTCATCCAGACCTGCGCGCCGGTTTCCGCAAGTAACGCAAACAATGCAGCGCGTCTTGACGGATCGAGATGCGCTGCAACTTCATCCAGAAGCAGGATTGGCGGTGCCTGACGCTGCGCGGACACCAGTGCGGCGTGCGCGAGGATGAGCGATAGCAGCAGCGCTTTTTGTTCGCCGGTCGAACACTGCTCCGCCATTTGGCCAGAATCCTTATGTATGACGTCAAGGTCGGCGCGATGTGGACCACATAATGTGCGCCCGGCGGCGGCATCACGGTTGCGGCCCTTGCGCCAGATCATGGCCAGATCGCCCTCTGCTGGACCAGCCTTATCGACAAGGCTGATCAGCGGAACCGCGAACGGCCCCGAAGGCGCGCTTTGCAATTGATCGCGCAGGGCATCAACCAAGCCGGTACGCGCAGCCTGAATGGCGTGGGCGCTGTCGGCCATCTGTTGTTCAAGAGCATCCAACCAAAGCGGGTCGGCGGGCACCGTCCCTGACAACAGCTTGTTGCGTTGCTGCATTGCCTTTTCATAGCGGCTGCTGTGACGGGCATGCTGAGGACTGAGTGCCAGCACGAGGCGGTCCAGAAACCGGCGACGCGCGGCTGAGCCATCTGCAAACAGGCGGTCCATCGCCGGCGTAAGCCAAATAACCGAAAGCCATTCAGCAAGGCTGTTAATGGACGCATTGCTTTCGTTCACGCGGACTTTGCGGCGCTCGGGCTGCTGCGCGCTCACTCCCGTTCCGATCACATTCCCCGACACTTCAGCAACGATGGCAAATCCACCACCACCGCCAGCGCGGACCATATCCGACATGGCAGCGCGGCGAAGGCCGCGCCCCGGAACCAACAGCGAAACGGCCTCCAGAATGTTCGTCTTGCCGGCACCATTTGACCCATGAAGCGCAATGAACTGCGCATTGGGACGGATCTCAAGCGCGGCATGGTTGCGAAAATCATTCAAGGACAGGCGGGACAGGACCATATAAACTGCCTGCTATAGTGGCATGTTCCGGTCAAGCTGCTTGTCGGAAAATCGCCAAACCAAATATTGGTATTTTTTCCCAATATATGAAATTGTTTTACGCCCGTCCGATACCGAGAATACACCTAACTATATGATTTTATAAAATATATCCAATTTGGCACGGCCTGTGCAAACTATCCCGCATGGCCGGAATAGTCCGGTAGAATTTACAGGAACGTCACATGACACATTATGCACGCACCCAAATCGTTTCAGCCTTTGCCGCTGTACTTTGCGCGGTCATCACCATCGGTATCAGCATTGCACCAGCCGTAGCGCCTGCTGCAGCTATCGTGGCCTAAACATATTAATGCAGTTCAAAACAAGGGAGTGAAGAAATGACACGTTTAACATTGGACAAAACCAATAAGAAAATTCTCGGCGTATGTGCCGGATTGGCCAACTGGTCTGGCATAGACGCGATGATCATTCGCCTGATTTTTGCGGTCGCCACCGTGGTTGGCTTTGGCTCACCCGTCCTGATCTACATCCTGCTGGCGATGATACTCGACTAAATCTGATTATTTCGCTACCGTCTGTTGGAGGATCAAGGGATCAGGAGCCACCGATGGCCGGGGACGTTTTTGACAGCCGTGGACATGAACACCGCGCATTTACGCGTAGCGGGGTCTCCATCACGGCAAGCGTCCGCGAACAAGGCGGGGGTCGGCAACAGGTTGAAATTGTCGACCTGTCGCAAGCCGGGTTTCGCATGCGAACGGCATCTTTCATAGCACCTGACCGGATAATATTCCTGACATTGCCAGGATATAACCCGCTCGAAGCGCGCATCGCATGGCACGAAATTGAATATTATGGCTGTGAATTTGTCCAACGGCTGCATGCGGCCGTGTACGACGACATTGTCCGCAGATATCCGTTATTCAAAGTCCGCAATTAAGCGGCAGTTCGTTGCCGCCTAATTGCGAGCGTTACCGGACCTAGCCAACCTTGCGCACAAAAACCGACCCGGCCGAATAGCCCGCCCCAAAGGAGCAGATGAGACCAAGGTCACCTGCTTTCAGATCCTGATTATGCTTGTGGAAGGCGATTATGGAACCGGCGCTTGAGGTGTTGGCATATGTGTCGAGAACCGTTGGGCTCTCGTCCTCAACGGCTTCATGCCCGAGCACCTTTTGCGCGATAAGCCGGTTCATTCCGGTATTGGCCTGATGCAGCCACAAGCGACGCAAATCTGACCCCGACAGGCCAAGGCTTTCTGCGTGCTCAAGGATCATTTGCCCAACCATAGGCACGACTTCCTTGAAAACCTTACGGCCTTCTTGGACGAACAATTTGTCATTGCGCGGTCCGCTCTGGTCGACAGGGCCATTGCCATGCGCACGGTTCAGAAATCCGAAGTTGTTGCGGATGTTGTTTGAAAACTGGGTTTTCAAACGGGTCCCCAAAATTTCCCAATGCTGCGCGGGCGCCAAGTCCTTTGCTTCGACCAAAATGGCGGTTGCCACGTCACCAAAGATAAAGTGGCTATCACGATCGCGCCAGTTCAGATGGCCGGACGTAATTTCGGGATTTACGACCAAAACTGAACGTGCGTTGCCGCTGCGGATATAGTCGGCAGCCGTCTGGATACCAAAGGTGGCCGACGAGCACGCCACATTCATATCAAAGGCGAAGCCGCGCTGCATACCCAATTCATGCTGAATTTCGACCGCCATAGCAGGATAGGCACGCTGCATATTGGACGCGGCGCACAAAACTGCATCGACGTCGGCAATGTCTCGCCCAGCCTTAGCCAATGCGTCCCGGCACGCAGCAACACCGATTTCCGCCATAAGCGAAATCTCGTCATTCGGACGCTCTGCGTACCGTGGTTCCATAATGTCCGGATCTAATATCGCGGTTTTGTCCATAACATGGCGCGACTTTATACCGCTCGCCTTTTCGACAAATTCAACCGAGCTGTGCGTCAATGGCTCTGCATCGGGATGCGCTGCGTTATACCGATCGGCATAAGCGTTAAAGCTGGCAACAAGCTCCGCATTGCTGATGGTATCGGTTGGCGTGAATAAGCCAGTAGCTGAAATGACCGGTATGGCGCCGTGCGCTGAATGCGACATGTTTTTTCCCGCTTGTTTTTGTGATTGCGTCCGCGTGCCTAGCGCTTGCGTATTTATGAAACAAGACGTTTGAAAAGGTTTGTAACGCAGTTATGGAAGCAACGGGGGAGGAAGACAAAATATGTCTTTGAAGGAACGTCAGCCTAGCTGGCTGTCCCGGCTGGTCAGGCGGGTATTGGTCGGAATATACAAACGCGGCGGATGGCATGCCCATGGCGTCGTGCCCGAATCGCGTAAATTCGTGTTGATTGCGGCGCCACACACCAGCAACTGGGATTTTGTGTATTTTCTGGGGTTAACAGATGACCTTGGAATTATGCCGCATTTCATGGGAAAATCTTCTCTCTTCCGTTGGCCATTTACCAACTTCATGCTCGACATGGGCGGCGTGCCAGTGGACCGCTCGTCGAACAAAAATTATGTTCAGCAGATGATTGACGAATTCAAACGGCGAAAAGAATTCATGCTCACCATCGCGCCTGAGGGCACACGGGGCAACGTCAAAGCGTGGAAAACGGGTTTTTACCATATCGCCATGGGTGCCGGCGTGCCGCTGGTCGTTGGCATGATGGATTATCAGTCGAAAACCGGTGGTTTAGGGCCGGAAATTTGGCCCACGGGCGATTATAAGGCTGACATGAAAAAGGTCGCCGAAATCTATTCTACTGTCGTGCCGAAATACCCTGCGAAAGGGATGACCGGCATTTTTGCAAAGGATGAAACATGACAGCTATCGGTCAAACACTTGCAATCAACGCGACTGCCCTTCTTGCAGTCATACTCCTGCTCTGGGCGTATTCGGTCAAGATCCGCGATGTTTCGTTCATTGATGCGTTTTGGGCGTTCGGAATGGTGCTGCTTGCGTGGGCAAGCTGGACGCAATCCGATGCACCGGGCGCGCTTTCGCATGTGCTGCTTGGCCTGACAACATTGTGGGGGCTTCGGCTTTCGCTGCATTTGTGGACACGCTGGCGCGCGCATGGCGAAGATCCGCGTTATGAAAAAATCATGCGCAGTGTGATGGAGAAAAAGGGCTGGAGCTGGAGCAAAACGTCGCTGCTGTCAGTTTTTCTGACCCAAGCCCCATTGCTGTTCATCACCTGCCTACCCGCCCAGCTCGGCATTGCGTACAGTGATGGCACGAATACAGCATTAGGTCCGCTTGCATTTGCCGGCGCGATTATTGCGATCATCGGCATATTGTTTGAAACCATTGGTGATGCGCAGCTAAACGCCTTCCGGGCCGACCCTGCCAACAAAGGCAAGGTGCTCGACACGGGCCTATGGCGCTATACCCGCCACCCCAATTACTTTGGCGATGCCTGCACATGGTGGGGCATCTGGCTCGTCGCGTGTGAGACTGGCCTGCCAGGTTGGATCAGCATCATTGGCCCGATATTCCTGACCTTCACGCTCACGCGCTGGTCGGGCAAGCCAATGCTAGAATATGGCATGAAGAAAACGCGGCCCGGCTATGCGGAATATGTCGCGCGCACCTCAGGCTTCTTCCCGCTGCCGCCAAAGTCGCGCTAAGCCGTTAAAGGCGGACGCCCGTTACGCCCATTTAGGTGCCCTAAATCAGGCAACAACGCCAAACAGGTCGTGCTCGTCCGCATCCTCGATGTCGACCTGCACAATGTCCCCCGCTTTTAAGCTAGGTGCAACGTCACGCAAATAGACGTGGCCATCGATCTCCGGCGCATCGGCTTGCGACCGTCCGGTGGCGCCAACGCTGCCATCTTCATCGGCATCGCCGATTTCGTCGATAATGACGGGGATATTGCGTCCAACCTTTGCGGCAAGCTTGGCCGCGCTAATCGCCGCCGTCTTTTCCATGATACGCTGGAACCGCTCTTCCTTCACCTCTTCAGGAACAGGGTTTGGCAGATCGTTCGCTTGCGCACCTTCCACCGGTTCAAAACGGAAAGCGCCGACGCGGTCCAACTGCGCTTCGTCCAACCAATCAAGCAGATATTGAAAATCCGCATCGGTTTCGCCCGGAAATCCGACCACAAAGCTTGACCGGATAGCGATATCGGGCGCGATGCTGCGCCAATTACGAATGCGCTCCAGCACCTTCGCTTCATTGGCGGGGCGCTTCATTGCCTTTAGGACATTCGGCGCGGCATGTTGAAACGGAATGTCGAGATATGGCGTCAGATAGCCTTCCGCCATCAAGGGAATAACGTCATCAACATGGGGGTAAGGATAGACATAATGCAGCCGCACCCACGGCGCGATGCCTTCGCTAGTCCGCAAGCTGCCCAATTCGCGGGCGAGGTCAGTCATATGTGCGCGCACCTGACGCCCCTGCCACGCGCGTGGCTCGTGCCGCGTATCAACGCCATAGGCGGAGGTATCTTGCGAAATAACCAAAAGCTCTTTGGTGCCCGCAGCGACCAGTTTCTCCGCCTCACGCAACACGGCGTCAATCCGTCGGCTTGCAAGCTTTCCGCGCAACGACGGAATGATGCAGAAGGCGCAGCTGTGGTTGCACCCTTCGGAAATCTTTAAATAGCTGTAATGGCGCGGGGTCAGCTTCAAGCCGCCTTCGGGCACCAGATCCACGAATGCACCGCGTGTCGGCGGCGCCGCTTCATGAACCGCCGAAACGACGGCTTCATATTGATGCGCGCCGGTAATCGCGAGCACATCAGGGAAGCGCGCGCGGATCACGTCGGCTTCATTACCCATGCAGCCTGTGACAATCACGCGGCCATTTTCTGCGATGGCCTCTCCAATAGCCTCAAGGCTCTCTTCCTTTGCGGAGTCCAGAAAGCCACAGGTATTGACCAGCACAACGTCGGCACCCGCATAATCGGGCGACAAGCCATAGCCATCGGCACGCAGCTTTGTGAGAATCCGTTCGCTATCGACCAGCGCCTTGGGACAGCCAAGTGATACCATGCCGACCTTCGGCGCTGCTTTGATTTGAGTTGCCATGATGGCGGGCCGCATAGCGGGTTTCGGCAGGCTTGTCACGGGCAGTATAGATTTGCGGTGCGCATCAGGATAACAATCCAACAATGATCATAAAAATCACCAAAGGCACGGATCGCGATTTTCTCGCTATTGTTAGGAACGACGGCTCGACGGAGACCGCAACCTTCCCGAAAAAAGGCGTCACGCCGCATGATGCGATCCATTATTTCGTCGAAACCGAGTTGAACTTGCCAATGGCATTTTGGGGAATGGTGGCAAAAGGACATAGCCCCGAAGATATTCAGGAAATTGCAAAACAGGCGGGTCACGCCAGCGCGTCACGGGCGCAGACGCCCGACGAACATATTGTGCAGTTGCTTCAGGCAGAACGCTTGGTGGAATGTTTCGAATCCGATGCCTGGGGTGCCCCGGCAGATGCCGAAACCTTTATTGCTATTGCGGCAACCGCCTGCGAGGCTTCATTTGTAGCAATGCCTGCGCTGACGCCCCAATCCATTGAGGCCGTACGCACGCGGATTGCCGCGTTTCAATCCATCTGGTTGGTTGCGAAGGCTGGGCATGTCGCCGAATTTCAGTGGGATGAACGATGATCCCGAACGCAAATTAACGGGTAATTTGGGTCGCTGCAGCGAATGGTTTTCCCTTATCCGCTGTAAGCGCTCCGCAGATTGGCGAGGGACTCGCTATGGGTTAAGTCAAGTTGCAGCGGGGTCACGGCGATATAGCCATCCTCAATCACCTCAAGGTCGGTATCATGGCCGGGCGTGTGCACCATTCCATGAAGCCCGAACCAATAATAGTCGTAGCCGCGCGGATCCGTGCCCTTGACGATTGAACCGCGGCTATAGTCATGGAACCCCTGCCGCGCGACTTTGATGCCTTTAACATCCTGCGGCAAAAGCGGCGGGAAGTTGATGTTGGTTAACGTGCGCGGCGTATGCGGCGTGTCCAATAACGGACGCAGCACGCGCTCGCCCCATGCTTCGGCGGCTGAAAAAGGTACGGCATCCGCCATGCCTTCTTTGCTATATACTTGGCTCAACGCAATGGATCGGATCCCCGCCAACGCGCCTTCCATCGCCGCAGCGACCGTGCCCGAATAAGTGATATCATCGCCAAGATTGGCACCACGGTTGACGCCGGACAAAATCAGGTCGGGTTTGGCGTCTTTCATGATGACACCAATGCCGAGCATCACAGAATCCGTCGGCGTTCCTGCAACCGAGTAATGTTTTTCGCCATGTTGGCGGATGCGGACAGGCTTGGTCAGCGTAAGCGAATGGCCTGCGCCGGAATTTTCCTCCGCCGGTGCGACAATCCAGATGTCATCGCTCAGGGTACGGGCGATCGCTTCCAACACCTTAAGACCCGGCGCATTCACACCATCATCATTGGTCAATAAAATGCGCATCAGGCTGTAATCTCTAGCTTTGTCAAGCCGCCCATATATGGCAGCAGCGCGGCTGGAACGGTCACGCTGCCGTCCGCTTGCTGATGATTTTCAAGGACGGCAACCAGCGTACGGCCAACGGCCAAGCCAGAACCATTCAACGTGTGTACGAACACATTGCCTTTGCTTTCCGCAGGGCGGTAACGCGTGTTCATACGGCGCGCCTGCCAGTCACCGCAGTTCGAACAGCTCGAAATTTCACGGTATAGCCCCTGCCCCGGCAACCAGACCTCAAGGTCATATGTCTTGCGCGCACTGGCACCCATGTCACCCGTGCACAGCAGCATCTTGCGATACGGCAACTCAAGTGCTTGCAAGATACCCTCGGCACTTTCGACCATACGTTCATGTTCGGCAGCGCTGTCTTCGGGGCGAACGATGGAAACCAGCTCCACCTTTTCAAACTGGTGTTGGCGGATCAGGCCTTTCGTATCGCGTCCCGCCGCGCCTGCTTCGGAACGGAAACACGGCGTTAACGCGGTCATACGGATCGGCAACGCGCTCTCGTCCAGAATCTGTTCGCGCACGCTATTGGTCAACGACACTTCGGCGGTTGGAATCAGCCAACGGCCATCTGTCGTCTGGAAATTGTCTTCGGCAAACTTTGGAAGCTGTCCGGTACCAAACAGCGATTCCTGACGCACCAGATAGGGCGTGGCGCATTCTGTGTACCCGCGCTGTCCGGTCTGGTAATCCAACATGAACTGACCAAGCGCGCGATTAAGCCGCGCCATTTGTCCGCGCATGAAGGTAAAGCGTGCGCCTGAAATCGCAACGCCCGTTTCAAAGTCGAGGCCAAGCACTGGCCCCAAATCGGCATGATCGCGCGGTTCAAATTCAAAACTACGCGGGGTTCCCCACCGCGCGACTTCAACATTTTCTGTCTCGTCTGCGCCGTCGGGTGTGTCGTCGGCAGGCAAATTGGGTAATCCGGCGAGCAGCGTATCCAATTCTTCGCCTGCAGCGCGTTCCTGCTCTTCCAATGCTGGCAAGGTGTCCTTCAACGCGGCAACTTCGGCTTTCAGCGCCTCTGCGGTCGCGGTATCGCCCTTGCCCATGGCAGCGCCGATTGCTTTGGACGCTTCGTTGCGGCGTGCTTGCGCATTTTGCATTTCGGTCAACAAGGCGCGGCGATTTTCATCCAGCGCCAGAACCGATTCAGCAACGGGTGCAGCGCCCCTGCGGACAAGTGCTGCGTCAAAGGCTTGCGGATTTTCGCGGATATATTTTAGGTCATGCATGGTGGCTGGCTATGCCGTTCGCGCATCGGTTTCGCAATGAAAAAGGGCAGGCACATAATTTCGCGAAAGCCATGCGTACGGACATAATACGGACCTTTTTCATTCTTGGCGCTGTTTGGAGCAATCGAATGTGTGAAGGCGCGCCGTTTCCACAGCTTTTATGGATAGTATGACTTTCTGTAACATTTGCTGCTTGTGCGGGTTTTGGCGTGAGTCTATAGCGCCGACGAGAGTGGATTTGGACGCGGCAACCTTGGTTTTGCGGGGCCCGCCAGAGGTGGAGAATCTAACATGGGCGCAAGCGCCGAGCCTCAAAAGAATACCGGAGAATTGAACAATTCCGGTTACGATATTGACCCTTCATATATCCCCAGCGACGACGAGCCTTTCATGAACGATCGTCAGCTGAAATATTTTGAGAAGCAGCTGATTGACTGGAAAAACAGTATCTTGGCGGAATCGCAAGGCACGCTGAATCAGCTTCAGGATGGCCCTATGCGCGAACCTGATCTGAACGACCGCGCATCGAGTGAAACGGATTGGGGTATCGAATTACGAACCCGCGACCGTCAACGCAAACTGATCTCCAAAATCGAATCTGCGCTTCGCCGCATTACCGAAGGCGAATATGGTTATTGTCAGGTAACAGGCGAGCCGATTTCACTTGCCCGACTGCGCGCCCGCCCAATCGCGACAATGACGCTTGAGGCGCAGGAACGACACGAACGGCAGGAACGCGTTTCGCGCGACGATTAACGCCGCGATGTTCAATGATCATGGTTGATGCAACCATGTGAAGTCCATCAGGTTGATCCGCAAATTAACCTTTTGGCTACACTTAGCTGGCATTGTCCGAGCCTGAATTATTCCCAATTCTGTGCTTGGTGCTGCATTATGAATGACTCATTCGGCGAAATTAACATGTCGGCTGCAAAGCGGAGCATGGATCGCGACAGCCTGTTTCTGAAGGCCGTTCTGCGCTTTCCCAACACAAAAGGTGAGCACGAAGTACGCATTCGCAACCTGTCAGCAGGCGGGCTGATGGCTGAAATCCCAACAAATGCACCGCGCGGTGAACCGGTGGAGATAAACCTGCGCAGCATCGGTTGGGTCAGCGGTCACATTGCATGGGTGACCGAGGGCCGTGCGGGCATTGCGTTTGATCACCACATCAATCCGAAAGATGCGCGCAAGCCTGTTAGCACTGGCGCGCTCGACCTGCCCCTATATCTTCAAAAGCTGAATACGACGCCGCCCGCACATGGCAAGCTACGCCGCGTTTAAATCAATCATCCAAGCAATATATGTCGACAGGGACGGCAATTTTGTCGAGCACGCGGCCAACCGGGTAAGCTGACTTACCTCCCTGCTCAATCGCGGCCTCAAGCACGGCACGCTTCTCGGCACCATTGATAACCAATATCGCCGTACGCGCGGTACCGATTGCAGATGCGGTCAAGGTAACCCGGTTGACCGGAGCTTCGGGCGGGAGCGGGTCTGGTGCAACACCGACGGCGCGCACATCCTTGCCGCCTTCGAGCGCAGTTTCGAGATCAGGTCCCGGGAATATCGACGCAGTATGCCCATCAGCGCCCATACCCAGCCAGACGAGATCGGGTGGCCAATGCAAGTCCGCAAGACGGGCATTTGCTGCCCCTCCGGCCAATTTATAGTCCGCAGCATCGCTGGTGATCGGCAACACGCGCGCGCCTTTCGGAATGAATATCTTTGCAATCATCGCAACATTCGAAAGCGCATTGTCGACTGGAACCAACCGGTCATCGGTCGGAATGATCGTCACACTTTTCCAGCGGATATTGGCTTGCGCCAGCTTTTCCAAAATAGGCTTTGGTGTCGAACCGCCCGGAAACGCAACCAACGCTTGGCCACGGGCATCAAGTGCACTTTCGATGATGAAGCTGACGTCGCCGACAACAGCGTCGATCAAATCTTCTGCTGCGTCAAAGTCCCACCATTCAATTTCTTCGGCCATGTGCCTTGCGTCTCCGTTAGTTGCGTAATGCCGATGCTGCCCGCGCTGCAGATTCTATCGCGGCAACATCAGGAACGCCTTTACCAACAAGCCAGCTTCCACCAACACATAAAATTTCGGGAACCGCGAGCCAGTCTGCCGCCGTTTCCTGTTTGATACCGCCGGTCGGGCAGAATTTGCACTGACCAAAGGGGCCGATAAGCGATTTCAGCGCAGGAAGACCGCCATTTGCTTCCGCCGGAAAGAATTTGAAATGCGTCAGGCCCAGATCAAGTCCGCGCATGATATCGCCCGCGCTCGCGACGCCGGGCAGGAACGGAATATTCTTGGCGATGGCGGCTTTGCCCAAATTGTCGGTCAGGCCGGGCGAAACGATAAACTCCGCCCCAGCCGCGATTGCGCTGTCCAGGCCTGCCACATCAACAACGGTGCCTGCACCAACAATTGCGCCCGGCACTTTCTTCATTTCGGCAATGGCGTCCAATGCCGCGGCTGTGCGCAACGTGACCTCTAACACTGGCAAACCACCCGCAACCAATGCCTCCGCTATCGCGCGTGCATACGCCGCATCTTCAATCACCAGAACGGGGATAACGGGCGCAGTACGCATGATTTTTTCAACGGGCGACATCGGCTATTCTTTCTCAATATATTGCTGGGCATAGGCCGCCGCTGCCCCAAAAAGGCCGGGCTGCGGATGGGTAATGAGTTTCACAGGGATGGAGGCCATTAACCCTTCAAAGCGGCCTTTGGCGCGGAAACGTTCGGCAAAGCCCGAACGGACAAGACTGTCCTTGATACGTAGCCCTAGGCCGCCTGCGATGACGACCCCTGCAAAGCCGCCCTGAGCTAGCGTGATGTCACCGGCAACGCTGCCCAGCGACAGGCAAAAACGGTCAACAGCCGCCGCGGCAAGGCTATCCTCACCGGACATACCCATTTGCCAGAGCGTCTTGTCATCATATTGCTGAACCGCGCGGCCTTCGATAGCGGCCAGCGTTTCGTAAAGATCAACCAAGCCCGGCCCCGACACGACGCGTTCAATCGACACCCTGCGGTAGCGTTTACGCAAGCGCGCCAACACGGCATCTTCAATGGCATCGAGCGGTGCAAAATCGATATGCCCGCCTTCGGTCGCTTGCACATGATAGGCACCGCCGCTGCGCGCGACGTGTGCGACGCCAAGACCGGTTCCCGGGCCAATGATGCTCAGCGTGCCTTCGGGCGCAAACGCCTGATCAGGTCCCGTCAAATGGTGGAAATGTTCTGGCCCCGCTTGCGCAACCGCATGGCCCACGGCCCCGAAATCATTGACGATAACGAACCTGTCGACATTCAGCTTTTCACACACCATCGACCGGCGAATGATCCACGGATTGTTGGTGAGCTTAATCACGTCAACATCAACGGGCCCTGCAATAGCAATGGCGGTTGCGCGCGGAAGCGGCGCTCCGTTCATCCGTTGAAATTCCTGCCACGCGGTTTGGAAACTGGCATGCTCTGCTGTTTTCAGCGTTACCGCCTCGCCAAGGTTGATGACCTTGCCCGCATCCACTTCAGCAAGCGTAAAGCGCGCGTGGGTTCCGCCGATATCGACGGCGACAATCGCGGTCATAGCCCTGCCGCCGCGAGCATGGCTGACCCGCCCTTTTCCGCTTCATCGGCCGTAGCGCGCATCAGTGCAAACAGCTCGCGTCCGGTGCCGACATGCGCCACGGGCGTCGGGGCGGGTGCGCGACCGGTCCATTCGCTGTCATCGACCAGCACGGACAAAGTGCCGCTGGTGGCGCACAGGCGCACGACGTCGCCATCCTGAAGCTTCGCAATTGCCCCGCCACGTGCAGCTTCCGGACTTAAATGGATCGCGGCTGGCACTTTGCCGGATGCACCGGACATGCGCCCGTCGGTCACGAGCGCGACGTTAAAGCCCTTATCCTGCAACACACCCAATGGCGGCGTCAGCTTGTGCAGTTCAGGCATGCCGTTGGCGGCAGGCCCCTGAAAACGGATGACGACAATGACATCGCGATCAAGCTCGCCCGCCTTAAAGGCTGCAAGTACATCATTTTGTTCGTGAAATACGCGCACCGGTGCTTCGATGGTCCAGCGGGCTGGATCAACCGCACTGGTCTTGAACGTCGCACGGCCCAAATTACCTGTCACCAAACGCATGCCACCATCGGGGCTGAACGGCGCGGACGGCGGGCGCAGCATCGTGTCATCGGCGGTCACCGCAGGTGCGTCGCGCCACACAAGCTTGTCGTCTTCCAACATGGGCTCACGCCCATAATCGGCCAAATCCTGTCCCGCGACCGTCATGATATCGCGGTGGAGAAGCCCTGCGTCTATCAGTTCGCGGATGACATAGCCTATTCCGCCTGCGGCGTGGAAATGGTTCACATCCCCAGAGCCGTTCGGATACACGCGGGCGATCAACGGCACCACTGCGGACAGCTGATCCAAATCTTCCCAATCGATGACGATACCGGCGGCGCGTGCGATGGCCGGAATGTGCAGCGCATGGTTCGTCGATCCGCCTGTTGCCAGCAAGCCGACACAAGCGTTGACGATTGCTTTTTCGTCGACGCACAGCCCTAAGGGCCGGTAATCATCGCCGTCCCAGCCAATTTCGCTCAACCGATGGACCGCAGCGCGTGTCAATTCGGTACGTAGCTTGTTCCCCGGATTGATGAATGCGGCGCCTGGGATATGCAGCCCCATGACCTCCATCATCATCTGGTTGGAATTGGCGGTGCCGTAAAAAGTACATGTGCCAGCGCTGTGATAGGACGCGGCTTCCGCCTCCAGCAATTCGGCGCGGCCTACTTTGCCCTCTGCATATAGCTGACGGACACGCTGTTTTTCTTTGTTGGCAAGGCCCGACGGCATTGGGCCTGCGGGCACGAGGACGGTCGGCAAATGGCCAAAGCGCAACGCGCCGATCAGCAGGCCCGGGACAATCTTGTCACAAATGCCCAACATCGCGACGCTTTCAAACATCCCGTGGCTCAGGCCAACCGCGGTTGCCATGGCAATGACATCGCGGCTGAACAACGACAGCTCCATCGAATCCTGCCCCTGCGTCACCCCATCGCACATCGCGGGCACCGCGCCTGCGACCTGCGCCGTCGCGCCGACCTCGCGCGCGAATATTTTCATCTGCTCGGGGTAGCGGCCATATGGCTGATGCGCCGACAGCATGTCGTTATAGGCACTGACAATGCCGATGTTCATCGCTTTGCCGCCACGAATGGCAGGCTTATCCTCACCGCTCGCGGCAAAGCCATGCGCCAGATTGCCGCAGCTTAACGTGGGCCGGTTTACGCCTGCATCGCGCTGCTTGGCGATCAGATCGAGATAGGCCTGACGCCCGGGCTTGGACCGTTCGATGATGCGCGCGGTGACGGCTTCAACGGTTGCGTGCATTTTACTCATGCCAGCTCACTCCATCTCGTTCGGTGAGGGCAATCGCGGCACTGGGGCCCCAGCTACCGGCACCATAGCCCTTTGGCTTCAACGCTGTCGCGTCCCACAGCGCCCGTATGGCATCGATCCACTTCCACTGGGCCTCGACCTCGTCACGGCGGACAAATAGCGTCTGGTCGCCTTCTATGAGGTCGAGAAGCAGGCGTTCATATGCAATCCGCCGCCGCGATCCGGCAAAGGCGGCGGTGAGTGACAGATCAAGCGGCACTTCACGCAAGGTGACCCCGCCGCGATCCAGCCCGGGTTCTTTGGCCATCACCAACAGCCGCACATATTCCTCCGGCTGTAACCGGATAACCAGCGTATTTGCCTCCAGCCGACCACCACGGTCCTTGAACACATTGTGCGGGACGGGTTTGAACTGGATGACGATTTCACTGCGGCGTTCGGGCAAACGTTTCCCGGTGCGCAGGAAAAACGGCACGCCCTGCCACCGCCAATTGTCGACATAGGCTTTGATCGCGACAAAGGTTTCGGTGTCGGATGGTTTGCCGAGGTCGCTGTCATAGCCTTTGACCGCTTCGCCGTTGACCGCACCGTCATTATATTGCCCGGTCACGACGTCACCTTCCACCACCGGACGCAGCGCGCGCAGGACCTTTACCTTTTCATCTCGGATGGCCGTCGCATCCAGACTTGCCGGTGGCTCCATGGCTGTCAGCGCCAGCAATTGCAGCATATGGTTTTGCACCATGTCGCGCAGCGCGCCGGTATCGTCATAAAATCCGGCCCGCCCCTCCAGCCCGACGGTCTCGCTCACCGTAATCTGCACATGCTCAATGGCATTGGCATTCCACAGCGGCTCAAACAACATATTGGCAAAACGAAGCGCCATCAGGTTCTGGACCGTTTCCTTGCCCAGATAATGGTCGATGCGGAACGTCCGCGTTTCCGGGAAAACCGCGTTCACGGCGTCATTGATATGCTGCGATGACGCCAAATCATTGCCCAATGGCTTTTCCAAACCAATGCGTACATTTTCACCAGACAGGCCAGCATTGTGGAGGCCCTTGATTGTTGGCTCAAACAAAGATGGCGCGGTGGACAGGAAAATCGACAATCCGCCTGATATGTCGCCAATCTTGTCCGCCAATGCGGCAAAGCCTTGCGGATCGGACGCATCCAGCGCGACGTAGGACAGCCTTTGCAGAAATGCGTCAATCAGGCCCTCTGCCTTGCGGTCATCGGGCAGAAATTCACACAATGCCGCGCGTGCCATGTCGCGAAAGGCATCATCGGTAAGCGCGCTGCGTGCGGTGCCGAAAATACGCAGGTCAGGATTAATCAGGCCATCGGCATGCAGCGCATATAAGGACGGCAGCAGCATGCGCCGTGAAAGGTCACCCGTGGCCCCAAACAACAGCAAGGTGGAACTGTGCATGCTCATTCTGTTCGTCTCCATGCAAGGCACCGGTCGGTCGCCTTACCAATTGTGCCCCCTTTATCCTGCAGGGCACAAGCGTCTAGCGCTTATTCGTATGCAACGTTTAACGTGATGCCCAGGCGCGCTGTTCGTCCATACCCATGGAAATCAATATGGGTTCGTCCTGCTGCCGTGCCTGAAAGTCTGCTTTGCCCGAAAGGCCACGCCAACCCGATGCAATCAGCGCTTGTGCCGTTGGCGCGCCCAAGGTGGTTCCGGGCCCAAGCACGATCACAACGTCCGGCGCGAATTCTGCCGCAGCAACCTGCACCGCACGGCTAAAATCATATGTCTCGGTCAATTGCGCGCCAAGCGTGTAGGCGTAGATCGCGTCTTGGCTAAAGGCATGCGGCGACCAAATCTTGCCCTGCCCGTCAATTGCCGGAATGTTGCCCGGGCCGAAATCCGCCACGGGATTCTGCGCGCGCGCCATCGGCACGATATGCTGCAGCAACGGGCTATGGAATGCCGCATGGTGCATCAGCCGCAATGGGAAGCGGTCGTCCTTCGGCAGTTTTTCGGCGAGCCATTTCAGTCCGGCTTCGTCTCCTGCGAACACCACCATCCCGCCGAGGCGTATCGACACCGATATGAAAATATCAGAAATATTCTTTGCTTCATCTAGTAAAGTATTGATAAAATGCATTTTTTCTTGGTCAATGTTCCAGTCGGCATCGACAATCGGCCATACGATCTGCCCGCCGGTGCCATGTTCATGCATTAACAGGCCCATATTGTTCACAAGCCGCGCACCCGCCGCCAGATCGACGATACCCGCACAGGCCAGCGCGAGATACCAGCCCATTGAATTGCCCGTCACCGCAACGACATCAAATTTATCACGATCAATCGCAGCGAAATCCGCGAGGGCAGATGCGTAAATCAGCGGGGATGCGTTATCGCCGGTCATATGTACCGATGGCGCGTATTTCTCGGCTTTATCGAGCGTCGATACCGGCACTTGGCCCTTTTCCGCACGCACCGCATCAACAATGCCGACCACGTCAGCGCGCGCCGCATGGTGCTTCTGCACATATCCAAGCTCGGACGCGTTGTAGGTGCCGCGTCCCGGGCAAACGACCAATGCGCGCTTCTTCATGCGACCGCTGCCTTGGCGGCTTCCACGATCGATTGCTTGCTTGGCAATACCAGCTCAGCCGCGGGCCCAAGCGGGATGAAGCAATCTTCCGCCGTAATTCGGCTAACGGCGTTACCACGACCAGCCTCCGTCAATATGGTCATCAGCTTTTCACTCAAGCTTCCCGATCGGCGGCTTTCGTCAACAATCAGGATATTCGAACAATCCGCCACCGCAGCCACAATTGCGTCCGCATTCAACGGATGTAACCAACGCAGGTCAATGATGCGTAATGTGATGCCCAACGCTTCCAATTCGGGCGCAGCCTGACGCGATAAATAATAACCATTTCCATATGTTATAATCGCAAGTTCAGTGCCGTTGCCAAATTGCCCAAGCGCACCAAAGACGATTTCACGCGCGTCCGTCGGCGCTGTATATTCCGCAGACCACGCCCCATCCTCCGCACCATGAAGGTCCGTTGTGTGATACAGTGCGATGGGTTCAAGGAAGATCACAACACGGCCATCCTCATGCGCAAGCCGGACGCATTCACGCAGCATAGCAGGCGCATCAGCGGCATTGGACGGACATGCGACAATGATACCGGGAATGTCGGTAAGGACAGCGATGCTGTTGTCATTGTGGAAATGCCCGCCAAAGCCCTTTTGATAGGGCAAGCCAGCGATACGCACGACCATAGGGTTGCGATATTGACGGTTTGAAAAGAAGGACAAGGTCGCCGCTTCGCCCCGGATTTGGTCCTCGGCATTATGCAGATAGGCCAAAAACTGGATTTCGGGGATAGGAACAAAGCCATTATGCCCCATGCCGATGGCCAGCCCAAGAATGGTCTGTTCGTCCAACAACGTATCAAACACACGCGCTGCGCCGAATTTTTCCTGCAGCCCCTGTGTCACGCCATAAACGCCGCCTTTGCGCGCAACATCTTCGCCGAACACCGCGACATTGGGATATTGCAGCATGATATCCGCCAAAGCAAAATTGATGCTCTTGGCCAAAGTGACAGGTTTAGCCAAGTTGCGTGCGTCTTTGGTGAAAAGCGCGTCGCGTGCGGCCGCATCGGGCAATGGCCGCGACGGCTTGGCGCCTTCCTCTGGCAGGATGGAGGCCATCACCTCTTGCGCGGTGACGAGCCGTGGCTTGGCGAGCGCGTCCAAGGCAACGCGGTCCACCCGCGCGCGCATATCTTCGTAGCGCGCAACAATCTCCGCGCCCGACATGCCCGCTTGTTCATGCAAAATCCGCGCGCTGTGCAACAATGGATCTTGCGCTTCGGCGGCTTCAATCTGCGCAATCGGTGCGTAGCTTAATTCAACATCTGCCCCCGCATGTCCCATGAGGCGCACTGTCTGCATATGCAGAAATACGGGCCTGCGTCGCGCACGCGCATAGGCGACGGCTTCGTGGCAACCACGCAGAGCATCATTCAGGTCCGCCCCGTCGCAGGCAATGTAATGCAACGCCGGTCGATGCGCGAAGTTCGCCGCTATCCATCCACCGGGCGTCCGCACCGAAATACCAATGCCATTATCCTCACACAGGAAGACAATCGGCATAGGCAAATGCTGATACGCAGCCCAGCAGGCGGCGTTGAACGCGCCTTGCGATGTCGAGTGGTTGGCCGATGCATCGCCGAAGGAACATAAAATGACAGAATCGTGGGGGAGTACCGCATCATCGAGTTGCAGACGCCGCGCCAGCCCCAAGGAATGCGCGGCGCCGACGGCCTTTGGCAAATGCGAGGCAATGGTGCTGGTCTGCGGAGGGACAAAAGTGTGTGCGCATCCCAGAACCTTGTGCCGCCCGCCGGAAATCGGATCATCTGCCGAAGCGGCAAAGGACAAAGCCATGTCATATAATGGCGTCAGGCCGCCCGCCTGCTTTTTGCGCTGAATCAGAAACGCGCCATCGCGATAATGCAAAAATGCCATGTCGGTCGCGCGCGTCGCCGCCGCCATCGCTGCAGTCCCTTCATGCCCCGAACTGCCGATGGAATAAAAGGTCTTACCCTTTGACCGACGCGCCCAAAGATCGAGGTGGCGGTTCATGATTTGCGTATCAAACAAATCGACCAGCAGATGGGACGCTGCTCCTTCGGCAGCACCGTTCGCACGCGGCGCGGGAAAGTCATGGGCAGCAACACGCCGCAGAAAAGCCGCGTCTAATATCGTAGGACGGTCAAACATAGACCGCATAATTAGCGCCAAAGGGCACAAAAGCCACTGGAAAGTATAAATTTCAACTGCACGATTAAATCGCTGGATTTGTTAAAATTCGGCGATAGGATGGTGATTGAGAGAGAGCTTGCCCACCGGACCATTTCAGCCGGTGAGCGTGTCAAAACTGGCAGCCCGAAGTGAGCAGCAAATGCCGCAAGGGTGTCGGTTGAATAGGAGGAGAGAGTATAATGCGTCGATTTAACCGTGTAATCACGGCTGCCCTGTGCAGTACCATCTGCAGCGCGATGTTCGTGCCTGCGGCTTACGCCCAAACAGCCCAAGCCGAAGAAGATAGTGGTGATGAACCCATTATCGTTACCGCAACGTTGCGCGCGATGGATGTGCAAGACATTCCGCTTGCCGTGACCGCGGTCGCACCAGAGGCGCTGGAGCGTCAGGGAATCAATGATATTAAGAATCTGGCGTCCATTTCGCCAAGCTTTAACATTCAATCATCGCAGACCGAAACACAGGGTACCTCGATCAAAATTCGCGGCGTCGGCACGACCGGGAACAACACCGGTCTTGAAAGCTCGGTCGGTGTTTTCATCGATGGCGTATATCAGTCACGCCCAGGCGTTGCTTTGGGTGACCTTGTCGACCTTGAGCGGCTTGAAATCCTGCGCGGACCTCAGGGCACTTTGTTTGGCCGCAACACTTCGGCTGGCGCGCTGAACGTCTCGACAAAGCGTCCGAGCCTTTCTGAAGTCGAAGGCTTCGCAAATGCGAGCTATGGCAATTACAATTTCATGAACCTTCAAGCCGGCGTTAGCGTGCCAATTACCACTGATGTTGCGGGCCTCCGGGTGTCCGGCACATGGCGCAAACGCGACGGCTATCTCAAAACCCCATCGGGCGTAGAGAGCAACAACCGTGATCGTTACATGCTGCGCGGACAATTGTACGTCGAACCAAATGCCGATGTCAGCATCCGTCTGTTGGCCGATTATGCCAAGACCGACGAACAATGCTGCGAAGCGGTTATCGTTCGTGAAACCGAACTTGCACCTTTCTCCGCTTTCCATGGTTTGGCCAGCGATGGCGTAGACCAGTCCGGAATGAGCGCGCTGAAGAATCTATCGATCAACGGCGGACCTTATCTGAACGGCTCCAAGCAATGGGGTACTTCAGCCGAACTGAAATGGGACCTGGGTGCGGCAAAGCTGACCTCGGTTACTGCATATCGTAAGTTCGATTCAAGCTCGACCACGGTCGGCGGCTTCACCTCCAACAACACCTACACAGTGGGTAATGGCGCACCGACATCACGCACCGGCATTTTGCCATCGGGTGACCATATCAAGACCTTTACCCAAGAACTGCGCTTGCAGGGCACCGCTCTCAACGACAGTCTCGACTGGTTGATTGGTGGTTTCTACTCGAGCGAGAAAATCCGCGCTGACCAGACGATGACGCTCAATGCCGATTTCCAGCGGACGGGTGGTGCATTCAACTTTGCCAATGCGGCAGGGGTCAACCCGTTGTTCGCACTGACCGCGCTCGGCAATGCCGGCGTTCCAGTCAATGCCGATGGTAACTATGCCGAAAACCGGTTCCTGCAGGATGCAAAAAGTTGGTCGGTATTTACGCACAATGTTGTCAATTTCACCGATAAGCTTAGCTTGACGCTCGGTGCCCGTTACGTAAATGAAACCAAGGACGCATCGTTCAACCAGCTTGCTGCAACGACCGGTGCAGGTGCCAGCGCGTGCCAAGCCAGCGTGAATGGTGTGTTGGCCGGTACCGTACCTGCCCCACTTCGTGCAGGTCTGATTGGTCTCAACTGCTTCCCATTTGCAACGTCGGTCAATCTGACCGCACCAACCGCATTGGGCGGTGGTTTGGCCAGCCGATTGCTGCCTTTGCCACGCGCATGGTCGGACACGTTCAAGGATGACGAGATTACCTATACCGCACAGCTTGGGTATAAGGCGACTGAAGATCTGTTGTTCTATGCTGGTTACAGCCATGGGTTCAAATCAGGTGGTTTCAACCTCGATCCACAATCAGCAACCTTGCAGAACTCGGCAGCCATTCTTGCCGGTTTGGCAACACCGGGTGGTCCGGTGATTGTTGCGCCGGTCTATGCCGAACCAGACTTTAAGTCCGAAAAGGTTAACCAGATCGAAGTTGGCGTTAAGGCAACTTTGTTCGGATCGATCAAAGCCAACCTGGCTCTGTTCGACATGAAAATGAGCGACTTCCAGGTGCTTGAATTCACCGGCGTCCAGTTCCTGACCTTCAACGTCCATTCGGCGCGGTCAACAGGTGCTGAGCTGGAGTTGTTTGGCAAGCTGAGCGACAATATCTCGGCGAATGTGTCAGCAACATATGCAAACTCTCGCTATCCTGGCGATTGTGCCGACGGTGTAGCGGCGGCGGCATTGGCGTCAACGCAGAGGCTGTGTGGCTCTACGCTGACCAACGCGCCAAAGTTCGCAGGTGTTGTTGGGCTTACCTATGAAGGACAGGTCAATGACGCTGGCTGGGGCTTGCTTGTAAATGGTAACATCAACTATTCGGATCGCCGCCGCACAAGCACCATTCCTTTGGATACCAATAACCTGCCAATCCCTCTGGATTATCAGGACGCCTACTTCAAGATGAATGCGCGCATCGGCCTAACAACGCCGGATGAGCGTTACACGTTCGAGATTTGGGGTACGAACCTGAACAACGAAATCACGCGCGGCGTTACCGCCAACACCCCGCTTCGCGGTGGTGCAGGCACCCGTTCGCGTATCGGTTTCGTTGAAGAGCCACGCATGTACGGCATGACCGTCCGCGCCAAGTTCTAAACCAACGACACAAACAAAAAGGGCGGCCTCCGCGGAGGTCGCCCTTTTTTGTGCCTTGCTTGCTGGTTTTATGCAGCAGCTTTATACAAAGTCTCGCCCTTGTCCGCCATGTCGCGGAAGCTTTTGGGTGGGGCAAAACGATTGCCAAATCGCTGCGCCAAATTGTCGGCGGTGCGGACGAAGTTCTCGAGGCCAACCGTGTCGATATAGCTCATCGGGCCGCCGGTGTACGGCGCAAAGCCCCAACCGAAGATAGCACCCAGATCAGCACTCTGTGGATCGCGCACGACCTCTTCTTCAAAGCATTGCGCTGTGGCAATCAACTGGATGTACAGCAGGCGCTGCTTCACTTCTTCGACTGACGGCTGGTTTTCAGCGAGCGGATAATGCTCCGCCATGCCCTGCCAAAGGCCAAGACGTTCGCCCTTGTCATCATAGTCATAGAAGCCAGAGCCGAAACGACGGCCCTTACGGCCCAATTTGACGACCATCAATTCCATGAAGTCTTCGGTGCCGCTTGGTTGATACGCGTCGCCCAATTCTTTCTTGGTCGACTGCATAACATCATAGCCAAGCTGCAATGTGGTTTCATCCAGCAACGCCAGCGGGCCAATTGGCATGCCAAGCGACTTGGCGGCATTTTCGATGAGCGCAGGTTTTACGCCTTCGGTTACCAGCTTCATCGCCTCACCCATATAAGGCGGGAATACGCGGTTGGTGAAGAAGCCGCGAACGTCCTTTACGACGATCGGCGTCTTCTTAATCTTTGCGTTATAATCAAACGCCGCAGCCATAGCCCGCTCGCCCGTCAGTTCACCGGGAATGATCTCCAGCAACGGCATTTTTTCAACCGGCGAGAAAAAGTGCAGTCCGACAAACAATTCCGGACGTGAGGAATTCTTCGCAAGCCCCGTAATCGGCAATGTCGACGTATTCGACGCGAACACGACATCGGGTCCGATGACCGCCTCTGCCTTCTTAATGACGTCTGCCTTCACATCGGGCCGTTCAAACACGGCTTCAATGATAAGGTCGACATCTTTCAGATCGTCATAATTGTCCGTGGGTGTAATCCGCGCCATGAACGCGTCGCCCGCTTCCTTGGTCATCTTGCCACGGCTGACGGCCTTGTCGATGATCTTGCGGCTGTAATCGACCGCCTTATTGGCATCTTCAAGGCTGCGGTCGAGAACGACAACGTCCATGCCGCCCTTAACGGTAACGTGCGTGATACCCGATCCCATCAGGCCACCGCCCAGTACGCCAACCTTTTTAATCTCAACCGCAGGGACACCTGCGGGGCGGCCAGCGCCCTTTTCAGCGGCCTGTTTGTTGATGAACAAGGTGCGGATCATATTCTTCGCTTGGCTGCCCGAAAGCAGTTTGGTGAAATATTTGGATTCAACACGCAGCGCAGTGTCGAACGGCAGGATGGAACCTTCATACAGACAGGACAAAATGGCCTTAATGGCGTCAAAATTGCCTTTGCTCTCCTTATGCGCCATCGCGTTCAGGCCAACGAACAGC
Source organism: Sphingorhabdus rigui (assembly GCF_014196595.1). GTDB lineage: Bacteria > Pseudomonadota > Alphaproteobacteria > Sphingomonadales > Sphingomonadaceae > Sphingorhabdus_B > Sphingorhabdus_B rigui. The sequence continues at coordinate 752,967 of NZ_JACIEA010000001.1, read as the reverse complement.
TGAACCGCACGTGGGTCCATCGCGCCTGCACCGCCGGGGAATTTGAAATCCTTCTTGTCCCACGGCGCCGTCGCCTTCGGATTGGCCTTTACCCATGCTTTGGCATTGGCGATCACATCCGCAGCCGGCGCGACGTCGTGCACCAGTCCCTGCGCCTTTGCTGTTGCCGGGTCGAGCGACTTGCCTTGAATAATCATCATCGCCGCGTTCTGCAGGCCAATGAGGCGCGGCGTCCGCTGCGTTCCGCCGCCACCGGGCAACAGGCCAACCATCACTTCGGGCATGCCGAGTTGGATTTTTGGATTGTCCGCAACGACGCGGTAATGGCACGCAAGCGCGAGTTCCAAACCGCCGCCCAAAGCAAGACCGTTCAGCGCACAAGCAACCGGCTTTGCCGACGCCTTACCGCTGCTCAGGTCCTTGGCGGAATGACCGCCGGATTCCATTTTGCGCAGCAATGCGTTCAAAGCGAAAGCCTGGTCGAACGCTTCTTTGGTGCTGCTCGCCTTTGCGCCGCCCAGCATGGTCAAGTCAGCACCGGCGAGGAAACCGGATTTCTTACCCGATGTAATGACCGCGCCCTTTACGGCTTCGTTCGTGGTGAAATCGTCGACCCATTTGCCGAATTCTTCGATCAACGCGCCATTCCACACGTTCATGGATGCATCCGGAAGGTCGATCGTCAGAAGCGCAATGCCATCGGCGTCGATATCGACGGAGAAAGTTGTGTAAGTCATGTTTTCGTTCCCGATCAATTCACGCGTTCGATGATGGTTGCAGTGCCCATTCCGGCACCAATGCACAGCGTGGTGAGCGCAGTCGACTTGCCGGAACGCTCCAGCTCATCCAGCACGGTGCCAAGGATCATCGCACCTGTCGCGCCAAGCGGATGTCCCATGGCAATGGCACCACCGTTGACGTTGATGTCGCTATGGTCGACATTCATCGCTTCCATGAAGCGCAGAACGACCGAGGCAAAGGCTTCGTTCAATTCCCACACATCAATGTCGCTCTTGTCCATTCCGGCGCGCGCCAGCGCCTTTTGCGCGGCGAATTCGGGGCCAGTGAGCATGATGGCGGGTTCGGAACCGATGGATGCCATCGATACGATACGTGCACGCGCCTTCAGGCCATATTTCTCGCCAGCTTCTTTGGTGCCGATCAGCACAGCGGCCGAACCGTCGACGATGCCCGAACTGTTGCCGGCATGGTGGACATGGTTGATCTTTTCGACATCAGGATAGCGCATGATGGCAATGTCATCAAAACCCGGCATCATGGTGCCCATCATCTGGAATGCAGGGGCCAATGCGCCCAAGGACTGCATATCCGTTTCCGGACGCATCAATTCATCATGGTCAAGGACGACTTCACCAATGACATCCCGGATCGGCAGGATGGAACGCGCAAAACGCTTTTCAGCCCATGCCCGGCCAGCCCGCTTTTGGCTCTCGACCGCATAAGCGTCGACATCATCACGGCTATAGCCATATCTGGTGGCGATAAGGTCTGCAGAAATGCCCTGCGGGATGAAGTAATTTGCAATCGCCGAGCGCGGGTCGATGGGCCACGCGCCGCCGTCCGAACCCATGGGCACGCGGCTCATTGATTCAATGCCGCCGCCAACAGCCAGATCGCATTCGCCCGACTTCACTTTGGCCGCAGCGATGTTCGACGCTTCCAAGCCCGATCCGCAGAAACGGTTCACCTGAATACCCGACGTTGTGTGCGGATAGCCAGCAGCCAAAACGGCGGTGCGCGTTATAACTGCGCCCTGCTCGCCCACTGGCGATACGCAACCAAAGGCCACATCTTCGATCTCTTCACCCGACAGGCCATTGCGGTCGCGAATAGCCGCCAGAACCTGCGCCGCGAGGTCGATGGGCGTTATTTCATGCAGCGCGCCATCGGGCCGCCCCTTGCCACGCGGGCTACGCACCGCATCATAGATATAGGCTTCGGTCATATTCAGTCCTTATTTGCGACCACGGCGCCTGCCGCGATCAGTTGGGAGATGTCATCAGTGCCGAGTCCCGCTTCGGCCAATATGGCAGCGTAATCTGCACCTTTTGTTGCGATATCAAAATGGGTTGGCAAAGCCTGCGTTGCAAGACGCGGCGCGACTTGAGGGTGCAGCCAACGACCGTCGGTGACAACCGCGTGGCGTTCGGCATTTACCGGATGTGACGCCGCCTCAACATAGTCGAGCACGGGCGTTACGCATGCGTCGGTACCGGCAAAAACAGCCTCCCAAGCGTCGCGCGTTTTGGTGGCAAACACATCCTCCAGCATTTCATGCTGCTTCGCGAATGCGGCGTGGTCATGCTGCGCGCCATAGGCCTCACGATCGATGGGCAAACGTTCCATCATCGCGGCAAAAAATTGCGGCTCGATACAGCCAACCGCCATGAACTTGCCATCGGCCGTCATGTAACAACGATAAAATGGCGCAGCGCCGTCGAGCAAATTCGCCTCACGCTTCGTCCGCCATTGGCCAAGGCCGGCCATGCCGTGGACAAAGCTCATCAGGCTATGCGTGCCATCCACAATCGCGGCATCGACGATATTGCCACGGCCCGTCTGCGCACGCTCGATGATTGCGGCAAGGATGCCGTTGACGAGGAACATGGAACCGCCGCCGAAATCACCGATCATATTGAGCGGCGGAACGGGCGGCTGCCCATCTTTGCCAATCGCGTTCAATACGCCGGTCATACCGATATAGTTGATATCATGGCCCGCCATCTGGCTCCATGGGCCAGTTTGTCCCCAGCCGGTCATGCGGCCATAGATCAAACGCGGGTTAATGGCGTGACAGACATCGGGGCCAACACCCATGCGCTCGGTCACGCCGGGCCGCAGGCCTTCGATCAGGACGTCGGCAGTTGCGACAATCTTTAACAAAGCCGCGACCGCTTCCGGTTTTTTCAGGTCCAGCACCATCGACCTTTTGCCCCGCGCATCAATCGCCTTGGGAACCAGCGAGCCGCCGGGCCGGTCAATCACAATGACATCAGCGCCCATGTCGGACAGCAGCTGGCCAGCATATGGCCCCGGCCCAATTCCAGCGAGTTCAACGACCTTAATGCCTTTTAAGGGACCCGTTTTTGCTGGAGAATCGGTCATGAAGCTTTTCCCAATATGGCGCATTTAATCGCGCGATTAAGGCGCATCTGTTAAGGTGTCGTGGCACTTGACGCAAGCGTCAAGTAAAGCTGAACCTCGGAATTCTAACGCTGTGCTGACGTCACCGGTTCTGACGTCCCTCAATAAGCGCATCGACAACATTTGGGTCAGCAAGTGTTGAGGTATCCCCCAAAGCGCCGAAGTCATTTTCGGCAATCTTCCGCAATATGCGCCGCATGATTTTGCCCGATCGCGTTTTGGGCAGTGCAGTCGTGAAATGGATATGATCGGGCGACGCAATGGGTCCGATTTCAACGCGCACCTGCTGCCGAAGTTCCGCGTGGAGTTCGTCCGACGGCTCTTCCCCGACATTCAGGGTCACATAGCAATATATGCCCTGCCCTTTTATATCGTGCGGAAATCCAACCACCGCTGCCTCTGCGACCTTGTCATGGAGCACGAGCGCGCTTTCCACCTCGGCAGTGCCCATGCGGTGGCCCGATACGTTGATAACGTCGTCGACACGGCCCGTAATCCAGTAATAGCCATCTTCATCCCTGCGGCAGCCATCGCCTGTAAAATATTTCCCCTTATAGGTCGAAAAATAGGTCTGCACGAAACGGTTATGATCGCCATAGACGGTGCGTGCCTGGCCCGGCCAGCTGTGCGTAATGCACAGATTGCCCGACGTTGCGCCGCCAATATGTTCATCGGCAAGTACGACGCCTTCATTATCCACGAGCTGCGGCTGGATGCCAAAGAAAGGCCGCCCTGCGCTGCCCGGTTTCATGCCATGCGCACCGGGCAAGGTTGTAATCATCACGCCGCCAGTCTCAGTTTGCCACCATGTGTCGACAATGGGCAATTTCCCCTCGCCCACCGTCGCGTGATACCAGCGCCAAGCCTCGGGATTGATGGGCTCACCCACCGTGCCCAGCAAGCGCAGCGACTTGCGCGAGCGCGCCAAAACCGGCGCATCGCCATCGCGCATCAACGCGCGCAGGGCCGTTGGCGCAGTGTAAAATATGTTCACCTGATGCCGGTCAATAATGTCCCAGAAACGCCCGCTATCGGGGTAGCTTGGGATGCCTTCGAATATCAGGCTGGTGCCGCCATTTTGTAGCGGCCCGTACACGACATAGCTGTGCCCCGTGACCCAACCAATATCCGCCGAGCAAAAGAAGACTTCGCCGGGGCGATAGTCGAAGACATAATGGAATGTGCTCGCGGTCCAGACCGAATAGCCACCGACGGTGTGCAACACACCCTTTGGGCTGCCCGTTGATCCTGAAGTGTATAATATGAACAAAGGGTCTTCGGCGTTCATGGGTTCGCAGGGGCAATCGTCCGACGCGCCAAAGTCGTGATACCAATGGTCGCGGCCAGCCTGCATCGCAACGGGTTCGCTTGTGTGCTGCACAACCAAAACGGCATCGACGCCGTCCACTTTCGTCAGCGCCGCATCGATATTCGCCTTTAACGGCACCGACTTGCCACCGCGCAACGCCGTGTCTGCGCAGACCACAAACCGGCTCCCGCAATCCTGAATACGCCCAGCGATCGCCTCCGGCGAGAAGCCGCCAAAAACAACGCTGTGCACCGCGCCGATCCGTGCGCAGGCGAGCATCGCAACCGCGCCCTCAACGCACATGGGCATATAGATTGTGACGCGGTCCCCTTTGCCAACGCCAAGGGTCTTGAGCGCGCCAGCCATGCGCTTAACCTCTGCCAGCAGCTCGGAATAGGAAACCCGGCGCGCATCATTGGCCGGGTCATCAGGCTCAAAGATAAACGCAATCGCGTCGCCCTTGCCCGCGGCAACATGGCGGTCAACGGCGTTGTGGCAGAGGTTTAAAACACCGTCTTCATACCATTTGATCGACACGGGGTCGAACGACCAGTTGCCAATTTTCGTTGGCGGCGTGAACCAATCGATCCGCTTGGCTTGCTCGGCCCAAAATGCATCGGGCGCGCTGATGCTTTGCGCATACATAAGGTCATAATCCGCAGCGCTACATTGCGTGTTACGGGCAGCCGTCTCGGGAATTGGAAACCAGTCCTGATGCTCACTCACTTGCTCTCTCCCGTAACCGTGTTAATCTTTATGGCCTGCTTAAGTGGAGTAGGTCCAGTGATTCAAGGCTAAAGAGTGCAAACGCTCTTCACACGGCTCAGATAGCCGCCGCACAGCGTTGCGGTGGTCAAATATCCTTTGAATACAGGAAACGCACATGCCGAAATTACAGAATAAATCCGCGCTCGTGACTGGCGGTGCCCGCGGGATTGGCGAGGCGATTGCCCGCTGCTTCGCGAAAGAAGGTGCGATGGTCGTCATCGGCGACGTTGATGCCGAAAACGGTACGCGCGTCGCATCAGAAATCGGCGGCACTTTCGTTGCGCTTGATGTCTCGTCCGAAGAGGATTGGAACAATTTGGCCAAACAGCAGCCAGGCATCGACATCGTCGTGAATAATGCCGGTATAACCGGGTTCGAAGACAGCCCCGGCCCGCATGACCCTGAAAACGCCACGCTGGCCGAATGGCACCGCGTCCACGCCATCAATCTGGACGGAACGTTCTTGGGCTGCCGCTATGCGATCAAGGCGATGCGCGCCAAGAAAGCGGGCTCCATCATCAACATGTCCTCGCGCTCTGGCTTGGTGGGTATTCCCGGTGCTGCGGCCTACGCTTCGTCCAAAGCCGCGATCCGAAACCACACCAAATCCGTGGCGCTATATTGCGCGGGGCAAGGGTTGAAGATTCGCTGCAATTCCATCCATCCCGCCGCGATCATGACACCGATGTGGGAAGCGTTAATTGGCGATGGACCAGATCGTGCGGCGCGCATGGCCGCAATGGTCGCAGACACACCGCTCAAGCGGTTCGGCACGGTCGAAGAAGTCGCGGCAATTGCCCTGATGCTGGCATCGGATGACGCCACCTATATGACCGGAAGCGAAGTGCATCTGGACGGCGGCCTATTGGCAGGGTCTTCAGCGTCTCCGGGCGATTAAGCGTCAATCAACATCGTCAACGGAAACAGCCTCGCCTGTCACGCGCTGGGCCAATGCTGCGGCGATGAAATTGTCGAGGTCACCGTCCAGCACATCGCTGGGTGTTGGCGACGTCACGCCCGTGCGCAGGTCTTTCACCATCTGATAGGGCTGCAGCACATAAGAACGGATTTGGTGGCCCCAGCCGATTTCGGTCTTTGCCGCATATTCGCCCGATGCGACTTCTTCACGTTTGCGAAGTTCGGCTTCGTACAAGCGCGCCTTCAACATGCCCATCGCGGTGGCGCGGTTCTTGTGCTGGCTGCGGTCATTTTGGCTGGCCACGACGATGCCGGACGGTTTGTGGGTGATACGCACGGCGGAGTCGGTCGTATTAACGTGCTGCCCACCTGCGCCTGATGCGCGGTAGGTGTCGATCTTCAAATCGCCTTCGTTGATTTCAATGTCGATATTGTCATCAATGACAGGATAGACCCAAACGCTGGAGAAGCTGGTGTGGCGCTTGGCGGCGCTGTCATAAGGCGAGATGCGGACGAGGCGATGGACGCCGCTTTCGGTCTTGGCATAGCCATAGGCATTTTCGCCTTTGACCAGCAACGTCGCCGACTTGATGCCCGCCTGATCACCCGCCTGATAATCCACCATTTCGACTTTATAACCGCGCTGCTCGGCCCAGCGATAATACATGCGCTGTAGCATTTCGGCCCAATCCTGGCTTTCCGTGCCGCCTGCGCCAGCGTGAATTTCGATAAAGGTATCATTGCCATCGGCTTCGCCCGACAGCAGCGCCATGACCTTGTCCTTGTCCGCACGATCCGCCAACGCCTTAAGCGCGGCCGCACCTTCGTCGCCAAGCTCTGCATCGCCTTCCATTTCGGCAAGCTCAATCAGTTCGACCGTTCCGCTCTTGTCGGCATCAATTTCGCGCACGGTGCTGATGGCGGCATCAAGGCGGCGGCGCTCGCGCATAACCTCTTCAGCGGCCTTGGGATTGTCCCACAGGGTCGGGTCTTCCACCTTTGCGTTCAACTCATCAAGGCGGCGCAATGCGCGGTCCCAATCAAGCGACATCTTGACCAGGTTAAGGGCAGCATCAATGCGGGCAACATAGCCTTCTGCGTCGGCGCGCATGGGGAAACTCCAAGGGAATGAAAAATGTCAGGCGCGGCCTTTAACCGAAACGCCCGCGAAGTCAAAGCCAGCTAATTGCGCAAACGTGGTTACACCTACCAACATGAGGGCCCCAATTTAGGACGACGCGCCCTACATCAGCCGAATAATCAGTATATTCCGCCCTCTTGCTGGATAAACTCCTGATCGCGTTTTGTCCCGACGCTGGTGCTCGCCGATGCCGACGATCGCGTTGCGCTATTGGACTGCACCTCGGATGCTTCCTTGGGCTTGTCTTCGCGCGCAGCTAGCTCCTCTTGGCGAATGGAGCGTTTCGGTTCGGTCTCAGCCTTGAATGCTTCCCAAATCACCGCGCTCATGGGGTCTCTGCCCGGCCAAGCGCCATAGACGCGCTTGCCGGTCTTGCGATCGATACGCACCAACCGGGTTCCCGCGGGCGCGATAAACGGTGTCTTTGGCATGCCGGCCATCGCGGACCGCGCGAATTGTTTGAAGATGGGGGCCGCAAGTGAACTACCCTGCGCATAGCCACCCATATTCCGCGGTTGATCAAAGCCCAAATAGAGCCCTGCAACCAGATGTGGCGATCCGCCAATGAACCATACGTTGGTGGGACCGGTTGTCGTGCCGGTCTTCCCAAACAACGGGCGATCCAGTTCGCGCAATGTGACCGCCGTGCCGCGTTCAATGACGCCTTCAAGCATGTGGACGACTTGATAAGCGGTAATTGGGTCCATGACCTGTTTACCCGCGGCAGCGAAGCGCGGCATTGGCTTGCCGTCCCAATCCTTGGCAAGGCAGCCCTTGCACGGTTTCCACTTGGCAGGGAAAATGACTTTACCTTTACGGTTCTGCGCGAAATCGATGAGCGTCGGTTTCAATTCGCGGCCGTGATTGACCAGCATCGAATAGGCATTGACCATCTTCAGCACGGTCGTGTCACCCGCGCCCAAGGCATAAGAAAGATATTCCGGATAATCGCCGATGCCCATAGCGCGGAAGGTATCGGTCACATTGTCCATACCCGATTCCGCCGCCGCACGCACCGTCATCAGGTTGCGCGATTGCTCCAACCCCCAACGCATTGTTTGCGGCCCTGCGCCATTACCGGTGAAGTTTCGGAAGCATTTTTGGCCAAGCGATGCCCCTTGCCACACGCAATATGGCCCATCGACGATGATCGATGTCGGCGTCATGCCGTTATCCAGCGCCGTCGCATAGACGAATGGCTTGATCGTCGAACCTGGCTGACGTTGCGCCTGTGTTGCGCGATTGAAGCTGGAAATGCGGTTATCAAAACCGCCTTGGATCGCCAAAACGCGGCCATTCATTGGGTTTTGCACCACCATGCCGCCGCCGACTTCTGGAACGCTGCGCACCGCGTAGCTATTCGTACCATTGGGTGCGACAGCAATAACATCGCCAGCTTTCATCGCGGATGGCGCGCCATCTAACTGCGCAATGCTGCCATCGGCAAAACCCACTTTGCCTTTGCCCAAAGCCACACCAGCGCGCCAATTGGCGTAATCAATGGCAATATTGGTCGCTGCAAATCGTGACGCCCATTTGTCGTCCGACACGTCGATCGTGCCCATATTGGCTTTCCACGCTTTGCCGGCGTTATAGCGCAGCAAACCGTCGCGCAGTGCCTGGGTCGCGAGTATCTGATAATCGGCGTTCATCGATGAACGTACCCAAAGACCGCCCGAATAGACGCTATAGGGTCCGTCGGCATCGGTTTCACCAAAGCGCTCAATCAGTTGGCGGCGCACTTCTTCCGCGAAATATCCGCCGACATTTTTATATCCGGTACCGCGCTGTGCAACCAGGCCAAGGGGTTTGGCACGGGCAGAAGCTAATTGTGCGTCGGTGATCCATTCATTCTTGCGCATTTCGCCCAGCACCCAGTTGCGTCGGGCAATGGCAAGCTTCGCATTCTTTGCGCGACCATAACGTTCTGGTGCCTTGGGCAAGATCGCGAGAAAGGCCATTTCATGCAGCTGAAGCTGATCCACGCTTTTGGCGAAATAGGCCTGCGCTGCGGCTTCCACGCCAAACGCCTGCCGACCGAGCGCAATTTCGTTGAGGTACAGCGACAGGATCTGCTGCTTGGTCAGCGCACTTTCAATGCGCTTGGCCAAAATCGCTTCTTTGACCTTACGGGTGTAACTATACTCGTTCGTCAGCAACAGGTTTTTGGCGACCTGTTGCGTGATGGTCGACGCACCGCGCGAGCGCTTGCTGCTGAAGATATTGTCAAAAATCGCCGAAACGATACCGGGATAATCAATACCGCCATGGCTGAAGAATGTCTTATCTTCCGCGGCCAGATAGGCCCGGACCAGTAATTTGGGGAAGTCAGCATATTCCAGCTGAACGCGGCGTTCGCGCGCGTAGCTGTGAAATGGTTCGCCGTTAACGTCGCGCACCACCGTTGGCAGCGGCGATTCATATTCGATCAGCGCTTCGGCATCGGGAAGATTGCGCGCAAAAAGCACCCAAAAGAGCATGAGAAACAGAACAAACGCGCCCACCCCGTAGGTCGCGCGCCGAAACCGTTTGCTTTGCCACCAGACCTGCCACTTGCCGATAAAACCTTCGGCTTCGCGTTTCAGTCTGTAACTGATCGCAGTTGGCTCTTCAGTGGTCGGAGACGAGTTATCCATTATCGGCCCTCTCTAGCCGATTTGCCGGACAGGTCCAGAATCTTGTTCTGCATCATGACACGATTTTTACCGCACTGGCAGGTTATCGGGTCGCGATCCTGCGTGCAAAGTGGACCTGAATGGCATTTGCCACTGCCCGGGCAACTTTTTGACGTCCGGTTGATGATGCCAAAAAGCTGACATCGGATGCATTGCTCAGATAACCTGTTTCGAACAAAACCGACGGCGTATCTGGTGCATTGAGCACAATAAACGACGCAAAGCGGTGCGAATTTCCACGTATACGCATGTTTGGCGTTGCCTCACGCAGCAACAGCTTTGCGAAATCGGCAGACACATTCATGGTTTCGCGCTGCGTCAGGTCGATGAGGATTGACGATACATTGGCATCAGCGCCGCCCAGATTAACGCCATTGAGGATGTTCGCCTTGTTTTCACGTGCAGCAAGCCGTTGTGCCTCGCGATCGGACGCAATTTCGGACAGCGTATAGACGGTGCCGCCGCGGGCTTGCGGATTTTCGGCGCTGTCCGCGTGAATAGAAATGAACAGGTCGGCATTCAGCTTGCGTGCGATCTGGTACCTGTCCTGCAGCACGATAAATTTATCGGCGTCCCGCGTTAACGCGACGCGGACACGGCCGCTTTTGAGCATTTCATCACGCACCGCCTTGGCAATCGCCAATGTGACCTCTTTTTCCCGCTGCCCACCATGTGGACTGATCGCGCCCGGGTCATGCCCCCCATGCCCTGCGTCAATGACAACAAGTGGTAAGCTTGCATCCGCAGGGCCGCTTATTTTCGGCAAGCCTTTGCCGACGTTGGTGCGAATGGGTGCGGTAACTTCATAGCGCCGCTGTGGTGGCTCAGAACGAAATGCCAATGGCCGCAGGATTTGGGTTTTTCGATGCCCTACTGCCCCCTGCACCGAAATGTGCTCAATGGCTGCGCCAATCGCGGGTGACGCGAAAACCGGTAAGGCGGCGAAAAGCGCAGCAGCGAACATATAGTGCTTATGGGTTCGAGCCGTTGTCTTCGTCCAGAAAATTTTTTCGTCCACGCCCCAGCTCCGCCTACCTGATTAGTGGATTGTAAGCCGCGGGCGCGTAAACGCTGGTGTCCAGAAGGGGTTAATGGCGCATTAAGGCTAAAAACCCGCTTTTCCATCCATAATAGCAAGCTATTTCGCGCGATGCCCTTGCCGACAACCTGCTGGAGTGCTAGCGAATAGCTACAGGGAATTTCATCTGATCTTCCCGCCAATCCGCCTTCGGTTCTTTTCCGCTCGGCACATTAACAGGTTGACGCTGCATGAGGCATGATATTTCCACCAACGCCGCCCGCACAGGGACTGGCGCATGGGCTGGAAATCAAGCGCGCGCGATACACGCCCGCCATGCACAAGCAGCAGACGCAATTCTTACATTCCCACCATATCGCTTTGCCGACAGGAACGCTGTGCGTTCGGTCTGGCAATGCATCAACAATAAAGCGAGCGGCCTTTGGCTGACAACCGGGCGCCATGCTCGCTGGAGTAATATCAATGACAACGCGTATGCTAATCGATGCGCGGCACCGGGAGGAAACCCGGGTCGCCGTCGTCACAGGAAACCAGATTGAGGAATTCGATTTTGAATCGGCCGAGCACAAGCAGCTCAAAGGCAATATCTACCTCGCAAAAGTAACAAGAGTTGAACCTTCGCTTCAGGCGGCGTTCGTAGACTATGGTGGCAACCGCCACGGCTTTTTGGCGTTTGCCGAAATCCACCCTGATTATTACCAAATTCCGCGCGAAGACCGCGAGCGTTTGTTGGCTGAAGAAGCCGAAGCCGCCGCTGAAGAAGCGGCGCTGCGTGAGCAGGAAGAGGAAGAAAGCGACGAGCCTTCGGACATTATGCAGGGTTCTGCAGAGCGCGAAGACGACGTCACTGACTTAATTGAAGTCGATAGCGACGACAGCGTCGACACCATCGACATGACCGAGGGCGAAGAGCCCGACCTTGGCAGCAATGGCGACGATGCGTCAGACGAAGGCGAAGGCGAACGCGGCGAAAATGGCCGTAACAACCGCCGTCGCCGTGGACGTGGTGGACGCAATGGCGAAACCCGCGCACCAAAGGCCAGCGACGAAGTCCGTGCAAAGCGCATGAACCTGCGTCGCCGCTACAAAATTCAGGACGTCATTCATCGCCGTCAGGTTTTGCTGGTTCAGGTTGTGAAGGAAGAGCGCGGCAACAAGGGCGCTGCTCTTACCACCTATCTCAGCCTTGCCGGCCGTTATTGCGTTCTGATGCCAAATACGTCGCATGGCGGCGGCATTAGCCGTAAAATCCACAGCGCGGCTGACCGTAAGCGTTTGAAGTCGATTATTTCGGACCTGACGTTGCCATCCACCATGGGGTGCATCATCCGCACCGCTGGTCTTGCCCGCACGAAGCCTGAAATCAAGCGCGACTTTGATTATCTCGCCCGCCTTTGGGACGAAATTCGTGAGCGTACGCTTGGTGGTGCAGCACCGATGCTGATCCACACCGACAGCGACCTCATCAAGCGTGCCATCCGTGACATATACAATAAGGACATTGACGAAGTCTTCGTCGAGGGGCCTGACGGATATAAAGCCGCCAAGGACTTCATGAAGCTGCTGATGCCAAGCCACGCGAAACGCGTGCAGCATTATGCAGACCCGGTTCCGCTGTTCCAGCGTTACCATGTCGAAGACCAGCTGAACGCAATGTATCAGCCCATCGTGCAGTTGAAGTCAGGTGGCTATATCGTCATCAACCCGACCGAAGCATTGGTATCGATCGACATCAACTCAGGCCGTTCAACCAAAGAACATGGCATTGAGCAAACCGCGCTTTCCACCAATTTGGAAGCTGCACGCGAGATTGCCCGTCAATTGCGCCTGCGCGACATGGCTGGCCTTGTCGTCATCGACTTCATCGACATGGAGCATCATTCGAACGCCCGCAAAGTCGAGCGCGCGATGAAGGAAGCATTGAAACACGACCGGGCCCGTATTCAGGTTGGCCGTATTTCCAGCTTTGGCTTGATGGAAATGAGCCGTCAGCGTTTGCGTACCGGCGTGCTCGAAGCGTCCACCCGCGAATGTCCGCATTGTGAAGGCACTGGCCTTGTCCGCACGGCATCGTCTGCTGCGTTGTCAGCCCTGCGCCTCATCGAAGATGAAGCAGCCAAGGGTCATGGCAGCCAGATCGTTCTGCAGGCGAGCCAGGAAGCCACAATCTACTGCCTCAACAACAAGCGTGCCGAACTGGCCGCGATTGAAGAGCGCTATCACGTCCGCGTGTTGATTGTGCCCAATGGCGAAACCGAGGGTGCAAAGCTTGCCGTATCAAGCTCAGGACCACGTCCAGAGCGCCCAGCCACGTTGCCACCGATTATCGACATCGAAGAAGATGATATCGAAGACGAAATCGACGATTTCGACGATGAAGTCGAAGCGGAAGAGGTTGAGCGCGAACCACGCCGTGCGCGTGAAGAGCGTCCACGCGAAGAAGGCGAAGGTGGTGAAGGCCGCAAGCGTAAACGTCGTCGTGGACGTCGTGGTGGCAAGGGCCGTGATCGCGATGGCCGTCCGGAAGGCGAAGATGCTGTTGCTGGTGAAAACGACGCTGCAGATCGTCCAGAAGGCGAAAGCAACGCTGAAACAGTCCAGGCGGACGGCGACGTCGAAGGCGAAACCAAGCCAAAGGCCCGTCGTGGTCGTCGTGGCGGCAGAGGCCGTGATCGCGACCGTGAAACGGCTGTAGGCGAGGCAACAGCCGAAGCACCAGTTGTAGCTGAAGCGGAAGTTGCTGAAGCGCCTGTCGAAGCACCGGCAAAGCCAAAGCGCGCAAGCCGAGCGAAGCCAAAGGCTGAAAAAGTTGTTGTTGAAGCCGATGCATCGGAAGCGAAAGCAACTGAAGTCCCAAGCGCGGCCGAAGAAGCCCCTGCTGCCAAAGCGAAGGCACCCGCAAAGCCACGCAGCCGTGCAAAAGCACCGGTAGCTGAAGCCGTAGCCGACGAAACGGCGGAGGCACCAAAGGCCAAAGCCAAGGCGCCGCGCAAGAAAGCAGCTGCCAAAGATGTTGCACAGGATGTAACATCAACAACCGAAGCTGGTGGAACCGACGATGGCCCGCCACGTTCAGGTTGGTGGCAACGCACGTTCGGTTAAACCCGATTCATTGTGTACACAAAGCCCCGCTGGTCATTGACTGGCGGGGTTTTGTTTTGCCCAACTTCTTCATTGCGCGTTCATCCAGTTCGCGCCATTCACTGCATATGAACAATTCTGTATTTCGTGCCCTGCGAACAGCATTGGTGCTGTTTCTTGCCATATGGATATCGGCGCGCCCGGTTATGGCGCAGTCCATTTTGCGCGATGCCGAAACCGAAGCTTTTTTCAAAGAAATTTCCGCGCCGTTGATTACCGCGGCCGGGCTTGACCCGAACAATGTCGACATCATCCTGATCAATGACAAATCTATCAACGCATTCGTCGCGGGCGGCCAAGCGGTCTATCTGCATAGCGGATTGATTGACGCCGCAACGACCGCAAATGAAGTACAAGGCGTGATTGCGCATGAGCTTGGCCACGTCGCCGGCGGCCACGCCGTGCGCTATGACGAAGGTACTTCGGTCGCAAGCGGCATCAGCATTGCCAGCCTCATCCTTGCCGCTGCGGCCATGGCGGCTGGCGCGGGCGAAGCTGGCATGGGTATATTATCCGCGGGCCAGCAAGCCGCGATGGGCAAGTTCCTTGCCTATAGCCGTGGGCAAGAAGGCACAGCCGATGCGTCGGGCGCGCAATATCTTTCCACCGCAGGCATTTCGGGCCGTGGCTCCATCAGCTTCTTCAAAAAGCTGCAGAATTTCGAATTCCGCCTCGGCATCCCGCAAGAGGATAGCTATGGTCGCACCCACCCCTTGTCGGGCGAACGTATTTCGGTGCTGCAGGACAAATATTCCGCCGATCCGGCTTGGGATGCACCGCTAAATCCAAAGTGGGAGAGTGATTTCAAACGGATCAAGGCAAAGCTGACGGGTTATCTGTCTGACCCGACGGCAACGATGCGCGATTATCCCGAAAACGACCAAAGCGTTCCTGCCCGCTATGCGCGTGCCTATGCGTGGCATAAGTCTGCCTATCCGCAAAAGGCGCTGGATGAATCTTCATCACTCGTCGCATCGGCGCCCGACGATCCCTATTTCCTTGAATTGCATGGGCAAATTTTGCTCGAATCCGGCCGTCCAGCCGACGCAATCATACCGTTACGCAAAGCGGTAAACCTGACGGGCAATCAGCCGCTGATCGCCGCCATATTCGGGCATGCGTTGATTGCCACCGAGGACAAGACAAAGCTCGATGAGGCGGCTCAGGTACTGAAGGCCGCAGTCACCAAAGATAATCAAAATCCTTTTGCCTGGTACCAATTGGGCGTCGTTTACGAACAAAAGGGCGATAGCGCGCGCGCGGCCCTCGCCAGTGCGGAGCGTTACTTGATGGAAGGCGCGCCGCAATTGGCGTTGCCTAACGCACAGACCGCAATGGCTGGCCTACCCGAATATTCACCCGATTGGATACGCGCTCAGGACATCAACATGGTTGCCGAAGCAAAGCTTGCGCAGATGAAAAAGCGGAAGCGCTGAATTGGCTGGCCACTGGGTGCGGCGGGGGCTAATCGGGCCGCTATGAACAACCAAATAAAGACGCGCACGCCGCTTATCCTCATTCTGTCCGCTACACTTTTGCTAGCAGCCATCAGCGCTTATCTGTTTTGGCCAAAAGATAGCATGTCCGTGCAAGAACCAGCAGGCATTGCATCAGAGGAGGCCGCCAAGGCTGCCGCAGCCGCGGGCATGAACGCCGACGACCGCAAAGCGACCGAGGCGATTGTACGCGCATATATATTGGAAAATCCGGAGATTATTACAGAAGCCATTGGCGTATTGCAAAAGCGTGAGGCAACCAAGCGCCTCACCGCCGCGGGCGGCAAGCTGACCGAGCCCTTCCCCGGGGCGGAGTTCGGAAACCCCAATGGTGATGTCACGCTCGTCGAGTTCACCGATTATAATTGCGGATTTTGCCGCTCCAGCGTTGCAGATGTGCAGAAGCTTATCGATAGCGACAGCAATATCCGTGTTGTCATCCGCGAGGTACCGATCCTCAGCGCGACCAGCCGCGATGCGGCCTTATGGGCACTCGCAGCCGCCAAGCAAGGCAAGCATAAGGCATTTCATGACGCGATGTTCAGCGGTGGACGCCCTGATGCCCAAAGCATCCGTGCGGCCGCTTCAAAAGCAGGGATGAACCTGGCCGCTGCCGAAAAATTTGCGCGCTCGCGTGAAGCGATTGCCGAGGTCGAAAGCAACATTGCGATCATGCAGCAAGTCGGCTTTGGCGGCACCCCGACCTTCATTATCGGCGACCAGATATTGGAAGGCGCGGTTGGCCTAGATGCCCTGAAAGCCGCGGTCGCGAAAGCGCGTAAAGCCGCTTAAGCTTTCTTTCCCTGCGCGATCACATACCATTCCACCGATCCTTTGCGGCTTGCCGGCGGCTTGGCATGTTTGACCGTGGTGAAGTTGTTTTTCAATATGCTTAGCATCACCGGGTCGGTTCCCCCGGCAAACACTTTCGCGACAAAATCACCGCCGGGCTGCAGGACCTGAATAGCAAAATCGACGGCCGCTTCGACCAGACCCATTGTGCGTAAATGGTCGGTCTGTTTATGACCGACGGTGTTGGCCGCCATATCTGACAAGATGAGGTCCGGCGCGCAGCCGAGTTCGGCAATCAGCCTATCCGGCGCGCTGTCGTGCATGAAATCCATTTCGAGCAGCACCACGCCTTCGAGCGGGTCGACCGGCAACAGATCGATACCCACAATGGCTGCCTTTGGCTGTTGCCTGCGCACCACTTGTGCCCAACCGCCCGGCGCGACGCCCAAATCCACCACGGCTTTCTTGCCGCGCAATATGTGAAACTTCTCGTCCAACTCGACCAGCTTATACGCCGCGCGGCTGCGATAGCCCTCGCCATGCGCGCGCTTTACATATGGGTCGTTCAACTGCCGCTCAAGCCAGCGGGTTGAGCCAGCGGTGCGCCGCTTGGCCGTCTTGACCTTCTGTTTACCAGCCAGTGTCCGGCCGGAATCTTTACCACCAAATAAATTGTCTGCCATTTTCAGTTCCGTCGATTTCTACGCTTGGCGTCGCTGGCCATCAGCGCACGCAAAATGCCCTCGCGAATTCCGCGATCCGCAACGCCCAGCCGCTCACCGGGCCATATATCAAAAATAGCCTCAAGGATGGCGCAGCCGGCAACGACCAAGTCAGCGCGCTCATGCCCAATGGTCGGGAATTCAGCACGCCCCTCTATAGTGCGGCCGGCAAGCTCGCGGCTAATCTCGCGCATCGCGGCGGTCGGCAAATGCAGCCCATCGACAGCGCGGCGGTCATAGCTGTTCAGTTTCAGATAGACGCTGGCAAGCGTGGTCACTGTTCCCGACGTCCCTAAAAGCCTGCGGTCCCCGCCATCCTCCGGCAAACGTGCCGCGAACTCGGCAAAGCTTGCCATCACCTTTGCGCGCATCGATGCGTAAATAGCGTTTAGCTGCTCAGGCGTCTCCGCCTCGGCCCGTTCACTTTCCGTCAACGAAACCACGCCCCATGGAACGCTCACCCAGTCCAATATTTCGGGCACAAGGCCACTTGTCGACACCAGCACAAGCTCAGTTGATCCGCCGCCAATATCGAATATCAGCGCTGGGCCGTCCCCCTGTTCAAGCAAGGCATGGCATCCCATGACGGCAAGGCGCGCCTCTTCCTTTGGGCTGATGATGTCGAGATGAATACCTGTCTCGCGCTTGACGCGCTCAATGAACTGCGCGCCATTGACGGCCTGACGGCATGCCTCGGTCGCAACCGACCTCGCCAGAACGACATTACGTTTTTTCAACTTCTCGGCGCATACCGAAAGTGCCTCAACCGCGCGGTCCATGGCCTCATCGCTCATCCGGCCCGTCGCAGTAAGCCCCTCGCCCAGCCGGACGACCCGCGAAAATGCATCGACGACGGTGAAATCATCTCCGCCAGCCCGCGCGATTAACAAACGACAGTTGTTTGTTCCAAGATCAAGCGCAGCATATGCTGTCCGATCAAGCCAGTTACGCCGCAAAGCCGCGTTATCGGCAGGAACAAAGCCCTTAGCGGGTTTCGGAGACGGGCTGGATGTGTGTGCACGCGCTGCGCCCTCAGCCGAAGCTTGCTGCAGTTTTGCAGCCTTGGGTGCCGCATTCTTGCGACGGGGCGGTTTTTTACGTTTACGCCCGCGTCCCTGTTGCGGCGATGGCGCGACATTCTCGCCCATAGCCGTACACTCACTTCTTATTTTCTATCCGGGCAGATGTGCTGCCGGTACCTGACGCCTCGATAGGCGCTGCACGTTAAAAATTCAACATTTTTGAATATCGGCGCAACCGGCGAAATTCAGCGGCTTGACCCTGCTCGGGCACCAGCATATAGGCGCGCCTTCTGTTCCCCGGTCGTCTAACGGTAAGACTACGGACTCTGACTCCGTCTATTGAGGTTCGAATCCTTACCGGGGAACCAACCGCACGCGTAATCAAGATGTCCCTTGGTTCCGTTTCGTTTCCGCCAAATGTCAAACGCATGTTGAAGCTGCGGTTCTCTGCGAAGCTTTACGAGATGGACGTTGCGCGTTCCTATTTGACGCGCGCGCCCGGCCAACGTTACGGTCAACAACATGGCACTTGGAACTCATGATTTCGTCTCTGATTCGCGCAATGACGCGATCCTCATCAACGTTAATGGTCAGCTTACGCCCCGTGCGCAGGCTATGGTCTCTGTCTTTGACAGCGGCTTCATGCTGGGTGACGGGGTGTGGGAGGGAATCCGCGTTCACGCAGGGCGCATGGCCTTTTTGGACCAGCATCTTGACCGTTTGTGGGAAGGCGCAAAGGCAATTGCCATGGACATCGGTATTTCCCGCGCGGAAATGAAGGAACGCCTCTATGCGACCATCGACGCGAACCAGATGGACAAATGCCATATCCGGCTGATGGTCACACGTGGCATCCGTTCAACGCCGTACCAAGATCCACGTGTGGTCGTCTCACCCGCGACCATTGTCATTATTGCCGAATATAAAGACCCGCTTCCCGCAACGGTTGATCGCGGCCTGTCACTGTTTACCGTCCACGTCCGTCGCGGTGATCCGGCGGTGCAGGATCCCAAGCTTAATTCGCATAGCAAGCTCAATTGCATCACCGCGTGTATTCAGGCGGCGCAAGCGGGCGCAGATGAAGCCTTGATGCTCGACCCGCACGGCTTTGTCGCCACATGCAATTCCACGCATTTCTTTATCGTCCGAAAGGGCGAGGTGTGGACCTCAACCGGTGATTATTGCCTCGCCGGAATCACGCGCGCCAACGTCATTCGCCTGTGCCGGGAGAATGATATTCCTGTGTTCGAACGCAACTTCTCAATGACCGATGTCTATGGTGCCGATGAAGCTTTTGTCACCGGAACCTTTGCCGGGGTTGTTCCCGCGCACACCATCGATGGGCGTGTCTTGACCGATGGAAAGGGGCCAGTCGTTGAGCGTCTGCAAAATCTCTACCGCGCCTTCATCGAACGCGATATTGCGGGCCAGAGCCGACCTTGACGCAGCGGATATGCATGTGGTCGGGACCACGAAATATCTCGACGGCGATGATGCGCAGCTTTTCGTCGCGCGCGGATTGCGCGGTCAGTGACGAACCCTTTTACGGCTGTTTCCTTGCACATAGCGGGGAGCCGCACCCCATGGCAGCAGAAGTCATCGCAGATATGGATTGCGACTGGTCCAGCGTAGCCGCCCGCCTTTCCGGCCCCGCACCGGGGGGTGCGCCCTTATGGTATCAAAAGCAGATGACCCACCATATGGTCGGCCCAATCCAACCCGATGATTTGACCAACTGCCGCCACGCCTTTCTGGTTCGCGAGCCTGCGTATATGGTGGCCAGCTACCGCGTTAAGCGAGAAAGCGTGAACGTCGAAGATCTTGGTTACGCAACCCAGCGTGCGTTCTTTGATCGTATCGCCGACCGGACCGGCCATGCCCCACCGGTCGTCGACAGCGCGGACATTCTTAAAAATCCCGCAAAGACGCTAGCTTTGCTATGTGATGCGCTCAACATCGCATGGGATCCCGCCATGTTGTCATGGCCCGCTGGTATCCATCCAGATGACGGCATTTGGGCAAGCCATTGGTATGACGCGGTTGCGGCCAGCACGGGATTCCAAAAACCAGATATACGGCCGCTCAACCTCGATGATGAAGCCCGCGCCGTCGCGGATGCCTGCATGGCCGACTATGAACATCTGGCCCAACACCGCATTGTTGCACCTTGATTTTTGACCGCGCGCGTCTTGCAACGGCAACAGCAGCGCACGCAGCGGCGGAACAATCTGATCATTCATCCACATGCTGTCAGCGTCTCGGCCCATATATTGACATTGATAATGTCAATATAGCCCATTACACATAATGCCGGACGATGACGGAAGGAACGACTGCCATGTATATAATCAACGGCGCACTCGGGTCGCCCTATTCGATGAAGATGCGCGCGCTTATGCGGTATCGGCGCATCCCGCATCTGTGGGTACACGGCGCAGATTCGCGCGATGCACTCAGCAAGGTCAAGGCCCCTGTCATTCCCGTGATGGAATATCCCGATGGGACATTTCACAATGATTCAACGCCGTTGATCTATGATCTGGAGGCGCGGCATTCCGAACGTTCGGTCATCCCGCCCGATCCAGCGCACGCCTTTATCGCGCATTTGATTGAGGATTTCGCCGATGAGTGGGTAACAAAGGCGATGTTCGGGTATCGCTGGCTGGAGGAGGTCGACCAGATCCAGATGAGCCGCTGGCTCGCGTTTGACGCGATGAAGGGCGGCGGGCTGGCGACGAGTCAGGGCTATGCCGAACAGTTCCGCGCGCGCCAGGTCGGCCGCATGGCGATTGTCGGCTGCGCCGCCGAAAACTTCCCGTTGATCGAGGCGTCAACCCGCGCGATTCTGGGTGCGCTGGAAACGCATGTGGTGGATCAACATTGCCTGTTCGGTACGCGTCCAAGCATGGCGGAGTTCGGGATGTACGGCCAATTGTCACAGCTTGGCGTTGACCCCACGGCGCAGGCGATGATGCGCAAAGATTTCCCTTACAGCTTCCGCTGGCTGCTCCATATTGACGATATGTCGGGAATAACGGGCAAATGGGATACGGCGGATGCGCCCTTTGCGCCAATTATCACCGCTTGGTTGCAACAGGTGGGCGAAATCTACATGCCCTTCCTGCTCGCCAACGCCGCGGCAATTGCGGCAGGCGAAGATAGTTTCCACATCACCGCAATGGGCCTGCCCTATACGCAGGGTGTTTTCAAATATCAGGTGAAGTGCCTCGCCGATTTGCGCGCGCGTTATGCCGCGTTGGATGCACATGCGCGGGCGCGCATTGATCCGCTGCTCGCGCAGACGGGCTGCCTTGAGGCTTTGCTAAGCCAATGAAGCTGAAAGGACCGGCAACCCTATTGACGGCGCTGGCGTTGCTTAGCCCGGCCACGCTTGGCGCACAGTCTGCGCCCGCAAAAGCCCCCAATATCGTCATCCTATTAGCCGATGATTGGGGCTTTAGTGATGTCGGGGCCTTCGGCGGAGAGATTGCGACGCCCAATATCGACGCGCTTGCCGCCAAGGGCGTGCGTTTTTCGAACTTCCATGTGGCAGGGTCCTGCTCCCCAACGCGCGCGATGCTGCAAACCGGCGTGATCAACCACCGCGCGGGTCTGGGCAATATGCCAGAGACAATTCCGCCGGAACATCTCGGCAAACCGGGTTATGAGGCGCATCTGAACAACCGCGTCGTGACCATTGCGGACCAGCTGCGCGCGGGGGGCTATCGCACCTATCTGACCGGAAAATGGCATCTGGGCCACACGCCCGATACTTTGCCGACGGCACGCGGCTATGACCACGCGCTCGCGCTGGCGCAATCGGGCGCCGACAATTTTGAAGATAAGCCCAATCTGCTGATTTATGACAAGACCGAGTGGAGCGACGATGGAAAGCCGGCCAAACTGCCGAAACGCTTTTACTCCTCAACGCTGATTGTCGACAGAATGATCGGCTATATCGACCGCGGCAGGGCGAGCGGAAAACCGTTTCTGGCATCCGTCAATTTTATCGCGAACCATATTCCGGTGCAGGCACGCGATGCGGACATTGCGGCTTATGCCGGGCGCTATAATGCTGGCTGGACCACGCTACGCAAAGAGCGCCGCGCCGCAGCGATTGCCAAAGGCGTGATGCCCGCGGACGTTGCGATGGTGACCATGGACACCAGTGGTGATTGGTCGAAATTATCGGCAGAGCAAAAGCGGCAACGTGCGGGTGCAATGGCCGCTTATGCTGCCATGGGCACGGCGATGGACCGCGAAATCGGCCGATTAGTTGCGCATCTGAAGGCCATCGGTGCATATGAAAACACCATCTTCGTGTTTCTGTCGGACAATGGCGCGGAAGCGACTGACCCAATGACCATGGGCGCATTTACGCGCTGGAACGCCAATCACCTTTATGATCAAAGCATCGCCCAACAAGGGCGCCCGGGTTCGCTGACCGCACAAGGTGCGGGATTTGCCAGCGCATCGGTATCGCCGCTGCGTGGTTACAAGTTTACCGCGAACGAAGGAGGCTTGCGTGTTCCGATGATCATCGCCTGGCCCGGCAACCGGGCGATTAAGGGCGGCACCATTACGTCCGGTTTTGCGCACGTGACTGACATGCCGCTGACGTTGCTGAAGCTCGCAGGCGTCGCGCCGCAGCAAGGCAGTTTTTCGGGACGCCGCGTCGAGCCCATGATTGGGATGGACCTGACACCCATGCTCACAGGGGCTGCATCGTCCGTGCATTCGGCGGACACGCCTTTGGGCTATGAATTGTCGGGCAATGCGGTGCTGTTCAAAGGCGATTACAAGCTCGTCAAAAACCTGCCGCCTTATGGCGATGGCCGCTGGCGGCTTTACAACATTACCACCGACCCCGGTGAGACCAACGATATGTCCGGTTCAGACCCGCAACGTTTTGCGGATATGCAATCCGATTACGCCGCCTTTGCCAAGGCAAACAACGTGCTGCCCATGCCGGATGGTTACACCGCGCCCAAACAGATATTCGCAAATGCGCTCCGCACCTTGCTGATACCGCGGCTTATCGCGTTGTGGCCGGTGGGTGCGCTACTATTGATAGCAACAGCGACTTTAGTCTGGTGGCGCAGACGGCGGCGAAGGGCAGCTTAACCGCCGGACCTTCGCCTAGGCCGGGATGAAATTGCGGATCAACGCGACCAGCTGTTCCGGCTGATCTTCCTGACAGAAATGGCTGGCGTCGATCCGGCAATGCGGTTGCCCCTTCGCACCCGGAATACGGCGCTGAATTTCCGTATCGAGATGACCGAGCACCTTGTCCTGATGACCAAAGCAGGTGAGCACCGGTTTGTCGAAACGTTCCAGCTGTGCCCAAGCGGCAGAATTTTCCGCAACCGACAGATGGTCAGGGGTCACAGGCACGAGCACAGGAAACTGGCGCGCGCCGGCCTTGAAATTCTCATCAGGGAACGGCGCATCATATGCGGCGATCTCGGCGCTCGTCAGTGCGCGGTTACAGCCGCCATCAACGATCCGGCCGCTTTTGAATTCGGGCGTGGCCTGGCTGAAGGCGCGCCAGCCATCGAAACCGGGACCAATATTCTCGCCAACGGGCAAATAAGTGTTTGAAATCACCAGCCGCGCAAAACGATCCGGAAAAGCCGCAACCAGCCGCAGTCCGATCAACCCGCCCCAATCCTGACAGAACAACGTGATGTTGTTGAGATCAAGCTGCGTCAGCCAGTCGCTCATCCACGCAACATGGCGTTCATAGCTATAATCGTCGCGGCTGGCCGGCTTGTCAGACTTGCCAAAGCCAATCAAATCGGGTGCCAGCACGCGGTGCCCGGCGGCGGCGAGCGGTGGTATAAATTTGCGGTAGAGATAGGACCAGGTCGGCTCTCCATGCAGCAGCAGGATCGGCGCAGCGTCGCGGGGGCCTTCATCGACATAATGCAACCGCAAGGCTGGCGTGCCCTGCGTTTCAACCTCAACATAATGTGCCGCGAAGGGATAGTCCCGAAGGTCGGCGAAAGCGTTGTCAGGGGTGCGCAAGACCTGCATGACTATCGCACTTTTAGGATGCAGTCGACGAAGCCCTGCGGGTCATTTTCCTGAATGAAATGACCGCCCTTCAACGTGCAATGCGGCTGACCCGCTGTACCGGGAACGCGGCCGATGAACCGGCTCTCGCCACCGCGCGTGACGGGATCGCCGTCGCTGAAACAGCACAGGAATGGCTTGTCCCATTTCTCAAACACTGCCCACGCACGTTTCTGATCGGGGATCGCGACATTATTCTCGAACGGAACGAAGCTCGGGAATATCCGCGCGCCGGCCTTGTAGCTGCTGTCGGGGAACGGCGCGTCATAAGCGGCGATCTCAGCCGCGCTGAGCGCACGCTTTGCCCCGGCGTTGACGATTCTGCCGATGGGGAAAAACGGACTCCATTTGGAAAAAGCGCGCCAGATAGCAAAAGCGCGCGGTGGCGGGCCGCCTTCGGGCAAGCCGCCATTCGACAGCACGACGCTGGCAAAGCGATCCGGCATTTCCGCGACAAGGCGTAGCCCGATCAGCGATCCCCAATCCTGACAGACGAGCGTCATATTGCTCAGACCAACCGCCTCAATCCACTGGCGCATCCAGCCAACATGGCGTGCATAGCTATAGTCGGTTTTTTTCGTGGGCTTGTCCGATTTACCAAAGCCAATCAGATCAGGCGCGACAACGCGAAAGCCGGCCGCGACGACCGGACCGATCATGTGACGGTACAGATAGCTCCAGCTTGGTTCACCATGCATCATCAGCACCACCGGCGCATCGCGGGGGCCTTCGTCGACATAATGCACACGCAATGGCGTGCCGTCCGAGGGATCGGCAATCTCCACATAATTTGGCGCAAAAGGGAAATCGTCGATTGCGGCAAAGGCGCTGTCGGGTGTGCGTAGGACTTTCATGCATTAATCCCTAAAATTGGTGATATTGGCACTTAAAGTGTCATATTATCAATGGCGGGTCAAGACGCTGGCCCAGCCTTCTTCGTATCAACCAGCCGAAACCCGATATGGTCGGTGCCTAATCCGCGTTCCTGAAACTGACGCGCCGCAGGGCGATAGCGCGCGCAATAATTGGCGGCGCAGAGATAGGATCCGCCTTTTATGATGTTAACAGGTTCGCTGGCATCGGCGCGCGAACCGCTGCTGCGCGTCCATTCCCAAACATTGCCGATCATATCATACAGACCGTATCCGTTCGGTTTGAAACAGCCCACCGGCGCGCGACCGATATAGCCGTCGGTATTCAGGTTTTTGACCGGGAAGACGCCTTGATAATAATTCGCTTGCGGCTGGCCCTTTGCATCGACCGGCTCCGGCAAGGCCACCGCACCGCCGCGCGCAGCATATTCCCACTGCGCCTCGCTCGGCAATTCCTTGCCCGCCCATTGTGCATAGGCCTCTGCATCTTGATAGGCGATCTGGACAACGGGTTCATTGTCGCGACCAACGATGGTCTCTTTCGGGCCGGAAGGATGGCGCCATTGCGCCCCCACAACCCAGCGCCACCAACGCGGGTCGTCGTCCGACGGGATATTGAACACAGCAGAACCCGGGACCAGCATTTCGGGCGGCGCACCGGGCAGCTTGGGCGGATCGCGCTCGGACATGGTCTTGTAGCCGGTCGCTTTTACAAAGGCCGCGAATTGGGCGTTGGTCACTTCATAAGCGTCAATCCAGAACCCCTCAACAGCCACAGTCTGCGGCGGACCTTCCTCGGCGTAATGCGGATCGTCCCCCATCACAAAGCTACCGCCCGGAACCCAGACCATTTCATTGTCTGGCAAGCCGGTGCACATTGTTTCGGGCGGCCCAGATGCATCGCCGCAGCCAGACAGCAGCAGCGCTATACCGAGAGCGAACGCGACGCGTTGCATCATTCCTCCGGCATGCCCGACATGGCATCGCTGAGCAAACGCCGCACAACGGCCTTGGCGTCCTCAATAGGCAATTCCTGATCATGCCTTAACAGTCGCCATGTCTGGAAACTCAATATCACATTGAGGCTGCGGGTACCCGCCACATCGGCCTTCACCGACACCGGCAAATGCGCCTCGGTCGTGTCGGATTCGAGCCGCAGCATCCGGCGATAATCCTGCATCAAATAGGGCGATTGGAAGCGTTTGAGACTGGCCGAAATCCGGTAAGGCAGGATGGTTTCGAAAACCACTGCCCGCCGGTCCGCAATGTCGAACAGCTTTTCTTTCCAGCTTGCGCCGCTGGGCGGTTCGAGGATGATCGGCATCACCTGCGCCGCAATCACCTCCCCCATTTCGCGATACAGCTCGTCCATATCGTCAAAATGTCGGAAAACCGAGCGGAGCCCGACGCCCGCGACCTCCGCAACACGCGCGGCGCTAGGTGCGACATCGCCCTCACCGACCAGATCAAGCATGGCTGCAACGATCTTTGAGCGGCTCGACCGGCTGCGTTCCCGCCGACCATCGGCCAGTGGCGCTTCTGCGCGTGATGTCATTTTGTGCGATGCGTTGGTCATGCGAGCATGTTTTGCGGCAAACGGCCGCTGGCGCAAGCGACAAAAGCGATTGCAAATGTATTTTGGCACAATTAATGCCAATAATATTCCGCCGCTTTGTTGGGCGACGAAAAATATCGCTGGGTGAGGAAGAAGGCAAAGATGTCAAAAACCGTTTTCATTTTGGCGGCGTCGGCCCTGCTGCTGTCAACTGCACCGCTGGCGGCGCAAGACAATGTGCGCCAAGCGTGCATGCCCGATATCCGTAAATACTGCTCTGCAGAATTGGCGACTTTCAGCCGCGACAATGTCCGCGCCTGCCTTATCAAGAATATCAAGAAAACATCACCCGCCTGTCAAGAGGCCGCAAAAGCGCGGCGCGATGCCGAGCGCGCCAAGAAAAAGGGTAATTAGGCCATGACAGCATGGATAATCTGGGGAACGGCGTTGATTGCCTATGGGCTATTTCGGCTCTGGTATGACAATTGGTCAGGCCCGCTGAAACCTGTGGAAATTGATGCGTTTCTTGCGCAAATGGCGGGGCGTTTCGAGGGCACTGGAAATAGCCAACAGGTAATGCGCGCATTCCTTGAAGCTGATGACGGCCGCGAGTTTGTCATGCTCAATCTGGTGAAGGCGCAGATGGAGCAAGTTGAGGACCCCAAAACCGGGCAAATGGTCCAAGGCTTCGATCTGCTCAAACGCTATTCGAAACGCTTCATGCCAGTTCTGTTCCGCAATGGCGGCCATCCCGGCATGGTCGGACGCAAGGTTGGCGGATATATTGATGCTTGGAACACCGAGGCGGACCCCGACTGGACGATCTTTGGCCTTATGCGTTACCGAAGCCGCCGCGACATGATAAAGCTGGTTAAGGACCCCGCTTTTATGGAGGGCCATCCCGACAAGCTGCTGGGTACGCTTGCGACATTTTCATTCCCGACACAGCGGGTCGTGTCGTTCTACGCCAGCCCGCGCGTGACGGTTGCGCTCATCTTGGCGCTTGCGGCGGCACTTGCGCATCTGGCCGTCCTGACAGTTACCGGATGAACGCTTTCGTTCCACCCAGTACGAATATCCACTATCGTGGATCCCGTTACTCTGCGTGGTTTTTGGCATTTTATGGCATTGGCTGGATCGTGCCGGGGATGATCCACAGTTTCCTGCCTGATGGTGGCGCAGGCGTCATTGCAGGGCTTGATCTCAGCCATAATCCAACGATGATTTTCGGCATGTTTGCCTGGGCGGGCGCGACGCAGATTGCGCACGGCATCGTCACCCTCTTGGTCGCATTACGCTACCGCGCGCTCGTGCCGCTGTTCCTTTTGGTGTCTCTGATCGAGCGCCTGTTGCTGAGCTGGTCGGGCTGGGTAAAGCATGTGCCCGTCAGCGGCCATCACCCGCCCGAACATTATGCCAGCCTGATTTCGCTGCCCGTAATTCTGCTGTTTCTGTGGCTATCTGTGCGGCGATCACGTCAAACCCAACCGGAGAGCCCAGAATGAAAAAATGGACATGGATCGGAGCATTGGCGCTGTTGATCGGCGCGGGCTATTTGGGTTTTCAACAATATAAAATCTATATTCCCGGTATCATCAGCGAATGGCGCGAACCGATTGGCGAAAACCGTCCCATTGCATGGGCGCAGGGCCCTGCGGTCGCGCCCTCTGGCAAACGTCCGCCCAACGTCATCCTGATTGTTGCCGACGATTTGGGCATGAACGACATTTCTCTGTACGGTGGCGGGGTTGCCGGTGGCGCGGTGCCGACGCCCAATATCGATTCCATTGCCAAACAGGGCGTCAGCTTTGCCAATGGCTATGCCGCCAATGCCACCTGCTCCCCTTCGCGCGCAGCATTGATGACGGGGCGTTATCCGACACGGTTCGGTTTTGAATTTACGTCTATTCCAGCCGCATTTGCCTCAAATCTGGCGCACAATGATGGGAATTCACCCTATCCGACCATCTATCATGAAGAGCTAAACCGCGACCTGCCGGCTTATGCCGATATGGGTGTGCCCAATGCGGAAATCATGTTGCCCGAGATATTGAAAGCAAGAGGCTATCACAATATCCACATCGGCAAATGGCATCTGGGTGAAGCAAAGCCATTGCGGCCAACGTCACAGGGCTTTGACGAAAGCCTGGGCATGCGCGCGGGCGGCGATTTGTTTATGGCCGAAGATGACCCGCAGGTCGTCAATGCAAAGCTGCCATGGGACCCGATCGACCGCTTTTTATGGGCAAACCTGCCGCATGCCGTCTATTGGGGGGACAGTGCGCGCTTCCGCCCCAAAGGCCACCTGACCGACTATTTCACCGACAATGCGCTGGCCGCAATTGACGCGAACAAGAACCGGCCCTTCTTCATGTATCTGGCCTATAATGCGCCCCATACCCCGCTGCAGGCGCTGAAATCGGACTATGACGCGTTACCGCAGATTAAGGACCATACCCAGCGCGTCTATGGCGCAATGATACGTCAGCTTGACCGGCGGATTGGCGACGTGCTGCAAAAATTGAAGGACACCGGGCTCGACAACAATACGCTTGTTATTTTTACCAGCGACAATGGCGGGGCTTGGTATACCGGTATCAAGGATCACAACACGCCCTATCGTGGGTATAAAGGCACCTTCTTCGAAGGTGGCATTCATGTGCCGATGATGATGCGCTGGCCCGGCAAGATTGCGCCGGGGACGGTTCGCAGCGATGTCGCGCAGCATCTTGATATGTTTGCAACCATTGCCGCGGCAACCGGTGCGCGCATCCCTACCGATCGCAAGATGGACAGCTTCAACCTGTTTGGCGCCGGACCGAAACGCGAAGTGACCTTCTGGCGTTCGGGGCATTACCGCGTTGTGCGCGCAGGCGACTGGAAATTGCAGGTTTCCGAACGTCCCAACAAGGTGTGGCTGTTCAACCTCGCCACCGATCCCACCGAGCAAGTCAACTTGGCGGCCAAGGATCCGGCGCGCGTTGCGGAACTGCGCAAGTTGATTGAAGCGCAAAACGCCGGTTTGCCCAAGCCCCTTTGGCCCGGCTTGCTCGAAGCCCCGATCCGGATCGATGTTCCGCTCAACGCGGCATGGAAAAAAGATCAGGAATATGTCTATTGGGCCAACTGATCGCACGGCGATGTTTGCAGAAATTCAGCCTATGCCAGCCTGTGTCGCAAAAGCGTTTTTCAATGCATCCAACACAGGGTCAGCCCCGCCATTTTTGAGCGTGATTGCACTTACGTCATAGCGTGCAGCATAGCTTGGGTGCATCGGCACGACCGTCAGGCCGAGCGCACGCGCGTCCCTATGGGCGAACGAGGCTGGCAATAATGTAATCATGTCGCTGTCGGCGACCAAGGCCAAGCACGAGACAAGACTGAGAACGCGGTAATGCGGGAAACCTGCGTTGCGATATTTTTCTTCTATGTCGGTTGGAATGGCAGAGCGGTAGATTTTCCCATAGCCGGGAATGGCCCATTTATATCGCAGCATCTCATCAATGCTGAAGTCGCGGTGCAACGCGGGATGGTCCTGACGCATAACCGCGACATAGGCCTCATCGATTATCCGACTTATCTGAAACAACCGCTTTTCGGGAATGGCGCTGACGGTCGTTGAGTGGAAAAGTATTAAGTCCGCTTCCCGCTGGCGCAACCGTGCTGCGGCTATGTCGAGAGGCAGGGTTTCCGCCGTCACGCGGATGTTCGGATGCGACTTGTAAAATGCAGCAAGTGCTGGCGCCAATGATGCTTCGATGACCGCAGGGCCCGCAATCAGCCGCAGATGCCGGCTACCCGTTAAGACCTCATCGCCGATTTGATCAGCCAGAGCCAAAAGCTCCTCCGCCCTTTGCGCAAGACGGTTGCCGGCATCGGTGGGGACGACACTGCGCGTGGTCCGGTTGAACAATTCTGCGCCCAGTTCTTGTTCAAGCAGCTGCACCGATTTTGTCAGTGCCGAATGCGTCATGCCAAGCTCGCTGGCGGCGCGACTGAAACTCTTGTGCCGATAAACCGCGACGAACCGGGACAGTCTGTTCAGATTAATATTCATGTTCCAATAATTACATAATATGCATTTATTATTCAATTTTTTATATCGCCAACCAGACTATTCCTTGTATTAATCGCGGGGGAGAATTTTGTGACAGTTACGCAGCTCATCAACCAAAATTGGGTCGTCATATCGCTTGCTGCTTTTGGGCTGGGCATTTTGTTTGAACTGGGTGCCATTCGCTTCCTCAAACGGAAGGGCAACGTCCCGGCAAA
The DNA here is from genome assembly GCF_014196595.1 of Sphingorhabdus rigui. Classification (GTDB taxonomy): domain Bacteria; phylum Pseudomonadota; class Alphaproteobacteria; order Sphingomonadales; family Sphingomonadaceae; genus Sphingorhabdus_B; species Sphingorhabdus_B rigui. The sequence continues at coordinate 722,005 of NZ_JACIEA010000001.1, read as the reverse complement.
AGACTCGTTGCTGTCCATATTTCTTGGGCTTGCAAGTGATCCTGTAAATGCAATATTTGCGTTCATCACCACCGCCGCTTTATTTGCGACAGCGCCCTTTGCGCTTGGTGAAATACCGATCACATGGGGATCGTTCTTATTGTGCTTCGTGCTCGATGATCTGCGATTTTACGTGCACCATCGCATATGCCACCGCGTCCGTTGGGGCTGGGCCATGCATGTGGTCCATCATTCATCCACCAATTTCAACATGCCCATTGCGCTCCGCCAAAGTTGGATGAAGCACTTTACCGGAACGATGATGCTCAAAATTCCGCTGATTTTAATCGGCTTTGATCCGGCATTGGTTGTTTTTTGCGGGATCCTTAACGCAACCTACCAATTTTTCCTCCACACCGAAACGATCGACCGTTTGCCACGGTGGTTTGAATATATTTTCAACACGCCGAGCCATCACCGGGTGCACCATGGCCGCAACCCAGAATATCTGGATGCCAATTTTGCCGGTACTTTGATCATCTGGGATCGCATGTTTGGCACATTCGTCGAGGAAGACCGCGCCGTGCCGGTTGACTATGGCTTGGTCAAAAACCTTGAGACGTTTAATCCATTCACGATCTTAACGCACGAATATGTCGGGATAGTGCAAGATGCGTCGCAGCGCGGGCTGAGCCTGTGGCAGCGCTTTTGTTACATTTTTGCGCCGCCAGGCTGGAGTCATGATGGGTCACGGTTGACGTCCGAAGACATTAAACGGGAGGCTGGTTTGCTCCCTGAAACCACCGCGGCAATAACGCTTACGAACGCCTGATGCCCGCCCATTACGCTTTATCCGACGCCGCCATTGTGTTGGTCACGATTATTGCCGGAAATGCGCTTTGGCGAAGCGGTCGGCATTTGCCGGCATTTGCGATGGCCTGTTTTGGCGTAGCAGCCTTCATCGGCGTGGTGCGTTTTGGGGCTGGTTTGCAAGATCAGCTCGCGGCTGTACATGCCGGTGCGTCTCAATTGTTTGGCCTTGCTGGCGCCGTGGCCATATTATCCGGTTATCTGTTACGCCCCGCGGATAGACACACGATATGGATAATCGCACTCATCCTGTGCGCCGCGACCGCGATCTTTTTGTTCGCGCAACCGCTGCTCGGCCCTGTTTTCCTATTGGCGTTAGTGATCGTATTTCTTGCCTCAATCGTGCGACCCGGCCCGTCGGGGCGGACGTGGCTTGTGCCCGTGGGTTGCGCCGTGATGCTTGCAAATACGTTGTTCATTCGGCGTGCCGCTTGGCTGGATGAGGCTGTGGCGTGGCACATATATCATGTAGTCATTGCGTTAGCTCTCGCCGCACTCGCGAAGGGTTTGATGTCTGCCGAACAGCGCGTGAACTGATCCAAGGGCCAATACTTTTTAGTTCCAAACCTTAGACGGGCTCAAGCGGCCTCGGTTGCTGTGACATCGGCAAGTGGCAGTTCAATAATGAACCGCGCGCCTTTGCGGCTCGTTTCGGCGCGCAACACGCCGCCCATGTCGCGAATGATGCCATAGCTAATCGATAGTCCAAGCCCAGTGCCTTCCTTCGGCGGCTTAGTCGTGAAAAAGGGCTCGAATATCTTGGGCAAGACATCCGGGGCGATACCAGGGCCGTTGTCAGCCACCGTTATAAACGCCGACCGATCATTGCGATCAATGGTGATTTTTATTTCACCCTCTGCGCTATCACCCGCGTCATGCCGGCTGCGAATGGCGTCATTGGCATTGATGAACAGGTTCAGAAAAACCTGCTCCAGCATCACGGGCATCGCCCGGACGTAAATGCCGGACGCTTTCACTTCAGTGACCAGTTGTGTCCCGTCGAGCTCCATCTGTGGTTCGGCCATCAGGATGACGGCTTCAACGGTGCTTTGGATATTGATCGCGGAGGGTGCTTCCTTTGACGTCCGGCCAAATATCCGCATCTGCAGCAATATGGCAGAGGCACGTTCGACCTGCGCCACAACATTTTCAAGTTTCGGAATGAATTTTTCTGCTTCTAATCGCCCCCGAACCGCGTTCTCGCGCAAGTTTGACGCCGCCAATTTGATAAAATTCAACGGCTGGTTTAACTCGTGCGCCGTACCCGACATCATCCGGCCGAGACTTGCCATCTTGTCCGATTGCAAAAGCTGGTCCTCGGACGCTTTTTGTTCGGAAATATCCATGATGATGCCAACTGCTTCTTGCTCTGCCCCCTGCGCCGTGGGCTCAACGGATAGCGTGTCATATACCCAGACATAGCTGCCGTTTTTGTGCCGGAGGCGATATTCAGCCGCGTAAACTTTTCCCGGCTTCAAATGTCTAAACGCAGCCATGCAATATTCATAGTCGTCCGGATGAATGGAGCGGCTCCACCAGTTTTCCGTCAAACCTTCGGCCGTCGAATAGCCCAGCATTTTTTCGAGTGACGGGCTTATGTAGGTCATGTCCGTCCCTTCCCCATTCGCGACGTCAACCGCATAGACGATGATAGGCGCATGCTGTGCGATGCTGTTCAACCGGCGTTGATAGCTTGCCAGCGCTCCGCGCTCGCGTCCGAACGAAGCCGCTGCCATCGCAATCGTTCCCGAAATCTCGCTAACTTCCTCAATAAATATGTGGTCGGACGCAGGTTGTGATCTCCCAAACTGCGTAAGGTCCGCGGCTGCCTGCGACACACGCCGTAATACATTCGACGCCTTCAAGCTCATATGCGATGCCAACAGCCCAATCAGAAAAACGAACGTGATGACCGCAAGAAAATGAAGCAGTTGTACCGCGCGCGCCTTCAGTACCGCAGGTCCAAGCGGAAGCACTGAAGCGACTTGCCATTGCGGAAGAGCAGCGATGGGGTTCAGGCGAACGATTTGCGTGTCACGCAGATCGGACGTGATTGCACGATCATAATCGACGTCACTTAAAAGCACGGGTTTTGTAAAAGCCGTCGCCTGCTGACTTTGGGACATGGAACCGACAAGAGTGCGCACATGTGCGGTGACATGCGTCAGCGCGAATGTCCCTTGGGCAGGACTGATGAAAAAGATATTGTCCATGACGTGCTGGCCGGGGATTTCGACAAGATCGTGCAGGGTTGTCGGACGTAATATTGCGACAATATCTTCCGCTTGGCCGTTTCGAACATGCGGAACGACCAATGCAAAATCGACATTCGATCGCGCTGGCCCAAGATTTAACGCGACCAAGCGCGCCCGATTGTCCGTTAAAGGCGATAGATCGGCTTTGGCCGACGTTGCTCCGATAAGCGAACCGCCTTGCGCCGATACAAACTCCGCCAGGCTTTGATTGGGGGCCAAGAAAGCAATTTTCTGAAATTCAGCCGAGAATTCCTTCGGCAAACGCGCCTCGGACGGGCCGCGGGGCAACTCGCCATTATCTGCGTAGGCGCGCAGCAGCATCGTTCGTGAATCGACCCATGCACTCAACTGCGCGTCCGCGACGCTGATGCGCGATTCAAGATTTCGGTTAACCTCTTCCATCGCGGCACGTTCACGCGACGGCCTATCCAGCGCCATATACACCGTCGCCGGGATCAGCACCGTTCCCATGAATAACATCACCGTAAAGCATTCAACCCTGAGCTTTGGCCAATGTCCGAATTTTCCGAATGGATTTCGGCTCAAAATGGCAACATAGATGATCTCACCAAGAACAACGTTCAGTATCCCGTTGGCGATTTGCTTTGCGACCACAAGGGCAAGCGACAGCTGATCCATTTTCAGGATGCCGCCATAGAATAAGAACAATAAAGGCGCGCCTGCCACTATCCAGTAAAGAACAACGCTGCGTACAGGCGATGAGCGGGGCGCAACAATGGCTATAAATGCCGCTTCGCATACCGACACGATCCAACCCCATGGGTGGTTCAACAAGATGATCGACCCGATGCTTGATACTGAAACCGCAAGCACCAGAGACTGCGGAGCCAGCACGCGCACAAACACATATACCAGCGCGTTGCCGAGTACAAAGTTCGTGCCCCAGCCAAGCTTAAGCTCGAAAGCGTTCAGAAAAAGCCCTGCAACACCGATAAATAGCGCAATCAGAAGTTCTGTTTTGGGAATATCCCGGATCGCCAGGAACCCGGTCCAGCGGCGGCTCAACACACCAACACCGAACGGATAGCTGCGACCAATGCGTCCGTGTCCGCTGGCTTCAGAAATATGGGAATGTCTGCCAAATCATCGCATAGCTCGGAGCTGGCATCACCTGTTAATATCATGAAATGAACGTGCCTTTCGGCTGGTAGCGACGCCCGAAGGTCTTTAATCATGCTGATGCCATCCAGATGTGCCATGCGCAGGTCAGTGATGACAACCGCAATGTCTGGCGTTTCAAGCACCATTGCCATGCCTTGAACGGGATCAGCACAGGTGAACGTTCTGAACCCCGCGAGTTCGAAAAATTCCTGATATTCGGGCAAAATTTCGGACTCGTCATCGATAAGCAAAATGCTTGAGGACGAATGAAATTGTTGGGCGCTGGCCCCGTTCAGCAGTGAATTCATGTAACATCCCAATTATGCATTTTCTGCTAGTGTATATGCATATCTGATTTCAACCCGTTTTACATCCAAAACAGGCACCGTATCGCAAGTGGCCCAGACGTTTTAGCTTTTCGTCTGTTTACCTGTTCATATTAGGAGAAAACAACCGGCCGATACCGAAGCGCCACATGATCATATTGGAATAGGTTTCCCCTGGACGGAGAACAACTGACGCAAAAGACGGTTGGTGTAGTGCGTCCGGAAACATTTGCGGCTCAAGCGCAATCGCATCGCCGACTCCATAGCTTTTGCCTGCTTTGCCCGATGTCGTTCCGTCAAAGAAATTGCCAGAATAGAACTGCAGCCCCGGCTGGTTGGACAGCAACGTCATCGTCCGTCCGGACACTGGATCTTCCAAATGTGCCATCAATCGGGGTTCGCTGGCGGCTTCCGCACCCATGATCCAATTATGGTCATATCCGCTGCCATGGGTCAGTTGAATGTCCGCGTTGCTGCGAACATATTTGCTGATCTGCATGGGTTCACGAAAATCAAATGGCGTGGCAGCAACGCTGCGGCGTTCTCCCGTTGGGATCAGCGTCGCGTCCACCGGCAGAAATTGTTCAGCCGCGATCATCAGCACATGGTCCATCGCATCATAGGCAGCCCCCTCGCCCCCCAAATGCCAATAGGCATGGTTCGTCAGGTTCACGCAGGTCGGCGCGTCGGTGACGGCTTCGTAATGCACCGACAGCGCATTGTCGGGGTGCAATTGGTATGTTGCGGTAACGGTCAATTTGCCGGGATATCCCTGATCACCATCGGGGCTAATATGCGACAGCGTCACCGATAAGGCCTCTTCATCACAATCCGTGATCGTCCAGTTCACCTGATCGAACCCGACATCGCCCCCGTGCAGCGAATGCGTGCCGTCATTGGCGGGAATGCTGTACAACTTGCCATCAAGTTCAAAGCGCGCACCGGCAATACGGTTGGCGACCCGGCCGACGGTCGCGCCGAAATACTGCCGCTGCGCGACATATTCCGCAATATCGGCATAGCCCGTTGTAACGTCCGCAAAGTGACCGTTGGCGTCGGGCACACAGACCGACTGGATAGACGCGCCGTAGCTGATGATCCTGACCGACATGCCGGCGGCATTGGTCAGCGTCACCGCGTGGACAGCTTCACCACTGGCCAGCGTTCCAAAAATGTCACGCTGTAAGCTGGGTTGGGTCACGCCGTTTTCCTGTGCATGTCGTTATCAATCTATAGCGACACGCGCTTTCATAATTGAGCGCTTATACGCCCTGACCATTTTCGGCAGCGTTATCATAACGTATTTCAAGATACCGGCCACGCACCGCCAGTTTATCGAGCTCACCGCGCGAAATCTGGCCGGTCATCGTCTCGATTTCGCGGTCGATGGTCTTCAGGCCATCGACCAACTGCTGCGCAGGTGTCTTTCCGGCATGCTCTTTGTGCCGAAGGCTATCGGGAATGCGCTTATAGCCGTTAATCAGCTCGGGCAGATGTTCCCCCACAAGTTTCCGGACTTCACGGGCCGCAGGGTCATTGTCGTCGAGCGTTTGCAGTTGCGGCGCAAGCTGGTCCAACCGGACGCCGATATCTTGCATCAACGACACCGCAGGCGCGGGCAATGCAGGGCGCTGTGCCTCAAGCCAAATCTCTGTTTTTCCCGCCAATGTGCCCAGATCGGTGATCTTCAGGCTCTCCGCCGTGGGCATCGGCATTTGCGGGAAACGCATCAGGACATAGGCTGCGGTTGTCACCAGCAGGGCGGTGATCATAACGCCCCAAAAACCGATGCCGCCAATAATCCCGCCGATGATGCCTGCGCCAATTAAGACAGCACCAACCGCCATTGTCGCCTTGCTGAGTTTACCCCAGAAATGTGCGCGGCGCAGCGCCTGCGACTTTGTCCCGATGGGGGCAAAGCGGACATTGCGCAGCGACCGTGCCGCGGCGTTAAGGGTGTCATCGGAATTGGATGCAGGGCTGTTCATATTGTACCTTGATGTGCAAACCGTAGTGCTGAGCCTGTCGAAGTACGTCCAGCCGACAAGCGCCCTTCGAGGGGCTCAGGGCTACGGTAATATATCGTCATTATGCCTCAAGTGACAGCAAACCGCTGTCCTGCACAGACTTGGTCGCCTGCGCCTGCCCTTCGGCCCGCGCGATATAGCCCTTGGACTTTTCGACTTCTTTTTCGAGCGCCTCGGACGTTTGCTTCATGCTGTCGAGCGCCTTCATCTTGAAGGTGTCGATTGCGTCCATCGTATCGTAAATATTCTGGAATGCACGACTCAACGTTTCCAACGGGATGGTGGCGCCGGCGGCTTGTTCATGGATACGGCCCGTATTGTCGCGCAGCAACTGACCGGTGCTGTCGATAATATTCGCGGTCGTCGTGTTGAGCGCGGTAATCTGGTCCAAAACGAGTTTTTGGTTCGTCATCGCCTGCGCCACGGTAACCGCCGTGCGCAATGCTCCAACCGTGGTGGTCGATGCGCGGTCGACACCTTTGACCAGTTCGACATTGTTCTTTTTGACCAGATCGAGCGCGAGATAACCCTGCACCGTCACCGCCATTTGCGTCAGCAAATCCTGCGTACGTTGGCGCACATAGAACAACGCGCTTTCCTTTATCGCACGCGCCTTGGCGGGGTCGGACAGTTCAAGCTCAGCGGCTTTTTCTTCCAGTTTCGTGTCCAACTGCTTGGACATGACAATCATCTGTTCCAACTTGCCCATGGCAACCCACAGATTCTGCCGCTCGACGTCGATCGCGGCATTGTCCATCAACAGCTCATCCTTGCCATTGCCAAGACGGGCAAGAACCGAGCTGATATGCGTTTGCGAACTTTGATAGCTGTCAAAATAATTGCGCAGCTTGTTGCCAAAGGGAATGATGCCAAACAGCTTTTGCTTGGTCATCAAATTGCCCTTTTTGGACGGGTCCAGATCTTCAACAACGCGGCGCAATTCGGCGAGATCCGCGCCGACGCCTGAACTTTCATCCATGCGGCGAATGGGCTTATCGAGGAAGCGGTTCGACTGCGCCGATGCTTCCATAATTTCCTTGCGGCCCATGTTGGTCAATTGGTCCACGCGCTTGCCGAATTCCGGGCTATTCACATCCTGCGCCACCAAGTCAGCGACATAGGCTTCAACGCGCTGCGCAAGCTTGCTTTGCTGTTCATCGGTCACCGGAACCAAGCCCATCGCCTGTTGTGGCGCGACGGTTGGCACGGGGTCGGGCGGAGTCAGCTTCAGCTCTGGTACGGTTTGGGTAACGGTTTCAGTCGACATCGCTAAATCCCTCAGTAATTCTATAGCACAACAGATGGAGCGCGTGCCTGACCATTTCAAGCACTTAGCGTCCCCAGCTGTATTATTTTTCTAATACAGCGTCGCCTTGTTCCTTCAAAGCGGCTTCGACCAGCGGCGATAATCCTTCGACGACCCGCGATACCCCTTTGGCATTGGGATGGATGTTATCGGGCAGCATCAGCGCGCCATCGGTCACCACGCCTTCGAGGAAAAACGGATATAATGGCGCGTCATATTTCTTCGCGAGTTGCGGGAATATCGCATTGAAAGCATTGCCATAATCCTGACCCAGGTTCGGCGCGGCTATCATACCTGTTAGCATAACGGGAATTTCGCGCCGCTTCAGCTCGTCCAGCATCGCGACCATATTTGCTTTGGTTTCTGCAGGCTTAATACCGCGCAACATATCATTGCCGCCAAGCCCAAGCACAACCAGATCCGGCTTGCGCTCCAGATTATCCAGCACAAATGCCAGCCGCGTTTTTCCCGCCGCTGTTGTGTCGCCTGATACGCCAGCATTGTGGACCCGCGCATTGATACCATCGGCCTGCAACGCCGCCTGCAATTGCGGCGCGAGCCCTTCATTGGGTGCAAGCCTGTAGCCCGCATACAGGCTGTCCCCAAAGGCCACGACCAGCCGGTCATATTTTTGGACCTTTGCCGTCTCCTGCGCTTGCGCCGTATTTTCCGCTACAGGGTTAGACCCGCATGCAACCAGCCCTTGGATTGCGACAATAAGCGCACCATATAGCCAAAAACCTCTACTCATAAGGATGCTTCCTTGCACGCTCCGGTTAACATGAAAACGGATATGGCAATCCGTGCGGCAAATGTCACCCTCAGCCTTGGTTCCAACGATGCCGCGGTCTCGATTTTACGCGGCGTCGACCTTGAGGTGCCTTATGACAGCAGCGTTGCATTGCTTGGCCCATCGGGGTCGGGCAAGTCGTCACTCATGGCGGTTTTGGCGGGGCTTGAGCAAGCCACTGGCGGCACGGTTCTGGTCGACGGCCTCGACTTTACGAAACTGGATGAAGACGCGCTGGCACGCGCACGGCGCGGGCGTATCGGCATTGTGCTGCAGGCGTTTCATTTGTTGCCAACGATGACCGCGCTCGAAAATGTCGCAATCCCGATGGAACTGGCGGGGATGGATGATCCGTTCGGCCGCGCACAGGCCGAGTTGGAAGCGGTAGGCCTTGGGCATCGGTTGACCCATTATCCATCGCAATTGTCTGGCGGCGAGCAGCAACGCGTTGCCATCGCCCGCGCCATGGCAGCGGGCCCCAAAATCATATTTGCCGACGAGCCGACGGGCAATCTCGACGGATCGACCGGCACGTCGATTGTCGACCTGTTATTCGCCCGCCGTGCAGCATTGGGGGCAACGCTGCTGATTATCACGCATGACCCGGAACTCGCACGCAAATGCGACCGCGTCATTGTGATGCACGACGGCCATGTGGTGGAGCGTGTGACCACGTGATGCGCACGTCGATGTCAAAAACAACCGTAGTCCTGAGCAGCGGGTGCGGAGCATCCGCGTCCGTCGAAGGGCGCCCCTCGGCCTTGGAGCAAAGTTCTGGACGCCCTTCGACGGACGCAGCCGGATCCGGCTGCTGCTCAGGGCTACGGTGTTTGTTGAAAGCGCGCATTTTATGACCCTACCCCTCGCTGCCATTTGGCGCATATCGCGCCGCGATCTATCCGCACGCATTCGCGGGCTTCGGCTGCTCGCGATTTGCCTGTTTCTGGGTGTCGCGACATTGGCGGCGATTGGCAGCCTGACGGCCGGGATTTCAGACGAGCTTTCCCGCCGCGGCCAGACCATCCTGGGCGGGGATATTGAGATTGGCATTGCACAGCGCGAGGCGAGCGCCGCGGAAATGGCGGCGATGCGCAAGGCGGGTGCGGTTTCCGAAACCATCCGTTTGCGCGCAATGGCAATTGGTAACGACAGCCTGCTCGCGGAACTCAAGGCCATCGACAATGTCTATCCGCATTATGGCGTGCTGAAATTGCGCGAAGGCGGCCCGGCCAAAGCGCCCGCAAAGGGTGAAATCTACATCGGACCAACCTTGTCCGAACGGCTTGATATCGCAACGGGCGGCACCGTCCGTTTTGGCGAAGCGACGTTCAAGGTGGCAGGCATCATCGCGGAAGAGCCCGACCGTTTGGGCGAAGGCTTCACGCTTGGGCCAGTCGCCATCATCAACATGGCGTCACTGCCGGACACTGGCCTCATCCAGCCGGGCAGCATGTATGAAAGCAAATACCGCATCAAACTTGCCCCGCAAGAGGACGCCGCAGCCGTCGCCAAAGCGCTCAAGGCACAATTTCCCTCCGCAGGATGGGATATTACCGACCGGTCAAACGGCGCGCCGGGAACACGGCGCTTCATTGAGCGCATGGGGCAATTCCTAACGCTTGTTGGCCTCGCCGCATTGGTGATCGCCGGTATTGGCGTCGGCAATGGCGTGGGCAGCTATCTTGCCAGCAAACGCGCAAGCATCGCGACATTGAAGGTCACGGGCGCGGACAGCCAGACGATTTTCCGCATCTATATGCTGCAAATCCTTGCGGTCGCGTCCGTCGCGATATTGGTTGGCCTTGGCGTCGGCAGCGTCATGCCGATGGCGATTGGCTGGGTCGCAGGCGACATCCTGCCCGTTGCGCCGGGTTTCAACGTGCATCCGCTCCCCTTGGCGGTCAGCGCGATCTACGGCTTGCTGATTGCGCTCGCCTTTGCCCTGCCCCCGCTTGCGCGTGCCCGCTCGGTACCTGCCGCAGGTCTGTTCCGCGCGATCGTCGAAGGTAACAGCCGCATCGACCGCAAAAGCACCATCTGGGTCGTTGGCGCGATTTCCGCAATCGTGGCGCTGGCGGTTGTCACAGCACGCGAGCCGATGTTCTCGCTTGCGTTCATTGGCGCGGCGTTCGGGTTATTGCTTTTGCTCACCGGCATCGCATTCCTGCTGCGCTTCATTGCCATTCGCCTGCCCCGTCCAAAGGCCCCACTGCCCCGGTTGGCGCTCGCCAACTTGCATAGGCCAGGCGCACAGACACAGGCGTTCGTCGTCGCCTTGGGCCTTGGTCTGACCTTATTCGTCACACTGGCGGCCATTCAGACCAGCATAAATAACGAGATCAAGAACAGCGTCCCCGAACGCGCACCAAGCTTTTTCGTGCTCGATATCCCACGCGACGGGGCTGCGAAGTTCACGAGCATGGTCAAGGACGCAGACCCTACCGCCACGATCAACCTCATCCCCGCGCTGCGTGGCACGATTATCGAATATGGCGGCCAGCGCGTCGATCAATTGGAAGAACTGCCTGAAGGCGCATGGGTGCTCAACGGCGACCGCGGCCTGACCTACAGCGCCGATATTCCAAAAGGTAGCGAGCTCGTAGAGGGCAAATGGTGGCCCGCCGATTATAAAGGGCCAGCCTTGGTCAGCCTAGACGCCGAAATCGCTAAAGTGCTCGATGTTGGCATTGGCGATAGCCTGACCATCAGCCTGCTTGGGGTCGAAGTCCCCGCCAAAATTGCGTCACTGCGCACCGTCAATTGGGAGAATTTTGGCCTCAATTATGTGATGGTCTTCTCACCCGGCAGCCTCGACGCCGCGCCGCACAATATGGTTGCAACGTTGACGGTGTCAAAGGACGCCGAGCGCGTCTTGGCCAAATCCTTACCGCCCGCCTTCCCTTCATCCTCCCTGATTGAGGTTGGCGAGGTCACTGCGCAGATCACCAATTTGCTGAGCCAAATGGCACAAGCCATCGCGGCGGCTGCGTCCATCGCGATATTGGCGGGCATCGCCGTTCTGGTCGGTGCCATCGCCGCTGCGCGCCAATCGCGCATCTATGACGCAGTGATCACCAAGATGCTGGGCGGCACACGCAGCCAGATATTGGGCGCGCAGGCGATGGAATATGGCATCTTGGCCGTGGTGCTCGGCTTGCTCTCGCTCGCGCTTGGCATGGGGGCGGCATATTATGTCGTGGTGCACATCTTCGATTTCAGCTTCGCGCCCGATTATGGCATATTAATGCTGACATTGGTCGGTGGCGCTGGGCTGACATTCATACTCGGGATTGTCGGTTCACTGCCGATATTGGCGGCACGGCCTTCGGAGGCGCTCAGGAGCCTTTAAATATTCACCGTAGAACTAAGGTTTTTTATCTGCAGCCAAATGCGTCGCCATAGGCGCCGACAATATCAACTGCGCCATATGGTACGCCAGCGTCGGTAACAGCACCATGCCAGCAATGGCAGGCGGAAATATCGTCGCAGCCAGCGGCGCGCCAATGGCGATGCTTTTCTGCCCGCCTGAAAACAGCATGGTAATCCGGTCACCGCGTGGCAATTTCATGACCCCGCCCAGCACCCACGCACCGCCAAAGCCGATGACAAGCATGATCGACAGCGCCACCGCCAGCCAAGCCAGTTCATCGCCCCGCACAATACTCCAGATACCCGCAACCACGGCGCCGGAAAATGCGACATAGACCGCAATTGCAATCGATATGCGGTCCATCCATGTCGCGAGCGATTTGTGCCCATCGACCCATGGCTTGAACCAATGCTGCATCATCTGGCCAAGTGCAAAGGGCAGCAGCAAGATCAACGCAATCCGTCCCACGGCTTCCCCCGACACGCTGCCTTCGCCCACATGCGCCAGCAAAGCGAACAGCACAGGCGAGAGGACCACGCCGACAAGGTTAATCAACGCGGCTGCCACCACCGATGCGGCAACATTGCCTTTGGCCAATGCGCAATAGGCAGCGGCCGACTGCACCGTTGATGGCAAAATGCCGGTGAACAATATACCGAGCGCCAGCGTGGCCGGAAGGACATTGTCGAAAATATGCGACAGCATTAGTCCGGCGGCGGACATCACCCCAAATACAAACAGGAAAATCGCGCCCTGCAGCCGCCAATTGCGCACGCCGTTGACGACCTCTTGCCGCGGCAACCGGACACCGTTCAGGAAAAAGAGCACGAAAATCGCGGCGGACGAGATCATGGCTGCAACATTTGCAGCCTCCCCACGCACGGGGAGAAAGCTTGCCAGCAATATCGTGCCAAGCAGCAAAAGAACGAAGCGGTCAGCAAAGATACGGGCAATCATGGCGACGCTTTGACCTGAACAATCGCCTATTGCAACACCAGCGATGTTGCGCCGCAACACATATTGCGTTAAGGGCCCGCGAGAATCTGGTGGCATGTGGCTACCATGAAGACCTTCCAAAAGGCCCATTTCTAAATGTCATTGCGTAATATCGCCATCATCGCGCACGTCGATCACGGCAAAACCACCCTTGTTGACCAACTGTTTCGTCAGTCTGGTACCTTCCGCGACAACCAGCGCATTGAAGAGCGCGCCATGGATTCCAACGACCTCGAAAAAGAACGCGGCATCACCATTCTTGCCAAGTGCACATCGGTCGAATGGAACGATACCCGCATCAATATCGTCGACACCCCAGGCCACGCCGACTTCGGCGGCGAAGTTGAGCGCATCCTCTCGATGGTCGACGGCGTTATCCTGCTGGTCGATTCGTCCGAAGGCGCCATGCCACAGACGAAGTTCGTTACCGGTAAGGCTTTGGCACTTGGTTTGAAGCCAATCGTCGTCGTCAATAAGGTCGACCGTCCTGACGAGCGTATTCAGGAAGTATTGGACGAAGTGTTCGACCTTTTCGTTTCGCTTGATGCCACCGATGAGCAGCTCGATTTCCCTGTGCTGTATGCGTCGGGCCGTAATGGCTATGCGTCGGCGGATCCAAGCTTACGCGAAGGCACGCTGACCCCGATGTTCGAAACCATCGTCAGCCATGTTCCAGAGCCAAAGGCCGACGTTGATGGCGAGTTCAAGATGCTTGTCACCTTGCTTGACCGCGACAACTTCCTTGGCCGTATCCTGACTGGCCTCGTGCTGTCGGGTACCGTCAAGGTGAACCAACAGATCCACGCATTGAACCCCGACGGCAAGATTGTCGAAACCGGCCGTGCATCCAAGATCATGTCATTCCGTGGCCTTGAGCGCGTTCCTGTTGACGAAGCGAAGGCTGGCGACATTATCTCGATCGCCGGTATGACCACCGCGACTGTGGCTGACACGATTGCAGAACCAACTGTGACCGAGCCATTGCAGGCACAGCCTATCGATCCGCCAACATTGTCGATGCGCTTTTCCGTGAACGACAGCCCGATGGCTGGCCGTGAAGGCACGAAGGTCACGAGCCGCATGATCCGCGACCGTCTGATGCGCGAAGCCGAAAGCAACGTCGCTGTCCGTATTACCGAAGCCGAAGACAAGGACAGCTTTGAAGTGGCTGGCCGCGGCGAACTTCAGCTGGGCGTTCTTATCGAAACGATGCGCCGCGAAGGCTTTGAACTTGGTATCAGTCGCCCACGCGTGCTGTTCCGCGAAGACGAAAAAGGCCAGAAGACCGAGCCATATGAAACGGTCGTCATCGACGTTGATGATGAATATTCCGGTACCGTCGTTGAAAAAATGGCCGTGCGTAAGGGCGACCTTACCGACATGCGTCCTTCAGGTGGCGGCAAGACCCGCATCACCTTCAGCGCACCATCACGCGGCCTGATAGGTTACCATGGCGAATTCCTGTCCGACACGCGCGGCACCGGCATCATGAACCGCTTGTTCGAAAAATATGGCCCACATCGTGGTGCAATCGAAGGCCGCAAGAATGGCGTGTTGATTTCAAATGGTGCGGGTGAAGCCGTTGCTTACGCGCTTGGCCCATTGGAAGAGCGCGGCATCTTGATGGTATCGCCAGGTGAAGCTTTGTACGAAGGCATGATCATCGGCGAAAACGCCAAGCCAGACGATTTGGAAGTGAACCCAATGAAGTCGAAGCAGCTGACGAACTTCCGTTCGACCGGCAAGGACGACGCCATCCGCCTCACCCCGCCAAAGCGTCTCACGCTTGAGCAAGCCATTGCCTATATCGATGACGATGAAATGGTTGAGGTCACGCCAAAGAACATCCGCTTGCGCAAGCGCTTGCTTGATCCGAACGAGCGGAAAAAAGCATCACGCGCCAAACAGGCTGCATAAACAAAAAAGGGCGCCACTTTGGCGCCCTTTTCTTATTCGGAATGTCCGGTTCGCCTAGAAACGGATTGCCTCGAGAGACGGACAAACTAAACTGCTTCACCCGCAGCGACGCCGCTCGCCCATGCCCATTGGAAGTTATAGCCGCCCAGCCAGCCCGTGACATCCACAGCCTCACCAATGCAAAACAGCCCCGGCATTTTCTTGGCTTCCATTGTTTGTTGCGACAGGCCGTCGGTGCTGATCCCGCCAAGCGTCACCTCCGCCTTGGCATAGCCCTCACTGCCATTGGGCACGAATGGCCAACAGTCGAGCAATGCGCCCGCCTCTGCCAGCTTGACGTCGCTTTGGTCGGCAAGGTTCCCGTGCAGCGCAAGCTTATCCGCCAAAGCCTCCGCCAGCCGGGCTGACAGGACGCGATCAAGCGTCGATTTGATGGTGGCCTTTGGCCGGGCCCGCTTTTCGGACAACAACCATGCCGGCGCATCATGATCTGGCAGGAAATCAATCCCCACACGATCGCCTGGCCGCCAATAGCTGCTGATTTGAAGCACCGCAGGGCCACTCAGTCCGCGGTGCGTGAACAGGGCTGCTTCGCGGAATGCCGTTTTACCATGCTGCGCAACGACTTCGGCCGATACGCCCGACAGTTCGCGGAACAGGACATCATCCCCGCCCAGCGTCAGCGGCACCAAAGCCGGCCTTGGCTCGATAATCTTCAGCCCAAATTGCCGGCCCAGATCATACGCAAATGCGGTAGCACCCATTTTCGGAATGCTTGGGCCGCCCGTGGCAATGACCAGAGACGCGGCAGATGCGCGCAGGCCGTTATACATGACATGATAGACGCTGCCGTCGTGCGATATCTCACCAACGGGGGAATTGAACGCAAAGTCCACACGGCCGCCAAGCGTTTGTGACCGGTCGCATTCTTCCATGAGCATTTCGACAATCTGGCGCGCGGATCCGTCACAGAACAGCTGGCCAAGCGTTTTTTCATGAAAGGCGATGCCATAGCTGCGCACCAGTTCGATAAAGTCCTGCGGCGTGTACCGTCCCAACGCCGACTTGGAAAAATGCGAGTTGGCGGACAGATAGCGTTCTTGTGCATGGACCGTTGTCGCGTTGACGTTGGTGAAATTGCACCGGCCACCGCCCGAAATCAGGATTTTCTTGCCCGGTCCCGTTGCATGGTCAATGACCAGCACGCGCCGTCCGCGTTGCCCTGCGGTCAGCGCACACATCAGTCCAGCGCCGCCAGCGCCCAAAATTATTACATCATAGTTGTTCGAAATTGCCATTTTGAACCCCCTGCACTGCCCGCGCCATATTGCCAAGTGCTATGCTTTGCGGCAAAGCCGCGCGCATGACTGAAGAGACCAAAGCTGCAGGGGCAGATACCCCACCCGATCACTTGTCGATTAACCCGATGAGCCCGCATTTCGACGGCGATTTGTTGTCGCGCGGCGTGGGTATTCGTTTCAAGGGCGAAATCCGCACAACTGTTGAGGAATATTGCATTTCCGAAGGCTGGATTAAGGTTCAGGCCGGCAAAGCACGCGATCGCAAGGGCAACCCATTGCTGATCAAACTCAGCGGACCTGTCGAAGCTTGGTTCGAAGACCTTGGCGACGACGCACCGGTGGCCAAAGCCTAGTCATCAGACTTTATTATTTCGGGAAAACCGAAATGAGCTTGGCCAATTGGTCGTTGACCGGATCAAGTTGATCATCGGGCGTCATCCCAAGCCGCACGATCGTCAACCGATGCTGCGGTGACACCACGACAAATTGGCCCAGATGCCCCAGCGCGGCGAACACATCCGACGGCGCTTTTCCGGGGAACAGCACCTGATTGCGCGCGTCATTTCCCGTGCGGTTCAGCCAGATATGCGCGCCATAACTGCGGTTATTCGGGCTGGGCGTTTTCATAAAGCGCATCCAGCTTGTCGGCATCAACTGCGCGGCCTGAACCGACCCGTTATTGCGCAGAAATTCACCGAACTTAGCCCAGTCGCGCGCCGTGCCGTGGATCATGCTTCCGCCCAGCATGGTGCCATTCCGGTCGAATTCCGGGACAAAGCTCGTGAGCCCCAAGGGCTCGAACAACCGCCCACGGGCATATTCGAGCATGGCGTCGCGGCGCACCACCGGATCCTTACTGTCGGTCAGCGACCGGGTCATGATGTCCGCAAGAATATGGCTCGTTGCCGTGCTATATTCGAATTTTTCGCCCGGATTGGCCTCAAGCGGGCGTGTCTCGGCGTAACGCGCAACATTTTCCCGGCCATCCAGAAACAACATCCGCGGGGTGTCGGCATCAAAAATCTCGATGTCACCTTCAGCCATTTCGGTGTGGTCGAGGCCTGACGACATATGCAGCAAATGCCGCAGCGTTATTTTGGCGCGATTATCGCGCGGTGCTTGCCATTCGGAGACAATTGCGGGCTCATCCAACGCAAGGCGACCGTCTGCTACCATCAGGCCAACCAATACAGCAGTAACGCTTTTGGCCATGGACCAGCTAATCAACCGCGTGTCAGGACCGTATCCCGGCGCATAACGTTCCGCAACAATGCGGCCACCTTGCATGACGACCAGCGCGCGGGTTTCGCCGACAGCAGGATCTTCGAAAAACGGCGCGATGGCATCGGCAAGCTTCTCTTGGCTCACCGCTGCGTCGTCGGCGATCTGGGTAAAACCAGGGCCAACGGGCTTTGCAGGCGGCTCTGCGCCGCATCCGGCGAGGGTAAGTGCAGTGAATGCAGAAAAAGCGGTTGCGGCGCGGCGGAAATTGTTTCTAGGCATATTACAGTTCGATGCACCAAATGGAGGGTCTATGGCAACCGCAACTTCAACAGCTGGGCAAAAAGCGCAGCAACCTCGGTTCAAGACCCTGAAAATAATCATCGCAGCATTGGCCGTGATCGCGGCCTTATGGCTCGCCTGGAACTGGAACAGCATCAAAGGCCAAGCGCGCGTGGGCGCCGCTTATGGCGCGCACATCACCTGTTCGTGCCGTTATATCGAAGGTCGCGACATGGCCTCTTGTGAGACTGACAAGGAAAAGGGCTTGGAAATCGTGCGCCTAAGCGATGATCCCGAAAACAAGCGGATTTACGCGTCTGTTCCTTTTTTGGCCGAAGCTGTTGCCGAACGCCGTGGCGCTAATGGCTGCATTCAGCTTAATCAGGCAGAAATAGACGCGCTGTAACCTACCGTTTTGCGGGCACGAGGATAAGCGCAGAACACAGCAGTTCGATTATGCCCGCGGTCAACGCGATGAACGCGGGCGTCACTCCCGGTACCCAGAATGCCAAGCTGGCAATAAGCATCAATAGGACGCCGAGCACCAGATAAAGGCGCATTCCATACACAGTCTGGAACACCAGATAGCGCGCCGCAACCGTCAACAAGGCGATCGAAAAGAACCACTGACTGAACGTGCTGCTGACCAGATATGCAATGACAAGGCCGATGATCAGAAACGCCGTCGACTGCAACGCCAGCATCTCCATTGGGTTGGGTGATCGGGTTTTGCCGCGTCTGTAGACATAACGCGCCAGCAGAACCGATATGGGATGAATGGCCATGCCCCCAAAGAACAACGTCCCCATGCCAGCGATCAGGCTGATGTTCATGGTGACCAGTCCGGACAATGTCCAGACAAGGCCCGATGCAAAGATACCGACCCCGCCGTTGACATATGCCCGGCGCATGTCGCGCTGCGCTTCTCCCAAATGCATGTAAATTCTCTCCCCCTCAGAAGCCGGCTTTATGTCACGCAGCCGTCGCCATTTCCACCGCCATCGTTTCCTCAATCCAGCCACCGCCAAGCACGCGGTCACCGTCATATAATACCGCGGCTTGCCCCGGAGCGACGCCATATTCGGGCGCGTCGAAGCGCAGCCATTCGCCATCCATGCGGGCGGGAACCGGGCGGGACATTGACCGTACTTTGGCCATCACGGGCCGGTCCCCGATGTCGGCCAACCAATTGGCATCGATAACGCGCGCAGCCTCCACCGCCAGCGCTTCGCGCGGTCCAACGATCACGCGCTGCGTGGCGGGATCAAGCCGGATGACATATAAAGGCACTGGCTGACCGCCAACCTCTAACCCTTTACGCTGCCCGACGGTGTAATGGATCAGGCCCTTGTGCTGGCCAAGCGTGCGGCCGTCCAAATGGACGATATCGCCGCCGACCTCTGCATCCGGCCGGATTTTGCGTACAACGCTGGCATAATCGCCATCGGGTACAAAGCAGATGTCCTGACTGTCGGGCTTCATGGCCACGACTAGCCCCATTTCCTGGGCAATCGCGCGCACATGTGGCTTGGGCATGCCACCCAAAGGAAAGCGCAAATAATCCAGCTGATGCTGCGTCGTTGCAAACAGGAAATAGCTCTGGTCGCGTGCAGGATCAGCAGCGCGGTGCAATTCCGCGCCTGCTGGTCCTTCAACACGGCGGACATAATGGCCGGTGGCAAGGCAATCTGCGCCAAGCTCGCGCGCCAGCCGGAACAGATCGGTAAACTTAACGCCCATGTTGCACCGAACGCACGGAATGGGTGTGCGACCCGCCATATATTCATCGGCAAAATGGTCGATTACTGATTCGCGAAACTGGCTTTCATGATCGAACACATAATGCGCGATACCCAATTTATCGGCAACGGCGCGCGCGTCGCGAATATCCTGCCCCGCGCAGCAGGCACCAGCGCGTTTTACCGCGCTGCCATGGTCATATAGTTGCAGCGTGACACCAATGGTTTCGGCGCCCGAGCGCGCAGCCAAGGCCGCAACCACAGAGGAATCAACGCCACCCGACATGGCAACAACGATTCGTTTGCCGGCAAGATCAGGCCCGAGTTGGAAATCAGAATGATAAATATCGTCAGTCATGCGAGTGCCTCCCTAATGGCTTGAAGTTCCAAAAGCCAGTTTTCCGTAAGAATCCGCGCGTGACCGCGAACGGAGAGGTCGGCGGGAGGTAATGGCTGTTAAACTTGCCTAACATCCTTTGAAGATCGCCTTTACCCATTGTTAGAACATCTGGTGCTATAACAGCGTCATGGAAATGAACTTTCCCCATCACGCGTTACGCCAAGATTCGGATATCAGCCGGAAGGACAGACAATCCGCCCTTGATGCTGCCCGCTTGCGTCAAGCGAACAGCCGTACGGTCCGGTTCCTTCACCAGGCCGAACAAAGTGGCGCGCCGGAACCCGATGAGCTCGCTGCCCGAATTCAATGTTTCGCGGCTAATCCGAATGCGGGGTTCGCGGTAGGCGGCGCTTTCTTGCAAGAAACCGGTCCAGAAAAAATGGATGAACCAAATATTTACCACGCCGCTTTAGTTAATATCAAAGACCAGCTCCTAACTATTGATGAACCAGGAACCGAGTTAACCCTTGCGGGCATGGAGCAGAAAAAGAATTATGATTGAAAACCAAAACTTCCGTCCAGCGCAGGTCATTGGTCCATTGGGCGAGCCGCTCACGCTGGACAGCTTGCCACCCCCTGGCACAACGCGCTGGGTCGTCCGCCGCAAAGCTGAAGTCGTTGCGGCTGTACATGGCGGGCTGTTGTCCATTAATGACGTGTGCGAACGCTACGATCTGACGCTCGAAGAATTTGCGTCTTGGCAGCGGGCTGTCGACCGGTCGGGCATGCCCGGCCTGCGCGTGACACGTATTCAGCATTATCGCGACTTGTACGAGCGTCAGCAGAAATACTGATCGCGCGTTTTCAATTGTCAGCGAAAAGACCAACCCCGCCTTGTGCGGGGTTTTTCTTGCGCACGGATCATGGCTTCTTTTTGACGCGGTCAGTGTTTTGGCCGTCCGCAACTGTTGTTCGTCGAAACATATCGACGACAGTTCCTATTGTTGCGGACAAGCTTTTCCACTATCGTATATGGACCAATAAGGCGGTTTAGCTGTTGGTATTCTGCGGCTTGCAGATAGTGACTTATTAAGGTAATACAGCTCCGCTATAAAAACATTGGGTTGCTTAACGCGCTCCCGCGACAGAATTTGGAACATCGGTATGAATTACGAAACAACTTTGAGCAGTTCGCTGGATAGCGATTTGGTGGTGGATAACGCAGAACGCAATCGGCGTCGGCGGAACATCGCGCTGATTGTTGCCGCAATTTTGGCCGTTGCGGGCGGCGCTTATTATTTCTTTGGCAGCAGCACCGCGGCTCCGACTGACGCTGATAAGGCTGGCCAGGCGCAAACCGTCACCGTTGTCGCCCCTGGTCGCGATTCTGTTGTGCGCGCCATAAACGCCACAGGCACGCTTGCCGCACGCCGCGAAATTCCCGTTGGTGTCGTTGGCGAAGGTGGACGCGTTCTTCAGGTATATGTCGATGCGGGTGCGTGGGTGCGCCAAGGTCAGGTTCTCGTAAGCGTTGACAGCTCGGTCCAGACACAACAAGCCGCCGCGCTTGAGGCACAAATTGGTGTCGCGCGCGCAGACCTTCAACTCGCGCAAAATGAACTCGAACGTGCGATGCAGCTTGTTGAGCGCGGCTTCATTTCAAAGGCGGATGTCGATCGCAAGACCGCAACACGCGACGCGGCACGTGCGCGCGTCAACGTCGCCAATGCGCAGCTTGCCGAAACCCGTGCGCGCAACGCGCGGCTTGATGTCCGTGCGCCGGTTTCCGGTTACGTGCTGGAACGCAAGGTTGAACCCGGTCAAACGGTATCCGCAGGCAGCGGAATCCTGTTCCGCATCGCCAAAGATGGCGAGCTTGAACTGCAGGCGAAGTTAAGCGAAGACGATCTCGGTCAAATTGCAGTCGGCATTCCGGCAACCGTCACGCCCGTGGGGACAGATCGCGCATTCAACGGCAGCATCTGGCAGATTGCGCC
The DNA here is from genome assembly GCF_014196595.1 of Sphingorhabdus rigui. Lineage (GTDB taxonomy): Bacteria > Pseudomonadota > Alphaproteobacteria > Sphingomonadales > Sphingomonadaceae > Sphingorhabdus_B > Sphingorhabdus_B rigui. The sequence goes on along the minus strand of NZ_JACIEA010000001.1, from coordinate 700,167 downwards.
GATGATTGACGCCCAAAGCCGTCAGGGCATGGCGCGTATCGCACTGCCGTTTGACACAGCATTGCGTCCGGGCGGATTTGCGTCGGTCGAGATTAAGGCAGGCGCGATGACGGCACCGGTTCTGCCAGAATCCGCGGTGCAAACAGGCCGTGAAGGCAGCTTTGTCTATATTGTTGGCAAGGATAACAAGGTGAAGCAACGTCCCGTGAAGGTCGGTTCCGTCACTGCAAATGGTTTGATTATCGAACAGGGTCTTGATGGCACCGAACGCGTCGTTTTGTACGCTGGTGGCTTCCTCAATCCAGGTGAAACGATCAATCCCAAACTCTTGAAAAAGCAGTAAGTTTTGGGCCTGTCGGGATATAAATCATGAATTTAAATAACATTTCCGCATGGTCCATCCGGAACCCCGTGGTTCCGATCGTTTTGTTCGTCGCGCTCACCATTGCGGGCGTCATGTCGTTCATGAATATGGACGTGCAGAACGATCCTGACATCGAATTCCCCGTTGTCGTTGTGTCGATTTCCCAACCGGGCGCAGCGCCTACCGAAATCACGACGCAGATCACCCAAAAGGTCGAATCCGCGATCCGTAGTGTTCAGGGTGTGCGCAACATCGATGCCACCTCAAACGAAGGCAACACGACGGTCAGCGCCGAGTTCGAAATTGGCGACGACATCAATGCTGCGGTCAGCGAAGTCAAAAACGCGGTCGACCAAATCCGCAGCGATTTGCCCGACGGCATTTTGGAACCGCAGATTTTCAAGGTCGCAACGTCCAGTGACCCGATCGCCTACTTCGCGGTCGAAGCCAGTGATATGACGCTTGAGCAACTCAGCTGGTTTGTCGATGATACCGTCGCACGGCGATTGCTGTCTGTCGAAGGCATGGCGTCAGTTAACCGCAATGGCGGCGTAAACCGTGAAATTCGTATCGTTCTTGACCCCGCCAAAATGCAGTCTCTTGGCGTGACCGCAAGCCAGATCAACAGCGTCCTACGTCAACAAAACGTCAACGCGTCGGGCGGACAATCGCAAATCGCGGGATCGCGCCAGTCGGTGCGCGTCCTTGGCAACGCAACCGATGCGTTCGCCTTAAGCCAAACGCAAATCAGCCTTGGCGGTGGCCGTTCGATTAAGCTCTCCGATGTTGCCGAGGTCACTGACGGCTTCAGCGAACAGAGGTCCATGGCATTTGCCGGCGGCAAACAGGTCGTCACCTTTGGCATGTCACGTGCCAAGGGCGCTTCTGATGTCACCGTTTTTGACAACGCGATGGTCAAAATCGCCGAGATCGAAAAAGAAAATCCCGGTGTAAATTTCATCACGCTGTTCAACAGCGTCGATTATACCAAGGGGCAATATAAAAGCTCAATGGCCGCGATGATTGAAGGCGCCTTGCTCGCCATCGTCGTTGTGTTCCTGTTCCTGCGCGATTGGCGTGCGACGATCATTTCCGCGATTGCCATTCCACTGTCCGCTATTCCGACTTTCTGGTTCCTTGACCTATTGGGCTTTACGCTCAACACCATGTCACTGCTCGCGCTCGGCCTCGTCGCCGGGGTTCTGGTCGATGATGCTATCGTGGAAATCGAAAACATCGTCCGGCATATGCGGATGGGCAAATCCGCCTATCAGGCATCAATTGATGCGGCCGACGAAATCGGCCTTGCGGTGGTTGCCACCACATTCTCGATTGTCGCGGTGTTCCTGCCCGTTGGTTTAATGCCCGGCGTCGCGGGGCAATTCTTCAAAAACTTCGGACTGACCGTTGTGGCTTCGGTTCTCATGAGCCTTGCCGTCGCGCGCATGATTACGCCGATGATCGCAGCCTATTTCCTCAAATCCGCCGGCATGGCCGAACATGGCGAGGCGAGCTGGATCGACCGGTACATGAAAATCCTGCGCTGGTCGCTTGGCCATCGCCGCTGGATGATGGGTATTGGCGCAGCCGCTTTGGGCCTGACCATCGCGTTGTTAATCGTCCTGCCAAAGCAGTTCTTCCCCGATGGCAATACCGATTTCAGCCGCGTGCGTATTGAAATGGTTCCGGGCACGACGCTTGAGCGGACCCGCGAAATTGCCAATGAGGCTGCTGCGATTATCGAAAAGCAGCCTGAGGTAAAAACCGCCCTTCAAAGCGTGCGCGAAGGCAGCGCCAGCATTTTCATCACCTTGCATGAAGACCGTGTACGGTCCAGCCAACAGTTTGAAGAAGATCTGACACCATCGCTCACAAAAATCGCCGACGCACGCGTTACGTTTCAGGCGAACGGCCCGGGCGGCGGTGGCGGCGGTTCAGGTCGCGACGTTTCGGTCATGTTGTCCGGATCAGACCCCAAAATGCTTGACCGGACAGCGGCAACGCTTGTGGAACAGATGAAGACGCTGCCCGAATTGCGCGCGCCGCGTATTTCCGCTGATTTGCAGCGTCCAGAATTGATCATTACGCCGCGTAATGACCTTGCATCGCAACTTGGCGTATCGACGGTAGCACTCAGCCAGACAATCCGCGTTGCGACGTTGGGTGACATTGACCAGAATAGCGCAAAATTTTCGCTGTCTGACCGTCAAATCCCGATCCGCGTGATGCTTGCCAAGGAATCGCGTCAGGACTTGGATGTCATCCGCAACTTGCCGGTGCCATTGGCAGGCGGCGGCTCGGTGCCACTGTCGCGCGTGGCCGACATCAGTTTCGGTGCTGGCCCCACCTCGGTCCAACGCCGGAACCAGAATTTCCGTATCTTCATCGGCGCGGATTTCGCCCCTGGCATTGTGTCATCGGATGCGGACGCAAAGATAAACAACCTTCCCATCATGAAAAACCTGCCCACCGGCGTGTCGCGTGCGCCCTTTGGCAGCCAGGAATGGGAACAGGAAATGCAGCGCGACTTCCTCGTGGCGCTGATTTCCGGAACATTGCTGGTGTTCGCGGTGCTGGTGCTTTTGTACCATCGCTTCATGTCGCCTTTGGTCAATATGGGCTCGCTGCTCTTGGCTCCATTGGGTGGTTTGATCGCCCTTGGCCTTGTTGGACAGCCAATCTCCATGCCTGTGTTCATCGGCATATTGATGCTCTTTGGGATCGTTGCGAAAAACTCCATTCTGCTGATCGACTTTGCGATTGAGGAAATGGCGCGCGGCGTTCCCAAGTTCCAAGCGATCATGGAGGCCGGCCATAAACGTGCCCAGCCAATCGTTATGACCACGGTCGCGATGACCGCTGGCATGGTGCCAACCGCGCTCTCGCTTGGCGGCGACGGCCAGTGGCGCTCGCCAATGGGCACCGTCGTGATCGGCGGCCTGATCGTTTCGACCTTGCTTACCTTGCTGATCGTTCCTGCGGGCTTCAGCCTTGCCGATGGCTTTGAAAAACGCATTGGTCCATGGTTGCGCACACGGTTGCTGACCTATGATCCCGACAAGCATGGCGAAGATGTCGCTCCGCCCGCTGCCACGCCTGCAAAGGCAACTGGCAAAACAGCGGGCAAGGACGACCTCGGCGGACTTCAGCCTGCGGAGTGACGCTTTACTTGGCAGCTTGGCAGGCCTTGGCTAAGGCAGTGATGTGAAATCTGCCGATAAACTGGGACAGTCGGAGAAAATCCGTTACGCCGAACGCGACGCTGAACTGCGTCAAATGCGGATTATCGCCACGGCCTTGCTGCTGGCGATGGCCGCTTTGTTCGTCTTCGGCAAATATATGGAAACCCGCTATGACGGCCATTGGGGCTTTCTGCGCGCCTTTGCAGAGGCTGGCATGGTCGGTGGTCTGGCCGACTGGTTTGCCGTCACCGCCCTGTTCCGCCACCCGCTTGGCATCCCTATTCCGCACACCGCCATCATTCCGAATAATAAGGAACGGCTTGGCCGGACACTTGCGAGCTTTCTGCGCACCAACTTTCTGACGACCAAGGTTGTCGCGCGCCGCGTGCAGCGCATGGATGTCGCGGGTGCAATGGGCAAATTTTTGAGTGCGCCAGCCGGCGGCGAAGGCCGCATGCGCATGGGTGCCTCGCGCCTGTTGGGGGATATCATCGCCGCGTTGGATGATGAACGGCTCGGCGGTGTAGCCAAAGGCGAAATCCGCAAACAGCTCGACAAGCTCGATATTGCCCCGCTGCTCGGCCAATTGTTGACTGCGATGATCCGCGAGCGCCGGCATATTCCTGTGCTCGACGGTATCATCAAATGGGCCTCGGCCACGCTGGAGGCCAATGAGCATCTCATTCGCCAAATGGTGGAGGAACGCGCCAACACGATCATGCGCTGGACCGGCCTTGATGACAAATTGGCCAACGCCATCGTCAATGGCCTCAATAAGCTGCTGCACGAAATGGCGGAAGACCCCGACCATCCTTTGCGGGAAAAGGGCGAAGAGGGCCTCGCCAGCCTTGCGCACGACCTACGCCATGACAAGGAATTGCAGGCAAAAGTCGCCCATTGGAAGGGGCAGTTGCTCGAAAATCCGGCGATGGGCAAATGGATCAACAGCCTGTGGGACCAAGGCCGCGATGGCTTGTTAAAGGCCGCACGCAACCCCGACGCCGCGCTCGCGGGCAGCTTTGGCGACGCCCTGATAAAGCTTGGCGGCAGGCTTCAGGAAGATTCACGCCTAAAACTGCAAATCAACCGCTTCGCGCGCCGGGCGATTGTCGGCACCACCGAAAATTACGGCGACAATATCGTGACGCTCGTTTCCGATACTGTGGCCCGCTGGGACGCATCAACCATCACCGACCGCGTAGAAAATGCCGTGGGCAGTGACCTCCAGTTCATCCGCATTAACGGAACATTAGTAGGCGGCATGGCAGGCATCGTCATTCATGCCGTTGGCTTGCTGATTTAAGCCAATTACAGCGCCGATATCATCCGTTCGGTTGCCTCGGCGGCCAAGCGGGCGGCGCGTTTCAAATTGGCCTGAAAATCGCCTGAGCTGTCGCCATTGGCATTGTCGCTCGTTGCCTTAATCGCCGCCCATGGCACGTCCATGCGGGCGGCCGCTTGGGCAACGGCTGCGGTTTCCATGTCGATGATGTCGCCGCCAAGGACGCGGTGCAGGCGGCGGCCATGGTCGTCGTTTTCCATGAAGCAGTCATTTGTGATGATACGCACTTTTGGTAGCCCCGTCTCTGGCATGATCGCGGCGTGATAGGGTTCGGCGTGCGCCTCCCCAATCGGCCATGCCCCTGCCCGATAATGCACAAACCCGTCGGCACGCGAGGCGCCATAATCGCCCTGCACCGCTTGCGTGATCTGGAAACAGTGGCCGTCATGGTCGCTCAATTTACCCGCGGTGCCGACCACCAACAGCAAATCTGCATGATAATGTTCGACCAGCATCATCGCCGCCATCGCCGCATTTACCTTGCCAATGCCGCTGCAGGTAATGGCGATATTGCGGCCACCGGATTGGACCTGACGGACCATAAAACCGTGCAACGGCTCGCTATTGGCGCTTTGGCCGGGGAACAACGCAGCGGCTTCGGCGTCCACGCCGGTAATGATGCCAATGGTTTTGAACATGCTGCGTCCTTTATAAACTTTCCAACAGGATGTGGCTGTAGCGCAGCATCAATGTACATATGATGACATAAGCGGCAGCGCCGCGAAATTAATGGCTGGCGGCAATCATGTCTTCGATACGGACGAACTTTTCACGCGGGGCGCCATCGCGCGCGCGGGCAATCTCTGCCTCTTCAATTTTCTTCCAGTCGCTGAATGTGACAATGTCGACCTTGCGTAATGCCAGCAGCGCATCCAGACCGGCACGACCATCTTTGTCGGCGCTTATGGGCATATCCTCCGCCATGCTATCGATGATATTGTATCCATCGGGCCGGTTGGTTCCGATGGTGCCGGATGGACCACGCCGGGCCCAGCCGACGCAATAGAGACCCGGCAATATCCTGCCGTCCAGATTGGCAAAGCGGCCGCGGCCATGTTCATAAGGCACGCCGTCAATAGGCGGTGTTTGATAGCCAATGCAGCTGATGACCATGGAACAATCGATGGTGTAGATCTCACCCGTGCCAACACTGCGATACTGGTCATCCAGCCGCATGCGCTCCACGCGGATGTGCTGCACTTTGCCATCGCCCTCAATCGCAATGGGCGCAGCAAAAAAGTCGAAATTGATGCTGATCGGCTTATCCGCATGAAACGCCTCTGGAATGGCGGCGAATTCGCGCAGATGTGTAACGGACTTGCGAATGCCCGGTTCCAACAGCGCATCCTCGCCGATGTCTGGCAGATCGTCCTTGTCGACGCGCGGGGTTGCCCGCTGCAAATGCGCGAGCTCGCCCAATTCCTTTGGCGTCATCGCAATCTGGTGCGGGCCACGCCGACCCAAGATGGTGATGTCCTCAACAGCGGAATGCTCCAGCACATCGAGCGCGTGGCTGACAATGTCGGAGCCGTCAAATTCGGCGCGCGTTTTGGACAATATGCGCGCGACATCCAGCGCCACGTTACCGTTGCCGATAATGACGACATGCCGGCCATCCAATGGCGGTTGAAGGTCCGCATAATCAGGGTGGCCATTATACCAGCCGACAAAGGCGGCGCTGCCAAAAACGCCGGGCAGATCTGCGCCAGCGATATCCAACGGACGATCATTTGGCGCGCCGGTGGCGAGAATGACCGCATCATATAATGTCTGAAGTTCGTCGATGCTGACGTCTTTGCCGACGGTCACATTGCCGACAAACCGGACATTGTCGGACAAAGCGACTTTTTCATAACGCCCCGCCACCGCCTTGATCGACTGATGATCGGGGGCGACACCAAAACGGATGAGGCCAAAGGGAACGGGCAAGCGGTCAATTATATCCACCCGCACATCGTCGCCAAATTTCTTTTGCGCGGCTTCTGCTGTGTAATATCCCGCCGGACCGGAACCGATGATTGCGATATGCCGCATGCCCTACTCCCCGTCATTGCCTGATTCGGCAGGCTAACGGGTCAGCGCCAAAAAGAAAGGGCGACCTTCACACAGAAGATCAGGCGGCTTTGCGCGCCTTGTGTGCGCCGCGGTCAAGGAATCCGCGGATCGCCTCTATGCTTTCTTCCACATGGCTGAGCAGGAACAAATGCCCGCCATTTTCGACCACGAAAAGTTCGCTATTCGGAATGAGGAAATTCAAAAATTTGCCATTGGCGAGCGGAACGATCTGGTCATCATCACCCATCATGATGAGCGTTTCCGTTTTCAGAAATGGCAGGAATGGCGCGCTGGTCCATCCCATCATCGCCATCAGCTGGTAGAAATATCCCGTCTTGGACGGCGGTGTAATCCGGCCGATATGTTCCGACTTATTGCCCACCACACCGCCGTACAGCGTCTTGAAATGCTTCGCCATGAAATCGGGGTCTATATAACGCCGCGGGTCAGCCATTTTGACCAGCGCAGCGGGATTGCCCGGCACCATCAACATGCCAGCGCTGGTCGCAACAAGGATAAGCTTGTTCGTGCGCGCGCCATTCTGCAGCGCAAATTGCTGCGCCATCGCCCCACCCCAGCTGACGCCCATCACATCGACCACAGGCATTTCAAACCGGTCAAGCAACAACGCCGCAATGCGCGACATCAATAGCGCGTTATAGGGCACCACCGGGTCGGGCGAACCGCCAATGCCGGGCATATCAAAGGTGATGAAGTCGCGGTCATCGAGCAACTCCGCCATCGGCGCCATAGCCTCAATATTCGCGCCAATGCCGTTGAAGAACAATATCGGCAGCTTCTTCGTCGCCTTCGACGCCCGCCAAACCGCAACCCGCAAAGTGCGCCCGTCAACGGTCTCCATGCTAAATTTAGGGGCGCGGTTTTTGGTCATATGGGTTCCCCTGCCGCGTTTATCGCTGGCGTTGCGGCGAGTTTAGCGCATGGACTCGGCTGTGCAAGGAAGAAAGAGCCGTTTCGGCATCGTGACGACGTGGCGACCGCGGCGACGCCACCTCACTCCAAAACATACAGTCCCGGTGCCGCTTCCATTGCTGGATGCTTTTTGCTGCCGAGCGTTGCGGGGGCAGCGACTTCTGTGCCGGACCGCGCGTGGAGCCATTCCATCCAATGTGGCCACCAGCTGCCGGCCACTTCTTCGCTGCCTTTCATCCATTCGGTGACATCGGCGGGCGTCTTGCCGTTTGAATGTTTCCAATATTTCGCCTTGGGGTTACCCGGCGGGTTCAGGATCGCCTGCATATGGCCAGCCTGGCTCAGGATGAATTCGACATTTTTGCTGCCGAACAATTGCGTTGAACGATAACATGCGCGCCATGGCGTGATGTGGTCCGTCGTCCCGCCCAGAACGAACAGGTCGCCCGTCACCTTGGTCAGGTCAAGCGTATGGCCCGCAATCTCGAACGTGCCCGGCGCGGCGTAGGCATTTGCCTCAAACAGCTCCAAGAAATCACCCATCAGTGCCGATGACAGGTTGGTCGCGTCGGCATTCCAGAACAATATGTCGAACGCTGGCGGATCATCGCCCAGCAGATAATTGTTGATGACATAGTTCCAGATGAGGTCATTTGGCCGCAACCATGCAAAGCCGCGCGCAAGGCTGCTGCCCTCAATCACGCCTTTCTTCGCCGCGCGTTGCCGTGCCAGCGCGATGCCATTGTGCGACACAAGGCTCGACGCCTCGGTGTCGCCGGGCTTGGGTTCAAGCACGCACACCATCATGGTAATGGCGTTGGCGCGGGTGTCCCCCATCGACGCCAGCTTGGACAGCAGGACGGACATAGTCTGTCCACCGGAACAGCCACCTGAAATATTGACCTTGTCGCTGCCGGTAATTTCGCACACGACATCCAGCGCCTTGATGCAGCTTTCGATATATTCGGCCATGCCCCACACGCCCATGTCGTCGGTCGGGTTGCGCCATGAGATCATGAATGGCTGAATGCCGTGGTCGGTCTGCCATTTGATGATCGATTTTTCGGGGGACAGATCGTTGATATACATTTTGTTGATCTGTGGCGGTATGGTCAGCTGCGGCGTGGCAAATACCTTGTCGGTGGTGGGCGCATATTGGACGAGTTCGAAACGTTCGTCGCGATAGACCACTGCCCCCTTTGCGGTTGCGACATTCTCACCCAGCTTGAACGGCTTTTTGTTCACCTGGCTTACCATCATGTCGTTGTGAACCATGTCGTTATAGGCGTTTTTCAGGCCCTTCACGAGGCTGAGCCCGCCGGAGTCCACCAACCGTTTTTGCGCGGTCGGATTGCCGATCAGCGTGTTGGTCGGTGACATCGCATCAATGATGATCTGCGAGATGAAATTGGCACGGTCGCGTTCAAGTGCGTCGAGTTCCAAATCCTCAATATAGCTTTTAACGCCCTTTTGCACCGCGAGATAATATTGCGCGCCCGCCTTAAAGAACGGGTTAAACGTCCACGCCGGGTCCATGAAGCGCTTGTCCTTGGGATCCGGCGCGAGGTCCGACTTTCCGGTCATGATTTTGACGACATCTTCGGAAAAGCTGCTGGTTGCCTTCCACGCCTTGTCGGGGTTGGCGGCGGTCTGGCGGAGCATCAGGCCAATGGCGCCGATGAAATCCTCCCGCGCTAACCCTGCTAACGGGCCAAGAGCCATCGTGGCATCATTGGCGGCGTCAAACGCGCCTGCAACGCCGGAAAATGGTGCGCCTTTCTTTTTAGCACGCTTTGTTCCGGTCTTTTTTCGAGCTCCGCTGCCTGCTTTTGTCGCCATCTGCATCTCCTCTTCCCAAGACGAAGAATTACATGCCCGGCGGCCTGCGTCAATCGCGCATCAACCCGATGGAAAATGGCGCAAAAATCTTCTATAGCGCTTTCGCCCCAACAGCGCGCGCATTGTTAACAATTGAAAACAAGCGCTTCTAAACTGGAGGACGGCCGCCGCGCATCTTAATGCGCCCCTTAAGGAGCACCAGTATGAATGCCCGAGTTTGCTTTGCTGAACGATCAACAGGCCGCCTTTCGACACCAATGGGCAGTGTCATTGGCCAATCAGGCGCACTGATTTTCCTGCGATGACCACAGACATGAAAAAACTGGAAGGCTTGGGCAAATTGCTGAAGGCTGCGGGGGTTAAGCCCGCTGGCGCTGAGGCGATGGTCCGCGACCATATCGACGAAATTCAAGCCGACGCGCGCCATCATCATGCCGAACTCATCGCATCGGTGAAGGCGCTGAAAGAAGAGCTGGTCGAGCTGCAGCACAATCATGCATCGTCGGTGTCCGAAATCCGGATGGCAACCGATCTGATGCGGCGCGAGATCGAAATGCGCAGCCTCGCGTTCGGCCGAACGCTTCGGCTCGCCAAATTCGTTCTCATTATCGTCGTGGCTTTGCAGATCATCCTTCTTGTCGGTCTACACACGACCACGGGCAGCAGCCTGCTCGATCTTGGCGGCTTCATCCCTGCATCGAACGACGTGCAAGCGCGTGCACCAGCAAGCGTCCCTGCCCCTGCCCCGACGTCCAGTCCTCAAGGCGCAGCTGCGAAATGACCGAATGACATATATCATGTCCACTAAGCGACCTTTCCGTTTTCCTGAAACACGCAGCCTGATCGGTGGCCTGTGCCTTGCGGCCGCGATCACGGGCATCACGGTGACCGCCAACGCGTATGAACCAAGCGCGGAAAAACAAACTGCGGGAAAGCCAAAAGCAGAAAAGCAAAGCGCAGAAAAACAAACTGCGGGAAAGCCAAAAGCAGAAAAGCCAAGCGCGGCGAAAACGGCCCCAGCCAAACCAAAGGCCACCAAAACCGAGCAGGAAAAGCCAAATGTCGCAAAGCCAAGCGCGTCGACATTCACGATCCCCAGCCTCGAGGACAAACCGACCAACGCCCAGACCAACGCTCAGTCCGCTGCGGACGAAACGCTGCGCAATGACATCGACACACTTTGGAAGAAATTCCCCGGCCGTGCGGGCATCGCCATTTACACGCCATTTTCGGATGACATTATCGGTCGGCGGCACACCGAACGTTTCCCCCAGCAAAGCGTCTCCAAAATGTGGGTCGCGCTGACAATTTTGGAACAAGAAGCGGCGGGCAAGCTGTCGCTCGACAAGAAAATACGCGTCAGTCGCGATGATATTGTGGTGTTCAGCCAGCCGATCAAACAATATCTCAGCAGCCAAGATTCCTTTGAAATGTCCGTGCGCGAATTGCTTGCCCACGCCGTCAACGCCAGCGACAATCTTGCAAACAGCGTCCTGATACGCGTGGCCGGCGGCCCGCAGGCGATCAACCAGATGCTTGACCGGCGCAAGGTGCAATCGATCCGCTTCGGACCCGGCGAAGTGCTTTTGCAAAGCGCCATCGCGGGGCTGAACTGGCAACCTGAATATCGCAAAGGCAATGCCTTTAAGGAACAGCGTTCGCGCATTCCTATGGAAAAACGGCGCGCAGCGCTCGACAAATATCTGGCCTCGCCCTTGGATGGCGCTGCCCCGGGCACCATCGCGCTTGTGCTAAAGCGCTTTGGCGAACGCGCCCCCAATGATCCGGGGGCAAAGCTTTTGAAATTGATGGCGGGGACCTATACCGGAAGATCACGCCTTCGTTCAGGGCTCGCGCCGGGCTGGAGCCTCGCCCACAAAACGGGGACGGGGCAAGTATTGGGTTCGATTTCGACCGCGATTAACGATGTCGGGGTGATGAAAGCGCCGGATGGTTGTCGGTATCAGGTCGCCGTCATGATTGCTGAAACACGCGCAGGAAAAGAGGTCACAAACGGCCTCATGCAGAATGTTGCGCGCGCGGTGGTCCGTCATCATCGCCAAATCCACCCCAAAGCGGAAAAGACGTCCTAAAAATACAAATCGGACGCCTCATGCTCCTTCGGCAAAAAAGTCGAATGAATACAGTTTTTTAAACAATAGGCCGGTTGAATTTTCCGTCAAATTTTTGGCGGCACGCGAACGCGCCCTGTCGAAAATTGTTCCATCACTAAAATAATTTCGCATTAGTTCACAATTTAAATGTTACAAAAGTTACATTTGCTGTATTAAAAAGATGCAAGTGAACCAGTCCAATGTGAAGGACATCACAGTGAAGAGTTTTCAAATCGCTGTCGTCGAAGATGACAGAGCCTTTGCCGCTGAACTGGAAGAGTTTCTGGGCGCGGCCGGCTATGCCGTTGCCGTTTATGAATCATCGCAGAAGTTTTTGGCGGCATTGCGTCAATCGGAATGCGATCTTCTCATCGTTGATTGGTCGATCCCTGATTTGTCGGGGATAGAAGTGCTGGAGTATGTTCGGAAATTTCACCCCGACATGCCTGCCATCATGCTGACCGCACGATCGGAAAATATAGACGTTGTGCGCGGGTTAGAGGCCGGCGCTGACGATTATGTCTCCAAGCCTGTCGACGCCGACATCCTTGCACTCCGGATCAAATCGCTGTTGCGTCGCTGCAAGGGCGAAGTGAAGAATGTTGCGGAAAATGTCATCCTTGGTCCCTATTTGCTGCGCCCATCGACATCCACGGTCTATCTTCGCGACGAGGTGATGGTGCTTCCCAAGCGCGAATTTGAAATGGCGATGCTGTTTTTCACAAATCCGAACCGCTTACTTTCGCGGCAATATTTGGCAGCAACATTATGGGGTAAAGTTGTCGATTACCAATCGCGGACGATTGACACGCACGTGGCCCGGTTACGCAAGAACCTGAAACTTGACCCCGCATGCGGCATCAGCCTGAATGCGTTATATGGCTTTGGATATACCTTACAGGCGGATGTGCACGCCATGAACGCAGCGCACGAACCCATCGCGCTGTCTGCATAGCCGGACAACGGCTCCGGTTTAGCAATGGCCAATCAGCCGGAACAACTGTCCTTGCTCAGCGAGGACGAAGAAGCTTCCCGCGTTGCATCGGTCGTAGCCTCTCGTCCCGTCGTTGATCTTGGCGACCATCAGGTTACGGCATTTGAATATATGTCGTGCGACCATTATGGTTTCGCGCATAGCAATATGCAGCTTTCGCCATTTGATATGGCCAAGATTTTGGATGCCGTACAAACGGTCGCTCTGCCCGAAATCCTCCTTTCGGTTCCGGTAGAACTGTTCGTCGAAATTGACCTTTCGCACGCGCTCGCACGCACGCTCCGGTCATTATTGTCCCGCGGCACGCACATCACCGTCTTGCTGGCGACCGTGCAAGAAGATGCCGCGCACCAAAGCATCGGCAATGCCATGCAGAATTGGCGGCGTGTCGGGTGCAGCGTTGGTATTGACGGCTTTGGCTATGCCGCCGTGCCTGCATTATGGCCATTGGTGTACCATGTTGATGTCGTGCGCATTGATCCCCGCCTGATCAGCATGCTTAAAGCCAATGTCATTGCACCACAGCCAGCCCAGAAACTGGTCAATCTGGTCGCGGCAATGGGCATCCCACGGATCATCATTGACGGCTGCCAATCCATCGAAGACGCCGAAATGTTTCATGCGGCGGGTGCAACCCACGGACAAGGTTCGGTTTTCGGCGAATTTCATTTTACGCAGCCGCGATAATCCTCCGCACTTGCGTCCCTCCGTTACGGCGCTACAGCACCCAAAATGAGCATGATTGAAATCGTCGCCGTTTTGCTCGGCATTGCCAACATCGTCCTGATTATCCGGCGATCGGTTTGGAACTTTCCCGTGGCGATTGTCATGGTCGCTTTATATTTCGTCATCTTTCGCGACGCCAAACTGTACAGCGACGCCGGGCTGCAGATCTTTTTCGCGGCCATCAATCTCTATGGCTGGTGGAGCTGGAACCGGAATAAGGACGATCGCGGCGTGATTTCCGTCCGCAGGCTTCCGGCAACGGGCTATGCGTTGTGGATTGCAGGTTCGATCCTGGCCATTTGGGCATGGGGCGCGGTGATGCATGCCGAAACCGATGCCAGCTATCCCTATTGGGATGCATCAATCGCGATGTTGTCGATTGCGGGGCAGATTTTGATGACCCGGCGCTTTGTCGAAAACTGGCATTATTGGATCGTCGTCAATATCATCTCCATTCCGCTGTATATCGTGAAAGACCTGCATCTGACCGCCGGGCTTTACGGGGTGTTTCTGGTGCTCGCGGTTGCCGGCCTTGTCGAATGGCGCAAGGCAGAACGCGCATGAAACGGATTTGCCTGCACGGCCCCGAAAGCACGGGCAAATCGACATTGGGCACGCGGCTTGCCGCGCATTTGGGGTGCGAAGTCGTGCCCGAATATGGCCGCGCTTATTGCGAGGCACATGGCACCGACATCGGCATGGCGCAGCTTGTCCACATTGCGCAGACGCAAGACGCCATGAACCGCGCCGCGGCCGCGCGTGCAGCTGAACTGGGCGCTGGTTATGTTTTGTTCGACACAGACCCGCTGATAACGTCGGTGTGGGCGCACATGATGTTTGGCACAGCAGACGGATATTTCGGCGCCTTTGCTGGTTTTGCCGACCATTATCTGCTGCTCGATATCGACCTGCCCTTCGTCGACGACGGCTTGCGCGTCTATGCGCAATCGGCCGAGCGCAAACGCTTTTTCGACCTATGCCGCGCTGAACTCGATGGACGCGGCGTCCGCTACACGCTGGTTCAAGGCGAAGGCGAAGCGCGTTTCACCGCGGCTTTGGCTGCGATCTCGGCCTAAGCCTTCTCCAACGCCTCGCTTGCCGCGACCCAGCGGGCTTCAGCGGCCTCTTGCGCGGCGACAATCTTTCCCCGTCGTTGCGACAGTTCGCCCATCGTCAGGTTCTTATATTCATTCGCAGCGGACGCCGGATCAAACATCGCCCGATCAATCGCGCTCAACACAACCTCAAGCTTTGCAAGGTCTGCCTCTGCATCGCTGACTTCGCGCTTAAGCTTGCTTTGCGCCTCACGGGCGGCGGCTTGCGCTTTTTTGTCTTCCTTGCGATCGGCCTTGGATAGCTTCTCTTTCGCGGGCCCCTTGCCCAGGATGAAGTCGGTATAATCCTCAATCGTGCCCGAAAATTCGGTTGCGGTCCCACCATCGACGAGCACCAGCCGGTCGGCCGTTAGCTCCAACATATGGCGGTCATGGCTGACCAGCACCACAGTGCCTTCATATTCATTCAGCGCCTGCACCAAGGCTTCACGCGCATCGACGTCCAAATGGTTCGTCGGTTCGTCAAGGATCAGCATATGCGGCGCATCGCGGGTAATCAGCGCCAGCGCCAACCGCGCGCGTTCACCACCCGACAGCTTGCCGACCTTCGTCGTTGCCTTTGCCCCTGAAAAGCCGAAGCGGCCCAATTGCGCGCGCACCGCGCCGGGGGTCGCACCCTTCATCTGCTGGGTCATATGCTCCAGCGGGGTATCGTCACCGTCAAGTTCTTCGACCTGATATTGCGTGAAATAGCCAACGCGCATTTTGCCCGACGCGCTCATCGCCCCGTCCATCGGCGTCAATTGCGCCGCAAGCAATCGCGCGAGCGTGGTCTTACCATTGCCGTTGCGCCCCAACAACGCGATCCGGTCATCGGGGTCGATGCGCAGGTTCAACCGCTGAAGTATCGGTTTGCCCGCGGTATAGCCAACACTCGCCAGATCAAGCGTGACCAATGGCGGTTTCAATTCATCGGGACTTGGAAAGTCAAAGCTTAACGTCGGATCTTCGGCCATCGCGGCAATGGGTTGCATGCGTGCCAACGCCTTGGCTCTGGACTGCGCCTGCTTCGCGGTGGAGGCACGCGCCGAGTTGCGCGCGACATAATCCTGCAGCTTTGCGCGCTGTGCGTCCTGCGAAGCCTTGGCCGCCGCCAGCTGCGCCGCACGTTCGGCACGCTGACGCTCGAACGAGTCATAGCCGCCGGAATAGAGCGTGGTGGACCCGCCTTCGAGATGCAGGATATTGTCGACGACATTGTTCAACAAATCGCGTTCGTGGCTGATCACCACCATCATCGACGGATAGGATTTGAGGAAGTTTTCCAGCCACAATGTCGCTTCAAGGTCCAAGTGGTTTGACGGTTCGTCGAGCAGCAACAAATCGGGTTCGGAAAACAAAAGCGCGGCCAAGGCAACGCGCATTTTCCAGCCACCGGAATAGCTATCGAGCGGCCGGCCTTGCATTTCTTCATCGAAACCAAGCCCGACGAGAATGCGCGCGGCCCGTGCTGGCGCGGTGTAGGCATCAATCGCGATCAACCGTTCGTGCAGTTCGCCCAGCCGGTCGGGGTCCGCGCAATGCTCCGCCTCTTCCATCAAAGCCGCACGCTCGACATCACCCGCCAGCACGGTTTCGAACGGCGTTGCCGTGCCCGATGGCGCTTCCTGCGCGATATAGCCGATGCGCGTATTCTTGGGCATATCCATGCTGCCTTCGTCGGCTTCCAGCTCGCCGATCATCACCTTCATCAGCGTGGATTTGCCCGCACCATTGCGGCCGATAAGGCCAACGCGCGAATAAGGCGGCAGCGTCGCAGTCGCGCGGTCCAATATGGTGCGGCCGCCAAGGCGCACGGTGATTCCGTTTAAGTTTAACATGATGCCGCGCGCCTAGCAGAGGCGGATGCGTATGTCACCGCATACCGTATCGCACATTCCGGCGGACGAAGGGATGCAAGGCACAAAACTCCGCTACCGTGCGGCGCGCGCGTGGACAATGGGGGCAAAGAGCCGTTTCAACGCCGCCGGGTGACCGGGAAACAGCCTTAAATAGACAAGATTCACGCAAAATGCGGGGGGCAGTTGTCCACTTTGTCAATTTAGGGTCAGGACCTAAGACGGAAGCGATGCGCAGGTCGCAAGCCCTGTTAGCGCATAGGGCGTTTGCCGATGTCACGACCGCAATCGCATCGATAATCCTACATTGCAACGGTGCGTTCGGGGCGGAAGCAGGATTTTCGCCACAACCGCGACCAAGCCAAAGCGCACATGGCCGAAGCCAAAGACGACCGGAGATCAACCGCAGCGGTTGTGGGAGGCCTGTGCGACCGAGGAGAGTTGGGCGTGGGTGAGCGGGGAGGAAAGCCCATTGCTGCCGGGGCCGGAGAGTATGAGTGGAAGCGGATTATTAGCGGGCAGAGGCGCTAAGCCTTGGCAAACGTCAGTACCACTTCCTTGCGCATCCGTTTGCTAAGTGCTCCAGATTCAGGCGTCGGCAGATATCGACTTCCGCTTGGCAAATCGCGCTCGTGCCGAGTGGTTTCATTCAAGCCAACCGCTTTAGCAGCTTCTGCCAGTGCCTCGGAATTTTGGATATACACGCCTTGCAGACAGGAGTTCCCCATGACGAAGGTGGCAAATGCCTGTGGCTTCATTACACGCGCTACCTCACCAATCATCTTGTGCAAATCAACAACGTAGCGTTCTATCATACCATGGTAGCGGTTCGGTAAAGTGTCGAGTTCGCCCATCGAATTCTTGATCGACTGAAACGCTATTTTATCAAATGGTAAGTCAGGACGCTTCTCTGCGCCAATACTGTTGGACCTAGCTTTACTCAAATCGCTGTATCTATGACCAAGCCAGATCAATGACATACGGTGACCGCGCATATAATCAATTGCATTCAGATAAGGTGGCGATGTTACAACAGCGTCGACGCTCTCCGCATCTACCATAGACAAATTTCTAGCATCGCCGCGCCTTATTGTGGAAACGCCCTGTTTTGGAATTTGCGCAACTCGTTTCCTAACCGCACGAAGCGATTTCATAAAACCTGCGACGACATCATAATCGGATGCAAGGGACACACGATGAGGCCGGCTGTGAGAAGTATCTTGGGCAAGCGATGCCGCTTGCTTTTTCGTCACAATAATTCTGCTCAATGCAATCCGAAACACATCGGCTACATCGTCCGGCATATCGATTTCAATGTTCCTATGCAGCAGGGAAGCGATCCGTCTTAAATCCGCGCGCTGTGGCTCGGCAAACCAAAAGTTTACGAACCGCTCGGCGTCTTGATCGCCATCAATCCAAGGCAATGCTAGCTCGTCAACACTCGTCGCATTCAGAATCTTCAGAAAGCGTTGTTCGAAATCGCATAGAACGTCATCATCTACGCTCGTCGTCCCGACTTTGCTGATAAGAACAGCGAGAGGATCGAGATCAAAGCCCATCGAATGGAGGCCTTGGTTTTTTGCTACACGGGCGACGGTGCCTGAACCCGTCATTGGATCGAGGACAGTACCGGATGTCAAAGATGCCAATGAATTCAGCGCAAGATCAGGCGCCATCCGAGCAGGAAAAGGATGGATCGATGGCAACACTCTTCTTACAGTTCCTCATAGATAGCGTTCAACCCGCGCCGCTTGGAGCGGCCAAGTTTACCGTCAGTACCATTAACTCGATACATCGTATTTCTGTCACGATCCACCCTCACAAACCGAGTTGTTTGTGCATCTACAGGATTGATCATTCTAAATTCATTAAGAGTTAGTGCTACAAATCCATCTTGCCCACAAACATGAACAAGCCAAACGCTGCGACATTTTTTTCTTAGGCGCTCGACCTCGGCGATATTCTCATCGCCATAAGTAAACTGCCAAGGGGGCAACCTGCTAGCACTATGCTTAATATATATCCCAATTTTTCTGTTGATTATGAAGGTGTTTACCCGGCCAGCATCATCGTTCGCCTCGATGCGAAGCGGCTTTTGGCATCCAACCACCAAGTCGCGAATGGCAGCGCCATGATATCGTTCAAATTCGCTAATCATTTCAGATTTTTAATGAAACTGACCGAACCGTCAAACTTGTAGAAAAGACGAGCTTTGCCTGCTTCATTTCTAAATACTCGCAGAAAATGGATAGTATTTCCAACACGATCTGAGTCTCTAATCGTCAGGAAACCTCGTCGACGCTCGATCCGCTCTTTCTCAAGTGGCGACATTTTCGGGAAGACGTTCCCGCTGGGAAATAACTTCAGTCCAACTGTTTTTCGCGCAATGGAGTGACGAAGGAAGGTTTGCAAATACTGTGGGAATCCCGCTCCGATGAGAGCGGCCAGCGCGTCAACGATCTCCGCTGGTTCCTTTACATCGTTTGCGACCTCATTAATTCTAGGATCATAGTCGAAAATTGGGAAGCTCATTTCTCCTTTGTCCAAATCGACCGTTGATCGATCTATGCTGGCACTAGATACTGCCGCAATCTTCTTATCCGCAATCCAAACCGGCGAACCCAAGCCGCTTTCAATAGAGTCAAACGCCAGACGATGATAAACAAAGCATCTATGCCAATCCATAAATAGCGGCGTTGGTATTGTCAGCTCAAAATGACGAAGATACTTACCTCTACTTCCAAACATTCTCGCTCTTTGGATATATGTATCTTGTTGAAGTTTATTTTTTACATCTCTCGTGAAAAACATACCGAGAAGATTGTTAAATGTTACGCCACGAGAAACAATATTGCCGCCAATAACAATAGTAAATAATGAAGATGGATTTGTAGCATTACCACCAACTTTTTTGAAGTCTGGCTCACTATTTAATACCATAATTGCATTTCGGCTTATATTACTTATAATATATTTAGTAAGATTCGTTGCACTTATATCTTTGTATCTATTATCCGCAATATTCCATATTTCTTCTATATATTTTGCGAATTTTTTTCCTGATTTATCGGATAAAGCTGAGAAAATATTTCTAAACACATCCAAATTTTTACGATGGTCAATCTTTTTTCCGCTTGTATGTACCAAAAAAGCGTAATTTTGCTCGCGCTCTGAACTCATATTCAAATGCGCAACATTAACCATGAACCTAAAAAGTGCAGACCGTTCTTCACTTCCATCGTCATTTCTCGTACTCATAAGTTTCAATTGATAATTTAAACCAGAAACTCCAATTTCTTCAATATTCATTGGAAAGAAATCATCTTGCCCAGTATACATTCTATGTGGAGGGAATTTTACCCAGATATTAGAATCGTTATTTAAAGTATTGTTAAGATTTAATCGAGCTGGAGTAGCCGTAACCCCAATGTAATGGCCCGTATTTCCTATTATTTGCTCTATAAGATCATTAATAGGAGTTTTATCGCCCTTATTTACCTTCGAGTTCGGCGTTGCATAATCTGCCTCATCGTCAATAACGATGACATTATTCATCTTGCCAATCTTGTTAATTAATTTTCTCAGATCACTCCCATTTTTCTTGCAAAAGACGATGTGCTTACCATTCTTAACGTCCACAGAAGGATCCAAGATTTCGGCAAAGTTCTGTGCGGATGGCGCAATGCCGGAGCTGTGAAAGCGGCTCATATTCTGACCGAGCAAATCAACACTATCATTCAGGAGATGAATGATGAACCGATAGCCTTCGTCTAGCAGCTTAGCGGTGAGGCAAATCATCATTTCGGTCTTACCGCTCTGCGGTTCCCCATAGATGACAAACGACTTTTGCGTCCCATCTGAAAGATTACCTAAGGCACCGTTTACTGCGTCTTCAATACACTCGGTTTGATTCTCAGCAGCTTGAATACGCTTAAGCTGCTCCTGATATTGATTTTCGGGCCCGTCATCGGACAGGAAGTCTGAAATATTGAACTTGTCGGACATAGCCGCCCCTCCCGTCGATAATGATCGTAAGTCATTGGTCGCCTTCGGCTCGAAAGACTCAGGACTATCGGGACGTATTCTTCACCCAATAGGTAGCGCGGCGTCTATACGAACGGTTCGTATACGAGCCGCTCGTATACCAATCGGCCTATTTGGAAGAATGGGCTGCGCAGATGACGCACGGATTCGATGTGCCCACCCTATCGGCCCCGCGCATCCCTAGTGGCTTCGTGTCTTCGTGCGATACACCGTCGTCCTGAACTTGGTTCAGGATCTTACTTTTGGAGGGGTGCTGGTATTAAGATCCGGAAACGAGTTCAGGATGACGAAGGGGCGGGACGAACGGAACCGTCGCCCCTTACGCCTCACCCATCCGCCGCGCCGCGATAAACGCCGTCCGCCTTCGCCGAGGCTATAGCGCACATGCCTGCGCGATGTGGCCGATGCGCGAATAAGGCGGAGCCTCAAGTCACCGCATTGCGTATCGCAAATTCCGGCTGGCGATATGCGCCGCTTTCCACAATCGCGCGCAGATTCTCTCCGGCGCGCCAGATATCGGCATGGCTCAGCGTCAACGGCGTCAGGCCGAAGCGCAAGATATCGGGATCGCGAAAGTCGCCGATGACACCCTGTGCAATGAGTGCTTGGACGATTTCATAGGCATGGCTGTGGCGGAACGCGATATGGCTGCCGCGCTGGCTTGGCGTGCTTGGCGTCACGCACTCCAGCCCCGCGGCGGTGCCCGCGGCGTGGAAGATGTCCCACAACGCCGCTGATTTCGCCTCAACCTGCCGGATATCAATATCCGCCCACAGCTTCAGCCCGTTTTCCAGCGCGTTCAGCCCGAGCACCGACGGCGTTCCCGTCAACCAGCGCGTCATGCCCGCTGCCGCTTCATAGCCATCGGCAAATTCAAACGGCGCGGCATGGCCCATCCAGCCGGACAGCGGATTGTGCATCTGTTCTTGCCAACGCCTCGCCACATACAGAAACGCGGGCGCGCCGGGGCCGCCGTTGAGATATTTATAGCCGCAACCCACCGCCATATCCGCGCCCGCCGCGTTCAGCTCCACCGCCACCGCGCCCGCGCTATGGCTCAAGTCCCAGCAGATGAGCGCGCCGGCATCGTGCGCGGCCTTGGTCCAGCCCGCCATGTCGAAGCGTTCGGCGGTTTTGTAATGCACATGCGTCAGCAGCAGCAACGCCGTGTCATCGCCCAGCGCATCGGCCAGCGCGCCGCGTTCGACCACGCGCAATTCTGCGCCCGCGACCGCCGCCACCGCGCCTTCGGCAATGTGCAGGTCCGTCGGGAAATTCCCAGCCTCGCTCACCACCACATTGCGCGACGGGTTGAGGCGGAGCGCCGCGACGATCAGCTTGTACAGGTTCACCGAGGTTGAATCTGCGGAGATCACCTCATCCGCGTCTGCACCGATCAACGGCGCGATCATTGCGCCAACGCGCTGCGGCGCATCAATCCAGCCTTCGTTCCAGCTGCGGATCAACCGCTGGCCCCACGCATGGTTGAGAAGCTCCGTCCCCGCCGTCACGGTCGACAGGGGCAATTGCCCCAGCGAATTGCCATCGAGGTAAATCACGCCATCGGGGCACATGAACTGCGCGCGGTATCCACCCAGCGGGTCGGCGGCATCCAGCGCCTGCGCCTGTTCCAAGGTCATGGCTTTGCCGCCTTTAGGCCGAAGGTTTTCAATATCACCGCGCGCTGCTTGCCCCAGGAGACGGTCTCCGGCGCGATCAGCTCGGCATGGCCTTCATCGGGCGTTGTCACCATCTTCGCGCCATAAGCCGCGCCGAATGATGGCGGCGCGATACGGTCGCGGTCATTGTTAAACTGCAACTCGCGCGCACGCCCTTTGGGCATTTCGGGCGGAGACACCCGCGCAAAGGCATCGCCCGCCATCTTGGCCGCCGCTTTATTGCCGCACCCATGGTCGGGCAGCATCGTTTGCGCGCGCAAATCGGGCAAGCCACCCTGCGATATCGCAAGATCAACCTGCAAAGGTGCATCCCCGCGCAAGGCATCGCCCGTGGCCAGCGCCGACCGCCGCGCGAGCCACAGCGACAAATGCCCGCCTGCCGAATGGCCAATCGTCACCACCGGCGTGTCCGTCTTAAATCCATACTCCGCGCGCTTGGCCGCAAACATATCCGCCGCCGCGCCGACATCCTGATAGGTCCCGGGATAGCCGCCGCCCCGGTCCACCCCGCGATATTCGATGTTCCACACGCCGACACCATGTTTGCGCAGATCATCGGCGATCCAGTTCATGATATCGCGCTCGGCAATTTCGGTCTGCCAGCACCCGCCGTGGATCATCACCACCGCCGGATGCGGGCCAGCGCCTGCGGGCTTCCACACATCGACCAGCTGCAAGGCATCCGCGCCATAACGCACCGTCGTATCGGGCGCTGGCTTTGGCCGCGACAGCAGATCGTCCCACACCATCAGGCGCTTGGGTGCTACTGGTGCCATTGCTGCCTCCTTCGTCATTGGGGTGCAACCCGCCGCGCTGGTCAAGACCAAAAGCAAGAGCCCCAATCGCGCAGCGGCCAAATGCTTACTCCTCACCCATCCTGAGGGCCGCAATAAACGCCTCCTGCGGAATGCTGACATTGCCGTACTCGCGCATCTTGGCCTTGCCCTTTTTCTGCTTTTCCAGCAGCTTTTTCTTGCGGCTGATGTCGCCGCCATAGCATTTGGCGGTTACGTCCTTGCGCATCGCGGCGATGGTTTCGCGGGCGATCACTTTGCCGCCGATGGCCGCTTGGATGGGGATTTTGAACAAATGGCGCGGGATGAGGTCTTTTAGACGCTCGCACATGCCGCGGCCGCGGGCTTCGGCGGTGCCGCGGTGGACGATCATGCTCAGCGCGTCGACCGCGTCGCCATTGACCAGCACGCTCATCTTCACAAGGTCGCCTTCGCGGTGGCCGATCTGGTGGTAATCGAACGAGGCATAGCCGCGCGAAATGCTCTTCAACCGGTCATAGAAATCGAACACCACTTCGTTGAGCGGCAGTTCATAGACGATCTGCGCACGGCCACCGACATAGGTCAGTTGCTTTTGAATGCCGCGCCGGTCCTGACACAGTTTCAATATGCTGCCCAGATATTCGTCGGGGCAGTAAATCGTCGCCTCAATCCACGGCTCCTGAATTTCCGCGATGCGGTTAATGTCGGGCATGTCGGCGGGGTTGTGCAGCTCCATAGTGCGGGCATCTTCGGTCTTCGACCGGCTCAGCTCCAGCTTGTACACAACCGACGGCGCGGTGGTGATAAGGTCCAGGTCAAATTCGCGCGTCAGGCGCTCCTGAATGATCTCAAGGTGCAACAGCCCCAGGAACCCGCAGCGAAAGCCAAAGCCCAACGCCGCGCTGCTTTCGGTTTCGAAACTGAATGATGCGTCGTTCAGGCGCAGCTTGCTGATGCTTTCGCGCAATTTTTCAAAGTCCGCAGCATCGGTGGGGAACAGGCCGCAGAACACCACGGGCTGCACTTCCTTAAACCCGGGCAGCGGTTCGGCGGCGGGGCGCTTTGCATCGGTGATGGTGTCACCCACGCGGGTCTGCGCGACTTCTTTAATCTGCGCGGTGATAATGCCGACTTCGCCCGCCGCGATTTCGGACAGGATTTCCAGTTTTGGTCGCATACAGCCGACGCGGTCGACCAAATGCTTTGTGCCGGCCGCCATGAATTGGATTTCCTGACCTTTTTTGATCACGCCGTCGATGACGCGGATCAGGATGACGACGCCCAGATAGGGGTCGTACCATGAATCGACCAACATCGCCTTCAACGGCGCGTTGCGGTCGCCCTTGGGCGGCGGAATGCGCGTGACCACGGCCTCCAACACCTCATCAATGCCGATGCCCGATTTCGCCGAAGTCAGCACCGCATTGTCGGCGGGCAAGCCAATGATTTCCTCAATCTCGGCCTTCACCTTGTCCACCTCTGCCGCGGGCAGATCGATCTTGTTGATGACGGGCACGATTTCATGGTCATGCTCAATCGATTGATAGACGTTGGCCAGCGTCTGCGCCTCAACACCTTGCGCGGCGTCGACGACAAGCAACGCGCCTTCGCACGCGGCGAGGCTGCGGCTGACTTCATAGGCAAAGTCGACATGGCCCGGCGTGTCCATCAGGTTCAATTGATAGGTGATGCCGTCCTTCGCGGTATAATCCAGCCGCACCGTCTGCGCCTTGATCGTGATGCCGCGTTCTTTTTCAATGTCCATATTATCAAGGACTTGGCTCGTCATCTCACGCGCCGTCAGGCCGCCCGTTTGCTGGATCAGCCGATCCGCAAGGGTCGACTTCCCGTGATCAATGTGCGCGATTATGGAAAAATTACGGATAAGCGAGAGTTCGGTCATGCAGCCGCCCCTAGCAGGGCTGCCCCGCCCCTTCAAGCATGGCGGAACGCCTGTATCACGCTAGGTGAATGGGGATAATGGATGGGGATGTGTGGGAAAGTGGTTTTTGGAGCGGACGGCTCCTCTCCATCGACTTGCGATGGGGAGGTGGCGCGCCAGAGCGAAGCGGCGGCGTGACGGAGGGGCCCCTCCACCACCCTGCGGGCGGTCCCCCTCCCCATCGCAAGTCGATGGGGAGGATTTAGAAATCGAAGTTTACGCGTCGCTCGGTTTCGAGCGTGCTTTCTTCGGCGTAGATATAAAGTGAGCAGTCTTATTTTACAGAAATCTGCATTTCGATTGCCTGACCAATAAGAATTGGATGACTTTGCTGAAAATTATCGACATCATTTAGCGTTCGTTTCAGGAAGCAAAGATACGATGCCAATAACTGTAGGTAACATTGTCGACGCACTTGAAGCACTTGGCGGTGAAGCGCATTATTCCGATATTACTGCGCAGGTTCTAAAAGTTGCCCAGGCCCCTTTCCCTGCAGACCCGGCAGCAAGTGTGAGGGCACGACTGCAGGAACGATGCTCCGATTATAAAGCCTTCAAGCACAAACAAGACTTGTTCGAAAGTGACGCTGGAACAGGCATCTGGCGTTTTCGTCAGTGGCGGAAAGCGTCTCCCCAGCCGTCCCAGTTAAAAGAAGAGTTAGATATCTACGAAGGATTTGAAGGGCGACTTGTTCCAAAGTTACATTTGGTACGAGAGCGTGACCCAAAACTTATTGCCAAGTTCAAAGCCACTTTGGCAGAAGCCCGCTGCGAAGCGTGTAGCATCAATCTATCTGAAATATACGGAGCGCTAGCGGCAGATTATATTGAGGCGCATCACAAGAAGCCTGTGGCGTTGATACAAGAGGGAAGCGCTACGACTCTCGATGACCTTGCCGCCCTGTGTCCGAACTGCCATCGCATTATCCATAAAAATTATCCGATGTCTGTCGACGAACTGGCTGCCGTCGTTGCAGCGCCGAACGGGTTCGTTGGAGATGTCCAAAGCGCGCGCGACAAGCGCAAGAGCTGGAAAGATGCTGTTTATGCAGCAATCGTGAGGCTAGTGAACAGCGAGCACGCAAGCAATTTTACCCGACAAAACCTCATCGAGCATGAGCTCGCCAAGATCATTGCGGACGTCAACAGCAAGGGCGAAACACCAGAGCAGACGCTGAGTAGGGTATTGCAGGAACTGAAGTCGGCTGGAGTGATAGATTTTATCGACAATCGTGGGACGTATCGACTTAACTAATTGTTTTAGATCTTTTTTATTGATCCTTTCACAATTGTGATCAACTATCGCACATCATGCATGGACGATCTTTGGGACATTATGACCGCAGCCACCTAGAGGCGATCATCTTAGGATCACACGTCTTGTACATTGATGGCCGCTTGTCTGCTCTCTCACTCGAAAACCATCAGGCAGCACGTTTCTGGTCGACCGACACTAGCTGGTGCATCGAAAGCAAGTCGTGGTTTGAAGATTACCGGGAGAGCGGCAAACTCGTGCTGTTTCGTTTGCATAAAGAAAACCGTCGATATTTGCTTAGCCCCGCAAATCTAGAGTTCCGCAATGCCAGAAATAGACGTGTGAACTTGAGAGCCTTCATTGAGCGTTTTCCCAACGTCGAATCTACGGTCCGGCAGATTCTAGCTCGCGATTGGGGCGCGCTCTTTCATTTTGAACTGGCCAGGCCAGATATGCACTTTGATCATAGCCTTGACCTAAATGGGCTGCAGATATCGTCGTTGCCATGTCGACTGTCCGTTAGAGACGACTTAGTGTTAAGATATAACCCCATTACTACGCTACCTGCCGACCTGATAATCGGCGGAAATCTTGACATTAGGGATACAGGTATCCTGTCCGTTCCCGACAGCGTTCAAATCATGGGTAGAGTTATTCGCTAATGCCGCCTTCAGTGGATGAACGCCAAAACCGAAGCATACTGTGAACAAATGTCTAGCGGCTTATTCGCCTAAAGTGCCAATTTTCACGTAGTAAAAAAGTAAGACCCTGAAACAGTTGTGCTCTGCACGCCTTCGGCTCCAGGGTGACGAATGGAGGGTGACGGGCCCCGGTCATTTCGGCACCGCTACCCCTCGCCCCTTGAAATGTAGGATTTGCCCTGCGATCATCGGCGCGGTCATCGGTAACTGCCCCTCTGGCTGATCGGGGTTCGCACAACAGCCGCCTTCCACACTTAAAGCGACAAAGGGGACAATCATTTCATCGCCGCAGGTGTCTTTTGTATCCTTAAGGGCCAAATCCGGCCCGCTTGCGGGTGCTGCGCCGCCGCGGAATTGGCTGTGATTGGCGCAGGCCGGGGTTGACCCTCACCGCCTGCGGCTCTATACGACGTCCAACATCTGCCCCATCGGGATTGGCCTTGTCGTCGCGCAACTTGGCTAAAGCATTGAAGGGTCTGGATTTTCACATACGCGAAACGGCTGCACGGCAGGACCCGAATCTTCGGACCTTTGCCATGCGGCCTTTTCTTGTCTGGTGAAAACGAATTTAGCGCGTTTGACATTTCTAACTGAGGCAAAGCACCTTATGGCAACCCGTACCGCTCCTGCGACACTCTCGCGTCAAAAGCGTATCCGCAAAATCTTCGGTAACATCCACGAAGTTATCGACATGCCCAACCTGATTGAGGTTCAGCGCGAAAGCTATGAGCAGTTCCTGCGCTCTGACCCGTCCATTGGTTATGTATCCGGCCTCGAAAAAACGCTGCGCAGCGTTTTCCCGATTAAGGATTTTGCCGGAACGTCGGAACTCGACTTCGTCCATTACGAACTCGAAGATCCCAAATATGACGTTGAAGAATGCCGTCAGCGCGGAATTACCTATGCCGCACAGATGAAGGTGACATTGCGCCTCATCGTGTTTGAGGTTGACCCTGACACCGAAGCGCGTTCGGTCCTCGATATTAAGGAGCAGGACGTATACATGGGCGACATGCCGCTCATGACGCATAACGGCACATTCTTCGTCAACGGTACAGAGCGCGTTATCGTTTCGCAGATGCACCGTTCGCCGGGCGTTCTTTTTGACCATGACCGCGGTAAAACGCACTCATCGGGCAAATATCTGTTCGCCGCGCGCGTTATTCCATACCGTGGTTCGTGGCTCGACTTTGAATTTGATGCCAAGGATATCGTCAACGTCCGTATCGACCGTAAGCGCAAATTGCCGGTCACGACCTTGCTCTACGCGCTGGGCTTGAACGACGAAGAAATCCTCAGCCACTTCTACGACCGCGTGACATTTGAACGTGGCACCGGTGGCTGGAAAATTCCATTCAACGCGGAACAATGGCGTGCGTCGAAACCGATGTTCGACATCGTCGATGCAAAGACCGGCGAAGTCGTGTTCCCTGCGGGCACCAAGGTTACCCCACGCGCCGCGAACAAAGCGGTCAAGGATGGCCTGACGCATCTGCTGATCCCGACCGAAGAAATCTTTGGCCGTTATTCGGCGTTCGACCTGATCGACGAAAAGACGGGCCGGATTTATGTTGAAGCGGGTGACGAAATCACCGCTGAAAACTTGGAAGCATTGGACAAGGCCGGCATCGACAGCCTTGAGCTGCTCGACATCGACCATGTCATCACCGGCGCATGGATGCGCAACACGTTGAAGGCCGACAAGGCCGAGAACCGCGACATGGGCCTTGATGCGATCTACCGCGTCATGCGTCCTGGCGAGCCGCCAACGCGCGAAACCGCAGAAGCATTGTTCGCTGGCCTGTTCTTTGATCCAGATCGCTACGACCTCAGCGCGGTTGGCCGCGTGAAGTTGAACATGCGTCTGCAGCTTGACGTTGAAGACACGCTCACCACCTTGCGGACGGAGGATATCCTCGCCGTGGTCAAGGAACTGGTGAACCTGAAGGACGGCAAGGGCGAAATCGACGATATCGATAACCTCGGCAACCGTCGTGTCCGTTCGGTCGGCGAATTGCTGGAAAACCAGTATCGCGTCGGTCTGCTCCGTATGGAGCGCGCCGTGAAAGAACGTATGAGCTCGGTTGACGTATCGACCGTGATGCCAAACGATCTGATCAACGCAAAGCCAGCGGTTGCTGCGGTGCGCGAATTCTTCGGCAGCTCGCAATTGTCGCAGTTTATGGATCAGACCAACCCGCTTTCGGAAGTCACCCACAAGCGCCGCGTTTCGGCCCTTGGACCAGGTGGTCTGACGCGTGAGCGCGCCGGCTTTGAAGTCCGCGACGTTCACCCAACGCATTATGGCCGTATCTGCCCGATTGAAACGCCAGAAGGCCCGAACATCGGTCTGATCAACTCGCTGGCATCATTCAGCCGCGTGAACAAATATGGCTTTATCGAAACGCCGTACCGCAAGGTCATCGACAATAAAGTCACCGACGACGTGGTCTATCTCTCCGCCATGGAAGAGCAGAAGAACACCATCGCGCAGGCGAACGCCGAACTGAACGCCGATGGCAGCTTTGCCGAGGACCTGATTTCGTCACGTGAAGCTGGCGAATTCCTGATGGCACCGCGCGACCAGATCACGTTGATGGACGTTTCGCCAAAGCAGCTGGTTTCGGTTGCTGCGTCGCTCATCCCGTTCCTGGAAAACGATGACGCCAACCGCGCATTGATGGGTTCGAACATGCAACGTCAGGCCGTGCCTTTGCTCCGTGCAGAAGCACCGTTTGTCGGCACCGGCATGGAAGAAACCGTTGCCCGCGATTCCGGCGCTGCTATCGCTGCACGCCGCACCGGTATCGTCGACCAAGTCGATGCGACCCGTATCGTTGTCCGCGTGACTGGCGACGTTGAACCCGGCAAATCGGGCGTCGACATCTACACGCTGCAAAAGTTCCAGCGTTCGAACCAGAACACCTGCATCAACCAGAAACCATTGGTGAAGGTTGGTGACGTCATCGAAGCTGGCGACATCATCGCCGACGGTCCTTCGACCGAACTGGGCGAACTCGCACTGGGCAAGAACAGCCTCGTCGCGTTTATGCCTTGGAACGGTTACAACTACGAAGACTCGATCTTGATCTCCGAACGCATCGTGAAAGACGATGTCTTCACTTCGGTCCACATCGAAGAATTCGAAGTTATGGCCCGCGATACAAAGCTTGGACCTGAAGATATCACCCGCGATATTCCAAACGTAGGTGAAGAAGCGCTTCGCAGCCTCGACGAAGCTGGCATCGTGTACATCGGCGCAGAAGTGCACCCCGGTGACATTCTGGTCGGCAAGATCACGCCAAAGGGCGAGAGCCCAATGACGCCCGAAGAAAAGCTGCTGCGCGCCATCTTTGGTGAAAAGGCAAGCGACGTGCGCGACACATCGTTGCGTCTGTCACCTGGTGTAGCTGGTACTGTTGTTGAAGTGCGCGTGTTTAACCGCCACGGCATCGACAAGGACGAGCGTGCGATGGCCATCGAACGCGAAGAAATCGAGCGTCTTGCGAAGGATCGCGAGGACGAACGTTCGATTTTGAACCGTGCGACATACAACCGCCTGAAAGACATGCTCATTGGTCAAACTGCAGCCGCAGCGCCAAAGGGTATCAAGAAGGGCGACACGATCACTGAGGATAATCTCAGCGAAGTCGAGCGTCACGAATGGTGGAAAATCGCGGTTGCCGATGACAAGATCCAGGGCGACCTGGAAGCGGTCAAGGTTCAGTATGACGATGCCGTCAAGCTGATCGTTGAGAAGTTCGAAGATCGTCGTGAGAAGCTGGAGCGCGGTGATGAACTCGCACCTGGCGTGCTCAAGATGGTCAAGGTGTTCGTCGCGGTTAAGCGTAAGCTGCAGCCAGGCGACAAGATGGCCGGACGTCACGGAAACAAGGGTGTTATCTCGCGGATCCTTCCGCAAGAAGACATGCCGTTCCTTGCCGATGGTACACCTGTCGACATCGTGCTCAACCCGTTGGGCGTTCCATCGCGTATGAATGTCGGGCAGATTTTCGAAACCCACCTTGGTTGGGCCGCACGCGGTTTGGGCATGCAAATTGGTGAGGCTTTGGAAGAGTGGCGACACAATAACCCGAACCCTGAAGCCGCGGCACCGCCAGCGATCGTGCGCGAACGTTTGGCCAAGGCCTATGGCGAAGATTATGCCGACGAGATCAAGAACCGCAGCGACGCGGACATCATTGAACTTGCAAGCAATGTCGTCACCGGCGTTCCAATGGGCACACCTGTGTTCGACGGCGCACGTGAAGCGGACGTGACCACAATGCTCCAGCTCGCTGGACTTGACGGTTCGGGTCAATCCGACCTGTTCGACGGCCGTACCGGTGACAAGTTCGACCGTAAGGTAACCGTAGGCATCATCTACATGCTTAAATTGCATCACCTTGTTGATGACAAGATCCACGCCCGTTCAATCGGACCGTACAGCCTTGTTACGCAGCAGCCACTCGGTGGTAAGGCGCAATTCGGTGGTCAGCGTTTCGGGGAAATGGAATGCTGGGCACTTCAGGCATATGGCGCGGCCTATACCTTGCAGGAAATGCTCACGGTCAAATCCGATGACGTTATCGGGCGTACCAAGGTTTACGAAGCGATCGTCAAGGGTGACGACAGCTTTGAAGCCGGTATCCCCGAAAGCTTCAACGTTCTGGTTAAGGAAATGCGCTCATTGGGTCTGAATGTTGACCTGAAAGCGCACGACTTGATCGAAGGTGACGAGGGCTTTGCCGAGGCAGCGGAATAAGCAGAGCCGGGCGGACTTAGGTCCGCCCCCTGCCCCTGCCCTTAGGTTTTCATGGGCAAAAGCCCAATGAGGAAAAGATTATGAACGAACTGAGCAAATTCAACAATCCCATCGCCAAGGTCGAAACATTTGACCAGATCCAGATCGGGATCGCATCGCCGGAAAAAATCCGCAGCTGGTCTTTTGGTGAAATCAAAAAGCCCGAAACCATCAACTACCGTACGTTCAAGCCAGAGCGTGACGGCCTTTTCTGCGCACGTATCTTCGGACCCGTGAAGGACTATGAGTGCCTTTGCGGTAAGTATAAGCGCATGAAGTATAAGGGCGTCGTCTGTGAAAAGTGCGGCGTTGAAGTCACCGTTACCAAAGTGCGCCGTGAGCGCATGGGCCACATCGAGCTCGCTGCCCCTGTTGCGCATATCTGGTTCCTGAAGTCGCTGCCTTCGCGCATCGGCCTGTTGCTTGATATGCAGTTGAAGCAGCTTGAGCGCGTGCTGTATTTCGAAAACTACATCGTTACCGAGCCCGGCCTGACCGCGCTTGAGAAGTTCCAGTTGCTGAGCGAAGACGAATTGCTCGACGCGCAGGACGAATATGGCGAAGACGCTTTCACCGCCAGCATTGGTGCCGAAGCCGTCAAGACCATGTTGATGGACCTCGACCTTGAGCAAGAGCGTACCGACCTGCTCGACGAGCTTGCTGTTACCAAGTCGGAACTTAAGCCCAAGAAGATCATCAAGCGTTTGAAGGTCGTCGAAAGCTTCATCGATTCAGGCAACAAGCCCGAGTGGATGATTTTGGACGTCATTCCCGTCATTCCACCAGAATTGCGCCCATTGGTGCCGCTGGATGGTGGTCGTTTTGCAACGTCCGATCTGAACGATCTCTATCGCCGCGTTATCAACCGTAACAACCGTTTGAAGCGCCTGATTGAACTGCGCGCGCCAGACATCATCGTCCGCAACGAAAAGCGCATGTTGCAGGAAGCTGTTGACGCATTGTTCGACAATGGCCGTCGCGGCCGTACGATCACTGGTGCCAACAAGCGTCCACTGAAGTCGCTGTCCGACATGCTCAAGGGCAAGCAGGGCCGTTTCCGCCAGAACCTTTTGGGTAAGCGCGTCGATTATTCGGGTCGTTCGGTTATCGTGACCGGTCCTGAATTGAAATTGCATCAGTGCGGCCTGCCAAAGAAGATGGCGCTCGAACTGTTCAAGCCGTTCATCTACTCGCGTCTGGATGCGAAGGGTCTTTCGATGACCCTGAAACAAGCCAAGAAGTGGGTCGAAAAGGAACGTAAGGAAGTTTGGGACATCCTCGATGAGGTTATCCGCGAGCACCCTGTGTTGCTGAACCGCGCACCGACACTTCACCGTTTGGGCATTCAGGCGTTCGAGCCTGTCCTGATTGAAGGTAAGGCTATCCAGCTTCACCCGCTCGTCTGCTCGGCCTTTAACGCCGACTTTGACGGTGACCAGATGGCTGTTCACGTTCCATTGAGCCTTGAGGCCCAGTTGGAAGCACGCGTTTTGATGATGTCCACCAACAACATCCTGTCGCCTGCAAACGGTAAGCCAATCATCGTTCCTTCACAGGATATGGTCTTGGGTCTGTATTATCTTTCAATGGATCGCCGCGGCGAGCCAGGCGAAGGCATGATGCTGTCCGACATGGCTGAAGTGCATCAGGCGCTTGAAGTTGGTGCCGTAACGCTCCACTCCAAGATCATCGCCCGCGTTCCACAGACCGGTGAAGATGGCGTTGAGCGCATGGTTCGCTTTGACACCACACCAGGCCGTATGTTGCTCGCAGAAACGCTGCCAAAGAGCCACCGCGTGCCGTTCGAAACCGTCAACCGCCTTCTCACCAAGAAGGAAATCGGCGACGTTATCGATCAGGTTTACCGTCACACGGGTCAGAAAGACACGGTATTGTTCGCCGACGCCATCATGTCGCTCGGTTTCAAATATGCGTTCAAGGCCGGCATTTCGTTCGGCAAGGACGACATGATCATTCCGGAAGAAAAGACGGAAATGGTTGCTGAAACCAAGGCAATTGTTGCCGACTTTGAGCAGCAGTATCAGGACGGTCTGATCACGCAGCAGGAAAAGTACAACAAGGTCATCGACGCCTGGTCCACATGTGGTGACAAGGTCGCCAACGCCATGATGGACAAGCTGAAGGCATCGCCAACCGACGAACATGGCCGTGAATTGCCAGTCAACTCGGTGTACATGATGAGCCACTCCGGTGCGCGTGGTTCGCCAGCGCAGATGAAGCAGCTTGCCGGTATGCGCGGTCTGATGGCCAAGCCTTCGGGCGAGATCATCGAAACGCCGATCATTTCGAACTTTAAGGAAGGTCTGACCGTTCTCGAGTATTTCAACTCGACCCACGGTGCCCGTAAGGGTCTGGCCGATACTGCACTGAAGACCGCAAACTCAGGTTACCTGACACGCCGTCTGGTCGACGTATCGCAGGATTGCACCATTGTTGAAGTCGATTGCGGTACCGAGCGCGCGTTGGAAATGCGTTCGATCGTTCAGGGTGGTTCAACCATCGCCTCACTTGGTGAGCGTGTCCTTGGCCGTACCACGGCAGAAGATATCCTTGGCCTTGATGGCAAGGTGCTGATCCCTGCCGGAACCTTGCTCGACGAGCCAATGGTTGCTGCGATGGAAGAAACCGGCATTCAGGCCCTCAAGATCCGTTCACCGCTGGTGTGCGAATCCAAGGTCGGTGTTTGCGGTACCTGCTACGGTCGTGACCTTGCTCGCGGTACG
Source organism: Sphingorhabdus rigui (assembly GCF_014196595.1). GTDB lineage: Bacteria > Pseudomonadota > Alphaproteobacteria > Sphingomonadales > Sphingomonadaceae > Sphingorhabdus_B > Sphingorhabdus_B rigui. The sequence goes on along the minus strand of NZ_JACIEA010000001.1, from coordinate 665,721 downwards.
CCAGTCAACATCGGTGAAGCTGTCGGCGTTATCGCGGCGCAGTCCATCGGTGAGCCTGGAACCCAGCTGACCATGCGTACCTTCCACATTGGTGGTGCGGCGCAGTTGAACGAACAATCGAACCTTGATGCAACTGCATCGGGTAAGGTCATGTATCGCGATCTGCCAAGCATCGTCGACAAGCGTAAGAAGCGCCTGGCGATGGCCCGTAACGGTGAACTTGTCATCGTCGACAAGGATGGCCGCGAGATGGAAATTCACCGTCTGCCTTATGGTGCGACGTTGGCATTCCCAGATGGTGCGGAGGTCAATGTTGGTGATCGTCTGGCTGAATGGGATCCATTCACCATGCCAATCATCACCGAAAAGTCAGGTATCATTAAATATCAGGACCTGATCGACGGCAAGACGCTGACCGAGCAAACCGACGAAGCAACGGGTATCGCCCAGCGCGTCGTTATCGAAGATCGTGCCGGCAGCCGCACCAAGAAAGAAGACCTTCGTCCACGCATTACCTTGCTGGATGACGATAGCGGTGAAGCTGCGCGTTATCTGCTCGGCGTAGGAACGATGCTTTCGGTTGAAGACGGTGCCATGGTTCAGGCAGGCGATGTTATCGCTCGTGTGACCCGTGAATCTGCCAAGACCCGTGATATCACCGGTGGTCTGCCACGCGTTGCCGAATTGTTCGAAGCACGTATTCCGAAGGATAACGCAATCATTGCGAAGATTTCGGGCCGCGTTGAATTCGTCCGTGACTATAAGGCGAAGCGCAAGATCGCGATTGTTCCGGAAGAAGGCGATCGTATTGAGTATCTGATCCAGAAGTCGAAGGTACTTGATGTTCAGGAAGGCGATTTCGTTCGTAAGGGCGATAACCTGATTGCTGGTTCGCCGAACCCGCATGACATCCTTGAAGTCATGGGCATTGAAGCACTGGCTGAATATCTGGTTGCAGAAATTCAGGAAGTGTATCGTTTGCAGGGCGTGAAGATCAACGACAAGCACATCGAAACGATCGTTCGTCAGATGTTGCAGAAGGTTGAAATCACATTCGGTGGCGACACAACCTTGCTTCCCGGCGAACAGGTTGACCGCGAAGAAATGGACGCAATCAATGCGAAGCTGTCCAAGGGTCAGGCGCCTGCAACCGGTAACCCGGTTCTGTTGGGCATCACCAAGGCTTCGTTGCAGACACGTTCGTTCATCTCGGCAGCATCCTTCCAAGAAACCACACGCGTCCTCACACAGGCCGCTGTGGAAGGTAAGAAGGACATCCTGACCGGTCTGAAGGAAAACGTCATCGTTGGTCGTCTGATCCCTGCGGGTACTGGCTCTGCCATGAACCGCATGCGGATTGCCGCGACAAGCCGCGACGTTGCGCTTCGTGCCAGCTACAAAAAGCTTCAGGAAAGCCTGATTGCGCCTGAGACAGCAGCTGAAGAGCATGCTGCTGAATTGGCACAGGGTTCTGAAGCAGCCATCGGTGACGATGTGTTGGCAAAGGTGATTTCGGATGATCTGACCACCACTGACGCCGCCATCGATGATGTTGTGGATGCCGGCGAAGAGGAATAAGCTTCGCTTCCTTCAAGGAATAACAAAAGCCCGCTGGAAGCAATTCCGGCGGGCTTTTTGCTGTGTTATGTGAATAAATCACTGGCCTAATCTTTTTGCACTACATATACAGTGACGGAAGACAATTGAGGGCGGGTCGGATGTTTGAAACAATACGGGCTTGGGTGAAACGGCACCGCGTCTGGTCAGCGATTATCGCGCTTGTACTGCTATTCATTCTCTACCGCATCGTACGCCCTACCCCGCATGACTATGAATATGTCAGCGAGACCGTCACGCGCGGCGAAGTTTTGCGCAAGGTTTCGGCCAGCGGCAAAGTTCGCGCGCTGAACACAATCAAGGTCGGCACCGAGGTGTCGGGACAAGTGACCAAGGTCTACGTCGATTTCAATTCGCCGGTTAAGGCAGGCCAAGTCCTTGCCGAGATCGACTCAACCCGCGTGCGTGCGCGCGTGCAGCAGTCCGAAGCACAAGTTGCACTTGCCCGCGCCGGTTTACAGCAAACGGTTGCCAATGTTGCCCGTGCGCGGTCGGAGCTTGAGATACAGGAACGCGATTTTGCGCGGCAACGGGCGCTGGCGGAACGCGGCTTTGTGTCGAAGGCAGGCCTCGACATCGCGCAAAGCAAGCTTAACAGCGCGCGCAACGCCTTGCAGGTTGCACTGGCGCAAACGCAAAGCGGCAATGCACAGATCAGCCAAGGCACGGCGGAGCTTTCGTCAGCACGGCTCGATCTGAACCGCACCGTTATTGTCGCGCCTGCCAGCGGGGTCATCATCAATAAACTTGTTGAACCCGGCACCACCGTCGCCGCCAGTTTCCAAACGCCAAACCTTTTCGAAATCGCGGCCGACACCACCAAGATGCAAGTCGAGGCATCGGTTGACGAAGCAGACATCGGCCAGATTATCGAAGGCCAAGATGTGACCTTCACCGTCGACAGTTACCCCAATGATATATTCCGCGCAAAAGTCCGACAGGTCCGCAAAGCTCCGGTGGAAACGCAGAATGTGGTCAGCTATCTCGTCATCATCGACGTGGACAATAAAGATGGCAAATTGCTGCCCGGAATGACCGCGAATGTAGAAATCATCACTGGCGCAAAGGCCAATGTGTTGCGCGTGCCAACCAACGCGCTTCGCTTCCGTCCCAAATTGGCCGACCGGGGCGAACCGAAAGAAGAAAAGCCCGGGGCACCCGAAAAAAAGCAAACGCCCAAGCCTACATTGTATCTGGCAGGAACCGATCTGTATCGCCCGGTCAGGAAACAGATTCAGATCGGCTTACAAGGTGACGATTATACCGAAGTGACTTCGGGCATCAAAGCGGGAGACAAAGTTCTCGTCCGGACAAAATCCTTGAAGCCGAAACCCAAAACCGACGACAATGCGGACGAAGATGACAGCGCCGCTTCTTGAAACGCATGATCTGGTAAAAGATTATGTGATCGGCGGCGAGGTTCTGCACGCGGTCAACGGCGTTTCCCTGACCATAAAGCGTGGCGAGTTCGTCGCGATTATGGGTGCCAGCGGCTCGGGCAAATCGACGTTCATGAATATGATCGGTTGTCTGGATATACCCACATCGGGCACCTTGTTACTTGACGGCATCGATACAAAAACGCTCGACAGCGACGCGTTGGCTGAAATCCGCAACCGCAAAATTGGCTTTGTGTTTCAACAGTTCAACCTGCTCGCCCGCACGAGCGCGTTGGACAATGTGGCGGTACCGCTCATTTACGCTGGCCTTGGCTATACCGAACGCCGGGAACGTGCGCAGGCGAAGCTAGAGGCGATGGGGCTTGGTAACCGTTTGCAGAACACCCCTGCCAAGCTGTCGGGTGGCCAGCAACAGCGCGTTGCCATCGCCCGCGCGTTGGTCACCGACCCCCTCATGCTGCTTGCTGACGAACCAACAGGCGCGCTGGATACCCAGACATCGCTCGATATCATGGGTATTTTCCAGAAACTCAACGACGAAGGCATTACCCTCATCGTCGTCACGCATGAGCCCGATATTGCCGAATATGCCGAACGACGGATTGTCTTTCGCGACGGGCGGATCATTGAAGACGCTGCGGTCAAATCGCGACGCCGCGCGGTTGCCGGATGAGTAAGCTGCTAAACTCCATCGCTGGCTGGGGCGTCAATATTGCAATTGCGATGACGGCGCTGCGCACCAATTTGATGCGCTCTATCCTCACCACGCTTGGCGTGATGATCGGGGTATTCTCCGTCATCTTAGCGGTAGCGGTGGGCAATGGCGCACAGGTTTCGGTGACGCAGCAGATCGCGACATTAGGTTCGAATATGGCCATCGTCGTGCCGCAGCCCGACAGCGGCAGCGGCCCGCCGCGTTCCACAGACCGCGGCCGCTTAACCGAGCGCGATGGCCGTGCCATTTTGCGGCAGGTATCGGGCGTGAGCGCTGTTGCACCCCAGATCCGCAGTAGCGTGCAACTGGTCACACCGGGCCGCAGCGCTACCACACAAGCGACTGGCGCCACGCCTGAATATGGCATTGTGTCCAACGTCGCTGCGTCCGAAGGCCGTTTTCTGACCGATGGCGATGTCGGTGCGGCGGCACGTGTTGTTGTGATCGGACAGACGGTCGCGGACAAGCTGTTCGCGGATGCAAATCCTGTAGGCGAAACCGTGCGCATCAATCGCGTCCCCTTTAAGGTCATCGGTTTGCTCGAAAGCAAGGGCAGCAATTTGGGTAACGACAATGACGACCAAATTGTGGTGCCGATCACGACGCTGCGCCAGCGGCTGCAGACGACGGCGATGCAGGGACCTGACGATGTGACACTGCTGTTCGTCGGTTTCGAGGATGAAGATTCACTGCTCACGGGGCAGCGGGAAATCAAACGCATGTTACGCGACCGCTACCGCGTACCCAAAGGAAGGATTAGCCCGTTCACTGTGCGCACAACAACGGAAATCGCGGAGACGACCGGTCAAGTGACGCAGATTTTTCAGGCCGTTTTGGTCGCTATTGCATCCATATCGTTGCTGGTGGGCGGGATCGGTATCATGAACATCATGCTGGTCAGCGTTACCGAACGCACGCGGGAAATTGGCCTTCGCATGGCGCTGGGCGCAAAGCGCAGCGACATCCGTAACCAGTTCCTCGTTGAAGCCGCTGTGCTGTGCGTCATTGGCGGCGCTATCGGCCTGACATTGGCGATCCTCGCCGCCGCGATATTTCAGCAAGTGGCCGACTTCCCGGCCCCCGTCGGGTTGGACACCGCACTAATGTCTGTCGCGTTTTCGGCAATCATCGGCATCGTATTTGGCGGCTACCCCGCCATCAGGGCATCACGTCTTTCGCCGATTGAAGCGTTGCGCAGCGAATAATCAGAATTTCCCGGACAACGACAGTTGAAACAACGGATCCAGGCTGCGTTTCCGGTTCACGATCTGATCAAAGCCTCCAGACGCCCGCGTTCCGGCATAAATAAACCGGTCCCGGTGCACTTCTGCCATGTCGGTCACTTGGAAACGCAGTGTCCCTAGGCTGAACTTGCTATATTCAATAAACACTGTCGATCGCGTGCCCTCGTGCTGACGCCTGATCTCGTTGAAGAAATATGCGTAGTTCGGTTCCTGCACACTGAAGGACGCGCCGTAAACCAGGCCTAGGTCAGCCATGTCATAACGGATATCCCATTGTTGGTGCCACAATGGACGGTTGGACATGCGACGGTTCAACCCAGTGACGGGGTCGGTCACTTTGCTGCCGTGGTAATGTCCAATATATTTCGCTTCGATGCCCGCGAACCCAATGGGCTGCGTCAACCAATCCAGCGGTAATGTTATCTCCAGCTCGGCATTCCATCGCTTGCTTTTGCCAATGTTCCCGGTGCCATCAAATTGCGCGGTGATGGCTCCATTGCTGTCACGTATCGTGATGGGCACAAGGTCTTGGGTATCGCTGACCAACTGGTAATCACCACGGAACTGAATGCTGCCGCGTTCCAGAAACTTGTGACGGATGAGACCCGAGACAGTCGTTGTTTTTTCGGGGACAAGATCCGCATTGCCAGCATCCACCTGATTTCCGACGGTCACATCGACCGACGTGGCAAACTCATTGAAGTTCAGTTGGGCAACCTGACGTTCGGCGCGCAATTCCAAAGTGGTTTGCGGATTGATTGTCCACGTCGCAATCGCGCGGGGCTTGATAAATTGAAAGCTCCGCTCCGCTATACTGTCACCCGACAAGGTCAGTTTGGAAAATTCGGCAATTGCGCCGGCTTCAACTTTCCATGATGGGCCAAGCGTCCATACGTCACCGACAAATGGTTCAAACCGCGTTTCTTGAACGAGGACATCTGATGCCGGGAAACTGGTCACCGCACCGGCGACCGAATTGGCGACGCTGAAACGTGCATCAAGGCGATTATAAGCGATCTCAGCGCCGAATTGGACGGCATGCCTCCTGGGCCCGCTCCAGTCATTCTGGATGCGCATAACGGCTTCTGTGGGCTTGTTACGGCTGCGCGTTTCAAACAAAGTCACCGGCTGCCCCATGCGGGCAATTTCGATGCTGCTATAGGCGCTTTCGTGCCCTGATCGATACAGCGCGACAATTTTGGTATTCGTCTTGGGCAAGGCAGAAAATTCAATGTCACCGCCGACTTCATAACTTATGTCGCTAACGGGGCCGCCACGCAGCAAAAACTCATCAGCGGTGTCCACACCGGAGCTATTGAAATAGTCCGCCTCCCGAATGTCGAAACTGTCATCCCAGCGCACTTGGCCATTGAGGTTGACCTTGCTGCCGCCCAATTTGGTCTTGACGGCGCCGCCAAGGGCAGCTTGGTCATGGCCGCCCTTGCCATTGTAATAGCGCCGTTCAAGCAAGACAGCCGATCCCGTCTTAAAATCTTCCGGGCCAAATCCGTAGACCCGTTCAGAGTAAGATGACACGTTCAGTTCATAACTTGTTTCGCCCCGCCGCAGCGTCGCCGACGCGTTGACTGACGGCTGAAAACCATAGCGGGTTCCCGCGATGATCGTCCCTTCATAGGTGCCGTTGACCTTTGCAGTCCGCTTACGGACGATATTTATGACTTGCCCTTGCCCCTGCGTTTCGGTGTCCGCGCCCGCCTGCTCAGACAACTCGATATATTCGACCTGACTTGCCGGAATCCGAGACAGCGTCGTCCACACGTCATCGGACTTTGTAGATGGCCGGTCTCCATCGATCAGAACATTGCCAGCATTTTCGCCAAAGCCGCGACGCCCTTCACCTTCACTGATGGAAAATCCAGGGATGCGCTTCACCATGTCCAGCGCGGTAACGGGGGCGTAGGTGGTGAAAAAATCGGGTGTGAATTGCCGGCTGCCGGCCCGAACTGAAGATGCCTCGGCATTTGCGCCGCTGTCATTGGCAACAGCTTGAGACGGTACAGTCATCACAGCCATAGCCGACGTCAACAGTGCCAAACGTAGTTCAAAAACGCGCATTAACCCTCCACGAGACCCGCGGGTGTCTTCCCCATCGGTCTATGCGGGCGCCTTAACCGTAAGCAGGCCTCAGGCGAAAGCTGCGTTCGACCAAAAAGCTTAACAATCGACGAGATACAAAATTTCATTCAAATCGGCCGTTTGTCGACAGCCATTACCAGTTGGCAGACAAACGCGTTTACCGTGCGCGATCCTGTTCGCGTTCAATCTGATCGCTCAGGTCCGCTGCCTTTTCGCAGGCGTCTCTATCACTGTCAGCACAGCGTTTGCGCGCCTTGGCACGTTTACGGCTGAGCTTCCCCAGAGCTTCTTCGTGTTTCCGCAATTTACGGCCGCGTTTTTCATCAGATTCCGATTGGCTGGTCGTCAAAACATCGACCGTCTTTGAAACGGCTTTCATCGGTGCGTTCGCAACATTCGAAACGATCGAAGCAACGCATCCTTGGAGGAGCACACACAGCAAAGCACAAATAATCAAACGCATTTCGAAAAACCCAATATCCCGCGCAACAGGCCTATTTTAAAAGATTGACCGCAATGGCGCGAACTTCATCGGCCATATCCGGCCTTTGCAGCGCTAACGCCAAGTTGGCTTCGATGTAACCTACTTTTGATCCACAGTCGTAGCGATTTCCGTCAAATGTGACGGCATGAAAAGGTTGCTTACCGAGCATCTGCGCCATGGCATCGGTTAGCTGTATCTCGCCACCAGCGCCTTTTTCTTGGCCTTCCAAAATATGCATCACTTCAGGCTGAAGGATGTAACGGCCTGAAACGATCAGGTTCGATGGCGCGTCCTCAACCTTTGGCTTTTCAACGAGGCCGAGCACCTCAGTAATCGCGCCACGCGCCGCGCCGGGCGCAATAACGCCGTAGCTTGATACCGCGTGCCGGGGCACTTCAAGCACGCTGATGACGTTGCCGCCAATGTTCTGATAAGCGTCGACCATCTGCTTCATGCATCCCGGTGATCCGTGCATAAACTCATCAGGAAGGAATATGGCGAAGGGCTCATCACCAACGATGTCGCGCGCGCACCAAATTGCGTGCCCAAGTCCCAGTGGTTCCTGCTGCCGCACATACACGCAGTTGCCCGGTGTCAGGCGTGAGCTGGCCAACACCGATGTGTCTTTGCCACGCGCCGCCATTGTGTGCTCAAGCTCGAACGCGATATCGAAATGGTCTTCAATTGCGCTCTTACAGCGACCCGTCACGAATATCATCTGCTCGATACCCGCTTCACGCGCCTCATCGACCGCATATTGGATGAGCGGACTGTCGACTATCGGCAGCATTTCTTTCGGAATGGCCTTTGTCGCAGGCAAAAAGCGGGTGCCGAGACCCGCGACAGGGAATATGGCTTTTCGAACAGGTTTATGTGTCATGACGTATACTTAACGCGCCAATCTGCATTGTCTATGCGGAGTCGGCTAGCCGTTCGGCAAATCCCTTTTTCAGCTTTGCAAGCTTGGGCGGAATGACAGCCAGACAATATGCGTTCCGCTGGCCTTCACCCTCCCAATATTCCTGATGATAATCTTCTGCAGGATACCAGGTCGCAGGGCCTTCAATCGCGGTGACAATAGGCGCGGGCCAGTCCGCCGCGGCTTTGGCGATGCCTGCTTCAGCGGCAGCACGTTGATCATCATTCAACGGGAAAATTGCCGACCGATATTGCGTCCCGACGTCATTCCCCTGACGGTTTAATTGCGTCGGATCGTGCGTTGCAAAAAATATCTCCAGCAAATCGGCATAGCTGATGACTTCGGCGTCAAAGGCAATACGGATGGCTTCGGCATGCCCCGTTTGACCGCCGCAAACCTCTTTATATGTGGGATCAACTGTAGTCCCACCAATATATCCGCTTTCGACGCTGTGCACGCCGGCCAACTGGCCAAAAACAGCCTCCGTGCACCAGAAACAACCGCCGGCGAAAATCGCTTCATCATGTGACATGTGCTTATCCTTGAACTTGAATGGAATCTGGCGCCTTCGCGACGTCCCCGCGTACGACCAGCAAATACATGGCTGGTGTGACGATACGTGATAGCACAGTCGAAGAAATCAACCCCCCGATCAATACGATCGCCAGTGGCCCATAAAGACTACCGCCAAAAAGTGCGAGTGGCATAAGTCCGCCAATGGCCGTTACCGATGTCAACAACACCGGAAGGAAACGTACCTCTCCGGCCTTTTCAATGGCTTCACGTAGCGCATAGCCGCTGGCGCGCAATTGGCTGGTAAAATCGACGAGCAGGATCGAGTTTTTAATTTCAATCCCGATGAGCGCGATAAAACCAATGACTGCTAAAAACGAGAGGTTGTTACCGGTAACAAGGAGCGCAATAAGGCCACCAAACGTACCCAACGGGATAACGCCTGCGACAACCAATGCCTCTTTGAACCGTCCAAATTCGGCCACAAGAATGGCGAAGATGCTAAATAGGGCAACGATGACAACCGGACCAAAACCGGCGAATGTCTCATTGATTTTTTCCGCCTCACCGCCGACCGCAATACTATATCCGGGCTTAAGGGGAATGGCGTCCATCTTCTTCTGCGCGTCCAGGTTCACCTTTGAAATGACCGCACCGTCGGATACCTGCGCGGTCACGCTGACATTACGTTGCAGATTATAGCGGTAGATGGCAGCTGGCGTTGATTCCAAGGTCGGATTGGAAATCTCCGCCAACGAAACCGCCTGTCCGCTTCGGTTGGACACATAGATGGATTCCAACGCCGATATGGGCTGGGTATCGGTAAGGGGGTGCCGCACAATGATGGGATAGCTGTCACCCTCCTCGTCCCGGAATGTGCCCGCACGCTCACCGCTGATGGCTAGTCGGACCGCCCGGCGTGCGGCGCCTGCGGGCACTTCAAGCAGGGCCGCTTTTGCGTCATCGACCCGGATATCAAGGTCAATGCGGTCAAAGGCAACTGGGTTGTTGACGTCTCGGGCCCCGGGCGTTTCGCGCAGCGCCATCTCCATTTTGGCGGCAATACGTTTGAGTTCGTTTTGGTCGGGCCCATATACCCGGAATTCGACAGGCGCGTTTATCGGCGCTCCGTTTTGGAACAATACCAGCTTAATGCGCGCGCCAGATATCTCGTCAAATTTCTTACGCAGCCGGTCGACCATCGCGCGGGATTTGGACCCCTCCCAATTGTCCATGATAGCCAATACTTCGCCATGAGTCGGGTTTTCGCCGCGTTGGAAAACATTGTAAAAGACAGGCGGATTATATGCGCCGACATTTTCGGCGCGGACTTTAATCGCGGGCTCGGTCTTCAAAATCTCGGAAACTTGCCGAACGATGCGACCCGTTTCTGCAATGCTGGCGCCTTGTTCGGATTCCACCGTGACGCGAAAATAGGACGTGTCCGCATTTGGAAACAGGCTGAAACCGAGCAATGGGATGAAAAGAAATGCCGCGCAGGTGACCGCAAGGGCGCCCCACACCGACCGCCGCGGTCTATCCAACGCCCAATGCAGCAGCGGGTGATAAAATTTGTCAATCTTCAGCATCAGCCACTGAAGTAATGGGTTGCCGCCCTCATGCTCTTCCCGCTTCAAGATACGACTGGCAAGGAACGGCACAATAGTCAGCGATACGATCATCGAGGCGGTAATCGTTGACACGATAGTGCCGATGAAGCTTTGGGTGAATTTACCCGCCCCCTCCGGCAAAAAGAAGAGCGGAAGGAAGGCAAACACCAAAACACCCGTTGATCCCAAGACCGCCATGGTGATTTCTTTGGTGCCGTCGATAGCCGCTTGGTTCCTGCCTTTGCCCATCCGCAAATGTCGCGCGATGTTTTCGACAACGACGATTGAATCGTCCACCAGCAAACCAAGCGTCAGAATAAAGCCCGCGACCACAAGCTGGCTGAGGTTAAATCCATATGCCGAAATCGCCAGCAATCCCGAGGCAACCGACAGCGGGATCGATATCATCACAATCACCGACGCGCGCCAGCCCAATGGCAGCAGCGTGATCAGCACCAAAAACAACGCAAGGGTGAAGTCGCGGGCAAGTTCCTGAAGACGCTTGCGAATATCCCGGCTTTGATCAAACTCAACGACAGCCTTTATATCGGGCGGAAGCAGCTTCTTTTGAATCTCAAGCTCTTGGATTAACCGATTGCGAAGCTTCGTCGCGTCCGTGCCCTGCTTTTGGTTGGCCGTAATGAATACCCCGCGTTGGCCATTATGGCTGACCTTTACGCGCTGTTCGGCCGATCCCATTTTAATGTCTGCAACATCGCCGACGCGCAATAAGGTTCCATCATTGGTACGGATGGGCAAATTGCGTATGCGATCAAGGTCGCGAAACGCGCCCCCTGCTTCGATGTTAAAACGGCGTGCGCCGCTGGTGACGGCACCGGCTGGCACATCAGCCCCAGCCAGACGGATTGCGTCAACCACGGCGCTTGCGGGAATGCGCAACTCGGCCAAACGTCCCGAGTTGATGGCGACGGTTATTTCGGGTTGAGGCAGCCCATAAATTTCGGACTGCCGGACTTCTTTGTAACGCCCCAATGCTTCGCTGATATCCCGCGCATATTTTTCCATACGGTACCAACTGGCCGTCTCGCTGAGCAACGCGATTTGCAGAATGGATGCATTCGTCGTTCGAATTTTTTCGAACTGCAGCTTTTGCAAATCGGCCGGGAGTTGGCTGCGGATGGCCGTTACTTCGCGAACGGTGTCGTTGAAATATTGATCAGGGTCGCCCGACCAGTCGAATTCCGCCCGAATGACGGCGTTGCCATCGCTGCTGGTCGAATTCACGCTTTGAACGTCTTCCAGGCCCTGAACAAGCTCTTCGATTGGCTTGGTAATCGTCTGCTCAATCTCCGCTGCGTCCGCGCCGGGTTGCGCGGCAACGATCGACACGACCGGCATCGAAAAATGCGGATCAACCGCGCGCGGCACTTGCTGGAATGCTGAGAATCCAAGCGCGCACAGCAGCGTAAACAGCACTAAGGTTAATTGCCACCGGCGGATGGCGATTTCGGCGATATGCATCTGTTAAGGCTGCGTCGCGATAATGCGGACAGGCGATCCCGTTCGCAGTTTTTCCAACCCCGACGTCACGATCTTGTCCCCCGGCTTTATGCCACCGGACACAGTCACGAATGTATCAGACACACGTTCAATCGCAACATTGCGCGTTTCGACGCGATTGTTTTTTGCGACAATGTATACAAGGCCTTCTCCGGTGCGGACGCCGAACAATGCGGTAGCTGGAATCTGCAGCAGGTCCCCGCTTTCCATGGCAGGAAGCTTGATATTGGCCGTTCCAATTTGCCCCGAACGCAAGTTTGGGCGCGAGGGCAGCCGGAATTGCACGGTGAACGCGCCCGTTGCCTCATTCGCGCGTCCATCGATTTCCGAAATGGTAGCCGAAACAGGCGCTTCGCCGGACGATTCGATCATGATGTCTGCCGTCATACCTACGCGCAATTTTGACGCGTCACGGTCGACGATGGGGACGCGAAAGACAAAGCCTTCATCTGCTTCACCCAATATGAGCGCGGGCATACCTGCCGCGATAACTTGTCCTGGTTGGACGTTGCGCTGCAGAACGACGCCGCTTGATGGTGCATACAGCTGCGCCGTGCTGCGCGCAAAGCCAGCCTGCCGGACGCGGGCATCAGCAGCTTTTACCGCAGCGTCTGCTGCTTCAAAACGCGCTTTGGTTATCCAACCGTCGGCATATAACGAACGCACGCGTTCAAACTCGGCGCGCGCACGGTCTCTTTCGGCGACGGACACGCTTACGTCAGCGCCAACAGTCGTAGAATCCAACGCCGACAATAATGCGCCGCGCTTTACAAAATCACCTTCTTCAAAGCGAACAACGGCGACTTTTCCGGGGGTGGTGAAGCCAAGCGGCGTTTCGCGCCGATACCGCACCGTTCCCACCGCGCTAATTTCACGCTGAAGGTTTTCCTTTTCCACGGTGAACACGCGCACAACCTGCGCTGTTTCGACCGCAGCCTTTTTGCTGCCCGATGCCTCACCACAGCCGGCAAGTGCAACAATCGGCAAAAGCCCAATCAAGATTCGCTTCGATGTAGGCAATTTGCTCTCCCCTGCACTGCTATACATCACGCGATAGGCCAGAGCGCGCTGGGATGAAATAGCATTTTGATATGCAACTTATTTTCTAGGGTCAGGACCTAGTTCGACAGACGCAACAGAGGCGGTGACCGAAGACCGTTTCGTGCATCAACCTGCATCATGCCGACAATTTCCGCCTGCATAAGCATTTGCCGATTGCGCCAACGCAAGTGGCTTCCGTCCGGAAAAATGCCAAGGCTGGTTTTGCGGCCAAATCGCTCAATGAAACGCACCGCTGCCGCCGGATCATATCCCGCGTTCTGCATCAACCAAACCGAAAGGCGGTCTGCTTCTATTTCTGTCGTGAGAACCTGCTTTTTTGCACCACCTGTTGCCACCAACCTATCCCTGTGCCGAAGCAAATTATGCGCCATTTCGTGCGCAACCACCGCCGCCAGCTCTGCATCATCCGCAGCAGCAAAGGTCATCAGCCCTTGGGTAACGCGCACGGAAACACCATCTGCGCCGGCGTCCAACTTCGTCTTGGTATCCACCCAAAATTGTGACGAACATATGGCGGACGGTTGCAACTTCACTTGTTTGGGTCCAGCTGCCGTCTTCATGGACACGACCGCCGTTCCGGTTTTGGCGAAGGCGGCCTCTAAAAGGGTCTGTATTTTCGCAACCCGCGCCGTTGCGCGCCCATTCTTCACGATGTTAGGGCCAGTCACGTCAATGCCGTCAACCGCCGTAATGCCATCGCCCGCCTGAAGCCCTAGCTGCGCGGCCCCGCCACCGGCCACAACCGACGAGATCGCCACCGGTGACCGAAAAACGAAAGCTGTCTTTGCGAGACCGTTGTCGGGATATTGGGCTTCGTCATGCAATACCCAGCCGGGGCTTAATGTTTTTCGGTCGCAAAACGGCACATTTGCTAGGGCAAGCCGATAGCCGATGGTCGCCAACCGAAGATCTTGCTGGGCCAACGCTTGGTACGCCGCCACATCTGCAGGCGCAGCGGCATCACTTGGGGTTATCCATGCCGCCATCAACAGGATGCCCGCAGCCCACTTCACGGGATCGATGCCCGTTGCAGCCGGTCGTTAATCGCGACGCCAATCCCTTCGTGCGGTATCGGCGCGACCGATATGGATAATGCGGCGCTCGCATCGGCCCTGTGTAGCGCGTCAAACAGATTGGCTGCGGCCTGCGCTAGGTCTCCGGACGCGGACAAATTATCATTGCCCTCCATTGCCCCGAACCCGATATGCCATTCGCCGGGTTCTGGTTGGATCGCGTTTAAGCGCAAAAGCTTTGACGGTGCATAATGGCTCGCCAATTGCCCGGGCGCTTCAATATTATTGCCCGACGGCTTTAAGGGGCTAGTCCTTAGAACCAGCTCAATATCCGCGGCGGTGACTGGACCCGGTCTCAATATCTGCCAACCATTGTCACGTACGGCAACAATGGTGGATTCGAGTCCCGCAGAACAAGGCCCTCCATCCAAGATCATCGGAACCGCACCGCCAAGCCCCGCAAGCACATGTTCGGCACGGGTCGGGCTAATACCGCCGCTTTTGTTTGCGGACGGCGCTGCAATGTTCAGGCCGGTTTTTTTAAGCAGTGCCTGCATGACGGGATGGGCGGGGCAGCGTAATGCAATGGTCGGCAAACCAGCCGTAACGGCACCAGCGATGTCGGCATCAGCCCTGAGGGGCAGCACAAGCGTAAGCGGCCCCGGCCAAAATGCCTGCGCCAATTGATGTGCCATCGGGCTGAATTCAGCCAAATTTTCGGCGGCTAATTGGTCGGCCACATGCACAATCAACGGGTTAAAGTCTGGACGCCCCTTGGCCGCGTAGATCTTGGCCACCGCATCGGCATTGCTGGCGTCCGCCGCGAGGCCATATACCGTCTCGGTGGGAATCGCGACGATTTGACCGGAACGCAAAAGCTCCATCGCGGCCGTTATTGCAGCGTCATCAGCGGGCAGGACCCAGCCATTCCCCAAGGTATTTGAGCCAAACATCATTCGCGGCTATAGGCCTTCGTCGACACGATTTAACAGGATTTTTTATTGATCATGGCCTTTTCTGCACCCGTTACTGAACAAGCATTTGTCCTGAAGCATATCGTAGGTATCGAAGCCTTGTCGCAACATGACCGCTTCGCCGACGCCACACCCGATATGGTGCAAGCGATTGTGGAAGGCATTGGCGCATTTGCCGAGGGCGAATTTGCCCCACTCAACCGGATAGGCGACACCGTTGGTGCGCGTTTGAAAGATGGCAAAGTCGTCATGCCCGAAGGTTTTGTAGCCGCATACAAAGCCTATGTGGCCAATGGCTGGGGCTCGATAAACGCGCCGTCGGCGTTCGGTGGCCAGGGCCTGCCATTTTCGATGGCGACCGTTGCGCTGGATTCCTTGGGCGCAGCAAACATGGCATTTGCCCTGTGTCCGATCCTGTCCGTCGGCGCGATCGAAGCCATCAACCACCATGGGTCAGACCGGCAAAAGCAACTGTTCCTGCCAAAACTATCAACTGGCGAATGGTCAGGCACGATGAACCTGACAGAGCCACAGGCAGGCTCCGATGTCGGCGCGCTGAAATCGACCGCGACACCGCGCGGCGATGGCACCTACCAAATCAAAGGCACCAAAATATATATCAGCTTTGGTGACCATGATATGGCCGAAAACATCGTCCATCTCGTGCTGGCACGCACGCCCGATGGCCCGGCTGGAACCAAGGGCATTTCGCTGTTTCTGGTCCCGAAATATCAGGTTGCCGAAGATGGCAGCTTTACCAAAGCGAATGATATCAAGGTCGTATCAATCGAACATAAGATGGGCATTAATGCCTCCCCAACCTGCGTGCTCGCTTTTGGCGAAGAGGGTGAATGTATTGGCGAATTGATCGGCCCTGAATTTGGCGGAATGCGGGCGATGTTCACGATGATGAATAACGCGCGGCTAAACGTAGGGTTGCAAGGCGTTCAAATCGCCGAAGCGGCAACGCAAAAAGCCATCTGGTTTGCCCGTGAACGGGTTCAATCGGCCAAAGCAAGCGGCCCGTCGCGCGAGTCCGTCGCGATTGTCGAACATCCCGATGTCCGCCGCATGCTGCTCCGCATGAAAGCGGGCACGCAAGCGATACGGGCCTTGCTCTATCTGGCGTCGGGCTATGTTGACCGCGCCACGCTCGGCGAAGCTGGGGCGCAGGAGATGGTTGATCTGCTGACGCCGCTGGCCAAGACCTACGGCACCGACATGGGCAGCGAGATCGCCTCGCTGGGTATTCAGGTGCATGGCGGAATGGGCTTTGTTGAGGAAACCGGCGCAGCCCAGTTTTATCGCGATATCCGTATTGCCGCGATTTATGAAGGGACCAACGGCATTCAGGCCGCCGATCTCGTCGGGCGTAAACTCGCGATGCAAGGCGGCGATGTCATTCGGAACCATCTCGCGGCCATTTCGCAAGACGCCAGCGACCAACCGGGCCTTTCGGCATTGAGCGCGGCCTGCGCTGAAGTGACAGAATATATGTTGAGCGCAAGCGTGGATGATCGCCTCGCGGGCAGTTACGCCTACACCAACATGATGTCCGTCGTGACCGCAGGGTGGCTGATGCTGAAGCAATTGCAGGCGGCTCAAACAGAAATCGACGCCGGAGATACGAGCCCGTTCCTGAAGGCCAAAATTGTCGCCTGCCGTTATTATCTGGACGTCATGGTTCCCGAAGCCTTTGCTTTCAAAGGCAGCGCAATGGCCGGTGCCGACTTGCTCTACGCATTGGATGCCGAGGATTTGGCGGCTTGAACGACCACACACTCAAACGCATTGCTGAGGCGCTGGAGCGGCTATCACCGCCGCCATCGCCACCGACGGACCTATCGTCCCGTCCGGCCTATCATTGGAACGGCACGGCATTGGCGCCGGTGCACGATTTTAAGCCACTGCCGCTTGACCTGATCGTTGGTATCGACCGGCAAAAAGCCGACCTGATCGAAAACAGCAGGCGGCATGCTTCGGGTGCTGCAGCGCATGATGTCCTTTTGTGGGGTGCACGCGGGATGGGGAAATCTGCCCTCGTCAAATCGGTGGTCGCGGCGTTGCAAGAAGAAGGCTTTTTCATTGCGCTTGTCGAGGCAGCGGCGAACCAAATCACCAGCATGCCTGCGTTATTCGACGAGCTTGCTGCATCAGGCCGCCGATATCTATTGTTCGTGGACGATATTTCTTTCGAGCCCAATGACCAAAGCGCGCGTCTGTTGCGGTCGCTGCTGGAAGGCGGCGTTGAAGCCCGCCCGAACAATGTCCGCTTGTGCGTGACGTCCAACCGCCGGAACATCGTTGAAAGAGAAAATGGCGCGGATCCGGATACGGGCGGACGCGATGCCATCGACGACAGCCTGGCGCTGGCGGACCGGTTTGGCCTTAAGCTCGGTTTTCAATATCCCGATCAGGATGCCTATCTGAAAATGGTTGGCAGCTACGCGGCGCATTTCGACCTCGATTGGGACGAGGCCGATGCCTTAAGTTTCGCGCAAAGCCGTGGCGGCCGGTCGGGCCGCATAGCATGGCATTACACAGTGGAACTTGCCGGCCGCGCGGGCCGACGGATTTAGGTCCTGACCCTAGCTTTTCGCCCGAACCCGCCAAACAATATTGCCCACATCGTCGCTGACCAAAAGCGAACCGTCCTTTGCGATCACAACCATCGTTGGCCGCCCCTGCGCTTTGCCGTCTTTGTCCAGGAACCCAGTCAAAATGTTGACCGGCTTTCCTACAGGCTCTCCTTTTGGAAAGGGCACGAAGATTACGTCATAACCAGACACAGGCTTGCGGTTCCAAGAGCCGTGGCGCGCAACAAACGCACCATCGGTCAGTCCAGCGCCCAATTTACCCTTATAGCCAAAGGCAAGGCCCAAGGGGGCCGTATGCGCACCCAAGGCGTAATCAGGGCGGCGTTCATATTCCCGCTTTTCTGGTTTCGGTGGTGAAACGCGGTGATCGGTGTACCCACCCCAATAATGCTGCGGCCATCCATAATCGGCACCAAATTCCACAAGGGCAAGATAATCGGGCACCAGATCCGAACCAAGCATGTCGCGTTCGTTGACAACCGTCCACAGGCGTCCACGGCTATCCCAATCGAGGCCGACGGGGTTGCGCAAACCGATGGCATATGGAATTTTCTTGTCCTTGGCGATGTCATATTCGAACACCATCGCGCGGCCATTTTCGGACTCTATCCCATGTTCAGCAATGTTGCTGTTTGACCCGACCGAAATGTAGATCTTCTTTCCATCGGGCGATGCGGCAAGGTTACGCGTCCAATGGTTGTTTGGTGCCTTTGCATTAAACTTTGTAAGCTCTTTACCCTTCGCGGTAATTTGCGTGTCGCCTGTCTTGTATGGAAAGGCCATCAATCCATCGGTGTTCGCAACATATAAAGTATCGCGGATCAGCACCATGCCAAATGGCGAGTTCAACCCCGTCAGGAACGGTGTTTTCAATTCAGCCTTGCCATCTCCATTGGCGTCACGCAGCAATGTGATGCGGTTGGCAGACGGCACACCAGCGCCAGCCTTGCCCATCAGCCATTTCATGACGAACCCTTCAATACCGCCGGATTCGCGCGGCGGAGAATTTGTTTCGGCGACGAGAACGTCACCATTGGGCAGGACATACATGTTGCGGGGATGGTCGAGACTTTCTGCAAAGCGCTCGACAACCAGACCCGGCGCAGCAATTGGTGCTTCGCCGGCTTTCCAGCGGTCAACCTCAGCAACCTTAATGGTCGGGAAAATCTGTTCGCGGCCCTCAGTGATATTGGGCTTAGGCCCGGTCACTGCATCCAACGGCAATTGCGCGACGTCAGGTCGCGTAATGTACCACACGCCAGCAAGCGCCAACGCGATGAATATCAACACAATGTTGCGAACATGCTTCCACATTTTTCTGACCCCTATGTGCTTCGTTTACGATCAAACAACCATATCGCCACCGCGATCAGGCTACCGATTGTCATACCGATAACCAATCCGGCGGATGGTTGATCCAGTGCGACGCCCAAAATAGCGCCGATTAACAAACCGAGAGCGACGAAAATACCGCCGGCAAGGCGGGGCTGATTGTTTTGTGTTTCAGACATAATCGCTCTTTGCCACCAAGTGCCGCAGCCTAGCAAGCCCGATGTTCATGCTTAACGTGCGCTAACCAATTGCTTTGACGGAAACGCGACACGCAATTTGTAATAAGGCTTTGCAGATGGGCCAATCCTCCCAGGCCCGTCTGCGCCCCAAAACAACCATCGAAAGCCGCTGTCTCTAT
Organism: Sphingorhabdus rigui; assembly: GCF_014196595.1. GTDB lineage: Bacteria > Pseudomonadota > Alphaproteobacteria > Sphingomonadales > Sphingomonadaceae > Sphingorhabdus_B > Sphingorhabdus_B rigui. The sequence goes on along the minus strand of NZ_JACIEA010000001.1, from coordinate 646,265 downwards.
GTATCTGCCGCCCTATGTCGAACCGCGCGATGTTGCTGAAGCCAACACATTAATGGACACATTCGGCCCAGAAGCGGGCATGGAAGCCGCCGAACGCGCGATAAAGAGCCGTAACGTTGGCAATCATCTGCATTATTGCCGCTGGCGCCAGATCGAACGCCTCATCATCATGCTGAGCGCGCGTACAACTTTGGGAACCATTCACTGACGGTGAAGGTCAGCTATCGTCCTCAAGCGACAGCAACGATGCGTTGCCGCCCGCGCTTGTTGTATCGACCGATGTCGTCCGTTCGGCGCAGAAGCGGTACAAATAATGCGGTCCGCCTGCTTTCGGACCAGTGCCAGACAATCCTTCACCACCAAATGGCTGACTGCCCACCACCGCGCCAATCATCGACCGGTTAATGTACAGATTGCCAACGCGGGCAAGGTTTTCGACCAATGCACTGCTGCCCGCAATCCGGCTGTGAAGCCCCATCGTCAGACCAAAGCCCTTGGCATTCACCCGCGCGACTGTCGCCTCAAGTTCGCCAGCCTTCCATGTTGCAACATGCACCAATGGGCCAAACCATTCGCGGTTCAGATCGTCGAGATTGTCCAGGCGGATAACCGTCGGCGGCACAAACAGGCCTTGGGCTGGAACGTCTATCGCGTGAACTATTCTGTCCTTCACCTCGGCCCGATAGGCCATCAGCTTGTCATAGGAATCCTGATCAATGACGGGTCCGATGTCGGTAGCGGGATCAGCCGGATCGCCAACGTTCAACATGTCCATGGCGCCGCGCAGCATCTCAAGCGTATGTTCTGCGATATCCTCCTGCAGAAGCAACAACCGCAACGCCGAACAACGCTGGCCCGCCGATTGAAAACCAGAGATGATGATATCGCGAACGACTTGCTCGGACAAAGCCGTGGAATCGACAATCATGGCGTTCAAGCCACCCGTTTCCGCAATCAGTGGCACCAATGGCCGCGCATCATCAGCGAGCAAATTGCGCGCGATGGCCTTTGCGGTGGGAACGGACCCAGTAAACACCACACCCGCAATGCGGACATCGGCGGTCAAAGCAGCGCCAACATCGCCACCGCCAGTAACAATCTGTAGCACATCTTCGGGAACACCCGCTTCATGTGCCAGCGCCACTGCGAATTGCCCAATGGCGGGTGTTTGCGGGGCAGGCTTCGCGACCACGGTATTGCCAGTGACCAATGCTGCGGCCACTTGTCCCAAAAATATAGCCAGCGGGAAATTCCACGGCGCAATCGCAACCCAAACGCCCCTGCCTTCGTGCCTCAGAATATTTCGTTCGCCCGTTGGGCCGGGCAATTCCACAGCGCACAAATCGGTACGTGCGCGCGCGGCATAATAACGGCAAAAATCAATCGCCTCGCGTACTTCGGAGAGCGCGTCAGGGATGGTTTTGCGCGCCTCTTGCACCAAAATAGCCATTAACCGGCTGCGGTGCGTCTCAAGCAGGTCGGCCAATCGTTCCAAACAGTCCGCGCGTTCGTCCAATGGGGTATTTGACCATGCAGGATAGGCGGCAAGCGCCTTGGTCACCGCACCTTCGGGGGCAACTGTTGTTTGCTTGTCCAATTGAACCGGGCGCGCGATCTGGGCTGCCGTTTCCTGCAGGATCACCGCATCATCAAGGTCAATGCCAATGCTATTCGTCCGCTCTGGCTGGAAAAGATCGGCAGGCGCTGCGATCGCCGGATGCCCTGTACCACCAACAGCCATGATTTTCTCTACCGGATCTGCGAGTAGCTCGTCCTCACTGATGGATTGGTCGGCCAGTTGGTGCACGAAACTGCTGTTGGCGCCATTTTCCAGCAATCTGCGGACCAGATAAGCGAGCAAGTCGCGATGTCCGCCCACCGGCGCGTAGGTGCGGCACTGATAGCCTTCTTCGCGCACAAGACGTTCAAACAGTCCTTCGCCCATTCCATGCAGGCGTTGAAATTCAAAATCGCGATTGTTCCCCGCCCATTGCAAAATCGTCGCGACGGTAAGCGCGTTATGCGTTGCAAATGCGGGGCGAATTTTGGCAGCTTCAAACATATCTTTGGCGCACGCAAGGTAGGATACGTCCGTTGCCGGCTTGCGGGTAAACAATGGGAAGTCGGTTAGCCCGCGTTCCTGCGCATGTTTGATCTCGCTATCCCAATAGGCACCTTTGACGAGGCGCACTTGCATGATGCGGGACGTGTCATGGCCCAGTGCGTTGGCCCATGCGATGACGGGACGGGCACGCTTGGAATAGGCTTGCACTGCCATGCCTAAGCCATCCCAGCCGCGCAGTGCACGATCACGCGCGACGCGTTCAATAATGTCGAGGCTCATTTCGAGCCGCGCGGCTTCTTCGGCATCAATGGTGAGTTGCACGCCAAGCGCGGCGGCGGAACGCGCCAATTGCGTAATCATATCGGCCAGTTCTGGAACGCATGTTGCACTCTGCGCGGTTTCGTATCGCGGGTGCAGCGCCGACAATTTTACAGAGATACTATGACCGCGCGCCGCATTGCGACCGACGGCTGCGATAGCCGCGGCGTAGGATTGGAAATATCGTTCTGCGTCATTTTTGGTGCGCGCAGCTTCGCCAAGCATATCGAAACTGGCGGTGAAGCCGCGGTTGTCTTTTGATTCCATCCGCTTGATGGCTTCGTCAATATCGCGGCCCATCACGAAAACTTGGCCCATCAGCCGCATCGCCGCGCCAACGGCCTGACGCACAAATGGCTCGCCTGCCTTTGCAATCAGGCGCTTCAACGTGCTTGTGCTGTCGCCCAGAACGGCTTTGCCCAGAACAAGTCCCCACGTCGCGCTGTTCACGAGCAAGCTTGATGACTGCCCCTTATGGTTGCCCCATTCCGCTTCCGTCAGCTTGTCGGCAATTAATAGATCAGCCGTCTGGGGATCAGGCACGCGCAAAAACGCCTCTGCAAGCGAGAGCAGCGCCGTGCCTTCCTCTGTACCCAAGCGATATTCTTGCAGAAACTGGTTCACCCAACCGTCGGCTTGCACCTGGCGCAAATCGGCCAAAAGGCTCCGCGCGGTGCGCACAACTTCAGCGCGCGCTGTGCCATCGACAGTGGCGGCGACCACCAATGGGGCAAGCACTTCTGGTTCAGACTTGCGATGGAAGGGCCGGATGGCGGTTCGTGCGGATTCGAGTGATGAAGTCATTGCGGCGCTTTGCCGGATAAAGCGCAGGCAGACAAGTTTCAGTTGAAACGAAAATGCCAGCCCTCGGTTGAAGGCTGGCGGATTACATTCAGGCTCAAGCCTAACATTGGGTTCCGCCCGGATGTGAATGAGGTTCAGGGATCACATCCGGACGAAAGGCTGATATTTTAACGGTAGCGGCGGCAATTGCTGTCCGACTTGTCGATTGCACGACCGGCCAAGGCACCGACGGCTGCACCAATGATGCTGCCTTCGGTTTTGTTACCACGACGGGAGACTTCGTTACCAAGCAGACCGCCTGCAACTGCACCAATGACGGTACCGCCCGTACCCTTGTCGCAACGCGCATTGCCGCGGTAGGCATTGTTGCGATAATAGCGGTCGCCACGACGATATTCACGACGGTCATATCGGTCATAACGGTCTCCGCGGCTGTAATAGCCATCATCATTGCCATGACGGGCGAGAACTGGCGTTGCGGAAAATCCGGTTACGGCCGTTGCTGCAAGTACCAGTGCACCGATGCTTTTTTTCAAATTTCTCACGTTCGATACTCCTTTGGTTTCAGGCTAGGCCTGCCTTGGACAATTCGGCGATTTGCTTTGCCAATAATTGCCTTATGAAGATGCGTGATTGACCGAATGCTGAATGTGTCTGTTATCTTTCGTTCATATTCAGCCAGCAAATGATGAACGCGCATGGGAGTTTTATGTCACCGAAGATTAAGCGTCTTGCGCTGGGCATCGGGCTGGCATTTGTCGCCGTTGGCGGTGTCCGGACAATTTACCCAAGTGACAGCCAAGATATCTCGCTCAAGCCACTGCAGCTCAATCCGGACAACCCGGCCATGCGCAAGGTGGGCGGCCTGGAATTTATTGCGGCATGGGAATTACGCAGCAAGAATAGCGACTTTGGCGGAATTTCTGCGCTTACGGCGTTAAAGGATGGCCGCTTTGTTGGCATCGGCGATGCAGGAACATTAATTGGCTTTGGACTGACCAACGATGCCACCACAGATCGGCCGTTTATCGCGCCGCTGCCCAATTTGGATGGACCCGAGACCAATTATAAGGATCGGGACAGCGAAGGCATTGCCTACGACCCCGATGGCGGCCAATTTTGGGTGAGCTTTGAAGGGCATCATGCCATTCGGCGGTACTCTGGCTCCTTTGCGCGTTTGACGGGCATTGTGCGCCCGGCAGCCATGCAAAACTGGCCAAAGAATAAGGGCGCCGAAACTATCATCAGGCTTCAAAACGGTCAGTTCATCATTATCGCCGAAAGCGTGGACGACGGGACGCACCCTGCCCTGCTGTTTTCCGGCGACCCCGTTGAGCCGGGCAGCGCCATCACCCAGTTCCGCTTTCGTCCGCCCCCGGGATATCGCGTCACGGACGGCGTGCAGTTACCCGATGGACGAATCGCATTGGTCAATCGTTCGATTGGATTTCTGCAGGGATTTTCCGCAAAAATATCACTGCTCAACCCAAATGACATCAGCACGAGCGCGGTCGCCGCGGGAACGGTAATGGCCTCATTGGCGTCTCCATTGTTGGTCGACAATTTGGAAGGCATCGCGGTCACAACCGAGGGGTCGCGGATTTACCTCTGGCTTGTTTCCGACAATAATTTCAGCATTTTTCAGCGGACGATATTGATGAAGTTCCGGCTGCCCTCTGCATCGGACAAGAAAAAACCGGAGGCAGTGGCTGCCCCCGGCTTTGATTCGTTTTAGCTAAAGGCCGTGAAAGCAGCCGTCAGGCTTACGCCGCAGCTTTTTGCTTCTTGGCGATTTCTTTTTTCACCTTGCGCGCGTTTGTCGAGAGCTTCTCGTCCGAAGTCTTCAACAACCAGTTGTCGAGACCGCCGACATGCTCAACCGAACGCAGACCGTGGGTCGAAACGCGGAACTTGTAGCCCTGCTCAAGGGCATCCGACAACAAAGTGACATTCTGCAGGTTAGGCAGGAATGTACGCTTGGTTTTGTTGTTGGCGTGGCTCACATTGTTGCCGACCAGACGGCCTTTACCGGTGAGTTCGCAGATGCGCGCCATGATGTATGTCCTGTATAAAAAAGTGTATGCGGAATCACTGTCCCGCGAAAGTCGCTGCCCCTAACGCTCCACACCGAAAAGGTCAAGCCGATGTGTGGTCAAAAGCAGTAATCTACGCTAGCAAACTAACATGCCGTTGTCTAAAGCCCGCGAAATGATGAACGAAGCGCTCAAATTGGCGCAGGCAGCGGCCGCGCAAGGCGAAGTGCCCGTTGGCGCGATTGTCGTCAAGGATGGGGTCATTATTGGCCGTGGCGCCAACCGTCCGCTTGAGCATCATGACCCCACTGCCCACGCCGAAATCCTCGCCATCCGGGCCGCTGCGGCGCATCTTGGCAATGACCGTCTCACGGGATGCGACTTGTGGGTCACGCTAGAGCCCTGTGCGATGTGTGCAGGCGCAATCGCCCATTCGCGCATAGCCCGCCTCTATTATGGCGCTGAGGACCCTAAGGGCGGCGCTGTGGCGCATGGTCCGCGCTTGTTTGAACAGCCCACGGTGCATCATCGCCCCGAAATATATTCGGGCATATCCGCCGACGAATCGGCGGAACTGCTTCAGGCGTTTTTCAAAGACCGGCGCTAACGCAGATTTTTCCCGAAAAACGCGAGCGTGCGGGCCCATGATAAGTCTGCCGCTGCTTTGTCAAAACGGGGCGTGCTGTCATTATGGAAGCCATGCTGCGTGCCCGGATAGAAATGCACCTGAAACGCCTTCTGGTTCGCAATGAGCGCTGCCTGATAGGGGAGCCAGCCTGCGTTGATGCGCTCGTCGGCCTCGGCATAATGGATCAACAGCGGCGCCTTAATGGCCGGAACTTCGGCCGCAGTTGGTTGGCGACCATAATAAGGCACGGACGCAGCCATTTCCGGATAGGCAACAGCCAACGCATTACAGACGCCGCCGCCGTAGCAGAAACCCACCGCGCCAACCTTGCTTGTGCTGTCGGCATGATCGCGCAGAAATTCAAAGCTGGCAAAAAAGTCTTCCAATAATTTGCCAGGGTTCAGCTTTGCCTGCAGCTCACGGCCTTTTTCGTCATTACCCGGATAACCGCCGACTGACGACAGGCCATCGGGACCAAACGCCATATAACCGGCCTTAGCGAGACGACGCACGACATCCTCAATATACGGGTTCAGCCCCCGATTCTCGTGAATCACCAATACCGCTGGCAACTTGCCCTTGGCCGTGGCTGGTCGCGCCAGCAACCCGCTGATGCTGCCATGCCCATCGGGGCTTTGCACCGTCACCCGCGACGTGACAATTGCCGGATCGTCGGCCTTAACCTGCTGCGCCAAAGCATAATCGGGCTGCAACTGGTTAAGTATCATAAGACCGGTGACGCCCGCAGCCGCGAATTTACCGGCTTCGCGGATGAATTCACGTTTGGTCAGCTTGCCGTGGACATAGCCATCGAAAATTTCCAGAATATAGGGATGGAAGTCACTGGCCTTCATGCGCGGTGAAGTATCGGCTTCTGCCATCCTCATTCTCCTTAATGGACAAACCTGGCTACGACGTCACGATAGGAACGGCTGACTTTGACCTGCGCGCCGGATTCGAGCACAAGGAAGCATTCGCCGTTCGTATGCGGCTTCACCTGCCGCACCTGATCCAAATTGACAATTGTCGAACGGTGGACGCGCTGGAACGTCCTTGGATCAAGGCGTTTTTCGAGATCCTTCATTGTCTCGCGCAGGATGAGCGAGTTGTCGGCGGTGTAGATGCACATATAATCGCCAGCGGCATCAATACGTTCGATGCTTTCCACATCGACGCGGAAAATCTGGCCGCGATCTTTGATATTGATAAGCTTTTCAAACCGCGTCGATGCCAGGTCATCGTCCATCGAACTCAAATTATCCGCAGCATCCGGCGCGACTTCATTGATGACGGTACGAAGCCTGTCCAGCTCATCCGATGTGCGCTTGTCGGCAAGCCTGCTGCGCACACGGTCCATGGTGTCGGCAAGGCGTTCTGGCTCGACCGGCTTCATGAGATAATCGATCGCCTGCGCTTCGAACGCCTTAATGGCATGTTCCGAATAGGCCGTCACAAAGACGAAAAGCGGTGGATCAATATCCATCACGCCCTGAACGACAGAAAAACCATCAAATCCCGGCATCTGAATGTCGAGAAACACCAGATCGGGTTTCAGCGTTTTAATCTTGCGAATGGCCTCACGACCGTTGTGGCAGGTGGCGACGATTTCGATGTCGTCAAACGGCTGCAGCCTTAATTCAAGGCCTTGAATTGCCAGTTTTTCATCGTCGACCAATATTGTACGAATGCTCATGCGGATATTTGTCCTTGCTGCTTAGCCCCCGTTTGATTGTCTTCCCCTGATATAATTCGGCTTTGATATGGTAGTTCCAACAAAACCTCAAACCCTCCGCCCGCTTTTACATAATGTTCAAAGCGTTGATCGTCGCCATAAGCTTGTGAAAGTCGCTCGCGTGTGTTCGCCATGCCAACGCCGGTGGAGAGGCTGTGATCTTGCTGACCCGGCTGCAAGCCCGGTCCTGTGTCCGATACGGTAATCCGCACCCTTTGACCGACGAGTTGAGCGGTCACGGAAATGTCGGCGCCCTCTTCTTTCGGCGTCACCGCATATTTGATGGCATTTTCCACCAATGGCTGCAGGAGGAGTGACGGCACCAGAGCGTCCTCGACAGCGGGCTCAATCGTGAAATATGTCCGCAGACGTTCTTCAAAACGCATCTTTTCGATATCGAGATAGAGCTTCAACGTCTCGATCTCTTGCGTCAGTGGCACCTTGGCCGCAGCTTCGTTGATAAGCGTAAACCGCAAAAATGAGGACAGCCGCGACAACATGGCATTTGCCTGCTCCGTCTGCTTCAGCAGCACGAGCGTCGATATGCTGTTCAATGTGTTGAAAAGGAAATGGGGGTTCAACTGATATCGCAACATGGTCAGCTGCGCGCTGGTGGCCTGCGCCTCAAGCCGCATCATCTGGTCCGCTTGCTCTTCAGCGCGCACAAAATAATTGATCGCGTAATACAGCGCAGACCAAGCCGCCAACAGCACCGAGTTGATATAGATCGCGGCGAGCCATAACTGCGCAAAGGGCGTTTCATCCACCCCGTCCCGAATGGTTTGCAGCACCCACACGTCCATATACGCGTAACCAATGGTGGCCAAGGACACCGCGACAAACGTCAGGCTCCAAGTAATAAATGGCCGCTGATCAATCAGAAATCGGTAAATAACCGAGAGCAGAAGCGTGATTGAATAACCGGTGACCGCTGATATCAGGATGGGCACAAGGAAGCTGACGGGCTGCCCCTGGGCAATACCCGACGCGGCGCGCAAAATGACTGCGCCTGCCCATCCGGCTGAATGGAGATTCCAAAACGCACGATTTTTATCGGCAAAGAAGGGTTCGTCTGTAAGCTCAAGTACCGCCATAAAATCGGTCTAGCCGCATTTTGCGCGCGCATGAAGCACTTGTTTCATCACACGGACATGATAGGGTTTTGGGGAGAGGATACCAACCATGGACAACCACGAAGACCGCGCAAATTTCCACGACATGTCACAGAGCACGCAAGAAGATTGGCAGATCATCATGCGGCACAATATCCCGTTCTCGCAAAATGGCGGACAACGGATATTGGACCATCTTCGACTGCTCGATGGCGATTTTGGTGGATTCGCAGTGGACCGTTTGACCCATTCCTTGCAAACCGCAACGCGCGCCCATCGTGATGGACGCGACGAGGATTATGTCGTCATGGCGCTGCTGCACGACATTGGCGATACACTTGGCGCGGCAAACCACCCAGACATTGCTGCTGCCATATTAAAGCCATTCGTTTCGGAAAAGCTCCACTGGATTGTTCAAAACCACGGCATTTTCCAAGGTCACAACTTCTTTCACCATCTTGGGCTTGATCGGGACATGCGCGAAAAGTTCCGCGGTCATGAATGGTTTGCTGACACCGAAGAATTCATCGACAAATATGACTGCCCATCATTCGACCCGGACTATGACACGCTGCCATTGGAGTTTTTCGAACCCATGGTGACGAAGCTGTTCCGCCATCCGCTCAACAGCATTTATAAGCGTGAAGCAGAGGCAGTCGCGTAATCAACTCATTTCGGCGGGTGCCCTTATAACGGGGGCCATTCGTGCATATAAATAAGGATCACCGGACGTTCGCGTGAACGATCCGGCGCTTTGCACGTTGTCCCCTCCACCCCCGAAAGGAAAACATCATGGCAAAGAGCCAAAAGAAATCGAACCGCGAAGTCCGCAAACCAAAGGCCGAGGGCCCCAAAAAGCAAAACGCTTCGAACCCCTCAACCAAGGGCAACCCCGCCGGGTTGGCTCCATCCAAGAGCTAGAGGCTTAACGCCCCAATAGCACCCTTGCCTGACCTGCAACCTGTGCCAGCATCGCGGGCGTTGGTATGCCTGCCATGCGGGCCCGGTCGACCATCGCCTTGAATGCACGCACGCGGACGGTGTTGGTTTGCAGCCAATCCTGTGCATCCTCGAGCGGCTTCTTGGCGGCGCGGCGGCGCAGGAAATCCAAACGCATCGTTTGGAAATCGCGCGCCAGACCCGCAACCAGCAATCGCTCCCACGGGTCATGCGGATCAATCTGCATGGCCGCCCCTTGCGCCCAGCTGAGGCCAAGCGCATCGCCAAGCGTCGTGAACGCACGCGTCAGCGCAGTCACATCACCCTTTTGGGTCGACGACAACGCCGCGAGGCCAATCGCACCATCCAACTGCGCCAATTCAACAAGCCGTTCCGCAATTTTGCGTGGCGCGCCATTTTCGGTAAGCCGTGCGCCAAAACGTTCCGTCTGAAGCCGGACATCATTGGGCAACAACCCGTCAAGCGCGGCGGACAATTTCTGCACAACGGGCGCATATACGGCGGTGGCAGCACCGACATCACGGCCTTCATGTGCGTTGCGAATGATGTCCGCCATCTGTGCACGAATTTCAACGGCAGCTTGGTTGAATAGCATCAGCCGCGTTGCTTCCGGCATGGATGTTGTATCGATGGCCTGCCACAGCGAAGGCAGATCATAGATGCGTTCGGCTATGGCGAAGGCCGCCGCAACATCACCAAGGCCGCAGCCCTCTTCCTCAGCAAGCTCAAACGGGTGCAGCATGCCCAGCCGGTTGATCATGCGGTTGGCCAATTTGGTCGCGATGATTTCCTTGCGCAAACGGTGCGACAGGATCGCGCTTTTGTGCGCCTTAACCATCGCCTCTGGAAACGCAGCCAGCAGTTCGCTGTCCATTGAGGCATCTTGTGCCAAAGGCGCGTCTTCAACGCCGTCCTGCGCCGCAAGCTTTGCCGTCGACAGCAGCACGGCCAATTCAGGCCGGGTCAGACCGCGCCCTTCACTTGCGCGGCGGAACAGTTCCTCGTTCGGCGCGAGCCCCTCAACCGCGCGATCAAGCTTGCCAGAGCCTTCGAAGATTTCAATAAGCCGGACATAGGCAGGCAAATCCCCTGCCCCGCCGGTTTCCGCAATGGAAAGCGCGAGCGTTTGGAGGCGGTTATCCTCAAGCACCAAATGCGCAACGGCGTCGGTCATATCCGCAAGCAGCACGTTGCGCGCAGGCTCTTTCAACTTGCCGGCACGCATTTGCGCATTGAGCGCAATTTTGATGTTCACCTCATTATCCGAACAATCCACGCCGGCGCTGTTGTCGATGAAATCGGTATTAATCCGGCCGCCGCGCAATGCATACCCAATACGCCCCGCCTGCGTGACGCCAAGGTTGGCACCTTCGCCGATGACCTGTGCTTGAACGTCCGCACCATTGACGCGGATCGCGTCATTGCCCGGATCGCCGACATCCAAATGGCCTTCGCTTCGGTCCTTAATATAGGTTCCAATCCCACCAAACCACATCAGCTGCACAGGCGCCTTCAATATCGCGGTCATCAATGCAGACGGTTCAATCTCTTTCGCATCAATGCCCAATAATACCCTGATTTCAGGTGAAATTTTGATAGATTTTTCGGTACGAGCAAATACACCACCACCCTTGGAAATCAGCTTTCTGTCATAATCGAGCCAGCTTGAACGCGGCAGATTGAACAAGCGCTGGCGTTCTTTCCAACTGACCGCTGGGTCGGGATCGGGATCAAAAAAGATGTGGCGGTGGTCGAATGCGGCGACGACTTTCAGTGTTTTCGAAAGCAGCATGCCGTTGCCAAAAACGTCGCCGGACATGTCACCGACGCCCGCAACCGTGACCGGTTCCTTTTGCACGTCGATACCCATTTCGGCAAAATGGCGCTGGACCGAAAGCCAGCCCCCCTTGGCGGTGATACCCATCGCCTTATGGTCATATCCAACCGAGCCGCCGCTGGCGAAAGCATCGCCCAACCAGAAATTGCGCTCAAGCGCGATGGCGTTTGCGGTGTCGGAAAATGTCGCTGTGCCCTTGTCTGCGGCAACAACGAAATAGGGATCATCCCCGTCATGGATAACGACATTGTCGGGATGCACGATACGGTCGTTGACGATGTTGTCAGTAATCGACAGCAAGGTACGGATGAATATTTTATAGGCTTCGGTGCCTTCTGCAAACCAGGCATCACGGTCGACGCGCATATCGGGCAGCCGCTTGGGATAAAAGCCACCCTTTGCACCTGTCGGCACGATTACGGCGTTTTTAACGCGCTGCGCCTTCATCAGGCCGAGAACTTCCGTGCGGAAATCGTCACGCCGGTCTGACCAGCGCAAACCGCCACGCGCCACGGGGCCAGCGCGCAAGTGAATGCCTTCGACGCGCGGCGAATACACAAACACTTCGCGCCAAGGCAGCGGCGCAGGCAGGCCCGGGACTTTCGCGCAATCAAGCTTAAACGCCAGCGCTTCTGCCGCAGCAGCGGAAAAGGCGTTGGTGCGGACCGTGGCCAAGACGATCGCCAAGAAACGACGCAATATACGATCTTCGTCGATCGCCGATACCGCGGCCAAGTCGGCGTTAATCGACTTCACATATTTGGAGACCTCTTTTTCGCGGTCGCCGGAATGCGCCGGGTTATGCCGCGCGTCGAACAGGGCAATGATCGAACGTGTGACATTGGCGTTTTTGGCCAGTGCCGACACAACAGTCGGCATGCCGTAGGTCACACCCGTTTGACGCAAATAGCGATACCATGCCCGCAGCCAGATGACCGATTGCGGATCAAGACCGCCGACCGTCACCAGCTGGTTAAAGACATCATTTTCAAAGCTACCGTCCAAAACCTGGCTCAGCGCGCCTTCAATGACGTGCGCGCGTTTCATCACCATTGCAACGTCACCGCCGCGCAGCGACAGTCGGAAATCGTGGATATAATTGCCGTCGCCCAATGCGGTTGGTGATTCTTCCAACACGTCGAAACCGAAATTCTCGAGCGCCGGAACAACATCGCTGAGCGGAAGCGCGCCGCCACCGCTATAAATTTTGAGCCGAAGATTTTCGCCGTCGACGAACAGCCGGGTGACTTTACTGTGGTCGCGCTCCATGGTCAGCAGGCCGACCATATCACGCGCGGCTTCTTCGGTAGAATACGTGCTGCGATAATTGGCGGGGAAACCGGCGCCGTAACGCACGAGCATGGCGGCCGCGCGCTTTTCATCGGTCAGCGACGCGAGAGCCGCTTCCACCGCGGGCTCCCATCCACGCACCATGAGCTCGACTTTGTCATCCAACGCGGCCTCGTCGACCTTTTGATCGCGATCTGGCAGGTCGAGCGTGTAGCGCAGCAAGGCAACGCCGCCATCCTCCAGACCAATCGTCCAGCCGAGCAAGCTACCGCCCGTGGCATCTATGAGCATATTCTGGATCTGCTTGCGAATACCGGTCGAAACGTCATCGCGCGGTAACCAGACGAAAATGTAGAGATGCCGGCCAAGCGGCGATCGCAGCGCAATCAGCTTGGGACGCGGGCGATCCGTGAGCGACATTGCGGTCAGCGTAACGCGTTCCAGATCATCCAATTTTAGCGCAACCAAAAGATCGTGTGGTAGCGCCGTCAGTGCATGCGCCATCGCCTTGCCCGCATGCCCCGAAGGGTCAAAGCCGAACCGGTCCATAAGCGCCGCCAGATGCGTTCTCAGCACGGGTATTGCCTCTGGGGTGGTTGCGAGTGCTGCGCTCGTCCAAAGCCCTGCAGTGACCGCTACGCCCGTAATGCGACCGCCGGTTGTAACTGGAATGACGATCAGATCCAGTTGGACGTTGCGGTGCACCGTTGAGACCCGGTTGGACTTGAGCACCAGCGGTGCAACGCCGCCGTCTTCAAACCATTTGATCGCGAGCCCAACGCTGTCTTCGGCAAGAACCGGTGCATCCGTAACGCGCGATAGGCCAAGGCGGTCCGACCGCGTGCCATCGCGACTGATCCGTTCGTGCGCCAGAACCGTCATGTTATTTTTGGAGAACCAACGAAGGAGCGCAGCGCCCTCACTTTCCGGCAGGCTGTCCGCGTCAGCCGACAACGCCGCAAGCATATCGCGCCAGTCGGTAACCGCGCCGCGCACATCGGCCAGAACGGTGGTGAGATGGGCTTCAAGCTGGCGGCGTTCCCGCGCATCGACCCGCTCTGTCTCAAGATAGATGAACGATTCCCGGGCCTGACCATCCACGCGCTTCCGGCTGATATCGGTGAGCGTCAGGGTATCATCGCGGACGACACTCAATACGGGGTGAATGATGCGCTTCACCGATATACCATTGGCGGCAACGGCGGCGGACACCGAATCCACCAAAAACGGCATGTCGTCGTTGTTGAGCGCAATCCGCATCATCAAACTGCCCTGCGCATCGGTGAAACTATCGAGGGCGATGGCGGCAGTGCCAGCTTTGCGATGAAGGCCGGCTTGAATGGTAAAGCGGGCGGCCTCTTCCGTTGCCTTGGCATCAAAGCCTTCATTTTCGCCGGGCAGCGCCGTTTCAGCGAACGCCGAAATCATTGCCTTCAGCAAGCTTTTGTCCAGTTTTCCGGTAGTTTTAGCAATTTTGGCGGCCGCCATGAAATCATCTCCTGAGCCCGCAAGCATTTGGTTAAGTGCCATGTCCAACGACAAAATACGTTGTAATTTTATTACAAAGCTTATGACGCCCTTCGAGAGCTTAAACAAGTCACGTTTGTAACTTGTTGCGACAGACATTACTCCTGTGTAGCGTCGGCAAAAGTTAAAAATATGGGAGGTTTTGCGTGGACAAGCGACTAACATTGTGGATTTTGGTGGGGATGATCCTCGGCGTAGCCGTGGGTTACACGGTCCATGTCAGTTTCGCGCAAGACAGTGTGCAGTTCGAATATCTCTCCAAGACGTTCAAACTGCTTTCCGATATTTTCCTTAATCTCATCAAGCTTTTGGTCGCGCCGCTGATCCTGTCGACCATCGTCGTCGGCATTGCCCATATGGGTGATAGCAGTGCGCTGGGCAGAATCGGTTTCCGGGCAATCTCGTGGTTTATCGTCGCCAGCTTCATCTCGATTGGCCTTGGACTGTTGATGGTCAACCTGCTCCAGCCAGGTATTGGTGCGCCGGTCGATACCATCACCAATGCCGCCGCCACGATTGGCGAGGTCAAGAAGCTCGACTTCTGGGATTTCATCCTCTCGATTTTCCCAAAAAATGCGTTCGAAGCGATGGCGACGAACAATATTTTGCAGATTTTGGTGTTCGCATTGTTCGCTGGTATCGCATTGTCTGCTCTGGGCGAAAAAGGTGCGCCGCTCGTTCGTGGTGCTGAAGCCCTTGCCGAAATGATGCTGCAAATCACACATTATGTGATGCGTTATGCGCCGGTTGCGGTGTTTGGCGCACTGGCTGCCGTGGTTTCCAAGAGCGGCCTAGCGATTTTGCTGACCTATCTTGAGCTCGTGGGGGAATTCTATCTGTCGCTCGCATTGTTGTGGACGATCCTTTTGTCGCTTGGTGCGATTTTCCTTGGCCGACGCATTTGGACGCTCATTCGTTACATCCGCGAACCGATGCTCATCGCATTCTCGACCGCGTCTAGCGAAGCGGCATTGCCGAAATTGTTTGAACAGCTTGATCGTTTCGGCGTCCCGCGCCGGATCTCGGGCTTCATGCTGCCATTGGGCTACAGCTTCAACCTTGATGGTTCGATGATGTATATGAGCTTCGCCACCATCTTCATCGCGCAAGCTTATGGTATCGATTTGCCCATCGGAACGCAGATCCTGATCCTGCTGACGCTGATGATTTCTTCGAAGGGCGTAGCCGCAGTGCCCCGCGCATCGTTGGTGGTCATTACCGGTACGCTGGCGATGTTTGACTTGCCTGTTGAAGGTGTCGCGCTAATCCTCGCGATAGACCAGTTCCTCGACATGGGCAGGACCGCGACCAACGTCGTGGGTAACGCCGTGGCAACGTCCGTCATTACCAAATGGGAAGGCATGCTTGAGGTCGAAGAACCCGAGTTCGTCGAGCCATTGCATGCGCCTGCGCACACGGCAGCGCATGGCAAAGCCGGGCTGGACCTTGCCAGCGACATGGTGACTGACAAGCGAAAAACGAAGCTTTAAGCGGGGTGCTTGTGCCCCAGCAAGGTGCCTTTCGCGCCTTTGCTGTCGAGCGTGAAGTCCATATTATGATGCTCTTTGCGCCACCGGCGGGCGACGACACGCTCGCCGGGGCGCGCAGCATCATCGAGCAGCACACGGCCACCGGGCCGCAAATGCGGAAATAGGCTTGCCGCGGCACCGCGCACATGCGGATGAATGGCCCATGGCGGCCCATCGACGATCAGCAGATCGATTTCCGCCGGTACCTCGCTCAGTTGATACCAGTGGCCCGGCCAGCCGGCCGGTGGCGGCCCTAATGGTGCATGGCGGATGTCGACATCCATATTGTTGTCACGGATCCAGGCTTGCGTCGTCGACGCAAATTCCCCGTGCTGATCAAAGCTGACGATTTTTCCGCCACCAAATAACTGCAATGCCCGCGCCGCGACAAAAGTCGATGCCCCGCAGCCCAACTCAACCACCTGTTGCGGGCGCATTTCTTCGATTGCAGAAACGATGTGCCACAAAAAATGCGTATCTGCTTTCCAGCTGCCCAAATTGGGCAACGCATCCTGCGGTAAATCGAGATACGCGAGCAGTTTCGCCTTATCCTTTTTACGGCCACCATCGAGGCTGCGTAGCAACCATGGCCATTGGATGGCGCCATAAGCCATTACCATGACCCGGTCGCTCAACGACAATGTGAGATCAATATCGTCGAGTGGCAAGAAAGCCGTGGTTTCACGCGTGGTCATATGGTCCTCCAATGACGCTGTGCCGCCAACAGTCAATCACGCATTTTTCAGACTGCCCGATTTTCCGCACCCTTTGCGATGTTGGGACAATCGATTGTCAAAATCATTGTTTCACGGATGCTTTACAATCTCGAAAATAGTTGAATAACTGCGCATCGGAGAAGGAGAAACGGAATGAATGATCGAACGGCTGTGCGCAGCGGTGGGTTGGCGATCACCAACCCCAAGATAATGCTGTTCGCGCTTCTGCTCGTATACATTCTGAATTTTTTAGATCGCCAGATTGTCAATATTCTAGCCGAACCTATCAAGGGCGAGCTTGGGCTGAGTGATACGCAGCTCGGTTTGCTCGCTGGCCCTGCTTTTGCGGTTTTTTATGCCGTGCTCGGCATACCAATCGCTCGCTATGCGGATAATGCAAAGACCAACCGAGTGTGGCTCATCTCTATTTGCCTCGCGGTGTGGTCCGCTATGACCGCGATATGCGGGGTTGCCCAAAACTTCGTTCAACTTGCGCTTGCGCGTATTGGCGTGGGTGTCGGCGAAGCTGGATGCACGCCTGCTGCGCACTCGCTGATCGCAGATAGCGTGCCACCCGAAAAACGGTCTTCGGCCATTGCCTTTTTCGGACTTGGTATCCCAATTGGTGGACTGCTTGGCCTCATCATTGGCGGGGTCGTCAACGACCAATATGGCTGGCGCATTGCGCTGATGCTGGTTGGTACGCCAGGGATATTGCTGGCGTTTCTACTGCCATTGCTCATCCGCGATCCACGGCGCTGCGCAGATAGCGCGCATTTCAACACCGCAGAATCACCCGTGAAGGCAAAACTGTCGATTAGAGATGCTGTGCGTGAAGTGTTTGCGTCCAAGGCATATCTGTATGTCTTCATCGCCGCATCGTTCACCGCCTTCCTCAGCTATGGCAAGGGTCTGTGGACGATCAGCTTCTTCATCCGGTCGCACGGCCTATCAACGACCGAGGCGGGGCTTGCCATGGCGGTCGCGCTTGGCATTTCCGGCATCATCGGCACATGGCTTGGCGGGAAAATGGCCGATGTTTTTGGTAAGCGTGACAAGCGGCATATTTTGACACTGCCTGCCATCGGTATGGCGATTGCTGCACCAATTTTATTTGCCGGCTATTGGGCCGAAGATTGGCGGATTGCCGTCGCTCTGCTCATTCTGCCGACCATATTGAACTCGGCTTATTACGGCCCTGCTTATGGATGCGTCCAAGGCCTTGTCCGGCCAGAGGCGCGCGCCATTGCCGCATCGCTTGTCGTCTTTGGACAAAATCTCATCGGGCTTGGAATGGGCCCATTGTTGTTCGGTATGCTGTCCGATTGGCTGCAACCCATGGCGGGCGGCGAAAGCGTCCGTTGGGTGCTGTATGGCGCAGCGTGGCTTGGACTGATCCCCGCCTTCTTCTTCTGGCGCGCTAGCTTGCGGCTGAACGCAGAGCTGAAAAGCGGCTAATCCGCAAACGGGTCACGGACCAAAATCGTGTCTTCGCGCTGCGGAGATGTCGATACCAAGGCAACGGGCGTTTCGATCAGTTCCTGAACGCGGGTGATATATTTAATCGCCTGTGCAGGAAGGTCGGCCCAGCTGCGCGCGCCAGCGGTCGTTTCCTGCCAACCGGGCATTTCTTCGTAAATCGGCTCGACTGCGGCCTGCTCGGCGGCGTGCGCGGGCAGATAATCATATACCTTGCCGTTCAGGCGGTAGCCCGTGCAGATTTTGATCGTGTCGAAACCGTCCAAGACATCCAATTTCGTCAGCGCAATTCCCGTGACACCCGACACCGCACAGCTTTGACGCACGATTACCGCATCGAACCAACCGCAACGGCGCTTTCTGCCGGTCACGGTTCCAAATTCATGACCACGTTCGCCCAGCCGCTGGCCCGTTTCATCTTCCAACTCGGTGGGGAAAGGCCCCGAACCAACGCGCGTGGTATATGCCTTCACAATACCAAGGACAAAACCGGCGGCACTTGGTCCAAGACCAGAGCCAGCCGCCGCAGTGCCCGAAACCGTGTTTGACGATGTCACAAATGGATAGGTGCCATGGTCGACATCCAGCAAAACGCCCTGCGCGCCTTCGAACAATATCCGCGCGCCTGCCTTGCGCACTTGGTTCAACCGTTTCCACACTGGCTGCGCATATTCGAGAACGAATGGCGCAATTTCCTTCAGGTCAGCGATCAAACGAGCACGGTCTACCGGCGGTTCGCCAAAACCGGCGCGCAGCGCATCATGGTGCGCGCACAAACGGTCCAATTGCGCATCAAGCGCATCCAAATGCGCAAGGTCGCAAACGCGAATGGCGCGGCGGCCGACCTTATCTTCATAAGCAGGGCCAATACCGCGGCCCGTCGTGCCGATCTTGCCCGAACCGGCGGCGGCTTCACGCAAGCCATCCAAGTCACGATGGATAGGCAAAATCAGCGCGCAATTGTCGGCAAGTGCGAAGTTTTCAGTGGTAATCGAAACGCCCTGCCCACGCAGCTTCGTCATTTCGTCGCGCAACGCCCATGGGTCCAGAACAACGCCATTGCCGATAATCGACAGCGTGCCCGTTACGATACCCGACGGCAGCAGCGACAATTTATATATATTTTCGCCAACCACCAACGTGTGGCCCGCATTATGTCCGCCCTGAAACCGGACCACTGCGTCGGCGCGTTCCGCCAACCAGTCGACAATCTTACCTTTTCCCTCGTCGCCCCACTGAGCGCCAATTACGGTTACATTTGCCATCAGATATTCCCTGTCAAAGCCAGATAGCTCTGGGGCCTTTTTCTGCGCAGGAGCTTTTTCCTGCGAAGGGATTCGCCATGTGCTCCGTTATGATTATGATGGCGCTGCGTCCACCCTAAAGCAACGTGATGGACGATTTCAGACTGTAACCGCCTGCCCGTTGATCCATATATGGGTGCAGCCCAGCACGGCGGCGCTGTCATTCTCGTCCAACGCAGCAACGGTAACCCAACCTTCGCTGCGCAATTTTGCACCGGTCGCAGCATCGGTACCGAGCGGCAGGAAAAGGCGCTGCACATTGCTTTCTTCGGCCAAGTCAATCAACGGATCTGGATACAAAGAAAATCCAGTTGCGGCTTCAGACGGGCCATCCGCGCGGTCGATATAATAAGTGCCACCACGACCGAGCGCGGCGCTATAGCCTTTGGCGAAGATCGTGAAACCGAACCAGCTTTGATATTCAAAGCCATGCCGTTCGGTGGGATCAAGCGTCACATTGGCACGACCCGCGACCGTCGCGGCAATGCTTTCAAGCGCTTGAATTCGCGACGCAAGTGCGCCGCCAGCATCAATCGCGCGCAGTTTTTCAACGGCCGCGTCAAACGGTCCCGTAGCCGCAAGCAATGGCAGATAGGCATCCGCGCCCAACACGCTCAGGCCGCCAGCATCCTTCATATCGAGTTCGGAACGGACAGCATCGATTTTATCGGGGGCCAAAGGCAGCGCCTTTTCAGCAAGCCGTTCGACCAAATCAGGGAGCGTAAAATCGATTGTGATGTCTTTAACGCCCGCTGCCTCCAGCGCATCGATGGCGACGCCGACAATTTCGCACGCCGCAGCAACGCTGTCATTGCCGATCAATTCTGCGCCAAGCTGCGTCAATTCACGCTCGGGTCGCAGCTGCTTTGCCTTCAGGCGCAGAACCTGACCGTGATAGCACAAGCGCAGCGGCCGAGGGGATTCCTGCATCCGCGTTGTCGCAATGCGCCCGACCTGAACGGTTATATCGCCACGTAATGCCAGCGTGTGTCCGGAAACAGGGTCGGTAAAACGCAAATGCTGATTCCGCGCCGCGCCGCCACTGCGTTCGGCAAGCGCGCTTTCAAATTCGGCGATGGCTGGCGCTACTCTGGCATAGCCATAGCTTGTCAGCACATCGATCATGGCACGCGACACCCGCGCCGCAACCTCCGCTTGGGGAGGAAGTCGGTCGCGGAAGCCTTCAGGCAGCAAGTCGGGCGGAATCTTCATGCGCGTTCTTTACGCGAAAAGTTCTCGTGGGGAAGCCCCGCTTAGAACTTAAGCGCCTTTACTGTCTTTACGCCCGGAAGCGAAGCCAACTGCTTAAGAACAGCCTCTGGAATAGCGGCATCCATCGACAACAAAAGAACCGCCTCGCCACCTGCACTGCGGCGACCCAAATGGAACGTGCCGATATTCAAGCCAGCTTCACCCAATGCCGTACCGACACGGCCAATGAAGCCCGGTGCATCTTCGTTGACGATGTAGAGCATGCTGCCTTCGAGCTCAGCTTCAAGGCTGATGCCGAAAATCTCGACAAGCCGCGCTTCGCTGTTGGCGAACAATGTGCCTGCAACCGAACGTGGGCCTTGCGCGGTGTTCACCGTGACACGCACCAATGTGTGATATGCACCAGCCTTGTCATGGCGGACTTCACGGATATCAAATCCGCGCTCTTTTGCCAAAAACGGCGCGTTGACCATGTTCACCGCGTCCGAGAACCGCCGCATGAAACCGGAAAGCACAGCGGCGGTAATGGGCTTGATATTCAATTCAGCTGCAGCGCCCTCAACCTCAATCGCGATATTATCGAGATTGTCATGCGCAAGCTGGCCAACCAGCGAACCCAGCTTTTGCGCCAAGGTCATATATGGCTTTAACTTGGGCGCTTCTTCGGCTGACAGGCTGGGCATGTTGAGCGCATTGGTCACGCCGCCATTGACGAGATAATCTGCCATCTGTTCCGCAACTTGCAGCGCAACATTAACCTGTGCTTCGTTGGTTGATGCACCCAAATGCGGTGTGCAGATGAAGTTTGGTGTCCCAAACAATGGCGATTCCTTGGCTGGCTCGGTTGCGAACACGTCTAATGCAGCGCCGCCAACTTGGCCGCTGTCCAACGCTTCTTTCAACGCGGCTTCATCAACCAAGCCGCCGCGCGCGCAGTTGATGATGCGCACACCCTTTTTGGTTTTCGCCAGATTTTCTTTGGACAGGATGTTGCGCGTCTGATCGGTCAGCGGCGTGTGCAAGGTAATGAAATCAGCCTTGGCCAGCAGCGTGTCCAAGTCCGCCTTTTCCACGCCCATTTCAATGGCGCGTTCCGCCGTCAGGAACGGGTCAAAGGCAACGACCTTCATACGCAGGCCAAGCGCGCGGCTTGCAACGATGGAACCGATGTTCCCTGCGCCGATCAGGCCAAGCGTCTTGCCGGTGACTTCAATGCCCATGAAGCCGTTTTTCGGCCAGAGGCCAGCCTGTGTCTGCGCATTTGCTTCGGGCAATTGGCGCGCCAGTGCGAACATCAATGCAATCGCATGCTCGGCGGTGGTGATCGAGTTGCCGAACGGCGTGTTCATGACGACAACGCCCTTTGCCGAGGCGTTCGGGATATCCACATTGTCAACGCCGATGCCCGCACGGCCAATAACCTTCAAATTGGTTGCCGCGTCGAGGATGGCCTTTGTGACCTTGGTTGAGCTGCGAATGGCAAGGCCGTCATAATCGCCGATGATGGCGGCGAGCTCTTCAGGGCTTTTGTCGGTAATGACATCAACGTCACAGCCGCGTTCTGCGAAAATCTTCGCAGCGTTGGGATCCATCTTGTCGGAGATAAGTACGCGTGGTTTGGTCATTTTGAAATTCCTATATGTCTTTTGTCGTCATCCCCGATTTGATCGGGGATCCATATTCTGGACTGTCGGCTTGCGCGGACATGTGCGTTCACGGATTCCCCTATTCGCGGGAATCGCACGGGTGGGATTTACGCTTTGGCTTTCTGATAAGCCCAATCGAGCCAAGGGCCGAGCGCTTCAATATCTGCGGTGTCGACAGTGGCGCCGCACCAAATACGCAGGCCCGCAGGGGCATCGCGATATCCGGCGATGTCATAAGCCGCATCTTCCGCCTCAAGCAGTGACGCCATTTTCTTGATCATCGCTTCGTCCGCACCCTCAACGGTCAGGCACACCGACGTCGTTGACCGAATAGCAGGATCAGCGGCAAGAAAACCGAGATAGTCACGTGCCTCAACGATTTTTGCGAGCGCAGCAGCATTGGCATTGCTGCGGGCCATAAGCCCCTGCAAACCGCCAACGGTCTTCGCCCACTCAAGCGCGAAGATCACATCTTCCACCGCAAGCATCGATGGCGTGTTAATCGTCTCGCCCTTGAAAATGCCTTCGGCGAGTGCGCCTTTCGACATCAAGCGGAAAACTTTTGGAAGCGGCCATGCCGGGGTGTAATTTTCAAGCCGTTCAACAGCGCGCGGTCCGAGAATGAGCACGCCATGCGCACCTTCACCGCCGAGCACTTTTTGCCAGCTGAACGTTGTGACATCCAGCTTGTCCCATGGCATATCATAGGCAAACACCGCCGACGTCGCATCGTTGAAGGTCAGCCCTTCACGGTCGTCGGCAATCCAGTCACCATTTGGAACGCGCGCACCTGAAGTGGTGCCGTTCCATGTGAAAACCACGTCGTTGGAAAAATCTACCGCGTTCAAGTCAGGAATTTCGCCATATGGGGCGTTCATGATTGTCGCATTCAGCTTGAGCTGCTTGTTGACGTCTGTGACCCAGCCCTCACCAAAGCTTTCCCACGCCATCATCGTGACCGGGCGAGCGCCAAGCATGGTCCACATCGCCATTTCGATTGCGCCGGTGTCCGAACCGGGGACAATGCCAATGCGATGCGTGTCAGGCACCTGAAGCACTTCGCGCATCAGGTCGATCGCCAGTTGAAGGCGCGATTTGCCGATTTTCGCACGATGCGAACGGCCAAGCGATTCGGTTTGAAGTTTTTCGGGGCTCCAGCCTGGCGGTTTCGCACAGGGGCCGGAGGAAAAATATGGACGCGCCGGTTTAACGGCGGGGGGTACTATAGTCATGTAAGCTTCTCCTTGCAGAGAGCAGCGCGGCGTTGGGACCGCGTGGCCCGGAGCCGCGTTTAAGCGCAGCCCCGGTTTTGTCAACGACTATCGCAAAATGTGATCAGTAACCGGCCTTGCGAAACAAAACTTCGCCGCGGCGACCAACATATAATTTCTCCAGCGTTACAGGGTGGAAATAGGCTTCGACGCGGTCGCCTTCTGGCGTTGTGCCATATACTTCATAACAACCGCCATCGACCCTTGCTTTGCGGACGGTCCAGCCTTCTTTGGTAAGCTTATCGGTAAGTGCCTGTTGGCTTTTCCAACCCGAAACCGGTCCGGCCTTGCAGGTGATAACGCCGGTTGCCGATGCCGGTACCGATGCGACAGCAAGTGCGGTTGCTGCGGCCAGTGAAAGTGAGGTCAATAAACGCATATTCATGCTCCTTTAAATGCAGATTTACGGGGGAGGAAAAAGCGTGCCGCCACGAGCAAGGCCAATGGGGCGAAATGAACGAGCGCAGGGCCTAGATTGTTGTGGATGAATATCCAGTGTACCAGAACAAGCACTGCAGCGGGATACACAAGGCGTTGCAGCCGCTTCCATCCCGCTTTCAGCGCGCGCATCGATGCATCATTACTGGTCAGCGCGAGCGGAATAAACAGCAGCATGGCTGCCCATCCTGTCCAGATACCCAGCGCCAGAAACTCGGCGATAATGTCGTCAATATTGCCCATATCGATGAGGTAGAAAGCCAGATGGAGCAGCGCATAAGCGAACGCTGCGACGCCCAGCGCACGGCGGCGCTGGATCAGCCAGCTAAGCCAGGGCCGTGGCCCCAGCAACGACAGCAACGGACTTAAAATCATTGCGACAATCATGAAGCGCGCAGACCATTCGCCTGTTGGATGCAGCATATCCATCGCGATGCGGTCACCGACATAAAAGCTGCGCATCATCAATATCGCTGGCAAAGACAGCAATATCCAAAACACCGGCTTCTTATTAAGAATGATTCGCAACATGCATTCGCGATAATCGCGCGCGCCACTGTGCGCAACGCGGAAATTGTATCAATATCCACGCCTTTGCCGCCATACGGCTCCCATTTGGTCGATTTGGGGCTGCACACCGGTGAGATTTTGCTATTACATTTTACATGGCCGTCGTCACTGCTCCAAGAATTCTGCTTGTCGTGAGCGCGCTGCTATTGGCGTCGTGCAGCGCGCGCGAGGCCCCGAAAACGACACGCACGGGTGCAAACGCAACAACGGAAAATGCGCGGCAGTGCATGGCAGGATTAAAAGAAAAGTCAGTCCGCTTTGCTGGTTTGCCCAACAAAAGTTTTGACGGCGGGTGCCGCACGATCGACACGATCAAAGTCATGGATTTTGGGACGGCGACAACCAATTTGGGGGCGATGACTTGCCCGCTAGCCGCCAACTTTACCGATTGGGCACGCTACGCCGTTCGCCCGGCAGCGAAGCAGTATTTGGGCGCTGAGGTCGTCCGTATCGAGACAATGGGCACGTTCAATTGCCGGAACATATATGGGATGCGTTCCGGCAAATTATCCGAACATGCCTTTGCCAACGCCGTCGATGTCTCCGCGTTCGTTTTGCGCGATGGCCGCCGCGTGTCCGTGCTCGCAGGGTGGAACGGATCAAGCGAAGAACGCGCTTTCCTGCGCCGCCTGCACCAGTCAGCCTGCAAACGGTTCGGCACTGTGCTTGGCCCCGATTATAACAGCGCACATGCAAACCATTTCCACTTGGACATGGCCCG
Organism: Sphingorhabdus rigui; assembly: GCF_014196595.1. Taxonomy (GTDB): domain Bacteria; phylum Pseudomonadota; class Alphaproteobacteria; order Sphingomonadales; family Sphingomonadaceae; genus Sphingorhabdus_B; species Sphingorhabdus_B rigui. Next base: position 621,073 of record NZ_JACIEA010000001.1, on the reverse strand, counting down.
ATCGATGCGCAACGGCACGTCCTTTTGCCGATAAGGGCTTTTGCCGATGAGGGGCTTTTGCCGATGAGGGGTGGCAGAACCCCCACTTGCACCCTATATGCAGGGTAATGACAGACACAAAAATTAACGATCGCCGCTTCTACAAAGCACAACAAGAAGCGGACTTTGCTGAAAAGCAACTCTCCACCCCACAAACGCAAAGCAAGTCTTACCGGCTCGCATTTCAGGACACCGACTTCCTGTTGCGTGAGGATTTGCGCCCCGTCCGTTTCCAACTGGAACTGCTCAAAACCGAAATGCTGCTGGACGAAGCGCACATCGGATCCATGTTGGTGATCTACGGCTCTGCGCGCATTCCAGAACCCGACGCTGCAGATGCCTTGATTGCGGCTGCAACCGACGAGCGGTCAAAAATCATCGCCGAACGCATGAAAGAAAAGTCGCGTTTCTATGGCGAAGCCCGTCATCTTGCGCAACTGGCGGGACAGGCCAATGTGACGGACGAAGAAGGTCGACGCCACTTCGTCGTTTGTTCGGGCGGAGGCCCATCCATCATGGAAGCCGCCAACCGCGGCGCGCATGACGTTGGTGCGGAATCCATTGGCCTGAATATTGTGCTTCCGCATGAACAGGCACCAAATCTGTTTGTGACGCCGCGATTGAGTTTCCAGTTCCACTATTTCGCGTTGCGCAAAATGCACTTCTTGCTGCGCGCACGTGCAGTAGCGGTGTTCCCCGGCGGATTTGGTACGTTCGACGAATTCTTCGAACTGCTCACGCTTGTCCAAACCGGCAAGATCAAGAAGATGCCGATCCTGCTATTTGGTCGCGAATTTTGGAACCGTGTTGTGAATTTTGAGGAGCTTATGCTCGAGGGCGTCATCAGCCCGCCTGATCTGGAACTTTTCCAGTTTGTAGAAACCGCAGACGAAGCATGGAATGCTATCTGCGATTTCTACGAAGTCTCAAACTGAATTAAACTGATTACTTTGCAGCAGGTGCAGCAGGTGCCGGCGCTGCGGCATCAGCCGTTGGCGCGGCCGTTGCTGCATCCGCAGGCGCTGCAGCGGCAGCATCGGCCGCGGGTGGCGCTGGCAACGGCAGGTTTGAACCCTGCGCATTGAGATACGCGATCAAATTTGCGCGTTCTTCGGGGTTACCCAAGCCAGCAAAAGTCATCTTTGTGCCCGGCGCATATTTCTTAGGGTTGGCAAGCCACTTGTCCATGCCTTCGAAGTCCCAGTTGCCGGGAACGCTTTTCAGTGCATCCGAATAGGAAAAGCCTGCAACATGGCCGTGCGGTTTACCCATCGCGGCCCAAAGATTTGGACCAATTCCATTTGGTCCACCTTGCGCAACGGTATGGCAAGCTGCGCATTTTTTGAAAACCGCTTCGCCCTTTGCAACATCAGCAGTGGCAAGCAATGTTGCAATCGGCACAGCTGCGGCACCACCGGCTTCGCCGCCAGCTTCCGCTGCAACTGCAAAACCTTCTTTTTCAGGTGCTTCACCGTGGAAGTACATGCCCGAGACGATACTTAGCCCTAGCGCGACGATGCCGCCTGCCAAAACCCAGCCTGCAATTGTGTTACTACGATCATCCATTGGTTATCAGCCCTGAAGTTCGGTTTTAAGCCGGCGTCGGTGTGACAGCCGGATTCTCACGCCCCTCTAATAGTGTCGGTAAGGCCGTGCAAGTGTCCAATTCCAGACTTGCCGGATAAGTTTCGCTATCCTATCGCGATGGCCATATGAACAGTTACCCCGAACCCGCACTCGCACTTGTCCGAAACATGACTTTTGCCGCCAATGAACAGCCTGCAAAAGCGATTGCCTTTCAAGGTGCGCCCGGCGCAAATTCCCATCTTGCTGCGTTGGAATATGATGCGGATTGCTTGCCCCTGCCCTGTTTCTCGTTCGAAGATGCCATTGATGCCGTGAAAGACGGGTCTGCAGCCAGGGCAATCATTCCGATAGAAAATTCACTGCACGGCCGCGTGGCGGACATCCATTTTCTTCTGCCGGAATCTGGGCTCAGCATCATCGCCGAACATTTCATGCCGATCCGCCACTGCCTTATGGCGAAATCCGCCGATGCAGAATTGAAAACAGCCATGAGCCACCCACAGGCGCTTGGCCAATGCCGCCATTATCTGCGTTCACACGGCATCATTCCTGTCGCTTATGCAGACACGGCCGCGGCGGCGGCTTTTGTTGCCGCCAATGATGACGCCTCGGCCGCCGCCATAGCGCCGCCAATCGCCGCTGATCTGTATGGCTTGGTCCCGATCAACGACGGGGTTCAGGATGATGCGAGCAATACGACGCGGTTTGTCGTGTTATCGCGTGAACCCGTCAGCAACACCGGGGTGACGGGCACGTTGATGACAACGCTCATCTTTGAAGTGAAGAACGTCCCTGCAGCCTTATACAAGGCGATGGGCGGCTTTGCGACCAATGGCGTCAATATGACGAAGCTGGAAAGCTATCAAAATGGCGCAAGCTTTGCCGCAACCGAATTCTTCGCGGATATCGAAGGTGCACCGGGTGACGCAGCGGTTGACCGTGCGCTGGATGAACTGCGCTTTCATTGCAACTCGGTCCGCCTGCTCGGCACATATGTACAAACGCGCAATCGCGGCTGAGCGGGCTTAAATGCCCAGGGCGGCGGCGCCTTAGTGCGCCGCACCCCAGCTTGGCCCCGTGCCGATTTCGATACCGAGCGGGACGGTGAGCTTCACCAAAGGTTCGGCCGCTCCCGCCATAATCGCGCGGATGACGTCACTTGCCGCGGCAACATCCGCCTCTGGCAGTTCAAATACGAGTTCGTCATGCACCTGCAGCAACATCTTCACATGGCCTAGGCCAGCGGCTTTCAACGCCGGCCCCATTTGCACCATCGCGCGCTTGATGATGTCAGCACTTGTCCCCTGAATCGGCGCATTGATTGCAGCGCGTTCACTGCCCTGCCGTTCTGCCTGATTGGGCGACGATATGCGCGGAAACCATGTTTTCCGGCCGAACAAGGTCGTCGAATGCCCGCATTCGCGGACCGTGGCCATGGTTTCCTGAATATAGTTCGAAATGCCCGGGAAACGTTGGAAATATGCGTCGATAAGCGCCTGCGCTTCTTCAGGGGTGGATTCCAAACGCTTCGAAAGTCCCCAGCGGGAAATGCCATATAGAATCGAAAAGTTGATGGTCTTGGCCCGGCCACGCGTGTCGCGGTTTACTTCGCCGAACAGCTCCAATGCGGTGCGCGCATGAATGTCTTCACCCTTTTCAAAGGCATCGCGCAAGGGTTCCACATCCGCGAAATGCGCCGCGAGCCGGAGCTCGATTTGGCTATAGTCGGCAGACAGGATCACATTGCCGGGTTCGGCCACAAAAGCATCCCGGATCTGGCGACCCGTTTCGGTACGAATGGGGATATTCTGCAAGTTCGGATCGGTCGATGACAGCCGCCCCGTTTGCGCGCCGACCAGGCTATAACTTGTGTGCACACGGCCGGTTTTGGGATCAATCTGCTGCTGCAGGCTGTCGGTATAGGTTGATTTCAGTTTCGCCAATTGCCGCCAATCGAGAACCTTGCGTGCAATGTCGATGCCCTGCCCCGCCAGATCTTCCAACACGGTCACATCGGTCGAATATTGCCCCGATTTACCCTTTTTACCGCCCTTATAGCCCATTTTTCCAAACAGGATTTCGCCCAACTGCTGTGGGCTACCGATCGTAAACGGCTGTCCGGCGAGGCCGTGAATTTCCTTTTCGAGCAGTTCCATTTGCGCGGCGAATTCGGACGACAATCGAGCAAGAACCGTCCGGTCGACTTTAATGCCTAAGCATTCCATCTGCGACAGGACGGGAACAAGCGGGCGGTCAACCAGTTCATAGACGCTGGTCGCCTTTTCAGGGCTCAGCCGTAACTTTAGGTGGTGCCACAGCCGCAACGTCACATCGGCATCTTCCGCCGCATAGCAGGTCGCGTCAGACAGCGGGACGGCGGCAAAACCAATCTGGCTTTTGCCGGTTCCGGTGACGCTTTTATAAGAGATGCATTCATGCCCCAAATGCGTTTTGGCGAGCTCGTCCATGCCATGCAACTGACGGCCTGCATCCAAGGCAAAGCTCATAACCATCGTGTCATCGTACGGCGTTATGCGCACATCATGCCGCGCCAACACCGACATGTCATATTTCAGATTTTGGCCAATTTTCAGCACGCTTGGGTCGCTGAGCAGTGGACGCAACCGTTGCAACGCAACGTCCAATGCGATCTGAACCGGTTTTTCCGCGAACATATCGGTGCCGCCATGTGCCAGCGGGACATAACATGCCTCCCCCGGGGCTACCGCTAGGCTGAAGCCCACAAGATTGGCGCTCGCGGCTTGCAAACTGTCTGTTTCGGTGTCGAAACCCAAAGTCCCTGTTTCACGGGCGCGGGAAATCCAATGATCCAGCCGAGTAACATCCGTGACGCATTCATAGGTCGACACATCAATTTTGGGCATGGCAGGCGGCAACGCTGCGGCCCCCGCTGTCGGCGCGGACACGGGGCCATCGCCCTTGCTTGCGGCCTTCGGGTTGCCGGCAATCGCTTTATTGGCGGCAGCGGTATTTGCGACATGGCCGATGCGTTTCAAAAGCGAGTTGAAACCGTGATGCTCCAAAAACGCAACGAGTGGTTCTTCGGGAATCGCTCCCAACGTCATGTCTTCAATCGCGATGGGCAGCGGGCAATCTTCTTTCAAAGTCACCAGCACTTTGGACAGACGCGCCTTTTCCGCATGCTCAATCAAGTTATCGCGCATTTTGGAGGGCTTCATGGAAGGTGCGGCGGCCAAGACGCTTTCAAGGTCACCATATTCCTGAATAAGCTTCGTCGCGGTCTTTGGCCCGACGCCAGGGACACCCGGCACATTGTCGACGCTATCGCCCATCAGCGCCAGTACATCGCCAACCCTGTCGGGCTCGACACCAAATTTTTCGTATACTTCCTCGGCGCGGATACGTTCGTTTTTCATCGTGTCGAACATGTCGATGCATGGTTCCACCAACTGCATCAGGTCCTTGTCGCTGCTGACGATGGTCACATGCCAGCCGGCGGCGGAAGCGGCGCGCGCATAGCTTGCGATCATGTCATCAGCCTCGACATCATCCTCTTCCACCAGCGGCAAAGAAAACGCCCGTGTCGCATCCCGGATCATCGGGAATTGGGGTCTTAAATCCTCAGGCGGGTCGGGCCTGTGCGCCTTATATTGGTCATAGATACGGTTGCGGAATGACTGGCTCGATTTATCGAGGACAACAGCCATATGTGTTGGACCATCCGCTTGGTTGAGGTCGTCCGCCAGTTTCCACAGCATGGTCGTATAGCCATATACCGCACCGACCGGCTCGCCATGTTTATTGGTAAGCGGGGGCAGCCGGTGATAGGCCCGGAAAATATAGGCGGAGCCATCGACGAGATAGAGATGCTTTTGGTCTGACATGGCGGAGCGATAGCAGCCCGTTTTGACCAAGTCTTTTCCTAATTTGCAGCGACGCTATTGGCACCCATTTTGCACGCGATTGCGGTGGAACTATGCACGCGACTTGCGCCACAAAAGAAGACCGCTGGCGATAATGATCGCGGACCCGGCCAGCGATGTCATGTCTGGCCAATCGCCAAAAACCAATATGCCGAGCGCGAGTGCCATCAACAACTGGACATATGTCATCGGCGCTATTTCCGCAGCCGACGCGCGGGTCGTTGCCATAAAAATCAACCAATGCGCAAAGCTAGCGGTGACCGCAACGACGGCACAGCGCGCCACGATGGTCCAGTCCGGCATACCTATATGCAATGTCGGAACGCCCGAAAAATGACCCAAAATCGCTGCGGTCAGGATGAATGGCACCGCAAGCGACGCGACCAGAAATTGCATCAAAATCGGTGTCCCCGCGCCCGCGACGGCGCGATTGCCAATCATCAAAAGCGCCATCGACATGGCCGCTGCGAGCGGCAACAAAGCAACCCAACCCAGTTCGGCAACATTGGGCCGCATGATGAGAAGAACTCCGCCAAACGCAATAAATGTGGCCGTCCATTTGGTCACATTCGTCCGTTCATGCAGAAAAATCGCACTCAAGACCGCCGTGATCATCGGGCTCGTAAAACCAATTGCCGTAGCCTCAGCCAAGGGCATGACGAAGATCGACAAAAAGAAACAGATGGTGGCCATGGCCACTGCAAATCCGCGCAGGATCTGAACTTTGGGCATGGGCAAAGCAAATCCCTGCCTGCCTTCCTTAAGGTACAACAATGTGCCCAAGCCCAGCGCACCGATCGAATAGCGCAGCGCCGCCACGGCAGTACCGGGCCAGGCACCGGCAATCGATTTGATCACCGCATCGCCCAATGACAAAAGAGCAAAGCCGCAAACGGCATATAAAAGACCCGATCGGGCCGACGATGCATGCACTGGATTTCCCTCGATTACCGTGCCCCCCTTAAAAGTGTTTGCCGGGAATGCAAAGCGGCAGAAATCTTTGTCGGGCAACCCAATAAAAGCAAACTGTTACCGATTTATTCACCATTTGTCGGTAGCCAGAAATCCTTAGTCCATAGAATATCGGAGCGGGATAGCGTGAGCGCATTTGGGAAAAAGCCAGGCTTGTCTGTAGGGCGCCCATCATTTGGCGTGGCGCGCCCCATGACCGGTGGCGGGCCCCCGATTACGCAACAGCCAGATTACCCGCAAACGACGGGCGGTGGCGAACAATTTCCTCCTATTGAAACGGCAAACTTACCCGGCGGCAGCAATGGCGGTCCACAAACCGCAATGCAGGAAGCGATGTCGCGCTTGTCCGACCGTGCAAACAACGCGGCACCAGTCGATGAAGGCCCCCAAGGCTTTGAAGCGTCGGTACACAAAATCAAAGAACAGGTTCTCCCGCGCCTTTTGGAGCGTGTGGACCCCGAAGCGGCGGCATCGCTGAATAAAGAAGAGCTGACCGAAGAGTTCCGTCCGATCATTCTTGAAGTGCTGGCCGAACTCAAGCTGACGCTGAACCGCCGCGAACAATTTGCGTTGGAAAAAGTGCTCGTCGACGAACTGCTCGGCTTCGGTCCATTGGAGGAATTACTCAGCGATCCGGACATTACCGATATCATGGTCAATGGCCCGTTGCAGACCTATATCGAAAAAAAGGGAAAGCTGCAGATTGCGCCGATCCAGTTTCGTGACGAAGAGCATTTGTTCCAGATCGCGCAGCGCATCGTGAACCAAGTCGGTCGCCGCGTCGACCAAACCACACCTTTGGCCGATGCCCGATTGAAAGACGGTAGCCGCGTGAACGTTATTGTTCCGCCGCTGTCGCTGCGCGGCACCGCCATCTCAATTCGTAAATTTTCCGAAAAGCCAATCACGATCGACATGTTGAAGGGCTTTGGTTCGATGAGCGAACCTATGGCAACGGCATTGAAAATTGCTGGCGCAAGCCGGATGAATATCGTCATTTCGGGCGGTACGGGCTCAGGTAAAACGACGATGCTGAATGCTTTGTCGAAAATGATTGACCCCGGCGAGCGCGTTTTGACGATTGAAGATGCAGCCGAACTCCGTCTTCAACAGCCGCATTGGCTCCCGCTTGAAACGCGCCCTCCGAACTTGGAGGGCGATGGCGCGATCACCATCGGCGACCTTGTGAAGAACGCACTGCGTATGCGCCCTGACCGGATCATCTTGGGGGAAATTCGTGGCGCGGAGTGTTTCGACCTCCTCGCCGCAATGAACACCGGTCATGATGGATCCATGTGTACGCTCCACGCCAACAACCCGCGCGAGTGCTTGGGTCGTATGGAAAATATGATCATGATGGGCGACATCAAAATACCCAAGGAAGCCATTTCGCGGCAAATTGCGGAATCGGTCGACCTCATCGTTCAGGTGAAGCGTCTGCGTGATGGTTCACGTCGCACCACCCAGATTACCGAGGTAATCGGGATGGAAGGGGACGTTATTGTTACGCAGGATCTGTTCAAATTTGAATATCGCGACGAAGACGCTGACGGCAAAATCCACGGTGAGTGGGTCGCGGGTGGCGTTCGTCCCTATACGCTGGAAAAGGCACGGCAGTTCGGATTTGACCAGCCGTTTCTTGAGGCGTGCCTCGGCTAGGGTCAGGACCTATTAGGTGCATTTAATAGGTCCTGACCCTAAGCCCCTTTAATCGCCAACGCGGCTGCCAATACCGTAATCAGCACGGAAAACACTGTAATGCCGGTCCAGGGCATTATACCGACTTGATCAAGTTTTGTCCGTTTATGGCGCCGCCGGTCCGCAACACTGCTAATCAGCACCAGCAATGCCGAGGCCGCGGACAAAGCTGTCCAAAAATGGTCTTGCCAATTCATCAGGGTAAAGCTGCTCATTCCGAAATGCTCGCGGTCATTCTATTCGCAAAATCTGGGTTCGGCGATTGCGCGGCGGTTTTGATGCACGGGAATTTGCTGCCGAACTTCCGCAATTTTATCGAGATTCAAATCAACAAAAGCGAGCCCGGGCGTGCTTCCCATATCAAGGACGACCTCTCCCCAAGGATCGACCACAAGTGAATGGCCGTACGTCTCACGGCCATCTTCATGTGCCCCGCATTGTGCTGCTGCAATCACGAAACATTCGCTTTCAATCGCGCGTGCCCGCAGCAACGCGTGCCAGTGCGCCGCGCCTGTGGGCACTGTAAATGCCGACGGCAGCGTGATGATATCGACGCCCGCTTTTGCATAAGCGCTGAACAAGTCTGGAAAACGCATATCGTAGCAAACCGCGAGCCCCATTCGTCCCAATGGCGTGTCCACGATTACGGGGTTTTCCCCTCCGACATAGGCCGAAGACTCGCGCCAACTTTCGCCGGATTTCAAATCCACATCAAACAAATGGATTTTGTCATAGCGCGCGATATTTTCGCCATTAGCCGAGATGACGATGCTGCGGTTCGCGAGTTGTGGCCCGGCACCATGCACCACCGGAAGAGATCCCAAGTGAACCCATATATTATTGCGATATGCAGCTTCAGCGATCCGTCCAATCGATTCGGTCTGCGCCTCTTCACATATGTGCAAGCGCGCTTCGTCGCGCCTTCGGTTGATCATTATCGACATTTCGGGCGCAAAATACATGGCGGCCCCGCCCTGCGCAGCCGCTTCGATCGCCCCGACCATCTCAGAAACGTTCGTCGCTGGCAAAACACCACTCGTCATCTGGTGCACCGCTACGCGCACGGAATACCGCCGTTACCGCAACCAACCGCAGCATGATTTTGAAGAAACATGGCCATCCAAAATGGTTCGCAGTATTGAATGAAAAATGCAACAGTCCGGAAAATAGAGACACATTAGATTATGGCACGGATTCCGGACGTGTCGGCAATCATAATAACGGGAATGCTATCATGGGACAAAAGCTCAACGTCTTGGTGACTGGAGGCGCTGGATATATTGGCAGCCACGCCGTGCTCGCTTTAATCGACGCTGGTCATCGCCCTGTTGTTATCGATAATCTGGTAACGGGCTTCCGTTGGGCCGTGGCTGAAGACGCCAGATTCTATTACGGCGACATCAGCGATTCCGTTTTGGTCGAAAGCATCATTCGCGATGAACATATCGACGCGATCATGCACTTTGCGGGATCGGTGGTTGTGCCGGAATCTGTTGAGAACCCGCTCAAATATTACAACAATAATACCGCAAAAAGCCGCAGTTTGATTGAGACGGCCGTTTCATCCGGCGTCAAACACATGATTTTTTCGTCGACCGCGGCGACATATGGCATCCCCGAAACCAGCCCGGTGCGCGAAGATATGGCAACCAAGCCCATCAATCCGTACGGAACGTCGAAATTGATGACTGAAATGATGTTGCGCGATGTCGCGGCGGCACATGATTTCAACTATTGCGCGCTGCGTTATTTCAATGTCGCGGGTGCAGATCCACTTGCGCGCTCGGGTCAGTCCACTGTTGGCGCAACACATTTGCTAAAAATCGCGGTTGAAGCTGCCCTTGGCAAGCGCGATAGCGTTAGCGTTTTCGGCACTGACTATGCGACCGAAGACGGGACGGGCGTTCGCGATTACATCCATGTCAGCGACCTTGCTGCGGCGCACGTCATCGCGCTTGAAGCACTTGTCGCCGACCCGGCGCGCAGCCACACGCTCAATTGCGGATACGGCCATGGCTATTCGGTGATGCAAGTCCTTGATGCTGTCGACCGCGTGACCAACAAGAAATTGGACCGCAAAATGGAAGGCCGACGCGCCGGAGATCCTGACTCACTGATTTCTGACAATAGGGCGATCAAGGATCGCTTTGGCTGGGAACCACGCTTCGACAATCTGGACCAAATCGTCCAGCACGCGCTCGCATGGGAACGCCGCCTGACAGATATTCAAAGCGCCTAAGCCCTCTCTTGCGCTTTGGCTTCAATCGACCCATATCCAAAAAATGGAAAATCACTCTCACGGAAATCCGTCCACTTGGTACGGCACCACCATATTGTCTGTGCGCAAAAACGGCAAAGTTGTCATCGCTGGTGATGGCCAAGTGTCCATGGGCCAAACGGTCATGAAGCCCAATGCCAAGAAGGTTCGTCAGCTGCATGACGGATCCGTCATTGGTGGCTTTGCTGGCGCGACCGCCGATGCATTTACGCTGTTCGAACGACTTGAGCGCAAGCTGGAGCAGCATCGCGGCCAATTGATGCGCGCTGCGGTGGAATTGGCCAAGGATTGGCGCACCGATAAATATCTGCGCAATTTGGAAGCGATGATGATTGTCGCTGACAAAGACGTGACATTGATCCTCACTGGCAATGGCGATGTGCTTGAACCAAATGATGGCATCGCAGCGATTGGGTCTGGCGGTAATTACGCATTGTCAGCAGCACGGGCACTTGCGGATTATGAGGCAGATGCCGATAAAATGGCGCGTCATGCCATGAAAATCGCGGCTGAAATCTGTGTATACACCAACGATCAACTGACGATTGAGACGTTGGATAGCGCGGCATAACCTGCGCGTCACTTGAACGGCAACAGCAACTTCCCATCTAGGCAGTAATGAAAAACGCTCTGACACCCAAAGCCATTGTGGCTGCTCTCGACGAACATATTATTGGCCAGGCCGACGCGAAACGTGCTGTGGCTGTGGCACTGCGCAATCGCTGGCGCCGCCAGCGTCTCGGCGCGGATTTGCGCGATGAGGTGACGCCAAAAAACATCCTGATGATTGGCCCCACGGGCTGCGGCAAGACCGAGATATCGCGCCGCCTCGCCAAGCTTGCGGATGCGCCGTTTATCAAGGTCGAAGCGACCAAGTTCACCGAAGTTGGCTATGTCGGTCGGGACGTTGAGCAGATCGCCCGTGACCTGGCTGAAGAGGCTGTTCGTCTTGAGAAAGAACGCCGCCGCGAACATGTGCGTGAGGCCGCCGAAGCCGCAGCGATGGAACGGATTCTGAAGCCATTGGCGGGCGATACCGCCAGCGAAGCCACGCGCGAGGCATTTCGCCAGCGCATTCGTGATCGTCACATGGATGATGTCGAAATCGAGATTGAGGTATCAGACAGCCCGACCACGCCGATGGAAATTCCCGGCATGGGCGGCAATGTCGGCATGATCAACCTTGGCGAAATGATGGGCAAAGCCTTTGGCAAAGACAATCTGAAACGCCGCAAAATGAAAGTCCCCGACGCTTGGAACAAGCTGGTCGAGGAAGAATCCGAAAAGCGCCTTGATCAAGACGACGTCAACCGCGCAGCTTTGGCGGACGCGGAAGCCAATGGCATCGTATTCCTCGACGAGATCGACAAGATTGCCGTGTCGGACGTGCGCGGTGGATCCGTCAGCCGTGAAGGCGTCCAGCGCGATCTGCTGCCATTGATTGAAGGCACGACAGTGGCGACCAAATATGGCCCAATGAAAACCGACCATGTGCTGTTTATCGCATCAGGCGCATTCCACATTTCAAAGCCAAGCGACATGCTGCCTGAACTGCAGGGCCGTCTGCCCATCCGTGTTGAATTGCGCGCATTGGAACATGCCGATTTCGTCCGTATCCTCTCGGAAACCCGCGCCAATTTGCCGCAGCAATATACGGCGTTACTGGCGACTGAAGAGGTCACGCTCGAATTTAGCGACGATGCGATTGATGCCATCGCGCGCATTGCGGTGGATGTGAACTCGACCGTTGAGAATATCGGTGCGCGGCGGCTGCAAACCGTTATGGAAAAGCTGTTAGAAGATATCAGCTTCGATGCCGAAGACCGCAAGGGTGACGTAATCGTCATCGACGCGGACTATGTGCACAAGCAGCTATCGGGCATCGCAAAAGACACCGACCTATCCAAATATGTGCTTTGACGCTTTCTGCCTAAGCGGATTGTCAGGACAAAAGGAGCGTCAGCGCGAGGTTGCAGCGTCTGCATTCGCCGATTGAGGCGCGACGACAAGTTTCCACGCCTTATCCTTGACGAAATAGCGTTTCGCGAGTGCTTGCAAGATCTCGGGCGTCACGCTGTTGTAATCACTGTACAGCGTCCCCAGTGCCGCGAAGCGTTCAGGATCATATGTCGACCCCTTAAGCTGGTTGAGCCAAAATGTGTTGCCTGACGCGGCGCGCTCAATGGCTTGCTTTGTCGGCTCAACCGCTCGCTGCAGTTCATCGGCGCTCACGGGATGGGCGATTAAATCCGCTGCAACCGAATCCGCGAATGCAAAAAAGCGGTCAACGTCGGTTGGTTTGACCTGGGTATAGGCCATCAAATATCCACCGCTGTTGAAATCGACGGGCCAATTGGCCGCCATGTCGGGACTGTAGCTTGCTGCCTGCTCCGCACGGAATTTCTCAAACAACCGGTCACGGAAAATCGCGGCTAATGTTTCCAGCTGCCGTCCTTCGCTGATGCCAGCAATTCCGCCGCCGGTGGGCCATGCCATCACCGCCGCCGCCTGATCACGCGCGCCGCGATGCGTCAGCCTTATGGGGGTCGCGGTCGGCGCTGGGAAACGGACATCGCGCGCCGCTGCCGCTACGGGCATAGGTGCGCGCGGCGACAAAGCACCAAAGCTTTTTTCCAACGCCGCAACCGCCGCGGCCTTTTCGAAGTCCCCAAAGAGAAGAACTTCAACGGGTCCCTGCGCCATCAGTGGCGTCCAATATGCTTCGAACTTTGCGGCATCGACTTTCGCAACGTCCGCCGGTGCCGCAGCTTTCCAACGTGGATCATTGTTGCGCAGCAGATATTCCAGATCGCGCTGCAACACGGAGGTCGCCGACATTTCGAAACTCGCATAACCCGACGTCGCGAGCGCCTTTGCCCGTTCAACCGGCGCCGGGTCCCAACCGGGATGCTCGATCTTTGTGGCAATCAACGTCAACTGATCCGCAAGGTCATCAGGCCGCGTATTTGCGCCAAACTGGAATGCATCATCATCAATGGAGAAATTGAGTTCAATGCGCCGCCCATTGACCATCTGGTCAATTTCCGTGCGCTTGAGGTTGCCAATGCCATTTTCCGGCAAGACGATCGGCCCTGCCCACAGCAAGCTGCCATTGTCAGGGGTAACGGCTTGGTAGCCGCGGCCAAAACGGACGAGCACGCGAATCTGGCCGCTTTCGGCCTTGTTCGGATACAGCAACGCCCGCACGCCGTTCGACAGTTCAAGCCGGGTCATCTGCAAGCGCGAGATTGTTTCCTCGCTCACCAACTTGCCGGGAGCGCCAAGCTTCGGCAACGCCGCAAAGCCAAGAGTGTTTTCGGATAAACGCGCAGTCGTATTTGCCGATACGACGGCGTTCAATGCGGCAATCGCACGATTGTCTGCGTCCGCTATCGGCGCGGGTGACGACAACATTAACCGTGTCGCGTCCGCTATGAACAGCTTTTGGGTCGACGCCAGCAGCCGCTGCGGCGTAAACTTGTCCTTCATGCCCTCATAGACCTGAACGACCGTTTTGGGCGCGGCCACCGTTTCCCGAATATCCACGGCATTGACGATATCGTCCGCTTGCTTCGCGGCGGCTTCAAACGGATAGCTGTCGAGCATTGTGCGCAACGCATTTCCGAAAAGCGTTTTCTCACGCTCGATATCCGCAACCGATGGTGGCGTGGCAATGGCATCGGCGATAACGGCGCGGACGTCCCGCGTTGCCGCTTCCCATTTGTCGCCAACGGGGGTGACGGACACCAAAGTCGCGTCCGCGGTGCGCGAAATATCTTCCTGCGCGATTTCAGCGAACAGATAATTGCCGCCACTGCGCGCCTGCACCTCAAGCCTGCGATTGATGATCTGAAGCGCAAGGGCGTCAATCAACAACTGCTCATTATACGCAATCGTATCGTTAACTTTCCGCCAGGGGCGCAAGTAAGCAATGCTGACGGTGGTGGGCAATGTTGGTTCAATCAGTACGCGTGTCGGCGTACCTTGGGGTGTTGGGTCGCCAAAGGCAGGCTCTGGCGCGCGGGCGCCCTTCCCTTTCCAGTCGTTGAAATATTTCTGCACCAGATTGGCCAGTTGCGCGGGTTCCATATCGCCGGCCATCACGACGACTGCGTTTTCGGGCCGATACCAGCGGTCATGAAATGCGCTCAGACGCAAGGCGTCGGACGCCTGCAATGTTTCAGGCGTGCCGATCGTCGACCGGTTTGCCAGCCGCTGCCCCTGAAATGCGTGCTGACGCAACGCATCGCTATAGACCATTTGCGCGCCGCTATTTTCGCGCAGCTCCGCAAGGACAATGGCGCGTTCGGCATATAAGGCACTGGGCGAGATACGCGGATTGCGGATCATGCCCGAAATGATTTTGACCGACTCGTCCAGCTTTTCGGGCGTCGCATTGGGCAGGTCGAGCTTGTAGACCGTTTGCGTCGGGGTCGTCTGCGCGTTGCTGTCGCTGCCAAAGGTGACGCCAAACCTTTGCCAAATACGCTTGGCCTCACCGTCGGGCACAAAGGTCGATCCACGGAAGGACAAATGTTCGATCAGATGGGCAAAGCCTTGCTCGTCATTATTTTCATGCAGCGCGCCGGCATCTATTCGCACACGAATGGACACCTGCCCCGCAGGCACATCATTTTTCTTCACCGCATAACGCAGCCCATTGGGCAAAACGCCAAAGGTCCAAGTGTCGTCAACAGGTACGTCGCTGCCTTCGTACAGCCATGGAACTGGCGCCGCCTTTGCCGCGACCGTTGCGGCAGGCGCAACATTTTGTGCGTATGCGGCGGTGGAGAGCAGCAGAGCTGCCAAAGCGAGCGATTGAGTGAATTTGCGCATTACAATCCCCATAACGGAACGAAGGCTTGACTGCACATGAACGAGCTGACGAACCTGCGCTTAAATTCCACCATCGACGGTATCATAGCCTAAGCCGTGCAAGCCAAACTTTAGCGCTTCGATGCATTTGGCGAGCTGGCCTGCATCGGTTGTCCGGACAACGAAGTTCGCCCCGACCTTGCCTTCGCGGAAAAATGGGTAGCTGCCGATCTGACAACCTTCATGCTGCTTTTCGGTATCACCCAACAATTTGGCAACTTCGCTTTCGGCCACCCAGCAACCGATTTGTTGTGACAACAAGGGCGCGCCACCCTCCAATGTACCCGTCAGGGCATCCAACATTCCGGCAGTGATATGCGGCACGCCAGCCATGATGAAGATGTTGCCGTGGCGAATGCCGGGCGCGCCCGACATCTTGTTGGGAATAAGGTCAGCGCCATCGGGCACACGCGCCATGCGCAGGCGGCCCGGGTTAATGCCGCCACGTGTTTCATAATATGCATGCAGGACGGCACTTGCCTCTGGATGAATAACAACATCGACGCCGAGCGCAGCTGCGATCGCGTCAACCGTGATGTCATCATGCGTTGGGCCAATGCCGCCGGTGGTGAACAGATAGTCATTGCGTGCCCGCAAGAGGTTCACCGCCTCTATAATGGCATCCATGTCATCGGCCACCACGCGCACTTCGCGTAAGCGAATGCCTTGAATATTGAGCCAAAGCGCAATCTGGCTAACGTTTTTGTCCTGTGTTCGGCCAGAGAGGATCTCGTCGCCGATGATTACAAGCGCTGCGGTATATATGCGGGAATCTGTCATAAGCACGCGATAGCATAATTCACCCCCTCGCAAAGTGCGGATTATTGCCTTATATCGCCCGCATGGAACAATATGTACGCGTTACGCCCGAAGAGGCGATGCAGGCCCGCGATGGGGTCATCAAATTGCACGGGGCCGAAGGCTTTGAAGGCATGCGCAAGGCTGGCCGCTTGGCCGCCGAAATCCTTGATGCATTGGTGCCGCATGTCGTGCCGGGGGTCAGCACCGAAGAACTGGACGATATCGTCCGCGAGATGACGATACGCGGCGGCGCCGTGCCCGCAACCTTGGGCTATCGCGGTTACACGCACAGCTGCTGCATTTCGATCAACCATGTCATTTGCCACGGCATTCCGTCGGACAAGAAGCTAAAGGACGGCGACATCGTCAACATCGACGTCACGCCGCAATTAAATGGCTGGCATGGCGACACCAGCCGCATGTTCCTCGTCGGCGACGTGCCGGTAAAGGCAAAACGCTTGGTCGACGTGACCTATGAATGCCTGATGCTCGGCATTGAAGCCGCCAAGCCCGGCAACCGCGTCGGCGACATTGGCCACGCGATCCAGACCCACGCCGAAAAGCACCGCTATGGCGTCGTGCGCGATTTCTGCGGCCATGGCCTTGGCCAATTATTCCACGATGCCCCTGAAATCGTCCATGTCGGCCGCCCCGGCACTGGGCCAGAGCTCCGTCCCGGCATGATCTTCACCATCGAACCAATGATCAACATCGGCAAGGCCGCCGGCAAAGTCCTCGACGATGGCTGGACGGCCGTCACGCGCGACCGTTCATTGAGCGCACAGTTCGAACACAGCATCGGCATCACCGAAGACGGCTGCGAAATATTTACGAGCAGCCCCAAGGGATGGCATCAGCCGCCTTATTGAGGTCGCTAGCACGTCATGCTGAACGCGTTTCAGCATCTTACTTTTTGCACGTTGTCGAATTAAGACCCTGAAACAAGTTCAGGGTGACGCCGTTTTCTATCCAATTGTCGCGCTTACAACCGCAACCCAATCGTCTCGTCCAATCCGGCCATGATGTTTAGGTTCTGAACAGCCGCCCCGCTTGCGCCTTTGCCGAGATTGTCGAGCATCGCCAGCAACCGGACTTGGGCGCCGTCAGGTGAGCCGAGGACGTAGAGGTCAAGCCTGTCGGAAGGTGCTTGGTCGGCGCGGATCAGCAGTTCGGCTGGCGGCGCATCTTCGTGCACTTTCACGACGGGCGATTTGGCATAATGTAGCGACAAGGCCGCGCGCATTTCGTCAGGGTCATCGCTGCCGGGCATAACCGAGATGGGCAGCGGTATTTCGACCACCATGCCACGGAACGCGCGCACTACGGCGGGTGAGAATATCGGGGCTAAGCCGAGCCCTGCATGTTGCTGCATTTCGGCGACATGCTTGTGGTTCAGATCAAGGCCATAGGTGCGAAAGCCGATGTCTGCGCCGTCGCCGCCTTCGAACCGTTCAATCAATGCTTTGCCGCCGCCCGAATAGCCCGACACCGCGTTGACGCTGTAGGGCCAGTCTGCGGGGATCAATCCGGCAGCGACCAAGGGTGCGACCAGCCCCAAAAAGCCGGTGGGGTAGCAACCGGGGTTGCTAACAAGGCGCGCATTGGCAATGCGTTCATGCTGGCCAGTGCGATATTCGGGGAAGCCATAGGCCCAGTTTGGGTTCACACGATGCGCAGTCGATGCGTCGATGATCCGCGTGTGGCTCGACGTCGTCATTGCCACCGCCTCTTTTGCGGCATCGTCGGGCAAGCACAGAATGACAAAGTCGGCGTCGTTCAATGCCTCACGTTTTGCAGCGGGGTCTTTGCGTTTGTCATCATCAAGCGTGATGAGCGTAAATTCCGCGCGGCCAGCGAGCCGGTCCGCGATTTCAAGGCCGGTGGTGCCTGATGCGCCGTCGATGAAGATACTCTTTGTCATCTCACATCACCCGCTCAAATAAGACCGTAGCCCTGAGCAGCGGGCGCGCAGCGACCGCGCCCGTCGAAGGGTGGGTATCGGCGGCAGCGCAAACCTTGAAGCACCCTTCGACAGACGCAGTTGCTGCGCAACTGCTGCTCAGGGCTACGGTTCGGGCCAAGACCAAAGTAATGGTCATCTTACCCGCTTACGCGCAACAATCGCCGCATCATGCTCGGCAAAGCGTGCTGCAGCATCTGCCAGTGGTTCAACGCTGACCGCCATCGCGGTGCCATTGGCGTGGATGATGTTTTCGGCATCGGCCATGATACCAACATGGCCGGGGAAGAACACCAGATCGCCGCGCTGCAACGCATCGCCGTCGGCCAGTTCTTCGCCAAATTCTGCCTGCTGCATATCGGCATCGCGTGGGGGCATATGCCCCTTCATTCCGAACACCAACTGCACAAGGCCCGAGCAATCAATGGCGTCGCCGCTGCGTCCACCCCAGCTGTAGGGCGTGCCGATCAGCTGTTCTGCCAAATCTGCGGGTGATGCAGCAACGCGTCCGATTTCGGACAAATGGGCCAATGGCACAAAACCGTTTTCGCAGGCCAGATAGTTGCCGCATTCGCTTGGGCTGCCGCAAAGCAACTGCGCACCCATGGGGTAGCGCGCCAGCACCTGCGCCTTTGTCGATGGTGCAGAAACCAGCAATGTCGCAGGCGCGCTGACGATATGCGTGGCGTCAAAATCATCGCCAAGCTCGGCAAAACGGACATAACCCAGATAATTGTCGTGCAGGCAATATCCCCACGCCCATTCGCCTGCGACATCAAGCACGGCGAACTCCTCACCATGCATTAACGCGCTGACGGGCATCGATGTGGCGTGCGCCTCAGCATGAATTTCGGTCACGGGCGCAATGCCCGTGCGCAGCATCGGCACGGCGTAATGCGGCGCGAACAGTTTTCCGGCCAGACTGATGTCGGCAAGATCCCCGCGAATGGGCGTTGTGCGCTTGTCTCCGACAAGGCTGTGACCACTCAATGTATAGATGGGCCGCTTCCCCGCCCCCATGTGTCCGTCTGCCAACTACTTACGCCCCCAAAAATGTAACATGTTCGGCACCCTAACGTGCCGGATATTTGTCCGCCAGATAGCCGAAGACGGCGCGTAATCCAAGGGCTTCGCCGCCCTTTGGCCTGCCAGGCTTATTCGTTGGTCGCCATGCAAAGGTGTCCAGATGCACCCAAGGCACATCATCAGGAACGAATTTCTGCATAAAGAGCGCCGCCGTTACTGCGCCGGCAAAAGCCCCGCCGCTGTTTGTCATGTCCGCGATATCGCTATCCAAAAGCTCCATATAAGGTGCCCATAATGGCATCCGCCACAGCGGGTCAGCCTGCGCCTTTGACGCTGCGATTAACGCGTCGGCTGCGGCATCATCATTGCTGAACATTGCCGGCAAATCAGGACCCAAGGCAACGCGCGCTGCGCCGGTCAGCGTCGCGAAATCGACGATAAGTTCGGGCGTATCCTCAACCGCTTTGGTCAACGCGTCGGCAAGCACAAGGCGCCCTTCCGCATCGGTGTTGTCGATTTCAACCGTAATGCCCTTGCGGCTTTTAATGATATCGCCGGGCCGCATAGCATTGCCCGATATGCTGTTTTCAGCAGCAGCGACGAGCATATGCAAGCGTACCGGCAAATGCGCAGCCATGATAAGCTCGGCCAGCGCAAGCGCATGGGCAGCGCCGCCCATATCCTTTTTCATCAGGCGCATGCCGCTCGCCGGTTTGATATCAAGACCACCGCTGTCGAACGTTATGCCTTTGCCCACAATCGCGATGCGTGGGTGGCGTGGGTCGCCCCATTCCACCTCAATCAGCCGCGGGGCATGTTCGCGCGCCGCTGCTTTGCCGACAGCATGGATGAGCGGGAAGCCCGCTTCCAACGCTTCGCCTGCTGTCACTGTCACATCTGCCTTATGCGCCTTGGCGATGCGCTTAGCCTCAGCCTCAAGCGCATCGGGACCAAGGTCACCCGCCGGACGGTTGACCAGATCGCGCACCAGCGCCGTGGCGCGCGCCTGAAGCACGATATTATGGATCTTGCCGGGTTCACGCACGAGCAGTACGCGCGCGCCGGTTACTTTCGGCTCGCTGAGATATTCATGGTAGCGATACTGACCAAGCATCCACCCAAGCATCGCGTCACCAGCGTCGGCATCCAACAAGCGATAGCTCCCCTCGGGCAGAATGTCCGATAGCTTGGCCAGGTTCCAAACGCCAAGCGCGGAAGCATCAGCCACACCGGCGACGACAGCCCATTCCCCGGGCTTATCGCCGGGAAGTATCGCACTGTCGTTTACGCTACCTTCAAACTTCTGTGCTTTTACAGCCGTGCGGACAGGGTCAGGTTGCGCAGCAAGCCATGACACAAAGCCATTTTTATCGACTATGTGGATTGGTGTGGCCGGTTGGCCGTTGTCAGGTTGGATCAGATCGTCATAACGCATAATGGCTGCGATAGCGGCAATAGGCGGGGAACGGGAGATAATTCAGAAATGTCACGTATTTTTCTTTTGTTCATTATGTCGATCGCAGCATTCGGCTTATCGGCATGTAACCGCTCAACCAACGCACGTCCGCCGGTGCCCGAGGAAATCACCGCAGTTGTTAAGCCTTCTTATGAGGCTGTGCGGCGCGGAGACCAAAAGGCGGCCGAAAAATATGTCGCCCCGGGCTTCATTGACGATAGCCGCGTGCAGTTTGCCGAAATGTCGCAACTTTTGAAGAATGCGCCACGACTGGCTCCGGCCATTCAACAGCATCAAGGGTCCGGGGCCTATCTGACGTTCGCTGCTCAGCATGGCAAAATATGGGTTACGTCGGAAGTGCGCGTGGTCCGGTACCGCAACAAGCCAATGATCGAATATTGGGATGTCACGACCACCGACAAAGCGCCCGAAATTGTCGGGCACACGCAAGATATGAAACGCTACACCAGCTACGCGCTGATGGCGGTTGCCTTTGCTGCACTGGCCGGGCTCGCGTTACTTATTTGGGTGGTTCGCAACCGCACACATATCATCGCGCCAGAGGCCACCATTGAAACCCGCCGCGTTGCCGCGACGGTTCGCAATAGGGAGGGCTGATATAGGCCCCACCTTCGGGTGTTACTCGGCTGCGATCAGCGTTTCCGCATTCTCGTTATGGGAGGCTGCGAAATGCGGTGCCGAAAAGACCATGACACCGTCGTCCACAGGATCTTGGGTCAGGATTTTCTTTTCAGCGGCGTAATCTTGCAGCACGCGCCATGGATGGCGGTCCCCGTTCTTGGGCAGCTTGTCAAAACTGCGTGCAAAATAACCTGAGCTAAAGTCCGTCACAAATGGCAACTTGGGCATATCCGGATCATCAAGATGCGGGGTTGCAACCAGCGCGTTTTTGTCATCCATTTTCCACAACAAGCGGCAGACATAATCGGCAACGATATCGGTCTTTAGCGTCCATGATGCGTTGATGTAGCCAAAGACGCTGGCGAAGTTCGGAATGTCGTTGAACATCACGCCCTTATAATTGAAATGCTCGCCAAAATTGACGGCTTCACCGTCCACGCTGATGGCTGTCTTGCCCATAGTGACAAGGTTCAGACCGGTCGCAGTGATCACGATATCGGATTCAATATGCTTGCCGGACTTCAGCTGAATACCCGTCTTGGTGAAATGGTCGATATGGTCCGTCACGACCTCCGCCTTGCCCTCGCTGATAGCGGTGAACATGTCGCTATCGGGAATCAGACACAGGCGCTGTTCCCATGGGCCATATTTCGGCACGAAATGCGTATCGACATCCACTGAGGCCGGCAGCGCTTCGCGTGCCATGTTGACCAGCTTTTCGCCGAGCTTCGCTGGATTGCGGCGGGCATACCAATAAGTGAACCGCTGCATGTTAATGTTGCGCCAGCGCGTCAGCGCATAAGCCAGCTTTTCCGGCATGATTTTGCGAACAAATTTGGAGAAGGGGTCAATCGCAGGACGCGAGACCATATAGGTCGGCGAACGCTGTAGCATCGTCACCTGCGCGCCTTGCTGCGCCATCACCGGCACAATGGTCACCGCGGTGGCGCCCGAACCGATAACCGTTACCTTCTTACCGCTATAGTCCAGCCCCTCGGGCCAATGCTGCGGGTGGACGATCTGACCACCAAAGTCAGCTTCGCCCGGGAAATCGGGCTTATAGCCCTGATCATAGTCATAATAACCGGCGCACATGAACAGGAAGCGCGCGGCAAAGCGCCGTTCCTCGCCACCGTCCACAGCCTTGGCGGTTACATGCCAGCGCGCATCGGGGCTCGACCAATTTGCCGAGACCACCTTGTGCCCAAAATGGATATGCGGCGCGATGCCATATTCATCAGCCGTTTCGTGCACATATTCGTGAATAGATGGGCCGTCAGCGATTGTTTTTTCATGCAGCCACGGTTTGAAGCGGTATCCCAAGGTATGCATGTCCGAGTCCGACCGGATGCCGGGGTAACGGAAGAGATCCCACGTGCCGCCCATGTCAGCGCGCTGTTCGACAATGGCATAGCTTTTATTGGGGCATTGCATGGTCAGATGCGCCGCCGCACCAATGCCGGATAAACCAGCGCCTACAATCAATACATCTACAACCGTTTCAGCCTGCGCCATATGACTCTCCACTCTATCGCGAAAAATCTTACTGACATCGTTGCAAATTGCAACTGGCTTTCGCGCGCGCGTAATTGGCGCTATGGCGTGACAATATCAAAACGGGGATTGAATGATGACGGACGGAACTGGCGACGAATATGTCTACGACGAGGCATCTGGCGAATGGATCAGCGCGGCGGAAGCCAATGCCAAATCCGAACAGGACGGCGCAGTTGAGGTCCGTGACGCGGTTGGCAATATTCTGGCCGACGGCGACCAGGTCACGTTGATCAAGGACCTGACCGTAAAGGGTGCGGGCCAGACATTGAAGCGCGGAACGCTTATCAAATCCATCCGCTTGACTGGTGACTCACAAGAGATCGACTGCCGGTTTGACGGCATCAAGGGCCTCGTGCTGCGGGCGGAGTTTGTCCGGAAACGCTGATGATCCAAGCGGTGCTGAATTGGCCGCCAATCGCCGCGCACAAAAAAAGGGCCGCCTTTCGGCAGCCCTTTTTTCAAACCTTAGCGCTGATTAATCAGCAGCTGAAAGATTTACAGCCGAAGCTTTACCGTTGCGGCCAATTTCGACTTCGAAATTTACGCGCTGCTCTTTGTCGAGCGAGTGCATGCCAGCAGCTTGAACAGCCGAGATGTGCACGAAGCTGTCATCGCCACCACCATCGGGTGCAATAAAGCCATAGCCTTTATCGGCATTGAAGAATTTTACGGTGCCAGTAGGCATAATATGTTCCTTTCACGAAACAGGTGACCACCGGGCAACAGCGCCAAGTGGGTAGCCAAGTCGTGTTGGGAAAAACGTTGCACGCTCCGCTTATTTCATCAGATACGCGCCTCAAATTCCGTCGCGGTCGACGATAGCGTGTTGGGGTTATACGCCTAATTTACGCTATTAGCAAATAACAAGGTCGAATCCCGCTTTTCCCCTGCTTTCCCGCCATTTTCGCCGGTGTTCAGCCGCCCGCTTTAGCCCAAAAGCCGTTTGCGGTTCGCGGCCACATGCTTGGCATAATGGTCAATACTGCCGCTGACCATGCTTTCGGGGGTAAGCCCGTGCTTGCCGGTCATCAGGTCCGCGCCAAGCGTCATGTTGGCCGCGACCTTTTCGCTCACCATCCGCTCCGCCTCGCGCACCGCATTTGGCCCGCCAAGCGCCAGACTGCCCAAGCGCGCCGCAATCACCATGTTGGATTCCGCCGCAAGCGCGAAGGCATCCATAGAAATGTCAAACCAGCTGGGATTTTTGGGCTTCGTCATGATGGTTCAACCTCTGTGGGTGATGATTAGGTCGCGCGCAACATAACGCGGATCGGGGGTTATGCCAGCCATTCCTCAACCACCAATCCGCGAAAGCCGCGTCCGGTTGCGCGTGATCCATTCGGCCTTGTCATCATCCTGAAAATCAATCTGCTTTATCGTTTCGATGCTGTCGCCATCGCGCGTGGTCGTCAGGCGCAGCATTGCGGGGCGGTCATCATCCTTCCCCAGCGCCTCTTCAACCATCGTCCAATGCGTTGCATCGGCGGGCGTGCCGTCAAATCGCACCGCATAGGTAAATATATCGACGCTGCGGCCCTTGCGAAATGTCCCCGCGGTCACCGTAGCTGCCGCCGGATCGAACAGCTCGATCGTGGTAATCCGCACATTCCCGACCTTTGGCCCATCGTCAAAGTCGGACTTTCGGATGATGGTCGCGCCGTCGCCCTGATCCTCAATCTGCGTGCTGACCGGAATGCCGAACCATTTGTTGGCGGTGTAATCCAGATATTCCAACTTCCCCGACCATGTCCCCGTCAATGCGGCGCGCGCGGCGGCGATATCCACTGGCGCAGGCTGGGCAAAGGCGGCGGCGGGGGTGACCGCAGCGGCAGCGAGGATGAGAAGCGAGGAAATGCGCCGCATGATATGTAAATCCTTATGGGGTTGATGGCCATGATGCCGAAAATCCATGGCCTTGGTATATAAAGCCATCGCAATATGGCGCACGCCAAAAGCGACAAAAGCCACCACGCCACGCATTTTTTATGTCTCCCTTGTCGCTTTAACCGCCTGCGCCTGCGCCGAAAGCGCCGCAGACAGGCGGGTCTTGGACAATAACGCCGCGTTCAAAACCTTGCGGTCGGGCGCATTCACAACCTCAACCGTCCCGCCGCGCATCACGCGCACCGTGGTGACGCCGTTAATCGCCTGATCCAGCGCGGTGTGAAATTGCAGGTCCGCGCCACAGGCAATCGCAATGTCCCACGCCTCGGCAAAGCCAGCCGCCCCTGCCCGTTCGCGCAAGCGATAGGCCGAAGCCCGCCCCATGCCCACCGCCCGCGCCGCCGGGCCAACCGCCCCCATGACCGACAAAGCGGTGATAAAACGCCGCTGCCGATCCGCGCTCCACCCATCGGCACGGCGGCGCTGCATCGGCACAGGGGCAAAGGCCAACAGATCGTCAAAATCCGCATCGGAACCAGCGTCAGGGTTTGGGGCGGCGTTTGGGGCGGGGTTTGGATCGGGCGGCGATGCATCTGTCATGTCCGCAACAGAAACATAAAGCGGACCATGTAGGAAAGTTGTTTTTTTGGGGAGCAAAACGGGGGCAAGCCATTGCGTGCCCCCGGCGCGGCGCGGTCAATATTTGGGGTATATGGTGAGTGTCACGGTAATTCCGGAATTTTGCGACAGCTCTCTGTATTACTTATCAAATGGGTCTGTTTTGCGCCGGGAAATAATCTGACTCTTTTGACATTTAATAATCTCGTCGAATGCGTTCTTACTTCCTTTAATTCTCAAATTCACAAGAAAGGAACCGTCATAATCAACACGCAAAGACTGAGATTTAACGAATTCCTGCCAGAATTTGTCGTCCGATATATTCATCCTCAGTCCAACTATGTTGCCTAGTTTGATCCCTGTAGCATTACCAGTCCAAGGTGTTTCTCCGTCGAATGTTAGAGAAAGCTGATATTTCTCATTCTCCTTGAGCGATTTCCACTCAGTTCCCGCGAGCAACGCATAACTCACTAAAGTGTCCGCCTGTTCGAATCCGACGCGGAAACCATATTTTCCATAGTCCGATAATGCAAAGCAACCCTCGTTCAAAGTGTGGTCCACGCGAATGGTCCATAGGCCCACATTTTTCCAAAGTGACACTTGTGGACTCGCAAGCTTAGCGGGAGGAGGCGTCGAAACCGTTCTAACAACGGGCGGGGGAACTGATTCTATAACGGGGTCAGATTCTGGCGTCGCCTTTATAACTTTGACATCGATACCGAGGCCCGAATAGTTGCGGGCTGTTAGCGAGTTCAAATTTTCAGGAGATGCCGATGTCGCAAAGAGAACGGTTTTCTCTGGCAAGTTGAGCAGTGTAAGATAGCGCCCTACCAAAGCATTCCCATAGCCTGACTCTAACTTCCTACCATCAGTATCTGTATAGGTTGCGTGAAACCCAACGCTTGCACCTTCATCTAACATACGCGGCGAGCCGGCGAGCCAGATCAAAGCACACGCGGAAACGCAAGTGTTGGAATCGCTTACATAGGTAGAATAGCCTTTTAGTCTAATAGACTCGCCGATTTTCAACGCAGAAATGGTGGCTCCGCCATTACTGTCGAGCAGCACCACAGCGTCATCAAAAACGGCCGCTATACGATTGAACCTTTTGTCGTCGTCGAGAGAAATCTCTCCAGATATAATAACAAAATTTATGCCATCATACTCTTTGGTCTCAATCTTTGCAGCATTTATGACCGACGGAGCAAATAACGCAACAAGACAGCTCGCCAATTTAAAAACGACTGAAACTCGCATGAGACATCTCCGATAGATCAAAAAAAACTTAATATTATCCTGTTTCCAAATGTTTAACACGGACTACTCTGGATCTGCCGACGTTTATGGCTGTGTGAATTAAATGCGCAGCTAAAATTAGGGTGGCAGGTTCAAATTACGTTGGGCTTTGCGGAAGGCTTGAAACGGTCCCCGGCGAGGCGCAGTCAATAATTAGCGTATATCGTACGTGTCACCGCAATTGAAATTCTGCCTGAACTACATCTGCAATGATATTCGACCGTCCGATTCCTTTTTTAACAGCGCCCTAATAGCCATCCTATACTTGGGAGAAACAAATCTCCAAGCATCAGCTTGCGGATTACGTGTAATTATTGGATTTGTTTCGTCCGCAAATCCAGATAAGATTTGCGCAATATTCAATGTGGCGCCTCCAACATCGAAGTGCTTTCTTAAAATGGCTTCAATGTCAGTATACTTAAAGTCCTCGAGTTTACACTGGCCAAGCGCATAGAGTGCTTGATTCTTTCGCCCTATCCGTGTGTCTCGCGCATTCATAGAGCCATGTATCGTAGCAATATCAGCTGACAGCGTATCATTCACCCACGTCTCGGTCGCTTTATCAAATACAGATTTGGAGATTTTACTATCGTTCCGATTGGCTTCCTGGGCAATCAAAAGACAAAGCTCTTGAATGTGCTGGGCAATCCGGTCTGTATTCCAAGCAATTTCATTGAATACTGATTCTTTATCTACATCATGATCAAAAACCAATCCTAGCTCATTCACAAAGCCCTGTTCCATTAACTGCGCAGCTTCGTCGGACGACATTCTTGCAACCTCTGGAATTTCAACGAGTCTATTTGCGACGGGTGCCGATTTGGACAGCTGTACGATAGTTTGTTTTAGGTTTGTGGGCGTGCCGACTATCACTAGCTGCACATCGTACTTTGCAAATGACTCATCATCGGCATTCAGTATGATGCCAGCCAGTTCTTGAATTAATTTAGAATTATCGACTATTGCCTCAAAATTATCGAAAATAATCGCGCACCTGTGATCGTTTCCGGCTCTACGTCTTACTTCTTCAACAAGATGATGAAACGGGCTTTTTGCCGCGTATGAAGTTGAAGTATCGAGACGGTGATCAACACCCACTCCCATCGGCCTGGCGCCTGCACTGGAAGCAGTGCCCTCAGAAATTTTCTGTTTTGAACCCCATTCTCCAAGTTTCACTAAGAATGCTTTGTCGAGGCTATCCGCACCCGACGCATTTCCCAAGTTAACTACCTCGTAAAAGACGTCTGCGTCAGCAAAAACTTTTTTAAACAGCCAAGTCTTTCCGTTCCCACTCTCACCATGGATTACAATGAACTTGTTTGAGGGAAACGCGTCAATAAGGCGAGTTTCCAGCTCAGCCCTACGCACATACATTGAGTTATTTACTTCAAATGACTTTGGCGTGAATACTTGATGCGGCACTTTTCCCAAATCTAATCCCCCAATACAAAATCGATTTCATGTAATAAATTGGTGTTCAAAAATGGAAATTTTACCTTCATTCCAACTTTTGGCGGCCTTTTAATCATGCTGCCCGATCACCAGCGCCCATATAGCGCGCGGCCGGGTTGTCCTCGCTTCGGGCGCCGGTCTCCGCACACATGGCGTCGGCAGCATCAGGAAGCATGATCGGCGCAATAAAAATTCCAAGAGAACGACGAATAATAGACAATTGCGCTCTCCTTATTTTATCATTTTGAACATCATTATTTTTAATGAAAAAATGTTTAATAAATTACGGTAATTATTCGTTAATTTTATCGATACTGTTCACTTGGACATAGAATGTCACAATCCGTTGCTACAACGGCCAAACGCACATGACCGTGACCGTCATCACGCCCCTCCCCATCCCCCAAAGATTTTACATTTCCCAAAACCGCTGCATAAACCTAAAGCGGCACAAACTTGGGCGTGACGTGTGGGTGAATGATAGAGGTCGATGCAGTCATTACGTGGGTCGACGGGGCGGACCCCGCGCATAAGGCACAACGGGATTTCTATTTGGCAGAGGCCAAGGCGGAGGCGGATGCTTTTGCGCGTGCGCCGCTCCACGATAATGGCACCAACCCCCATCGCTGGGTCTGCAGTGACGAGCTAAATTACTGCGTGCGTTCCATCGCCAACAATGCGCCGTGGGTGCGGCGGATATGGATCGTCACCGACAATCAAATTCCGCAAATCACGCAACTGCCGACCGAATTTGCGGCGAAGATCAGCATCGTTGACCATCGCGACATCTTTGACGGGGCCCATGATGCGTTGCCGACGTTCAATTCGCTGTCGATTGAAACCATGTTGTGGCGCATCCCCGGGCTGGCCGAACATTTCTTATATTTCAATGATGACGTCTTCCTGACCGCGCCGGTTACGCCGTCGGATTTCTTTGCCGGCGATGGCCCCGTGCTGCGCGGCAAATGGACCGACCATAGCGATCTGGCGGCCTGTGGCGCGAGCCGGGATGAGGCCAGCCTGCTGAACCATTTTAACCAGATTAACGCCGCGCAGATGATTGGCTATAGCGCCGACCATGTGTTCGAAAGCGCGCATGTCGTGCACCCGATGCAGCGTTCGGTGATGGCGGATTTATGTGTGACCTACGCGGCCGAATTTGCGCACAACGCCAGCTATCGCTTTCGCGACACCGCGCAGTTCCTGCCGCAAAGCCTGCATAACCATGCCTGCCTTGCCGATGGCAGCGCCGCGATATTGGACACGCGCGATTATCTGCATATTGCCGTCGGCGCGCATGGCCAATGGACCGCCGACGATGTCAGTGGCTATCTGCGCGGGGCGGAGCGTGACGCGATCAAGTTTCTGTGCGTCAACGACTTGCCAGAGGTAGAGCGCAGCTTCCCCGATGCACGTGTGTGGATCGAGGAAGCGATTGGCGGTTAGCCGCGCCGATTAAACCTTAATCATGCTCCCGATCGCCAGCGCCCATATAAAGCTCGCGGCCGGTTTCGTCATAGACCTTGCTCATTTGCGCCATGCCGGCCTCTGCCTCTTCCGTCGCGATGAACGCTTCGGCGGGCTGGTTCTGCAACCGCGCAAACTCCCGCACTTCTTGGCTGATCTTCATTGAGCAGAATTTTGGTCCGCACATGGAACAGAAATGCGCTGATTTTGCGCCTTCGGCGGGCAGCGTTTGGTCGTGATATTGCTCCGCCGTGTCGGGATCGAGGCTGAGGTTGAATTGGTCGCGCCAGCGGAATTCGAAGCGTGCCTTGCTGAGCGCATCGTCGCGGACTTGCGCGGCGGGGTGGCCCTTTGCAAGGTCAGCGGCATGTGCCGCAAGCTTATAGGTCACAACGCCAACCTTCACATCGTCACGGTCGGGCAGGCCCAAATGCTCCTTTGGCGTGACGTAGCAGAGCATCGCCGTGCCGTACCAACCGATCATCGCCGCGCCAATGCCGCTGGTGATATGGTCATAACCCGGCGCGATGTCGGTGGTGAGCGGTCCAAGTGTGTAGAACGGCGCTTCGCCGCACACCTCCAACTGCTTGGTCATATTCTCTTTAATCTTGTGCATCGGCACATGGCCGGGGCCTTCGATCATTACCTGCACGTCCGATTTCCACGCGCGATGGGTCAGCTCGCCCAGCGTATAGAGCTCGGCAAATTGCGCTTCGTCATTGGCGTCGGCAATCGATCCGGGGCGCAGGCCATCGCCCAACGAATAGGCAATGTCATAGGCCTTCATAATTTCGGTAATGTCGTCGAAATGTTCGTAGAGGAAGCTTTCCTTGTGATGCGCGAGGCACCATTTCGCCATGATGGAACCGCCGCGTGACACGATACCGGTCATGCGCTTTGCCGCGAGTGGAACGTAGGGAAGCCGCACGCCCGCGTGGATGGTGAAATAATCGACGCCCTGTTCGGCTTGCTCGATGAGGGTATCGCGGAAGATTTCCCATGTCAGGTCTTCGGCAACGCCGCCGACCTTTTCCAGCGCCTGATAAATCGGCACGGTGCCGATGGGAACGGGCGAATTGCGGATGATCCATTCGCGGGTGTCGTGAATGTTGCGGCCGGTCGACAGGTCCATAACGGTGTCCGCGCCCCAGCGGATGGACCAGACCATCTTGTCGACTTCCGTCGCGACGTCAGACGCGACCGCGCTGTTGCCGATATTGGCGTTGATCTTAACCAGGAAATTGCGGCCAATCGCCATCGGTTCGGATTCGGGGTGGTTGATATTGTTGGGAATGATCGCGCGGCCACGGGCGATTTCTTCGCGGACAAATTCGGGGGTGACGTAATCGGGGATGCTTGCGCCAAAGCTTTCGCCGTCGCGGATATATTCGGCCAGGCGCGCACGGCCCAGATTCTCACGCTCGGCAACATATTCCATTTCGGGCGTGATGATGCCGCGGCGGGCATAATGCATCTGGCTTACATTCATGCCGGGCTTTGCGCGCAGCACATGTTTGCGGACATTGGGGAATGGCGCGACGCCGCCGCTGCGGTCGGGGCCAAGCTGACCATTGTCTTCGGGGCGGACTTCGCGTTGCAGCACGTCCTCCACATCGCCGCGCGCACGGATCCAGCTGCTGCGGATTTCGGGCAGGCCCATGCTGATGTCGATGCGGGCGTCGCTGTCGGTATATGGCCCGCTGCTGTCATAGACGCGCACCGGCGGTTCGCCCGATGATGGCTCAAGATAGATTTCGCGCATGGCCACTTTGCGGTCACCGACATAGATTTTCTTCGATCCACGGATCGGGCCAGTGGTGACGCCAATTTCGGTGCGTGCGGGGATGTCTGCCATGTCTCTCACTCCATTTGGGGGAGGAGACGCCATGAACAGCGGACCCTCCCTACACCGGTATCAGCCGGATCAGGTTCAGCGGGTCGGATGGCGTTACCCATCCCTCTCAGTCACACGACTCCCCGGGGATGAGGACGTAATAGGCGCGCGAAGCGTATCAGTCCAGCAGGATGAATATCGCGACGGCAATGATGCACGACAAAATGGTGCGGGTAATCCGCCAACGTCATTATTGTTCAAACATTGTTCATAAAATCAAATACAAACAAGCATTGACGCTGATACGGCTCGGTGTTCTACGTTCTTTAAAATATACAAAGGGTTGAGATATGCGAAAGATTATTCCAACCGCTTTGGGGATCGTTTTTCCGATCAGCCTAGTGCTGACTGGCTGTGGCGGGGATACGACCACCAGTGGGGCAACGCCTCCTGTCACGGTCGCGGTAACGCCCACTACTCCGCCGCCCCCGCCGCCGGTATCTGGGATAGTTGACTTCACAACCATCGATGTCAGCAGGCTCGACAATTACGCAAACCCCGTCTTACCCGCTTATTACGATGCCACCGTCGCGCCATTGGACAACACACCGAACAACAATCCGGTGAGCGACTGGGTGGCAACGCTTGGCCGGGTGCTGTTTTACGACAAAAGATTGAGCGTAAACGATACGACGGCATGTGCGTCCTGCCATCAACAGGCCAATGGATTTGATGACCCTAGACGATTTAGCACCGGCTTTTCGGGCACAGCTTTTACCAGCGCCCACGCCATGCGGCTGGGCAACATCAAATATTATCGCCCTGGCACCATGTTCTGGGACAAACGGGCGGCCTCGTTGGAATTGCAAGTCACCCAGCCCATTACCCACCCCATCGAAATGGGCTTTGACAGCGCGCATGGCGGGATAAACGCCTTGCTCACCAAGTTGGCGGCATCAACCTATTATCCGGACCTGTTCACGCTCGCCTTCGGCAATGCCGCGATCACCGAGGCGAGAATTCAGCAGGCATTGGCCCAGTTCGCCCGATCGATGATTTCCTCCGCCAGCCGTTGGGACACAGCATATGCGCAGGTGTTTAGTGCCACCGCACAGAACCGGAACCTCAATGCGCCGTTGCCCGGATTTTCGGCATCAGAGGAATTGGGGCATCAATTGTTTATGACTGGCCCGGGTCAAGGCGGGGCCGGTTGTGCGGCGTGTCATCAACCGCCAACATTTGGATTGGCCGCCAATTCGCTCAGCAATGGGTTGGACGCAAACGAAACGGTCATATTCAAATCACCGTCGCTGAAGAATGTTGGACTATCGAGAGCGTTCATGCACGACGGAAGATTTTCGACACTTGAGCAAGTGATAGAGCATTACAACAGCGGTATCCAAAATGGTCCGGCATTGGACAATAGGCTAAAAACACCAGGCGGAGCACCGTTGCGGTTGAACCTCACGGCGAATGAAAAGGCCGCTTTAGTGGCATTCCTGCTCACACTAAACGACGGCAGCCTGACCACCGACGCAAAATTCAGCGACCCGTTTAAGAAGTGATGCCGGGCAACTGCAATTTAGCGCGCTAAGCCGCAGCAACATCCGATTGCAGCGCCCTCCAGAATATGGGCGAATTTGCAAGGTGTAGGAATTTTTCCGCAAGCCCCGGTTCAAGGGTTTTGCCGCTCGCTTGCATGACGGCGGCCATTGCGGCCTGTGGCCCGTCTTTCGACGCGACATCGTCGGCCAATGTTGCGACCGCAAGGATGTGGATCGCCAGCTGATCGGTTTCATTGCGCGGTGCGGCGGGTTCAAGGCCGCTTTGCAATATCCGCATCCAGATACGGTGGTGCAGGGCATCAAGCTGGGCGGCTTCAACGTCGATCAGTTGCGCCAGCTTCGATCCAATCCAGCTCAAGCGCGCCTCACGCGTGCGTGCGCGCGGCGCATCGGCGGCGGTTGCGGACGCAGGTTGCGGGGAACTGGAGGTAAACTGGTCGTGCGACGGAATCATATTGGGTGCCCTATTTGCAGAGAAGCCCATTATGACCCGCACATGATTTCCAACTCGTTAAGGCATGTCAGAAAGTTCCGCCGCAGCGCACGACCGGGCCGTTACAGCATATATTTCATCTTTACCCGCTGGGTGACGGCGGCGGTATCAACCTCAAACGCTGCGGCCTTAAACTTGGGCGGGCCCGCGACAATCACCGGATTGCGGGAAAAGCCAAAGCCTTCTTTGGGCAAGAAAATGGCCATATCCATTTTGTTGTTGGCATTTTCATCATGCACCAACGCGACCGCATATGTGCCCTTTGCGATACCCGTAAAAGATACATTTGCGGCATCGCGCGCGGATATACTGGTCTTCAAACCTTTTGGATCCTTGCCGCAATCGGGGAAGAAGCGCGGATTGGCGGTCACGCAGACAAGCACATTGCCCTTCATACTGCGCAAGCCGGAGATGTTTATATCAATCGTCGCGGTTGCGGGCGCGGCTTCAACTGCGCCGCTTAAGGTTGCGATCCCAATGGCCGAGACCAAGGTCAGTGCCGCACATTTTATCCCAAAACCTGAAATATAGCCCATAATTCCCCCGATATGCGTCGTGATGTTTTTGATGATGCGTCGCTGTTATCAGCCACTGCCCTAATGTGCCGTTGACGATGAATTTCGGGAAACATTCCCAGCCCATATGGTTGGTAACGCCCATGATTGTCATCACCGATAGCACGACGCCCAAAGACGCAACATGAATGGGAATGACGAATACCAAAAACGGTATAACGAACGCGCCCGACAATGCCTCCCACGGATGGAAGGACATGGCCGCCCATGCGGTCGGCGGGCGGCTTTCATGATGGACAGCGTGCGCGGCCTTGAACCAAAACGGGCGGTGCATCAGCCGGTGTGTCCAATAGAACCATGTGTCGTGCGCAAACAGATATAGGAACACCGACAGCGGCAGATACCAAAAAGGGTAATCGCCGGCATCGCGGTAAATCAACGTCCAGCCGAGATTATCCCATCCCCAAGCGACGACACCTGCAGGAATGCCATAAATCGCGGCACTGGCGAGGCTCCAGCCGATTTCGCGGCGGATTTGTTGGTCAAGGCCCCGATAAAGGCCCGGCTCGCGCAATTTCGTCGCCCATGCAAAAGCACCGCTGACGACCAGATAGCGAACGCCAACAATCGCCGTCATCGCCAGTGTTGATAAAAGCAAGATTAGCCATGAGCTCATCTGCCGCCTTTAGCCCTTATGCTATCGGTTTAGCAAATTGCGCGTTTCGAAATCGCCGGGACCGGAAATGCTGATTAAGTCGCCATCATGCATGACCTTAATTGGCCCCTTATACCGGCTGGCGGCATCACCAATCAGCGCGAATTCGAAAGGCTTCGGCACCGACGGGACGATATGCGTGAATGCCAACATGCCCGCGCCGGACGCCTTTGCCACATCGGCGGCTTGTTCGGGGCTGATATGGTAATTCTGGATATCATCGAAGATTTTGGCCCGGTTTATCATGCCCGCCTTTTGCGCGCTGCTGGCGAGGATATCGACCATGCGCGGGGACAGCAGTTCGCTGACGTACAAATCCGAACCCTTGGCTGCTTTGGCAAGCGCAGGCGTGAACGCAGTGTCACCCGATATCGTGACGCTGCGGCCCTTATAATCGACGCGATAGCCAAAGGCGGGCTTGATCGGATCATGGTCTACCGCAAACGCGGTAATGCGCACGTCATTGGCATCATAGACCACGCCCGGCTGGATCGCCTTGCCCGTCATGCCAAAACCCGATGGCGGCACGACGGCGGTGCCATGGTGGGCAATGCGGTAGGTTGAATCAATCCGGTACGCCGCATTCAGCCCATCGGTGATTTCGGTGACGCCTTCAGGGCCAGACACAGGCAGCGGTGTTTTCGCGCTCGTCCCTGCCCAACGCTGCAGCGTGAAGGGGCCAAGGCCTTCGAAATGGTCGCTGTGTAAATGCGTCAGCCACACGCCTTCAATCTTATCGAGCGGCATCCCCATGAGGGATAGGGTTTTGCCCGAGCCTTCACCCATGTCGAATATGAACAACCGGCCACCGGCGATCACAACGGTACACGCGGCAGCGCGGTCACGGTTTGGCAGGGGCGAACCCGTGCCGCAAAATCCGACATGCAGGGCATTTGCGGGCAATTCCGCCATGACATTGCGCGACATCGCACTGTCGGCAGCCAGCGCGATCAGCGCCATCGCCAGTGCGTCACGTTTTAGATATGCCGCACCGCCCGCAACGACCAGCCCGCCAAGGACAGCCAAAAGCCATTTCTTCCGCATGATAATTTCTCCCATTTGACGACGTACGTACGCGTTTTTGATACCCTTAGCATATAGGAAAATGATGCCGACGTCGGTGCGCGGCCCAGTCGCTGCACATAAAGCTGTGCATTACCTTGGCAGAAGCCTTCCCCTTGTAAAATGGCTGCGCTAGGGCCGGATGGTGATACGCGAAAATATCAAATGCGATTTGGCTATTGTCGGCGGCGGTCTTGCAGGCGGGCTCATCGCGCTCGCCCTTGCAAAAATGCGGCCCGAATTGAAAATCGTCCTGATTGAACAAGGCGACAGCTTTGGCGGCAACCATATTTGGAGCTTTTTTGCGAGCGACATATTGCCCGAGCATCGTTGGCTGACTGCGCCATTGGTGACCTATGGCTGGTCGGGTTATGACGTCAAATTCCCCGCACACAGCCGCACGCTCGACAATATTTATTACACGATTGAGTCCGAACGGCTCGACTGGGTGCTGCGCAAGAACCTGCCGGCATCATCCTTGATGCTTGGCCGTGAAGTAAAGGCGGTCTCGCCTAGGCTTGTGGTTCTCGACGGCGCGCAGCGTATTAACGCCGGCGGCGTGATTGACGCGCGGGGCGCGGGCGACCTGAACCATCTCGATTGCGGCTGGCAGAAATTTACCGGCCAGCTGATGCAATTGTCGGAGCCCCACAATCTTACAAAACCCATCGTCATGGACGCCACGGTGGACCAGCATGATGGCTATCGCTTTGTCTATGTCCTGCCCTTTGGGATGGACAAGCTGTTTATCGAAGACACCTATTACAGCGACAAGCCCGATTTGGACCCCCGCATCCTGCGTCAACGGATTGCGGCTTATGCGGATGAACAAGGCTGGAAAGTCGAGCGCGTCCTGCGCGAAGAAAATGGCGTCCTGCCCGTCGTGATGGGCGGCGATCTGGAAAGCTATTGGGCAAGCGGCAGTGGCCGCACGGCAAAGGCCGGCGCGCGCGGTGCATTTTTTCAGCCGGTGACCAGCTATTCACTGCCCGACGCCGTGCGCAACGCCATTTTCATTGCAGAGCAGCCCGATCTTGACGGCGACAAGCTCAATCTTGTTCTGCGCCAGCGTGCGCAGGACCATTGGAACAAGGGCAGATTTTTCCGGATACTCAACCGGATGCTGTTCCGCGGCGCCGAAGGCCGCGACCGATATAAAATATTAGAACGTTTCTACAGGCTAAAACCCGGATTGATTGAACGCTTTTATGCTGGGAATAGCAGCAATAGTGATAAGGCGCGCATCCTGATTGGCAAGCCGCCCATTCCCATAGGGAAAGCCATCACCGCAATCCGGAGCAAGAAGAAATGACGAAGACAGCAGCGATTATTGGTGCCGGATTTGGCGGCCTTGCGCTTGCAATGCGGCTTCAATCTGCAGGCATCTCCACGACGATTATCGAAGCGCGCGATAAGCCCGGCGGCCGCGGCTATTATTGGGAAAAGGACGGCTTTACCTTTGACGGTGGGCCAACGGTCATCACCGACCCGCCATGTCTGGAAGAATTATGGTCGCTGTCCGGCCATAAAATGTCGGACGACGTGGAATTGATGCCCGTGTTCCCGTTCTACCGGTTGAACTGGCCCGATGGCACGAACTTCGATTATTCAAATGACGCACCCGGCCTGAAAGCCGAAATCGAAAAGCTGAACCCCGACGATGTTGAGGGCTATCGCAAGTTCCTCGAATATTCGAAGGGTGTGTTCAAAGAGGGCTACCAAAAACTCGGTTCCGTCGCGTTCCTCGACTTCGCATCGATGATCAAGGCGGCGCCAGCTTTGATGAAATATCAGGCATGGCGCTCGGTTTATTCGATCGTTTCGTCTTATGTGAAAGACGAAAAGCTGCGCGAAGCTTTGTCATTCCACACATTGCTCGTGGGCGGAAACCCGATGAGCACCAGCGCGATCTACGCGCTCATCCACACCATCGAAAAAGAGGGTGGGGTCTGGTTTGCCAAGGGCGGCACCAACCGGCTTGTCGCCGCAATGGTAACGCATTTTGAGCGGCTCGGCGGAACGATCCGCCTGGGTGATCCCGTCGAAGAAATCGAAACACGCGGTGACAAGGTCATTGGCGTGCGTACCAAATCAGGCTGGCGTATGGACTGCGACATGGCGGCGTCCAATGGCGACCTGATGCACACCTACAAGGATTTGTTGACCAGCAACAAACGCGGCGAACGCGCAACCAAATCGCTGCGGTGCAAAAGCTGGTCACCATCGCTTTTTGTTCTGCACCTTGGCATTAAGGGCACATGGCCGGGCATTCCGCACCATATGATCCTGTTTGGCCCACGCTACAAAGGCCTGCTGGACGACATTTACAAAAACGGCGTCCTGCCGCAGGATTTCTCGCTATATCTGCACCATCCAACCGTCACGGACCCAAGCCTTGCGCCCGAAGGTTGCTCGACATTTTATGTCCTCGCGCCTGTTGCGCATATGGGCAAAGCACCGCTCGATTGGGATGGCGATGTGGGTGAAGCGTTGAAGGAACGGATTTTGGATGAGCTTGAACGCCGCCTGATCCCCGACATCCGCAGCCGGATCATGACGCAGTTCCATTACACACCGGCCGATTTCGGCCGCGACCTTTCGGCGCATTTGGGCAGCGCGTTCAGCCTTGAACCCGTTTTGTGGCAGTCGGCCTATATGCGTGCGCACAACCGCGATGATGCGATACATAATCTGTATTTCGTTGGCGCAGGTACGCACCCCGGCGCTGGCATTCCCGGCGTTGTCGGCAGCGCAAAGGCAACGGCTGCATTAATGCTGGAGGATGCACATAAGTGAAACGGCTCGCGGTCTATTGCGGTTCGGCAACGCCCGATAACCCCATTTATATCGAAGCTGCACGCAGCGTCGGAAAGATGCTGGCGGAACGCGGCATTGGCGTTGTCTATGGCGGCGGCCGGTTGGGGCTGATGGGGGCGGTGGCCGACAGCGCGCTTGCGGCAGGCGGCGAAGTGATTGGCATCATCCCCGAAGCACTGGTCGGCGCTGAAGTCGCGCACAAGGGCTGCACCGAACTGCATGTCGTTTCGGGTATGCACGAACGCAAGGCGCGCTTTACCGAGCTGTCCGACGGCTTCATCACCATTCCCGGCGGTGTCGGGACGATGGACGAATTGTGGGAAGCGATCAGCTGGTCACAGCTTGGCTATCATCAAAAACCCGTCGGCGTTTTGAACATTGCGGGTTTTTATGATCAGCTTATCGCGTTCAACCAGAATATGATCGATGTCGGCTTTATCCGGCCGCAACATGCGGGAATCATGATCGTTGATGACACGCTGGACGGCTTGCTGGACAAAATGGCCGCCTATGTGCCGCACAAGACCATCTTTCAGATGAAAGCAGACGATTTGTGAACCACGCCCATATCAGCCCTTGCACAGATTTTTGCCGTGGCTGAATTTGATCGCCCTGCCCTTGTTCAATTTGCGCAGGACAGCATATCGCGGGGTTCAAAGTCCTTCCGTTTCGCCAGCCGGTTGTTTGACCGCATAACGCGGGAGCGGGTTTGGCTGTTGTATGCGTGGTGCCGCAAATGCGATGATATGGCCGATGGTCAAGACCATGGCGGCGCGATGGCGGCGGTCACCGACCCTCAGGAAAGCCTTGCCGCCATTCGCACGCTCACCGCAACAGCGCTGGCGGGCATGCCCTCAGGTGAGCCTGCGTTTGACTGCCTGGGCGTTGTCGCGCGGGAATGTGGCATTACAGCGCGCATGGCAGAGGATGTGATCGAAGGCTTCGCGCTGGATGCCGCCGACTGGCACCCCCGCCGCGAAAGCGACCTGTACCAATATTGCTACCATGTTGCGGGCGCCGTGGGCGTGATGATGGCCGTGGTGATGGGCGTTCCGGCGGATGATGACGCCACGCTCGACCGCGCCTGCGACCTTGGCCTCGCCTTTCAACTCGCCAACATTGCGCGGGATATTGCGGAAGATGACGCCGCCGGACGTTGCTATTTGCCCGATGATTGGCTGGCGATGCTCGATATCGGGCCGGGTGAGCATATGAAGCCGCATAACCGCAAAAAACTGGCGCTGATGGGCCGTTGGCTGGCGGACGAGGCCGAGCAATATGAAGCGTCGGCACGTGTCGGCGCGGCGCATCTGCCGCTGCGCGCACGCTGGGCCGTGCTATCCGCCGCAGGGATTTATGGCGAAATCGCGCGCAAAGTCCGCGCCGCCGATAGCCACGCGTGGGACCAAAGGATTTTCACCAGCCGGCCTGAAAAGTTT
Source organism: Sphingorhabdus rigui (assembly GCF_014196595.1). GTDB lineage: Bacteria > Pseudomonadota > Alphaproteobacteria > Sphingomonadales > Sphingomonadaceae > Sphingorhabdus_B > Sphingorhabdus_B rigui. The sequence goes on along the minus strand of NZ_JACIEA010000001.1, from coordinate 581,120 downwards.
CGCTGGGTGCGCAAGGCATTTGTCGATGCTGTTGCGAACAACCCGCGTGATATGGACCGCGACGCTTTGTGGACGCGGGCGAGGGTTTAGCGCCGAAGGATTCGTGGCGCTGAAGTGGTCTCAACGCGCCATCTGCCCAAAGTCAGGACGCAGCTAACAACCGCGCCGCGCGCCCCGACAAGCGCTCCACCGCAGCCGCATGTATCCCCGGCGCGCAGCAGATCAGGCCGAAATCCAACGGCTTGCGCTTATTATATAAAATCGGTCCGCCAAGCGCATCGGTCACGACTGCGCCCGCTTCCTGCGCGACGAGATGCGCAGCGGCGATGTCCCATTCATTGCCCCAGCGCAGCGTTGCGACCAAATCGGCGCGGTCACAGGCGACCATCGTCATCCGCATTGCGATGCTGTTGGGCTTGGTCACCGTCACAAGGTCCACATCCAGCCGTGGCAATTCGTCGGCGGGCACGCGTGATCCGGTGAAATCCAATCGCGTGCTGCCCGACAGCGGCGCATTGTTGCACGTCACGCCTTCGCCCCGTGCAGCGACCCAGATTTTGTCTTCAGCCGGAGCGGCCATCACCGCAAAGATCGGAATGCCATCGGCCACCAAGGCAACCGACACGCACCATCCGCTGCGTCCGCGCACATAATCGCGGGTGCCGTCAATGGGGTCGACCAGCCACAACAGCCGCGCATCCAGCCGCTTTGGGTCATCCAGCGTCTCTTCGGACAACCATGCCGCCTCGGGCAAAATCGCTTGCAAACGCGTGGCCAGCAACGCGTCGACGGCCATGTCGATTTCGCTCACGAAATTGTCGCGGCTCTTTTCCCACACCTTGGCATCGGGCACTGCGCCGTCGCGCCAGCTGGCAAACGCCAATGCCGCAGCTTCCTGCGTGGCTGCGATGACGGCGTCTCTATCAAGCTGGCGTTCAGGCACCTGCGATCATCATGCCGTCGATCCGCAAGGTGGGCACATTAATGCTGCGGATCCATTCCAGATCGTTCGCGGCGGTCATCGCGGCAAACATATCCTTCAAATTGCCGGCAATGGTAAATTCGCTCACGGGTCCGGCAATTTCGCCATTGATGATCAGGAAACCGGCGGCACCGCGGCTATAATCGCCCGTCACAGGATTAACGCCCTGCCCAGCCAGTTCATGCACGTAAACGCCATGTTTGATGTCCGCGATCAGTTCGGCAACGCTGACACTGCCGCCTTCCAAATGCACGTTCGATGGGCTGACGCCGGGGGCTCCGCTCACACCGCGGCTCGCATGGCCGGTGGGTTCCAATCCCAATTGCCGCGCCGATGCGCTTTCCATCAACCAGCCGGTCAAAACGCCCTTTTCAATGATCGCACGGCGCGCGGTGGGCAGGCCTTCGCCATCAAAGGCGCGCGACCCAAGCCCGCGCGGCACATGCGGATTGTCGATGATTGATATGCCGCTGTCGAACAATTGCGCGCCGAGCGATTCCAGCAGGAAGCTTGTTTTGCGGGCAATGGCCGAGCCGCTAATCCCACCCAGCAAATGCCCGACAAAAGAACTGCCAACGCGCGGGTCAAAGACCACGGGCATCTGTCCGCTTTTGATGGTGCCGGGGTTCAACCGCTTGACGGCGCGTTCACCGGCACGCGTGCCGACGCTGGCGGGGCTGGCGAGATCGGCAAGATGCCGGGCCGAGCGCCAGTCATAATCGCGTTCCTTGGCATCGCCATCGCCCGATAGCACGCTGGCCGATATGCCATAGCCTGATCCCGATTTCACGCCTGCAAAGCCATGGCTGGTGGCCAGCGCAAAGATCGAGCGCGACGCACTTGCGCCAGCGCCTTCGCTGTTGGTGACGCCGGGAACGGCGCGTGCGGCATCTTCGCATTCAAGCGCTGCTGCGCGAAGCTGTGCAGGATCGGGGTCTTGGCCATCATCGCCGTCGAAGTCCGGAATTGCGCCCGTGAGCAGCCGGTCGTGCGGCGCAAGGCCCGCATATTGGTCTTCGGGTGCTTCTTTCGCCATGTCGATCGCGCGCGCAACTAGGCCGGCCAGAATATCGGGGTTCATGTTGGACGATGAAATCGTTGCCGACCGCTGGCCGACAAAAACCCGCAAGCCAATGTCTTCGCCTTCGGATCGGGCCACATCCTCTAACTGGCCCAGCCGCACCTGAACGTCCGTAGATGCGTCACACACATATACGGCATCGGCGGCATCGGCGCCGGCTTTAATGGCTTGGGAAACGAGATTGTGCGCGCGATCAAGCGCTTCTTGAGGTTTAAGCATGATTCCCGCTTAGGCGCGGGCCGTTACAGCGTCAATCAAGCGGCTTTCAAAATACCGTGAACAAAACCGCCAAAATTGCCGGAATGGCCACAGCAGCAGCCCAAAGCTTCAACCGGTCCGCGACATAATGCGTGTGCAGACCCTCACTATCGTACGCAACGGCATCCAGCGCCTGCCAGCGACGCTCCATATTGCGGCATGGCGGAATGACTGCAGCCACAAAGAGGACCAAGACAAAATAAGGGAAAATCGACGTGCCACGCGATTCAATGGTGGGCGTCACCAAAAATATCAGTGCCAATGTGTAGACCACCAGCGCAAAGGCGACATGGTCGGACATACGTTTTGCATAGCTTTTATAACTGCGCATTTGCGCTTGTTCGGCTTTTGCCATTTTCCTGCTCTCCTCTTCCCGTCATGAGACTGTCATCTTTGGGAACAGGTTTCAAGCATATTTACCAAGCGCTATGGCAGCCCTAAAATCTTGTGATTTTGCAAGGATAAGCGCCATTTTGGGCGGTTCATGACGAAGCGTGTCGCTTCCTCGACGCTCGCCGCGTTCAACACCGCGTCGCCTTTATCCATGGGCTGGATGAGGAAATGGGCAAATTGCCATTCCTCCATGCGGTCCACATCACTCGCCAATTGCGGCCAGACGAGTTTCAGTTCATCGCCATGATGTTGGACCACGTCGGATCCTGCCTTGGGGCTGATGCAGACCCAATCAATGCCCGGATGGACCGCGATAGTGCCGTTGCTTTCAATGGCGATCTGAAACCCGTGCGCATGCAATGCGTCGATAATCGCATCATCGACCTGCAACATGGGTTCGCCGCCGGTTATCACGACATAGCGCGATTGCGTGCCCTCACCCCACAAAGCCGCAACTTTTGCCGCAAGGTCAGCCGCGTCATAACGCCCGCCATTTTCGCCATTCATGCCGACAAAATCGGTATCGCAAAATTGGCAAATGGCTGAACTGCGATCTTCTTCGCGGCCCGTCCACAAATTGCATCCGGCAAAACGCAGAAACACCGCACGGCGACCCGCATGGACGCCTTCGCCCTGAAGCGTCAGGAAAATCTCTTTAACCGCGTAGCTCATGCGTAAACGGTGGGGTCGGGCAATCCCGCATCAGCAAAGCCCTTGGCCCGCAAACGGCAACTGTCACAGCGGCCACAGGCTTTGTTATCGGGCGTAGGATCGTAACAGGACCAGCTCATGCCCGCATCAAGGCCAAGCCGCGCCGCTTGCGTGGCGATATCCGCCTTGCTCATGTGCAGCAACGGCGTGTGGACGCTGAAATGATCGCCCTCAACACCCGCCTTTGTGGCCAAATTGGCCATGCCTTCAAAGGCGCGGATGAATTCCGGGCGGCAATCGGGATAGCCCGAATAATCGAGCGCATTGACGCCAATCCACAAATCCCGCGCGCCGCGTGCTTCGGCAAGGCCAAGGCATAAGGAAAGGAATATCGTGTTGCGCGCAGGCACATAAGTGATGGGGATGGCGTTTTCTTCAACGCCCTCTTTGGGAACAGCAATGTCCGCGGTCAGCGCGGAGCCGCCAAAGCGTGTCAGATCCAACGGCAGGACGATATGTTCAATCGCCCCCAAATGCGCGGCGATGGTCGCTGCACTATCAAGCTCAATCCTGTGACGCTGGTTATAATCGATGGTCAGCGCGATAAGGTCATAGCCCGCCTCACGCGCCAAGCCGGCAACAACCATTGAATCGAGGCCACCGGACAAGAGGACGATGGCAGATTTGGATTTTGCGGTCATTGTGAGGCGTCTCTGTATTCAGAGAGAAGAAAAGTGGTGCACCCGGAGCGATTCGAACGCCCGGCCCTCAGATTCGTAGTCTGATGCTCTATCCAGCTGAGCTACGGGTGCACTGGAAGGCGGCTATTAGGGTGGTGCCTTCCGTTGTGCAATAGCTAATTTGAACCTTAAAGCTGCTTGCAGGTCGATTTTCTGCGGATGGCATCCACAACCGGATATTCGGCCGGGCTGGAGAGCAATATCCGGATCAAGGCAATGCCACGATCATATTGCAACCTTACCGGCTCATAACCCTGTGGCGCAGTCTGCCCGGTTTTGATCAATGCAAGACGGGCACGCTTTCCACCCGTATCACGGTCGCTGCGGACAGCGGCGACATCGGTACGGGCGTCAAATATGCTCACCGACCAATAATGACCCGGTACCGACGCCACATCGACCAGCACGGGCCCCTTTGAAACATCAAAAACGCAGGACGAATAGACAAGGTCAGGACTTGGCCGGACAATCGGTTGATTGTCCGCGTTTGCCAGTGCGCCAAATGCAAAGCTGTTTGCCGGCGCGCGCGCGCCGATAACATCCATCGCTTTTGACATCAGCGCATAGGGGGTCGCGAACAAAACGCCTTGCCATGCGAACGCGGACACCAGCAGTCCGGCGATGATAGGGAACATCCAGTTGCGTATCATGCGCATGCCTCTCTGGTAACGGTGGGAAGTTTCGCGTTTGCGGGATCGTTCAACAACGCGCCGCGCGGATGATAAGTGCGCAAGGTCAGATCAAAATGCGGCGTCCGTCCTGTGGGCAGCCAGACACCTTCGGTCGGATTTGGCGAAACGGTGAATGACCAGTTGCCTTGCGCGTCACGGGCTGGCGCATTGCCAGCGACGGACCAGCGGTTCGCGGCATTTTTCACAAGCCAGCCTTCGCCTTTGTAAAGCGTTACGCTCCACCAGCGCGCATCGAGCTCGCCGCCTGTGACAGTATATGTGCAGCGACCTTCCAAAGGGCGCCCTTCGCTGTCGGTGCGGGTGATAAAATACATCGCCTCTTTGGCCGGCAATGCCAGAAGACCGTTCAGTGCAACCTTCGCGCGCGTCAAAGCCGAGGCTGATGCGGTTCCCTGATCGGTATTCGCGCTCCATTGGCCGTTGTGGACCTGCTTATCTGCGTAATCGCCGCGAACCTGATGCACAGCAAAGGCCGCGCCGCCAACTAAGCCCAATGCGATACATGCCGCAAATCGGTGCCATGTTTTCATAATGCTCTCCCTCGAACGAAGGTTAGAACAAAAGATTACTTTCTGGCAAGCGCCGCCTGCGCTGCCGCCAGTCGCGCGATAGGCACGCGATAGGGGGAGGCGCTGACATAATCGAGGCCGACCTTTTCACAAAAGGCAATCGACGCCGGATCGCCGCCATGTTCGCCGCAAATGCCAAGCTTGATTTCAGGACGCGTCGCGCGGCCTTTGTTGGCGGCAATTTCGATCAGCTGGCCAACGCCTTCAACATCCAAGCTGACAAACGGGTCGCGGGCGTAAATGCCCTTGTCGACATAATGCGTCAGGAACCGTGCGGCATCATCGCGGCTGACGCCCAATGTGGTCTGCGTCAGGTCGTTCGTGCCAAAGCTGAAGAAGCTGCCGACTTCAGCGATTTCATCGGCCATCAATGCGGCGCGCGGCAGTTCGATCATCGTGCCGACCAGATATTCGATGCGCTTGCCCTGTTCGGCAAAGACAGCTTCGGCAGCCTTGTCGACAACATCCTTCATCAGCTCAAGCTCGCGGCGCGTGCCAACCAGCGGGATCATGATTTCAGGAACCGGTGCAACGGCCAATGAACAGGCCGCTTCAAATATCGCGCGCGCCTGCATCTCGTATATCTCAGGATAGGTCACGCCCAAGCGGCACCCGCGATGGCCAAGCATCGGGTTGAATTCGTGCAGTTCCGCCGCGCGTTGTTTCAACACTTCCACACCGACACCGGCAGCCGCAGCAACCTCGGCAAATTCGCTTTCCTGATGTGGCAGGAATTCATGCAATGGCGGGTCGAGCAAGCGGATGGTGACGGGAAGGCCAGCCATCACTTCGAAAATGGCAGTAAAGTCCTTACGCTGTTCGGGCAGCAATTTGTCGAGCGCAACGCGGCGGCCCTTTTCATCGTCCGCCAGGATCATCTGGCGCACAGCGGTAATGCGTGCAGCATCAAAAAACATATGCTCGGTACGGCACAGGCCAATGCCTTCTGCGCCAAAATCGCGCGCCGTTTGCGCATCCAATGGCGTTTCGGCATTGGCGCGGACTTTCATCCGGCGGCCGGCATCGGCCCAGACCATCAACGTGCCGAAATCACCCACCAGCTCAGGCTGCAACGTCGGGACTTCCCCCGCCATCACTTCGCCGGTGGAACCATCAAGCGTGATGATATCGCCTTCATGCAGCGTCCGTCCGGCAATGCGCAGCGTTTTGGCCGCTGCGTCGATCTGAAGGCTGCCAGCCCCCGATACGCAAGGACGGCCCATGCCGCGTGCGACAACCGCCGCATGGCTCGTCATGCCGCCACGTGCGGTCAGTATGCCGGTTGCGGCGTGCATGCCGTGAATGTCTTCAGGACTGGTTTCAACGCGCACCAAAATGACGGACTCGCCGCGCTCTTTCCATTTGTCGGCGGTGTCCGCGTCAAACACGATTTTGCCCGAAGCTGCGCCGGGCGAAGCTGGCAGGCCAGAGGTCAGCACATCGCGCACGGCATCGGGATCCAGCGTCGGGTGCAGCAATTGGTCCAGCGCCATCGGGTCCACGCGCAGGACAGCCTCGTCCGTGGTGATGAGGCCAGCGTCGGCCATATCAACCGCGATTTTCAACGCGGCCTTCGCCGTGCGCTTGCCCGAGCGGGTTTGCAGCATCCACAATTTTTCACGCTCAACGGTGAATTCGATATCCTGCATATCGCGATAATGCGTTTCGAGGATGTCGAACACGCGCGCCAGTTCGGCATATACCGCGGGCATGGCTTCTTCCATCGACAAGGGCTTGGCACCCGCGCGCTCGCGTGCCGCCTTGGTCAGATATTGCGGGGTACGGATACCCGCGACAACATCTTCGCCTTGGGCATTGATCAGATATTCGCCATAATACGCATTCTCGCCCGTTGCGGGATCGCGGGTGAAGGCGACGCCGGTGGCGGACGTTTCGCCCATGTTGCCGAACACCATCGCCTGCACATTGACCGCAGTGCCCCAGTCACCGGGGATATTGTTCAGGCGGCGATAGACCTTTGCCCGGTCGGATTCCCATGAACCAAATACAGCGCCAACGGCGCCCCACAACTGGTCATGCACATCTTGCGGAAATGGCTTGCCCCATTCGGCCTGAACCAGCCGCTTATATTCGGCCACCAACGCCTTCAGATCATCGGCCGAAAGCTCGGTATCGAGATAATAGCCTTGGTCTTCCTTGGCGATTTCAAGCGCTTCTTCAAATGCGCCATGATCCAGTTCCAACACCACATCGGCATACATCTGAATGAAGCGGCGATAGCTGTCCCACGCAAAGCGGGCATCGCCAGAGGATGTTGCCAAACCTTCTACAGTTTGGTCGTTAAGTCCCAGATTTAAAACGGTATCCATCATCCCGGGCATCGACACACGCGCGCCAGAGCGGACGGACACGAGCAACGGATTGGCCGCATCGCCAAAGGCTTTGCCGGTGACCTGTTCAATATGCGCAAGGCCGCCCGCAACCTCTGCACGCACGCTGTCGGGGAAGCTTTGGCCATTGGCGTAATAGGCCGTGCACATCTCGGTCGTGATCGTAAAGCCGGGGGGGACAGGCAATCCAATCGACGCCATGCCGTCAAGGTTCGCACCCTTGCCGCCAAGGATATTTTTGTTGCCGCGAACGGTTTCATCGCCGTCCGAAACACCACCACCGAAACGAAATACATATTGGGTCATGCTAAGTCCTTATTGTCTGTCAGCATTCCCGGGGAGAAACCGTCAGCCTTCTATTTTCGCAAAATCCGCAACCCGGTGAACCGCATCGCGGAACCTTGCCAGCAAGCCCAAACGAAACGCCCGTTTAGCGGGGTCTTCGTCGTTCACCATCACGCCGTCAAAAAATGCATCGATGGGCGCGCGCAGGCTGGCAAGCGCCGCCATTGCGCCTTCGAAATCTTCGGCATCGACGGCGGCCGCGGCATTGGGTGCAGCGGTGTCGAGCGCGGTGAGGAGCGCACGCTCTTCAGCAACCAAATCCGCCGGAGCGGGTGCAGCGGCGTCAACACCGTCCGCTGCCTTCAATATGTTCGCCGCGCGCTTATACGCCGCCAACAAATTCGCGCCTTCGGCTGTCGTGATATATGCCTGCAATGCGTTCACCCGCGCGAGCAGCCGGACAAGATCATCCTCACCGCCAAGGCTAAACACCGCATCAATCAAATCGTGCCGTACACCCGCTTCGCGTTGTTGGACTTTGAGGCGGTCGGCGAAGAAGTTCAGGAGCTCATCGTTAGGGCTGCTTCCAGGCCACGGTTTAATTAAAGCAGGGAACGCGTATGCCAACCCAAACATTCTCTTCAACGAGAGACGATAGTTATTTTCTGTAATGAGACGGATGACGGAAAGAGCAGCACGACGAAGCGCAAACGGATCTTTCGAGCCCGTGGGTTTTTCGCCGACCGTAAAGAAACCGACAAGCGTATCAAGCTTATCTGCCAAGCTCACCGCCACAGTGACCGGCGCGGTGGGCACATCGTCGCCCTGCCCGACTGGCTTGTAATGGTCGCGGACCGCGTCGGCGACAGCATCCGCTTCGCCCTGTGCGCGGGCGTAGTAACCGCCCATAAGGCCCTGCAATTCGGGAAATTCACCGACCATGCCGGTGACGAGGTCAGCCTTGCACAGCCGCGCCGCGCGTTCGGCTTGGTCCGCTAATTCCTCCCCGGCACGGGGAGGGGGACCATCCGAAGGATGGTGGAGGGGGTTGGCGGCATCACGTGACGTAGAAGGCGAAGCCCCCCCTCCGTCACTCGCTTCGCGAGCGCCACCTCCCCGTTCCGGGGAGGATTTGACAATGCCTTCTTCGACCAACCAGCGCGCCAGCTTGGCAACGCGTTCGACCTTGTCGGCGACGCTGCCCAATTTTTCGTGGAACGTGATCTGCGCAAGCTTCGTGGCCTGATCGTCCAACGCAACCTTCAGGTCCTGTTCCCAGAAGAATTTGGCATCGGACAAGCGCGCGGCGAGCACCTTTTCATTGCCCGCAACAATCGCTGCGCCGCCGTCATGCGCATCAATGTTGGCCGTGCAGACAAAGGCGTTGGCAAGCTTGCCCGCGCTGTCGTGACAGACAAAATATTTCTGGTTCACACGCGCGGTCAGCTGAATGACTTCTTGCGGCACTTCCAAAAACGCGGGGTCGAAACGGCCAAGCATGGGCACGGGCCATTCGGTCAGCCCGGCATTTTCGACGACCAGGCCTTCATCCTCAACCAACGTCAGCCCTGCGGCGGCCGCAGCCGCCTTTGCGCCGTCGCGAATGAGCGCGCAGCGTTCGGAGAAATGGACGAGGACATGGGCATTGCGGAGCTTTTCAGCATAGTCGCCTGCGTTACCAATAGTGACAGGGCCGCTGTGGTGGAACCGATGTCCCATCGTCGCCGTGCCGCTGACGATGCCTTCGATTTCGCATGGCACGACATCATCGCCCAGTATCGCGACGATGCCTTGCAATGGGCGGACCCAGCGCAGACTTTCCGTCGAAGCCGACCCCGCGCCCCAGCGTTGTGACTTTGGCCACGGGAACGCACGAATAATCGCAGGAATCGCCTCAGCCAGAACATCAGCGGTCTGACGCCCTGCCTTTTCTACGACCGCGAAATACACGCCATCGCGTTCTATCAGCTGGTCTTCTGTAAGGCCGGTTTTGCGAAGGAAACCCTCCATCGCCTGCGGCGGCGCGCCGACTTTTGGGCCTTTGGTTTCTTCGGAAACCGCGTCTGTCGCCAGCGGTAACCCCGTCGCAATCAACGCCAAGCGGCGCGGCGTGGCAAAGGTTTCAACCGAAGCCGCAGCCAGCCCCGCCTTGGCCAGCGCGTCGTTGAACAAGCGCGCCAAATCTTCCTTGGCCTTCACCTGCATCCGCGCAGGGATTTCTTCAGAACGAAGTTCCAGCAGAAAATCGGTCATGCTAAATCCTCCCCGCCTGCGGGGAGGGGGACCGTGCTTGCACGGTGGAGGGGGCTATCAGTCCAAGCGCAAATGGTTTGTAGCACAGTGTCCAAATCCTTCAGCACATCAACGGCAGCAATCCGAAGAACCTTAAAACCAGCAGCCTGCATGGCGGCGTCGCGGAGCGCATCACGCTGGGGATGGTTCCCGCGGTCATGTGCCTCACCATCAATCTCGACAACCAATTTTGCCGACACGCTATAAAAATCAGCGATGTACGGCCCGATTGGGTGTTGGCGACGAAATTTCATGCCCAACTTACCAGCACGCAATTGTTCCCAAAGGAGGACTTCAGGGAGAGTCATTTCACGGCGGAGTTTGCGCGCGCTGTAAACGACAGGGCGTTGCAAGGGCTGAGCCCCCCCTCCACCCCGCTTCGCGCGGTCCCCCTCCCCGGTTCGGGGAGGATTTTGTGTGGACGCCATCATGCCGTCCATCCGTTCTTTTCCATCCATGCCTGGCAGCTGCCTTTGGCGAGGTCGCGGACGCGGCCCATATAGCTGGCGCGTTCTTGCACGGAAATCACGCCGCGCGCCTGAAGTATGTTGAAGATGTGGCTGGCCTTGATCGCCTGTTCATAAGCGGGAATGGGTAGGCTGCGCTCGAGGCAGTTTTCGCACTCCGCAGTCGCCTTTTTAAAGGCATCGAACAGCATGTCGGTGTCGGCAACCTCAAAATGATAGGTGCTCATCTGCCGCTCGTTTTCGCGGAAAACATCGCCATAGGTAATCGCCGGGCGATCCGCGGTGGCATTGTTATACGCGAGGTCGAAAATGCTATCCTTGTTCTGGATGTACATCGCCAGACGTTCCAGACCATAGGTCAACTCGCCCGAGACCGGCTTGCAATCAAACCCGCCCATTTGTTGGAAATAGGTGAACTGCGTGACCTCCATGCCGTCACACCAGACTTCCCAGCCAAGGCCCCATGCACCCAGCGTCGGGCTTTCCCAGTCGTCTTCGACAAAGCGGATGTCGTGCAACAACGGATCAATGCCAATGGCCTTGAGCGAGCCCAGATACAGTTCCTGAAGGTCCGGCGGGCTTGGTTTCAAAATCACCTGATACTGATAATAGGCGCCGAGCCGGTTGGGGTTTTCGCCATAGCGCCCATCGGTCGGGCGGCGCGACGGCTGCACAAATGCGGCATTCCACGGATCAGGGCCAAGCGCGCGCAAAGTGGTCGCGGTGTGGAAGGTACCGGCACCCATTTCCATATCATAAGGCTGCAATATCGCGCAGCCTTGCTTGCCCCAATAATCATGGAGGGTGAGGATCAGGTCCTGAAAACTAAGTGGTGCGATGTCGGACATGGCCAGCCCTTGGCGGAGATAGGCGGCTAAATCAAGGTTCTGAAAAGCCCGCGCGCCGTTTTGTCAGTGACGCATAGCATTATGTAAGGTGTTGTTGACATATTGCGCGAATCGCAATAGTAAGGTTTCCATGACACAAAGACATCATAACCTGACATGAAAAATCAGCTGAAAGTTCTCCGCGCGATGCGGAGCTGGAGCCAAGCCGATTTGGGCGAGCATCTCGATGTATCGCGCCAAGCGGTCAATGCCATCGAGACAGGGAAATATGACCCGTCGCTGCCGCTGGCGTTCAAGATTTCTCGGCTATTTGCATTGCCGATCGAGGAGATTTTCGATGACGAATTTGAAGGAGCGCACAATGACTGACGCTGATGACATGGCGAACAACAATGGACGCCGCAGAATGTGGATGATGTTTTCAGGCATCGGAATTATCATGATCTCAGGCGCGATTTCGGGATATCTCTCGCAACGCGATGCTCAAGGCGACGGTCCGCTCACCACGCTCGATGTTTCGATATTGGACCTCTTTGCTGCGGTCATTCTGCTGCTCGCTTTTTTAATCTGGAAGTTGTTTCAGCAAACAAAGCAAAGCGGTGAACGCCGGCCGCGCCGTGAGAGGTTGAACAATCGCATCATTTGGGGTTGCGGTATCTTTGGCGGGATCATTGGCCTTGCGCTGGCTCTAACCGACAATATCGGCACCGCAAACGAACCCAGCCTATTTGCAAGCGGTCCGATTTCGCCCGTGCTGGCGGTCATTCTGGCGGGTGCGATTGGCGTCGTCCTGCCTGCCATTACCTTTTACTGGCACAAGCATGTTGTCGATGAACAAGAGGAAGCTGCCTATCGCGCTGGCGCACTGATCGCGATTTACGCTTTCTGGTTCGTTGCGCCCGTTTGGTGGTTGCTGTGGCGGGGTGGCATTTTGCCATCTCCCAATGGTGTCGCGCTTTATTTTATGACGGCTTTCATTGCCCTCATTGTCTGGTCGTGGAAGAAATATCGCTGATATTGGAGATATTTACATACAGTTGTTGCGACAGCGACTTAAAGGAGAATATCTATGCGTTTACGTTTAAAGTCCGTGCTTGCCGCGACAGCAACATGTGCGCTGGCCTGGGCAATGCCAGCCGCAGCGCAGACCACGCCAACCGAGGCCCCCGCCAAAATCGAGGCGCTTGACCCCGTCAAAATTCCTGCCGTTACCACCAAGGATGTCGACCCCGCTTTATGGGTGGTGAAGGACGAAGACACCACAGTCTATCTGTTCGGTTCCATCCATATTTTGAAACCAGGCCTTGGTTGGTTTGACGAAGGCGTCAAAGCCGCTTTTGACACATCGGATCAGCTCATCCTTGAACTGGTCGAACCGTCCGCAGCGGAAAGCCAAGCGCTTTTTGGCAAATTGGCGATGGACCAACAGGGCAAGACATTGCGTTCCAAAATGAACGATGCGGACCGCGCTGTTTATGAAACAGCAGTGGGCAAGCTTGGCCTTCCCGCCGCGGCACTTGACCCGTTCGATCCATGGGCAGCCGCGGTAACGCTGTCCCTGATCGCGATGCAAAGATCCGGATTTGATCCCAATAGCGGCGTCGAAAAACAGCTAACGGCCGCAGCCAATGCCGCCAAAAAGCCAATTTCCGGTTTGGAAACGATGGCGTTCCAATTGGGCGTGTTTGATACCCTGCCCGAATCCGAACAGGTCGCGTTTCTTGTTGAAACCGCAAAGCAGATTGATGATATGGGAACCAGCATGGACAAGATGGTCGACATGTGGGCATCGGCCGAAACCGAAAGCCTTGGCCAACTCATGAACGAGGGCCTGACCAGCCGCACCTTGTACGACGCCCTGCTGACGAAGCGGAATGCCAATTGGGCGAAATGGATTTCGGCGCGCATGGCAAAGCCCGGCGTAACATTCATGGCGGTTGGCGCAGGGCATTTGGCTGGCCCGACCAGCGTTCAAAATCTGCTGCCTGCTTATGGCCTGAACGCAACGCGGGTAGCCTATTAAGTTTTGATATGTCACAAGCGTAAGGGCCTGACGATATGCGTTCGGGCCCTCAACGTTTGGCGGGATCGCAATGGACAATACGCAACGCACGGATGGCGCTCATGCCGGGTCACTGGAAAGCCCGTACTATCCGGGTCTTTGGCCCACCGCCGGGTTTATCCTGCTCTATTTTGTGCTGCAGGCGGTGTGTACGGGCCTCATCATGGCCGCGACGGGAACGAGCAATGCAATGCCTGTCGTCATTATCTTCGGCCTTGTTGCCGCGGCGATTGTCCAATTGTTCCTGATGTGGCTGTATCTGCGCAAGCAAGGGCGGATGGCGATATTGGGGCTGAACAGTTTTGGCAAAATCCCGCTGCGTCAGGCAACGACGCTTGCGGTCGTTGTGATTATGGCGGCCATGGCGTTCAATTATATTTACGCGACCTATGTCATCCCCGGTGTCGAAATGCAGGAGGAAATGGCCAAAATCCTCGCCTCCATTCCGCGCACGCCGGTGAATATTGCCGCGATATTTTTTGCCATCGCGGTTGCTGCGCCCATTGTCGAAGAATTGCTGTTCCGGGGCATGCTGCAGAATGCGGTTGCGAAATATGTGCCTTTTTGGGCGGCAATCCTGCTGTCATCATTCCTGTTCGCGGTCGTGCATATGCAGCTTTATGCCATCCCCGGATTGATGTCGCTGAGCATCGCTTTTGGTTATCTCTACCACCGCACAGGATCGCTGCGCACGAACATCATCCTGCACATGGCGAACAATGCGTTTGCTTTGGTCATATCCCAAATTTTGAATTAAACGACGACAGGCTCCAGCAAGCGCAGCGTTCCGGCATCGGCGTCAATTTCCGCCATGCCGCCAACGGGCAAGGTGAATTGGTCGGTGATATGCCCGAACCACGCCCCCTGATACGCAGGAATGCCCAAGCCACCCAAATGCTGGGTGAGGACATCATTCAACGTAAACGCCCCGTAGCTGGTGCCCTTGTTGACGCAGTCGGTGCATTGACCAAAGACAACGCCTTTCAAGTTTTTAAGCACGCCCGCCTGCCCCAATTGGGTGAGCATGCGGTCGATGCGATATTCCGCCTCTTCCACATCTTCGAGGAACAAGATGGCACCAGAAAAATCGGGCAAATACGGCGTTCCGGCAAGCGCGGTCAGTACGGTGAGATTGCCGCCAAGCAGCTTCCCCTGCGCCTTGCCCCTGCCCGTGCCCAAAACGCGTGTGCGCCAGCGACGCTGCGTCAGCCGGTCCTCGTCGCCCTCTGGATTAACAAATAAGGGCGTGCCCGCATCAAAGGCAATTTCGCGGTATATGTCCCATGATGACTTGCCCCATGCGCTGCCCGCATTTGGCCCGTGCAAGGTCACAAAACCGCCCTTTGCCGCAATCGCCATGTGGAGGGCGGTGATGTCGCTAAAGCCTGTCAGCAGCTTGGGATTGGCGCGAATGATGTTCCAATCGAGATAGGGCAGAAGCCGTGCGCTGCCCCATCCGCCGCGCACGGCAAATATCGCCTTCACGTCCTTGTCCGCAAACATCGCATTAATGTCTGCCGCGCGGTCCTTGTCCTGCCCGGCAAGATAGCCGTAGCGGTTCAGTACATGCGGCGCCCGTTTGGGCTTCAGCCCCATTGCGGTGATGGCTTCTTCAACCAACTGGATCTGGAACGGCTCGTCACTGGCAGACGCCGGTTCAATAAGCCCGACGGTATCGCCGACGCGCAAACGCGATGGCTTACGCGCGCCTTTTGCTTCAGGCGAAGCCGCCAAAAGCGGTGGGGCCGACAGCATTGCCGCCAGCCCCGCCATAATCTGCCGCCGAGTTGCATTGATATCCATACCCGGCGTTCCTTTGCTTAGAACTTCGCTTCGATCGACAATGTGAACGACCGTCCACGTGGGTCAGCAACGCGTGGTTCCCAGCTGGAGCCGGCACCGGTGTTGCTGTCATACGTAATCGCAAATGGCGGATCAGTGTCGAACACGTTCCGGACGCCTGCGGTCAGGCGATATTGCTTCAGAAGGTCAAAGCTCACCGACGTGTTATACGTGACATAGGATTTCACCATCGGGTTGAAATCCGGGCGAACGACAGTGCCATTGGCAATACCGGGCAATGCTTGGTTCTTGTAACCGTCGCGATAGATTTGCGAGAAGTTGAAGGTGAAGTCATCCTTTGTGAACGAAACAAAGGCGCTGTGCTTCCACTTGAGACCCAAATCGCCTGCAAAGGTGAACTGACCAATTAGGCTTGATCCGAACGGTGCCGACGGCAGAAACTTCTCACGCTTTTTCAGCAGATAGGTTCCGTCCAGACCAGCGTTTATTACGCCGCCCAAGACATCCACGCCCCCACGCAGCGCAACTTCAAGACCTTCTGTCCGGCGCGACCCGATATTGTCGGCGCGCAGGTCGATGAGCGTGATGATGTTGTTCGTGCGGGTCACCCGATCAGGGAAGTAGCTGATGTTATCGAGCAACTGACGCAACGTCAGGGCACCAATGGTATCGTCAACTGCAATCGACCAGTAATCGAACGAGGCACTGAAATGGCTCGATGGTTGCAAAACAACGCCAATGCTGTGCTGCTGCGATGTTTCTGGTCCAAGGTTGAGATTCCCGCCCGAAAGCGTCTCTGGCGTAATCGCTGAACAGCCCGGAAGCGTGCTGACCGCACCCGTTGCGCAGGTGGTTGGATCCACCAAAGTGTTGCCAGGATTTGGCGATTGCGTGACGCCGTTGAAAATCTGGTTGAACGCAGGAACGCGGAAGCCCGTATTGAACGACCCACGGAACATCAGCCAATCAAGCGGGCGGTACTTTGCCGAAATCTTCGGATTAACCGTCGAACCAAAGCCGCTATAATCGTCAAGACGGACGGCACCGGTTACTTCAAGCGCTTCAAAAACCGGCACGAGAACTTCAGCATAAGCCGCCTTAACCGTGCGATTCTTTGGTGTCAGCGCATTATTATTGTCGAAGGCCACGTTGAAAATGTCTGGCGTTCCGGTGACGGCAGCTGGCGAACCGTTGAAGCTGTATGTTTCGCGGCGATAATCCACGCCAAGCGCGACCTGAACGGTACCACCGGGCAAATCAAACAGCGATCCGGAAATCGAACCATCGAGTTGCTTCACTTCATATTTACCGCCGTACAGCGTCACGCCTTCGGCAGAAATGGCTTTCAGTCCAGCAAGTGCCGCATCAGATTGCGTCAATGAAAACGGGTTCAGGATACCGCTGTTCAGCAGGCCAACGATGCCAGGCTGCGTTGCGCCGGGCGCGGTTGGTGCACGTGGATCAATGCCGCCAGATACGGCGCCCGTCACACCCGATGCAGCCGCTGCTGCTGCCGAGGCGAAGGTTCCACGATAATGGTAGCCAGTACCCAATACCGACGTCGATTGGCTGCGCGCGTATGAACCGCCAGCGCGATAATCCCAGCCATCCCACAATGGACCTTCGGCGCCCAAACCTGCGCGCAATGTTTTGGTGTTGGTTTCATATTCACGCACACCGCATGACGTACAACGCCAGCGATACGAAATCGGCTTGCCGTAATTGGGGGCGATTTGCGGGAAAACGGCGACCAGCTTGTTGTACACATCATTATACGTCGCCGATGTCGTCGCATTCAGCGGGTAATATAACGGCAAGGTTGTGGCGTTGCCGGAATATTGGTTGTTCGAAAAACGCTTCGATGAATCGGCGTCTGAACCAGTGATTTCAGCGTAAAATTGATGGTCGCCAAGTTTCGCCGTTGCGCGTCCATAATAAGTCAGCGTGGTCAATGGCTGCTGAAGAACAGCGGCGCGGCCGGTATCCCAAGCACAGGCAAAACGTGCCGAGGTGTTTGCCCACAATTGGTCATCATATGCCATGCCACCATCCATGGATGCGCAACCTGCGCCGCCGGGAAGATCGAGGATGTTGATACCACCCGTGGCCGGAACAGTTGCCCCAGCCTCAAGCAAGGTAACACCGCTTAAAAGCGAACCGGTTGGCGCAAACAGCGCATTTGAACCTGTGGCGAACGCTGTCGCAATTGGCGTTCCACGTGTGTCGACGGAAAGGCCGCGATTGGGCTGGTTGCCGTTAACAAAGCTGCGATCCGAACCATTCAGGGCTTTACTGACGCTTCTGCTAACGGTGGCCAAAAGGTTAAAGCCGTCTTCGTTCAGATCGCCATAACCACCCGTCGACGACAGACGATAAATAGCGCCACCGCCGGCTTCGGCCATGTCCGTGAAAGTATTGAACGCGAGACCCTGGAAGTTTGTTTTGGTGATGAAGTTGATAACACCGCCAATGGCGTCGGTTCCGTAAATAGCCGACGCGCCGTCTTTTAGGACTTCAACGCGCTCAAGCGCGGCCATCGGAATTTGGTTCACATCAACAGCTGAACCCGTCAGGCCGTGCGCTGCGACGCGGCGTCCATTGAGCAGCACCAATGTCGATGCCGAACCCTGACCGCGCAAGTTGGCTGCGGACAGGCCGTTGGTGCCGCGCTGCGCACCCGATGTTACGTCCGCATTGGACGCAAGGTTGTCCGCACCATTACCGTTGGTCGACAGGTAAGAGATGAGCTGTTCAGGGCTATTAATGCCTTCGCGTGTCAGATCGTCGGTGCTGATAATCTGCAACGGCAGCGCGCTCTTGGCCGGATCCTGCTTGATGCGCGAACCCGTTACGATGATCGCGGCGCCATTATCCACGGTTTCAGCAGCGGTTGGCGGCGATGCATCCTGCGCAAAGGCAGGCGTGGTCAGGCACGTCGCCAACAACAGAATCGCGGTTTTTGAGTGTTTCATATTATCCCCCGGTTATTTTGGCTCACCCCTGAGCCTCGTTTACCATAACACGCTATGCCGACACCTTTTGCAATGCAACTGCATTTGAAAGCCGACCGACCAGAATTTCGGCACGAAATTCAAACTATTGCTACTTTGTCTACTTGCTGGGTTGAAAAAACAGGCCATCCGGCGCAAAAGCAAATAATGCTGTCCCAAAAAACCCGCTACGCGATACGCGCCATGCAGCATCTTGCGGACCATTTCGGCAAAGGGCCTGTGCAGCTCGCCGATATTGCCGAGGCACAAAAGATTCCACCCAAATTCCTGACCGTGATTTTATCCGAACTGACACGTTCGGGGCTGGTCGCATCACAACGCGGCAAGGACGGCGGATATTGGCTGGGCGTGGCCCCCATCGACATCAGCTATGGCGACCTCATCCGCATCATGCGCGGTTCTTTGGCTTTGGTCCCCTGTGCCAGCCGTTATGCGCATGAGACATGCAAGAATTGCGTCGAGGAAGAAAATTGCCGCACCCGGGCACTCATGCTTCAGGTACGCGACAAGACCGCGGACCTGTTGGACGGGATCAATCTGTGCGATAATGTTGATGCTGAGGCATTCGCACAAGCTGCGGAATAATCCACTCACCGCGCTAAACACATTCTTGGGCGCTCCAAACAAATTCGTGAGATACAAAGCGGTGGCCAAAGAACGGACTCCCGATTATGCATTCGTTGTTCCAGCGCAAAAGGCGAGACTTGGATGATTGACTATATTGCCAATATCGATTGGTCTGCCGTCGTGCCTTATGTCGCGGTCGGCTTTGCCGCGCAGTTGGTCGATGGCGCGCTTGGAATGGCGTTTGGCGTCATTTGCAGCACATTGTTGGTCAGCGTCATGGGCGTTGCCCCTGCCCGCGCATCTGCTGGCGTGCATTTTGTCGAAATGTTTACGACCGGCGCATCGGGCATCAGCCATGTGTTGCACAAAAATGTCGATTGGAAGCTGTTTGCCCGCATCGCTATTCCGGGCGTGATTGGCGGCTGCACCGGCGCGTATCTTTTGGCGAATATCCATACAGAGGCAGCGCGCCCGTTTGTCATGGGGTATCTAACGCTCATCGGCTTTTACCTGCTGTATAAGGCATGGGACTTCACCCATGAGCACAAGCCCCGCGATCCCAAGGTGACGATGCCGCTTGGTCTTGTGGGCGGCTTTCTGGATGCATCGGGTGGCGGTGGCTGGGGCCCGGTCGTTACGTCCAACTTGCTGATCCAAGGCGCTGATCCCCGCAAAACCATTGGCACCGTCAATACAGCGGAGTTTTTCCTGACGGTTGCCGTGTCGATGACCTTCATCCTGACGATTGGACTAGAGGCGTTTACGGTTGTCACCGGCGGTCTGTTGCTTGGCGGATTACTGGCGGCTCCGTTCGGCGCGATGGTTGCCAAACGAATCCAGCCACGCATGTTGTTGTTCGCCGTCAGCATCGTCCTGATCGCGACAAGCATGTTCAGCCTCTACAAAGCGTTGCTCTGATTCCGCACGAAGCTTGCTTTTCTGGCATAAGCTGCATATAGGCGCGCGCTTGCCGTGCATGGTCATCCCTGGAGGCGTGGCGGCAAGGTAACTTTTTTTGGAGAATAAACATGAGCGATCAGCTGACATTGTCGGCAGAGACTCGCAATGCGGCCGGCAAGGGAGCCTCCCGCGAATTGCGTCGTCAAAACCGAGTGCCCGCCGTCATTTACGGCAACAAGCAAGAACCCGAACTCATCCATGTTGAGGAAAAGGCTCTCGTCAAACTTTTGATGACTGGCCATTTTTCGGACAGCGTTGTCGAGATCGAACTTGGTGGCAAAAAACAGCTTACAGTTCCAAAGGATGTTGCATTTCATCCTGTCAGCGATCGCCCGATTCATGTTGACTTCCTGCGCACCGCAAAGGGCGCATAAGCCGAAGGCGAAGCTTAAATTCATCTCCGGGGCTGGGTTTCGGCCCGCCCCGGATATTCCCCCAAGGGACAAGCGCGATGCAATTATGGGTAGGTCTCGGTAATCCAGGCGCCACCTATGCGATGCACCGGCACAATATCGGCTTCATGGCGATTGATGCGCTGGCCGAAATTCACGACCTGCCATTACCCGCCAAGAAATTTTTGGGCTGGGTGCAGGAACTTCGGCTCGGATCCGAAAAAATCATTCTTCTCAAACCCGCGACGTTCATGAACGAAAGCGGCCGCAGCGTGCGCGCAGCGATGGATTTCTATAAGCTTGAACCCAAAGACGTCACGGTCTTTTACGACGAGCTCGACCTCGCGCCGTTCAAGGTGAAGATCAAATTTGGCGGCGGCGCGGCTGGCCATAATGGCATCCGTTCAATAACCGACCATATTGGCGCCGATTTTCGCCGTGTCCGCCTTGGCATTGGCCATCCCGGCAATAACGACCGCGTGACGGGCTATGTGCTCGGCAATTTCCACAAAAGCGAAATCGACGATTTGGCGGATCTATTGGGCGCTGTATCGGCCGAAGCCGATTGGCTGGCCAAGGGCGATGACGTCCGCTTCATGAACGATGTCGCCATGCGTTTGCAGCAGGACTAAGCCGTTTAACGATATTTGCGCCATCGCATTGGATGGACTTGCTGCCGAACGTCGCCTAGGGCCGCTTCATTCATTTTGTGACGAGGAAATTATGGGTTTCAAATGCGGTATTGTGGGCCTTCCCAATGTGGGCAAGTCCACCCTGTTCAATGCACTGACCGAAACGGCAGCAGCGCAAGCGGCGAACTATCCGTTCTGCACGATTGAACCCAATATCGGTAACGTAGCCGTCCCTGACCCGCGCTTGCAAACAATCGCCAAAATCGGCGGCAGCCAAAAGATTATCGAAACCCAGCTGGGCTTTGTCGACATCGCCGGCCTTGTGCGCGGCGCGTCAAAAGGCGAAGGCCTTGGCAACCAATTTTTGGGCAACATCCGCGAAGTCGATGCCATTGTGCATGTGCTACGCTGCTTTGAAGATGACGACATCCAGCATGTCGATAACAAGATTGATCCGATTTCAGACGCCGAGACCGTCGAAACCGAATTGATGCTGTCCGATTTGGAAAGCCTTGAAAAACGCGTTCCGAACCTGATCAAAAAGGGCACGCAGGGCGACAAGGAAGCCAAGATCAGTGCGGTGGTATTAAGCCGTGCGCTGGACCTGCTGCGCGAAGGCAAGCCAGCGCGCCTGACCAAGCGCGACGATGCCGAAGAAGAACGGCATTTCCAGATGGCGCAGCTTTTGACCGCAAAGCCCGTATTATATGTGTGCAATGTCGAAGAGGCGAGCGCAGCGAACGGCAATGCATTGTCGGCACGCGTGTTTGAAAAGGCAAAGGCCGAAGGCGCAGAAGCCGTTGTTGTCTCCGCCGCGATCGAAGCGGAAATCTCCACCATGCCCGCCGAAGACCGCGAAGTGTTTCTGGAAGACCTTGGTCTGACCGAAACCGGCCTCGCCCGCGTTATCCGCGCTGGATATGAACTGCTTCACCTCATCACCTTTTTCACCGTCGGCCCGAAAGAAGCGCGCGCGTGGACTATCCACCAAGGCGATACCGCCCCTAACGCCGCGGGCGCCATTCACAGCGACTTTGAAAAAGGCTTCATCCGCGCCGAAACCATGGCCTTTGATGACTATGTCCAATTCAACGGCGAAGCCGGCGCGAAAGAAGCAGGCAAGTGGCGTTCGGAAGGCAAGGAATATCTCGTCAAAGACGGGGATATCATGCTGTTTCGATTTAATGTCTAAAGAGCGTGTGGTTTCACGTCCACACCGTTAAGTAAAATTAAGATCCTGAAACAAGTTCAGGATGACGGTTGAAGATAAATGGGCTAACCGACTGCCTATGTTCCGCAACCTCTTCCTTGCGATATTCCTGTTTGGTTTGGCCCTGCCCGCACTTGCGGTGCCGGTCACGCCGGTGGCAGCGTCTGAAGCAATGCCGGCCGATTGTCACGGTATGCCGATGGGTACACAAGACGATGATGCCGAGGAGCGTGGCAAAGCTGTGCAGCTCCATGGCTGCATCGGCTGTATTGCGCCTGTTTCCCCTGGCTTTGCGGTATTTCAGTTGGCGTCACTGCCGTGTGTTCGGCAAAGCGCCCTGCTCCATGAACTTTTGGGCACGATCGCAAGGCCAACAATACCCCCGCCGCGAAGCTGAGATTTGAACGACCTTTATTGTCATTCAATCTACAGGGATAATTATATGAAAATGCCGATTTTATGGGTGGGCGTGTGCGCGCTTGCCCTTCACGCAACCCCTGCCGTTGCGCAGGATCACAACCAGATGGACCATGCAAAGATGGGCCATGACATGGCGGAGATGCCTGCCGCCACCTCCGACAATCCTGCCGAAGGCTCAGGCACATCGCGCTTG
Organism: Sphingorhabdus rigui; assembly: GCF_014196595.1. Lineage (GTDB taxonomy): Bacteria > Pseudomonadota > Alphaproteobacteria > Sphingomonadales > Sphingomonadaceae > Sphingorhabdus_B > Sphingorhabdus_B rigui. The sequence continues at coordinate 558,261 of NZ_JACIEA010000001.1, read as the reverse complement.
CCGGGCAACGAAGGCGGTATGCACGGCCTTCATTTGCCCGTCGTAAAGGACTGGATGGTCATGGCGCATGGCTATGCCTGGGGCGTCACCACCGACCAGTCGGGACCACGTGGCGACGACAAGACATATGTGCAGTCGATGGCTATGCTGACCGCCGAACGCCAATTTGAGGGCGGCCGTTTCCAGTTCAAGTCCATGTTGAGCGCTGAGCCTTTAATGGCCAATCGTGGCTATCCCAATCTGTTTGCGACCGGCGAAACGGCAGGTGGCGAGCCATTGGTCGACCGGCAGCATCCGCATGATCTGTTTATGGAGCTCGCTGCCCGGATCGACGTCGACATTGCGCAGGACGCCAGCCTGTTCCTCTACGGTGGCCCTGTCGGCGAACCGGCTTTGGGGCCAAGCGCCTTCATGCACCGCGGCTCGGCCAAGCTGAATCCTGAGGCGCCGATCACCCACCATTGGTTCGACAGCAGCCACATCACTTATGGCGTGGCCACAGCAGGTATTTCGACGCGGCAGTTTCAATTGGAGGGTTCGGTGTTCACGGGGCGCGAGCCCGATGAGGATCGCTGGGATATCGAAAAGCCACGTTTCGACAGTTGGTCGGTCCGCGCGACATTCAACCCTTCGCCGCAATGGGCATTGCAAGTCAGCCATGGCTTTTTGAAGCAGCCGGAATTCACGATCCACCCCGATGAAAACGAGCATCGCACAACCGCAAGCGCGCATTATGCCAATGGTAAGGGCCTGACGGCAACGGCTGCTTTCTCTGCCAAAAACCGTGATCCCGGACCAACGCTGACCGCCTATCTGCTTGAAGCAAATTGGGACATTGACGACCACCACACGGTCTTTGGCCGTTTTGAAAATGTGAAAAATGACGAGCTTTTTCCGGATCACGACGATCCGCTGCATGAAGTTCCCTTTCGGGTGAGCAAGTTGCAGGCAGGCTACGCCTATCGCCTACCGCTGACCGGCCCACTGAACCTTGCCTTGGGCGGCACAGTGTCGGCATATGCCAAGCCGAATGCCTTGGACGGAGCCTATGGCAGCAACCCCATGGGCTTCACATTGTTCGCCAAGCTCTCTTTAGGGCATTGAATATGAGAGCTGTTCGGTCACTTCCGGCCGAACAGCTTTTCCACATCACCCAACGCCAGCTTCACCCAAGTTGGCCGGCCGTGGTTGCACTGCCCGCTGTGCGGGGTGACTTCCATTTCGCGGAGCAGGGCGTTCATTTCCGTAACTGACAGCACACGGCCAGCGCGGACGGAGCCGTGGCAGGCCATCGTTGCGGCGACATGGTCGATGCGTTCTTTTAGCGACAAGGCTTCATCATAAGCGGCAAGGTCGTCGGCCAGATCTTCCAGCAATCCCTTGGCATCGCCATCACCCAACACCGCTGGCGTGGCGCGCACGAGCATGGCAGCGGGGCCAAAGCGTTCGAGGTCTAGTCCAAATGCGGACAGTTCATCGGCCCGCGCCTCCAGCCGGTCGCAGGCGGGTTCATCGAGTTCAACGACTTGCGGCAGCAACAACGCTTGCGACGGCACCGCGCCGCCTGCCGCCACCATCGCCTTGCGCATCCGTTCGAGCACGAGCCGTTCATGCGCGGCATGTTGGTCAACGATGACAAGGCCGTCTTCGGCCTCGGCAACGATATAGGTGTTGGCCACTTGCCCGCGCGCGACGCCAAGCGGGTGGCTGGCGCGTTCGGGCACGGGTTCGTGGGCGACGGCGGCCCTGCCCCATAAAGGCGCAAGGTCTTCGCCCGGGATCGCGCCCAAATCGGCAAAGCTGCTGCGGTTTTCATATGCCGACGGATAAGTCGGACGCTGGCCATATTGCCCCTGATAGCCAGATCCTATCGCGGCAGCAGGTTTCGCAAAAATATCGCCTTGCGCGGTCTGGATCGGTTCCTGCTGCCATGCGGCAAGCGCGTCCGCCGATGGTCGTTGCACCGCGCGGAAACCGGACTGGTCCAGCGCATGGCGCAGCCCCGATATGATCATGCCGCGGATCAACGCTGGTTCGCGAAAGCGGACTTCGGTCTTTGCCGGATGGACGTTTACGTCGACCTGCGTCGGCGGCAGATCAATGAACAGCGCCACCACCGCATGCCGGTCCCGCGCCAGCATTTCGGCATAAGCGCCGCGCACAGCGCCAATCAGCAGGCGGTCCTTTACCGGACGGCCATTGACGAACAGGAACTGGTGGTCGGCAACGCCGCGATTATAGGTGGGCAGGCTCGCTACCCCGCCAAGGCGCACGCCTTCGCGTTCAAAATCAAGTGCAACGCTATTGTCGATAAGCTCCCCGCTGGTCAGCGCGGCGACGCGTTCGGACCGCGCGCTGGTGGGTTGCACCGCCAGCACGCGCCGGCCGTCATGTTCAACGGTAAAGCCAATGTCCGGCCGCGCCATCGCCAGCCGCTTAATGGCGTCGAGCGCGGCGGCATATTCGGCACGCGCACTGCGCAGGAATTTGCGGCGGGCAGGCACATTGCCAAACAGATTTTCAACGCGAACGCGTGTGCCATGCGGCAGTGCGGCAGGCCCCTCACCTGTCACCACGCCATGGTCCACCGTCCGCGTCCAGCCTTCGGCGCCAGCTGGCCTACTTTCCAGCGTCATTTTGGACACGCTGGCGATGGATGGCAAAGCCTCCCCCCGGAAACCCAAAGTCGAAACCATTTCGATATCTTCATCAGGTAGTTTCGACGTCGCGTGGCGTTCCAATGCCAACGCCATGTCGGCAGGCGACATGCCGCAGCCATCATCGGTGACTTCGACCAAGTCGATGCCGCCCGCACCCAGCCGCACCGAAATATTACGGGCGCCCGAATCGATGGCGTTTTCGACCAGCTCTTTTAACGCGCTGGCTGGTCTTTCCACCACTTCACCGGCGGCTATGCGGTTGACCAGGTTTTCAGGGAGTCTTCTTATTGACATATGCAGGTTCCTAGCCCAAGCGCACAGCCCAAGCGACTCCTTAATCGTTCGCACTCCAGCCAAATATCTGTTTTTAAAAACAGCAAATTCCGCTAGGACCGCGCGATTATTTGGACGCGCTCCAAAGGAGTCTCTCCAAAACGGACTGGGTGGAAATTAAATGGTATTTGGCAAGTTTTTCCGTTTCGCATCACAAGACATGGCAATCGACCTCGGCACCGCAAACACGGTTGTCTACGTACGCGGTCAAGGGATTGTCCTGAACGAGCCTTCGGTGGTCGCGATTGAAACCATAAACGGTATCAAGCGCGTAAAGGCCGTTGGCGACGATGCAAAGCTGATGATGGGCAAGACCCCCGACAGCATTGAAGCCATTCGCCCCTTACGTGATGGCGTTATTGCCGACATCGATGTGGCGGAACAGATGATCAAGCACTTCATCCACAAAGTGCACGGCAAGCGCCGCATGTTCAGCTACCCCGAAATCGTCATCTGCGTTCCGTCGGGTTCGACATCGGTCGAGCGCCGCGCGATTCGCGATGCTGCATCCAACGCGGGTGCGTCCGAAGTGTTCCTGATTGAAGAGCCCATGGCTGCAGCCATCGGCGCTGATATGCCTGTGACTGAGCCTATCGGTTCGATGGTTGTCGACATCGGCGGTGGCACCACCGAAGTTGCCGTCCTGTCGCTGCGCGGCCTTGCCTACACCACCTCGGTTCGTACCGGAGGTGACAAGATGGACGAGTCGATTGTTTCATATGTCCGACGACACCATAACCTGTTGATCGGTGAAGCGACGGCCGAGCGGATCAAGAAGGATTTCGGTACCGCACGTCCGCCAGCCGATGGCGTTGGCCAGACATTGCATATCAAGGGCCGCGATCTTGTAAACGGCGTGCCAAAGGAAATTACGATCAACCAGGCCCAGATTGCCGAAGCTTTGTCGGAACCTATTGGCACCATCCTTGAAGGTGTGCGCATCGCGCTTGAAAATACCGCGCCAGAACTGGCTGCGGACATCGTCGATCAAGGGATTGTTCTAACAGGTGGCGGCGCGTTGATGGCTGGCCTCGACGAATATCTGCGTGATGAAACCGGACTGCCGGTCACGGTCGCTGAAGACCCGTTGACCTGCGTTGCAATCGGTACAGGCCGGGCGATGGAAGACCCCATCTTCCGTGGCGTCTTGCTGACCGCCTGATATAGGTCTCAGCATGGCGCCGCCCAAACACCGGCGCCCCGGATTTTCCCGAAAGGCGCAATATGGCCTGTTCGTGACCTATGTCGTCGCGATTGCAGGAACGATGGTGGCTGCCTTGTTGCTGGCAATATCGGTGGCGGATCCTGCCGGCTTTTCCGCGCTTCGGGCTGCAGGGGCAGAAATAACAGCGCCGGTTGCGCGTGTGTTCAGCAATGTCCGGCGATCGACGCAGAACATGAATGCGACCGTGGCTGCTTATATCAACGCAGGTTCCCAAAATGCCGCGCTTCAAAAGCAAGCAGAGGCCAACCGGAAAAAGCTGATCGAGGCGCAAGCCTTGCGCGTCGAAAACGCGCGGTTGCGCGGATTGCTGAAATTGTCCGAAGACAGCGAAAGCCAAGTCGCCGTTGGCCGCCTCATCAGCTCCACCGCATCCAGCACACGGCGCGTGGCGACATTGTCCATCGGCCGCAACTTTGGCGTGGAGCGCGCGCAACCTGTGCGCGGTCCTTCCGGATTGATTGGCCGCGTTATCGAAACCGGCCCGACAACGGCACGTATTCTTCTCGTCACCGACGCTGAAAACCTGGTCCCTGTCATGCGCGTCAGCGATGGCCTGCCCGCCTTTTCGGCAGGGCTTGGCAATGGCACGGTGCTGATCAAGCCGTTGAACTTGGGCGAAAGCCCGTTCAAGGTCGGCGATATCATCGTCACCTCGGGCAATGGCGGGCTGTATCCGCCCAATATTCCTTTCGCGCGCGTTATCAAAAAAACCAGCGATGGTGCGTTGGCGATACCCTATGCCGACCCGGGCAACACGCCCTATGCCGTGGTGATACGACCATATCAGGGTGAAGCACGCGCAGCCCAGCAGGCGGTGGCGCCTGACGGTGAAACCAAGGAAGTTGCGGAATGAAAATTCCGGTGACGACCATTCGCCTGCCAACCCGTCCGGCACGGGAATATGAATCCCGTTTTGACCGCGAACAATCGCTGCTCAAGATGCTGGCCATTCCCATTACGTCGGTCGCTATTGCGTCGATGATTACGGCGTTGCCGATATTTACCGAAGAACCGCTGCTGCCGCCACTCGGACTGTTGATGTTCTTAAGCTGGCGTCTGATGCGTCCCGGGCTTCTGCCCGTTTGGTCCGGCGTGCCATTTGGTTTGATGGACGATTTATTCAGCGGCCAGCCCTTTGGCAGCGCGGGATTGCTATGGTCGCTCGCTATGCTTTTCATCGAGATTATCGATGCGCGGGCTATCTGGCGCGATCATATTCAGGATTGGCTTATTGCGGCTATTGTTATCGCGGCTGTGCTGTTGGGTGGATTGTGGATTGCGGGCATGGCGCACGCCGCGCCTGGTCCCGCTGTTTTGATTCCGCAGATCATATTGTCCATATTGCTATATCCGCTGGCCGTGCGAATATGCGCGCGTCTCGACAGCTGGCGATTGGCAACATGAAGGTCGAAAAACAGGTTACATCAGGACAGCTTGATTTCACGTTCACCCGCCGTGCCGCTTTTGTGGGGGGCGTGCAGGCAGCAATCGGCCTGACAGTGGCAGCGCGTATGTCCTATATCGCCGTGGCCGATAACGAAAAATATAAGCTGCTGGCCGAAAGTAATCGGGTCAACCTCACCATCATCCCGCCACGTCGCGGTTGGTTCGTTGACCGCTATGGCAAACCCATCGCAACCAATCGCGCCGATTTTCGTGTCGACATCATCCCCGACCGGCTCGTCAATAAAGAACAGACCGTCAAGACGCTGGCGGAGCTGCTGGCCTTGTCGACCGACGATGTCGACCGCATTCATCGCGAGTTGAAAATGGCGCAGGGCTTTCAGCCGGTTCAGGTTGCCGACGGGCTCGATTATGAACGCTTCGCCGCGGTCAGCGTCCGCTTGCCCGACCTGCCCGGGGTCAGCCCGCGGCAGGGTTATTCGCGCTTTTACCCAAGCGGCGCGGCGGTCGGCCATCTCATCGGCTATGTGGGCACGGTATCGGCCGAAGAATATCAGAAGAACAAAAACCCGCTGCTGATTACCCCGGGTTTCAAGGTCGGCAAGGATGGCCTCGAAAAGACGCTCGAGGACCGCTTGCAGGGCGAACCCGGCGCAAAGCGCACCGAGGTTACCGCCCGCGGCAAGATCGTCCGCGACTTGGCCACCAGGCCTGACATACCGGGAAAACCCGTTCAACTGACCATCGATATCGACCTGCACAATTATGCCGCCCGCCGACTTGGGCTGGAGTCCGGTTCCGTGGTGATATTCGATTGCCTGACGGGCGACATACTGACGATGGCGTCCATGCCATGTTATGATCCCAACAGCTTTTCCGATGGCATTGGCCGCGTCGAATGGAAAATGCTGAATTCGGATGACCATATTCCGATGCTCAACAAAGCATTGCAGGGGCTGTATCCACCGGGGTCGACAGTGAAACCAGCGGCGGCACTTGCGATGCTGCATCATGGCATCGATCCCGAAGAAACCGTTGTGTGTGGCGGGGGATACCGGCTGGGTAACCGCGTCTTCAAATGCCTCGGGCGTCACGGTCCGATGAACATGGCCAACGCGCTGATGAAAAGCTGCAACACCTATTTTTATGCGATGGGCCGCCGCATTGGCTATGACGCGATTGCACCATTTTCAAAGGCGCTTGGTCTGGGGCAGGAGTTCCCCCTTCCCTTTCCGTCGCAACGATATGGCACCATTCCCGATAGCGCATGGAAAATGCGTAAATATGACCAAAAGTGGAGCGAGTCTGACACGCTGAATGCGACCATTGGTCAGGGCTATGTTTCGGTTAGCCCATTCCAATTGGCCATAATGGCGGCGCGCATCGCATCGGGTCTGAACATTCAACCTGAAATCATCCTCAAAAAACGCCCAGCGCCGGGCAGGCTCAGCTTCCCCGAAGAACATTTGGCCGTTGTGCGCGAAGGCATGAACCGCGTCGTCAACGGCGATGGCACCGCGGTACGCAGCCGGCTGGACATTCCGGGTATCGCGATGGCCGGGAAAACCGGCACCGCGCAAGTGCGCCGCATTGCAGGATCGCAGCGCGGGCAATCGGGCGCGTGGAAATATCGCGACCATGGCCTGTTCGTTTGCTTCGCGCCCGTCGATAACCCACGCTATGGCGCGTCGGTCGTCATTGAACATGGCATGGGCGGCGCGCGCGCCGCAGCACCAATCGCGAAAGACGTTCTGACGTTCCTGTATGACCGGGAAAAAGCGATGGCTTCGTTGGAAGCGCTCGAAGCTGGCTGGGGTGGCAATATCGAACAGCGTATGGCGTCCAAATATGCGGCCTTCCAAGGTCAACCGGCGGCACCCCCGCCGCTGGATCCGACGACATGAACGGCATAGTCCCCACCCCGATCGCAGCGCTGCCGTGGCGCGTGATTTTCATATTGGCGGCTTTGGTCGGCTTTGGCGCGACGGTGCTTTATTCCGCAGCAGGTGGTCATTTTGAACCATGGGCTGGAAAGCATGTCGTCCGGTTCGTGGTCCTGCTGGCCATGGCCATCGCGATGTCGCGGATGAAGCTTGAATTCTGGAAGTCGATGACTTTTCCCTTGTATCTGTTGCTGCTTTTCCTGCTTGTCGTGGTGCAGCTTATGGGCTTTGTGGGCGGCGGCAGCCAACGCTGGATTAACCTTGGCATCATCACGCTTCAGCCATCCGAGCTGATGAAGCCCGTGATGGTTCTTGCCGCCGCATGGTTTTTCGACCGGCTTCCACCGAACCGTATCTACGGATTTGACGCCATTTGGCCGCTGGGCGCTATCCTGTTGCTGCCAAGCATATTGGTGATCATTCAGCCTGATTTTGACGCCGCCATTGCCTATGCCTTTGGGCTGGGTGTCGTTGGCTTCATGGCTGGCCTGCCACTCATATATTTCATCAGCGCCGGTGTCGGCGTCGCCGTTCTTGCGCCATTGGTGTTTTTCTTTGGATTAAAGGCATATCAGCAAGATCGCGTTCTGATTTTCCTCAACCCGGAAAATGATCCGCTTGGTGCTGGCTATCATATCACCCAGTCGAAAATCGCGATCGGATCAGGCGGCATATTCGGCAAAGGCTTTGGTAACGGCACCCAAAGCCATCTCGATTATCTGCCGGAAGGACATACCGATTTCGTCTTTGCCACAATGGCGGAAGAATGGGGCATCGTCGGCGGCTTTTTCATTCTGTTCATGTACTATCTGCTTATGCGCTGGGGCCTGAGCGTCGCGATGCAGAGCAAGACGCGGTACGGGCAGCTCGTGGCCGCCGGCCTGACCTGCACCATTTTCTTCTATATCATGATCAACCTTCTGATGGTTGTGGGCCTCGCGCCGGTCGCGGGCATCCCCCTGCCTTTTGTCAGCCACGGGGGTTCATCGATGCTCACCATGATGCTGTGCGTCGGAATCATGATGTCGATCGAGCGTCACCCAGGCGCAAAGCGTGGACAATTCCAATAAGTCGCTTTGTCATGCTTGACAAAGGCCACGAAACCCATCAAAGGCGGCGCTCCAAACGGGCCTGCGCATCTGGCCAGCCCGAAATGGGGACGCTTAGCTCAGTTGGTAGAGCAGCTGACTCTTAATCAGCGGGTCGTGGGTTCGAACCCCTCAGCGTCTACCATTACTTTCAATGACGTACGGGCCGATATTTGCCCACTTCATGGCATCATTGAATTTCCAGCAAGCACGCAGGATAACTCTAGGATGCCGTTGGCAGTTATTGCATGAAGCCCAAATTAGCGCCGTCAAACCGACCAATGTTGGGCGCGATGCTGGGTAGTTCGCTAGGCGCTACGCCGAACCATGTGGCGAGTGTTGCCGCATATTGATCGACTGAAACCGTTGGAAGCAAACGGCCAACGGATTTTGTCGCCGGTGGCCATGCCAAATGGCCTATCCCCGGGCATGAAATTGGGCGTTGTGGGCATTGGCTTGCTTGCCATTTTAACCTTTAGCAGCTTGGCCAACAGCCGGAATAAAGCAGACCAAGTAGCGGCACAGGCCGCCGCCCGCACCGCAACTGCAGTTGTGCCACCCGGCGGTCTTGTGCCGCAACCAACGTTGCGTCCGGGCCCACCGGAATTGCCGCCGCCCGTGCTTGTCCCGCCGCCCGTGAATACCCCAAATGGGGCAGCGCTAGGCATCGTTGGCCCCGTAGCGGTTGGTCCGAACCGCTTTCAAGCGCCGGGCATCGTCGTGGATACCACAAAAGGCGGCGTCGCCATGGTCCCGCCCACGCCGGGTCTGGCAGGTGCCAAAAATGACGACTTGAGCGCGGAAGACAGGTTTTCTGACCGCGTTGCAGCGGGCGAAAATGCCCCTGCCCGCGCGGTGCGTATCGCCAACAGCAGCTATACGGTACCGCAGGGCGCCATTATCGCGGGCGTCCTTGAAACGGCGATAAACTCAGATCTGCCCGGATATGTGCGTGCCGTGGTTAGCCGCGACGTCATGGGCTTTGACGGCCGACGGGTGCTCATCCCAAGCGGAAGCCGCCTGATCGGGCAATATCGCTCGGGCCTCGCCGCGGGGCAATCATGCGCGTTCATCGTCTGGACACGGCTGACCCGCCCCGATGGCGTAACCGTGTCGCTAGGCTCGCCCGTCACCGACCCGCTTGGCCGTGCGGGCTTAGGGGGTAAAGTGGATAGCCACTTCCTAAAGCGCTTTGGTTCGGCGATATTGTTGTCCGTTGTGCAATCCGGCCTTGGGCTTTTGCAGCAGGGTGGCAATGATGTCATCGTCCGCACCGCCGATGATGCCAAAAGCGTTGCCGGTATTGCCTTGCAGCGGGACATCAACATTCCGCCGACGGTAAAAGTTGCGCAAGGGACAGCCATCCGTATCTTCATCGCCCGCGACCTCGATTTTTCGGGCACCGACGGCGATGCGCAATGAGCCATTCAGCGCCCGTGGCTGGCGATGCCGAAAATGTCTATCTCAACAGTTATTTAGCGCCATTTCGCGAATGGCTGGCCTGCGATGATGTGACCGAAATATTGGTGAACCGGCCGCATGAAATATGGGTTGAGCGGCTTGGATTGGCGCAGATGGAGCGCCACGACGCACCACAAATTGACAGCCAGTTGCTGGAACGCCTTGCGCACCAGATCGCGCGCATCAACCACCAAGGGGTTAGCCGGGAAAGTCCGTTGCTCGCCGCCATATTGCCGGGCGGTGCCCGCGTGCAGATGGTGTTGCCGCCGGCAACGCGCGGCGAGGTTGCGCTCGCGATCCGCAAACACCGGTTGCAAGACATGATGCTGGAAAGCTATTTTGAACAAAGCGCGCTGCCATCGGCGCGTAATGCCGCGGATGATAGCCCCATGCTTGCGGCGCTTTTGCAGAAACAAGATTATCTTGGCTTTTTCCGTGCGGCCGTTGCGGCGCGCAAAACGATCCTCATTTCTGGCGGAACGTCGTCCGGTAAGACGACATTGCTCAACGCGTTGTTAAAGGAAATTCCGCAACATGAGCGCGTCATTGCCATTGAGGATACACCTGAAATCCGCCTGAGCAGCGACAATGCGCTTGGCTTGGTCGCTGTGGCCAGCGATCAAGGTGAGGCACGCGTGACGGTGGACGATCTTATGCGCGCATCGCTGCGTATGCGGCCGGACCGGTTGATCGTGGGCGAATTGCGTGGCGGCGAAACAGTCACGTTTTTGCGGGCGATCAATACCGGCCACCCCGGTTCCATCAGTACGGTGCACGCCAATTCACCCCAAGGTGCGTTCGAACAAATTGCCTTCATGTGTATGCAGGCCGGGCTTGGCCTTGGTCGCCTCGAAACGATGGAGTACGCGCGGTCCATGATCGACATTGTCATCCAACTGGACCGCCACAGCGGCCAACGCGCCATAAGCTGTGTCGAATTAACCAACGCTGCATGACGCTAAACAGAGCAGCATAGGCAATACCGACCTGCTCCCGTCACTCCTGGCACAGTGCACGCCATCGGTGCCGGTTTAACGCTACTTGAAATTCAGCAAAATGCCGATGCTACTTTCGGTCTTTATGACGACGGTCGTTCTCGGGAACTGCATTTGAAAGAGGGTGTTGTCGTTAGCAATGCAGAACCGTATCGCTGACACCATCACTGTTCTTCAAATGAATGAGTGATCTTCATTTACCGGTAACTTCGATCATAACCTCATTCCGGCGCATGAACGGAAGTGTCCAAGGCGCATTGTAAAATGCGTATTGGGGCGCACTGGTGGCAGTTAGGCCGCGCTCAGCCATGAATGCCCGTAGCTCAGCTTCGTGCGCGTCGAGTGAACCCTGACCCGCGAAACCCGAAAAGCGGATCACCGCAAAACGCATTGCTGGCACTTCAATCAACGCGACTTTGGAATTGACGGGCTTAGGCAGCGTTTCCATCGTATATTCTGAAGGCATCACAAAACGCACATTCCACGATTTGCCTGACGCCTGCTGAATAACTGGTGCGGTCATGGCGATCTTTTCGCTGGGCTGCTGCATCACCGGCGCAGTCATCGCGACTTTTGTCGACGATAGATTGTTGCCAAAAATATAATCCGCAATAATCCGGAAGCCGCGCTGTATCGCTGCATCCCGTTCCCCTTCCACCGTTGCTTCTGCAACAATTGTCGGGCCATATTCGCGGATCTCTAGGTTGCCGCTTTTGCTGGATACCGCGTAATCAGGCGTTTCGACATTACTTGCCATAGCACTCCAAGTGATCGCACCGACACCGGCAAGCCCCGCGGCAGCCAACAAAATCCATCTTTTACGCATTATAGCCAACTTTCAAAACATTGGTGAGGGCTATCATCATGCCGTTACCTGATCAAACTCTAGCAGATAAAGCGCCTGAATAGGGTTATTGTTCCACACCGGGGCGCACATGGGCCAAGCTATTACGCGGTCACGGATAGCATCAGAACATCTAGGCTGTTCCAAGCGGCTTTAGCCACTGTCCGCCTTTGGCGCTTGCGGCATCATCCAATGAACAAGCGGTTGCTGGCCAATGCCGACAACCGCGATCTGCTCTGTTATAGGCAGCTGCCCCCCAAACCGCCCGTTCAGGCGGCGTGGGTGACGAACTTGATGATTTCGGGTGCGTTGGGGCCGATGGACATGGGGCAGGCATGGCCGGTGATAACCGCGACGTCAAAAATCTCTTTGACCGCGCCATCAATGCGGAACCATTCAGCGCAGGTTCCTTTGGCCAGATCGATGATCTGGATGCCGCACCATGGCTCGCTGTCGGCGTCTTTCAACTTCTGATCCAGCGCCAGCCCTTCAAAGCGTTTGTAGCGCGGCTTGGACAGGCCGATATAGGCAAAGCCATTGCGTATGGTGAGGCCGCGGGCAAAGCCAGGGCAGAACACCCGTGGCACAAACTTGCCCTTGCCCTTCGCTGCGCCTTCCACAACGCCAAGTTCGCCCGTGCCAGAGTTCAGCACCCACAGCTCACCATTGTGCAGCCGCGGGGAGTGCGGCATGGAAAGCCCTTCGCAAATGACCTTGTTCTTGCGCACATCGATGATCACACCGCCATCATGCCGCCGGTCACGCCACCCATCGATCGTGTCTGAACGGCTCACAGCAGTCACATACGCAGGCTCGCCATTATCCATCGCCAGTCCGTTCAAGTGACAGCGATCTTCGTCGACCAAAGCCGAGATAAAGGATGGCCGCCACAGTTCACGAAAGCTGTGCCGCGGATCGGTCGTCGCCAAGCAGTTATAGCGCGTATTGACAAATATGGGCTGCCCATCGCGGCCAATGCCAATGTCATGCGCATCGAGCTCGCCCGTAAAATGGGTTTCGCGGGCGACATAGCAGGCATCAAATTGAACATTGACCCGTTGCTCAGGCTCCAACCCGTTTTTGAACCGCATGATTTGATAGCCAGCGGACAAGGTAAAGGCATTTTCATCCTCAACCCAAATCCCCATCGGCTTGTCCATCGCAGACTGGTGCAAATGCCCGCCGCCAGTGGCGGTATGCCCGAGCATATACAGCAGTCCCGATTGATAGGACGAGAACATCAACGATGCGCGTTGCGCAGCCAGATGCCGGACAAGACCATCCGACTGGCTGAACGTGGTTACATCTTCCTGCGCCGCGGCAGGGGTTTCAACCTTAGGACTAGTCTTTGTCAAAATGCATACCTTATTGTTGCACGCGCACCATGACTGCGGCTGTTTTTGCCTCCTAATGCATTGTATCCAATACCAAACATCAAATGTGACGACAAGCGGAAGCTGGCTTGCGTGTCCAAGGTCACAGCGTTGCGATCAAACGCTGCGCTGTGCACTTCATATGATGTGTCGATCAACGTGAGCTCCAAATTGGTCGGCGCTGACAGATCGCCAATGGTCCGTTGCCAGCCAATAGATGTAGTCAACGTCATATTGGCACTTGCATGCGCACCGCGGACACCAGCCCCGGCCATTGTGAGGCTGTTGCTTTGCTTGTCACCATGCACAGCGGCGCTGCCACCGGTTTCAGCAAAGGCTTTGCTGTCCAACTCTACCCGTGCAATCCGCGCAAAGGGTTCAATGCGGCTATTGGCGGCGCCCACAAAATCATAAGAGGCCTCGGCAAAATATTGCAGCGATGTGCTTTTTGTTTTGCCGACCAGTGCCTGCGCAAAGGTTGGCACCGTAATCGCACGGCTGCCCACAGCCGTGTTGCTGGCAAAGCCACCACCAAAGCCGATAGCAAAGCCGGATGTATCACGCCGATATCCTGCATAGACGGTAGCGCCCAAACTTTCGATGTTCGATTGCCCGAAAGAATAGAGATTTACATCTGTATTGGTCTGGCTGAACATGCTTCCAAGCTTGAAGCCGCCACTGTTGATATCAATGCCTGCCAAAAGACCCGTTTGATCGGTTTTGTACCGACTGCCTGTGCCATCACCTTTGACTGTGCCCCAAGTACCTGCGGCACGCATCCAGATCGTGGTCAACGTGTCGCCGGCATATTTGGATTCAGACACCGTATCCACAGCATAAACGATGTCATCGTTCAGTGCTGCAAATGCCGCATCGCGCGCCACATGTGTGCCCTGCATCGTCGATTGACGTTCGGCGCTGTACCGCTCGCCTGTGAACTGGCCAAGTGCTCCAGCCAGGTCCGCACCTTGCGTGTACAGGTTCACAAACCGCTCAGGATTATAACCGGCAAAAACGGCGGTATCAAAAGCGGTAGCAAAGCCCAGAGCGTTGCCGCGCAACGTTCCGCCACTCACATCAACAAGAGACTTGGGATCAAGCCGCAGCGCAACCGAAGTCGCATCGTAAATCAGCTTTGGCAGGAACTTCGGACCAAAGTCGCCCACGCTACTGTTTGCAAAAGTCCCGGTGACCGTGTTCGCAGATACCAGTGCAAAGCGCTGGAAGAACGTATATTGGCCCGTGGACGGCGTAATGGTCAGGTTACCTGCAAGATTTGCGGTTCCTGTGACCGTCACCATATCTGCACCCGACGGCGATGCTTCGATCGCCAGCAGCGAACCTGCAGCTAATGTCAGGTTGCCGCTCACGGCAAGCGTACCAATCGAGTTACCCGGTGATACCGTCGAACCCGATTGTGCCACCAACGACCCAACAGTGCCGTTACCGCCTAATGACGTGCCGTTTTGCAACGTCAGTGCAGATTTTGCCAGCGACCCCCTTACATTGAGGCGGCCCGCCGTTACCGTTGTTGTGCCTGTGAAGCTGCTCTCACCCGTCAGGGTCAGTGCACCAGCGCCAGACTTGGTCAGCGAACCAGTGCCCGATATCGCAGCAGCAAAGCTGCCCGCATCGGCTTGGTCGAACACAAGCGATGCGTTGTTCACGATCGCGCCAGTGCCACGGCTTTGCGTGTTACCGATCAGCCTGCCCGACGCGATGGTCGTGCCGCCACTGAAGCTGTTGACGCCCGTCAGGGTCAGTGCACCGCTACCGGACTTGGTCAGTGAACCTGTGCCCGACATCACCGACGCAAAGCTTGCGTCGGTTGTCTGATCCAGCACCAAAGATGCATCGTTGACGATATCGCCGGTACCAAAGCTTTGTATGTTACCAATCAGGCTACCCGCCGAGATCATTGTCCCGCCACTGAAGCTGTTGATGGCCGTCAGGGTCAGCGCACCAGCGCCAGACTTGGTCAGCGAGCCAGTGCCCGATATCGCAGCAGCAAAGCTTGCGTCGGTTGTCTGATCAAGCACCAAAGATGCGTTGTTGACGATATCGCCAGTGCCAAAGCTTTGCGTGTTACCGATCAGGCTACCCGCCGAGATGGTCGTGCCACCACTAAAGCTGTTAACACCCGTCAGCGTGAGCGCACCGCTACCTGTCTTGGTCAGCGAACCTCTACCCGAGATCACCGAGGCAAAGCTGCCCGCAGCGGCTTGATCAAAGACAAGCGACGCGTTGTTCACGATACCGCCACGGCCAAGGCTTTGCGTATTACCAATCAGGCTGCCCGCCGAGATGGTCGTGCCACCGGTAAAGCTGTTGATACCAGACAGGGTCAGCGCACCACCACCAGATTTGGTCAGCGAACCTACGCCCGAGATCGTACCGGCAAAGTTGCCCGCAGTGGCTTGATTGAACACCAACGATCCGTTGTTGACGATGGCGCCACGGCCAAGGCTTTGGCTGTTACCAATTAGGCTACCCGACGAGATAGTCGTGCCACCGGTAAAGCTGTTAACGCCGGTCAGGGTCAGTGCACCTGCGCCGGACTTGATCAGCGAACCTGTACCCGAGATCGCACCGGCAAAGCTGCCCGCAGCGACTTGATCGAAGACAAGCGAAGCGTTGTTGACGATAGGACCAGTGCCAAAGCTTTGCGTATTACCAATCAGGGTGCCCGCCGAAATGGTCGTGCCACCACTGAAGCTGTTAACACCCGTCAGGGTCAGTGAGCCCGCGCCGGATTTGGTCAGCGAACCTGTGCCGGAGATCAGCGTGGCAAAGCTTGCATTGGTGGTCTGATTCAGCACAAGCGATGCGTTGTTGACGATAGCACCCGTGCCAAAGCTTTGCGTATTACCGATCAGGGTACCCGACGTGATGGTCGTGCCGCCCGTGAAGGTGTTAACGCCCGTCAGGGTCATCACACCCGTGCCGGTCTTGGTCAACACACCTGTGCCAGAAATCGCACCGGTGATGGCAATATCGCCACCAGCGGTGTTCACATTCATGAATTCCCAACCACGTAACGCGCCGCCCCAACCAGCATTGATATTGAGTGTATCGACGAAGGAACCTGAACCACCGTCAAACGCAGTCACGCCATCCCGTGACGTGCCGGCCGCGACGTTGACGGTGTCGTTACCGTCGCCCAATTGGATGCTGCCGTTCACAACAGCGCCAGCGTTGATCGTGACAACCGCGTCGCCATCGCCGTCGATAATAGCCACACCAGAGGTGGCACTGACACTGGACGTCGAAAGCAGCGTAATCGCGACTGCACCACCAGAGCCTGAAGCCGTCAGAATAGCTGCGCCAGTTCCACCACTAATCGCACCCGATGTTGTGACCGATAAGGTGCCGGTGCCGCTGTTTATTGCAACGATACCAAATGTGCCGCCTGAGACCGATGCAGTGGTGATCGTAAGGTCAGTGCCATTGTTAACGGCATACACGCCGTAGCCACCGGTCGCCGTTACGGTGCCGGTCGCGGTCACCGACAGCGCGCCTGTGCCATTATTGGTGGCGTTAATCCCGTCCCCGCCGCTCAAAACAGATGCGGTCGAAACGGATAGATTATCACCCAACGCGCCGTTGATGGCAAGAATACCCGCCGTACTTGTTGCCGTCACAAGACCCGTCGACGTCACCGTGAGATCGCCTGTGCCGCCATGCACCGCCAATATACCGGTGGCTTGGCCCTGCACCGATGTCGCGGTGACAGTCATGTCTGAGCCAGAGGCATAATTTCGGACATTTATACCGTAAAAATCTGTACCAATTACGTTTCCGGTCGACGTCACCGACAACGCACCACTGCCACGGTTTCGGGCGTAAATGCCGTCAATACCTCCGGCAACCGCACCTGTGACGATGTCCAGATCCGTCCCGCTGCTTTCGTTTACCGCAAATATACCCCTATCGGTGGTGCCGGTAACTGGCCCCGTTGCGGTCAACGAGAGCGAACCAGTACCGAAGTTTCGGGTCACAATACCGTTGGAACCACCCGTCACCGAAGTGGCGGAAACAGTCAGGTCCGTGCCATCGTTATCGGCTTCTATGCCCGCACCGCCTACACCGGTCACGTTCCCCGTCGCTGTCAAAGACAAAGCACCGGTGCCATCATTTCGTGCAGAAATGCCCGTTACATCGCCCGACACCGATCGCGTGGAGATTGTCAGGCTCGTGCCGTCATAGTTCTGGGCGACAAGGCCAACGCCGCTTGTGCCGGCAATGGTTCCGGTTGCGGTCACCGACAATGCGCCACTGCCACGGTTGCGGGCAAAGACGCCATCAGTGGCGCCGGTCACACCGGCAACATTGACGCTCAGGTCCAATCCGCTGCTGTAGTTAATGGCAGTTATGCCCCTAGCGCCGGTGCCCGTCACGGCTCCGGTCGTGGTCACCGAGAACGATCCAGTGCCATAGTTTTTAGCATCGATACCCGTGTTGCCTGAAACCGAAGCCGCAGCAATGGTCAGGTCGGTACCAAAGTTACGGGCGTAGACACCATAATAGGCAGTCCCGGTCACATTGCCCGAAGATGTAATCGAAAGCGCACCGGTACCGTCGTTTACTGCCACAATGCCACTTGCACGACCCGACACCGTTGCTGTCGTGATCGTAAGGTCCGTGCCATTATTGGCGGCATAAACGCCATTGTCGATTGTTCCGGTAACCGTTCCGGTCGCGGTGACCGACGTTGCGCCCGCGCCATAGTTGAAGGCGAAGATGCCGTCTGTGGCACCTGTGACGGCAGCCGCATTGACAGTCAGATTCAACCCAGTGTTCTGGTTTACCGCGAGTATCCCCCTGCCGGTGGTGCCAGTTACTGACCCGGTCGTGGTCACCGAGAGCGAACCCGTACCGTAGTTGCGCAGGTTGATACCAGTGCCGCCGGAAGCCGAAGCGGCGGAGACGGTCAGGCCGGTACCCGAATAATTGCGGGCCCGTATGCCGAAGTTGACCCCGGTCACATTCCCCGAAGATGTTATCGAAAGTGCGCCTGTACCGAAGTTTCTCGCCAAAATACCATCTGCCCCACCCGACACCGATCCGGTGGAGACCGAAAGGTTGGTACCAAAGTTGCGGGCGAAGAGACCAATGCCGGCTGTTCCGGCAACCGTTCCGGTGGAGGTCACCGACAATGCGCCGGAGCCAAGGTTGCCGGCGTAGATACCATCCGTAGCGCCCGTGACGCCAGCAACATTGACGTCCAGATTCAAACCAGTGTTCTGGTTTAAGGCGGTTATGCCCCGACCGACGGTGCCCGTCACTGTCCCGGTCGAGGTCACCGAGAGCGAGCCAGTGCCGTCATTGCGTACGTTGATACCCGTGCCGCCTGAAACCGACGCAGCGGCGATGGTCATGTTGGTGCCATAGTTGCGGGCAAATAGACCATTGCGCGCGCCGGTCACGTTCCCTGTCGATGTCAAGGAAAGTGCGCCGGTACCATTATTTTCCGCTAAAATGCCGTCTAATCCGCCCGACACCGATGCTGTGGAGATCGAAAGGCTCGTGCCCGAGTTACGGGCCAACAGGCCATAACGGCTTGTTCCGGACACCGTTCCGGTGGAGGTCACCGACATTGCGCCGCGACCATCGTTGGTTGCGACGATGCCATCCAAAACACCTGTGACGTCAGCCACATTGACAGTCAGATTTCTCCCCGTGGTGGCGTTTTTTACCGATATACCCCTATCGACGGTTCCGGTGACGGGTCCCGTCACGCTCAGCGAGAGCGAGCCAGTGCCGCTATTGCTTGCCTGGATACCAGTTTCGCCTGTGACCGTAGCCGCAGAAACGGTCATGTTGGTACCAGCGCTGCGGGCAGTAATGCCATAGCCGCTTGTGCCGGTAACCACGCCTGTTGACGTCACCGACATCGCGCCAGCGCCAAGGTTTCGGGCGAAGATACCAATTGTTCCGGTGACGTCCGTAACCGACATCGTAAGGCCCGCAGTTGAATTGGTATCGTTGATCGCGCTGATGCCAAGGCCATTGGTTCCTGTAACAGGACCTGTCGAGGCAATGGATAGCGCACCTCTACCCAAATTTTGGGCGATAATGCCGTTACCGCCGCCAGAAACTTGGGCTGTCGAAATGCTTAGACCGCCAGTGGAGTACATACCGTTAGAGACATATATCCCACTGCCGGTTGTTGCGGTTACCGTCCCGGTTGACGTGATGGACATCGCGCCCGTACCATTATTGTCCGCAAAGATACCGTCAGAGCCGCCTGTCACCACATTGGACAAGATGGTGAGGTTACCCGTAGCGTTCAAATAATTGACCGCAGAAATGCCGCGTCCAAGGGCTGCTGTCACTGCACCCGTCGACGTCACCGACAACCCGCCCGTGCCAAAGTTAACGGCGTGGATGCCGTCCGCGTTACCCGTCACATCAGCGACGGCGATGCTAAGGTTTGTACCATTATTGGTTGCTGTAATCCCGTATCCCGTGATGCCGGTCACAACCCCGGTCGACGTCACCGACAACGCGCCGATACCTTGGTTAAAGGCAACAATACCGGAATAGCTGCCAGTGACGTCGGCAGCTGCGACCGTAACGCTCGTACCCGTAAGGGCGTTGATAGCTTCGATGCCATTATGGCCTGCGCCAGTTACAGCGCCGGTTGTCGTTACCGATAACGCGCCCGTGCCTAGGTGGGATAGACTAATGCCAGTATAACCGCCGGTTACGTTCAAGGCCGTGATGGTGAAATCAGTGCCATATGATTCACTGCGGGCAACAATTCCGTATTGATCGCCAGATATCGAACCTGTGGAGGTAATGGACAGCGCACCATAGCCCCGATTATGCGCATCGATACCGTTATTGCCACCGATAACGTCGGCTACAGAGATAGTAAGGTCCGAACCATTATTATAGTTTCTAACAAAAATACCGTCGGCATCGGTGCTGGATACAGTACCCGTCGCCGCAATATTCAATGCCCCGCCACCATAGTTGATGGCGTGAATGCCGCTCAGGGTGCCGCCAGAGACATTGGCCACAGAGATTTGGAGGTTGGTGCCGTTGATATTGTTGACGGCAGAAATACCATAACCACCACCCGACACGTCGCCGGTCGTCACTATTTGCAGCGAACCTGTACCGTCATTACGCGCATCAATGCCGGTATCACCGCCGCTAACGTTAACAGCATTGATCCCAAGGCCAGCCAATGCGTTGGCGGCGTTGAGCGCCTGGATACCGATGCCGGCTTGTCCATTCACCAGCCCGTAGGATGTAATGACCAACCCACCACTGCCGTTATTAGTGGTGGAAATACCATGCAATCCACCCGTTACGTCCGCCACATTGATATTGAGGTTGTTCCTTGAGTTGACAGTGTTTTGCGCAGAGATACCAAACCCGCTTAGCCCCGTTACCGGCCCCGTCGCTGTTATCGTCAGCCCGCGGAACCCGGCATGATATGCAGAAATACCATCAATTCGGCCATCTACCTGCGCTGCTGAAATTGCCAAATAGCCAGATAAGTTGGAGAAGTTGGACGCGTTGATCCCGATTGTGCCGGATACGACGCCCGTTGAGGTCACGGATAGACTGCCACTACCAAAATTCTGCGCATAAATACCTTCGGTAAGGCCGCTCACGCTTGCGGTAGTGATAGTGGTATCGCTTGATGCGAGGTTGGTGTTGGTGGCACTGATCCCGCGGCCTCCAGATCCAGTAACCGTCCCGGTTGAGATTATCGAGATGCCGCCGATGCCTTGGTTGTTTACATCAATGCCAGTAGCGCCGCCAGTTACGTCGACGACAGAGATGTTGATATCAATGCCAGATGGATCGTTAGTGGCCTTAATTCCGTAACGGCCTCCAGATATGGATCCGGTCGAGCTAATAGACAGCGTTTCAACACCATAATTGAGTACGTTGATACCGTCGTGTCCACCGGTTACGTCGTCTACAGAGACATTAAAGTAAATACCATTATTATTGTTTCTAGCAAAAATACCATCAGAATCGGTGCTGGATACACTACCCGTCGCCGTAATCTCCAATAGTCCTGTACCATTGTTGATGGCGTGAATGCCGCTCTGGGTGCCGCCAGAGACATTGTTTACAGAAATTTGGAGGCTGTAGCCGTTGACACCATTGACGGCAGAAATACCATAAACACCACCCGACACGTCGCCGGTCGTCGTTATTACCACCGAACCTGTACCGTCATTACGCGCATCAATGCCGGTATCGCCGCCGCTAACGTTAACAGCATTGATCCCAAGGCCAGCCCCTGCGATAGAATTCCGCGCAAAGATACCGTCTGTACCACCGGATATGTCGCCGCTTGAGGCAATCGACACCGTGCCGGTTCCATAATTCCGCGCGTTGATACCGGCCTGGGTACCACCGGTTACGCCAGCGACAGAGATCACAAGTTCACTGCCCGATGCGTTCAAGGCCAAAATACCGTCACCACCGCCCGTTACGTTGCCGGTCGCCGTAACCGTAATCATACCAGTGCCATAATTACGCGCATCGATACCGGTAGCGCCGCCAATTACGCGATCTGCAGTGATCGAGAGGTCTTCGATTGAATTGACGCCATTGTTGGCCTGTATGCCGATACCGGCTTGTCCAGTCACCAGCCCGCTGGATGTGATGAATATCCCACCACTGCCGTTATTAATGGCGGAAATACCATTCAATAAACCAGTTACGTCTGCTGCAAAAATATTGAGGTTACCCGTTGCGTTGACCGTGTTTTGCGCAGTGATACCAAATCGGCTTTGCCCCGTTACCGGCCCCGTCGTTCTTATCGTCAACTCGCCGGTCCCGGCATGATAGGCAGAAATACCATCAATTTGGCCATCTACCTGCGCTGCTGAAATTCCCAATTCGCCTGCTAAGCTGGAGAAGTTGGACGCGCTGATCCCGATTGTGCCGGATACGACGCCGGTTGACGTCACAAATAGGCTGCCACTACCAAGATTCTGCGCAAAAATACCCTCGGTAACGCCGCTCACGCTCGCTGTGGTAATACGGATTTCGTCCGTTGCAACGCCGGTGTTGGTGGCACTGATCCCGTTGAATTGAGATCCCGTTACTGTCCCCGTTGAGGTAATCCGCAATGCGCCGGTGCCATATTGGACGGCATTGATACCGTGTCTAGCGCCCGACACCGATGCAGTGGCGAGACTAAGGTTGGTGCCATAGTTATACGCAGCGACGCCATTGCCGATTGTTCCGGTAACCGTTCCGGTGGCGGTCACCGACATTGTGCCGGTGCCAAGGTTGCGGGCGTAGATACCGTGGTTCGCGCCCGTGACACCCGCAAGGTTGATGCCCATATCCGATCCGGTGACCTGGTTTGTGGCGACTACGCCATTGCCGGAGGTACCGGTAACGTTCCCGGTCATGGATAACGTGAGCGTTCCCGTGCCGTCATTTTGTAAATCGACACCTATGCCGCCTGAAGCCGACGTACCAGTGACGGTCATATATGTGCCAGAGTTGCTTCCCAATATACCAGTATTTCCCCCGGTCACGTCCCCCGTCGATGCCAAGGCAAAAGCGCCTGTGCCGCTGTTTTGGGCAAAAATGCCACTTATCCCGCCCGACACCGATGTCGTCCGGACCGTAAGATTGGTACCAGCATTGGAGTTGCGGGCAAATACGCCATAGCGGCTTGTGCCGGCAACCGATCCGGTGGAGGTCACCCGCAGCTCGCCTCTGCCAGCGTTGTCTGCGTAGATACCATCTGTAGTACCCGTGACACCCGCAACATTGATTCGCAGATTGAACCCGGGGCCCTGGTTTCTGGCCGCGATGCCCCGACCGTCGGTACCAGTCACTGTACCGGTCATGGACACCGAGAGCGACCCAGTACCGGCGTTGGTCGCAACGACACCAGCATTGCCGGAAACCGAAGTGCCAGCGACGCTCAGATACGTGCCAAAGTTCTGGGCGAATATACCATTGCGTACCGCGGTCACGTTCCCCGTCGATGTCACTGACAAGGTGCCTGTGCCGTTGTTGCGCGCGTCGATGCCGTCTTCGCTACCGGACACATCGGTGGCGGTAATCGTCAAACTGGTACCGGGTGAATTGTTGGTGGCTTGAATGCCATCTCCATTGGTTTCCGTTACAGGCGCAGGTGCCGAAACCGTCAACGCGCCGGGGCCGCTGCCCGTCGCAACTATACCCGTTAAAGCGTAAGCGGACGGAGCCAGCAGTACACCACCCCCCAAAGCCAATCCCGCCGCCAGAGCAGCCAAGGAAGCCCCGCCGGATAAATTGATGCCAAATTGGCGGTTTTTACGATTTGCGTGTGAAGTGAAAAAACTTGATTCAGCGAATTTTTTAGGCATTTTCGACAATCTATTACAGCTAAAATGGTAGTATTATACGAATAACTAGTGTACATACTGCCAAAATGGCGATAACATCGCAGTGCGTATTACCTATAAGGCAGCAGATATACTGGTTTTTTGGCTGAATTTCATGTTGCCACTTGAATTAATATATTTTTGTTAACTATTTATATTTGCTATTGTTGAAAATTTGGTTTTATATCTGCACTATACCTTCGGCAGCTTTGCAAATTTGGAGAGACCGCGACCGGCACGATCCGGCCTGTTCCTGTTGTTTGAAGCGGATAGGTTGCCCGGCATGGCCGAAACTTTCTTTACGGTCACATTGAGAGGGCGTTTTCCAAGCCCTGTTGCTCGACCTTGGATTTCAGACGCAAAGGTGACCGCGTAAAAGGAAACGCCGCGGAGCGAACGTTCAGCGCCTATTCCTCAGCGGAATGCGCAATGGGACCTATCGGTGGATTATTCCAACCCGATCAAGGCCGCAGCGGCGACTTCGCCATCCTGCTCGGAAGTTCCGCCGCTGACGCCAATCGCGCCGACAATCCGGCCGTTGATGACAATCGGGGTGCCACCTTCAATGGCAACCACGCCCGGCAGGCTCAGCACAGCGTTGCGTCCGCCTGCGATGGAATCAAAAAAGGCTTTCGTGCTCCGTTTGAATCGCGCCGCGGTGCGCGCTTTTTCGCGGGCGACCAGATCGGACCCATATTGTGTGCCGTCCATCTTGTGGAACAGCACAAGCTCGCCGCTTGGTTCGACGATGGCGAAGGCCATAGTGAAATTGCGTGACCGTGCGGACTGTTCGGCGGCGGCCACAATCGTTTTTGCCTGCGCAAGGGTGACTGGGCTACCGTAAGGCAATGGCGACTGTTGCGCGCCTGTAGCGGAGGTCAAAGCAAGCGCCGTCACCGCACCCAAAAACATCCGTTTCATCATGACCTACCCTCTGCAGCCTTTTATCGAGCATCGTAATTGTCAGATATTTCACGCGTGCGCTATCAGGAAAGTGCCAAGCTTCTTTTCGCCACGGCCCAATCGGCAAATGCAGCTGCATTATGCCCGCAAATATTATGCCACATCCCCCGCCTTTGCATTGACACAGCCCTTCAAATGCCGCTAAGCGCGCCCCCTACCCTGTGCCCGGATGGCGGAATTGGTAGACGCACCAGCTTCAGGTGCTGGCGCTGGCAACGGCGTGGAGGTTCGAGTCCTCTTCCGGGCACCATTTTCCAGCAGTGAATGGGACGCAACGTCCAATTGCGCGGGCGCTTAATGCCTAAGCTTGCTTGTCCGGATCAATGTGCAGCCAATCGGCATGGCGCGGGGCTTTTTTGGTTTCGCTCCATTCGGCAAGCATCAACGGCGCGACGCGTTTTAATTCGGCATATTGTTCCGGCGTACCGATGTTGCACGCAAGCTCCAGCCGGTGGCCGTTCGGATCAAAGAAATAGATCGACCGGAAAATCCCGTGAAATGTCGGCCCGACCACATCAATGCCCTGCGCCTCGATATGCGCTTTTGCCGCAAGCAGGGCGTCAAGGTCGCTGACTTCAAACGCGATATGCTGGACCCATGCCGGGGTATTGGGGTCCTTGCCCATGTCGGGTTGGTTCGGCAGTTCGAAAAAGGCGATGACATTGCCGCCGCCGCAATCGAGGAAGATGTGCATATAAGGGTCATATTCCCCCGTGGACGGAACATGATCCTCGGCAAAGGCCGTGGTGAATTCCATGCCCAAAACGCGCGCATACCAATCCGCCGTCGCCTTCGCGTCCTTGCACCGATAGGCCACATGGTGAATGCGGCGAAGCGCGATTGGCGCGGTCATATCGCGGCGCCTTCAACCGTCAGCGCGCCGCGTTCAATCTGGTCGCGCTCAATGCTTTTGAACAAGGCGGTGAAGTTCCCTTCGCCAAAGCCTTCGTCTTTTTTGCGTTGGATAAATTCAAAGAACACAGGGCCAATCATCGTCTGCGAGAATATCTGAAGCAGCAGACGCGGGTCACCATCTTCGGTCGAACCATCGAGCAAGATGCCGCGTGATTGCAATTCGTCGACGGGCTCGCCGTGGCCGGGCAAGCGCTCCTCCAGCATGTCATAATAGGCCTTGGGCGGTGGCGGCGCGAATGGCGTGCCCAGCGCCTTCAACCGGTCCCAGCACGCCGGCAGGTCATCACAGGAAAAGGCGATATGTTGAATGCCTTCGCCATTATACGCACGCAGATATTCCTCAATCTGCCCGCCGCCTGCTTTGCCTTCTTCGTTCAACGGAATGCGGATTTTGCCATCGGGCGCGGTCATCGCGCGGCTGGTGAGGCCGGTATATTCGCCCTTGATATCGAAATAGCGGATTTCACGGAAATTGAAGACGCGCTCATAAAAGCTGCCCCAATGCGCCATGCGTCCGCCATAGACATTGTGCGTCAGGTGATCGATAATCTTGAAGCCAGCGCCCACCGGGTTGCGATCCACACCGGGCAGATAATCAAAATCGATATCGTAAATCGACAACGCGTCACCATAGCGATCAACGAGGTAAATCATCGCCCCGCCAATCCCGCGAATGGCGGGCAGCCGAAGCTCCATTGGGCCCGTACGCGTCTCAACGGGCTCCGCGCCGCGGGCAATCGCTTCGTCATAAGCAACCCGCGCATTTTTCACGCGAAACGCCATGCCGCACGCTGATGGGCCATGTTCCGCCGCAAAATAGGCCGCCGGGCTTTTGGGCTCATAATTGGCGATCAGGTTGATTTCACCCTGACGCCATAGATCGACATCCTTTGACCGGTGCCGCGCAATGCGCGTAAAACCCATGCGTTCGAAGACGGGTTCCAGCAGGCCTTTTTCCGGTGCGGAAAATTCGATGAATTCGAACCCATCCAAACCCAACGGATTTTCGAACAAATCGGCCATGCTACTGCTCCTGCGAAACTGGTTACATTTGAAACCAATTTACGACATCACTCGTCACGAGTCAATGCGAGCAGGTGTTATGTGAAGTGCAGACGCCGGTATTTGCCGCGGAAATATAATAAAGGATCGCGGCGCGGTTCAAAGCTGGCTTTTTCGACGCGACCGACAAGGATGAAATGGTCCCCCGCCTCGTGCAGCATATGCCGTTTGCATTCAAAGATACCGAGCGAGCTGGGCAAAATAGGCGCGCCATATTCGCCGACTTCCCACCGCGTTCCGGAGAACCGATCTTCGCTTTTTCCCGCGAACAGGTTGGACACCGGCTGCTGGCCAATCTGTAATACGTTGACCGCGAAATCATCAATCCCGCGCAGAACTTCTGCACTGCCCGAATTGTTGGCGATACACACGAGCAGCAATGGCGGATCCAGCGACACGCTGGTGAAGCTGTTCGCCGTCAGGCCAACGGGCCGTCCGTCGGGCGCATGGGCGGTGATGATGGTCACGCCCGTTGCAAAGCAGCCCATTGCATCGCGCAATGTGCGCGCATCGGAACCGGAGCGATATTCGGGAATGAAGCGCGGTTGCTTGCGCTCCAGAAAATCGATCAGCAAGCCGTTGAACGCTTCGGTTCGTTCCGCCACGATCAGAAGCCCGCCGCCGTCGACATCAATCGCTTCGACATTGGGAAAAGTGGCGGAAAAGCCCGTTTGCGTATCAACGCCGTCCGACGCGCCAAGCGCGCCGCGCACCACCAAGACAGGAATATTGATCTGCGGCGCCGCTTGCGCGAGCCGCGCATCCACACCGTCCGTGCCGAATGACGCAAAAATTTTGCTGTCATATTCGGATGGCGCAAGCCCCTGCCCCAAGGCCGCGGACAGCGCCTCTGCCGAAACCTTTACCGCTTGGGCATCTGTATGCGCAGGCGGATCCAACAGGATCAGCCCCGACGCCAACATCGCGGCGTCCTCGGCAAGCGCCATCGTTGCAATCCATGCGCTGTGCGTTGCCGCCACCACCACAGGTCGCGTCCGCATCTGCCCCAGAACCGCGCGTAAATCGTCTACAAAGGCGTCAATGTCATAACGGCCATCGGACGGCCAATCGCTGCCGCCATGACCGCGCAGGTCAACATTGATGACATGCCGTCCAGCCTGTTCAAGACCAACCGCCACATCTTCCCAGACCTTACGTGTTTGTCCAAAGCCGTGCAGCAGGACGATGGAGGGTTCATCGGCTGAACCGATATCGTCCGCTTCAATCCTGACCCCGGCAAAGCCCTTAAATTCTCTTACATATCGAAGCGACATTCGCCTGCACCCCAAATTCTGTCTAACGGTGTCATCTATCTTTCACCCGTGGACGTTAACGGCCCGAAACGCAATATTTTAGGCGCGTTCGGTGGAAATGACGGCCATCGTTATCCGCGAAATGCACACCAGCTTTCCGGCCTCGTCCTCAATACGGATCGACCAGATTTGTGTTGTCCGGCCGATGGATTCGGCCTTTCCCGTTGCAAAAACCAGACCGTCTTTTGCCGGACGAATATGGTTGGCGTTGATTTCCATGCCCACGGTCGCAAATTTGCTGCGGTCCACAGTCATCGCCGCGCCGACCGATCCAACCGTTTCGGCAAGCACAACCGAAGCGCCGCCATGCAGCCGGCCATAAGGTTGCTTGGTGCGTTCATTGACGGGCATGCTGGCCTTGATCCAGTCGTCGCCATAATCGATGAACCGGATGCCAACATAGCCGGGCATGCAATCGTCACCATTTTCAGTGAGCGAATTGAGATCAAGTGCGTCGTCAAACCAGATTTTTGCCATAGCCCGCAATTAACCCGACAGACGACTATTGCAACCTAGTGTTTTGCCCACCCAAAAGCAGCGACGACATCTGCCCAACTGACCAGCTTGAAATTCTGCGTGGCCGGGCGATTGTCGCCATCCTGAACAACCAAAAGCCCGCTGGGAAAATCAGATCCAAAATCACCCAGCATCAGCTCGATGCCGTCGGTTTCTTGGACGCCGTCAACTTTACCGTCGTTAATGCGAAAGCGGCCGACATATTTTGCTTCGGGAAGTTTATAGAGAGCATAAGCATTATCGCCTTGGCTCGAAACGACGACATAGCCGCCATCACTGCCAGATGGAGCCAGCGCAACGCCTTCGGCATCCATGACGATTTCGTTGCCATCGGCTTTGGCGATTGCGGTGGGTATCGTGGAGCCGTCTGGCGACGCATCAAATTGCCATAGGCCGACATCTTCTTCGGCAACGTACAATATCCCGGTTCGGTCATCGACCACACAGCCCTCGGACTGCGTGCCAAGCTTCAGACTGCGGACACGCTTTCCGGTCGGGACAGCGCCGTTGGTGTCAATCGCGATTTGGTCGATGCGACCATCTTTCAGAACGACAAATCCGAACAGCGCCTTGTCACTGGCGCGCTGCCACAGACACATGCCATAGGCTTCGCCCGCACCGACCGCTATCGAACCCAGCGGGACCAAGCCTTTGGTATCGGTATCCAGCCGGAACATCGCCATCTGTGCCTGCGCAAGGTCCTGACGGTCGCTGGCGGCGACGAGCACACCAATGCTGCCTCCGACATCGCGCAGGTCGACATTGTTGAGGCGTGGCGACGGCGTAAAACTAACCTGACGGCCTTGCAAATCATAGACATGAATGCCCGCGCGCTTATCGGTGCCGACAATCAGGCTTTGGGCTGGATACGCCGCATTCCGCCAAATTGCCGGATCATCGGCCGCATCGTCTACGCTCGCAACGGGCTGCGTTTCCAGCCTTGCGCTGACCGATGCCGTCGAAAGCGGGCTCATCGCCGGCTGCGGCGAAGCGCAACCGGCGAGGAGGAGGACCGATAAGACGCGGAAATCGCGCATTAGAAGTTTACGCGAATACCACCTGAGTAACGGCGACCGAAACTTTCCCATTCAATCGTATACCGGTTGGTGAACGGGGTCGAAACGCCCTGCGCATTCAGGATATTCGACGGGTCGGAATAGCGACGGCCAGGATTGTTCAACAAGTTTGCAGCATCAAAATAGATTTCGATACCATTGGAAATTTCATAGCGTGCCGAAAAATCGAGCTCGTCATCTTCTGCCCAATATGTATCGCCTGCGCTATCGAGATTGTCGGCAAAACCATCTGCCCAAGCGGTCCGGTTTTGGTACTGCAAACGCAGCGACAGACCATATTTCTCATAATATGCGCCGACATTATATACGACCTCTGAAGTCCCGGGCAGTGGCACCTTCCGCTCGGGCGAGATGGTGACACCTGCCGCATCCAATATGGCGGGTTTCGTCACTTCGCTGTCATTGTACGTGGCGTTGGCGGTGATGCCAAAGCCACCCATCCAATCGGGCAAGCCAAGGTCGCTCACATAAGGATCCAACTGGAACTGCGCAGCCGCTTCCACACCGCGTACGCTGCCTGAACCTCCGTTGGTAATCCCGCTGAACGCGTAACCCGAACGATCAACACCGTTGCTGTCGAGCGCATTTGAACCAAATGTGCTGCGCGACGTGTACAATACATCCTCTACCTTTTTGTAGAAGGCACCGATCATGAAATAGCCCTGTGGTTGGACATAATATTCATAATACGCATCGACGCCATAAGAACGCTCTGGCTTAACACCGGGGTTACCGCCCGAGATGCGCTGGTTGCTGTCATCAATCACAACATTGGGACGCAGCTGATCATAATCCGCACGTGCAGCGCCGCTGGTGAAGCCAATGCGCAGTTTCTTGTCGGTATCGACGTCGAAATTGAGATGCATGCTGGGGAATACCAGCGTTCCGCTATTTTCAGCGGTTACAGGCCCAGTGACCGTACCAACCGTCGCAACCGCAGTGCCGCGATTTTTCACACGTTCAATACGCGCACCACCCACGGCTGAACCCCAGTCATAGCGTACTGTGCCCATCAGGTAGCCGGCCATAACCTCTTCCTGAACGTCGTAGATATTTCCGAGCGCGGGCGTGAAGGTAAAATTGGTGCGTGCAGCGTCGCTTGCCGCGCGCATTTTATCCGCGTCGAAATAGCGGAAGGTATATCCCATCGGTATCTTGCCCTTGAAGGGTGTATCAAGGCTGAAACCATTATAGCTTGTCGATATTCCGATGGTCGCAAATTGCGTTGCGTTATTGAGCGCCATGCTGCTTTCATCAACGGTTTTGGTGCGCTGATCAAACTGGAAGCCAGCCTTCAACACTGCGTCTCCGCCCAAAAATTCGGTTTCGCGCGAAACAACGAACTTCGCGGTATAGGCCTTTGTGGTGTCCACAGCGTCGAGTATATTCATCGACGCCAGCGGCTTGGTAAAGCTGTCAATGTCGGTAACGGGCGTACCCGCCTCATAACGCGTTGGGCTGCTCAGCTGGACCGTGGTGAATAACCGCAAACGGGCAAGGCTCGGGTCCGTGAAGTCATATGCAACCGTTGGACGCAGGTTACGTGTGCTTGGGCTATCCCAGGTTGTTTCGCCGATAACAGAACGGTCGTCCTTGGATTCTGTATAATTGCCAAGCCAGTTGAGTTTCCAGCCATCACCAAATTCATGCGTACCTTCGATGGTGTTGGTAAAAATCGACTGTTCAAACGCACGAAGTGTTGAGCGCTGGCGAATGTCGATGCCATAAATTGTGCCTTGGAACGGTGTATTTCCAATGCAGACATCCGCATAGCCCGTCGTGGTTGGCGTTGGGTTTACCGCCGTTCCGCACGCGGCGGTATTGGCCACCAAGTCACCCTGACGGTCATCAAGGTCGAAGCGGAAATTGTCCCGCATTTCGTCGTCGGTGAAGGTGGTGTAAATTGAACGCAGCGAAATGCTATTGTCGGCATTCGGCTTCCAATCCAGTCGGCCCGAGAGCGACCAGTTGCGGCGTGTCAAACGATACAGCTTGTTTTCCGTTTCCTGTGCCCAGAACCGGTTGAGCGAATCTGGCCGCTGATCCTGCGACACCCGTTCGTAATCCGTCTCGAAATTGTCCGTTATCATTGCGCGCTGATAATAGCTGCCCGACACCAGTACGCCGATTTCACCTTCACCAGCGGGGACACGCGTCGAAACGACGGCCGAACCTTCATATTGCGGGCGGTTGCCAAGCTCGGCAATGCCATACCCAGCCTTGCCCGCAAAATGGAACCCGTCATAATCGAACGCTGAACGCGTGATGACATTGACGTTACCCGACACGGTTTCGCCCGGCATGTCTGGCGTGACAGCCTTGGACACGATGATTTGCGCCGCGATGGCGGAAGGAATGGAGTCAAACCGCGCGTCACGGCCTTCAGGGCTGACGACATTGATGCCGTCGAACGACAATGTGGTCCAATAGTTCGGCGCGCCGCGGATGCTGATATAACGGGCCTGTCCTTGGTCACGTTCAACCGCGACACCGGGAAGACGGCCCGTCGCCTGTGCGATGTTCTGGTCAGGAAGACGGCCCGCCGCGTCAGAAGACACAACGCTCACTAAGGAGTCTGAATTTTTCTGCACCTGCAAAGCGGCCGCTTCTGATTCCGCAATTGGTCGTGAACCTGTGACGACAATCGCGTCACCATCCGCTGCATCTGCCGCTGGCGCGGCCTGCGCCATGGCTGCAACTGGGAAAATTGCGAGCACCGCAGCGCTGCACAGCATGGCGCTACGAACGAAAGCGCGCGAATTTATGAACCGACTTTGCATATATTTGCCCCCAATAACCGTCAAACAATGTTAAACATTATGTCGCGCATTAGGCGGGGGTTGTGACTCGGCGGCATATGGACGATGACAATTTGGCGACAATGCTGTTACAGCATGTGCAACCGCGGAAATCGGTGCCGTAAATATGTCATGTTTTCATGGCAATTCGCCGCGATAGATATTTAAAAAGGATCGTTTTTCGTGAAGCCCGCGCCCGGTTCAAGCACAGTGAAGCCCCTGAAAACGCCTGCTGATGCCCGCTATTTTAACCGCGAATTATCTTGGCTAAAATTCAACGAACGCGTGCTGGAAGAAGCGGCGAATCCAGCACATCCGCTGCTTGAACGGCTGCGCTTTTTGTCGATTTCCGGCACCAACCTTGACGAATTTTTCATGGTCCGCGTGGCGGGATTGCGCGGCCAACAACAACGGAAAATTGAAGAACTGTCGATCGACGGCCGCACCCCGTCTGAACAGCTGACCGCCACCGTTGCCGCCGCCGACCGCCTCATGATCCAGCAGCAAAAGCTGTGGCGCAAATTGATGCGCGAGCTATCGGCAGAGGGCATTAAGGTCGTTGAACCGTCCGCCCTTGGCAAAAATCTTCAAGCTGCGGTCGGCACATATTTTCAGGAACAGATTCTTCCGGTTCTAACGCCGCAAGCGCTTGATCCCGCCCACCCGTTTCCGTTCATCCCCAATCAGGGTATCAGCCTGATTTTCGACATGCGCCGGAAAAATGATGGCGAAGTCGTGCGCCAGTTGGTGATGATCCCGCAATCGCTGGCGCGCTTCATCCGGTTGCCTGGCCCCGGCACGCGCTTTGTGACGATTGAGGCGTTGATTAAGCATTTTGTCGGGCAGATGTTTCCGGATTATTTGCTTGTCGCAGCCGGTGCCTTCCGCGTTATCCGTGACAGCGATATCGAGGTTGAGGAAGAGGCCGAAGATCTTGTGCGCTATTTCCGCAGCGCCATCAAACGCCGCCGTCGTGGCCGGATTATCCGGCTAAAGCTGGAAAAAGGGCTGCCCGCGGAATTGGCGACCTTAATCCGGTCAGAGCTTGGCGCTGGCGCGTCCATCGTCGTCGAAACCGTTGGTTTTTTGGGCATCGGCGACCTTGGGCAATTGGTGGACGAAGATCGGCCAACGTTGAAATTCCCGCCATATTCGCCGCGCTTTCCCGAACGCATTTTGGAACATGATGGCGACTGCTTTGCCGCGATCCGCCAAAAAGACATCGTCGTTCATCACCCCTATGAAAGCTTTGACGCAGTGCTCGCATTTTTGCAGCAAGCGGCGGCTGATCCGGATGTGGTTGCGATCAAGCAGACATTGTATCGTGCAGGAAAGCAGTCCGCGGTCATCCGCGCTTTGTGTGAAGCCGCCGATGCCAGCAAATCCGTCACCGCTATCGTCGAACTAAAGGCGCGGTTTGACGAAGAGCAGAATTTGCACTGGGCTTCGCAGCTTGAAAATTCCGGTGTTCAGGTTGTCTACGGCTTTGTCGATATGAAAACCCACGCCAAAATTTCGCTGGTCGTGCGGCGCGAGGCGGATGGATTTCGGACCTATTGCCATTTGGGCACCGGCAATTACCACCCCATCACCGCGAAGGTCTATACCGACATCAGCTTCTTCACCGCCGACCCGCGCGTCGGACATGATGCGGGGCAGATCTTCAATTATATCACCGGCTATATCCCGCCGACAGAGCTCAAGCTTTTGACGATGAGCCCGCTTGGCCTGCGCGAAAAAATCATGTCGCTGATCGATGATGAAATCGCGCATGTTGCGGCAGGCCGGTCGGGCGCTGTCTGGGCAAAGCTGAACTCGTTGGTCGACAAGGCCGTGATCGACAAATTGTACGAAGCCAGCGAAGCGGGCGTCGAGATTGACCTAATCGTGCGCGGCATTTGTTGTCTGCGGCCCGGGGTGAAGGGCATGTCGTCGCGCATCCGCGTAAAGTCTGTCGTTGGCCGTTTCTTGGAGCACAGCCGCATTTGGGCGATGGGCAATGGCGCGGACCTTCCCAATCCCGACGCCAAAGTGTTCATCTCGTCGGCGGACTGGATGTCGCGCAATTTCGACCGCCGCGTCGAATATATGCTGCCGATCGAAAACCCGACCGTGCATGACCAGATTCTGGATCAGGTTATGGTTGCAAACCTGCTCGACAACCAGCAAAGCTGGATGCTGCGGTCAGACGGCCGATATGAGCGAGTCAAAGCAGGAACCATGCCTTTCAATTTGCACCATTATTTTATGACCAACGCGTCATTATCGGGACGCGGAGGCGCGCTTGCAGATGACAAGAAGGTTCCAACGCTGCGCCTCATCCGACAAAGATGAAGGCGGTGCGTCAGGCCGTCATTGATATTGGCTCCAACACAGTACGACTGGTCGTTTATGCGGGTCTGCCACGTGCGCCGCTGCCGATTTACAATGAAAAAAGCCGCGTAAAACTTGGCGCGTGTCTCGCTGGCGATGGCATCATCGATAAAGCCACAATGAAAAAGGCTTTGGCCGCCTTGGCGCGCTTTGAAACGCTGGCGAGAGCGATGAAGGTCGACACGATGCGCGTGGTCGCCACCGCCGCAACACGCGAAGCCAAAAATGGCCATGAACTGGTCGAAAAAGCAGCGGCGCTCGGCATTCATGTGGAGGTGCTCGATGGCGATGCCGAAGCAACCGCGGCCGGGTTCGGCATATTAAGCGATAACCCACATGCCAATGGCTATGTCGGCGATCTTGGCGGTGGCAGCCTTGAGCTTATTCGCATATCCGACGGCAAACTGGGCACGCGCGTGTCCCTGCCGCTGGGCACATTGCGGCATGACATATTGAAGGGCAAAACAACCAAGCAGATTACGCAAATGCTGCGCGATGATATTGCCAAAGCGATGGGCAAAGCGGGTTTCCCCATCGAAACCGGCCTGCCATTTTATATGATCGGCGGAT
Source organism: Sphingorhabdus rigui (assembly GCF_014196595.1). GTDB lineage: Bacteria > Pseudomonadota > Alphaproteobacteria > Sphingomonadales > Sphingomonadaceae > Sphingorhabdus_B > Sphingorhabdus_B rigui. The sequence goes on along the minus strand of NZ_JACIEA010000001.1, from coordinate 522,985 downwards.
CGTGGCGGACATTCGCACGGCTGCACATGCACCACAGCGGATATCCGCTGACCATCCTGTCCAATTATGAAATGCCCGCCGACGCGCCCGAAATGATGATGGCGATGGTGAACGACAAGGACGCGTTAACCCGCTCCAATGTCGTTGCCACAGGCCGTATTTCTGCGCTGCCGGGGGCGAATGCGTTGCTCGCGGGCATATCGGGCCTGCTGAAACCAAGCAAGCTCGTCACCAGCATCTATGGCCTGCGTGAGGGATTGTTGTTTGAACAGCTTACCCCCGCCGAGCGCCAAGACGACCCGCTGATCGCCGCCGCGCGTTTTGAAGGCGAACGGCTTGGCCGGTTTCCATTTCATGGGGACGCGTTGGCGCAATGGATTGCGCCGGTGTTCGCCGGACAAAGCCCCAATGATGCGCGGCTGTGCCGGGCCGCCTGTTTGCTGTCCGACAGCGTGTGGAACGTAAATCCCGAATATCGCGCGGACCACGCGCTCGATCTGGCATTGGACGGCAGCTGGCCCGGCGTGAACGCAAGTGACCGCGCGGTGATAGCGGCGGCGCTGTGGACGGTGCATGCCGGAAAGCGGACCTTGCCCGAAATGCTCACGGCACTGGCCACACCCGGCGCGCTCGCGCAAGCGGTGATCTGGGGCCTCGCCATCCGTCTGGCCCACCGGCTTGATGGCGGCACCGGCGGCGCGCTGGCCGACAGCCGCATTGACGGCGACGGCACAACGCTGCGCCTGCACCTCACCGGCTCCGCCGTGCGGCTTCAGTCCAACAGCGTCCAGCGCCGTTTGCAGGCATTGGGCGAAGCTTTGGGCTACGCACAGGCGGAGATTTTGGGCTGACGCCAGCGCGTGAAATCACCCCATCGGGTACAAAATTTCTTTCGTTACCTTGTGAATGGCGGTCATCACTTCGGCGCTGAGTTTCAGGTCAATCGCGGCGAAAATATCGTCCAGCTGATCTTCCGTGCTGACACCCACAATTGTGGACGCGACAAAGTCATGTTGCTTTGACCATGCGGTCGCCAGCGTCACCGGTGACATGCCGGCTTCCTTGGCGATCTCCACAATCCGCATCGTGCTTTCCAACGCGCGTGGTCCGGCAAATCGCTGCGCCATTTCGGCCTGACGTGCGCCAGTCATTTCCAGATAGCGCGAGAAACGTGCGCCTTCGGGTCGTGCGCCGTCCAGATATTTGCCCGACAAGACGCCGCCGCCCAATGGCGAATAGGGGAGCAGTGATACGCCTTCCTGACGGCAGACTTGCTTCAGTTCATCTTCGAACCGGCGGTTATTGATGGAAAAGTTGTTCTGGATGCTGTGATAGCGTGCCGTGCCCAACCGCTCCGATGTCGCGAGCGACTTCATAAGGCCGTAGCTTGTTTCATTCGAGCACCCCAGAACGCGGACTTTTCCGGCGCGCACCAGCTCGTCGAGTGTTTCCATCGTTTCGTCATAGCCGGTGCCATGGTCTGGCCAGTGGGTTTGGTACAAATCGATATAATCGGTCTGCAGACGGCGCAGGCTTTCTTCAACCGCGGTGACGATGTTGTGACGGTCGAGCGCCGTCATCCCGCCGCGCTTTGGCGATTTGAACCATGTGTGGCTTGGGCCCGAAACCTTCGTTGCCATGATGATGGCGTCGCGGTTTTTGCCCTTCATCCAGCGGCCAACAATGTCTTCTGTCCGGCCAACCCATTTGATGTCGGGCGGCACCGGATAGCCTTCGGCGGTATCGAAAAAGTTAATGCCCGCGTCCAGACAGCGGTCGAGTATGCGGTGCGCCGCCGCTTCATCGGTTTGCGACCCGAATGTCATCGTCCCCATGCAGATGTCTGAGACGTAAACGGCACTTTTGCCAATGCGACGATGTTCCATATTCTTCTCCCCCTAATATTGTCCGGCCGCACCCACGACCAAAAATGCGAGCGCCGCGAGTAACCCCGTCATGCGGTTCGACCTGAAATGGCCAAGGGCATTGCTGCCATCGGCCTGTAATGAAGCCACTTGCATGACCAAATGAAGGGCAGCAGGCAAAAGCGCAATCAATGCCTGCTGTTCCGGCCGAACGCTCCATATCGCCATGCCCCAGCCGGAAAGCGCAAGCAGATAAAATGTAGCCACCCCTGCCCGCACGCTGCCACCCAAGCGCAAGGCGCTCGACTTAATCCCCACCAGCGCGTCATCTTCGCGGTCCTGCATGGCATAGATCGTGTCATAGCCCACAACCCAGAATATCGTGCCTGCGTACAGCCAGAACATTGCGACATCGGCCTGACCCGCAATGGCAACCCAACCCACCAAAGCGCCCCAGCTGAACACCAGCCCAAGCCAAAGCTGGGGCCACCATGTGATGCGTTTCATAAATGGATATGCCGCGACCAGCAGTAGGCTTCCCAACGCCAAAAGCTGCGCATTCCAGTTCAGCTGCAGCAAAACGGTCAGTCCGACCAGCGCCAGTAGCATCAGCCACGCCCATGCCGCTTTGCGTGAGATCAACCCGCTGGCCAGCGGGCGATTTGCCGTGCGGGCAACCTGCGCATCCAAGTCACGATCAATGATATCATTATAGACACAACCCGCGCCGCGCATCGCCACAGAACCGAGCAACATCCACAGCGCCAAGTCCCAACGCGCAATCAGCCCGCCCGATAGCCCCAAGCCAAACACGCATGGCCAGAATAGCAACCACCAGCCGATCGGCCGGTCAAAACGCGCCAGCAACGCAAAGCCCCGCAGCTTTGCCGGGAGCAGTTTCATAATGCCGGTATATTCGCTGTCGGGCACAAGTTGCGTGGTCATCGGAATGCCCTGCCAAAATTTATCCCGTTCGTCATCTGGAAGTTGGCAGATGACGGCGCGGCGTTTTGTGTTTATGCACACACCATGCCCGCAACACCCGCCTGGCCCCCAAAATCAACGCCGCGGCTGTTTGTCGAACAGCCGTTGGCCGAGGGCGCGACTTTAAACATCAGCGGCAACAGCGCCCATTATCTGATCGGCGTGATGCGCTTGAAAGAGGGCGCACCTGTTAAATTGTTCGATGATGTTTCGGGCGAATATCTGGCGACCGTCACCGAAACGCACAAACGCGACCTTGTTTTGACCGTGGACGCCAAACTGCACGACCGCGAATTCACCCCCGACCTTTGGATTTGCCAGGCGCTCATCAAAAAAGACCGGTTTGACTGGATCGCCGAAAAAGCCTGCGAGCTTGGCGTTGCGCGATTTGTGCCTGTGCTTACGGCACGCTGTGTTGTCGACAAGGTAAAAGAAGACCGGCTGCGCGCGCATATGATTGAGGCTGCAGAACAATGCGAGCGGACCGCCTTACCCGTGATTGACCCGCTTGCGCGCATCGACGCACTGCTTGCGAAATGGCCAGCCGACCGAACGCTATATTTCTGCGATGAGCGCGGCGGCGAGCCTTTTTCCGACGCGACCCGTCCCGGCCCTGGCGCTGTTCTGATTGGACCCGAAGGCGGATTTACCGATAGTGAGAATGCCGCAATCCGGGCGCATCCTTGTGCGCGGCCGGTGTCGCTGGGCCCGCGTATCTTGCGCGCAGATACCGCCGCTGTTGCAGCGATTTCTGTGTGGATGTCCAAAAATGGCGATTGGGCGGCTTAGTCCCCTGTGATGCTGCACGCGCACCGCGTTGCGCCTTTACCGACGCCCCGTAACCGTGCTGACGGAATTTTCTGGCAATATAGCCGCTACATTTCTAAACCGCGCGCATGAGCACAAAAACTGTTTCGGACCGCGAAGATCCCGTCATCGAAACGCGCGATCAACTCATCGCCGCGATTGCCAAGGGCGAAAAGCCTAAGGACCGCTGGCGCATTGGCACCGAACATGAAAAATTCGTCTATAACCGCACGGATCATCATGCGCCCTCTTATGACGAGCCAGGCGGCATCCGCGACCTGTTGATGGCCATGACCGAATTTGGCTGGGAACCTGTTTACGAAAACGGCAAGGTCATCGCCATGAGCGGCACCGATGGCGCCGTCAGCCTTGAACCCGCAGGCCAGTTGGAACTGTCGGGCGCCCCGCTTGAAAACCTGCATCAGACCTGCGCGGAAACCGGGCGGCATTTGAAGCAAGTGAAAGCCATTGGTGACAAGACCAACACCAGCTTCTTGGGCCTTGGGCTTTGGCCCGACAAGACGCGGGCTGAATTGCCGATCATGCCCAAAGGTCGCTACGACATCATGCTGCGCCATATGCCGCGTGTGGGCAGCATGGGCCTCGACATGATGCTGCGCACCTGCACGATTCAGGTCAATCTTGATTATTCAAGCGAAGCCGACATGGCCCACAAGTTCCGCACCTCGCTCGCGCTTCAGCCGCTGGCGACCGCGTTGTTCGCAAACTCGCCCTTCTTGGAAGGCAAGCCAAATGGCTTTCTTTCTTACCGCAGCCACATCTGGTCCGACACCGATCCGCAGCGCACAGGCATGCTGCCGTTCGTATTCGATGAAAACTTCGGATATGAACAATATGTCGACTATATGCTGAAGGTGCCGATGTATTTCGTCTACCGTGACGGCAAATATATCGACGCATCGGGGCTCGATTTCCGCGACTTTTTGAAGGGCGAACTTTCGGTGCTGCCGGGCGAAAAGCCGACGGTTTCCGATTGGGAAGACCATATGTCGACCGCCTTCCCCGAAGTGCGGTTGAAAAGCTTCTTGGAAATGCGCGGCGCGGATGGTGGCCCATGGAACCGCATCTGTGCGCTGCCCGCATTCTGGGTCGGATTGCTGTACGATCAGGGCGCACTTGATGCCGCCTGGGACGAAGTAAAGCACTGGACGATGGAAGAACGCGAAGCCCTGCGCAGTGCAGTGCCAGCACAGGGCCTGAACGCAGCGATACCCGGTGGCGGCAAGCTCCTTGATCTCGCTGGCTGCATTCTTGATATCTCGTCATCCGGGCTTGCCGCGCGCAACCGACTGAATGCCAGTGGCGACAATGAAACCGGCTATCTGGACCCGCTGCGCGAGATCGTTGCCAGCGGCAAAACCGTTGCCGAACAATTGCTCGACAAATATCACGGCGAATGGGCCGGTGACATCTCACGCGTGTATGACGAGATGAGCTTCTGATATTTGGTGCTGAACAGCCACAGTGCGCCTAAAATTGCAGCTTTTCTGCAAAGCTTTGTTGATTCTCTGACAGCTACCCGTAAGGGGACGGGCTCGAATCAAGAGCGTGGTTATTGCACCCGCTCTTTCGTCCATCAACTCGGGAGAATCCTATGCGCTCTGTTCGCTCCATCATGGCATCAAGCGTCGCAATTGCGGTTGCCACTACCAGTCTTTTCATCGCACCCGCCGCCTTTGCGCAGGACGAGGCTGCGCAAAACAGCGCCGCCTTGGGCGAAATCGTTGTTACCGCGCAGCGTCGTGAAGAAAATCTTCAGGATGTGCCTTTGTCGGTAACCGCCGTAAGCGGTGACCAGCTGGGCGCGATTACCGCTGGCGGCGTCGATATCCGTGGCATTTCAGGCCGCGTGCCAAGCTTGCTGGTTGAATCGTCTTTTGGCCGCACCTTCCCGCGTTTTTACATTCGCGGCCTTGGCAACACCGACTTTGACTTCAACGCATCACAGCCCGTCAGCTTGATCTATGATGATGTTGTACTCGAAAACCCGATCCTGAAGGGCTTTCCAATCTTTGATATGGAGCGCGTCGAAGTTCTGCGTGGACCGCAAGGCACGCTGTTCGGCCGCAACACCACTGCCGGTATCGTGAAGTTTGACAGCGTAAAGCCAAGCGATGTGGCTGGCGGCTATGGCAAGATTTCCTATGGCCGTTTTAATGCGGTCAACGTCGAAGGTGGCTTTGGCGGCCCATTGGGTGAAAAAGTCAGCGTCCGCGTATCGGGCATGTACCAGCGTCAAGACGATTATGTCGACAATGTCATCCCAAGCAACACAACCAAGGATGCGTTCGAAGGTTATAAGGAATATGCCGCACGCGTTCAGTTCCTCGTCAAGCCAAGCGATGACTTCGACATTTTGTTGACCGGCCAGTTCCGGTCGCTTGACGGCACCGCCCGCTTGTTCCGCGCCAACGTGTTCACGCGCGGTCAGGAAGGTCTTAACACAAACTTCGACCGCTATCGCGTATCGACCGACGGTAAGAACGAACAGCGCGTCGACACACAGAATATGACTGCGCGTATGACCTATGATGCTGGCGCAGTATCGTTCATTTCGGTCACCAGCTATTGGACTGGCGACGCGACCTCGGTTGGCGACGTTGACGGCGGCTTTGGCGCCAATTTCTTGCCACGCAATCTGTATGGCCCGGGCGAGATTCCGTTCACTGCCGAAACCCGCGACAGCGTGCCAACCCTAAAGCAGTTCACGCAAGAATTCCGCGTCGCCAGCAACAACGACGGCCCGTTGAGCTATCAGGCGGGTGTGTTCTACTTTAATGAAAATCTGGACATTGTTTCGGAAAACTACTCGACCATGGGTGACCCGAATAACGCAGTGGACGGCGTGAACATTATCGTTTCGCAAGCGCAAAAGAGCAAAGCCTATGGCCTGTTCGGTTCGGCAACCTATCAGTTGACCGATCAGTTGAGCGTGACTGGCGGCCTGCGTTACAATGATGACACGCGTGACTTCGTTGCCGTGCGCAGCAAGGACACACAGTTCCCCGGCTTCCTGCAAAACCCGCTTGGCACGGTGCGCCGCGATGTCAGCGACAACAATCTGACATGGGATCTCAGCGGAACCTATGCCGCAACGGATGATGTGAACCTATATGCACGCGTTGCCCGTGGCTATCGCGCGCCATCGATACAGGGCCGCATCCTGTTCCCGCCAGCAACATCGACACCGCTGGAAAGCGGCGTAACTGTCGGCAAGTCGGAAACAATCACATCCTATGAAAGCGGTATCAAATCGACGCTGCTCGACGGACGTGCCCGTTTCAACATCAATGGCTTCTATTATGAACTGCAGGATGCGCAGCTGACGGCAGTTGGCGGCGGCGTGAATGCCAACCGTCTCATCAATGCCGACAAGGTGCGCGGCTATGGCTTTGAAGCGGACATCGAGTTCAAGCCTGTACCGCAATTGCTGCTGACCGCTGGCCTGAGCTACAACAACACCAGCATCCGTGATGCAGGCCTGACCACTGCAGCCTGTGGCGCAACGCGTGTCGATACGTTCCCGAACGTCTCGTTGTGCACACCGCTTGACCCAATCGTGGTTGCGGCAGCCCCGTTCTCGGCGGCTATCGTCAACATCGACGGCAACAGCCTGCCACAAAGCCCCAAGTGGATTGCCAATTGGACAGCACGTTACGGCGTGCCTGTAGGCGACGGTGAAGTCTATGCCTTCACCGACTGGGCATATCGTTCGAAGATCAACTTCTTCTTATATGAATCGGTTGAATTTCAGGACAAGCGCATGCTCGAAGGTGGCCTGCGCGTTGGATACAAGACCGATGCCTATGATGTCTCGGCGTTTGTCCGCAACATCACGAAGGATATTTCGGCAGTTGGCGGCATTGACTTCAACAACCTGACTGGCTTCGTCAACGAACCACGCGTCTGGGGCGTCGAAGCCGCGTTCAAGTTCTAACTTCCAACAATATCACGCAAGAACGGGGCGGGTTTGCGAAAGCAGGCTTGCCCCGTTCGCATATCGGCGTTAAGGGCCCAATTCTTCGCTGAAAAGCGGAGTGCAGGAGTTTAGCTCAGTTGGTAGAGCATCGGTCTCCAAAACCGAGGGTCGTGGGTTCGAGTCCCCCAACTCCTGCCATTTTATTGGTTCCGCCTATAATTTGGCCTCTTCGCGGTTCTTCATCCGCCAGCCCCAGATACTCAAAATAAACATCGCGGCATTCGATCCGAAGTCCAATGCCATCCAGCGGTTTAAAATGGGCAATTCATAAACAAAATAATAGTTGAAGCCGAAGAAGGGCAGCAGCGCGACGGCATAGGTCAGAAACGATGCGCGCGTGAACCGGCTAAACCAAATGAACAGGCCGCCCAAAACGGCTTGTGCGCCGAAACAACCGATAAGGAGCGCACTGGTCGCGCTTAAATGTTGATACGCCGGATTGATTGTCATCCGTTCGACCATATTGGGTGCAAACAAGCACCAGCCGCCCAAACCAAAATAGGGCAAGGCGATAAGGCGCTGTATGTGGATAGACTGCATCCGCGGCCTTCAATGCGCCTTGCGCTTGGGGATCATGTGATGGGCCAAGACGATCACGGCGCCAATGGCGAGCCCGACGACACCGCATAATGCGGCATCCGCAATCCAAGCCAATGCGCCTTCATGCAGGCCGAAAAACTCCGCGGGGTGGATGCCAAAGCCGTGGACAATAATCTGTCCGCCGACCCACAGCATCGCCGCGGTGCCGATGGTTGATAAGGCGGCGAGCAGCTTTGGCATCCCCTTCACCAGACCGCGGCCAATGGCCTGCGACCCGCCATTTTCACGCTGCGCCATGTGCAGGCCGATGTCGTCCATTTTCACAATCAACCCAACCACGCCGTACACCGCAATCGTGATGGCAATCGCAACAAAGGCCAGAACGCCAGCCTCAAGCCAGATCGACGTTGCAGCAAGGCTTTTCACTTCGTTCAGCGCAATCGCCATGATTTCTGCCGATAGGATAAAATCCGTACGCACCGCGCCCTTCACCATATTTTGCTCATGCTCGGCGCTGGTCAATTCAGCGAGTTCTTCGACCAAACTCTCTTCCTCATGCGGAACTAGTTTTTCCCAAACTTTTTCGGCGCCTTCGAAACATAGATACGCGCCGCCTAACATGAGGATCGGCGTAATGGCCCATGGAAGGAACAGGCTCAGCAGCAACGCAACCGGCAAAATAATGACCAGCTTGTTAAAAAATGAGCCCTTGGCAATGCGCCAGATTATCGGCAATTCGCGGTCGGGGGTGAACCCTGTCACATATTGCGGGGTAACCGCCGTATCGTCGATGACGACACCTGCGGCCTTGCTGCCTGCTTTACCGGCGGCAGCGGCGACATCGTCCACAGATGCAGCAGCAACCTTGGCAATTGTCGCAATGTCGTCGAGTAAGGCGGCAAGACCGGATGGCATGTAGACAAATTCCTTGATGTGATGAAGCGTCGAGGGATAGCCAAAAACGGCAGCAGTTCAAGGCCGTTCAGAACGGATGCGGGCGATGGGTGCATTCCCAAAGCCACTTGCCTCGCACCGAATCCATCGCTAAAGGCCTAGTCTTTCCGAAATCGGAACCTATATCGCTCTCGACCCGCCGGTCGGAGCGCTGGCGGCTATCCTCGGGATCGAACAGGAAGACAGTATATGGCAAAGACAAACCCCGGTGAGTTCATCCGTCAGGTACGGACCGAAATCGGCAAGGTAGTATGGCCGTCGAGGCAAGAAACCGTGCAAACCGCGATCATGGTATTGATCTTGACGATCATCTTGGCCGTCTTCTTTTTGGGCGTCGACGCGGTATTCGCCGCAATCGTAAAGGGACTGCTTGCGCTAGCCGAAGGCTAAGCCGCAGTCACTCGAAAGAGTTTTGGGGAAAAGAAGAGATATTATGGCACGCTGGTACATCATTCACGCTTATTCGGGTTTTGAAAACAAGGTCCGCGACCAGATCCTTGCTGAAGCAGAGCGTATTGGCCTCTCGCAGCTCGTGGAAGCTGTCGAGGTTCCGACCGAGCAAGTCACTGAAGTGCGCCGTGGCAAGAAGATCAAGGCCGAACGTAAGTTCTTCCCGGGTTATGTCCTTGCCAAGTTGAACATGAACGACGACGTTTATCACTTGGTCAAGAACACAGCCAAGGTAACGGGCTTTCTGGGCGCGGGTAACAAGCCGCAACCAATTAGCGAAGCCGAAGCAGCGCGCATTTTGAACACGAAACAGGAAATGGAAGCTGCGCCGAAGAAGCGCGTTTCGGTCGACTACGAAATCGGCGATCAGGTCAAGGTACTTGGCGGTCCATTCGCAAGCTTCAACGGTGCGGTCGAAGAACTCGACTTCGACAAGAACCGCGTGAAGGTATCGGTCAGCATCTTTGGCCGCGCGACACCCGTCGAACTGGATTTCGAAGAAGTCGAATTAATGAAGTGATGGCCTTCGCTGGCCATCTTTCTTCCCTATGACGTCTGCATTGTCGCCCGAACAGATACAGGCACGCATTGAAAAGGCGAACGCGGCGCACAGCGCGATACCTGCTGAAAAGCTGGTTCGTGGCCTTGTCCGCCTGTTCGACTTTTCCGCCGCAGACGAACCCGACGAATTCACCTTTCCGGCATTCTCTCGTGCATCGCGCGATCGCATTTTCGGCGGGCAGATTATCGCGCAAGCCATGATGGCCGCGGCGCGTACCGTGGACCCCGACAAACAAGTCCATTCGCTGCATGCCTATTTCTTGCGCGGTGGCAGCGAAGCCCTGCCGCTGCATTTTCGTGTTCACCGTGATTTTGATGGCCGCGCATTTTCCAACCGGCGCGTTGTCGTCCGGCAGGAAGGCAAGGTTATTTTCAACCTGACCGCGTCTTTCCAAAAGCCAGAGGCAGGCTTTTCACATCAAGTACCGATGCCTGACATACTGCCACCCGAAAAATGCTGGGATTATTCGGAGGCCATGGCGCGGAATCCCGATATACCGGACAATATGCTTGAGCGCATGGCGCATCCGCGGCCGTTTGAACTCCGCAGCTTTCGGCCCGCCGCAGATGCCAAGGCAACCAGCCATTATCAATGGTTCCGCTTGCGTGCGCCGATTGAGGGCGACCAGTTGATGCACCGCGCGCTACTGTCATTTGCGTCCGATATGGGGCTGCTGTCATCCGCGATGCTCCCGCATGGACTGCATTGGGTGACGCCCGGCCTTTTTTCCACCAGCTTGGACCATGCCATGTGGTTCCATAACGATGTTCAGGTCGACCAGTGGTTCGTGTATGTCATGAATAGCGACTGGACCGGGGGCAGCCGCGGCATCAATCATGGCTGGATTTATAGCGAGGATGGCACATTGGTCGCATCCGTCGTTCAGGAAGGTCTGCTGCGGCTCACACCGCCGGCATAACCGCGCAAAGGCTTGCATTATGCCTGCATTGCGGATAGTGGCACCGCTTCCCGGCGCAATAGCGACGTGATTCCGTGTGGGAGGACATCATCTGATGTCTGTTGGACCACTTAATTTGACCTGTTTCCGCCCTTTTAGGGCTGAACGGCGATAGAATGAAAGGACGCCATTCATGGCAAAGAAAATTGACGGCTATATCGGCCTGCAGGTTCCTGCAGGTTCGGCCACCCCATCCCCGCCAATCGGCCCAGCATTGGGTCAGCGCGGCGTAAACATCATGGAATTCTGCAAGCAGTTCAACGCTGCGACCGCTGACATGGAAAAGGGCACCCCGATTCCAACGAAGATCACCGTGTTCGCAGACAAGAGCTTCACCTTTGCGATGAAGTCGCCACCAGCGACCTACCTCATCAAGAAGGTTCTTGGCCTCAAGTCGGGTTCGAAAGAACCAGGCAAGATCACTGCTGGTACAATCACACGTGCGCAGCTGGAAGAAGTCGCAACCATCAAGATGGCCGACCTCAATGCGAACGACATGGACGCAGCAGTAAAAATCATCGCAGGCTCGGCTACCGCCATGGGCCTCGAAGTAGTGGAGGGCTGATCCGATGGCCAAGCTGACCAAAAAAGCAAAATCGCTCGCGCATTTGGATGCCGACAAGCTCTACGGCGTTGATGAAGCGCTGAAGTTGATCAAGGAATTGGCAACTGCCAAGTTTGACGAAACCATCGAAGTTGCAATGAACCTGGGCGTTGACCCACGTCATGCTGACCAAATGGTTCGCGGCATGGTTTCGCTTCCAGCCGGTACCGGCAAGGAAATGAAGGTCGCCGTCTTCGCACGTGGCGACAAGGCTACTGCAGCAACCGCTGCTGGTGCAGACAAAGTCGGCGCCGAAGATCTGATGGAAGACATGTTGGCCGGTAACCTTGATTATGACCGCGTTATCGCAACGCCGGACATGATGGGCATCGTTGGCCGCTTGGGTAAGACCTTGGGTCCAAAGGGCCTGATGCCAAACCCGAAGCTCGGCACAGTCACCATGGACGTTGCTGAAGCTGTAAAGGCTGCAAAGGCCGGTCAGGTTGAGTTCCGCGTTGAAAAGCAGGGCATCATCCACAGCGGCATCGGCAAGAAGAGCTTCTCCGACGCTGACCTGCGCAAGAACTTCGACGCGTTGATTGACGCCGTCATCAAGAACAAGCCAAGCGGATCAAAGGGCAAATATGTCCGCCGCGTTGCGGTCAGCTCGTCAATGGGCCCAGGCCTCAAGATCAATCTGGCGGACGTCGCTGGCGCTTAAGCCACGACATCAAACGAATATCAAAAGGGCTGGAGGGAAACCTCCGGCCCTTTTTCTTTGCCTGCTAGGCAAACCAAAAAGGCGACCGCCGTTCCAATACATAGCTGCCAAGGGAAGGCCAGCGCCTTCCACGCCGCAGGCAACCCAAGGCTATCCACGACATAATGCTGTTGCAGCAGGATCGTGACAAAGCCAGCCAGCAGAGCGGCAATCACCGACCATGTCGCCCCACGCTTCGTAAACACCACGGTACCATAGACGCCCAGCAAGCCCGAATAGGCAAAGACCATGACGCCAAGCACAAATTCGAGCAAAGGCGTGTCGCTGTAATGCTGCCAATAGAAACATAATATCGACATCGCAAACAGCGCACAGGCGAGCAATATCATCGCCGCGCGGCCGGCGTTGACATAATGCTGCTCGTTGGATGGTGCGCAACGCCGTTCCAGCCAAGGCCGATAAAAATCGTTTACAACCACCGCCGACATCGAAATCAGTCCGGAATTGATCGCCGCCGCCGCGATGACGCCCACGGTGACCAGCCCGCGCAAGCCGGGTGGGATTTCAGACAGAATGAACGACATGAAGACCGTGATTTTTTCGCCTGCGAACGCGTTAGTGGCGCCAACGCTCACGCCCATCAGGTCGGGGCGGTTGTAGAAAATGTGGAGCAGCGATCCTATCGCCATGAATAAAGCCACCACAGGGATTGCCGCCCACATGCTCGCATACAAAGCGCGCTTGCCCGATTGTGCATTTTCGCATGCCAAAAAGCGCTGCGTCGTGTCCTGATCGAGCCCGGCATTGCCGATATTGAGCAGCACGAGCCCGGTCAGGATCGCCCAAACGGTAAACGGCTTGGTAAAGTCGAACGACCAGTCAAACAAACGCAGCTTGTCCATTCCGTCGGGTGCAGATTGAAGCGCGTGCCAAATTTCCGGAGCAGGTGCCGGGATTTTCACCAGCAAAAAGATAAGCACCAGCACCGCGCCACCAAGGTAGAGCACGACCTGCACCAAGTCGCTCCAGATAACGGCATTCAAGCCGCCGAACAGTGTGAACACAACACCGAACACGACGAGGACCGCCGAGGCGATAACGATATGTTGCGGCTCAACATCAAGGAAGATGATCATCGAAACCGCAATAGCGGCAAGATACAGCCGTGCGCCGCTCGCCAAGATCCGGCCGACGAGATACATCCCCGCCGCCGCGCGCCTTGCGGTCGCGTCGAAACCGGCCTCCAGCAATTCATACACCGTGGCCGCACCGATTGCGTAGAAACGCGGTATCAGGAAACGTGCGACGATAAAGGCAGCGATGATCGCGGCAAAGTTGCTTGTGAGATAGCTATAATCACCGCGATAGCTGTTATCGGGGGCGCCGAGAAATGTTGCCGCTGACTGCATCGTCGACAGAACGGACACCGCAACCAGCCAAACCGGCGCATGATGCCCGGCGAGAAAATAGTCATCCGCCGTTTTCGTCCGCCGTGTCGCCCGATAGCCCGCAAAAGCCAGCAATGCGACATAGGCAAGCAATATGCCCCAGTCGTAAACGGTGAATGCTAATGGCATGAATGCTCCCCCAAGGCTGAGCCATTAACGGAACATGCCTGTTTGTTCAAATGCGCTACCGCGCCATATATGCATCCAGCGTTTCGTGGTAATGGCGTATGCGGCTTTCCTGATAGCGGGCCAATGTCACGCCCGGTTTCTTCGACGCGCGCAGACCTTTTTGGATCCGCTTCAGATTGTCGGTATCCTGATCCGCTACCATCGCGGCCGAACCAAGCTCCGGTGCGTCGGCCCATTTCTGATCCAGCCCCAGCATCGTCATTTTTGCCGGTTCCGGATGCGATCCGTCGGGGGCTTTGGAAAACAGGAACATGATTTCCATGATCGAGCTTTCGGGATCGTCGCCATTCGGGCGGAAGCGGTAGGTGATGGGCAACGCCTGCCCGCCCCACGGCACCATATTGGGGAAAAGCATATATTCGATCAGGTCGAGCGACTCTGAATCCGATAGGGCGGACATGTCGCGGCCAATTGAACGTGAAATCTTCTCCCGCGCACGTTCGGCCAGCTTGCCGCGCGCGGTTTCACCCTCGCCCACTTCAATGGGCTTGCCTGCAAAAAAGGGCACGTCACGGCGCATTTCCTCGATGGTTTGCTCTGGCGTGGTTGCGGGCTTCGATGGGCTGGCGACGCCCTGCACGCTGATCATCCGGCTGACATGGCGCACACCGGGCCACACGTCATATTGGGTGTTGCTGTCCCCATAATAGCTCAGCACCTGTCCATGCGCGAACGGCACATGATATGCCTCGACAAAAGCCTCCATCGCCAATTTCCAGTTGCATGGCATAATCTTGGCAACATGCGCCGCGACATAGCGGTCTTCCAGATTGAAGGACGCAAAATGCTCGGGCAGATTTTCGAGATAGGTTTCAAGAGGTTCGGCATCAGCATCAAAATTAATGAAAACAAAGCCGCCCCATGTGCCAACGCGCGCCTCGGGAAGGTTCATCTTGTCCTTATCAACATGCAGGAAATCCCATTGGCCGGGAATGACAGATAATGCGCCATCCAGCTTCCAAGTCCAGCCGTGGAAGGGACAACGAAACTGCTTAACGCACCCGCCTTCGGTGCGGAGCATCGTGCCGCGATGCAGGCATGAATTGATATAGGCTTTAATCTCGTCCGGGCCTGTTCGCACGACGATGAGCGAGTCATGCACGATGTCGTAGACCACATGGTCGCCAATATTCGGGATATGCTCCAGCCTGCACGCCAGTTGCCATGTCTTGCGCCAAACCTGCTCGACCTCGCGATCATGCCAGTCTTTGGCGAAGTAACGCGCAATAGAAACATCATCACTGCTTTGCCCAATGGCGGGTGATTCCACGCGCATGACCGCAGGCGCTGGATTACGATCGCCGTCGAACACTTCCTGAACCGATGGGCCTGGACGGCGCGCAATTATGTTGTCCAAAACGCTCTCCCTGATAACTCTTGCGCCATCCTGCCGTCATGGTAGCAACTGTGCAATGAACAATTTACCGCACCGCCACCTCATCACCATGACGCTGACCGTTGATTTCGCAGGGATGATCAGCATCGGCCAAACCCCCGCCGGCCTGCGCCGCATTGCCCCCGTCACCGGCGGCCACTTTGCTGGCGAGCGGCTGAACGGCACGGTGCTGCCGGGCGGAAATGATTGGGTCGTCAACCGTGAAGATGGCGTGATGGTAATCGACGTCCGCCTAACGCTGCAAACCGACGACGGGGCGATGGTTTACCTCAATTATCAGGGTCGCTTTTTGGCCGAAGCCGAAGCAATGTCCCGGTTTCGCAAAGGCGCATTGCTGGAGCGCCACGAATATTCACTGGCAATCATCGCAAAATTCGAATGTGGGGATAGCCGCTATAGCTGGCTGAATAATGTCATCGCCGTCGGTACCGGCGAACAAACCGCCGCGGGTCCGGTCTATTCGATTTTCGAAATAGGCTGAAAAAATCTTGGCCATAAAAGGCTTAACGCCAACCCGCCCATGACCAGCGCGGCGGCAAGCAATTTCCAGCTCTGTAATGGCTCGTGCAAGAACAAAGCCGACGCCCCCATCCCGAATATCGGCACCAGCAACGCCATAGGTGCAACAGTTGCCGCCGGATGCCGCGCCAAAAGCCATCCCCAAATCCCATAGCCGAACATCGTGTTGCCAACCGCTTGCCAGACCACCGCCGCCCAGGTCGTCGCTGTTGCTGCATGCACGCCCGCAATCAAGGCCGACGGGCCTTCAAATAACAAGGCGAGGGTCAACAGTGGCGGCACGGCAAAGATGCTGGCCCAGACCACATAAGCAAGCATGTCGACCTTACCCGCCGCGCGCGAGACCATATTGCCACTCGACCAGCAAAAGGCAGCCGTTACGACGAGCATCAATCCCAATGGCGTCGCACTGCCGTCCGAATGGGTCAGAATGACGGCCAGCCCGCTTGTCGCTAACGCCAGTGCAGCCCATTGGAAACTGCGTACCCTCTCCCCCGTCAGGCGCATGGATAGGGCAATGGTAAAGAAGACCTGGATCTGGACGACCAGTGAGGCGAGGCCCGGCGTGATATCGCCTTTCATCGCCAAAAACAGCAGGCCGAACTGCCCGGCCCCGATCAGGACGCCGTACGCCGCCAGATTGGACAAAGGCACGGCAGGCCGTTTTAGGAAAAATGCCGCGGGCAGAAATGCGCACGTAAAACGCAGCGTCGCAAGCCACAAAGGCGGCAAATGGGTAAGCGCCAATTTGATGACAACGAAATTCGTACCCCACACCGCCATCACTGCGATCGCGAGCAGAAGGTGCAGGCGTGGTAAGGCGGCGTTTTGTGGCATAGAAGTCCCCCTAACCGCTCCGCCCGTTTTTGCGAACAGTTAATCCAGCGGCACAACTTCTACCGGCAGATCGCTGGCAATTGCGCCGCAATATTGTTCGGGCCAATGCGCAAAGGGACGAACGGCCCCTTCGGTGCGCCAGCGGTTCACGCGCGCAAGATCAGCGTCTGCCATGACCCACGCCCCCTGCCCTTCGGTCCCAATCGCCACAACGCCGTCATCGGGACTATCGCCATCAGGCGGAACGAACAGCCCTGCCGCACCATAATTTTCGTCCAGCGCCGGCGACCATGGGGCCATGCCAACGGTCGGTGCCTGCGCCACAAAAATCTGGTTTTCCAATGCCCGCGCCTGTGCCCCAATCCGAACGCGGTGATAGCCTTGCAAGCTGTCGGTGCACGACGGGCAGAGAATAGCCTGTGCGCCCGCTTTTGCCTGCGCCCGCGCGATCATCGGAAATTCGATGTCATAGCAGGTGGAAATGCCCAGCATTCCCAAAGATGTCCGAAAAACCCGCAGGCTTTTTCCGCCCTTAATGTCCCAGGATTCACGTTCGAACCGGGTCATCATGATCTTGTCCTGATACGCCGTTTGCCCGTCCGGCATATACAGGGTCGCCCTGTTTACAACCTGCCCATCTTCTTGGCCAAAGGGTCGGGTTCCGCCGAGCAGAACGACGCCAAATTGCCGGGCGAGATCAGCATAATGGGCGTCAATTCTCGGCCCCAGTGCAACCACTGCCCGCAACGAGGCGTGCAGATCGCTTGCTGTTGACCTGTCGATTGCGGCCAATTCCATCGCCGCATATTCGGGAAACACCAAAATCTGTGCGCCTTGCGCGGCGGCATCGCCCACCCACTGCCCGACCTTGCCTTGCCAACTCGCAAAGCTATCAGGTTCCCCAATGGGATATTGGGCTGCCGCTATACGAACCGACGCGGTCACAGGTCACGCATCCAAAATTGCATCACATGCGCGCTTTCGAAATCATCGCCCAGATCCTGCCATTCAAGCGTTCCGGTCAAACCGGGCACCGGCGCATAGCCGCGGGCACGCCAGAACGGGTGCAAATCGCGAGGCGTTTCGGGCCGCATCGGATGATCGTCAGGGCGGATCACTGCGCAAAAGGCGGTTTTCCTTGCCCCTGCAGCGCGCGCTGCGTCTTCACGCGCGTTGAAAAACCGGTGTCCAATGCCTTGCCCCTGATATTGCGGCAGCAGAACGGATTCCCCGAAATAGAATATCTGCGCAACATCCAGCCCTTGGTCACAGAAGGGGTTCTGGATGTCCGGCTTCTGCCCCTCCAATGGAGACGCCGTAGCCGCGCCGATGATTGAGTCCCCATCCCGGGCAACGACAAGCACCGAACCCGGTTCGCGCACAAATTCGGCCATATAAGCGGCTTCATACTCTGCACTGCCGTCATACAGATAGGGCCAGCTGCGAAAAACCCGGATCCGCAGATCAGACAGCGCCGGAATGGCGGCCCAGCGCTCCTCGGGATCCGTCAAGGAACGGACGTCTACGGTCATGAAACCTGGGCAATCCAGTCGGCAAGATTATAATAGACCGAAACGCGTGTGATTTTTCCGTCCGCGACCTCAAAGAAACCGCCGGCTGGCAAGCTGTAGCTCTGGCCATGCGCGGCAGGAAAGCCTTCATCCGCCACCTTGTAAATGCCGTCGACGATGAATTCCGCAGCCGCGCGCCTGCCGTCTTCGCTGGTCATAATGGCAATGTCACGCAGCTGCTCACTATAGGCATGGTCCATGCGGCCAAGAAAGGCGCGAAAGGCGAGCTTGCCGGTTTCACGGTCGCCTTGATTGATATCATGCGCCACATTGTCATTCAGGCACGCCAAGATGCCTTCAACATCCATGGCATTGAATGCAGCATAATATGCGCCAATCAGCGCCGCCGTTTTTTCACGCGTGTCGGGCATGTATCATTGTGTCCTTTAACCTGATGAATTGCGTTTCGATTAAGTCAGCGAGGCAAGGATTGTCCAGTAAGATAAATTGTCCGGACTTTCATAGGATTTTGAAACGCGATCGCGGCGGACAGCGATCAAAGCGGCGGTCGCCCTTGACTCTGCGCCCAACCCTGCTAATGCCCGCCTCGTTCGGTGGGGCGACGGCTCCACCGGCAACCGTCCGAGACAGTTGGTGAACGGAATGTGCCGTTCTTAATTTCCAGCCTAGACGGGGATAGAGATTTCAGGACTGGCTTTTGCCATCCTTCGCCACCGCTCCCGATTTTAGATCGTGTGAGTTCGGCATGAAACTTCCCCACGGACTGAAGTCAGCGGATCGCCCAGCCGGGTGTTTCGCTTTTCGTGTTGGATTTTGTCGGCTTGCCGGCGAAGTCTGAAAAAGGAGTAATGCATGAACCGTTCTGAAAAGACCGAAACAGTTGCATCGCTGAACGCCACTTTCAATGAAGCGGCGGTTGTCGTCGTCACCCGTAATCTCGGGCTGACGGTTGCACAATCGACCGACCTTCGTTTGAAGATGCGGGATGCTGGCGCAAGCTATAAGGTTGCCAAGAACCGTCTTGCCAAAATCGCTCTTGAAGGAACGCAATATGGATCGGTAGCTGAATTGCTTACCGGCCCTACAGCGCTCGCTACATCGTCGGACCCGGTTGCAGCTGCAAAGATTGCTGTCGAGTTCGCAAAGACCAATGACAAACTTGAAATTGTCGGCGGCGCGATGGGTGACACGTTCCTTGATGTAAACGGTGTAAAGGCGCTGGCTTCGTTGCCATCGCTCGACGAACTGCGCGGCACGCTTATCGGGCTTATCCAAGCACCGGCAACGAAGCTTGCACAGCTGTCGACCGCACCTGCTGCGAAATTGGCACGCGTTTTTGGTGCCTATGCTGACCAAAAGGCAGCATAACTTTTTTGAATTAAACCGGCTGCGTCCCATGGTTTTAACCGGCTGGGCGGGCCCTACAGATATGACAGAAAATCGGAGTGTTATTTAAATGGCTGATATTGAAAAGCTCGTAGACCAACTTTCGGCATTGACCGTTCTTGAAGCGGCTGAACTTGCTAAGGCTTTGGAAGAAAAGTGGGGCGTTAGCGCCGCTGCTGCTGTTGCTGTTGCTGCACCTGCTGGTGCCGCTGCACCAGCTGCTGAAGAGCAGACTGAATTTGACGTTATCTTGACCGGCGACGGCGGCAACAAGATTGCAGTCATCAAGGAAGTCCGTGCGATCACCAACCTTGGTCTGACCGAAGCAAAGGCTCTTGTTGAGTCCGCGCCAAAGGCGATCAAGGAAGGCGTAAACAAGGCAGAAGCCGAAGACATCAAGGCGAAGATCCTTGCAGCCGGCGGAACCGTCGAACTGAAGTAATTCGGTTTCCCTTACGGGATATAAAATGGGGCGGCCTAGCAATAGGCTGCCCCTTTTTTATGGCCGCGCGTTCGGCATCAATAAACACAAATGTTCCGGCCCTTTTCTTTTGAAAAGTCTGCAGGTTGCGGGCAGTCATGACGCATGAATAGCAACGCCGATCTCGCCGCCCTGATTCGCAACATTCCGGATTATCCAAAACCGGGAATCATGTTCCGTGACGTGTCTAGCCTGCTGCTCGACGCAGAGGGCTATCGCATGACCATTGACCGGCTCGCAGCGCTGGTGGACCCCGATACGCAGCTTGTCGCGGGCATTGAGGCACGTGGCTTTATCGTGGCGTCTGCTCTGGCATATGTGCTTGGCCTTGGCCAATTGATGCTGCGCAAACCTGGCAAGCTTCCCGGCGAGAAAATCGGCACGGATTACACGCTCGAATATGGCACCGACCGCATTGAAATGCATGTGGGCCATGTGCAGCCAGACCAGAAAGTGCTGCTGGTCGACGATTTGATTGCCACTGGCGGCACGGCACTGGCTGGCGTTGACTTAATCCAGCAAGGCGGCGGCAGGGTTGAACAAGCTTTGTTCATCGTCGACCTGCCGGACCTTGGCGGCGCGGCCAAGTTGCGCGCCCAAGGCGTGCGGGTCGCATCGTTGATAGGTTTTGACGGCGATTAAGCGCGCCGAAACATTCAGCCTAGTTTTGCGGATAGCGCGACGCGCATGTCTTGATTTTTGACGGCTCAGGCCGCTGCCCGCTGACTTCAAAGCGGGCGATATATCCACCCAGTTTCAATTGCTCGGTAAAGCCCGTCAAACGATAGCCCACGGCATCAAATTCGCAGAACAACAGCTTTGGCGGAATACCGTGCTGGGCGGTGGGACGATCGCGGTCTACGACAATGACCTGTCCGCCCTTGGCGAGCGCAGGCCGCATACGCCATAGAAACGCGTAGGGCTCGCTTATTTCATGATACATATGCACCATGAAAACGCGGTCAAAGCTGTTTTCTGGCAACCGGGGATCGTCCAGAGCGCCTTCCTTGATGGCAACATTATCGAGCTGTTCGCGCGTGACCCGGTCACCAAGTCGGTCAAGCGCATCCCGATTGATATCCTGCGCAAGCACGCGCCCTTTTGGTCCAACGCGGTCCGCAAGGCGGATGGTGTAATAGCCCTCGCCTGCCCCGATATCAGCGACCGTGGTCCCAAGCTGTATCCCGGCCCAATCCATCACAAATTCCGCCTCTCCCGCTTCATCACGTGCGGCTTCAGTCGAAAATTCGGTATCGCCGGCTGTGGAGACCAGACGTTCGGCGCGCGGGAATGCTTCCGCGCTCTCGCTTCGTTCGTCTGCGGTACCCGCTGGCGTGCAGCCGCTCACCAATAGCAGTGGAACCGCAATGATGGCCAGAAAGCTCAAACGGGCGTTCGTGCGCATGCCCAGCTCGTCTTACGCGTCGGCCATTACAGCCGCAGGGGTCGCAGCCTGTTGATCGAAGTTCAGGAAAACATCCTTCACCCAATGTGGCAAGGGAATGGGGCGATGCGTATCGAGGTCCACATGCACGCTGACAAGGTCAACTGTTGCACGCAAATCGTCTGAGCCATCTTCGGTAATGCCATGAATTTCGACGATTTGAGTCATGCTGGTCCGCCCAGTCGCAACCGTGCGCGCCATAACCTCAATAAGCTCGTCCGGCTTAATCGGCGCAAACCAAGTGACGGTCGCCTTTTTGACATGAAACTCCAAAGGCGCGCCATCGGCATAATCGCGAAATTTCGCCTCGCGCCAATATTCGGTGACCGCAACATCGGCATAATCCAGATAGCGCGCGTTAAAGACGACGCCTTGCGCATCCGTCTCTGACCAGCGCACGCGGAAACGGTGATGGAAAGCAAACTCGCTCCGCGCCATGTCAGATAGCCTTTGATTGGCCAGGGGTGTTGACCCCCATCGATTGCAGATACCGTTTCACGTTCCGTGCGGCCTGACGCAGGCGATGCTCGTTTTCAACCATAGCGATACGGACATAGCCTTCGCCGTCTTCGCCATATCCCACGCCCGGCGCGACCGCGACCTTTGCTTCGGTCAGCAACTGTTTGGAAAACTCAAGGCTGCCCAGATGCGCAAGCGCAGGTGGCAAGGGGGCCCATGCGAACATCGACGCCTTTGGTGCGGGAATATCCCACCCTGCGCGGCCAAATGCCTCCACAAGGATATCGCGGCGCTTGTGATAGAGCTGGCGATTTTGTTCAACAATGTCTTGTGGGCCATTTAATGCAGCGCACGCCGCCGCCTGAATAGGCGTAAACGCACCATAATCGAGGTAGCTTTTAACGCGCGTCATCGCCGCGATCAGTTCGCGATTGCCCACCGCAAAGCCGATACGCCATCCTGCCATCGAATAGGTTTTGGACAATGATGTGAATTCAACCGCAACATCCTTGCCGCCCTTCACTTGCAAAATGGACGGGGTCGGGTTGCCGTCAAAATAGAGTTCTGAATAGGCAAGATCGGACAATATCCAGACCTCGTTCTCTTTCGCCCAAGCAACAAGCCGCTCGTAAAACGCCAGATCAACGGTTTCTGCGGTGGGGTTGGATGGATAGTTGACCACCAAAATCGACGGCCGCGGGACTGTGAACGCCATTGCGCGCTCCAGCGACCGGAAATAATTTTCATCAGGTGTCGTGGGCACGGACCGAATGGTCGCGCCAGCGATGATGAAACCGAACGTGTGGATCGGGTAGCTCGGGTTCGGCGCCAATACGACGTCACCCGGCGCAGTGATAGCGGTTGCAAGGCTTGCAAGGCCCTCTTTTGAACCCATCGTGACCACGACTTCGGTTTCAGGATCAACATCCACCCCAAAGCGACGCGCGTAATAATTGGCCTGCGCCTTACGGAGCCCGGGAATACCTCTGGAAGCCGAATAGCCATGGGCATCGGGCTTTTGCGCGACTTCGCACAATTTTTCGATGACATGCGGCGGCGGGGGCAAATCAGGATTGCCCATGCCCAGATCGATAATGTCCTCTCCCGCACCACGGGCCGCCGCACGCATCGCATTAACTTCGGCGATAACATAAGGTGGCAGACGCTTGATGCGGTAGAATTCTTCGGACATTGGCTCCCGTTTCCGATTAGTTGATTACAGAGCCGCCCTCATGCGCGAAGTTTTCGTGCATTTCCAGAAAAAGCTTTCGGTCCGCGGATTAGCGCGGCCGATTGCCTTTCGCTTTGTGCCGCACGCCATGCTTTGATGGTGGTGGCCCATCATTGCGGAATGGACGTACACCGTCACGGTTTGATCCACCACGTGGACCGCCGCGTGGCGGGCCGTCACCGCGAGGTCCATCTCCGCGTGGATTGACGCCCAATTGGGCACGTTGCGGGCGGCCACCATCGCGACCTCCATCGCGGCCTCCGTCGCGACCCATGCGCTTGTTTTCACGCGCAGCTTCACGTGGCGGGCCATTGGCTTGCACGATCTCGACATCATTGTCTTCGTCATGCCCCGGCTGCGCGATTGCTTTGGCAAATTTTGCAACAGCGGCAGCAGCGATACCCACATGGGTTTCGTTCGCTGCAATCCGGATGGCACCAATGTCATTCTTGGTCACACCGCCACGGCGGCACAACAGCGGCAATATCCATTTTGGATCTGCGTTGTTGCGGCGGCCAACGTTGAGCTTGAACCAAACAGAATCATCAAATCCGGCGCGATGGTCATCACGCGGACGTTCGCGCGTGCCGTCATCCAGCATGTCTTCTGCCTGCGGCATTTTGGCGCGATGCACACGAACAAGTGCAGCGGCGATGTCTTCAGCCGACATCGTTTCGAGCAGCTTTGCACCCAATGCACGATCTTCATCTTCAACTTCGACGGGTGTCAAAAGTGTTTCGAGCAGACGTTCATGGTCCTTGGCGCGGATATCTGCGGCAGTCGGGACTTTAATCCAGTCTGCCTCAATCTTCGCGCCGCGCAACATCGATTCCACGCGCTTGCGGCGCTGATAAGGCACAATGAGAACTGCGGTCCCCTTACGACCTGCACGCCCGGTGCGCCCCGACCTGTGCTGAAGCCCTTCGGCATCGCGCGGCAATTCGACGTGGACCACCAATGACAGGTTCGGCAAATCGATACCGCGTGCCGCAACGTCGGTTGCAACGCATACACGGGCACGGCGGTCACGCAGCGCCTGAAGCGCCTGATTTCGTTCGGACTGCGAATGCTCACCCGACAGCGCAACGACATTGAAGCCGCGCTCGGTCAAGCTGGCGTGCAGGCGACGCACGTTTTCGCGCGTCGCACA
Source organism: Sphingorhabdus rigui (assembly GCF_014196595.1). Lineage (GTDB taxonomy): Bacteria > Pseudomonadota > Alphaproteobacteria > Sphingomonadales > Sphingomonadaceae > Sphingorhabdus_B > Sphingorhabdus_B rigui. The sequence continues at coordinate 498,528 of NZ_JACIEA010000001.1, read as the reverse complement.
GAACAGGATAGCGGTTTCGGCCTCATGCAGACGCAGCAGGTTCACAACTGCGTTCTCAATGTCCGGTGGAGCGACCGTGACGACCTGATAGCTGATATCACCATGGCCGCGGTCTTCACCGACGGTTGAGATGCGCAGGGCGTCTTGTTGGTAACGCTTGGCCAGCGACACGATTGGCTTCGGCATCGTGGCCGAGAAAAGCAAAGTGCGGCGGCCTTCGGGCGTCGCGTTCAATATTTCTTCGAGTTCCTCGCGGAAACCCATGTCGAGCATTTCGTCAGCTTCGTCGAGAATCGCGACCTTCAATGCCGACAGGTCAAGTGCGCCACGCTCCAAGTGATCGCGCAAACGGCCAGGTGTTCCGACGACAATTTGTGCGCCTTGATTCAACGTGCGGCGTTCTTTCGACGCATCCATACCGCCAACGCAGGTCGCGATGCGAACGCCAGCCTTGGCATATAGCCACATGAGTTCGCGGCTGACCTGCAAGGCCAGTTCGCGCGTTGGTGCGATGATGAGTGCGGCGGGTTCGCGCGCAAGGCTGACCAGTCCACCATCAAGGATTTGCGGTGCCATGGCCAAGCCAAAAGCAACGGTTTTGCCTGATCCAGTCTGGGCCGACACGACAAGGTCGCGGCCTTCGGCCTCAGCTGTCATGACAGCAGATTGAACAGGGGTTAAAGCAGTATAGCCACGAGCGGTGAGCGCTTCATCAAGAAGCGGGGGAAGATTTTCAAACGTCATTATTGCGCGCCTTTGCGCCCTTTTTTACCTAATGTCCATGCTGCGCCGCACAACAAAACAATCTTCGACAATTTTCTGACATTTGTTATGCATTGAATATGGCCGATTCACCGAAATCCCCACCCTTCATGGATCCCGACCAATTCGCCAAAATGCTGGAGGGTTCGGCAGCCTCTGCGGCTGACCCAATGCAGGCATATCGCGCCGCGATGGACGCGTGGGGAACGATACTTGCGCCATTGGCCAAGGCCGGTCGCAGCAAAATTGATCCCTCCGATCGCCGCTTTGCTGCACCTGAATGGGAACACCCCGTTTTCGACCTGATGCGTCAGGGATATCAGGTGATGGCTGACTATATGCTCGGCGCGGCTGACCAACTGGATGGCGTCGCCGATAGTGACAAAGCCAAAATGGGCTTTGCCGTGCGCAGCATGATCGAGGCGATGAGCCCCGCAAATTCGCCCTTCACAAACCCCGTCGCACTACAACGGGCGATGGAGACCAACGGCGCAAGCCTGATGGCGGGCATGCAGAACCTGATGACAGATTTGCAGCGCGGTCAGCTGACGCACAGCGATTCTAATGCCTTTAAGCTGGGCGAAAACATCGCGGCAACGCCGGGTAAAGTCGTCCATCAAACGCCGTTGTATCAGCTGATCCAATATGACCCAGCGACCCCGGACGTGTTGGCGACGCCGCTGATTATTTTTCCGCCATGGATAAACCGCTTCTACATTCTCGATCTGACAGCGGAAAAAAGTTTCATCAAATATTGCGTTGACCAAGGCATCACCGTTTTTGTCGTGTCCTGGAAATCTGCAGACAGTTCGATGAAGGACATCATCTGGGACGATTATATCGCGGCGCAGATAGATGCGATCGATACGGTTCGCGACGGCCTTGGCGTGCCAGATGTGCATGCGATAGGATATTGTGTTGCAGGAACGACCTTGGCAGCGACGCTTGCCGTGCTCGCCGCAACAGGCGGTGCCGACAAAGTGCGAAGCGCGACATTCTTTACCGCGCAAGTCGATTTCAGCACGGGCGGCGAATTGCTGAATTTCATCGACGACAACCAGATCGCAATGGTCGAAATGTTGAGCGCCCCGCATGGCTATTTGGACGGTCGCTTCCTTGCGCTGACGTTCAACATGCTGCGCGGCAAGGATCTGATCTGGTCGACGGTCGTCAAAAATTATTTGCTGGGCGAAGATTACCCCGCGTTCGATCTGCTGCACTGGAATGGCGATGTCACCAATCTTCCCGCAAAATGGCACAAAGCCTATCTGGCGGACCTCTATCGCGATAACCGTCTGGTTGAACCGGACAGCCTATCTGCGCTGGGTACGCCGATTGATTTGCGTCGCGTGCAAACACCTTCCTACATTCAGGCCGGACGTGAAGACCATATCGCGCCTGCCGAAAGCGTTTGGAAGCTTCAGGATCACCTGAGCGGCCCTGTCAAATTCCTGTTGGCCGGCAGCGGACATATTGCGGGTGTGGTGAACCCTCCGGCGCAAAACAAATATCAATATTGGACCAACGAAGGCACCGCAGGCTCGCTTGAAGAATTCATCGACGGCGCCACCGAAACCAAGGGCAGCTGGTGGCCCGATTGGCTTGTTTGGCTGCTGGACAAGGGTGACGATAAAGTCCCTGCACAGGGTGCACGCATACCCGGTCAAGGCGCATTGAAGGCCTTAGAATCCGCTCCGGGAAGCTATGTAAAAGCGCGATGAGATTCAATTGACGTTTACGTAAACGTTCACTAGTTCTGATTCAGCTATTTTTAGGAGAATCGTGATGCAATTGGAATTCAGTCCCGAAGAAATCGCCTTCCAAAAGGAAGTGCGCACATTCATCGCCGAAAATTATCCCGAGAATCTCCGTTCGGTGCAAGACGAAGGACATGATCTTTCGAAAGAAGATTTTCTGTCATGGCATCGCATTCTTGCGAAAAAAGGCTGGATCGCGCCAGCATGGCCTGTCGAATATGGCGGCACTGGCTGGACCGCAACGCAACGCTTCATCTGGTCCGAAGAACTCGCCGCAGCGGATTGCGTCGGCACCATGCCATTTGGCCTATCGATGGTCGGACCCGTCATCTACACCTTCGGCACGCCAGAGCAAAAAGCCCGCTTCCTGCCCGGCATCTTGTCCGGCGACGATTGGTGGTGCCAAGGGTATTCGGAACCTGGCGCAGGTTCTGACCTTGCTTCGCTGCGTACAAAGGCGGTCCGCGATGGCGACCATTATGTTGTGAACGGCCAAAAGACATGGACCACGATGGCGCAACATGCTGACTGGGGTTTCTTCCTCGTCCGTACCGATTCCGATGCCAAGGCGCAGGAAGGCATTAGCTTCCTTCTCATCGACATGAAGACGCCCGGCGTAACCGTTCGCCCAATCATCACTTTGGGCGGCGAGCATGAAGTCAACGAAGTGTGGTTGGAAGACGTCCGCGTACCCGTTGAAAACCGCGTCTATGAAGAAAACAAAGGCTGGACTTGCGCCAAGTTCTTGCTGGCGCATGAGCGTACCGGCATTGCCGCAGTTGCCCGTTCGAAGCGTGGCGTTGAAAAGATCAAAGCGATTGCACGCACAGAGCAGGACGGTGACCTTCCATTGATCGCCAACCCATTTTTCAAGCGTAAGATTTCGGAACTTGAAATCGACCTGACCGCGTTGGAATTCACCGAACTGCGTAGCCTTGCGGGCGAAGCGGCAGGCAAGGGCCCCGGCCCTGAATCCAGCCTGTTGAAAATCAAGGGCTCTGAAATCCAGCAGCGGATTACCGAACTCGCTCTGGAAGCAGTCGGCCATTATGGCGCGCCCTATTTCCGCGGATTTGGCGAAGGCGACAACGAACATCCAATTGGTCCGGATTACGCGCATCGCGCTGCTCCGACCTATTTCAACACCCGCAAGACGACGATTTACGGTGGCTCCAACGAGATCCAGCGCAACATCATCGCCAAGATGGTGCTGGGTATTTAATCTAACATTTTGCCGTCACCCTGAACGCGTTTCAGGGTCTTAATGCGCAACGTTGACATTAAGATGCTGAAACAAGTTCAGCATGACGGACCACTGGACAGGATAATTATAATGGATTTCAGCTACACCGAAACGCAGGACATGATCCGCGAAACCCTGAGCCGCTTTCTGGCGGACACATATGACTTTGACAGCCGCAACAAGATGATCTCCAGCGGCAGCGGGCGTGACCCCGGCATCTGGAAGGCACTGGCGCAAGATCTCGGCATGCTCGGCGCATCATTTAGCGAAGAACATGGCGGACTTGGCGGCGGCCACCTCGAAAATGCTTTGATCATGGAAGAATTGGGTAAGGTCATTGCGATCGAACCTTATCTGCAGACCGTCGTTCTTGGCGGTGGTGCGTTGAAGGCTGTTGGCGGCGCGATTGCCGATGCCGTCATTCCAGAAATCATTGGCGGCAACGTCATCATCGCATTTGCCTACGCGGAGCCGCAGGGTCGCTATAATCTTGCGAACATTCGCACGACAGCGAAGAAAGACGGCGCAGGCTATGTGCTGAACGGCCATAAGGGCGTGGTTTACGCCGCCCCTTGGGCAACGCATTTGCTGGTCACCGCCCGCACCGGCGGTTCAGGCAGCGAAGCCAATGGCGTATCGTTGTTCCTGATTGACGCAAATACCGCTGGTATCGTGCGCCGCGACTATCCCACCGTTGACGGCTTCCAAGCTTCTGAAGTCTATTTTGAAAATGTTGCTATCCCCGGCGACGCGTTGTTGGGTGATGAGGGCGCTGGCCTTCCGCTAATCGAGCGCATTGTTGACGAAGCAACGGTTGCCGTCTGTGCAGAAGCCTGCGGTGTCACTGCCAAGCTGCATTCGGGCACGCTCGAATATGCGCGGCAGCGTAACCAATTTGGCCAGCCCATTTCGCGCTTCCAAGTATTGCAGCACCGCATGGTCGATATGTTCATGGAAGTTGAACAGTCAAAATCCATGACCACAATGGCTACCTTGAAGCTCGATTTGCCAGCGGCAGAACGTATGGCTGCGGTATCGGCATGCAAGGCGAAGGTTTCGCGCGCAGCGAAGTTCGTGGGCCAAAGTGCCATTCAAACGCATGGCGGTATTGGCATCACGCAGGAACTGGCCATCGGTCATTTCTTCAAGCGCGCTACCATGATTGAAAGCCAATTTGGTTCGGCTGACCATCATTATGAGCGTTTTGAACGCCTGACATTGGCGGATTAACGCGCCAATTCAATTTATTGTGCAGTGCAACATTTTTGTTGACAGTGCGTGCACGAATCTTTATTGTGCACTGCAACACAACAGAAATGGTGCACGCCATGGTACGCAAATTAGCAGCTACGCCTTCGACTGAAACCGTTGAACCAACGGCGTCGAACGCTGCGCCTGCGAAAGCTACTCCAAGCACCGTTGCAAAGAAGAAGGTTGCGAAACCTGCTGCTTTACCGGCCAAGAAAGCCGTGTCTGTTGGATCTGAACCGATTGCTCAAGGAGTGACGAATATGACTGACACTGTAAAAGCCACCGCTGAAAAGGCGACGGAGTTTTTCGCTGACGTGCGTGAAAAGGCAAGCGAAGCGACTGAAAAAGGCAAGAAGTTCGCGGCTGATGCCGTTGAATTCAACAAAGCGAACGTCGAAGCGATCGTTGAAGCTGGCAAGATCGTTGCCAAGGGCGCTCAGGAAATGGGCAAGACCAACATCGAATTCGCCAAGAAGAATTTCGAAGACGCTCAGGTTGCGGTGAAAGAATTGACTGCCGTCAAATCGCCAACCGATTTCGTGAAGCTGCAGGGTGAACTTGCACGCAAGGGCTTTGACACTGCAGTAGCGCAGGGTTCGAAGAACACCGAAGCGATGGTCAAGCTGGTAAACGAAATGTTCCAGCCGATTTCGAACCGCATCGCGGCAACGACTGAGCTTTTCAAGAAAGCTGCATAAGTTTTCCGAGGTTATTGCGCTGGTGCATTTCGCGTCCGCTGCCTTCTCTCTCTCCTCCTTATGGTGGTGGGCAACCGAGACACGCTAGCGCAATCATAAAAGAGCCGTCCTTTCCCCTGCGGAAAGGGCGGTTTCTTTTTAGCCGATGGAAATTGATATTGAACAGGGGTTGCACAGGCACCCTACCCTGACCTATTTTAGAGTGATGCATATCCACATGGCACATGATGACGACGACAAATCAGGGGGCACACCCGGCGTCGGCCTTGCCACGCGCACACGGCCAAAGACGCAAAAGCCCAGCCTGTATAAAGTCCTGCTGCTCAACGACGATTATACGCCGATGGAGTTCGTCGTTCATGTGCTGAAGGCATTTTTTCAGATGGACACAGATCAGGCCACCCGCGTGATGCTACATGTCCATCAAAAGGGCGTCGGCGTGTGCGGCATCTTCACCTATGAAGTTGCTGAAACCAAAGTGACTCAGGTCATGGACTTCGCCCAAAAAAATCAGCACCCGCTGCAATGTACGTTGGAAAAAGACTAGGGTCAGGACCTATGGTTCGCGCGGCGAACCCAACGACCCATATATTGTTTTGCCATCCTTAATCGTCGCGACCACTTTGATGCTGTATATTTTGGCCGCGTCCACGGTCAGCGGGTTTCCGTCTAGAACAACAAGATCCGCGCGCTTACCCGCCACTAGGCTGCCTTTGTTCCCGTCCTCTCCGATTTGCCATGCGGCATTGATCGTCACTTGTTGCAATGCGCGATAGGGCGATATCCGCTCCATTGGTCCCAATATGTCGCCGCTCTGCGTCAGCCTGTTCACCGATGACCAGACCAGCCGCATCATGTCGGGCGGCACAACCGGGGAATCATTATGCGCCGTCGGGCGCAGCCCCAGTGCCCATCCCGTTGCCTGTGGCGAGATAAAATCGGCGCGCTTGGGCCCAAGCGCTACGTCGCGGTGCCAGTCGCCCCAATAATAGGTATGGTTGGCAAAAAAGCTGGGCTGGATATCCAGCGCCTTCATATCTTTTAGCTGATCCAGTTGGACGACTTGATTATGGATGGCGATGGTGCGCTTGCCCGCCAGACCATTATCCCGGACCCCGTCGATCAAGGCCTGCGCCGCGGCATCGCCGTTGACATGGACAAAAACCTGCCAGCCATTTTGTGCGGCATCCGCCAGTTTGGCGTTGAACAATTTCAGATCAATCGCCGGATAACCGGCATAGCCTTCTTTCTGGCCATGTGGCGGGATGGGTACCGGGTCTTTCAACCACGCCGTACGTCCCTGCGGCGAACCATCGAGCGTCAGTTTAATGCCGCCAATGCGCAAATGCCCGCCCGCTGGATAAGGCTTGCCAATCCGCGCACGTACCGCCGGGGACCAGTCACGTTCAAAAGATGTCAGCGCCACGACGTCAATCGGGAATAGCCCGCGCTTGTCCGCTTCCTCCATCGCTGCCCAGCTTTCCGGCATGATCCGTCCGTCCTGCCCGGTGGTGATACCGTTGGCGGCATAGATTTTGGCACCCGTCACCAGCGGCGCAATGCTGGCATCCATACTGGGCGGTGTCAGCACTTTCATCACGGGATACAGCGCCGTTTCCTCCAGCACGCCATTGGGGGTTTTGCCATCGGCCTCACGCCGGATCACCCCGCCCATTGGATCGGGCGTTTCTGGCGTATAGCCAACCAGCTTGAGCATCGCCGAATTCATCGCTGCAAAATGCCCGCTGACATGCAGAACCAAAATCGGCACGGTACTGGAAACCGCATCCAGATCCGCCAGTGTCGGATGGCGCCGCTCGGCCAGTTGCGAGTCGTCATAGCCATTGCCGATAATCAGCGGCATGCCATCGGGGCGTGGATATCGGCGCAGCGCGTCCTGCAACTCTGCGATCGATGTAACGGTCCCAACGGGCGGTGGTTGCAATTGCGCCATCGCGGCATTCTGCCCAACATAGCCCATATGCCCGTGCGCATCGATGAAGCCGGGCAGAACGGTGCGCCCTTTCAGGTCCAGCAATTCAACCTTTTTGTCCGCAGCTTTTTTGACCGAGGCGAGCGTGCCAAGAGCGGCGATTTTGCCGTTGCGCAGCAATATGGCCTCAACAAACTCGGGCTGATCGCCAGCCATGGTGAGTATCGACCCGCCCGTTAGGATGACGTCCGTCGTTTGCGCTGGGGTCGCAGCCAATAGCAACGGTGCAAATGCGCACAGCAGGCCATATTTCAAACGCATTATTCTCTCTCCCAAGACTTTATCGGCCGACTATCGGTTGCAAATTCCGGGCTGGCAAGCCATCCAATCATGCAAGGAGAAATAATATGGCAGCAGCATTGATCGTTGGCGCAGGTGACGCAACGGGCGGCGCGATTGCAAAGGCTTTTGCCCGCGAAGGTTACACCGCTTGTGTCAACCGACGCGCCCGCAATGCGGACCAGCTGGAAGCGTTGGTAAAATCCATTCATGCGGAGGGCTATGCTGCCCGCGCCTATCCCGCAGACGCGCGCATTGAGGAAGAAGTCGTGGCAATGGTCGACGCGATTGAACGCGATGTGGGCCCAATTGAGGTCGCCGTGTTCAACATCGGGGCCAATGTGAACTTCTCAATTCTGGATATGACCGCACAGGTTTACCGCAAGGTCTGGGAAATGGCGGCCTTTGCGGGTTTCCTCATGGGACGTGAGGCGGCACGACGGATGGTCGAGCGCCAGTCGGGAACAATCATTTTCACCGGCGCGACCGCAAGCATCCGCGGCGGAAGCGGCTTTTCAGCCTTTTCCGGCGCAAAAGGCGCGCTGCGCATGCTGGCGCAATCAATGGCGCGCGAACTTGGGCCGAAGAATATTCACGTGGCGCATGTCATCATTGATGGCGGCATCGACACAGCTTTTATCAGGGGCATTCACCCCGATTTCGAAGCGGCCAAGGCGGCCGACGGTGTGTTGTCGCCCGATGCGATTGCACTGCAATATGTGGCATTGCACAAGCAACACCGAAGCGCGTGGACGCATGAGATGGATTTACGGCCATGGACGGAGAATTTTTGATGACCAAAAGCTTCCAATTTCTTTTCGATTTCGGCGGCCCCAACAGCTATCTCGCCCACAAGATGCTGCCCGATATCTGCGCGCGTACGGGCGCTGAAGCGGTCTATATCCCCATCTCGCTGGGGGGATTGTTCAAACTTACGAACAACCAAGCGCCGCTTATGCGCTATGCGGAGACGCCTGCAAAACGCAATTATGAGATGCTGGAATTCGACCGTTTCGTCAAAGCGCATGCGCTGCCGTTCAAAATGAACCCGCGCTTTCCCATCAATTCGCTGCAGCTGATGCGTGGCGCGATTGCCGCCCAACATCTCGGCTCCTTTGCGCCTTATGTGAACGCAGTGATGGCGGCGATGTGGGAAGACGGCGCGGACATGGGCGATGCACAGATTGTCGCGACGGTTCTAGACGCAGCTGGCCTCGACAGTGCCGCATTGCTTGCAAAGGCCGAGGATCCGTCTGTGAAAGCGGAATTGATCGCGAATACCGAAGATGCCGCCAAACGCGGGGCATTTGGCGTCCCGACATTCTTTGTCGGCGACGAGATATATTGGGGCAAAGAACGACTTGGTCAGCTTGAGATTGCGCTCACGACGTTGTGACTTCCAATTCCTAAGTTGCGCCGCAATCGATTCCCGCTAAATACGCTGCGATGGATAAGATAATCGTACGCGGCGGCAATACGCTCAAGGGGAAGATCCCCATTTCAGGTGCGAAGAACAGCGCATTGACGCTGATACCCTGCGCGTTGCTGACCGACGAGCCGCTGACCTTGCGCAATTTGCCGCGCTTGGCCGACATTGACGGTTTTCAACATTTGATGAACCAGTTCGGTATTTCCACAACGGTTGCCGGATCGCGTCCCGAAGATTTCGGCCGCGTGATGACGCTCGAAGCGACGCGTATCACCACAAACATCGCGCCCTATGATCTTGTCCGCAAAATGCGCGCGTCGATTCTGGTTTTGGGCCCAATGCTTGCCCGTGCGGGCGAGGCGACCGTGTCGTTGCCCGGCGGATGCGCCATTGGCAACCGGCCAATCGACCTTCACCTGAAGGCGCTGGAAGCCTTTGGCGTCGAAATTGAAGTTGCCGCAGGATATGTGAAGGCGGTCGCCAAAAAAGGGATTCCCGGCGGGACCTATACCTTCCCCGTGGTGTCCGTGGGCGCGACTGAAAATGCATTGATGGCGGCAAGCCTTGCGAAGGGCACATGTGTTCTGCACAATGCGGCGCGCGAGCCAGAAATCGTCGATTTGTGCAACTTGCTTGTCGCGATGGGCGCGCAGATTGAGGGCATCGGTACTTCCGACCTCATCATTCACGGCAAAGACCGTCTGCATGGCGCGACATACCGCGTGATGAGCGACCGAATCGAAGCTGGCAGCTATGCCTGCGCCGCAGCCATTACCGGCGGCGATATTGAACTTGTCGGCGCAAAAGCGAGCGAAATGGATGCAACGCTGGATGCGCTGCGCCAATCAGGCGTCACCGTTGAAGAAACGGCAGGCGGGATCCGCGTCGCTTCCGATGGCAAATTAAAGCCGCTGACGATTTCAACCGCGCCATATCCCGGCTTTGCAACCGATATGCAGGCGCAGTTTATGGCCATGCTGTGCGTTGCAGATGGCGCAAGTGTTCTGACCGAAACGATTTTCGAGAACCGGTACATGCACGTGCCCGAACTCAACCGTATGGGCGCGCATATCGAAACCAAGGGCCGTACGGCCATTGTCCACGGCGTGAAGAAAATGACGGGCGCGCCTGTTATGGCAACCGATTTGAGAGCCTCTATGAGCCTCGTGATCGCTGGCCTAGTGGCAGAGGGCGAAACGCATGTGAGCCGGCTGTACCACCTCGACAGGGGCTATGAGCGGCTAGAAGAAAAGCTTCAGCTGATCGGTGCCGATGTTGAGCGGGTGGGCTCAGACTAAACAGCGCCATTCGAATCGGAACTTCGCATTGAAGGAACAGTTGCCACGTTGATATTTTTGCGGCATCTCCCATCGTAGTGAAAACGAATTTGAATCCGAAGCCAAGCCGAGCCACGCGTCATCCAGTTTTGGATTCGATCCGCTTTAGCCCCATCGCAACCGTCGTCAGCGACCCCACGAAGGCAGACAATCCCCTGATTGCGGTGAATGCGGCTTTTTGTGCACTGACCGGCTATGCAGAAGACGAAGTTATCGGTCGCAACTGCCGCTTTTTGCGCGGTCCGGACACCGAAAATGGCCAAACCGAAAAACTGCGTTCCGCAGTATATGGGAAGCACCCTGCACTGGCTGAGCTTATCAATTACCGGAAAGACGGCACCCCCTTTCGCAACGCGGTGATGATCGCGCCATTGTTCGACAATGATGGGAATCTTGAGCTGTTCGTCGGGTCCCAGATCGAAGTTCTACCCGAAGAGGAGAGCATTGGGCTGGTGCGGCAACAACAGGCTGCACAGATCGTCGACCGGCTTTCGCCCCGCCAGCGGGAGATTTTGCAGCAGATGGCCCGCGGTTTCCGGACAAAGCAGATTGCCTATCGATTGTCCTTAAGCGAAAAAACGGTTCAAATGCACCGCATGCTGATGTTCAAGAAACTGTCGACGTCGAATGCGGCAGATGCCGTCCGCATAGCCGTCGAAGCGGGGCTTTAACCGACCGGACAGGTCGATGCGACGGAACCCTTTATGCGTTCGCCATCACCCACAATCGAATCGCACTCGCCAACCCACACGGCGTGCCTGATTCCAGACGCTCCACATCGATTTGCGCGACCAACGCATTGACGGGCAAATCCCTCTGCTCGGCAACCCGTTTCAACGCGTCCCAGAAAAGCGGTTCCAGACTGATGGAGGTTTGATGCCCCGCCACCGTCATGCTGCGCTTTACGGGCGGATGATAAATGTCGCTCACCCGCCGACGACCATCAATACATGTGCTGACCACCGTTGATCGACAAAGTCGAACCGGTGATGAAGCCTGCATTGTCGCTCGTCAAAAATTCGACGCCGCGCGCGATTTCGTCGGGTTGACCCAATCGGCCCACGGGGATTTGTGCGACAATCTTTTCCATCACATTTTCTGGGATGGTCGAGAGCATTTCGGTGCCGATATAGCCCGGCGCGATCGCATTGGCGGTCACGCCATAACGCGCACCTTCAGCAGCAAGCGATTTGGTAAAACCATGGATGCCTGATTTCGCGGCCGCGTAATTCACCTGCCCGATTTGGCCGCCCTGACCGTTGACCGAGCCAATATTGACGATGCGGCCCCATTTGCGTTCGCGCATGCCCGCAAATACCGCCTTGGCCATGTTGAAACAGCCGGTCAGGTCGACACGGATAACTTCGTCCCATTGTTCAAAGGTCATCTTCATCATCGTAGCATCGCGGGTGATGCCCGCGTTGTTGACCATGATGTCGATCGGCCCGAACTCCGCCTCAATCGCGGCGCAGGCGGCTAGACAGCTTTGGTGATCGCCAACGTCCCACTTCCGCACCGCAATGCCGGTACGCTCGGAAAATGCCTTGGCGGCCGCGTCATTGCCGCCATAGTTGGCGATGACCATCCGGCCTTTTTCCTGAAGCTTCAAACAGATCGCTTCGCCAATACCTCTGGTGCCGCCCGTAACCACCGCAATTCGTGACATGCATTGCTCTCCTCATCGCCATTTCCGCCATGATTAATGCACAAGGGCGCAAGTGCAAGTTGCCGTAAACGTTAGCACAAAAAAGCCGCAGCCACGCTGTGCCAACGATTAGATCCAGCCAGCGAGTTCCTGCGCGATAATCTGTTCAAGCATATCCATGCCGACATCGCTGTCGTTCAAGCACGGCAGATAGGCATAATGCGTGCCGCCTGCTTCTTCGAACTGCTCATGCCCCTGCATCGCCAGCTCTTCGAGCGTTTCGAGGCAATCGACCGAAAAGCCCGGCGCAAAAATCGCGACTTTCTTCGTCCCTTCGCGCGCAAGCTTCATCAGCGTGTTATCCGTGGCGGGTTCAAGCCATTTTGCCCGCCCAAAGCGGGATTGAAAACTGACAATAAGCGCGCGACCCATGGCTTCCGACAGAAGCCGTGCGGTCTTTTGGCAGTGGCAATGATAAGGGTCACCCAAATGGAGCGTCCGTTCCGGCATTCCGTGGAAACTGATCACAAGCGCGTCGGGTACGAAATCCAACTTCGCAAGCGACGCTTCAATCGACGACTTCAACGCGCCGATATAGCGTGCATCATCATGATAAGCGGGTAGCGTCCGGATCGCCGGATGCCATCGCATAGCGGTCAGCGTAGCATATGCCTCATCAAGCACAGTACCCGTCGTCGCCCCCGAATATTGCGGGTATAATGGCGCAATAAAAATCCGGTTGCACCCCGCCGCTTTCATCGCGGCAAGTTGGTCAGCGACGGACGGATTGCCATAACGCATGGCGTACCGCACATCGGCGATCCCTTCCATGCGCGCCTGCAAAGCTTCCGCCTGTCCGGCTGTAAAAAAGGCGAGCGGCGATCCTTTTTCCGTCCAAACTTTGGCATATGCCTTCGCCGATTTTTGCGGACGGGTGTTCAAAATGATGCCGCGCAAAATCGGCTGCCACAGCAAAGGCGGAATTTCGACAACGCGTCGATCCGACAAAAACTGTTTCAAATAGCGCTTCACCGCTGACGTCGTCGGTGCGTCTGGCGTGCCCAGATTCACCAACAGGACGCCAACTTTGGGCGTCGCTACGGGTGGGTGGTCAATTGGTAATGTCATCATAGTCCCCGGGACAGCAATGGAAGTTCACGCAAACGTATTCCCGCTGCAGAGAATAATGCGTTTGCAAGTGCGGGGGCGACTGGTGGCACCCCGAGTTCTGTTACACCGCCCGGCGCCGCATCGCTGCGCGCAAATTCAACGGTGATTTCCGGCACATCGGCCAATTTCGGCAAGTCCACATCGCGCAGACGGCGGGCAGTTGGCATGCCGTTCTGATATTCAGTTGTTGAACCCAATGCTTGCGCCAATCCAAACACAATGCCGCCCTCAATCTGCTGGCGCGCGAGGTCGGGATTAATGAGCCGCCCGCAATCCGCCATCGCATGAATACGGTCGACACGCACGCCGGTTTCGCTGGTACGCGCCGTCACGATAACGGCAATGTGGCTGCCGCGCATGCTGTGGCAAGCAATGCCGCGTCCGCTGCCCGAGCCGCCCCCGTCCCATCCCGCCATGTTGGCGACGCCCGTAAGGCATCGGGCAAGCCGCGTTTGGCCGACAAGCATTTGCATGCGAAACGACAAAGGCTCGACGCCAGCTTTTTGGGCAAGCTCGTCGATGAAACCTTCGACGAAGAAGCAGTTGTAGCTGTTGGCAAGGCTCCGCCACGGCCCGGTTGGTACCGGCATGCGCACGGGGAAATGGTCAATCGTCAGATTGGGAATGGCATATGGTATCTCCGCACCGTGCACCGCCAGCGCGTCAAATTCGCCTGCAGACGCCTTGCGCGCTGCGTCGGCGCTTTGCCCATCGATACGGTTCGCAAGCTCACGCATGCTGGATGCTGCCGCCACCCGCACGCTCATGGCGGTCACTGCGCCTTCGGCATTTATCGCGGCGGATAAACGGCCCAGCGCCGGTGTGCGAACATGATCCCGCAGGAAGTCTTCGGGGCGCGACCAGACCAGTTGCACCGGTCGTCCCACTTCCTTGGCAATGACCGCAACTTGCGCGGCGATCACATTGTCAAAATTGCGGTCAAAACTTCCGCCCGCCATGACGGGGTAGAGAACGACATCATTTACATCGATGCCAATGGCATTTGCTGCAGCAACGCGCGCGGCCTGTGGCGCTTGTGATGCGATCCATAATTGCAGACGACCATTGCGATAATCCGCCGTCGCTGAACGTGTTTCAATAGGGGCGTGCACCGCCGCACCCACCGAATAGTCGGCTTTAAAAATGCGCGTTGCCGTCTCCGGCGCCATTGCCGCGTCAACGTCGCCTGATTTGAAGGCACGGAAGCCGGGGCCTTTGGCGATAGCGTCGTTCAGCGACTGGCCGATTTTCTGGCTGTCCGCCAGGCCGCCTTTTGTCGCGAAGACGGGCTTCATTGCATCGAGCGCGGTGTTCGCTGCCCACCAGTTGCTTGCCACCGCGGCAACCCAGCTTTTGGTGCGCACAACTTGCACCACGCCGCGCATTTTCAGCGCCGCTTTTGTGTTGACCGATTTCAGCCTGGTGTCGCCCGCAGGACCGCCCCGGACCGACGCGTAAAGCATATCGGGCAAACGAATGTCGCCCGCAAAGCTTGCGCTGCCATCGACCTTGGCAGACAGATCGAGCCGCGGCGCGTCACGGCCCGAAAGGCGGTTGCGCGGCGATGAATTCAGCGGGATCGGCGATGGCGGCGCAAGCTCTGATGCTTCAATGACAAGATCAGCGAATGCGAGGCGTTTCTTTCCAAAGACCACAAAGCCGCGGTCCGTTTGGCACTGTTCCCACGAAATGTCCCAGCGCGCTGCCGCGGCCTGACACAAGACCGCCCGGGCCGCTGCGCCAGCTTCACGGCATGGCTGTTCAAACTGCCTTATGGAGGATGATCCGCCGGTCACCACAAAGACGTCGCGTCTCGCAAGTTCGTTAATGCTGCTGGCAACGGGACCGCCATCTGCGTTGAGCGAGAGGTTTTCGGGCATGAATGCCGGGGCCCACTCACGCGCCAATAATGTGTTTGCGAATATCGGACTTGGCGGCACTGGCTGGACTGCCACCGATCGCCAGTCAGCGCCAAGCTCTCCGGCGACGATCTGTGCCAATGCCGTATACACGCCTTGGCCAGACTCGCTTTGTGGAACGCCGACGACGATTTTGCCGTCCTCGGCTATTTTAAGCCACGGTCCGAAAAGATGCTCGCCCTCTACTGTCCGTAAATTGGGCGTATAGCGGCGCGGCCACAGGCCCCAAGCCACAAGCAAACCGACGCCAGCGCCGCCGCCAATGAGCAGCTTTCGGCGGCTAATGCCTTCGCTTGCCCCTGCGTCTTCTGTCATGCAGGCGCGGCCTGTGGCGCATCCATCCATGCGGACACTTGCCGGGCAATCGCCGCATACGCATCGCTAATGGGGCCTTCATCCAGTGCCGGCGGATTGCCCGCATCGCTTGCCATGCGGATTTTGATATCGAGCGGAATGCGACCCAAGAACGGAATGCCCAGTTCCTTTGCCGCGGCTTCCGCTCCGCCGGAACCAAAAGGATCACTCATTTCGCCGCAATGCGGACAGAGATAGCCTGCCATATTTTCAACGAGCCCAATGATCGGGACTTTCGCGGTGTCAAAAAAGCTGATGGCGCGGGTAGCGTCAATCAACGCCAAATCCTGCGGCGTGGAAATGATAACGGCACCGACCGGCTTGTGTTTTTGGATCATCGACAATTGGATGTCACCGGTGCCCGGCGGCATATCGACCACGATGTCGCGCACATCTCCCCATTTGGCATCGACAAGCTGCGACAGGGCATTGCCCGCCATCGGGCCACGCCACGCAATGGCCTGGCCCGGATTGACCAACTGGCCCATCGACAGGAAAGGCACGCCACCAGCGCCCATTACGGGTATCATATTCTTGCCTTCGGCTTCTGGCTTCACGCCCTCAACACCCATCAACCGTGGTTGCGATGGGCCGTAGATATCGGCATCGACAAGCCCGACCGATCGGCCGGCCCGCGCCATGGCGATGGCAAGGTTCGTCGACAGCGTTGATTTACCCACGCCACCTTTGCCGCTGGCCACAGCGATCAAGCGCGGCGTAATCCGCTCCGCCGTCAACATGATCCGAACCGAGGTCGCCCCTGCGCGTTCAACGGCGCTGCGAACATCGGCCTCCATTTGCGTGCGCGCATCCGCGTTTAATCCCGACACATCGAGCATAAGCGAAACTGCGCCATCGGCGATTTTCAAACCGCTTGCGCGTGCGCCGGCAACGGCAGAAATTATATGAGAAAAATCTTCAATATTTGGCATATCATGCCGAATAGATTCAGAATTGCGGGATTGACACTGTTTTTCTGAAAAACCGCTACTACATAGACTTTATGAGCAAAAAAATTGACGAACAGGGGTCACATATTTTGGCGGTAGAAGGCAAAGGACCGTGGGATTCAGACGATTCCCACGACACCGGTACATCCGGTAATGCAAATGAAAAAGGCGGCCGATCAAAGCCTGATCCGGTTAATCCGTGGGACCCGACACCGGAAGGCGCGGCGAAACAATCGCGCACCCGTGGCCCGTCACTGGAAGAATTGCTGCGCCGCAAAGGCGGTGGCTTTGGTGGCATTCCGCAACGGCCCGATGGCAAAAGCTGGTGGCCGCTTATCGTCGGTGGCTTTCTGGTGCTCTGGCTGGCTTGGTCAACGGTTCACCGGATTGGCCCTGAACAAGAAGGCGTTGTAACCCAGCTTGGCAAATATGCCCGCACAGTGCAGCCTGGCATTCGCTTTACGCTGCCCTCGCCCATCGAGAATATCACCAAAATCGATACCAAGCAGATCCAGACGACCTCAATCGGTTCGCCGAAGGCAAGCAGCGAAAATCTGGTCCTGACCAAAGACCAGAGTATCATCGATATGGCCTATGACGTCCGCTGGTCGATCAAGAAGCCGTCGCTGTATCTGTTTCAACTCGACAGCCCTGAAGGCACGGTCAAGGAAGTCGCGGAAAGCGCCATGCGTGCCGCCGTTGCCAATTTTGATCTGACCCAAGCCATTGGCCCGGGTCGTGGCGCAATCGAATTGGAAGTGCGCCGCCGCATGCAGCAGATATTGGACGAATATCGCGCCGGTGTGTTGGTGCAGAGCATTTCAATCCGTCAGTCAGACCCTCCGGCGGAAGTGAATGACGCATTCCGCGAAGTAAACGCGGCGCAACAACGCCGCGAGAGCTATCTGAACGATGCGCGCGCGTATGCCAGCCGCGTTACCGAGTTGGCTCTGGGTGAAACTGCCGAGTTCGACAAGATTTACGTGCAGTATAAGGAAGCGCCCGAAGTCACCAAAAGGCGGCTATATTACGAAACGATGGAGCAAGTGCTGGGCAAGGTCGACAAGACGATTGTCGAAACCGGCGGCGTGACGCCGTACCTCCCGCTCCCTGAATTTCAGAAAAAGGCCGCGCAAAAGGCTGAACCCGTTGTTGTGACAGGAAAAAAGCAATGATGACGAATATCATCAGAAACCCGATTTATCTGGCATTGATTGGGATCGGTACGCTCATTTTGTTGAGTATGTCGGTCACCATCGTCCCTGAGACGCAACAAGCGATTATCAGCAGCTACGGCAAGGTTGACCGCGTTGTGAACAAATATCGTGCGAACGAACAATTTGGCGAAACGCGCGCGGGCCTCACCTTCCGTATACCTTTTGTTGAACAAATCCAGATTGTCGACAAGCGCGTGTTGAGCGTCGAAATGGATCAGCAGGAAGTGCTTTCCACGGACCAGCTGCGGCTGCAAGTTGATGCTTTTGCCCGGTTTCGTGTCACGCAACCCGATGTCATGTATCGGACCATCCGTACCGAAGATCGCCTGCGTGACCAGTTGAAGACAATCTTGGGATCATCGCTTCGCAACGAATTGGGCAAGCGCACCTTTGCGGCGTTGCTCAGCGCCGAGCGCGGCGAAGTTATGGAGAATATCCAGACGGCGTTGAACCGTGAAGCCAAGAAATATGGCGCAGAAGTCATTGATGTCCGCATTAAGCGCGCCGATTTGCCCGCAGCAACGCTGCAGTCGGCCTATAACCGGATGCGCAGCGCGCGTAATCAGGAAGCGATTGCCATTGATGCCGAGGGCCAGAAAGAAGCACAGATTATCCGTGCTGATGCCGAAGCCGAAGCCGCACGCATCTACGCCATAAGCTATGGCAAGGATCCGGGTTTCTACGACTTCTACCGCGCCATGCAGAGCTATCGCCAGACATTCCAGAATGGCGAAGGATCAAGCAACATCATCTTGTCGCCGCAGAATGCTTATCTTGAGAAATTCCGTACCGGGCGTTAGTCGAACGACGGATGACTTTGACCAATTGGATGGCATCCATTCAATTGGCGTTAAGCTTTACCACGCCATCGAATGGCTGACTTTCGGGCCTGCTGCCCAATTGAATATACGAGAGGAATGATATCCGTGCGTTACGCTTATGCAGTTACCACCGCGCTTTTGATGACAGGTGCCGCCGTAGCTTTGGTCAACAACAATCCCGTGACCGCGCAAACCGGCCTTGCTGTTTCGGAACAAGTTAACCTCGCGCCCGGCGGCGCACCGTCAAGCTTTGCAGACTTGGCCGCACAGTTGCAGCCAGCGGTGGTCAACATCGCCACGCGTCAAAAGGTGCAAGTCGCGACCAGCTTTAACCCGCTCACCGGCGAACGCCGGCCCGTAACGCAGGACCAAGCGAGCGGTGGCTCAGGCTTTTTGATCTCGAGCGATGGCTACATTGTGACCAACAACCATGTCGTCGCGGGTGGTCCATCGGGCGACGCCGTTGACCGCGTGACCGTCACCTTGTTTGACGGCAAAGAATATCAGGCCGAAATCGTCGGCCGTGATCCACAGTCAGACATCGCGTTGCTCAAAATCCGTGCGACCGATTTGCCGTTTGTCAAAATGGCAGATTCGAAGAAAAGCCGTGTGGGTGACTGGGTCATTGCAATCGGTAACCCGCTTGGCCTTGGCAACACCGTGACCGCGGGCATCATCTCCGCGCTTCAGCGCAATATTGGCGCCGGTGGTGCCTATGACCGCTTCATTCAAACTGATACCGCGATTAACCCCGGCAACTCGGGTGGTCCGTTGTTCAATCTCAAGGGCGAAGTCGTTGGCATCAACAACCGCCTGATCTCGCCAGTCGGCGCAAATATCGGTGTCGGATTTGCCATTCCTGCAGAAGAAGCCATTCCTGTTGTGGAGTCCCTGAAAAAGGGCGTCCGTCCGGAACGCGGCTATTTGGGGATCAGCATTCGGCCCGTCGATGAGGATACCGCCGACGCGCTTGGTCTGGACAAGAACCGCGGCGAATTTGTCGCCCGCGTTGTTGCTGGCGAAGCCGCCGATAAGGCTGGCCTGAAAGAAGGCGACATCGTTCTGCGCGTCAATGACCGC
Source organism: Sphingorhabdus rigui (assembly GCF_014196595.1). Classification (GTDB taxonomy): domain Bacteria; phylum Pseudomonadota; class Alphaproteobacteria; order Sphingomonadales; family Sphingomonadaceae; genus Sphingorhabdus_B; species Sphingorhabdus_B rigui. The sequence continues at coordinate 478,623 of NZ_JACIEA010000001.1, read as the reverse complement.
GATGTGTCGCCTGAAGCCACGCTGTCGTTCATCGTCGCCAATATCAAACCTGGCACCCGCATTCCGCTGGATATCTTACGTGAAGGCAAGCCGCTGAAGCTGACCGCAACCGTTGGCACACGTCCTCCCGAAGAGAAGCTGGCGCAAAGTTTCAATCCTGAAGAAAACAAGGATTTCGACAAGCAAAGCGACACGGCAGATTCAAAGGTCGTGCGTGATGCTATGGGCATCAGCGTTATTCCGCTGGATGCCGAAATCGCGCGCGCTCTTGGCTTGACCACTGATACAAAGGGTGTCGTTATTGACGTTCCGGGCACCGGCACGGGTGCGCAGGTTGGTCTGCGTCGTGGCGATGTCATCGTATCGGCAAACTACAAACCAATAAGCACAGCAGCCGGTCTCGCGGCCGCCCTCAAGGAAGCCCAAGCAGCCGGTCGTGGTGCGATCTTGCTGGGCGTCAAACGTCGCGGTGCTGCCACACAATATGTGACGGTACGTCTGGAAAAATAAGGCAGTTGTCGGCCGCGCCAGGGTGGTGCTAGTTAAGCTATGGACTTAATCAGCACTGACTGGCGCGACGACGCCGAAGACATCCTTCCCGACCTGATCGCGCTGCGCCGCGCCATTCATGCCGAGCCTGAGCTTGGCCTGCAAAACCCCAAGACACTTGTGAAGATAAAGGCCGCGCTTGCTGGCCTGCCGCTGGAGCTGCGTGAAGGGCCATCGACCACGGGGCTCATCGCGACGCTGAAAGGCCCTGCCAATGGCCGTACGGTGCTTCTACGTGGCGATATGGACGCGTTGCCGCTCCATGAAGATACAGGCCTTGAATATAGCTCGCTGACCGAAGGCGCGATGCATGCGTGCGGGCATGATACCCATGTCGCGATGCTTGTTGGTGCGGCCAAGATGCTATGCGCCAAGCGCGACCAGCTGGCCGGCACGGTGCAATTCATGTTCCAGCCCGGTGAAGAAGGCCATCATGGCGCGCGCTATATGCTCGACGACGGCTTGATTGATCCGCTGCCTGATGCCGCCTTTGCCTTGCACATCATGCCCAACGCCCCGCGCGGTGTGTTTAGCGGCCGAAGCGGACCGTTGCTGGCGTCGTCTGACATCCTGAATATTACCGTCAAGGGCGCGGGCGGCCACGCATCGATGCCGCATGACGCGGTTGATCCCATTCCTGTTGCCTGCGAAATCGTATCGGCCATTCAGACGATGGTAACGCGCAAGATTTCCGTATTTAACCCGGCGGTCATTACCATTGCCAAAATCGCAGCGGGCACGACCAACAACATCATTCCGGAAACCGCGCATCTTTTGGGCACTATCCGGACACTGTCGCCGCAGTCACGCGCGCGCGTGGCGGAGGAACTGCATCGTCTCGCCCCCGGCATCGCCGCGGCGCATGGTTGCAGCGCGGAGGTCCATATCGAACAAGGCTTCCCTGTTACCGTCTGCGACGACCGTGCGGTTCAATTCGGTAAAGCCGTGGTTGAGGATATGTTTGGCGCAGAAAGCTGGCTGACGCTCGACACGCCGATCATGGGCGCCGAAGACTTCGCCTATGTCCTTGAGAAGGTGCCCGGCGCCATGTTCTTCTTGGGCGCGTCACATGAGGGCGACGACTGGCGGTCCTGCTGCGGCCTGCATTCCAACCGCATGGTCCTAGACGACAGCGTCATGGCCCGCGGAGCCGCCCTCCACGCTGCAATAGCCGAGCGATATTTGTCCGAAGGTTTTGCGTAACTTTTTATCACGCAAAGCCGCGGCAGCTATTTCCCTGCTGCCTTTTCGACCCCGCGCATGACGCGTATGGCGTTGCCTTGGGCGATTTTGGCGAGATCGCTTTTGGAATAACCACGACGTACCAGTTCCGCGAACAAAGCGGGATAGGTGGATACGTTTTCCAATCCCACGGGCAGTTCATCGACACCGCCAAAGTCGCCACCAATGCCGATATGGTCAATGCCCGCCACTTTGCGGATATGATCGATATGGTCAGCGACTTGGGCCAATGTTGCTTTGGGCTGTGGGTTTGCCGCAATCCATGCGTCTACCGCGGCTTTCTCGCCGACAGGGTTGCCGGAAAACTCGGTTTTCGCACGCCCTGCCACAGCCGACCGTTCAAACTCCCATTGGCGGCGTTCGGGCGAGGTGAATCCGGGGACGAATGTAACCATGACCACGCCGCCATTTTGCGGCAAACGCTTCAACACGGAGTCCGGCACGTTACGCGGATGCGGTGTGATGGCGCGGGCATTGCTGTGCGTGAACAGCACGGGCGCCGTGGTTTTATCCAACACGTCATGCATCGTTGCCTCTGACACATGGCTGATGTCCGCAATCATCCCCAGCCGGTTCATTTCCGCCAGCACGTCAAAACCGAATGGTGAAAGACCGTCATGCTTTGGCGCATCGGTAGCGCTGTCGGCCCAATCGGTCGTCAGGCTGTGCGTGATGGTCATGTAGCGTGCGCCGAGCGCATAAGTTTGGCGCAGGATCTCAAGCGAGTCGCCGATGGAATGCCCACCTTCCATGCCAATCATCGACGCGATCTTGCCTGCCTTCATCGCGCGCTCCACCTCAGCGGCGGTCGATGCATAAGCAAAGTTCTCCGGATAGCGCGCGATCATCTGCCGCACGACGTCAATCTGAGCGATGGTGCGTGTTACCGCCTCATGCTTTGGCAGTGCGGCATCAACATATACTGACCAAAATTGACCGCCGAGGAAACCGGCGCGCGCATTGCGGATATCGGTATGCGTTTTGGCAAGAACATCGGCAGGCAGCGCCGAGAGATTGAATTTCGAGAAATCCCGATCGAACAGTTCCGCAATCTGGTGCGGCGTATCATTATGTCCGTCGATGATCGGGGACTTTGCCAGTACCTCCCGCGCGGTTTCTTCGGGGGTCGCGGCATATGCCGGCGAGAGCGCAACCAAGGCAAAAAGCGGGAGTAGTTTTTTCATGGGACCAACACGGTATCAACCGCCTCCTTTAGCGTTTCGGGATAATCGAGCGTGAAATGCAGCCCCCGGCTTTCATGCCGTGACAAAGCGGACTGAATGATAAGCGCTGCGACCTCAACCAGGTTGCGCAGTTCAATCAGGTCAGGCGTCACACGGAAATGGCTGTAATAATCGGCAACTTCGCTGCGCAACAGATCGATACGGTGCTGCGCGCGCTCCAGCCGCTTTGTTGTGCGGACGATGCCTACAAAGTTCCACATGAATTGCCGGATTTCGCGCCAGCATTGCGCAATGACAACTTCTTCGTCGCTGTCCGTCACACGGCTTTCGTCCCACGCGCGGATGGGCGGTGGTGGCGGCAGGCTGTCCCAATGGGCATCAATATGGCGCGCACAGGCGTCACCAAAGACGAAACATTCCAGCAGCGAATTCGACGCAAGGCGGTTGGCACCATGAAGTCCGCTTTGCGTCACTTCGCCAGCCGCATACAGCCCCGGCGCATCGGTTCGGCCATCAAGGTCAACCAGAACACCGCCGCAGGTATAATGCTGTGCTGGCACCACAGGAATGGGCTCACGCGTGATGTCGATGCCAAGCCCCATCAGCTTTTCATAAATGTTCGGGAAATGCCCCTTCACAAAATCTGCTGGCTTGTGGCTGATATCCAAATGGACATATTCCAACCCGTCGCGCTTAATCTCCGCATCATTGGCGCGCGCAACGATATCGCGCGGCGCAAGCTCTGCGCGTTCGTCATAATCGGGCATATAGCGATGCCCTGTTTTGGGGTTTTTCAGGATGCCACCTTCGCCGCGCACCGCCTCGGTAATCAGGAAGTTTTTTACCTCAAGATTGTACAGGCAGGTCGGATGGAATTGCATGAATTCCATATTCGATACGCGGCAGCCAGCGCGCCACGCCATCGCAATGCCATCGCCTGTCGCACCGCGTGGCGCCGTGGAGTAGAGATAGGTGCGTCCAGCGCCGCCACTGGCCAAGATCGTGGCCCGCGCAGTGAACGCTTCCACCTGCCCCGTCTTGCGGTTGAGCGCATAGACGCCATGGACGCGTCCTGAGGTTGAAAAGCGTTCCTGATGGCGGCCTGAGATCAAATCAACGGCGACCATATCGGGCACCAGCACGATATTGGGATGCGCTCTCGCGGCGGCTTCCAATGCCTGCTGCACCGCCCATCCCGTGGCGTCATCGACATGGACAATGCGCCGGTGGCTGTGGCCGCCCTCACGCGTCAGGTGCCAGTCATTGCCCTCAAGATTAAACGGCACGCCCAGCTTCGCCAGCCGTTCGATGGCCACAGGCGCATTTTCGACAACAAATTCGACGGTCGCACGGTTGTTCAGACCGGCACCCGCGACCATTGTATCTTCGATATGGCTTTCGAAATTGTCGCCGGGCTCAAGCACTGCGGCGATGCCCCCCTGTGCCCAGGCTGTCGCACCATCGGATATCGCGCCCTTTGCCAATACGGCGACTTTTCGGCTTGTTGCGAGCTGCAGCGCAGCGGTTAATCCCGCCGCACCCGATCCGATAATGAGGACATCGACGTCCATTTATGCACTGCTTGTGAGACGCAGGAAAACGTCTTCAAGGTCCGCTTCCTTGGTTGTCACGTCCACAATCCCAAGACCGAGTCCCTGAATGGTCGTCAACACTTCGCCCGCGTTCATCCGGTCCTTGTTATAGGTAATCTCGATTGTGCGCTCATTCACCAATTCGGATTTTTCAAAGGCGTCATGGGTCGGCGCGACAGTGACATCGCGATCGAGCGTCAGAACAACGGCCTTTTCCCGCGCCATGCCGACCAGCTCGCGCGTTGGCTTGTTGGCGATCAGTTGCCCATGGTTGATGATAGCGATGCGATCACACAATTGTTCTGCTTCTTCGAGATAGTGGGTGGTCAATACCACGGTCACGCCCTGCTTGTTCAGTTCAAGCACATAATCCCACAATTGCTGACGCAGCTCGATATCGACACCAGCCGTGGGCTCGTCGAGCACGATAACCGGCGGTGCGTGAACCATGGCTTTGGCTACCAGCAAGCGTCTTTTCATGCCGCCCGACAATGTCCGGGCATAGGCATCAGCCTTGTCCTCCAACCGGACAGCTTTCAGCAGTTCCATCGTCCGCCGCTTGGACTTCGGCACGCCATATAGACCCGCCTGCAATTCAAGCGCTTCCTTCGGTGTAAAGAACGGATCGAACATGATTTCCTGCGGGACAATACCGATCGATGCCTTGGCATTGCGTGGGTTGGCATCGATATCAAAACCCCAGATCGATGCGGAGCCGGAGCTTTTCATGACCAACCCGGCCAATATGTTGATCAGCGTGGATTTACCCGCGCCATTCGGCCCCAGAAGGCCGAAAATAGATCCCTGAGCAACGTCAAAACTGACATCGCTCAGCGCCTGTTTGCCGCCGGCATATTTTTTGGAAAGATTTTTGATGGAGATAGCTTGTTCAGACATATGTATGCGATAGCGAACGCCGCCCTTCTAAGCAATCACGGGAAATGACAGGTACAGAGAAGGAGATGTACTGCTGCTAATGATCAACCAAATCCTGAAGGTTTAAATTAACCATTATTGTGTATATCTGTGACATGTCAGACACCGAGCACACATATTTTTGCTGTGTTTTTGCGGTAATTGCCATGCTTGTGGCTATGCCTTCGTCAACACGGGCCGCACCTGCCACCGGCGAGGCGCAGATTGTCATCGTCACGCCATTGACATTCACTAACAATGAGGATCTCAATTTTGGCCGTATTATTCCTGCAAATGTTGCAGGAACGGTTTCAATATCTGAGACGAATAGGCGAACCACCACCAATGGCATCGTTCCCGTTGGCAACGATTATCAGGCAGCGCAATTTGCCGGTCTAGCTGCGCAAGACCAACGCGTGCGTATTCGCATTTCCCCGACGGTGATCAGCTTGATTGGCCCAGGTCCAGCAATGACCGTGGACATTTTTGCGATCGGGCCAGAGGCTTCGTTGGCGCAAATTGGAAATTCGCCCAACTACCGCGTGGTGCGGGCTGACGGCATATTCCAATTTGCAGTGGCTGCACGCTTACATGTCGGCGCGCATCAGCCTGCGGGCACATATTCTGGGTCATTTACTGCGACGTTGGATTACCAATGAATCGATGCAGGCATGGGAATTGTTTCGCGGATCTACAGAATATTTTTACTTTTTCGGGTTAATGGCTTGAGCATGATCAGGACCAACCGATTTTTTCAACGCACAGCAACGGCATTACTGCTCGCTGCTTTTGCAATGATCGCGGCGCAACCTGCTTATGCTGGAACGATGCCCGGCAACGGTGAAATAACCATTGTCAGTCCCTTATCCTTCGTCATCGACGACAATCTCGATTTTGGAACGATCGTTCGGGGAACAACAGCCGGCACGGTCACCGTCACACCCACAGGAACGCGCACACAAACAGGCGGTGTCACCTTAATCAATGGTGGCGGACATAAGCCCGCATTGTTTGCCGGCCAAGGGACATTCCTGCAACGCGTCGAAATCTCGCTTGGCGCAAGCAGCATTTCGCTGACTGGTCCGGGCGCCCCTATGCAGGTCCGCGATTTTGTCCTCGGCAGTACGCCGACGGCTGTTTTGACAACTACGCCGTTAAGTTTTCGGATTGCAGCGTTGAACGGTGTTTTTTCATTTCCGGTCGGCGCCACGCTTGATGTTGGCGCAAACCAAGCACCCGGCGTGTATTCCGGAAACTGGTCGATCACGCTCAATTACTTCTGACCCGTTGCAGCCCCGCAGCGCTTTTGCTACGCGCCGCCCATGAATAACGAACCTGAAACGATCCGAGTCCGTGAACCGCGCGTTGCTTGCGACGGCAGCGGTGATATCCCTGCCGCATTGGGTCACCCCCGCGTCTGGCTTCAGATTGATGAAAAAGGCTATGTCGATTGCGGCTATTGCGACCGGCATTTTGTGCTTGTCGGCGGCCCTGCGGATAACGGCAAAGACTAAAGCCCCGGGTTAAACCAATATTTCCTGCGCTGGACCTTGGCCAAGGAAATCGGCGGGACGGGCGCTGGCACCATATGCGCCAGCCGGGCGGATTATAAAAAGCGCCTTATGCGGCAGCGGAAAGATCCTGAAGCCGCGCACGGTCTTGAATGGCCACCGTCCGGCGGTCTGGCAAGTTGATGACACCGTCGGCTTTCAACAACGATAATTGCCGGCTGACTGTTTCAATGGTCAAGCCAAGAACATCGCCCATCTGTTGACGATCGAGCGGCAATTCAAACGCATCCAAAGCGTTGTTGTCCGCCGAACAACCCGTCTCACCAAGTCGCGCAGACATTTCGAGCAGCAAGGTCGCAATGCGCTCCGTTGCGGTCTTTTTCCCCAACAGCAACATCCATTCATGGGCGCGATCAAGTTCAGTCAACGTACGCCGCAGCAGCTTATGCTCCAGTTCCGGATGCTGCCGCGCGAAGCTGTCAAAAGTGGAACGGGAAAAAATGCATAATTCGGCATCTGTCAGCGCGGTGACGCTGTAGGGGCTTTGCTGACCAAAGGGACGGCCGATAAAATCTGAGGCGAAGACAAGGCCGACAATCTGTTCGCGCCCATCCGAAATGCTCATGGACACTTTAAGGACGCCTTCGATGACGTTGGCGACGACAACCGAATCATCGCCTTCCCAAAGCACCGTCTGTCCCTTTGCCACACGTTGCTTTCGGCCAAGCTGGCCCAGCGCATCAAGTTCATCGGGTTCGAGGCCGGCGCAAATTGCACGGTTACGCACAACGCATTGGGAGCAGTCCTTCATAACCCAAGCTTAGCTGGCGCCTTAGCGACGGGCAAGCTCATGATGCCGTCTGCCCAATCGTATATGTGGGAGGATGGTAGCGAAGGAGGGACTTGAACCCCCGACCTATGGATTATGATTCCACCGCTCTAACCAGCTGAGCTACTTCGCCATCCAAGCGTGAATCCCGGCGTTTGCGGGGAAGCACGCGGCGCTATAAGCGTGGGGGTTGCATGGGTCAAGGGCTGCGAAACGTTATTCAGCCGCGAAATGCCCATCTGCCAATCTGTTCCCACGGGCCGCCGCGATAATAATAGGCAGCGAGGCCATAAATCGACAAGAATCGCGGCTGAAAATTGCTGGAAAGCATATCGTAGAGCGCTTTTGCAATTGCGGGTTCGACCTTGTTCTGGACGGTGATGTGCAGCCGCGGACGCGCTTGGTCCTGCGGAATCAGCAAGCCGCGAAACGCTTCGGCCAATGCGTCGCGAATCGAGAGGAGTTCCGGGCTTTCAACGTGATAAGCCACGCCGCCGCCCAGCTGCATAAGTTCACTTAAACGGGCCTTCGGCGCAGGACATTCCGCCGCAAGAGCCGCCAAGCGGGCTTTGACCTCGGCAATATGGCTTGGGGGCAAATGATGGAACAGCGTAATATGCGCATCGACCATGTTGCGGTCGGCAGGATAATGCGCGCGCCGCAAACCATTGGCCCACGCCTGATCCGCTTTGCCCATTTCGGCGGTGATGATGATGGGTGCGGTCATGGACTGGCTTTAACGGTGTGGGCACGTCACCGCTACCACGCACTTGTCATCTCCAACTTGATTGGGGATCCATGGTCTAACTTGTCGGTTCAAGAGGAGCGAGTAAACCATGGATTCCCGCCTACGCGGGAATGACACTGGATAGGCATTGCAAAGCCAGACACAAAAAAACCGCCCAGTCTTGCGACGGGGCGGCTTTTTGTTTTTTAGGTGCGAAAGCTTACGCTTCGTCGGCCTCGGCCGACAAACCACCGGCAGCTTCAGCAGCAGCCTTGGCAGCAGCTTGCTCTTCGCGGCGCTTTGCGTTTGCAGCGGCTTCAGCTGCATCCGCAGCGTCGGCAGCGACTTCAGCTTCAACCTGCGCTTCAATGACTTCAGCAGCGATCTCGGCCTGTTCTGCTTCGAACATCTGGTCGAGAACGTTGACGCCGTCCTTCTGCAGCTCAGCTTCGTCGTCCGAACGGGCCACATTGACCTGAACCGTAACCGAAACTTCGGGGTGCAGAACAACCTTAACGTCAAATACGCCAAGCGTTTTGATGGGGCGTTCGAGAACGATCATCGACTTGGTAACCTTGGCGTCCTGAGCGACCAGACCGTCAACGATATCCTTAACCGAAACCGAACCATAAAGCTGGCCAGTTTGCGAAGCCGCACGGATCAGAACGATCTGCTTGCCTTCGACGCCGCCAGAAGCCTTTTGCGCTTCTTCACGACGGGTTGCGTTGTCGCTTTCAATTTTCGCGCGGTTGGCTTCGAAAACCTTGCGGTTTGCGTCGTTCGCACGGAGCGCTTTTTTGTTTGGCAACAGGAAGTTACGGGCATAGCCGTCCTTCACAGTGACAACGTCACCGATTGCACCAAGCTTTTCAACGCGTTCGAGAAGTATGATATCCATGTTTCGGCTCCTTACTTCACGATGTACGGCAGAAGGCCGATGTGACGGGCGCGCTTGATAGCTTGGCCCAGCTCACGCTGCTTCTTTGCCGAAACGGCGGTGATGCGTGATGGGACAATCTTGCCACGCTCTGAAATGTAACCCTGAAGCAGGCGTACATCTTTATAATCAATTTTCGGCGCATCTTTACCCTGAAATGGGCAGGACTTGCGGCGACGGAAAAACGGACGTGCCATAATTTAAGCCTCCTGCTCTGCACGGGGTGCGCGATCGGGACGGTCGCCACGATCTGGACGTGGGGCACCGCGATCACGGTCGCCGCCACCGAATCCACCGCGCTCGCTGCGCTCTGGACGGTCGCTCTTGCGCATCATGACCGATGGGCCCTTTTCATGCTCGTCAACGCGGACAGTCATGTAACGAATGATGTCTTCGTTCATACGTGTCTGACGCTCGAGCTCGGCGATGGTGTCGCCATTGGCGTCGATGTCGAGCATTACGAAATGCGCTTTGCGGTTTTTCTGAATTTTGTAAGTCAGTGTGCGAAGACCCCAAGTTTCAGTCTTTACGACCTTACCTTTATTGTCTTCCACAATCTTGGTGGCAACTTCTGCCAGCGCATCAACCTGGGCCTGTGAAAGGTCCTGACGCGCCAAAAATACATGCTCGTACATTGGCATGGGCGTTTCCTTGTTCCTACCGATCGCTGACGCAGCACCATGCATACGCCCCTCCGGCCTTCTTCGATTCCACAAGGGTTACCCCAAGTGAAGTGGCGCGCTTAGGTGGGATTTACGGGAAAAGCAAGCGATTCGCCGGAATGGAGCGACGTCGCGTTATCGCTAGGCACCAAGCCGCGCCAAAATACCTGCCGCAAACGCGCTCAACGTATCATCCCGCGCGCCCATGATGACGATACGGTCGCCGGGTTGCGCGAGATTAACCATGCGGTTGCCGCAATGTTCGCGCGCCGGGATATATTCGGCATTTTGGCCGGCTGCAGTGACAGCGTCGGTGATGCTTTGGCTGCCGATGCTTTTGTCGACAGTGCCACCAAAATAGACGGGATCGCAGAGGATGAGGTGATCGTCCTTGCCAAGCATGTCGGCAAAAACGCCCGCCAATTCAGCGCCCATCACGCGGATCGGGCCGTAGCCATGCGGCTGGAAGAAGGCGATGATCCGGCCCGGGAAGGCTTTGAGTGTTGCAAGCGTTGCGGCGATCTTGTCGGGGTTGTGGCCGAAATCGTCGATGACAGTGATGTCGTTTGCGGTGCCAACAATGTCGAAGCGGCGCGCGAGGCCGTTGAAACGCTCTATCGCGCGAACAGCCTGCGCCACGGTTACGCCGAGCGCGGTTGCAGCGGCGATGGCGGCCAGTGCGTTGGCAATATTGTGGCGGCCGGGGACGATGAGCGCGACGTCATGGGTATCGCCCATTGCGTGGAGCGTGAAACGGCTGCCCAGCGGCAGGTCCACAATATCGGTCGCGCGGAAATCAGCCTGCGCTGCAAAGCCGAAGCTGATGGCCCCTGCCAGCGCCAAGGGTTCCATGAGCGCCACAGTCTCCGCGTCATCGGCGTTCCACACGCATGTATTTGCTTTTTTGGCAAAGTCACCAAACAGCTGGCGCAATTCTTCAAGGCTTTTATGGTCGAGACTGACATTGTTCAGCACCGCGACTTCGGGGGCGAACAAGGCGATAGAGCCATCGCTTTCGTCGACCTCCGAAACAAAAATGTCCCCCTGCCCCACGCGTGCGCTGGCAAAAGGCGCGTCATCGGCGACGAAATTTTTCATTACCGCGCCGTTCATGATGGTCGGGTCCAGCCCTGCATCGGTCAATATCCAGCCGATCATGCCCGTGACGGTCGACTTTCCGCTGGTCCCGCCAACGGCAACGCTGCGCGGCGCATTGTTGAACAAATCCGCGAGCAGCTCGGCGCGCGTCATGCGGGCGCAGCCCAAGGCATTCGCTTTGGCAACATCAGGCACGCTGTCTTCAATAGCGGCAGACGCAATCAGGATTTGGTCACCGCTGATAAGGCCGCTGCCGTCCTGCGCAAACAGGTCGATGCCAAGGCTTTGAAGCCATTCAAACTTGGCGCCCAAGCGGCCCTGATCCAGCGCGCGGTCCGACCCGACGACGGTTGCGCCTGCATCGCGAACGATATTCGCCAAGGGCAACATGCCCGAACCGCCAATGCCACAGAAGAAATAGGATTTGTTTTTGTGCATAAGCGTCGGTTATTGGGTAGGAAGGGATTTGGCAATGGCAAGCGAAGGTAACCGCAGTCCTGCGCAGCAGTCGCATCGCGGCTGCGCCGGTCAAAGGGCGGATGTCAGCGGTGAAGCACCCTTCGACTTTTCGCCAGCGCTTGCGCGCTGACGGCTCAGGGCTACGGTGTGGGGATGGAAGGTTTTTCATGAAAATCGGGATATGCGCGCCATCGACGCCCTTTACGCGTGAAGACGCTGCACGCGTTTCGGCGCTTGCCGCAACATCACATCCAAGCGCGGAACTTTACTTTCACGATCAATGCTTTGCCGAGGCGGGGCATTTCGCGGGTTCCGATGACGAACGGCGCAACGCTTTTGTGGAACTTGCCAATGACCCCAGCTTTGATGCGGTCTGGTTTGTCCGCGGCGGATATGGCGCATGCCGGATCGCGGAAGACGCCGTCGCGGCTCTAAAGCCCGCAGCAGCTGACAAGATGTACATGGGCTATAGCGATGCCGGCAATTTGCTCGGCGCTTTATATGGCGCGCGCATTGGCCGCGTGTGCCATGGCCCCATGCCCGCAGACATACGACGCGCAGGCGGCGAAGCAGCCGTAACCCGTGCGCTCGACTGGATCGTGCACCAATCGCCGCACGCGCTTGAGCCGCATGTGCAGGCCGGGGAAAAACATGCTGCGTTCAACCTGATGACGCTGGCCATGATGGCCGGAACGCCCTTGATGCCCGATCTGAATGGCCATGTGTTGATGGTCGAGGAGGTCAGCGAATATCTGTATGGATTTGACCGGGCCTTTTTCAATGTCAGCACCCATTTGCAATCGGCGGGCATCGCCGGATTGCGGCTTGGCCGGGTCAGCGATGTGCCCGACAATGACCGGCCATTTGGCGAAGGTGCAGAAGATATTGCAAAGCGCTGGTGCGCGAAGACGGGCATCGCCTATCTTGGCCGCGCGGACATCGGCCATGACGCCGATAACCGCATCGTGCCGTTCGGGCTTGCAACATCCAGCGCCGCACCATAGGCGATTTGGCACAAACACGGACTAACGGGAGCGAATATGCGCGCATTTATATTTCCAGGACAAGGCAGCCAGGCGGTTGGCATGGGCAAAGCGCTCGCGGACGCCAGCCCGACCGCCCGCGCGGTGTTTCAGGAAGTCGACGAAGCGCTTGGCCAACATCTGTTCCGGTTGATGTGTGATGGCCCCGAAAGCGAGCTTACGCTGACCGAAAATGCGCAGCCTGCGATTATGGCAAATGCCATTGCGACGTTGCGCGTGCTCGAAACCGAAGGCGGCGTCCGCCTGTCGGAGAAATGCAATTTCGTCGCGGGCCATTCCTTGGGCGAATATAGCGCGCTGTGTGCCGCTGGCGCATTGCCATTATCCGTGACGGCGGCATTGTTGAAGCTTCGTGGTCGCGCCATGCAGGCCGCTGTCCCCGTTGGTATTGGCGCGATGGCTGCGTTGCTTGGGGCAGACATCGAGAAAGCGGAAGCATTGGCTGCGGCTGCGGCGCAGGGCGAAACCTGCACCGTTGCAAATGACAATGACCCGTCGCAGGTGGTGATTTCAGGGCATAAAGGCGCAATTGACCGTGCCATTGAACTTGCCAAGGACCATGGAATCAAACGCGGCATATTGTTGCCGGTGTCGGCACCCTTTCACTGCCCATTGATGCAACCAGCCGCCGATGAAATGCAAAGCGCGCTTGGCACGACGACCATTCATGCGCCGTTGGTCCCGCTTTTTGCCAACGTGACGGCAGCGCCGGTGTCCGAGCCCGACATCATCGCCGCGCAATTGGTGCAGCAGGTAACCGGCCGCGTGCGCTGGCGTGAGTCCGCAATCGCGATGGCAGAGACGGGCGTCACCCATTTCGTTGAGTTCGGCGGCAAAGTGCTATCACCCATGGTGAAGCGCAGCACGCATGAAGACATTACCACCACGAGCGTCATCAGCATGGATGACATCGAAGCTTTGTTGAAAGCGATATAATGACGGACCAAATTCTCCAGTCGCGCGATGGCGGCATATTGACCATCACGATGAACATGCCGGAAAAGCGCAACCCGATATCGGACGTCGGCGTCGTTGAACAAATTTGCGATGCCTTTATGGCTGCGGACCAAGATATGTCGGTGCGCTGCGTCATCCTAACGGGTGCGGGAACGGTATTTTCATCCGGCGGCGACCTGAAACAGATGCGCCCCGACAGCGGCGGCCTGCGCGCCGGATTGCCAGCCGAAACGCGGCGGAACTATAAATATGGTATTCAGCGGCTCCCGCTGATGTTTCAGGCGCTTGAGGTTCCCGTTGTTGCGGCCATCAACGGCCCCGCCATTGGCGCAGGGCTTGACCTGACCACGATGTGCGACATCCGTATCGCGGCTGCGTCAGCCAAATTCGCGGAAAGCTTTGTGCGCTTGGGCATTACGCCGGGTGACGGCGGTGCATGGCTTTTGCCGCGCATCGTCGGCTTCTCCAAAGCGACCGAGCTTGCGTTGACGGGCGAAACCATTGACGCGGCAGAGGCGCTGCGCATCGGCCTCGTGTCCGAAGTTGTGGACGACGCCGATCTGATGGCTGCTGCGCGCAAGGTGGCGGACAAGATCGCCGCCAACCCGCCACATGCCGTCCGCATGACCAAGCGGCTGTTGCGCGAAGGCCAGACGGCGGACCTGAAAAATATCCTCGAAATGTCCGCCGCGATGCAAAGCCTTGCGCATGCCACCGCGGATAATGACGAAGCCATCACCGCGTTTCTCGAAAAACGCGCACCCGAGTTCAAGGGAGAATAATATGTTTGATCTTACTGGCATGACTGCACTCGTCACCGGGGCATCGGGCGGCATTGGCAGCGCAATCTGCCACGCGCTTGCGACGCAAGGCGCGCAGCTGGCTGTTTCTGGCTCCAACGTCGAAAAGCTGGAGGCGTTTCGCGCATCATTGGGCGGCGATCATGTCGCCGTGCCATGCAACCTTGGCGACAAGGATAGCGTTGAAGCGCTTGTCCCCGCTGCGCTCGAAAAATTGGGCAAAATCGACATTTTGGTCAACAATGCGGGCGTGACACGCGACAATTTGACCATGCGTATGAAGGATGAGGAATGGGATGACGTCATCCGCATCAACCTCGAAGCGACATTCCGCCTCATGCGCGCTGCGACCAAACCGATGATGAAAGCGCGCTTTGGCCGTATCATCACGATAACCAGCGTTGTGGGCACGACGGGCAACCCCGGACAGGCCAATTATGCCGCATCGAAAGGCGGCCTCACCGCCATGACCAAGGCGATTGCGCAGGAACTGGCAAGCCGCAACGTCACCGCAAACTGCGTCGCACCGGGCTTCATTGCGACCGCGATGACCGAAACTTTACCCGATGCGCAAAAGGAAGCGCTAAATGCGCGCATTCCAATGGGACGCATGGGTGAAGGCGCGGATATTGGCGCTGCAGTGGCGTATCTCGCGTCGAGAGAGGCTGGCTATGTCACTGGCCAGACAATCCATGTAAATGGCGGCATGGCGATGCTTTGACGCATAACCGTCGCTTGCCACTTGCCAGCGGGCAATCTGGACATTAGGGCGATTACTGAAATTCATCCTCCCAACAATATAAGGGGCACAAAAATGAGCGATACCGCAGAACGGGTCAAAAAAATTGTAGTTGAGCATCTCGGCGTTGAAGCTGACAAGGTCACGGAAGCTGCAAGCTTCATCGACGATCTTGGCGCAGACAGCCTCGACATCGTCGAACTCGTCATGGCGTTCGAAGAAGAATTCAACGTTGAAATCCCTGACGATGCGGCTGAAAAGATCGCTACCGTTAAGGACGCGATCGACTTCATCAACAGCAACGGCTGAACCGTCTCGCGCGCTATGTTGCGCGGGCAGTTATAAATTCCAACGGCTTTCCGACCGGCGTCAACAGCGCTACCGTCGGAAAGCCGTTTGCATTTTGGCACTTGTTCGCGGTAATGGGCTGCGAAGATTAGCATTTTGGAGATAACGCAATGCGTCGTGTCGTGGTCACTGGACTGGGTCTGGTCACACCTTTGGGGGCTGATGTCGAAACGACATGGTCCAACCTGATTGCTGGCAAATCCGGCGCAGGCATGATTACGCGTTTTGACGCCAGCGACCATAAATGTCATATTGCCTGTGAGGTTAAGCCAAAGGACCACGCATGGGGCTTTGACCCCGACAAGCGCGTTGACCACAAGGTTCAGCGGCAGGTTGATCCCTTTATCATTTACGGCATCGATGCCGCAGGTCAGGCATTGGAAGACGCCGGTCTCACCGAATTGACCGAAGAACAAAAGGTACGCGCTGGCTGCTCCATCGGATCCGGCATTGGCGGTCTGCCCGGCATTGAAAGCGAAGCATTGCTGCTCGCGGAAAAAGGCCCCGGCCGCGTCAGCCCGCATTTTGTGCATGGTCGGCTCATCAACCTGATCTCTGGTCAGGTAAGCATTAAATATGGCCTGAAAGGCCCCAATCACGCCGTGGTGACCGCATGTTCCACCGGCGCGCACTCCATTGGCGATGCCGCGCGCATGATCCGTGATGATGATGCGGACATTATGTTGGCTGGCGGCGCAGAGGGCACGATTAATCCACTGGGCATTGCGGGCTTTGCGCAAGCGCGTGCATTGAACATGAGCTTTAACGACCGTCCCGAAGCCGCAAGCCGCCCTTATGACAAGGACCGTGACGGTTTTGTTATGGGTGAAGGCGCAGGCGTTATCGTTCTGGAAGAATATGAGCACGCAAAGGCGCGCGGCGCTAAAATCTATGCCGAAGTTGTTGGCTATGGCCTTTCGGGCGACGCCTATCACGTCACCGCGCCACATCCCGATGGCGACGGTGCCTATCGTTCGATGCAAATGGCGTTGAAAAAGGCGGGCATGACGCCAAGCGATATTGATTATATCAACGCGCATGGCACATCGACGATGGCCGACACCATCGAACTGGGTGCCGTAAAGCGTTTATTTGGTGATGCGATTGCGAACGTCTCCATGAGCTCGACCAAGTCCGCCATCGGCCATCTTTTGGGCGGCGCTGGCGCGGTCGAAAGCATTTTCTGCATCCTCGCGCTCCGCGACCAAATCGTTCCGCCAACGCTCAATCTGGACAATCCGGATGAAGGCACTGAAGGCGTCGACTTGGTGCCGCATGTGGCCAAAAAGCGTGAAGTGAAAGCTGTGCTGAACAACAGCTTTGGCTTTGGCGGGACCAATGCCAGCTTGATCATGAAGGCGATCTAACGATATGCGCCGCCTCGCCAGATGGGCGATATTAGCGGCGGCGCTGCTGCTTGCTATCATTGCGGGTAACTTCATCTACGGCTGGACCGCACCCGGTCCGCTGGAGCGCGAAGTTACCGTCGTTATCACGCCCGGCTCCAGCATCACGCTGGCCGCACAGCAGCTTGAAAAAGACGGCGTCATCAAGTCCGCCGATGCGTTCGTAAACCGCGCGCGAATTTTTGGCGGCACCAGCACGATTAAGGCGGGCGAATTCATCATCCAGCCTCAGGCTTCGAATGCCGAGATATTGTCCATCCTGACCGGCGGAAAAACTGTCCAGCGGATGGTCACGATCCCTGAGGGGATGCCATCGATCATGGTCTACGAACGCTTGATGGCGAATGACCGCCTCAGCGGCACTATCGCAATGCCGGCCGAAGGCTCCGTGCTTCCCGACAGCTATGCCTTTGGCGTAGGCGAGCCGCGCGCGGCCGTGCTCAAACGCATGCAAGACGCGATGACAAAGACAATGGACGAACTTTGGCCAGAACGTAGCCCCAACACGGTCGTCAAAACGCGGCTTGAGGCGTTGACGCTGGCGTCGATTGTCGAAAAGGAAACCGCGCTGAAATCCGAACTGCGGATTGTGGCCGGGGTATATTCCAACCGCCTGCGCAAGGGCATGATGCTTCAGGCTGACCCGACCATCATTTACCCGATTACCAAGGGCAAACCGCTTGGCCGCCGCATCCGCAAATCCGAAATAGGCGACGTCAATGGCTATAACACTTATGCGATGACGGGTCTGCCAAAGGGCCCGATTGCCAATCCCTCACGCGCGGCGATTGCCGCTGTGTTGAACCCGCAAGCGACGAGCGCCTTGTTCTTCGTCGCCGATGGCAAGGGTGGCCATGTGTTTGCCGACACCCTGCAAGAGCACAACGCCAACGTCAAAAAATGGTACGCAATCCGCCGCGAACGCGGGGAAATGTAATCCTTTAAGGTTCGGCGATGTTGAATGCGCCCGGCATGGGGTCAAGCGCCGCCTGAAGCTTGTCGACAACCGACCGGTCGCCTTCGATCTTCAGCCCAGCCATTTGCAATTGCGCTGCCGGCATTTTCAGGAATAGCAGAGCCAGGAACAATTGACGCGGTCCGGATATAGTTACGGCTGGCGCGGCATGGCCTGTTCCCATTTCGCTGATCATCACCGCATTGCCGACGGTGACTTTTGCTGTCTCTTTCCGGTCCGAAATCACAAAATTCAGCGTCAGTGCGGCATTACCGATAATCTTCGGATCCAATCGGGTTGCGACAGAATCGAGCAACAGGCCAGTTGGTATCGCTGAAATCATGTCGATGCTTTGGGTACTTACGCCCGCCTTCATGCCGCGCCGTAGCTCGGCCGCACCGGTCAGAAACATGTTACGCCAAATCGCGGACTCCGCCTGATAGCCTTGCTGTTCATAGCTGTCGGCAAGCAAAGCGCGGCCCTCAACATTTTTGGGATCGGCAAAAACCAATTGGTTCAACAGGTCCGAAGACCAGCGATAGTCCCCCGCCTTCATGGCCTTTTTGGCCGCTGCGAGCAGCTTCTTTGCCCCGCCCATTGCGGCCACCATTTTCGCCGCGCGAACTTCAGGCGGGTGGGGGTTAAGATTGGCAGGGACGGCGTCATACCAGCCAAGATAATATTGATACACGGCCTTCGAATTGTGGCTGTAGGTGCCGTAATAGCCCTTGTTGAACCATTGGTCGCCAATCGCTGGCGGCGCTTTCAACGCTTCGGCAATTTCGACTTGGGTCATGCCCTTGTTCATCATGCGGACTGTCTGGTCGTGCAAATAGCGATAGTTATCGCGTTGGCCCGACAACCAGCCTTTGACCTCGGACTGTCCAAAGCGTGGCCAGCAATGGCTTGAGATGATGGTGTCGCTTCGGTCGCCGTACAGGTTGACGGCTTCGTTCAGGAATCCGGACCAGCTGAGCGCATCGCGTACCTTGGCACCGCGCGGCGTCAGAATATTGTGCAGGCTGCAGGTGGCTATTTCTGCCGCCAAAAATGTGCGCGCTGCCGGGATATAAACGTTCATTTCGGCTGGCGCTTCTGTCGCGGGCACCATTTGAAATTCGAGATTCACACCGTCAATTTCGCGCACTTCGCCGGTTTTGCGAATGTCGATGGTTGGCGAAATGAGCGTAATGTCACCGCCGCCAATGCCTTTGCCGATGCCACTGCCCATTTGACCCTGCGGCCCCGGTGCCAAGTTGGTGCCAAATTGGAATGTCGCCCGCCGTCCCATCGCTGGCCCGGCCATCACATTTTCAGACGCGGTTTCAGCCAGAAAATGTTCGGGCGCGATAATGGTGACTTTGCCCGCCTTAACATCGGCTTCATTGACGATGCCGCGCACGCCGCCAAAATGGTCGCCATGGCTATGGCTATAAATGACGGCAGATACAGGGCGTGTACCCAGCTTTTCATTTACCAGCTTCAGCGCCGCGGCGGCGGTATCCCGGCTGGTCAACGGATCGATGATAATCCAACCCGTTTGCCCTTTGATGATGGTCATGTTGGACACATCAAACCCGCGCACTTGCCACATATTGTCGGTCACCGCATATAGGCCATGCTTGCGCAAAAGCCCCATGTGCCGCCACAGGCTGGGGTTTACCGTGTCCGGTGATGCCGAATTGCCCATCCAGTCATAAGCGCCCAAATTCCAGACAGGCTTGCCATCTTTGTTCGTGATAATGGGGTCTGCAAGCGTTCCGATAAATCCGCGATCTGCAAATTCGAGGTCACGACCATCGTCCACCGGAAGCTGGGCCGCCATGCTGCGCTGGGCGGCAATGGTCGCGTCCGATGCTGGCTTGGCGTCTTGCGCAAAAGCACCTGTGGCCGACGCCGTGCTCAACAGCATGGCGCATAAGAATTTCTGCATGTTGGTCTCTCCCCCAAAATTTTTTTGGACGATGCATCATAAGGCCGCGCAGGTAAATCCGGTTTTTCGACCCGGGATTATCCAACCATCAGAATTTATAAGAAACTATACGGATCGACATCCACCCCGACCCGAACGCTCCGGGGAAAATGCACGCTGCCCAGCCATTCGCGAATGATGGTCTGCACCTCGACCGAACGTTGTGCATGCACCAACAGCCGCTGGCGGTACCGGCCACGCAGCATAGCGAGCGGCGCTGGCGCAGGGCCATAGACATACATGCCGTCAACCTGCGGCGCGGCACCACCGACCGCGCGCGCGGCTTCAATAGCCTCGCGTTCGTCTTCTGATGAAATGATAATCGCCGCAAAACGCCCGAAGGGCGGCGCGCCTGCGGATTTGCGTTGCTCGGTTTCCGCATCGTAAAATGCGTCGCGGTCCCCTGCGACCAACGCGGCGATGACGGGATGGTTGGGATTACGCGTCTGTATGAAAACCTCACCCGGCTTTTCGCCACGCCCTGCCCGGCCAGCCGCCTGCGCGATTTGCTGAAACGTCCGTTCGGCCGCGCGCAAGTCGCCGCCTTCAAGACCAAGGTCGGCATCAATCACGCCCACCAAGGTCAGCTCGGGAAAGTGATATCCCTTGGTCACCAACTGCGTGCCAATGATGATATCGACCGCCTTATTTTCAACCCGCGAGACGAACTCGGCGGCTTTTTCCGGCGACCATAATGTGTCCGATGTCGCGACGATGGTGCGCGCATCGGGCAACAGGCGATTAACCTCGTCACAAATCCGTTCAACGCCGGGGCCACAGGCGACGAGCGTGTCGCTTTCACCGCATTCAGGGCATTCCTCCGGTGGCGGCATGACATGGCCGCAATGGTGGCACGCAAGCCGGCGAACCAGCCGGTGTTCGACCATCCAGCTTGTGCAATTGGGGCATTGGAAGCGGTGGCCGCATGTCCGGCACAAGGTGAGCGGCGCAAAGCCACGTCGGTTAAGGAACAGCAGGCTTTGCTCACCGCGCTCCACCCGCTCTTCCAAGGCCTTGAGCAATGTGGGTGCAATCCAATGTTGACGCTCGGGCGCGTCCAAGGTGAGGTCAATCGCCTTGATCTCCGGCATTTTGGCCGCGCCGAAACGGGACGGGATTTCCAACCCCTTATAGCGGCCAATCGTGACCATATGGCGCGATTCCAACGCGGGCGTGGCCGACGCCAGCACCACCGGAAAGCCTTCAAAGCGGCCACGCATCACGGCAACATCGCGGGCGTGGTACCGCACGCCATCTTCTTGTTTGAAACTGCTCTCATGCGCTTCGTCGACGATGATCAGCCGCAGATTGGCAAAGGGCAGGAACAAAGCCGATCGTGCCCCGACAAGCACCTTTGCACTGCCGTCCGCAACCGCGCGCCACACACGGCGGCGCTGCGTTGACCGCAAATTGCTATGCCATACGGCAGGCTCCACCCCGAAACGGGCTTCAAAGCGGGCCAGAAACGGCGCTGTCAGTGCGATTTCGGGGAGCAGGACGAGAACTTGCTTGCCCAGACGAATAGCCTCAGCAACCGCTTCAAAATAGGTTTCGGTTTTGCCAGATCCCGTCACGCCGTCGAGGACGAAGGTATCAAACCCGCCCGAACGGACGGCGGTGACCATTGCGTCTGCCGCGACCATTTGCGCGTCATTCAATTTTGGCGCGCCGAAATCCGCGAGCGGTTCAGGCAGCGGAGAATCCACGCTGATCGTAACGGGTTCAAAGGCCCCTGCCTTGATCAGCCCGCGGATGACAGCATCGCTAACCCCTGCTTCTGCCGCAAGTTCACGAACAAGGCCTTGCGCACCCTCCAACGCGTCCAGCGCGGCGGCGCGTTGCGGGGTCAGCCGTGCGGGTTCAAAGCCGGTGCGGCGATATTCAATGATCGTACCAGACACCGTAAACGCCGCAGATGACGCCAGTACCATACGCAACACCGCGGCATGGCTGGTCAGATAATAATCAGCGACCCAGTTGACGAGGCGGCGCAGCCCGTGCCCAAGTGGCGGACAGTCGAGCAGTTCCAACACCGGCCGAAGTTTGCTGGCATCGACTGCTTGATCGCCAAAAACATCATCATCCCAGATAACACCCGGCAATTTACGCGGCCCCAGCGGGACCATCACCACGCACCCGGGGCCCGCCTCCATACCCGCAGGCAACCGATAGTCGAGCGGACCAATCGCTTGCGTCAACAGGACGACACGGACACGGTTGGTGGGCGGATTCATCCCGTCGATATAGGCAGACAAATGGGGGACGTCACCCACCTATCCCCGCCAATTCAAAAGCATGTTCCTTTGGCGTGATATATTACGGCAAATCCGCACGGAATATTGCCTGTCATTTCCACGTTAACTTTGCCAATAGGCAGTATACCGAATCTACTATCAGGAATAACGTGCCATGAAATTTTTTGCCGACACCGCTGACATTGCCGATATCAAAGATCTGGCAGCGACTGGCTTGCTTGATGGCGTCACCACCAACCCTACACTGATTGCCAAATCGGGCCGCGATTTCATTGAAGTCACCCGCGAAATTTGCGCGCTGACCGATGGACCTGTATCGGCCGAAGTCGTTGCGCTGGATCATCCAACGATGATGAAAGAGGCGGAAATCCTCCGCAAGATCGCAAGCAATGTCTGCATCAAGGTGCCATTGACGATTGATGGTCTGAAAACCTGCAAAGCGCTGACATCCGAAGGGACCATGGTCAATGTGACCTTGTGCTTCTCTGCAAATCAGGCGCTGCTTGCGGCCAAAGCCGGTGCAACATTTGTGTCGCCCTTCGTCGGTCGTCATGATGACAACGGCTTTGACGGCATGCAGCTGATCAGTGACATTCGCCTGATTTACGACAATTACGCATTCGACACGGAAATCCTCGTCGCCAGTGTGCGCCATGGTGTGCATGTGCTTGAAGCGGCGAAGATCGGCGCTGACGTGATGACTGCACCACCTGCGGTCATCAAGGGCCTGTTCAAACATATCCTGACAGACAAGGGCATTGAAGGCTTTTTGGCGGACTGGGCGAAGACTGGTCAAGCCATCGGCTAATGCTATCGGCGCGGCTCTGCTTGAAGCAATAGCCGTGCATGAATATGATATCGCATCATGGTGAAATGCCTATGGGTTATTCGCCGTATAGTTTTTAAAGGCGGGCGGACCTATTTTGGGGAATAAGAAGAGCGGGCAATTCAGACCGCTGGAGACCCAAGATGACCCAGCCCGAAAAGGTGTTTCCCATCGCACATATACATTATGAAGACGAAATTGGTGAGAACGGCAAAATTGTCGTTCCTGACGACGTTCAAGACGCCATTCGCACGTTAATCCGTTGGTCCGGCGATGACCCAGCCCGTGAAGGCTTGCTGGATACACCCGCACGCGTTGGACGGGCTTGGCGCGAATATTGCGCAGGCTATGCGGAAGACCCGGCGGCGCATCTGTCGCGGACCTTTCAGGAAGTCGGCGGATATCACGAGCTGGTACTGCTGAAGGATATCCCGTTCCAGTCCCATTGTGAGCACCATATGGCACCGATCATTGGGAAGGCGTCCATCGCCTATATGCCAACGGATCGCGTTGTCGGCATTTCAAAGCTGGCGCGCGTGCTCCACGGTTTTGCGCAACGCCTTCAGGTGCAAGAACGCCTGACCGCCGAAGTCGCAAACTGCATTTGGGAACATCTGAAGCCAGAGGGCGTAGCCGTTGTCATTGAGGCGCAACATGGTTGCATGACGGGCCGCGGTGTGAAGGTGCATGGCGTTGGCATGGTCACGTCAAAGCTTATCGGCTGCTTCCTTGACGACCAATCCAGCCGCAAGGAAGTCATGAGCCTGATGGGCTACTGATTACGGCATTGCTGCCCGGTTCGAACGCACTTATGGGTGGGGGCAACCCCATCCGATAAGAATCGCCGGACTGCACTGACATGGCCTTTAATCTTCCCCATTTTGATCTCGACGCCTTTGTCCGCGCGACGTTGGCCGAAGATCTGGGGCCAACCGGAACCGACGTTACATCGCAAAGCGTAATCCCGGCAGATGTCCGGTTTGAAGGCACGATGGACAGCCGTGACGCAATTGTCGTCGCCGGTCTGCCGATTGCCGTTGCGTTCTTCAGTTCGCTCGATCCCGCGATGGAGATCGACCTGCTGGTCGAAGAAGGACAGCAGGTTGCCGCTGGAACTGACCTTATGCGCCTTCGGGGTAATGCCCGCGCGATGCTGACGGCGGAGCGGTCCGCACTGAATACGGTCCAACATCTTTCGGGCATCGCCACGCTAACACGGCAATATGTCGACGCGATTTCGGGTACGGGCTGCACCCTTTTGGACACGCGCAAAACCATTCCCGGGCTTCGCGTGCTCGAAAAATACGCCACGCGTATGGGTGGGGCAACGAACCACCGCATGGGATTGTGGGATGCCGCGATGATCAAGGACAATCATGTAGCGGTCGCAGGCGGCGTGGCAGAGGCGGTACGCCGCGCACGCGAAGCTGGCGTCGAACGCATCATATTAGAGGTCGATAGCATCGCGCAGATCGAACCCGGGCTTGCGGCGGGCGCGAGCCATTTGCTGCTCGACAATATGGATGCAGATACGCTGCGCACGGCGGTTGCCTTAATTGCGGGCCGCGTGCCGACTGAGGCGTCGGGCGGTGTCACGCTTGATAGCATTCGCGCCAAGGCGGAAACCGGCGTTACCTACATCTCGGTTGGACGCTTGACGCAAAGCGCACCCGCTGCGGATATCGGCCTGGATTTTGCGCAGGCTTAGCGGCCTTGTCCTTTTAGGCGCGGCCGCGTGCCTGTCGCCAGCACCGGCGCTGGCGCAAGCATGGCAGTGCCAGCCCACACATTATCTGCCGCGCCCAGCATTGGAGCTTCCGTCACCTAATCAGGTCCGGCGCACCGCGATTGCGGGCTATATTCTGGCATTAAGCTGGAGCCCCGAATTTTGCCGCGGGCGGGAACGCGACCCGGCGATGCGGTTCCAATGTTCAGGCACAATTGGCGACTTCGGCTTCATTCTTCATGGCCTCTGGCCCGAAGCAAAGGGCGCAAATTATCCGCAATACTGCCGGCCGGTGGGCGTGCTGCCACGGCAGACCATTGGCAACAACATCTGCCTGAGCCCTTCCCCGCAATTGCTGCAGCACCAATGGGCCAAGCATGGCAGCTGCATCGCCAAAACGCCGGAAGCTTATTTCGGTGCGGCGCGGCTGCTGTTCAACGCGATTGAGTTTCCCGACATGGCGCGGCTTTCGCGTGAGCCAGAACGCGGAACGCCATTGACCGCAGCGACGATCGCCGAGAGATTTGCCGAATTGAACGACGGCATGCCTGCGGACTCGGTGACGGTAAAGGTCAGCCCGAAAGGCTGGCTTCAAGAAATACGCATTTGCCTAGACCGCACATTCAAACCACGGCGATGCCCCAGCTTTACCCGGGTTGCATCACGCACGGCGCACGTCAAAATCTGGCGCGGCGTTAACGCTCGATGATCCGCGTGGACGGATGATGTTTGTCCAGATGCTTGCGGATGATCTTCAGGTTTTTCGTATTTGACCGCCACACCAAGTCAAAGGCATCGCCCAAAAATGGTACCGCGCCAATCGCGGTATCAATGCCGATGTTCGCGCTCATGCGCAGCAGCTGCCATTTCGACATGCCCAGATTGCGGCCTTCCCAGACGATATAAGCGCCCATGGCTGCGGTCACGAGATCGCCCAAGACCGGCACCAAACCGATGACGGTGTCTAAACCGACCGGAATTTTGGTGCCGGGAATATGAAAGGCCCGTTCAAGCACCTTTTCGAGCGCCTCAACGCGCATGCGAACGGCCCGTGGGTCGTTGCCCATTCCGGACAGATCCTTGGCAATGTGCGCAAACTGTTCCTGCGAAATCGGCACTGGCATAACTCCTTTGGACCTATGTTGGGTCCCGCCCGAGATATTGCAACAGGTGCCAGCCCCGTCCGTTGGCAAAGTGCCCCAAAAGCCCCGGCCGCACGACCGACCAGCGCAGCGGATTGGCAATCGGAATAAAGCCAACCGTGGATTGCATTTCAGCCTCAGCCTGCCCCAATAATTGCGCGCGCATTGCCATGTCCTTGGTCATGCGCGCCTCTGCGACAATTGCATCCGCCCGCGCGCTGCAGATCGCGGCAAATTTGCAGGACAATTGGTCCAGATACCATGCAGGGCTGGATTGCTGCGCCGTCAGGTCAATCAAACGCAGGTCATGTGGCCGATCGGCGGTCACCCGCTCAATATCGACACCCACGGCCGCCAGATCAGCGCGCAGGCGCGCAAAAAATATGCGGCTGCCATACCCTCGTGGCAGGGCAACCCGCAAAGGCCGGATGGCCCCGTTCGCGCGCTTCCAGTTTGCAATGCTTGCCGCCGCCATGGATCGCCTTTGGTCCATGGATGGCGCCGCCCAATCGGGCCGAGCAATGTCCGCGCGGTTCGGTAAGCTTTCGGGCACCAGCGTGACCGTTTCGCGCCATGCAACAATGTCGAAAGCTGTGAGCAACTTTGGCCGGTCAATGGCCATCGCGATCGCGGTCCGGTTGTCCTTGTTCGCTAAAAAGGGTCCAGCCTGCACCACCATCAATCCAAACAAACCCGGGACAGCATCAAACTGGATCTCATTGGCATTGATCTTTGCCGCTTCGAGCAACGGGAAGGTTTCAAACCGGCCACCCTCAATCAAATCGGTCTGCCCAAGCACATAACGCGCGAGCACCAGCGAAGCTTCGCCCCGGCGGAGCGTAACGGTTGCGGGGCCAAGAACCGTCGCCCCCTCGGCATCGGTTTCATTGCGCCGCAACTGCATGGCCTGACCCAATTTCTTGGCCTGCATCGGGCCGGACCCGGCACCGCGACGTAACAATCCGAATTCGGGCAAAGCAAGCAGCTCAAGCAAATAAGGCATCGGGGCCTTCAGCCGGATTTCAACGACCTTGCCTGTCATTGCGACGACGCGGTCAATGACGGCAAGCTCTGACCCCATACGGCCCTTTTTGAGTTCACTTATGCGCCGGGTCAAAAGCTGCGCGACCTCTTGCGAGTTTAGTTCACGCCCATCGTTCCACCGCGCTTTGTTCAGGCGGAAAATATAACTCATACCGTCATCATTAACGATCCAGCGGCTCGCCAACCCCGGCGCAACGCGGCCTTTTTCGTCGAAGGTAACAAGCCCCTGCGCCGTGGCACTGCGCAGATAGGCAGAGGCGAGCGGCAATGGCACAGCAGACACGTTGAACGGCTTGGGGCGCTCCTCAATCACGTCTACACGGACACGTTCATTGTCGACGCCCTGCGAACAACCGGCAAGTATAGCCGACAGCAACAAAAGCAAAAACGGCAGCAAACGGGTCATGCGGCCACCATAATCAGAATGTCGCGGTGCACAATCCACGATTCATCGGTCAGTGCAGGTGAACAGCAATATCTCGTTCGGGGCGGGCGGCAATTGTGCGGCAATCGCCTTATTCATATTGTCGATATTGGTCAGCTGACTGGCGTCCGTCGTACATGTCTTCACGTCATAACGCTGGCGCGCTTCGCGGGCGGACCGCATGGCATCTGTACCCGGCAGAAAACGCTCAATACGATAGATGTTGGTGTCGGGGGCGTAACTCGTCACCGAAATCTGTGCATCATTGTTCGGCACAAAGCTTCGGACCCATCGCCCGCCGCTTTCCACATATTGCGTGCGGCCGTTCACGCATCCGTCCGGCCGCCATGTGAAATCAACATCGGCGGTATCAGACATGGTGATACGGCTGCGTTCGGGCTGCAGCACGCATATTTTGGCCACTTCCGTCACGGCCGCTTTGACCGCGTTGTCGTGCGGCGCATCGGCAGTTAGGGCCGCACGCACCCTGTCATCGACTTCGTCGAAAGAGGGGCGCGCTGCAAAAATACCGACGGCCGAAACCAGTAATATCGCGCCCGCAGCGGCAGCCGCCTTGAAACGGTCATTTTGCGCACGCTCCGAAAATTGCCACGCTGCGCCGCCGGCGACGGCACTTAAGACCAGCAGCAAAACCGCAAGCGCAATGTGGTTTTCGCGGGCCGATATCACGGCGTGTTCGGCGTCACTGCGCACTTTGCCTTCACGGCTGCGTTGCAATTCAGCGGCGACGCGTGCTTCTTTCTCAACCTTGGCGCGAGTCGCCGCTTCAAGCTCCGCCTCAGCGCGGGTCAATTCCGCGACCGAGCGGCAATCGCCACGAACCGTCCGGAATGCCACGCCTTGATTGTCGAGAAATGCCGCAAGCTCGCGCGTTGAAATGGCGAAGTAAAACTCGGCGCCGCCGTCGTTCGCGACCGAGCCAAAGCTGTTGATACCAACAACGCGGCCGCATGCATCAACAATTGGCCCGCCGCTATTGCCCGGTGCAATAGGCGCGGTGTGCAAAAGCGATTCAACGGACTTCGATGTCCGGCCTGAGGAAATGGTCCCCCGCGTTTTAACGGGCGGTTGAGGGCGCAGCACGTCGGCCTCGCTTTGTTCAAGCGCGACATCCACGCTGGCCGGGTAGCCAATTGCGAAGACATCCGCGCCATCGGATACCGTGCCCGCAAATATGCTCGCTGGGACCAACGCGCCGGAAGAAAGCTGCAGAAGCGCAAGGTCCTTGCGCGCGACCACGGCGGATACCCTGGCGCGATAGCTTTGTGTCCCGTCAGAGGGTACAACGACAATTTCTACACTGTCGTCGAAGCGCGCCTGTTCCACGACATGGGCGTTGGTAATAACCTTGTTGCGGTCAACAACCACACCAGAGCCAATGCTGACAATGGTCTGCTGGCCTTCTGCGGAGCTAAAAACGACGATGCGCACAACACTGCGTGCGGCAGCGCTAATATCACTCGCATCTGCATAGACCGGGGTTGCGGCGATCGCGCCGAGAACACATGCCAGTGCGAGCGCGAGTTTTTTTATGTGTGAATACAAGGACCGGACGACCATCATCGCGGGCCTTGCGCTGGCCGGGTTTCAGGCGGCGCAGGCTGAATATTCACGCCGCCACGGTCAAGCTTGACCTCCACCGGCATACCGCCGACCTCGGCGTTCACGGTCACACCTTGGCCTTGGTCAATCCGGACTTCGGCATTGCCAACATCGACTGGAAGTTCGCTAAGCTCCGGTAAATCCAACGGCTCAATCGGACCTTCGGGGTCAGGTTGCTGCCGCGGCTTAGGCCTTGCCGCAGGCGCCGCATTGCGGATCGACTGCGCCATGAAATCGCGCCAGATGCGCGCCGGCAAACCGCCGCCGTTGACGCCGCGGAGCGGGGTATTGTCATCATTGCCAATCCAGACACCGACCACGAGGTTACCGGCAAATCCGACAAATAATGCATCGCGATTGTCTTGGCTCGTTCCCGTTTTACCATAAGCGGGGATCGACAGCCGCGCCGCGCGTCCGGTTCCCTTATTGACCGTCGCACCCAGCAAATCGAGCAACATCCGGTGCGTACGGCTGCTGAATGAACGCGGTCCGTAAAACAGCCACTCGATCCAGCCTTGTTCTTCGCGTTTGATCGCGTGCGGTTCAACGGGCCATTGGTTCCCCGCCACACCAGCATAGGCAGCGGTCAACTCCATTAGCGTCAGGCCCGAACTGCCCAGCGCCATGCTCTGGTCCATCGTTAACGGACTGCGCACGCCCAGATCCGTTGCCGCGCGCGCCACCGCTTCGCCGCCAACTTTTTGATATAGACGGACCGCAGCCACGTTGCTTGACTGGGCAAATGCCTGCTCCAGCGTAATGTCACCGCGGTAATTTTGTCCCGAATTTTTGGGGCGATACGCGCCTTCATTGATCGGCGTATCGGCAATCAACGATTCAGGCGTCATCCCCGACCGGAGCGCCGCCAGATAGACAAACAGTTTGAAGGTCGAACCGGGTTGCCGTTTTGCCTGCGTCGCGCGGTTAAACGCGGAGTCCTTATAGCTTCGGCCACCGACCATGGCGACGACTTCGCCATTGGGGCGCATCGCAACGAGCGCGATTTGGGCATTGCCAACGGCGGATCGCGCGACAACCTTGCGGGCGATATTCTGCAATCGCGCATCCAATGTCGTGGTAATCCTGACGTCGGCATAGCCGCTGTCGGTCATCAGCCGTGCCTGGGGAATGGCCCAATCTGCAAAATAGGTTCCGGTGGGCAGCGTTTCGCGAACGCGAACGTCAAGCCGCGCGACCGGTGTTGCGTCGGCCTTGGCCCGCGTAATGACATTATTGGCGACCATTGCATTCAGCACCAATTGCGCCCGCTTCGCCGCGCGTTCGGGGTTCTTTGTCGGGGCAAGCCGCGATGGTGCCTGTACAAGTCCGGCAAGCATCACCGCCTGGCTGAGCGTCAGGCGCTCGGGTTGCCGGTAGAAATAATGTAAAGACGCTGCGCGCAGGCCGTAGACATTGTCGCCAAAATAGACGTTCGACAAATAACGCTCAAGAATTTCGTCCTTCGTCAAACGCCCTTCCAACCAGAAGGCGATGAGCATCTCGCGCGCCTTGCGCGTCAGGCTGCGCTCCGGCGTCAGAAACGTAAATTTCGCGAGCTGCTGCGTAATGGTGCTGCCGCCCTGCGTCATTCCGCTGCCAAACGCATTCGACCAAAACGCACGCGCAAGGCCGCGAGGGTCGATACCAAAATGCGAATAAAATCGGCGATCTTCGATGGACAAAAACGCCTGCACCACATGCGGGGGCAGCGTGCCAACATCAACCGGTTTGTCGACGATAGCGCCGTTCCGCGCGATTGGCGTACCATCGGACGCCAGCAGCGTAATGCGCGGCGGTGCAATGGGCTGAAGCGACTTTGACAATGGCGCCGTAATCGCAAGCCACAATATCAACAATATGAACAGGCCAAGCATGGCCGCGCTAGTTCGGCTAAACCACCACCAGCGGGTTTTGCCCAAGATAAGGCGCCGTGTCGACGCTGGCTTGGCATCGGGATTCCAAGGCTGTGGGTCATCGGGAAAGCGCTGCGCATAGCTTTCATCGAAGGCCGCAAGACGGCCGTCAATATCCGAAGGAATGTCAGAAGAGGAGCGCCGGAAAAGCATCGCGTGGCTGTATTATATCGATATAACGGTGAATGCGAGGGTATATTTACGCTTTTCGCTGAACGTCAGATGAAGGCGCTTTTTAGCATCCAGCGAATAGTGCACAAATTCTCCACAGACTGGGCTAGGCCCTGCCAAGGTCGCCTTTACCGACGGTCCCGCTTGCCATTTCAAGCATCCGGTCCAGGCTCTTCTTGGCGGCCAAACGCACGGTTTCGTCGAGATGAATCTGCGGCTGAAGGTCGCGCAGCGCGAGATACAGCTTCTCCATCGTGTTGAGCGCCATATAAGGGCAGATATTGCACGCGCAGTTGCCGTCAGCCCCCGGCGCACCGATGAAGGTTTTGGTGGGTTCCGCCTTTTCCATCTGGTGAATGATGTGCGGCTCGGTTGCGACGATGAGCGTGTCGCCGGTTATCGTCTGCGCATATTGCAAAATACCGCTGGTGCTGCCGACATAATCGGCATGATCGATGATATGCGGCGGGCATTCGGGGTGCGCTGCCACAGGAACGCCGGGATGCTGCGCTTTCAGTTTCAGCAGCTCGGTTTCCGAAAACGCCTCATGCACAATACACACGCCCGGCCACAACAGCATGTCGCGGTTGAACTTACGGCTCAGATAGCCACCCAAATGCCGGTCAGGTCCAAAAATGATTTTTTGTTCGGGGGGAATTTGGCTCAAAATCGTCTCGGCGCTTGAGGATGTGACGATGATATCGGACAGCGCTTTCACTTCCGCCGAACAATTGATGTAGGTCAGCGCGATATGGTCGGGATGTGCTTCCCGGAACGCCTTAAATTTGCCGGGGGGGCACGCGTCTTCCAATGAACAGCCCGCCGCCATATCGGGCAAGATAACGGTCTTTTGTGGGCTCAATATTTTGGCGGTCTCGGCCATGAACTTGACGCCGCAAAAAGCGATAACATCCGCGTCGGTTTCCGCCGCACGCTTGCTGAGTTCTAGCGAGTCCCCCACAAAATCGGCAAGGTCCTGAATTTCCGGCTTTTGATAATAATGCGCGAGAATGACAGCATTGCGTTCTTTTTTCAGCCGCTGGATTTCAGCGAGCAGGTCAAGTCCTTGGAGATTTTCGCGGGCTACAGGGGCGTTCATTCTGTCCTACCTTTGCGTTGCAGCATTGTCATCTGCGCTTCGAGTGAAGCCTTATGTGGTCGATAAGGCCGGTCGAAACAAGTTCTGGCGGGCGCTTTTACGGTGTTTTTTACGGGATTAAATGCCAACCATCGCCTTGGGCAGCGACCCGGCCCTGATTTTGCAAATCGATGAGATGCGCCAAGACTGACCGGCCAGCAGCGCCCGTCAAACGCGGATCGAGACCCTTATACATCGCAGCGACCATGTCGGGAATGTGCCCCTCGCCTGCCTCAAGCAATTTCAGAATCTGGCGTTCCCGCTGGCGACGATGACCAATCATGCCGCGCACAAGCTGCCTTGGGTTTTCGACCGCTGGCCCATGCGCAGGGTAATAAATGCGATCCGTACGCTCATATAATTTTTGCAAGGACGCCAGATAGTCGCTCATATCGCCATCGGGCGGACTGACAACACTGGTGGACCATTTCATGACATGGTCGCCGGTAAACAACGCCCCGCTCTCGACCAGTCCGTAGCATATATGGTTGCTCGTGTGGCCGGGGGTCGTGACGGCTTCCAAAGTCCACCCGTCGCCTGAAATACGCTCTCCATCGGCAAGAATGCGGTCAGGGGCATAATCCGGGTCAAAAGCACTATCGGAACGCGGGCCATCGTCGCGCAAGACAAGCGGCGCACAACCGATGATTGGCGCGCCTGTCGCGGCCTTTAACGGCGCTGCCGCTGGCGAATGATCGCGATGGGTGTGCGTGCACATAATGGCGGCGACACGCTTGCCGGCAACAGCGCGCAAGATCGCCTCGACATGCCCCTCGCCATTGATATCAGCCGGATCGCCAATGCTCATCCCGCTGCCGACTGGGCCCGGGTCGATAATTGCAACATCGGACCCTGCGCCAACCAACCAGGTTTGCGTGCCTGTATAGGTGTAAGGCGAGGCATTGGGCGCGAGCACGCGGCGCACAAGTGGTTCGTGCTGCTCAGTTTCGCCAGCTTCTATGCTATCGGGCCAGTTGGTCATGAACTGGCTATGGCGCAATGTCGCGCAAAGAAAAAGGGGCGGTTCGCAAAAACCGCCCCAACTGGTCTGACTTTCGGCTTTTTAGCGAACTATGGTAACACGGGTTCATATACGCTCACGTTCAAAACCCACTCAGCGAGGACGGGTGGTTTGCTTTTGGTCTCGCACCGCCCGTCCTCGCTTTCTCTCCTGAAATTTGAAAACAAAAAAGGCCGGAACCCATTGCGGATTCCAGCCTTTTTTTGTGCGCCTTAAGGGCTTTTGGTTATTTCGCGCCGAAATTGATCTTTGCAGTTACGCCAACATACCGATCCGCCTCACGGGGGATGATGTAGCGATATGCGCCGCCAGGGCCACCCGATACGATCGAGGAAGCAAAGCTTTTATCGAACAGGTTCTTCACCTGCAGCGCAAGCCGCCATCCATCGTTAGGATCAACCAACGCTGCTGACACATCGACAATCGCATACCCATCTACGGTCGAGCCAAGGCGAACAGCCGGGTTCGCACTCGCTTCGTAAATCTGGTCGGACTGGCTTGAGATCTGGCTTGCCAACTCGATATTCGCAAAGCCCGACGTTTCAATGTTATATTGTGCGCCAAACGACATTTTCCACTTTGGTGCGTTCGCCAAAGGCGTGCCCTTGGCAACCAATTGCGATGCGTCAGCACCTGGTGGCAAGCGGAAATTCTCAACCTGCGCCTTGTTGTAAGCAACGCCGCCCGAAAGCGTGAAGTTACGCAATGGCGTCGCAACAAAATCAACCTCGAAACCTTGGGTCGATACCGAACCTGCATTTGTCAGGCGCGTGGTGCGTACACCGGCTACGAAGTCTGGGCTGTTTGCCTGATAGTTGTTATACTTGGCATAATATGCCGCGAGGTTAAGAATCAGGGCGCCGTCGAAAAGGGTATTTTTCAAACCCACTTCATAAGCGTTGACCGTTTCTGGTGCGATAACACCAGCGCCGGGTGTCGTCAGGTTATAGAAGATGTTGTAGGCAGGGCCCTTATAACCACGCGTGTAGCTCGCATAAGCCATATTGTTTTCAGTGAGGTCCGCCTGAACAGCCGCCTTACCCGAAAGGTTATTGTTGCTGGTGCTGGTGGTGAAGGGAACGCCGTTTGACGTGCCTGCAACAAAGCCGGTAGCGGGCGCGGTTGCCACGAGACCATTATTGTAAACGCCAGCGTCAAAGTTTCCTTGCACACCTGGACCTGCGAGCGAGGTACGGCGGATATGGTTTACATCCAATTCGTCATTTGTGTAGCGCAAGCCACCAATAAAACGCAGGCTGTCGGAAAGGTTGAGCGTAGCCTGACCAAATAGCGACATGTTTTTAAACGTCGATCCAAAGTCCGCGGTTCCGGCAGGGGTTGTGATGGTCGAAGCACCTGCAGCTGTCGAACAAGGGACGAGGCCAGGCACAACCGCAGCGAGAGTCGATGCTGAACAGGTAATCACGTTGCGCGTGAATGTACGGTCAGATTCGGCCTTTGAATAATATGCCCCGACGACATATTCGAGGAATTCGCCAGTCGGCGAAGCAAGGCGAATTTCCTGGCTAAAGGTATTCGATGTTTGCGGTCCATTATCGTGCAATTGGTTCAAACCAACATAGGGCTGGTCGAGCCAGTCACCATCGCGGATTTCGGTATTATCCCAACCGCGAAGGCTGGTGATCGACGTCAAGCTATGTTCACCCAATTCGATATCAGCTTGCAGCGCAATGCCCCAGCTTTCTTCCTTAGTCGTGGTAACAAGGTTCTGCCGAATGTTGCGTGAATCCGAGGCGTCGAAGCCAGTTCCAGCGAGCGCCAGCGCAGCCGCGTTCGTTGGCGTATTGCCAATAATTTCCGCACAGCAATCATCATTGGCTTTGCGGTAATCGGCGCGCAGCGTCAGCATGATCTTTTCGCTAACGTCGGCCTCAATCGCGCCACGAACACTGTAATGTTCATAGCCATTGACCTTGTTACCTGTGGTCAGATTGTTGATGTTGCCGTCATAGCTTCCGTAAAATCCGGTGAAACGCGAACGCACATTGGCGCTCAGCGGCACGTTAACGGTCGCACGACCGCGATATTCGGACTTCGTAAAGAACGAACCTTCAACTGTCGCGCCGAATTCTGCCGTTGGGCGCTTCGTTACGATGCTGACAACACCAGCCGATGCGTTCTTTCCAAACAATGTACCCTGCGGTCCGCGCAGGACTTCGATACGCTCAACGTCAAACAAATCGGTGAAGCCTTCACCAGCGCGGCTCAAGACAACGCCGTCGAGAACGGCAGCAACCGATGGTTCAGCAGCAATCGAAAAGTTGATGGTACCAACGCCGCGCAGGAACAATGCCTGGTTAAGTGATGTACCCGCCTTGCGGAAGTTCAAGCTTGGAACAAGATACTGCGCATTTTCAAGCGTAACGCCGCCATTATTGGCAATAGCCTCGCCGCCAACAACGGATACAGCGAGCGGAATATCCTGCAAACGCTCTTCACGTTTTTGCGCGGTTACGATGATTTCTGCATTGGCCGATTCATTTTCGGCTGGAGCGGTCTGCGCCATCGCAGGCAGGCTGACCCCTGCCATAATCGCGGCGCTTGCGAACAACGAAGCGCGAATAAACGACGTTTTCTTAAATTCAGAACTGAACATCATGTACCTCCCTAAAAATGGCTATCCGCTTCTCAACCAAATCACTTGAGTTTCCTCAAGCAACAAAAGCTATTCTGGGATATACCTAATCAATGGGCAGGTTGTTACCAGATTGACTCAATATGTCTAGCGGTGTCATATGGTCATATTATTTAAACCATGACTGTTGCAATACTGCCATAGTCACAGGCTCGAAAACGCGAGAGGGACAGAAGTTGCCATTTACAGTCATCATGCATCCTGAAGGCTTTGACCTGCTGCATGGTGATGCCAGCATATTGTCGCACCGAAATGACGCGCCTGCGATCAGCATCGGTACCGGGCGGCCTGACTTGGAAATGGTGCGCGGCAATTTCAGAATTGACGATGTCGTTGAAACACGATTGGCGCTTGATTGTTTCGCGCAAGTCGATGGCTGTATCCGGCTTTGGAACGAAAAGCGGCCTGACATCGTCGCAACGCTGGCGCTCGAGGAACGGGCACTGCAATCCATCCTCACATTTCGCTGCACAGATCCGGCCTTTAACCGGCTTTGGATAGATATGCAGTGCGCAATGTCCGAGGCCTTTTGGGGCGGCGGCGAACAAATGTCCTATGTGCGCCTCAACGGCAGGCGCTTTCCGTTCTGGACCTCGGAACCCGGGGTTGGCCGCGATAAGTCGACCGCGCTTACGCAGACGATGGATGCCGATGGCTTGGCCGGTGGTGACTATTGGACCACCAACTATCCGCAGCCGACATGGGTAAGCAGTGCGCGTTATGCGGTGCACCTCGAAACAGCGGCCTATTCGGTGCTTGATCTGACGGACGCGGGCCGGGTCGGGGTCGAATGTTGGTCGGCAAATGTCGATCTGGAGCTTTTTGACGCGCCGTCGCTTCCTGCGCTTGTTACCAAAATGTCCGATCGCTTTGGTCGCCAGCCTGCCCTGCCAGATTGGGCCATTTCCGGTGCCATTATTGGGCTGAAGGATGGTGCCGACACCTTTGACCGGTTCGAAAAAATTGCCGCATCGGGCGCCGCGATTACCGGCCTGTGGTGCGAAGATTGGATCGGTATTCGTCAGACCAGCTTTGGCAAGCGATTGTTCTGGGACTGGAAATGGAATGCTGCCCGCTATCCGGATTTGCCCGCACAGATTGCGGCGCTTGCCGAACGCGGCATTCGCTTTCTCGGCTATGTGAACCCCTATTTGGCGGTGGATGGGTCGCTGTATCAAGAGGCCCGCGCCGCCAGCTTCCTCGCACTGCGGCAGGACAGCGACGCGCCTTATGCCGTCGACTTCGGCGAATTTGACGCAGGCGTTGTGGATTTCAGCAACCCGGCCGCCGCAGCGTGGTTTGCCGAACGCATCATCGGTCAGGAAATGCTCGACTTCGGGCTTTCGGGATGGATGGCGGATTTTGGCGAATATCTGCCGACCGATGTGCGCCTGTTCGACGGGTCTGACCCGATGGAGGCGCATAATCGCTGGCCCGTGCTTTGGGCAAAGGTGAATGCCGACGCCATAGCATCGCGCGGCAAAACGCATGACGCGACATTTTTCATGCGCGCAGGTTTCTCGGGCGTGCAGGCGCATTGTCCATTATTGTGGGCAGGCGACCAATGCGTCGACTTCACCCGCCACGACGGGATCAACACCGTCATCACAGCGGCATTGTCGTCCGGATTATTGGGCAACGCTTACCACCACAGCGACCTCGGCGGGTATACCAGCCTGCATGGCGTAGTCCGGACCGCAGAATTGATGCACCGTTGGATTGACTTGGCGGCCTTTGCACCCGTCATGCGCAGTCATGAGGGCAATCGCCCTGCAGACAATCTGCAACTCGATAGCAGCGCCGAAATACTGACCCATTTTGCCCGCATGAGCCAAGTCCATGCCCGCCTTGCGCCATATGTCCGCGCCTTGTCCGACGAGGCTGTTGCCACGGGCCTGCCGCTTCAGCGCCCGTTGTTCCTGCACTATGACGATGCGGCCTATTACGACATTCAGGACCAATATCTCTATGGCGCGGACATGATCGTCGCCCCTGTGGTCGAAGAGGGTGCAAGCAGCCGCAACGTGACTTTGCCAGGTGGGGATTGGGTCCATCTTTGGTCCGGCGACGTGTACGCCAAGGGGACATATGACATCGCGGCTCCGCATGGGCAGCCCCCCGTATTCACCCGCAAAGACAGCGGGCACGCAGCGCTGTTCAGCGCGATCACGCAGGAATTCAGGGCATGAACACCCGATCCAATATCCGTGATGTTGCAAAGCTTGCCGGTGTGGCCGTCAAAACCGTCAGCCGCGTCCTCAACAACCACCCTTATGTCAGCGCAGAAACCAAAGCGAAGGTCGACGCCGCGATGGCGGAGCTGCGCTTTTCGCCCAGCATCGCAGCGCGCATATTGGCGGGCACGAAGTCGGGCCAGATTGCGCTGATTTATGACAATCACAGCCCCTATTATATGCACCAGATCATGCAGGGCTGCTGGGACCGTTGCCATGAAGAAGGCATGCGCCTGATTGCCCAGCCCGTCGATGTATCCGACCCCGATGTGGGCGAGCAGGTGCGCGGTATGGTCCGGCAAACGCATGTGGATGGCGCGATATTGTCTTCACCCGTCACCGATTGCGGCCCCGTGTTGAACGTCCTTGAAGCGATGAACATTCCCTTCGTGCGCATTTCGCCCGGCACCAACCATGCGCTTACCAGCTCGGTATTCATGGATGATATGCAGGCCGCCGACGACATGACGACGCACCTCATCAACATTGGTCACCGGCGGATTGCCTTTATCAAGGGTCATGCGAACCATATGGCCAGTGCCGAACGTCAAGCAGGATATGAACGCGCGCTTAGCCGTGTTGGCATATCGGTGGATCCCGACTTGATCGCCGAGGGCCATTTTGATTTTGAAAGCGGCGTTGCGGCGACCGAGCTATTTCTATCGCTTAAATATCCGCCTACGGCGGTCTTTGCATCGAACGATGACATGGCCTCAGGTGTCCTTGCCGTCGCCCATCGCCGCGGCATTCAGGTACCAGAACAATTGTCTGTCGCCGGGTTCGATGACACCACGCTTGCCCGCGTTGTTTGGCCGCCTTTAACCACCGTGCGCCAGCCTGTACGTGATCTCGCGTCGACCGCTGCGGACCTATTATTTGGCGAGGGCGGCATTGAGCATCGCCGCCTTCCCCATGAACTGATCAGCCGCGAGTCGGTTGCCCCTCCTTATTCACCTTCCATAAAAAAGAGCAAAAATACATGACCCTTCCAACACCCCCGTCCACGCGCCTTTTGGGCAAGAGCGGCATTGAAATTTCATCGATTGCCTGGGGCATGTGGCGCTTTGCGGGTCTCGAAATCTCCGCAGCCCGCGCGGCCATTGATGCGGCGTTCGAAGCCGGCATCACCCTTTTCGATACGGCGGACATTTATGGCTTTGGGGAACAAGGCTTTGGCAAGGCAGAGGAACTGCTTGGCCGCGTATTTGCAGAGGCACCCGAATATCGCGACCGCATGGTGCTGGCCACCAAGGGCGGTATTACCCCGCCGACGCCATATGACAGCAGCCCGGAATATCTGACCAAGGCGATTGACGACAGCCTGTCGCGTTTGGGCACTGAATATGTCGACCTGTGGCAAATCCACCGTCCCGATATCCTCACCCACCCGCAAGAAATCGCACGCACAATTGAAGACGCGCATAAAGACGGAAAAATCCGCGCTTTTGGTGTGTCGAACTTCACGACGGCGCAAATAACGACCTTGGCACAGTTCAGCAGCGTTCCGATTGTCTCGACACAGCCGGAGCTTTCCCCGTTGCGGATCGATACCATCGAAAATGGCGAGCTTG
This sequence comes from Sphingorhabdus rigui, assembly GCF_014196595.1. Classification (GTDB taxonomy): domain Bacteria; phylum Pseudomonadota; class Alphaproteobacteria; order Sphingomonadales; family Sphingomonadaceae; genus Sphingorhabdus_B; species Sphingorhabdus_B rigui. The sequence goes on along the minus strand of NZ_JACIEA010000001.1, from coordinate 438,954 downwards.
ATCAAGCCATCGCCATGGATTTGGCGGTGTTGGCATGGTCACCACTTGGCGGCGGTCGCATCGGCGATCCCGGCAACACGCGTGAACAAAATGTAGCGGCGGCCCTATCCGACGTTGCAGCAGCGCATGGCGTTTCGCGCACGGCAGCGGCCTATAGCTGGATTATGGCGCACCCTGCCCGCCCCATCCCGATTGTCGGCTCGCAAAACCCGGCACGCATCATAGAGGCTGCCGATGCCTTCAAAATCACATGGACCCGCGCTGACTGGTATAGCGTATTGGTCGCTGCGCGAGGAGTTCCCCTGCCATGAAAAATCCAATCGAAGTCAGCTGGTTCTCGGCATTATGCGACGATGATTACGAATTTCTTGGGCAATCCGACCCCATGCTCGCGTCGAGTTGGGAGCATTGCCGCAATATCGTGCTCGCCGCGGAAAAGGGCGGGTTCGACAATATATTGCTTCCCTCGGGCTACACGCTTGGGTTGGATACCACTGCTTTTGCCAGCGCAATTGCGACGCTGACCACACGCATCAAGTTGCTGATGGCGGTGCGTATTGGCGAAAGCTGGCCACCGCAATTGGCGCGGCAGATTGCCACGCTGGACCAGATTTCGGGTGGGCGGTTGAACATCAACATCATCTCGTCTGACTTGCCGGGTGATAAGATGGACAGCGAACCACGCTATCGCCGGACGGTCGAAGCGATGCAGATCCTCAAGACATTGTTGAACGGCGAGCATCTGTCGATTGATGGCGAACATTATAAAATCGATCTCGACCCGCCACGCATGAAGACCGTCAGCGGCAAATGTCCGCCTTTGTACTTCGGTGGTCTCTCGCCCGCAGCTAAAGACGCTGCTGCCGAAGGTTGCGATGTATATTTGATGTGGCCGGAAACGGTTCAGGGCGCAAAGGACCTTGTCGAAGACATGACCGCGCGCGCGGCAAAATTTGGACGGACATTGAAATATGGCTTCCGCGCGCATGTCATCGTGCGTGAAACCGAAGCCGAAGCCAGGGCCTATGCGGACCGTCTCTTGTCCAAGCTGGATGCGCAGCAAGGCGACGCAATCCGCAACAAATCCTTGGATACGCAAACCTTCGGTGTGGCGCATCAGGCCGAATTGCGCGCGCAATCGGAAGCGAACGACGGATATCTGGAAGACAATCTGTGGACCGGAATTGGCCGTGCACGTTCAGGCTGCGGCGCTGCGATCGTTGGCGACCCGGACCAAGTGCTCGCCAAAATCGAAGCCTATCGCGCCGTCGGCATCGAAGCGTTCATTTTGTCGGGTTACCCGCACATCAACGAATGCGACATGTTTGCACGTTATGTGTTGCCGAAATTGGACCATGGGCGGTTGGTAATCTGAACCAACTTAACGCCATTCCGTTATCCTGAACTTGTTTCAGGATGACGGGAGAGAGGTTACCGACTTAATCCGAAAGACCCGCCATGCGCTCGGCCTGATCTTCGGCAATCAGCGCCGCAACCAATTCACCAAGGCCGCCGCCTTCCAATATCTCCGGAAGCTTATGCAGCGTCAGGTTGATCCGGTGGTCGGTGACGCGGCCTTGCGGGAAATTATAGGTGCGGATGCGTTCCGAACGGTCGCCTGAGCCAACCATCGCCTTGCGGGCCTCGGCTTCGGCGCCTTGGGCTTCCTCGCGCTCTTTTTCATACATCCGCGCGCGCAGTACTTGCATGGCTTGTTCTTTGTTCTTGTGCTGGCTGCGCCCGTCTTGGCAGGTCACCACAATGCCGGTTGGCAAATGGGTAATGCGCACGGCCGAGTCCGTGGTGTTGACGTGCTGTCCGCCCGCACCCGACGCACGGTACACGTCGATTTTCAGGTCGCGCGCCTCGATCTGGATATCGACCTCGGTCGGCTCCGGCAGTACCGCGACGGTCGCTGCGCTGGTGTGAATGCGGCCGCCGCTTTCGGTGACAGGCACGCGCTGCACACGGTGGACGCCGCTTTCATATTTTAGCTTGGCGAAAACACCATTGCCCTTGATCGCGGCAACAACTTCCTTGAAGCCGCCCACATCGGACGGGCTGATCGAGATAGGTTCGATCTTCCACCCCTGCCCCGCGGCATAGCGTTCGTACATGCGGTACAGGTCACCGGCGAACAACGCAGCTTCATCACCGCCCGTGCCGGCCCGGATTTCGAGCATGGCCGGCCGGTCATCGGCGGCATCTTTCGGCAAGAGCGAGATAGCCAAAGCGGTTTCGGCTTCGCTCAACTGGTGGCTGACATCCTCCAGTTCCTCAATCGCCATCTCGTGCAGGTCGGGGTCGGAGGAATCCTTCGACATATGCTGCAAGGTTTCGATTTCCTTGCGCAGTCGCCGGACATTGGCCGCCGCCTTGGCGACCGGTTCCAGCTCCGAATATTCCTTGGACGCCGTGACAAAGGCATCGCCCTCCAACTGCCCCGAAGCCATCCGCGCCTCAAGCTCGGAAAAGCGCGATTCAATAAGCGCGATACGTTGCGGGGAGATTTTGGTCATGCGAGCGACTGAAGAATGCTCTTAAGCCGGTCATCGTTGCCTTCACCGGACATCCCGTAATAGCCATCCTCATTGACGCGCAGGATCGCAGCGGGGCTTTGCTTGACCGCCTTGTCATACCGCTTTTTCGGTGAGCCAGTTGCAATCATGTCGGCCGAAATTCCGGCTTGGCGCAGCTGACGCAAAAGCGCGAAGGCATGCCCAAGACCCGCGTCATTCTCCAAAACAATCATGGCTTCGATCTGCTGTGTTGGCACGGCATCAATCAACATGCCCAACCGCTCAATGCCCGCCGCCCAGCCAACCGCTGGCGTCGCTGGTCCGCCGAGATTTTCGATCAAGCCATCATAGCGTCCGCCGCCCAGTACGGTGCCCTGCGCACCCAGCCGGTCGGTCACAAATTCAAACGCGGTGTGGCGATAATAATCCAGCCCGCGCACCAGCGCGGCATTGCGTGTCCATGCAACGCCAGCGGCATCAAGGCCAGCGGTGACCGCGCCGAAGAAATCCTGTGCCTCGCCCGATAGATAATCGTCGATCACCGGCGCTGCGTCGGCAATCGGGCGATCTTTGGGGTCTTTGCTATCCAGAATACGCAACGGATTTTTCTCCAGCCGCGCGAGGCTATCTTCGGACAGTGCACCCTTATGATCGTTGAAATATCCGACCAATGCCGCGCGCCACGCATCGCGGCTTGGCGTGTCGCCCAATGTATTGAGCTGCAACGTCACGCCGTCGTTTATGCCCAATTCCTTCAGCAATTGGTCCGCCATCACCAGCAGTTCAACATCGGCAGAAGGCTCTGCTGCACCGATAATTTCGGCATCAATCTGGTGAAATTGACGATAGCGGCCCTTTTGCGGGCGTTCGTAACGGAACAATGGGCCGTGCACCGACAGCTTCATCGGCGCAAATTGCTGCCAGCCATTGGTAAGGTATGCGCGCGCAATGCCCGCCGTAAATTCGGGCCGCAGCGTGATCGAATCCCCGCCGCGATCTTCGAAGCTGTACATTTCCTTGGATACGACATCCGTCGCCTCACCCAGGCTGCGCGAAAATACCGCCGTTGGCTCAATGACGGGCAGTTGCAGGCCCTTAAATCCATAAAGCCTGCGCACGCGTTCAAATGTTGCGACGACATGCGCAAAACGTTCTTCTGTCTCGCCGAACATGTCCTGAGTACCGCGAACGGCTTGGGGTGTCTGTATCTTTGCCATATTAAAGCGCCCTAGCGGCTAATTGTTGTTAGTGGAATAGGGCTGGACGCGCCAATCGGCTTTCGCCAAAAGTCTGGCCCATGAATCCACGCATGTTGTCGCGCGCTATCGCCGCATTCGCCCTTTCTGCCAGTCTCGTTTCTGCAGCCTCTGCGCAAAACAGTGCGCCGCAGCCAGTGCCTATCGTCTCGAACATCCCCGAGCCGCAAGACCGCCCCTTGTCGGCGCCAATGATCTTGTCTGTGGACGCAACCGATATTGATCGTGCTATTTTCCAAGTGCGTCAGGTCATTCCTGTAGAAAAAGGCAAGCCGCTCATCCTGCTTTACCCGCAGTGGCTGCCCGGCAAGCATGGCCCACGGGGTGCACTGGCCGAAATGACAGGGCTGATGATCCGTGCAGGCGGGCAAACGCTGCGTTGGACCCGCGACCCGGTTCAGGTTTACGCCTTTCATGTCGATGTGCCTGCCGAAACATCGTCCGTCGATGTAGAATTCCAATTCACAGCGCCTGTCCGCGAAAGCGAAGGCCGCATCAACGTCACGCCCAATATGATGAACATCCAATGGGAACAGGTGGCCCTGTACCCCGCGGGACATTTTACCCGCGCTATTCAGGTAAAGCCGTCGATTACGCTGCCTGAAGGCTGGACGGGCGTGGCGGCGCTTGATGGCGCAAAGATTACCGGCAACCGCATTGATTACGGCGTGACGAGTTTTGAAACCTTGGTCGACAGCCCGATGTTCGCGGGGCCGAATTACAAAAAATGGGATCTGGGCAATAACGTCACGCTGAATGTGTGGGCCGACGACGCCAAATATTTGGCTGCGAAGCCAGAGCACATCGCTGCACATCGCGCATTGGTGGATGAATCGCTCCTGCTTTTTGGTTCAAAGCATTTTGATCGCTATGAATTTCTGCTCGGGCTGACGGAAGAGCTCGGCGGAATTGGGCTTGAACATCATCGCAGCTCTGAAAATACGCGCGAGACTGACTATTTCATCGAATGGGATGACAATATGTCCGAACGCGGCCTGTTGCCGCACGAATTCACGCACAGCTGGAACGGCAAGTTCCGTCGTCCTGATACGATGTGGACGCCGGATTATTCCACCCCAATGCGCGACAATTTGTTGTGGGTGTATGAAGGGCAGACCAGCTTTTGGGATCTGGTGCTTGGCGCGCGCTCGGGTCTGCAGTCGAAAGAGATGGTACTTGGCGAATTGGCGAAACATGCCGGCTTTTATGCAGAGCAGCCCGGCCGCACATGGCGTTCGGTGGAAGATACCACGCATGATCCGATTTTTGGCGCACGCAAAGCCAAGCCATTCGCGAGCCAGGCACGCGGCGAAGATTATTATAATGAAGGCACTTTGGTCTGGCTCGACGCGGACATGACCATCCGCACGCTGTCAAAGGGTAAGAAATCACTTGATGATTTCGCCAAGGCTTTCTTTGGCGTGCGCAACGCCGATTGGGGCGTGCTCACTTATAATTTTGATGAGATTGTCCGCACGCTGAATGCTGTGCAGCCTTATGATTGGGCGACGTTTCTGGATACCAAATTGCGCCAACCGGGTCAGCCCGCACCGCTGAACGGTTTTGAATTGGGCGGGTACAAACTTGTCTGGAAAGAAGAGCCCAACATCTTCGACAAAGAATTGATGAAGGAAGGCAACAACTTCAACCTCACGCACTCGCTGGGGCTGACGTTGGATAAAGAAGGCCGCGTCACGTCGGTATTATGGAACGGTCCTGCTTTTAAGGCCAATATTGTCAACGGCACCAAAATCATTGCGGTCAACGGCTATGCTTACTCCAAAGACGGCCTGAGTGCCGCAATCAAGGCTGCAAAGGGTGGGGAAAAGCCCGTCCGCCTTATATTGGAACGCAACAAACGTTTTGAGCAAATAGACATCGCCTATTCAGGCGGCTTGCGCTATCCGCACCTCGAAGCCACGGGCAAGGGCGAAACGGCGATCGATCGTTTGCTCAGTCCGCGGCGGACCAACTAATAACAATTTGAAAGCATTCTCCCATGCGTATTGATTTGATTCCAGCAGGCGACAATGTGCCTGAAAGCCTGAACGTGCTGATCGAGGTTCCCATTGGCGGTGAACCTGTAAAGTATGAATTCGACAAGGCTTCTGGTGCTCTTTTCGTAGACCGTTTCCTGCACACACCCATGCGTTACCCCGCCAATTATGGCTTTGTTCCACATACGCTGGGTGAAGATGGCGACCCGTTGGACGCACTTGTCGTCGCGCGCTCGCCTATCGTCGCCGGTGCGGTAGTCAAATGCCGCCCGATTGGCGTGTTGATGATGGAAGACGATGCTGGCGGTGACGAAAAATTGCTCTGCGTGCCGGTCAATAAGACATTCCCTTATTATTCGGACGTTGTGACGTACAAGGATATGCCACCAATCGTGCTGCAACAGATCGAACATTTCTTCACCCATTATAAAGATCTGGAGCCCGGCAAATGGGCCAAGTTGAATGGCTGGGGTGATGAAAATGACGCCAAGCGTATCATTATGGAATGCGTCGAACGGGCGAAGGAACATGGTATATGAAACCGGCAGCGCTAGTCACATTGGTTGCACTAGCGCTCTCGGCATGTGCCACCCCTGAAACACGCGTAAAAACCGCGCTGATGGATGCCGGTCTCTCCCAACCGATTGCAGCATGCATGGCTGACCGGATGGTCGACCGGCTTTCACTGGTGCAATTGAATAAGCTGAGCGGCCTTAAAAAGCTGCGCGGTCAGGACATGCGCAAGATTACCGTCGAGGACTTTCTGAAGCGCACACGTTCGCTGCAAGACCCCGAAATACTCGGCGTCGTAAGCTCGTCCGGCCTTATTTGTGCGGTTAAGGCGTAAACAGCCCAAGTGATAATTGTCATCCCGAACATGGGTTCGGGATGACACATTTTTAGCTTAAGGCCTTCATCAACATCGCGAACCAGCCGGTATCGGCCTTTGCCGTCGCGGGTGCGCCAAAATCCACACATTCAAGGCACTTGGCCTGCGCGCCACGCACACCCGTCAGCATATTCAAATCTGCCGAAATCCGTTGGAACAGCAACTGCTGCTGCCACGATGCTTGCGCAAAAATGTCCATCGGCGCTGCAGCCTGCGCCCGCTTTGGCATCAGGCCACTGATCAACGTGCCTGCGAAGCTCGCTGGTGGTTCAATATATTCGGCATGCCATCCATCGGGTTTCAATCCGGCACGCTTTACGGCTTCCGCAAGCGCCTCATGCATACCACCGGTCCTGTCGACGAGGCCGAGCTGGCGGGCCGTACCACCTGCCCATACACGCCCCTGCGCAACAGCATCGACTTGTTCAGGCGTTTTCTTGCGCGCCGTTGCGACGCGCGTCAGGAACTGGCGATAGCCGTTCTCAATGGCGCTTTGGGCCACGCGGTCAAATTCGGGGCTAAAGCCATTCAAGATATCAGGTTCGCCCGACAATGGCGTCGTCTTCACGCCGTCCGCATTCACGCCGATTTTCGCAAGGCCAGCCTCAGCGCTTGGAATGACGCCGAAAATACCAATGGATCCGGTAATTGTGGCAGGATCGGCAAAAATAACATCGGCAGGAAGCGATATCCAATAACCCCCGCTTGCGGCCAAATTCGCCATAGAAACGATGACCGGAATCTTTTTCGCCTTCGCCGCTTCAATGGCGAGACGGATTTTTTCCGATGCGGTGACGGAACCGCCCGGCGAATCCACGCGGACCACCAACGCTTTCAAATCCTTGTTGTCGAGCGCATCGTAAATGAGACCGCTGACGGTGTCGCCCGCTGCGGTTCCGGGACCACCCTCTCCATCAACGATGGTTCCCGCAATGGTCACAACGCCAATCTGTGCACCCGCAGTTGCGGGGCCGTAGCTCGCAAGTAACGCGCCCATTGGTGTGTGGGCAAAGCCACCGGTCGTTTTCTTATCGTCCGCGCCAACCTTTCCGGCGATGAATTTCCCGAATGCGATACGGTCACCAAGCTTGTCGACCAGACGAGAAGACAGCGCCAATTGCCCCAGATCACCTTTGGCGGACTCCACCGCACCGGCCGGGTCGGTCAACATACGGTCCAGCTGCGCCTGAGGGCGCGCCTTTGCTACGCCCGCTTTCCACTGGCCCCAGACTTCATCATAAACCCCCTTGATCGCCATTTTGGATTCAGGGGACTGCTCGGTGCGCATATAGGGTTCAACGGCGCTCTTGAACGTTCCGACGCGGTAGATGTTGGCCTTCACCCCAAGCTGATCGAGCAAGCCTTTATAATAAGGCTGTGATCCGCCGGGTCCCGTAATCATTGCGCCGCCCAGCGGGTCCATCCAGATTTGCGTGGCATGGGCCGCCAGTTGATAGCTGTCGTCCGTATAGGCCGTGGCAAAGGCATAGACAGGCTTGCCCGCCTTTTTCACCGCCTCAAGGCTGTTGCCGATTGCTGCAAGGCTCGCCTGTCCGCCGCCCATGAACCGTTCCATGTCGACAACGACCAGTTTCACCCGCGTATCTTTTTCCGCGAGCTTGAGCGCGCGAACGACATCGCGTTGGCGAATTTCACCGGTTGGCATGGACGAGGATGTGAGCGCTGTCAGCGGGTCAACTTCTGCAGGCTGTTCGGAAATAACACCATCAAGTTTCAGCAACAACGCACCATCGCGCACGACCGCCGGATTGGGGCTGGCGTTCAGAAGCGCGAATATCGCGAGGAAGAAGAACAACAGGAAAACGAGCACGAGCAGGTCTTTCAACCCGACCAATATCTTCCAGCTGACGCGCAGAAACTGCATAATGTCTTGTCCCTTTTTACCTTTTTTCGAATGTAAGCATTCGAACGCCGTTTGCCACTGCTGTTCGACAAAAAGATATTGCACGCTGACAAGACTGCGAAACAGAAAAGGGCCGCTGGAATGATCCAACGGCCCTTAAACATGGGTCAGCGGTCGGATGTGCCGCTGCCGGAAGTTGCTTTCATGCCGTGACCGGCATCGCCGATATCATCGGCGGCCGATCTCCCGAACGGAATTCCCCGACCTCTTAACTGAACCATGAGACATCGGATCACCTCCTTTCGTTGAATGGAAATTGCTTGCTTCAAACATATATTTGCCCTCCGCAGGACCGAAGTTGAATCAAACGGGTCGCTTAAACAAGTCTTGTAATAAATTATTTTTCGGGCAAATATTGGGGTTCCGCGCCGCGATATGTGACGTCGTCTAATGGCTATTTGCGGCAATCTTCGACAATGCGTGCAATCTCTGCCCATGCGGGCAAAATGATCGGCGGATGTCCGTCCGTTTCCAATAATATCCGCCCGCGGCTAAACGCCATCGCGTCCAATATCCCGTCCATCGGCATGATTTCACTTGCCAGATAGACGGGCATTCCGCCGGTCGGCTTGGCCGCAAATTCCTTCATGGACGAAGATGTCCGAATGACGATGCGTTGCCCGGGTGCCGTCGCCACACGTGACACATATATGCGCCGATTTTGCAGGTCGCAGCGCAGGGTGACGACTGCATTTTGGCCAGTCGGTCCAAATACAGCAATTGATCCGCGATCATCGCGCCGATACACCCAATCGCCTGCAGAAAAAGGCCAGTCATTCCAATCCGCCGACAGACGCGGCGTTGGCGCAGGCGTGGTGGCGACCGGTGGCGGCACGGGTGCCGCCGGCGGCGCTGGCGGCGGCGGCGCAACGCAGGATGCGAGCAGCAGCATTGCAATGAGGGTCAGGTTACGGATCTGCATGACTTTGTCTTATGGCCAAATCGCATCTGCTCCGCTAGCGCGTTGCGACATGGCGACCAAAAAAACACGACTAGACCAATTGATCGTTGATCGCGGCCTTGCCGAAAGCAAGACGCGCGCGCAGGCATTGGTCATGGCGGGCCATGTCTATATCGGTGATGCCAAGGCACTAAAGCCAGGGCAGCAAATCGCCGAAGATACCGAAATCAGTGTGAAGGGCAGCGATCATCCGTGGGTCTCGCGCGGCGGCATTAAACTTGCCCATGCCCTTCATGAATTTGCCATCGATGTAACCGGCATGGTTGCCATTGATGTGGGTTCATCAACGGGCGGCTTTACCGACGTGATGCTGACGCAAGGGGCAACGCGCGTTTTCGCCGTCGATAGCGGCACGAACCAGCTCGCGTGGAAACTGCGGCAAGACCCCCGCGTCGTGGTTCATGAACAGACAAGCGCGCGCATATTGACCGACGTGCATATCACCGAACCCGTTGACCTTATCGTTTGTGACGCAAGCTTCATCGGTCTCGCCAAAGTGCTAGATCGGCCTTTGACCTTTGCCAAAAGCGGTGCGCAATTGATCGCCCTTATCAAACCACAATTTGAGGCTGGCCGTGAAGAAGTTGGCAAAGGCGGCGTCGTGCGGGACCCTGAAGTCCATGAACGCGTTTGCAACGAGGTACAGCAGTGGTTGGTCGAAAAAAACTGGACGATACGCGGTTTGACCACCAGCCCGATTACAGGACCGCAAGGCAATGTCGAATTTCTTATTTGGGCGCAAAATATGTAGCGCCCCACCGGGGAGCAGTCATATGAAAATCCGTTCCATAGAAACGCGCATCAAAACCCAATCCCGGATCCGTTCCGAGGTGAGTGCATGGTTGGACGCAAAATAAGCAAACCGACACAATGTCGCGACGCTTCAGTCCTTGTAAAGGCCATTAACGCGCGCGGCGTAACGTTCGCGGATGACATGGCGCCGAATTTTCATGCTCGGTGTCATTTCGCCATTTTCTATTGAGAAAGGCTCGTCAGCAAATTCAAACTGGCGGACCTTTTCGGTTACCGACACATCGGCGTTGACGCGGTCAACCGCAGCGCGAACCGCAGTTCGAAACTGAGGATTTGCCTGCAAGGCATTGAAATCATATTTCATATCTTGCGCACGCGCCCATTCGAGCGCCCATTCGGGATCTGGAACGATAAGGCCAACGATGTAAGGCCGCTTGTCCCCTGAAACCATCGCCTGCAAAATTTCAGGCTGAAGCGTGAGCATGCCCTCAATCTTTTGCGGCGCGATGTTGTCGCCCTTGTCGTTGACGATCAGGTCCTTTTTCCGGTCAGTGATGGCGATGCGTCCGCGATCATCGATGTGCCCGATGTCGCCGGTGTGTAGCCAACCATCCTTGATAACCCGGTCGGTCTCCGCCTTGTTCCGCCAATAGCCCTTCATCACCAAGGGACCACGGACAAGGATCTCGCCATCTTCGGCAATCTTGACCTCTGTGTTCTTCAGCGGCGGACCGACGGTATCCATCTTGATGCCCGCTTTGGGCCGGTTGCAGCTGATGACGGGGCCAGACTCGGTCTGCCCGTAACCTTGCAGCAAGGTAATGCCCAAGGATTGGAAAAACACGCCAATGTCGGGATTGAGCGGCGCACCGCCCGATACCATGGCCTTCATCCGGCCACCAAAGCGCCCCTGGATTTTGGGCTTAATCGTCCGCGATAAAATCAACCGCATCGGCGCATCGGAAAGCCGCTTACGCCCCGAATAGTCCCGTTCGCCGATGGTCAGGGCTTTATCGAGCAAGTAGCTTGGAACCTTACCCTGCTTCTCGACGGCCTTGATCATTCTTTGGCGCAGGACTTCAAACAATCTGGGAACGACCACCATCACGGTCGGCCGTGTTTCCTCAATATTGGATGCAAGCTTTTCCAGCCCTTCCGCATAATAGATTTGCGCGCCAACGCCGATGGGCAGGAACTGACCACCGCTATGCTCATAAGCATGCGAGAGCGGCAAAAATGACAGGAAGACTTCTTCTTCGTCCAGCCCAAAATCTTCGCGCAGCACTTCGGCGGCGCCGTCGGCATTATGCAATATCGCGCCATGATGCTGCATCACGCCACGCGGCGCACCGCCGGTACCGCTGGTGTAAATGATGCACGCCAAATCGTCGCGCGTTACTGCGGCCATAGCGGCCTCAGCAGCCCGTACATCGGCATCATTGCCCTGAACCATGTCGGACCATTGGTGCATCGACAACTGGCCATGCTGCACCGCTGGCTGCGGCTCCATAGCGATAATGAATTCCGCTTGCGACGACCGCAGCGCCGCCGGCATCAGGGTCTTGGCAAGCTTTGCGGTCGAGACAATCACCGCGCGCGCGGCGCTGTCATCGAGAATATGCTGATGGTCGCGTTCGGTATTGGTGACGTAGGTCGGCACGGTCACGCATCCAGCCGCCATGATGCCCAGATCGGCGATACACCATTCGGGCCGATTTTCCGACACGAGCATGACCCGGTCGCCCTTTTCCAACCCAAGCTGGCGCAGCGATTTGGCAAAGCCAGCAACCTGGCGCGCGACCTCAGCCCAGCTTAAGGATTGCCACGTACCATCATGTTTTGCCCATAAAAATGGTGCGTCACCGCGATACCGCGCGCGCGCAAAAAACATGGTGACGAGGTTGGGAAAGCTGTCAAAATCGTCGAACTGCTCGGCGGCCACTTATTCTCTCCTAAGGAACATCTTGCGGTCCATTATGGGACTCTAAAAAATTACGCTAGCGCGCCAATGCGTTAGGCGCAACGTGCCGTTAGCGTTAACCGACATCCTCGGTCGGTGCCTCATCAACCAATCGCGGCACGGTTACTTTCACCTTACCCTTGGCGTCGATGGTGGACGATGTCCCCTCGCTGCGTGGATCGGAAGCCCCTGTCCAGCTATTGCCGACAAGCTGCGCGCCGTTAACTTTTGAACCCAGATCGACAGGGCGAACCGGTTGTCCAAATTTGCTGAGCCCATCAGACATCGCCGAAAGCATGGTATTTTGTTCAACCTCAAGACCGCCACTGCCAAAAAAGATATTTGGCAGCGCAATCGCTTGATCAAGCGGAAGGCCAAAGTCGATGACGCCAATCAGCGTCTTGGTCACATGCATGATGATGCGTTTTCCGCCTGCTGAACCCAATGCAAGAACCGCCCGGCCATCACGATCAAACACAATCGTGGGGGACATGGACGACAATGGCCGTTTTCCGCCCATCACGCGGTTGGCCACTGGCGCGCCATTCTTTTCGGGTGAAAAGGTGAAGTCGGTCAATTCGTTGTTCAAGAAAAAGCCGCCCGCGACCAGCTGGCTGCCAAACGGCCCCTCAATCGTCGATGTCATATTGGCGATATTGCCGCTGCGATCGACTGCGGTGAAATGCGTTGTACCGGCAACTTCGCTTGAAATGGCCGCCGTGCGCGGCATCGCGCCGGGCGGGTTCCCTGCCGGATAGTCCGTGCGCGCCTTTTCAGGGTCAATGAGCGCGGAACGCTCTTTTATATATTCGGGGTTCAAAAGCCCTGCGACCGGCACATTTACAAACGCATCATCCGCCAGATATTTTTCGCGGTCGGCATAGGCCAGCTGCATCGCCTGACCAATCAGGTGCCAGCTTTGGGGGCTGTTTTTGCCGGATGCTGCCAAGTCAAACCGCTGCAACGTGCCCAATATTTGCAACACTGTTGTCGCGCCTGATGAAGGCGGGGCCATGCCGCACACCACATAGACGCGGTACGGCGCGCAAACAGCTTGCTGTTCCTTTGCGCGATATTGCGCAAGGTCCGTCATGGTCATGTCGCCGGGGCTAAGCTTGCTCGTCGTAACCGCACTTACAATCTGGTTGGCGATGGGGCCGGTGTAAAATGCATTGGGTCCCTTTTTCGCCAGCAACTTCATGGTCGCGGCAAGTTCAGGATTCTTAAGCGTCATACCTGCGGTCACGGGCGCGCCGTTGCGCCAATAAATCGCACGCGCAGCATCAAAGTTAGACCAAAGCGGCTGAATGCCCTTCAGCCGTGATTCAAGCGTCTTGTTGACGATGAACCCTTTGTCGGCAAGGCGGATGGCGGGCTTGAAAATCTTCGCCCAAGACAGCTTGCCCCATTTGCGGTGGGTTTCCGCCATAAGCTGAACATTGCCGGGAACGCCCACGGAACGTCCGCCCTGAAAGGCCTCAAGGAAGCCGAGCGCTTTACCGTCTGGTCCGACAAAACGATCGGGTGTCGCCGCGGCTGGCGCCGTCTCGCGCCCGTTGATTGTCGACAATACGCCCTTTGCGCTGTCCTGATACAAAAGGAAGCCGCCGCCACCAATGCCGCTTGATTGCGGTTCAACGACGGTCAGCGCCAACATCATGGCCATCGCCGCATCGGCAGCGGAACCACCCTGACGCAACATTTCCATCCCCGCTTCGGTAACACGGGGGTCGGCCGATGATGTGACGCCGACATTTTCGGCAAAAACCGGTTGAGCGGCAAGGACGAGTGCGCTGATCGCGAAGGACAATTTTTTCATGCTCGATACCTAGCCCCGTTTACACGGCAATGCCAAGTCCGGATTTACGCGTCAGCCCCCACGGCGTCGGAGATATTGGCAAACCCGTCGCGCTGCAAAAGTTTCAGCAATTGCCGGTTGATATTAAGCGCCAGTCCGGGGCCGTGATACACAAGCGCACTGTAAATTTGCACCAAAGATGCGCCCGCACGGATGCGCGCATAGGCATCTTCGGCAGAGGCAATGCCGCCGACACCAATCAAGCCCAGCTTGCCACCGCTCGCCGTGCGAAAATCGATGAGGCGTTGTTGCGCAAGATCTCGCAACGGTGCGCCCGACAGGCCACCGGTTTCGCCTGCATGTTTCGATTGCAGGTCTGGCCGCGAAATGGTGGTGTTCGATACGATCAAGGCCGCAACACCGCGCGCCATCGCGACGTGAACAATATCGTCAATGTCGGCGGGTTGCAGATCCGGCGCGACTTTCAGGAAGACCGGCGTTGCCCGCGACCGCGCCGCCATAACCTGCGCCAACAGATCATCCAGCGCAGCCTTGTCCTGCAGCGCACGTAGCCCGGGCGTATTGGGTGAGCTGATGTTGACGGTCAAATAATCGGCCAGAGGCTCCATATTGCGCACACCGATGACATAATCGGCAATGCGGTCAGCGCTGTCTTTATTGGCGCCGATATTGATGCCCAGCGGCCCCGCCAATGCCGTGTCCGGAATATTCTGCAGTCGCGCGATAGCCGCCGCTTGGCCTTCATTGTTGAAACCCATGCGGTTGATGACCGCTGCGTCCTCGACCAGCCGAAACAAGCGCGGTTTTGGGTTACCCGCCTGCGGCAACGGCGTTAACGTGCCGACCTCGGTAAACCCAAAGCCAAGGCGCATGATCTCAACGGGTACTTCGGCATTTTTGTCATAGCCCGGCGCCAGGCCAACGGGATTTGCAAAGCGCAGCCCGGCAAAGCTTTGCTGCAAAGCCGCCTCCTGCGTTCCCATAGACGGGATCGGCAGCATTTTCAGCGCCGTAAGCGACATATTGTGTGCGGTTTCGGCATCTGCCTGAAACAAAAAGGGGCGTGCAAGTCGGTAAAACATTGCGGTGCTATTCACGAGTCGCGCGCAAGGTGCAACGGCAGGATTACGTTCATAAAGCTGACCAAGAACATTTTGGCCGCAAATGTTGGAATTTTATGGGGTGATGATGATTCCGTCCAATCCGATTTTGCCAAACTTCTGCATTATGCCAGCGCGACCCGAGAGCTCCGTCGTTGAAAAACAGGAGGTCTTTTCCTTTTAGACCCGCTTCACAGCGGGTCTTTTTTTGTCGCTATCAATCGCAGTTATTTCACGGCAGCCATCGCCCCGGATCTGCCGTTCGGCGGTTATGCCTTCGGAGCGTCCGGTTCTTGGTTTTGCGGCTTTGCTTTACGACGGCGCAGATTCGCACGCAGGGCTTCGCGCAACCGTTCGGCCTTAATCCGCTCTTTGTCTTGCGCGTCTTTTGCCAAGTGCCTTCTCCGATCCATCCTGCCTGTTCACGCACCCGATGCCAAATCGCCCGCAAAGGCGCAAGCCGCTTGACAACTGCCCCGTCCCTTCGCATAGGGCCGCACCTTCGGTGTATGCTGCTGTAGCTCAGTGGTAGAGCGCGTCATTGGTAATGACGAGGTCGGGAGTTCAATCCTCCCCAGCAGCACCATGGCTTATCCCCTAAAGTTAATCCGCCTCTTACGGGAGTGCAACACGTAGCCAGCTGTGGGGCTTCAAAGGAATTTGATCGGGCTTGCTCAACTGGGATCGCGGCTAAGTGCCTTGAAAATCGCCACCCGCACATAGGACGAACGAGCGACCTTATACTATCCGAAAAGCGAAGCGCATTTTCCATGGCTGAACGTAACACGTCAAAGTCAACAATCCGTCCAAGTTTCTTCAGCGGATTGCCGTTTAGTTACAGCCGCTTCAGATGATAGACGAATACAAGCAGGCTTGCTTACTTGATCACGGCCTTCCATCGGGCGACGGATACACATTACGTATAAAATTAGCAGAGTTAACGGAAGGTATGCGATTATCAAACAGCGTTAACAAATTTTTAAACGGGCACGGTTAGGTATTCCTGCAAAGGAGTGTGTGCATTGGGTCGACATCAGATTAAACATACGCCCGCTGTCTCGGTTGTTATTCCATGCTTTAACGAACAAGAAAATATAACCACCCTTGTTGAGCGCGTGGAAGCAGCTTGTATGCAGTTCGCTTCAAACAGTTTTGAAATTGTTTTGGTCAATGATGGATCGAAAGATCATACTTGGTCCATGATTGCAGGAATTGCAGGCAATTCTCAGCATGTAGTGGGGGTTAATCTAGCACGCAATTATGGTCATCAACTCGCGCTTAGCGCCGGATTGCAAATATGCCGTGGAGATATAGTCATGGTAATGGATGCTGATTTGCAAGATCCGCCAGAATTATTGGGTCCGATGCTCAGCAAAATGCAAGAAGGGTATGATGTCGTATACGGTCAGCGACTTAGCCGAGCCGGGGAAACAGTACTCAAGCGCGCATCTGCGAACATCTTTTACCGCATACTCGGGAAGCTAGTTGACATTCAAATACCGTGCGACACTGGCGATTTCAGACTTATGAGCAGGCGTGTGGTCGAAGAACTTAATGCCATGCCGGAACGCTATCGTTTCATCAGGGGCATGGTGAGCTGGGTGGGCTTCGCGCAAGCCGCCTTTCCTTATGAACGGGACGCCCGCCATGCTGGAAAAAGCAACTACCCGCTCAAAAAAATGATTTCTTTTGCCGTGGATGCGGTGACGAGTTTTTCTACCATTCCTTTACGCCTAACTGCACATCTTGGTTTGATAGCAGGATTGTTTGGTCTGTTGACGCTGGGGTGGGTGGTTATTTCATATTTCACCGGACAGACAGTCGGCGGCTGGGCCAGTATCGCAGCTCTAGTGTTAATTCTAGGAAGTTTGCAGCTGCTAATGCTGGGTATTTTTGGCGAATATCTTGGTCGCATGTACATGGAAGCAAAGCATCGGCCTCTGTTCATTATACAAGAAGTCCGCTCCTGCCAGATTGGGGTTGAGCGAGAGAATCCCGTTCACCTAATCCAACAACGCATTAGGAGAATGGTAAATGGGTGAGGTGGAATTCGATGCGGTAGCTTCTGAATATAAAGCGCAACATGCTCGCTCCGTTCGCCTGAGCGGTGACGATGTAGGATATTTTGCAAAATACAAAATTGAAGATGTACGCAAGATAGCAGATAGGCGGCAATTGAAGGTGCGTCGCATCATGGATTTTGGCGCTGGCATCGGCAATTCGCTAAAACCACTACGCACGAATTTTCCAGAAGCCCATATCACTTGTCTGGATGTTTCGCCGCGTTCGCTAGATCTATGTAGGAATGAATTATCCACGCGAGTAGACTTTTGCAATTATGATGGCGAACATATTCCAGATGAGCTTGGCAATTATGATTTGATATTCACCTCCTGTGTGTTTCACCATATCCCTGCAGAACAGCAAGTTGCGCTGCTTTCTCAAATTCGCAAACGCTTGAACGTAGACGGTATTTTTATACTATTTGAGCATAATCCCTGGAATCCGCTCACCGTGCACGCGGTCAATAATTGTCCCTTTGACAAAAATGCCGTGCTAATCAGCGCGACGGAGATGCGGCGGCGACTGCTTGCGGCAGGTTTTACCAACATAAGCAAAAATTACCGCATGTTTTTCCCTGGATATCTTAGAGCGCTGAGGGTCTTGGAGCCTGCGCTTGTTCGAATTCCTTTTGGCGCTCAATATTCATTAACTGCAAATTAACTGTCACTACAATGACTGCTTTAAAATTTGGCTTGGTTGGATTCTTAAACACGGCGATCGGTTATACTATCATCGTTGCAGCCCTAGCCATGGGCTTCAATGATTACGCTGCAAACGCCCTTGGCTACGGCTTTGGAATGGTAATGTCCTATAGCTTGAATCGTTATTGGACCTTCTCCTGCAAAAACCAGCGCTCATTTCGCGAAATCATCGCTTATTTGTGCGTCTTTAGTGTCGCCTATTTGGCTAATCTCCTTGTCCTGACATCCCTCCGTGTCATCGGCTTCGTAGATCAACCTGTTGCCCATCTTTTAGGATTGGCAGTTTACTCCGTATTATTTTATCTGCTGTCCCGTAGCGTCGTTTTCGGCAACGGCGGATATGACACTATGTCAGATCAGCCTTTATTCCAGCACCGACAAAGAGCCAACGTAATGCCGTTGCGGGGCAACGCTTCCATGCCGGTGAATGGGAACCTATTCTTCGCATTGGCCGTAATCGCAAATTTTACGATTCTACTTTTATTTGCCGGCCTGGCGCATCCAATTGTTATTTGGGATGAAGGCCGAATAATCATCAATGCAATGGAGATGCGGCAAAGTGGGCTTAGTCTCGTCACAACATATAATTTTGAACCCGATCTCTGGAATACCAAACCGCCGCTACTCGTCTGGCTAATGACGGGTGCCATGGCGCTGCTGGGTCCAACGGAGTTTGCGCCTCGGTTACCGTCGCTCATAAGCTCGCTCGGAACAATCCTTCTTGTCATGCTCTTCCTCCGCAGAATTACCGGCTCGGTAGCGATAGCGACATTTGGCGGGCTAGTGCTTGCGATGAGCGGTGGGTTTTTTGGAGAACACGGCGCACGGACGGGCGATTATGACGCACTGCTCGTCTTCTTTACCACTGGCTACCTGATGCTATTATTCTTTGCCCTGCACCGGCAACGAGCGCCAATAAGCTGGGTGTTGCTTGCTGCATTTTTGGGAGCGGCTGCCTTGATGACCAAGGGCGTCGCCGGCGGCGCGCCAATTGTGGGTGTTTTTTTATACATCGTGATAACAAGACGTTGGCGTCGTTTGTTTACCCATCCTTGTTATTTGGTTGCCGGACTACTGGCACTTGCGCCGCTGGTCGCTTTCTTATTTCTGCGCGAACAGGTGGCACCGGGGTATCTGAACGCGACAATTTTTAACGACGTTACTGGCCGCTTCAGTGAAGCGTTAGACAATCATTCAGGGCCACCGTGGTATTATCTCGTGTCTACATTCGTCAACGGCAGGTTCAGCCTTGGTACGTCAGTTTTACTTGCACCATTTGCACTTCCTATCGCAAACCGCAGAACACGGTTTGCGTTGATCTATGCTCTGTGCATCGCCCTCGGGATGCTTCTCATCGTATCGATCACTGCAACGAAGCTCCAACACTATTACCTTCCGGCCTATCCATTTCTTGCAATATCCGCAGCGCTCGCTGTGCATGCTTGCCTCATCCACTTGCAGACTCACGTGGCAACAGGCACGGTTTCTCCTCGCCGCGCCTTAATAATTCGCATCGCTCCGATAATAATGCTCTTAATAGCTATGGGGCAGTCCGTGCACCTTCGTATAAATATACTCGACCCTTATTTAGATTATCCGCGCGCAAGTTATGGACGCCTTCTCAACTCCCTAAAAGCGCAGAACGCGCCAATATTGGTTTTAGACAAAGGCACAAGTATCTCCATTGATCCCCATTATTCGCCTGAGTTGCGGTTCCATGTTATGGTCGCCCAGGAAAATGGGCGTAATGTTAAACAGACTAGCGACGTCCGCCAGTTGGCGTCAGTATCGCCCAACACTATCGTGGCTACTTGTGACCAATCGCTCATCTCCGTTGTGCAAGCGCAATTTCCCAAGCTGCTGCTAAAATCAAATGGCTGCGTGGCGCGCAGAAAGATATAAAAAGGGTATAACACTTCGGCTCACACATCATTGCAGCAAAGCAGTTAATGGGCACAGGCCCATGCAAATTTACACAAGTTTCAAGCGAAGCTCTGCGCTGCGAAGCAGAGAGTTTCACCGTCTACGCTGGAACAGTTAAGAGTTGCCAACGAGTATTGTGCTCGCCGATCATATTGTGACAACGATGGTTGAGTGTCAGAATTCTATATGTTCCAGCCGGTCTTCCCTTGCTTTGGTAATGACGAGGTCGGGAGTTCAATTCTCCCCAGCAGCACCAGAAAGTCCTCAACATCTTCAGTAATCACAGACTATCGTCTTAGGGTAATATTTCTCGCTTTATTTCCGTAACTTATGACGGATGGTTTGGGCGGCTTCACGCGAGAGGCGCTTGATATGGCATCTATCTCACGAAAAAGCCCCTGAGTTCTCCGGGGCCTGAAATTTTGTAGCCAAAGGCCACGCGGCCAGACTGCCAATCGACAGCTATCCATTTATTCACGCACAGAAGCATTATGTTTGTTCCCAACTGAAAATTGGAAAATTCGCAGCCACTTAAACATGCTGCAAACGATTGCATGGCTTCGCAAACTATGCAAATATCTTGTCCATAGATCAGAATTTAGGGGAGGATATCACATGCAAATCGCTGGCAAACCGCGATTATCGCTCCTGAGAATCATCGAGATGAACGTTGGCTTTTTTGGTCTGCAGTTCAGTTTCGGTCTGCAACAGGCCAATATGGGCCCAATATATGGTTTCCTCGGGGCGGATGAGGCGACGATGCCATTGCTTTGGCTCGCGGGGCCGATGACGGGCCTTATCATTCAACCCATTGTTGGGGCGATGAGTGACCGGACCAACTCGCGTTATGGCCGCCGGACGCCCTATTTCCTCATTGGTGCGATCCTGTGCAGCATCTGCCTGTTTCTGATGCCGTACAGTGCGGCCCTCTGGATGGCGGCGTCGCTGCTCTGGATATTGGATGCCGGCAATAATATTACGATGGAACCCTATCGGGCCTATGTCGCCGACCGATTAGCGCCGGAACAACGCGCCGTGGGTTTCCTGACCCAAAGCGCCTTTACCGGATTGGCGCAAACGCTATCCTATCTTGCGCCCACGTTACTGACATCGTTCGTCGCCAAAGATGTGCTCGACGATAACGGCATTCCGGTCATTGTCCGCATCGCTTTCATTATCGGCGCGATCCTGTCTATTTCGACGATTATTTGGTCATTCTGGCGTGTGCCCGAGCTGCCTTTGACCGACGCGGAAAAAGCGGCCATCCATGCCAAGCCGATGACGGTGAAGGCAACGATGATGGAAATCGTGGACGCTATCCGCGATATGCCAAAGCCGATGCGGCAATTGGCTGTCGCTATGTTGTGCCAATGGTATGCGATGTTCGCGTATTGGCAATATATCAGCTTTGCCGTGGGCCGTTCGATTTATGACACGAGCGATCCAACCAGCGCCGCCTTTCGCGACGCGACGCTCACCGCGCAGCAGGCCGGGGCTTTGTATAATTTCATCGCCTTTTTGGGCGCATTGCTGTTGATACCCATTGTTGCGCGATTGGGCGCGCGCCTGACGCATGCCATGTGTTTGGCAGCATCGGGCATCGCCATGTTGCTGTTGCCGGGAGCTGATACGCATGCGGCGCTTTTTGTGCTGATGATCGGTATCGGGATCGGCTGGGCCGGAATGATGGGCAATACCTATGTCATGCTGGCCGATTGCATTCCGGCGGATCGAACCGGAATTTATATGGGCATTTTCAACATGTTCATCGTGATACCAATGTTGATCCAGTCGCTCACAATGCCATTGATCTATCGCCCGTTACTCGGTGGAGATCCGCGCAATGTGTTATTATTGGGTGGCGTACTGATGATAATGGGGGCGGCGGCCACATTGTTCATCAAGGCAGGCAATCGGGCACCGGTTGAAAGAAAGTCCTTTGGCGGGTAAGGATGCAGGAAGGGGTTCTTTGCCATGATGCAAAAGAGCGGTTCAGCGAGTTTTCGCACGATAAAAGGGTGAATGAAGCGGATGGCTAATCAGGGCCGGATGACAATGAGTGGCCTTGCGAAATTGTCTGGCGTTGACATTTCCACGGTTTCCCGCGCGCTGAATGACAGCCCGTTGGTCAATGGTAAAACCAAAGACCATATCCTGAAGCTTGCGCATGAAACCGGCTATGCGATCAACGCCCGGGCGCGCAATCTGCGCAAGCAATCCAGCCAGACATTGGGTATCGTGATCCCCGTTTATCCGGGTTCTCAACAAAATCTCTCCGATCCATTCTTTCTGGAAATGATCGCTGCTGTGTCACAGGCCGCGGCAAAATTTGATTATGACCTCATCATCAACCTGCCCAACAGCCCGTCGGAAATTGCCGAGCGGCGCTTATTATTGTCCGGAAAAGCCGATGGCTTGATTGTTATCGGCCAAGCCGGACGCATTGAAAGATTGCGTTCTTTGGGTGATGCCGCCGACCGTGTTGTGGTGTGGGGCGGCATGATCGAGGCGGCCGATTATACGCTGGTCGGCAGCGATAATTTCGAGGGCGGACGACTTGTCGGAGAGCATCTCAAGAATATCGGCCGTCACAGGGTCGTGTTCCTGGGGGACATAGACCTTCCCGAGGTCGAGTTGCGGTACAATGGCTTGATGTCCGTTTGGAAGGGTGACGGCGCTGACGCTTCCGTGATGCATGTACGATCGTCCTTTGACGGGCATGAAGCCTATCGTCAAATGCTGGCTTTATGTGAAGGTGCGGAAAGCTTTGATGCTGTTTTTGCGGCATCCGACGTGTTGGCCATTGCCGCAATCCATGCTTTGCAGTCCAAAGGCCTTCGCGTACCCGAAGATGTAGCTGTTGTGGGGTATGACAATATCGGACAGGCGGCCATGATTTCTCCCGGCTTGACCACCATTGATCAGAACATCAAATTGGGCGGCGAAATTTTGGTCAATACGCTTGTCGACAAGATTGCGGGCAATCCTGTCCGCGCCACCTTGACGCCCACAAAGCTTGTGATTCGCGGCAGCACGGTCGGCGGTTAATTTCAAAACCACGGGCATCCAGCGACGCCCGTAGGATGCGATTTTCCTTCTCTCCACAACATCACATAAAACTCTGTAATATAAAGAATATTTTCACATTAATTCATCCATTGGTGATTTTTGCAATCGGTTGTATTTTGCTATTGCAATCGTTTGTTTTTAAGCATATCGATAAGGAACAATGTGAATAATTGTGCCAGAACGAATGGCAAATTAGGGAGGATATCTTAGATGAAGTTGATCCATCGCGTCTTGATGACATCAGTGGCTACCACAGCCTTTTTTAGCGCGAGTGCCTATGCACAAACCGCGCAACCCGAGGAAGTCGCGGCAGAAAATGATGCCATTGTTGTCACCGGCGTGATTTCGTCCGCGGGCCAAAACAAAATCGACACCTCGATTTCCGTTTCATCCTTGAGCGCTGATACCATCGCAGACAGCAATCCAACCAACCTTGCAGAAGTTTTCCGTCAGCTGCCGGGTATCCGTTCAGAGAGCTCGTCGGGTGGTGGTAACTCCAACATCAACGTGCGCGGTATTCCGATCTCAACCGGCGGCGCGAAATTCCTGTCGCTTCAAGAAGACGGCCTGCCCATCCTGCTGTTTGGCGATCATCTTTTTGCGCCAGCCGATGGTTTCTATAAGTCAGACACGACCTTGGCGCGCGTGGAATCGGTTCGTGGCGGCACGGCCTCGACGCTCACCACCAACGGCCCAGGCGGTATCATCAACCTGATCGGCAAGACCGGCAAAAGTGGCGGCGGCTCGCTTGGCTTCGGCATTGGCCTCGATCATAGCGATTATCGTGTTGACGCCGAATATGGGGCGAACATCGCAGACGACCTGTATTTCCACGTCGGCGGTCACTTCCAACAGGGTGGTGACTATCGCAACTCCGGATATGATCCTGTTTCGGGTGGCCAAATTCGCTTGAGCGTGACCAAAGAATTTGACGCTGGCTATGTCCGGTTGACGGGTAAAGTCATCGACAAGAAAGAGCAGGCCTATTTCCCGCAGCTCGTTTCGCGCACGGGGGATGCGACCAGCGGCGTCGTTGGCACCAGCCTTGGCAATTTCAGCGCGGCCAACCATAGCCTTTACAGCAATCTGACCCGCAATGGTCTGGCCGTAAACGGACGCAACCAGTTGGAGCCTTATGATACCGCTGACGGTCTGCATCATAAAGTGAAGTCCATTGGTCTTGAGACCAATTTTGATCTTGGTGGCGGTATCGAATTGTCGACCAAGTCGCGCTATCAGGATATCTCGGGTCAGTTTCTGGGCTTTTTTAGCTATGGCGCTTTGAACGCGGCTTCGCTTGCGGGTTCGACCTATTTCAACGGACCACGCGCAGGCACGGCTGTGACATCGTCAAATCTGCCCAACGGCTTTGCAACCGAAGTAGCTGTGTTTGACGTCAACCTCGACGATCTGAGCAACTTTGCAAATGACGCCCGTCTGTCGAAGACCTTTGAAATGGGCGGTTCGACCGTTGATGTCGCAGTTGGGCATTTCTTCATGCACCAAAATTTCAAGCAGGACTGGCATTGGACGCGCCTTGTTACGACGACCGAAAATGATGCTGCGTTGATCAATGTTCCTGGATCGATCAATGGCATTGCCGGCGTTAACCAAGCCTTTGGTTGGGACGGTTCGAACCGTAATTATGATCTTGAGGCGCAAGTCAGCTCGCCTTTTGCGGCGTTGGCTGTGAAAACGGGCGATCTGAGCGTCGATGCCAGCGTTCGTTATGACAATATGCGCCAGAATGGCATCAGAACATCCGGCGCAGGTGCACCGTTTGACGTCAATGGCGATGGACGGATCACAGGGTCTGAAGCAACGGTTTCGCTGAACACCGGTGTCGCCGATGCGCGGGCGGATCTCACTGCGAACAACCTCGCATGGTCGTTGGGTGCCAATTATCTGCTTGGCGACAACTTCTCGATCTTTGGCCGGGCATCCAGCGGTGCATCCTTCAACTTTGATCGCGCCTTGGATTTCGGTGTGCGCGACACAAGCGGTGCCTTATTGGCTGGCGCAGAAGGCGCGTATGTCGACAAGGTCGACCAGTATGAAATCGGCTTTAAAGCGCAAGATCTCGAATTGGGTAACGGCAAGCTGGATGTTTACGGGACATTGTTCCTGTCGACGACAGAGGAATCGAATATCACGATCACACCACCAACCGGCCAGATCCGCAAATATGACGCCAAGGGCCTTGAGCTCGAGGCTTTCTATAAGAACGGCATATTCGATCTGTACGCGACAGCGACCTATACCGATGCTGAAATCACCGACGCCCGCAATTCTGCAGGTGTAGCGAACAGCGCACTCATCGGGAACCAGCCACAGCGTCAGGCCCGCTTGATCTGGGCCGTAACGCCCAGCGTGAATTTGGATCAGGTCCGCCTTTCGGCAAGCTGGATTGGTACAGGCGACAGCTTTGCCAATGATGCGAACACGCTAACCCAAAAGGGATATTCGGTTGTGCATCTGACAGGTGCGGTGAACCTGACCGATAATCTGGAATTCTCGCTCAACGTGAACAACCTGTTCGACAAAGCGGGTATCACGGAATCTGCGAATGACGGACGTGAATCGCTCTTCGCGGGCGCGCCGAACACGGTAACCATCGGTCGTTCCATTCAGGGGCGCACCATGGCCGCGAATGTCCGCTTCAAATTCTAATTAAGAAGACATGGGAAACGGCGCCTGCTTTGTGCGGGCGCCGTTTTTGTTTGTGCGCGTGCGTTATGTCGCCGGCCCCGCAGTGGGTAAGGGACTAAAGCTTTTGTAGCGCTTCAAAATAGCTGCTGTTGGCCACTGTATCGCGCAGCACAAAATCACGCAGCTTGCTCCGCCGTTGGGCAAGTTCACCCATCATGGCCTGTATTGGCGCGCTGGGTTCAGACGGCGGTATCGCTGCTTTGCCCCATCCCATACCATAGAGAACGAATTTGTAATTCGTGGCGGAAAAGCACTGGGTCGTGCTGTGAAAATCATAGATGCTGGGGACCGCTGTTTTCCAAGTCGCCAGATTGGCCTGAAGCGACGGTGGGATGGTCTTAGGATCACAATTGTCGCGCCAAAAGGCCGTGTCCCGGCGGTTGGACAGACAGTAATGCATCTTCAGGAAGTCAGCGATGTTGTTGTAATGATTGTGCAGAATCCGGTTGTAGCTGGATTGGGGCTGTGATCCGCCCAGGTAACGCGGCACAAATTCGAGCATGGCCCAATTAGCCATTTCAATAAGGTAAATTCCGGTCGACTCCAGCGGTTCCAGAAAGCCACTCGACAGCCCGATGGCAACGCTATTGCCGCGCCATTGTTGGTCATGATAGCCGATCCGCATGTCCAGCCGCCGTGATTCCAACATATCAACCGGTTGCTGCACATAGGCGGCGAGCTCGGCCTTTGCAGCATCATCATCTATATAACGCGAGCTGTAGACATGGCCCACACCGCGGCGATCCTGAAGCGCGATGTCCCAGATCCAACCCGCACTTTGCGCCGTAGACTTTGTGTAACCGATGACGTCGGCAAGGCTATCATTCGGCACCCGCGTCACAATGGCGCGGTCCACGAACAAGGTGTCGGAAAGGCTGTTGAAAATGTTCTGTTGGTCTGAATTGATCAACCGTGCCGCAAAGCCGGTGCAATCAACAAACAGGTCGGCTTCGATCCGCTCCTTATTGTCGAGATGTAATGCGCTGATGTCTTCAAAATCCCGATCAATTTGGATGACTTTTTGAACTTTGTGGCAAACGCCGCGCGCCTTGCTGTGTGTCTTTAGATATGTCGCCAACTTGCCGGCATCGAGATGATAAGCGTAAGCCAGCGCGCCGTCATAAGGCTTGTCGCTGAAATTCTTCGGCGCCTGACCGCGCCGCGCGATTTCGGCCTGCACGGAAAATTGTTCGGCATAAGGCGCGCGTTGTTCCAAGGGTAGTTGCAGCCATTGCCACGTCGCATCCTTGCCCGCGACCATGATTTGGTCGCCAAAGGGGTGGAAATAGTTATTGGCGCCGCACAATTGGGGGTCGTCGCGCCAATTGATGAACTCAATGCCATGTTTGAATGTCGCGCCGCAGGTTTTGAGGAAGATATGTTCTTCAATGCCGCATGCGGCCAGCGTTTGGCGGATCGACGGGATGGTGGCTTCGCCGACGCCGACGGTTGGAATATCTTCGGCCTCTATGACCGTGATCTCAACGGGCCGGTTCAATGTGTGCGGCAGCTGGTTCTGCAAAAATGCCGCCGTCAACCAACCGGCCGTGCCGCCACCGACAATGACGATTGCTACGGCACTGCCTGCATCATTTTTTGCCATTCACAGCCCTTTTCGCAAGTTCAAAGGCACCCGCAATGCCGGAGCGTGTGCCAAGGCCCGGCGGCGTGATGATCGCGCCAGCATCCACGCCAAAATAGCTGCCCACACGCTTTGTGGCCTGTTCTCTTATCTTATCGAGAAGCCCTGCGGTTTGCATCACCCCGCCACCCAAAATAATGCGCTGCGGAGAATAGAGCGCAATTTGGGTCTGACAAAGTTGCGCGAGATAATCGGCAATGATGTCATGGGCGACATGGTCAGGGGCCAATTCGGAGAGCGACGCGCCCCAGCGGGCCTTAATCGCAGGGCCGGACGCCAGCCCCTCTAAGCAATCCCCATGCGCTGGGCAGATGCCGGCAAAATCGATGTCCTGCGGGTGGCGACGCGGCAGGATATGCCCCATTTCCGGATGGCGGCTGCCCTTTACCGTATTGCCGTTAATCACCGCGCCGCCGCCAATGCCTGTTCCTATTGTGACGTAAATGGCAACGTCGCAGCCTTGTGCTGCGCCGTAAAGATGCTCTCCGATAGCCGCGGCATTCACATCGGTATCAAGGCCCACAGGGCAGCCCAAGGCATCACCGAGACGCGCGGCAACACTTGTCTGTCCCCAACCTGCTTTAGGGGTATTGGTGATATATCCCCATTCCGGCGACGCGGGATCGAGATCGACCGGTCCAAAGGACGCAAGGCCAAGACCTGCGATGTCACCATTGGCACGAAACCAGTCAATTGTGCGCTGAAGCGTTTCGTCAGGGGTCGTGGTCGGTATTTGCACCTGTGCCACAATATCATCATGACCACGGCCAATCGCGGCAACGAATTTGGTTCCGCCGGCTTCGATCGCCCCTAACATCCGCCGCCCATCAACCAACATGGGCCAATTCGCGGCGCAGACCGGCGCGATTGCCATCGAGCATGAGTGTGACGAACGGGGCAGGCGTTCCACCGAAACTCTCGGCCGCCAGCTGCGGGTTGTTTGCGAGGCTACGACCTTTCAGTCCCCAATGATCGACAAAGCTACTAACCAGAAGCTCTGCCGTGACATGCCAGCTATAGCTTTGCATGGGTTCTTCGGGCGGATTGGCCAAGACCAGGCCGCTGCCATTCAGCGGTTCATAATCGCCAAAAAGACTGTCGGACACCATCCCGTAAAGCCCGGTTGGCCCAATTGGCCCTTCGGGATTGAATGTGCCCGCCTGGGTAACCCAGAAAATATAATATAGGCCATCTTTCGAGACCATATGGGCGCGTTCCAACTCATTATTGACGCCATCTGCATGCAATAAGGGCGGTAAAAGTTCCCAGCCGCCATTATCCGATCGGCGGGCGATGCCGATCGCGCCGTTATATTCGGACGCGGGGCCTGCCAAGGATCCTGTAAACAGCAAATATTCCTGCCCATCTGCAGGGTCGCAGAAATAGGCCGGGTCGCGAAAAGCCTTAATCTTGCCAGGCTCGCCCTCTTGCTGATCGGCGATATGATAATGCAGCCCGTTGTTGGCCACCGATTCCTGAAGGGGGGACCAATTGCTAATCTGGCCATCGGCCTGCAAAGTTCCGTGGGTTTCAAACAGGCGCTGCTGATAGCCGCCCGGATTGCCGGCAACACCCGCTGCGGTGAAGAATAATGAGACAATTCCATTTTTGAGCAGGGCCGTACCGGCCCATTCCCGTTCGAATGCATAATCTGTGTCAGGCAGCGCCCACCCCAAATCACGCCATTGCCCTTCTTTTAGGTGCAGCAGCCTGATGCGCGCTTCAAAATGGCGTAACGCTGGGTCTGAACGGTCTGGCGCAGCAAGGGCCATCCACACCGCCCCGCCAGCAATATCGGCAATGCTGCCGTCTGGGCATTGGATGGGCCACATATCCCAAAGCACAATCCCCGGCAAAAGCGGGGTAGCATCGTGCCCATTTACCACATTGACAGTATCAAAGCTTTGCTCTGCGATACGCGACACGTGCTTATGCGTCCATGCTGAGGTCAAGGTGCGTATTTCCCGATTCTGAAGGTCAATTGCCATTTTCCTAGGAAATGAGGTGGTGCATTGCAACATATAATTGCAATCGATTGTATTTGCGCATCAAGTTTAATGCGGCGAGATATCGCCTTTCTAGTTGCAGAGTGTGTTGATCAACCAGAGAGGTTCGGAAGCGCCATTATGCGAAGCGAACGAGATCCGCGTTAGCGACAACAGGCGAGTTTGCTGACTATCCTAATTAGCCGATTTTTGGCATTTCTACCCAAAAACAGACAGTCCGTTCCCGGTCCACTTCCAGCGGTTCTGTTCTGCGCCCGATAGCAGACTTAAATGTGGCGTTTTTCTTCACTCGTGAGCAGATAGTCTTTATGCCACCGAGAACATAGCAGTCGCAAAAATTATCTCAGAAATCATTTGGAAATCTTAACAACGATGTCGCCCAGATAGTTAGATCCGTGATGCACCGCATCGCCCGGCTGGAGATAGTGGCCATCGGCAAGCTCATTGGCAATAAAAGTCTGGCGGACCACATCAAAAAACGTTTGCTTGCCAAATGGTCCGCCTTGCAATGCATAGGCTACCGCTCCATCTATCGTATCGCCGCGGGACGGCGGTGTGAAGATAGTACCCTCAGCGGTTCCCGACATCAGCGTCATGGTCGGCGGAATGCTGCCTTCCGGTGCCAACTTCCAATAATTTTCCCGATATAGAAAACGCGGTCTCGCCATGTCTCTAAAGGCCTTGTCGACCAGCTGTTTGAAATCAAGCGTCATTTCATTGCCTCGTGCGTCTTGGCGAGGCGAACCGTTCACATTTGTCGTCATGCGTATGCTGGCTACAAACGCCTTCCAATCCTTTGGAATAACAAGGAATGGCCCGGTCGGAAAGAAATCGGGTCCGCTTTTCGCGTCACTGAAGCCGCGTCCGGAATTCAAGTTGTCTGGGTCGGCTAGGTTGATGAGTGCATTTCGGTTGGTGAAATCACCGCAAAGGAAGAGCCCTTTTACAGCAACGTCAAAATCATTCGGTGCGCGTAATGTTCGATCAAAGCGGACACAAATCTCTACTTCATAGTCAAGCAAAACCCCGGCAACGGCTATTACCTGGGTCCTTGCTGCTGTTGCAGGGCCAAACTTTGGAAACTGAAAGACAGAGCTGCTATTAGCTTCGTCAGCGTGCTCAGGAAAATTCGTTCCTGTTCCGATATGTTGTGTGCCCGTTGGTCCCGCTGCAAGTAGATTTGCGATTGGAAGCGAGATTGTGGGGACATTGTCGGCGTTATCGGACAGCACGGGAGTAATATCTGCGCCTGAAAGCGCTTCGAATGGATCGTCTGTTTGGGGCGCTCCCAATTCTTTAAGGTCGATGCCAACGACAGTTTCTTTGTTGTAGCCCGTCACCAGCACAGTGCGTATTTCGCCTTCAGCGTTGCGAAACTGGGCAAGTGTGGTGGCTTCCTCGGGAGGAGCCAAACGCTGAACCAGCGGATCTTTCTCGAAGCTTGCCGGATTAAACTGCAGATCGGGTGAAGTGAACCACGCTACGACAACGACCATAGCGACAACGACTATCCCTGCCGTAAACCATTTGACGACAGCGCTCATCCCATATCCTTCTTGATCACCCGTTCATCGGAGTTCTGCCGAACACTTGGCGTGAGCACAAGGGAGAATATTTCCATTGAGCGATGGCAAATGCGGTGCGCTAGTCTTCTGGAAGAGGACGCCTTTGCTCATCGACCGCCGCAAAACAGAACTTCTGCTGCGCGTCCAAAAGCGACCGTGCCGCTTTCGGTCCACTTCCAGCGATTTGCGATGACCGTTACACATCACGGCTTTCAGGATTTTCTTGGTACGCTTTGAACGTCGTCAGTTGGACCTGAAGCGGACTGTCCGCTTTTGGTTACGCAGCATCGTGATGAAGCTTGATTTCTCCCCCCGTTGCTGTCATCAAATTATGATAACGTTCACAACGAAGTTTTGGAGTTGGTTTGATGCGGTTAAGGGGATCGATGGCACTGATGGCCTTCGTGTCGGCGGGATGTGTTTCAGCGGTGACGCACCCACAGACTATGAAGCCGGCGGCGCCTTCTGCTGCGACGACTGCAAATGTTGCCAACTGGCCAACGGCCCAAAGTCCCGCGGCGATTACCGATACGAAAACCGAAGACGCGATAACGGCGTTGCTTTCAAAAATGACGTTGGAGCAGAAGGTCGGTCAAATAATTCAGGCTGACATCAGCGCCATCACGCCTGAGGATCTCAAGACATATCCGCTTGGCTCGATCCTTGCGGGCGGTAATTCCGGACCTTATGGCGACGAGCGCGCTAACGCTGCAAAATGGGCGCAGCTGGTTAGTGCATTTCGCGATGCGTCACGTACATCAGGCGCTGGTGTACCCATATTATTTGGCGTCGATGCGGTGCATGGGCATTCAAACCTGCCGCAGGCAACCATCTTTCCGCATAATATCGGACTTGGCGCGGCTCGCGACGTCGACCTTATCCAACGCATTGGCAAAGCCACGGCGGCAGAGATTTCAGGCAGCGGGATTGAATGGACCTTTGCGCCAACGCTCGCCGCACCACAAGATTTGCGCTGGGGCAGAACCTATGAAGGCTATTCCTCCGACCCTGCATTGATTGCGGCCTATGCCGGTGCGATGACCATAGGCTTGCAAGGCAATCTTGTTGCCGGTGCGCCGCTGGACGCCACGCATGTTGCCGCAACTGCCAAACATTTCCTTGCGGACGGCGGCACCATGGACGGCCGCGACCAAGGCGATGCCCAGATCAGCGAAGCCGAACTGGTCGCAAAACATGCGCAGGGCTATCCAGCATCTATCAACGCAGGCGCACTGACCGTTATGGCCAGCTTCTCAAGCTGGAACGGAGTGAAGCATCATGGCAATGCCTCTCTGCTGACCGATGTGTTGAAAAACCGGATGGGCTTTGCCGGGCTGGTTGTTGGCGATTGGAATGGTCATGGCCAAGTCGCGGGCTGTTCTGCGACCGACTGCGCTGCGGCCGTTAATGCCGGGCTGGACCTGTTCATGGCGCCTGACAGTTGGAAGGGGCTATTTGCATCGACGCTGGCAGCGGCGCGGGATGGCAGGATCTCCACCGCACGGTTGGACGATGCGGTGCGGCGAATCGTGCGCGTGAAATACAAACTTGGCCTCATGGGCGATGCGCCGACTGTGCGGGGGCAAACATCTTTGGTTGGCACGCAAGAGCATCTTGATGTTGCGCGTGAGGCGGTGTCAAAATCACTGGTGCTGCTCAAGAATGATAGCGGCGTTCTGCCCATTCGTAATGGTAGCAATGTCCTGATCGCCGGTTCCGGCGCGGACAATATGGCGATGCAGGCCGGCGGTTGGACGATTAGCTGGCAAGGCACGGATACCACTGCCGCCGATTTTACCAATGGCCAGACGATTGGCCGTGCGATTTCGGACGCGGTTAAAGCAGGCGGCGGCACGGCCAATATTTCGGCATCGGGCATGTTTGAAAAGAAGCCCGATGTGGCGATCATTGTCCTGGGTGAAAAACCATATGCCGAGTTTGAAGGCGATGTGCCAAACCTCGCATTCCGGCCCCAGCCTGCCGAAGAGGACATGATCGCGCGATTGAAGGCGCAGAATATTCCTGTTGTGGTCCTGTTCCTATCTGGACGGCCCATGTTTACGGGCAAGCTTATCAACCAAGCCGACGCTTTTGTTGCTGCATGGTTGCCGGGCACGCAAGGGCGGGGTGTCGCCGATGTGTTGGTCGCAGGCGCAAACGGAAAGACATTGCGTGACTTCACGGGCCGCCTGCCTTTCAGTTGGCCAGCAGATGCGCGGTCACCGATCGATGTGCCGCTTTTCCCGCTGGGCTATGGCCTCGATTACTCGCAATCGAACAAGCTTGCTCCGGTTAACGAAGACCCGCGCGTCGATTTGTCATCGCTGACCATCGCCACGCAATATTTCGTCCGTGGCAAAGTGCCCGCACCTTGGAATTTGCAGATGGACGGCTCGATTAGCGCGCGGGCCGTCGATATGTCCGCGCAGGAAGACGCGCGGCAGTTCACTTGGAACGCCGATGGCGCCTTTGTCGTCAACGGGCCTGCTGTCGACTTAAGCAAGCCGTTGAAGGAAGACTGGTCGCTGCTTATCGACTGGCGAATTGATCAGCCCGCGACCGGGCCAGTCATGCTTTCCTTTGGTGGCGCTGCGCTTGATATAAAAACCACGATGCGCGCATTGCCAACGGGAACGCCCGCACAAACCCGCATTCCGCTGCGTTGCTTTGCCGCAGCTGGTGCGAAGTTGGACGCGGTTGGTTCCCCCATACGTATGCAGGCGGCGAAAGGCCTTGTTGCGACCATTCGCAACGTTCATATCGAAACGACAAAAAAAGGCGCGTCCTGCCCCGGCAAAGCGCGCTAAAAACAAGGGAGAGAGAAGATGGCATTGGCACCCGGCGCATCTGCGTCAGCAGATAATGGCGATACTCATATCGACGCACCGCAATTGCAATTGTTCGTGATGGGGCTGTTCTTCATCTTCGGCGGCATCACCAGCCTCAACGATGTTATCATCCCGAAGTTAAAAGAGCTGTTTACGCTCAATTACACGCAAGCGATGCTTGTGCAGTTCTGTTTCTTTGCCGCTTATGCCGTCATCGGCATTCCCGGCGCGCGGCTCGTGAAGAAAATTGGATATATGCGCGGCGCGGTTGCCGGCCTTTTGACGATGATGGCTGGCTGTCTGTTGTTCATTCCCGCGAGCCAGACCGCGACCTATGGCGTATTCCTGTTGGCATTGTTTGTGCTGGCAAGCGGTGTGGTCATTGTCCAAGTGGTTTCCAACCCCTTGATCTCCATGCTTGGCAAACCTGCCACGGCGCATAGCCGCCTGACCTTTGCGCAAGCATTCAATTCGCTTGGCACCACGGTTTTCCCGATCGTTGGTTCTATCCTTATTCTCGGAAGTCTTGCGACGGTAACCGCTAACCAACTATCCGGAGTGGAGCTTGACGCCTATCGCACTGCAGAGAGCCAAGCCATTGTGAACGGCTATTTGGGTGTTGCGATTGCGCTAGCGATTGTTGCCGCAGTGGTATGGCTGTTTCGCGATGCGCTGAAGGGCGAAAAGCATGAGGCGAGCGAGGGCTTGGCTGGCCTCGACTTATTGAAGCGGCCTCGTTTCGGTTTCGGTGCTTTGTGCATTTTCCTATATGTCGGCGCCGAAGTCGCGATTGGTTCGCTCATCGTCAATTATTTGATGCAAGATCATGTGATGGCTTTGCCCGAACAGGACGCTGGCAAGCTTATTGGCCTATATTGGGGCGGCGCCATGGTCGGCAGGTTCATCGGCTCTGCGGTGCTGCGTGTGCTTAGCCCGGGTAAGGTGCTGGCATCTGTATCGGTTGCCGCAATTGCACTGCTGATCTTTTCCACACAAAGCACGGGCGAAGTTGCTGGCTATTCTTTGTTAGCCGTGGGCCTGACCAATGCGATCATGTTCCCGACGATCTTCACGCTGGCCTGTGAAAAGCTGGGGTCACGCGCTGCCGATGGTTCGGGCATCATCAACGTCGCCATCGTCGGCGGCGCTGTTGTTCCGCTGCTCACGGGCATTATCGCTGACGTGACGGGAAGTCTCGCCATAGCGTTCACGTTACCGATGCTTTGCTATGCGATCATCGCGGCATTCGGTATCTACGCGCGCAAGCCTGCCTAATCGCGCGCGTGCTGGCGCGGCATTGTTGCCAATAACAGGCACGCAATGACCGCCAGCCCCGCTAGCAACAGAAACAGGCTGCCAAAGCCATAAGTGGGTACCAACGCGAGTGTTAGCCATGGCATGATGAGCGATGGCACGGTGTTCGTCAGGTTGAAAATGCCCAAATCCCGTCCACGCGTTTGTGGACGGGGGAGCACCCTCAACGTCTGGCTTGAGTGCAACGCCAGAAAAAGGCTGCTCGCCAAGCCAAAGACCACATAGCCGGCGATAGCGACGGGTAAAGATGACGAAACCGACATGATGATCAGTCCGGCCGCTGCTGCCGCTGCCCCACATATGAGCGGCAAAATGGGGCGGTTTGCACGGTCGGACCAGCGGCCGACAGCTAATGCTAAAAACACAGCCGTACCCAGAACAAGCGCAAAGATATTCGCGGCATTATTTTCGCCGAAATCCGGATCGACGCTGCGGAACCATAAAAGCAGAAACGCAAATAATGACGCTTCCGCAATTTGGATCAATAACCGCGCAATCCACATTTTAACGGCGGCGTGCCGTGTTCCGGCGCTCTGTTCCCCATCGGTTGTTTGATCCGTCAGCGCGGTGTTCAGCCCCGGCATCGATATCGGTCTGCCAAAAATCAGCACCGGACTGACCATGGCTATCACCAACATCGCGATAATGATTTCACGGTGCTCCGATGGAACAGCATCGTTCATCGTTACAAACGCACCTGAAAGCGCGCCCATACCGGGCGCTAACGCCAATAGACCGCCAAGGAAGCCCTTTTGGGAATCGGGAATGGTGTCACCGGCCCACGCGGTTAAGGGCGCGAGCATCATGTTCAGGCCGATTTGCCAGAATATGATGATGGCGATCATCGCCGCCGGGCTCTTGGCATAAGCAGTGATGAGCAGCAAAGCCGTTGATAAGGCTAATCCGGCGCATATCCACGGGCGTCGTGCGCCGCTTTTGTCGCTGGCCCATCCAAAGACGATATTGGCCACGCTTGCGGCTACAGCGCCCACAAAGGCCGCGATCGCCAACATGCCAAGGGCGTCATTGCCGGAGATGTCGGTCGCGCGCAGCGGCAGCAATATCGTCAGAAACGGCATATAGGCGACGGCACCGCCAGATACGGCGAGCGCGTACAAATACATGAACGTTGCCGACTGCCGGCTGCTGTCCGTAGATTTAGGCGCGACCATGTGCAGACGGTGGTGCGGTGCTGCTGCGCGCAATAAGGCTGCCTTCAATAACAACCGGTTGATGCGGCACAAGCGCGTCACCATTGGTAATCAATAGCTCCACCGCCTTGGAAAAGGTTGCGGCGATGGGTTGATCAACGGCAGTGAGTTCGGGCACGGTAAAACGCACAACGGGCGTATTGTCGAAACTGATAAGGGATAAATCGCCGGGAATGTGTAAGCCACGCGTCTTGGCCGCGTCCAACGCGGCAAGCGTCATTTGGTCGTTGCTGCCGATGATCGCCGTGGGCGGGTTTTCCAAATCGAGCAGCGCGTTTGCAGCCAGCACACCGCTATCATATCCAAAATCGCCTCGGACGCATAACGCATCGCAGGAAAGGCCGGCACTGGCCATCGCCTCGCGCCACCCGTCGATACGCCAGTTGGACAAATCATATTCCTGAGGGCCAGCAATGAAACCGATCCTGCTATGGCCAAGCGCGATGAGATGTTCGGTTGCGCGTCGGGCCGAGCCCTCGTCATCCATCGTCATCGCGATTCCCGGACCCGATGTGATCGATCCGATGCGGGCAAAAGGGATTTTGCGTTTGGCAAGAAATCCGGTGATGAGCGGATTTTCAGAGTGCGGCGGGGTCAGGATGACGCCGTCTGGCTGCAGCGCGGCAATGGCTGCGCCCAATTCACGCTCGACATGATCATTGTGGGTATCGACCAGTTCAAAGATCATCCGGTATCCATGTTCGGCACATTTCAGCATGCCGCCGAAAAGCATTTGGTCTACCCAGTCTGATCCTTGGCGGTTCCGCCAATCGGCAATTGTGCGTTCCCGGTCGTTGATCGCAAGGATCAGGTACGAACGTGATCCGCTCATCCGTTGCGCAGCGATGGACGGGACATAGCCAAGCTTATCAATGGACGCCTGCACCCGTTCCTGCATGGCAGGCCGAACGTTAGGCTCATTATTGATGACGCGGCTTACCGTTTGCAGGGAAACCCCCGCATCGGCTGCGACATGTTTAATTGTGACGGCCTGGCGGCGTCTCGCCATAACTTACTTACTCTCTTTGCCGCCCTGCATGCAGGCCAGACCTTTTTCCTTGTCGCTGCTGCATTGGTAGATGCGGATCCAGTCGATCAAAAACGCTGCAGGTGTTACATCCGATGCAACGCCTTTATCGTTATTCTTCTCTGACAGGCCACCCCCAATGGCGAGGTTAGCCATGATGTAGAAGGGCTGGTCAAAAGGCGCAACGGGATTTGATTTCGCCAATGGCGACGCTGTTTCCCAATCCGCACTGGTCCGTTCCCAATATTTCCGGCCATCGAGATAGAAACGCATCACGCCCTCGCCCCATTCGAGCGTCCAGATGTGAAATTCATCGGAAGGCAAAGCGTTTGACGGCAGCGCCACGCGCGTATCATGAAATTTGTTTTTCGGTGCGTAATCGCCAAAATGGATCGCGCTGATCATCCGGTTCTCACCAACACCGCCCGTGCATGTTTCGCAAGTGGCGCCGAGGTTAACACCCTCCAAAATATCAATCTCGCCCGAAAGTGGCCAGCCGCCGTAGACGCTGTTGGCGGGCATCATCCATACGGCAGGCCAGGTGCCTTGGCCCTTGGGCGGCTTTGCGCGAAATTCGACTTTTCCGTATTTCCAGCTGGAAATGCCAAGCGTTCGAATTTTGCCGGAGGTATATTCCTGCGTCTTTTGTGGATAAGGCTTGTTTGAAAATTCAGGCGGCAGATCGGGACCCGTAAACGGCTCTTTATGCGCAATTAAATGCAGATTGCCATCGGCGACCTTAATATTTTTGGGCCTATCGGTGTAGCATTGCCGTTCCTGATTGCCGCCGCCCCAGCACGATTTTTCGGGCTTCCATTTTTTGCGGTCCAATTTGCTGCCATCAAACTCGTCGGCCCACACAAGCGTCCAGTTATTTTCTGAAGCCTGTGCTGTGGCCGCCGTTGTCCAGCACGCCGTCAAACCGATCATAGCACCGAGCAAGGCAATTTTGGGCGGCATAGTTTTCTCCTGAAACGCGGGCTGAAAGAAAAACGGACCCAAGTCATATGACCAAGGCCCGCTTTTCCGCAACACTGATGCTACGTATTAGAACTCAAATCGAGCAAGGAACGTGAAGCGTCGATCGTTCCGGAACGCCGAGCGCGTTGCGCGGGTGCCGTCAAAATCGATGACTTGTGATGTCTGTGTGACTTCATCAAGCAAGTTCACGCCCTGAATGCCGAGTTTCAATTGCTTGGTCACAGAAACAAAGATTGATCCGTCAAGCTGGCCTGTTGCTTCGCCGTAAATGGGCGAGAACGGGAAGATGACGTCGCGCGGTGTCTGCACAAATTCAGACCGCCAGTTATACGCCAAGCGGAATGACAACGGACCTTTTTCGTAGAATCCGACGGCATTGATCGTATGTTTCGAGACCCCAGCCAATGGCAGTCCGCCCGAAAGCGGGCTCTGTTCAGAACCAAGCGAAGCGTTGTTGAAATCGCCTGCATCAACATAAGTATATGTCAGACCGGCGCCCAAACCGCTTAATAGGCCAGGCAGGAAATCGTAAGTTTGCTGATAAGCAACTTCAACGCCCTTCAATGTTCCACCATCGCTATTCACCGGTGTGTTGAACAGAATATCGGTGTTGACGCCCTTCGGCGTGACAAATGGACGCACTATGGCGCCGCTATTCACGATATTGCTGACATCCTTTACAAAGCCGGATACCGTCAACGAACCGATTTCTGCCCAATACCACTCGAGAGAGAGGTCATAGTTCACCGATTCAACGGGGCGCAGGAATCGATTTCCCGTGTTGATGGCAAGCAACGGACCCGTGGCCAAAAGCCCACCGGCGCGCAGATTGTTGGTGTTGTCATATGCACCGCCACCTGACGTGAACGCTGACAGATCTGGCCGGGAAATACCCTTGGAGATTGCACCACGCACCAAGACACCGTTGCCAAAATCAAGCTTTGCGTTGAAGTTGGGCAGCCAGTTTGTGTAGCGGATGTTCAGCGGGTCGGAAATGACCTCTCCTGTAAACAACGACGCATAGGTCGCTTGGCGCGCGGCTGACAAGCCGCAATAGCCAGGTACCGGTGTGATATTATTGGCGAGAATAAAGGCACATGAGCCCTGCACTTCTGCCAGTTGGACGATGCCATCACGGTTGCCGTTATTGTCGAAGAACTCAGGTGTTGGCAGGCTGAAAGAACCGCCACTTCTCACCTTGGTACTGACATAGCGCAAGCCGATATTGCCGCTGAGTTTTGTGCCACCAAGATCCGCGCCAAAATCAACGCGTGCATATGCAGCGGACGTGCTTTCTTCGACGTCCGAAATTTCACCAGCTGTCCATGGACCACCAGCCAAGTTACCTGAACGCGCTGAAATCGGGAACCATGCGTTCGGTGTCAGGGTGGAAGCGGTAATCGCATTCGCCTGCGTCCGGATGGCACCGCTCAGATAATCAGCGACCATATTGTCGCCGCCGAAGAAGAAGGCAGAGCCATCCCCAAGCGGAACCGGCGCATTACCGCGCTGGAAGCTGTCGCCAAATGGGTTACGCAAATTGGCCGAGTTCGGGAAGTCGCGAACATATGCACCGCCACAGCCGAATGCCTGGTAATCTCCGCAGTTCCAGTTACCGCCACGTCCTGTCCATGGCGCGCCCAAATTGCCCCAGTTGGAGAAATTCGCGCTGCGGGTTACGCGGTTACGGTCACCCCAACGTGCGCCAAAGCGCGCTTTTTTGAAAAAGCCGTCATCGCTAACGTCATATTCGGCATCGGCGCGCATGCTGGTCAATTGACCTTCATTCTTCACCTGATTGTCGATGAGGAACCAGTAAAAGGTCTTGCTCGGGTCATTGAAATAGCTCGACGGCGATGTAGCGAGTCCGGGTTGCAGAAACTCGACGAGTGGCGTGCTGCCACGGTTGTCGATACGCAAATCGGCATAGGTCTGCATCGCCGAGATAAAGCCATCTTCGGTACGATCCGATTTAATGTGCTGTACTTCAAAGTTGAAGCGCAAACGATCGGTGGGGCTCAGCTTGATATGGGCCGAGAAATCTTCGGTCTTTGCCGTGTCTTCACGTTGGAAACGCAGCAATTCGGTTGGGATCCCGCTAACACCGCCAGAGGATTGGGTCAGCGTACCTGCGACGAATTGATTATCGTCATAGATTGCGGTTGTGCCCGGCGCGAGTATAGGAAACAGCGCGTCGTCATTCACCAAAGCCAAAGCGGCATATTCATTTAACGTCGCATTGGTCGACGCGCGCAGATATTCCACGGTGACCTCAGCACGCCCATCATTGCTTTCCCACTGACCAACCGCCGAAAATGAATTGCGGTCACGATTCAGGTCGGTTGTGCGGACGCCGGCACCTTTTGGTACAAAAACGGAATTTGCAGGCGGAAAGTTGGACGCGTTCAAAGGCGTGCCGCTGCCGAAACCGCCAGATCCGACTGGACGTACACGAATACATGGGCCAGTCAGTGAACGGTCGCGATAGCAAGGATCGGTAATTTGCGATGCGTCGGTGCGGGTTGCCAGCTCAGATTGGCTATACGCCAGCTGCAGGCCAAAGGTACCAGCGCCTGTCTCAAATGTATTTGAACCCAGAATGGAAAAGCCCGGCGACCATTTCTTCGCCATGTCTCCATAATTGCCTTCAATCGAGCCAGCGACATGAAAGCCCGGTTTGTCGAGCGGCTTGCGCGTCACAAGGTTGACGGAGCCAGAGATATTGCCTTCCAACATGTCGGAGGTCGAGTTTTTGAAAACCTCGACACGGCCCAACAATTCAGGCGAAACGTCATTGAACGACAATTCCCGGCCACCATTGGCCGAAAAAATTTCGCGGCCATTCAGGTTCGACAGGACATAGGGCAATCCGCGAATAACAACGCCTGAACCTTCCACCGAAAAGCGGTCGGGGTCATTGCGCTGTTCAAAACGCGAAATGTTGACGCCAGGGACGCGCTGCAATGCTTCTGCAACAGAACGATCGGGAAGCGCGCCAATATCTTCGGAGGTGATTACATCAACAAATGTGTCGGCTTCACGCTTTATGCTCTGCGAGTCTGCGAGAGACTTTTTATAGCCGCTCACGATGATCGCGTCTTCAGCCTCAGCGCTTTCCGCAGCTTCAGCGGGCTGGTCAGCCGTTTGTGCAAAAACTGGCTGCGCTGCACATAGTGCAATACTGGATGCCGTCGTCAATACAGCAAG
This sequence comes from Sphingorhabdus rigui, assembly GCF_014196595.1. Taxonomy (GTDB): domain Bacteria; phylum Pseudomonadota; class Alphaproteobacteria; order Sphingomonadales; family Sphingomonadaceae; genus Sphingorhabdus_B; species Sphingorhabdus_B rigui. The sequence continues at coordinate 397,529 of NZ_JACIEA010000001.1, read as the reverse complement.
GCGCTGCGATCGCGATGCTCCGAATAAAGATTTGCGTGCCAAATGATCCTCCCTGATGTCGATTCGGAGGATATGAACTCCCCCTTTATCATAACACATATCCACAATTGAGAGCGTTCACAAGAGATAAAATGAACGTTCACAATTTGCAGTTCTCGTCTATATAGCTACGCAGGATGTTTAAGGGAGAAGTCGGATGGCAATCGATCATATCATCATCGTGGGCGGCGGAACCGCGGGCTGGATGGCCGCAGCTGCGCTGTCCCGTATTCGCGCGGGTCGTCCCGTGGCGATTACGCTGATCGAATCGGAAGAGATCGGAACCGTCGGTGTTGGCGAGGCGACGATACCTCCGTTTCTGGACTTTAACCGTTTGCTCGAAATCGACGAGCGCGACCTGCTCTCCATGGTCCAAGGCAGTTTCAAGCTGGGCATTCAGTTCGTCAACTGGGGCAAGATTGGCGACAGCTATATCCACCCCTTTGGCAATTATGGCTATCAGGTCGATGGCATTTCATTTCACCATGTGTGGCACAAATATCAGCAAGCAGGCGACAAGCGCCCCATTCAGGTTTTCAACGTCGAAACAATGGCCGCGCATTTCGGGCGCTTTGCGCGAACGGAAGATTATCAACGCGACGATTTGCCGCCCGTTAACTACGCCTATCATATCGACGCTGGACGCTACGCCCGATATTTGCGCAATTATGCAGAAACGCGCGGCGTTGTCCGTCGTGAAGGCAAGATTTCTGATGTCACATTAGACAATGAAAGCGGTTTTGTATCGTCTGTGACCATGGAAAATGGCGACGTGTTGAAGGGCGATCTGTTCATCGATTGCTCCGGCTTCCGAGGCCTGTTGATCGAACAGGCGCTGAAAACCGGATATGACGATTGGTCCAATTATCTGCCCTGCAACCGCGCGGTAGCGCTGCCATGCTTGCGTGAAGATGGCAGTGGCCCATTGCCCTACACCCGCGCAACCGCCCATTCGGCAGGATGGCAATGGCAGGTTCCCTTGCAGCACCGCAACGGCAACGGCCATGTCTATTGCAATGAATATATGTCTGATGACGAAGCACATAGCATCCTGGTCAACAACATCGCTGGAAAACCCGGTGCGGAACCAAATTTCCTGCGTTTTGTAACGGGTCGGCGTAAAAAGTTTTGGAACAAGAATGTTGTCGCGCTTGGTCTGGCATCGGGCTTTATGGAGCCTCTAGAGTCCACCTCGCTTCACCTTGTGAATACGGGGATTAACAAGCTGATTGCGTTGCTGTCTCTCGATGGGGTGACGCAAGCGCAAGAAGACGCGTTCAATCGCCTGACCGGCAAGGAATATGCCCGCATCCGCGATTTCCTTATCCTCCATTATAACAGCACAACGCGTGACGACAGTCCCTTCTGGAACTATTGCCGCAACATGCCCGTGCCCGACAGCCTCACCGAGAAGGTCGAGCTGTTCCGCCAAAACGGCCAAATATTCCGCGAAGATGACGAGCTATTTACCGAAACCAGCTGGGCCGCTGTCATGATGGGACAGGGTATCAAGATGGGCGGGCACAACGCCATGGCAGACGCGGTGAGCGAACCAAATACGCGGCGCGAAATTGACGAAATGGAAAAATCGATCCAGTTTGTGGTCCAGCACATGCCGTCACATGGCGAATATCTGAACCGATATTGCCCCGCTCCTGCTTGAAAAAGGCAATTTCCCTAATCAAACCGGGGTTCAATCGGCCAGAGCCACATCCTTTTTTTCGAGTGCCCCGAGCTCGCCTGATTCACGCGCTTTTCGGCCGTACACCAATTCAAACAACGGGCTTGCCATCATCGTGGTGACAATCGCCATAAGCACCAGCATTGAAAACAATGTCGGTCCGATTATGCCTTTTTGCAGACCGATGTTAATGATGATGAGCTCCATCAAACCACGTGAGTTCATCAACGCGCCGATACCCAATGCGGTGCGATTGTCTTCGCCCGCAACCCGCGCAGCGACATAGCACGCACCAAATTTGGCGACGATTGATCCCGCCAGAATGACCAGTGCGATCAACAGCAATGGAACCGTGTTGACCATATCCATGCGCGTGTTGAGCCCAGAATAGGTAAAGAACATCGGCAGCAATAGAACGACTGCAAGCGGCTCAACCTTCTTCTTTAACTCTTCAACGAAAAGGCCGCGGGGCATAACAACCCCCAGAATGAAGCCGCCGAAAATTGCATGGATTCCAACTCCGTCCATGATGAACGCGGACAGACAGAATGCAGCGATAGTTATGCCAAGCACAGTCATGCTCATTTCGCCCTCGCGCTCGACGATTCGCCCAAGCGGCGCGAAAATTTTGCGGCCAAACAGGATGATAAACGTGGCGTAAAGCAGCCCGCCACCTATTGCGAGAACGGCAACGCCGGGGCCTGCGCCAAAGGTTGCCAGAACCACTGCGAGCACGCACCAAGATACAGCGTCGTCAAAGGCACCGGCGGCAAGCGACAATGTGCCGAGCGACGTTTTCGCTAGCCCTCGTTCGTTAATGATGCGCGCTAACATCGGGAACGCGGTCAGCGCGATGCAAGCGCCCATGAACAAAGTCGCGCTTGATTGCGAAATTCCCGGTGTAAATAGACCCGGAACAGTAAGCAGCCATGGGGTTAGCCATATTGCAATCAAAAACGGGGCCGCAATACCCGCGAAAGATACACTCATCGCGCTCTTTGCTTTGGATTTGAAATGGTCCAGTTGCAACGTTGTGCCGACCAAGAACATGTACAAACCGACACCAAGTTGTGCCCCCGAATACAGCACGTTTTTAGTCGGTCCGGGGAAAACCGCGGCCTGTGCATCCGCGAAAAAATAGCCAAATAATGATGGCCCGAGGATCACGCCCGCGATCATTTCGCCAACAACCTGGGGTTGACCAAGATATTTTTGGCCCAGTTTGCCAACGATCCGGCAGGTTAGGATGATGATAGCTAACTGCAAAAAGAAGTGGACGCTAAAATCCGTTGGCGTGAAGCTACTCGCAGTCGCGGCCTGTGCAGGACCGTTGGGATCCAGCACTTTGGAGAGCGTTTCTATTGCGCTTTCTAGCATTTCAGAAAACATACCCTCCCCTTTCTATGGATATGAAGCGCTTATAGGTGGCTGCAAATGTATTGACCATTTGTGGACCGGAAACGTTGCCGTAGGGCAACCCATGACACGATTGCGGTAGCGGCGCATAGAGCATAATTTTGGTGTTTTGGGAGAAAAGTAATCAGGCAGCGTCTGATTTAGAAGTAAACGGCCGCCTTCCGCGCACGCTAAAGCGCCCCGCCCCTCTTTGGGATCGCTTCACCATGAACTCTGCCCTAGAAGGCCGCCTTGGCGTCGCAGTAGATCTTTTAGATCATTGTCGGCCTTAGCTTAGTGTTTTGATTATTGCTGAAAAGTCGAGGCCACCTTTTCCATCTGCATCAAATTGCGCGTATAGTTCGGCCGCCCGCGCGCCCATGGGCACATCGGCGTTGACGGACTGCGCAGCTTCCATGGCTAGCTTAAGGTCCTTCAGCATCAGTGCGGTCGCAAATCCGCCCTGATAATCATTATCCGCAGGCGATGTCGGCCCGACGCCTGGAACGGGACAATAGCTTGTCATCGACCAGTTTTGGCCAGAGGCTTTCGACGAAATGTCGTAAAAGGTTTGAAGGTCGAGCCCGAGCTTTTCCGCCATGGCAAAAGTTTCGCACGTCGCAATCATCGATGCGCCCAGCAGCATGTTGTTGCATATCTTTGCCGCCTGACCAGCCCCTGATCCGCCAGCATGAATGACCGCCTTGCCCATCGCCGACAGGATCGGCTCTGCCCGCGCAAAGGCGGTATCCGTGCCACCCACCATGAAGGTCAATGTGCCCCCATTGGCCGCCGCAATGCCACCGGAGACCGGCGCATCGACCATGTCATAGCCGGCTGCGACAGCATCCGCCGTCACCTTGCGCGCGGTATCAACATCAATCGTCGAACAATCGAGCAATATCGCGCCCTTAGGGGCATGGCCCAATACATCATTTTCAAATACGCTATCGACGATTTTGCCATTGGGCAGCATCGAGACGACAGCGTCAACACCATCGACAGCCTCACGCACGGACGTAAATGTGGCGCAGCCATTTTCCTGCGCGCGCGCCAAAGCGTCGGCCGACAGATCAAACGCATTTACCGCGTGCCCCGCCTTAACGAGGTTTGCGGCCATGCCGCCACCCATGTTCCCCAGACCGATAAATGCGATTTTCATGTGATTTACCCCATGGTGGGAATGACGAACGCGTTGCCACCGTCGGGCGAGCCATCGGGCCAACGCTGGGTGATGGTCTTGACCTTGGTCCAGAACTTCACGCCTTCCATGCCGTGCTGGTTGGTGTCGCCAAAGGCAGAGCGTTTCCAGCCGCCAAAGCTGTGATAGGCAACGGGAACAGGGATCGGCACGTTGATGCCGACCATGCCGACATTGACGCGTGCCGCAAATTCACGGGCGGCGTGGCCATTGCGCGTGAAGATCGCGACGCCATTGCCATATTGGTGCTTCGACGGAAGCGCCAAGGCCTCTTCAAAGTTGGCCGCGCGGACAATCTGCAACACTGGGCCGAAGATTTCTTCCTTATAGCTTTCCATGTCGGTAGTGACATGGTCGAACAAGGTTGGTCCAATGAAGTAACCTTCTTCATGTCCCTGAAGCTTGAACCCGCGTCCATCAACAATCAGCTCGCCGCCTTCATCAACGCAGGTCTGGATCCAGCCCTCAACCTTTGCCTTGTGCTGTTCGGTTACAACAGGCCCATAATGCGCTTCGGCATCGGTTGAGATGCCGACACGTAGGGCTTGTATCGCTGGAATGAGCTTCGCCTTCAAACGCTCGGCCGTGTCGTCACCAACAGGCACCACGACAGGAAGCGCCATGCAGCGTTCACCGGCTGAACCAAAGGCCGCGCCGGCCAAATCATTGACGACTTGGTCAAGGTCTGCGTCGGGCATGACGATGCCATGGTTCTTCGCACCGCCCATGGCCTGCACACGCTTGCCGTTGGCAACGCCGCGGTTGTAGACATAATGCGCGATGTCGGACGAACCGACAAAGCTGACCGCGCCGATGGCGGGGTGGTCAAGAATGGCGTCGACCATTTCCTTGTCGCCATGCACGACCTGGCAAATGCCTTCGGGCAAGCCGGCCTCGATAAACAGTTCCGCCAACCGCACAGGAACACTTGGGTCACGCTCGCTTGGTTTGATGATGAACGCGTTGCCCGTCGCAATAGCGGGGCCACACATCCACAAGGGGATCATGCCGGGGAAGTTGAACGGCGTTATGCCTGCACCAACGCCGATAGGCTGACGCATCGAATATACGTCAATGCCGGGGCCAGCGCCTTGGCTATATTCGCCCTTCATAACATGCGGGATGCCGCAGCAAAATTCGATGACTTCCAACCCGCGTTGAATATCGCCCTTGCTGTCGGCAATGACCTTGCCATGTTCGGACGAAAGCATATGCGCCAGATCATCCATATTGGCTTCAACCAAGCGTTTGAATTCGAACATTACGCGTGCGCGGCGCTGCGGGTTGGTCATCGCCCACGCAGGTTGCGCGGCCAATGCTGCCTGCACCGCGCGTTCCAACACAGCGGCATCGCCCAATGCAACGCGGGCCTGAACGCCGCCATTGTTTGGATCCATTATGTCGCCAAAACGCGATGCACTGGCGCCCGCGCCGCCGCTAATGAAATGATCGATTTGACGCATAGCTCTTCTCCTAATTACGTGCGCCGCCAATGCCCGTGTCGGACCATTAATGCAACCTTGGTATATTATGGTTCAAAAATTGCTGACGGTGCATATATGGGCGTCAGAACGCCGCAATATCCGTATCCTTCATTTTTTTGGGAACCTGCATGATCACGCTATTGGCTCGAACCTCGCTACTGGCGTTCGTCATCGGCACGCCTGCGGCTTATGCGCAGGAGAGTGCGGACCCCCTTATCATCGTCACCGGAAAAGGGCTCGACCAGACGAAGGGTGACCCCGCGTATGGCTCAGTGGAAATCGACCGCGCGCGCTTAACCAGCGAAGCGTCTGGCCGGATTGAAAATATCCTCGCCGATGTTGCCGGATTTCAACAGTTCCGGCGTTCCGATAGCCGGTCTGCCAATCCATCGGCGCAAGGTGCCACCTTGCGCGCGCTGGGCGGCAATGCGTCAAGCCGCACGCTGGTGCTGCTTGATGGCGTGCCTCAGGCCGACCCGTTTTTTGGCTACATCCCCTTTAGCGCAATCACCCCCGAACGGTTATCATCCATTCGCGTCACGCGCGGCGGCGGTAATGGTGCCTTTGGTGCAGGGGCCGTCGCAGGGACCATCGAACTGAACAGCGCAGGCCGGACCGACCTGCCCGATGCCGCATTGTCCGCCTTTTACGGCAGCGGCAACGCCAGCGAATTGTCCGCTGGCCTTGCGGCTGACCTCGGCGCCGGATTTGTCAGCATATCGGGTCGGCGGGATCGCGGCGACGGGTTTTACACCGCGCCAAGCGCCACCCGCCAGCCCACCGACGTCCGCGCCGCCTACGACAGCTGGTCAACCGGATTACGCGCTGTTGCGCCTTTGACGGACGGGGTTGAGCTGCAGTTCCGCGGACTGCTGTTTCAGGACAACCGCACCTTGCGCTTTGCAGGCGCAGACAGCAGCTCCGAAGGACAGGACGCGAGCATTCGCATCGTGTCGCAGGGCCGCTGGCAAGTCGACGCGCTCGCCTATATTCAGGCGCGCAACTTTACCAACATCGTGATCAGCGCAACGTCGTTCCGCAAAACGCTCGACCAAAGAAACACGCCATCCACGGGCGTCGGCGGCAAAATTGAGGTCAGGCCACCCGTTGGCGGCGATCATCAATTGCGCATGGGCGTCGATGCGCGGCTATCAGAAGGCGAGCTGTTTGAAGATGTCTACAGCGGCGTCACCGGCCTCATCACCGCACGGCGCAACGCCGGTGGCAATAGTGCGACATTTAGTGTTTTCGCCGAGAATGATTGGACGCTTGGCGATCTGACGCTGACCGGCGGCATCCGTGCAGACCGTTGGACGATCACCAACGGCTTTTTTGCAGAGCGCGCCACCAACGGAACCGTCGTGCGCGATGATGTCTTTGCCGATCGCGCAAGTTGGCAGTCCAGCGCACGCGTTGGCGCATTATATACGGCGACCGATGGCCTCGCGTTCCGTGCCGCGGCTTATACCGGCTTTCGTTTGCCAACGCTGAATGAACTCTACCGCCCGTTCACCGTCTTCCCCGTAGCAACGCGCGCCAATGAAGCGCTGAACGTGGAAAAGCTGCGCGGTGTCGAGGCGGGGTTTGATGTCCGGCCCGCGAATGGCGTGACCCTTGGTGCCACATTATTCTACAACAGGCTCAACGACGCCATCGCCAACGTCACCATTGGCAATAATCTGCGCCAGCGCGGCAATGTCGATGCTGTGATTGCCAAGGGCATCGAACTTAGCAGCGAAGCGCAATTTGGTGCCGTCAGCGTTGCCGGGTCTTACGCGTTCAGCCACAGCAAAGTGCGCGCGTCCGGCATCGCCAGCGGGCTCAACGGGCTCACCCCCGCACAAAGCCCCCGACATGCCGCAAATGCGACCGTGCGGTGGACACCAAGCGCCGACGCCATATTGTCGGCAACAGCCCGTTATGTCGGCGCACAATTCGAAGATGATCTTGAGGCGAATATTTTGCCGTCGGCACTAACCTTTGACGGCTTTGCACAAATCCCCCTCACCCGGCAAATCGCATTGACCGGCCGGGTGGAAAATATCCTCAATGAACAGGTTGTGACCCGCAAAGTGGGAACGTCGATAGACCTTGGAACGCCCCGGATATTCTGGATCGGACTGAAATTTTCAGCCCGATAGCAGCGTAGCCTTCATCATGTCTCGCGCGGCTGAATAGCGAGCAGCGCAAATGTCGCGAGCCAGTGTTCGCCCATATAGTCACCGGTGACATGCGGCAGGCTGGCACCAAGATGTTCAAGCGCGGTTCGTTCGGCCACGGACGAAACGGGGTGCTGCGGACCCAGCCGCGCGACAATCGCGCGCCAGCACCACGCGCGGCTTAAATTCAATCCGTCGAGATGCGCGATCTTCCCGTCGCTGCGGTCCGAAACAATGGCAGGGGTAAACAGGCTCTCTGGACGGCCCACAACGGCTTCGGGGAGGAACGCGTCAAACCATGTCTGAAACTCCGCCTTTGATAAGACCCGGCTCATCAACAGCGCTTCGGTCAATGCGGATGACAAAAACTCGTCACCGCCCGGTTCCCATGCCTGACAATTTCGGTCGCCCGAAAACCAGCCTTTCGCTTTCGCCGCGATAAGGTCTGACAAGACGGGATCGCGATCTTCGGCCCATTCACCAGCGAGCACCAGCGCAAACGAAATGTTGAAATGCGTACCAACGCGTAAGGGATAAGTCAGCTTTGGCAGAAACGCGTGGAATCGCTCCGCAAAGGCAAACGCAAGCGGTTCCAGCGCCCTCGCCCAAGGGCCATCATGGCGTTCGAGCTCCGCATGCAATGCCAGCAGCCACGCCCAACCATAAGGACGTTCAAAACCTGCAGACATTGGCCGGTCAAGAAAGGCACGCTCACCCGCAACTTTTTCAGGCACCAGCATTTCGTTGGCGCGTGCGTAAATGGCAGCCGTTTCGGGCATATCCGGAAACAAGCGCGCAAGGCGCATGATTTGCCACCAGCCATGAACGCAACTGTGCCAGTCAAAGCTACCGTGGAAGATAGGGTGGAACGCAGACGGGACGCGCGCATCCTCAGGCCCGTTCAGTACGAGATCCATTTTATAGGGATATGGTTTCCCCAAATGGCTGAGCGTGGTGCGCGCAAATTGTGACGCGATTGCGGGTGTTAAATGGGTCATCGGAACGCCAGAAAATAAATGAGTGCAATGTTGACAATCAGCAGCGGCACAGCCGTTGCGATTTGCATTTTGACGACCGCATTTTCGTCTTTTAGTTCCAGCAAAGCCGCCGGCACCAAGTTGAAGTTTGCAGCCATCGGCGTCATCAGCGTCCCGCAAAATCCGGCCAGCATACCAATGGCGCAGATGATCGCTGGGTCGCCATGATATTGCTTGATAAGCAATGGCATACCAATCGCCGCGACCATCACCGGAAATGCGGCAAAGGCATTGCCCATGATCATGGTGAACAACGCCATCCCCACACCGAACGCAATGACCGCACCGACAAGACTGCCTGCGGGAATGGCTTGCTGGATCACTCCGCCCACCACATCGCCTACGCCCGCCAACGCGAACACGGCGCCAAGGCTTGCAAGCATTTGCGGCAATATCGCCGCCCAACCGACCGAATCCATCAAGCGCCGCCCCTGCGACAGCGGCAATGCAGGCGCCGCCCGTAACCACGCATGCCCCACCGCAAGCGCAAGCAATACGCCCAGAGCCAATGAGATCAGCGTCACTTGCTTTACATCGAAATATGCGGGGAACTGCTTGAATAGAAATGTGCCCGCAAGCGCGGTCGCGGGAATGACCAGCGCGATTGCAAACAGGCCGTTACCATATTTTGCCGCGCGCTGATTTTTGGTCGCCTCCGGAACTTCGTCCGCCTTTGTCTTGCCCAGCCCGCCGAAGCCAGCAATCGCCACCAAAGCGAGCACAAGCAGCCCATTGCCGAAATCACCCAGCAGATCGCCTGCCCACATGCTCACGGCCATCAGCCCCCAAAAGGCGGCATTGCCAAAGCGCCGCGGATTGGCTTTGTCGATGAGGTTGAACATCGCGAACGCCGCAAACGCGACGCCGGCTATTACATAGACCCATGTCAGCGTAATCATGCCGCTTTGTCCTTTGCGGTCACAGATGCGGCTTGGGCATTTAAACGGCGGTCAAGCAGCCAGAGCCTGAAGCCATGTATCACAAACGCCGCAATCGCGGTCGGGATCGCCCAGACCGAAAGCTCGAACGGTTCCAAGATAATGCCATATTGTTCGAGCAATCCCTTCATGAGCAATATCGAACCGATGGCGAGGAAAATATCCTCGCCGAAAAACAGGCCGATATTGTCCGTGGCGGCGGAGAAGGCTTTGACTTCCTCCCGTTGCTTGTCGTGCAAAGTGCCTGCCTGCTTTTCAGCTGCCGCCTCTGCCATTGGCGCGACCAGCGGGCGCACGGTTTGCGGATGACCCGCGACTGATGTTAATCCCACCGCCGCCGTCGCCTGACGCATCAAAAGATAGCCCGCCAATAGCCGCCCCGTCGTTGCGCCTTTCAGACCAGAAATCAGCCCGCGCGCGCGCGCCTGAAGGCCGAATGCCTCAAGCATTCCAATGACGGGCAACACAATCCAAACAATGGACACATATCGCGCGTCATTAAAGGCTTTGCCAAATGCCGAGATTATCGCGTGCACGTCCAAGCCCGCCGCAATGCCCGTTACGGCTGCGGATGCGATAATGACCAGCAACGGGTTGAACCGCAGCATAAAGCCAATCACAATGACGGCGATCCCCAGCAACACCCACATCAGTCTATGTCCCCCTTTGCCTGCGCCTTGCCATATCCACCGCCGCCCGGCGTTTCGATTTCAAAAACATCGCCGACATCCATTTCAACGGTCGCGGTTGCCCCGAAAATTTCCACACTGCCATCGGCGCGCTGGACGCGATTGATGCCGCGCATGCCATGTTCACCGCCCGCCAAACCAAAAGGCGGCACTTTGCGTCGGTTCGACAATATGCCAGCCGTCATTGGCTCAAGGAAACGGACGCGGCGCACTGCGCCATCGCCCCCATGATGCGATCCGCGACCACCGGAACCTGCGCGTACGGAGAATTCCTCAAGCAGAACCGGAAAGCGCGTTTCCAATATTTCGGGATCGGTCAGACGGCTGTTGGTCATATGCGTCTGCACGACTGAGGCACCGTCAAAGTCGGGCCCAGCACCAGAGCCGCCAGCTATCGTTTCATAATATTGATATGTCGCATTGCCGAACGTGAAATTGTTCATCGTCCCCTGCGCGCCCGCCATCACGCCAAGCGCGCCGAACACCGCGTCGGTAATAACTTGGCTGGTCTCAACATTCCCTGCAACCACCGCAGCCGGATAATGCGGGTGCACCAATGTGCCTTCGGGTGCGATTATGGTGATCGGCTTCAGGCATCCTTCGTTCATCGGAATATTGTCATCAATCAACGTGCGCACAACATACAGCACCGCGGCGCGCACCACGGAAACAGGGGCGTTGAAATTGTCGGGCAATTGCGCCGACGTTCCGGTGAAATCAATTGTCGCCGTGCGGGCCTGATGGTCCACCGACACCCGCACTTCAACCACGGCATCATTGTCCATCGCATAACGGAAATGGCCATCGGAAAGGCGCAAGATCAAACGCCGCACCGCTTCTTCGGCATGGTCCTGCACATGATGCATATAGGCACACACCACATCGGCACCATAATCATTACTGATGCGCACAAGTTCTGATGCGCCCTTTGTACAGGCGGCAATTTGCGCTTTCAAATCCGCAATATTTTGTTCAATATTGCGCGATGGCCATGTGCCGGATGCCAGCAGATTGCGGACCTCCATATCCCGGAACTGACCGCTTTCGACGATCAGCATATTGTCGATCAAAACGCCTTCTTCGTTCACCGACCGACTGTTGGGTGGCATAGAGCCCGGGGTAATCCCGCCAATATCCGCATGGTGCCCACGTGCGGCAACGAAATAGGTGGGCGATCCATCATCGTCTGCCACAAAGACGGGCATGATCACGGTTATGTCGGGCAAATGGGTGCCGCCGTCATAGGGCGCGTTCAATGCGTAAACATCTCCGGCGCAGATACCACGGCCATCGGCTTTATCGCCACGCCGTGACAATATGGTCCGCACGCTTTCACCCATTGAACCCAAATGCACGGGCATATGCGGCGCATTGGCAACCAGATTCCCACGGGCATCAAACAGCGCACAGGAAAAATCCAGCCGCTCGCGGATGTTCACTGATGAGGCGCTGTGTTGAAGTGCCGCGCCCATTTCCTCGGCAATGGCCATGAACAGGCCACCCATGATTTCCAAGCGGACGGGGTCGACTTCTGTTCCGACCACGCCGCCCGCCGTGCGCGCCGTTGATCGCGACAACATCAAATTGCCGATGGCATCAACCGCGACCTTCCAGCCCGGCTCGACAATCGTCGTCGAAACCGGATCAATGATGATGGCTGGGCCCATTGCTGAAAATCCCGCGGACAAAGCGCTGCGGTCATATAATGGCGCATCATGATGCGCGCCGGCCATAAAGCACGAGACGTTCCTGATTGGCAGATTGGAACCGGCGGATCGCGCAAAGTGGATATCGGCATCAAATGCACTCGCATGAATGGCCTCCACCCGAACCATTTCGACCACCAAAGCTTTGTCGCTGACGAAACCAAATTGGCTGCTGTGCCGTGCCTCAAACGCCGCCTGCATCGCGGCCACATCACCAAAAGCTATCTCGATACTGCTATCGGTCCCCACATAGCGAATGTGCACAGTGGCTTCGCTGCGGATGTCGCCATCAACGCCCTGCGCGCGCAATTCCGCTTCCGCTTCGGCAGAAAGGCTTTGCACAATCGGGCCAAGCGTTGCCTGTTCCAGCGCGCCGCCAAATGTGCGCTCGCGTATCGCCCGCCGATCCGCCAGGCCCATGCCATAAGCTGACAGTACCCCCGCCAGCGGATGGATCATCACCCGGTCCATGCCAAGCGCATCCGCAACCAGACAGGCATGCTGCCCGCCTGCCCCGCCAAAGCAGGCCAAGGTATAGCGCGTGACATCATGCCCGCGTTCGATCGAGATTTTCTTGATCGCATTGGCCATGTTCGCCACCGCAATCGCCACGAAACCTTCGGCAATTTCCTCCGCGGACATCTGTTTTCCGGTCGCGGCGGCAACGTCCACAACAAGCGCTTCAAATTTATCGCGCACCACGTCGGCGTCGAGCGGCTGGTTGCCGTCGGGTCCAAATATGTTCGGGAAATGCGCAGGGACAATCTTGCCCAGCATGACATTGCAATCCGTCACCGTCAGCGGCCCACCACGCCGGTAACAGGCAGGACCCGGGACAGCGCCTGCCGAATGTGGCCCAACCTGAAAGCGCGCGCCGTCAAACATGCAGATTGAACCACCACCCGCGGCAACGGTATGGATCCGCATCATCGGCGCTCTTATGCGCACACCTGCCACCATTGTTTCGCTTTCGCGTTCATAATGTCCGGCATAATGCGACACATCGGTGGACGTGCCACCCATGTCAAAACCGATGATATCGGTAATGCCCGCCTGCGCCGCCGTTTTCGCCATGCCGACAATGCCGCCTGCGGGGCCAGACAAGATAGCATCTTTGCCGCGGAAGCTTTCGCTGCTGGTCAGGCCGCCATTGGATTGCATGAACAATGCGGATATGTTGCCGCCAGCATCAGCCTTCAACTGCTCAACATATTGTCGCAACACAGGCGACAAATAGGCATCGACCAACGTCGTATCGCCGCGCCCGACCAGTTTGATCAGGGGCGCAATGACATGACTAACCGAAATTTGGGGAAAGCCGATTTCGGCCGCGATCTGCGCAAGTCGTTGTTCATGCTGGCTATACAAATATCCATGCATCAAGACGATGGCGAGCGCGCGATATCCCGCATCATACGCCGCTTGCAGGCCCGTGCGCGCAGCATCTTCGTCCAGCGGCGTTAGCACGTCGCCCTTGGCATTGATCCGCTCGTCAATCTCAATGACTTTGCCATGCAACGGTTCGGGCAGCGCAATATGCCGCACGAATAATTTGGGCCGCTCTTGATACCCAATGCGCAGCGCGTCGCCAAAACCCCGCGTAATGGCAAGGCAGGTGGGCTCGCCCTTATGCTCAAGCAACGCGTTGGTTGCGACCGTCGTGCCAATCCGCATTTCAACGGGCGGCAGCGGGCCATCGGATATGCCGGTAATCATCCGAACTGCAGCGATAGCGGCATCACGATACTGTTCGGGGTTTTCCGACAAAAGCTTGACGGTTTCGATTGCGCCATCGGGCGAACGGCCAATCACATCGGTAAATGTCCCGCCGCGATCAACCCAGAACTGCCAGTTATGTGAATCCATCTGCGCCGACTAACCGCTGGTATAGTTTCGTGCCATTAAAATCGCTTCACATGACTGGCGCACAGGCATACGGTCCACCGCAAATAGATGGAGAGTTTATGAAAAGCATTTTGAAAATGGGTGTCGCAGCCGTCTGTGCCAACCTGATTTTGCCAGCCACTGCTGTATATGCCCAAACCCCCGCCACGTCGGTCGGTATGGCGAGCGAAGATGCGCGGCTAACCGCATTTCTGGATGCGGAATTCAGCGAATATCTCAAGCAACAGCCGCAAGTGGCAACGCGCCTTGGCCTCAAGGACGGCGGTGACCGCTGGAATGATATCAGCGACAAAGCGGCAGCAGAACAGGTTAAATGGCGTCAGGCAAGCGTCGCCCGCATGAAAGCGGCATTCAACCGCGCCGACCTTTCGCCCGAAGCACAGGTGAATTTCGACATCTGGGCATTAGAAGCCGACCGCGCTGTCATGAGCGAAGCAAACCGGATTTACCGCCCGCCTTTCTACTCGCGTCTATATTCGGTGCACAGCCAGCTGGCAGACTTTTTGGTCAACACCCATGGGGTCGCAGATGTCACGGACCTCAAGAATTACATCGCCCGTTTGCGCGGCATGCCTGCGGTGCTGGACATGGCGATTGAGCGCACGCAAGCGAGCGAACGCGCTGGCATTCGCGCACCGAAATTTCAGGTCGAGTCCGTCATTTCCGGCAGCGAGAAGCTCACCAGCGGCGCGCCATTCACGGCCGGACCCGACTCGGCGCTTTGGGCAGACGTTCAGGCCAAGACCGAAGCATTGGTAACCGCGGGCAAAATCTCGCGCGGCGATGCAGATGCCATGCTCGCCGAAGCGCGGGCGGCCATTCTTGACCTGAAGCCTGCTTATGGCCGGGTGATTGCATGGGGCAAGGCAAGCTTGCCAGCTGCGCCAAGCGGCCGCGTTGGCGCCATTTCGCTTCCCGGCGGTGCGGACTATTACGCCAACGAACTGAAGCTCAATACGACAACGGACTATACCGCAGACCAAATTCACAAAATTGGTCTTCAGGAAGTGGCGCGCATTGAAGCAGAACAAGACGCCCTCGCACAAAAGGCAGGGTTCAAGGACCGCAGCGCTTTTTATGCCGAACGCGCCAAGCTATATCCGCCCAAGCCTTTTGACGATGCCGCGCGTGCCGAATATCTCGCCACCGCAAATGCCTTTGTCGCCAAAACGCGCACGCTGCTGCCCGCCTATTTCGGCATGACGCCAGCTTTCGGCATTGAGGTGGTGCGCGAACCTGCGTTCAGCGAAGTCGCCGGCGGTGCCGCGCACGCGTCGGCACCAAGCCCCGATGGCAAGCGCCCCGCCCGCACCTATGTGCATCTTGTGGGTACGACCCCCGATCCAGCGGCGCTGTACACGCTCATGTGTCATGAAGCGGTTCCCGGCCACAACACCCAGGGTGACATTCAGGTGCGGCAGCAAGGCGGGCCCAAATTTCGTTCGGTCACTGGCTATGTCGCGTTCGGCGAAGGCTGGGGCCTATATGCCGAAGCATTGTGCAAGGAAATGAATGCGTTTCCGGACATTGCGGCTGATTTCATGCGGCTCGATGCAGAGCTGTTCCGTGCAGCGCGTCTCGTCACCGACACGGGCATCCACGCGCTGGGTTGGACCGAGGACCAAGCCGTAACCTATATGAACACGACGGGACGGCAGCCGATTGAACGGTCACGTTCCGAAGTACGCCGCTATATCACATTGCCCGGGCAAGCCACTGGCTACAAAATCGGCATGCTCAAGATCATGGCGGAGCGCAAAAAGGCCGAGGCTGCGCTTGGCGCAAAATTCGACATCAAGGGTTTCCACGACCTTTTGATCGCGTCGGGTTCGCAACCCTTGTCCATTCTGGAACGCCGGGTCGATGAATGGATCGCCGCGCGGGCGAAATAAGCCCGCACTTTAAGGATTGGGGGGACATTTGGCCCCGTTGACGCCGCCGAGGCACCATGTGTGCAATGGCGGCGTCAAACGCGTGAAGCAGCAATCCGATTATGCAGCTTGCTGCTTAATCGTTTCCATCAATGTCTTCATTTTATCGATCGTGTAGAGCATGCTCTGCATTTTGCTCTTGTCGCCCAAAAGGTTGCTGACCCGTGCATCGATCTTGCTTTCAACCTTGGCGGAGACATTATCCTTGGCCTTGTCGCGCATGGCTTCCAACTGGCCAAGATAACCGAACGGCGCGGTGAACGAAATTGTCCCCAAGCCAACCGTCTTGTCGTCGCCGCTATAATGGAAAACTGCACAGGCTTTGAGCTTGATCGTATCGCCATCAATGCTGTCAACACCAAGATACAGCGTCGCGGTCACATGCCCGCCATAAATGATTTTGATGGGGATAATTTTTCCGCACGATCCGGTATCTGAACCCTTCATCTCACGCAGCCGCTTGACGACGTTGAGTGGTTGGCGACCATCATCTGACCATTGCAACCATGACGCATAGACAAAGCGCTCTTCAAGCTTGTTTTTGTCGAGCCCCTTTGAGCCAAGTCCGGAGGCAACGGACTTCATGTTCTTTTTACAATAATCTAGCTCTGTCGTGATCGTCGTTGTCTGGTCACCGTCTGGTGAACCGCAAACACCCGAGATGAACGGGTAAAATTGCAACTGCAGTCCCATTTGAATGGTACGGTCATGCCCGTCATAGCTCGGCGTCGCCCGGGCGTAGCGTTGAAATAAGGTTATTCCATTGTCTTTAATTTCATTGAACTTTTCAATCCGCTGCTGGAGCTTCGCCGCCCGGCTGACCAAAAGACAGAATTTGTCCCGAACGCGCTCATATCGGGCTTCCTGTTCGTCAGACAAAGCAACGCCTTTTGCCTTAAGCGTATTATACGCGACTTGTGAGGCACATAAATCGCTTGCGTAGCCGATTTTCTGCGCCGCAGTCTTGCCGGTGAAGTTCACTGGATTAGGAACTACGTTCACATTGTCTTGGTAGAGATTGCCACCATTGTTGAACGACATATTGTAAACCACATCGTCGCTGCCTGTCGCACTGGTAACCCCGAAATAGCTTTGATAAGACGCATTCATGTCGTCGACACTGGCCTCATAATCGGCATACGCACTGGCGTTCGCTCCAATGTCCTGCGCAAACGCGGTTACTGGAGATCCGATAAGTAAAGAACCCATAAGAACTTTAAATAATTTTCTATTTTTCATAATATTTCCCCTGACAAATCGTCATTAATTCACTTTTTTTGTCCAGATATTGTCTGTTTGCGCACCGAACGGGTGACATTACAATCACGTATCAATTTAACTTGGACGGTAATAACATTTGGAACGACGGCGCTGGCGTTTCGGAGGGACGTCGTCCGTATTGCTTGGACGAAGACAAAGTCGCGCCAAACAATATTTGACTCCATTCCGAAGGGCTACGCGACGCCCGGTTATCGCTATTGGGTGCACGCGCTGTAAGCACGACGAGCACCTCACGGCGGTCAACCGACAGGCCCCGCCGCGAAAGTCCCGGTATCGCAACCGGCGTTATGGAACGGCTGTTCGTGCTCCGCCGATTCAGCGAGTCTCCCGATCCGACCACGATCGCCTTGCCATAAGGCAGTTTGACCGACACCTCGACATGGGTTTTGTCCGTCTCGAGGATGCTTGCCCCACGCCCGACATTCACCGATGATTGTCCTGTAATGTTCGACATTTCCAAAACGACGTCGAGATCGACGTCGGTTGCACCAATGCGCTGTGGTGTGACTTCCAATGTTACGCCGACATCGCGTTCGATTGGCTGGCTACGGTCCGAAAGGGGAACGATTAGCACGGATCCGCCTTCGGCAAATTTGGACTTCTTGCCTTCGCGGGCAAGGACAACCGGGCTTGCTTCAAGCGTGACGTGCGATTGGCTGTTCGACGCCAGATTAAGCGAATAATTGATGGCTGGTGCGGTGATACTGAGGTTGCCTGTCTTCGTATCAGCGCTGTCCGCTGCCAAATCGTAACTGTAATTGAGTAACGTTCCGCCGAACTGCACAGAGAGCCCATCGAGCAGATTCAGTCCACGATTTCCCGATGAGCCGCGGGTTTCTCGGATCAGATAAGCTTCGATGACTACGCCTGGTCCGTCGTCACCGGCAGCGCTGGCTGCTGCGTTGCCCGTACCGGCGTCAGCCTGCTGAATAATGGGAACGCTGGACGACGAGGGAGACGTTGACGCAGGACGCCAGCCGGTACCTGCAAACGCAGCATCCAGAAAGTTTAACCCAACCATGTCCAAGTCACCGGTTCGGTCTGCGCGTTCCAAAGCAGCCCGGGCGAATTCCGGTTCCCCCGCACGATATGCCAGCAATGCCATGGGCACAGCCATTGGCCCAGCTTCGCCGCGACGTTCAATCGCTTGCGCCATCTGGTTCATCGCCTCGCGGACATTGCCCAGCTGGTATGATGTTAATGCGGCCCCCGCGAGCGGCTCCCAAAGATCCGGCGCCAATCGGGCAGCGGTTTGAAAACCGCTTAACGCCATTTCAAGGTCGCCGCGCGTGACGGATGGCCCACTTAGGAATCCCATAGCCGTGGCATAATGGGCGGCGGCTGACAGCGGGCTGTTGCGGACAGAAGCGAAGCTGTCAGCTTCGGCGGTTCGGCCAACATTCTTCATCGCGCCCTGCATGTGGACAGGCGCACAGCCTGAACTGGCCAGTGCAATTAAAATCACAAGGCTGAAAGGCCCCTGTACGAAACGCAATGGCATATTTTCCCCGCTGAATGCATTGTAACTTTGTCATGCAGGGAGGGCATGATGCCGCTTGGCTATTATACCCCAATCCCCGCTGTGCACCGGCATGGCAGAACAAAATAGAGTAATGCAAACTCACAATTGTGAAATCTGTGTCACATTCACATTAGAATTGATGTTAAATGTTATTTTATAGTTGATTACTATTCAGGCAACGGGTCGTACAAATAGCATCCAGCAGGCGCGCTATACCCTTGGTTCACCGCATCTGATGCACATGAATCAATCTGTGGCGGAGGCAGAGTCTGCTTCACACTTACACATACCCTAAAATCAACCCGGCCCTGCACCGCATCGACCTCAGCTCGTGAGCCGAGGGTCTTTGCAATACAGGGCCGGGATAATGTTATGTGGAGTGCGGCGTTTTAGAAAGGCCGTGACAACTGCACCTTGATGCCTGAGGTCAATGTCGCACTGTTGTACGTCAGCGCATATTCCAGATCGAATGACCAGTCGCTCTTCAGGTCGATCATCGTGCCGATCGAGGTCTGATAGAAATTTTGTTCATTGAGGCGTCCCTGAATGCCGCGTGATGTGGTGCCAGCGATGTCGGCATAGTCGACATACTGCACGTTAGCCTTGCCAAATTCACGACCAAACTCACTGCGCAAGCGCGGCGTGACTATGCCGATGCCGGTGGCAAAAGCCTTTTGTAGACGGAACCCTAGTCCTGCGCTGTACGATGTGTCGTCCAGTGCAGACAGGTGCAGGTTATTGCGTGATCCACCGCTCGTCTCGGTATAGGCGGCAAGCTTTGCATCCATGTATTCAAGCTTGCTGTAGAACGACCAGTCGAGGTCTTCGACCTGCTTGTTGAAGCCGAACGAGATGGCGGCCAGGTTCATGGTGCCAGTCCGGCTGCCAAGCGCGGTCAGTTCCGTGTCATCGATGCGCCGGCGCGTCTTGTAGTCCAGGAACCCGCGTCCAACAACCGCATCGACAAAACCGTTCTCGAACAGCTTGGTGCTGCCATAGACCGCAACCAGGTTGCTGGTGGCATCAAGCTCGGCTGTCTTGGCATTGATATGAGAGCTGACATTGCCATAGCCTGCGCCAAAGCCAATCGCGGTGCGCTTGCTGATCTGGAAGTCTACGCCGCCGCTAATGCCTTGCGTGGTAGCCGACAGCTTTGGTGCAAAGCTGCTGGCATCGCGCGTTGCGATATCGATCGCACCGCTGACCCACATCGACATTGCACCAAGTACGCCAGCTGGCTTCTCGTCCGGTGCGGCGGGTGCTGCGTAGTGGGATTCGGTTACGTCCGGCTTATCGCTGTCACGCTTTGGCATGGCCGCAGCGGCCATGCTGTCTTCGGGACGACGTTCGCGGGTCGGATCGATAATGTTGACGCTGATGTTCTGCGATAACCGCGCACGGCCGCTGTGCAGTTGTTCGTTGCGGCGCATGAAGTTCGCGATCTGGCTGCGACCGAACTGGCGTGTGGCTTGCACCTGCGCATCGGTCAAAGCACGGACCTTGGGATCGTTGGACGGATCAGGTCGTGCTGCAACAGTCAAGGTCACCACACCCACCGGTGAAACACCAAAGGCGTTGGTCAGTGTGTAGTTGATGGTGATCGTTCCGCCAAAGCGGGCGGCAGGTGTGGCTTCGACAAAGTAACGACGGGCCGCACCATCGCCCGTTGACGTGATGCTGGTCGTCGCTGCATTCGCAGGGCTGACGCTGACGACCTGTGCTGCTGTGAACGGACCAATGGCTGCGCCACGGGTCAACTCAATGCTGACCATCTGGCCATCGCTGGTGCTGCCGCTTTGTGGTTGTACGCGCGGGGCAGAGCCCGCCACGGTCAACGACACGGTTGCAGGTGCAGATGTGCCGCCGGGACCTGTTGCAGTATAGGCGAAGCTGTCTGCACCAAATGTATCTGCATTAGGTGTGTAGGTCACAACGTTGCCAGCGATCCGCGTGGTTCCGCGTGCAGGTGGGGTAACAATCGAGATGCTCGATGCAACACCCGACACTGAACTCGAAAGATCAATCGGGGTGCCTTGGCTGTTGAACGCTACCGCCACGCCCGAGCGGGCCGCAACGACAGGTGCCGCTGGGGTCGCAACGGTCAGTGCAACGCTTGCAGGGGCAGATGTGCCGCCTGGACCTGTTGCGGTAAACGTAAAGCTGTCTGCACCATAATAGCCCGCTGCTGGCGTGTAGGTGACGACGTTGCCAGCAACACTGGTCGTGCCATGTGCAGGGGCCGTTGCCACTGCAATGCTCGATGCAATGCCGGATACTGAGCTTGAAAGGTCAACCGCAGTGCCATTGCTGTTGAACGCTACCGCCACGCCCGAGCGGGCCGCAACGGCAGGTGCCGCCGGGGTCGCAACGGTCAACGACACGGTCGCAGGAGCAGATGTGCCACCCGGACCTGTTGCGGTAAACGTAAAGCTGTCTGCGCCATAATAGCCCGCTGTTGGCGTGTAGGTGATGACGAGACCTGTAACGCTGGTCGTGCCATGTGCAGGGGCCGTTGCCACTGCAATGCTCGATGCAATGCCGGATACTGAGCTTGAAAGGTCAACCGCAGTGCCATTGCTGTTGAACGCTACCGCCACGCCCGAGCGGGCCGCAACGACAGGTGCCGCCGGGGTC
Organism: Sphingorhabdus rigui; assembly: GCF_014196595.1. GTDB lineage: Bacteria > Pseudomonadota > Alphaproteobacteria > Sphingomonadales > Sphingomonadaceae > Sphingorhabdus_B > Sphingorhabdus_B rigui. Next base: position 375,927 of record NZ_JACIEA010000001.1, on the reverse strand, counting down.
GCAACGGTCAACGACACGGTCGCAGGTGCAGATGTGCCGCCTGGACCTGTTGCGGTAAACGTAAAGCTGTCTGCACCATAATAGCCCGCTGTTGGTGTGTAGGTGATGACGAGACCTGTAACGCTGGTCGTGCCATGTGCAGGGGCCGTTGCCACTGCAATGCTCGATGCAATGCCGGAGACGGAGCTTGAGAGGTCAACCGCAGTGCCAGTGCTGCCATAGGCAACAGCAATGCCGGAACGATCTGCGGTTGCTGGTGCTACAGGCGTTGCAACGGTCAACGACACGGTCGCAGGTGCAGATGTGCCGCCTGGACCTGTTGCGGTAAACGTAAAGCTGTCTGCACCATAATAGCCCGCTGTTGGCGTGTAGGTGACGACGTTGCCAGCAACACTGGTCGTGCCATGTGCTGGGGCCGTTGCCACTGCAATGCCCGTCGCCGAACCCGTGATCGAGCTGGTCAAGTCAATGGCGGTCGCGGTGTTATATGCCACAGCAACGCCCGAGAGGTTTGCCGTTGTCGGCGCCGCCTGCTGTTGTTGTGGTGCGACATAGGTAAACGCACTGCTCAATGTTGCAGTACCTGCCGAAGTGGTCACCGAAACGTCAACCGCTCCCGCCGAACCGGCTGGCGATACCGCGGTAACTTGTGTTGCGCTGTTTACGACAACCGACGTTGCTGCTGTTGAACCAAAGTTCACGGTAGCACCCGTCAGGTCCGTTCCCGTGATCACAACGCTCGTACCGCCAGCGGTCGTGCCAGACGATGGCGCTATGCTGGTGATCGTCGGCGCAGATGGCTGTTGCTGTGGTGCGACATAGGTAAATGCACTGCTCAATGTTGCAGTACCCGCCGACGTGGTCACCGAAACGTCAGCGGCTCCCGCCGAACCGGCTGGCGATACCGCGGTAACTTGCGTTGCGCTGTTTACGACAACCGACGTTGCTGCTGTTGAACCAAAGTTCACGGTAGCACCCGTCAGGTCTGTTCCCGTGATCACAACGCTCGTACCGCCAGCGGTCGTGCCAGACGATGGCGCTATGCTGGTGATCGTCGGCGCAGATGGCTGTTGCTGTGGTGCG
>NZ_JACIEA010000001.1:154084-374747 GCF_014196595.1 Sphingorhabdus rigui | reverse complement strand
TGTCAGCGGCTCCCGCCGAACCGGCTGGCGATACCGCGGTAACTTGCGTTGCGCTGTTTACGACAACCGACGTTGCTGCTGTTGAACCAAAGTTCACAGTAGCACCCGTCAGGTCTGTTCCCGTGATCACAACGCTCGTACCGCCAGCAGTCGTGCCGCTGTTTGGTGTGACCGCTGTAATCGTCGGTGCAGCAGGCAAAACAGAGAAGCTCTGTTGCACTTGCGAAGCGGCAGCAAAGCTTGAATCACCCGCTTGATCGGCGTTGATACGGCAGGTGCCTGCGCCAGTGAAGCTGACGACACCGCCTGCGATAGAACAGGTCGCGGAGCTGGACGCGTCAACCGAAAGTGCCACAGATAGGCCAGATGTTGCCGTCGCCGTCGGTGTATAAGTGGCACCACCAACGACTGCACCGCTTGGCGCTGTAGATGTGAATGAGATGCTTTGGCTCGCGGGTTGCTGCTGTGGTGCGCTATACGTAAATGCACCATTGGACGTGACCGTGCCGCCCAATGCCGTCACGGAGATATCAACCGCACCTGCAGACCCTGCCGGAGTGACGGCCGTAATTTGGGTGGCGCTGTTCACGATAAATGACGTCGCTGCCTCCGTGCCGAAACGTACCGACGCTGTACCACTGAAATTGGTACCTGTGATGGTGACGCTCGTACCACCTGCAATTGCGCCATTATTTGGCGAAACTGAACTTATGGTTGGTGCGGCAAGTGAAGAAGATGTGAAAACAAATCTGCTATTTACATTCGATATCGATGATCCAGCGGGCGAAGCAATCGTTACGCCTTGGGTACCAATATCGGAGAGTACTGGCGTAACCACAGTAATTTGCGTTGGGCTCACGACCGAAAACGATGTTCCTGTCCCCGATCCAAACCGCACCGCAGTCGCACTGCTAAAGTTTGTCCCGGTAATTGTTACAGTGGTACCTCCGCTATTCGGTCCCGAAGCAGGCGACACGGCCGAGATTGCGGGGAGCCGGTCTGCGATATACGTCGCCGCGTTGACGCGCGTGGCGGTTCCCGCTGCGGTCGTTACCGCAATGTCAACAGGCCCTACCGTTCCTGCGGGGGCAGTAATAGTGAGCACAGTGCCGCCCTGGTCAATCATGGAGGTACCAGGCACGCCATTAAAAGTAACGGAAGTTACACCAATAAAGTTGGTGCCAAAAACAGTGACGCTTCCGCCATCAACTGAAATATTCGACGGGCTGACCGAGGAAATGGTTGGCGCGGAAGATAATGCAACATAGTTGTATGCCCCTGCCCGCGTGGCGGTACCACCAGGTGCCGTCACGACCACGGATACGGGCCCTGTAGAGCTCGCCGCCGGGACGACCGCGAGAATACGGGTTGCGCTCACCACAGTAAACGACGTTACCGCCGTTCCCCCAAAGGTCACCGCCGTTGCTCCCGTAAAGTTTGTGCCCACAATCCCTACTTCATTGCCACCGGCGAGTGGCCCCTGGCCTGAGGTAAGCCCCGTAATCGTCACGGCCGCTGGGTCAACATATGTATATGCGTTAGACGCTGTCGCCGTGCCGCTTGGCGAGGTGACAGCGACGCTAACCGTACCCAATGATCCGGCGGGTGCATAAGCGACAATATTGGAAGGGTTACTGACAGTGAAATATAGAGCAGGAACCCCGCCGAAGGTAACTGATGTAACACCGGTTAAGTTTTGACCGTTGATCGACACGCGATTGCCGCCAGCTGTCGAGCCTGTGCCCGGACCGACAGAAAATATTTGGGGCTGCGGATTCGCATAGGTAAACTGGGTTGCGCTGCCCGTCGCGCTGGAACCAGCCGGCGTTGTCACCACAACATCGACGGTACCCGAAGCGCCTGGTGGCGAAACTGCTTCGATGCGCGAAATAAATACGTTGTAACTAAGTGCCGGAACGCCACCAAAAGTTACCGATGTAGCATTCTGAAATCCGGTGCCGTTTATTGTAACATATGTGTTTCCTGACGTACCGCCCGTATTCGGACTGATGCTCGTGATCGCCGGCGGCCCGATATATTCAAAAATGCCCGATTGAGTTATTGAGCCACCAAGCGTTGTCACGACCATATCTACCTGGCCCGCAGTGCCAGCAGGCGTTGTTGCAGTGATCGTCGTGTCGTTGACCACATTGATAGATGTTGCGGAAACACCACCAAAGGTCACTTGTGTTGGCCCGGTCAAAAAGTTGCCCGTAATCGTTACAACCGTGCCGCCCGCGACAGGCCCCGAATATACGGAAAGTGAGTTGACTTGGGGCGGAGGTGGAACATATGCAAATTCGTTTGCAGGGCTGGTTGGGGTAATACCGCCGGGTGTTGTGACAACAATATTTGCTGTTCCCGGAACGTTGGCGGGCGTCGTTATTCTAAGCTCGCCTGCTGTTGGACCACTTCCAGCAATAACGTTCGTCGCCGCCACGCCGCCAACGGTTACCGATATCGACGTACCAAACAAATTGTCACCCCGCAGGACAACAGATGTGCCCCCCAAGGTTGAACCAGTCGCTGGCGTTACACTGGTGACCGTAGGCTGTCCCAAATAGACGTAAATCCGAGATTGCCCGGTTGATTCGCTGCTACCCCACGGGGTGGTCACCACCACTTGGCCAAATCCTGACGCGGCGGCGGCTGGCGTGGTCACCGTGATCTGGGTATTGCTATTAACTGTGAAGTTGGTGGCTGCGTAGCTGCCAAAAGTAACACCCGTCGCACCAAGGAAATCGGTTCCTGTAAGCACAACGACAGTGCCACCGGAAACTGGACCTTCACGAACAGAAATGCTGGTCAGGCTCGGCGCACTGGGTGCACCGATAAAAATAGAATAGGCTTCCGAGCCAGTTGCACCAGTAGCGTCGGTCGCAGTGATGGTCACGTTCGCGTTACTACCGGGGCTCAAAGAGTTTGAGACTGTGCCGGAAATCGTCCCATTGGACGCTAAAGTAAGCCCCGCCGGAAGCGCCCCCGATGTTATGGCAAAAGTATATGGCCCGGTCCCGCCGCTTGCCGAAACGACCTGCGAATAAGAGCGGCCTATAATAGGTGTGGCGAGGCCTGAGTTTGCGGATGGCGAGAGGGTGATTGTTGGCGTGACACGGAACGTTTGGGCTGGCACCGGAATATTGGCAGAATCGTCAATGTCGACATTATAAGTCGTGCCGAACTGCAAACCGACCGGAACCACAAACCTGATCGTTGAATCGTTAACCACTGTAGCCTGCGTGGTGGCGATCACGCTTCCACTCAGCTTGAAATCAGCACGGATCGTGCTTGCGTCAAAAGAGAGTACAAAGTCGGTTCCCGTGACGGTCACGGTTGTCCCTTGCGGACCGGATGAAGGGGAGATCCCCGTAATGGTCTGCGCATTCGCGGCTGACAGCGGAAGCAAAGCTACCATACACGCAAACAGACAAGCCAACATTGCCGCATGCACACGACCAAAAATATTCACGGAAATTCCCATCACTTAGGAAGCATGTAAAACACGACCGCATTTGCGAATCGGCATGCTTTTATTTTCTATTAATCTTGGGCGGACATTAAAGAACTAGTCAGATAGTCTAGTTGAGTAATTGACAACAATTGTGTCTTTTGTGGGCGGACACCCCGGCGCGCAATGTTGACGTGGTTCTACGCGGACCCTATGCATAATATCCTACTCTGCGCACAAGGAACCGCATGTGATCTCCGCAACACAAAGGAAAATGCGTGGCGCGGTGCAAAGGCGAGCGCCCACAGAACAGCCGACGAAAGAGAAGCTGCTGAAGACCGCACTCAATCTGCTGGAAACGCATTTTCCCGAGGATATCACGGGCGAAATGCTGCTCGAGCATTCGGGCGTTTCGCGGGGATCGCTATACCATCATTTCGTCGACGTTTCCGATCTTTTGGAACTGGCGCTGGTTCGTAAATTTTCGACGCAAGTTGACGCAAACATTGAGTCACTATCAAATTTGATGTCGGCGAGCCAATCTGCGGACCAGATGTATGACGGGCTGTGCGCCATCACGGACATAACGCAAGCGCCCGAAAACAAGCGCAGTAGGTTTGTCCGGGCACGGTTGATTGGCTTTGCCGAAGAAAATGATCGCCTGCTCGAAAGGCTGGGTGCCGAACAGAAGCGACTGACTGACGCCCTGACAGAATTATTCGCGGCGGCCCAAGAAAGGGGCTGGATGAACAAGGCTTTCAACCCGAATACTGCCGCTCTATTTATCCAAGCATATACCTTGGGCCGCGTCATTGACGACATATCGATCGATCATATTGATCAAGACAGTTGGAACGACCTCATCAAGCGGGTCATTAAACTCGTGTTTTGTTAAGACGAAAACATACCCTGTCGACAGTATTTTGGCCTTACAGCGCGAAGCAACTCGACGACTGGAACAACTGCGGTGCGCGCTGAAATCGCGCAATTCGAGGCAGCATAAAGGGTGGCGTATTTCCTTATACGCCAAATGAAATCTGTAATTGTATGATGTGTGGCGGAGACGGTGGGATTCGAACCCACGATAGAGTCACCCCTATACACACTTTCCAGGCGTGCGCCTTCGACCACTCGGCCACGTCTCCGCATTCCCCTAAGGGACGCACGCCCCTAGCCGCTCCTTTCCGCTTTCGCAAGGCACAGTGATTTGCCATAACCTTATTGATGAAAAGATATCTGCCCCTGTTCGCCAGCGCCGCGATCTGCGCCGCTCTTCCCGTTTCGGCACAGGACGCCAAAAGCTACCCCGCGCCGTCGGAGATTGTGGCAGCGGCCAAAGCGGACGACTGGGTTGCCATTGCGCCATCGGACATATTGGTGATGGAGCTCGCCCCCGATTCGAAAGGCAAGCAACGCCGCGTCATCATTCAATTGATGCCTGCACCGTTCAGCCAGGGTTGGGTCAGCAATATCCGCAAACTGGCGGCAGCGCATTGGTGGGACGGCACCAGCATCAACCGCGTGCAGGACAATTATGTCGTGCAATGGGGTGATGCGACCGAGAAGAAGGCGTTGCCACAAGGGTTGTCGGTCGTGGACGCGAAGAATTATGTAACCCCTGACTGGCCGACCAAAGATTGGATTTTGGCCCGCGCAGACGGAAGGCCAGACGCCTACGCGGGTGCCCATGGCTTCTATCTAGGCTGGCCGCTGGCACAAGGCCGTGAGGGGCTTTGGCCAGTCCATTGCTACGGCATGGTCGGCGTTGGCCGGAACCTGTCACCTGACACCGGCACGGGCGCGGAACTCTATACGGTGATCGGTCACGCGCCGCGGCACTTGGACCGCAACATCGCGCTGGTCGGACGCGTGATCGAAGGCATAGAACATATGTCCAGCCTGCCACGCGGCACGGGTGCACTTGGCTTTTACGAGAGAGAAGAAGAGCGCGTGCCGATCCTGTCGGTGCGGCTTGGGATCGAAGCAAAGGACGTGCCTGCGTTCGAATATCTGTCGACCGATAGCGACAGCTTTGCAGCCTATGCCGACGCGCGCGCCAATCGGCGGGATGCCTTTTTCAACATCCCTGCTGGCGGCGCAGATATTTGCAACATTCCGGTCCCGATACGGCGAAAGGCCAACTAGGCCGCGTCATCCGCGATCCGTTAAAAACGGTTTTTCTTAAAACTGCCGACCCGCAACTCAGGGGGTTGGAACGGGAACGTTCGACGGTGCGGCCTCAACCGAAGGCGCGACGATGAGGGGAACCGCTACGGGTTGCAGGATGGCGACCTGTTCAAGCCGGTCGAGCGCTTTACGCGAATCGCTGAAACGTTTGGCCCGTGCCATCCATGATTGTGCGATGGATGCGCCGGGCAAAACCGCAACTTCCTCCACAGCAAGATCAAGCTTGCCTGCATCGACCAGCGCTTCGGCGCGGATCAGCCGTTCGTTTGGCGCGAGTGATGGCCCATTTTCTTTGCGCAGCACAAACAGCTCCGACAATTCCCGCTTCACGGTCGCCCAGGTGCTGTCGTCTCGATTGCCCGTCAAAAGCACTGGCGCAAGTCCGCGCAATTCGGTTTTCAGGGCATCAATCGTGACCGGCGCTTGCCCAGCCGATAGCACCGCGGCAACGGATTGCGGCTGGGTCGCGCCAAAACGCAGGCGCAACTGTTCGGCAAGATTGCCCAGCGGCACCCCCTTATCAATCGTGCGGCGCACCGCATAAATGAGCAACAGCCCATCCGCGCGCGCAACTTCGGGCGAGAGCATATTGGGTGATGGGAAAGTTGGAACCATTTGGTCCGTAACCGGCTGTGCGACAGCATTAGCATCGGTGGCGACGACATTGCCCACTGGCCCAGTCGATGACTCAACCGCCACGGGGGCATCAGATGGTGTCAGAAAACCATATTTGTCGGCGATCACATAAGCGACAATCGCGCCGCCGACGAAGGCACACAAAATAAGCAGCATGATGTGCTTGAATGTGAATCTACCGCGTCGCGTGGCGGTCGCTGTTTGAAAATCAGTCATGTTGCTCCTTCAATAGCGGCATTCGGCAGCGGGGCGCAATCTATCCTTGTAAAATGCTGTTCTATTGCATTCATTAACGCAGCGTCATTTGGTGCGGCGGCAACAATTATCTGTGCCCAGCCGTCGCCAGCGCTTGCTGCAATTGCGTTCGAAAAGGTCGCGAGCGTGATTTTGCTCCGCGATAGGCCGCCCGCATCGCTCAGACCGGCAAAGTGCGCCGCCGCGCGTGACGAGTGCAGGATGACCGCATCGCATTGCGTAACCTGCGCGGCGAAGTCCGCCGGTGTTTCCAGCACCGCGCTTCGGTATACGATAGCGATGTCAATGTGGACGCCAGCAATCTGCGGAACAGCACTATGGTCTTCGCCTGCAAGCCATAGGAGCTTTTTGTGGCCGTCTGCGGCAGCAACACCAACAAGTGCCTCCACGCCATTGGATCCGGTCGCGGCAACCGGCAACGACAAATGGGCCAATGCGCTGGCGGTCGCACTACCGACCGCATAGATCGGGGTGTCGCGCGCGCTTTCCAAAAATCCAGTTGCGGCGCGCGCAGCATTGCCGCTGGTCAACAAAATGGCATCATATCCGTCAACAGGCACCGTTTGCAGCGGCAGATGTTCAATGGCGAACAGGGGCATAAGCACTGGTGCATATCCTGCACCCTTAAACCGGCGGGCGGTGGCATCTGCCCCTGGTTGCGGCCGGATAATCAGCACCTTCACGAAGCGAACATGCTCCGCAGTTCATCACTGGCGTTTGCCTGCAATTGATCTGCCAATTGTGCCGGACCATCGCCCGACGCGTCATAGACGATTTCGCCCGCGTGCATTTCCCGGCCATCCGCAGTGAAAACTTCACCTTTTAAGCGTATCTGGGCACCTTCGACCTGCGCAAATGCGGCGACGGGTGAGTGGCAATTCCCGCCCAATGCCTCAAGCAAGGCACGCTCGGCATGCACGGCGACAAAGGTATCCACATCGTTAATGGCCGCCAAAAACGGGACGAGCTCATTGCGGCTGGTCAACCGGTCAATGCCCACAGCACCCTGCGATGCCGCCGGCAAAAACTGGTTCAGCGGTAATGGCGCGCCGACATTAGCCATGCCCAACCGGTCCAACCCGGCCGCGGCCAAAAGTGTCGCATCCGCGTTACCATTTTCAATATGCGCCAAACGGGTTGCGACATTGCCGCGCAAGGGAACGATCCGCAAATCAGGACGGGCACGTTGCAGTTGCGCCGCACGCCGTGGGCTCGATGTCCCGACCCGCGCACCATGCTTCAGATCGTCCAGCGACGCGGCGCCAATCAATCGGTCGCGGACATCCGCACGCGGCAGCATGGCGGCGATGTCAAAAATGTCTGCGCGCACCGTTTCGACATCTTTCATTGAATGCACCGCGATATCGATCTGGTCATCAATCAGCGCACGTTCCAGTTCCTTGGTCCAAAGCGCCTTGCCGCCGATTTCGGCAAGCGGCCGATCCTGAATCTTGTCACCTGTGGCGAGCATCGGGACCAGAACAACGGCATCGTCGGGCAGATTATGCGCCGCTTTGATGGCGGCCATGGTCATCTCCGCCTGCGCCAAAGCGAGCGGAGACCGGCGTGTACCGATACGTAACGGACGGTCGGAGGAAAACGATATCATTGTCATGCGACTTGTTCATAGCGCCACGTCCACCTATGGGAAAGCGCAATGGCAATCATCCTTGGTCTTGAATCCAGCTGCGACGAAACCGCAGCGGCAATTGTGCGTTCCGACCGGACGATTTTGAGCCATGCCTTGGCTGGCCAGGAAGATCATCACCGCGCATTCGGCGGCGTCGTTCCCGAAATCGCTGCCCGCGCGCATGCCGAGTTGATGACCCCCTTGGTGGAAACCGCGCTCGCGGACGCAGGCATGACGTTACATGATGTTGATGCCATTGCCGCAACCGCTGGCCCGGGCCTCATTGGCGGTGTCATGGTTGGACTTGTGACGGCAAAGGCGCTTGCCATGGCGTCCGGAAAGCCGCTGATCGCCGTCAACCATCTTGAAGGCCATGCGCTTTCGCCGCGCTTGGTCGATGCCGATCTTTCATTTCCCTATCTGCTTCTGCTGGTGTCTGGCGGCCATTGTCAGTTGCTGCGGGTGAACGGTGTCGGCGACTATAACCGGTTGGCCACGACCATCGACGATGCAGTAGGCGAAGCGTTCGACAAAACGGCGAAGATTTTGGGCCTCGGCTTTCCCGGTGGGCCAGCCGTCGAACGCGCAGCCGCGTTGGGCAACGCGAAAAACGTGCCGCTACCCCGACCGTTAAAAGGCGCTGATGAGCCGCATTTTTCCTTTGCTGGCCTGAAAAGCGCCGTGCTGCGCGCGCATGAAACGGGCCAGTATAAAGTCGAGGATATTGCCGCATCGTTTCAGCAAGCCGTTATCGACTGCCTGTACGACCGGATACGCTATACGCTGGATCGTATTGATGCACCGGCTGCGCTGGTTGTTGCGGGCGGCGTCGCGGCAAATGTGCCCATCCGCAATATGCTCGAGGGGCTTGCCGCAAGCCGCGGCATGCGTTTTGTCGCGCCGCCATTGTGGCTGTGCACCGACAATGGCGTGATGATCGCATGGGCTGGCGCGGAGAGATTTGCGATGGGCCTGACCGATGGCCTTGATTTTGTGGCGCGGCCTCGCTGGCCGCTTGATCCCAATGCAGCACCCGCACGCGGTGCGGGCGTAAAGGCATGAGCCAGATGCAATATCCGGTTGGTATCATTGGTGGCGGCGCATGGGGCACCGCGCTGGCCGCGGTCATGGCGCAAATCCACGATCGCGTTCTCATCTGGGCCCGCGAAGAAGCGGCCGTGCACAGCATAAACAACCTGCACGAAAACAGCCTGTTTTTGCCGGGCACATCATTGTCGTCAAAAATTGAGGCGACAGCTGACCTCGCGCGCATGATCGCCTGTGAAAATTTGCTCATCGTGACCCCTGCCCAGCATGTGCGTGCCACGCTGGCGGCGCTGCCGGATACACAGGCGCCGCTGATCCTGTGCGCAAAAGGCATTGAGGCCGATACCCAAATGCTGGTGTCCGATGTCGCCGTGACAACGCGCCCGGGCAATCCGATTGCAGTGCTATCCGGGCCTACATTTGCGCATGAGGTTGCTGCCGGAAAGCCCACAGCGGTCACGCTCGCTACCGCCGATCAGACGCTGGGTTCCGAATTGATGCGCCGCATCGCCACACCGTCTTTCCGTCCCTATTGGTCTGATGATGTTGTCGGCGCGGAAATTGGCGGTGCTGTTAAAAACGTGCTCGCAATCGCATGCGGTGTCGTCGATGGCGCAGGTCTTGGTCTCAACGCGCGTGCGGCGTTGATTGCGCGCGGTTTTGCCGAGATGCAGCGATACGGCCTTGCGCGCGGTGCAAAAGCCGAAACGCTAGCCGGGCTATCGGGATTGGGCGACTTAGTCCTGACGTGCAGCTCTGAAAATTCGCGGAATTTTTCCTTGGGTCGCGGCCTTGGACAAGGCCAATCATCCGAAAGCCTGCTGGCAGACCGCAAGACGGTGGCCGAAGGCGCATATACCGCGCCGGTCCTGTTACAATCGGCAACCGCGCTTGATGTCGAAATGCCCATCGTAAGCGCGGTATGCGCATTACTGTCGGGATCAGCGACCGTCGATGCCGTCGTGGCCGAATTGCTGGCACGCCCGCTCAAGTCCGAAAGCTGGTAACGGCGGACCTAATCCGCTAGCGTTCCAAAAAAGGCCATCCATTGACTGCAGCCAGAACCGACGAAGAAGATATTCAGGCACTCGCAAAGGGCGGGCGGACAAATGTATTTGGCTTCCTTTTACGGTTGGCCGCCCGTATCCCATTCTTGTTTATCGCGGGCCGACTTTATGGTCCGGAAGCGCTTGGCCGCTTTGCCTATGCCATATTGATTATCGAATTTGCCGCGCAGCTTGCTTCGCTGGGCCTGCGCCGGGGACTGGCGGAATTGCTTGCGAAGGATGACCGCCCGCATGCCCACATGATTGCGGATGCCTTTTTCGCGGCGATGGCGGCATCAGCGGTCGGCGCTGCATTTTTGATCATGTTGCCCGAGCTGATGTTTCCCAACAGCGGTATTAACGGGCTCGACCGGTTTCTGCCGCTCGCCATTTTTGCCATTGTCGCGACGGACATCGCCTTGTCCGCTTTGGCCTATAGATTCGACATTGTATCGACCGTGCGGGCGCGCGCCATCGTTGAACCATGGACAATCAGCATCGCGGCAGGCGCGCTCTATTTCTATTCCGCGCGTGATGGGCTGATCCTGTCTTATGTCGCTTCGCTGGCAGCTGCATTGTTGTTTGCGCTGTGGCCTTTGTGGCGCAGCTATGGCTTTGCGTGGGGATGGCGGCCAAGTGTGAAGCGTTCTTTGGTGATTGCCCAGCGCAACCTGCCATTGGCCGCAGCGGACGCAGCAGAATGGGGCAGCAGGCGGCTGGACCTTGCCATATTGGGCCTGTTTGCATCGCCCGCAGTGGTGGGTATCTATTATGTCGCTCAACAGGTGGCGAGCCTGCCACAGAAGCTTAAAACCAGCTTTGACCCGATATTGGGCCCCGTCATCACGCGCAATTTACAGACCCGCAACTATGCCGAAATCGCCAAACAGGTTGGCCAGGTCGGTTTCTGGATTATCGCGGCACAGGCCGGAATTGCACTGGCGCTTGGTATCCCCGGTGAAGCGGTCATGGGATTGATGGGTCCCGAATTTGTCGGCGGAGCAGCGGCGCTTGCCTTTTTGCTGGCGGCGGAAGTTGCGGCGGCAACGGCGGTCGTCAGCGAATCTGCTTTGGTATATATGGCCCGTCACCGGAACCTGCTGATTTCGATCGGTATGTTGGCCGTGCAAACCTTGGTGAGCGTCGGCCTTATCATGCTGGTCGATGATATTCCCGTTAAGCCCGAATATGTCGGCCTGTGTCAGGCAGCAGCCGTTGCCTGCGGGCTGATGATATCGCTGGGTATTGGCTCGCTCATCAAATCGCGATTGCTGTCTCATTTGCTCGGTCAGCCCATCCGTGTGTGGCGTTGGGCGTTGCTGGTTGCTGTCGCCGCGGCAGCATTGCTCGGCATGGCAATCGTCAGCGTCCCTGCCCGTCTGGAATGGGTGGAACTGGCGATTGGCGTGCCTGCAATCCTTGGCCTTTATGGCTGGATTATCTGGCGCTGGGGCTTTGGCCCGGAAGACCGGGTGCTGTTCCGCAAGAAAAAGGATTAAGCCAGACGCTTGGCAACAAGCGCTGCGATGTCCGCTTCTGGCCGCGCGCCATAATGCGAAATAATCTCGGCAGCGCAAACTGCGCCCATGACAAGGCATTCGGCCATCGGCCGGCCCTGCGCTATCCCGGCAAACACACCTGATGCGAACAAGTCGCCTGCCCCCGTTGTGTCGACCAATTGGGCGACAGGTTCTGCGCCGACTTCGGTACGCACGCCGTTTTCGATGGCGATTGCGCCATGTTCGCCGCGTGTGCAGACCAACAATGGAACCTTCGCCGCGATGGCCGCGACCGATGCTTCGAAATCATCGCTGTTGTTGAGCGCACAAATTTCGACTTCGTTCGCAAACAATATGTCGATGCGACCGGCTTCCATTTCAGCCAAAAAGTCTGGTCCATGGCGCGAAATGACAAATGCATCGGACAATGTCAGCGCAACCTTGCGACCAGCGGCACGCGCGACATCGATGGCGGTGCGCATGGCGGCACGTGGCTCCTCAGGGTCCCACAAATAGCCTTCCAGATACAATATCGCCGCGCTTTCAATGAGCGACTTGTCGATCAGCGTGGCAGGCAGATATTGCGACGCGCCCAAAAAGGTGTTCATCGTCCGCTGTGCATCGGGTGTGACGAGAATGTAGCACCGTGCGGTCGAAGGTGCGCCATCACGTGCAGGAATATCGAAATGGATACCGCCCGCACGAATGTCATGTGCGAACACTTGGCCAAGCTGATCATTTGCGACTTGCCCGATAAATGCTGTTTTATGTCCAAGCTGTGCAAGGCCGGCCAAGGTATTTGCGGCAGAGCCACCGCTGATTTCACGGGCAGGACCCATGTGCGCATATAAAGCTTGCGCACGTTCCTCATCAACGAGCTGCATGCTGCCTTTGGTCAGGCCTTCGCTGTCGATAAAAGCATCGTCGGTGTTGGCAATGATATCAACAATTGCATTGCCAATGGCGAGGACGTCGAAGCGGCTGTCAGTCATGAATTTTCCTATATTTAAGTTCGCCGCGCCCTACTGGGGTTGGACATTTCGGGCAAGCGCTTTAGAAGCGCGACATGATACAAGCGCTCCAGCTTTCGTTCCAAAGCCTTTCGGACAGGCGCGTGGCAATGCTGCTCATCAAAGTGGTGTTGTGTAGCTTTGCCAGCTTCCTTTTATTGGGCGTCGCCATGTGGTTTGCGCTCGATTGGCTTTTTGAATGGCTCAACATTCAAAACGGCGAATATCTGTCGACCTTCTTGTCGCTGGCCATCATCCCGATTTCGGCGTTTCTGCTGTTCCGGGTGGTCGCCGTCGCAATCACATGGATCTTCGCCGACGATATTATCGATGCGGTTGAAGACCGATATTATCCCCGGCAAACCGCGTTTGGAAAGCGCCCAGGCTTCGGCGCTGGCGTGCATATGGCGGTGCGATCAATCGCGCGCGTAGTTGGGTACAACCTCCTCGCATTGCCGCTGTATATCCTTTTGCTGGTGACGGGCGTTGGCACGGCGATTGCCTTCATGCTCCTCAACGCGCTCCTTTTGGGCAAGGATTTGGAAGATATGCTGATTGCCCGCCATGGCGCATCGCAAGGCAGCATCCAGAAACTGCCACGCCTCTTGCTTGGCTTCATTGGCACCGTTGGCATGCTGATCCCGTTTTTCAACTTGCTGGTACCCGTGCTGGCTACGGCAATGGCTGTGCATGTCGTCCATTCAGGAAGCAGAGCCATATGAAACACGCCATAAACGCATGCGCACTCGCGTTGATTTTGGCAGGCTATGTATCTGCGCCGCCTGCGCGTGCGCAAACGCGCCAGCCAGCACCCGTACAGCGCACTGCGCCGCCCATTCCCGTTCGCCCTGCTATGGGACCAAGGGGCCTAGAGGCGGTCATGGGCAAGGATGTCGCCACGTTGAAACGCCTTTTTGGCGAACCGCGGCTTGATGTGGTTGAGGTTCATGGCCGCAAGCTGCAATTTGTTGGCAAAGCCTGCGTCCTTGATGTGTTTCTCTATCCCGACGGCAAGGGCCGGACCGAAATCGTTACCTATGTCGACGCGCGACGCAGCGATGGGGCTGCGGTGGACCGCGCATCCTGCATTGATGCCTTGCAACGCCGCTGACTAGGGTCACGACCTAACTCAGCGTCCATTCGGCACGAACCGACGGGTCTCGTTCGTCCGCAAAGCGCACCTGCTTTTCACGCGCAAATATTTTGGGCGACAGCCGCGACATCGCCCAGATCGCGGCACCACGGACGACCGGAGACGTGTCATCCATGAGCATCTCGACCACGGGTAGCACGCCAAGGTCACGGCCATTGCCAGCCGCGATCAACACATTGCGCACAAAGCGGTCGCGGCCAATGCGCTTGACGGGCGAGCCGGAAAAAAGCGCACGAAACTGCGCATCATCCAAAGTCAAAAGGTCGGCAATGCGCGGCGCGACCAACGCTTCACGCGGCAAAAATGCCTTATGTGCCGCGGCGGTCTCGGCAAATTTGTTCCACGGGCACACAGCCAGACAATCATCGCAGCCATAAATGTGATTGCCCATCAATGGACGTAGTTCGCGGTCTATGGGTCCCTTATGTTCAATCGTGAGATACGAAATGCATCGGCGGGCATCGACTTGGTAGGGCGCCGGAAAGGCATTGGTTGGGCAGATGTCTTGGCATGCCCGGCACGAGCCGCATGTGTCGGTCGCGGGAACCGATAAAGCAAGCTCTGCAGTCGTATAAATGGCGCCAAGGAACAGCCAGCTGCCATGTTCCTTGCTGACGATGTTGCTGTGCTTGCCTTGCCACCCAAGTCCCGCCACTTCGGCCAGCGCCTTTTCCATAACGGGCGCGGTATCGACGAACACTTTGACGCCGACCTCTGCGGAATGGGCCAGCCAGCTGGCGAGCCGCTTGAGCGCGCCTTTTACGACATCATGATAGTCGCGTCCTTGCGCATAGACCGATATGCGCGCCTTTGAGTCATCGCCCGCAAGCGCCATTGGGTCATGCGGCGGTGCATAGCTCATCCCCAGCATAATCACGGACTTTACTTCGGGCCATAAAATGTCGGGATTGGCGCGCTCATCGACGCGGCTTTCCATCCACAACATGTCGCCATGGCGGCCTTCCTCGATCCATTGGCGCAGCCGCAGCCCCGCGCGCGGCGCAAGGTGCCCCGGCGCAATCCCAAAGGCGACAAAGCCCTCACTCTGCGCCTTAGCTTGCAACTCGTTAACTATATTTGTGTTGTTTCTTTTCACGCGCCAACCTTATTCAGCACCGACCATCTCTCCGGGGCAATTCAGTATGTACGCAATAGAGGCAAAGGGACTCGTAAAGCAATTCGATGGCTTTCGTGCCGTCGACGGGGTCGACCTCAACATTCCGGAGGGCAGCATTTTTGGCATTTTGGGCCCGAACGGCGCCGGCAAGACGACCATGTTGCGCACTTTGCTGGGTATCATTGATCCGGATGCCGGAACCCGCAGCCTGCTGGGTTCGGACCGCCCGATAACACAGTCCCGTAATGTCGGATATTTGCCCGAAGAACGCGGCCTGTATCAATCAATGCGCGCGGTCGATACGATTGCGTTCATGGGCGCGCTGCGCGGGCTATCGTTGAAAGAGGGTGCGAAAAAAGGGCGGGCCTTGCTGGAAGAAGCTGGTCTTGGATATGCCGCCGACCGCCAGATCAGGCAGCTTTCAAAGGGGATGGCCCAGACGGTGCAACTGATGGGGACAATCGTCCACGACCCAAAGCTGATCGTCCTCGACGAACCGTTTTCGGGGCTGGATGCGCTCAATCAAGCCAAGCTTGAAAAGATGATCCGCGCGCAAGCCGCCAAGGGTGTGACAGTCATTTTCTCCACCCATGTCATCGCGCATGCCGAACGGTTGTGCGAACGCATCGCCATTATCGCACAGGGTAAAATCAGTTTCGATGGGTTGGTATCCGAAGCACGTGACCGCTTGCGGCCGCAGGTGCATCTGGAAACCGAAACGTTGGACGGGCCATGGCGATCGGCGCTGCCCGCTGAAACCAAAGCAGAAGGGCATTGGTGGCATTTCACTTTGCCCGAAACGGGGGTGGAGCCGCTGCTGACGGCGCTGGTCGAGGGCAAGGCTGGCGTCAAAGCACTGTCGATCGAAAGGCCGGGACTGCACGATGCGTTCGTGGCCATCGCTGGTGAAGCGGTCGCAGCCGAAATGGATGACGCTCATGTGGGAGAAGCGAAATGAAGGAAATCATCCGCGCAGCCTTCGTCATTGCCCGCAGGGATTTTACGGCGATCATCTATTCCAAGGCCTTTATCTTCTTCCTGCTTGGCCCTCTCTTCCCTGTGTTGGTCGGATTTGCGGCGGGTAATTTGGGTGGGCAAATCGCCAAAGATGTGTCGCAACCCGTTGTTGGCATTGCGTTGGCCAAAGAGGAGGCGGGGAAAATCCTGTCAGCGCGCGAGTCGCTTTCGAAGACATTGGGGGACAGCTATTTCGCCCGCATGATCGTCGTCGGCGATCCTGCTGCGGATCAGAAAACGCCGCAAAGCTATCTTGCGAAAAAGACCGATAATCTCAGCGTTGTCGTCACCGGCACGTTGGCGAAACCCGTGATAACCGGCACAGCCAACGCCATAAAACGCGAGCGAGCCGACATTGAACTGTTGGCAGGCTATGCCCAAAGCGGCGGCACGATGACGCTCCCGCGTTCGACACCCGATATTGTTGTCGAGTCCGCTAACAACGACAAGAAGCTGCGCACTGTTACGGCGCAGGGTGGGCAGTTTCTCATTTTCTTCCTGACAATTTTGCTTGCGGGGATGGTCCTGTCCAATCTGGTGGAGGAGAAATCGAACAAGATTATCGAAATTCTCGCCGCCTCGATTCCCATGGAATCGGTGTTCCTGGGCAAATTATTCGCGATGCTTAGCATGGCCTTGCTGGGCCTATTGGTGTGGACAACCGTTGGGCTGATTGGCTTCGCCGCGATTGGGCCGGATTTGCCCACTTACCCCATGCCGGCGGTTGGCTGGCCCATGTTCATTGGGCTGTGTTTCACCTATTTCATCATGGCCTATCTCATGCTCGGCGCGCTTTTCCTCGGCATTGGGGCGATGGCGGCCACGGTGCGTGAGGTGCAGACCATTTCCATGCCCGTCACCATGGCGCAGCTGATCAATTTCTTCTTCGCATCTTATGCCCTGACCAAAACAGGCGAACCGATCGAGAAATTTGCTGCTATTTTCCCATTCAGTTCGCCCTTTGCGATGATTGGACGCGCAGCACTTGAACCCGTTTTGTGGCATCACGCCGTCGCGATTATCGGCCAGATTTTCTTTGCGATACTGTTGCTGCGGCTGGGCGTGTATCTTTTCAAGAAAAACGTCATGAAATCAGGAAGCGCTGGCCGCGCCAAGGATGATGGTGCACGCCGGTTGTTCGGCTTCATCAAAATGCCCGGATGAACGTGCAATCACCTTTAATAGGTTGCGGTTCGAAACTGGATTGACATTTCTGTCAGTAGTGGCAGTTTCGGTGCTGAGAGGAGTCGAGAACAATGGCAACTGCCCCCCTAATCGAAAGCGATTCACTGCCTTGGGAAGTTAACAAGGCACCACATCATTGGGACGTAACAAAGCCCGAAATCTATGCGGAGGATCGCTGGCACCCCATCTTTAAAGAGATGCGCGAAAAAGCGCCTATCAACAAGATTGAGGGTTCCGATTTCGGCAGCTATTGGAATGTCACGACACTCAAAGCCATTCAACATGTCGAAGCGCTTCCCGACATTTATTCATCGTCATTCGAACATGGTGGCATAACCTTAATCGACGACAATGCGCTCGCCGAGCCAATCCCCGAAGACCAAAGAATCATCATGCCGATGTTCATTGCGATGGACCGGCCCAAGCACACCGAAGAACGCCGCGTCATTGCGCCGGCGTTCACACCGGGTGAAATGGACCGCATGTCGGGCGATATCCGGCGCCGCACGGGCGAGCTTTTGGACTCGCTTCCAGTTGGCAAAACCTTTGACTGGGTCGACCTGGTATCCATCGAACTGACCACACAGATGTTGGCATTGCTTTTCGATTTCCCATGGGAAGACCGCCGCAAGTTGACCGAATGGTCCGATTGGGCGGGCGACATCGAACTCGTCCGTTCCGAAGACACACGTCAGGCGCGACTTGCCAAAATGTTTGAAATGGGCGCCTATTTCCAGAATCTGTGGGAAGAACGCAAAAATCGCGGCGAAGCGCCCGACCTTATCAGCCGCATGATCCATTCGCCGATGAAGGACATGAGCCAGTTTGAATATATGGGTAACCTCATTCTGCTGATCGTGGGCGGAAACGACACGACCCGCAATTCGATGTCGGGTTACGCTTATGGACTGAACAGCTTCCCCGATGAGCGCGAAAAGCTGGAGAAAAATCCCCAATTCATCACCAACGCCGTCAGCGAAATCATTCGTTGGCAAACGCCTTTGGCGCATATGCGGCGCACCGCCCTGCAGGACCATGACCTGTTCGGCGCGCCTATCAAGGCTGGTGACAAGATTGGCATGTGGTACCTGTCGGCCAACCGGGATGAGACGGTGTTCGATAATCCCGATAAGTTGATTGTCGATCGTGAGAACGCGCGTCGCCATTTGGCCTTCGGATATGGCATCCACCGTTGCGTCGGCGCGCGATTGGCCGAATTGCAGATCCGCATTTTGCTTGAAGAAATGGCAGTGCGCCGCCTGCGACCCAATGTGGTGGCAGAACCAGAGCGCGTGGCTGGCTGCTTCGTCCATGGCTATCGCAAGATGGATGTCGAACTGTCGCGCTATTGATATGAAAGCTTTTGGACGTTTTCGGTATATGCATAACCGGAGCGTCCAAAGGAACATGTCATGCAGTTAAGCAAACGCACATTTCTGTCACTCGCAAGTGCAGGCGCTGCGGTGCTGGTCTTTGGCTGCGGCAAGAGTGCGACCGCCAAAACGCGCTTCGCGGTGACATATAGCGACGCTGAATGGAAAAAGCGCTTGTCGCCTGCTGCCTACCGCGTGTTACGCCGCGAAGATACCGAACGGCCGTACACCAGCCCGCTCAACAGCGAAAAGCGCAAGGGCACGTTCGTCTGCGCTGGCTGTAACCAGCGGCTGTTTGCCTCTGTTACCAAGTTTGAAAGCGGAACGGGCTGGCCAAGTTTCTATGCGCCACTGGCTGGCGGCATAGGTACCCGGACGGACTATAAAATCGGCGTGCCACGCACCGAAGTGCATTGTGCGCGCTGCGGCGGGCATCTTGGCCATGTGTTTAACGATGGCCCAAAGCCAACGGGCAAACGCTATTGCATGAATGGCGTCGCGATGAAGTTTATCCCCGGATAATCCGTCCAGCGCGCGGCGCGCCGACGGACATTATTTCGGTTCAGATATGCCCGAAAAGTCCAGCTCGGCGGGTTTCTTTGCCGCATCGGTTTTGCCGTTATTTTCGATGATCGCAACAATCGCGCTCGCCCGTCCGTCCTGAAGCGCATAATCGCGTGCAGAATATCCCGCCCGGCTATCCTTCTTGTCCGGATTTGCACCGGCCTTCAAAAGCACACGTACCGCTTCTGCATTGCGCAGCTGCACCGCCAGAATCAGCGCGGTTTCTCCAGCGCGATTTGTCTGGTCAATCTGTGCCTTTTTACGCGAAAGCCAATCAATGCCATCGATGAAGCCCAATTGCGTGGCGAGCATCAAAGGCGTCGTACCTTTTTTATCTGCCAAATTGGGGTTTGCGCCTTTTTGTAAAAGATAGCCAAGCCACGACGCATCACGGCGTTGAATGACGATGTGCAGCGCGGTTTCGCCGGTTGAATTGTCGCGCGTGTTGATAATCACCGTGCCGGGTTGTGCCAGAAACTTTTCCGCTTCTTCGCCCTTACGTTCGCGCACGGCTTTCAGGAAATTATAGCTGTCCGAAAACTGGGCTTGTGCAGCAGGCGCAACAACGCCAGCGCCCATCGGCAAGATCAGCCCTGCGGCCAAGGCGAGAAAAAATGGCTTTTTCAACAAACGATGCCCCATTTAAATGTCCAACATACTTGATAACTGGTCTTTAGCAGACCATGTCTGGCCCCGCTATGAACAAAAATCTGATTTTCGCTCTCTCCACCGCGCTTTTGCTGTCGGCATGTGATTCACCCCCTGCCCAGCCGCCGTTGAGCGAAGCCCCGCTGGCCGGCGCTACAATTGGTGGTGATTTTACGCTGACCGATCAAAATGGCAAAAAACGGACCTTCAAGGAATTCGACGGCGCATATCGTATCGTCTATTTTGGCTACACCAACTGCCCCGATATCTGCACGCCGGACATGCAGAATCTGATGGCTGGGCTGAAGGCATATGAGAAAAGCCATCCCAAGCTTGGCGCAAAGATTCAGCCGATTTTCATCACCGTAGACCCACTGCGCGACACGCCAGAGGTGCTGAAGCAATTTGTCAGCGCATTTCATCCGCGCGCGATTGGGCTTACCGGAACGGAGGCCGAAATCGCAGACGCGGCAAAGAAATTTGCGATTTACGCCAGCCGCATGGAAGGGTCCTCGCCCGAAAGCTATCTGATGAGCCATAGCCAGACACCCTATTTGATGGGGCCCGATGGCAAGCCTTTGGCGCTTATGCCCGCCGACGTTCCCAATACCGACATCAATGAAGGCGCGCCTAATTTGGTTGAGGCGGAATTGGCAAAGTGGGTGCGCTGATTTGAACGAAGCGCCTTTTTGGGAAGCTCCGATAGAGAGCCTCGACCGCGCACAATGGGAGGCATTGTGCGATGGTTGTGGGAAATGCTGT
This sequence comes from Sphingorhabdus rigui, assembly GCF_014196595.1. GTDB lineage: Bacteria > Pseudomonadota > Alphaproteobacteria > Sphingomonadales > Sphingomonadaceae > Sphingorhabdus_B > Sphingorhabdus_B rigui. The sequence continues at coordinate 354,170 of NZ_JACIEA010000001.1, read as the reverse complement.
CTCAACAAGGTGGAAGACGAAGATACCGGCCGCATCTACCCCACCAATGTCGCCTGCAAATTGCTGGATCTACAGACATGCCAATGTGCCGATTATCGCGGACGCCGCGCGATTGTGCCCGAATGTCTTCGGCTGACCGCGGCCAAGATTGACGATTATGTCTGGCTACCCTCCACCTGTGCCTATGTCCTGCGCGCGGCGGGCAAACCACTTCCTGAATGGCATTATTTGGTGAGCGGAAGCCGCCAGACGATTCATGACGCTGGCATGTCGGTCAAAGGTCGGGCTATATCGGAACTGCATGCTGGGCCGCTTGAAAACCATATTGTCGAACAGCCTCTCTGATCCTGAAGTGGTCATAGAAGGGGAAAGCGTACCCGTGCGCATTCGCCGCAACCCGCGGGCAAAGCGCATTTCGATGCGCGCCGATGCCGTGAAACGCGAAATCCGCATAACGATGCCGCATTATACGCCGACAAATGTGGCGCTCGATTTTGTCGAAAAGAAACGCGAATGGATCGCCACGCGGTTAAACAGCGCGCCTGACATTGCCCCCATTGCCCCTGGCAGCGAAATCGCCGTCGAAGGCGAAAGCCACCTGATTGAATGGCGCGAAGAATGGCCGCGCAGCATTCGCTGCGGCGAAGGCATGCTGCGCTTGGGTGGTCCGAGGGAGTCGGTCGAAGCCCGCATCTTGCGATGGCTCAAGGGCGAAGCACGGCGGATTTTCACGAAAGAAATCGCGCATTATTGCGACAAAGCCGGTGAACCAGTCCCGCGCTTGTCGCTAGGCGATCCGCGCAGCCGATGGGGCAGTTGTTCCAGCCGGGGGACCATTTCGCTCAGCTGGCGGCTGATCATGGCGCCGGCATCTGTGCGCCGTTCGGTCATCGCCCATGAGGTCGCGCATATGCGGCATATGAACCACAGCCCCGACTTCTACGCTTGGCTCGATTTCCTCTTTGAAGGGAACCGCAAGGCTGCAGACCAGTGGCTAAAAATGCATGGTACAGGGCTGCAACGGGTCGGGCGATAAGGAGCACAAGATGCTGGAAATGCGGGACACATGCGAACGATGCACATCGCCACTGCCGATGGACAGCGGCGACGCGATGATTTGCAGCTACGAATGCACCTTTTGCGCACCCTGCGTGCATGGCCCGCTGAATGGACGCTGCCCCAATTGTGGCGGCGACCTTCAGCCAAGGCCAAAACGCATTAAGACATAATCAGGTCAGCCTTTGGCGATTTCGCCACCCAGCGCGCCATATTTCTTTTCAAAACCGGCGACATCGCCCGCCTCAAGATACTTGGCCTGACCAATCCAGTTGTCGCGGCTGATACGGCCCGCAAATGCACCAAGCTTGCCATCAATTTCGGCAACATCAGCTGCCGTCCAACTCGCCACTTGGGCAAAGCTGGTTACGCCCAATGCCTTGAGCATAGCGTTCACTTTTGGACCAAGGCCCTTCAATAATTCGAGATTGTCAGGGACCGATACCTTAGCCTTGGCCGCTGGTTTAGCGACCTTGGGCTTGGGTGCGGCTTCTGCCTTCACCTTCGCCGCTGCAGCTTTCGGCGCGGATTTGGGCGCAGGCGCAGCCTTTGCTTTTGCTGCTACAGGCTTTGCTGCTGGCTTGGGCGCTGGCTTTGCTGCTGGGACCTTGGCGACTGCGGCCTTCGGTTTAGCAGCCTTGGGTGCAGCAGGCTTCGGCGCTGCGGCTTTCGGTGCAGGCACCTTCGCCGTTTTGGCCTTTGCCGCAACTGGCTTCGCGGCAGCTGCTGGCGCGGCCTTTGTTGCTGCAGCTTTCGGTGATGCTTTTACCTTGGCTTTTGCGGTTTTCTTCGCGGGCGCAGGACCGTCCGCCGCCTTGGGTGCAGCAGGCGATGCCGGAACAACTGCCACTGGAGGCGGCGCTAAATCCTTGGATGGGGCAGCCGTCTTCTTCGTGTCGTTACGCGCGAGCAACCACAAACATAAAATGGCAATAATGGCCACCGCACCTATGGTTATCAGTAGATTGTTGGACATAATATTCCTCCCAGAAAAGCCCTTAATGTCGCCAACGGGTTACGCAATTTTTGCAGGGCGTAAAAGGGTTAATCCGCCGCAGCCACATGTGCGCGATTTCGTTAGTTCACTGCTTCGCGCGCAACCTCACGCCAGCCAATGTCGCGGCGGCAAAAGCCATCGGGGAAAATCACCTGATCCACCGCTGCATATGCCTTCGCCTGCGCATCCGTCACATTTGCCCCGGTTGCGGTAACGTTTAACACACGTCCACCCGCTGCCACCAATTGCCCGTCCACTTCGGCGGTGCCTGCATGAAATACCTTCGCGCCGGACACAACTGCCAGATCAATCGCGCCGCCCTTTTGGGGTACATCGGGATAGCCGTTCGCCGCCATGACGACGGTCAATGCCGTGTCGGGCGAAAAGCTTGGAGCCGCCGCTTCAGACAGCTTTCCAGTCGCAACGGCCAACATCAACGCGGCCAGGTCGCCGTCAAAACGTGTCATCAGCACCTGGCACTCAGGGTCACCAAAGCGCGCATTATATTCGATAAGCTTTGGCCCCTCATCAGTCAGCATAAGGCCCGCGAACAGCACGCCGGAATAAGGCATGTCATGCGCCGCCATATAGTCGACTGTCGGCTTAATGATGCGGTCCATGACTTCGGCTTGCAACGCAGGTGTCAGAACAATTGCGGGTGAATATGCGCCCATGCCGCCCGTGTTGGGGCCAACATCACCATCGCCAACGCGCTTATGATCCTGCGCCGACCCGAATGCGACCACATCGCGGCCATCGGTCAGTGCGAAAAAGCTGGCTTCTTCTCCGGTCATAAATTCTTCAATGACAACGGAAGCGCCAGCGTCACCAAAGCCGCCACCGAACATATCTTCAATTGCGGCTTCCGCATCAATGCGGGTTTCCGCGATAATCACGCCTTTGCCCGCAGCAAGGCCGTCTGCTTTAATGACATAAGGTGCTTGGAATGCGTCGAGGCCCGCCAGTGCCGATGCTTTACTATCATGACGATAATATCCCGCTGTAGGGATACCCGCTGCGGCACATATATCTTTGGTAAAGCCCTTGGACCCTTCCAATTGTGCCGCCTTTTGATTGGGGCCGAAAACGGGAATGCCCGCATCGCGCAGGCTATCGCCCAGGCCGGCAACAAGCGGTGCTTCTGGACCGACCACGACCAACCCGACATCATGCCCCGCGCAAAAGGATATGACCGCCGCATGGTCGGAGATGTTCAATGCAACCAGATCAGCCTCTTCGGCAATCCCGGGATTGCCCGGCGTGGCAAAGAGTGTATCGCAATTTGGCGATTGCGCGAGCTTCCACGCCAGCGCATGTTCGCGTCCACCCGATCCGATGAGCAAGATATTCATGTCCGCAAATGACCCCTTTGAAAATGCTGACCCGCAAGTTGCCCGCCTGTTAGCGGAGGAGCGGCCCGGCGACAATGCCCAGGCCATGAGCGTGTCGGAGTTATCGCTGGCGTTAAAGCGCACGGTTGAGGACCGCTTCGGCCATGTCCGCGTGCGCGGCGAGATTTCTGGTTTCAAACGCGCGGCGTCGGGGCATATTTATTTCTCGCTAAAAGACGAAAATGCGCGGCTGGACGCGGTCATGTGGAAAGGTGGGGCGGCGCGCCTGCCCTTCGCCCCTGAAGACGGGCTGGAGGTTGTCGCCACGGGCAAATTGACGACCTATGCGGGCCGCTCGAACTATCAAATCGTCGTCGAAAGTCTGGAAGTCGCAGGCGAAGGCGCAATGATGCTTTTGTTTGAAAAGCTGAAGGCGCGGCTCGCCGCCGAAGGTTTATTCGCACCGGAACGCAAGAAAAAGCTGCCGTCACTGCCGCGTACAATTGGCGTCGTAACCTCGCCCACCGGCGCAGTCATCCGTGATATCCTCCACCGTCTTGCCGATCGCTTTCCAAGCCATGTGATCGTCTGGCCCGTATTGGTGCAAGGTGAAGGCGCCGCCGCCCAAATCGCGCGTGCGGTTCATGGATTTTCCGCAATGCCCCATGACGGACCCACGCGCCGCCCTGATCTGGTCATCGTGGCGCGCGGCGGTGGGTCCATTGAGGACCTATGGGCATTTAATGACGAGGCCGTGGTCCGAGCCGTCGCGGATTGCACGATACCCATCATATCGGCAGTCGGACATGAAACCGATACAACTTTGTGCGACTTTGCCGCAGATTTGCGCGCGCCAACGCCTACGGCCGCGGCCGAGATTGCCGTTCCTGTGCGCAGCGATTTGCTGCAACGCGTGGGGCAATTCGGGCTGCGCATGTCCAACATGATACGCAAAAAAGTCGACCTAGCGGCCGAACGGCTTGAGGCGCAGCGGCGTTTGATGCCGCGTCTGTCAGACCTTGCCGCCCCGCATCAGCAACGCACAGACGACCTGTCCGAACGGCTTCGTCAATCGCTTCGGACCAGAATTGGCAAGGCTGAAGTGGCTTTTTCAGCGCCCGCAATGATGCTGCACCCGCGCCTCCTGCTCCGGCGTGCCGAGCAAGGGCAGCAACGCCTTGATGCGTTGACGCGGCTGGTGAGCACATTGCATCCCGAAGCGCCGCTTAAGCGCGGCTTTGCGCGTGTGACCGATGCGAATGGCAAAACCATCATGACGCGGAAAGCCGCCGTGAAGGCGGGTGACGTGACCTTACGGTTTGTCGATGGCGAAGTCGGCGGGCACGTAAGTGGCGGACCTGCGCCGCGAATATCCCCGGCGAAACCAGCAAAAGCGGCTATCAATCAAGGCAATTTGTTTGACGGGTAAAGCCGTGCATTGCCCATTCAGTATCGATGCGCCATAATGTCCAAATGTTGATGTCTTCCAAGAACAAAGTCGCCCGCCTGCATTATATGGCAAATAGTTTTCGTATGCTCACCGCAGGCGACCATGTCGTGTGCGCCGAAACCGGGCAGGCCATTCCATTGGAAGAATTGCGTTATTGGAGCGTCGTCAAACAGGAACCCTATGTCAGCGCGGATGCATCCGTTCGCGCGACGATGAAAAAGGGTTAATAGATTGCAGCATTCCGGCTGGATTTTCTTAGCCGCGCTCGCAGGAATCTCCGCGCAGCCATTGAGCGTCGCGGCCGCACCGACGGCAAACACGCAACAGCCATCTGCCCCCGCCGACTTTTGGATGTCTATACCAGCGGTACAGGGCGGCTTGGTCATCGCGCGTGCACCGCGCGGCGCAGCGTCCGTCACGCTTAACGGCGTTGCGTTGCCACTGACCGCCGACGGCTTTTTCCTGATGGGGTTTGACCGCGATGGCGAAAACAGCGCGATCCTGACCGCGACATTCGCCGATGGCCGATCGCTCGAGCGCACTTTAGCGGTAACAGCGGGCAACTGGCGCATTGAAAATGTAGCTGCCAACCCGACGGGCGGCGCAAAAACAACCGCAGAGTTTGAAGCAAGACGCGGCGCCGAGCTCGCCCGCATAAATACAGCGCGGGCCAAAACTACGCTTGGTAATGGCTGGCGGCAACAATTCATTCGCCCAGTGGCTGGCCGGACGTCTGGCTTATTTGGCGCGCAGCGTATCTATAACGGGACGCCCGGCAGCTATCATAGCGGCATGGACATTGCCGCACCAAATGGGACAGATTTTGTCGCGCCTGCGGACGGTGTCGTCACGCTTGCGGCCACAGATGCCTTCACGCTGGAGGGGCATTTGCTGATGATTGATCATGGCATGGGCTTAAACAGCGCATTTTTACACTGCTCCGAACTTCTTGTAAAAGAAGGCGATTATGTGAAGCAGGGGCAAGTCATCGGGCGTGTTGGCGCGACCGGACGGGCAAGCGGCCCGCATCTGCATTGGGGCATGAAATGGAACAGTGCACGCATCGATCCCAAGCTGTTAATACCCGCGACATAAGCTGCCTTTAAGAAGGCTCCCCATCACTGACCGCGCTAAAAGCTGGCCGGCTGAACCAAACCAGATGCGCCAGTTGAAGAAAGGCATGCGCGCAAGCTAAGCCAGCAAGAACGATTTTTCCTCGGAATATTAAAACCAAAATGCTGCTAGGCCATCGTTCCAGCCACGTTTTTACTTGCGTGTCAAAGACGCACAAAAAAATACCCCGGCACTGGGCCGGGGTGTTTACGGTGCTGGTCAAGGGGGGGGGAGTTGACCAGTTGGGTAAATCATTTTCGCAAGCCATCGCGCACGGTTATATCGTTCAGAACCGGCAAGCGTGGGTCAATAAACTTCGACCCCGAACAATTAAGCGGCTTGGGAATTTATATCGCTTTCGCGATGCATCAGCAGCGCCTGGCCAATGGTTGCAATGACCGTTTCGGGTTCAAACGGCTTGGTAATCAGATATGTGGGTTCAGGACGCTCGCCAGTAAGTAGCCTTTCCGGGAACGCTGTAATGAAGATCACTGGCACGGACTGTTCGGCCAGAATATCTTTTACGGCGTCTATACCGCTTGAGCCGTCGGCAAGGCTGATGTCAGCCAAAACAAGTTCGGGCCGTTCCTCGCGGGCTTTGGCAACCGCTTCTGCACGTGTCCGGACGATTGCGATCGTTTCATGACCCAGATTTTCGACGATTTGTTTGATGTGCAATGCGATGATCGACTCATCTTCAATAATGAGTACGCGCGCACAAAGCGCATCTTCGATGGCACTTCGGGCAGCAGCAACATGGCTGTTTACGTCGGATTCAGAAATGCCCAAAATTTTGGCCACTTCATCTTCTTTAAATCCTTCAACCGTCGACAAAAGCAAGCTCTGGCGGCGCTTTATCGGAAATTCAGCGATGACGCCGCTGCGGCCCCGTGATTGGAGCGGCACGATCATGTCGCTATTCCAAATGCGGTGAAATATCCTGAACAACTCCGTCTTAACTGGTGCTGCCTCATCCCACTCTTCTGGCGCTTCCAGCAACGCTTAGAGCGTTTCCCGTACTGCTGAATCTCCCGATGTCTGTGATCCCGTCAGGGCACGTGCATAACGTCGTAGGTATGGCAATTGCGATGCCAATTGTTGCCTAAATGACATGATTACTCCCCTTGCTGTACGATGCTATACGTTTGAAACGCTTTTTTGTTCCCTGCGATGGAACATTATCCCGCGTCGCGGCTTAACAGCATATGAAAATGCATCAGTTTCAGCCCAGTCCATGGTATTAAGCCATGGGAATTCCTTCCGGTCATCGTCACTCGGAGGCGGTCGGATTTCCCGATGCAACAAGTACCTGGGGGGGGGCGATTAGTGGGCAGCAGTAAGGGCAAGCAACCGCTTGACGCGATTGGTGAAGATATGGATTCTGAATTCGACCATTTGACTGCTGCACTGCGTCAAATGCACGATAACGTTGCCAATGAAGCGATCCCTGACGACTTTTTAGACTTACTCGATAGGATCGATGCAAAAATGTCAGCGTCGAGGAAGTTCCAGTGAGCAGCGCCGCGACGGAACCGATCCCTAAGTCCGAAAGATCGGATCCGTCCGCTGATTTTCGCACACACATGGTCGCGATCATTCCGTCGTTGCGTGCGTTTGCACGTGGCCTGTGCGGAAATCGGGAGCTTGCCGACGATCTTGCGCAAGAGGCCATGATGCGGGCTTGGGCTGCGCATGGAAGCTTCACACCGGGCACCAACTTTCGCGCCTGGATGTTCATGATATTACGCAACCAGTTTTACACGACGATGCGCAAAAACGCGCGCATGACGAGCTGGGATCCCGAGGCCGCAGAACGGCTGCTGGTCGAGGCACCGCCGCAACAGCACCATATCCATATGAAAGACGTTGAAAAGGCCCTGCAAAAGTTGCCCGCTGAACAGCGCGAAATTTTGATGATCGTCGGTGCAGGTGGTGCGAGCTACGAAGAGGCAGCTGAAATCACGGGCTGCGCTATTGGAACAGTAAAAAGCCGGCTTGCGCGCGGCCGCGTTGCCTTGGCTGCACTCATCAATGGGCCTGATGAGCCACGGCGCCTGAAAGCACCGCCACGCAAACGCGCGAAGGAAACTGTAAAAGATATTCCGTACCCAAAGCCAAGCATATCACCATAAATCGCGTTTACTGAGAGCTTTATTGGCATTTCCATGACCTTTGACAATGCGACAGGGACAAATCCCAGTGACCGGCATTATGTGTATGCTGCGGCAATAAAATGGGCCGCCAGTTTCCCGGCGAGCCCTTTTGTTCGACTAAGAGACAGTTTTATTTGTCTTGCCTGTCGGCAGCATCTTCCATTGCGTCAGCCTTTGCTTCGCCCTTTTCACGGACAGCTTGTGCATCGGCTTCCATTTTGTTTTCAGTGGTCGAATCCAAGCCGTCGACTTGAGTGTCAGTCGCGTCGGCTTTTTCTTCCATAGCGTCTGCTTGGACTTCAGCGTTCTCACGAACGGCATCAGCCTGATCTTCTTGTGCATTTTCCTTTGCTCCATCGCATGCACCAAGTGTGGCAAGCGACAAAGTAGCGGCGAGAATCATGATGGACTTTTTCATAGATATTTCTCTCTGTTCAAAGTTAACGGACGCTACCGCGACGTATGAGATTAAGGATCGCCAATAGCACTACTGCGCCAAGGAACGATGCGATCAACGACCGGATGTCGAAGGCACCGCTGGTGATGGGCGCCCCGCCGATAAGTGGTGTAATGATGAATCCTGCAAGGAAGGCACCTACAATGCCGACGATGATGTTCAGGAAAATGCCTTGTTGACCGTCAGTGCGCATCACGATGCTGGCAAGCCAGCCCAAGATGCCACCGACAACCAGAAGAATAATGATATTCATGTTCGTTCTCCCTTTCAGAGTGCGGGGAAAACAGTGCTGGTGCCGATTGGTTCCAACTTTACGTTCAAATCGTTCAAATCGTTCAATCGCCCTTATTGGAAGGTGTGGCGCGGAACGATGCCTCTGCCGACTTGTTAACATTCATTGAGCGAACCCAAGTCATCAGGAAAGCGAACATCATGGCCAATTCAGATACGCAGAAGAAATCGATGAACAATATTAACAACGGATCCGCGCAAGGCACGGCAACCAATAGAAGCAAGCCGAACCAAGCGTCGCACCTTAAGGCCACAAACAAATCCGCCAAAAGTCGAGGGGGTCGTACAAAAGGTCAACCAACATCGCGGCTGCCATCTTGGTTTGGTACGGTCGCCTCTGTTATGGGTGCCGTCGTAGCCGTTGGCGCGGGGCTATACGCTACCCGCAATCAGTGGTTACCAAAGGCTGAAGGGTGGAAGAATGAATTTTCTGCAGCGTTCGCAAATGACGAAACCGGCCAAGAAAATTTCGATCAAACGCGCTCCGCTGGGGCTGAATTCATGCGTGATAATCCCGGCGACGATTGGGGCGAAGTTGACAATATGTCAGATGCATCTTTCCCCGCCAGCGACCCGCCATCGTTTAATCCGGGAACGGCAGGCTGAAACCAGCCAAAAGTCCGAGCAGGGCTGTTCGGTTCATCCGCGCAGCCCTGCTTGGTTTTTGCCGTCCTAATTTGGATCAGTTACCGGCGATTCCATTGGCGTTTCGTTGGGAATGCTTCCGGGGAAATCGGTATCGCCCTGATCCGGGGCTACTTCATCGGGCGAGGTTCCCGGAACCTCATTCGGTGGGCTATATGGCTTCGGATCGGGATCAGCTCGATTTTTCATATGGGTTATACAACTCTCAAATAAGCGCTAATCATCGCAACGACCGCAAGGATCAGCGAGACGGCCAGATTGTATCGCTGAAACATAACCACTAACCCACTGCTTTGTTCAACGAGAAGTAGTCAAAGTAATCCCACGCATAGGCCCAAAATCAATATCCTTGCCCGAAAGCACAAAGCGCGGCACATCATGGCTATTGTTTTCAGGAGTATGATATGAAATTCCAAGCCCTGTCTTTGATGAGCAGCGTTGCTCTCTTGGCGCTTTCGACGCCCGCTTTTGCCCAGCTTTCAAAACCGGAAGCCAAGATGGCCGCAACCGTTGAAACGGAATATGAACGCTCGATTGCCTTGCTTGAGCGGATGGTAAACCAGAACTCTGGAACAATGAACTTCGCTGGCGTGAAGACCGTCGGTGATATGATGCGGGCTGAACTGGAACCGCTTGGGTTCAAGGTGGAATGGCTGGATATGGCTAAGGCTGGACGCGCGGGGCACCTAGTCGCGACAAAGGCGGGCAAGAAGGGCTCAAAGAAGCTTTTACTGATTGCACATCTCGACACCGTCTTTGAAGCCGATAGCCCCTTCCAGAAATTCGTTCGCAACGGCGATGAAGCGGTTGGCCCGGGCGCTGGCGACGACAAGGGTGGCATGGTCGTTATCGTGTCCGCTTTGCGTGCCATGCAGGCCGCAGGTACGTTGAAGGACGCACATATCGAAATTCATATGACAGGTGATGAGGAGGACGCGGGCGACCCAATCGAAATTACCCGCGCGCCATTGATTGCAGCGGGCAAGATCGCGGATGTCGCACTCGATTTCGAAGGACTGTCGATTGAGGGTGGCAAGGACATGGGCGTGATTGCACGCCGGTCGTCGAACAGTTGGAAGTTGGAGGTTTCAGGCGTCACAGGGCATAGCTCGCTGATCTTTGATTCCACATATGGCGATGGCGCAGCGTTTGAACTGGCGCGCATCATCCATCAATTCCGCACAGAGCTGCCCGAGCCAAACCTGACATTCAACGTCGGCTTGATTGCGGCGGGGCAAGAGGCAACGTTTGACAGTGATGGCGTTCGGGCAAGTGCCAAGGGGAAGACCAACATCATTCCCGGCACAGCCATCGCGCGCGGTGACTTCCGGACCCTATCCGAAGAACAAAGCGCGCGGGTCCGGCAGAAGATGAAGACCATCGTTTCAGCATCTGCACCAAAGACAAGCGCCAAGATTAGTTTCGACCCCGGCGGCTATCCCGCCATGGCACCGACGGAGGGCAACAAGGCGTTGTTGGCTCAGCTGAATGTTGTAAACCGGGATCTGGGACTGGATGCCCAACCGCCGCTCGACCCTTTGAAACGTGGCGCTGGGGACATCAGCTTCGTCGCCAATGGTGTCGACGGTCTCGTCGGCCTAGGCGTCTACAGCAAAGGCGACCACGCCCCAGGGGAGACAGTCGACCTTGCTAGCATCAAGCGTCAGGCACAGCGTGCAGCAATCCTGATGACACGGCTGTCGCGCGAAAATGCGCGGTAATTCGAATCGGTAGGTTGAATAAGTGAGCCGTTGCCACCCTGAACTTGTTTCAGAATGATGAGCGGCTTGGAGTTCAGGTTATACGCGCACCACTCGAGGTTCCAGCAAGACACAAAAAAGGCGGCGCATTTCTGCACCGCCTTTTTAAATACCGTATTAACGGAAGGTTCGGTAACTACCGACCCTCACGCGCAGCCTTGCCGAAGACGCGGTATTGTTCGTTACCGACAAAACCGAATTTCGTGATGCCACTGCGCTTTACAGCAACCAATGCCTTATCAACGGTGTCATATGGCGCCGTTGGGGCTGGTTGGAACTGAAGCTCGGGTTCCGGATTCATTGACGTCGTCCGGACCAGATACTGCTCCATCTGCTGAATCGAAACCGGCGTGCCGTTCCACTGGATTGTGCTGTTCGGAAGAATGATGATCTTGTTAATCACAGGATCGATCGGAACTTCCGGGGGTGGTGCATTTGGATCATTGACCGGAAGGTCAATATTTACGGCGTGCGAAACCGGGGGGATGGTGATCATCAGCATGATGAGGAGAACGAGCATAACGTCGATTAACGGCGTTGTGTTCATTTCCATCATCGGCTGGCCATCATCGTTACCGCCACTCATTGCCATGATGATTGCTCCTTAAATTACTTACTGCACGTTCGCGTTTTCGAACGGCGATGAAATGAAGCCAACACGCGCAAAACCGGCCATCTGCATGGTGTAAATTGCACCACCGACGCAACGATAAGGTGTGTTGATATCACCACGGATGTGCGCCTCTGGCAGCATGTCAGGCTCGATCAGACCAGCCGCAGCGGCTTCTGGGCCACCAAGCTTTTCAAATTCTGCCTTCAAATGCTTCGCCGCACGATCCACCAACTCGGTTGAATCGACTGGCGTTACGTTCCAGTAAATACGGCACTCGCCATTCGGGTTTGCACCTTCATAAGCGGGGTCACCGGGGTCACGACCGCCAGCATCCGTTGTTGTCACCGACAGAAGAACGTTTTCACGCTTTGCCTTCGTTGGTTCAAACTTGATGACCGGAATGTCCATCTTCACTGTCTGGATAGCGACAGGAATTGCGATGAGGAATACGATGAGGAGCACCAGCATGACGTCGACGAGCGGCGTCGTGTTGATGTCAGACATTGGCGCATCATTGCCGCCGCCTCCTGAACTGATTGCCATTGGCCAATCCTCTCTAAATAAATTGGGTCAAAAATCGAGCGCCAGCGAATGCTGACGTATGGGCCGCGCCGAAACGCGGCCCTAACCCAATATTACTTCTTAGCTGCAGCAGGTGCTGGCTTACCAGCTGGTGCAGCGGCAGTGACGGCTGGCTTAACGCGGCCACCCGAAGAGATGTAACCAAGCACATCGTTCGAGAAGGTCGAAAGGCTACGTGCGATTGTCTTGTTACGTGCCTGAAGCCAGTTGTACGCAAGAACAGCAGGAACAGCAACGAACAGACCAATTGCGGTCATGATCAGTGCTTCACCAACTGGACCAGCGATCTTGCCGATGTCAGCCTGGCCAGCGATACCGATTTTGATCAGCGCCGAGTAGATGCCGATAACCGTACCGAGCAGACCAACGAAAGGAGCTGTTGCACCAACCGTTGCGAGGAACGGAAGGCCGCTTGCAAGCTTGTTGTTGATGGAATCTTCCGAACGGGCCATCGCACCGTGCAACCAGTCATGCGCTTCGACTGGGTCAGTCAAAAGGCTATGCTGCTTTGTTGCTTCGATGCCATCGTCAACGACTTGACGATAAGCGCTGTTCTTTTCGAGCTTTGCTGCACCTTCTTCAAGCGTAGCTGCACGCCAGAATTGCGCACGAACGTCCTTGTACTGGTTCAGAACCTTCTGCTGTTCAAAAAGCTTCGTGAACATGATGTAGAATGAGAAAACCGACATGATAACCATCACCGAGAAAATCGCGATGGAGATTGGTCCGCCTTCTTTAAGCGCGGGGATAAGACCGAATTGTGCGGCGGCCTCAGGTGCGGCACCGGCCGCAGTCAGAAACAAAATCGACATTTTAACTACCTCTCAAAAAATACTACTTGCTAGCAAAAAAGGCCCGGAACCAAGGTTCCCCCTTTACCGGGCCAGAAAATTATTTCGGTATCTGCCACCGGACGCGGTTTGAATACGAACCTTGAACCTTTTCGCCGTTGCGAACGGCGGGTTCAAAGCGCGCACGACGCTTCACGTTGGTGCAGGTTGCCGCATCAAGATCCGCATGGCCGCTTGACTGCGTAATCTGACAATCAACGACGCGGCCATCAACGCCGATCGTCACGCGGAAACCAGTCGTACCTTCACGTTCCTGCTGCAAAGCACGCGACGGATAGTCATTCGTGTTTGCCCAGTTGCCTGGGTTACCCCGTGGCTTCGCTTCAGCAGTGGGACCTGCTGGCGGTGGAGGGGGCGCTGGTGGCGCGGCTGTCGGTACAACTGGAGCCGCAGGTGGCGGCGTATCAACTGTACGAACCGTTGGCGGTGGTGTCACCGTAACAACCATTGGTGGAGGCGAAACGACCGGAGGTTCGATTTGCTTCTCTGGCTCTGGTGGTGGTTCTTCTTCTTCGGGTGGTTCTTCTTCTTTCACGTCGACCACGGTCATCTTTTCCTTGATCGCGACGACCGCATCATATGCGAGGCCAGTCACCAAGGCATAACCGAGGAAAGCGTGAAGAAGGAGTACAATGACGACAGAAACCAAACGGTTTGTGCTCATCCCATCTTGATCAGCATATGCCATGCGGAAACAACTCTCCTACCTTCAAAACAAAATAATACATTACGGACGCACGTTTTACGATGCCTCCCACGTACCCTCGCGATATCGAAAACTATCTTTTTTTTGCTCGATTCATCGACGCATTAGCCAACCCTAACAGGCCAAGCAATCCGGATTCTGCGATTCATACGCAATTCATGGACAGGTTCACATTATGCTACACTGTGATATACGCAAAACCGGCGTTGAACGTCGGTTTCAGAAAGGGCTGTTTAATGCGAATTTCGCAAGCGAAAGTGATTTTATGCTTGGTTTTGATGGGTTTGGGCAATGCCGCATCTGCCCAACCCATGCCCACCCTACCCTCTACATTTTCTATTGAAGCTGAAACTGCGAGTTATTCGGATGTTGCCGATTTGGTCGTCATATCGCCCCTGATCATCGATGTCACCGTCCGAAAAGCTGCTAAAGTTGCCCCTGAACAAGCCATAGGCGTACCCATTTCCCTTCAGCGTATGCTGATCGATGCGGATGTCATGGCGTTGATTCGCGGCGAAGGTGGCATTACCGACCGCGTCCGATTTGTGCTGGATGTGCCCAAGGATGCGAAGGGCAAAGTGCCCAAATTGAAAAAACAGCGGTTGTTCCTATTTGGTAGCCCCGTCGCGGGCCGAACGGGCGATATCCGTTTGTCGCGACCCAACGCGCTCGCAAATTTCAGCCCGACAAATGATGCTTTGGTCCGCCGCATCACCCAAGAGGCTGTTCTAATTGATGCGCCGCAACGCATTATAAGTATCGCCAGTGCTTTCCATAGCCCTGGAACCGTGCTCGGTGAGGGGGAAACACAGATTTTCCTGAAGACCGAGAGGGACCAGCCAGTGTCCCTTACGGTTCTTAGTCGGCCGAATGAGCAAAAGCAGTGGGCGGTATCCACAGCTGAAGTCATCGATTCATCTGCGTCAGCGCCGGAACGATTCACGCTGCTATGGTATCGCCTAGCCTGTGGCCTACCGCGCAGCCTTCCCACCGACCGAATTGAAGCAGCGCGCGATCAAGACGCAGAGCGCGCGCAGGCTGACTATAAATTTATCATCGATGCGCTTGGGCCATGTGGCCGTAAGCGTTAGGGGGCTGCAAATCAGGGGGACGCCTCCGCGCTCACCGCGATGCGCCGGGTACCCACATAATATCACCACCGCGCGTCGAATTGATCAGGCGGCACAGCACGAACAGATAGTCGGACAGGCGGTTGATGTAGTTCAGCGCTTGTGGGTTTATCGAAACGTCCAGCGATGCCGCAACCAGCGCCCGTTCGGCACGGCGTGAAATGGCGCGCGCCATATGCATGTGCGCTGCTGCCAAGCTGCCGCCGGGCAAAATGAAACTGGTCAACGGCGGAAGCTGTTCGTTGGCTTTATCAATCGCTGCCTCAAGCCATTCGACTTGAGATGCCACAATCCGCAATTCCATCGGCGATGGTTCAAAACTTTCGCCGGGCGTTGCGATATCGGCACCCAGATCAAACAGGTCGTTCTGGATACGCCGCAATTCAACGACCAAAGGCGTTTCACCTTCATCCGCTGCCAGCGCCTGAAGCGCTACGCCGAGCGCGCTGTTGGTTTCATCGACTTCGCCAATGGCGTGTAAGCGCACGTTGGTCTTGGACACGCGCGAGCCATCGACGAGGCCAGTGGTCCCGTCATCACCGGTGCGTGTGTAAATCTTGTTGAGCTTTACCATATCTGACGCCGCCCGCTTATTGCGAGCCGGCGACCAAGACGAGCACAGCAAGCAACACGATCGTAATGGCCTGCCATTTGACGCGGGCGAACATCATCTTATTCTGCACGGTGAGCGATTTCGGCAGGCCCGCTTCGTCAACATCTGCTGGTCGCAAGTTGGCGAACGCATGAAGGCCACGGATAAGTGCAAATGCTACGGCACCAGCGGCGCCAATGGTGAGGAGAACCAACAAAATAGTCATCGGGAGAAATCCTTGTCCGGGGCCAATACCCCGCTGCGTCTATTTAGGCGTGGGATAAGGAGATTCCAAGCGGTAGCGTTCCGTGACGCAAATTATTAATAAGTCCATCGCCGGATTCCCCCGCCAACCGCCGGTCCGACAGCGCAGGTGACGATTTGCTCTTCGCCAGCTTTTCGCCGCTCACGTCCACCAACAGCGGATGGTGCCAATATGTGGGTTCGGGCAAATCCAACAGTTTCTGCAGTAGCCTGTGAATGGCGGTATATCCAAAAAGGTCTTGGCCGCGCACGACATGCGACACGCCATCGGCGGCATCGTCGATGGTTGCGGCCAGATGGTATGATGCCGGCGCGTCTTTGCGCCATAGAACAACATCGCCAAATGCCATTGGGTCCGCAAATTGCGGTCCAGCCGTCAAATCGAACCACCCCAACAGCCGCGACCGCGCCACCGCTTTGGCCATATCAATCCGCCAGCTGTGCGGCACGGAAGGGTCAATGTGGCTGTCCCGGCACGTTCCGGGATAATGCGGGCCATCCGGACCATGCGGCACCGGCTTATGTTTCAGCGCATGGGCAATATCGCTTCGCGAGCAGACGCAACGGTATAGCAGCCCGTCCGCGATCAACCGGTCCCGCACCGCTTCATATCTGGCAATGTTTTGCGATTGAAATTGCACAGGGCCGTCATGATGAAGCCCAAGCCAGTCCATATCCGACATGATCGCCGCGACATGCTCGGCACGGCTACGTGTTCCGTCAATATCTTCAATCCGCAGGTGGAACTGACCATCGAAAGAACGCGCAAAATCATGTGCGCATAATGCCGAAAAGGCATGCCCTAGGTGCAATCGTCCATTGGGGCTCGGCGCGAATCGCGTCACCACTGCGCCATCACATTGCGGCAGCGCAGGCAGATATTGCTTCAAAAAGTCATCCGCACGCAAAAAACATATCCCCAATAAAATACCATATCCGGTGTGTTTGCCCTCTTGACGTCACCATATGTGCAAATAGGTTGATGACTGTCAGATTGCTGTAACGTTGATACGCTTAAAGCATGTATGACATAAAGGGAGTAGGGTTCGACTTATGTTGCATACCGGAACTTTCGAAGCAGCGGGCCGCGCAAGGCACCCGGAAAACTGCCCGGCATTGGTACTCAACGCCGATTACACGCCGTTGAGCTATTATCCATTAAGCTTATGGCCGTGGCAAACCGCCATTAAGGCGGTGTTCCTCGACAAGGTCGACATCGTTTCCAACTATGACCGGCATGTCCATAGCCCAAGGCTGGACATGAAAATCCCGTCGGTCATTGCGCTGCGCCAATATGTGAAGCCATCGGAATATCCTGCATTCACCCGCTTCAACCTATTCCTGCGTGACAAGTTTGAATGCCAATATTGCGGATCGGGCGACAATCTTACTTTTGACCATATCGTTCCGCGCCGTTTGGGCGGCATCACCAGCTGGGAAAATGTCACAACGGCGTGCCTACACTGCAATCTGAAAAAAGGTGGCCGCACACCACAGCAAGCGCATATGCAGCTGAACATGGCCGCGATCCGCCCCACCAGCTGGCAATTGCAAGACAGGGGCCGTGCTTTCCCGCCAAACCATCTGCACGAAACATGGCACGACTGGTTGTATTGGGATATTGAGCTGCAGAGTTAAGCTTAGTCGGTAACCGTTAGCGCCGGCACCGCCCGCGCTGCATCTTCAGGTGTAATGCCCGGCGGTGGTGCAGCAGCGATACGTTCTTCGCCGCGCATAACGCGTCCGGCCCGTTTGATCGCGTCGCGCAGCCGTGGATATACGCCGCAACGGCACACATTCGTGATGGCCGCGTCGATTTCTTCATCGGTTGGGTTGTTGCTTTTCTTCAGCAACACCGCGCCCGCCATAATGATACCCGGAATGCAAAAGCCGCATTGCGGCACATTGCTGGCGACAAACGCCTGTTGCAGCGGATGGCTTCGATCACGGCGGAGGCCCTCAATCGTCGTGACGAAACGTCCTTCAGCTTCGGCAATCGTAACCAGGCAAGACCGTATCGCTTCCCCGTCGACTTCCACAATGCACGCGCCGCAATCGCCATTGCCGCAACCATATTTGGTTCCGGTCAAGTTCGACGCATCACGCAAAGCCCACAAAAGCGGGGTTTGCGGATCCATTTTATACTGGACCGGGCGATCATTGACGGTGAATTTGGTCATGCAGCCCCATTATAGCCAAGCTGAACCTGTTTCAGCATCTTATTTGCGACCCTGAAACACAGTCACCGACGGATAACCGCATTCGGGAGGACGGAGTGATTAATCCCGCCAGCTTTTATCGATCTGGTCAACCTTGCGTACCATTGCGTCAAATTCAACGCGGCCCGAACCGCCGGGGGGCGATGCCATATACAGGTCGCGCTGGTGCACCGCGATGACTTCAGGCGGCACCGTGATTGGTTTGCCCATTTGCATTGTCGCAATTTGTTGCTCGCACGCACGCTGCAACGCCCAATATCGCACAAATGCATCCGGCAATGTCTTGCCCATCACGACAGGACCGTGATTTTTAAGCATCAATATCCGCTTGTCGCCCAGATTTTGGACCAATCGCGTGCCTTCTTCCTCACGCACGGTCACGCCTTCGAAATCATGGTAAGCCAGCTGGCCCATGAAGTTGCAGGCGTAGAAATTGACTGGCTGCAATCCGCCCTCAAGGCTGCACACGGCAACCGTGGCAGTTGTGTGGGTATGGATGATGGCATGGGCATCGGGCAAAGTGCGATGGAACAGGCTATGCTGGACAAAGCCCGCCTTATTGACGTGCCATGGGTTATCGGCATCGATCTTATTACCATCAATGTCGATCTTAATCAGGCTCGACGCGGTGATCTCACCAAAGTGCATGCCATAAGGATTGATCAGAAACGCGCCTTCTTCGTCCGGCACTTTCACGGTGATGTGGTTGAAAATCAACTCGTCCCAGCCGAACATTGAAAAAATCCGATAGCAGGCAGCAAGCTCCTGACGCGCGGTCCATTCGGCTTCGCTATATTTGCTGTTCGACTTCAATTGGGTTGCCATGCGCGCTCTCCTGCTCATTCGTTGCGTTGCATTATGAAACGAACATTGCACGAGGGCAAGGGGTTGGGCGCAGCAAAAAGGCCGACGGATTTCTCCATCTTCGTGCTTAAAAGCGCCATTTTCGCTTGATATTTAAGGGCGACCTAGTTAGGGGCCACCTCAACACGCCGCCTGTGAACGCGGCGATTTTCGTTTTTAGC
Organism: Sphingorhabdus rigui; assembly: GCF_014196595.1. Taxonomy (GTDB): domain Bacteria; phylum Pseudomonadota; class Alphaproteobacteria; order Sphingomonadales; family Sphingomonadaceae; genus Sphingorhabdus_B; species Sphingorhabdus_B rigui. Next base: position 334,935 of record NZ_JACIEA010000001.1, on the reverse strand, counting down.
CTTTCAAAGTGGCCGTTTTAAGCCATTTTGCCGATTCGATGCGGAGTTGAGTTTTTTATGCAGATCATGGTTCGCGACAATAATGTTGATCAAGCCCTACGCGCGCTTAAGAAAAAGCTGCAGCGTGAAGGCGTGTATCGCGAAATGAAGCTGCGTCGTCACTTCGAAAAGCCGTCTGAAAAGCGCGCGCGTGAAAAGGCCGCTGCTGTTCGCCGTGCCCGCAAGATGGAGCGTAAACAGCAGGAACGTGACGGCGCGAAATAGGCGTCTGCGACCCGCAACAAGGAAGGCGCCTTTTACGGCGCTTTTTTTGTGTCTGGAATCCCCGCTAGTTTCTGCTAGTCACCGCGCAACTTAGCCAACAGGAAATGTGTATGTCCGTAACTGCCGTCCCGATTCTTCCGCTCAAAAAAGGCACGATGACCAAATATTGGGCCGCGATTGCGCTCGTGCTCGCTGCCGGTGGCGGCTTGGCATATTGGGGCACAAGCGACGTGCGGCAGGAATATGGCGATATCGTCACCACGCCGTCAGGATTGCGTTACAAGATTATCCAAACCGGCGAAGGCAAATCGCCGACGGATAATGATGTTGTGCTCGTCAGCTACACAGGCATGTTGAAAGACGGCACGGTTTTCGACCAAAATCCTCAGGCCGGCTTCCCAGTCACTGGCGTTGTTCCCGGCTTTTCAGAAGGCCTTAAAATCATGCAGCGCGGCGGCAAATATCGCCTGTGGATCCCGGCCGAGCTTGGCTATGGCCCCGAAGATCAGCGTAATCCGCAAACTGGCCAAGTCGCCATCCCCGGCGGTAGCGAGCTGACCTTTGATGTCGAACTGTTAGAGTTCAAATCACGCGCAGAAATCGAAGCCATGCAAAAGCAAATGCAGGAAATGCAGAAGCAGCAAGGTGGACAGGCCAGCGGCGCACCGCAGGGCCTACCTCCCGAAATCCAGGCACAAATTGATGCACAGATGCAGGCCCAACAGGGGCAATAATGCCGCCCCGAACGCATCCAATAGCTGTGGATGCGATCGGAAATTGTCTCATGTAGCCCGCGATTAAGCGTGAGTTGAGTTCCTTGAAAGGCAGTTGTCAGCGTGGCAGCCAGCCCTTAGGATGTCGCTTGCAAGCGGTTATGACCGGAAAGTTCCAACGTTGAGCATCACCAGTATTATCGCAATCGCCCTGTTATCGGGGCCCTCGCAGCTTCCGCCTGTGGTAGAACCAGTTGTTGCGATGGAAACTGCTGGCGCACCCACACCAGCGCCTGAGCAGGCTACCCAAGCTACTGTGCAACCATCTACAGATGGAGCAGAGGTTCAGCCGCAATCTCTGGACACACAAACGCCCGTCGGACCCGTTACACCGGTTGCTGCCGAAAAGGACATAATCGTTGTTACCGCAAATCAGGGACCCCCGAAAGGCGACCCGATTGCGGTCGTGAACGAAGTGTCGTTCGGCGCGGTACAGTCGGTCGATAAAGCCATTATAGCACCGGTCGCGTACGGATATCGAGATGGATTACCCGCCCCGATCCGCGACGGCATGCATAATGTTCTGAATAACTTGGATGAACCCGTCGTTTTTCTGAATTTTCTGCTGCAGCTCAAGATCGGCAAAGCGGCTGAAACCGTTGGTCGATTTGCCATCAACTCAACCATTGGCGTTGCCGGACTTTTTGATGTCGCTAAAAAGTCTCCAATCAACCTACCACGCCGTCCAAATGGCCTCGCAGACACATTGGGATATTATGGCGTCGGTCCTGGCCCCTATTTATTTCTGCCTGTATTCGGATCCACCACCGTTCGCGATCTTCTTGGGCGGCTCGTTGATCTTTCGCTTTTACCAGCAGCAGTTGGCAAGCCGTTTACCAATCCCATTGTCTCGGCAGCCAAAGGCACGCTTTCCTCGATTGACGACCGTGTCGAAAATGATGTGATTCTGACCCGGGTGCAGGAAAGCGGGAACCCCTACGCGGCAATGCGCGAATATTATCTGAAGCAGCGCCAGGCAGAGATTGATGTTCTTAAAGGCAAAAGATCCGATGCCAATATAGACCTCAACGAACTGGAGTTTCTGGATTCGCTACCAGCGCCCGCCAAACAGCCGCCCGCAGCCAAACCCCAATAATAAGCGCCGCGGCACCGCTACTCTAAAGCGTGGCGAAAAACACGATCGTTGCAACGGCCATAACCCCCGTCGCGATCCATCCGGTAATGGTCGCACGGCGTCCCAATGTCAGCCGCCCCATCGCGCGCGGATTGCGCACGATAAGCATCATCATGACCATTAACGGTGCGGCAAGCACACCATTAACGACAGCGGCCCAATATAGCGCACGCGCGGGGTCAATGCCGACATATTGCAACGACACGCCAAGCATGGTTGTCACGGATATCGTCCCGTAAAACAGGCGCGCCTTGGTTGGCTTGGCATCAAGGCTTCCCGAGATACCGAACATTTCCGTCACGGCATAAGCGGCCGACCCTGCAAGCACGGGTACCGCGAGCAAGCCCGTTCCGATGATGCCCAGTGCGAATAACGCAAAGGCGAAATTTCCGGCAATGGGTCGCAATGCTTCGGCCGCCTGCGCCGACGTTTCGATATCGCGAATGCCATTGGCATGCAGCGTCGCCGCCGTTGCAAATACGATGGCCAGCGATACGATCGAGCTGAACGCCATACCGGTCAGCGTGTCGATCCGGATGCGTTTTAATTCAGGTCCCGCCTCCTTGGGCGTGATGCACAGCGGCTTTACCTTATGCCGCTTCTGCTCCTCAATCTCTTGTCCCGCCTGCCAGAAAAACAAATAGGGGCTGATGGTGGTCCCCAATATCGCGACGACGGCAGTGGCGTACGCGCCGGTCCATTCAATGCGCGGAACAACCAACGAGGTCAGCGCCTCTCCCCAAGGCACCTGTGCCACAACGACGACGGCAACATAAGCGAAGAGCGATAGCGTCGCCCATTTGAGCACCGACGCATAGCGCTCATAGGATAGCGCCACTTCAACGATGATGCAGAAAACCCCAAACAATAACGTATACAACCCTATTGGCCCACCGATGAGCAGCGCGACGGCGGCACCCATCGCGGCCAGATCAGCGCCGAGATTGATGATGTTGGCAATCAGCAGCAGGCCGACCATGATCACCAGCAAGGGCCGGGGGTAATGTCGGCGCATATTGCGCGCGATACCTGCACCGGTGACGCGCCCGATTTCAGCGGCGACTTCTTGAATGGCGACCATTAACGGGAAGCTGAACAAAAACGTCCAGCTCAACCCATAACCAAATTGCGCGCCAACTTGGCTGTGCGTGCCGATTCCCGAAGGATCGTCATCCGCAGCGCCAGTTACCAGGCCGGGACCGAGGCGTGAGAGGAAGCTGGTGCTCGGTTTTTCATCGGTTCGCATTGCTGACGATAACAGGCCCACATGACGTCAATGTCAACAACGCTATATGATACCGAAAGTTGAAGGCTGCTGAAAATCTAGCCCGCATTCTCCAACAATCCTTCATCCTTGATCCGCTTTTGCCAATAGGCAGGGGCCAATTGATGCACGTTATTCCCGTCGCTGTCGACTGCGACGGTGACGGGGAAGTCCTGCACTTCAAATTCGTAAATTGCTTCCATGCCCAGATCTTCGAAACCGACGACCTTGCTGCCCTTGATGGCGCGCGCCACGAGATAGGCTGCGCCGCCAACGGCCATGAGATATGCGCTCTTATGCTTGGCGATGGCTTGTGTTGCCGCGGGACCGCGTTCCGCCTTGCCGACGCAGGCCAGCAAGCCCTGCTCAAGCATCATGTCCATGAACTTGTCCATGCGCGTAGCCGTCGTCGGGCCAGCGGGCCCAACAATCTCCTCACCCACCGGATCGACTGGGCCGACATAATAAATCATCCGCCCTTTAAAGCTGACGGGCAGTTCTTCGCCTTTCGCCAGCATGTCGGCAATGCGCTTATGTGCTGCGTCTCGCCCGGTCAGCATCTTGCCGTTTAACAACAAACGGTCGCCCTGTTTCCAGCTGGCAACGGTTTCGGGAGTCAGCGCGTCCAAATCCACGCGGATCGCGGCAGTGTCAGGCTTCCAGTCTACCTTTGGCCATTCGTCCAACTTCGGCGCCTCCAGATAGGCAGGGCCCGACCCGTTCAGCGTGAAATGCGCATGACGCGTCGCCGCGCAATTGGGAATCATCGCAACTGGCTTGCCCGCAGCATGACATGGCGCATCCATGATTTTCACATCGAGGATCGTCGAAAGCCCCCCAAGTCCTTGCGCGCCGATACCCAACGCGTTGACCTTGTCAAAAATCTCAATGCGCATCGCCTCAATATCATTTTGTGGACCGCGTGCTTTTAGCGGCCCCATGTCGATAGGCTCCATCAACGCTTGCTTGGCCAGCAAGACGCAATGTTCCGCGGTCCCGCCGATACCAATGCCCAGCATTCCGGGCGGGCACCAGCCAGCACCCATTTGCGGCAACATTTCAACGACCCAATCGACGATATTGTCTGACGGGTTCATCATCTTGAACTTTGACTTGTTCTCGCTGCCGCCGCCCTTTGCCGCGACATCCACCGAAACTTTTGAACCGGCGACCATTTCGACATGCAGAACGCACGGCGTGTTATCTTTGGTGTTACGCCGCGTGAAAGCAGGATCGGCCAATACCGAGGCGCGCAGTTTGTTGTCAGGGTGCAGATAGGCACGGCGCACGCCCTCGTCGATGACCTCCTGAAGCGACGCAGACGTGTCCTCAAGCCGACAATCCATTCCCCATTTGACGAAGACATTGACGATACCCGTGTCCTGACAAATGGGTCGATGTCCCTCTGCGCACATCCGGCTGTTGGTCAGAATTTGCGCGATTGCATCCTTTGCCGCTGGTGACTGTTCCGCCGTATACGCATCACCCAATGCCCGGATATAATCCATCGGATGAAAATAGCTGATATATTGCAGCGCGTCGGCGACGCTATCGATCAAATCGGAATTGCGGATGGTGACAGTCATATAAGGCCCCGGACTGGATAGAACCCCCACGCCATTAACGTCCCGGGGGACTGATACAAGCATCATTCTGACCGGCTGAATCAATATTAGCGAACGACCGATGCGCCGGTCACATTTGTCCCGTCTGGATGATGCGGTGACCCGGTTTCTGTCTACAAAATGCAGCGCGAATGATTGGGTTCATTTTGACAACAGAAATATTTTCAATTCCTCATTTTCCATCTTGCGCCTTCAACAACACTTAGAACGTCCACGCGTCGCTACCTTTTGCCCACCGACAACTGCGATGAATGGAATCAGAATAGCGACGAATTGAATGGTTAATTTTCGATTTACCCCCTTGCGTCTTAAAATGAATAAGGCACTATAGGTAGCGGTTGGCCATAGGGGGCATTACCACAATTTGTGCTTGCAGCTTCAGACAGTGATTCTGTTGTTGGGGGGATTTTTCCCGTCGATAAGCTGGGGACAAGTGAAAATATAACCCCTGACGTGGTCAAAAAATGCTAACAGGGAGTTTCGCGCCCTGAGTCGAACAATATGGGAACACGCGTTCCCGACAGATATTTGAACTGGTCGCTGGCCGCCGGGAAACCGGCATCCAGTTTCGGGTCGCCGCAATGAATGGAGCAACGGGTTAAATGGATTTCAGGGATGCAGGCCAAGGGGCCGACGATATGACCGCAATGATGACTGATATGCTTGAAAAAGTTGCTACCGAAGCTGTGAAGGTTGAGGCCGAGGCCAAGCCGGCTGATGATAAGAAAGCAGCGTCGAGCAAATCCGTTGACGAGCGCCGTTTCAACGTTGTGACGGATTCGTCGCGCGACGCCCTGCTGACTGAATTTGGCAAGGACACGCTGCAGGACCGTTATTTGTTGCCGGGCGAAAGCTATCAGGACCTGTTTGCCCGCGTCGCGTCGGCATATGCGGATGATCAGGATCATGCCCAGCGGCTCTATGACTATATCTCGCGCCTTTGGTTCATGCCGGCAACGCCAGTGCTGTCAAACGGCGGAACGGGACGTGGTCTGCCTATCAGCTGCTATCTGAACAGCGTCGACGACAGCTTGGAAGGCATCGTCAACACATGGAACGAAAACGTCTGGCTCGCATCACGCGGCGGCGGCATTGGTACCTATTGGGGCAATGTGCGCGGCATCGGCGAACCTGTGGGCCTCAACGGCAAGACCAGCGGCATCATCCCGTTTGTCCGCGTTATGGACAGCCTTACCCTCGCCATCTCGCAAGGTTCGCTGCGTCGTGGTTCGGCCGCGTGCTATCTCGATGTCAGCCATCCTGAAATCGAAGAGTTCCTTGAAATCCGCAAGCCATCGGGCGACTTCAATCGCAAGGCACTGAACTTGCACCATGGCGTGTTGCTGTCGGACGAATTCATGGAAGCCGTCCGCGCTGGTGAAGAATTCAACCTGCGTTCGCCCAAAACCGGCGAAGTGCGCAGCACGGTTGATGCGCGTTCGCTGTTCCAAAAGCTGGTGGAAACCCGCCTTGCCACGGGCGAGCCGTATATCATCTTCAGCGACACCGTGAACAACACGATGCCCAAGCATCACCGCGATCTTGGGCTGAAAGTGTCGACGTCCAATCTTTGCAGCGAAATCACTTTGCCCACGGGTCGCGACCATTTGGGTAATGACCGGACTGCGGTCTGCTGTCTGTCGTCGCTCAATCTCGAAACTTGGGATGAGTGGAACGGCGACAAGCTCTTCATCGAAGACGTCATGCGTATGCTCGACAACGTGCTTCAGGACTTTATCGACCGCGCGCCGGACGAAATGTCGCGTGCCAAATATTCGGCAGGTCGCGAACGTTCGGTTGGTTTGGGCGTCATGGGCTATCACAGCTTCCTGCAGTCACGCGGCGTTGGCTTTGAAAGCGCGCTTGCCAAATCTTGGAACATGAAGTTCTTCAAACATATCCGGGCGCAGGTTGATGAGGCGTCGATGATGCTGGCCAATGAGCGGGGGGCCTGCCCTGATGCTGAGGAAATGGGCGTTATGGAGCGCTTTTCCTGCAAAATGGCGATTGCGCCGACCGCGTCGATTTCGATCATTTGCGGCGGCACCAGCGCGTGTATTGAGCCGATTCCGGCGAATATTTACACGCACAAGACGCTTTCGGGCAGCTTCATCGTGAAGAATCCGTATCTGGAAAAGCTGCTGCAGGAAAAGGCGAAGGATTCGACCAATGTGTGGAACAGCATCCTTGAAAAGGGCGGCTCTGTCCAACATCTCGACTTCTTGACGGCTGAGGAGAAGGACACGTTCAAGACCAGCTTTGAAATCGACCAGCGTTGGTTGATCGAACTGGCCGCAGACCGCACACCTTATATCGATCAGGCGACATCGCTGAACCTGTACATCCCCGCCGATGTGGAAAAATGGGACCTTCTCATGCTCCACTTCCGCGCATGGGAATTGGGCGTGAAGTCGCTATATTATCTGCGTTCGAAGAGCATCCAGCGCGCTGGCTTTGCCGGCGGGGTGGAGGCGGACAACACCGCCGAACTGCCCGTGATGGAGCTTGCCGCGCAAACCGATTATGAAGAGTGCCTCGCCTGCCAATAAGGCAAAAGGGACACGACCGACCGTATTGAACAGTTAAAGACCCAAGGAAACCGACATGTCATTGTTACAAGCACGCAATAGCTATAAGCCTTTTGAATATCCTTGGGCCTATGACTTTTGGAAACGCCAACAGCAGATCCATTGGCTGCCCGAAGAAGTGCCCTTGGGCGAAGATTGCCGCGATTGGGCGCAGAAGCTTTCGGACCACGAACGCAACCTGCTCACGCAAATCTTCCGCTTCTTCACCCAAGCCGATATCGAGGTGCAGAATTGCTACCACGAAAATTACGGCCGCGTGTTCAAACCGACCGAAGTGAAGATGATGCTGACCGCGTTTTCCAACATGGAAACCGTCCACGTCGCGGCATATAGCCACTTGCTCGACACCATCGGCATGCCCGAGTCCGAATATTCGGCCTTCCTCGAATATGAAGAAATGGCGGCGAAGGTTGATTATATCCACCAATTCGGCGTCGACACCGACGAAGACATTGCCCGCACATTGGCGATGTTCGGCGGCTTTACCGAAGGGCTGCAACTGTTCGCATCCTTCGCGATGCTGATGAACTTCCCGCGCTTCAACAAGATGAAGGGCATGGGGCAAATCGTATCCTGGTCGGTCCGCGACGAATCGCTGCACTGCGAAGGCATTACCAAGCTGTTCCACGCATTTTGTGCAGAGCGCGGCTGCCTTACCAAGTCGGTGAAGGAAGACATTATCGATTGCTGCCAAAAGGTTGTCCGTTTGGAAGACGCGTTCATCGACCTTGCGTTCGAAATGGGCCCCGTCCCCGGCATGACCGCCAAGGAAATCAAACGCTACATCCGCTACATCGCCGATTGGCGTTTGGGCCAGCTGGGCCTGCCCGCGATCTACATGGTCGAAGACCACCCGCTGCCATGGCTCGCGCCATTGTTGAACGGCGTCGAGCACGCCAACTTCTTCGAAACCCGCGCGACCGAGTACAGCAAGGCGTCGACACGCGGCGATTGGGGCCAAGTGTGGGACAGCTTCGACAATCGTAAGAAAAAGATCATCGGCATTGAGCCCGTCGCCGAAAATGACGGCGTCGATATGTTCGAACAAGCCGGGGTCGCCGCGGAATAATCCGCCCCCCGTCGCCTGTCGTCAGGATGGAGACCACCCCGTTTCCACCTGACGACCGCGACCCATATATTCCATAGATAGACATAAACGAAGCGACGGCGCCCGACGCCGATCGCCGCACATGCGCGCGTCCAGCAGCGGCGTGAGGCGTTACGTTTTATGTCACTGGTAAGGTTGTAAAATCTTATCCCCTCCGATTGACTTCACATTTGTTGACAATATGGTTGAAGCATAGCCGGCAGTCCAAATGACGGCGCGGATATGTTCGAACAAGCAGGGGTTTCTGTGGAGTAAATTGTGTCTAACCGAGCAGCAGCCTACCCCAAAATATTCATTTCATATAGATGGACTTCACCTGACCATGAGGAGTGGGTGCTGCAGTTTGCCACATCGTTACGTAGCGATGGGGTTGATGTAATTCTAGACAAGTGGCATCTCGAAGAAGGGCAAGATACACTCGTCTTTATGGAGCAAATGGTAAGCGACCCTGCAGTGATCAAGGTACTCTTGATCTGCGATGAAGCCTATGTAGAACGCGCCAATTCTAGAACGGGTGGGGTAGGTACGGAAGCACAAATTGTGTCCGCTTCGGTCTACAATAAAACTGACCAAAATAAATTCGCGGCTGTCGTGAAGGAGCTAAATTCCGAGGGGAAACCTTTTCTTCCTCACTATATGGCTACTCGACTTTATTTTAACATGTCATCAGATGACGCTGAAGCCGTAAATTACGATAAGCTATTACGATGGATTCATGGAAAACCGTTCCACGCACTTCCGCCAATCGGCGAGCCTCCTAAATTTTTAGAAACGACTTATGCGGCAGGCTCTTCGATAGTTCGCGCAACACGTCGCCCTAGCCAAACAAATCTTCCGTCAGATCAACTTACAGCCAAAGCATCGGAACTACTCACATTTATCGCTGATGATGCTCCCTCTTTTATCCGCAACCTAATTGAGGAAGAGCACCCAGAAAATGCCGCATATGAGGGGATCAAAGCGACATTTCCGGTTTTAGAAAATCTTAATCTCGCGTTGTCCGACTTGGTTAGATCTGGCGATCAAAGATCTATTGATACAGTTCATAGTTTTTTCGAAAAAATATTCAGCCTGTGGGATTATCGTCCCATGAACTCGCAATTCACGCGTTGGGATAACGATGCTTATCAGTTTTTCGGCCACAACGCCTTTGTCAGCTTTGTGGCGATCGCGATGAGAGAGCGGTCGTTTGCTATGGCGGCAGATGTACTTTCAACGCCTTTTTTCAAACCCAGAGACAACCAAAATACTGGCGATGCGGTTTCATATTCCAAGTTCAAGCCATACTTGCAGAGCTTAGAAGCCAGAAACTCTAACATGAAGTTGAATCGGCTGTCTTTGCATGCCGACCTTCTGGCGGAGCATCACGAGCATTCATCCGTGGCATTTAATTATTTTATGGAAGCAGACCTAACTTTGTTTGTCAGAGCTAGCTTATCACCGAAAGACTCTTGGTATCCCGATTCATCGATCTATCTTAGCGACGCATACGGGGCGCTGCCGACCTTTGCCCGAGCAACTTCGACCCGCGTTTATGACAAGCTTAAGGTTATTCTCTTTAACAAGTCGCCTGACGAATTGCGTCAGCAAATCACAAATATGTCAGTGCCACGAAGTGCCTTTAGAGAAATTCCTATCAGAGATTTATTAAACGTAGAGAAGCTAGGTACCGCTGCTTAGGAACGCCGTACCAGCTAAATTCACTTAAACGCTTCACATCATTGGCTCAACTAATTCAAAACCTGCGCTTCCAACGAAGATCGGAGGCTAACTAAGGTTGGTCATTTAGCTCATTAAATAGGCCTCCGAATTGCCGACGCTCTTTAGCTGCCACAAATCTTAATAAAATTCTCAACAATAGTATCGGAGCTTTTTGTGGACGAAATTACCGTGCGATCTGCGATTGAGCAGGGCGAGTGCTCAACTGTTGAGTTCAAGAAAATGGCCAAAGAACCAAAAGCAATCTGCAAAGAAATTGCTGCCTTCGCCACCGGCGAAGGAGGCATGCTGTTAATTGGAGTAGCCGATGATCGGACGATCTTTGGTCTGACGGATGCGAAAGTCGTTCGAGACAAGGTCGAAAGATGGATTTACGAGCATATAGTGCCCGCACCCGCTATAGATATTCGTGTCATAAGTCTCGATGAAAGACAGCTAGTCGCAGTCGAAACGGCTAATGGCACTGCTCCGTTCTACATGGCTCATGATATTCCATATATTCGGATAGGGACGTCCTCTCAACCGCTCCAGCCGGAACAGATTATTGATTTAGTGAGGGGGAGGCCGATTGAGGAAATGATAAAATCATTTGAGTCGACGCTGGCAGTGACCCGATCAATGATCGCGAGCACTCAAGCGATAGCCATCTCAGCGCAAGTCGCAATCGCGCCTGGAATATTTGGGCAAGGTGAGCTAGCGACGATGCAGTATAATCAGGTTCGGCAGAAAATTTTTGCTGAAATTGGATCTTCTCCAGTGATCATGGCGCTTCAATCGAGCATCGCAGTCGCAAATGCGATGGCGTCTGCTCAAAGGAGCTCTCCAGCGCCCAGGATCCAAGGGCAAGGTGATCTAGCAACTATGAATTATGCCGACCTTATTGATCAACTAATGAAAGATCCACAATTTGTGATGGCGCTCAGTAGTTCGCAAACTAATGCGAGCTCAGCCATCGCGTCAGCCGCATCCGCTCAAACTGTCGCCCAAAAAGCAATTAATGAGATTGCTCAATTGAAGGCAAAACTTGCAACAATTGTCTCTTGATCATCGTAACGACCAAGTCGATCAGTGTCGGATTCAATGTTTATTTCGACAAACCCGCCACACCCGTGGTCTTGCCGACCTTCGTGGGCGTGTGAACCATATACCGGCTACCAAAACCCACTAACCCGCCAACACACCACACATGACCCTCCCTACCCTCCTCACCCTCCCCAATGCCCTTGGCCTGTTTGCGCTGGTCAATCTGTGGACGTTCATGCTGTTCGGTTTTGACAAGATCCGTGCGGCGCAAGGGACTTGGCGGGTGTCCGAAGGGACGTTGCTGGCTTGGGCGTTTTTGGGGGGTACCATCGGCGCTTATGCCGGCCGTGCATTGTTCCGGCATAAAACGCGCAAGCAACCCTTTTCCAGCCACCTGCACCAGACCGCGATACTGCACGGCTTGGCCCTCGCGCTGGTGGGGGGTTGGATGCTGGCGGGGTAGTTTAGGTCTCCGTCTCCGTCTCCGTCGCCTTCGCCTTGCGTTTCCAATTCGACTTGCGCTTGCGTTTTGGCACCTCGTCCGTTGGCGCCTCCAGCTTCTTTAGCGCGTCTGGTTGCGCCCAATAGGGTAGCTCTGCCCCGGCATTGGTCCAGTGCGATTCCCCTTCCTGAAACGGCACAAATTCGGTCACCATGTCGGGCAGAACCAATTCGCCGTGATAGGGGGAGGTGTTTTTGCCCGTCGGGACATAAATTTGGTCGGGATCATCGACCATCATTGCGATTGCATCATCGCCGCCTTCGTCAATAATCTCCCCCGCGGCGCGGTAGCGGGCGGCGCATGCCTCCAACGCGGCGGTGATCGCGGCCTGTGCCTCTGCGTCCAGCGCGATGCCTTCAAAATTTTCCAGCGCGCGGGCCGCGTCGTTGATGTCGGCGGCGGTGCCATTGCCGTTGATCACGGTGCGCACGGTGGTGGTGCTGGCCTCTGCCGCCGCGATGCTGCCGCCTGCGCCTCCGCTTGCCTCTCCGTTGGCTGACCCCGCTTGGGCCCGGCTGCTGAAATAGTTGATCGTGGTGCGTTTGCCGTTCGCATCCTGCCCATAATGGCGCAGGCAGAACATCAGCAGCCGGTCGTTGCGTTTGCGCCGGTACCCCATCAACTTGCCCTTTTCAAAGACGGGGATCATCTCCCCCTCAATCGCCCGTTCAAAGGCGATGTCCTTTAACTTCTGCACCCCGAAATCGAGCGCGGCATTCCACGCGGCGCGAAACTCCTCCGCGCCCTTTTGCCGGCGCAGATAATAGGCGCCCTCCAACGACATGTTGACGATGGCCGTCGCACGCGTGACGCAGCCGGTGTCGGCCAACGCCTCAATAAAGCCGCGCTGCCGCTCCGGCGTCCAACCATCATGGCGGTATCGCAGTGGCACGGGGGTGAAATCAGGCAAAGGCGGACGGTTTTCGCGGGGGACGGGGACTTTGTTACGCATAATAGGCTCCATTTGAAAAAACGGAGGCGATTATGAACCATATAGGTTCGTGTAGGAAAATGGTTTTTTTGCCCCCCCACTTCGTCATGCTGAACTTGTTTCAGCATCTTACTTTTCAACGTCGATAATTAAGACCCTGGAGCCGGAGGCGTGCAAAGCACAAACAAGTTCAGGGTGACGGTAGGGGAGCATGACGAAGTAGGGGGAGACGACGTAGGCACGCGGCTTGCGTCCACCCCTGCTTTTCGGCATGGGCGGCCTATGTCCGAAAACCGCCATCCCAAAACCGCCTTCAAAATATTCACCGCCGCGCAATGGGCGCAGTTTGAAGCCGACGGCGTCTTTCACGGCGCGCCGGTCGATCTGGCCGATGGCTATATTCATTTGTCGGCCAAGGATCAGCTGCAGGGCACGCTCGACAAGCATTTTGCGGGGCAAGACGGCCTTGTGATCGCCGAAGTGAACTTGGCCTATCTGGGTGAGACCATCGTCTGGGAGGAATCCCGCGGCGGTGCGCTGTTCCCGCATATTTATGGGCCGTTGCCGATGGGCGCGATTGTCGGCCATTTGACTTAGATCAAAGCATGACCTGATTGCGCGGTGCATAGTGGCCTCCTCAATATAGGAGCCTGATATGGACGTTTTGCAAATTCCCGTCGTCGCCTTGTTCACCGGCATGATCGCATCCTTTGCCGTGGTGATGATCTACGCCTCTATCGGCGAAGCCATCACGCGTTAAATTGGCCAATCAAATGTGAAACGGCGGGCGGGCGCGACATGGCCTTCGCGGTCAAAGCTGCTTTTCGTAAATGCGGTACACCTTGTTGATTTTGCCGTTAATCGCCTCACCCACCGAACGCATCGGGCCATTGTCATCAAGGACCCAGCCAAATTCACCGCGGCTTGCGCCATATTGGCTGGTGGATGCGTCGCGAATGAGCGAGACCATCATGAACGCCAATTGGCTTGCCATGCGGGTCGACTGCAGTTTTTTCATCACGCCCATCAACGGCACGCGCATCGTGCTGACCTTTGGCGCGCGCAGCCACCACAAAAGCTTTGCCCAGTTGAACGGGAACAGGCTGCCCCCAAATTGACCGATTTTTTCGTTGATGTCGGGCCATGTCATCATGAAGGCGACGGGTTCGCCATCGACCTCCGCAATCCGGATCAGGTCGTTAAAGACGATCGGCTTTAACTGCTTTCCGGTGTGCGCGACCTCGGCATCGGTGATGGGCACGAAACCCCAATTCCCGCTCCACGCGTCGTTCAATATGGACAGGATTAACGCCGCTTCCGCGTCAAAATTATCCTTGTTCACTTTACGAATGACGATGCGTTCGTTGCGCTCGCCCGACGCGACAATGCGTTCCACCAGCGGCGGAAACGGCACATCAATCGGGATTTGATAGGTGTAGAGATCTTTGACACCGGCGTAGCCCGCAGCCTCAATCCACCCGCCATAGGCCGCGTTATGATAGCCCATCAGCACGGTGGATGGATGGTCATGGCCATCAATCAACACGCCGGGCTCTTCCCAGATGGACAGGCTTAACGGCCCGAGCGAGCGCACCATGTTTTTGCTGCGCAGCCAATCTTCAGCCGTCGCAATCAGCAGCTTTCCGGTGGCTTCATCTTCCGCCTCAAAAAATCCCCAATTGCCGACGCCGGGGCCCATGCCTTGCTCTGGCGGCTGTTTCAGCGCGAGAAAATCCAAATGTGCGGAGATCCGGCCAACAACTTTCCCGTCCTTTTCCGCGAGGAAAAGCTGCGCCTCTCCATGTTCGAACCATGGGTTCTTGCCCGGTGTAATCGTCGCCATCACATCGCTTTTCAATGGCGGAACCCAGTTGGGATCATTGGCATAAAGCCGGAACGGCAGGTCAATAAAGGCGCGTTTGTCTGCCTTGGTTACAACCGGCCGAATGATGATGTCTGTCATAGTGAATTCCCGAAACGCATTTTTATGTGCCCAAAGCCGCCTGATCCGCAGGCTCATTCTTCGGTGCGGATGAGCACCGTTTCGCCGATGAGTAAAAAGAGCAAAAACGGCCCCCATGCGGCAATCCAGGGCGGATAGGCGCCCAGATTGCCCATCGCCAAGGCAAAGTTATCCGCAACGAAATAGGTAAAGCCAAGCGCCATGCCCAGCACCGCGCGCACGAACAAAGCGCCCGAGCGGGCAAGCCCAAAGGCCGCGACCGCAGCCAGCAAGGGCATTAACAAGGTCGACAAAGGCCCTGCCAGCTTGTGCCACAATATGCCTTCAAGATTATCGGTGCGGCGACCGGCGGCACGCAGATCGTCAATGGCGCGCATCAACGGCAAGAAGCCAAGGCTGTCCCCGTCAACCTTAACGACGTTGAACCGATCGGGCGTAATGCCTTTGCCGATGACGAGATTGCTGATCTTCTTCTGTTCGGTGGTCGCGACATCAAATGTTTCGGCATTTTCAAGCAGCCATGCATTGTCAACATAACGGGCATTCGGTGCCGTAATGACCTGACGCAAACCGCCATTGGCGCGCAAATAGATGCGGACATTATCGAGGACGATATTGTCGCCCGATCCTAGCACCCTGCTTGCATTGATAAGGTCGCCGCCTTCGCGGACCCACACATTGTTGCGCGGGTCACCATCGGGGGCTATCGCGCCATATTCGGCGTCCTTCCAAACCTTAAGCTTTTGGGTATTCGGGGCGACGACAACGTCGTTAAAGGCGAACGAAATAAGCGCGACGCCCAAGCTGGCGACAAACATGGGCGCAAGAATTTGGTGCGCCGACAATCCCGCCGCCTTCATCGCCACCACTTCGCTGTTCTGGCTGAGGGTCGCGAAGGTGATTAATGTCCCCAACAGCACCGAGAAGGGCAGAAATCTGGCAATAATTTGCGGTGCGCGCATCGTCACATAGCGCAACACATCACCCTGATCATTTCCGGGGACCGCCAATATCTTGCCACTTTCTCCCAGCAGATCGAGCGTCATCAACACCAGCACAAGCATCATCAACACAGCAAAGCTGCGCACGACAAAGAGCCGGGCCATGTACATTGTAATGTTGCGCGAGGGGAAGAAATGCATGGGTTATGACCCCTCTTGCGGCACAGACATGCCAATGGTGGCCAGCCGCGATTTCCGGCCCCAGCGGAACAGTTTCTTGAACCATTTACCGGCCTTCGTCGCGAAGACTTCAAGTGCGCCGATGGGCTGACCGCCGGGCACATGCGCGATCACATGATACATCCAGATGATCAACGCGGCGAACAGCACAAATGGCGCCCACAATGCGATAACCGGGTCAACTATACCCATTGCGCCGACGCTTTCGGCATATTCGTTTATCTTATGATAGGTCACGACCATCACGATCGATAAAAAGACGCCAAGCGCGGATGTCGACCGTTTCGGCGGTATCGCCAGCGCCAATGCAAGCAATGGCAGTAGGAGCATCATCGCCACTTCAACAAGGCGGAAATGGAAATTAGCCCATGCACTGTCGCGGTCCAGCTGCGGCCTTTGCGTATCATTTCCGATCTGTACCAATTCGGTAATCAGATATTCGCGGTCTTTGCCGCCACGCGACCGAAAACTTTCGATCTGCGGCAGCGGGATGGGGACATCATGGCTGGTAAAGCTAAGTACGCGGGGTGATTTATAATTGGGCGCGTCGTGCACCAGCGTGCCCTTTTCCAATCGCAGCAATATTGTGTCCGGATCATCGGTGCGCAAAAACTGCCCCTTTTCCGCCGTAACGGCAATCGACTGTCCTTTATTGCCCTGCGCGTACACAAACATGCCAGACAGGGCGTTGCCATTGTTCCGGCTTTCATCGATGCGCACGGTCAAATTCTTGCCGACATTATTGAATTCGCCGACCCGGACCTTTGCCCCAAAGGCGCCCGAACGCAGCTCGAACCGGAGTTCTTCATATAGATAGCGTGCGCTGGGCTGAACAAATCCGACAATGGCAAAGTTGACGGCGGCAAGCGCGATTGCCAGCAAGAATGGTACGCGCAGCAGCCGGAAGTAACTCATCCCCACCGCCCGAAAAATGTCGAGTTCGGACGATGTCGCGAGCTTGCGGAACGCCAGCAATATGCCGAGCAATAGCCCGATAGGGATTCCGAGCGACAGATATTCCGGCATCAAATTGGCGAGCATGCGCCAAACCACGCTGACTGGTCCGCCCTCTGCGGCGACGAAGTCAAACAAGGTCAACATCTTGTCCAGCAGCAACAATGATGCCGCGATTGCGAGCGTCGCCAGCAACGGCAACATCACAAGCCGGAAGATATATCGGTCGGTGGCAGTAAGAAATTTCAACTTATGGTCGCCCTGTCACCCTAATTTGGCCGCAAACTGACCCGATAGACGCTTACAGGTTCAGGGGCAATATATCGATGGTATCCTTGTGAAGTGATACTGGATTTGCTGTTCCAGGAGTTTTGAGATGCATACATATTTGGTTCTTATATCTGTCACAGCATTGGCGCTCGTATCGGGCACCGCTGCTGCAGGCCAGGAAATAAGCAATGATTTGTCGCGCTGCGCCGCAGGCAAAGGCCCCGCTGTGCTGGTGAACGTGCAGGGCGTGAAAGAAGCGAGAGGCAATGTGCGCGTGCAGTCTTATGCAGCAACGCCTGGATCTTGGCTGGCCAAAGGCCGCTGGCTGCACCGCATCGAAAGCCGGGCGAGCGCAGGAAATATGAGCTTTTGCATGCCTGTCCCTTCCGAAGGGAAATATGGCATCGCTGTGCGCCATGACCGAAACGGAAATGGCAAAACAGACTTCACGCAGGATGGCGGCGGTTTTTCCAACAACCCCAGCGTGAGCATATTGAATTTGGGCAAGCCGTCGGTCAGCAAAGTCGCATTCGACGCGGGCCCCGGCGTCACGCGGATCACCATCAACCTGAAATATATGTGAAGGTAATGATTTGGCTTTAGTCGCGCTCCTTTCGAACCCCAATTCAACCGGCAACAGGTCGTTGTTGCCGGCGGTTCGAAACTATTGCGCGAAAAATCCTGATATATTCCATTACGAAGTCGAAGAAATTGGGCAGATCGCCAAAGCGCTGGAAATGATTGCCCGCGTGAAGCCAAAGGTGCTCGTCATCAATGGCGGCGATGGCACCGTGCAGTCCGCTTTGACCGAACTATACCATGGTGGACATTTTGAAGGGTCGCCGCCGCCCGTCGCGGTGCTGCCCAATGGCAAGACCAACCTGATTGCGCTCGATTTGGGTGCTGAAGGTGACCCGTTGGAGGCGCTGGCGCGTATTATCGACGTCGCAAAGGGCGATCTTTCCGAACATATTGTTGTCCGCGAACTGATTGCGTTAAGCGATGGCAGCGAAGGCGCGCGTCCGGTTCTTGGCATGTTCTTGGGCGGCGCAGGCCTTGCCGAAACGATCCTATATTGCCGCCACAAAATCTATCCGTTGGGATTGCCCAATGGCTTAAGCCATTTCCTGACGTTCATCGCCGTTATGTTTTCAGCCTTTGTCCGCGTGAAGGCAAGTTTCCTGCCGGAACGATCAAAGCCCGTCAGCATATCGTTTATCCGCAACGGCGAATTGCAGGGCACATTTTCGATTCTGATCGTCACCACGCTGGAAAAGCTGTTGCTTGGCGGACAGGCCGGAAAAACCAAACAGCGTGGTTTGATGAAGTTTATGGCCGTCGACCAAACGCCATGGGCGATGCTGAAAATGATCGCGGCATCACTGCGCGGCAAATTGGGCCATACGCCCACAAGCGGCGTCCATTTCCAGCAAGGCGATGTCATCCGCATCGATAGCGAACGCAGCAGCGTCGTCTTGGATGGCGAAGTGTTCGAGGCGTATCGCGGTAGTCCGATCGTGCTTCGGTCAACCCCGCCCGTCCCTTTCCTGAAACTCGCTGCTTAACAAGCGGCAACGGAAACGGCTAAGGCGCATATATGCTTTCGCTGACCCAGCTTGTGGCCGAGGAATTGGCCGTACCCGCGCAACAGGGCGCAAGCGACTTCGCTGCGCATATCGCCGCACAATACGGCACGGCAGCGCGCGCCGTTCTGTTCTACGGATCGTGCCTGCGGTCGGAACAGCTTGAGGGCGAGATGTTGGATTTCTACCTCATCGTGTCCGATTACCAATCCGCTTATGGACGCGGTTGGCTTGCCACATGGAACCGCCGCCTGCCACCCAATGTATTTCCGTTTCAACATGGCGATCTGGTCGCCAAGGTGGCTATTTTAAGCGAAGCGGATTTTCACCACCTCAACCGCCCGGCGGCGTCTGCGGTGTCGGTCTGGGCGCGCTTTGCCCAGCCATCGCGGCTTGTCTGGTGCGCTGATGAAGATGCACGGCAGTCTGCGGTTCTCGCGATATCCGGTGCCGCCCCGACCTTGCTGAATGCAGCACTGGCATTTGCCGAGCGCGAAGCCAATGTGCTCGACCTTTGGCAGTCGGGATTCCAGATGACCTATGGCGCGGAGCTGCGTGCGGAACGCAAGGACCGGCCATCTTCGGTGATTTCATTCGACCCCGATCGCTATGTCCGCTTTGGCCGGGCGGCATTGCAGCACATAACGATCGCACATGAAGTGCGCGGCGACAAAATAGTGATCATGCCTGACCCCGATGGCCATATCGTTCAAGAAAAACGCCGCTGGCCCGCCTTACGTCGACGCGGAAAATTGCTGACCGTTGCGCGGCTGGCAAAGGCGGCGTTCACTTATGCGGGTGGCATTGATTATCTGGCGTGGAAAATAAACCGCCACGCCGGCACGCACATCATAGTGCGTCCGTGGCAGCGCAAATGGCCGTTAATCGCGGCATTGTTTCTGGTGCCCAAGCTTTTGGCAAAAGGCGCCGTGCGTTAGAACGTATTTTTGCGCGGAACGAAAAGCGCCAGAGCAAAAACCCCTGCATATGCGGCGGGCAGCCACAGGCTTTTAAGCCCGAACGCGCCAAACATCAGCGCACCAATCATCGCGCCGCTGGCCAAACCCAGCCAAAGCAGCAAATAGGGCACCCACTCCAGACGCGCGCCACCGCTGATCAACGTCGCAAGGCCTTGCCCGATCTTGACGAGCGCACCGGTCATATAGGTCAAGCCGAACGACACCGATCCTTCGCGTTCAAACAGCGTATTTTCCATCCCCATGCAAAAGGCCGCAAAGCACAAAGCGAGTGGCAAAAATCCGGCGTCAGCCACAAAAGGCGCGGCGAACAGCAAAAGTGAAATGCCGGTCAGGATAATCGCCTGCCGATGATGCGGGCCAAATGTCGTTTGGCGGCCAACCAGCGACCCGGCGACAACGCCGCCGACAAAGCTAGCCAGCAGCGCTGCAACCAAGCCGATATAAGGCGCGCTTTCAACGATCCCGACGCTAAGGCGCGTCGAGTTACCGCTCATGAACGACAGGAAAAACCCGCCGCTCGCCATAAATCCGATGGCATCCACCATGCCGGCCATTGCCGCAAAGCCAGTCGCCAATAAGCGTGCGTTGCGGTCAAGCCTGTTCATGGGGTGGCGTCAAATGATCCCGACGGCCTTGCCCGCGCGTTCGAAGCGGCTGAGGATATCGGCAACCTGTTCGCTGCTATGTTCGGCACACAGGGAACAGCGCAGCAATGTCATCCCGGCGGGTGTCGCAGGCGGACGGGCGAGGTTTACATATAGGCCATTCTCAAGAAGCGCAGCCCACATCATCGCGCCTTTTTCCAAATCGGGCATGATCACCGCGATGATGGCGCTTTGCGCATCAGGCGTGCCGAGTTTGAAACCCAGATCGCGTAGGCCCTGGTGCAGATTTCTGGAGTTTTCCCACAAATGCGCACGCTTGTTGCCATTGTGCATCAACTTGCGAATGCTCGCCGCCGAACATGCGACGACCGCTGGCGGCAATGACGCCGTGAACACATAAGGGCGGCAGACAAGCCGCATGATTTCAAATTTGGGATGGTTGGACACGCAGAAGCCGCCGACTGTGCCGACCGATTTGGAGAAGGTGCCGATGACGAAATCGACATCGTCCAACACGCCCTGCTCTTCGGCCACGCCGCGGCCATTCTCGCCGATAAAGCCCATCGAATGCGCTTCGTCGACAAGGATCATCGCGCCTGCTTCTTTCGAAACGCGGATCATTTCCTTGAGCGGCGCAACATCGCCCAGCATCGAATAGACACCTTCAAGCACGACAAGCTTGCCCGCATCGGCGGGCAGGCGCTTCAACCGTTTTTCTAGCGCTTCGACGTCATTATGGCGGAAGGCGACGATTTCGGCATCGCCCATTTTGCAGCCGTCATAGATCGACGCATGGCTATCGATATCCAGAATGATATAATCGCCCTTGCCCGCAATCGTGCTGATGATGCCCAGGTTCGCCTGATAGCCCGTGGAAAAGACCATCGCATGGTCCATTCCGTAGAATTCTTTCAACGCGTCTTCGCATTCCTTGTGGCCCTGAAATGTGCCGTTCAAAACGCGGCTGCCGGTCGTGCCTGCGCCAAATTCGTCCAACGCCTGCTTGCCCGCGGCGATGACATCATCGTCAAAGGTCATGCCCATATAATTATAGGTGCCAAGCAAGATGGTTTCCTTGCCATTCACGACGGCAACGGTCGGCGATTTCACCTCTTCCATCACAAGGCTGAACGGGTCTTTTACGCCCGTGGCGAGCAAGCCTTCACGTTGCGCAATCAGGGCATCAAATTTGGAGAATAAGTCAGTCATGCACGTCTTCCGTTAAAATCAGGCGTCCGTTTGAATTAGGCTGCGGTCAGCTTGGTAACCGCATCGACCAGTTGGCCGACATTTTCGATTTCAGCCTGTAAATTCATGCTGATGATGATGTCAAAGCTGTCTTCGACTTCAGCGACAAAATCCATGACGGTCAGGCTGTCCCATTCCAAATCACCTGCAAAAGTGGTGGTCTCACCAACCTCGACACCTTTTTTGTTAAAAGGCTCAATCAGGCCCTTTAGGCGATCAAACATTTCACTGCGGTCAGTCATACGTAAATCCTCAAATTATGGGACGGGCAATGCGCCATATGGGCGCGCTATGGCAAGCGAATAAGGCGGTATGAGGGCAAAGCCATGCGCCTACATCCACCCTTGTGCGCGATACCAGCTTGCGGTGTCTTTCAATCCCTTGGGTGTTGCTATTTCCGGCTGCCAAAGCTGGGGTTCTGGCGCAGCATCGCGATTGATTGTCCAGTCGGGATGCGCCAGATAATTGGCGCGATCGGGCGTCAGTTTCGCCTTTGCACCGCGCACCGCACGGTCGGCCCATCCGGCCATTTTCAGCAGGAATGCAGGCGCATGCACCGTTATGACATCGCGCCCAACCGCCGCACCGATGGCCTTGGCAAAACCGGCGTGGCTCCACCCGCCTGCGGTTCCGTCATCTGCCTCAAACACGCATTTCGACACATTATCCGCCGACAGCAAAATCACCAGCAAGCGGGCCAGATCATCGACATGAATGACCGACACCTTTCCCCGCGGCGGTAGCAAGGCCCATCCTTTGGCGGCGATACGGAACATATCGAACATTTCGGTGTCGCCGGGGCCGTACACACCGGGCGGACGAATGACGGTCCAGTCGAGCGATGATGTGCGCACAAGCGCTTCGGCTGTGGCCTTGCTCGCGCCGTACATCGAAAGCTCCGGATGGCGCGCAGCAAGCGAGGAGACGCATACAAAACGGCTGATACCAGCCAATTGGGCAGCGGCGAGGATATGGGCTGTGCCGGTAACATTGCCGCTTTCGAAACCCGCAGCATCAGGCGCGTTGACGACGCCTGCGACATGCAAGACAGCATCGGCGCCGGTGCACAATTCGCTGAGGCTTGCCGTATCATTTAGGCTGCCATGAACCCAACTCACGCCGGCTTTTTTGTGCTGATCCCGCCGCGTCAGCGCGCGGACATGCCAACCAGCGGCAATCAACCGATCCAGCGTGATCCGTCCGACAAAACCCGTCGCTCCGGTTAGCGCGACTGTTTTCACAAAAGGACCAGCTGATCGCGGTGCACAAGGACGGAGCGGGGCACGGTGCCCAAGATATCGGCCAATTCGCTCGAGCGATGGCCGCAAATGCGGGCGGCATCGACGGCATCATATTCGGAAAGGCCGCGCGCGACTGCAATGCCATCGTCATCGCTGATGTCGATAACGTCGCCGCGTTTAAACTCACCCTCCACCGACAAGGCGCCTGCAGGCAACAAGCTGCTGCCCGACATGAGCGCCTGAATTGCGCCAGCATCGACGCGGATGCGCCCCTTGACGGTCAGGCGCCCGCCCAACCAGCTTTTGCGTGCAGAACCACCGTCACGCGGTGCAAAAAAGGTGGAAGGCCCACCCGCTTCAAGCGCGGCAAGCGGGTGATCGCGAAGTCCGGAGGCGATGACCAAACCGATGCCAGCGCGTGTCGCAATATCGGCGGCATCCAATTTGGACGCCATACCGCCCGACCCCATGCCAGAGGATGAACCCTCCGCCACCATGATGCGCACATGGCCGTCAATTTTTTCGATTGTCGGCAACAACGTCGCACCCGGTAAATGTGGCGCGCGGTCGAACAGGCCATCGACATCCGACAGTAAAATCACCCCACTCGCGCCAGCCGCCTGCGCCACGCGTGCGGCGAGCCGGTCATTGTCGCCAAAGCGGATTTCTTCGGTCGCAACGCTGTCATTTTCATTGATGACGGGAACGGCCCCTGCACCCAAAAGGCGATCCAGCGTGGCGGCAATGTTCAAATAGCGGCGGCGATCCTCCAGATCATCCAGCGTCACGAGCATTTGCGCCGCAGCAAGCGACTGCGCGTCCAATAACTCGGCCCAGATGCCCGACAGCACAATTTGCCCAACGGATGCCGCAGCCTGCGCATCGGCGAGGCTGCTGCGGCCGCCTTTTTCAAAACCCAGACGGCGCGCACCCAATGCAATCGCGCCGGAGGTGACGATAACGATCCGCTGCCCGGCCTTGTGCCGCGCGCTGATATCCGCAACGAGCGTTTCCAACCATTGCCGCCGCACATTCCCGTCGGGCTGCACCAGCAGCGACGATCCGACCTTGACCACCAACAGCGGGCAAGATGTCGGCAGAAATGCGGCGTTTAGATCGGCGACCATGTCCCGTCCTCGGTGATGCCATCGGCCTTTGCGCCTTCAATCCCGCTTTTGGCGGGCAGCGCTTCCAAGATCCGGTCGAGCACAAGATCAACGCCCTGCCCCGTCGCACCGGAAATGGATATCACATCCAACGCGCCGGCTGCCTGCAATTGCTCGGCAATGTCGGCCATCAATTCGGGATCAAGCAAATCGCCCTTGTTGAGCGCCACAATCTGCGGCTTTTCGTCCAACGCTGCGCCATATTCGCTCAGTTCGTCACAGACGATATGCCAAGCGGCGATGGGGTCATCCTGCGTCGCGTCGATCAAATGAATGAGGATGCGGCAACGTTCGATGTGGCCCAAAAAGCGATCGCCAATGCCAACGCCTTCGGCTGCACCCGCGATAAGCCCTGGAATATCCGCCAGAACGAATTCGCGCGATTTATGGTCGACCACACCCAATTGCGGGCGTGTCGTCGTGAACGGATAATCGCCAACCTTGGCCTTGGTATTGGACACCTGATTGATGAAGGTCGATTTGCCCGCGTTGGGCATGCCGACAAGTCCGGCGTCGGCCAGCAGCTTCAGGCGCAGCCAGACATATTTTTCTTCGCCCGGCCAACCAGGGCCATGCTGCCGCGGTGCACGGTTGGTTGAGCTTTTATACGATGCGTTTCCGCGACCGCCATCGCCGCCGCGCAGGAACACAACGCGTTGGCCCACCTCGGTCAGATCGAGCAAAAGCGAACGTTCTTCGTCATCGGCCAGCACCTGTGTGCCCACAGGCACCTGAATGACCAAATCATCGCCATAGGCACCGTGGCGATCACGGCCCATGCCCTGAATACCGCGCATGGCTTTGAAATGCTGCGCATAGCGAAAATCGATAAGCGTGTTCAGTCCAGCGACCGCTTCAAAGATGACATCGCCACCCTTGCCGCCATTGCCGCCGTCTGGGCCGCCATATTGGACATATTTCTCACGACGAAAGCTGACCGCTCCCGGGCCACCGGCGCCGGAACGGATAAAGATTTTTGCTTGGTCGAGAAAATGCATATGTTGACCTTAGACTATCAAAACGATTTCGTCATCCTGAACTCGATTCACCGATGGTGACTGCATTCGAGGATAACTGGCTAACGCCGCGTGTTATGCTGAAACAGGTTCAGCATGACGAAACTACGTTACGAAAAATCAGCGCACGTGCCGCGCTTGCCTGCCAGCCGAAGCTTTAGCGAATAATGGTGGAGCCTAGGGGAGTCGAACCCCTGACCTCTACACTGCCAGTGTAGCGCTCTACCAGCTGAGCTAAGGCCCCATCTGGCCGCCCGTTGGGCAGCCTTGGTGAGGAGCGCCACTAGCGGGCGCTCCTATATATTTCAAGTCCGAAGATTAGATGTCGTCTGGTTCGCCTTCGGTGCCAGCAACGCCGAGATCTTCGTCACCGCCAAGGTCAACATCATTGTCCGGCGATACGTCACCGTCAACGGCATCGACGTCAATGTCGAGATCATCGTCAGCCAGATCCGAATCGTCTTTCTTCTTTTCGGCTTCTTCAAACGGCAGCGGCTGCTTCGACTTCAGAACTGGCTCAGGTGTCCACTGGTTGCCGCATTCAATGCATTCAACCGGCTCGTCCTTGGTCAGATCGTAAAAACGAACACCACATTTCGGGCAAGTGCGCTTGGTTCCCCATTCAGCCTTGATCATGGCGGGCTCAAATCCTTTTTAAACTGGCTTGGAAGGGCGATGCACATCTGTGAATCACCGTCAATTGGCGCGGCCTTTGCCACAGCGACGCGCCGCTGTCAAAAATTACTGTGGTCGTTGACTTGGCCACGCATCATCCGCAAAGCGCAAAACGTCATGCATAGCGTTCAACCCCGCCCCGCCAGTTTCCGTTCGCAAGGGCCGCTTCGCGGCACAGTGAAGGTACCCGGAGACAAATCCATCTCACACCGGTCGCTGATGCTCAGCGCATTGGCCGTTGGCGAAAGCCGGATTTCCGGTCTGCTCGAGGGCGAAGACGTGCTGGCGACCGCCGCCGCGATGCGCGCCATGGGCGCACACATCGAACGCACGGGCGAAGGATGCTGGACCGTCCACGGCGTTGGTGTTGGCGGCCTGATGCAACCCGCAAGCGCGCTCGACATGGGCAATAGCGGCACGTCGACACGCTTGTTGATGGGTCTCGTGGCCAGCCACGCGCTCACCGCGACATTCATTGGCGACGCCAGCCTGTCGAAACGCCCGATGGGCCGCGTTATCAATCCGCTCAGCCAAATGGGCGCTGAATTCACTGCAAGCCCCGGTGGCACGTTGCCGCTGATGGTCCGCGGCTTGGTACCTGCCGTACCGATCCGCTATCATCTGCCGGTTGCCTCCGCCCAAGTAAAAAGCGCCGTGTTACTTGCCGGCCTTAATACACCGGGCATTACCGAGGTGATTGAACCCGTCCCCACGCGTGACCACAGCGAACGGATGCTACGCGGCTTTGGTGCGGATTTGACGGTTGAAATCGATGCCGATGGCGTGCGCCATATTCGGCTTGTCGGCGAAGCAGAGCTGAAGCCGCAGACGATTGACGTACCCGGCGACCCTTCATCAGCAGCGTTCCCGATTGTCGCGGCGCTCATTACCCCCGGCAGCGAAGTGACCGTGACCCATGTCGGCATGAACCCGACGCGCACGGGCATTTTCAAGATGCTGGAAGCGATGGGCGCTGACCTGACTTACGCCAACGAGCGCGAAGTCGGCGGCGAGCCTGTGGCGGATATCACCGCGCGCCATTCGCTTTTGCGCGGCATCGAAGTGCCACCCGACATCGCACCAAGCATGATCGACGAATTTCCGGTATTCTTCGTCGCCGCCTCCACGGCGCAAGGACAGACCATTACCAGCGGCCTCGACGAGCTGCGCGTGAAAGAGTCCGACCGGTTGGCGTTGATGGCGACCGGCCTGAAAGCCATTGGCGCGCAGGTCGAAGAACGCGAAGATGGCCTTGTCATTCAAGGCACAGGCGGCGAACCGCTGGAGGGCGGCGCGACCATCAACAGTGCGCTTGATCACCGCATTGCCATGAGCTTCGCCGTGGCGGGGCAGCATTGCTATCACCCCGTGACGGTCGATGATGTATCCCCCATCGCCACGAGCTTCCCGACGTTCGAGGCGATGATGCACAATCTTCAGGAAACACATTGACCGCATATATCTCCCCTTTCGCCGCCGATCTTATCGGTTTTGCAGGTAGCTTCTTCATCGTCGTTGCCTTTGCGTACAGCAATCTTACGACGCAGATGAACGCCTTGTGGTTCAACGCTGCAAACTTCATTGGTGCGGCCTTGCTGACGGTGTCGTTGACGGTGAATTTCAACCTGCCGACGATGGTGCTTGAAGTAGTGTGGATGGCGATTGCGCTATTTGGCATAGCCAAGGCGTTGATGGCGCGGGGCGCTGACAAGGACGCTGCGCAATGATAATCGCCGTCGACGGGCCGACTGCCTCAGGCAAGGGTACGTTGGCAAAGGCATTGGCCGCGCATTTTGGCCTGCCGTTTCTGGACACGGGCTTGCTGTACCGCGCGGTGGGTCGGCAGGTGCAAATCAACAATGGCAACCCCGACAATCCGGCGGACGCCTTGGCTGGATGTGATTTTCCCGACAGCATTCTCGATGACGCCGCTCTGCGGACCGAAGCGGTCGGCGGTTTGGCCAGTCGTGTATCGCTCCACCCCGTAGTACGCGCGGCGCTCAACAAGCGGCAGGTGGATTTTGCCAACCAGCCCGGTGGTGCGTTGTTGGACGGGCGGGACATCGGGACAGTGATCGCGCCGCACGCCGATGTGAAGCTGTTTGTCACCGCCCCTGCCGAGGTGCGGGCGCAGCGGCGTTATGACGAAATGCAGCGGCACGGGATCAACGTGCGCTTTGCCGATATTCTTGCCGATATTCATGCCCGCGACGCACGCGACATGGGGCGTGCCGATGCCCCGTTAAAACCCGCGCAAGACGCGCTATTGCTAGATACCGGCGATTTGACTATAGGCGGCGCCGTTCAAGCTGCGATTGCGCTGGTGGAGTCTCGACTTCGCAAGAGCTAAGTAGCCGGAGTGTATCGATAGAACACACCGTCACCCTGAACGTGTTTCAGGGTCCATTTCGCCGCGCTGACCCTTGGTCTAAGTTGATGGATGGATGCTGAAACAAGTTCAGTATGACGTGGTAATTTGGTTTGATATGCACTGTATTTGAACGCTTTATTGCTATTCGGGCAATAGGGCATTTCTGGTCAAAGACCGTCGGAACCAACCGACTGGCCGGACAAAAAGTACGTAAGGAAACTCTAACCTATGGCAACTTCGCCAAACCCGACCCGCGACGATTTCGCGGCACTTCTCGACGAATCACTTGGTGGCGCAGACGGTGGCTTTGAAGGCCGCGTCGTAAAAGGCACCGTAACCGCAATCGACAATGACCATGCTGTCATCGATGTGGGTCTCAAATCCGAAGGCCGTGTGGCGCTGCGTGAATTCGCTATGCCCGGCCAAAAAGCCGACCTGAAGGTTGGCGACGAAGTTGAAGTCTTCGTTGACCGCGTAGAAAATATGAACGGCGAAGCCATGCTCAGCCGTGACCGTGCCCGCCGCGAAGCTGCGTGGGACGTTCTTGAAGGCGAATTCGATGCTGGCAACCGCGTCGATGGCGTTATCTTCGGCCGTGTAAAGGGTGGTTTCACCGTTGACCTCGGCGGCGCAGTGGCATTCTTGCCCGGCAGCCAAGTCGACGTTCGCCCTGTGCGCGACGTAGCTCCTTTGATGGACATCGCGCAGCCATTCGTCATCCTGAAAATGGACCGCAAGCGTGGCAACATCGTTGTTTCGCGCCGCGCCATTTTGGAAGAGACACGCGCAGAACAACGCACTGGCCTCATCCAGAACCTCGCTGAAGGTCAGATCATCGACGGCGTTGTCAAGAACATCACCGATTACGGTGCGTTCGTTGACTTGGGCGGCATCGATGGCCTGCTGCACGTCACCGACATCAGCTACAAGCGTATCAACCACCCAAGCGAAATCATCAACATTGGTGACACCGTTAAGGTTCAGATCGTTCGTATCAACAAGGACACACAGCGCATCAGCCTTGGCATGAAGCAGCTGGAAAGCGATCCTTGGGATGCAGCGGTTGCCAAATATCCAGTGGGCACAAAGCTCAAGGGTGCAGTCACGAACATCACCGAGTACGGTGCGTTCATCGAACTCGAAGCCGGTATCGAAGGTTTGGTCCACGTTTCGGAAATGTCATGGACAAAGAAGAACGTTCACCCTGGCAAGATCGTTTCGACAAGCCAAGAAGTCGACGTTGTCGTTCTCGACATCGACATGGAAAAGCGCCGCATTTCGCTTGGTCTCAAGCAAGCGCACGACAATCCATGGGCATCGTTTGCTGACAAGTTCCCAGTTGGTTCGACCGTTGAAGGCGAAGTTAAGAACGCGACCGAATTCGGTCTGTTCATCGGCCTCGACGGCGACGTTGACGGCATGGTCCACATGTCCGACATCGCATGGGGCATCACCGGCGAAGAAGCATTGCATCTTCACCGCAAGGGCGAAACCGTCAAGGCAATCGTCCTCGACATCGACGCCGAGAAAGAGCGCATTTCGCTTGGCATCAAGCAGCTTGAAAAGGGTGCCCCATCGGCAGCCGGCGCTGCTTCGGCAAGCGGCCTGAAGAAGGGTGCGACCACCACGGTTACTGTTCTTGAAGTACGCGATGGCGGACTTGAAGTGCAGGCCGGTGAAGATGGCGCAACTGGCTTCATCAAGCGTGCCGACCTTGGCCGTGACCGTGACGAGCAACGTCCAGACCGTTTCCAGGTTGGTCAAAAGTTCGACGCAATGATCACTGGCTTCGACCGTTCGAAGAAGCCAAACTTCTCCGTCAAGGCGCTTCAACTCGCTGAAGAGAAGCAAGCTGTTGAGCAATATGGTTCGTCAGATTCCGGCGCATCGCTTGGCGACATCTTGGGTGAAGCGCTCAAGGGCGTGAAGAAATAAGCTTCGGCTAATCCACATCTCCGATTGATCGGAACAATAACCCGCCCTTTTCACGAAGGGCGGGTTTTTTGATGTTTCGACAAACAACATCGGTAACGCCGTTGTAATATCGGTAAATTTCTGGCACTTTGGAACCATTACCAACGTCAGACGCTTGAGAAGCTGCCTTGCAACTTCAGCGGGCCCGATGTGAAGGACATGAAATGATCCGTTCAGAATTGATCAAAAAGCTGGAAGCTGAAAACCCCGAGCTAACAACAGAAGAAGTCGAAAAGATTTTGGATCTGTTTTTCGACCAAATCATCCAACGTCTTGCCGACGGTGGACGTGTCGAACTGCGCGGCTTTGGCGCATTTTCAACGCGCGACCGCAGCCCACGTAAGGGCCGCAACCCGCGCACCGGCGCCGCGGTTGACGTTCCTTCCAAGCGCGTACCTTATTTCAAACCCGGCAAGGAAGTGCGGGAACGGCTTAACAAATAAGCTTGGGCTGCAAAGCCCCTTGACCGTGCGGACGTAATGCTGTCTGCGCAATGTCATGCGGATGTGGCGGAATGGTAGACGCTACAGACTTAAAATCTGTTGTCCTTTTGGGCGTGCGGGTTCGAGTCCCGCCATCCGCACCACCTTTTTTCTTAACGCGCGGCGCGCGCGCCAGATATCTGCCACCCTGCATAGCCTGACCTCAGTTACGCGGCGCTTGCCTGCGATAACTCAGCGCCTCTGCGATATGGATGCGGCCAACATCGTTCGAACCTGCAAGGTCGGCAATCGTTCGGGCGACCCGCAAGATACGCGTATAACCGCGCGCGGATAACCGCATTGCTTCTGCCGCTTGCGCCAGCAATTTCTGCCCAGCCGCGTCGGGGCTGGCAAAGGCGGTCAGCGCGTCACCGTCTAAATCCGCATTGGTGCGCAGGCCAGTCCCCGCCAGACGCGCGCTTTGCACTTGGCGCGCGGCATCGACGCGCGCCGCAACCTCCGCCGACCCTTCGCTGGGCGGTGGCAGGACAAGGTCCGCGGCGCTCACCGCCTGCACCTCCACATGCAAGTCAATGCGATCCAGCAACGGTCCCGATATCTTTGCCTGATAATCGGCGGCGCAACGCGGAGCGCGGCTGCAGGCCAAAGCGGCATCGCCCAAATGCCCGCAACGGCACGGGTTCATGGCCGCAACCAGCTGCACATTGGCGGGGAATGTCACATGGCTGTTCGCGCGCGCAATGCTGACCTCCCGGGTTTCGAGCGGTTGCCGCAAGCTATCGAGCACAGCACGTTGAAATTCGGGCAGCTCATCCAGAAACAGCACGCCGAGATGCGCAAGGCTCACTTCGCCCGGCCGAATACGCAGGCCGCCACCGACCAACGCCGGCATAGAGGCGCTGTGGTGCGGCGCGCGGAATGGCCGTGTGCGCATCAACCGCCCGCCCTCCAACGTTCCCGCCACCGATGCAATCATCGACACTTCTAACGCTTCGGCGGGCGTCAGTTCGGGCAATATACCCGGCATGCACGACGCCAAAAGCGACTTGCCCGCACCCGGCGGACCCACCATGCAGAGATTGTGGCCACCCGCAGCCGCGATCTCAAGCGCACGCTTGGCCGTTTCCTGCCCCTTCACCATTTTCATGTCAGGGCCAGCTTTGCGCGGTTCGGCGATTCCGGGTTCGGGGCTCCGCAGCAGCGATTGCCCCTTCAAATGATTCAGCAGCGCCAACAAATCCGGCGCAGCGATCACTTCAATCTCGCCCGCCCACGCGGCTTCGGACCCCTGCACCGCCGGACATATCAACCCCATGCCGCGTGACGATGCGTGCAGCGCCGCGAGGAGCACGCCAGGTGACGCCGCAACGCGGCCATCCAGCCCAAGTTCCCCCACCACGACATATTGGGCCAGCGTCTCTGCATCGACCAACCCCATTGCACCCAATAAGGCCAACGCAATGGGCAAGTCATAATGCGACCCTTCCTTGGGCAAGTCCGCAGGCGACAGGTTGATGGTGATCCGTTTGGGGGGCAGCGCAAGTCCCAACGCGGAAATCGCGGCACGCACGCGTTCACGGCTTTCGGCAACGGCCTTGTCCGGCAGTCCCACGACCGCGAAGCTCACCACGCCGGGTGCGACCTGACATTGTACCTCGACACTGCGTGCTTCGAGCCCGAGATAAGCAACCGTCGAGACTATCGACACCATATTGTTACCCCGCATGACGCCCTATGGACCCCCGCCACACTGGGATGAAACTGCAGCGGAGGTCCGGTCGACCGGTCCAGTGGTCGACAAACATCCGATGCGGGAAAAATCCGGATCAGGGCAACCGCTAGCGGCTCGTATACGAAGCGTTGGCATATCATTTCCGACCCGAAACCATGTTAACCCAGTGCGGTTACACCACGCGAAGGTCATGGCTGGATTGATACATAACGACCAATTGCTATGTTTTCATATGACCCCGAGTCGTCCCCCCTTCTTTGCACTGCGCATCAGCGCAACTGGAGCACGTACATGAACGCCATAACAACACCTCGCTGGCTGACTTGGGTCAGCATCCTCTTCCTGCTCTGGAACCTTATGGGCGTCGGTGCCTTTGTCAGCCAGTGGACGATGTCAGCCACCGACATCGCCGCGCTGCCGCAGATTGAGCGTGATTTATGGGTATCGATGCCAGGCTGGGCTTGGGCGGCTTATGCCATTGGCGTTGCCGTCGGAACGCTTGGCGCCATCGGCCTGATCCTGCGCAAATATTGGGCACCGCTTGCCTTTTCATTCAGCCTGATCGCGATCATCATTCAGTTCAGCTATCCCTTCTTGATCGCCAGTGGCGCACAAACCGACATCGCCATGCTCGCCTTCCCGATGTTCATCATCGTGATGGCGGTGGTGCAGTGGCAACTGTCCCGGCACTGGCAACGCAAAGGCTGGCTCGCCTGAATTTTTCCGAAGGAGAGGCCGCCAAACGCGCGTTCGATGCCATGGCGCAAATGGTCAAGATCGACGTCGCCGTCATCGAAGCCGCAATGCGCGGGTGAGCCAGCCGCTTGGCCTATCCAATCGGGATCGAGCCGGCAGCGTTGCCACCCGTACAATGAGGATTGCACGTCAACAGAGGAAATTTGGGGCACAGCAAAGGAGAAGAACGATGGCATATATTGACGGTTTTGTAATCGCCTGTCCGCAGGCGAACAAACAGAAGTTCATCGACCATGCGCGCACAGCAGATAGCGTGTTTATCGAAATGGGCGCATTGCGGGTGGTCGAATGTTGGGGTGACGATATTCCCGAGGGCACAACGACAGACTTCCGTATGGCAGTGAAGGCGGAGCCCGATGAGGCTGTGTTGTTCAGTTGGATCGAATGGCCTGACAAGGATACGCGCGACGCGGCAATGGCGAAGATGACCGAAATGATGAATGATCCATCAAAATGCGATCCCAGAATGGATCCGGCAAAGAACCCCATGCCATTCGACGGCAAGCGCCTGATATTTGGCGGATTTACCCCGGTTGTTGATCTTTCGGAATAAGACCTGCCAACCGGTATTTTGACCGCGGTATGTTAAAAATCCACCTGCTCATAATGTTTGGGCGGGGTGATGACTTCCATCCGTTCGGACAATAATGGCCGAAAGCTTGGGCGCGACTTGAACATCGCATACCAAGCCTTGGTCTGCTCATGCCCCGTCCAATCAATTCCGCCGAGATAATCGGCCACCGAAATTTGCGCGGCCGCGGCAAGATCCGCCATGCTCATCACTGCGCCGGACAGCCATGCACGGTGGTCAATAAGGTAATCGATATAATCGAGATGCCCGTTGGCCAGCTTCATGGCTTCACGCAATATTTTGGACTCGGGCGGCTGCCGGTCGATCAGGCGCTTTTTCATCCGTTCATGCAGAAGCGGCTGCGTTACATCGCCATAAAATTGTTCGTCAAACCACGCGACCAGCCGGCGTGTTTCGGCGCGATATTGCGCCGTGCCCGTGATCATCGGATTCGTGGCGACGGTTTCATCAATATATTCTGAAATCGCGACCGAATCGACCAAGGTGATATTGCGTTCAGGGTCGCGCATCACCGGCGTGCGTCCGGCGGGGTTCATGTGCAGAAACTCGTCGCGCTGTTCCCACGGATTTTCGCGCACGAGGCTGTACGGCACACCCTTTTCGCCCAAAAGCAGTCGAACCTTACGCGAAAACGGACACAGCGGATATTGATGGAGATGCCACATGCGTATCTGTTAGGACCGGTTAACCAAAATGTGAAGGGGTGCGCCACAAAAGCGCATAGATTAGTTGGATTTAGAAACTTCGCCGGGCTCCCTTTTGGCTTCTTTCGCCATTTCCGCGTCAATCTTGGCCTCGGCCGCCTTCACCTTGCGTTCGGTTTCGGCATATTGGCTGTCAAAATCCTTCTGACAGCCAGCCAGTATGAGCAACAGAATGCACGCAACAAGACGCATCAATAATCCTTTTTATACCGCACATTGACGTTGGATGTTCCGCCGCTGCCGATCTGGCTTAGGATCGAAAGCGCTGGCGTCAGGCTGATTTCCAGCTGCGTTGCCGTATAGCCCCGCGCGTCGGTGACGATTTCGACATAGACATCATTGGTAATATATTGGCCAAAAGCCACCGCCATACCGCGTCCCGTGATGTCATCCGCGCCCAATATGCGCAGCCGGTCCAATCCCGTTGCCGACTGCAGCACGCCAAGCGGATTAAGTCCGCCCGGTCCGCCACGCAAATTGTTCAGCGAACCGGCCAGCTGCACCGCCTGAATCGCGGACAGTTCGCCAATCGAATTGCCAAACAATATCCGCGCCATAATCTCATCCTGCGGCAATGCCGGGGTCGAGCTGAAGCTGATGTCGGGATTTTGGCCCGTGCCCCTGATGTTCACGCGCACCGTCGTGCCGTCAACGTCACTGGCGGCGGCGACGCGGATCGACGGGTTGGCTGCGGGGCCGCCGTTGAAGGATATCCGGCCGCTTTCCAGTTCGAACGACCGACCGGCAAAGCCCAATGTGCCGCGTACCAATTCCATATCGCCAGAAATCAACGGCGCAGCGCTGGTGCCTGTTATCCGCAATTTGGCGCCCCATTCGGATTCAAGACCCATGCCGGTGACATATAAGTTGCCGGGCGCTTCAAGCGCGATGTCGAGTTTCCAGTTACTGGGCAGGCTTGCGATCGCATCGGCATCACCCGACACCCGTGGACGGCGAATTGACTGTTTGCGGCGGATACCAGTGAGTGTTGCAACCTTCGCTGCGCCCTGGCGGATGATTTTGAAACGCGTTTCGGGCAGACGCAGCTTACCGCGGATCAGTGCAGCACCGTCCGGCGCATTTGATACGGTGATTTGCCCGGTTGCCGTTGTCGAGATCAGCTCGCTTCGGGCAACACGTGCGCGGTCGAGATCAAGGTTCAGCTGAACCGGGAAGCCTTTTGCGGAACTCAGATTGACAATGCCCTTGCCGCTGATCGTCCCGTCGCCCGCCTTTGCGCTCAACTCGGTCACGTCCAACTGGTCGTTGGTAAACAGACCGCGGATGCGCAAATTGGTCAACCGCGTGCCATAGACATCATTTTCGTAAATCAGGTCATTGGCGCGGACAACGCCGGTCAGTTGCGGTGTTTGAACACGGCCCGAAAAATCCGCCGCGACGCCAATATTTCCGGACAGGCTCTGATCCGCCAAAGCCGCCAGCGAAAACAGCGTATCTGCTGGACCATTATAGCGCACGCCACCCGACAAGGGCGCGGCAAGCAATCGTTCGGTCCAACTGGCCGTACCGGGCGGCAGCGGCGTCAGGTCAATCTGGACACGCCCCACAGCGGCACCACGCCGCCGGATAATCGCGCGCGCATTGCCGCCATCGGGCAACAATCGCCCGACCAGACTGATGTCGACAGGTTGCGAACGCGACCCCAGATTTGCGCGGACGAAGCTGCTGATTTCCAACCGTGCATCGGCGCGCGGAAACGCCGCCAAGGATGCTTGCGCCCAATCGAGGCTTCCGGTGACGGTTCCACTCAGGCCGGGAACGGGAAAGAGCGGATTCAATGCGGCGATGTCGACCTTGTCCAACCGTGATTGGAATGACATCGTATCGCCATAGCTTCCGGCCAACCGGACCGAACCTTGCGCCAGTTTGATCGTGCTCGGCAAAATGTCATAGCTGCCGCGGCGCGGAATGATGCGGATGGGACCAGCGGTTGCGAAATCGACACTGTTCGCCCGGCCCTTGGCAGAGATGCGCCAAAGCCGCGGGGTGAAATCTGCATTGGCGGCAACGCGGAAGGGCACTTCGCTTCGGCCCTCCGCCAATATCTGCCCCGTCCCTGTCCCATCGCGATAGTTGATCTTTGCCCGGGCGGCGGCAATCGCGATGTCGTTCAAAATGGCATTTTCCATCTGAACGTCCGCAACAATCTGTGGACTGTCATACAAAATGACGTCGGCTTTAATGATGCCGCGACCAATGGCCAGTTTTTGCGCACCGGCGAGTTCCGCATTCAACGCAACCGCATCAACGACGGCGCGTTGGAAACTGCCTTGCGCCGAAAGGTCAATTTTTCCGTCAAACCCTGCGCCTGCGCCGGTGAGCGTGCCGACAAAGGGACCCGCGGCGGCTTGCTGGATACGACCGGTAATGCCGATGCCCGCAAAATTGCCCCGTAGGATATCAATCGTGAGGGGGCCATCGCCCGAAAGCACATCGGCATCACCGCTGATCGGACCATAATCGGTCAACCCCGTCAGTGCGACCGCATATCCCCGCTGGCTTTGCGTGACGACACCGACCACATTCGATAGACCAACGCCAAAGCCCGGATTGGTCGCAGTGATGCGATACACCGGATCGTCAAAAGTCCCGGTCATCGCGACAGCCACCGGCCCATATTGGTTGGAGTAGCCAAGCCCGTTAAAAAGTACACGGCCATCTTGGGCTACATAAGTTCCCGTGCCGCTGTTCAGCCGGAACAACGGCGAAACGACGGTCGCACGGGTAATCTGCAATATGCCGTTGGTGCCGTAACGAATGCCGGCATCGACAAACATCTGCCCGCCCAGAAACCTTTGCGCGCCCGCACTGAACAATCGCGTCGAACGTGCCTTCAATGTGCCGACCAGCGCATAGCCTGTGCCAAGGGTGGTTTCGATATCAACGTCGGCGACCACGTTAAACAGCCCGACCGAGTTCACTTGGAAGCCGTCGACTTTCCCGTCCAACGCGGTTGTGTAAAAACCCTTATTAATATCGCCGACCAGCAAGGCCGTGGCGTTGATGCGGTCTGACCTGATCTTCAGATTATCCGAAAGCAAACGCCCTTTTGCGATCGCCAAATCACCGTTCAGGCGGACGTTGGTCAGCAAGCCACCGGCGATCTGGTTGATACCGCTGACGCGCCGCGCACGGGCGGCTACCGGAATAAGGAAGCGATCGGCCGCGCCTTGCGCCTCACCGCTCAGCGTCACATCCTCAAAGGTCGTAAGGCCGAATGCCAAACGCGTGGCGGTCGCGGAATAGGCGACAGTGGGCTGGGCAAATGCCCCGTTCAATAATGCCTTTCCGCGCACATTTGTGCCGCTGACGTTCGATCCGATGATGCCGAGCCGAAGCAACCTTATGTCCAAGGCAAGGTCGCGGAAACGCGCTTCGCCCAAGTCCGCGATGCCATCTGCGCGCATCTCCATCGCGGCCGAGCGCAATGTCCCGCTGATTTTCGCGGTCCGTTCGGCAAAGCTTGCCGCCATGTCGATGTTCGCCACGGGCGATAATGCGCGCACCAACAGGCTGTTCGCCATGAACTTGGCAGGCGCGGCGGTCCCCTTTGCGGTGAATGTGCCTTCGCGCGCCGTCAGGGCAATGTCCGCAACGTCTTCCGCACCCATTTGCGCGGACAAAGCGCCGTCCCATTTGCGCCAGCTGCCCCGGCCAGCGAGGGTCATCTGCATGGGCACGCCACGCCCCATCAGCCCGGCAACAAGGCCCTTGGCCGGTGCGTCGAGGTTCAGGTCGACATCGAAACGATTGTCATCGGGCACGGCATCGAGTTTCAGGACGATGCGATCACCGCGCAGGCTGCCCGCTGTCGCGGTGACGATTGCGCGGCGATCGGCAATCTGGACCTTGCCCGACAGTGAGGCGACCTGTTCCTCGCCCGTAATGCCTTTGGCAAACACAATGCGGTCAATGTGCAGCTGGCCAATGTTGATATCCAAATCGGGCAACAAAGGGTCGCCCCGGTCGGGCAATATGCGCAATGCCGGCATCCGCGCGACGTTGAGCGTGGGCGCGCGCAGCGAGGTGATGTTTACGCCGCTGGAGAAATAAGACAGCGGGTTCCAATCAAGCCGGATTTCGGGCGCACGGGCAAAGCCGCCCTTGGGATCGCGGAACTGGACATCGCGCAGGATGGTATCGCTGTAAATCGAACCCTCAATTTTCCCGATGCGGATGTTGAGGCCATTTTCCATTTCGAACGCAGCAATCTGCCGCGCGACAAAATTTCGTCCGGATTGGGTATCCAGCCACACATAGCCACCGGCGATCACCAGCAACAGCAATGCCATGACCGCCCCGGCCCCGATGGCTATGCGCCGCCACATCATCAAAACGCCTGTCCAATCGACACATAAACGCTGAAGCGCGATTCACCCAGTCGCCGGTTCACAGGCGTTGCGAAATCCAGACGGATTGGGCCAAAATTAGTGTAAAAGCGCCCGCCAACCCCGACGCCCATGCGCCAGTCGTTGAACTTTGGAATGCTCGATTCATATGCTTGGCCCGCATCGACAAAGCCGACCACGCCATAATTGCCAAAACGATAGCGACCCTCCAATGCGAATTCATTCATGCTCCGGCCGCCCACCGGATCGTTATTTGGATCTTTCGGGCCAAGCTGTTGATAGCCAAAGCCACGCACCGATCCACCACCGCCGCCATAAAAGCGCCGCGAAGGGGCAAGGTTATCGCGTGCGATGCCCGATATCGTCCCCACCCGCGCGCGGGCGGCCACAACGATATTGTCTTTCACCGGATAATAATAAGACGCGTCAAGAATGGCCCGCGCATAAATCTGCTTTCCGGTCCCAAGCGATGTCTCTGGCGACACGCGCACATTGACGCGATATCCTTTGGTCGGGTCCAATAGATTGTCGGACCGGTCAAAGCCGACTTGCCCGGGAAGCGCCGCGACATAAAAGATCTGCCGGTCGCGAAGCCCGCGCGCGAAATCAAACTGGTCTTCTGATGTCGCCAATATTTCCGCGCCAATCGACCATGTGAATTTCTTTTGCCAGATGGGCGTCGATACGAATGACATCGTTCCCGCCAGACGCCCGGTATAGGCTTCAAAAGCGTCGTAATTGCTGTGCAAAGCGGTCAACGATATGTCGATATTGCGGTCGCGCCGTCCGGCATTCGCCCGCGCGACGGATATGCTCGCAGCTTGTTCTTTTGTGCCCACCACGCCCGTTGCGGTCAGCGATCCTTCCGGAGGGAACAGATTGCGATGTGTCCAGCTTGCGTCGGCACGCAAGCCCTGCCCTGTGCCATAGCCTGCGCTGCCCGCAATGGTGCGCGGCGGTGCCGCTTCCTGCCGCACAAGCAAGTCGGCATAAGGCGTTCCATCTGGCGCGCTGCCCTCACCCGGGACAGGTTCAACAGATACTGTCGACAGCAAGCCCGTGGCGATGAGCGCGGCGCGCAAATCGTCAACTTTCCGGCTGTCATACAGGTCGCCGGTCTTAAACCGCCGCAATATCGAGACATGGTCGGCGTCAAAAGCGGTGGTGCCTTCGGTCCGCAATTGCCCGAAATAGCTGCGTGCGCCCGTTTCCACAGGCAAGCTGTAGTCGCCAACGCCCCTGTCGCTATCCAGAAATATGTCCCGCTCGCCAACCTTTGCAAAAGGATAGCCATTTTGGGGCAACTCGACCGAAATATTTGCTTCGGCCGCCAAAATGATGTCCGCGACAATCGGGTCGCCGCCTTTGGGAACAAAGCTGCGGCTGATAAGATCCGCCGGTTGAACAGCGGGGGCAGAAAAGGCGATTTGCCCGAGATAATAACGCCGTCCGGGCACAACCGTCAGGATGACGTTCAAGGGCTGGCCTTCGACGACAGAAGGCTGAACCGCGACACGCACATCAGCGTCAAAAAAGCCCTGACCATTTAGGACATCCAACAGCAACTGACGGTCGGCGCGTGCACGTTGGCTAATTTCTGCGCGGTTTTCCGCCGTACCGTCACCATCGTTGAGCACCGACAGGCTATCAAATCTTGCGCGCACATCACGCCAAATAGCGGCTTCCACAGCGACTCCGTCGGCGTCTTTGGCAATATCGGTTGTCTTTGTGGCATCCAGCCCATCGATGCGCAGTACATAACGCAACGCCCGCGCCTCACGTTCGGCAGCCTGCGTTGGTTCCGGCGGTGGTTCAGCATCAAAGCTATCTATTGGCGGAAGCGGATCGTCCAGCAACGGGTCCGTGACGGGCGGATCGGGCAGGATTTCCACGGCATCGCCGTCCTGCACGGCTGCGATAGCGGGATCGGCAGCGGTTTGAGCTGTCTGTTGTTGGACCGTGCCGCCTTCTTCCTTTGTTTCTTGTTCGGCCTGCCATGCGTCGATGCTCTCCAACGGCGCGTCGTCCAGTGACGGGATGGCGGCGTCGAATTCCGCGTCGCCAATGATTGGGGTTTGCGGATCAGCAGGTGCGGGGCTCACAACTTTCAACGGCACGGTGGGTGGCGCCTGCACGGGCACAACGGCACCGCCAGCCGGATTTTGCGCGAGCAAAGGTGCGGCAGCACAACCAAGATACAAAAAGGCAGTTAATCGGATCAAACAGACATCCCTTCGCGCCCAGCACCCCCTTATGCACAAGGTTCCATCTAGACACATCAATATCCGTTACCGTGAAGAGAATAGGATGCCAATGATAAGGCACAGGGCGAACCAATTATCTGCAAGCGGGCGCAGGTCGGCCTTGAAAGCTTTCGGGTGGTGGTGCAAAGCGCCAACCAATTCACACGCTGCATGATGGAGCATTTATGCAAGGCAAGTTGGTAACGATTTTTGGCGGCAGCGGTTTTCTGGGCCGCTATGTGGCGCAGGCGCTGTTGAACGAAGGCGCACGTATTCGTGTGGCCTGCCGCAACGTCGGCGGCGCCAATCATATCAAACCGCTCGGCAATGTCGGCCAAGTTCAATTGATGGCGGCGGATGTGCGCAAGCCAGATAGCGTGGCACGCGCCGTGAAAGATGCGGATGCGGTCATCAATCTTGTCGGCAGCTTCGATAATATGGACGCTGTGCAAAATGTTGGCGCAGGCATCGTGGCGCAGGCTGCAGCCGCCGCCGGTGTCAAAGCGCTCGTCCATGTATCGGCCATTGGCGCCGATGCGCACAGCGAAGCGGAATATGGGCAGAGCAAGGCAGGTGGCGAAGCCGCCGTGCGCGCAGCATTTCCGTCGGCGGTTATCCTTCGCCCATCCATCGTCTTTGGCCGCGAAGACCAGTTCATCAACCGCTTTGCCGGAATGATCCGCGCGCTTCCTGTCGTTCCCGTCATTGGGGCAGACACCAAGTTCCAGCCGGTATTTGTGGGCGATGTCGCCAAGGCTGTCGCTAAGGCGGTGGCGCATCAGGACGGAAGCACGCTTGAGCTGGGTGGCCCCGAAATATTTTCGATGATGGAGCTGAACCGCTGGATCGCCAAAGCCATCGGCCGTGATCGCATATTTGTGGAAGTGCCCGACATCGCGGCAAAGCTGCTCGCCAAGGGCACGGGTTGGTTGCCGGGCGCGCCTATCACCCAAGATCAATATAAGATGTTGGGCAAGGACAATGTCGTAACCGGCACAGACGGGCTGGCGGCCTACGGCATCGTGCCGACACCGCTCGATACGATCGCCGCTGACTGGCTGAACATCTATCGCCGGCATGGTCGCTTTGGTGGCGGTCAGTGAGCGATTGGCTGATCGCCGTGCTCCTTGGTATTATCGAGGGGCTTACGGAGTTTCTGCCCGTATCGTCCACCGGACATCTCATACTTGCCGGTGAACTGGTTGGATTTACCGACAATAGTTCGATCGCGTTCAAAATTGCCATCCAGCTGGGTGCAATATTGGCGGTGTTGCTGGTATATTGGCAGCGTTTTTGGGCCGTCGGCACCGGCTTATTAAAAGCGCAGCCCGGTCCAATCGCGTTCACGCGCAACATCCTGCTCGGCTTTGTGCCAGCGTTGCTCATCGGCGTTGTCGCGTACGACGCCATCCGCGCCGCGATGCAAACGCCCGAAATTGTCGCCATCGCGCTGATCGTCGGCGGCATCATCATATTGGTTCTTGAGCGGATCGTGAAAAATGTGCGCTTCCATTCGGTGGAGGACATACCGTTCGGCACGGCTTTATCCATCGGCCTTATTCAGTGCACCGCCATGCTGCCCGGGGTGAGCCGGTCAGGTGCAACGATCATGGGCGGGCTGATGATGGGTGTCGAACGCAAAACCGCGGCCGAATTTTCGTTTTTCCTCGCCGTCCCAACGATGATGGCCGCGACCGTCTACGCGCTATGGAAAGATCGCGCACTTCTGAGCGCCGATGACCTCGACATGATTGCCATTGGGTTCACCGCCGCATTTGTCGTTGCCGTGATCGTGGTGAAAGCGTTCGTGGCGCTGGTGGGCAGATTTGGCTTCGCACCATTTGC
The DNA here is from genome assembly GCF_014196595.1 of Sphingorhabdus rigui. Taxonomy (GTDB): domain Bacteria; phylum Pseudomonadota; class Alphaproteobacteria; order Sphingomonadales; family Sphingomonadaceae; genus Sphingorhabdus_B; species Sphingorhabdus_B rigui. The sequence continues at coordinate 292,091 of NZ_JACIEA010000001.1, read as the reverse complement.
CTATTACCGAATCATTGTTGGTTCAGCGGCTTTGCTGTGGCTGGCCATGCGGTAAGGTCCGAAACGGTCATAAATATGTGAAATAATATTGCGTAACACCATTATTAAGCCACAAAATTTATGGCATATGGCAGCTAGACTGTCCTATTATTGGGTTTTCTAGGTGACATTCACCGTTTTCCGCGGTACGCGCGGCGCATATTCAAGGAGTGTGCGCTGTGGCCAAAGACCCGATGCTGAAATTTATCTCGAAACCGCAGGCCTACCCTGAAAAGCGGGCTGCGCAGCTTCGTGCAGAAGATTTTGCCGAAATCGCCGAGCGTTATGCATCCGACGACGCTGCGGATCAGGCATCGCGTTGCTCGCAATGCGGCGTGCCATATTGTTCGGTGCATTGCCCGTTGCACAACCATATCCCCGATTGGCTGCGCTTGACCGCCGAAGGGCGTTTGCGTGAGGCGTATGAGCTGTCCAACCTGACCAGCACCATGCCCGAAATTTGCGGCCGCATCTGCCCGCAAGATCGCTTGTGCGAAGGCAATTGCGTCATTGAATTTTCGGGCCACGACGCCGTGACCATTGGCTCTGTCGAGAAATATATCACCGACACCGCGTGGGAACAGGGCTGGGTCGAACCCGTTGCGGTCGGACCATCGCGCGGGCAATCGGTCGGCATCATTGGCGGCGGCCCGGGTGGCCTGACCACCGCAGAATATCTGCGCGTCGCTGGATATGACGTGCATGTGTACGACCGCTATGACCGCATGGGCGGCCTGCTGACATATGGCATTCCCGGATTTAAGCTGGAGAAAGACGTCGTCATGCGCCGCGTGAAGCGGCTTGAGGATGCGGGCATCCATTTCCACACCAATTTCGAAGTTGGCCGTGACGCCACGCTCGACGCATTGCGCGCCAAGCATGACGCCGTGTTGATTGCGACCGGCGTGTACAAGGCGCGCGCGGTGTCGTTACCGGGCGGCGATCTTAATGGCGTGGTGGCGGCATTGGATTATTTGACCGCGTCGAACCGCAAGGGCTTTGGCGATGCCGTGCCCGCATTTGAAAGCGGCGCGCTGAATGCCGCGGGCAAGAATGTCGTCGTCATTGGCGGCGGCGACACCGCGATGGATTGCGTTCGCACCGCGATCCGCCAAGGCGCAAAGTCGGTCAAATGCCTCTATCGCCGCGACCGCGAAAATATGCCCGGTTCGCAGCGGGAAGTGGCCAATGCCGAAGAAGAAGGCGTCGAGTTTGTGTGGCTTTCAGGCCCCAAGGGCTTCGAAGGCAATGGCCAAGTCGAGCGGGTTCAGGTTTCCAAAATGCGGCTGGGTGCACCCGACGCATCGGGTCGCCGCGCGCCGGAAAATGATCCGCAAGGTGACTTCACACTGGATGCCGACCTTGTGATTACCGCGCTTGGTTTTGAAGCCGAAGACCTTCCGGTGTTGTTCGGCGCGGCGGACCTGAACGTCACCCGATGGGGCACCATTCGCGTGGACCATAATACGCAGATGACCAACCTCGACGGCGTGTTTGCCATTGGCGACATCGTGCGCGGCGCGAGCCTTGTCGTCTGGGCGATCCGCGATGGCCGCGATGTGACGCAGCATATGCACAATTATCTGAAATCAAAAGCAAGCCGTGAAAAGGTTGCAGCATGACCATATTCTACCCCACCCCCGAACATGAACGCCTCGCCAATGAGGGCATGTATTATCCGGAATCCGAAGGCGATGCCTGCGGCGTTGGCTTGATTGCCGCGACCGATGGAAAGCCATCGCGCCGCGTGGTGGCCGCCGGGATTGAGGCGCTGAAAGCCGTGTGGCACCGTGGTGCCGTTGATGCCGACGGCAAGACGGGTGATGGCGCTGGACTGCATATCGACTTGCCCGTCCGCTTCTTTGACGATGCCATATCGGACAGCGGGCACCGCCCGATGCCAAACCGTTTGGCAGTCGGCATGGTGTTCCTGCCGCGCACCGACCTGAGCGCACAAGAAAACTGCCGCACGATTGTCGAGGCTGAAATCATCGACGCCGGCTACACCATTTATGGCTGGCGTCAGGTGCCGGTCGACGTGTCGGTTATCGGCACCAAGGCGCAGGCGACACGGCCCGAAATCGAACAGATCATGATTGCGGGCCCAATGCCCGATGCGGTTGACGCGACCGAGTTTGAAAAGAATCTCTACCTCGTCCGCCGCCGGATTGAGAAGAAAATCATCGCTGCGCAAATTCGCGATTTCTACATCTGCTCGCTGTCGTGCCGGTCGATTGTCTACAAGGGCCTGTTCCTCGCAGAAAGCCTTTCGGTCTTTTACCCCGATCTTCAGGACGACCGTTTTGAAAGCCGCGTCGCGATTTTCCACCAGCGTTATTCGACCAACACCTTCCCCCAATGGTGGTTGGCGCAGCCGTTCCGCGGCCTTGCCCATAATGGCGAAATCAACACCATCCGTGGCAACCAGAATTGGATGAAGAGCCACGAAATCAAAATGGCCAGCATCGCCTTTGGCGCGCAGTCGGATGACATTAAGCCCGTCATTCCGGCGGGTTCATCGGACACTGCCGCGCTCGATGCCGTGTTCGAAACATTGGTCCGTTCGGGCAAGGAAGCACCAACGGCGAAGCTGATGCTGATCCCCGAAGCATGGCAGTCAAACCCCAATCTGCCCGCCACGCACCGGGCAATGTATGAATATATGTCCAGCGTCATGGAGCCATGGGATGGCCCCGCTGCGCTGGCCATGACCGATGGCCATTGGGCCGTTGCAGGCGTCGACCGCAACGCCCTTCGTCCACTGCGCTACAGCCGCACGTCGGACAATCTGCTCGTCATCGGTTCCGAAACCGGCATGGTCGTTCTTCCCGAAACAACGATATTGGAAAAGGGCCGCCTTGGCCCCGGCCAAATGATTGCGGTCAACCTCGACGAAGGCAAATTGTACCGCGATGGCGAGTTGAAAGACCGCATCTCGGCAGAGCAAGACTATGGCGCGCTCGTGCGAGGTTTCCGGGCTATCACCGACTTGCCCGATGTAGCGCAGGATGATGCCCCGGCGTGGTCGCGCGCAGAACTGACCAAGCGTCAGGTCGCCGCCGGCATGACGCTTGAAGATGTCGAAATGATCCTCGCGCCGATGATCGAAGATGGCAAGGAAGCCATTGGGTCGATGGGCGATGACACGCCGCTCGCCGTCATCAGCGACAAGCCGCGCCTCATCAGCCAATTCTTCCGCCAGAATTTTAGCCAAGTGACAAACCCGCCGATCGACAGTCTGCGCGAGCGGCATGTGATGAGTCTCAAAACGCGTTTCTCCAACCTTGCCAACATTTTGGACGAAAAGAGCCAGAATGCCGACGTGCTTGTCCTCGCCAGCCCCGTGCTCACCTCGCATGACTGGCGCCGGTTAAAGTCTGCCTTTGGCGCAGCGGGCGCAGAAATTGACTGCACCTACGACATTTCCGAAGGACAAGAAGGTCTTCGCGCCGCCATCACGCGGATCCGCGAAGAAGCCGTGGCCGCTGTGCGCATGGGCAAATCCGAATTGTTCCTGACCGACGAAAATATCAGCGCCGACCGCGTTGGTATTGCCATGATCCTTGCCGCTGCCGCTGTGCACACGCATTTGGTACGCAATGGTTTGCGCAGCTATTCGTCGATCAACGTCCGCTCCGCCGAATGTCTCGACACGCATTATTTCGCGGTGCTCATTGGCGTTGGCGCAACCACGGTAAACGCATATCTGGCCGAAGCCGCAATTGGCGACCGCCATGCGCGCGGACTGTTGGGTGGACTTGCGCTAACCCAAGCGGTCGAAAATTACCGCACCGCCATCAACGAAGGGCTGTTGAAGATCATGTCCAAAATGGGCATCGCGGTCATCTCCAGCTATCGTGGCGGCTATAATTTCGAAGCGGTTGGCCTGTCGCGTGCCTTGGTCAACGACTTCTTCCCCGGAATGCCGAACAAGATTTCGGGCGAAGGCTATCATTCGCTTTATGTGAACGCGCGGGATCGCCATGAAGAGGCGTTTGACACGGCGGTTGCACGCTTGCCCGTTGGCGGCTTTTACAAGCAACGCAATGGCGGCGAAGAGCATGCCTATTCGGCGGGGCTGATGCATCTTTTGCAAAGCTCTGTCGCGAATGACAGCTATTCGACCTACACACAATTTGCCCAAGGCGTGCGCGAACTGCCGCCGATTTACTTGCGCGATTTGTTGGAATTCAATTTCGCAAAGGAACCTGTTGCGATTGATGAAGTCGAAGCGATCACCGAAATTCGCAAACGCTTTGTCACGCCGGGCATGTCGCTTGGCGCCTTGTCGCCGGAGGCGCATGAGACATTGGCCATCGCCATGAACCGGATTGGCGCAAAGGCTGTGTCCGGCGAAGGCGGCGAAGACAGCAAGCGGTTCAAGCCCTATGAAAATGGCGACAATGCCAACAGCGTCATCAAGCAAATCGCGAGTGGCCGTTTTGGCGTAACCGCCGAATATCTCGGCGCGTGCGAGGAAATTGAAATCAAGGTCGCGCAGGGCGCAAAGCCCGGTGAAGGCGGCCAATTGCCCGGTTTCAAGGTGACCGAAATGATTGCGCGTCTGCGGCATTCGACGCCGGGCGTCACGCTCATTTCACCGCCACCGCACCATGACATTTACTCGATCGAAGACCTTGCCCAGCTGATCTACGACCTGAAGCAAATCAACCCGCGCGCACGGGTGTGCGTCAAGCTGGTGAGCGCAGCAGGCATCGGCACCATCGCCGCTGGTGTGGCGAAAGCGCATGCCGACGTCATCCTCGTTTCGGGCAATGTTGGCGGCACGGGCGCAAGCCCGCAAACCAGCATCAAATATGCAGGGACACCATGGGAAATGGGGCTGTCCGAAGCCAATCAGGTGCTGACGCTCAACGGCCTTCGGCATCGTATCAAGCTGCGGACCGATGGCGGACTGAAAACCGGACGCGACATTGTGATTGCCGCGATCTTGGGCGCGGAAGAATTTGGCATCGGCACGCTCAGCCTTGTCGCCATGGGCTGCATCATGGTGCGCCAGTGCCATTCCAACACCTGCCCCGTCGGGGTCTGTGTTCAGGACGAAGCCTTGCGCAAGAAATTCACGGGCACCCCGGAAAAGGTGATCAACCTGATGACCTTCATTGCCGAGGAAGTGCGCGAGATTTTGGCCAAGCTTGGCTATCGCAGCCTGGATGAAGTCATTGGCCGTACGGAACTTCTGCGTCAGGTTAGCCGCGGCGCGGAGCATTTGGACGATCTCGATCTCAACCCCATCCTTGCCAAGGTCGATGCGCCCGACAGCGCGCGCCGCTTCAGCATTCCGACATTCCGCAATGAAGTGCCAGACAGCCTTGATGCGCAGATGATCCATGATGCAAAGCCGGTGTTCGAACGGCGCGAAAAAATGCAGCTGACATATAATGTCCGCAACACCCACCGCGCGGTTGGCACGCGGTTGAGTTCCGAAATCACGCGTTTGTACGGGATGAAGGGCCTTTCCGAAGGACATGTCCATGTGCGTTTGCGTGGGTCGGCGGGACAATCGCTTGGCGCATTCCTGTGTCAGGGCATTACCTTGGAAGTGTTTGGCGACGCCAATGACTATGTCGGCAAGGGGCTTTCGGGCGGCACCATCATCGTGCGGCCAACGGTCAGCAGCCCGCTCACCAGTCAGCAAAACAGCATCATCGGCAACACGGTGCTTTATGGCGCGACGTCGGGACGGTTGTTGGCGGCAGGACAGGCCGGCGAGCGCTTTGCCGTCCGCAACTCCGGCGCGCATGTCGTCGTCGAAGGCTGCGGATCAAACGGTCTGGAATATATGACCGGCGGCATGGCGGTCATCCTGGGCAAGGTTGGCAGCAACTTTGGTGCAGGTATGACCGGCGGCATGGCCTTTGTGCTCGACACCGAAGGTGATTTTGCACAGATGGCCAATCCGGACAGCATTGTCTGGCAACGGCTCGACAGCGCCTATTGGGAAGACCAGCTGAAGTCGCTGATCACCGCGCATGCCCAAGCCACCGACAGCGCATGGTCGCAATCATTGCTGGAAGATTGGGACCGCAGGCGCGGTGAATTCTGGCAGATATGCCCGAAGGAAATGCTGACCCGCTTAAGCCAGCCGCTGTCCGACCATGAGGTGCTGGAAGCCGCTGAGTAGACCCAGCGCTTGCGCGATTTGAACAGATGGATGCGCGCGGTTCGGCAAGATGCCCGCCGCGCGCAGGATAGGCAGCGCCTGACATTGCGGAAGGGTCTGGTCAATTGCGCTCGGCCCTGCTTTAGTCTGCTCAATAGTATTTTGAGGAGAAGCCCTATGCGCAAATTGTTACTCGCTGGATCGATTTTGGCCTTTGCCGTTCCGGCGCATGCCGACGCCAATGGTGACCTTGTCACGCTGGTGAATGATGTCTGGGCGGCTTCGTTGAAAGAACAGCCGGTCTATGCCAGCGCGCTGGGCGTGAATGATTATGCATCGGAACTGGGCGACTACACGTTGGCCGCACAGGACCGCCGCGCCGCCGATGCTGCGAAGTTTCTCACGCGGCTCAATGCCATCCCTTCCGATTCGCTGAATGCCGCATCAAAGGTTGAGGCGGGTATATTGCGGCGCGCGCTCAACTCGACCATTGAGGGCAACAGTTTCGGACAACGCGTGATCAATTTCACGACCTATTCCAGCTGGCACCAGCAACTGGCCGGCATGGCGCAAAATCTGCCGTTCCGCACCAAGGCGGATTTTGAAAGCTACAATGCGCGGCTCGCCCAATATGCGCGCGTGAATGATGAAAATATCGCGGTGGCCAATGTCGCGATCAAGGGCAAATATACCCAGCCCTGCGTCACGCTGAAGGGCTTTGAAGGAACGATCAGCGGGCTGATTACGACCGATGTGAATACATCGCGTTTCTACGAACCTTATGCAGCAAAGCGGCCCGCGGGCATTTCCGAAGCGGACTTTGCAAGCCTTGCCAAGGCGGCGGAAACCACAATCCGCACGGTCATTCACCCTGCGCTGAACAAACAACTCGCATGGTATACCGCAAGCTATAAGCCAGCGTGCGCCACAGCACCCGGCGTGTCGGCGCAACCGGGCGGTGACAAATATTATGCGTTCCGGGTTCGTGAAGAAACAACGACGTCCCTGACCGCAGAGCAAATCCACCAAATTGGCCTGAACGAAGTGGCGCGTATTCGCGCCGAGATGATCGAGGTCGCAACAAAAGCGGGATATCCAAGCCGCGAAGCGTTTATCCAACATTTGCGGACCGACCCGCAATATTACGCCAAGACGCCCGAAGAGCTGATGGAGAAGGTCGCGCGCGTGACCAAGATCATTGATGGCAAAATGCCCACCCTGTTCGGCCGCCTGCCCCGCCTGCCCTATGGCATAAAGGAAATTCCGGCGGAAACGGCCGAAGGCACCACGACGGCTTATTATAACCAAGGTTCGCCCGAAATCGGCATCTCCGGAACCTATTTCGTCAACACGTCGAAACTGAACCAGCGCCCGTTCTGGGAAATTCCGGCTTTGTCTGTGCATGAGGCGGTCCCCGGTCATCACAACCAAATCGCGTTGCAGCAAGAATTGCCTTTGTCCGATTTCCGCAAATATGGCGCATTCTTCACCGCCTTTACCGAAGGCTGGGGCCTGTACTCCGAACGGTTGGGCATCGAAATGGGCCTATATGATACGCCGGCCAAAGACATGGGACGCCTGTCCTATGAAATGTGGCGTGCATGCCGCTTGGTCGTCGACACCGGCATTCATGCCAAGGGTTGGAGCAAGCAGCAGGCGATCGATTTCATGACCGAGAACAGCGCGCTGTCAGCCGCCAACATCGAAGCCGAGGTCAACCGCTACATCAGCTGGCCCGGTCAGGCACTGGCGTATAAATTGGGCGAGCTGAAGATCCGTGAATTGCGGACCATGGCAACGAAAGAGCTTGGGCCGAAATTCAACCTTGCGGCGTTCCATGACGCGGTGCTGGGTCAGGGCTCCGTCCCGCTCGATGTGTTGGAGCAGCAGATTAAGGATTGGGTCGCCGCAGAAAAAGCGAAGGGCTAAGCCCGTTTATTTGGGCTCAGGGAGCGGCTCTGCTTCGGCAGATGCCGCTTCCTTGGCATCCAGTTCCGCCTGCAACTTCGCCTCGCGTTCGGCGCGGCCCTTTTCAAATTCGGTCACGCGTGCTTCGACTTCGGCAGCCTCTGCATCGATGCCCGCCATGCGCTTGGCGCGTTCGGCGGCGATCAGGCGGCCAAAGACAATGCCGGGGTCTTGCGCTTTTTCGGCATAGGCGCGGTCAATTTCTTTCAGCCCACATCCGGTAAAGCCGCCTGCACCCGATGCCGAACAGCTCATCGTGCCGCTGGCACCCACATATTCGTAGGATTTGATCCGTTCGGACATCGCCTGATTGCGCGGGTCATTGGGGTCGCCGCGCAAGGACGACGGAATGCGGTACCGGTCCGCCTCCCCCATCCGCGCGCAGACGACGATTTCATCGCCTTGGCTTTCGGGGCATTTGTCATCGCCATAAATGATCAACTGGTTGATTTTCTCGTCACCCGGCTGCGTGGCGGGGGCATTTTGTGCCGGGGCTTGCGCCGACAGCATGAGAGCCAAAGCGGCGACGGAAATATTGGCCATTGCGTTCACGGGATATTCTCCAAAAATCTATGCTCTGGCTTGAACGTCGCAGGCTGAATGCGCGATGAAGCTCAAATATGTTTCGACACCGCAATCGCGGTACGGCAACCCAAGCGGACAAGCGCGCTCATGACCGGATAGGCCAGCGCGCGCTCTGCGCCTTCGGCCAGCGCCGTGGCTTTATGTTCCAGCTCATCCGCCTGAAAATCGGCAATCATCGCCGACAATTCGGGATCGCTGTCACCGATTTCTGCGAGCTGCTCGCTATAATGGCGGTCAATTTCGGTTTCGATCGCCACGGTGCAGGCCATTGCCGCCTCCGGGCTGATGGCGGCAGATACCGCGCCAAGCGCAAAACCGGCGGCGTTCCAAATCGGGTATAAAGCGGTTGGACGCACGCCGCGTTCGGCCATCATCTTGTCAAAGGCGCTAAGGTGGCGTTCCTCTTGCTCGGCCATATGCGCAATGCTGCGCGCGGCCGGCGTCCGGTCACCCATCACCGCAAGCTGCCCTGCGTAAATGCGTTTCGCGCCAAATTCGCCCGCTTGATTCACGCGAATCATCCGGTCGATTGCCGCTTTACGCTGCGGTGCGGTTTTCAGGGTTTCTTGTTGCGCCATGTCATACCCAAGATGGCCACTGCACCGCCCAACGACAAGAGGAAATTATAGCCCGCAAGCGAAATGCCGAACAAAGACCATGGTGCCACGTCGCAGCGGACCAATGGCGCGTTCATGATCGACTTGATCAAATCATCCCCGCTGCCCGAAATCGTCGCGGTGCAGGCGGTTAACCCTTCCCACCAGCCATATTCAACGCCAGCATGAAAGCCCGCGATGCCGCCGCTGGTTGCAATGGCCAATGCGGCGAGCGCCACCAATGTTTTGCGAAAGGCAAGGTTGCCAACGCCAAAGGCAATGACCGCAATCGCGACCGCGGCGAAATGCGGATAACGCTGCCACCAGCACATTTCGCATGGGAACAGCCCGCCAATATATTGCGAGCCATATGCCCCCGCGAGAAGCGCCGCCGGTAACAGAAATGCGAGCCAATGGGCCTTGTCAAATTTCGACGTCATTTGCGGCATATGCTCAATTCTGCGCCCGGCCCTTTACGGGCTTTGCGGCAAGTTTCATCGTTTTGGATCCAAGCCGCTGCAAGGTTTCCATCGCGTAATATAATTGGAAATCGTCAATGCCCTTGGCCTTCAACTGCTCCGCCGTCATGGCAAAACGCGGATCGTCGATGCGGTCTTCTTCAAGGTCTTTGCTGTTGTCTTTTAATTCATTGACCAAGTGACGACGCAAATCGGATTCGCGCACGGACACCCGCTTTTTATAATCGGGATCGGACAATTGCGGCACGCGGATGTCGGGCTTTATGCCGCCTTCCTGCACCGAACGACCCGATGGCAGATGGTAACGCGCAACAGTGAGGCGCAGGCCCGTATCCCGCGTCAACGGTAGGACGTTCTGCACCGATCCCTTGCCGAAACTGCGTTCACCCATGACCAAGCCGCGATGATGATCTTGCAATGCACCGGCGACAATTTCGGATGCCGATGCCGAGCCTGCGTCGACCAGAACGATGATCGGCGCGCCGCCGGTGACATCGCCCGGAACGGCGCGTTCGGCCCACCAGCGTTGGATGTCGCTCTTGTCACGGCCGCGTTCGGAAACAATCTCACCACTCGACAGGAAAGCATCAGAAACCGAAACGGCTTCGTCCAATATGCCACCGGGGTTGGACCGCAGGTCGATGATGTAACCCAGCGGATTTCCGCCAAGCGATTTTTTAATGCCGGATACCGCAGCGACAACGTCAGCGCCGGTTTGTTCGGAGAAACCGGTGATTGAAATAACGCCAATGCGGCCTTTCACTTCCCACCGAACAGGTTTCAAATCGATGACCGCGCGCGTTACCGTCACGTCGAACGGTGCATCGCGGCCCGGGCGGTATATGGTGAGCTTGATCGATGTGCCCGGCGCGCCGCGCATCGCTTCGACAGCTTCGTCGAGCGTTCCGCCAAGGATCAACTTGCCGTCCAAATGCGTGATAAAGTCGCCCGACTTGATGCCAGCCTTGTCAGCGGGCGTATCCTTGGTGGGCGCGATGACCTTCACCGCTTCATCCTCAAGCGTAACCGTCAGGCCAAGGCCGCCATATTCGCCATCAATCTGCGTTTGCAGCGAGCTGAAGTCGGTTTTGTCGAGGAAACCGCTGTGCGGGTCGAGGCTGGCGAGCATCCCCTGAATCGCGCCTTCCATCAATTGCTTGTCATCGACCTTGTCGACATAGCTTGATTTGACCTTGCGATAGACCGCAAGGAATTCCTCCAGCTCTTTGAAACGGTCGGCTTGCGCCTGTTGCTGCTGAACGCTTTGTGCGACCAGCACAGTCGCAGGGATCGACAGCGCCAAAACAATGGCGCAAGTCACAGGCAGCAAACGGTTCTTCATAGACCAATCCATTTCATCATTTCGGCGATGCTATATCCCGCCTTAACCGCGGGTGAAAGCATGTTTAACACGAACAGCATGCGGGCATCGACAAGAACGCCAATAGTTCATCCCAATATCGTGGCAATATCCATCACGCGGCCATTTTTGCGCAGTTCAACGCCGATTTCCGGCGCGTCGGATGTGGCTGATCCCAGAACAGCGCCTTGCTTCACCGCCTGCCCCTTTTTGACCTGCGTACTGCCCAGATGTGTAATCAGGCTGTTCCAACCATTGCCATGTTCAATGATCACAATCCGCCCATAGCTGCGATAACGGCCCGCAAAGGAAACCGTTCCTGCCGCTGGCGCGACCACGCGCAGGTCATTGGCAAGCGCAATGCGGACGCCGCGCTCGCGATAGCCGGTGGCGTTCAGTTCGTTGAAGCCGGACAACAGCTTGCCGCGCGCCGGCAGGATATAGGCCGTCCCCGCAGCCGCAGCCTTGGTCGCGCGCCCGGGGCGGAGCATCGGCCCGTCCAGCGCCGCAAGTTCAGATGCTTTTTCAGCGCTCAGCCGCTGGATATCCATGCGCCCGACAATATCGCGTGCCCGCTCACCCTGCGCGATGGCTTGTTCAAAGGCGATGGCGGCATCGGCGGACAGTGCGCCGGCCTTGCCACCGGCGGCGCTTTGCAGTCTGGCTAAAGCTGTCTGGCGGCTTTTCAACTGGCTGCGCGCATCGCCCAGCGATTTCAGCGCACGTAATTCCTGCGCCCGCAATTCGCTTTGTACCGCAATGTGTTGGCGCAAGGCGCTGGTGCGGCGGATGATCTGTGGCTGCACGGTCGCCATGACCGCGCGCACATGCACATAATCTTCGCGTTGCCCGGGCTGCATCATCAGCACCGTGGGGCGGCCCGTCATGTGCTGAAGCGCGGCGTTCAGGCGCAGCACCGGTTCGCTTTCAACACCAAGCTGTGCGCGCTGAAGTTCTTGTTGGCGGCTAATGATGGCAATACGCGCGGTCGCCGCTGCTATCTGCGCTTCGGCGGCGTCGATTTCAGCGGACAGCACCGCCCGTTGCGCGACCAGCCGGTCCGCCGTGCTTGCAGCGTTGCTGGCCTCCTGCCGCAACAATTCGCTGCGCCGTTCGGCACGCAGCGCTTTTTCCTGTGCAGCGCGCAGGGCGTCCTGTTGCGCGCTGCTGCCCGCGCTTTGCGCCAGCAGGCTGCTCGCAATGGCAAAGGGCGTGAGCGCCAAGAGCAAAAGGACGGACCAGAACCGCATGCCCCTATCCTTCCCGATGATAAGGGTGGTTGGCAATGATCGATGTTGCGCGGAACAATTGTTCGGCCAGCATCGCGCGGGCCATCAAATGCGGCCATGTCGCTTTGCCAAATGCGATTAGCTTATCCGCGCCAGCGCGGGCTTCGTCATCAAAGCCGTCGGCAGCACCAATGAGGAAACGCACTTCGCGCACGCCATCATCGCGCCAGCGTTCCAGCAAGCGCGCGAGTTCGACCGAGCCAAGCTGTTCGCCTTTTTCATCCAAGATGATGGTTTTGCAGGGGCTGTCCGAACTGGGCAGATCGCCGCCCTTATCGGGCATTTCGCTGTGCCGCGTTGGCCAGCTGATCCGTTTCAGATATCGGTCGACCAGCTCCGCTTCAGCAGAGCGGCCGATTTTGCCGCGCGCGATGATGTGCAGGCGCATCGCCATCGGCGCGGACGTTCGGGCTTATTGGGCCGGAACTTCGGGCGCGTCGCCAAAGGCCCACATGCGTTCCAGATTGTAGAAGCTGCGGACTTCGGGACGGAACAAATGCACGATGACATCTTCGGCGTCGATCAACACCCAGTCAGCCGATGGCAAACCTTCGATGCGGGCATGACGTCCGGCTTTCTTGATACGCTCGGCAAGCTTTTGCGCCATCGACGCCACCTGCCGCGATGAACGGCCGGATGCGACGACCATATGGTCGGCAATGTTGCTTTTGCCTTCAAGCGGAATGGTCACCACTTCCTGCGCCTGATCATCGTCGAGCGATTGCAGGATAAGCGCGTGGAGGGCGTCCGGGGTCAAAGTGGGTTCCTTGGACTTGGCGGCCAGATTGCCGGCAGTCGGAACGGATGCGGTATCGATCAAGATTGCTCCTTAAAGCACAATATTTCGGGTAACGCCGTCACGCGTTCCATGTTCCTTATATCGGTGAAACCAATATGGGTCAGCACGCCGAATTGCGGTTGCTGAACGCGGATCTGGACGAAAGCGCAAAAAGACAAGCGCTGGCGTACTCCATTTTGTCCAGTGATGAAGCTGGTCCGGACGCCGGACAAACCGTCTGAACCAGGCCATTGCGGGACCCGCAACAGCACGTGCATCATAGCCGGGTCTGGCGATAACTGCAATCGGCATCAATCGCGCAATGTCGCGCCACCGTTTCCAGTGGTGAAATTGCAACAAATTGTCCGCGCCCATGATCCAGACAAAGCGGACTTTGGGATATCGCGCGACCAGATTTTTCAGGGTTTCTGCGGTGTACACGGTGCCAAACTCGCGTTCAATGGCGGTGGCCTTAATCGGTGTGCGCCGCGTCTGGTCCTTCGCCGATGCCAAGCGCGCAGGCAAAGGCGCCATGCCTTTTGTGGGTTTTAGTGGATTGCCCGGTGACACCAGCCACCAAAATTCGTCGAGGCACAGCGAATCCATCGCGAACAGGCTAATCGCCCGGTGGCCACCATGCGCGGGGTTGAACGATCCCCCCATGAGGCCAATGGTTTTCAAGGCCGGATTTGCCCGTTTCCGCGCACAACCCATTTATAGGTCGTGAGGCCCTCAAGCGCGACCGGGCCGCGGGCGTGCAACCGCCCCGTCGCAATGCCAATTTCCGCGCCCAAGCCAAATTCCCCGCCATCGGCAAATTGGGTCGAGCTGTTGTGCATCACAATCGCGCTGTCGACCTCCGCCAAAAAGCACGCTGCGGCATCGGCATTATCGGTGATGATCGCGTCGGTATGGTGCGATCCGTGGCGGGCAATATGTTCCATCGCTTCGTCCAGTCCCGACACGACGCGCGCCGAAATGACGGAATCGAGATATTCGGTGTCCCAATCATCCGCGTCGGCAGACACCGTGCGGGCATCGAGTTCCATCAGCACATCATCCGCGCGCACTTCGCATCCGGCATCAATCAGCGCGCCAATCAGTTCGGCAGCGGCTGGATAATCCTGATCAATCAACACCGTTTCGGTTGCCCCGCAAACGCCGGTGCGCCGCATCTTGGCATTGACGACAATCGCCTGCGCCATCGCCGGGTCGGCGTCCTTATGGACATAGCTGTGGTTGATGCCGTCGAGATGCGCGAGCACCGGAACGCGGGCTTCATCCTGCACCCGCGCGACCAGCGATTTGCCGCCACGCGGAATGATCATGTCAATCGCACCTTGCGCGCGCAGCATCAGGCCGACCATCTCGCGATCCTGCGTGGGCATAAGCTGCACCGCGTCGGCCGGTAATCCGGCCTCTATAATGCCAGCCAGCATCGCGGCATATATCGCGCGGTTGCTGTGCACCGCCTCACTACCGCCGCGCAGGATGACGGCGTTGCCCGAACGCAGCCCCAAGGCCGCGGCATCCGCCGTGACATTGGGCCGGCTTTCATAAATGATACCAAGCACGCCGATGGGCACGCGGATACGCGCCATCTGCAAACCATTGGGCCGCGTGCTGCTGTCGATGATGTGACCGACGGGGTCGGCCAGCACAGCAACCTGCTCCACCGCCGCGGCCATGGCGGCAACGCGCGCCGCGTCCAGTTTCAAGCGATCCAGCATGGCGGGGGACAGGCCAGCCTTGGTCCCTGCGGCAAGGTCGATGGCATTGGCCGCGAGGATATCGGCGGATTGGTCGCGCAGAGCCTGCGCAGCATAGGTTAAGGCGCGCGCCTTCGCCGCGTCGTCCGCCGCCGCCAACAGCCGCGATGCGGCGCGCGCTTTGCTGGCTATCGATGCCATCAGGGGCTGATAATCGGTCATAATATCAACCCGTAGAGAAGTGCCCGCAAAAGGGAAAGGTGCCGTTCAATTCAAGGGCGTCAGGTGCGCCGATATAGCGAATCGCCGGAAAAACGTTGATTCTGCGGCTTTTTACGCCGCGCGCGCGGCATGTGTAGGCACAGGCAGTTCACGATTTGTGACATTTCAATACAGTTTTCCACAGCTCATCGTGTGACTCATTCGACTCGTCACGAGTCCGGCCTCGCCGATTCGCGCCTGCCATTTTGCTCTGCTACGGCCGCGCAACAGAACAAAAACGGGGTGGGACGTGTCGCTTAAGACCAGAATGTCCGGGTGGAAAAACCGGATAGCTGGATGGTTTATTGACCGCGAATTTTTCATGCGGGCCAATGGCCAAGTCCGGTTCTTGAAACTGAGTGCGCAATTGCAACGCCGCGTTGTGGGTACCGTCGCGTGCGTTGTAGGCCTTTGGCTGGTCGTCACGCTGGGCATGGCCATCAATCAAGTCAGCGTTACCGCGCAGCGCATGGCGCTGAGCCAGCAAGAGGCGAAGGTCGAATCGGCCGAAGAACGCGTCGCCAATTATCGCGGCTCCATCGATGAAGTGGCCAAAGATCTCGAACGGCGGCAGAAAATGCTGGAAAGCCTGAGCGATCAATATCTGGGCGATGTTCCTGAGGCCAAGGCCCAAACGCCGGCCACTGCCAAGCCAACCGATGAAGACCAGACCGTAAAAACCATCAGTGCCGTGGTACCAGAGGCCGCTGGCCTCGCGCGTGTCGAAGTCCGCCAAATCCAGTTCGCCGAAAAAATGACCAAAGTTGCCTTGACCCGCACGTCAAAGGCAGAGGCTGCGATCCGCCAGTTCGGGCTGAACCCGGATGTGCTCGCACGGCAGGCGCGGAGCGCACAGGGCGGCGTGTTTGAACCCTTTTTCGGCAGCGCCAAAAAAGATGTTCGCGACCCGCGCTTTTTGAAACTGGCCGCATCGCTGAGCCGGATGGATGCCATGGAGCGCGCATTGGCCGCGATCCCGACTTCGATGCCCGCCGCCGTCATGATGATGTCGAGCGGATTTGGTTTCCGCAGCGATCCTTTCACCGGTGGGGGCGCAATGCATGCCGGTTTGGATTTCAAAGGTCCTGTTGGCACGCCCATCCTGTCTGCAGCCGAAGGCCGTGTGACATTTGCGGGCTTCCACGGCGGATATGGCAAGACAGTTGAAATTACACATGCCAACGGACTATTAACGCGTTATGCCCATCTTTCCGGTGTGCATGTCACACAGGGCCAAATGGTGCATCGTGGCTTGCAAATCGGAAGAATGGGAAGCACAGGGCGATCGACGGGCAGCCATTTGCATTTCGAGGTGCGCCTGAATGGTCGGGCGATCAACCCGAGAAAGTTTTTGGAGGCCAACCCTGATGTTCTCAAAGTCCAAACAGTCGCCGGAAACCGCGCCGGCAACGCCGCAAAGGAATTATAACAACGTGCGCAATAGTTCGGGTCATACATTTTCCGTCATAGCTTCCGATGTCGAAATCGTCGGCAACCTCACCGCCCGCGTGGATCTGCACGTCGATGGCAAGGTGCAGGGCGACGTGACATGCGGCAATCTGGTGCAGGGCGAAGGCAGCATTATTGCAGGCAAGGTTATTGCCGAATCGGCGAAACTGTCCGGCCATGTCGAAGGTTCAATCGAGGCCAATGATCTGGTGATCGAATCCACTGCGCGTATCGTGGGCGATGTGGTTTACAGCAATCTGACAATCGCCCCGGGCGGACAGATTGACGGCAAGTTCCGGCACAAATCATCGAAGGGAGCGCCAACCACCGCGCGCCCGACCGCCAATGTTGCCAAGCAAGCCGATCCGTTGATCCTTGGGGCCGAATCCAAAGTCATCTAATCTTTCCAACATCGGCAAGATTATTTCCTACAGAAAATGAACGCGGCCATGCGGCGTGCAAAAGGGGGACGGCCGGCGCGGAAGCGCTGGTGCGTGCTTCCGGCTGATGGTGTTGGTTGATTAAGGCCCGCTTGTTCCATCAGGCTATTGCCCCCGGGCCGCCTTTATTGGCTGGCATGCTGTCCATCCGGGGTAAGGTTCGTAAACCCCCAAAGGCTGTCCGCACGGACAGGACGGTTTCCCGCCACATCCAGCCATGTTTGCGCTGTTCAGAGCTTGATGCAACAGGCCCTTTTTTCAGGCTGAAGCACGCACCCTATCGCGCCGACCGTGCCGACGGGTTGCCCCGCCAGCGTTCCCGTCATCCCGATCAGCGTTCTAGACCGCCGCCTGCATGACGCGACTCGAATAACCCATATGGTTATTTGTAGGAAAGTTGTTTTTACCCGCGCACAAAAAAGGCCCGAACCATCGCGGGTCCGGGCCATGAGTTGGATGTTCGCGGGAGGAACATCGGGAGGAGGCGGAGCGTATTAGGAAAGGAGAGAACGCCCCGCCGCCAAGTCGTGAAATTTTAGTTGGGTCGTGCGGACGAAGCGAAAAACCGGTTCCCACTTTTTCTGCCGCACTCCAGTTTAGTTATAGGCACGCTCGCCATGTTCACCAAGGTCGAGGCCTTCGCGCTCGACTTCTTCTGTCACCCGAAGTCCGATCGTGAACTTGACGAGGTAGAAAGCAATAGCCGAACCGATAGCTGCCCATGCGATAGCGACCAGCACTGCCTTAATTTGGATCCACAATTGGACCCCCAGGGCGTAATCTTCGGCACCAGGACCACCCAAAATGGGAAGCATTGTGAAGGCCGTACCAACCGAACCAATAATCCCGCCCACACCGTGAATGCCAAAAGCGTCCAACGAGTCATCGACGCCGAGTTTGGCTTTCAACTTCATCACGAAGACGCAGCAGAGAGTGGCCGCAATAGCACCAAGCAAAATCGCACCAAAAGGCCCCGCGTTACCTGCGGCAGGGGTCACGGCAACCAATCCTGCAATGGCACCCGAACAGGCGCCGAGCATCGAACCTTTGTGCCCCAAAGCGAGCTCGGTGAGCATCCAGAAGAGAACACCGGCGGCGGTCGCAACAAATGTGTTGATCATCGCAAGTCCGGCAGCGCCATTGGCCTCAAGCGCCGAGCCAGCATTGAAACCGAACCAGCCCACCCACAAAAGGCCCGTGCCGATGAGTGTCATGGGCAAGGAATGCGGGGTCATGATTTCTTTTTGATAGCCAAGGCGCTTGCCTAAGATAATGGATCCAACAAGAGCGGAAACACCGGCGTTTATGTGCACAACGGTACCGCCAGCAAAATCAAGCGCGCCCCAACCAAACAGCAGTCCAGTCGATGCGTCGTCAGCCCCCAAATACCAGACCATGTGGGCGATGGGGAAATAAACGATGGTAAGCCAAATAACGCCAAAGGCCATCATCGACGAGAATTTCATGCGTTCAACCAGACCGCCAACAACAAGTGCCAGCGTAATAGCGGCAAAGGTCATCTGAAAAGCAATGAACACATATTCCGGAATAACAACGCCGTCAGTGAACGTCGCAACAGTCGAATCTGCCGTGACCCCAGCCAGCATAAATTTACCATTCGAGATGAATTGGTTAGCGTCACCACCGAAAGCGAGGCCATAGCCGTACATCACCCAAATGATCATGGCGAGCGATGCTGCGCCCAACACATGAGTAAGCACTGAAAGCATATTCTTCCCGCGCACTAAGCCGCCATAGAATAACGCAAGTCCAGGGATGATCATTAGCATGACCAACACGGTCGATATCATCATCCATGCAGTATCGCCCTTATCGGCAACCGGAGCGGCCGATTCTGTCGCAACAGCGACGGCTTCCACCGCCACCTCCTGCGCGAAGGCGGGCAAGGCGGCGAACATTGTCGCCCCCACCGCGCCCAAAAATTTTAGTGTCTTTGACATTATCTGGTTCCCCTAGCTTGATATGATCGCGTCAAAGCGCGGTTTCGTTGGTGTCGCCCGTGCGGATGCGCAGGGCACCGGCAAGTTCGAATTCAAATATCTTTCCGTCACCAATGGCGCCTGTTTCCGCGGCCTGCTGAATGGCCTCGACCACGGCAGGGGCTTGATCGGACGCGCACGCGATCTCGATTTTCACCTTGGGCACCATGTTGGTTGCATATTCGGCACCGCGATAGATTTCGGTCTGCCCTTTTTGTCGGCCAAAGCCTTTGACCTCGGTCACAGTCATACCCGACACGCCGAGCGCGGTGAGCGCTTCGCGCACCGGGTCCAGCTTGTGCGGCTTAATAATGGCAATAATATATTTCATGCACGCCCCCAATAGTGGTTGTGCAGTGCAATAAGCAAACACCGTGCCAGAAACGGGAAATGCACGTAAATGCCCCGATTATAGGCGATATGGGCAGCGCATATAAGCGCCACCACTCTTTGATATGCCTAAAATTTAATCAGCAAAGTATCACTGCCTAAATATTAGGCAATCACCCAATGCGGATCGACGCCCATAAGGGCAGATGGTCCGATGCCTGTTTGGACAATGTTGAAATATGGCTGTCCGCCGCGGTCACTTTCACCTCGTGGCTGACAATGATCCGGTCCAATCGGGCGACTGGACGCGATGTGTGAAAGCTTTTGGGGGTTTGCACCAGCCGGTGATGGTGGAACGCAAGTTCGTTCAATGCGCCGCTGTCCGACCATTGGTTAAAATCACTCATCAGAATCGTGGGCATATGGCGCGGGCTGGCATCAATCGCCGCCAGCAATGCGCGGATTTGCCTGCGCCGCCACAGCCCGGACAAATCGAGATGCACGCCAATGACGCGCAATGCATGGCCAGCAACCGACAGTTCCGCCATCACCGCGCCACGTGGTTCCCACGTTGGCATATCAATCGGCTGGCAATGCCGCACCTCCATGCCCTTGCGCACCAAAATCGCATTGCCGTGCCAGCCAATGGCGGCGGGGCGGAAATGCAAGGGCACGGGCATCCACGATGTCTCCGCCTCCAGCATCGCCAGCGGCAATGCACTGACACGCGCGCCGAACCGGCGATCTACCTCCTGAAGCGCGATGATATCGGCGTCGATTTCTTTCAGCACCGCCAATATGCGTTCGGGGTTGCGCCTTTGGTCAAGGCCAACCGCCTTGCGGATATTATAGGTCGCAACCTTGAGTGCGTGGCTCATATCGGGGTCATGCAGTTAATTCGGCCATATCGCAATTTGGACCGAAATATGCACCGATCAACCCGCCGTGCCGCCTACCGTAAGCGCGCTGACCAAGGTTGTGGGTTGCCCGACGCCCGCCGGAACGCTTTGGCCGCCTTTGCCGCACACGCCGATGCCATCATCCAATGCCATGTCGTTGCCAAGGCCGATGACCTTGTTCAGCGCGGTTGGGCCGTCGCCGATCAGCGTCGCACCTTTGATGGGATCGCCAAGCTTGCCGTCCTTGACCAAATAAGCCTCGGTACAGCTGAACACGAATTTGCCCGACACGATGTCCACTTGCCCGCCGCCGAAGCTTTTGGCGAAGATGCCGTTTTTGACGCGGCTCAACAGTTCGGCGGGGTCGTCATTGCCGCTGCGCATAAATGTATTGGTCATGCGCGGCATGGGTGCATGGGCGTAGCTTTCGCGGCGACCATTGCCGGTGGGGGCAACACCCATCAGGCGGGCGTTCATGCGGTCCTGCATGTAGGCGCGCAAAATGCCGTCTTCGATCAGGACATTTTCCTGCGTCGGCGTGCCTTCATCATCAATCGACAGCGAACCACGGCGGTTCATCATCGTGCCATCATCGACAACGGTCACGCCGGGCGCAGCAACGCGCTGGCCAATTTTGCCGGAAAAGGCACTGCTGCCCTTGCGGTTGAAATCGCCTTCAAGACCATGGCCGACAGCCTCGTGCAGCAATACGCCGGGCCAGCCGGGGCCAAGCAACACGGTCATTTCGCCCGCGGGCGCGGCGACCGAGCGCAAGTTGGTCAGCGCCTGCGCCAATGCTTCATCAATGGCATGTTCCCATTCATGATCTTCAAACAATTTGTCGTAGAGATAACGCCCGCCAAAGCCATAAGTGCCGGTTTCGCGGCGGTCACCGTCTTGCGCAACGATGGAGACATTCAGACGGACCAACGGCCGCACGTCGGTGGCGACAAAGCCATCAGCACGCACGATTTCGACGACGCTCCAGCTGCCCGAAAGGCTGACGCTCACTTGCGCGACGCGTGGGTCACGGGCACGGGCGGCGGCGTCGATTTGTTGGCACAAAGCAACCTTTTTCGCGAATGGCACAAGTTCGAGCGGATTGCCGTCGGTATATAAATGCCGGTTGTTCTGGCGCGGCGGCGGGGCGGGCTGTTCCTTTGCAGGATCGAGCAGCTTCAACGTTTCCCCTGCCCGGCGAATCGCGGCTTCGCTCATGTCATTGGCGTGGCTGAACCCGGTCATCTCACCCGACACACCGCGCAGGCCAAAGCCCGAACCCGTCGAATAATCCGCCATTTTCAAACGGCCATCGTCAAAACCAAAGCTCTCGGTCGCGCTATATTGCAAATAAAGCTCGCCATCATCGCACGCCTTCAACGCATCACGCGTAATACGCTGCGCTGCGTCAGGGTCGAGAAGGCCGGGTTGGTAAAGATATGAGCGGGGATCGGTGTAAGTCATTTTGCGTATATGGGGTAGCGAAGCGGCCGCGAAAAGGAATAATTCAAACATTCTTGTCATTCGCGCGCAGCCCGGAATGACAAACTGGTCGCCAACCTCTAAAGCCGCCCGATGACCACGCGATTCCAGTTTTCGATTTCCGCCACGGATGGCAAGGCGCGCACCGGCAGCATTCAGATGATGCGCGGCGAAATTCGCACGCCTGCCTTCATGCCCGTCGGCACCGCCGCCACGGTAAAGGCAATGCGCCCTGCCGAAGTGCGCGCAACGGGCGCGGATATTATCTTGGGCAACACCTACCATCTGATGCTGCGGCCCGGCGCGGAACGTGTCGCGCGGCTGGGTGGGTTGCACCAGTTTTCGGGCTGGGACCGGCCGATATTGACCGACAGCGGCGGGTATCAGGTGATGAGCCTGTCGGCGTTGCGCAAAATCACCGAAGAGGGCGTGGCGTTCCAAAGCCATCTCGACGGGTCGAAGCATATGCTGTCGCCCGAACGATCGATGGAAATCCAGCGGCTTTTGGGCTCCGATATTGTCATGGCGTTTGACGAATGCCCCGCCAATGGCGTGAGCCGCGACGAAGCGATCAAGTCGATGGAACTGTCGATGCGCTGGGCCAAGCGTTCACGCGACGGGTTCGACAGCGGCGGCGAACATGCCGCGCGCGCGGCCTTATTTGGCATTCAACAAGGGTCATTGGACGAAGAATTGCGCAAGCGGTCCGCCGATGCGTTGATCGACATTGGCTTTGATGGCTATGCCGTGGGCGGCCTTGCGGTGGGTGAAGGGCAAGAGGCGATGTTTGGTTGCCTTGATTATGCGCCGGACCAATTGCCCGCCGACCGGCCACGCTATCTGATGGGTGTGGGCAAGCCCGACGATTTGGTGGGCGCGGTTGAACGCGGCATCGACATGTTCGATTGCGTCCTGCCCACCCGCTCTGGCCGCAATGGCCAAGCCTTTACCCATCATGGCCCCATCAACATCCGCAATGCGAAGTTTGCCGAAGACGAAGGCCCGATTGACGACCAATGCACCTGCCCCGTGTGCGCAACATGGACCCGCGCTTATGTCCATCACCTGATCCGGTCGGGCGAGATTCTGGGCGCGATGCTGATGACGCAGCATAATTTGCATTATTACCAAATGCTGATGGCCGGAATGCGCGCGGCGATATCGCAAGGGCGGTTCGCGGCATTCGCCGCCGATTTCCGGCGGGATTATGTCCGCGGAAAAGATCAGGGTTGAAGCTATGACGCGCGTCGCACAAGCCATCGCACGCGCACAGGCCAACAGTCCGTTTCTTGCCGGACTGATGGACCGCAACCCCGAATTGATGGCGATGGTCGCGGCGGGCGAATTTGACGCGGCGCTGGCGCAATCCCTTGCCCGAACGGCGGACAATGTCGGCACCGCCTTGCGCCAACAGCGTCAGGGGGTCGCGCTGGTCACCGCGATTGCGGACCTCGCCGGCGTTTGGGACCTCAGCCGCGTCACAGGCATACTTTCCGACTTTGCCGACCATGCGCTCGACCAAGCCATATCTGCCGCCATTGAAGAACGCGTGCCCGGCGCGCCCAACCAAGGCTTTGCCGTCATTGCGCTGGGCAAACATGGCGGACGCGAGTTGAATTATTCGTCGGACATTGACCCGATTTTCCTGTTCGATCCAAAGACCCTGCCCCACCGCGAACGCGACGATGTGGCAGAGGCTGCCGTGCGCTATGGCCGCCGCGTCATCGAACTCTTGTCCGCATTGGATGGCGACGGATATGTCTTTCGCGTCGACATGCGGCTGCGGCCATCGCCGGAGGTCAGCCCGATCGCCCTGCCCGTTGAAGCGGCCATTGGCTATTATGAATCAAGCGCGCTGGCGTGGGAGCAAGCGGCCTTCATCCGGTCGCGGGTCTGCGCAGGCGACCGCGCGCTGGGCGCATATTTCCTGAACGCTATTCAGCCCTTCATCTGGCGCAAGTCGCTCGATTTCGGGCAGTTGAAGAACATCACCGCCATGACCGCGCAAATCCGTGACCATTATGCCAAAGGTCAGAAAATGGGCCTTGGGTTCGACCTGAAACGTGGTCATGGCGGGATCCGCGAATGTGAATTTTTCGCGCAGGCGCATCAGCTGATCCATGGCGGACGCGATCCGGTGCTGCGCGTGCCCGACACCCGTGAGGCGCTGACGCGGTTGGCGGCGGCTGGCCCGATTAGCCCGCAAGAGGCGGAGACATTATCATCGGCCTATGAACAGTTGCGGACATTTGAACATCGTCTGCAAATGCACAGTGACCGGCAAACGCACGAGATACCGCAGAACCGCGAAACCGCCGATGCCGTCGCGCGCTTGCATGGGCTGGCGGACGCCGACGCGTTACTCGACGCGATCCGCCCAGTCACGGAACACGTCGCGGCGATTTATGACCGGATGGTGGACGCAGGCGGCAGCGAAGGGCCGCGCATGGCCGATGAAGGCCTGCCGCTTGAAGAACAATTGACCGATTTGGGCTATACTGACCCCGCCGCAATCATGCAGCGCATGGCCCGGTGGCGCAGCGGCAAGATTCGCGCGATCCGCAGCGCATCGGCGCGTGACGCATTTGAAGCCGTCTTGCCCGCGATCATGAAAGCATTGGCGCTGGCCCCCGATTCGGACCGTGCCATCGCGCGGTTCGAAAATATGATCGAGGCGATACCCAGTGCCATCAACGTCTTCCGCTTGCTGGAGGCGCGGCCCGGGCTGTTGCATTTGGTCGCCAACATATTGAGCTATGCGCCGACGCTGGCCGACGATCTTGGCCGGCAGAGCCGCTATCTGGACGCGTTGATTGACACGAGCGCGATGCAATTGCCCGGCGATATGGCGGCGCTGCACGACGCGATGGCGCGCCGGATTGGCGATGCCGATTATCAATCCATGCTCGACATTGTCCGCGATTATGTCGGCGAAAAACGCTTTGCGCTGGGCGTGCAGTTGATTGAGGGCCGCAGCGACGCAAGCGACATCGCGCGCAGCTACGCCCATTTGGCAGAGGCCGCGTTGCAGACGCTGACCGCCGCGACGGTCGCCGAATTTGAAAAAGCGCATGGCCGCATTGACGGCGGCGAGCTGGTCATTTTGGCATTGGGCCGATTGGGCGGAGAGGCATTGACGCATGCGTCGGACCTTGACCTGATCTTATTGTTCACCGGCAGCAATCTCGCCGAATCCAATGGGCCGCGTGCCTTGGGTGCGACGCAATATTTCAACCGGCTGGCGCAGCGCGTGATTGCCGCAATGTCGGTGCCCACCGCATCGGGCGCTTTATATGAGGTCGACACACGGCTTCGGCCATCGGGCGCCGATGGATTGCTCTGCGCGTCGGTGAAAAGCTTTGACCAATATCAGCACGAAAATGCGTGGACGTGGGAGCATATGGCGTTGACGCGGGCGCGCGTGCTGTTTGGCTCGGCCGATGCCCGTGCGCAGGTGGATATTATTGTCGCGGATGTGCTGCATGGCCAACGCGACCCCGAAAAACTGCGCTTTGATATCGCCAGCATGCGCAAGGATATGGCGGCGCATAAACCGCCAAAGGGCGATCTGGATGTGAAGCTTTTGCCCGGCGGCTTGGTGGACATGGAGTTCATCATCCACCGGCTTCAGTTGGAAACACATGACGGGCTGGTGCCGCAGCTTGACCCCGCAATTGATGCGCTGGTGACAGCCAGACATCTGCCTGCAGACTTTGCCACGGCTTATGCATTGTTCGCGCGGCTGTTGGTCATGGTACGCCTCGTCGCGCCCGATTGCGTCACCCCGCCATTGGCCGCGCAGGCGTTGATTGCAGACAGCCTTGGCTTTGCCGATTGGGATGGCCTGATGGCTGCGATTAGGGATTATCGCGGGGTTGTCATGCACGAATGGCAACGGCTATTTGGCCAACGCGATTTTTGAAAAGGAACCCAACATGACCGATATCAACGACACCCTGCCCGACGTCAATGTGGCGGATAGCGCTGGCAATGCGGTCAATCTGGCGGCGCTCAAAGGCCCGCTGGTGCTCTATTTCTACCCCAAGGCGGACACGCCGGGTTGCACGAACGAAGCCAAGGATTTCACCGCATTGTCGGCGGATTTCGCCGCGATCAATTGCCCCGTCTATGGCATGTCCAAGGACAAGCCCGCCAAGCTTGCGAAATTTGCGGCGAAATATGACCTCAATGTCACTTTGCTGTCCGACGAAGCCAGCGATGCCACCGAGCAAATGGGCGCGTGGGTCGAAAAATCGATGTACGGCAAAAGCTATATGGGCATTGACCGGTCAACCTATCTGGTCGGCAAAGACGGCAAGGTTGCGCACGTGTGGCGCAAGGTAAAGGTCAAGGACCACGCCGCAGAGGTTTTGGCCGCGGCCAAAGCGCTCGGCTAAACCGCGCGAGTCATTCTTTAAAACCGAAGCCCTGAGCCTGTCGAAGGGCGGTTACCGTTCTCGCGCCTCCCGCCCTTGCCGCCCTTCGACGGTCGCAGACGCTGCGCGTCTGCTGCTCAGGGCTGCGGTGCGTTGAGCCGCGCAGCTTGCGACCAACGGACGAATCGAAACGGCAACCGATTCGGTGACCGTTCGGACGTTTTATCGCTCCAATAATAACGAAATTTTGCGGGTCTTGGCGGGAACAAACGGGTGTATGACGGGTTGGTCCGAGCGCCGAATAGCACCTCCGCCAGTTTGGAAATTGTCGGGAAACCGCCACTTTGGTGCGCCGTTTAACCGTCCATTTAACGACTCAACGCGTTTGAGCGGCGGTTTGTCCCGCGATTATTACAGGGATGTTGCATTCGTTTGAACCATCGGACACCACCCTGTTCACAAGGGGTGGGCAGATCAACTGTCACGGTCAAACTTCGGAACTGCGTAAAAGCGCGGGTCGCATCATAAGGTAAAGACACATTATGGTATCCAGCGCTTTGGCACATTGCCAATCACTGATCCTTAAAGCTGTATCTGCTTTGGTAATGGTCGCCGCTTTCACAGCAGCAACACCATCATTCGCCAACTCAGCCGCCGCCTCATCAGACACATTCCGCATTTCCCCAGAAGATTTGAAGGCGAACCAGAGCGCGCTTGGCGTGTCGGACCCTGAATTTCGCGCGTTGAATGACAGCTGGGGCCGCATCAATGGCACCCCTGCCAAGGTTGAAGTTGCTGTTCCATCGATCAACCCAGTTGAAATCATGAAATTCTCCAGCGGCTATGGTTATCGCAACGCACCGACGCGTGGCGCCAGCCGCAATCACCAAGGTATCGATATTCCCGGCGCCATTGGCACGCCCATTTACGCAACAGCAGATGGCATCATTGGCCGCGCTGAATGGGTTGGCGGTTACGGCAAATTCGTAGAAATCAACCATGGCAGCGCTGTACAGACACGCTACGGCCATTTGTCGGCGATGAATGTTGCACCAGGCCAGCGCATCCGCAAGGGCGACATTCTGGGCTATATGGGCTCAACTGGCCGTTCCACCGGAAGCCACCTGCATTATGAAGTCCGCATTGCCGGTGAAGCGATCAACCCAACCGCATTCCTGTCGCCAGTGAAATTTGACGCAAACAGCGCAAAGATCTTGCTCGCTGCAAAAACTGTTGATAGCACTGCCATCGGCGGCCCTGCTGAAGGCGAGTAAGCAGACAGGCCAAACATATCACCTTTGGGAGAGGGTGTAATCTTGGGGGCTGGCGCGGGATACTGCGCCGCCCCTTTTCTTTAACTGCTGCATGGCCTACATATCCGATATGAGCGAAACCGAAGTCATCTCCATGACCGCCAATGCCGCGCGCCGCGTGGCCGAAATCGCAACCAAGCTTGGAAAAGATCCTGTGCTGCGGTTGTCGGTTGAAGGTGGCGGCTGTTCGGGCTTTCAATATCGTTTCGGCCTCGCCGACAGCGTTGAGGCAGATGACATCACCGCGCACAGCGAAGGCGCGTCTTTGGTTGTCGATCCCGTCAGCCTTGATCTGGTGCGTGGCTCTGCGGTGGATTTCGTCGAATCGCTTGGCGGCAAGAGCTTCAAGGTGACCAATCCGCAAGCGCAGGCCGGTTGTGGCTGCGGCTCCAGCTTTTCGGTTTGATGCAATAGCCATGCGCGGCTAGGGTCGCGGGCATGCGTATCGCGACTTACAACATCAACGGCGTCAAAGCGCGCCTTCCCCGCCTGCTCGAGTGGCTGGAAGAAACCCAACCCGACATTGCCTGTCTGCAAGAGGTCAAGTCGCAGGACGAGGGCTTTCCCGTCGAAGAATTTGAACGCGCGGGCTATGGCGCGATCTGGCACGGGCAAAAATCGTTCAACGGCGTTGCCATCCTCGCCAAGGGCACGCAGCCTGTCGAAGCACAGCGCACCTTGCCCGGCGACCCCGAAGACGAACATGCCCGTTATCTGGAGGCCGATGTTTTCGGCATGCGCGTTGCCACTATCTATCTGCCCAATGGCAATCCCCAACCCGGACCGAAATTTGACTATAAGCTTGCGTGGATGAAACGCTTGTACGACCGCGCCGCCGAATTGTTGGCGGCGGAAATCCCCGCCGTGCTGGCGGGCGACTATAATGTCATTCCGCACACGCATGATATCTGGGCGCCAGCCGCGATGTTGGACGATGCCTTGCGCCAACCCGAAAGCATTGCCGCCTATCGCGCTTTATTGGGCCAAGGCTGGACTGACGCGCTGGCGACGCATTATCCGCAAGGCGGCATTTGGACATTTTGGGATTTTCAGGCCGGTGCATGGCAACGCGACCATGGCTTTCGCATCGACCATCTGTTGCTGAGCCCCGTTGTTGCCGACCGCTTGTCATCCTGCGGCGTGGACAAGGAATATCGCGGCCGTGAAAAAGCCAGCGATCACGCGCCGACTTGGGTCGAACTGACCGACTAAAATAGATATTGTAGCAGTCGCTACATTTTGTTAGGCTTATCCAATCGATGGAAGGATGTGTCTATGTCCAGCGTGCAGATAAACCGTATTGGCCTCACATATGGGCAGACTTTTCTGCTCATTGGGCTAGGAGCTGCGCTCTGGTTTTGCGCCGCCATCATCCTGAGCGTCATTGCGCCGATGGGCGCCCTCGAAGGCAGTATGCGTGCGGTGACCTATGCCCTTGTTATCCCGGGTACCGTGCCATTTATCTTCCTTGTGCGTAAACTCGCAAAGCTTCGGCCGGATCAGTTGTTCACCGGCATTGGCATTGCAACCACAACAGCTTTAATCACAGACGGCATCGTCATCGCCTATTTTCCGTCCGTGTACGGCAGCACATTGCCACACATAACCAATTGCGCCGCCATCATCTTGTGGGGCGCTGGTGTCGGCATGTTGTTGGCATCAATCTTCAACCGTGGAGCAGAAAAATGAACGCCTTTCGCCTTTTCCTCGTTGCCGTCATTGCCATTGTCGGCGCCTATACCAGCGTTACCATCGCCAATCATGGCATGGGGCTTTTCCCAATATTTTTCGGTGACATTGCGGACATGGCATGGCCCGGGCAGTTCAATCTCGACTTTTTATGCTTTCTGATCTTTTCCGGATTCTGGGTCGCATGGCGTCACGAATTTTCGGTGGCCGGGCTCGTTCTCGGATTTGCGGCCTTTAACCTTGGCGCGCCATTTTTGGCCACCTATCTGCTCGTGCAAAGCTATCGCACCAAGGGTGACGTTGCTGCCATGTTGCTCGGACCAACGCGGGCAGAACGCGCGCGCTAAAGCGCCTTGGCGTTTATATCGTCAAGGCCGACGCTTTTCAGGAACAGCATCCCTTCGATGCTGACCAGAAGCCGCGCGGCATCAATGTCGCGCTGCGCTTCGCTGTCGGACTGCAGCTGCGCCTTGCCCCATTCCAGAAATCCGCGACCAATTTGTTCCCCCACCGCGCGGTAAAACGGGTCGCCCATCGCCGCGCGTGCCGCGACATCAAGCCAGATCCGCATATAGGGCCACAATGCGTCTTCAAAGACAATGCCCGCCAATTTGCGGCGCAGCGCATCCACGGGCAGCGGCTCGGCGGCGGTGTGCGCACTGATCATCTCCACCAGCTGCGCGGAAATCTGTTCCAACACCGCGGTGATAATCTCGGATTTGTCCTTGAAATAATAAAGCAGCATCCGGTCGCTGGTGCCCGCGGCCTTGGCCAACGGACGCAGGCTCGACGCCGAAAGCCCTTGCGCAAGGACGTAGGCGGTCAATCGCTCGATGATATCGGCGCGTTTGGTGTCGGGTTTTATCACGCCGACGCTATAGCGCACCGAAACAGGTCAGGGCAAAGGGCAAAGTCCAAAGTCACCGCGGTAACTGGACAGCGGCGGCGGCAATCACTATCGGCTGACCATGCCTGAATCCAAAACACACGCCCACCCTTCCGATTCCATCCTGATCATCGATTTCGGGTCACAAGTGACTCAATTGATTGCGCGCCGCGTGCGCGAGGCCGGGGTCTATTCGGAAATCGCGCCATTCAATTCCGCCGAAGCCGCATTTGCACGTATGAAGCCAAAGGGCATCATCTTGTCGGGCGGCCCCGCATCGACGACCAAAGCCGATTCGCCGCGCGCACCGCAATGTGTTTTCGATAGCGGCCTGCCTATCCTTGGCATCTGCTATGGCCAACAAACCATGATGATGCAGCTGGGCGGCCATGTCAGCGAAGGCGACGGCGGCGAATTTGGCCGTGCCTTTATTGAGGTCGAAAAACCCTGCGCTTTGTTTGACGGATTGTGGGCGACCGGCGACAAGCATCAGGTGTGGATGAGCCATGGCGACAAGGTCACCAGCCTTGCCCCCGGCTTTGAAGTCGTCGCCACCAGCGACGGCGCGCCTTTTGCCTTTATCGCCGATGAAGCACGGCAATATTATGGCATCCAATTCCACCCCGAAGTCGTGCACACCCCCGATGGCGCGAAATTAATCTCCAACTTCGTGCATAAAATCTGCGGCCTTGCGGGCGATTGGACGATGGCGGAATTCCGCGCGACCAAGATTGCCGAAATCCGTGCGCAAGTAGGGTCAGGCCGCGTCATTTGCGGCCTTTCGGGCGGCGTCGACAGCTCGGTTGCGGCCATCCTCATTCACGAAGCGATTGGCGCGCAGCTTACCTGCGTCTTTGTCGACCACGGCCTGCTGCGTATGAATGAACGCGAACAGGTCGAAACCTTGTTCCGCGACCATTATAATATCCCGCTCGTCGTGGTGGACGCCGAAGAACGCTTCATGGCTGGCCTCGCGGGCGTCACCGACCCCGAAAAGAAACGCAAATTCATCGGCGGCGAATTCATCAACGTGTTTGAAGAAGAAGCCAAGAAAATCGGCGGCGCTGATTTCTTGGCACAAGGCACGCTTTACCCCGACGTGATCGAAAGCGTCAGCTTCACCGGCGGGCCTTCGGTCACGATCAAAAGCCACCATAATGTCGGCGGCCTGCCCGCACGGATGAACATGCAATTGGTCGAACCCTTGCGCGAACTGTTCAAGGATGAAGTACGCGCCTTGGGCCGCGAACTGGGCCTGAATGACCAATTTGTCGGCCGCCACCCCTTCCCCGGCCCCGGCCTTGCCATCCGCATTCCGGGCGAAGTGACCAAGGAACGGTGCGACGTGTTGCGCAAGGCGGACGCAGTCTATCTCGAAGAAATCCGTAACGCAGGGCTATATGACGCGATTTGGCAGGCCTTTGCCGTGCTGCTGCCCGTCCGCACCGTCGGCGTGATGGGCGATGGCCGCACCTATGACAATGTCTGCGCCTTGCGCGCGGTGACGTCGACCGACGGCATGACCGCCGACATCTACCCCTTCGACAGCGCCTTCCTCAGCCGCGTGTCGACGCGCATCATCAACGAAGTCAAAGGCATCAACCGCGTGGTTTATGATTATACATCAAAGCCACCGGGAACCATTGAGTGGGAATAAGGCTTACACAGCCATGACCATCGCCTACGACCCCGAACGCAACCGGTTCAACATGCCGACGGACGCGGGCGATGCCTATGTCACCATCCGCTGGGACGGAGATGTCATGATATTGCCGCACGCCGAAGTGCCATCCGCCTTGCGCGGGACGGGCGCGGGGGCGCGGCTCGCCACGGGCGTGTTCGAACAAATCGAAGCCATGGGCATCAAAGCGCGGCCGACCTGTCCGTTTTTGGTAAAGGTCGCAAAGTCGGACCCGCGTTGGCAGGATCTGTTTGGGCTCTGAACGCATGGCGGCAGAATTATCACCCGCGCAGCTCAGCGAAATCGTCGAAATGGCGCTGTCCGACCATATCAGTTTCACACAGATTTCGGCGCAGCATGGCGTTACGCCGGACCAGATAAAAGCAATCATGCGCACGCAGCTGAAACCCGGCAGCTATCGCGCATGGCGCAAACGCGTGCGCGATTTCGGCGACCGGCGCGAACATTATAAGTAATTCTCGGGCAGTCCGCGCCACCGAAAATAGGTCATTCCCGGCCACCAGTATTTTTCCGAAATGTGCCATGCGAATTGGATGTTACCCGAAATGGTTGCAAAACTGGCGTACAGGATTAGCGGCGCTTATGATCGCTATTGGTTCAGCTTTTTCTGAAGGATTGCTTGGACAGTGCGAAATCGGCTCGATAGCCTCAATCCATGACCCAACCGCCAAACATCCTCATTCTTATGGCCGATCAGATGGCCGCGCCTTTCCTTCCTTTTTATGGCCCTTCACCGGTCAAGGCCCCAACCTTGTCGCGCTTGGCCGAGGAAGGCGTGCTGTTCCGCTCCGCCTATAGCAACAGCCCACTTTGCGCGCCGGCACGCTTTACCCTGCAATCCGGTGTGCTGCCGTCGCGGATCGGCGCTTTTGACAATGCCAGTGAATTTCCCGCCTCAACCCCGACCATGGCCCATTACCTGCGGCTTGGCGGGTATCGCACGATCTTGACCGGCAAAATGCATTTCGCCGGGCCTGACCAGATGCATGGCTATGAAGAACGGCTGACGACCGACATTTATCCCGCAGACTTCGGCTGGACACCGGATTGGACCGATTTTCCCACACGGCCGACCTGGTACCACTCGCTCGATTCCGTTTTGGGGGCCGGACCGACGATCCGCACCAATCAGATCGATTTTGACGAGGAAGTGGTCTTTACAGCCCGTCGCAAGCTTTACGACATCGCGCGCGACAAGGACGAGCGGCCCTTCTTCATGACGGTGTCTCTAACCCACCCACATGATCCTTATGCGATCCATGAAGACTATTGGAACCGGTACGAAGGTGTGGACATACCGCTGCCGACCGTCAGGCGCACGGACGTTGAGCAGGATCCGCATTCGGAACGCCTGCGTCACGTCTGCGACCTTGATGCGTCTGAAGTGACCGACGAAATGATCATTACGGCGCGTCGTGCCTATTTTGGATCGATTAGCTTTGTCGACGACCAGTTCGCAGCGATCCTCGAGACTCTTCGAGAAACGGGCATGGCGGACAACACTGTCGTCATCGTCTGTGGCGATCATGGCGACATGCTGGGGGAGCGCGGCCTTTGGTACAAAATGCACTATTTCGAAGGTGCAGCGCGCATCCCGTTGATCATTCACGCGCCCGGGCGCTATCGTGCCGCCGCAGTCGACGCCAGTGTCTCGCTGGTCGACTTGGCACCGACATTGCTCGACATCGCCGGGCTGGATGTCGATCCAGCATTGTCGTTCGATGGGCGCAGTTTGGTGCCGCACCTCAACGGGACGGGCGGGCATGACGAGGTGATCGGTGAATATATGGGCGAGGGCACAATCGCCCCGCTCGTGATGATCCGCCGCGGACCTTGGAAGTTCATTCATTCGCGCGTCGACCCTGATTTGCTTTTCAATCTGGCGGAAGACCCGCAAGAATTGACCAACCGTGCGGGCGACCCGGAATTGGCGCAGATGATCGCCGAGCTGAGGGCGGAGGTTGCCCAGCGGTGGGATTTCGACGCCATCACCAAGGCCGTCATCGAGAGCCAGCGCTCTCGCCGTGTGGTGGGTGCGGCCAATGCGGTCGGCAAGGCCACGGCTTGGGATTACCAACCGCCGCGCAACGCGGGTGAGGAATATGTGCGCGCGCATATGGACCTCGAGGAACTCGAGGCCATGGCCCGATTCCCGCGGGTCAGGGGCTGATGACTAAGCGCGCGCTGGGGGAACGCCCCTTTGCCTTCACGTTCATCGGCATAGGCGCGGCGTCGACCGCAGCGCATCTCGGAAACAATTTCACGACCTATCTGGTCGGCGGCCTCATCGATCGGTTCAGCTTCTCGCCCTTTGCGATGGGCGCTTGGAACATGGCCGAAACGCTGAGCTATGCCGCGGCGATGTTCATCATCGCGCCACGCGCGCGGCGGCTTGATCCGCGACTGCTGGCGCTGGTGGCAAGTCTGCTGGTGATCCTCTCTCAGGCAGGGTCCGCGCTGACCGGCAGTTTCGGCCTTCTTCTTATCGGACGGATCGGCACCGGGCTCGGCTTTGGCATCCTCAATTCCGCGGTCAATCTTGCGGCAGGGCGAACAAGCCATCCCGCGCGCTGGATTTCGCTCGGCATTGCGTTCCAGACGGTTCTCTTTGCAGCGATTGCGCTTGGCCTGCCGCAGGTTGGCGCACGTTACGGGGTGGAGGGCATGTTTCTTGCCCTCGCGGCGATCTCTGCTGGCCTTGGGATGATGTCTTTGCTGCTTCCTGGCGGGACGGATCTTTCAAACGGTGATACCCGCGAACCCAAATCACCGATAGGCGCGGATGGCCTGCGCGTTCTCACCGCCATGGCATTGTTCGCATTTGGTACTCTGGCACTCTGGCCCTTCATTGAACGCACCGCCCACGCGATCGGCATTCCGGCGACCGAATTTGGTCGCTATCAGTCGCTTGCCACCCTGGCGAGCGCACTTGGCAATGCGGGGCTTGCCGCGATCAGCACACGGCTGACACGCGCCCGGCCGTTGGCCTTGGTTTTGGGCGCGTGCGGGGTGACCTGTGCCCTGTTGACCACCGTGGGCACGCCAATGGCCTTCGCTGCGGCCTTCATGGGCTATTATGTCAGTTGGTTCCTGACCTATCCCATGTTGCTGGGTCTCGCTTATGATTGCGACGAAAGCGGACGTTTGGCCGTGATGACCACCGGAACCTGGCTTCTCGCCCAGTCGATGGGGTCACTGGCTGCAGGCGCAATCGCGCAGCGTTTTGGCGGCTATGCCGCAATCGGCCCACTGGGGGCGCTGACCTGCATAGCCGCCATCGCGGTGGTATGGCCTCTCGCCCGCCGCTTCGACGCGGCCAAGGCCTCAACTGCGCGCGGTGCGCAACATTGAAGGCAGTCCGTCTCGGCGGCAAACCAGATCCTCGCAGATTAATCACGCATGGCGCAAACGCGCGCGCGATTTCGGCGACCGGCGGGAGCATCATAAGTAATTCTCAGGCAGTGCGGACATCACGACCGCTAGCTTCTCGTCTTGCGGCGACCAAATTGATCTGCACCCTTGTGGGTGGTCCAAAACCTATGTTAGCTCGTATGATGCCTTTTTGTTCGTCATTCGCATCGCTGTTGTTATTGCCTTCGGCGTCCGTGCATGGGTACTGGGCCTAGACCGTAATCATTCCAAGAAAGCACGACTAAGATGCCAACTTCAACCTACGCCATTCTGGCCATTTATATAGGCTTTGGCCTGCTTGAATTATTTCGCACCCGCCTTTTTTCGAAAAATGAGCAAACCCGCGACGACGGCATTGTCGAAATTGTCAGCACAATTTTGTTGTTGGTTTTCACCCAGCCCGCCATTTTGATATTTGTCGACTATGCGCTCGGCGCGGTGCGTCCCGAATGGCGTGGGATGTTGTCGGGTATCAATATATTCCTGGCGATCGGGTTGTTCCTGATCCTGGATGACATGATGCAATATTGGCAGCACCGCGCATCGCATAGCTTCGCGTGGCTCTACAATATGCACCGTGCGCACCACAACGCCCGCTATATGAGCATCCGGTTGGTCTACCGGAACAACATTTTTTATTATGCGCTGATGCCAAGCATCTGGTTCTCGGCCGTGTTGGTCTACATGGGCTTGGGCTGGGTGTATGCTGGCTATGTTGTGGTCAAACAACTTGTGATCATCGGGGCGCATAGCGATGTGGCCTGGGATGCGAAGCTGCTCAAAATCAAATGGCTTTCGCCCATCATGTGGGTGGTTGAACGCACGATATCAACGCCTGCTACCCACCATGCCCATCATGGGCGTCATTACAGCGACCCTGCCGTGAACTATAAAGGCAATTTCGGAAATCTGCTGTTCTTTTGGGACATCCTGTTCGGCACCGCGAAAATCACCCGCACCTATCCGCAAAGCTATGGGGTGGAAAATCTGCCAGACGCGACTTTGGGCCAACAATTGGCGTGGCCATTGTTTCCCGAGGCGAAAGCCCCACAGAAAAACTAAAGGGCGCGTCACCAGCCCAACGAAGGCGCACCAGAAAGAAAACCATGTCACACATCACCCTCTACGGCATTCCCAATTGCGACACCGTCAAAAAGGCGCGGAATTATCTTGATGCGCGCGGCGTTAGCTTTGTCTTTCATGATTATAAAAAGGCAGGCGTGACCGAAGCACATCTGGCGCGCTGGGCTGGCCAAGTTGGCTGGGAAAAGCTGCTGAACAAGGCGGGCACGACGTTCAAGAAATTGCCCGATGCCGACAAGGCCGACATTGATGAGGCCAAAGCCATTGCCTTGATGGTCGCCAACCCGTCGATGATCAAACGGCCCGTCGTCGAAGGCGGCACGGCTTTGCTGGTGGGTTTCAAGGAATCCGAATGGGAAGCGGTCTTGTCGCCGAAATGAAATGCTGCGCGGCCATGACGGCGGCATGGAAAACCTGCGCGCCCTCTTGATCGCCTTATTCTTATTGCCCGCCTGCACGACACCGGAGAGTCACGCCATGGAAAAACCCTTAAACGGCCAAGCCATCATCATCGCCCACCGCGGCGCATCGGGTGAGCGGCCCGAACATACCATCGCGAGCTACACGCTCGCGATTGAACAGGGCGCGGATTATATCGAACCCGATCTGGTGCTGACGAAAGACGGCGTGCTGGTCGCGCGGCATGAGAATGAGATTTCGGAAACCACCAATATTGCCGAGAAACGCGAATTTGCCGACCGCAAGACAAGCAAGACCATCGATGGTGAGAAAATGACCGGATGGTTCACCGAAGATTTCACGCTGGACGAACTCAAGACCCTACGTGCCAAGGAACGCCTACCGCAATTGCGCAAGGACAATATGGCGTTTGACCGGCAGTTTGAAATCCCGACCTTTGAAGAGATACTGACGCTCGCCAAGGCGCACAATGTCGGTGTCTATCCCGAAACCAAGCACCCAAGCTATTTCGCGTCGATTGGCTTGCCGCATGAGGCGCCGTTGCTGGCGCTGCTGACCCGTTTTGGCCATGTCACAAAAGACGCGCCGATTTTCATCCAATCGTTCGAGGTCGAAAATCTAAAAGCATTGCGGCCCAAGACGAAATTGCGGCTGATCCAGCTGATGGATGACACCGGCAGCCCCGCCGACCGCAGCGATTTAACCTATTCGCAAATGGCGACTGCCGAGGGCCTGAAAATTGTCGCGACCTATGCCGATGGCGTTGGCCCGAACAAGGCGATGGTCATCCCGCGCACGATGATCGGCAATCTGGGCACGCCCACGACGCTTGTGGCAGATGCGCATAAGGTCGGCCTTGCCGTCCACCCATGGACATTCCGCCGCGAAAATTACTTCCTGCCGCTGGCGCAAAAATCCGGCATCGACCCGCGCGGCATTGGCGACGTAGAGGCCGAGATGAAGGCGTTTTTGGCCACCGGCATTGACGGCATTTTCAGCGATAATGTTGCAGAGGCCGTTTCGGCACGGGGCCAGTAACGATCAGGCCAATAACGAAGGCCAGCCGCGTCAGTCCTGCTGCCACTGGAAAACCGCCTCCAGCGGCTTTCCAAAGACATGCGCGATGCGAAACGCGACCTCAAGCGAGGGTGAATATTTGCCCTGCTCAATGGCGGCGATGGTCTGGCGCGTGACGCCCACCTTGTCGCCCAAATCGCCCTGCGTCATTTCGCCAGCGAGGAAGCGCAGCGTCCTGATGTCGTTGGTGAAGGGTGTTTGCGCCATCGGGTCAGTAGCCACGGCGAAGGCCATAAATTTCGACAATCAGGCGTGTCAGTTCGGCCAAAATGAACGTGAAGGTAATCATATGAACAATGATGACAATGCTCCAGCCCATCCACGCCGCGCCGATTGTTAAAACAACGCCAGTACAGAGCATATGGTAGGAGATTGAAATACCGCGGCTTTCGATGCGATGTTCGCGCTCGTCAGGAATCATGCTTCCACGCCCTCGGTTGGCGACCGCAACCACAACGACCGCAACAATCATGACGATCAGGCCAACGAAGAGCGCGTTCACCAACCCGCCTATCGACAGCGATGTGTCGCCGTTCCCTGCGGCTAAAGCGAGACCCGCAGATCCGAAATACCACAAATACGGCGCGGTGCCCGATATCAAAGTGGCCCACAAAATCTTCTCACGAAACGACATATCCGCACTCCATGTTAGGTGATTCGCACTTAATGTTAGTTATTTTTAACATAGAGTCAAATATAACATACACACCGCCCGTTCTTCCTTTCGTGCGGTGCGTTTAGCGGCTAAGTCCTCGGCCCATGTCTACAAATTCAAAAACGCTCACGTTCGACACATCAACCAGCCGTGCGAACCCGACGCCGTCGCCGATGAAGCGGCTGACCGTGCCGCGCATCCGTCAGCAAAAGGGCAAGGAACCGCTCGTCATGCTGACCGCGTACACCGTGCGCATGGCGCAATTGATGGATCCGCATTGCGACATGCTGCTCGTCGGCGACTCGCTGGGTCAGGTGATTTACGGCCTGCCGCACACGGTGGCGGTGACGATGGAAATGATGGCCGCGCATGGCGCAGCGGTCGTACGCGGCAGCTATCACGCCGCCGTCATCGTCGACATGCCCTTTGGGTCTTACGAAGCCTCGGCCGAGCAGGCATTTGTGAACGCATCGCGGCTGTTGAAGGAAACCGGCGCGGCTGCGGTCAAATTGGAAGGCGGCAAGGTTTTGGCCCCTACGGTCGAATTCCTGACGTCACGCGGCATTCCGGTGATGGCGCATGTCGGCCTGACCCCGCAAGCCGTGAACATCCTTGGCGGCTATGGCGTGCGCGGCAAGAGCCCCGAAGAAGCCAAATCGATTGTCGAAGACGCCATCGCCATGTCCGATGCCGGTGCCTTTGCGATGGTGATCGAAGGCGTGCTGGAACCTATCGCCATTGAAATTACGCAGAAAGTTGCCTGCCCGACAATTGGCATTGGTGCGTCCGCGCAATGTGACGGGCAAGTGTTGGTCGCCGAAGACATGCTGGGCCTGTTCGACCGCGTGCCAAAGTTCGTCAAAAAATTCGGCAATATGGGCGTCAGCGTTGAAGATGCTGTGCGCGAATATGCCGCGGGCGTGCGTGACCGCAGCTTCCCCGGACCCGAACAGCTGTATCAACCTGCGTAAAGCAGGCTGGCCTATCCGGCCAAGTCGGGCTAAGGACGGCTCCAACTGATCAAGACTATTTACAATCGGAGGCCCTCTTGGCTTTGACACCGACAGAACAGCGCCCTGAAAAAGACCGGAGCGGAAGCGACGAAGCGTTTTTGCGCGAAGTGGATGATGCCGTCCGCGCAAGCGATCTGACCCATTTCTGGACACGTTACGGACGCTGGTTATTGGCCGCAATTGCCGCGGGCTTGCTCGCCTTTGGCGGCTGGATTGTCTATCACAATCAAAAGCAGGCGGCGGCTGATTTGCAAAGCGAACTGTTCGTGGACGCGATGGACAAATTGCGCGCCGGTCAGGAAAAAGAAGCCCGCGCGCAGCTGGCAACACTCGCCAAGGCGGACCAGCCCGGATATCGCGCGATGGCGCAGCTGGTCGAAGCCAATTTGCTCGGCGAAGACGGCGAGACTAAGAAAGCCGTCGCATTATATGCAAAGGTCGCGGCAGACAGCAGCCTGCCGCAGACATTCCGCGATCTCGCGCTCATTCGCCAAGTCAGCGCTGAATTTGATTCGATCCCGCCGCAACAGGTTATTGACCGGTTGAAGCCACTTGCGACCCCCGGCAATGCATGGTTCGGCAGCGCGGGTGAACTGACGGCATTGGCCTATCTGAAGATGGGTAAGGACAATTTGGCTGGCCCGATTTTTGCCCAAATTGCCAAGCAGGAGGACCTGCCGGAGTCGCTGCGCAGCCGTTCGCAACAAATGGCTGGCGCGCTTGGCGTAGATACTGTTCAGGTTGACGCAAAGCGCAATGCGGCATCGAAGGCGGATGAAACCGCCTCCAAGGGAGAGTGAAATTGAAGACTGTCACTAAGCTTTTATTGGTCCTCGCTGCATCCACGACCCTTGGCGGCTGTGCCGTTTTGGACGGCGTGCGCGGCGATGCCGGAAAGAAAAACAACACCCCGACCGTCGGCAGTCGCGTCGCCATATTGGGCACCGAGCGCGATACCGACATTGACGCCGCGCTGGCCAGTGTTGCGGTGACCTTGCCACCAGCAACCATCAACGAAGCATGGGCGCAGCCCGGCGGCAACGCATCAAAATCACCTGGCCATGTTGAACTGGGTCAAGGTCTGTCCCGCATTTGGACCGCACGCGTCGCTGGCGCCAACCCGCGTGCGCGCCTCGCCGCGAGCCCGGTGATGAGCGACGGCCGGTTATATGTTGTCGACACCACGGCGCGGGTCACAGCCTTTGACGCCAATAGCGGCGCGCAAATCTGGACCAATGCGCTTGAAGTCAAAGATGACGGCAAGTCATCACGCTATGGCGGCGGCGTAAGCGCAACCGCCACCAACGTATTTGCGACCAACGGCGTTGGCGATGTTGCTTCGCTCGCCGCCGATACCGGCGCGCTTGTATGGAAAAAGCGTCCTGCAGGGCCGCTGCGCGGTGCGCCGACACTGTCCAATGGCAATTTATATGTCATGACCCAGGACAATCAGATTTACGCTTTGCGTCAAAGCGACGGTGAACCCCAATGGAACGAAGCTGGCCCGGTGGCCGCATCGGGTATCTTTGGCGTTGGCGCACCTGCGGCGGCGCAAGGCACGGTCATCGCTGGCTATTCCAGCGGCGAGCTTGCGGCCTATCGTTATGAAAATGGCCGCAGCCTGTGGAGCGACACATTGTCGCGCACGGCGATGTCGACATCGGTATCGACATTGACCGATATTGACGCCGACCCTGTCATTGACCGTGGCCGCGTCTTTGCGCTTGGCAAGGGCGGCCGCATGGCGTCCTATGAACTGGTCAGCGGCCAGCGCATTTGGGAAATCAACATTGCCGGCATTTCGACACCTGTTGCGGTTGGCGAATGGGTATTCGTCATGACGGATGAGGCAAAGCTTCTGTGCGTTGCGCGGTCGACCGGCAAGGTCCGGTGGATTTCAAAGCTTCAGCGTTTCAAAAATGAAAAGAAGAAAAAGGGCCCGATCAGCTGGTATGGTCCAATCCTCGCCGGTGGGCGTCTGATCGTTGCCAATTCGCATGGAGCTGTCTGGTCGATTTCCCCCGACGAAGGCGCCGCCACCGAAGTATTCGATGTAAAGAGTGACGTGTCGCTCGCCCCGATCGTGGCGAACAACACATTGTATATCTTGGACGACTCCGGCCGCATTTCCGCGTTCCGGGGTTAAGTCTTTAAAGGAGTAATGCCGGCATGTTGCCGACGGTAGCCATTATCGGTCGGCCCAATGTCGGCAAGTCAACTTTGTTCAACCGTCTGGTTGGCAAGAAGCTGGCGCTTGTCGACGATACACCCGGCGTCACGCGCGACCGGCGTGAGGGCCAAGGTCGCTTGTTCGATCTTGAATTCACCATTGTCGATACCGCAGGCTATGAGGATGAAGATCCCGATACCCTGCCCGGCCGGATGCGCATGCAAACCGAGGCCGCAATTGCAGGCGCGCAGGTTGCATTGTTCCTGATCGATGGCCGTGTTGGCGTCACCCCGCTCGATGAAGAAATCGCCCGTTGGCTGCGCAGCAGTGCAACCCCGGTTGTTCTTGCCGTGAACAAGGCCGAAGGCAAGCAGGGCGATAACGGCATATTGGAAAGCTACGCGCTTGGCTTTGGCGACCCGATTGCGATCAGCGGTGAACATGGCGAGGGCATGGCCGACCTGTTCCAATCGCTGTTGCCGCATATTGACGGCGGTGCATTTGAA
The DNA here is from genome assembly GCF_014196595.1 of Sphingorhabdus rigui. GTDB lineage: Bacteria > Pseudomonadota > Alphaproteobacteria > Sphingomonadales > Sphingomonadaceae > Sphingorhabdus_B > Sphingorhabdus_B rigui. Next base: position 250,002 of record NZ_JACIEA010000001.1, on the reverse strand, counting down.
GTGCCCGACCCCGAAGCCCCTGACGCGATATTGAAACTGGCCATTGTTGGCCGCCCGAACGCAGGCAAATCAACGCTCATTAACAAGATTTTGGGCGAGAACCGCTTGATTACCGGCCCTGAGGCCGGGATTACCCGCGACAGTATTTCGGTGGACTGGATCTGGAACGACCCAAGCCCGAAAGAGCGCGAGCCCGATGAAGAAGGTAATATCCCCCCGATGCTAACCGAACGGCGCGTGCGCCTGATCGATACGGCGGGGATGCGCAAGCGCGCCAAAGTGCAGGACAAGCTTGAAAAGCTGTCGGTGGCCGACGCCCGCCACGCCATCGACTTTGCGGAAGTCGTCGTGCTGCTTTTGGACGCGACCAAAGGGTTGGAAGTCCAAGATCTGAAAATTGCCGACCATGTCATTCAAGAAGGCCGCGCGCTGATTATCGCGATCAACAAATGGGACGTTGCGGTCGACGGTAGCGGCCTGTTCAAGGGCATTCGTGCCGCGCTGGAAGAAGGCCTGTCGCAGTTGAAGGGCGTTCCGATGATCGCCGTGTCTGCGCTGACCGGCAAGGGGCTGGACCAGATGATTTCTGCCGCGTTTGACGCGCGCGAGGCGTGGAACAAGCGCGTGCCCACCGGCATACTCAACCGCTGGTTCGAAGCCGCGATTTCTGCAAACCCGCCACCTGCCCCCGGCGGCAAGCGGATCAAATTGCGTTATATGACGCAGGCGCGCAACCGCCCGCCGACGTTTGTCATTTTCGGCAACCGGACCGACGAATTGCCCGCCAGCTATGCGCGCTATTTGCTCAACGGTATTCGCCGCGATTTGGATTTCGGTGCCGTACCCGTGCGCATCAATTTCCGTTCATCAAAGAACCCGTTCGCGGATTAAGCACGCACGCAGCCCGGTCTGCCGGGCGGGCCACGTCAACGCTCTGTTTACCTCTGTCGGTGTACTATCGTGCTGGACCGTATTTCCGCGTCCCGGGAGCGAATAGTTGACGAACGAAACGGATGGACTGATTGACTGGGCAGCCTTTGGCGAAACCCGCACCCTATTGGGTACAGGCTTCATGCGCGTTTTGGGCTATTTCCGTGAAGACGGCACGAAATCCGTGGCCGCAATCGAAGAAGCCATCCGCCTGAAAGATTCGGCGAAGCTGGTGATCCCTGCGCACACGTTAAAAGGCGAGGCGTGGCAATTTGGCGGGCATCGTTTGGCATTGTTGGCCGAAGAAATTGAAGTCGCCGCGCGGCATTATGTGGAAATCCGGATCGACCCGTCTGAACTTGTTGAAAAGGTCGTTCGCCTGCGTCCGTTGTTCGAAGCGACATTGTTGGCGCTGGAATCCGAAACCAGTCCCTTGGTCGAGCGCCGTCCGGTGGCGGCGGTCCAACGCAATGTCCTTGGCGGCATGCGTTACGGCTGAAGCCTTCGGTTCAGCGGCGCATCGGCTGCATCTGCCCGCGGGCCAGACTGCGCCACAGCCACTCCAACGGGCCGTAACGATAGTGTTGCAGCCATGGTTGCGACCATGAGAGCATGACCCCCCACATCATCAGCACATATGCCCACAGCCCAAGACGACTGATTTCGCCGAACAGGCCAAAGCCATAGCCATAGAAAAGGGTCGTCATGATGATGCTGGTACCAAGATAATTGGTAAAAGCCGCGCGTCCGGCGGCGGCGACACGCGACATCAGCGGACTGCCGCCAAAACGCGCGGTGAGTAAAATCAGCACCGCCGCATATCCGATGGTCAGCATGAGACGCGGTATCGCCCCCCAAAAGAAGAAAATCGCGAGCGCCGTAATCGCGTCATATTGGCTGACGATCATCCACAGCGCGAGCAGGCCAGTCGCGATCAGCCCCGCCGGCACCAACCGCCATGCCCAGCGGCGGTAATCCGCGGGCGACCAAAGGCCCAAAATAAACCCGCTTTTGTTCATCGCCATGCCGACCATCATCAGCGGCAGCGTTTCGGCAATCGACATGACGGTCAAACCAAACAAAGCTGGCCAATCGGTCAGCTTGTCCGCGACAGTCTGTGCATATGGCCCGCGGTGCAGATCGACCTGCGCCGGGATATCAAAGTTGAACCCAGGGCTCGCCTTCACGTCATTATACTGCCGCACCAAATCCGCCGACGCGTCGGGCTGGGTCGCCATATATTGCAGGATTTGCAGTCCGCCAAATTGCAGCCCCCAAAAGACAAGCCCCAGGCCGAAGATAATCAACGCCCATTTGACCAAGCGCGCGGGCGCCCAGTCGCGGAACTGAAAGGCGACCATCCCGGCCATGGCGTACAGGAACAATATGTCACCGTACCAAATGAAGAAATAGTGCACGAGGCCGAAGACAGCGAGCCACGCCATGCGGCGATAGTGCACATGCGCCGCGCTTTCGCCGTTGGACGACGCACGCTCCGTTATCAAAATCAGGCTCGCGCCGAACAAAAGCGAGAACAGCCCGCGCATTTTGCCATCGATGAACACAAAGGAAAACAGCCACGCCATCCGATCGGCAAAGGTTTCACCGCCATAGGCCGCAGGGGTAATGTAAGCCCATTCGGGCATCGCAAAGCCGATGATGTTCATCGCCAATATGCCCATCACCGCAAAGCCGCGCATGGCGTCCAGCGTGATGTATCTGCTTTCCGATGTCTGCATAACGTCCCCTGTGTTATTCGATTAATACAGAAGTCCGCGAAACCCGTCCAGCGCGTTAAGCTTTTGTTATTGACACGAATGTAGGTAGTAAATATCCCTATCGCATTATTAGCTTTGGATTCGCCATGACCGAACTGTATTTTTCCCATCCTGATCGCCCACCTGCGAAGATTCAGCCGCTGAAAGCGTGGCGTCATTTTCGCAAGCTGATTGCCAACAAAGAAGACACCGAGCAGGTGTTTCACATCATCGCGGCGCTCAGCGGCCGCAAGTTCGGCGAAATGGCGCGGAAGTTTTGGGAAACACCCAAGGGTAAGGCATTGCTTGAAAGCAATGAACGCCTCATCGACATGCTCGATGACCATGACAGCATCAAGAAGCTGCCAGCGGGTACCGTTGGCCGTGCCTATGTCGAATTCATGGAGCGCGAAGGCTTGAGCGCGGCGGGGCTTGAGGCGGAATACGCCCAATTCCAGTCATCCTATCCCGTTTTTGGCGATGTGGTTGAACGTTATGGCGACCGCTTGCGCGATACCCATGACATGCTGCACATCCTCACCGGATATGGCCGTGACGCGCTGGGTGAACAATGCGTGCTTGGCTTTACCTATGCGCAAAATCACAATCTGGGCGTTGGCTTCATTGCTTATGCCGGCGGACTGGAACTGAAATATCGCGTCGCAAAATCCGCGCCGATTATGAAAGCCGTCCACGAAGGCTATCGCATCGGCAAAGCAGCGAAGAACATCGTTCAGGAAGATATCGCAGCCTTGTTACGCGAGCCTTTGGCCGACGCACGCAAGCGTTTGGGCATCGCAGAGCCAGTGACCTATAAAGCCGCGCATGCCGCGATGCGTTCCGGCGGTATTGATCCGTATAATCTGCTGGCGCCTGCCGTTTAACGCCTGCTTCGACAGAAGCCGAAGGATAGCGGGAAGCCTTAGCTTTCCATCCAGTTTTTGAAGAAGCTGTCATGGGCATTGCGCAATGTTGCAATGGGCACGTCAAAGCCCGGCCCTGCGACTGACGTTCCGCCAACCGTCCCAATCCGCGTCATAGGAATGCCTGCGGCCTGTATTTGGTCGGCAGCGGCGCTGGTCACAACATAGCGCGCCTGATCTTCACCAAATGCGGTGAAGGCGTCGCCGATTTCTTCGAGCGCACATCCCTTGCCGCTGGCCAACGCCATTTCGGTCAAGGCCACCAACAATCCACCGTCGGCAACGTCATGCACCGCATTGACCTTGCCATCTTGAATGAGCTGGCGGACAAATTCTGCGTGCGCGCGTTCTTGGCCGAGGTCGACCGATGGCGCGGCGCCGTCTTCACGGCCATGCAGTTCGCGCAGCCATAATGACTGGCCCAGATGCCCATTATTGTGGCCAATGACGAAAATGCCGTCGCCGTCGGTTTTAAACCCAATCGTCGCCATCTTGCCGACGTCTTCAAGCACACCCACGCCGCCAATGGCTGGGGTCGGCAAAATCGCGCTGCCGCCGCCGGTGGCCTTACTTTCATTGTAGAGCGACACATTGCCCGACACGATTGGGTAATCGAGCGCGCGGCACGCATCGCCCATCCCTTCGAGGCAGCCGACAATCTGCGCCATGATTTCTGGCCGCTGCGGGTTGGCGAAGTTCAGGCAGTTGGTGATCGCAAGCGGCGTTGCGCCGACCGCGCTGATGTTGCGATAGGTTTCGGCAACCGCTTGCTTGCCGCCTTCATACGGGTCAGCATAGCAATAACGCGGGGTGCAATCGGTGCTCATCGCGAGCGCGCGGTTGGTGCCGTGGATACGCACGACGGCTGCATCACCGCCCGAAAGCTGCGCCGTGTCGCCGCCGACCTGACTATCATATTGCTGCCAAATCCACGCACGCGAAGCGATATCGGGGCTTGCCATCAGCGTGAGCAAATCCGCGCCTAGGTCTTTGCTGGCGGGAACATCACCAAGCGGTTTGACATTGGCCCAAGCCGTATATTCTTCCTTCGACGCCGCGGGGCGGTCATACAAAGGTGCGTCTTCGGCCAATGGTCCAAGCGGAATGTCGCAGACGACCTCGCCCTTCCACGTCAGCACCATATGGCCCGTGTCGGTGACTTCGCCGATGACCGCGAAATCCAGTTCCCATTTGTCGAAAATGGCCTTCGCAAATTCCTCACGACCGGGCTTGAGCACCATGAGCATGCGCTCCTGGCTTTCCGACAGCATCATTTCATAGGGGGTCATGCCCTCTTCGCGGCATGGCACCTTGTCCATGTCGAGGATGATGCCCGCCTTGCCATTGGTCGCCATTTCGACGCTTGAGCTGGTCAGGCCAGCCGCGCCCATATCCTGAATCGCGACAATCGCATCCGACGCCATGAGTTCAAGGCATGCCTCAATCAGCAGCTTTTCGGTGAATGGATCGCCGACCTGAACCGTCGGGCGCTTTTCTTCAATGTCTGCGCCAAAATCCGCCGATGCCATGGTCGCGCCATGAATACCGTCGCGGCCTGTCTTGGACCCAACATAGACAATCGGGTTACCAACGCCGGTTGCCGCCGAATAGAAAATCTTGTCCTGATCCGCGACGCCAACGGTCATTGCGTTGACAAGGATATTGCCATCATAAGCCGGATGAAAATTGGTTTCGCCGCCCACGGTGGGAACGCCAACGCAATTGCCATAGCCGCCAATGCCCGCAACCACGCCCTGCACAAGATGCTTCATCTTGGGATGGTCGGGACGTCCGAAGCGCAGGGCGTTCATATTCGCCACAGGGCGCGCGCCCATTGTGAACACGTCGCGCAAGATACCGCCAACGCCGGTCGCTGCACCCTGATAGGGTTCGATATACGATGGGTGGTTGTGCGATTCCATTTTGAAGATCGCAGCAAGCTTGCTGCCGTTCGGGCCTTCGCCAATGTCGATAACGCCGGCATTCTCGCCGGGGCCGCAAATGACCCAAGGCGCCTCGGTCGGCAGTTTCTTCAAATGGATGCGTGAGGATTTGTAGGAACAATGTTCCGACCACATCACCGAAAATATGCCGAGTTCAACCATGTTGGGCACACGGCCCATGGCGTGCAAAATGCGCGCATATTCTTCTTCATTGAGACCATGGTCGGCGACGATTTGGGGCGTGATTTCAGACATGAAACGGCCTTAGCGATGCGGCGATTTTTGTGCCACATAAAATAAATGGGCGCTGGTATTGCTACCAGCGCCCACTGCGTCTGATTTTGGAAGTCCTTGGCCACCAGGGCCATTCTTTCCGCTTTCTGACGTCCGGTTCCCCAATCTGACCCGAAAGTCATTTCAGTTCACCTTGGTACCTTGGGTATCCTATCTGGCGTTGCTTTTCTTGCGATCAGCCGCACATGATATTCGTTTTCTTCGTACCCACCGCCTCTGCCACATTCCCGGTCTTGCGACCGATTGCCTGCTGATTTGGTGATCCTGCATCCACTCCGGTCCGCTCTGCTTTCCCGTTTCCGGTTCCACTTTGCGTCTCAGCCTGTCTGCCTGATGACTTGAAGGTCTCATGCTTTTCGAGTCGCACAAAGCTGTAAACGCGGAGTTATCCACAGGCGGGCCACTTCGCGGTGGACAATATGGAGAACAACTTTTTGGGCAAAACAGAAACGGCCTCCACGCTGTGCATGGAGGCCGTAATATTGTCCGGGGGCGAGGGAGAGAGGAGGAGGGTGCCGCCCGGTCAATCTGTGTTTCGGCAATCGCTTGCCGTTGACGCCCAAATAGGGGCCGAGTGTTTATGCTGCAATTGCGAAAAGAATAGGGTGAGTTGCACGTTTTGCAACTCACCCTATTTTGCGCAGAAATGCGTCAAATGCATTCGTATTTACGGGCAAAAAAGCCGTTAAGGCGCAATTCCATTACCGGGAAGCGATGCGTTGACGATGCCACCGTCGCACGCAATTGTCTCCCCAACGATATAATCGCCAGCGCGCGCCGCCAAGAAAATCGCGAGTCCCGCCATATCTTCGGGTGTTCCGATGCGCGGGAACGGGATATTTTTGCCGACCGCATCGGCATGGTCACGCGCCGCTTTGTTCATGTCCGACTGGAACGCACCGGGCGCAATACCCGACACGAGGATGTTGTCCTTGACCAGCTCGGCGGCCAAACGGCGGGTCAGGTGAATGACCGCAGCCTTTGATGCCTGATAGCTGTAGGTTTGCCATGGGTTGATGCGCAGGCCGTCAATCGACGCGATGTTGATGACCTTGCCGGGCCGATCAAATGTCGCGGCCGCTTTCAACTGCGGATGCAAAGCTTGCGTCAGGAAGAACAAGGATTTGACGTTCAGGTCCATCACGCGGTCCCAGCCGGCTTCGGGGAATTGACCAAAGTCGGCACCCCATGCCGCACCTGCATTGTTCACCAAAATGTCGACCTTTTCCTCACGCTCGGCAATTTGTGCAGCCAGCGAAAGGCAACCGTCAACGGTCGACAGATCGCAAGGCAGGCCAATGACCTGATTGCCAAACTCGGCAACGGTTTCTTCAATTTGGTCGACCTTGCGCGCGCTTATGTACACGCGTGCCGCGCCTGCTTTCAAATAGCCCTCGACAATCATCTTGCCGATTCCGCGCGATCCGCCGGTGACCAGGGCAACGCGGCCATTGAGGTTGAATAAAGTTTGAATGTCCATTTTCGGTGTCCTTTTAATAACCGTTCATCGTCGCCACGCGGTCTGCGTGATAATATGCATCGCCGAAAAATTCATTCAGCCCGCGGTCGCGCTTCATATAAAGGCCGATGTCATATTCATCGGTCATGCCAATGCCGCCATGCATCTGCACGCCTTCGCGTACCGCAAGATTGCATGCGAGGCCTGCTTTCGCCTTGGCCGCCGCAACATATAGCTCTGCCTTGGCATGGCCTTCGTCCATTAACGATTGCGCCTTCAGCACAATCGAACGCGCGCCTTCCATTTCACCATAAAGATGCGCGGCGCGGTGCTGAAGCGCTTGGAACTCGCCGATGACGCGGTCGAACTGCTTGCGCGTTTTCAGATAATCGAACGTCATGTCCATGGCGCCGGTGCCAACGCCGACCATTTCGGCGGCCGCCCCAACGCGGCCCGCGTCCAGCATCTTGGAAAGCACCGCCCAGCCGCCGTCAACGTCACCAATGACAGCGTCGGCATTCACCTGAACGCCCTCCAGTTTCACATGCGCCGCCATGGCGGAATCGACCAAACGTGCCGCCTCCATCGACAGGCCCGCCGCATCCTTGTCGACCGCGAACAATGTCAGGCCATCGGTCTCTCCCACCGCGCCTGCGGTCCGTGCGGCGACGATCAGCATATCCGACGACGTGCCTTGCACAACAAATTGCTTGTGCCCGGTCAGTTTGAAGCCATTGCCACTGCGTTCGGCGACGCAAGCAATTTTTTCGGGCCGGTGCTTTACGCCTTCTTCAATCGCAATGCCGATAACCGTTTCGCCCGCCAAAATTCCGGGGAACCAGCGGTCACGCATCGCCTTGTCGGCTAGCTTCAACGCCTCGACAGCGGCAACCGATGTCGTCAGAAATGGCGAAGGTGACAGGTTGCGGCCAATTTCTTCCAGCACGATACCAGCCTCAATCTGGCCCATGCCCATGCCGCCTTCCGCCTCGGGAATGAGGATGCCGGTGAAACCCATTTCGGCAAACTGCTTCCACAGGCCATGGCTGAAACCATCCTTGCACCCCATGTCGCGAAATTTGCGGAAATGGGTGACGGGGGCTTCACTCGCCATGAAATCGCGCGCGCTTTCGCGCAGCATATTCTGGTCGTCGTTCAATGTCATCGCCATATTCTTAAGCTCCCGGCATTTCGAGGATACGTTTGGATACGACGTTCAGCATGACTTCGCTGGTGCCGCCTTCAATCGAGTTCGCCTTGGTCCGCAACCAATTGCGTGCCTTTGACCCGCCGTTGGAACGTTCGCTTTCCCATTCCAGCGCCTGCGTTCCGCCAATCGACATCACCAGTTCGTTGCGCTTTTTATTCAGCTCGGTCCCGACATATTTCATCAGGTTGGAATAAGCGGGATGCGCCTTGCCGGTTTTCCATTCGTCCATGAACCGTTCGCCATGCGCACGGAATGTCAGATTTTCGACGTCAAACAATGCCATTTGCGCGCGCAGCACGGGTTCTTCGGACAATACAGCCTTCATCGCCGCACCGATGGAGGTCACGCCGCCATCGCCGCCCATGCCCGAAATCATCTCGCGCTCATGCCCGAGCAGATATTTCGCAACATCCCATCCGCGGTTCAATTCGCCAACGATCTGATGCTTGGGGACCACGACATTGTCGAAGAAGGTTTCGCAGAAAGGCGAATTGCCCGAAATCAACTTGATGGGCTTGGTGGTAACGCCGGGCGTTTGCATGTCGAACAACAGGAAGCTGATGCCCTGATATTTGTTGGTCTTGTCGGTGCGCACGAGGCAGAAAATCCAGTCCGCCTTGTCCGCATAGGACGTCCAGATTTTCTGGCCATTGACGACCCAATGATCGCCCTTGTCTTCGCCAAAGGTCTGCATGGATACAAGGTCGCTGCCCGAGCCGGGTTCGGAATAGCCCTGACACCAGCGGATTTCGCCGCGCGCGATCTGGCCCATATAATGCACTTTTTGCTCTTCGGTGCCGAACTTTAACAGTGCGGGGCCAAGCATCCATATGCCAAAGCTGTTCAGCGGCGATCGGCAGCCAAGCTTTGCCATTTCCTGACGCAAGACTTTGGTTTCCTGCGGGCTAAGGCCTGCACCACCATAAGCTTTGGGCCAATCGGGCACGGTGTACCCCTTCGCCACGCAGCGTTCGAGCCAAAGCTTTTGCGCGTCGGATTGGAACACAAAATTGCGGCCGCCCCAGCAGACATCTTCGTCACCCTTTGCAGGCGTGCGCATTTCAGCTGGGCAGTTTTCCTCCAGCCAGGCGCGCGCTTCGGCGCGGAAAGTTTCAAGCTCGGACATCATGCTCTCCTGTTTTAATTGCGTGATGAATTTTTGGGCGGTCACGCGCAGAAACGCAAGCGCTTATCGGTGAGCGAAGCATGCCGTAACGTCATTTGCATCGCGATTGACAGGCCAAGAAGCAAGCCTAGCATGAAGGCAGGAAACAGGAGAGAAACAACGTGCGATTCGACGGAAACACTACCCTTTCGCGCAGCGTCATTTAACTTTCCATGGCCCAAGCAGTCCCACTTCCCCGATCGTTGAAGGTCATCCATGGTCTAGGCTCGGTAGCCTATGGCGTGAAGGACAATGGCTTTTCGGTTTTTCTGCTGATTTTTTATAATCAGGTGCTGGGCATTGACGCAGGGCTGGTCGGCACTGTCATTATGGCGGCGCTGATTTTCGATGCCTTTGCCGACCCGATCATTGGCGAGCTGTCCGACCGCACGCAAAGCAAATGGGGCCGCCGCCTTCCATGGTTATACAGCGCGGCGATTCCGCTCGGCATTATCTGGATGCTGCTGTGGCACCCGCCCGAAATGGGGCAGACCGGAACGATCATCTGGCTGTTCTGCACCGCGGTATTGGCGCGCACATTGGTTGCGATGTGCGAAGTGCCGTCGATCGCTTTGGTGCCGGAACTGACCGGCGATTATGACGAACGCACGCGATTGATGCGCTACCGTTTTCTGTTCGGTTGGGCGGGCGGCTTGCTGATGCTGATTTTCGCCTATGGCATATTTTTCACCGGCGAAAAGGGTGTGAGCGACCCCGATGGCTATGACTCGCTGTCCTTATGGGGCGCGTTGATGATGACCGGCGCGGTGCTGATTTCAGCATTGGGCCAGCACCGCCATGTGGCGAAGCAATCCCCGCCTGCCCCGCGCGGCGCAGGCCTTGGCCATGCGCTTGCCGAAGTTAAGGCAACCCTGTCCAACAAAGCCTTCCTCTGGCTGGTGTCGGCCGCTTTGTTTGCCCTTATCAATCAGGGCCTCACCTTTGCGCTCAGCAACTATCAGCTCGCCTTTCTGTGGCAGTTGCAGCAGATGGAAATGCTCTATTACGCACTTCTGCTGTTCGGCACGGTCATCGTCGCATTTTTCATTGTTCCGCCACTTTCTGCGCGCCTTGGCAAGAAAAACGCCGCTATCCTGCTGGCGCTGCTATCGCTCAGCTTCAACACCGCTTTGTACGCCAGTTGGCTGCTTGACCTTGTGCCCGGTGGGCCATCGGACCCGTCGGTCGCATTCATGTTTTCCTTCCTTATATTTTCCAACAGCACGGCTATCGGCATGATGATGCTGACATCGTCGATGATGGCCGATGTTGTGGAGGCATCGCAGGAAGAAACGGGACGCCGATCCGAAGGTCTGTTTTTTGCAGGCTATTTCTTTATGCAGAAATGCGCCGTTGGTATCGGCACCTTTGCCGCTGGCATGATATTGAGCTTTGCCGATTTTCCCCAAAACGCCGTGCCGGGCAATGTTGGCCCCGCTGTCCTTGATGGGCTTGCTCTATATTATATGGGCGTAGTGGCCGTCCTTGGAATTATAGGCGTTCTTATCCTGCGGCATTTCCCAATTTCACGCGAAAGTCATAATGAACGTTTGCGCGCCTTGAACACATCGGCATAGTCTGCCAGTTAAATATGCAATTACATATGGAAGAGGAATTGAGTCATGAATTTCGATCTCACCGACAAACAAACTTACTGGCGGGACCGCATTCGCGACCATAACGAACGCTTCCTGCGTCCGCGCGTTGCCGATTATTATGCTGAACAGGCCGTGGGTGACCGTTGGAAAGTGCTTCAGGTCGTTGAAGAGGAAAAGGCACGGGCGAAAGCCGCTGGTCTTTGGAACCTGTTCATGCCGCCAACGTCGGGCCGCGTGCATGTCGATGACAGCGTCCATTTCGACGGCCCCGGCCTGACCAACATGGAATATGCCCTATGCGCCGAAGAAATGGGCCGCATCGGTTTTGCATCCGAAGTGTACAACTGTTCCGCGCCGGACACCGGCAATATGGAAGTGTTCCTGCGGTACAGCACGGCAGAGCAAAAAGAAAAGTGGATGATCCCGCTGATGAACGGCGAAATCCGTTCGGCCTTTTTGATGACCGAGCCAGCCGTGGCGTCGTCAGATGCGACCAACATCGAAACATCGATTCGCCGTGAAGGCGACGAATATGTCCTGAATGGCGTCAAATGGTGGTCATCAGGTGCAGGCGATCCGCGCTGCAAAATCGCGATTGTCATGGGCAAGACCGATTTCGAAGCGAAGCGTCATGCGCAGCAATCAATGGTGCTGATGGAACTCGACGCGCCGGGCGTTAAAATCCTGCGTCACCTTCCCGTGTTCGGATATGACGATGCGCCGCATGGCCATATGGAAATCGAACTCAAGGATGTCCGCATTCCGGCATCGAACATGCTGCTGGGCGAAGGCCGCGGCTTCGAGATCGCGCAAGGGCGCCTTGGGCCTGGCCGTATTCACCACTGCATGCGCACCATCGGCACCGCTGAAGAAGCGCTGGAGAAAATGTGCAAGCGGCTTCAGTCGCGCGTTGCTTTCGGCAAGACCGTTGCCGAACATAGCGTGTGGGAAGAACGCATCGCCCGTGCGCGTATCGACATTGAAATGACGCGTCTGCTTTGCCTCAAGGCTGCGGACATGATGGACAAGGTCGGCAACAAGGCAGCGGCGGCGGAAATCGCGATGATCAAGGTGCAGGCACCGAACATGGCGCTCAGCATCATCGACAACGCCATTCAAGCCCATGGCGGCGGCGGCGTGTCCGACGATTTCGGTCTGGCGTCTGCATGGGCGCATCAGCGCACCTTGCGCCTCGCCGATGGTCCGGACGAAGTGCACGCACGTGCGATTGCCCGTATGGAATTGGGCAAGCATGGCGGCCGCGGCAAAGAAGGCATGTCGAGCGGTGACATGGGAGCAGCACGGTGAAGGCTGCCGTCCTGATCGAAGCGGGCAAACCGCTTCAGATTGAACAGATCAATATTTCGAACCCCGGGCCGCATGAGGTGCTTATCCGCACTGCGGCCTGCGGGCTTTGCCATAGCGATCTGCATTTCATTGAAGGCACATATCCGCACCCCCTGCCCGCGATTCCGGGTCATGAGGCGGCGGGTATTGTTGAGGCCGTGGGCAGCGAAGTGCGCACCGTTAAGGTGGGCGACGCCGTTGTCACCTGCCTGAGCGCATTCTGCGGCCATTGCGAATATTGCGTCTCTGGCCGGATGTCCTTGTGCCTTGGCGGCGACACGCGGCGCAAGCCCGGCGAAGCCCCACGCCTGACACGCCCCGACGGCAGCATCGTCAACCAGATGCTGAACCTGTCGGCTTATGCCGAAATGATGCTGGTGCATGAACATGCGTGCGTTGCGATTAACCCCGAAATGCCGCTTGATAAGGCATCGGTCATTGGCTGCGCTGTCACCACAGGCGCAGGCACCATTTTCAACGCATGCAAAGTGACGCCCGGTGAAACCATTGCAGTTATCGGCTGTGGCGGCGTTGGTCTTGCGACGATTAACGCGGCGAAAATTGCCGGTGCGGGCCGCATCATTGCGGCTGACCCTATGCCCGAAAAGCGGGCACTGGCGATGAAGCTGGGTGCAACCGATGTCATTGACCCAATGGATGCTGATGCAGCCAAGCAAATTCAGGAATTGACCAAGGGCGGCGTCGATCATGCGATTGAAGCTGTTGGTCGCCCCGCGTCGGGTGAACTTGCCGTCAAATCGCTCAAGCGCGGCGGGACTGCAACGATACTGGGCATGATGCCGCTGCAGCATTCGGTCGGTCTGTCGGCAATGGATTTGCTGTCGGGCAAAAAACTGCAAGGTGCGATCATGGGCGGCAACCGCTTCCCTGTTGATATTCCGCGCCTCGTCGATTTCTACATGCGCGGCATGCTCGATCTCGACAGCATCGTTTCGGAAACCATTCCGCTGGAACGTATCAATGAAGGCTTTGACCAAATGAAGCGCGGTGATGCGGCCCGTTCGGTTATCGTATTTGACCAATGACCGCAGCGCCGACACCCATTGATGCACAGACGGCCTTTACCGGTACCGTTGCACCAACCGGCACGGACATATTGGACGAAGCCAAGCTCGCCGAATGGATGACCGCCAATGTCGCCGGTTTTGAAGGCCCCGTGCAGGCGCTGAAGTTCGCCGGCGGGCAATCCAACCCGACATACCGGCTTAACGCCAAAAGTGGCTCATATGTGCTTCGCCGCAAGCCATTGGGTATATTGTTGCCCAGCGCGCATGCCGTGGACCGCGAATATAAAGTCATCGCCGGGCTTCATCCCACAGGCTTTCCCGTCGCCAAGCCCTATGGCCTGTGCACCGACGACAGCGTCATCGGCAGCTGGTTCTACATCATGGACATGGTCGAGGGCCGCACCATTTGGGACGGCGCGATGCCGGGGTCTAACCCGGCCGAGCGCACAGCAACCTATGAAGCGATGATCGACACGCTGGCCGCGTTGCACAATGTTGACGTCGACGCAGCCGGACTGTCCGATTTTGGCAAACCCGGCAATTATTTCGGACGTCAGGTCGACCGCTGGACAAAGCAATATCGACTGGCAGAAACCGAAGTCATGCCCGAAATGGAGCGGTTGATCGAATGGCTGCCCAAAACGCTGCCCGAACAAACACGCACCAGCGTCGTTCATGGTGACTACCGCATCGACAACATGATTTTCGATGCCAAGGATCCACATGTTGTCGCCGTGCTCGACTGGGAACTGTCGACGCTTGGCGATCCGTTGGCGGATTTCACGTATGTCGCAATGGCATGGGTCACGCATAATGAAGGGCGCTCCGGCGTCATGGATTTGGACCGCGCGGCACTCGGCATCCCTGAATTGGACGCGATGGTCGAACGTTATTGCGCGGCAACCAACCGCGACGGCGTGCCCGATATGAACTGGTATTTTGCCTATAACTTCTTCCGCTTGGCGGGGATTATTCAGGGCATCAAAAAACGCGTTATCGATGGCACCGCAAGTTCGTCCCATGCACAAGCGATGGCCGAACGTGTGTACCCGCTCGCGCAATCCGCATGGAAATTTGCGGAACAAGCCGGGGCGTAAAAATAAGATCCTCCCCATGAGCGGGAGGAACAGGAGAGAGATCAATGTCACTATTTGATATGACCGGTAAGGTCGCAATCATCACAGGTTCATCGCGTGGCATTGGTCAGGCGATTGCCGAGGAAATGGCCGATCACGGCGCAAAAGTGGCGATTTCCAGCCGGAATATCGATGATTGCGAAGCGGTCGCCGCGGGCATCAATGCCAAGCATCCGGGCGCCGCGATTGCCGTGGCCTCAAGCCTTTCGTCCAAAGAGTCGTTGCAAAACCTTGTCGATGAAACCCGCAAGGCATTTGGCAAAGTCGACGTTCTGGTCTGCAACGCGGCATCGAACCCGCATTACGGCCCAATGGCCACGATCACCGATGAACAGCTGCGCAAGACACTCGACCACAATATCGTGTCGCAGCATTGGTTGATCCAAATGGTTGCGCCCGAAATGATCGAACGCAAGGCCGGGTCCATCGTCATTGTGTCGTCGATCGGCGGCCTGCGCGGATCGCCGATATTGGGCGCTTATGCGATTACCAAGGCGGCGGATATCCAGATGACCAAAAATCTCGCCCGCGAGTTTGGCCCACATAATGTGCGCATTAACTCCATCGCTCCGGGTCTGGTGAAGACCGACTTTGCCAAGGCATTGTGGGAAAATCCCGAAAATTTGAAGGCGTCAACCTCTGGCGCAGCATTGGGCCGGATTGGCGAGCCGCGTGAGATTGCAGGCGCCGCCGTTTATCTCGCCTCCGATGCCTCAACCTTTATGACTGGGCAGACAATCGTTGTTGATGGGGGTGTAGTGGTATGACCGGCGCATTAGCAGGCAAAGTAGCCATCATCACGGGCGCAGGTTCCGGCATTGGCCGCGCATCGGCCATTCGCTTTGCCGCCGAAGGTGCAAAGGTCGTTTTGGGCGATATGGCCGCATCGGTGCATGACACTGCAGCGATGATTGGCGACGCCGCCACCGCCGTCCAGATGGACGCAGGCGATGAGGCGGATGTCGCCGCGATTGTCGCAAAGGCGATCGAACTGCACGGGCATCTGGATATCGCGTTTGCCAATGCGGGCATTTCCGGCGGCATGGAAGGTATCTTCGACAACACAGTCGAAAATTTCACCAGCGTCCTGCGCGTCAACCTCATCGGCCCTTGGCTGATGGTCAAGCATGCGGGCAAGGTCATGGCCGATGCAGGCAATGGCGGTTCGATCATCCTGACCGCAAGTGTCGCGGGCATTCGTTCGGGTGCGGGCGGCCCGCCTTATTCGGCGTCAAAAGCCGGCGTCATCAATCTGGCGCAAGTCAGCGCGCAACAATTGTCGGGCACCAATGTCCGCTGCAACGCCATTTGCCCCGGCCTGACCGAAACCGGCATGACCAAGCCGACATTCGATTATGCAAAGGAAAAGGGCGTGACCGACAAGATCGGCCGCCTCAACCCGCTGCGCCGCGGCGCGCAGCCAGAGGAGCTCGCCAATGTCGCCTTGTTCCTTGCGAGTGATCAGGCCAGCTACGTCAATGGTCAAGCGATTGCCGTCGACGGCGGCCTTTCCAGCTCGCACCCCGTAACCCGCCAATTAACAGGACAAACAGCCGTATGAACGCCGAAGAATTAGGTTTCCGTCCAGACCGGCTTGCCCGGATACCTGCATTCATTCAGACCGAATATCTCGACAGCGGCAAATTGCCGTTTGCGGCGCTGCTGGTCGGACGCGGTGATGATATTGCGCTTCAGTGGAATTCAGGCGTTGCCGACGACGCGATCTTCCGCATTGCATCGATGACCAAGCCCATCACCTCGGTCGCGTTCATGCAGCTGGTCGAACAGGGCAAGGTTGCGCTGACCGATCCGGTTTCCAAATATATTCCGGAATTTGCGAAATTGGGCGTATTTATGGGCGGCGGCGGCAACGTGCCGTTTATGACGCGCCCGCCAACGACCCAGATGCGCATCGTCGATCTGCTGCGCCACACGGCTGGTTTTACCTATAGCTTTCAGGAACAGGGCAATGTCGACGCGGCCTATCGCAAGACCGATGTGGAAAGCTGGACCAAAAATACATCGCAAAGCATGATCGACACGCTCGCGCAAATCCCGCTGGAATTCGACCCCGGTACGCAGTGGAATTATTCCGTCGCCACCGACATTGTCGGCATATTGGTCGAACGGATCAGCGGGTTATCACTGCCGGAATATTTCCAGACGCATATCTTTGCGCCGCTGGGCATGGCCGATACATTTTTCCAAGTGCCCGCTGATAAGGCATCGCGCATCCCCGACGGCTTTGGCTTTGACCCCGACACCAAAATGAAGCTGCTCGACAAGGCGGGATCCGAAAGTGCCTGGGCCAAGGGTTGGACTTTCAATTCCGGCGGCGGCGGCCTTGCGTCGAGCATATCCGACTATCACCGTTTTTGCCGGATGCTGCTGAATGGCGGCGCGCTTGATGGGGCACAAATCTTGAGCCCCAAAACGATAGAATTGATGACCGCCAACCATATTCCGGGCGGCCAAGACCTGACGCAAATGTCGAAGTCTTTGTTTAGCGAGGCCGATATGGCTGGCATTGGCTTTGGCCTTGGCTTTGCCACGACCATCGACAGCGCCGCGACACTTGCGCCATGTTCCAACGGCGATTTTTATTGGGGCGGCATGTATTCCACCGCCTTTTTCATCGATCCGGTGGAAGACATCATCATGATTTTCATGACGCAATTGCTGCCATCGACCACCTATCCGGTGCGCCGCGAAATCAAAACGATGATCTATTCGGCGCTGACGGCGTAAGCAGCGCCGTTCGTCAAATCCACGTCATGCTGAACTTGGTTCAGCATCCATCGTGCCACGCGGGCCGAAGGGTCTAGAGGCCAAATAGACCCTGAAACAAGTTCAGGGTGACGACGTTGTGGGTGGGCAAAAGAAACGTTCGGAGCGAACCGACCCCCTAAACCGTCGCAACCTCCACCTGATTAACCGGAACGGGTTTGGCCCGCGCCGCAATCAGGCTTCCGCCCACGATCAAGGCCGTGCCCAAAAGCACAGGCAAAGTGACGGGTTCGGCGAAAAACAGCCAGCCGAAAAACGCTGCCCAGACAAAGGCGGTATATTCGACCGGAATCAAAATCTGCGCCTCCGCACGTGCATAAGCCCAGCTTAATAGGAGCAGCGAGATAACCGCCAGCGCAGCAGATGCGCCGACCATTGGGGCATCAAACATGCCGATGGGCTGCAAAAACCATGGCGCAGCAAGGCCAAGCGTTAACGCCACAAACAGATTCTGGAAAAAGGCGATTTCGATTGGGCCAGCGACCTGCGCCTGCTGCCGCGCGAGGATGAGGTTATAGGCAAACACCACCGCCGAAAACAAAACCGCAGCAGCGCCCCAGATATGGTCCATCGTATACTGTCCGCTCAACCGGCCCGCCATGATGATGGCAACGCCGCCCAAGCCCGCCAGCGACGCCCAAATCGCCTCTTTACCAATGGTTTCTTTCAACATCACGGCGGCAAGATACAGCGCAATGACGGGCGCGATGAAGCTCAGGCCAATGGCTTCGGCCAAGGGCAATTTCGTGAGCGACCAGAAAAAGCTGACCGCCATCACCGCGACAACGATGCTGCGCCACAAATGGATTTTCAGCAGATGTAGCGGCGGCCATTTCTGCCGCGTGCCAACGAACAAAACGCCCATCAACAATGCGCCAACGCAGTTGCGCCACATCACCGCATTATACGCGCCGATGGAGAGCGCCAGATCCTTCATCGCCGCGTCCATCAGCGAAAATGTACCGACACCAGCCGCGGCCACCATGAATGGGATAAAGGGGCGCGGGTGCAATTCAGACATGGCTAAATGCTATGCGCCGCAAGGCCAGTCAGGGCATCGCCATCGACCCGGTACACCGTCCATTCGTCCATCGGACGTGCGCCAAGCGCCTTGTAAAAATCAATCGCGGGCGTATTCCAATCGAGCACGGACCATTCGAGCCGCGCACAATCGCGCTCCACCGCCAGCGCCGCAAGCTTACCCAGCAATGCCTTGCCAAGGCCAGACCCACGCGCGTCGGGCCGGACGAACAGATCCTCCAGATAAATCCCCGGACGCCCTTCAAAGGTAGAAAAATTGTGGAAGAACAAGGCAAAACCCTGCGGCGTTCCGTCAATCTCGCCAATCAACACCTCGGCATAAGGGCGCGGCCCAAACAGCTTTTGCGCCATCACCGCTTCATCAAAACGCACTTCATGGGCAAGCTTTTCATATTCCGCGAGGTCGCGGATGAACTGGCCGATCAGTGAAATGTCGGCGGGGGTGGCGGGACGGATGGAGAGGCTCAAGCCGCTTTCCCGTGCAGCGTATCCATGCTGACGCTGGTGCCGGCGTCGATTTCGGCGGCTTTGGCTTCGACCAATTTGACGATGTGGCTGACCATGTCGTCATTTTCGACATGGTGATCGGTCACGCCCGACAGATAGACCATATGCTTGCCATTGCCGCCGCCGGTGATGCCAATATCGGTTTCGCGCGCTTCGCCGGGGCCGTTGACGACGCAGCCAAGCACGGAGAGTGACATGGGCGTCTTGATATGGCTCAGCGCGTCTTCCAGCTTTTGTACGGTGCGGATAACGTCGAAACCTTGGCGGGCACAGCTGGGGCAGCTGACCACGCGGACACCGCGGGTGCGCAGGCCCAATGCTTTGAGGATTTCATAGCCGACACGAACTTCCTCTTCGGGTTCCGCAGACAGGCTGACGCGGATGGTATCGCCAATTCCGGCCCAGAGCATATTGCCCATGCCGATGGATGATTTGACGGTGCCGCCAATCAACCCGCCCGCTTCGGTAATCCCCAGATGCAGCGGGCAATCAACCGCCTCGGCCAGTCCCATATAGGCCGCAACCGCAAGGAACACGTCGGACGCTTTGACCGCGACCTTATATTCGTGGAAATCATGGTCCTGCAGCAGCTTGATATGGTCCAGCGCGCTTTCGATCAGCGCTTCCGGGCAAGGCTCGCCATATTTTTCGAGCAAGTCTTTTTCCAGAGACCCAGCGTTCACACCAATACGGATGGCGCAGCCATTGGCCTTGGCGGCGTTGACGACCTCTTTCACGCGCTCGGACGAGCCGATATTGCCCGGGTTAATGCGCAGGCAAGCGGCACCAGCGTCCGCCGCCTCAAGCGCGCGTTTATAATGGAAATGAATGTCGGCCACGATGGGCACATTGGCGGCGCGCACGATCTGTTTCAGCGCTGCGGTGCTTTCGACATCAGGGCAGGACACGCGAATGATATCGACCCCTGCATCTTCGCAGCGGCGGATTTGGGCGATGGTCGCGGCGGCATCGCTGGTCAGCGTGTTGGTCATCGTTTGCACCGCAATCGGGGCATTTCCACCAACAGGGACATTACCCACCATGATTTGGCGGGACTGACGACGCGCGATATCGCGCCAAGGGCGAATGGAAGACATTTGGGGGATATAGGCGGCTTGGAATATTCCCGCAATCATCATCCTATGCGTACGACACGCGATTGCCGCTTTGATTTACACGCCGTTACAAACTATGGCGCGCGCATGAAACGCTTGCTTATCTCTCTTCTCGTCCTTTTCGCACCGCTTGCCCCTGTTCAGGCCTATTGGGAATATGGACATGAGACCGTGGCGCACATTGCGCAGGCCAATATGTCATCCAATGCGCGCGCCAATATGCAACGTCTGTTGCGTGCAGCGCCGATGCTCGGCACGCCCAAATGCACAATGCGCAATATCGGCGATGTCAGCGTCTGGGCCGATTGCATCAAGGGCGATCGTGCGCGCTGGGGCTACACCAACAGCTGGCATTATCAGAATGTCGATATTTGCAAGCCGTTCGATCTGAACAGCGCGTGCGCCGACGGAAACTGCGTGTCTGCGCAAATCGACCGTAACTTTGCGTTACTGTCGAACAAGGCGCTGCCTGCGCATCTCCGTTTGCAGGCGCTGGCTTTTCTCGTGCATTTTGTGGGTGACATTCACCAGCCATTGCACGCCGGTGACCGTGCGGACCGCGGCGGCAATGACCTAAAGGTCATATATGGCAATATGCGGGGATATAATTTGCATATGGTGTGGGATGGCTTGCTCGCCGACCGCGCGCTTTCTGCCGCACCGGCGATTGTGCGCGCGTTTTCGCCCGCGGAGAAAGCCGCTGTCAAACAGGGCAATGCGCGCCTGTGGAGCGAAGAAAATTGGGCAATATCGAAAGAGATTGCCTATCCCCGCGCGGTCGATGGCGATCCATGTGGCGCAAAGCCAACCGCGCCTGTGGTGATTGATGAAGCCGACATCGCTGCGTCACGCGCCGCATTACGCCAACAGGTCGAACGCGGCGGGATCAGGCTCGCGCGCTTGTTGGACCAAGCCTTGCGTTAAGCGTTAAAGCCCGCGCCATTTCCAGCCGCCTTCGGTGTGGTTGCGGACGATGATGGTGAAAATGCCGGTAATGATCAACATGAGCGCGACCGTGACAAATGTGGGTATCGCTTGATCATTGTCCGCGAGCAGCCCCAAGCCAGTCATCGCCAAAATATAAAAGCCGAGCACGGCCCATCCCTGCCACTTGAACGGCAGGCCAGCGCCATAACCGAAACGTTTCGCACGGAACCAAGGGCCCTTTTCCAGAAACAGATGTAGCATATTACGCTCCTCCGTATTCAACGCCGCTTCCGCTTATCGGAGCGGTCAATATCACGCTTTATTTGCAATAGACTATCTACGTCGACAATCTCGCTACGTGCTCTCATGTAGCGAAACATAGCCAGCGCCCAGACGCCAGTTACAAGCAGAAACGGCAATGTCAGAAACAGCAGAATGCTGCGGTCGTCCCATCCCGCTTCATCCGCAACTATCGTCGCCCAGACAAAAACGCCCGTCGCGCAGAATAATGCGAGCATCCAAACGGCAAAGGCCCGCCAGCCCGCAGCGTTACGCGGAGATATTTTAACGCCTGATCCCGACTTATAATATACAAAGGGTTTTTCTTCATCACGCATTTCAAATCTCCTTTGGCGGTCGTCCGCGTTTTGGCGTTTCGCTCACGCCAACCTTCACCCCACGCTTGGCCAGTGCCTCACGCAGCAATACCTCAATTTCGGCATTCGCGCTCCGGAAATCCGCGGCTGCGCACCGCTCGACCGCAACAAAAAGTGCTGGATCGAGACGGAGCGGGAAAGCCTTTTTGGACGGAGCGGACACGCAGCTGGCCTAGCTGTACAATGTGCCGGTGTTGACCACAGGTTGCGTATCGCGCTCACCACATAGAACGACCATGAGGTTTGACACCATGGCGGCGCGGCGTTCGTCGTCCAACTCAACGACATTTTTCGCCGATAGCATCTCAAGCGCCATTTCGACCATGCCGACCGCGCCCTCAACCAAGGTCTTGCGCGCGGCGACCACTGCCTCGGCTTGTTGACGACGCAGCATGGCGCCAGCGATTTCCTGTGCATAGGCCAAATGGGTGAAGCCACATTCGTCAACGGTGATGCCTGCAACGCGCAAGCGCTCCATCAACTCCAGACGCAATTCGCCGCCGACTTGATCATGATTACCGCGCAGCGTCACTTCCTGATGCGTGAAGTCATCATATGGGTAGCGTGCGCCAATGGTGCGGACCGCTGCCTCAATCTGGGCGAGCACGAACGCCTTATAATCATCCACATCGAACAACGCTTGCGCAGTGTCCGTCACGCGCCACACAACCTGCGCCGCCATCTCAATGGGGTTACCGCGCAAGTCGTTTACTTTAATCTTTTCCGAAATCAGGTTGTTCGCACGCAGCGATATCTTGGCCTTGCCTATCCAAGGCCAAGTCCAGCGCAAGCCTTCGCTCCGGTCCGTGCCCTTATACGCGCCGAACAATGTCAACGCGACACCCTGATTGGGCTGAAGCATGTAAAAGCCGCTAGACACGAAAAGGAAAACGGCGATGCTTAGCCCCATGCCAAGGAAATCCGCATCCGGCGCGCCGGGTATCACACTCGACATCGCCCAACCAAACCAAAGCACGCTCCCTAGAAGAACAAGCAGCATCACATAGCCATTGAAGCTGCGTGCGCCGACTTCGCGGCTCGCAGTCAGATTGTTTGCAGAATCATTGGTCATCATAATCTCCTCAGAATCATGATATCATATTTATATCGTTTTTGGAAAACTACAACAAAAAAGGGCTGCGCAGATTTTCGCCTGCGCAGCCCCGTTTTGGTTTGATAAAAAGCGTTATTCGCCGGTCGGGAAACCGCGCTTTTTCATGATATATTTCACATCAGGATCGCGACCACGAAATGCGCGATAGGCTTCGATCCGGTCGGTTTCATTGCCCGTTGCCAGCAACATCGACCGGAACCGCTCCGCGGTTTCCTTGTCCCACACATCGCCTTTTTCCGTGAAGGCCGCCCATGTGTCGGCGTCCATCGTTTCGGACCAAAGATAGCTGTAATAACCCGCCGAATAGCCATCATCGGCAAACAGGTGGTTAAACTGCGGCAGGCGATGGCGCATCGCCATTTCCTTGGGCATGCCGATTTCGGCCAGCGTATCGCGTTCAAATGCGCGCGGGTCGGTTACGGGTTCGCTGCGGTTATGCAGTTTCATATCCAAAATGGCGCTCGACAGATATTCTACGGTCGAAAAGCCTTGGTTGAACGTATCACTCGCGCGGATCTTTTCGACCAAGGCTGCCGGGATCGGCTCACCTGTTTTATAATGCTTGGCATAGGTGTTGAGCACATAAGGCGTGAGCAACCAGTTTTCGTTCACTTGGCTTGGATATTCCACAAAGTCGCGCGGCGTGCCGCCAAGGCCCGGCCATGTGATGTCGTAGTTCAGATAATGAATGGCGTGACCGAATTCGTGGAACAATGTCGACGCGTCATCGATGCTGATCAGCGTTGGCACGCCATCGGCGCCGGGCACGAAGTTGTTATTGTTCGACGCAAGCACGATGTCATTCTTGCCGCCCAATTTATGCTGGCTGCGATAGGTGGTCATCCACGCGCCCGAACGCTTGCCGGCGCGCGCGAAGTTGTCGAGGTAGAACAGCCCAACGACCTTGCCATCGCGCTTAACCTCAAATGTCCGCACCTTGGGTTCGAACACAGGGACTGTGCCCGTGTTTTCGGTGAACGTCAGACCATATAACTTGCCCGCAGCATCGAACATGGCGGCGACCATATTATCCAACTGGAAATAGGGTTTAATGGCTTCTTGATCGAGGTCACATTTCGCCTTGCGCACCTTTTCGGCGTAGAAGCGATAATCCCATGGTTCGATTATGATGTTGTCGGCATTGGCGATGGCCTGCATGTCGGCCACTTCTTCTTTGACGCGGGCAACTGCAGCGGGCCAGACCTTCATCATCAGGTCCATCGCCTTGTTCGGATCCTTCGCCATCGTGTCGGCCATGCGGTAATGGGCATGGGTCGGGAAGCCCAGGATTTCGGCACGCTGCTGACGCAGTTTCAATATTTCCGCGATGGTCGCGTTGGTGTCGTTCGCATTCTGGTTATCACCGCGCATCGTGAACGCGCGCCAGACCTTTTCACGCAAATCGCGCCGCGTTGAATTTTCAAGGAACGGTTGAACGGCAGAACGGGTGTTCACGACGGCCCAGCCAGTTTGGCCCTTTGCCTTGGCCGCAGCCTGAATCGCCGCGACATAGCTTTCGGGCAATCCGGCAAGGTCCGCCGCGTCGGTTATGAGGATGAAGGTTTCTTCATCCGCCAGAACCTTTTCAGAGAAAGCCGAGAATTTCTTGGAAAGATCGGTCTCTATGCTGATGACCTGCGCCTTCTTGCCCGCGTCAAGCATCGCGCCATTGCGGACAAGGCCATCATAGGTCCGTTCCAACAACCGCGTCTGTTTGGCATCTAGGCCAAGATTCGCGCGCTGATCGTACAGATATTTGACGCGCTGAAAATAACGGGCATCAAGCGCGAGTTCGGAGAAGAACGCGCTAACCTTTGGTTCCCATTCCGCCTGAATTTTGCGGACTTCAGGGTTCGACAGGTTCGATGAATGCACACCCCAGATCGAAAACAACCGGCCGATTTTTTCGCCGGACAGTTCGCTGGCGGTAATGGTGTTGTCGAACGTGATGGCTTCGGGCTTTGCGAGCATCGCTTCAAATTCAGCTTTTGATGCCTGCATCGCGGCTTGAAACGCGGCCGGGAATTCCGCGACTTTAACCTTGTCCCATGGCGGCACGCCTTCATATGGCCCGGTCCATTCTTGAAGCAACGCGGGTTCGCTGGCCATGTGGCTGGACTTCATTTCTTTCGCTTCTGCAACCGCCGTCATCGCAACTCCTGACATTAAAAGCGCCGCTGCGCTCACCATGATCTTTCGCGTTTTCACCTAAATATGCTCCTCTGCATTTTGTGGCCCGTATGCCCAGGCTCCATGAACAGGGGACTAGCGCATCGGGCACGCCTTGCAAACAACCAGTAGGCCAAAACTGATTCCTCCGAAACGGAGAGAAATTTTACATCGCAGGGGCCGTAATTATCGTGTGTTCGCCACATGAAACGCCTATTCTGGGTGCAGGGAGAATGAATATGAAAGAATGCCCGTCCCCTTTTGGTTCCAGCATCAATGGCCGCACGGCCATGATTGTAGGCGGCACGGCTCAGCGCATCGCTGATCTCAATCGACTATTGTCCGTAACCGGCTACACCGCGCTTGCCATGGATGATGCACAACGCGCGGATTTCCTTTTGGTCGACTTTTCCTCCGAAACGGACATACCCACGGATTTCCTGTTACGCATATCCCAGTATCTCCAGACTCATCGGAGCACTGCGTTGGTGTGGACCAAAATGGGAGGGCTCGAGGACGCTTATGCAGCGCTTCCGCAAGGCCAGTGCCATTTCCTAGTCGACGCCGACGACATCGAGGCGATGCCGATTTTAGCGGGGGCGTTTGGACGGGGCGATATGGACCGACTGCATGACAGGAACCGTGACGTCTCATTCGAATCGCTGCACCGAATCAGCGACGAGCTGGCAGAATTTGCCCGAACCCTTGCCCGCATGGCCGATTCGGAACGCAAAGACGGGGTGTCCGACAAACCTATTCCCTTTCGGCAGGCGCCATTGGGTGGGTTTCAGGAGTTTCCATCCACCGATCCCGAACGCGCGGACGCGATAGACGCTCAAACCCTGCGCGAGATCATCAAACTGCGCCGTATGCGGGACCGTTTTTTTCCACCTGATCTTTTTGCTGACCCGGCCTGGGATATCTTGCTAGACCTAAAGGCTGCCGGGCAAGAAGGCCAGCATGTGTCGGTTTCTAGCCTGTGTATCGCCGCTGCGGTTCCGCCGACGACTGCCTTGCGGTGGACCACAGCAATGACCGAAAGCGGTATGCTCGTCCGGCGTCAGGATCCTGCCGATGCGCGGCGGGTTTTCATTGCACTGTCGGACGAAACATCCGCCAAGCTTGATGATTATTTCGTCGCAATCGGCATCCGTTCCGCTCCGATCATCTGATTAGGCTTGCAAAACGCAAAACGCTTTGGCAAAGGCGCGCTTCCCGTAGTGGGGCGCTTAGCTCAGTTGGTAGAGCATCTCGTTTACACCGAGAGGGTCAGCGGTTCGAGCCCGTTAGCGCCCACCATGGTTTTCAATGGCTTACATGCCGTTGCTCGTGCAAAGCGCGGTATCTTTTGATTTCCAGCAACCACATAGCAATCACCGGGCAACGCTGGGTTGCGCATTAGACCAACCCTATTTGATCTCGGGAGTGCGGCACGCGACCAAGAACGCGTACGTCTCGTTATAAAGCGCTTGCGGTCGAGTGGGGTCCTTTGCGTCGCCGTTAGCCGGGAACACGGGCGGGCGGTTTAGGGGCCGCCAGAGCAGCGGCACGCGCTGCATCGATCCCCAAACCCGTGATGCCAAGCACGATCATGTCACCGATACGGCGCTGGGCACTCTCCGGGTCTGGCCTCCGCTCGACGAGGTTGAGCATAAGGATCTGGCACAAGCCAAGCCAGAAGAGCACGCCGCCGTCCCGCGCTTCGGAGCGCAAGAGGCCGGCGGCGCAAGCAGCATTAATGTCCTCAACGAGGCCCTTGTTGAGGGGGTGCGTGCGCGCGGTAAAGCTGCCATGGCTCCGCAGCAATACTAAGGTACGTTTAGGATCACTCAGCGCAAAGGCCGCGCAGACGCGCATACCTGTGGCAATGCGTTCAATCGGATCGATAACCCCAGCATTGGCGCGCGTGACCTGCTCCTCGACCTGCAGCCGCACTTCTGCGGCAATGGCTTCGGCAAAGGCCTGCTTGTCCGTGAAGTGATTGAAGAAGCTTCCCTTTGCGACGCCGGCGCGCGCTACAACCTCGTCAATCGGGATGCCATCGATGGGTTTGGCGGAGAGCAGATCGAAGCCAGCCGAAATCAAAGCTGCTCGGGTGCGTGCTGCGCGGGGGGAGAGTTCCGGGTGAGATGCCATAACGCGTTTTACTTGACTATATAGTCAAATGCAATTTATTTGACCAAATAGTCAAGTAAGAATCGGGAGAATCGACTGTGCCGGTTATCAAGGTTGAGGACATCGCGCATGTGCGCTTCGCAGCGCCCGATCTCGCCACCATGCGCGCTTTTCTTGAAGATTTTGGGCTGAACCCTTTCGAGCAAGGTGGCCGCCTTTATGGCAAGGGCAGCGACGGGCGCCCCTTTGTGCATGTGACTGAACCCGGAGAAGCAAAATTCCTGGCCTTGGGTTTGCGCGCTGAGACGGTGGAAGATCTTGCTCTGCTGGCGGCGCACGAGGGCGTTTTGGTCGAGGACTTCGACGAGCCTGGTGGCGGCAAGGTGGTCCGTCTCGTCGATCCCGATGGTTACCGTATCGAAGTGGTGGCGGGGCAAGCCAGTTTGCCGGCGGCATCGTTACCCGCTGATCTGCAAACAAATACTGCCATGACAAAACGCCGCCTTGGCACAACCGTACGTCTGGAACCAGCGCCTGCGCGGGTCCGGCGCATCGGCCACGCGGTGCTCAAAGTGCGCGATTTTCTGCGCTCCGAAGACTGGTACAAAGCGCGCTTCGGGTTCCTGACCTCGGACGAGGTTGAGGCAGCGGAAGGCCTGCCGCTTGGTGCGTTCATGCGCTGCGACCGGGGGGACAAGCCAGCTGACCATCACACCCTGTTCCTCGCGCAGTTGCCCGGCCCATTGGGCCTACTGCACGCGGCATTCGAAGTGGTGGATCTTGATGATCTCATGCTTGGCCATCAACATCTCAAAGCGAAAAAGCGCGATCAGGCATGGGGCGTTGGCCGACACATCATGGGCAGCCAGATTTTCGATTATTGGAAAGACCCGTTCGGCAACGAATTGGAGCACTGGACCGACGGCGACCTCTTTACCGCAGCCGATCCGCCCCAAAAGCAGCCAATGAGCGCACTGCTCGCGGTGCAATGGGGCAGTCCCCATCCGATGTTCGCAGGCCGTATGCCGCCCCCTGCAAGCCTCGTTTCGTTCGTGATCGCACTACAACTCAGAATTAAACGGCTTTTCAACCGCAACCCCAAAGGAACCACCGCATGAAGCTCGCAACTTATACCCTGCATGGCCGGACCAGCACCGGCATCGTCGTTGGCGACGAAATTATCGACAGCGGTGTCGCGGGAACGATGATCGACCTCATCCGGGATTGGGATCAACTCAAACCCGATCTTGAAAAGAGAGCTGCGGCAGGCGGAGGTGTCCCGCTGACGTCGGTTCGGCTCGAAGCACCGGTGCAACGTCCCGGCAAAATTTTCGCGATCGGGCTCAACTATGCAGACCATATCGCTGAATCCAAGATGGAAACGCCGCAGCGACAGGTCTGGTTTACCAAGGCACAAACCAGCGTCAACGGACCTTATGACGATATACAAATCGCCAAAGGAACCATGACCAATGACTATGAGGTCGAACTGGTAGCCATCATCGGAAAAGGCGGCAAACATGTCAGCGCGGACGATGCCGCGGGAGCAATTTTTGGTTACTGCGTCGGCAACGATGTAACCGAGCGGATGTGGCAGCATGGTGGCCCCCAATGGTCGCTGGGCAAAAGCTTTGATACCCATGCGCCCATGGGGCCATGGATCGTTACAGCAGACGAGGTCGGGGATCCCCATAGTCTTGGTCTTCGTTGTTACGTCAATGGCCAGCAACGTCAGAAGTCGAATACCGAACATCTTGTTTTCAACATCTGGAGCCAGATTGAGCATCTTTCGATCGGTATGACGCTGGAACCCGGCGATTGCCTGTTCACCGGCACACCGGGGGGCGTCGGTGCGGCAATGGATCCCCGCCAATTCCTACAGATCGGCGATATCGTCCGCTGCGAAATCGACGGACTGGGCCATATTGAAGGCACTATGGTCGCGGAAGGCTGAGGTAGATGGTTCGCAAAATCATTTGCGCAATCCTGATCCTGCTCGTCGGCATACTCGTGCTGGCGTGGTTGAATAGGGATGCCTTGGTTGATCGAGCCATTCAAGGCAGGTTGCAGCAAACACTGGACCATAGCTTTATCGAGGACGCGGAGCATGTGCGCGTGCTGGTCTGCGGCACCGGTTCGCCAGAGGTCAGCTCGGCCAAAGCGCAAGCGTGCACATTGGTTTCAGCGGGCGGCAAGATGTTTCTCTTCGACGTTGGCGATGGCGCAGTACGCTCACTCGCATATTCCAAAATTCCTGTGAACCAGCTCGAGCGGGTGTTTATCACCCATTTCCATTCAGACCATTTCAACGATCTCGCAACATTGATCAATGCTGGGTGGATTTGGGGCCGCAAGGCGCCTTTGGAGGTGCAAGGGCCGGTCGGGATTAAGCAGGTGCTCGACGGTTTCGCCCAAGCCTATGCGCTTGATGAGGGTTATCGAAGCGCCAATATGCCGCATCTGGCCAAAAGCCGCGCCGTCGCCTTTGGCGTTCCGATGGAGATTGCCTTTGCCGCAGGGCAGCGTGCGGTGCGGGTGTATGACAAGGACGGGGTAACGATCGACGCTACGCTCGTCGCGCATGATCCCGTTAAGCCCGCGCTGGGCTATGTACTTAAATATAAAAATAAGAAGGTTTTTATCAGCGGCGACACCGAGGTAAGCCCGGTGAACATGGACGCGATGCGCAATGCCGATCTGGCAGTTCACGAATCCTACGCCGCGCATATGGTGCGGCGTGCGATCCCACAGATGAAAAAACTGGGCATGGATTTCGAAGCCGAAGTGGCCGAGCGAACCATCCCCTATCATGCCGACAATATTGCGCTCGCAAAACAAGCGCAGCAGGCTGGGGTGAAGCACCTGCTGCTCACCCACCTCATTCCCTATCCGGACAGCTTCGTCATTCGGCAGATGTACACCGAGGGGATGGCGCAACACTATAATGGCAAGCTGACGGTTGCGCAGGATGGGATGATATTGGTGCTTTGAAACAATAGCACCGCCAAATCCGGGGGAGTGTGGGATGGAAGACTTTGATTGCGATGTCCTAATCGCGGGCGGTGGGCCGACGGGGGTGACGCTCGCTGTGCTGCTCGCGCGACGCGGCGTGAAGGTTATCGTCGCCGAGAAAGAAGCGGACATCTATCCACTGCCCCGCGCGGCGCATATCGACCATGAATGCATGCGCATCCTGCAGGAAGCCGGCGCTGCCGATGAAGTGATGGCTGGCAGTCGGCGGGCATCACGCTATGACTTTCGAAATGCCAAAGGCGAAGTCCTGTTGCGCTTCGAAGGCGCGGAGCAGATCGCGGCAGGCGGCTGGCCGGCGGCGAACATGATCCACCAGCCTTCGGTTGAGGCCGCACTACGCCGCTCGCTTGCGGCCTGTGCCAATGCCAAACTGCAGAGTCGGTGCGAACTGCTATCCTTTGTGGATGAAGGTGACGGCGTAGCTGCCCAAATTGACACCCCAGAAGGCAAACGGACGATCCGTGCACGCTACCTAGTCGGCGCAGATGGCGCTCGCTCGCCGGTACGCGAGGCTTCTGGGATTGCGTTCGAGGACCTCAATTTCGAAGAGCCTTGGTTGGTGGTGGATGTATTGGTCGACGATTACGCGCGATTGCCGAGCGAGAATCTTCAGATCTGCGATCCTGAGCGCCCCACCACCTGCGTGCTGATGGGCGAAGGGCGACATCGCTGGGAATTCATGATCAAACCCGGCGAAACGGCTGAGCAGGTCAGCGACGATGTATTCATCGAAAAACTGCTCGAGCCGTGGAATGTGAAAGGCGCCGTGCGCATGGAGAGGAAGGCAGTATACACCTTCCGCGCGCGGATCGCGAGCCAATGGCGCAAGGGACGGGTACTTCTCGCTGGCGATGCGGCGCACCAGACCCCGCCTTTTGCCGGTCAGGGCATGTGTTCGGGGTTAAGAGACTCGGCCAACCTTGCTTGGAAACTGGCAGCTGTTGTTAACGGCGAAACCAACGATGCTTTACTCGACAGCTATCAACCCGAGCGCGCACCGCATCTGCGCGCGACGATCGACATGGCGATCATGATGGGCAAAATGGTCTGCACCACCAGCAAATGGGGCGCGTTCCTACGTGACATAAAATTCAAGCTGGCACGGGCATTGGGCAAATTACCCGATGGCCCGCCTGAATATCCCACGCTGTCAACAGGCGTGATCCTCGCTGGGAGCGCAGGGGCGGGCCGCTATTTCCCACAGGTCGTTGCAGACGACGGACGCCGCATGGACGATCAAATCGGCAGTGACCACTGCATTGTCTCTCGTGATGATATGGCCAATGCTGAGCTTGCACCCTTTGCCGAGCCTCTGCGTGCATGGTTGGATCGCCATGCCGCAGAGGCGGTACTGATCCGTCCTGACCGCTACGTCTTCGGCACTGGAGATGTTGACCAGCTACGTGACGCTTGGCACGTTGCAACAGGACTGCGGTCAACCTGACCAAAGCCCGCGCAGCCGCGTCTGGGCCCTATCGATGGCGCGGTGGCCCGATGTATCGGACGCTCTCGCTGCGAGCCGTAGGTTATCTTCCAGCCGCCCATGGAGGCGACCTGGACGCGACCCGGCGGCAGCACCAGCGCGGTGCTCCTACGACCTGTGCGCGGGCACAAGGTATGCCAACGCTCCCCACCATATGGCAGGCAGACACACAAGCGACTTAACTTGGAACGAATTCAATCTGGCCCGCAGCCGCGCCGGACATGATGAAGCCGATTGGCCGTTCGGTTTCTTCCTGCAGATGGGCGATAATGCTGGCCGTGCGGGCGAGCAGCGAAATGCCTTTCAGCGCCGCCAGCGGGAAGCCCACATCAAGCATGACCGCAGGGATCGCGCCATTGACATTGATGGGCAGTGCGCGGCCAATCGCATCCGGTAAAACATCGCGGATGGCGTAGAGCATCCCGATATGTTTGCCGACAATCCCATGTTCTTCGGCAAGGCGAAGCAGAAGGTTGGCGCGCGGGTCGCCATCCGAATGCTGTGGATGCCCAAATCCGGGGATTGCCTTTTTCTCAGCGCGCAGCGCGATGATTTTTTCTTTGGCAATGTCTGATGCGTTGGCGCCCGTGGCTTCCGTCGCCTCAACGCATTCCGCATAAAAACGTCCGGCGACTTCTGCGCTGCCCAAGACGACGCTGCCACAACCCAGCAGGCCTGCGGCTACTGCACCATGAAATGCTTCTGGCGCTGCGGCATAGGTCATCCGCGACGCAACGACGCTTGGCACCAGGCCATGCTCCGCAATCGCAGCGAGCACCGCATTGCAAAAGAACAGCTGAGTCGGTGTGGGCAGCGTGCCTGTTACCAGCATCCAGAAGTAGCTGGTGAAATCGACTTTGCCGATTACCTCTTCGCACAAATCCATGCCGCGCACGTTGATGCTGTGCGCATCCGATGTGCAGATAGAGGTGAAAGGTGCGTCTTGTTTGCCGATACGCATAGCTGCTCCATATTTCGAATTTCGAAGTTGATTTCGTTATTCGAATTTTCTACGATGAAGTCAAGTCTGGAGACACAAAATGGCGAAGCCGCTGAACAATATCACTGTTCTCGAAATGGGAACATTTATCACTGGGCCTGCGGCCGGAATGTTGCTGGCTGACTTGGGCGCGACTGTTATCAAGATTGAGCAGCCCAAGGTCGGCGACCCGTTCCGTGCCTTTCGCGGCGCATTATACAGTCCGCATTTCCAAACGTACAACCGGAATAAGAAGAGCATCACGCTGGATACACGGCTGCCCGAAGACCTGGCGGTTTTCGATGCGTTGTTGGCGGACGCAGATGTCTTCATTCAGAATTTTCGTCCCGGCGTTGCCGACAAAATTGGTGTTTCGCCATCGCGATTACAGACGCTAAACCCGCGGTTGATCTATGCGTCTATTTCGGGTTTCGGCAATGAAGGTCCCGACCGTGATCGACCCGCTTTCGACACCGTGGCGCAAGCGGTTAGCGGGTTTTTGCGGTTGCTCGTAAACCCCGTGCATCGCCGTGTCGTAGGCCCGGCGCTTGCGGACTCGCTGACCGGTTTCTACGCCGCTTATGGTGTGCTGGCAGCGTTGTACGAACGTGAGCGGACGGGCAAGGGACGTCTGGTGGAAACGTCGATGTTTGAATCGATGGCGCACTTCAATCTTGATGACTTCACGCATTATTTTTCTGACAACCAAATCATGGGACCATATAGCCGTCCCAACGTGTCGCAGTCTTATGTGTTTGAATGTGCGGACGGGGCCTGGATCGCGTTGCACATGTCGTCGCCGCCCAAATTCTGGGAAAACCTTGCGACGGCGGTTGGGCAGCCCGACATGCTGTCGCTTCCCATGTTTGAAAGCCGCGAGGCACGCATCGCCAATTACGAAAATGTGATTGGCTTCTTGGCGCCGATCTTCAAGACACGAGATCGCCAGACATGGTGCAATATGCTGCGTGAATTGGAAGTGCCGCACGCGCCCGTCAACACGTCACAAGAAGCAATTGAATCTGAACAGGCCAAAGCGCTGCAGCTTTGCGTGGAGGATCCTAACGGTCCGCATGGTGTGTTCCGGACGATTAGATCGCCCGTGACTTTTGACGGTGAACGTGCTCTTGAAGTGACCGCTCCGCCAGTGCTTGGTGCGCATGATGAAGAGCTGGTGGCGCCGCTGCGAAAGACATTGGAAAGGTCGGATTAATGGCTAAAATCGAGAAAGACCCCGAGTATCTCTCGACGCTCGAACGTGGTCTTTCCGTTTTGCGGGCTTTTGACGACCAACATCCCGAAATGCGGTTAAGTGAGGTCGCTGCGGTGACCGGCCTTAGCCCCGCCGTCGCCCGGCGCTGTCTCAATACCCTTGTTGCCTTGGGATATGTGGCCCAGCATGATCGCAGCTTCCTGCTGAAGCCTGAAGTTCTGGCATTCGGTTCCGCCTTTCATTCGTCGATGCATCTGGAACAGGTTGTTGTTCCCGCCTTGCAATCGCTGCGCGATAATACGGGCGACAGCGCGTCGATAGTCTCGCTGGCGGGCAAGGACATTTTATACCTCGCGCACGTATCGACCAACCGGCGTATCCGGTTGGGGGTAAATGTCGGCACGCGCTTTCCGGCGCATGCCACGTCGATGGGCAAGGCCATATTGGCGTTCTTGTCGGACAGCGAGATTGCGGCATTCTTAGAGGCCGCACCATTTGACAAATTTACAGAGCATACGGTGACGACAGCGGATGCCATGCGCGACCGGCTGCAGCTCATCCGGCAACGCGGATATGACTCTGCGTTTGACGAGCTGGATTTTGGTATCGTGTCGGTGGCTGTGCCGGTGTTTGATTCATCGCGACGCGCGATTGCCGCGGTGAACTGTTCGACGTCAACGACTCGCATATCCCAAGAAGAACTGATTGCGTCTCGGCTCCCGCTGCTTCGCGAAGCCGCGGCAGAAATTGAATCCTCGCTTCGCAGATTTCCGTCGTTGGCCACCGCTTTACAGGCGGATTCGACGACATAAATATTCGCATATCGAACTTGACTTCGATTTTCGAACGAATTAGAACTATGTGATACGCTTCGGTGATAGAAGGCGTTCGACATAATCCGGGGAGGATGAACAATGGCATTTCAGTCTGCAAAATGGGCTTCAGCGGCCTTAGTAACTTTGATGGCGTCGACTGCGACGGTACCAAGCATCGCATACGCACAAGATACGGCTGCTGAAGAGGCGCCAAAGGAAATCGTGGTCAGCGCACTTCGTCGCGACCAAAATTTGCAGGACGTGCCAGCGGCGGTCACCGCCTTCAACGCAGAAGCCATCGAGAACGCAGGCATTGAAAAGCCGCTCGACTTCATCAACCTGACGTCAAACGTCAACCTGGTGGAAACACAGAATTCCGGCAACGCGTTCATCATTATCCGCGGCATCACGCAGGCACGTAACAGCGAACCATCGGTTGCAGTCGTGATCGACGGCGTTCAGCAGGTTAACCCTGCTGCATTCAACCAAGAGCTGGTTGATATTGCGCAAATCGAAGTCCTCAAGGGGCCGCAGGGTGGTCTTTATGGTCGCAACGCAATCGGCGGCGCAATCATCATCACCAGCCAGAAACCAACCGACGAATTCTCCGGCAGCATCAAGGCTGGCATCGACAATGGCTTTGGCTGGAACGTCCGTGCCGGCATCAGCGGCCCACTGTCCGATACCGTAAAGTATCGCGTGTCGGGTTCCTACCGCGATACAAAGGGCTATCTGCCCAACACATTCCTGAATGAAGATGCCGACCCTGTTAAGGACCTGTCCTTGCGCGGCAACCTGCTGTTCGAACCAGGCAATGGCTGGACCGCAGACTTGCGTGCATCTTATGCGAAGCTGGAAACACAGGCGCTCTATTTCAACATCGTCAATGACGTGAATGATGTCAGCCTGCCGATCCGCGTTAACAACCGCGGCATCAATAACCGCGATATTCTGAACGTTGCGGCGAAATTCGCTTATGAGGGTGACGGCTTCACAGCAACGTCGATTACCTCGTACGACACCGTCAAAGAAATCCTGACTGGCGATGCCTTTGACTTCCGGCCAGTCAATGAATCCTTCTTGTTCCGTCCAGCCAATTCACCTTTCGGCTTTGGTCTCGGCTACGGTATCGATATCGCGCAGAGCCAATATCTTAACGTCAAGGCCGTGAGCCAAGAAATCCGTATTGAATCGCCAAAGAACGACAAATTGTTCTGGATGTTCGGCGGCTATTTCATCGATACACAACGTTTCATTTCGACCGGAAATCTCGTCGATTTTGGCCAAGGTGTGTTCCCGGTTTACCGCACGCCTTCAACCAACCCTGCAAGCCCGCAGCAGACGTTTCTTGCCGATAGCCAGAATAACTTCGCATGGGCGGTATTCGGGAATTTGGGTTACGAATTCTCCGACCAGTTCCGCGTTGATGCATCACTGCGCTATGACCGTGACAAGCGCGTAAACACAACGCTCACGCCAAGTGGATTTTTGCCGAACGTTCCCGGTTTCCCGCAGGGTGCAACGGGCGAAAAGCGTCGTGTGACATTTGACGATCTTCAGCCGAAGGTAACGTTGACCTATCAGCCAACCGATGACGTAACTTTGTACGGCGGATACAGCCGCGGGTTCCGTTCGGGCGGCTTTAACCAGACCGGCGTTGGCGGCGTTGCCAGCAGCAACGGCATTGTTGGTGTTTCGGATATCTTTAAAGACGAAACGGCAACAACGTTTGAAGCAGGGGTGAAAACCCGTTTGCTGGATCGCAAGCTGACTTTGAACGCAGCGGTGTATTCGACAATGTCGAAGAACAGCTACTTCTTCGTCTTCCTTGCCGCCAACTCGACGCAGAACCTTGGCAACGTGCCAAAGACCCGCATCCAAGGGTTTGAGGTTGAAGCCAATTTCCGTCCAACATCGGACCTTCAGTTGAATGCTGCGGCAGGTTACACATTCAGCGAAATCAAGGAATTCCCCGACGCTTCAGCGATTGGCAACGAAGCGCCGTTGATTTCGCGTTACACGTTCAACCTTGGCGCACAATATACGCCACAGTTGACCGACACGCTTGATGGTCTTTTCCGCGTGGATTATCGCCGCACGGGCAAGACATGGTGGGAGCCATTCAACACCACGGTTCGTGCGCCAGTCGATTTGGTGGATGCGCGCCTTGGTGTCAGCAGCGACAGCTGGACCATGGCTGCTTTTGCCAGCAACCTGTTCAACGAAAAATATAACGCTGAATTCTCACCCGGCGGCTTTGTTTTCAAGGCACGTCCGCGTATTTACGGTTTGGAAGCCAGCTACAAATTCTAAGGAGCGTTTATGACCAAAGTCCTCGTCCTATATTATTCCAGCTACGGCCACATTGAGGCCATGGCAGAGGCCGTTGCAGAAGGCGCACGGTCGGTCGAGGGTACGATCGTCGACGTTAAGCGGGTCCCTGAACTGGTGCCCGACGAAGTTGCGGCTGCTGCGCATATCAAGGTTGATCAGGCTGCGCCCATCGCAACGCCTGATGAGCTTGCAAATTACGACGCCATCATTTTCGGAACGCCTACACGTTTCGGAAATATGGCGGCGCAAATGCGCAACTTCCTCGATCAAACCGGCGGTTTGTGGTTCGCAAATGCATTGGTGGGCAAGGTCGGGAGCGTGTTCTGCTCAACGGCCAGTCAGCATGGCGGACAGGAAACAACGATTACATCATTCCACACAACCTTGCTGCATCATGGCATGGTCATTGTTGGTCTGCCTTATACCTTTAAGGGCAACAGCGAGATGGGCGAAATCAGCGGCGGGACGCCTTATGGCGCAACGACGCTTGCCGGAAATGATGGCAGCCGGATGCCAAGCGAAAACGAATTGGCAGGGGCCCGTTTCCAGGGCAACCATGTCGCACAGATCGCGGGCAAACTGATCGCCTAATGCGCGATTATATTCATTTAATAAGCGGACGAGGACACACAGCATGAGCACGAAAATTCTTGCAAAAAGACTGCATCACACAGCCTATGTAACGAAGGATCTCGAGGCGACGCGCGCCTTTTACGAAGACGTGCTGGGTTTCCCGTTGATGGCAACATATTGCGAGAAAGACGAGCTTTTCGGCAAAGAACGTACCTATTGCCATTGCTTCTTTGAACTGGCCGACGGCAGCGCGCTCGCCTTTTTCCAATTTGCGGACCCAGAGGATCAAGCCGAATTTGGCCCTGAAATGCCGGAATCGCCATTCATTCACATCGCTTTGCAAGTGGAGAAAGACGGTCAGGCAGAACTTGAGCAGCGTATCGCAGCTGCGGGTATAACCGAGCCGCAGACATATACGCTTGAGCATGGCTATTGCCGTTCGGTATATGTCAAAGACCCGAACAACATGACGCTTGAGTTCACTTATGACGCGCCGGAAGCCGCGCCACTTGATGAACAGCGCCGTGCAGAAGCGCGTTCGGAACTGAGCCGCTGGCTTGCGGGCAACCACAGCAACAACAACCCGTTCCGCGCGATGCACGCCTAATTTGCTGTGCTGGCCAGTCGTCAACACGAAGGGTCAGGCGGCGAAATCGCTGAATCGCACTGGGTAGACGTCGACGGCGGGCAGCTGCATGTCCGTGCGGCTGGCAATGGGCCGCTTGTCATTTTGCTGCATGGCTGGACGCTGGACTGGCGCATTTGGTTGCCCCAGCTGGCGCTTTCGAATGTCCGTCTGGTAATGCCAGACCGCCGCGGCTTCGGGCGATCAACTGCCCCGCCGATGTTGTCGGCCGAGCGCGACGATATTGACCGCATTGCCAATTTTTTTGGCGAACGACACTTCGCGCTGATTGGCCTGTCCCAAGGCGCGGCGGTCGCGCTGGATTACGCGCGTACCGGACCAGACCGACTAACCGCTATGAGCCTCATCGGTGCACCACTGCATGCCGTGGTTCCTGAACCGGGCGAGACGCCAGAGATTGACCGGTCGGCATATGCAGCCCTGGTGCGCAATGGACGCTTGGACGATATGATGGCACTGTGGCGGCATCATCCGCTCACGCAGGTCACACCCGACGCGCAAATAATGGTTGATGACATACTCAATGCCTATGACGGCCGTGATCAACGTGTGGGCCAAGAACCGCTGCACTTTGCCGCCCAAGACATTGCCGCGCTCGCGGTGCCCATTTTGGCGATCGCGGGTGCGCAGGATAGCATGTGGCGGCGACAGGTTGCGGCCTATGTTGGTACGAACGCGCCAGATGGTCATTGCGAAATCATTCCAAATGCTGGACATCTGGCAAATGTCGACGCTGCCGCTGCCGTTAATGGCTTGCTCCAGG
The DNA here is from genome assembly GCF_014196595.1 of Sphingorhabdus rigui. Lineage (GTDB taxonomy): Bacteria > Pseudomonadota > Alphaproteobacteria > Sphingomonadales > Sphingomonadaceae > Sphingorhabdus_B > Sphingorhabdus_B rigui. Next base: position 210,942 of record NZ_JACIEA010000001.1, on the reverse strand, counting down.
GTTTTTTGAACACATATCATTTGAAGGAACTTTGAAATGGCCAATGCCGGACGTTTTTTGACCACGCATGTCGGCAGCTTGCCGCGCGAAGACGACCTGATTGAAATCATGTTCGCGAAAGAAGACGGCTTGCCTCTGGATCTGGCCGCTGTCGACGCACGCATCGCAGAGGCCGTTCAATTCGTGGTCGACCGCCAGGCAGAAGCCGGGCTCGACATCATCAATGATGGCGAACAGTCAAAGCCAAGCTATGCGACCTATATCAAGGACCGGCTCGACGGCTTTGGCGGCACGGGCAACAGCTTTGCGTTTCAGGATATCGAAGATTATCCGTCGACCAAGGACCGTGTCTTCTCCGATCCCGGCCGCAAGCATCGTAAAACGCCCGCATGTAACGCCCCCATAACGGTCAAAGACATGACGGCCGTGGATCGCGACGCGGCGTCGCTGAATGCTGCGCTGGCGAAGCACACAGGCAAGCAAGCCTTTATGAGCGCGGCATCACCCGGCGTGACTGCACTTTTCTTCCGCAATGATTATTATGACAGCGATGAAGACTATGTTTTCGCGCTCGCCGAAGGTCTGCGCCACGAATATGAGGCCATTGCCGCACAAGGCATCATCCTGCAAGTTGACTGCCCGGACTTAGCGATGGGTCGTCACACGCAGTTCCGCGAACTCGATCTCAGCGGCTTCCGCGACAAGATGGCGCTTAATATCGAAGCGCTGAACCGCGCGACTGCGAATATCCCGCCAGAGCAGCTGCGTATGCATATGTGCTGGGGCAACTATCCAGGGCCACATCATTGTGACGTACCGTTCCGCGACATCATTGATCTTGTGTGGCGGGCCCGTCCGCATGCCATCCAGTTTGAAGCCGCAAACCCGCGCCACGCCCATGAATTTACGATGTTTGAAGAGATCAAACTGCCCGAGGGCAAAGTGCTGATCCCGGGCGTTATTGAATGCCAGTCAAACTATATCGAACATCCCGAACTGATCGCCCAGCGCATCGCCCGCTACGCCCATTTGGTCGGTCGCGACAATGTCATGGCCGGCGCAGATTGCGGCTTCAGCATCCATGTCGGTTCAGGCAGCGTCGACCGCAGTGTTGTTTGGGCGAAGATGGCGGCTTTGGCCGAAGGCGCAAAAATCGCTTCGGCACAGTTCTGGCCATAATTAACCCACTAATGTGGAGCTACACATCCGCCGCATCGTTCCGCGTGCGTAGTGGCTCCGCGTTTTTTGTTAACAGAGTTTGGGCGTCATGAGGGCCGGATTATAGCATCAAATATTATATTCAATGCAAGTGGACGTGGCGTTGTTGCTTGAACACTTGGCCCGCTTTTGGATGACGGCCGATAGAGGCGCCAAAAATGCAGAAAGCCCCTGTGTCATTCATCTTTCAGAAAGGTCTCTGCTGGCATTTTGCCAAAATGCGGGGACTTTTTGCAACTTTGGGCACAGGCATCGTCATATTGTCGGCAGGATATGCGCCTGACGCAGCCGCTGCCCGGGAAACCGAGCAATCGGAAATCACCAATTGCAATGATCCCCGGCACAGGCATGTGGTCGTGCGGCCACTGACCGAATCACTGCCTGTGCGAAAAACCGAAAAGCAGCGCGTCCGCCGCATATTGATGTAGGGTCAGGACCTACTAGTCCGCTGCGCGCAGCAGCTTTGCCATTTCGGCATCATCCCATTCCACACCGCCGGCGACGCGCCACACTTCTTTGCCATCACTGTCATATAATATGGTGGTGGGCAGCGCGATCGCGTTGTTAAAAGCCGTCAGCAGTGCATTGTCCGTATCGGTATAGGGCTCCAAATTTTTGACCTCTGTTTCCGTGAAAAACGCGGCAACAGGTGCGCGTCCTTCAAGGTCTTGCGACACGGCGATCACGTGCATCCGGCCTTTCTCCAGCTTTGCCAGCGCATCCAGCGTCGGCATTTCCGCTTTGCAGGGTGCGCACCATGTTGCCCAGATGTTGAGCAACAACGGCTTGCCTTCAAAATCGGCAAGGCTGACATCCTGACCCTGCGCATCGGCAAAAGGTGCCGATGGCGCTTTTTGGCCTGCAAATGTGTAGCTTAGCGAGGCGCGCATGCCATTGGCGCTTTCAAGCGTGATTTCGGCCTTGTCAGATGCGCCTGCCTTGGCCGTGGATGCGGGTTGCGCTTGCCCCTTGGGTTCGCTTTCTTTATCGCACCCAGCCAGCACTAAAAGGATTAAGGCAATTACAAAGCGCATCTCTGATTCCAATAGCATGTGGGGCGGCCGGTTTGGCGAAGGCCCTGGCGTTATCATGCGCGAGATAAATGCCTCAATCCCATTCGACAAGCGTCTTTGGCAGGAAGACATTGCAGGCAGCAAAGCGCATGCCGATATGCTGGCCGTAAACGGGATTATAACGGCGTCAGACAATGCCGCGATCCAAAGCGGACTCGATAGCATTTACGCCGAATATGCAGCCAACGGCGTGCCCGAAGACCTCACGCTTGAAGACATTCATATGGTCACCGAAACGCGGTTACGTGCGTTGGTGGGTGAGCCTGCGGCACGCTTGCACACCGCACGGTCGCGCAATGACCAAGTCGCCACCGACTTCCGCCTTTGGGTGCGCAATGCGACCCATGAAATCGATGCGGGCCTGCGCGCATTCCAGTCGGCGCTGGTAACACGTGCCGAAGAACATGCCGACAGCATCATGCCCGGATTTACGCATTTGCAAGTCGCCCAGCCCGTTACGCTTGGCCATCATCTGATGGCTTATTATGAAATGACCAAGCGCGACCGCAGCCGCTTTGCCGATTGCCGCAGCCGGTTGAACCAGTCGCCGTTGGGTGCGGCCGCACTTGCGGGAACATCCTTCCCCATTGACCGCACCGCGACGGCATTGGCGCTTGGTTTTGACGGCCCCATGGCGAACAGCCTGGACTCTGTGTCCGACCGCGACTTCGCGCTTGAGTTCCTTACCGCCGCCGCGCAAACGGCGCTGCATCTGTCGCGGTTGGCGGAGGAAATGATCATATGGGCGTCGCAGCCTTATGGTTTCATCAGCCTGCCCGACGCATGGTCGACGGGCAGCTCCATCATGCCGCAAAAGCGCAATCCCGACGCGGCTGAACTGGTGCGCGGCCATGCCGGGCGGATCATTGGCTGCATGAACAGCCTGATGATCACGATGAAGGGTCTGCCGCTCGCATATTCCAAGGACATGCAGGACGATAAACCGCCGGTGTTTGAGGCGTATGACCTGCTGGCTTTGTCCATCGCCGCGATGACGGGCATGGTGGCCAATGTGACGTTTAATACGCCGCGCATGCGCGAGGTGGCGGGCAGCGGTTTTTCCACCGCTACCGATCTGGCCGACTGGCTGGTGCGCGAATGTGGCATGCCCTTCCGCGAGGCACATCATGTCACCGGCAGCGTCGTCAAATCCTGCGAGGCGCGTGGCATAAGCCTGTCTGACATCACCGTCGACGATCTTTCTGCCATTAATCCTGCGCTCGCTGGCTGCAATTTGCCCGATCTGTCGATCGAAGGATCGGTAAACAGCCGGACAAGTGCTGGCGGCACGGCACCTATGCGTGTAAAAGAAGCCATCAGGACCGCCAAAAAGGAACTTGAGGCATGAAACCGGCGCGCATTAGCTTCATCATTGGCGTCGCCATGTGCGTTGCGGGCTGCGGCAAAGTGGGCGATCTGGAACCCCGCACAGGCAATAGCATGCCACCGCAAGCTTATGGCCAGACCACCGACCAAACGGCGAAGATTCTCACGACCCCATCGGTTCAGGCGCGGCCCGGCCGCACCGACGAGCTGCTGAAACGGTCCGAACGGCGCGAAGATGATCCGTTCGACATTCCGCCGGGGCAAGAACCCAAACCGTTTGATCCCGAACAGACCGATTCGTCCGAAAAAACGCCTCCCAAATAAGTACCCATCCTATGAACCATTTTGACCTCATAAATGGCGTGTTGCACGCCGAAGATGTGGCCCTGCCCGATATTGCGGCGGCGGTTGGCACACCTGTCTATATCTACTCACGCGCAACGCTGGAGCGGCACGCCCAGGTGTTCCGCGACGCATTGTCGAGCCTTGATAACCCGCATTTGGCCTTTGCCGTAAAATCCAACCCGAATTTGGCCGTTCTCAAGGTGCTCGCGCGTCAAGGCTATGGCGCAGATGTTGTGTCCGGCGGCGAAATGGACCGCGCCCTTGCTGCGGGCATCGCGGCACACGACATCGTGTTTTCGGGCGTTGGTAAGACAGCCGAAGAAATCGTCCGCGCATTGAAGGCAGGTATCGGGCAATTCAATATCGAGTCCGAAGAAGAAGGCCGCGAGCTTGCGACGCTTGCGGACGCGTTGAACTATCAAGCGAACGCCGTGCTGCGCATCAATCCGGATGTCGACGCTGGAACACATGGCAAGATTTCAACGGGGAAAGCCGACAATAAATTTGGCGTGGGCATTCACCGCGCCCCGGAAATTTATGGCCGCTTAAATGCGTTGCCTGGACTGAATATGCGCGGCGTTGCGGTGCATATCGGCAGCCAGTTGACCAGCCTCGAGCCGCTGGAGACCGCGTTTACCAAGGTCGGTGCGCTGGTGCAGGATTTGCGCGATCAGGGCCATAAAGTCACCCATGTTGACTTGGGCGGCGGCCTTGGCGTGCGTTATCGCGACGGTGACAATCCGCCTGAGCCTGCCGAATATGGCGCGATGGTTGCGCGCGTGACCAAGGACTGGGGCGTGCGTTTGATGTTCGAACCCGGCCGTGTCATCGCCGGAAACGCGGGCGTTCTGCTGACACGCGTCATTCGCGTGAAGCCCGGATCGGGCAATGCCCCCTTTGCCATTGTCGATGCCGCGATGAATGACTTGGCGCGGCCCGCGCTGTACGACGCATGGCATGATTTTGACGCAGTCGAACCAAATGGCCGCAAAATGACCGCCAACATTGTCGGCCCCGTCTGTGAAACTGGTGATACCTTTGCCATGGGCCGCGAAATCGATGTCGTAGAGGCCAATGACCTCGCGATATTCCGCACCGCTGGCGCTTATGGCGCGACGATGGCAAGCACTTATAACAGCCGCGGTCTCGTTCCAGAAGTGCTCGTCGACGGCGATAAATTTGCGGTGGTGGCGGAACGTATTTCGCCCGAGACCATTCTTGCGGCCGAGCATGTGCCCGACTGGCTGAAATAAGGATACAGATTTGGACCAGCTCCCCATTTTCGTAAATCTGAGGGGCCGAAATGTCATTTTGGTCGGTGAAGGCGAAATGGCGGATGCGAAACGGCGGCTGATTGAACGCGCAGGCGGCATCTGCGTCGATGCTGCCGATCGCGCGGCACGGATTGCCTTTGTCGCAATTGCCGAAGAAGAAGACGCCCGCACCGCTGCGGACGAATTGAAAGCCCGTGGCTTGCTGGTGAACGTCGTCGATCGCCCCGAAATTTGCGATTTTACGACACCCGCAATTGTCGACCGGACCCCTGTGTTGATTGCAGTCGGTACCGGCGGCGCGTCGGCGGGCATGGCCAAGGCCATTCGCCAGCGTATCGAAACATTGCTGCCGGAAACATTGGGTCCGCTGGCCGAGGCTATTTCCCGCGGCCGCAGCAAAATCCGCGCGCGTTGGTCCGAAGGGGCGGAGCGCCGACGTGCATTGGATCAGGGTTTCGCCGCCGGTGGTATGCTTGATCCGTTCGGCACGCATGACGACGCGACGGTCGACAATTGGATCATGCAGGCCGAAAATCCCAAGGGCGACCGGTTGATCGAAATTGCGTTGCTCTCCGCCAATCCCGACGACCTTACGTTGCTCACCGCGCGGCTACTTGGTGAAGCGGACAATGTGTTTCATGATCCCGGCGTGCCAGCGGCCATTCTCAATCGCGCGCGTGCCGATGCCGTTCGGCACGCAAGTGCACCACCGGCACCACCGCCCGAAGGCCTGTCACTGTTCCTGCGGTTGCCGTCGGCGCAAGGATAGGGCATGACGACAGCGTAAATAGTCGCAAGGTCTTCATTGTGTCCGCTTTCCCCTCTAAAATTTGCTTTTACGGCTGTGGTAATATGGGGGGTGCCATGCTGCGCGGTTGGCTTGCTGCCGATGTCCCGCCCGCCACCTTCCACATCATCGATCCGGTTGCGGACAACCTGCCAGAGGGCGTCCATGTCCATCGGTCGTCTGCGGCATTGGACGCGCGCTTTGATATCGTCATATTGGGGATCAAGCCGCAGCTTTTGGCTGAACTTGCACCCGAAATAGGGCGGACTCTCGCCCCCGGCGCGACATTGATATCGATACTCGCCGGAACCACGACCAATACGCTTTCTGCGTACTTTCCCGATGCGCGCGTCATCCGGCTGATGCCCAATTTGGCTGCCGCGATTGGTAAGTCCCCGCTGGGTGTTTTTGCGCCACATGACGATGCGCAGCAACGGGCAGAGATGGCATCCTTATTGGCGCCGCTGGGTGCGGTTATCTGGATCGACGAAGAAGCGCATATGGACGCCGTCACGGCGCTTGCCGGGTCCGGGCCAGCGTTCGTCTATCGTTTCATTGATGCATTGACCCAAGGTGGTGAAGCCGCCGGATTGCCGCGTACTATTGCCGCACAACTGGCGCTGGCGATGACCGAGGGCGCTGCGATATTGGCCGCGACCGCATCGGAAACGCCAACGGATCTGGCGCGGCGCGTGACCAGTCCGGGTGGCACCACCGCCGCAGGGCTCGCGGTGCTAGATGCGGATGCGGCGTTGAACATATTGATGACCGATACATTGCGCGCCGCACGTGACCGGGGTGCGGAACTGGCCAAGGGAGACGCAACGTGAAGGTTAAAATTGCCCTCATCTTAAGCTGCGTCGCTTTTGCGTCGTCGGTGTCCGCAATGGCCCCAACGCCGCCATCGACCGAACGGGCCGCCGCCAATCTTGCCAAGGCTGGCCCTATTGAAAGTTTCGACCTGTCGCATTTGACCGTGCCCATGGGTCTGTCTGCTGGCTTACCCGTCGGACTAAGCTTCATCGGGCCAAAATGGCATGACCATGCTGTATTAAAGGCGGGATACGCCTATGAGCAGCTTTCAAAAGCACGTGTGACGCCGCAATTGCGGCCAACCTTAGAAAGTAAGTAAATGGCGTTTGGCAAACCCGACTTGGGCAGCATCGTGCCAAAAGGCACTGAATTTGACCCCGCCCTCGTCAACAAGATGATGGGCAAATTTGGCCATGGCGGATTTCTCGACATGGAATATGTTGGCCATGGCGCTGACTGGGTGGAACTCGCCATCGATTGGCGTGAAGACCTTGTTGCCGACCCCGATACCGGTATCCTCGCGTCGGCCGTGATCATCAGCCTGATGGACAATGCCACCAGCATGTCGATTTGGACGAAGCTGGGTGAGTTCCGGCCGCAAGTGACGATGGACCTGCGGATCGACTATCTGCGCCCCTCGCCTTCGGGCGAACGGGTATATGGCCGGGGCATATGTTATCATTTGACCAACAGCATCGGCTTTGTTCGCGGCTTTGCCCATAATGGCAATCCGGACGAGCCTTTGGCGCATGCAAGCGGCACATTCATCCGTATCGGAGACCGCGTATCATGACCGATACCCCATATTCTCTTCCGCCTTATGCCCAAGCGTTGGACATGACGATCGTTGACGAAATCGACGGCGTGCCTGTGATCGGCATGCCCTTTACCGACCGCGTACAGGGTCGCCCAGGGTATCTGCATGGTGGCGCGATATCCGGCTTGCTCGAAATCGCGGCCATTGCCGCCGTGCACCGCGCCTTACAGGCCAAGGGGAGCGATTCTGCCATCAAACAAGTCAATGTCACGGTCGATTTCATGCGCGGCGGGCTCAGCCAGATGACCTATGCCGTGGGCGAAGTGACGCGGCTTGGCCGCACGATGGCCAATGTGGAAGCCCGCGCGTGGCAGGATGATCGGGATAAGCCCATTGCCATGGGCCATATGCACTATCTGATTAAAGCCAAACGCGAAGACGCGGCCTGATATTATGCTTCGCCGTGCGTTTCTATGAGCGCGCTGGCGATGGCTTCTTCGGGTGATTTGTCGCCCCAGATGATGAACTGGAACACCGGGTAGAAACGTTCGCATTCGTCAATTGCGACGTCGATGATGGTCTGTGCCTGATCCACACCCAACAACCCATTGGGTGCCATCAAACTGCCATGGCGGAACAACAATATGCCGTTCGCGGACCACATGTCGAAATGGCCAAGCCACAATTGTTCGTTGATGAGGCCAAGCGCCGTGTACACGCTCGCGCGCTTGTCCACGGGCACGGTGATATCCGGCAGGATGATAAGCTGCAGCGCATTGTCATCTTCACGCCAGATCGCGCGGATCTGATAGCTTGCCCAACTGCCCTTATACTCGGCGGTAATCTCGTCCTCGCCCTCAAGCTCGAACGACCAGCCGCGCGCTTCGAACAAAGCGGCGAGCATGTCTACGGGCGCGGATTCGTCCCGTTCAAATTGCTCATATTGTTCGTCTGCGTCGTGCATAAAATTGCGCCTGCTATGATACCGGCGAGTCTGCCCCTTGACTGACTCGCGCGCAAGGGACTTGCGACGCTGCGCAACACAAGCTTGTGGGCCGACTGTGGAAAAGTTCAAACCGGACGTATTAGGGGCTTATTTGGAAGGCTTGGCCTTTGCAGGCGCAACGCCGCCTTTTGCTTGAAGCGCGGTTTCCAACGCAGCCACCCTTTTGCCAAGCGCATCGGCTTCGGCGCGGGCATTTGCCGCGAGTGTTTTCACCGCATCAAATTCTTCACGCGACACGAGGTCCAGACCGCCAGCCCATTCGCGGGCGCGTTCACGCATGCTCGCTTCGGCTTCGCGGCCCATGCCAGCAACTGTTCCGGCAACGCCATTCAGTACCTTGGCCAAATCATCAAAAATGCGCTTTTCGCTTTGCATGTCATTCACTCCATTGCGGTCGGGAGATTAACCGCTTTTGCCTATCTGGGAACTCGCAGCCGGAACGTAAAGGCTTTCTGCATCAGGATTCAACTGATCGATCTGAAAATTCAGTATCGCTGCAAAGCTAATCCACACCAAATAGGGCACCATCAACCATGCCGCAGCCTTGCGAACGCGCGCAAATGCGAAGGTTGTAGCAATAGCGACACCCAGCATCACAAGGATGACGAAAAACGCAGCCGTCACTTCATGCTGTCCAAAAAACAGGGGCGACCAACTGAGGTTAATCACAAATTGCAACAGGAACAGGCCAATCGCCACATTGCGGACCCGCGCGCCGCGCGCGGCGAGCACCATCGCGAAGGCGAGCCCCATCATCACATATAATGTCGGCCAAACCACACCGAACACCCAGCCCGGTGGCTGAATGGCGGGCTTAATCAAGGCTTGATACCACGCGTTGTCGGCGGTTGACCCGGACATGGTGCCAGAGAGAAAACCAAGAAACATGGTGAGCGGAATAACCAATAACGCCCAGCGCAATAACGACGTACGACGCTGCGATGCGGATGCGATCTGGTTCATGCCAAGGCTCCTGCCTGTTCAGCGAGTCGGAAGAAACGCCATCAATCAACACAGTAGCACTCAGCCATAATAGAACAAGGCCGCCCACCCCAAAGGGCAGACGGCCTTGTGTCTCAATGCAGGGCGCGGAGGCCGGCCCCGATTGTAATTTACTTACGTGTACCCGACAGGCCCATCGAACCAAAGGCACCGGCCTTTACTTCACCGGTGATAGCATCGCCCGAAACGGTTGCGGTTGCATCAAGATGCATCGGCATTGGAACAGTGATGTCCATGCCCCAGCTCAACGTGTCGCCATCGACGGTGCCATTGGCAATGTCCATTGCACCAAGGCCACCCGACATGTTGCCCGAAAAGCTGCCACCGTCGCTGTTGACGGTCAAAACGGCTTTTTGGTCACCCATTGGGCTTTTGATTGTTACATCCCATTGACCATCAACTGCTGCCATATTCTTGCTCCTTACTTGGTTGTTTTACTTGCAGTGGTGTTAGCAGCTTCGGTTACCATTTCAATTGGCAATCCAAGTGCATCAAGCTGTGGCTTCACCTTGGCGGCATCGCCCACGACGACCCAGGTAAACTTGTCCGGATTGACCAACGCACGCACGGAAGCGTCGAGCTTTTCCTGAGTCATGCCGCGATATGCGGTGGCCACGGTAGCGTAATAATCATCAGGCCGCTTAAACAAGGCATTGCGTTGCATAGCGCCAAGTACGTCACCCGAAGTTTCGAAGCTGCCGGGAAGCTCGCGGATATTGCCGCCGATAATCCGGTCACGTTCTTCGGTGGTGATGCCCTTGTCGCTTAGAAACGCCTTATAGTTGCTCATCAACGCAGCGATCGATTCCCCCGTCTTGTCCGCCTGAACGGGGGCGGAGATGATGTAGGGAACATCGCCTTCGACACGGTTGATGCTGCCGCGTACGCCATAGGACCAACCCTTGGTTTCCCGCAGATCCATGTTGATGCGTGACAGGAAGCCGGCACCCAACGCTTCATTGGCGGTAATCGCGGTTTCGAGATCGGCAGTGCCCTTGGTCGCCAGCACCTGTCCGCCCAGAATGAGCGATTGCGGCGAACCGGGACGGTTGATCAAGATGATCCGCGGATTGGCAGCAGCAGGCGCGGCGGACATGTCCTTAACGCCGGCGGGGCCAGTTGCGGTCCAACTGCCGAAGCTGCCTTCCAGTGCGCCCTTAATTTCCGCGAGTGGCTTGTCGCTGACGACAAAGAAAGTCGCCTTTTCCGGACGGAACCATTTGTGGTGGAAATCGACAATCTCGCCGCGCGATACTGTGCTGACGGTTGCAACATCGCCGGTTCCGGTGAAGGAAATGCCATATGGATGATCCTTGCCGAACAAGATGGGCGGCAACGTGCGGAAGGCGATGCCTTGCGGGTTGTTGAGTTCGGACTGGATACGCGCCAGTTGCTGGCCGCGCAGCCGCTCGACTTCAGCCGGTGCGAAATCAGGCCGCAGTACAATGTCGGAAAACAGCTTCAATGAAGGCGCCAGATTGGCGGACAGCGATGTGACACTGACATTTGTCCGGTCCATGCTTGCACCGGTGCCAATGCTTGCACCAAGCCGCTCTTGCGCTTCGGCGATTTGCGTGGAGTTCATCCCCGCTGCACCTTCATCAAGCAATGCGAGCATCAGGGATTGGGTCCCCGATTTGTCGCGCGGATCGGCAGTGTTGCCCGCATTGAAGCTCAGCGCAACCTGCGTCATCGGCACCGCGTTGCGCTGTGCGTAGACAATCTCGATACCGTTCGACAGCTTGGTCCGCTCCACCTTTGGAAAGGCGAGATCGGATATCGTGCCGAGTTCTGGCGCTGGCGAACGCTTTACCGTTGCAATCGGCGCAGCGACTTTTGGCGCCGCAGGTGCTTTGGCTTCTTCATACGCTGCGCGCTCGCCGGGTTCGACCGTTAGCGCATAGACAGGACGGTTCAACCAACGGCCCATGGCGGATGTTACGCGCGCGGGTGTTACCGTCGCGAGTTCATTAAGCTGCGTCTTATAGAAATTGCTGTCGCCCCGGTACAGTGCGCCTTCGGCCAAAGCGACTGCCTTGCCACCAAAACCGCCAACCTGTTCCAACCCGGCAAGACGGCTCGAAACCGTGCGCATTTGGACGCGCTGCACCTCATCAGCCGTCGGGCCGGTTTTGACAAAGTCCGCAATGATTTCGTCGAGCCGCTTGGCAACGGTTGCCGGATCAACGCCAGGCTTCACATCCGCGGTAATTTCAATGCCGCCCAGCTGCGCAAAGCCCTGATATCCAGCAGACACATTGACCGCGAGCTTTTCTTGGCGCACCAGAATATTATCCAGCCGCGAACTGGCAAGGCCGCCCAAAACGGCTGCACCAACCTCAAGCGGCACCGAGTCTGCACTGTCGATACCGGGCACAGTCCAATTGCGGTAAATTCGTGTGGTCGCGACCTTGTCCTTCATCACTTCGGACTTGGCTGCGGCCAGTGTTGGCACTTCAATCTTCAGCGGCTTTTGCTTTGGACCGGGCTTGATTGCGCCAAAATTTTTCTCGACCAGCTGCTTTGCGGTCGGCACATCGATATCGCCTGCCAGCACCAGCACCGCGTTGTTCGGGCCATAATGCTGACGGAACCAGGCGCGGACATCTTCCATGCTCGCGCTATCGAGATCGGCCATCGATCCGATTGTCGAGTGGCCATAGGGATGATCTTCAGGAAGCATGCCCTTGATCTGGGCATATTCGACCAGACCATATGGTTGCGTATCGCCCTGTCGCTTTTCGTTCTGGACCACGCCGATCTGGTTGGTCAGATTTTCTTGCGTCACCGCGCCGAGCAAATAGCCCATCCGGTCCGCCTCAAGGTACAACATGCGGTCAAGCGCGCTTGTCGGCACCGTCTGGAAATAATTGGTGCGGTCGAACCATGTGGTGCCGTTATAATCGGTCGCACCCATATTCTGCAGTGGCTGGAAGAAATCGCCCGGTGCATTTTCCGAACCGTTGAACATCAGATGCTCAAACAGATGCGCAAAGCCTGTTTTGCCTTTGGGTTCATGCTTTGAGCCGATGTCATACCAGATCGACACGGCAACGACCGGCGCCTTACGGTCTGTATGGACAATCACACGCAATCCGTTTTTCAGCGTAAATTGCGCATGCGGAATGTTGATTTCCTTAACCAGTGCCGATGCCGGAACTGGCGCGGGGTCAGCTGCAAGCGCTGGCGAGACCAGCATCGTTGCGCCGAGCAGCGCGAGGGTCAATTTACGCATCATGATATGCTCCCAAAGCTAATGTTTACTGCCGCCAGAAATAGTGCCGAAACGGACAAACACAATCTGGCGGCTGCACATTTTCGACAAACGCCGTTCAGGGCCGATAACGGCGCTTTGCGTGCTTTACCGCGTCGGCCCATTCGAAATGGACGGGCTTATATTTGCCCGCGACAAACAGCTTCATCTGGTCGGTGTAATGCGGCGAGTCGGGCCGTGTCGTTGCCGCACCATATGGCTGAATAGATTCGGACAACACATTTCCAGCCTTGTCCCAACGCACGAGCATGATGTAGCTGTCACCATGCCGAACGCGAACCTTGCCATCGGCTTGGTCGGCATCCCACATCGTCGTCGCGCGCAGGGCATCGCTTCCGCCGAACATTGGCAAGTCAACATTGCCGCGCCGCAGCCGCTGGATATCGCCAAGCTGCGGGTCAATTCTGCCAAAGCGCGTCTTAAATTCATCAACCGCTTCCTGCAGCGTTTTACGGGGATCGGGCATTGCGTCACCGCGCCAGTTCCGGCGCGCACCAAAACGAATGATCCTTTCAGCCAATGCGTCGGCATCGCCCTTGCCATCACTTGACCAATCCCAACTGGCCAACAGCTTTTGGGCCTTGGCGAGCTCCGGCGCGTCTTTCAGGTCCAACGCGGCAAAGGACGCCATCCATGACCCGACCCAGCTCTGTTTGCTGTAGGTCATGTCCATCTTGATCGCGAGCAGCTCTTCCGGCGTGATCGACCTATCCGCCGCCAACAGCTCGGTGGCGCGCAGGCCCCGGTTGGTCATGCCAAGCTCGATACCCAAATATGGCGAATAATCCGCCGGGTTCATTTCCGACCCCGGACCAGCCGCCAGAAACGGCGTATTATTCGCGTTCTGCACAAAGCCCGATGCTGGATCGACGATCTTGGGATAGCGATCAAAGCCAACAGGGCCAGCCCACATCGCAGCGGACGTGTCGCCCGGAAGCTGCTTGGTGTAATCATAACCAGGCTTACGGTCGGGAAAGCGCGCATTGTAGATATAAGCAACACGGCCGGTTTTGTCGGCATAGATGAAGTTGGTGGCAGGAATCCCGCCAATCGACATGGACTTGGTCCACTCGGCCCAATTGGTTGCTTTGGTGTTCCGATAATATTGCTCAACGGCCTTCACGCTGTCGATGCCCGCATAACGGATAGCGAAATAGCCCTTATCATTCTTGATCACTGGTCCGTGGATCGAGCGATAGATCGTCTGCGGCACAGGCAAGTTGAACGGCCCCATTTTTACAGGCAGCCACACGCGCGTCGCCGTCAGTGGCAGCCATTTGCCGTCATAACGATATTTGTCACCCGCATCGTTCATCACCAATTTATAGACATCGGTCAGATCGGGACGGTTGACGGTGTTGGTCCAGCCCAAATTGCGATTGTGCCCAAGCAGCACGAAGGGCGACCCCGGGAACAAGGCGCCAGCCATATCCAGCCCCTCACCCGAATGGGTCACGGCCTCATACCAAGCGACTTGCCCTTCATAGGGCTGGTGCGAATTGGAGATCAGCCATGTCTTGCCATCCGCCATACGCTTGGGTGAAACTGCAAAGGCGTTGGAGCCATTCATTTCAGGATCCCGGCCAATGGGGGTCATTGGCGCAGCACTGTCCTTAGGCAAAGGCTTGCCTTCGGTCAGCGCGGCTATGGTGCTGTCGAGCCCGTAAAAGAAGGGCGCACGCAGCACAAAGCCAGTGACGATGTCCTGTCCGGTTACCGGAAACAGCTTCGACAGCCTGACTTCACCGGGATGTTTCGACGCATAATAATTGAGTCCGGCGGCATAAGCCTCGCACACCGCGCGTACCTCAGGCGACAATTCCATATAATGCTTTTCGGCCGTTTCCCGCACGCCCAATAAGTGCATGACATAATCGACCTTCGCCCCGTCAGAGCCAGCCAACGCGCCGTAGCGGCCGCGGGTCATTGCGATGACATCTTCTATCGTCGAAAAATCATCTTCGGCATGCGCGTAGGCAAGGCCATAAGCCGTGTCCGCATCCGTCGCGCCATTGATATGCGGCACACCATATTCGTCGCGCACAATCTCGGCATCATAGGTCCGCTTGGCGGTTTCATATTCAGTCGCTGCCAGTGGTTCCCACAACGCACCTGCGCCAGCTACCACGCCGGCAAGCGCCAAAGACGCCCACAAAAATTTACGCATCATTCTCTCCCCCAACGACGAGACCCTGTCATTTCGGCCCGTTCCTTCAGAAGAAGGGCATAACCAAGTCTTTGCGAAAGGAAAGTCCTTCCATGCGCAGCAAGGAACATGCGGCCCCAGCATCAGCGCGTCTTGTGTTGAGAAAGTGCCGCACTACATTCCTATTATAAGTTGCGTTTGCCTCGCACCGGGGCAGCAACGACAATCTAGGAAATAGCGCATGAACCTCGAGAAATTCACCGACCGGGCCAAGGGTTTTCTGCAAAGCGCGCAGACCGTGGCCATTCGTATGAGCCATCAGCGGATCGGGCCCGAGCATCTCCTCAAAGCCTTGCTGGAAGACGAGCAAGGCATGGCGTCTGGCCTGATCAAGGCGGCTGGTGGCGACGCCGCGACCGCCTTGCGCGAAACCGACGCAGCGCTCGCGAAGGTTCCTGCCGTGTCCGGCGGCGGTGCGCAGCAGACGCCCGGGCTTGATAATGACGCCGTGCGTGTTCTCGATTCCGCCGAACAGGTCGCGCAAAAGGCTGGCGACAGCTATGTGACCGTTGAACGGCTGTTGCTCGCGCTTGCGCTGGCCTCAACGACTACCGCAGGCAAAGCCTTGGCCACCGCCGCTGTCACCGCCGAGGGGTTGAACGCCGCGATTAATGCACTGCGGGGCGGACGAACCGCAGACACCGCTGGCGCGGAGGACCGTTATGATGCGCTGAAGAAATTCGCGCGTGACCTGACGGAAGTGGCCCGCGCCGGCAAGCTTGATCCCGTCATCGGCCGTGATGAAGAAATCCGCCGCACCATCCAAATCCTTGCGCGACGCACGAAGAACAACCCTGTCCTGATCGGTGAACCCGGCGTCGGCAAAACGGCCATTGCCGAAGGACTGGCGCTGCGCATTGCCAATGGTGACGTGCCAGACAGCCTGAAGGACCGGAAGCTCTTGTCGCTCGACATGGGCGCCTTGATTGCCGGCGCGAAATATCGCGGCGAGTTTGAAGAGCGGCTGAAGGGTGTGCTTGATGAGGTGAAGCAAGCCGAAGGTGACATCATCCTGTTCATTGACGAAATGCACACGCTCGTTGGCGCGGGCAAAGGCGAAGGCGCGATGGATGCGGCGAACCTCATCAAACCGGCTTTGTCGCGCGGTGAATTGCATTGCATCGGCGCGACGACGCTCGATGAATATCAAAAGCATGTCGAAAAAGACCCCGCACTGCAACGCCGGTTTCAGCCCGTTTTCGTCGGTGAGCCAACGGTCGAAGATACGATTTCAATCCTGCGCGGGTTGAAAGAGAAATATGAACTGCACCATGGCGTGCGGATTACCGATGGCGCGTTGGTGAGCGCGGCGACATTATCGCACCGCTATATTGCCGACCGGTTCCTGCCCGATAAAGCCATCGACCTGATGGACGAAGCCGCGTCGCGGCTCCGCATGGAAGTCGAATCCAAGCCCGAAGAAATCGAGACGCTTGACCGGCGTATCATTCAGCTGAAAATCGAGCGTGAGGCGCTTGGTAAGGAAAGCGATGCCGCGTCGAAAGACCGGCTGGCCACGCTGGAGAATGAACTTGCCAATCTGGAGCAGCAATCATCCGAACTGACCCAGCGCTGGCAGGCGGAAAAAGACAAGATTTCGGCAGAGGCGAAGATCAAGGAGCAGCTCGACACCGCGCGTATCGAGCTTGAGCAGGCGCAACGTTCGGGCGATCTCGCCAAGGCGGGCGAACTGCAATATGGCACAATCCCGGGCCTTGAGCGGCAATTGTCCGAAGCAGAATCCGCGGCAGGTAACGCCATGCTGCGTGAAGAAGTGACCGCGCAGGATATCGCCAGCGTCGTCAGCCGCTGGACAGGCATTCCTGTCGACAAGATGCTTGAGGGCGAGCGCGACAAGTTGCTCAATATGGAGCAACTGATTGGCGCGCGCGTGATCGGGCAGCAAGATGCCGTGGCCGCTGTATCCAAGGCCGTGCGTCGCAGCCGCGCAGGGCTTCAGGACCCCAACAGGCCGCTTGGATCCTTCCTGTTCCTCGGCCCCACGGGCGTTGGTAAAACCGAACTGACCAAGGCGCTCGCTTCATTTCTGTTCGACGACGACAATGCGATGGTCCGCATCGACATGTCCGAATTTATGGAAAAGCACAGCGTATCGCGGCTGGTCGGTGCGCCTCCGGGATATGTCGGATATGAAGAAGGCGGTGTCCTGACCGAGGCTGTTCGGCGTCGGCCCTATCAAGTGGTGTTGTTCGACGAAGTCGAAAAAGCGCATTCCGACGTCTTCAACATCCTGCTGCAGGTACTCGATGATGGCCGCCTGACCGATGGTCAGGGCCGCACGGTGGATTTTTCGAACACGCTCATCATCCTCACCTCCAATCTGGGCAGCCAGCATCTCGCCGCGCTGGAAGATGGTCAGGATGTGAAAGAGGTCGAACCGCAAGTGATGGAAATCGTGCGGGGCCATTTCCGGCCCGAATTCTTGAACCGCCTCGATGAGGTCATCCTGTTCCACCGCCTTGGCGCCAATCACATGGCACCGATTGTCGATATTCAGGTGCAACGCGTGCAAAAGCTGTTGAAGGATCGCAAGATCACGCTCGCTTTATCCGAAGAGGCAAAGGCGTGGCTTGGCCGCGTGGGGTACGACCCCGTATATGGCGCACGTCCGCTCAAGCGCGCTATCCAGCGATATTTGCAGGATCCACTGGCGGATTTGCTGCTGCGCGGCGAAGTCCCCGACGGCGCGACGGTCAAGGTCGAAGAAGGGGATGGGGCGTTGAAGTTGGCGGTATAGGAGTCACGTTGTCGCGAGAACATTCTGGTTGCCGGGGCATGCGCCCACAACCAGAATGTTATAATATAGTCGCGCGATAGCTGTTGAGCTTCCCCGATTCAAATCGGCCGTTTCATCTGCAAAGCAGGATCACTGACCGCTTGGGCGTGAGGTTCCATCCTCCACCAAGCGGCGGGCGAGTTCATTGCCAGACTCGGTCATCTGGCGCCACTGCGCAAGCGTTTTGCATACCTTCCCTTTTTTCACCAGCGAACCGGTCACACGAACTGTGCGGCACCGCATGGCGTTATCGGATTTGGCTGAGGTTGCGTCGGATGCCACAGTCGAAGTGCTGCCTTGCGGTGTCGATGCAGATGCTGGAGCCGCTACAGGCGCAGACACCGGCGCCTCCGCCAAAGCAGAGGTCATGATGCCAATGGTTAAGGCTGTGAATAGAATTGGTCGCATGTGAATGTTTCTCCGTTGAGAGGCGCGGTGCAAGTAACACAGTCGCTTTTCAGTGCAAGTAAAGAGGAAAGAATCAATTAACTTAATGCGTGATTTTAAAGCCTGTTGCGTCAGCCGCAGCATAATAACGGGCGATAACATTTTGTTCAGCAACGGTTAAATGGGGATTCCATACGTCAAAGATAAGAACCGCACGATTTTGATCGCTGTCGTTCCACGCTTCATGTTCGATGGTATCATCAAAAGCAAAAGCCGTTCCCACTTTCCATTCACGGGATTCGCCCCCAACGCGGAAGCCGCATTTCTCTGGCACGATCAGCGGCAAATGCACAATCGCACGGGTATTGGTCACCCCAGTATGTGGCGGAATTCGGGTATGTGGCTTTAATATTGAGAAAAATGCACTGGGTGCACGATCGGGAAGCGTTGTGGTCGGTAAGCTGGCCAAGGCGGCGGCTGTGCGCGGGCAGCGGTCTAAAACGGCCTTGTTGGGCTGCCCATATTCCCACAAAAAGCATGCGCCCCAAGCAAGCGACTGGTCAAGCGCTGACCATTTATTTTCAGGAACGCCCGAATCCATCCGGACATAAGGCCGCAACGCGTCGCCGGGATCGGCAAGCAGCGCCTCCAATTCCCGCCGTATTTCGTCTGTCGCCGCTTCAATGGCAGGCATCCATGGAAAATGATGTCTGTCGAAAAATTCGTCCGCCGGAAGGAATGGATAATATAGGCCGTCGCATGTGTTCACATAAGTCCGTCGGCGGCCCAGCGCCACATCGACGAATGCCTTGCTACGGCGCAGCTCTGTTTCATCCATGGCAGCAGATAATGGCGCCAGTTCCGTGCTGACCGCGTCCGCGATCTGGAGTGTCGCTTGCGAAACAAACGCCTGGCCCCTGTGCAGTGCGGCGGCAATATCCGGAGATAGGTCTGATGCATGCGCCGCCATTTGGAGCACGCCGCTCCAAGCGACCAGCGCTTCGGCCTTTTCACCCGTACGTTCATGCAATTCGGCCTTGCGGAGCCAACCCATGAAGTCCCGGCGGTCGATGCTGATTGCCGCATCCAGCGCCTGCATTTCCCCTTGGTCATCGCCCTGCGCGCGCCGTGCAGTGGCAACATTTCGCCACAGCGCGCTCGACATCGTGTCATGCGTCGTTGCAGCCACGAACAGGCGCTCGGCCTCAGCATAGCTTCCGGCCCGCAGTGCAAGCATGCCTTCGCTGTTCAGTCTGGCCGCTTCGGCCGGTGGTGCGGTCTCGTTCATATGGCGAATGCTTGCCATTTACCGTTAGAAACGGCAAGGTCGATGAGGTTATGACGCATAATAATAGCGAAATATGGAACGACGGCGCATGGCTTGCGCACCGGTATGATGCGTCTGCCGACGCATTTCATATGCGGCATGTCAGCCGTTCAGCGCACAATGCCGCCACTTTCCTTACCGACGAATATCTTGGCGTGGAACCATGCCCAATGGTCCTATCGCGCAGCGAAGCCACAACGGGCCGCACGGACGACGCCAGCCTGCATTTTATTTTGCATTCCGCCTTTTGTGCATCGACCATGTTCGCCAACGGGTTTGATCTTCCGGGCCTATCTATGGGTCTGAAGGAACCCGTTTTGTTGAACGACATTGTAGGCTTTCGCCGTCGCGGCGCGCCACCCACTGCGGTCGGCGAACGGTTGCGCGATGCACTGGATATGCTCGCACGTCCATTTGGCGACGATTTGGCGGTTGTTGTGAAGCCGTCCAATGTGTTTAATGCCCTTGCCCCGGCATCGCTTGCCATGCGGCCGACAAGCAAAGCCATCATTCTGTATGCGCCACTTTCGGTGTTCCTTTTGTCGGTGGCCCGCAAGGGGCTTTGGTGCCGACTGTGGTGCCGCGAATTATTGGAAGGGCAAATTGCCGACGGCATCGTTAATCTTGGTTTTGAGCCGGGTGATTTTTTCAGGCAGACGGATTTACAAGTCGCCGCGGTGGGTTGGCTGGCACAGCAAAAGCTGTTTCATGACATGACGCAAAAGTTCGGACCTGAACGCATCGCAACACTGGACAGTGAACGCCTGACTGCCAATCCCGGCAAGGCCCTTTTCGCTGGAACGTCCTACCTTGGGCTGGGCGAACATGCCGCTGCGAATGATGCGCATCCTGCGTTCGGCACGCATAGCAAGTTCGGTGGCAGCTTCCGGACGGAGGACCGGCGCGCGGAATATGCATTGGCGCAAACGGCGCATGGCGACGAAATTGAAAAGGTCCTGATTTGGGCCGAAGCCGTTGCCCAATCTGCCAACATCCCGCTGACGTTGGAGCATGCGCTTCGCTATTAAAGCGATCGGCCTAACCTATTAGGGTCGGACATTACCCAAACCAACATAACGCAGTCTTGCAGGTCATGGTCCGGCCGCATGGCCTGGCGTGCCCTCACAATACAAAAGGGGCGGACATTGCTGCCCGCCCCCTTGTTTCATTATATGCTCTTCAAATTAGAAGCGCAGCTTTGCCGTTACAGCATAGCGACGACCCAGCGCGTCATATGTCGACGGGAAGGTGTTACCGCTGTTGTACGTTGTCGAACCAGCATTGTTGCCGGTCAGTGGCGGATCCTTGTCCAGCAAGTTCTGCACCGAAACGGTGATAGTCAGATTTTCGCTGGCATTAAGACGCGTCGACAGATCAAAGTAATCATATGCCTTGATCTTGCCCATGTTAACAGTCTGGCCACCAACGCCCAAGACCGACGAACCGATCGTTCCGTTGAAGAACGCACCACCGTCAATCACGTCAAGTGGCTCTTGCTCCATCGCCGACAGGTGACGCCACAACAACGACACATCGATCTTGTCGTACGACAATGTTGTACGCTGCGACCATGAGAAGTCTGGCTGCAGTGAACCACAGTTCGAGCTGAAGTAGCCGGTGCAATCACGATTGACCGATTCAGGGTTGAGCACGAACGCATTGAACGCCGATTTGAACGTGTAGTTACCGTTGAACGACAAAGCCAAAGCGATTTTGTCGGTCAGATCAGTCTTGTAGTTCATGATCAAGTCGATGCCGTCAGTTTCAATGGCACCCGCGTTCGACAGAACCGAAGGCAGACCAGTGAAAGTGCTCGGATCGCCGCTCAAACTACCATCGGCCGGGCTACGACGAATGCTGGTACAAGCAGCAGATGTCGATGCGCCTGCTGGCGGGGTGAATACGCTCGTTCCAAAGCAAGCCGCAATTACGTCACCAGGGGTTGGAGCCGAAATCGCGCCCGTTACCTTGATGTTGTAATAATCGATCGATGCAGTGAAGCCCGGGATAGCCGCTGGCTGGAAGATCGCACCAATGGTGAAGCTGTCCGACTTTTCAGGCTTAATGTTGACGTTACCACCACCAGTCGAGTTCACCTGACCTGCGTTAGGCTGGGGAATCGAGTTGATGTTGCCCAAGTTGGCACCCTGCGCCAAACAGACGGCACGAAGCTCGCCGGTTGGACCAGTTGACGGACGTCCTGGCAACACAGCGCCAGCCGTCGTCAACGTCGCACATGGATCGGTACCAAGGTTGGTCAATCCAGTGTTCACTGGCGAGAACAGTTCGCCAATGTTCGGTGCGCGAACGGCACGGGCAAAGTTACCACGAATAGCGAGACCTTCGGTTGGCTCCCAAGTACCACCAGCCTTAAAGGTTGTGGTGTTGTACGATGGGTTACCTGGTGCGTCGACTGTGTACGACGAATAGCGAAGGCCGCCTTCAACAGTCAGGCTGTTAACGAATGGCTTGTCGCTAACCAGTGGCACAACAAGTTCGCCAAAGCCTTCATACACGTCGAATCCACCAGAAATATCTGGCGTTGCACCGCCGGCACCACCAAGATCGCCGCCTTTGGCAAGCGCGTCAGCGCCCTGACGGGCAGTATATTTACGATACTCACCGCCGACTGCGAATGCCACAGAATCTTCAGCAAATGGGCTGGTAATGCCTGCATCACCGTTGATGGTTCCCTTGACTTGTGCAAGCGAGGTTTTCGTAAAGCTGGTGCTTTCCTGAACCAAGAATGGAATTGCTGATGGCTGAATGGTTCCGAACACATTTGCGGCAACGCATCCATTTGATGTGTCGAAGCAAACTGGTGCTGCAGCAGTTCCGCCTGCACGAAGCGACTGACGGAAACGCGAGTTCAAGGTATAACCCTTAATCGTCTGAATGTTCTCGCTTTGGCCATAGGCACCGGAGATATCCCAGTCGATTGAGTCGGTGATCGAACCGCGGGCACCCAAACGGTAATCGAATACGGTCGTGACATATTCCGAAATACGTGGACCAGCTTCGATTGCGCGACGGGCAAAGAGCGACTGCGGGTTAGGGTTGTAACCTTCACCAGCTTCGACCACGCCATTGCCGTTAACGTCAAATGGCTGCCATGCTTGCAATACAGCAAGACCGTTGCCCGACGTCGTAGCAGTTGCAGACGCGCCACCTGTACCGATTTCAAGATAACCAGCCTGTCCAGGACGCAAGCTTGGGTTAGCCGCGGCATCGCACTGAGCTTGTGTAAAGCGTGGGGTATAAACCGTCGCGCTTGGGTTAACGTCGAATGCGCAGAACTGGTTACGCGCAGCGGCAGGCAAGAACGGGTTGTTCAATGGAATGTTCACGCCGATGCTGAACGCGCCCGATGGTGCGATGATCGTGTTTACAGTGTTCTTGGAGAACAGACCACGCGAGTATACTTCTACCGCATCGCTGACTTCGTAACGCGCTTGACCGAACATGTTGAAACGTTCGAACGGTGTCTGGAAGACGTTATATGGGTTAAAGTTAAATGTCGAGAAGGTCGGAACGAGTTGACCCGCGTCGTTGATCTGGTTTGTACCGCCATTTGCCGTACCGCTAACCAGACGACTGCCCGAGAAGCGCGACGGGTATGCTGTGCCTGAACCAAGCGCCGTACCGCTGTAGGTTTCAAGTGTGGTTAGCGAAACATCGCGCGCACCTTGGTATACTGGGTCAGCTTGCTGGTAACCAACGCCGAATACTGCGTTACCGCGACCATCGTCGAAGTTTGCACCGATTGTGACGTCAGCGCGGAAAACGTTTCCGTCACCTTTTTCGGTGAGCTGCTGCGAAGCTTGGGCTTCCATGCCGGAGAAATCATTCTTCAGAATGAAGTTAACAACACCACCAACGGCGTCAGCGCCGTAAGTGGTCGAAGCACCACCGGTAAGAACGTCAACGCGCTCAACCAAAGCGAGCGGAATGTTGTTCAAATCGACCTGACCACCAAAACCGGCAGGTACGATACGATCACCGTCAAGCAATACGACGTTACGGTTTGAACCAATGCCGCGCAAGTTAACGTACGATGCACCACCGTTACCGTTATTGACCGCAGAACCGATCGAAGCGACAACGCCTGGGATTTCACGAAGAACTTCTTCGGCCAGGTTGGACTGAAGCAGTTCCATTTCCTCGGCAGAAGTTACGTTCACCGGAGCCGAACGCTCAAGGTTCGGATTGGTAATGAGCGAACCTGTTACGACGATTGCTTCGACGGTTTCTTCTTCGGCTGCCGCATCCTGAGCGAATGACGGCGTTGAGATCAACGCCAGACCCAGTGCGAGCGGTGCCGCTGCATATTTCAAATTGCTGATACGTGTGTTTTTCACGATATAGCCCCTATAATAGCGCCCCATTCCAACGGATTACCGCGTCCTGGTGGCTGTTAAACTCCCCGGCTTTTTCACTCAAATCGCACATGCAATGCACGCACGAGATGTAATGAACACTCCCCGGGTTATGGGCGCTGTGACGGATTTCCTAGGTTTGCGCAACAAATTGGGGCTGTATGACAATAATATTTCGGGGCTGTCACCTTTATGCAACAGTGACTTATCCACAGACTTCGCCTCTGCGGGGCGAATCCTGCGCAGGCAGAAAATCGTTCATGACAGCGACAGCGTCGTTCGTTAAGAGAGCGGCACTTCAGTTATAAAGGCGGTCGTTTTTGATGTTATCACGCATATTTTTGTCGAAGCTGACTGCACTCATTTTAGGCGGGCTGTTCCTTGCGGGCGCTCCCGCACTCGCGCAAACGCCGCCTGCGCCCGTTGCGCCTGACCTAGAAAATATGCTGGTGCTCGATTTATCGACGGGCGGCCGCGTTACCATTCAGATGCTGCCTGCTGTTGCTCCATCTCATGTTGAGCGGATCAAAACGCTCACGCGTCAGGGCTTTTACAATGGCGTTGTTTTCCATCGCGTGATTGAAGGCTTCATGGCGCAAACTGGGGACCCCACGGGCACTGGCCAAGGTGGGTCGGAGCTTCCCGATCTGAAAGCCGAATTTAACAAAATGCCGCATTTGCGCGGGACAGTGTCGATGGCACGCACGAATGAGCCAGACACGGCCAACAGCCAGTTCTTCATCTGCTTTCAACCGCGCTTCAACCTCGACAACAAATATACGGTGTTTGGCCGCGTGACATCCGGCATGCAGTTTGTCGACGCCATTGAACGCGGCGAGCCACCAGCGACCCCAAGCAAAGTGCTTCAGGCATCGATTGCGGCAGACAATGTCCCGCCGCCCGCATTTCCCGCGCAGCCCGTTGCTGAAAAACCCATTGCCCTAGACCAACCAAGCGGTAGCTGACCGCTTCGGCATCATCATGCGCGTAGACCTGTTTGACTTCGAGCTTCCGCCCGAGCGGATCGCGCTACGGCCTGTTAGCCCGCGGGATTCGGCGCGGATGCTATGCGTCGGTGGCGAAGGCAACATGGTCGATGCTTCAGTCAGCGACCTCCCGCAAAAGCTGCGCAAGGGCGATTGCCTGATCTTCAACGACACCCGCGTCATACCTGCGCAGCTTACGGGCCGCAGAGGCGACGCGACGATTGGCGCGACATTGCATAAACGCATCGATCTGCGCCGCTGGCAGGCCTTTATCCGCAATGCAAAGCGCCTGCATATTGGTGACTGCATTGATTTTGGCCAAGGCGTCTTGGCCAAGGCCGAAGAACGCCATGACGACGGCAGCTTTACATTGTTCTTTGAAGGCGATGAACCGGTCGAAGTCTTGCTACATCGCGCGGGCACGATGCCATTGCCGCCCTATATCGCCGGCAAGCGGCCAACCGATGCGCGCGATGCCAAAGATTATCAGACGATGTTCGCGCAAAAGGATGGCGCCGTCGCCGCGCCCACCGCGTCACTGCATTTCACCCCCGGATTGATGCAGGCGGTGCGCGATGCCGGCATAGAAACCGCGACGCTGACCCTGCACGTGGGTGCGGGCACGTTCCTTCCAGTAAAGGTCGACGACACGACAAGCCACCGCATGCACAGCGAGTGGGGCAGCATTGATGCCGAGACAGCAAATCGGCTCAACAGCATTCGCGAAAACGGCGGTCGCTTGATCGCGGTCGGCACCACCTCGCTGCGCCTTGTCGAGAGTGCCGCCGACCAAAATGGTTTGGTGCACCCGTTTGAAGGCGACACCGATATCTTCATCACACCGGGCTATCGGTTTAAGGCCATCAACGGCCTCATGACCAACTTCCATTTGCCAAAATCGACACTGTTCATGCTGGTGAGCGCGTTGATGGGCCGCGAGGCAATGCAAGCGGCCTATGCCCATGCAATCGCCAAAGAGTACCGGTTTTACAGCTATGGCGACAGCAGTCTTTTGCTGCCCTAATCGCGCAACCTGCCGTTAATGGCCCTTCAGCTCGTCGCCGGTCAGCCGGACGATGTGCAGCACATTTGTTGAACCCGGTGTGCCAAATGGCACGCCAGCCATGATGACAATGCGCCCACCAGCCTGACCCAAATGATAGCGCAGCGCCATGCGCTTGCCCTTGGCGACCATTTCCTCGAACGATCCAATATCCTTGGTCCGCACAGCAAATGCGCCCCAAAGGAGCCCAAGGCGGCGCGCGGTCGATTGGCTGGCGGTCAGCACCAAGAGCGGCACGGATGGCCGCTCGCGCGAAATTCGCCGCGCGGTCGAGCCCGATGATGTGAAGCAGACAATGGCGCTGGTCTCTATGGTGTCGACAATCCGTCCGCTCGCCTCGGCCAGCGCATCGGCCGTGGTGGAATCAGCCGGGGTCTCGGTAAAGTGGATGCGCTTGTAGAAATCGGGATCACTTTCGACCTGTTGCGCAATGCGGTCCATGATCGACACCGCTTCAATCGGCCAGGCGCCCGCCGCCGTTTCGGCAGACAGCATGACCGCGTCGGCACCATCATAAATCGCAGTTGCAACGTCCGACACCTCGGCGCGGGTGGGCGACGGCGATACGATCATCGATTCCAGCATTTGCGTCGCAACGACGACGGGCTTGCCCATGCGCCGTGCAGTCGACACAATCTTCTTCTGCAAAGGCGGCACTTGTTCGGGCAGCATTTCAACACCCAAATCACCGCGCGCGACCATCACGCCGTCGGCAAGTTCCAGAATTTCTTCCAACCGTCCGATGGCGGCAGGCTTTTCAATTTTCGCCAGCAACGCTGCCTTATTACCGATCAGCTTCTTGCCCTCGGCAACATCCTCTGGCCGCTGGACAAAGGACATCGCGATCCAGTCCACACCTTGCTCCAGCGCAAAGGCAAGGTCCGAACGGTCCTTTTCGGTCAGCGCGGCGATGGGAATGACGACGTCAGGGACATTCAGCCCCTTGCGGTTCGACAATGCGCCGCCAACTTCCACCATTGTATTGATATATTCCAGCCCGATTTCGGTGACCCGCAGAACAAGCTTACCATCGTCGAGCAACAGCCGCGCGCCGACTTCCAATGCGGCAAAGATTTCGGGATGCGGCAAATAGACGCGATGCGCGTCCCCCGGTGTGTGGTCGGTATCCAGCCGGAAAGTATCGCCCGTGTGCAATTCAACCTTGCCCTCGGCAAAGGTGCCGACGCGCAGCTTGGGCCCTTGCAAATCGACCAAGATTGTCGTTGGCCGGTTATAGGCTTTTTCGAGCGCGCGGATATTGGCGATCAGCTGCGCCTTGTCGGCTTGCTCGCCATGGCTCATGTTCACGCGGAAGGCATCGGCACCAGCGCGGAACAGCTTTTCGATCATTTCGGGCGTGTCGCTGGCGGGACCCAATGTCGCCAATATGCGGACCTTACGCATACGTGGCTTGTGATATTGCATAGAAATGGCTCCGCGATATGGATTTTGACGTTCGCACCCCCCATAACGCGGCATATCACCAACGGAAAGGGCGCATAGCTATGCAACAGGACATCCAAATATCAGACGCGGCGGCCGCAGCCGCATTTCGCCGCCTTGTCACCCATTTGCAGCACCGGCACGATGCGCAGAATATCGACCTGATGGGCCTTGCCGGCTTTTGCCGCAATTGCCTCGCCGATTGGGTGATGGAGGCGGATGGCGCGCTGACCAAAGATGAGGCACGCACGCTCATCCACGGCATGCCCGCGGCGGAGTGGAAAGCGAAGCATCAGACCGAAGCCACGCCCGAACAATTGCAACGCATGCAGGAAAGCGTGGCGAAGAACGCCCCTTCGCATTAAGGCGCTGTCATCTTGATTCGGGTGCGCAGGCACCG
The DNA here is from genome assembly GCF_014196595.1 of Sphingorhabdus rigui. Lineage (GTDB taxonomy): Bacteria > Pseudomonadota > Alphaproteobacteria > Sphingomonadales > Sphingomonadaceae > Sphingorhabdus_B > Sphingorhabdus_B rigui. The sequence goes on along the minus strand of NZ_JACIEA010000001.1, from coordinate 183,082 downwards.
ACCAACACCACAGGGAGAATATCATGGCCGAAGGCAATATCGCCGCCGATCAACTGCGTCTTTTCATTGAACGTATTGAGCGTCTGGAAGAAGAGAAAAAGGGCATCGCCGACGACATTCGCGACGTTTACAGCGAAGCCAAGAGCCAAGGCTATGACGCAAAAATCATGCGTCAGATCGTACGCTTGCGCAAAATGAGCCAGGACGATCGCCAAGAAATGGAAGCCATTTTGGATACGTACAAATCGGCGCTTGGCCTCGCATAATTTCCGCTTGGCTTCATTGCCGAACAGACCCGTCATCCTGAACATGTTTCAGGATGACATTGTGTCAAGGACAGCGGTTCAGTTGAGCTGAAGCAGATGTCTTGCCCAATGGCGCGTGCCTGATGTAAGGGCGCGGCTTCATATCCTTTAGCCAGAGAAGAGCAGAGCCATGGCAGGCCATAGCAAATTCAAGAATATCCAACATCGTAAGGGCGCGCAGGACAAGAAGCGTTCGGCGCAATTTTCGAAGCTGTCGCGCGAAATTACCGTGGCGGCGAAAATGGGCATGCCCGATCCCGACATGAACCCGCGCCTTCGCCTTGCGGTGAACGCGGCCAAGGCGCAATCGATGCCCAAGGATAATATCCAGCGCGCAATCGACAAGGCAGCCGGCGGCGACGCGGAAAGCTATGATGAAATGCGCTATGAAGGCTATGGCCCCGGCGGCGTTGCGATCATCGTTGAGGCATTGACCGACAACCGCAACCGCACCGCGACCAATGTGCGCACGGCATTCAGCAAAAATGGCGGCAACCTTGGCGCATCCGGCGCGGTGAGCCACGGGTTCGACCGTATGGGCCTGATCACTTACCCCATCAGCGCAGGAGACGCTGACAGCGTCTTTGAAGCGGCATTGGAAGCAGGCGCAGAAGATGTGGAGTCGAGCGAAGACGAACACAGCATCTGGACCGCAATGGACAGCCTGCATGAAGTCGCCAAGGCGCTCGAGGCGACACTTGGTGAAGCGGAAAGTGCAAAGCTCGCGTGGAAGCCACAGGTTTTGGTCGAAGTCGACGAAGCCAATGCAGCGACCTTGCTCAAGATGATCGATGCCTTGGAAGATGATGACGACGTGCAGACCGTCTGGGGCAATTATGACGTTTCCGACGAGGTGATGGCGAAACTGGGATGATCATTCTCGGTCTCGACCCCGGCTTGGGCACGACCGGCTGGGGCGTCATCCGGAAGGAAGGCAACCGCCTTTCGCATATCGACAATGGCGAAATCACAACCGATGCCAAGCTGCCCTTGGCGAACCGTCTCGTAATTTTGGACGAGAAACTGAGCGCCGTACTCGATCACTTCCGGCCCGATTATGCGGCGGTCGAAGAAGTGTTCGTTAACAAAAACCCGCAATCGACGCTGAAGCTTGGGCAAGCACGCGGCGTCGTGCTGCTGGGTGCGGCGCGCAACCGTACGCCCGTGACTGAATATGCCACGCGGCTCGTAAAAAAATCCGTTGTGGGCACCGGCAAAGCCGAAAAAGAGCAAGTACAAGCGATGCTCCGCATCCTGTTGCCAGGCTTAAAGCTCGCCGGACCAGATGCAGCTGATGCGCTCGCGGTTGCGATCACCCACGCGCATCACTTTAGGGGTTAATAGGTTACCGCAGAGGTGCAGAGATCGCCGAGAAATAATTTTGCGCCACGACCTCTGCGTCCTCTGCACACTTGCGTGAAACAAACTTTCTGTTCCCGCGATGTTCTCTTTTGCTTGCCGATTTTGTAACGAACAGCTAACCCGCGATAATGATCGCAAAGCTATATGGCCGCATTGATGAAACGGGCGTCGACCATCTGGTGATCGACGTCAACGGCGTCGGCTATCTGGTGCAGGCAAGCGCGCGGACGCTATCGGCTTTGGGCAAGACGGATGATTTCGCCACCGTATTCACAGAAATGCAGGTGTCGGAAAACGACATGCGCCTCATCGGCTTTGCCACGCGCGAAGAACGCGACTGGTTCCGGTTGCTGACGGGCGTGCAAGGCGTTGGCGGCAAGGTTGGCTTGGCCATCCTCTCGGCCATCGAACCCGCCGACCTCGCGCTCGCCATTGGCAGCGGCGACGCGGCTATGGTGGCGCGGGCAAACGGCGTCGGACCAAAGTTGGCGAGCCGCATCGTCAATGAATTGAAAGACAAGGTCGGCGCGCTCGCCGGCATCGGCGGCGGAGCGAAACTGATGGCCACGGGCGCAGCGGCCGGCAACCATGCTCAAGACGCGATGTCCGCACTTGCCAATCTGGGCTTCAAGCCCGGAGAGGCCGGAAATGCCGTGGCGCAGGCGCTCGAAGAACTCGGCCCCGATGCGACGCTCGATGCACTGGTCCGGCTGGCGCTGAAGCGGGCATCGCGGTGATCATCAAGGGCGACGGTATCAAACATTATGACTGACGACGACCGCCTCACCACGCCGGACAAACGACCGGAAGATATTGACGCCGCGCTGCGGCCCAAAACGCTCGCAGAGTTCATCGGGCAAGCGGCCGCGCGCGACAATTTGCGCGTGTTTATTGAGGCGGCGAAGGGTCGCGGGCAGCCGTTGGACCATGTGTTGTTCTTTGGCCCGCCGGGGCTTGGCAAAACAACGCTGGCGCAAATTGTGGCCAAGGAAATGGGCGTCGGTTTCCGTGCCACATCGGGTCCGGTCATCGCCAAATCGGGCGATCTGGCAGCGTTGCTCACCAATTTGGAGGATGGCGACGTCCTGTTCATTGACGAAATTCACCGGCTCAGCCCCGTGGTTGAGGAAATCCTCTACCCCGCGATGGAAGACCGTGCGCTGGATATCATGATTGGCGAAGGGCCATCGGCGCGGTCCGTGCGGATTGATTTGCCGGCGTTCACGCTGGTCGGTGCAACCACGCGGCAGGGTTTGCTGACCACGCCCTTGCGTGACCGCTTTGGCATACCGGTGCGGCTCAATTTCTACACGCATAGCGAGCTTGAGCTGGTGGTAACCCGCGCCGCGCGCTTGCTGGACCTTGGCATTGCGCCCGATGGCGCGAACGAGATTGCCAAACGCGCACGCGGCACGCCGCGGATCGCAGGTCGCTTGCTGCGCCGCGTCCGTGACTTCGCCAATGTCGCAGGCGAACCCGTCGTCACCGCAAAAATCGCCGATAGCGCGCTCAACCGGTTGGAGGTCGACGCACTTGGTCTGGATGCGATGGACCGGCGCTATTTGCACATGATCGCCGACATTTATCGCGGCGGCCCCGTCGGCGTCGAAGCACTGGCCGCTGGCCTGTCCGAACCGCGCGACACGATCGAGGATGTCGTTGAACCTTATTTGCTGCAACTCGGCCTCATCGCGCGCACAGCGCGTGGCCGTTGCCTCAATGGGCCGGGTTGGAAGCATCTGGGCCTCAACCCACCAGCAGGATCACAGGACGGATTGTTTGATACATAGCGATATGCCGAGTCCCTAAGGCGGCCAATTGCGGATACGTCCTTTAAAAAGCCTTCCCGCCGGACTCCAAAGCGGTTAACAAATTTCTCAATGCCCATGCCCACCCCCTATCAAGGCCATTTCGACGGCCCACAGCACCTGTTTGCAGTGCGGGTCTATTTTGAGGACACCGATTTTTCGGGTGTGGTCTATCATGCGCGCTATCTGCATTTCATGGAGCGTGCACGTTCGGACATGCTGGCCTGTGTCGGTATTGACCAGCGAAGTGTGCATGCGGACGGCCAAGGCGCCTATGCAGTCACCGAAATGAACATCAAATATCGACGCCCTGCCCATTTTGACGATGCCTTGGTTGTTATCAGCACCGTTGAGGCGGTGCGCGCGGCAAGTTGTGATATTCATCAAACAGTCATGCGCGGTGACGAGATATTGACCGAGGCGCGGGTGACCGCCGCCTTTGTTTCACCCGACGGCAAGCCCCGCCGACAACCCGCGCATTGGGTTGCGGCGTTTCAGCCCATCATAAACCGACACGCAGAATAGGAAGATAATGGACCTGCTCATCGCGACCCAAAATGTGGGTTTCTCACCGATTAAACTGTTTCTCGACGCTGACCTTGTGGTCAAAGCCGTCATCATCGGCCTCGCGCTGTCCAGCATTTGGGCGTGGACAATCATCGTCAGCTTCACGATCAAAATGTCGGGCATCCGCCGCCAGAGCGAGAAATTTGAAACCGAATTTTGGGAAAGCAACGATATCGCGGCTTTCGCCAAAACACATGGCCAAAGCACGTTGCCCGTCGCTAAGGTATTTGCCGCAGGCATGACGGAATGGCGGCGTTCGACCAACGGCAAAACAATTGACCGTGCCGGAACGCGCGAGCGGCTGTCGACCGCGATGGACGCAATGATTGCGGCAGAGACCGACCGTTTGGCCAACCGTTTGAACTTTCTAGCGACCACAGGATCGGTCGCACCCTTCGTCGGCCTGTTCGGAACCGTTTGGGGCATTATGCGCAGCTTTGCCGCGATTGCCGCCGAACAGAATTCAAGCCTCGCCGTCGTCGCGCCTGGCATTGCCGAGGCGCTTTTCGCGACCGCCATTGGCCTGTTCGCGGCCATTCCGGCTGTCATCGCCTATAACCGCTTTTCGCACCGGTTGAACCAATATGAAGCGCGCATGGGCCGCTTTGCCGACGGTTTCCACGGCACGCTGTCGCGTGAGTTGGAGCATGAGGTTTAACGATGGCCATGAACACGTCTTCAGGTCGAAGCGGTGGCCGCGGTAGACGTCGCGGCGGCCAGCGTGCGCCCATGGCGGACATCAACGTCACGCCCTTTGTCGATGTCATGCTCGTTCTGTTGATCATCTTCATGGTCACCGCGCCCTTGCTCGTCACGGGCGTTCCGGTTGAGCTTCCCGAAAGCCGCGCCAACGCGCTTGAGCAGCCGCAGGAGCCCATCGAAATCACCATCGATCAATCCGGCACAACCTTTATCGATGGCACACTGGTGGCACCGAGCGAGCTGCCCCCGCGGCTTGAAGAAATTGCCGGCGCGCAAGACGCAGCAAAGCCACGCCAGATCATGCTGCGCGGGGATACGTCGATCAGCTATGGCCAAATGATGCGCGTGATGGGCGAACTGAACCGTGCAGGCCTGAATAGCGTGAGCTTGGTCACCACAGGTTCATCTGGCGAAAACTAACGATATGGCAATGGATCGGGTCGAGAAAGTCGGACTTGGCGCTGCGATTGGCGGCCATGTCATATTACTGGGCGCATTTGGCCTGGGTCTTTTGGCATCCGCAGACACCATCAAAAAGCAGGAATCGATTTCGGTTTCGCTGGTGGGTGAAATTGCCGATGTCTCGACTGCGCCCGACGCCATTCAGGAAGAATCCGCACCGCCAGCCGCTGGTGACACCGCGCCGAGCGAACCGCCACCTGCCCCAACCCCGGTGATGAAAATCGAAAAGCCGGTGGCCAAGCCGGTGCAAAAGCCTGCAAAGCCCGACACTGCGCCGCCCCTTGCGAAGGTTGCTGCCAAGAAAGAGCCGGTGAAGACCGCTGCCACGCCGCCGAAAACGGTGAAAGCAGCCGCACCAAGCGGCAAAGGGTCAACGCCAGCCAAACCCGGCGGGCTCAGCCGCAATTTCGAAGACAGCATCAACAATATCGGCAAGGCCCCTGGCGCTGGCAAAGCGGTGGGCACGCCTGCAGCAAAGACCGCGACCGAAGTGCGCCGATCAGTCGGCATCAGCATCGCTGGCCAAATTCGCAGCCGCGTTCGGGCATGCGCGCCGTCGGGTATCGACATCAACAAAATCGAGACATTCGTCACGCTCAGCCTTGAACCATCGGGAAAGCTTACCTCGGTGCGCTTCGACAAGCAGGTCGGCGTGACCGACAGCAACCAACCGCAGGCTGGGCCATTAAAAGACTGCATCTTGCAAGCGGTACGCGCAGCATCCCCCTATGACGGGCTTGACCCCGAATATCATGACGTCTGGAAAACCCACGCACTTCGTTTGCGCGCCACGGGATAAAGGAATGAACTATATGACCTCCTTCTCATTTTACCGGAAGCTCGCGTCTTTCCTGCTTCTAATTGTCGGCAGTCACAGCGTCATGGCGCAAACCCCGCCGCCTGCGCCTGATACAGATGAGCCCGAGCTGGTCGAGTTCGACACATCGAAGACACGCTCCATTGCCGTACCCGCATTGGTGGCCCCAGCCCCTGCCGATACGCCCGCCGGGAACAGCGCCGCACTTGGCCGTCAAATCGCTGAAGTCATTTCATCCGACTTGCGCGCATCGGGGGTGTTTGAAACGCAAGGCCCCAATGGCCTGCGTGCGATCGCGTTGCCCGAGGTAACGGCACCGCAATTTGATTATTGGAAAGGCCGCACGGTCGAACAATTGGTGCAGGGTTTCGTCCGCGTGGGCGGCGACGGCAATCTGACCGTGGGCTGTTATTTATATGACGTCGGCTTTGGCAATGAAACCACGCGCCTTGGCTTCAACGTACCGCCGCGCGAATGGCGCAGGGCCGCGCACAAATGTGCCGATGCGATCTATGCGAAGCTGACTGGCGAACTGCCGTTCTTTGACAGCCGCATTGCCTATATTGCCGAAACCGGTCCCAAGGGCAAACGCGTCAAACGCCTGGCGATCATGGATTCAGATGGCGCAAACCACCGCTTCATTACCAATGGCCAGTCCACCGCGCTGACACCCCGTTTCTCGCCCAACTATAAATCGATCCTGTATCTGTCTTATGTCGACGGCAATCCACGCATCTATGTCTATGATATTGATGCCGGTCGGCAGCGGTTGATTACGCAATCGCGCAACCCGACCTTTGCGCCGCGCTGGTCGCCCGATGGGCAGACCATATTATATTCGATGGCGGTTGCGGGGAACACCGACATCTACAAGATTTCGGCAAACGGCAACGGCACGCCCGTCAAGCTGACAACATCGCCCAGCATCGACGTCGGCGGAAGCTTCTCCCCCGATGGTCGCCAGATTGTATTTGAAAGCGACCGATCGGGCAGCCAGCAAATCTATGTCATGAACGCAGATGGATCCAACCAACGGCGGATCAGCTTTGGTTCGGGGCGGTACGCGACCCCCGAATGGAGCCCGCGCGCGGACCTTATTGCTTATACCCGCATTGCGGGCGACTTCCGCGTTGGCACCATGCGCCCCGATGGTTCGGGCGAGCGGCTGCTGACCGACAGCTGGCAGGACGAGGCCCCGACATGGGCGCCAAATGGCCGCGTCATCCAGTTTTTCCGCACGGCGAAGGGCAGCGGCAAAACCAGTATCTGGCAAGTCGATCTTACAGGATCGAACGAGCGCCAATTGCCGACGCCGGTTGACGGATCGGACCCCGCATGGGGACCGGTATTGCCGTGAGTGCGTTTCGATCATATTTCTGATATAATTTCCGCTTACACAAGCGGGGCAAGCCGAAGGAGAAGACCATGAAGACCAACACTATCAAGATGGCCGCCATATTGCTGGCATCGACCGCGCTCGTTGCAGGCTGCGGCAAGAAAAAGGTCGAGCAACTGCCACCTGCGGCCGAAGGCACCGATTATGGCCAGACCCAGACAGACCCGAATGCCGGTGCGGGTCAGATCGTTCCGGGCAGTCAGGAAGATTTCCTTCAGCAAGTGGGCCAATTTGGCGACCGCATCTTGTTTGAAACCGATCGCTTCAATGTGGATGCCGAAGATCAGGCGACGTTGCAGCGTCAGGCGCAATGGCTTGCGCGCTATCCCAATACCCGCATCATCGTGGAAGGTCATGCCGACGAACGCGGAACACGCGACTACAACCTCGCGCTTGGCGAACGCCGCGCCAATTCTGCAAAAAATTATCTGACCTCAATCGGTGTCGACGCAAGCCGCATCGAAACCGTCAGCTATGGCAAAGAACGCCCATCGGCTTTGGGTTCGGATGAACAAGCCTGGGCGCAAAACCGCCGTGCAGTGACGGTTACCGTTCAGTAAAATGTAGAGCGTACATGCCAGTCAGCCGTCGTCATGCTGAACTTGTTTCAGCATCTTACTTCAGGTCTCTGAAAGTAAGACCCTGAAACGAGTTCAGGGTGACGTCTGACTGACGGGTCGCTTTCATCGAAACGCATAGCCTTTTTTCATCGCGTTTCTTGACAAGGCTTTTCACTTTCGCACATCTTGTGTGAAATTTGGGGGGCCGCAATTTCATGAACGACGATCTATCGCATCGGCATAGCGCATTCCGTTTCCATGGCAGTTGGCTGGAATTTGCCCGCATCGCCTTTCCTAACCTTTTGCTGACCATTGTCACGCTTGGCATATATCGGTTTTGGGCAACCACCCGCGAACGCGAATATCTGTGGAGCAAGACGGAGTTCATTGATGAACGTCTGGAATGGACCGGCAAGGGCATCGAGCTTTTTGTCGGCTTCGTCATGGCTTTCCTTCTGATCGGCTTACCCCTTATCGTCATTCAATTGATATCGCAGGGGCTGATTTTCCGGGGCGAGTCAATCCTTGCGGTCGTCATGACCCTGATGATGTTCCTGCTGCTGTTTTACCTGACGGGCGTCGCATATTTCCGTGCGCTGCGGTATCGGCTGAGCCGGACCTATTGGCGCGGTATCAGAGGGGGCAGCGACGACCCTGGTTTTCAATATGGCCTCGCCTATATGTGGAAAAGCGTCGTCGGTTGGCTCCCCATTTTCTTGGGCGTGCCATGGTCGATGATTTCGCTTTGGAATGACCGCTGGAACGCCATGAGCTTCGGCCCGCATCGCTTTTCAGCAACAGCCGAGTGGAAGCCGCTGATGAAGCGTTATTTGTTATTCTACCTCGTGCCGTTTCTGCTGTTCATCGGCGCGGTGGTGTTTGGCATCAGCATGGCCGCATCGGGCGGCACACCCGGCACTCTTGGAAGCACGGGCATTGCGATTGGTGCGATATTTGCGATCGTCGGCGTGCTGTCGTTTTACCTCTTCCTCCCGCTCGCGGCGCTTGCCTATTACAGCAAATATTTCCGCCTTGCGGTGGGTGGCCTGCGTTTACACAATCTGGAATTTGACTTCCGCGCACGGGCACCGGACTGGATCCTGTTCTTCCTCTCCAACATGGCGATTGTCATCTGCACCTTGGGCATTGGTTATATCTTCATGCCGTACCGCAACTGGAAATTCTTCATCGACCATATGGAAGCCTATGGCGAGATTAACATCGACGATCTGACCCAGTCGGAAACCGTGGTTGCCAAGCATGGCGAAGGCTTGCTCGACGCCTTTGATGTTGGGGCGATTTAGCCCATGTCTGCCTTTTTCGACGCGGGGCATTATGACGGCAAAAGCGCCGTCCGCCGCAAGGTCGAGGTGCAGATCATTGGTCGGCAATTCTTTTTGTTGGAAACCGAACGGCGACATGGCCCGTTCGCATTTTCCGATATCGAATATGTCACGCACAAGGATGATGCCGACGTCTATGGATTAAAGGAGGCGGACGGATGGCGGTTAATGCTTTCCGGTCCGGTGCCATCCGACCTATCGGCCATGCTGCCCGCGCGGCGCAATTATGGTGGCTGGGTTGACAGGCTTGGCTTTGGGAAAGCGGCGGTCGCCTTCACCTTGGCCAGCGCGGCGGCGGTCGCCGTCGTTCTTTTGAGCCCGCAATGGCTGGCACCGCTCATACCCTCCAGCGTCGACGAAAAGCTGGGCGATGCGCTTGTGGGCGATTTTGGCGGTCGGTTCTGCAGCACGCCTGCCGGAGACGCAGCGTTGAAAAAGCTGGTCGCGTCGCTGGATGCCAATCCCAGCGATTTGCAGGTCGAGGTCGCCAAAATTGACATGGTAAATGCCGTGGCGCTGCCCGGCGGTAAGGTCATTTTGTTCGATGGCCTCGTCAAACAGGCGCGCTCGCCCGATGAGGTTGCTGGTGTATTGGCGCATGAAATCGGCCATGTCCGCGAAAAGCACGTCATGCAGGCTTTGCTTCGGCAAATGGGCCTTGCGGTCGTTCTGGGTGGTATTGATGGCAATAGTGGTGCGCTGGTCAATAACCTGCTGTCCATGAGCTACAGCCGCGAGTCCGAAGCCGAAGCCGATGCCCATTCGATGAAAGCGCTTGGCGGTGCCAATATCTCACCCATCGGCACCGCGTCATTTTTTGACCGGCTGTCCAAAATGGACGGCAGCGCAAGTTCCAGCACATCCGAAAACGGCATAGCCGGATATATGTCGAGCCACCCGCTGTCGCGGTCCCGCAAAGACGCGTTTGAGAAGAGCATCGTTAAAGGCAAAAACTACAAGCCCGCATTAACGCCTGCCGAGTGGACCGAGTTAAAAACAATGTGCACACAGGATCGCAACGCAAAATCGGGCTTCGGCTTTGATTTTAACTGAGCGATTGGTTAAGCTCCCTTAATCAACCGTAGCCCTGAGCCTGTCGAAGGGCGCTTGCTGGCTAGGCACCTCGGTATATTTTGAAGGAAAGGCTCCCATGTTCAACCGCCTCTTTGTCGAACATCCCAAAAGCGTCGATGAAAATTATGCCGAACATTTTGGCGTCGCCAGCCGATTTGGTTTTGCGATGATCTGGGGTGGTATGAAGGCGCTGGTGCATGCGTTCGTTCCCGGTCTGTGCATTACATCCGGCAGCGATACCGTGAAGCGGTTGAACCACATCATGGTCGAGCAGCGCCGCGCCAAGGGTCAGGATGTGGCCCAAATGCTGACCGTCGATTGGGTGATTTGACCCTGCCAGACCCCGTTTTGACAGAAACAGCCCCACATTTTGCTATGCGCCATGATGGCGTCAAGCTCGCCTATCGTCTGACCGAAGGCCGCGGGCCAACGCTTGTTTTCCTGCCGGGCTATATGTCCGATATGCAAGGTGGCAAGGCAACCGCGCTGTGTGCTTGGGCAGAGGCGCAAGGCATCGGCATGTTGCGGCTCGATTATTCGGGTTGCGGCGAGAGCGAAGGTGCATTTGAAGACGGCACGCTGGATATCTGGCGTGATGACGTTCTCGCGGTCATTGCCGACGCGCAAGTCGGGCCCTTAATCTTGGTTGGCTCGTCCATGGGTGGATGGCTCATGCTCCTTGTGGCCGAAGCGCTTGGCGCGCAGGTCATGGCGATGGTGGGCATCGCCGCAGCCCCCGATTTCACCGACTGGGATTTCAACGACGCCGACCGCGCGACGATGGCCGCCGCCGGACGCATCGCGCGCCCAAGCGATTATGGCTATGACCCCATGGTCATCACCCGCGCCTTTTGGCAATCCGGGCAAGATAATCTGCGGCTGACTGGCGAAATCGGCATCGACTGCCCGGTGCGGCTAATCCACGGGCAGTGCGACCCTGACGTGCCTTGGCAAACATCATTAAGCCTAGCTGCCCGGCTTCGTTCATCCGACGTGCAGACCATCTTGGTAAAGGACGGCGACCACCGGCTTTCGCGCGAGGAAGATATTGCGGTGTTGATCGACAGCGTGGCGAAGCTGGTCTGACCTTATTGACGGAGCGCCCGTGCTAAAGCTGTTATCAAGTTTGCTGTTCATCGCGGCGCCCGCTTCCGCGCAACCCTTGTCCACGCTGAACGAAGTCCAGTTCGCTGAGTGCATTAAACTCGCAGGCACTGACCCTGCATCTGCGGTCACAGAGGCAAGCGCATGGACGCAGAAAGGCGGCGGTTATCTTGCGCGCGCGTGCCATGGCTATGCGCTTGCGACCGATTTTAAATTCGACCTCGCGATACCGATACTGACCGAGGCGGCTAAATTGGCCGAGGAAAAGGGAGATGCCCGCGCGGCGCGTTTCTGGGCACAGGCGGGCAATGCTGCGCTTGCGGCCGATACGCCCGATGCGGCATTGGCGGCATTAGACAAAGCGCTTGCCGCCCAAACCCTAGAACGCGCCGAACGCGCCGATAGCGAAATCGATCGCGCGCGCGCTTTGGTTGCGTTGCGCAGACCGGCCGATGCCGAAGCGGCGTTGACGACCGCGCGGACGCTGTCGCCCGAAAATGGCACGGCATGGTTGTTGTCGGCGACATTGGCGCGGCGGATGAACAAGCTGCCCGACGCGCTAAGCTATATCCAGACAACAGCCGCGCTTCTGCCGCGTGATGCCGCCGTCGCATTGGAGGCGGGCAATATTGCCATCGCCGCCGGTGATGAAGTGACTGCGCGCACGCAATGGGAACAAAGCATCGCAATCGCGCCCAACAGCCGTCAGGCGGCGACCGCAAAGGCGCAGCTGGCCGCATTGGCCGCCAGCGCACCGCCGTCTGCCGAACCGCAATCGCGATAATATTCCGCCTGCACGCCCCTTGCGCCTGTAGCTGTCACGGTCCATTGTCTATGCGAACCCACTGGGGGCGAATACAGACAGCGCCATGAACGGAGCGAATATGCCGACGAAATATCTCCACACGATGATCCGCGTGACTGACCCTGACGCAACGGTCGCGTTCTTCAAATTGATCGGGCTGGAAGAAGTCCGCCGGTTTGACAGCGAGGCTGGCCGCTTCACGCTCATTTTCCTCGCGGCGCCCGGACAAGATGGTGTGGCGGAAGTGGAATTGACGCATAATTGGCCGCCCGCCGATGGCAGCGCACCCGAAGCTTATGATGGCGGGCGCAACTTTGGTCATTTGGCGTACCGGGTCGATGATATTTACGCGACGTGCCAAACGCTGATGGACGCAGGCGTCACGATCAACCGGCCGCCGCGTGATGGCCATATGGCGTTTGTGCGTACCCCCGACGGCATTTCGATTGAACTGTTGCAAGAGGGCAATCTTCCACCGGCAGAACCGTGGATCAGCATGCCAAATGTGGGCACCTGGTAATGCCGATTGAAATTGTCCGCGTTCCGGTCCTGTCCGACAATTATGTTTGGCTCGTCCATGAAGCAACAAGCGGCGAGACCCTGGTGATTGACCCTGCCGTGGCAGAACCGGTGCTCGCTGCTGCCGAGGCGCGCGGATGGAAGATTACGCACATCTGGAACACCCATTGGCACCCCGACCATGTCGGCGGCAATGCGCAGATTAAGGCGGCTACGGGCTGTATCATCACGGGCCCCGCGGCAGAGGCGGAGCGGATTTCGACGCTGGATGTGCAGGTCCGCGGTGGCGACGTCGTGCAACTGGGTGACGTACGGGCGATGGTCCTCGACGTTCCCGCGCATACAGCCGGGCACATCGCGTATCATTTCGAAACCGAGCAGGTCGCTTTTGTCGGCGACACCTTGTTCGCAATGGGCTGTGGCCGCTTGTTCGAAGGGACCGCAGCGCAGATGTTCGACAATATGCGTACGCTTGAAGCGTTGGGCGATGATACGGCCATCTATTGCGCGCACGAATATACGTTGAGCAACGCGCGCTTTGCCGTGACCGTGGAGCCCGACAATCCCGCGCTTCAGCAGCGCGTGTCTGATGTTGTCGCCGCGCGCGAACGCGGCGAGGCAACGGTGCCGACGACGATTGCACTGGAGCGCGCAACCAACCCGTTCATGCGCGCAAGCTCCGTTGAGGAACTGGCGGCACGCCGGGCGGCGAAGGACGCCGCCTGACAATCAGTGGAAGTCGCGGGACTTGGGCAAGATCCGCACATCACGCGGATGGCTGCCGCGCGGGGGATGTGGCCGCGCAAATTCGTCGATTTTGGGTTTCCCGACATTGGCCTGATGCGTCTCGGACAATCGCGCCAGATCGTCGGTCCGGTCGATAATATTGGTCGCCATCAGGTGCACCACACCTTCTTTGCTGCGCTGAATTTCGCCCTCGGCAATAATCAACCGTGACGCCATGACGGCGCGGCGTTGCCGGTCGAACAACCGCGCCCATAATAAGATGTTGGTCACGCCACTTTCATCCTCAATCGTGATGAAAATCGCATTGCCCTTGCCGGGGCGCTGCCGGACCAGCACGACGCCGGCCACGCGCACGCGCTTACCGTTCTTGACGACATTCGCCTCAGCGCAGCTCAGCACGCCCTCGCTTGCGAACATCCCGCGCAGGAACTGCATCGGGTGTCCCTTTAGCGACAGCCGGGTCATCTGATAATCCGCCGCGACATGTTCGCTGGCCGGCATCGCTGGCAACATGGCATCGGCCTCCGCGCCAAGCTCGCGCACATTGGCCGCAGCGAACAATGGCAGTTCGTCCGAAGGCGTCCGCCGCGCTTCCCACGCGCCCTCGCGCCGGTCAAAACCCAATGATCGCACGGCATCGGCATCGGCAAGCAAGTGCATAGCAGCCGGTGGCAGCGCGGCACGGCGCGCCAAATCTTCGATAGATGCAAATGGCCGATACCGGGCAATGGCGTGCGCCCACACCGCCCGAAATCCGTCGATCTGCCGCATCCCCAATCGCAGCGCGCCTTGCTCGATTGCATTATCCCAATGGCTCGCATTGACGTCTATCGGCCTGACCTCCACCCCATTTTCCTGCGCATCGCGGACAATCTGCGCCGGTGCGTAAAAGCCCATGGGCTGCGAATTGAGTAAGGCGGCGGCAAAAATGGCCGGATGATAATGTTTGATCCACGACGACACATAGACCAGCCGCGCAAAAGACAGCGCATGGCTTTCGGGGAAGCCATATGATCCGAAGCCCTTAATTTGGCCGAAACAGCGCTGGGCAAAGTCACGTTCATAGCCGCGCCGCACCATGCCTTCGACCATCATCGTTTCGAAATGCTCCATCCCGCCGACATTGCGAAACGTCGCCATCGCCTTGCGTAAGCGGTTGGCGTCGGCCTCGCTGAATTCGGCAGCGGTGATGGCCAGGTTCATCGCCTGCTCCTGAAACAATGGCACACCTAATGTTTTGCCAAGCACATGTTTCAGCTCGTCTGGCGGATATGGCGGGGCAGGAGAGGGATATTCAACCTTTTCCTCCCCATTACGTCGCCGCAAATAAGGATGCACCATATCGCCTTGGATCGGCCCGGGGCGGACAATCGCGACTTGAATCGTGAGGTCATATAGGCTGCGCGGTTTCATGCGCGGCAGCATGTTCATTTGTGCCCGGCTTTCGACCTGAAACACGCCCAGGCTCTCACCTCTGCACAACATGTCATAGACATTGGGATCATCGGAATCGATGTCGACCTTCAAATCATAATCGCCAATCCCCTGCTCGCGCATCATGTCATAGGCCTTGCGTATGCAGGTCAGCATGCCCAGCGCCAGCACATCGACCTTCATCAGCCCCAATGCGTCGATATCGTCTTTGTCCCACTCAATGAAATTGCGGTCTTTCATCGCGCCATTGTGGATGGGCACGGTTTCATCGAGCCTGTTTTCGGTCAGGATAAACCCGCCGACATGCTGCGACAAATGGCGCGGAAATTTTATCAACTGTTCTGACAACGCCTTCAGCCGCGCGATTTCGGGATTGTCCGGATCAAACCCTGCCTCAACCAGCCGCCGTTCATCTGGGCCACTGCCAAAACTGCCCCAGACGGTGCTGACCATGCGCGTTGTGATATCCTCGGTCAGGCCCAAAGCCTTCCCCACTTCGCGTACCGCGCTGCGCGGGCGGTAATGGATGATTGTCGCTGCAATCGCTGCCCGGTGGCGGCCATAGCGCCGATAGACATATTGAATGACTTCTTCACGCCGCTCATGTTCGAAATCAACGTCGATATCGGGCGGTTCTTTTCGGTCGGACGAAATGAAGCGTGAGAATAAAAGCGTATTTGTAAGCGGATCGACCGAGGTCACGCCAAGCAGGAAACACACCGTAGAGTTCGCCGCCGAGCCGCGCCCTTGGCATAAAATCGGCGGCTTTTGATCACGCGCAAATTTGACCAGATCATGGACCGTGAGGAAATAATATGCGAATTTTTCGGTGCGGATAAACGCAAGCTCGGTTTCAATCGACTTACGGATTTTCTCCGGAAGCTCCGCCCCATAGCGTTCGTGCGCCGCCGTCCACACCAGATGCGCCAGCCAATCGTCGGGGGTCCAGCCGCCCGGCACCGGCTCGTGCGGATATTCATATTTCAACTGTTCAAGGTCGAAATGAATATGTGCAGCAAAGCGTTCGGTTTCGGCCACAGCTTCGGGGCAGGCATGGAATAACTGCGCCATATCGTCCGCGGACTTGATGTACCGCTCGGCATTTGCCTCCAGTGCAAAGCCTGCTTTCTGGATGGTCGTCCCCATGCGGATGCACGTGACAATATCGTGGAGCGGCCGCTGATCGCGGGTCGCGTAAAGCGGATCGTTCGTCGCGAGCAAAGGCACGTCAAAAGCACTCGCCACCTTCCGATAACGTGCCAGCTGCCGTTTATCCTTTCCCCGGTGATGCGTTGATACGCCAAGCCAAAGCTTGCCCGCATGCACAGGCGCAAGGCGGCGCAGCACGCTTTCCCAATCCTGCGGCGCGGTCGACACCAGCTTGAGATGCGATGGCGCTGCTATGGGCTTCGCGCTTTCCTTGAACGCATATAAAGGCGGGTTCTTATGTGCCTCCTCCGCGTCCGCGGTCGCATATGGCATGACGATGAGCAGCAAATCACCCAGATGGTCGCGCAAATCGTCGAACTTCAATATGCAGCTGCCTTTGGTCGCGCGCATATTCCCGACGGTCAGCAACCGGGTGAGATTACCCCACCCCTGCCGCGTGGCGGGATAGGCAATGATGTCCGGCGTACCGTCCGAAAACACCAGCCGTGATCCCGCCAAAAAGCGGATATTCGGTTCACAGGCGGCCTTTTCGGCTTCGGTCAGTTGTTCCGGCTCGCCAGCATCGCGCTTGGCCGCCAGCAATGCACTACGCGCTTCATCGGGCGCATCGCCCAAAGCCTTCCACGCGCGCACGACGCCAGAGACGGTGTTGCGATCAGCAATGCCGATGGCGGTCAGCCCGCGCCGGATACCCTCCGCCACATAATCCGATGGCGGCGATGCGCCGCGCAAGAAAGAATAGCTGCTGGTGCAGGCAAGCTCGGCATAGCTCATGCAAAAATGCCGTGGAGATACCAAAGTGGTCGTTCAATTTCATCATAGAGCCCGCGCCGGAACAGCCAAAAACGACGCCCCTCATTGTCCTCAACACGGTAATAATCGCGCGTCAGACTGCCATTGCCCGGCGCGTAGCCGCGCGCATGTCGCCACCATTCCGGGCTGATGCGTTCAGGGCCCTCCACCCGCGTGACGCGGTGCACGTGCCGCCGCCAGCGAAAGCTGCGCGGTTCGCCTTCTGGAAATCCGGCGGTGACCTCAATCGGCTGCGGCGTTTCAAACAATCGAAAAGGCCGCATCGCCGGTTCGCCCGGCACAGGCTTTGGCCAGTCCGCTTTTGAAGCGCCAGATTGCGCGACACGCTCAAGCGCTGCGCGTTCGGGGATGTGGCTTTGCCGCGCGTGGAATTGCCGTATGCGTTCTGCCCCCAACCGAACGCTGAGCCGGTCGATGAGCGCGGCCGCAGCCGCATCTGTGTCGATCTTTGTCTCCAGCCCAACTTGAACATTGGCCAGCACCTCAGCAAGCGAGACTTCCAACCGGATGAGGTCGTAGCCAAAGCCGGGGTCAAGCGGGTCGGACAGCGCGTCGATACGCTCCCGTATCAAGCGCATGAGCAGGGCAGCGTCGCGCGTTGGTGTGCCAGTATCCACCGCCAGCCGCGCGACATGGCCATCGCTGCGGAATAGACATATCTCGAACCGTCGCCCGCCCTGCCCACGTTCTTGCAACTGAACCGCCGCGCCGCCTGCCAACATTTCGATGGTCGCCAACACATCATTGGTGCGCGAAATCGGTTCGGCAAAATTCTGCGCAACATGGATGATGGGCAGGCTACGGCGCGGGGTGATGCGCGGGTCTTCCTCTTCCAACAGGCGGGCCAGCCGCACCACAACCGCCTTGCCAAAACGCGCCGCCAGCGGCTTACGCGGGCGGACAGCCAGATCGCCAATGCTTCTTAAGCCAGCCCGGCGAAGCGCCTTATGCACCTTGTCACCGCCATCCAGCGCCTCCACGGGCACGCCGGAAATGGCGCGCGCCGCATATCTCGCCTTGGCCTGCGCGCTGTCGGGGGTGCCGCCCAAGGCAATCCGGCAACTGAGGCCATGACGGCTGAACCGCGCGTGCAGATCCTTCGCCAGCCGCGCCGCATCCCCAAACACATGTTCGCACCCCGTAATATCGAGCAACAACCCTTGCGGCGGGTCTAACATGCAAGCAGGCGTATAACGCTCACACCCATCGGCGAGCCAGCCGAGCAAGTTGAGGTCCGCCGCAGGGTCATGGTCAAAGACCGCCAGATCAGGCACGCGGGCGCGGGCATCGGCCAGCGCCATTCCTGCGGTCAGGCCAAGCGCATGCGCCGCCGGATCACATGCCGCCAACCGCATGGCCCCGCGTTGTTTTTCGACCATGGCAAAAGGCGCATCAGGCGCGCTGCCGCGATGCCGGACCAGTCTTTGTGTCGGTAACAATGGCAGAAAGACCGCCAGATAGCGGCGCGTCAAAAAAGCTTCGTGTTGCATGATCCCAAGTCACTCTTGCCGCAAAAGGAGCCGTGCCGCCGCGATGGCGCAGCAGGCTGATGTCAAAAGTCGGAAGGCCCGGGGCATTTCCCGGCAATGGCGCAGAGGGCGCAGAACATATCCGCCAGCGTGTACGCGCCGCGCTGGGCATCGGCACCGCATCGCCGCGCACCAGCAGGGCGAGCACCCCAGTCTCCGCCGCAGCCAAGGCAAGCCGCCGGGTCGAGGTCAAATCCACCAACCGGGCATTGCCGTGCGTTTCCAATATGACCGCGCTGGCGGCTTTCGACCGGATGGCATCCGCTGCAGCCCGCAAGGCATCGCGCAAATCGGCTGTCTGGACCAGCAGCATGCGCGCGGGGTCGCCGCCCATTGCCGACAATCCATAAGGGTAGAGACGACCCGATGTCTGGCGTTCCTTGTCCCCTGATATCCAGAAGATACCAGCATCACTTTCCGGCAGCCGCCATGCCAGCAAAAGCGCAAAGGCAGCGGCGGCATGTGAGTCGGCTTTTGCGCCACCAAAAAATTCATGCAGCCCTGCCTGCGCTATGCCACCGCGCAACCGTTCGTCGACATAAGGTGCACCTATGGGCAGCAATGATTGCGCAGCATCCGACTGGTATTGCTTCCACATTCCTTGCACAGATGGAAACGCACCAGCCGATAGAGTCGGCTGTATGTGATTCGGCTTTTTGTTCATGCTTTGTTCCATACTCCATTTTTCATGGATGTGGAGTCAGCTTTTTTGTCCTGAAGTGATTTGGAATAATATAGGTCGGCAGCCGCGCTGGATCCCGAAAGCGCGGACAAGATGTTTGAGCCATTTTCCAGCCCGGGACTATTTGCCCGGGCCAGAAAATTGCGTTCACCCGGCTGAACTCATTCCCAATAATAAGGCATGCGTTTGCGTGTGCCGGTGACTTCTTCGTTCAGCGTGGCCGCATCATATAAACGGCCACCGATCATAACCTTGGCGACCTTGTCCGAATTGCGGATATCCGCGCTTGGGTCGGCGTCGAGAACGACGAGGTCGGCAAGCTTGCCTGCGGCGATGGAGCCAACATCCTTGTCATAGCCCAGCGAGCGGGCGGACTCGATTGTGCCTGCGGCCAATGCCTCGATTGGCGACATGCCACCGCGCACGAATGACCAGAGTTCCCAATGCGCCGCGATACCCGCTTCCTGACCATGCGCACCGATGGAGACAGGCACGCCAAGCTTGGCAAGCTTATGTGCCTCACGCGCGCTGTTATCGTCGACATAGTCTTCCTCAGGCGCGATCTCGCGGCGTGCATTGTTCGCCGCAAGCTCGGTCGGCGGATAATGCTTGGCCATCAACGGATGGCGGAACACATCGGTATGTGCGCGCCAATAAGGATCACCGGCTGGGCCGCCATAGGTCACGACAAGGGTCGGGGTGTACCCCACCTTCGATTTGGAGAAGAACTGAAGCACGTCGCCGTAGAAAATATCGAGCGGCACATTGTGCTCAACGGTGGTGTTGCCATCGGCAATCAGGTTCATGTCCATGCCGAACAGCGAACCGCCTTCCGCCACCGAACGCATATTTTCCTGAAGCGCAGCGGCAACCACTTGCTGACGCTGTTCACGGCGCGGCTGGTTATAGTTTTTGACGCTGTGCGCACCTTGCGCCTTCAACCGCCGGACATGCGCGAGGGCATCATCAAGGCCATTGATTTCGGCATACACATCAGCGGATTTTGCGCCGTACACAATCTCGCCCGTAGAGAAGGAACGCGGCCCAACAATGAGGCCAGCGCGCTGCATTTCCAGCGCCGGGAAAACCGTCGCGGCACTGCTGGATGGATCATGCCGCGTGGTGATACCCATTGCGAGGTTGAGCATATTTACCCAGTTTTGCTGCGGTGTCATTTCATCGACACCATGCGGACCATGGGCGTGGGCATCGACAAGACCCGGAATGATGGTCTTTCCGGTCACATCCACAGTCTTTGTGCCCACAGGGATCGGGAAGTCTCCCGCCTTGCCGACGGCTTTGATCCGGTCATTTTCCACCAAGATGACGGCATTGTCGATGATCCCGCCATCCTTGTCCGACATGGTCACGACCCGTGCGCCGGTGAAGGCGACGAGGCCAGTTGGACGGTCCGACTTCACCGTCATCGAAAGCGAGATGCCGTCTTTTGGTGACACAAACTTGACGGACTTGGCGTCTTTCGCAAGCGGACCATTGGGGTAGAATGTGCTGGTTTGAGCGGTGTACAGCGTCGGCCCAAGTGCCCAATGCAATGCATCGCCATTGCGGCTCCAATGCATATAATCGGCACCGCCATTGCTGACCTTCACCACGGGAAGCGCGCTGCCCGACGACGACGCAGTTACTTCCTGCGTGCCCGGCATCAGCGGCATCACAAATGCTTCGTAGTTTTGACGGAAGGCAAAATTGTTCCCGTCTGGCGATACTTCATAAATGGTCGTCAGCTCGCCGCTGGCATGATTGCGCTTGGCTTCACCATTCAGGTCGACGCTGACGAGCAGGCGTTTGTTGGCACCGGATTCGGTATAGAAAATCCGGTCATTGCTGGCGGCGAAATGCGGCGTGGTTCCGCTTTCGGTAACGCGGACAGCATTGCCGCCTGTCGTGGCTATGCGGTAAATGCCCGGCTGATCCGAACGTGTGGGCGAGGTTAGGCCGCCGCCTTCCTGCTTTTCAAACACGATCGTCTTGCCGTCTGGTGAGAAGCGCGGACGCGCATAATGGCCAGATTGCGCCGTCACGTTTTTCGCCCTGCCGCCCGTTGCGCCCACGACCTGAATATGGCCAAGACCCTTATCGGTCCAGTTCACAAAGGCGATGGTCTTCCCGTCGCGCGACCATGTGGGATATGCTTCCATCGCCGTGTCAGACGTGGTTAAACGCTTTGCCGCCCCGCCTGCCGCAGGCTTGACCCACAACTTACCCATGGTTTCAAACAAAACGGTCCGGCCATCGGGGGAGGTAACCACGCCGCGCGGCATATGCGTCTGGAACGAAGCCGGCGCCACTTCAATCGGCGGACGTGGCGGGTCGATGACATCGCGGGTGTCGGAAATGCGGAACGGGATTTCGCTCGATGCACCGCTCGGCCAATCGACCTTGCGCATCTTACCACCCGCCCAGAAATAAATGGTCTTGCTGTCGGGTGACCAATCCATATTCGGATAGACGCCGGTGACGGCCCATGTTTCCTGCACATCTTGGTCGAGCGCATCATAAATCTTGCGCTCTTCGCCGGTGTCCAAATCTTTCACATAGAGTTTTGACTTGGTCCGTTCGCGGCGGACGAAGGCGATTTTCTTGCCATCAGGTGAAGGCGTTGGGCGCACCGAACCACCGACACCGGACACGGCGGTTTCGGTTTTGCCGGTCTCAATCTCATAGCTTTCAATGTCGAAAAGCTGGCCGTTGGAATCCTGCGCATATTGGAAAATGGGTCCCGGCGTGATGTTGCGCGTGTAATAAATATGCTTGCCATCGGGGGCAAAGATGGGCTCGCCCAATTCCTTCTGATGCTGCTCATTGGGCTTCTTCACCAGCTGAACCCCTGCGCCGCCCGACACATGGTAGAGCCAGACTTCGCCGGTGCCCAGCGAACGACCCGTGGTGAAATGCTTCTTGGCGGCGATGAAGCGGCCATCGGGGCTCCAGCTGGGTTGATTGAGCAAGCGGAAATCCTCTTTGCTCATCTGCCGTTTGTCGGAACCGTCGCGGTTCATGATCCAGATATTGTCGCCGCCGCCCCGGTCGGAGGTAAAGGCGATGCGCGTTCCATCGGGGGAAAAGCGCGGCTGGGTTTCGAAGGGCAAGCCTTCGGCAATGCGGGTCGGCGTGCCGCCGGTGACGGGCATGGTGTAGATGTCACCCAGCAGATCGAACGCAATGGTCCGGCCATCGGGGCTGACGTCGAGGTTCATCCACGAACCCTCGTCGGTATCAATCGCGATCTGGCGGACGGTCAGGCCGGGGGGCGCTGCGACATCCCATTTGGGTGCCTTTTCTTCCGCGGCAGCAGGCGCAGCGGCCGGAGCGGCGGCCGGAACAGCAGCTTGCGCAAATGCCGATGCCGGAATGGTCGCTGCACCCAGCAGCAAGATGGTCTTCAGATAATGTGTCATTTTCGGGGCTCCCCTGCCATTTTGTCCTTGCTGTCATGCCTAGCGGGCAAGGGCAAGTGGGAAGCCGCAGCTTCGATGGGGAACGGGTTATTTTCTACGAACGACGGGGTGATTTCCGCCGTACCATGCCGTTAACGCGACAAAAGATACCACAGACGCCGAAACGCCTGTCTCCTTTGTCGCCATAGCGCACATGGGATTGCGGCTGACGAACGCCAAAAATGACAGGCCAAATCCTACATTGCAAGCCAATGCGCGCGGCGGGGCGGCGGCAGGGAGGCGCGCACCCACCGCTTGCGCGCGTTAAAATCCGTCGACGCTCTTGCTGACGAGGATGTTGATCGCAACGCGGCGGTTCTGCGCCTTGCCTGCTTCGGTGTTGTTGTCCGCCGTCGGATCAGCCTCCGCCATGCCGGTTGGGGTCAACATGCGATAGGGTTTCCAGCCACAGGCTTGCTGCAAATGGTTCACCACCTTGGCCGCACGCTTCTCGCTCAGTGCCTGATTATAATCATAATCGCCCACCGAATCCGTATAGCCGACAACGAGCATCAATGCGTTTTCCGTCGCATTCGCCTGCGCCGCGGCAGCACACAGATCGGCCTGCGCGGCGGGTGTCAGGTTCCATTTGCCGGTGTCGAAATAGACGTTGGTCGTGCCCTTCACATTATATTGGTCAATGTCGGCCACGCGGCTGCGCAAGGCTTCGGTCGCGGCGGTCTGCTCGGAAAAGCCCTGTTCGGTGCCGGTACGGATCATGCTCGCGGTTTTCAGGTCCTTGTTCTGCACCTTGATCTGCGTCGCGATCAGGCCGCCGCCCCATTGCACCGTCTTCGCGGTCACAGGTAAGCCATTCAACAGCGATTCAGAAGCCAGCTTGCTTTGGCCAAGGCCAAAAAGGCCCGAGCTTGAGCGCACCTCGGTTGCTTCAGTAATGAACAAAGGGGTTTTGGCCCCGTCTGGGCCGGTGACCAGAATCCGGTCGTCCTTGCGGGCGGAAATCATGCCCTTAATGTCGGGACCAGCGGCCAGGCCAGTGATGTCCGCCGGCGGCGATCCGGTGACGACCGTGCCTGCCTCCGCCGGCTCTTGCTGTGTTTCCATCTGCTGCGCGGACAGGCCGCTATATGCTGGCGCTGCAAGTAGCCCCAGCAGTGCGAGCGTGGTTTTCGGATAACGGGTAATAAAACGCATGTGGCACTCCATCTTCAAATATCAGCCAACGCGCGCATCTATATGGTCCGTCTGGATCATCCCCAAAGATGTGCATGTTGGTTGGTCGGACGCCCCCAAATAATCTCCATTCTGTTGCGCAGCCCACAAGCCACGCCGTAACGCTACATATGATGAAGATGACCGGAAATAGCTTTCCGCCGGATGAACGGCGACAGGCTGAGGCCCCCGTTGCCGCTGGCGCGAGCCAATTCCAAGACAAACGGTTGCGAAGCCCGGTTTTGGCGTCGGCGTTTCAGCCTGCCCGCTGCTTTTCCATCAACGCGCGCTGGAATTTCTGATCACCGATCTGATGTTCGACAACCGAAAAGCCGACCGCGGAGCCAACGCGCGCCTTCGGGGCCATCGTTACAATTGTTCACTTTACCGAATAAGCGATTTAGACGACTGATAAATATCGTTTTTATGACGCATGTGCGCGGCCAAAGTGCCGTAACAATTGCGCATATGGGAGTACGCCGCGACATCTTCGCCTTCAGGAATATGGGCGCTGTCGACGGCCAAAGGAGGAGAATGAAGATGAAAGCTTTGTACACGATCCCGGCCCTGTTGCTTCTCGTTTCCGGTTGTTCCGGCGGTGAAACGCCCGCTGCACCCGTAGATATCAAGGCGATCGAGGCGGCAGCGCATGGCGGCTATGTTGCGGCGATTAACAGCAACAATGTCGACACGTTGATGGAGGGCCTGACCGACGATGTCGTTCTTCAGGCACCCGGCGCGCCAGAAATCATCGGCAAGGCCGCGGTGCGCGAATGGGTCGGGGGATATTTCGGCGCTTATGAGACGAAGTGGGAAAAGACGTCGCTTGGCTTTACCGTCACCGGCGATTTGGCCGTTGAGCGTTACACCTACAAAGCCACCGACACCGACAAGAAAACCGGCGCGGTCACAACCGACATTGGCAAAGGGATCAACGTTTTCCGGCGCGGTACCGACGGCAAATGGCGCGTGGCCATTGACGGATGGAGCTCGGACAA
This sequence comes from Sphingorhabdus rigui, assembly GCF_014196595.1. Taxonomy (GTDB): domain Bacteria; phylum Pseudomonadota; class Alphaproteobacteria; order Sphingomonadales; family Sphingomonadaceae; genus Sphingorhabdus_B; species Sphingorhabdus_B rigui. The sequence continues at coordinate 158,254 of NZ_JACIEA010000001.1, read as the reverse complement.
ACCCGCATCATAACGGGCACGCAGAGGCGCAGAGATCGCAGAGGGGCGACCTTAAACAGCGGTAACGAGCGGCTTTTCCATCATCGCGCGTTGAAATTGTTGATCACCGATCTGGACGATCTGATGTTCGACCACCGAAAAGCCGACCGCGGCAAAGGCAGGCTGCGCCATTAGGCTGGCATGCACCCAAAGCCGTGCTTCGTTCGCGGCGCGGGCGCGCGCCTCAACCAACTCAAACAACCGCCGGAACAGGCCGCTGCCCTGTGCCTCGGGCCGGATAAAGGCAAAGTCGATATAACCCCCGCCTTCGATGCTCATAAACCCGATGATGCGATCCCCATCGCGGCCAATGGCAATATCCTTGGCCGCCAACCGCGCTTCCCACTCCACCCCGCGCCTGCGCTCCGGAACCCAAGCGGCACGTTGCGCGTCGGTATATTTACTCGGCCCGTTGCGGACAGCGTCAAACATAACGTCCGCGAGTTCGGCGGTGTCGGTGGGGGTGGCCCAAGTGAGGGGGTGGGGCATGGTGTTCATCGGACCGCGTTAATTACTCTACAAATGCTCTCGTCGATATTGTGCATAATGTGACGACCTTGAACGCGGATCGACCGAATGCCTAATGGGACGCCGGTCTCACGGTTTACCCTCAGACATTAAAGATACGTCCTTCGTACACAGTGGCTTCGACTTTTGTCTGACGTAGCATTGCCGCACCTATTTTGCGGGGATCTCGGTCAAGAACTGCGAAGTCAGCCCGTTTGCCTGCTGCAATGGAGCCGATTTCATGGTCACGTCCAATGACTTGCGCTGCCTCAATGGTGATTGCGCGGAGCGCCTTGCCAACGCTCAATCGCTCTTGCGGTGCGAGGGTGTTGCCATCCAGCGTGATCCGGCTCGCTGCGATCCATGCAAGGTAGAATGGATCGATTGGCGCCATATTGAAGTCCGAGTGGAGCCCCAGTGGAACCCCAAGACGTTCAAGTGAACCAAAGCGGTCCATTGTCGCGGCGCGGTCGGGGCCAAGACCGTGCGCGGCATAGGCGTCACCTAGCACACGTACATAATTGGGTTGACCTGATACAAACAATCCCAGGCGGGAGATGCGGCGGTTCTGCGCCTCGGTCGAATAGCCGAGATGTTCAAGGGTAACGGTTTGTCGCGCGCTGCGTAGGCCGGTGATGACCGGCTCAAGCGTGTTCAGGACGACATCAAGGCCTTCATCACCGTTGACGTGAATATGCAGACTCAACCCTGCTTCCCAATAGCGCCGCACCTGTCGGGCGAAGTCGGCGGGTTCGGTTATCCATTTACCAAGGTGCCCGTCCGTATAGCCAGGGGGGTTCATGCGCATGTTCTGCCCGAAATACGCCCCGTCTGCCAACAGCTTTACCCTGCGCGGTACGCGGAGATGATTGCCCTCCAGTCGGTCGCGCGCGGTTTTGTACCAAGCGTCAATATCTGTGACCTTATCAAGTTCATTAGCCATCGGCACAAGGTCAATCCGTGCGGCACAGTCGGACGCTTCGAAGGCGCTGCGGATCAACCCTGCCTCGACATCAAAGCCGGCAAATATGCCAGTTGCCATGTCCGCGGTCGTAGTGACGCCGTGGCGCAGCATCAAGGTGCGCAGGTCGGCCATGCCGGCCTTCAGCTTGTCTGCGGCAAGGATCACCGGACGCATCTTGGCGAGTGCCAGCGGAAGCGCCGTTTCGCTAAACAATCCTTGCCTAAAGCTGAAATGGGCCGGATCTGCCTTGGTCGCAGCGAGCGCGGCGTTGAACGCGGCTTCATCGGCAAGTCCCCATTCGCGGAGCATAGAACTGTTGACGATAACCTCGTGAAAACTGCGCTGCCAGACGACCAGCGGACGATCAGGCGCCAATTCATCAAGCATGCTTCGGTCGAGTGCCCCGTGGAACAACTCGTGGTAGCCCCAAGTGATTAGAGGGTGCGATGCATCACTGGCCAGCAAAGCGCGCAGTCGTTCTCGGTATCCCGCGGCCGTTCGCACCCCTGCGGAATTAACGCGCGGCAACACCCAGTCATCGGGCGCGATAAATGGCACGTTGAGCATCACGGCCGATTGCATCGGATGAATATGCGGATCGATCAGCCCAGGAAACACTGTTTTCCCGGCAAAACTACGATCAAGCTTCGCCTCACGGTTCGCAGTCCACGGTGTCAACGCGGCTACGCTATCCGCAAGGCCCAGAATTATGCCACCCGACACTGCCACGAAACGCGCTTCGGGGAGCGATGGTTCCATAGTAACAAAATTGGCCTCGAAAACAGTCACCGGATCGCGCGCAAACGCTTTGGCAGCGACCGACGCCAGAGGCAGCGCGCCAATTCCAGCAAGCATGCCGCGTCTGTCAAATTTCATTTTAGCCCTCCAGTTCGCATTACGATGCTATACTGGTGGCAAATAGCCAAGTGCTAATCTTTCATGCGGATCAGACAGCTCAGTCGGCCTGACCCCAGCTTGGCCTGCGTCCATTGGCTCGGGCTGTTGTGAACAGCACCAAGCATGACGTCCGCGACGTTCAGCTTGGTTGGTGAGCATGGTCCGGGTTGGGGTGTGGGGCATTTAGTAAAACTATAGTTGGAAGACCCACCCCTCGCCACAGCCAATAAAAAACCCCGCGCAAGGCGGGGTGTTTTACTGGTTGCGGGAGTAGGATTTGAACCTACGACCTTCAGGTTATGAGCCTGACGAGCTACCGGGCTGCTCCATCCCGCGCCACCAAAATGCCCTGTATTTCAACGGGGCAAAAACGAAAAAAGGCGGACATCCGTCGAATAAACGACAGCGGTCCGCCTTTTGAATTATGAATGGGTTCTTCCAATGCACTTATATAATGAGCGCCGGCTGCAATGCCTGGCGACGCCCTACTCTTCCAACGCTTAAGCGGTAGTACCATCGGCGCAGTTTGGTTTCACGGCCGAGTTCGGGATGGGATCGGGTGGGTCACAAACGCTATGGTCACCAAGCAATGAAGCAGGCGCTCATAACAGGTCGCAATATCCGAAGACAATACGACCCTTATAAGTGTCAGTTGGGTTATAATCGATGCCCGTGCAGGGAATATTTTATCCGGTTGCGACTTAATTATCCGCCATCGACGTTGCTGAACAAGCCAGCACTGTCATTGATGATGGGACTTCAAGCGCGAAAAGAGTAATTAGGATTGGTTAGCTTCACGCATTACTGCGCTTCCACACCCAACCTATCAACGTAGTGGTCTACTACGACTCGATGAAATCTAATCTCGAGGGAGGCTTCCCGCTTAGATGCTTTCAGCGGTTATCCCGTCCATACATAGCTACCCTGCTGCGCGGCTGGCGCCACGACAGGTACACCAGAGGTATGTTCAACCCGGTCCTCTCGTACTAGGGTCAACTCCTCTCAAATTTCGACGCCCACGGCAGATAGGGACCAAACTGTCTCGCGACGTTCTGAACCCAGCTCACGTACCACTTTAATTGGCGAACAGCCAAACCCTTGGGACCTGCTCCAGCCCCAGGATGTGATGAGCCGACATCGAGGTGCCAAACGATTCCGTCGATATGAGCTCTTGGGAATCATCAGCCTGTTATCCCCGGCGTACCTTTTATCCGTTGAGCGATGGCCCTTCCACGAGGGACCACCGGATCACTATGACCGACTTTCGTCTCTGCTCGACTCGTCAGTCTCGCAGTCAGGCAGGCTTATGCCATTGCACTCTAACAGACGGTTTCCAACCGTCCTGAGCCTACCATCGCGCGCCTCCGTTACTCTTTAGGAGGCGACCGCCCCAGTCAAACTACCCGCCACAGAGGGTCCCTGCACCGGATAACGGTGCGAGGTTAGACATCAGAAAACAACAGGGTGGTATTTCACATTTCGGCTCCACTCGGACTGGCGCCCAAGTTTCAAAGCCTCCCACCTATTCTACACAGTTCTTTCCTAATGCCACTCTGAAGCTGCAGTAAAGGTGCACGGGGTCTTTCCGTCTAACCGCGGGTACTCCGCATCTTCACGGAGAATTCAATTTCGCTGAGCATATCCTGGAGACAGTGGGGAAGTCGTTACGCCATTCGTGCAGGTCGGAACTTACCCGACAAGGAATTTCGCTACCTTAGGACCGTTATAGTTACGGCCGCCGTTTACTGGGGCTTCAATTCGGA
>NZ_JACIEA010000001.1:11584-149084 GCF_014196595.1 Sphingorhabdus rigui | reverse complement strand
ACGGTGAATGGCGGGCCCGATATGCGGATATTGCGCAGCGCGCTACGGAGCGAGGATGAACGCTGGTCCCGTGATACCCGTGAATCCTCCCCATCGACTTGCGATGGGGAGGTGGATCGACCGGGTCGGACCCCTTTCCCGTGAAACACAACCGTAGCCCTGAGGAGCAGTCGCATGGCGACTGCGTCCGTCGCAGGGCGCCTCTCGGCTGTAGCGCCACCCCGACAGCCGCCCTTCGACAGGCTCAGGGCTTCGGTGATAGTCCAGCCCAGCCATCGGAGGCTAAATTGACAGACTGGACAGTTACCCCCCTGCTTTTGCGTGAATCTTGTCAATGTAACGCGGGGCGGTGGCGATCTTTGGGGCGGCCCTTATGCCTTCAGCAAGCCAATCTCGATCAAACGTTCGCGCAGATAATCATCTGCGAGAATCGGGTCGGGATAGCGATTCGGGTTTTCGGCGCTCACGCATTGCGGCAGCGTGGCGATTGGGAAGTCAGACCGCAGATGCAGGAAGAATGGCATAGAGTAGCGGCTGAACCGCGAACGCTCACCCGTCGGGTTGACCACACGGTGCGTCGTCGACGGCAGCATATGGTTGGTCAGCCGCTGCAACATGTCCCCCACATTGACCGCCAGGCCGCCCTGCGGTGGCGAGACGTCCATCCAGCTGCCGTCGGGGCGCAAAATCTGCAGCCCGGCCTCTTCGGCCCCCAGCAAGAGCGTTATCAAATTGATATCCTCATGCGCGCCGGCGCGGATGCAGCCTTCGGCGTCACCCGCAATCGGCGGGTAATGCAGCAACCGCAGAATCGAATTGCCATCCTCAATCGTCGGGTCGAACCAGTCCGCAGGCAAATCAAGATAGCGGGCGATCGAGGACAATATCCGCGCACCGACCTTGTCCATTTCGGCAAAGAGCAACTGGAACGTCTCTTTAAACTCGGGCACATCTGGCCAAATGTTTCGCAGCATCGACCCCGCCAACGGGCTGTCCGGCGCGACATCACGCCCGACGTGCCAGAATTCCTTCAGATCATGATAGTCAGCGCCCTTGGCAATTTCCGTTTTGAACGGCGTGTAACCGCGCTGACCCGCAAGTGCGGTGTCGAACCCCTTCATCTTTTCCGACTCGGACTGTTCGAACAACTGTTTCGTCAGCGCCCAGGCTTTCGCAACCAGATCTGGGTTAAGTCCATGATCGACAACGGTCGCGAACCCATAGGTCTGAAATGAATTGCCAAGCTGCTGGCCAAGCGCGTCGGCGTCGCCGCTGCGCAATGAAATAACGGGCATATGTGTCATGGACAGCGCATTACTGCCTGCCTTAAAGGCTTGCCAGCGAAAAGGAGCGACAAGTGACAAAACAATTTTGGCTGATGAAGTCCGAACCCGACGTTTATAGCTATGATGATTTGGTGGCGGAGGGCGAAGGCACTTGGGACGGCGTGCGCAACCATAGCGCGGCGATTAACCTGCGCACGATGAAGGTCGGCGACCAAGCTTTTTTCTACCACAGCAATATCGGGCTTGAGATTGTCGCGATCATCACGATCAGCCAAGAGCATTTCATCGATCCCACCGATGAAAAGGCGCGCTTTGTCGCGGTCAAGGTCAAGCCGTTACGCAAGCTTGCACGATCGGTGACGCTCAAGGCCATCAAGGCGAACCCGAAACTGGCCGAAATGGAAATGCTGCGGCAATCGCGCCTGTCGGTAGCGCCAGTGCGGGAATCCGAATGGAATGAGATATTGAAGATGGCGGGTGAATGACCGTGCCAAAGATCGCGATTCTCGCCCCCGTCCCCGAATATGAAGAAGACTGGTCGCATATAAAGGCGGATTATACGCGGCTATTGGGCGATCAGGCGACATTTATCGATTGGACCAAGGCGGACGACTTGAGCGGCTTTGATTTGGTTACGCCCTTATTGGCATGGGGGTATCCGCGCGATTGCCCGCGCTGGTTTGCCTTACTTGACCGATTGGAGGCAGAGGGCATCCCCGTTTCCAATCCGGTCAGCATCTTGCGGTGGAATAGCGACAAATCCTATCTGGCAGAATTGGATGCGGCGGGCATATCGTCCGTACCAACATTAGTAAGTGACGCGCTGGATGTCGCCGCGCTGGACCATGCCCGCGCCACCTTTGCTGTCGACACGCTCGTGGTCAAACCGCCTATTTCGGGCGGGGCCGACGGGACATTCCGGCTGACGCTTGGCGACGACATTCCCGGCTCGGTCGCCGGACAGCGCATGATGATCCAACCTTATCTGCCGACGATAGCCGAGGAAGGCGAATATTCGCTCTTCTACTTTGGCGGCAATTTCAGCCACGCCATCATTAAGCGCCCAGCCGCAGGCGATTTCCGCGTGCAGGAACAATATGGCGGCTATGAAGCAGCGGTGACACCGCCTGCCGCGGCGCAAGATCTGGCACAGCGCGCCTTCGCCGCCACCGCATCCATCACCGGCACGGGCACGCTGGCTTATGCCCGGGTCGACCTATTGCGCGATGGCGATGGCGTGTTCCGTTTGATGGAGCTGGAGCTGATCGAACCATCGCTCTTCCTGCGCTTTGCACCCGACAATGGCACCGCATTCGCCGAAGCGTTGCTGGCAACCGCTTTTATGCCTGACGGTAATCCGCGATGATTTCGCCGCAGGCCAGCAGTTCCGCTTCGTGGCCAGCCTCGCGCCAGCTTTCGGTCAGCGCATCCTTCTCCCACGCAAGCATCGCGGGAAGGCCGAGCATATGGTCCACCCATTTTTGCCCGGCATGGCCGACATCAAGCCCATATGTGCGCACGCGAAACGCGACTGGCGCGAAAAATGCGTCGACGGCGGTGAAATGCGGCCCCGCCAAAAACGGACCGCCATACCTATCAAGACCTTGCGCCCAAAGCTCGGCTATCCGCGCAACGTCGCGTTCCAAGGCGGCAGACATGGGCTTTGGCTTCACCCGAACGCCGACATTCATTGTGCAATCATTGCGCAAAGCAGAAAAGCCGCCGTGCATTTCGGTCACGGCGCATTGCGCCCATGCGCGTGCCGCAGGATCCTGCGGCCAGACGCCTTCGTGCCGGTCGGCCAAATATAAAGTGATGCCAAGCGAATCCCAGACAGTCCGTGCGCCGTCCAGTAGCACGGGCACTTGGCCCGTCGGCGAAAACGCGCGGAAGGCTTCGTAATTGCTATCAGCCGTAAAAGGCTCAATCCGGTCTTCGAACGGGATGCCCAGCATCGTCATCAACAGCCAGGGCCGCAAGCTCCAGCTCGAGTAATTGCGATTCGCGGTAATCAGCGTGTAGGTCATTGAAAACGGCCTTTCCGGTGAAAATGGCTATTGGGCGCGCCAGCTAATCATTGAGTTCCAGCCAACGCGAATCTGTGCGCTGATGATAGCTGTCGAAAGCGGCGAACGGAATGCGGAAGGGCGTGCCCCAATTGCTGTTCCACATGGCAACAACGCCCGTGCGCGTTGCGGGTTCGAAAATCAGCGTAGCCCGATATCCATCGACCGCGCCCGAATGGCCAATAAACTGGCGTCCATCATACGTGAAGCTGCGCCATCCAAGCCCGTAATGGGTATCTGAATTCGCCTGCCGCAGCTCACCGCCATAGATTCGCGCCGTATTGACGCGCGGGGCCTGCGCCAATCGAAGCGTTGAAGCAGGCAGCACATCTGGACGCTCGCCCATCGTCGCCTGCAACCAGCGGGAGAAATCAACGATATTGCTTTCTACCCCCGCCGCAGCCGGCACGCGCCAATAGCTTTCCTTTAATGTGCGGACGCTGCGGCCGCTGTGCGGCCGGGCCCAATCCTTCGCGCCCGTCAGTCCTGCCATGCCGTAATTCGCGCTGGTCATGCCCAGCGGCAAAAAGAAACGCTCGCTGACCAGATCGGGATAGGACCGCTTGCCCGCCTTGGCCAATATTTCACTGGCCGTGTCGAACGCAACATTCTGATAGGTGTGGCAGGTTCCGGGCGTACATTGCAGCGGCGCTTCTGCCAGACTGGCGCGGATGACGCGCGGGTCCTGCCCATCCTCCAGCTTTTCATCATATGCGTTTTTGGTGAGACCGCTCTGCTGCGCCAGCAACTGGGCAAAGCTGATCCGCGACTCCGCGCCACCGGGCAAACGCAGCGAACTATGCCAGCTCGACACAGGCTTTTTCAGATCAAGCGCGCCTTCGCTCGCCATCGATGCCGCCAGCGTGCCAGCAACCGTTTTGGAGACTGAAGCCCAGCGAAACACCGTATTATTGGTAACAGGGACGTCGGTGGAACGGTCTACGACGCCATAGCTATGGACAAAGCGCAGCTCGCCCTCCTCGACTATGGCTACCGCGAGCCCAGCCATTTCAGCACGCCGCGTCAGCGCGGCAAATTGCTGGTTGAGCTTGCCATAATCGATCCGACCGCGCCATTCGTCTGGCTGATCAGGCAGATTCGGGGGTGTCTTTACAAGTTTACGTAGCACCGCCGCGACCTGGCTCGTCGCCGGCGCCGGGTTTACAAAATACCAGCTGGCTAGCCCCAATGCAGAGGCGGTGATCAAGGATATAATGACGCGTCGCATGGTGCCGATTAAATCGCGACCTCATAATGTGCAGTGGTTTTGCCGGCGACTTCTTCCACGGTGATTCCCGGCGCCACTTCAATCAGCTTGAACGGGGATGATTTGTCGGGGCGTTGGAACACCGCCAAATCGGTGATGATCATATCGACGACATTTTTACCCGTCAGCGGCAATGTGCATGCGGGGATGAACTTTGGCGAGCCGTCCTTGGCGTTATGCTCCATCACGACGATGATTTTCTTCACGCCAGCGACAAGGTCCATTGCGCCGCCCATGCCCTTGATCATTTTGCCGGGGATCATCCAGTTGGCGATGTCGCCATTCTCCGCGACTTCCATCGCACCCAGCACGGTTAGGTCGATATGCCCGCCGCGGATCATGGCGAAGCTGGCGGCGCTATCGAAATAGGCGGTCTGCGGCAGCTCGCTGATGGTTTGCTTGCCTGCATTGATAAGGTCGGCATCTTCTTCCCCCGCAAAGGGGAAGGGACCAATGCCCAACATACCATTTTCGGACTGCAGCGTCACTTCGACGCCCGCCGGAATATGGTTGGCGACCAGCGTGGGGATGCCAATGCCCAGGTTCACATAATATCCGTCGCGCAATTCCTTTGCAGCGCGGGCGGCCATTTCGTCACGGGTCCAGCTCAATGTATCAATCCATCTTCATCGGTGGTGGGGTGTTCAGTCGGCAAATCGGTTGGGTTGGCACGCTCGGCGTCCACGCCCTCCCAAATCCGCGCCAAGGCTTCAGCCTCCGGTATTCCGGTGGCGCGGGCCCAGGTTTTGGCGCCGTGGCGAATGCAATCGACCAAAGCGATGCCATAGCCCATGGGATCGCCGCCGACGGGAACGGGGTTGATGAAGCAGGTCACTGGCCCGCCTTGCTTCGCCCAGACGCGCAAAAATTCACGGCTATCACCAAGCATATCGGTATAAGGCACAAGATCGATGGGGACTGGCTTACCGCTCATTTCGCGGGTTCCCATTTGGTGTCGGCCGTAAAGATTTCGTCATAGCCGCCACGGATGGACGGGCCATAGACAGGGTTGGAGAACAGGAACCAGCCATTGCCCCACATGTCCGCAATCGCGGGATTGGTCGCCAGCTTCCGCCGGTCAGCGACGCTCAGGCCTTTGGCGTTAAAGGCTTGGACAAAGTCGCCAAGCTGATCGCCCGCCAGCGCTATCACGCAATATTTTGCGGCGATAGCAGCGCGCCTGCCATCTTTGCTCGATCCGGTCGCGTCATCACCCATAAGATAGAGCGTATCTTTATGTTTGAATTCGCCAAGCCCTGCCATACGCAGCGTATCTTCCGTGCCTTTGGCATTCGCTGCTGTGCGATTGGTGTTCGCAATGATTGTCACGCCCGCATCGCGCATGATTTTCAATGCATCGATCGCGCCGGGCATGGCCAGTGCTTTGCCAGCCCCGCTTTTTTCCCACGCATTCCAGATGACGGGATCAAAATCCTTACCCTGCTCCGCCATGTAGCGCATTGCGCCGACGTTCCACAGCAGCGTTTCGTCGGCATCAAATACCGCGGCCAATGGCTTTGAACCGCAGCTTTCGAACCGGGGCGCGTCCGGGGTTGACCCATCTGCCAGCACAGTCTGCGATTTGATGGCACGGTTCAGGGCCTTGGCACGGACATATTGCGCCATGGCTTTATATAGCTGCGCCGATGCAATGCTGCCTTCGGCCGAGCCATAAAGCCATTGCTGCCCCGTCGGTGGCGAAGCAGAGGTTGGCTTTTCGCCGATCTGGGTCGCGAGCGCGTCCTTGCTGAGCACGGGCGCAGCAACCTGCTGGCCTTGCGCGGCGCAACTGGCCAGCGCCAGCGTGAGCGCGGCAATGCTTGCTGCCAAACCCCGGATCATGCGCTTTCCCTTTCGCGTACGGTACGAAACTCGATTTTCTTGTCATAAGGCGCGCCAACGATCATGCGCTGCACATAGACGCCGGGCAAATGGATGCAGTCTGGGTCAAGGCTGCCAACCGGCACCACTTCCTCTACCTCAACCACGCAGACCTTGCCGCAGGTGGCGGCGGGCAGATTGAAGTTGCGGGCCGTCTTGCGGAACACAAGGTTACCGCTTTCATCGGCTTTCCACGCTTTGATGATCGACAGGTCAGCAAAAATGCCACGCTCGAGGATATATTCCTCACCGCCGAAATCTTTCACTTCCTTGCCCTCGGCCACTAAAGTGCCGACGCCCGTTTTGGTGTAAAAGCCGGGGATACCAGCGCCGCCAGCGCGCATCCGTTCGGCCAGCGTCCCTTGCGGGCAGAATTCGACCTCAAGCTCGCCCGCCAGATACTGCCGTTCAAATTCTTTGTTCTCACCGACGTAAGAAGAAATCATCTTCTTCACCTGCTTGGTGCGCAGCAGCTTGCCGATGCCTTCATTGTCGATACCGGCATTGTTGGACACAAAGGTGAGGCCAGTCACGCCACTATCGCGGACGGCGTCTAGCAATCGTTCAGGCAAGCCGCACAGGCCAAAGCCGCCGCTGGCAATTAGGATGTCATTTTTGAGCAGGCCGTCGAGCGCGGATGCTGCGTCCGGGAAAAGTTTTTTCGCCATGAAGTGCTCCAATAGTTGGGAGAGACGGAACGGCTCCCGCCTAGACCTCAACGGGTGTGAAGGTCAACGCCAATAGCGCGCCCAATTCGCCGAGCGCCTGTGCGCCACTGGTGACCTTGATCGCTGCCATGCCCATTGCTGCTGCGGGTTTGCAGTTGATGCCAAGGTCATCAAGGTAGATGCATTGTGGCGGAGAAACGGCGAGCGCATCACACATCATATTATAGATGCGCGGGTCAGGTTTGCGGACACCCGCTTTGCTTGATTCAATGATATGGTCGAACCGTTCCATCACCGCCGCCACCGCCGCCGCTTTTGCGTCGCTCACCGCCATGCCTGCGCCTTTGCCCGACGGCACATTGTTGGTGATGCACCCCAGCGCAAAGCCCAGCGATTTGAGTTGATCAAGCGCCGCCACCATGTCTGTACGGATTTCGCCAGCAAGGCAGGCGATGACGGACGCACCGTCCAATGCATGCCCCAGTGCCTGCGCTTCGGCAGCAAACAGCGCGTCAAATTCACTTGCGCTACATTCGGCGCGTTCGAATTTGGCCCAGGCATTATTGTCCGGATTCACCGAATTCACCCGGCGGACGAAATCCTGGGGTAAGCCGCGTTCGGCCTCCATCCGGTTAAACGCCTCAAACGGCGACGAAGTGATAACCCCACCGAAGTCAAAAATTACCGTATTAAATGTCATGCAATGCCTCAGGCGATTGTTGTGCCGAACAGCGATCCGATCGCTGCGGTTGCCGCCATTGCAATTGCACCCCAAAAGGTCACCCTAAAAATAGCTTTACCCATCGGCGCCCCGCCCGCTTTCGCACCGACACCGCCCAGAATGGCCAGGAACAACAGCGCCGCAATCGATACGGTCCAGCTGAGAGTGGCGGCAGGCGACAAGGGCACCATTGCCAAGGGCAGCGCCGCGCCAATCGCAAATGACACAGCCGAAGCCAAAGCCGCCTGCACGGGGCGCGCCGCGGTATGCGTTGCCATGCCAAGTTCATCGCGCAGATGCGTCGCCAGCGCGTCGTGGGCGGTCAGCTTGTCCGCAACTTGCTCGGCCAGCGCCCGGTCGAGCCCGCGCGCTTCATAAATGCGGACCAGTTCCTCGCGTTCCTTCTCAGGGACCGTGGCCAGCTCTTCGGTCTCGCGGGTCCGATCGGCATTTTCGGTGTCGGATTGCGAACTGACCGACACATATTCGCCCGCGGCCATCGACATTGCACCCGCCACAAGGCCCGCAATTCCTGTCATCAATATGGTCGCGGGTGACGCTTGCGCCGCCGCCACACCCACAATCAGGCTCGCGGTCGAAACGATGCCATCATTCGCGCCAAGGACGGATGCACGCAGCCAGCCGATGCGGTCAATAAGATGCGCTTCCTTGTGCCGTGGCATGTGCGATAATCCGATCTCAATATTGCAGCTTAAGCCCCGGCCGCGTCCAACGGGTTTTAACCAGACGCCCACTGCCCGACAGACAGATATACGCGTCCATCATATCGTCTCCGCCCCACGCAATGTTGGTGGTGAAGATATCATCGGTCGCGACAAATTCGACCAGCTCGCCATCCGGAGAAATCACGCTGATCCCGCACTCGCCAATGGTGGCGACGCAGATATTGCCGCTTGCTTCGATGCCAAGGCTGTCGAAAAATTTATAGCCGGCTGGACGATATAGGGGAATCCCCGGCCCGCCCGGACCCGCATCTGCCGCAACTTTGCCTGGCGACGTGATGTTGAACTTCATCAACCGGCACGTGTAGGTTTCGGCAGCATATAATGTCTTGCCATCGGGCGACAGGCCAACGCCATTGGGGTTGTTCGACGGAAAGATGACCTCTTCCAAATGGCTGCCATCTGCTTTGGCGTAAAAGATGCCAACGACATCATGGCTGCGCTTGGCATAATCGATCTTGCCATGGTCGGTGAACCAAAACCCGCCATGCGCATCAAAAACAATGTCATTCGGGCCACGCAGGCTGCAGCCAAAGTCACCTGATTTATAGAGTATCTCGACTGCGCCGGTATCGATATCGATACGTTCAATCCGGCCGCCGGAATAATCCTGCGCAATGCCGTGCGGCGCTAAAAAGCCATTGGCTTCCATATATTCAAAGCCGCCATTGTTGCAGCAGTATAATTTGCCGTCGGGGCCAAGCGCCAAGCCGTTGGGGCCGCCGCCCGTCTTTGCAACGACCGACTTGCTACCGTCGGGCCGCACCCGCGTGATCTGCCCCTCGGCGATTTCGACCAAAATGACGCTGCCGTCGGGCATGACGACTGGGCCTTCCGGGAAGCGCAGGCCATCGGCGACCAATTCAAACTCTGCCATCATCTTCTCTCCTTTAGCCCGGCTCGCGCGCTGGCGCGGTCCGGTCTCCCTCTCCAAGCTCGGCCTGCATGTACACGCTGTCAAGCCAGCGGCCAAATTTCCGACCAACCGATCGCATCCGGCCGGCAAAAGTGAAGCCCATTTTCGTATGTAGCGCCACCGACGCAGGCTCTCCGCCGCCGATCACCGCAATCATTTGACGAAAACCACATGCGTGCGCCTCATCAAGCAGCCGATGCATCAGCTCGGCACCGATCCCTTGACCCACATGTTGGGCGCGCACATAAATCGAGTTTTCGCAGGTGAAGCCATAAGCGGGCCGATCTCGAAATGCCGTTGCGTAGGCATAGCCCAATATCACCCCTTCGCATTCGGCAACCAAGAAGGGCCAGCCATGGGCCAAAATGTCGCCAATCTTCTGTTCGGTTTGATCCAATGTGCGCGGCACGGTGTCGAAACTGGCGGTGCCGTTCAGAACATGATGGGCATAAATGTCGGCTATTGCTTGAGCATCGGTGACACACGCGCCCCGCACGATCATCTCGTTCTTCGCTTGCCCCGCGTCATCCATCCGTCATCGCTGACATAATATTTCCCGCTTTGGAAGCATTTTGCCATTTTTGATATCGATCAACGACTTTGCTCCGCATCCGCCTACACTCAATCGCATCAATCCGAGTCGGCCTATTCTGGCGTATGAAAAGGAAATGATGATGAAATCTATCATAGTACATGCTGGCGGAGACGCAGCCTTTGAAAGCCGGTTGCAGGCGGGGCTTGATCTTGCCCGTCGTTTCAACGGGCATCTCACGCTCGTCTTGCCGCGGCCAACGCAGGATTATGTGGCATTTGACATGTTCGGCGGTGCGCATTTCATTGCCGAAGCCTTTGACGCCGCCGAAACGGAACGCGGAAAGCTGTGTGCACGCACGGACGCGCATCTAAAATCGGAGGATGTGCCGTGGGATTGGCAGATATTTGACGGAACGACATCTGATGCATTGATCAACGCAGCGCGACTGGCGGACATATTGGTCATGTCGCTGGATGAAGCGGGCACGCCCGGCACCGCGCGCGCATGGGTCAGCGATGTCGTCATGGCGTCACGAACGCCAGTACTGGCCGTGCCGGCATCGACAAAGCGCATCGCGTGGGACCGCGCGATGGTGGCATATGACGGCGGATTTGAAGCAGCCAACGCCTTGCGCGCCGCGCTGCCGTTGCTTGAGGCCGCAACGCACGTGCGGATCGCAGAGGTCGAAACCGTGCCTGAAGAATTCCCTGTGACGGACGCTGCGACCTATCTGTCGCGCCATGGCGTCAGCGCCGAAATAGCCGTTGCGGCAAAGGGTGATCAAAGCGTCGAAGAACGGTTGCTGGCTGAAGTAAATGCGTGGCGACCCGATTTCCTCGTCATGGGCGCCTATGGCCATGGGCGGTGGCGCGAAACCTTGTTTGGCGGCGTGACACGGTTCATGCTGGGCGAATTGGGCATCCCTGTGTTGTTGGCGCATTAGGGTCAGGATCTAAACAAAGATTGGCTTTTGCCCTTTTTCCGTGCCAGTCAGGGCACGGAGATAGGGGAAAGTACGTGACGCAGGATACAGCCAAAGCAAGCCGTCCGATGGGATTTTGGATGGCACTTGCGCTCGTGATGGGCAGCATGATTGGGTCAGGCGTATTCCTGTTGCCCGCAAGCCTTGCGCCCTTGGGATGGAATTCAGTCATTGGATGGTTGATTACCATAGGTGGCGCATTGTGCGTGGCATCGGTGTTTGGCGCTTTAAGCAAGGCCTTGCCAAAGGCGGGCGGGCCTTATGCCTACACCCGCGCCGCCTTCGGCGACGGCGCGGGCTTCGCGGTTGCATGGGCCTATTGGATATCGATGTGGGTTGGCAACGCCGCCATCGCCACCGCTGCGGTAAGCTATCTGAGCCAGTTGTTTCCGGTTGTCGGAGCGCATGGCGTATCATCCGCCGTGACGATCGCGATTATTTGGGCATTTACACTCATCAACATTCGCGGCACCAAGCTTGCGGGGCAAGTTCAGATCGTCTGGACGATCGCAAAGCTGCTGCCTCTGGTCGCGGTGATCGGGCTTGCAGCCTATGTCCTTGCGACCCAAGGCACCGCGCTTGTGCGGCCATTTGTGACCGCAGACATTTCCGCGACCAGCATTTCCAGTGCGACCATATTGACCCTATGGGCGATGCTTGGGCTTGAGCTGGCAACCGTGCCCGCCGACAAGGTGCAGGACCCCGAACGCACCATCAACCGCGCGACGCTTTTTGGAACCGCCGGCGCTGGCGTCATTTATATCCTCGTCTGCTCCGCCGTGGTCCTGATGCTGCCGGTTGCCATCACCAGCGTATCGGCGGCGCCATTTGCGGACTTTGTGAATGTATATGCGGGCGCCAATGCCGGAACCGCTATCGCCGCGGTCGGCGCTATCAGCGCGCTTGGCGCGTTGAACGGCTGGATCATGTGTCAGGCCGAGATGCCCGCCGCTTTGGCGCGCGATGGACTGTTTCCGGCATTCATGGGCAAAGAAAGCGCCAATGGCACGCCGCGCAACGCACATCTGTTTACCTCAACACTTTTGACGCTGGTCATCCTGATGAACAGCAGCCGGTCGATGTCATCGATGTTTGAATTTCTCATCATACTCACCACCGCCATTGTTCTGGTGATGTATTTCGGATGCGCTGTGGCTGCTTTCCGCTTGATCACCACTGGACAGTTGCCGGGCAAAGCAGGGTTCAAGATCATATTGTTGCTTGCCGCACTATATTCCTGCTGGACGATCTATGGCGCAGGGGCCGAAGCGTTGATCTGGGGCGTATTTTTATTGTTGGCTGGGTTCCCGGTTTTCTGGCTGTTGAAGCTTGCAAGGGGTTCCAAACCCACGACCTGACGCCTACATGGAACGGACAAGAAATTTGCGGGACATTCGATGAGCTATACTACCGATTTAGGCCTTTATATTGATGGCAGCTGGCGCAAGGGCGAAGGCCGCGATTGTCACACCGTCATAAATCCGGCCACTGGCGAAACGCTCGCTGAGCTGCCGCTGGCGACCGCCGCAGACCTCGATGAAGCGCTTGCCGCGACAGCACAGGGTTTTGCACATTGGCGCGGCGTCGATGTAAATGCCCGCGCCGCAATATTGCATAAGGTTGCCGATCTCATCCGTGAGCGGGCAGAGGGCATCGCCGTTCTGCTCACCACCGAACAGGGCAAACCACTCGCCGAAGCGCGGACCGAGGTTCTCTCCTGCGCCGCGCAGTTTGATTATTTCGCCGAAGAGGCCAAGCGCAGCTATGGCCGTGTCCTCGTCCGGCCGACGGGGCAGCGCGCCATCGTTCTGAAACAGCCCGTTGGACCCGTTGCCGCATTTTCACCGTGGAATTTCCCGGTCAATTTGATGTGCAAGAAAATGGCGGCAGCGCTCGCTGCGGGCTGCTCGATCATTGCCAAACCACCGGAAGAAACGCCAGCAAGCACAAGCGGCATCATGCAGTGCGTCATCGACGGCGGCGTTCCGGGCAATGTTGCCCAGTTGATTTATGGCGTTCCCGATATGGTGAGCCGCCACCTGATCGCATCGCCGATCATCCGCAAGGTCAGCTTCACAGGGTCTGTGCCTGTGGGCAAACATTTGCTGAAGCTTGCGGCAGACGGCGTTAAGCGGACCACGATGGAATTGGGTGGCCATGCGCCTGTGCTCATTTTCGATGATTGCGACCTTGAAAAGGCTATCACCTTGTCGGCGACCACCAAGTTCCGCAACGCCGGACAAGTGTGCATTTCGCCAACGCGTTTCTACGTGCAGGAAGGCGTCTACGACCGCTTTGTCGCTGGCTTTACCGCGCATACGAAGAATGTGCAGGTCGGCAACGGCTTGGATGCTGGTACGGCCATGGGGCCACTGGCCAATGCGCGGCGGCCTTCGGCCATCGCTGCCCTCGTGGAAGATGCAACGTCAAAAGGCGCGAAGCTTTTGGCGGGCGGCACACGCGGCGAACAGGGCTATTTCTTTCAGCCCACGGTGCTCGCGGACGTTCCCATGTCCGCAGACGTCATGGACAATGAACCATTTGGCCCCGTTGCATTGATGCGGCCATTCAAGACGTTGGACGAAGCGATTGAACAGGCAAACCGCCTGCCCTTTGGCCTTGCCGCTTATGCCTTCACCGAAAACGCACGACAGGCGAACCTTGTCGCCGATGCGTTGGATACCGGCATGGTTGGCCTCAACAGCTTTGTCATTTCCATGCCTGACGCGCCCTTTGGCGGGGTAAAGGAATCCGGCTTTGGCAGCGAAGGCGGCCCCGAAGGTCTCGACAGCTATTATGTGACCAAAGCGGTCCATCAATATTGATACAGCGGCAGCTCTGGCTGATTGGTGGGCTGTCGGCACTGGTACTGGGCACCGTTGGTATCGCTCTGCCGTTGCTGCCGACCGTTCCGTTTATGATATTGGCGGCGTTTTGCTTTGCGCGCAGCAGCCCGGCGCTTGAAGCCCGCTTGATGAATCATCCCGCCTTTGGGCATCATATTGTTGCTTGGCGCGAAAAAGGGGTGGTGAGCAGGCGCGGCAAATGGTCGGCAACCGTCGCCTTTGGCATCAGCATAGCGATTGGAATGATCACGTTGGCATTGCCTTGGTCGTTAATACCACTGGGCGTTGCAATATTGTGTCTTGGCTGGATTTGGCGAAAGCCCGACGCTTAGGGTCAGGACCTATTAAATCGCCGCGTCGCGGACGATCGCGGTCCCGGCCTCGCGTTGTTTTTTGAGATCCGCCTTCAACTTGGCAGGATCACGCGCAAATACGAAACCAAAGCTGACGCCGCCTTCCTTGCCGATGGTGGCATGGTGCAATTTATGCGCCTGAACCAGCCGCTTGGCGTAACCACTGCGTGGCACATATTTAAAGTAACGCTGATGCACGAGGCCATCATGCACCACGGTGTAGATGATGCCGTAAAATAGCACGCCAAGGCCAATCCACGTCGCAGGCTCCCAAGCTCTTTCACCGAGCAACAAAGGGCTGCCAATCGCAAATAAGGAGATGCTCGTAACCGCGCCAACAATCCCATAAAGATCGTTCTTTTCCAGCGCATTATCATGTGGCTCGTGATGGTCCCGATGCCAGCCCCAGCCCCAACCGTGCATGATATATTTATGGCTCGACCACGCCACCCATTCCATGACGAAGACGGTGCCAAGCACAATGAGGACGATGCTGATAACGCTCATGTTGTTTCCATTATACGCAAATGGCGGAATATTGAAGTGCAACGATTGTCACCTCACTTGATTTCGCTGCAATCAGTTCTATGGCACTTTTATTATGTCCACACCGCAAACACTGTACGAAAAAATCTGGAACGCCCATGTCGTCGAACAACGCGACGATGGTACGTGCCTGATCTTCATTGACCGCCACCTTGTGCACGAAGTGACCAGTCCGCAGGCTTTTGAAGGCCTACGGGCGGCAGGACGCCGTGTCCGCAGACCCGATTTGACATTGGCTGTGCCTGACCACAACCTGCCCACCACCGCGCGTCTGGATAGCCACGGACAACCGATCCCGATTGCAGACCCCGAAAGCGCCCAGCAATTGGAAGCGCTGGAGCGAAACGCGCCGGAGTTCGGCATCGACTATATAAATGCCTCCGATGCCAAGCAGGGCATCGTCCATGTTGTCGGGCCAGAGCAGGGCTTTTCCCTTCCCGGCACGACGATTGTGTGCGGCGACAGCCACACCGCGTGCCATGGTGGCCTTGGCGCGTTGGCATTCGGCATTGGCACGTCTGAGGTCGAGCATGTTCTGGCGACGCAGACGCTCCAACTGACGCGTTCAAAGTCCATGGAAGTACGCGTCGAGGGCGAATTGCGCGCAGGTGTGTCCGCCAAGGACGTCGTGCTGCACATCACGGGCGTGCTTGGCGCCGCAGGCGGCAGCGGCCATGTGATCGAATATACCGGATCCGTTATCCGCGCGCTCAGCGTCGAAGGGCGGCTGACCATTTCCAACATGGCCATTGAACATGGCGCGCGTGCGGGCCTCGTGGCACCCGACGACACCACTTTTGCTTATATCAAGGGCCGACCCATGGCGCCGTCGGGCGCAAATTGGGACGCAGCTGTTGCCTATTGGCGCACACTCGCGACCGACCCGGGTGCAACATATGACAAGGTCGTGTCGATTGATGCCGCCGATATCGCACCCAGCGTCACATGGGGTACCAGCCCCGAAGATGTGTTGCCGATTACAGGCATAGTGCCAGATCCGTCCGCATTTGCCGATCCGTCCAAGCAGGAAGCCGCGCGCAAATCGCTGGATTATATGGGGCTGACGCCCGGCACGCGGATGACCGATATCGAAGTGCAGAATATCTTCATCGGCAGCTGCACGAACAGCCGCATCGAAGATCTGCGCGCCGCCGCTGAAATCTTAAAAGGCCGCAAAAAGGCAGCAAATGTCAAATGGGCGATTGTCGTGCCCGGCAGTGGCCTTGTGAAGCAACAGGCCGAGGACGAGGGTCTGGACCGGATATTTACCGACGCTGGGTTCGAATGGCGCGAGCCGGGCTGTTCGGCATGTTTGGGGATGAACCCGGACAAGGTGCCCCCCGGCGAACGTTGCGCATCGACCAGCAACCGGAATTTCGTCGGCCGTCAAGGACCGGGCGCGCGTACCCATCTTGTAAGCCCGGCAATGGCCGCAGCTGCTGCTGTAACCGGCAGGCTAACCGACGTCCGGGAGTTCGCCAGTTAAGGGTGACGCGTGCGCGGCACCGCTGGCCTATGCGGCGGTGCCGGTGAAGCTATTCCCTTTACTTGTCACAAATGCCGAAGCTAAAGCAGTTGGCATCAAGGAAGAGGCTTATGACCAATAAAAAATCCGATGAGGGCGACACATGGTCGACCACAGCCAAGGTTGGCGCTGCAGTGGGTTCGGCGGCACTGATGGCGGCGTTGATTTACGCAGGACGCCGCAGTCTGACCCAGAAAAAGGGGAAGCTGGAACCGCTGTCGCCTGAGCCTGAGGTCGCACCGATGACGCACAATCAGCCCAAGACAGATACGGACTAAAATTATGAAAGCGATAAGCCGTGTTGAAGGCCGGGCCTATCCCGTCGGTTTGAAGAATATCGACACCGATGTGATCATCCCGGCGGTGTGGCTTAAAACCATTAGCCGAGTTGGACTGGGCAAGGGTGCATTCGAAAGCTTGCGCGCGGTCCCGGGCAACGTATTTGACGACCCGGAATATGCCGGTGCGCCGATATTGATTGCTGGCGACAATTTCGGTTGCGGATCGAGCCGCGAACATGCGGCGTGGGCCATGGCCGATATGGGCATATCAGCGGTGATTGCGCCGAGCTTTTCGGACATATTTTCGGGCAATGCGTTCAAGAACGGTTTGCTCGCCATCGTCCTTCCGCAGGCGGCGATTGACCGGTTGATGGAAGTCGCGCGGACCGATGACATTCACATCGATCTGGAAACGCAAACCGTCACCACCCCGTTTCAGGACCGGTTCGAATTTGAAATCGATCCGTTCCGTAAACATTGCCTGATTAACGGTGTAGACGAAATCGGCCTAACGCTGAAAAGCAGCGACGCGATTTCGGTGTACGAAGCCAAATTATCTGCGGACCGGCCCTGGCTGGCGCCAAACCCCGTTTAGGAGAGAGACATGCGCGCTTTATTATCGACCGCAAGCGGCGGCCCAGAAACACTTGTCATGGGCGAACTGCCTGAACCCACCGCTGGCCCCGGTCAGGTTGTGGTTGCTGTAAAGGCCTGTTCAATCAATTTTCCCGACACGCTGATGATTGTCGACCTCTATCAATTCAAACCTGAGCGCCCCTTTGCGCCGGGCGGAGAAATTGCGGGCACAGTCGAAGCGATTGGCGAAGGCGTGACCGGCTTTGCCATTGGCGACCGCGTCATTGGCCTATGTGGCAATGGCGGTCTGACCGAAAAAGTCGCGGTCGCCGCGTTCAATTGCTTCAAAATGCCTGACGCCATGTCCTTTGACGATGGCGCAGCTTTGTTGATGACCTATGGCACGTCCATCCACGCGCTGAAGGATCGCGGCCATATGAAATCCGGCGATAATGTCCTTGTGCTTGGCGGCGCAGGCGGCATCGGGATTTCGGCGATTGAACTGGCCAAGGCATTTGGCGGCCGTGTGGTCGCCGGTGTCTCCAGCGAGGCAAAGGCAGACATTGCGCGCGAAGCAGGCGCTGACGAAGTGGTCGTGTATCCGCACCAACCGTTCGACAAGGACCAGTCCAAGGCTGTTGCCGAACTGTTCAAAACGGCCGCTGGCCGGGACGGATACAACATCATTTATGACACCGTGGGTGGCGACTATAGCGAACCTGCCGTCCGGTCGATTGCATGGGAAGGCAAGTTTCTCGTTGTTGGCTTTCCAGCCGGGATCGCGAAATTGCCATTAAACCTCACACTGTTGAAAAGCTGCGACGTGTGCGGCGTTTTCTGGGGCGCCTTTGCGGCCCGTACGCCGCAGAAAAATCATGCCAACATAGCCGAGCTGTTTGACTTATATGCAGCGGGCAAGATCAAGCCGCGCATTTCGGAAACATTCGCACTTGCGGACGCCGGAACAGCAATCGCACGGTTGGGTGATCGGGCAGCTGTTGGAAAACTGGTCGTACACATTTAACACGACCGGCCTTGTTGCGCGACGATGCAGGCATTATCTTTGAACAACAGCAAAATGGAACGGCATGATGACGACTTTCGACGATCGCGAAAAAGCCTTTGAAAACAAGTTCGCACATGATGCGGACCTATTGTTCAAGATTACCGCCCGCCGCAACAAGCTGGTGGGACAGTGGGCAGCCGAAAAAATGGGCCTGACCCCCGAAGAAACCACAGCCTATGCGACATCGGTCGTGCAGGCGGACTTTGAAGAAGCGGGCGACGAAGACGTTATACGTAAACTGCTTGGCGATTTGACATCGGCCGGTATCGACGTGGATGACGCGATGATCCGCGCTGCGCTCGAAGACAAAATGGTGGAAGCCCGCCGTCAATTTATCGAGCCTGCATAATGGCCATGCATGCGCACGAAATTGAGCAAATGATTCAGGCCGCCCTTCCCGATGCGCTTGTTGAAATCACTGACCTTGCGGGCGACGGCAACCATTATGCCGCGCGCGTCGTCAGCGAAAGCTTTCGCGGAATGCCGCGCGTAAAACAGCACAAGGCGGTGTATGACGCTTTGGGCGGACGCATGGGCGGTGTCTTGCATGCCCTTCAGCTGACAACAGCCATTCCCTGATTATTGGAGTATTGAAATGAGCGTTAACGAACGGATCGATGAGATCGTCAAAGGCAATGATGTCGTCCTTTTCATGAAAGGTTCGCCATTGTTTCCGCAGTGCGGATTTTCCAGCAAGGCGATCGCCATTCTTGACCATCTGAATGTCGCTTATGAAAGCGTCGACGTCTTGCAGGATATGGAAATCCGCGCGGGCATCAAAGATTATAGCGATTGGCCAACAATCCCGCAATTATACGTCAAGGGCGAGTTCCTTGGTGGTTCGGACATTATGATGGAAATGTTCGAAGCGGGCGAACTGCAAGCAATTGTCGACGCAGAAGGCCTGGCCAAGGCTGGCTAATCAGTCGGCGTCATTTACCACAACCAGCCTTGGCTGCATGATGTGAATCCACAGCAACGCCAGTAAATAGGCGCTTGCACAGATTGCGAACATCGGCGTGTAGCCAAGGCCTGCATCAAGCGACCAGCCAGCGAATTCAAGCATGGCCGCGCCGCTCAAATTACCGACCAAAGCCCCAATTGCGATCACGCTGCCGACCTGACGGGCGGGAACGATATCTGCTGTCATGCCGAAAATATTGGTCGAAAAACCCTGATGCGCGAAAAGTGCCAGCCCGATGATCAGCGCCGCAACCCATTCATTTGGTGCTTGCAGGGCCAAGGGAATGGGTAAAATCAGCAAAGCGTAAAAAAGCATGGAGCTTTTGCGCGCTGCATTTGGTGTCATTCCCTTACCCAACAGGATCGGGAACAATATGCCACTGGTCAAGGCGCCCACCGCCGCCAGCGCATATACGATTGCCGTGGGCGCGCCTATTTCAGCCTGCCCCAGTCCAAATTGCCGCGCAAAGAAATCTGGCGCCCAAAACAATATGAACCACCAGACAAGGTCCGTGAGCAGCTTTGCGCCTGCCACGGCCCATGTCCGCCGTTCCTTCAACAGTTCACGCCATGGCGGGCCTTTGTCTGCTGGATTGGCGATGGTTGGCGCGGCTGTTCCCAATGGCTGAAGCTTGCTCGTGCCGAGCCACCAGAAAAGCAGCCAGACAAAGCCGAGCGCACCAGTGATAATAAACGCCTCGCGCCAGCCGTACATGATGGCAATCCATGGCACGGTCAGCGGCGCCAGAATTGCGCCTATATTGGACGCGCTGTTAATCACGCCGATACCGATGGATCGTTCCCGAATGGGCAAATATGTGGCGGCGGATTTCATCGCCGCCGGCGTATTGACCGACTCTGCCACAGCCAAGGTGACGCGTGCTGCGACAAACTGCCCAACCGAACTGGCAAAAGCATGTCCCATGCCCGCCAAGCTCCATATCGCAACGGCCAAACCATAGCCCCAACGCACGCCGAACCGGTCAATAAACCACCCGACGCCCAGCAAAGCCACAGCTGTGGCAATTTGAAATGCCGATCCGAAATGGCCAAATTCACGGTCAGTCCAACCAAACTCAACCTGCAATGTGGGTTTCAGAAGTGCGAGAACCTGTCGGTCGAGATAATTGAGCGCCGTGCCGAAAAACAAAAGGGCAATGAGTCCGTAACGGATATAGCGTGCGGCATCGCCGGACTTTGCGATCTCGGTGTCGGCCATTGAATCCTCTCCCAAGTCCTGCTTTATGCTGGAACTTCTGATGCATCTGCCTATAGAAGGCCATATGACACCGCAAGACATAAACGCGAATTATATCGCTGACCTGTATGGCGAGACATATCTTGCTGAGGACAATCCGGCACCGCGCAAACGATTGATGATCCGCGCATTGTTCCCGGGCCTTGCTGTCGTTGGTATCGCATCGGTCGCAGCGACTTGGTTCTCTGAACATTATGCCATGCCCGTCATATTGGCCGGGCTTCTGCTGGGTTTGGCGCTCAATTTTGTGTCGGCTGAGCAAAAGGTTCACCCCGGCCTCGATTTCTGCGGCACCTCTTGTTTGCGGTGGGGCATCGTTCTGCTGGGGACTCAGGTCACCGTCATGCAGATTGGCGGTTTGGGGGCACTCGCGTTTCTGGGGCTGGTGTGCATCATGGCACTGGTGATGGGTGCGGGCCTATTCGGCGCACGAATAGCTGGGCAAAGCAATTATGCAGGCTGGCTTGCGGGCGGCGCAACGGCAATTTGCGGCGCATCAGCTGCCTTGGCTATTTACGCCGTTATTGGCCGCGAACGGCTGAACCAGAACCAATTCACGCTGACGTTGGTGGGCGTTTCACTCGCCAGTGCTATCGCCATGTCCTTTTATCCCCTGATCGCGGCGCAGCTTGCCTTTACGGATCGTCAGGCGGGTTTCCTGATGGGCGCTGCGATACATGATGTCGCGCAATCGCTCGGCGGTGGCTATAGCTTTTCCCAATCCGCGGGTGAAACGGCTACCATCGTAAAGCTGTCGCGCGTGGCCTTGCTGGCCCCCGCAGTGGCGCTGATTGGCCTCGCCATCGGTTCGGGCAATGGCCAACCGAAAAGCCTTGCTGCGAAATTGAAACTGCCATGGTTCATCATCGCCTTCTTCGCGGTGGTTGCCGTCAACTCGCTTGTCGATGCACCGAAGTGGGTGGCCGAATATGGCCTGCTGGCATCCAAGGCGATGCTCTTGTTCGCCGTTACCGCAACAGCTATGCGGTCACGGCTTGATCTGTTACTCGGGCAAGGCTGGAAAGCGATGCTGCCCGTCATGCTTGCCACTTTTACCGCTTTCATCGCCGCGGCGACCTTTGCATGGGGATTTTTATGAGCCAGCCAATTTTTGACCTCGCCGTAATCGGCGGCGGCATAAACGGTGCGGGCATTGCGCGCGACGCAGCCGGGCGGGGCGCAAAGGTGGTCTTGCTCGAGCGCGGTGATCTTGCGCGCGGCACATCCTCTGCATCGACAAAACTAATCCATGGCGGGCTGCGCTATCTTGAGCATTATGAATTCGCGCTGGTGCGGGAATCGTTGATTGAGCGCGAGCGGTTGTGGGCCATTGCGCCGCACATCATTTGGCCGCTGCGCTTTATCCTGCCGCATCAAAAGGGCATTCGGCCCGCATGGCTCGTTCGCTTGGGCCTGTTTTTATATGACCATATTGGCGGCCGCAAATTGCTTCCGGCGACCCGCACCGTAAAGCTTGCGTCTGAACCCGCCGGTAAGCCGCTGAAGCCGCAATTCACAACTGCGTTTGAATATTCCGATTGCTGGGTCGATGACGCCCGATTGGTGATCTTTAACGCCATGGACGCCGCGCAACATGGCGCAGAAATCCGCACGCATAGCGAAGTCACACACATCGAACGGCGCGATGGCATTTGGCATATCGAAATTGCAGGGCAGCCGCCCATCAAGGCGCGCGCCGTTGCCAACGCAGCAGGACCAGCGGTGCTTGAACTGCTTGCGCGCACCACCGGGCGTCAACGCAACGCAGCCGAAACCATCCGGCTTGTGCGCGGGTCACATATCGTGGTGCGCAAAATGTTCGATACGCCGCAGGCTTATTTCTGCCAAAATCCCGATGGCCGGATCTTCTTCGCCATTCCGTATGAGGATGATTTCACCCTGATCGGCACGACCGATGCCGATCACAAAGGTTCGCTCGATGACATTATCGCGACGCCCGAGGAAATCGATTATATTTGCGAATCCGCTGGCGCCTATTTCAAACAAACCATCACTGCGGCGGACGTCATTTACGCTTACGCCGGTGTTCGTCCGCTGGTCGATGACGGGTCGGGCAAGCCCGAAACCGCGTCGCGCGGTTACCATTTCGAAGTCGACGTTGATGCCGATGGGCAAGCGCCGATCCTATCTGTCTTCGGCGGCAAAATTACAACATACCGCCATTTGGCAGAAAGCGCGGTCAAGAAGCTCGCTGGATATATGCCTATTCTCGATGGACGAAGCTGGACGCTCCAACAGCCGCTTCCGGGTGGCGATTTTCCGACCGATGGCGCCGATAACTTGGCGGATGAACTGCAGCGCGCATACCCGTTTCTGCCTGCCTCGCTCACCCACCGCTGGGTGCGCAGCTATGGTACGCTGACGCGATCAATTTTGGCCGATGCCCACTCCATCGCGGATCTCGGCACGCATTTTGGCCACGGACTGTATGCGCGCGAAGTCGACTATTTGATCGGCAAGGAATGGGCCCGCTCCGCCAGCGATATCCTATGGCGGCGCAGCAAGCTGGGCCTGCGGTTTTCTGCTGAAGAAACACAGAATTTGGAAAGTTACGTCGCCGGCAAATTACGAGAATAAAACCATTTAATCCAAAACGATATCGTGTAGTCTCAGCGCGTTACGCCACAGCGGAGGGGCGATGCGATTCCGAGATCAGGCAGAAAATTCGGCCGATAATACATATGGCCGGTTCAGTGCATTCATCAGTTATAGTCATGACGATATGGCCGCGGCGGCAAGACTGCAGCAAAAGCTTGAACGTTACCGATTACCCAAGCAAGTCGCGGCGGCGCATGCAAACAGCACGCGAACATTAGGGCCCATATTTCGCGACCGTGACGATCTGGCGGCCGGGACCAGTCTGTCCGCGGCAATACGAGACGCGATCTCACGCGCCGAGTGCCTCATCGTTGTATGTTCGCCCGCTGCGGCAAACTCGCGTTGGGTCGCCGCCGAAATTGCGCTGTTCCGGGAACTTCATCCTGGAAAGCCTATCTTGCCGGCAATCATTTCCGGACATCCGCAGGAGGCATTTCCCGCCGAATTGTTGTTAAATGGCAATGAACCTCTGGCTGCAGATTTGCGCGCCGAGGCAGATGGCCCACAGCTTGGACTTTTGAAAATCATTGCGGGCGTTGCGGGTGTTCCACTCGATGCGTTGATCCAGCGCGATGCCCAAAGAAAACTCCGTCGCGTGATGGCCATCACGGTGGTTGCGATAGCGGCAGTGATAATCATGGGTGCAATGACGATATTTGCCCTTCACGCCCGAAACGAAGCAGCGCGTCAGCGCGCTGCGGCAGAAGGGCTGGTCGAATTCATGCTGACGGACTTGCGCGAAACATTGCGCGGGGTTGGCAGGCCCGACGCTATGACCGTGGTGAATGCGGAAGCACTTGAACATTATCGCGCGCAAGGCGACTTGGCGTCGCTCCCGCCTGAAAGCCTGGAACGCCGCGCGCGGGTGATATTGGCGATGGGGGAAGACGATACCGTTGCCGGGCGCCCCGAATTGGCCGAGCGGAAATATCTGG
This sequence comes from Sphingorhabdus rigui, assembly GCF_014196595.1. Lineage (GTDB taxonomy): Bacteria > Pseudomonadota > Alphaproteobacteria > Sphingomonadales > Sphingomonadaceae > Sphingorhabdus_B > Sphingorhabdus_B rigui. The sequence goes on along the minus strand of NZ_JACIEA010000001.1, from coordinate 125,051 downwards.
AGGCGTACCGGACCACCGCTGCATTGCTGGCGCTGACGCCTAAATCGTCCGACAGCATTTTTGGACATGCCCAAAGCGCATTTTACGTCGGCCAAAGCGCCTTGCTACGCGGGGACAGACAAACCGCATTGCGGCACTGGAATGCATATCGCGATTTGGCCGGGCGGTTGGCAAAGGTCGAACCCAATAGCGTTCGAAGCCAGATGGAGCTTGGCTATTCCGAAGGCAATCTGTGCGATCTATATGTGCGCAATGGCGGCAACCTGACCGTCGCATTACGGCATTGTATGGCGGCCATTGATTATGAGAAAAAGGCGCTCGCGCTTGAGCCGACGAACCGGAAAATAAAGCAAGATCTTGCCAACCGTTATGGTTGGGCCGCGAACGTCAAAACCCGCCTCGGCGCTTTTCAGGATGTTTTGGCGCTGCGCAAAACGGAAGCGCAACTCATGCAAGAACTGGCCGCATCTGATCCGCGCAATGTCGAATATGCGTTGCGCAGCAGCTGGGCGCTTATTGGAATGGCCGATGCGCATATCGCCCTCAAACAATATCGCGCAGCAGAACAGCTTCTTCAAAAATCTATTGCCGGCAGCAGCGCGATATTGGCTGCAGGACAAGGTAATTTGCCCGTCATGGAGACTGAGCTGAGGCTTTGGATGCTTTTGGCGCGAACACAAAAATTCCAGGGTCAGGACAATGTAGCCAGCATGGCGGCGGCCCGCCGCATTCGTCAGAAAATGGAAGTGCTTGGACCAAGCTTTAGACAAGCAGCCAAGAAGATTTGGACATCATATATTGGAACGGAAGGATAAGGCATGATCCCAGACCATCTCTCGTTCGGACCACATGGTGCAACGATGGCAACAACCCCTATATACAACCCTGATACCGAACAGGCAGAATATGTCAGAATGTTCGGGGCAGGATACGCTTTCGGCCAACCCGCCACCGATTCAGAGCCTGAGACGGAAGGGAATGTAAAAAACTTCAGGCCGAAACATATCTGCGCAGTGTACATCCGGTTCGAACCCAATGGTACACTGACCGTGAAGCAAGCCTATGTTGCTGCACCCAATCCGCAACCGACCAACGCCGATATAGTCGCCGTGGCAGAACCCCTCCTGAAGGCAATGAGCAAAGCAAGCTATGCCGGAGGCGGCGCCCAAGCATTCAAAGAGAATTTTGAAGATTTTAGCTTTGCGAGCCAGCAAGTCGTAGTCATTTATCTCGATAACAAGGATGACGCCGTTCGTTTCTCGTCAAAAGATAGCGACATCATCCGCTTTGTCCCGATCAGCGGCAACGACCCCAAAGCCCATATTAGGCCCAATCACGCATTTTTTAACCGGCGCGCCGTATCCATTGCACCGGGCGGAGGCACTTTTGGCAAAAGGGCATATTTGATCGATTTTTGGAATACCGACGAAAATGGCAATGCCATTACAGGTGTGAACGAACGCGATCCTTCAACCTATTATCTGTATGCAATGAATATTCACCTTGAAATGGCGACATCGAAGCGCACGGTAAAGTTGAATTGGGTTCCCATCATCATTGATCCTGATACCGGAAATATGGGCGGCCCGCCTTTATCCGATGCGTGAGGATAGCTTACCCATTCTGAAACTGGCACGCGCTGGTGCAGCCCAAAAAGCGTGGGAGGCGTTTCTCGCGGCTGGCTTGCACAATATCAATAATGACCCCGCCATTCTGAATCTGAAGGGCCGGTTGCTGAAGGATAGGGCCCGTAAAACACAAGGCGATGCTGCAGCACGACTGTTTCTGCAATCCGCCAAGGCCTATGCGGACTCCGCAGCGTTGAAACCCGACAGTTATCCGCTCATCAATGCGGCAACCATGTCATTTTTTGCGGGCCAAAGTGACCATATGGCGTTGTTGGCAAGCCAGGTCTTGGCATTGCTTGAAACGGGCGCAGGTCGTGGCGAAACCGCCTATTGGCATGACTCAACAAAGGCAGAGGCGCATTTGCTATTGGGCGATCGCGATAAAGCGGAAACAACGCTCAGGTCAGGCGTGCGGCATGCGCCGCATGCGTGGGAGGACCACGCAACGACACTTCGGCAGTTGCGCAGCGTTCTGCGTCATCGCCGCGAAAATGATAGCTGGCTCGCACCTTTCGCACCGCCCAAAAGCGTATATTTTTCAGGTTTAATGGGCCTAGCCCCCGATGACCATCTTGCCGCGGGCAGCATCGCCAATGGCTTAAGCGACATCAGCGCCGGATTTGCGTTTGGCGCATTGGCGGCTGGCGCAGACATCATGATTGCCGAAGCGATCCGAAACGCAGGTGGCGAATTGCATATTGTCATTCCGACCATTCCGTCGGTGTTCAAAGCCCAGTCCGTTGCGCCTTATGGCGACACTTGGCTCGACCGGTTTGACAGTCTTTGGGCGCAAGCTTCTTCTGTGGAGACCATCGAATCTGGGAAACAAATGTCACATGCCGCCATCATGCTTGCGGCTCAAGTTGCAAAGGGACGCGCAATTGACAATGCCCAGCGTCTGGAAAGCACGCATGCGCCGTTTGAAGTATCCGACGGCAGCCTGACACCTACGTCTTCATCGACGCCCGCAGTGACTGTAGCCCGAAGCGCCACCGCACCCGCGGGTCATGATATGCCGCGCGGCAGTTGCCATTTTTGTATTGCGACGGACGCGCCATTGGCCAGTGATGCCGTGCAATGGGAACAAGTTGGAGAATATTATATCAGCCGCGACACGCAGCCTGGCGATGCCAGTGGCTTAATGAACGCGTTGCTCTCTGCTGCTTCTGATGCCCGCATTGCCTTTGACGTCTCTGTATCTGACGACGATAGCCCCGCGCAAGCTATCACCGATAACCTAACCCGGCTCGTCCAATCCGCATCAAACGGCAGTGCCGTCGCAACGTCTTCAGCGGCGATGATGATGAAAGCACAGGCACCCGATATCAGCATTGAACCGCTCGGCGAACTGCCCGGATCCGTTGGTGCGTCAGGCGTGTATGCCATTGGATCCAGGTCCGATCCAACAAACGCTTTTGGGAATTAAGTACCTGTTAAATATCGTGAATGCTCAGAAGTGCATATGGAATAAAGTTCAGATTGAACGGGGTAAAAAAGGCAATGTATGACAACCACATAAGTGGGCAAAAAGTTTCAAACCACGTTCTGGAGGATGACGCTGAGCTATCACCCGATAGCATGAAATTTACACAATTTGTTTCCCCTGCTGCGCTCGCGCCCTTTGTCACGCATGTCTTTTTTTTCCGGTCCGAGGAATTGCGCCTTACCGACCAAATGCCGGCAACATTGGGGCAGCTGCTGTTCTTGCTAAAAGGCAGCGCCAACTTGCAGATTCAGGGCGAACCAACTGTCCCCGTACATCAGGCAGCGATTATCGGGCCGGGCCTTGGTGCTGCGGAATTCACCTTCAACGGCCCTTTTTACAATCTCGGATTTGCGCTTTCGCCGCTCGGTTTTGTCGCGCTCACTGGCCAGCCTGCCAATCAGTACGCGGACAGGGCGGTGCCGGCATCTGAATTATTTGGCCCGGAAATCGAAACCCTCGCCCAAGCTATTACCGCAGGCTACGCGGACGGCACGATGCGGCTTTCGCAGATTGTCGATGAAGTCACGTGCTTTTTGCTCGCGCGTCTGCGGCCAATCCCGAACTCCCATGTTCAAATGATAAAGACAGTCAATCGTTGGGTATCAAGCGATTTTTATCCGGACATCGATCAGCTTTACAGCAAAATCGACATGTCGCGGAGCACCGCCGCGCGCCTTATCAAGAGATATTTCGGGTGCGCGCCAAAGCCGTTGATGCGCAAATATCGCGCGCTGCGGGCAGCAACTGTCATGGTGGATCCAACCGCGACGGCAGAAATGCGGTCGCAGTTCGAATCTGCCTTTTATGATCAGCCGCATATGATCCGTGAAATCCGCCAATTCGCGGGACGCACGCCGGGCATGTTGGACAGCAACAATGCAAAAGTGATGCGCTTGTGGCTGAGCAAGGAAAGCTGCCGCGACATCGAATCCTTTCTGGGTTGATTTCCGCGAATAAAAGGACCATCTGCCCCCAATCGGAGTAAATTTATCTGATTAGGGACGTTGTTATGCGTTTGTCGAATATGGCAGATTATGCAGTGGTGGTTATGAGCGCGGCTTCGCGCCATTGCGGCTCTGCGCGCGTATCTGCGACGGACCTTGCGACCGAAACCGGCCTTGCGCTGCCCACGACTCAAAAGCTGGTGAGCATGTTGACTAAGGCGGGCCTATTGCGTTCGGCACGTGGAACAGGCGGTGGCATCACGCTTGCCCGTCCTGCTGCGGCAATTAACTTGGCCGATATTATCGAGGCTGTCGAAGGCCCGATTGCGATGACCGCGTGCTGCGATACGCATAAACACGCCTTGGGTCAGCATTGTGCGAAAGAAGGCAGCTGCCACGTCCAATCGCATTGGCCTGTCGTTAACAACGCTGTGCGCGGTGCGCTTGCGCAAATCAATTTGGCAGGACTGACGCGATGACCGACGATATTGAAATCAAAGACAAGGCTGCGTGGGACGCCGCCGAAAAGGTTGCCGATTATGAGCATGGCTGGTCGTCGGACATCGAAACCGATTTCGCGCCAAAGGGCCTGAACGAAGATACCGTTCGCTTCATTTCGGCAAAGAAGAATGAGCCCGAATGGATGCTGGAATGGCGGCTTAAGGCCTTTGCCATGTGGAAAACGATGGAAGCGCCGGATTGGGCAAAGCTCAATGTCCCCCCCATCGATTATCAGGACGCCTATTATTATGCCGCGCCCAAGGCGAAGCCAAAGCTGAATTCACTGGACGAGGTCGATCCCGAAATCCTGCGCGTTTACGAAAAGCTGGGTATTCCGATTGCCGAGCAGAAATTGCTTGCCGGTGTCGAAGGCGGCGAAGATGGCGGCTTGCCCCAACGCCGCGTTGCGGTTGATGCCGTATTTGACAGCGTGTCGGTGGCCACGACCTTCCGCGCTGAATTGGAGCGGGCTGGCGTTATATTCCGCAGCATTTCGGAAGCGATTAAGGAATATCCTGACCTCGTCCGCAAATATCTCGGCAAGATTGTGCCGATGCACGACAATTATTTCGCCACGCTCAATTGCGCGGTCTTTTCCGACGGGACGTTCGTCTACATCCCCGAAGGCGTGCGCTGCCCGATGGAGCTGTCCACCTATTTCCGTATCAACGCGGAAAATACCGGGCAGTTCGAACGGACATTGATCGTCGCTGATAAGGGCAGCTATGTCAGCTATCTCGAAGGCTGCACCGCGCCGATGCGCGACGAGAATCAGCTGCACGCAGCCGTGGTCGAACTGGTCGCGCTGGACGATGCCGAAATCAAATATTCGACCGTGCAAAACTGGTATCCCGGCGACGCGGAAGGCAAAGGCGGCATCTATAACTTCGTCACCAAGCGCGCATTGTGTCAGGGACGGAACAGCAAGGTGAGCTGGACCCAGGTGGAAACCGGCAGCGCGGTGACATGGAAATATCCAAGCTGCGTATTGAACGGCGAAAACAGCGTCGGCGAATTTTACTCGGTCGCGGTGACCAACAATCACCAGCAGGCCGACACCGGCACCAAGATGATCCACAATGGCAAGGGTTCGCGCTCAACCATCGTCAGCAAGGGTATCAGCGCCGGACACAGCAACAACACCTATCGCGGGCTGGTGCGCGTTGCGCCAAATGCAGAGGGCGTGCGCAACTTCACCCAATGTGACTCGCTGCTGCTCGGGTCTTTGAGCGGCGCACACACTGTCCCCTATATCGAAGTTCGCAACCCAAGCGCGCAGATCGAGCATGAGGCGACGACCAGCAAGATTTCGGACGACCAGATGTTCTACGCAATGGCCCGCGGCCTGAATGCCGAAGAAGCGGTCGCGCTGATCGTCAACGGCTTTGCCAAAGAAGTGCTGCAGCAATTGCCGATGGAATTCGCGGTTGAGGCGCAGAAGTTGTTGGGCATTAGCCTTGAGGGGAGCGTGGGGTGAGGCATTTTCGCCTCTCAAACGCAAAACGATTTAACGGAAAAACAGACGTCATATGCTCCAAATAAATAACCTCCACGCCAATGTTGGCGACAAGCCTATCCTTAAGGGCCTCACGCTCTCGCTGAACGCGGGCGAGATCCATGCGATCATGGGTCCGAATGGCGCGGGAAAATCGACGCTGGGTTATGTGCTTTCGGGACGCCCCGGTTATGAGGTGACCGAGGGTTCGGTGACCTTCAACGGGCAGGATTTGCTCGCCCTCGAACCGCATGAGCGCGCCGCCGCCGGTCTGTTCTTGGGCTTTCAATATCCGGTCGAAATTCCCGGCGTATCGAACGTCCAGTTCCTGCGCGAGGCGCTCAATGCGCAGCGCAAATATCGCGGTGAGGCGCCGCTGACCGGTGGTGAATTCCTGAAGGTCGCACGCGAACAGGCAGGCGCGCTTGGCATGGATATGGAGATGCTCAAGCGCCCGGTGAATGTCGGCTTTTCCGGCGGCGAGAAGAAGCGCAACGAAATGGTACAGATGGGTATCATCGACCCGGCGCTCGCGATCCTCGACGAAACCGACAGCGGCCTCGACATCGACGCGCTGCGCACGGTGGGCGATGGCATCAACCGCATCATGCGCAAGCCGGACAAGGCTGTGCTGTTGATCACCCATTATCAGCGGCTGCTCGATTATGTGAAACCCGACTTTGTGCATGTCCTCGACGGTGGCCGCATCACGCGGACCGGCGGTGCCGACCTCGCGCTTGAGCTGGAGCGTGACGGATATAAGGAATTGGCGGCATGAGCGCCGCAGGCATTACTCTCTTTTTCTCTGCGACCTCTGCGCCTCTGCGTGCAAAAACAATTGGTTCACGCAGAGGCGCAAAGGCCGCAGAGAGGTGGGCGCAGCGATGACTGTTCTCCCAACGCGGCATGACGAAGCTTGGCGTTACAGCGATATTGATGCGCTGGCGCGGGCGTGGCCATTGCCTGCGCCCGAAAGCATCATCGTCCCTGCGGGTGGAACCTTTGCGCGGACGATTATTCAGGACAGCGGCACCATCCATCAATTGGACATCGCGATTGGCAAAGGCGCCACCGCCGCCATCCATGTGCTGAATACAGGCGGCGATTATGGGCGGGTGGAGTTGAACGTTACACTTCACGAGGGCGCTGATTTCAAACTTGGCGCGGTGCAAATTGGTGGCGGCACGCAAACGCTGGAGGTCATCACCACCGTTACCCATGCCGAACCCGGCGCGACGTCATCGCAGATTGTCCGCTCCGTCTTGGCGGGTACGGCGACCGGTACCTATCTTGGCAAAGTGGCCGTGGCACGCGATGCCCAGCAAACCGACAGCGTGCAGTCCGTCAAAGCGATGCTGCTGGATCGCAGCGCGACGGCCAACGCCAAGCCCGAACTCGAAATTTACGCCGACGACGTCAAATGCGCCCATGGCTGCGCGATTGGCGAGTTGGACGCCATGGGACTTTTCTATCTGCAAGCGCGCGGCATTACCCCTGCCGAAGCAAAGAAGCTGATGTTGCAGGCCTTTGTCGCGGGCGTGTTTGAAGGCGCGGCAGATGAGGCGATGCTGATTGAGGCTGCGCTGGCTAAATTGGGGGATTTGGTGTGACCACCACCGCCCTTCGCGACCAATTTCCCGGCCTGGCGAACAACTGGCATTATCTCGACACCGCCGCGACGGCGCAAAAACCGCAGGTCGTGCTCGACGCGATGATGCGTGCCGGTGGCGCCGATTATGCCACCGTCCATCGCGGTGTCTATGCCCGCTCGGCCAATATGACTGTCGCGTTTGAGGCGGCGCGCGAGCGCGTGGCGCGCTTCATCGGCGCAGCATCGCCGAACGAAGTCGTGTTCGTGCGCGGCGCGACCGAGGGCATCAATTTGGTCGCGCAAAGCTGGGGGCCCGCCCATCTGAACGCTGGCGACCGCATCATGCTCAGCCAATTGGAGCATCATAGCAATATCGTGCCGTGGCAGATGCTGGCGGAAAAGGTCGGCGCGCATATCGACGTCTGCCCGCTGACCGACGATGGCCTAATTGACCTCGACTGGCTGGAAGCGAACCTGACTGAACAACATAAGCTCGTCGCGCTCGCGCATGTGTCCAATGTGCTTGGGTCGGTCCTTGGCGTAAAGCGTGCGGCCAAGGCTGCACATGCTGTTGGTGCCAAGCTCATGCTCGATGGCTGTCAGGCGGCGCCACGCATGCGGTTGAACATGGCCGAGCTGGACTGCGACTTTTACGTCATGTCCGGCCACAAATTATACGGCCCAACCGGCGTTGGTGTGTTGTGGGCAAAGGCGGAAACGCTGGATTCCATGCCGCCATGGCAAGGCGGCGGTGCAATGATTGATCGTGTGACCTTTGAAAAGACGACCTACGCCCCGGCGCCATCGCGGTTTGAAGCGGGCACCCCGATGATTATCGAGGTGATCGGCCTGCACGCCGCGATCGATTTTATCGACAGCTTTGGTCCTGAAGCGATATTTGCGCATGAAAGTGCGCTCGCCGCGCAAACGCGCGACGCCTTGCGTGGCATCAATTCGGTCACCTTATACGGTCCGGAAAAGTCCGCTGGCATCGTGTCCTTCAGCATGGAGGGCATCCATCCGCACGATATCGGCACGATATTGGACGAAGAAAATGTCGCGATTCGTGCCGGCCATCACTGTGCACAACCGCTGATGGACCATCTGGGCATCCCCGCCACTGCGCGGGCGAGCTTTGGTATTTATAATGACGAAAATGATGTCGCAGCGCTGGTGCGCGGGCTGGAACGGGTGAAAAGGATTTTTGGATGAACGAGAACATCCGGATAGAAGAAGTTGATAGCGTCGAAAAGCCGCCCCGTGCGCGCGTCGAAAACGCCGTCGAAACGCCTGGCGAGACATTGGCCCGTAAGAAGGATTATCTGGAGGGCTTTCTCGCGCAGAAACCTACTGCGCCATCACCGGGCGAACCCGACGGCGATTTGTACGAAGCGGTCATTGCCGCGCTTAAGGAAATTTACGACCCGGAAATTCCGGTGAACATTTACGACCTTGGCCTGATTTACAATGTCGAGATCAATGACGGCCATGCGCTCGTGTCGATGACACTGACGACCCCGCATTGCCCGGTGGCGGAATCTATGCCGGGCGAAGTTGAACTGCGCGTTGGCGCAGTACCGGGCATTGGTGATGCTGAAGTAAATTTGGTCTGGGAACCGGCATGGTCGCCAGCCAATATGACCGATGAAGCCCGTCTGGAGCTTGGAATGTTATGACCGATGTAAAGACCCGCGTTCGCCCCGCTGCAGTCATCCTGACGCCCGCGTCGGAAGCGCGGATTGCCGAGCTGATGTCCAAGGCACCCGAAGGCGCGATTGGCGTAAAGCTGTCCACGCCGCGCCGGGGCTGTTCGGGCCTCGCATATTCGGTCGACTATGTGTCCGAAGCCATCGCCTTCGATGAAAAAATCGAAACACCCGGCGGCGTTCTCTATATCGATGGCGGCTCGGTGCTCTATCTCGTCGGATCCATCATGGATTGGGTCGAAGATGAATTTGCCGCTGGCTTTGTCTTCAATAATCCCAACGCCACCGGCAGTTGCGGCTGCGGCGAAAGCTTTACGGTTTAAAAACCGAACTGCAGCCGGAACGCCACGCCGATGTCATCCGGCGCGCGTTTAAAATGCCCCGGTTCCTGTCGCCAGAACAGGTTTGATGAGACATAGCCGCCGCTTATTGGCAATATCCACGCAAGCTCGCTCGCGATCTCGCGCCCTTGTGGCGCAAGGCTGAAGCGTCTGATGCCGAATGTCGGCGTAAGCGTCGCATAATCATAGGCAACAGGCACATTCAGCGCGAGGCCACCGCTGGTGACGCGCAGCGGTTGGGCCAACCGAAACGCCAGCCGGTCGCCATATGCAAATGCGTTGGCCCGTGTGACGTCAAAGGAGAATGCGTTGCTCTTCAGCAGGCTTTGTCCAGTCAGTGTCGACCCCGCATTGGCATAGGTCCACCCTTGCCGCCAACTGGTGCCGATGGACCAATCCTGCCCCAAGGTCGCTTCCATATTGCCGTCGATGAACAGGCTGCGCGCACCGCCGCGACCGATGAAGTTGGCAAAACGGGCACCGAGGATGGTTTCATCCTCCCGCATCCAATTGGCACCCAGCGCCAGTCTGGCCGGCCCGATCTTCCGATCCAGCGAGAGCCCTAATGTTGCATAGGGATATCCGCGCGTACCGCGGCGGAGATATTCGTCGCCGGCACCTTCATACAGACGGGCGTCGCCATGTTCGACGCTGCCCGTCAGCCCGAAAGCACCCAATTTCTGTCGCAGGGCAAAGGAATTGCCCGGCTGGCGTTCAAAGCCGCCCTCCATCCGTGCCTCACCAGCGGTCAAAAAGGCGCTGCTGGTCATGTCTTGCAAGGCCGCGACCTGATTGGCGGCCGTTTGCCGGATGCCCAAGCTAAAGCGGGTATCTTTCGTAATATCTGCGCTGACCCGGCCCGCCAAAAACCGCGCTTGTCGCGCTTGCCCGTCCGAAAGCGCGAGCGGCAATATGCTGGCTGTACCAACGCCGCTGTCGCTGATCGAAAATGCAATTTGGGTTGTGCCATGAACCGCGCTGACCGATCGGTCCTGATGGATAAGCGCAGGCGTTAACCGCAACCGGGGCGCAGTGGCATTCAAACCATGCGCAAGGTCGATGTCATAGGCACGACCATAGCTATCCACGATCACCGCGTTCACGGGACGATTGGACATCGCAACATCGCCCATCGGGCCACTTGTTGTGCCACCATCGCCCGAAAGCGGAACCACGGTTGTCGTGCCCGCCAATGACGTCGTTCCGGCCGGCGCAAAGGCGCGCGCAATATCCAATATGCCGCGGCCATAAATTGCGTCGGTGCCGGGGTCACCAGCATCACGTGCGGACGTCAGCAGCAGATTGACGATTTGCGAACCCGTCAGGTTCGGGAAAGCCTGCGCAAGCAATGCTGCGGCACCGGCAATTTGTGGCGCGGAAAATGATGTGCCGTTGAAAACGCGGGTGATTGTCTGACCATTTTGGTCGAACCGGTAAATCGCGTCATTCCGATATTCGCAGCAGATGCCCTGCCCCAGTGCGGACAAAACCGACGCCTGCGAAACGCCAGCCTTGTTGCTGAAATTCGAAATCACGCCCTGATCGTCAACCGACGCAGCGATGATGACCAGGCCGTTACCATTGGCCAACAATGCCTGGGCAAATGGGCTTGGATTGTTCGGGTCGAACGCGGGCACTGCATCATTACCTTCATTACCAGCCGAAGCGACGATGATGATGCCCGCCTGAGTCGCGCGGTTGATCGCCGCGCGAAGCGTGGCACTTGCGCCACCTGCACCGCCCAGAGATATATTTACAACACGCGCGCGATTGTCGATGGCGCGGTCCACGCCTGCTGCAATCGCGGAGTCAAAAAACGCGCATTGCGCCTCATCCTCACCGGGCGCGGCGGTGGTGCAGCTTCCGGCTTGGTCTGCCCGCAATGCCAAAATCGTCGCGTCAAAGGCGATGCCGTGGACGTCGCGATCATCCTTGGCAGCGGCCAGCACGCGGGTGACTTCCGTCCCATGACCATCATCGTCGCCAAGCGGCCTGCCTGCGCCCGTGACATCGCCCGACTGCGCATGAATGCGACCAGTGAATTCATGGCTGCTGGGATCAATCCCGGAATCGATAACGCCCACGGTCACACCCAATCCCGATGCGCCGGCACGATAGGCCGTTATCGCGTTGTGAAAGCCCGGACCGTCCGACCGATTAAATTCCGCTGTCGCAAAATTTGGCGGCGGAGGTGGTGGAGGCGGTGGAGGAGGTGGAGGTGGAGGAGGGGGCGGCGCCACAACCGGAGGGGGTGCGGGCGGTGCAGGTGGTGTCGAATTGACGCCTCCGCCGCCACCGCCGCAGGCAGAAAGCGACAATGCACATATAATCGACCCACCGATTACCAGCTTACGATCAATCAAAGCTGAACTCATGACCTTGCAAACCCTCTATCCGGGAGCACCCTTTTACACACAAATCGCTTTCGTCAGCCTGAATATGTTGATTGAGATATTCCCAACGGGTTGTTACGCGCAGGCTATGCAATCATATTTCACCGATATCGACACATGGATCTTTGATCTCGACCTCACCTTATATGGCCCGGAGGCGAATATCATGGCGCAGATCCGGGATCGTATTGCGCTATATGTCGAGAATCATTTCCAAATTGGCTCCGTCGAGGCGCATGAAATCCGGCATCGTTATTGGAAGAAATACGGCACGACGTTGGGCGGACTGATGGCCGAACATGCGGTTGACCCTTACGGCTATCTCGATTTCGTCCATGAGGTTGACCTGAGCTTGTTGCAACCAGCGCCGGATTTGCGTGGGCATATTAATGCTTTACCGGGCCGCAAAATTATCTTTACCAACGCCGACGCACCTTATGCCCAGCGCGTGTTGACCGCCCGCGGACTGGACAATGTGTTCGAGGATATTTTCGACATCCACCGGATGCAGCATATGCCAAAGCCATTCGCTGGCAGTTATGACGCCTTGTGCAGCGAATTGAGGATCGACGCCACACGGGCACTTTTTGTGGAAGATTCCGCACATAATCTCGTGCCGGCCAAAGCGTTGGGCATGCGCACAATTTGGGTGAAACATGAAGACGAAGCTGATAGCGCAGCCCATCAAGACCATATCGACCATGAAATTTCCGATGTGACCCACTGGCTATCGGAAATTCACAGCTTTGAAAGAGCCGCATGACTGAACAACTAACCGCCATCATTGACGCCGCATGGGACGCCCGTGACGGGATCAGCAGCGCAACCCAAGGCGAGGTGCGCGACGCCGTACAAACAGCATTGGCTGGCCTTGATGACGGGTCACTGCGCGTTGCGGAAAAGCTGGATGGTAATTGGCAGGTCAACCAATGGCTGAAAAAGGCTGTTTTGTTGTCGTTCCGGTTGAATGACAATGTCGTGGTTGACGGCGGCGCAGCTGGCGCACCTGCCTATGACAAGGTCCCTTCCAAATTTGCAGGATGGGGCGAAAACCGCTTCCGGGACGCTGGATTCCGCGTTGTGCCCGGCGCCGTCGCGCGGCGCGGCAGCTTCATCGGCAAGAATGTTGTGTTGATGCCCAGCTTTGTAAATATCGGCGCACGCGTTGATGAAGGCACCATGGTCGACACATGGGCAACGGTCGGAAGCTGCGCGCAAATTGGTAAAAATGTCCATCTGTCGGGCGGCGTCGGCATTGGCGGCGTACTTGAACCGCTTCAGGCTGGCCCTGTCATCATTGAAGACAATTGCTTCATTGGCGCACGGTCAGAAGTTGTCGAGGGCGTCGTCATCGAAGAAGGCGCAGTGCTTTCGATGGGTGTTTTCATTAGCTCCACTAGCAAGATTATTGACCGGACAACCGGCGAAGTCTTTGTGGGCCGCGTACCGGCCTATTCGGTTGTTGTGCCGGGTTCGCTCCCAGGTAAAGCGCTTCCTGACGGCAGCCCGGGTCCACACCTTTCCTGCGCGGTCATCGTCAAACGCGTCGATGCACAGACCCGCGCAAAGACCGCAATCAACGACCTGTTGAGGGATTAATTCGCCGAACCGAGTAGGGGCGATCAAAACGGGCTTGTAATTCGGACGGATTTACTCCAGAAGGTGCAGGCGGACCGGGCCCCTCTGGCGCTTCGCTTCTTCGGAAGGAACGTGATGTCGGCCGCATCGGATGTTTCCGGTGCATTGGTCAGGCGGTCTTCAAACCCCCGAAATACGCTAGGCTTTGCCCGGAACATCCGATTGAACTTAAACAATGTTCAAGAGGATGTAGTCATGACTTTTTCGTCATTTCGATTGATGCAATATCACCAAAAAATTGATCGCGAACTGCGCGCCGAAATTTCACGGCGTTGGCCAGACGTGTTTCGAATCCAGAAACTGAAGCGGTTGAAGCTTGCGATCAAGGATCGGTTGGCGCGCCACGCGCACACCTCCTTTGGCCGTCGTCTGCGCCTTAAAAAGACGTAATTTTAAAGCTGACGCCGCGCGCATTTAAATCTGCGCGGCGTCGGCACGTACAATACAGGGAATGATTTCATGGAATTTTTGATGATGGACTGGCTGGGCACACCGGTTTGGTTCTGGTTGGCCTTTATCGGCATCGTAATCACGCTCACCGCGTTTGACCTTGGCATTTTGCACAAGGAAGACAAAGAGATGGGCATCGCCGAAAGCCTGAAGCTGTCGGCGTTTTACATCAGTATTGCGATGCTGTTCGGCCTTTGGGTCTGGTTCCAAAAGGGGGCAGACATGGGCATGAAATATTACACAGGCTTTTTCATCGAAAAGGCGCTGTCGATTGATAATGTCTTTGTCATCAGCCTGATTTTCACCTTCTTCGCGATTCCACGAAAGTACCAATACCGCGCATTGCTATGGGGCATTATCGCCGTCATCGTCCTGCGTGGCCTGATGATCGCCGCGGGCGCCGCGATCGTGCAGGAATATTATTGGACGCTGTATATCTTCGCGGCCTTCCTGATTGGAACCGGCATCAAGATGCTGTTTTCTGGCGATGAGGAAATGGATGTCGCCAAGAACCCGGTGGTCAAATTTATTTCACGGCATATGCGCGTGACCAAAGAGCTTCATGACGAGAAGTTCTTTGTGAAGGTAGCAGATGACAAGACCGGCAAGATGGTGCGCGCTGCGACGCCATTGTTCCTCGCGCTTGTCGTCATCAACCTCGCCGACCTTGTGTTCGCGGTAGACTCGGTACCGGCGATATTTGCCATAACTACCGACACGTTCATTGTGTACACGTCAAACATCATGGCGATTTTGGGCCTGCGTGCCTTGTATTTCGCACTCGCCGCGATGGTCCATCGTTTCCATTATCTCAAATATGCGCTGGCACTGGTTTTGGTCTTCATCGGTTCGAAGATCTTCGTTTCAGACTTTGTGATGGACGGCGACAAGTTCCCGCCCGTCCTAAGCCTGGGCGTCACCTTTGCCCTGATTTTGGGAGGCATATTCTTTTCGCTCTGGAAAACGCGCGGACAGGATCAATCACATCACACGCTTTAGTTTTTACTTTAACGACCAAGAGGAGAAAACTGAGATGAATAAATTTATGTTAAGTGCTGTTGCAGTTGCATCGGTAATCGCCATTCCGGCTCAAGCTAAAACTGCAACACCCATGCAGTGCGCGGTCGTCAACCAAGCGCAAGTCGAATCGCTGTTCAATGATTTCAACAATGCTTGGGCATCCAAAAATCCGGATACGGTCACCAGCTTGTTCACAAAGGACGCAGTCCTGCTGGCGACCGTTTCCAACACGCCACGCACCGACCATGCGGGTATCCGTGACTATTTCGTCGGCTTCCTAAAACCCAGCCCAGTGGGAACCATCAACAGCAGCACGGTCAAAATCGGTTGCAACATGGCAGCACGGCTCGGCACTTGGACGGTAACCGTAACAGACCCTTCAACGGGTGCGAAAACAGACATCAAGGCCCGTTATTCGTTCATCTATCGTATTGAAGATGGAAAGTGGAAAATCGACCACCTGCACTCGTCGATGATGCCTGAAAAAGCGGGCTAACGCCGGTCCTTCGTCGGCGCGTTAAAGTCGGACGGTTTGTTGGCAATCCATGCCACGAACCGTCCGATTTCCTCATGCGCCAACAACGCATCAACGGTTGCAAAACGCTTTTCGAGATCGCTGTTGGTGAAATTGGCATGAATGGTCCGATGGCAAATCGGGTGCACCGGCTGCCGTTCCTTGCCACCCCGGCTTTTGGGCACAGGATGATGCCATTCGGTGACCTCACCCATCGGGCGCGAACACAGCCAGCAGGTTACTTCGGGCGCAATGGACTCTTCGTCAGAGTCATAAAAATCGCGATTTTTTCGCGCCATTGTCGCCGCTCCGTAACCTGCCAGATATCCGCAATCAGTTCTTGCCTGTTCCGAGCAAGTCCAACGCGGCAGCTGTCATCGCTTCAATGCCCAAGCGGACCGACGGTTCGGGATCAATCTTGAACAAGGGCGAATGGTGACCGGCCACGGCTGGTCCGCCATTTTTCGCAGCTGCAATCCATTGGGGATTTGTCCCGCCGACCGCGAAATAATATCCCGGGATGCCAAATTGCTGATCGACGAAAAATGCGAAATCCTCTGCGCCCATGTTGCTTTGGTGGAATGGCACAACAACGTCGCTACCCAATGCCGTCGCAATTGCACCGTTCAAGCGGCGGGCAAGCGCAGCGTCATTGACGGTGACGGGTGTGCTTTCGCTCACCTTTACGATAGGCAATTTATCCGCAGGCAAACCATTGGCCGCGCCAATACCCTTTGCCACACGCTCAATCGAGGCAATCAGCTGATCTCGAACCGCTTGGCTATTGGCACGCACGGTCACCTGTAAATCGGCATATTCCGAAATGATGTTATGCTTTGTCCCGGCATGGAATGCGCCAACGGTAATCACGCCAGCGTCCAAGGGACCCTTTTCGCGGCTGATGACCGATTGCAGGCCAACGACGATCTGCGACGCGATGTAGACGGGGTCACGGCCAAGATGCGGCGCAGCGCCGTGCGTGGCGATACCGGGTACGCGGATGTCGACGCTGTCAGCGGACGAATATTGAATACCCTCTGCTGCTGCGATTTTACCGGTTTCCAATTCTGCTGCCACGTGGAAGGCAAGCGCATAATCAGGCTTCGGAAAACGGGTATATAGCCCGTCCTGCACCATGGCCTTGGCACCGCCAACGCGCTCTTCAGCGGGCTGGACGATGAACAGGATTGTGCCTTTCCACCGGTCTTTCATGCGCGCCATTTGCCGTGCCGTACCGAGCAAAGAGGTAATGTGTACATCATGGCCGCAGGCATGCATGACGGGCATTTCAAGGCCATCAACGCCAACCTGTCTGACGGTCGAGCTGTTGGCGAGGCCCGAGCGTTCCTGCACCGGCAATCCGTCCATGTCCGCACGGACAAGCACGACTGGACCATCGCCATTTTTCAGCATGCCGACAACGCCGGTTCCGCCAACCTTTTCGGTCACGATCATGCCAGGCACGGTGCGCAATTCCTGTGCCATCCGGGCAGCGGTCTTATATTCGCGGAACGACAGTTCAGGATTGCGGTGGAAATGATCCCACAGGCTGGCGAGCGACTTGTCATAGTCTGCCTTGACGGCATCCGCATAATCCGGGCGGGCCGCCGCTGGTGCGGCCATTAATGCGCTTGTCAAAAGCGCGCCCAATAAAGTCTTTTTCATCATAATCCTGCCCCTTATTGTGTCTGCGTCACCATGTGGCGCGCAGTGTTTTGTTATGCGGCGGCTTAATTTTCCCGTTGGGTCAGGCCGCCTCGGTTTAAATGCTACGCTATCACGGGCACCGGTCAAAGCAATGCCCGACGGGTGAAAATTCATCGACCATCGTCACATAGCGGTAAAATCCCTTGCCTTGCGCAGGATTAATCCAAAACCCGGCACGTAGCGAATATGCCTCACCGACATGGCCAAACCATCGATTGCCCGCATTGTCCTCCAACCAATGCACACCAAGGCCATATGCCGTGAAATAGCCCTTGTCGTCGTCGCCATTTGAACCATTGAACGTCCAAACTGGCGCTGTCATTTCGGCAAAGCTTTTTTTCGACAATAATGGCGCGCCTTGGCGCAAAAGCAGCTGGCCCACTTTGGCAAGATCGCGTGCCGAAATGCGCAGGCCGCCTTGCGGGCTGAACGCCGAACCATTGCGGCCAAGAACATACAGCGCATCAACATCACAACTGCCGTTGGTTGCCGGATACACCGCGCAAGGGTCAGGCCCCTTCATGGCGGCATCGCGCGCCAAATCGCCATTTGGGCGCAACAAAGTGACCGCTTGCGCACGCCGTCCCTCGCTGCACCCCGCACCCCAATTGTAGCAGGCATCCAGCCCAAGCGGTGTCAGCACCAGCCGCGCCATCAACCGGTCAAACCGTTCGCCCGCGGCGCTTTCCAGCACCGCCGCGATCACGGGCGAATTGATATTGGCATAGGAAAAATAACTGCCCGGCGGGTGGGCCCCATCCCACGCTTTTGGATTGGCAATGACGTTGGACAGCTCGCCATCCAGCGGCACGATATAATCGACAGAGTCGCGCAGCCCGCTTTGGTGAGACAGCAAGGCGCGCATGGTCACCGGCACATCGGGGAAGGCTGGATTGCGAACGGGCCAGCCCAGATAAAGACCAACATCACGGTCAAGATCAAGCACACCCTGCTCCGCCAGCCGCATCGCCGCAATGGCCACCACCAGTTTCGAGATCGAAGCCACGCGCGCAGGGTCATCCAGCGTTACGGGACGGCCTGCAACACCAGCATCCCCTTGAGCGACCCCGTGCGTGATGCTGTCAGCGGTAAAATCAACGCGGACCTCAGCCGCCGCAGGAAGCGCGAGTTCAGCCGAAGCGGGCGTTGTTGCGCTGCCCCCAAGCGCCGCCGCAAAGATCGACAAAGCCGTGGCCAGAGACGCGACTTGCGCCTTACTCCAAGACTGCCTTATCCGCTGCATCATGCCGCCGGACAGGCGCCTAAATATTTGCCGCTTGCCTTACCCTGCATCTTCACCTTGCCAATCATCGGCAGACGGACATCGAACTTGCTGTCATAATTGAATTCGGTTTCGCCCATGACGCCCGCAAGTTCCATGTCGACACTGCCCATGCCTTCCATGCCGCATGACAGCTTCAACCGGACATTTTGGCCAGAAACGTCAAATGCCTTATACACGCATTTCTCCCCGCCATTGCCGCCAAAGAAATCCGCACTTGGCTTTTTGGCTTCTGCTTCAGTCAGGCAGCTGCGGCTCGACGCGCTCTTGGCGACCTCATCCATGATCTGCTGCTTTTCCGCTTTGCCCAGCGTCGGCACGTCAATGTCGGTGAAGACAAACTTGGTTTCCCACTGCCCGGCCTTCATCGGGATGAACGCGTCATCATCCATGTCGGCGGCGCGCTCTTTGCTGTCGGTGTCAGCGCCTTTGTCCGAACAGGCTGAAATCGCCAACGCCGCAACACCCAATAAAAGGAACTTGTGCATGGGTTGCCTTTCTCGCTCTGTGTTCATTTCCGTCTTGTGTCGCTGACTTATCAAAAAGGCAACAGGCGATCAGAACCCCTTTTGTGGTTTTGGCGTTCCGTGGCCAACGTGATAACTTAGATGACGTTTTTCGCATAAAGCCGCCGCACACTCTTGCCCTTGCACCAGCTACAGCACATATAGCGAACATGGCTGAATTGATTATCCGCCGTGGGCTGGAAGAACCGGACACGGTTGGCAGCTTCACCCCGCACAGGCCGGAACGCCCGTCCAAGCTTGAAGGGGGTCGCCCTTTCAAAATCGTTTCCGATTATGAACCTGCGGGCGACCAGCCAACTGCAATCAAAGAACTGGTGACAACCGCGCTGACCGGCGAGAAGAATCAGGTCCTTTTGGGTGTTACGGGGTCCGGCAAGACGTTTACCGTCGCTAAAGTCATTGAGGCGTTGCAACGGCCCGCGTTGATCCTTGCGCCGAACAAGATTTTGGCCGCGCAGCTATATGGTGAATTCAAAAGCTTCTTCCCCGACAATGCCGTCGAATATTTCGTCAGCTATTATGACTATTACCAGCCCGAAGCCTATGTCCCGCGCAGCGACACCTATATTGAGAAGGAATCGAGCGTAAACGAGGCCATTGACCGTATGCGCCATTCGGCGACGCGGTCGTTGCTTGAACGTGATGATGTTATCATCGTTGCGTCCGTGTCGTGTATTTACGGTATCGGTTCGGTGGAAACCTATTCGGCGATGATATTCGACCTGAAGGCAGGCGAAAGCGTCGATCAGCGCGAATTGATCCGCAAGCTCGTCGCGTTACAATATAAGCGCAACGACACCGGATTTGCCCGCGGCAATTTCCGTGTGCGGGGCGACAATCTGGAAATCTTCCCGTCGCATTATGAAGACATGGCATGGCGCGTCAGTTTCTTTGGCGACGAGATTGAGGAAATCGCCGAGTTCGACCCGCTGACGGGGACGACAGGCGCCAAGCTGAACAGTGTACGCGTGTACGCGAACAGCCACTATGTGACGCCCGGCCCAACGATGAAGCAGGCGAGCGAAGCCATTCGGTTCGAACTTACAGAGCGGCTGAAAGAACTGGTGTCCGAAGGCAAATTGCTGGAAGCGCAGCGGCTTGAGGAGCGGACGAATTTCGATCTGGAAATGATCGCGGCGACCGGCAGTTGCGCAGGCATCGAAAATTACTCGCGCTTTTTAACGGGCCGCCTGCCGGGTGAGCCGCCCCCCACTTTGTTTGAATATCTGCCTGACAATGCGTTGCTGTTTGTCGACGAAAGCCACCAGACGGTGCCGCAAATCGGCGCGATGGCCAAGGGTGACCATAGGCGCAAGCTGACGCTCGCCGAATATGGTTTCCGCCTGCCGTCCTGCATCGACAACCGGCCGCTGCGTTTCAACGAATGGGACATTATGCGCCCCCAAACGGTGTGCGTTTCTGCAACGCCGGGCGGTTGGGAAATGGAGCAATCGGGCGGTGTGTTTGCCGAACAGGTTATCCGGCCCACGGGGCTTATCGACCCACCTGTCGAGATTAAACCCGTTGAGGATCAGGTGCAGGATTGCATCAATGAATGCCGCAAGACGGCAGAGGCAGGTTTCCGGACATTGGTCACCACGCTAACCAAGCGCATGGCCGAAGACCTGACCGAGTTCATGCATGAGGCCGGCTTGCGCGTGCGCTATATGCACAGCGATGTTGAGACGTTGGAGCGTATCGAGCTGATCCGTGACTTACGGCGCGGCGTGTATGACGTGCTTGTCGGCATCAACCTGCTGCGCGAGGGTTTGGATATTCCGGAGTGCGGGCTCGTCGCGATCTTGGATGCGGACAAGGAAGGTTTCCTGCGCAGCGAAACGTCGCTCATTCAAACCATTGGCCGCGCCGCACGTAACGTTGAAGGGCGCGTTATCCTATATGCCGACCGGATGACGGGAAGCATGGAGCGTGCGATTCGCGAAACCGACCGCCGCCGCGAAAAACAGCATGCCTATAATATCGAACATGGCATTACGCCTGCGACCATCAAGCGGGACATTCACGATATTGTTGCCGACACCGCCAGCCGCGATTCGGTGCTGATCGAAATTGACGCCGACGGCGCCAATAATCTCGTCGGCCATAATCTGCGGGCCTATATCGACGACCTGGAAAAGAAGATGCGTGCAGCCGCTGCAGATCTTGAGTTTGAAGAGGCTGGACGTCTGCGCGATGAGATTCGCTCATTAGAAGCCACCGAGCTTGGCCTGCCGCACCAGCAACATGTCGCCGCCCCGCGCGGCCGATCAACCGAAGGTCAGCCCGGCACACGCAAAATGCGGTACGGAAAAACGCAACGGAAATTCGGGAAGTAGGCCCCGGCTTTTAGCCAGCTTTTTACGTTCTCAGTTGAAGAGCCGAATGAGCGCCGAAATTCCGGCAAGGCCAAGGATGCCAGCGACAAAACTGCGCCACAACGAAGGCGGTACTTTGCCAAAAGATTTTGCGCCCAGCCAGTTGCCCGCCAGCACAGACGGAAACAGCAACAGCGACAGCCACAATAAGCGTGCGTCGGCCAAGCCCAAGGCAAAGGCCGAAATCGTGCCCGCAATGGCCGTGGCGAAAAACACGAGCATCATCGACGCGCGTGCTTCCTTGGGCGGAATTGGCTGGCGCAGGTAGAATGGCACAACAGGCGGGCCGGGCATCGCGGCAAAGCCGGTTAGGATGCCCGATGCAATCCCGGTCGCTGCGGTCTCTTTGGGGCCGGGGCGCAGTTCGCCACGTTGTGGAAGCAGAACGAGCGCGAACGCGCCAATGGCAATGGCCGCGATCATCAACCGCGCAACGTCAGGCGTTGTGACCTTCAGCAGTAGGACGCCAATCGGTGTCGCCAGCATGGCAAATGCGGCAATCATCAACGCACTTTGCCGATGCGCGTCGGCAAATATGACCTTTAACCCAACCGGTCCAATCAGCACCTGAAGCAATATGCCAATGACGACCGCTTCGCCCGGGGTAACAATCATCCCGAACAACGGCACCAAAATGATCGCCATGCCAAAGCCAGTCAGCCCACGGATATACGCAGCGCCAAACGTCATTGCGGACAACAGCAGCAATTGCGCGGTGGCAAGGCCCGTTAGGTCGTGAATGTTCAATGCCCCATTGCCGCATGGTCAGCGGCAGGTTTTTGGCATGCCGCCAACAGCAATCTAGCCGCGAGCGTTAAGGGAACTGTCTTCACCGCAATCTCCTTGTCCACTAATTTGCGTTAGCGAATATCGGGTGGGGTTGCTTCATGCGACAGCATCGCGATCGCTTCATCAAGCGTCATGATGCGCTGACCGTCGGAACCAAGGCTGCGGATGGCGACCTTGCCCTCTTCCGCCTCACGCATGCCAACAACAAGGAGATGCGGTACCTTGGCGACGCTGTGTTCGCGCACCTTGTAATTGATTTTCTCGTTCCGCGTGTCGGACTCAACACGAATACCAGCCGCTTTCAGCTTAGCCGTAACATCATGCGCATAGCCGTCCGCTTCCGACGTAATGGTGGCAACGACCGCCTGCACAGGCGCCAACCACACAGGGAAGCGACCGGCATAATGTTCGATCAATATACCAATGAAGCGTTCATAGCTGCCGAAGATCGCCCGGTGCAGCATGACCGGACGGTGACGTGCGCCATCTTCACCGACATAGCTTGCATCGAGACGTTCGGGCAGGACGCGGTCGGATTGGATCGTTCCGACCTGCCATGTGCGGCCAATGGCGTCGGTCAGATGCCACTCAAGCTTTGGCGCGTAGAATGCGCCTTCGCCGGGCAATTCTTCCCAACCAAATTCCGGCGTCGCAAGGCCCGCGCGCACAACGGCGTCGCGCAGTTCATTCTCCGCCTTGTCCCAATCCGCATCCGATCCGAACCGTTGGTCAGGACGCAGCGCGAGCTTGATCGAATAAGTGAAACCAAATTCCTTGTAGATCCGGTCGGCCAGCGCACAAAATGCCTGTACCTCTTCCACAATCTGGTCTTCGCGGCAGAAGATATGCGCGTCATCCTGTGTGAACTGACGCACCCGCATCAGGCCATGCAAGGCACCATGTGGTTCATTGCGGTGGCAACAGCCGTTTTCATATATGCGCAGCGGCAGGTCACGATAGGATTTGATACCCTGGCGGAAAATCAGAACGTGCGCAGGGCAGTTCATGGGCTTCAACGCCATCCAGTCGGCGTCGCCCGAAATCACCGGACCCTCATCATCGACATTTGGCACTTCGTCAGGGATCACGAACATATTGGCGCGATATTTGCCCCAATGCCCCGATTGCTCCCATTGCCGCGCGTCCATGACCTGCGGGGTTTTCACTTCCTTGTAACCCGCGCCGTCGATGGCCCGGCGCATATAGGCTTCGAGCTCGCGCCAGATCAGATAGCCATTGGGATGCCAAAAGACCGAGCCATGCGCCTCTTGCTGCAAATGGAACAGGTCCATGTCCTGACCCAGACGGCGATGGTCGCGCTTTGCGGCTTCCTCAAGACGCAGCAGATGCGCGTCGAGCTGCTTTTTGTTCAACCAGCCGGTGCCGTAAATGCGGCTCAGCTGCGGGTTCTTCTGGTCACCGCGCCAATAGGCACCGGCAACGCGCGTCAGCTTAAACGCCGCAGGATCAAGCTTACCCGTCGACGCCAAATGCGGGCCGCGGCACATGTCCATCCAGTCATTGCCCGACCAATAGACCGAAAGCTCTTCGCCTTCGGGCAGTTCCGCCGCCCATTCCGCCTTGAAGCTTTCGCCTGCATTCTGCCATGTGGCGATCAACGCATCACGCGCCATGACTTCGCGGCGCAGCGGCTTATCGGCGCGAATGATGTCGCGCATCTTTTCTTCAATCGCGGGCAAGTCATCCATCGTGAATGGGCCACGCGAAGCAGGCGCCATCACGTCATAATAAAATCCGTCATCAGTCGACGGGCCAAAAGTAATTTGCGTTCCGGGAAACAAGGCCTGCACCGCTTCGGCAAGAATATGCGCAAAGTCATGGCGGGCAAGTTCAAGCGCGTCCGCCTCATCACGGCTGGTCACCAGTGCGAGCTGCGCATCGGCCTCAAGCGGGCGCGTGATATCGCGCAATTCGCCATCCACCCGCGCGGCGATCGCAGCCTTCGCAAGGCCGGGGCCAATAGCAGCGGCAATATCCGCCGGGGTAGTGCCGCGCGCGACTTCACGGGCAGTGCCATCGGGAAGGGTAATGCGGATCATCTCGGACATGGATTTACTTGCTTTCAGCTTCGTTTTGGAACCGTCCCTTTGCCAGTCCAAACGCGAAGTCGCAACCCTGCAGCTTTACCCTTATCCGCTATACCCTTTTCATGCCGTGCAACGCCCTATTGCATCCTAACCCGCAGTCTTCTCGGCGCGATAGGGCACGAAATCACCAAGGCTACAAATGCCGCCGGTCATACCGCTGGTTCGGTCCACCAAGCGGAGAATATCACCGCGACATTTCTGGCTGCCAAATTGTTCGGAGACGACGATATCACTGTCGCGGGCAAGGCCCGGACAAGGTGACCGCAAAACATTTTTGTACACAAGCCGGCCTGACACACGGTAGAGCACGATATTGTCGCTGACGCGGATCATATTGTCGGCATTGAAATCACTGATGCAGGTTAACGGTTTCCCTGCGACCTTGCCGCCAATTTCCTTCATCAACACAGCAGATTGTTTCTCGGTCAGCGGCGCGGGTGTGCGGTCGACTTGGCCGCATGCCGCAACAACCGTCACAGGCAGTATGAGGCCAGCCAGTTTGAGGATATGCATCGGTCTATCTCCTGAATTCACGTCGCGACATAATAGCCGCTAGGTATTGAACGACAGATTATCATAAAATCGTCGCCATGTGGCGTTTTTCACCCGACGTGACGTCAACGATCCTATGGCCAAGGTCGCCATCGAGCGTGCTGTCCAGCACCGCCATGGCACGGGCGCCATTTTCCATTTCAAGGATGAGCGTGGCCGGACCGAAACCGTCCTTGCCCGCGGACCGGACAAAGCTGAGTACACGGCCCTTGCCATGTGGGGCGTCATCGAGCGCGATCTGTTTCGGCACATAGCCCTTCGCCGCCTCTCCCGACCAAGCAATGTCCGGCTGCGATGCGGTGTAGATGCCGACCGCCTGTTTTGACATTACGCCGCCATTCGCAGTGACCAAAGCGGGCTTTGAACCATCTTGGCGCAGGGCATCGACCATCGCGGCGATATTATACATGCTATAGCCATTGCCGGGCCCGCCGAAAAAGCTGAGGCCACCGGTCAGCGTATAATCACCAAGCGCACGCGCCGCGTCATTCATGGTGTCAACGGCCGCAAATACGGCGCACGGAAAGCAGCTGTAAATGTCGACGGGGCCAAGGTCACTGGCCTGAATTCCGGCCTGCCCAAGTGCCGCCGGAATAGCAAAATCAAGCGCCGCCGACCGGTGAATGACACCGCGCTCTGCCAATGGTGGTTCAGCAGCTTCGGCCGCGCCGGCCAGCCAGACCCATTTGTCTTGCGGCACACCCAGATCGCGCGCCTTACCTGCGCTGGTCAGGATAATCGCACCGCCCAGATCGACCGCATCCTGTGCCACATGCCAGCGACGGTAAATGTCCGTCAGCGGATAATTGGCATTATCGTCGCTCAACATCGCTTCGGGCGCGCGAAAGCCGGGGAATTGTGCGTGGGTCCGCCCTTCCGCTTTTGCTGAAAATGCCGACCACAACGCCGCCATTTCCTGTGCATAAGCGTCGGCGTTTAATCCCAGCTCCATCCGCCGCGCATTTTCAATCAGGCTGTACGCCAGCGGCATGGAAATGATGCCATGGCGGATTTCCGTTCGGCTCAAAATCGGAAAACTGGAAAGGCGATTGTCGAACGCTATGTCCGAAGGCAAGCGCCAGTCCAACGTCACACCCGCCTTACGCGCGCGCTTCGCGGTCCCGGTGGCTTCTGCGGCCACGAGTACGGCAAGCTCACAGGTCCCGCGGCGGATATCGCCCGCCAGTTCGTTCAACATCGCCTGCGGGCTTTGGCCGCCGACATCGGCATAGATGAGGCGCGCCGCGCTGATGCCGCCGGCCGCTCCAAAAGCTTCGGGCGCATTGTCGGGCGACCCTGTGCCCAGGCTGACGCCGCTGTCTTCGAATGTGCGGATCGCGGCAATGGTGTCAATTGCCGCTGCAACCGACAGGGATTGGCCCGTATCGGTCAGTGCAACCTTGATAGCGGCGCCAGCCAATTCGCGCGGGCTTGGCCATTCGCCGGCCACTGTCTTTCGGCTGGCTTCGCCCACGCCAATAATGACCGGCGCGCTTGCATCAAAATTGCTCATCATTCACTCCCGATTATCTCTTAACTGCACGCTTAAATATGCTAGCAGTCGATGCAAGAGATAAGGAGAGCGCACATGGCGAAATGGCCGAAATTGACGTGGGACAAAGAACCAACCGGTCCGTTGAAAGGGATTAAGGTTGTCGACATGGCCACGGTTGTCCTTGGGCCTTATGCCACCGTGCAATTGGCCGACCTTGGCGCGGAGGTCATTAAAATCGAAAATAGCGAGGGCAACACACCCGGCGACTTGATGCGCCATGGCGGTGATTCGCCCAGCAAGCAGCATGGGCCCATTTTCACCGCGCTCAACCGCAACAAAAAAGCCATCAACCTCAACATCAAAAAGCCGGAGGACAAAGCCGTTCTCGAAGCGTTGTTGGAGGAGGCCGATGTCTTCATCCATAATGTCCGCATGGCAGGGGTCGAACGACTGGGTTTTGGCTATGAGGCGGTCAAGGCGATTAACCCCAATATCGTCTATGTCCACTGCGCCGGATTTGGAGCGGGCGGCGCTTATGGCGAGCGGCAGGCTTATGACGACCTGATTCAGGCGGCTTCCGGCTTTGCCGCCTTAAGCGAGCAGCGCGATGGTGGCCGCCCAACCTATTCGCCCAGCCTTGTCGCGGATAAAGTCAGCGGTCTGTTCGCGGCCAATGCAACCATGGCAGCATTGCTTGCACGTGCAGGCGGGCAAGGCGGACAATTTGTTCAGGTGCCCATGTTCGAATGCTTCACCTGGTTCAACATGGTCGAAAATCTATGGGGCGAAACCTTCATCCCCGGCAATGGCCGTATGGGCTATACGCGTTCGGTAAACCCCCGCCGGCGGCCATATCCGACCAAGGACAGCTTCATCGCGATCGTCCCCTATAATGACCGGCAATGGGCGAAGTTTTTTGAACTGGGCGGCAGGCCCAACGTGTTCGACGACCCGCGTTTCGCGACCTATCAGGAGCGTACAAAGCACACGGGCGACTTATACGCGCTGATCGAAGAAGTCAGCGCGCTGCGCACCACCGCCGAATGGCTTGACCTGTTGGCCGAGCATGACATCCCGGCGATGAAATATAACCGCATGGCGGATGTCCTCACCGATCCGCATCTGGCCGACGTCGGCTTTTTCGAAGAGCTGGAGTCGCCCGATATCGGCACATATCGATCGATGAAGCACCCGGTGCATTATGCCGGAACGCCAGCGTCCAACTATGCGCATCCGCCGATGCTGGATGCCGATGGTGATGAAATTAGGGCCGCGTTGGGGCTGTGAGGCGCGCGGCTCAGTCCAGCCCTAAACCAGCAGCCCACGCATAATCAGGTCGATGCTGTGCTCGCGATAGGCGTCGCGCATATTTTCGTTAAAATCGTCCTGATTATAACAGTGGCGCAACACCAAGCGTGACGAATAAAATCGGTCAGCTGCGCCCGTTACGGTGAAGTAGAAAAACTGCGGATCAAGCTTGCGGAATTTTCCCGCCTTTACGCCTTCGGCGATCAGCGCGTCATACACCTTTGAAATAGGCTTCAGATACAGGTCCGCGATACGGGCCGCTTCAACCGGCGCGCTGTCACGCACCATGCGCATCAACAGACGGTTCAGATAAGGGAACGCATAATATGTGTCGATGACGGCACCGATGTGGATGCGCAATTTGTCTTCCGGCGGTATGTCTTTTGCGAGCAACGCGCCAAGACTGAGAACGATATTGCCCATGTCGCGATCAAGCAGCGCCAGCATCAAGCCGTTTTTGTTGCCGAAATAATATTTGACCAATGCACTGTTCAGGCCTGCACGAAGCGACAGTTCCGATAGCGAAAGGTCGATGGTATCGCCCTCACGCATGATCTGGCTTGCCGCTTCAATAAGCTGGTCGCGCGCTTTTGCATTATCGCCCGCTTCATTCACCAGCTTTGGTCCCGTCGTGGCCATTGGTGCCATACTCCCCGTTTACGTCGGGTTACTTATAAACAGGTTCATCCCACCAAGGGAAGAAGTCCGGCATATCTGCGGAAACTTTATCGGGATAAACGGGTGGCCGCTTTTCAAGGAAGCTGGAAATGCCTTCCTTTGCGTCGCCTGAGCGTGACCGGCGGTAAATCGCACGGCTGTCAATCTGATGCGCGGCCATAGGATGTTCCGCAGCGGACAGCCGCCACAACATCGCCCGCGTGAGGGCAATCGACACTGGCGCGGTGTTGTCGGCGATTTCGCGGGCCAATGCCCGCGCTGCGTCCATCACGTCTGCAGGCGCATGAATGGAACGCACTAGCCCACCCTGAAGTGCCTCCGCCGCGTTGAAAACCCGGCCCGTCATGCACCATTCCAGCGCCTGTTGCATGCCCACCAGCCGCGGCAAGAACCAGCTTGAGGCAGCCTCCGGCACAATCCCGCGACGCGCAAAAACAAAGCCAAATCGTGCGGTGTCACTGGCCAAGCGGAAGTCCATGGGCAGTTGCATGGTCGCGCCAATGCCGACCGCAGCGCCGTTGATCGCGCCAATGACAGGCTTTTTGCATTGGAAAATCCGCAGCGTTAACCGGCCACCGGAATCGCGTACACGTTCATCGGAAAGCGTTTCGACTTCGGACCGGCTCGCGAACACGTCACCGCCACCCTCGGGTGTCAGATCGGCCCCTGCACAAAATGCACGGTCACCCGAACCCGTTACGATGACGGCGCGCACCGCATCATCCGCGTCCACCAAATCAAATGCCGCACACATTTCGCGCATCATCACATTTGTAAACGCATTCATCTTTTCGGGACGATGCATCGTGATGGTCGCAATGCCATCTGCGACATCATAAAGGATTTGGGTGAACGCGGTCATGCGATCAACGCGGTGCCATACGGATGGCGCCGTCGATGCGGACGTCTTCGCCGTTGAAATAGCCGCATTCGATCATGGTCATGGCGACCTGCGCGAACTCGTGCGGATGGCCGAGGCGTTTCGGGAATGGAACCGACGCAGCAAGCGCATCTTTCACCGCCTGAGGCGCGCCGTTCATCAATGGCGTGTTAAAGATGCCCGGCAGAATCGTGTTGACGCGAATGCCTTCGCTCATCAGGTCGCGTGCGATTGGCAAAGTCATGCCGACAACGCCGCCCTTTGATGCGGAATAGGCTGCCTGACCCATCTGGCCGTCTTCAGCGGCAACAGAGGCGGTGTTGACCATCGCGCCGCGTTCGCCATCTTCCATGGGCTCCAGCGTCAACATGCCCGCTGCCGACTTGGCGATGCAGCGGAACGTGCCGACCAAGTTGATCTGGATGATGCGGTCAAAGGCATCGAGCGGGAAATGCTTGATCGATCCGTCTTCCTTCGAACGGCTTGCGGTCTTCGCCGCGTTGCCTGTGCCGGCACAGTTGACCAAAATGCGTTCCTGACCATGCGCAGCGCGCGCCTTGGCGAAACCGGCATCGACGCTTTCATCGCTGGTCACATTGACGTTGCAAAATACACCGCCGATTTCGGCTGCAAGTGCCTCGCCCTTGTCGGCCTGCAAATCAAAGATGGCGACCTTCACACCCTTTGCGGCCAACGCGCGGGCGGTTGCCTCACCAAGGCCCGATGCGCCGCCGGTGACGACTGCTGCGACTGTTGAATCCAGTTTCATAAATACTCCTGATCGTTTTAACCGTCATGCTGAACTTGTTTCAGCATCTTACTTTTTGACGGTGGAAATTAAGACCCTGAAACAAGTTCAGGGTGACGGTAGTGGATGACTAATCGTTATACCCGCTCGATGATCGTAACGTTGGCCTGACCGCCGCCTTCACACATCGTCTGCAAACCATATTTGCCGCCACGTGCTTCAAGCGCATTCAGCAATGTCGCCATCAGCTTCGTGCCCGATGCGCCAAGCGGATGGCCCAATGCGATCGCGCCACCATGAACGTTGATTTTCGAACGGTCACCGCCGGTATGCTTCAACCAAGCGAGTGGCACAGGTGCGAACGCTTCGTTCACTTCATACAGGTCAATGTCCGACATTTTCATGCCCGAACGCTGGAACGCACGGTCGGTCGCGAACAAGGGCTCTTCCAACATGATGACGGGGTCGCCAGCGGTCACGGTCAAATTGACGATGCGCGCGCGCGGGGTGAGACCATGTTCTTTCAGCGCCTTTTCAGACACGATCAGAACGGCCGAAGCCCCATCACAAATCTGGCTGGCATTCGCAGCCGTGATGGAACCGCCTTCTTGAAGCAACTTGACGCCCGACAGGCTTTCAAAAGTTGCATCATAGCGGATGCCTTCATCGCTATTGTGGACAATCTTGCCTTCTGGCGTATCGACTTCGATGCCGACGATTTCATTGGCAAAGGCGCCATTTTGCGTCGCAGCGATAGCTTTTTGGTGGGATTCCAGCGCGAATTGGTCAAGGTCTTCGCGGGTAAAACCATATTTCTTCACGAGCATTTCAGCGCCCATGAACTGGCTGAACATGATGCCGGGATAGGCTTCTTCGAGCCGCGGGCTCTTATAGGTGCCCATGCCTTCTTTCTTGAACAGCATCGACGTCGAACCCATGGGGACACGCGTCATGCTTTCGATACCGGCGGCGAGCACAATGTCCTGCGTGCCCGACATGACGCCTTGCGCCGCGAACATCATCGATTGCTGCGATGATCCGCACTGGCGGTCGATGCTGACCGATGGGATCGAATTGGGCAGACGCGATGCCAGAACGATATTGCGGCCGACATCGCCGGCTTGTTCGCCGCCTTGCATGACGCAACCCATGATGACGTCTTCAATCGCCGCAGGATCGAAATCGTTACGGTCGGCAATGGAATCGAGCACGGCAGCGCCCAAATCGACGGGGTGAACGCCCGCAAGCTTACCACCGCGGCGGCCACCAGCGGTACGAACCGCATCCACAATATAAGCGTCTGCCATTTTCTCTCTCCTGTTGTTCAAATTTAATCAGACGATTAAACTTTGGAAGGGGAGAGTCAAGTACGATTGGCTGTGGTGTCTTAAGCAATCGTCACCCTGAACTTGTTTCAGGGTCTTACTTCGTGCGTTCCAAAGTAAGATGCTGAAACAAGTTCAGCATGACGACGCCTGGAATATATACTTTACGCCGCTTCGCGGGCGATTGTGATCACTTGCGGGTAGGTGAACTCAAGCAAACCTTCTTCGCCCAATTCCGCGCCAAAGCCGGACTGCTTATGTCCAGCAAATGGTGCATTGGGGGCAAGGTGCATGGATTCGTTAATCCACACCGTTCCGGTTTCCAGCTGCTCGGCCACTTCGACCGCAGCTTCGGGATTGCTGGTCCAGATCGAACCGGCAAGGCCGTAATCTGATGCATTGGCGCGGCTGATGACTTCGTTGATGGTCGAAAACTTCATCAATGGCATCACGGGTCCGAACTGTTCTTCGGCCACAATCCGCGCATCTTCGGGCGGGTTGTCGAGAACGGTTACAGGCACGAAATAGCCGGGGATGGATGGGTCGTGATCGCCGCCGGCGAGGAACTTATACCCCTTGTCCTTGGCATCCTGAATCAGCTCAAGCACGCGCTTATATTGCGGCTTGTTCTGAATGGGGCCAATTGCTGTGCCCTGTTCGGCGCCATCGCCAACCTTGACCACTTTGGCATAAGCCGCAATCGCGCCCGACAATTCGTCGTAAATATCTTCGTGAATGTAGATACGCTTGGCCGCGATGCAGACTTGGCCTGCATTGTAGAAGCTTGCCCAAAACAGCTTTTCAGCCACCTTGGATACATCGGCATCGGGCAAAACAATCGCCGCGTCATTACCGCCCAGTTCAAGCGTGATGCGCTTGAGATCCTTCGACGCCGATTCCATCACGCGCTTGCCCGTGGCAGTCGAACCCGTGAAGGTAATCTTGTCGATATCAGGATGCGACGTCAGCAATGGGCCCAACGCGTCGCCACCGGTGATGATGTTCAAAACGCCGGGTGGGAATACGCCCGCAACCAGTTCCGCGAGGCGCAAGGTCGCCAGCGGCGTGAATGGCGAAGGCTTCAGCACCATGGTGCAGCCGGACAAAAGCGCCGGGACAATTTTCTGGATCGCCATCAACACGGGGAAATTCCATGGCACGATGCCGCCAACCACGCCCACGGGAACGCGGCGCGTGCGGCTAAGGCGCTTGTCGCTGTCTTCCGTAATTTTCTCTTCAAGGTTCAACATCGGCAATGCGCGCGTCATGCCAACGCAGCCGGCGATCTCGCTGCCCGCCTGCATATGTGGCTTGCCCTGTTCAGACGTCAGCAAGCGCATCAGCTCGTCGCTGTTCGCTTTGATGACATCGGCCATTTTGGCGAACAAAGCGCGGCGTTCTTCAACGCTGGTTTTCTTCCAAGTCTGGAATGCGGCGCGTGCGGCGGCAACGGCCTTGTCCAAATCTGCCTGACCACAATCGGGCACTTGGCCAATGACCTGCTCGGTCGCGGGGTTTACGACATCAATCCATTTGCCGTTATCCACCAGTTCGCCGTTGATCAGATTCTTATATTGCGTGGTCATTAGAGTATCCTCTTTCGTTCAAGCTGCCACAAATCGCAGCGGTAAAGTTTTGGGGCCGCCCACAAACGTCGATTGCGATCGTTTGGGTTCGCCAGCCAGTTCAACCGAATCTACACGGTCAAGCAGTTCCTCGAATAATATCTTCATCTCTAGCCGCGCCAGATGCAAGCCCAGACATTGATGCGCGCCGGATCCAAAGGAAATGTGCCGGTTGGGACTGCGTCCCGCATCAAACCGTTCCGGGTCAGGGAACACGGATTCGTCATAATTGCCCGAGACATAGCACAGCATCAGCCAATCGCCCGCTTTCATCGGTACGCCACTGACTTCCGTGTCCGCGCCGACCGTGCGCATGAAGTGCTGAACGGGTGTCGTCCACCGTATCGCTTCTTCAATCAGACCGGGAAGTAAGGAGCGATCTGCCTTCACTTTAGCAAACTGCGCCGGGTCCTGTGCCAAGGCCCACATCGCGCCAGCCGTCGATGCCGAGGTGGTGTCATGCCCTGCCGTCGCAACGATGGTGTAATAGCCCGCGCTTTCATAGTCAGGGATAGGCATGCCATCGATGGTTCCGGTGGCGATAATCGTTGCCAGATCGTTGCGCGGATTAGCGCGGCGGTCCTGTGCCAACGCTTCAAAATAGGCGTTAAAATCAGCGACAGTCTGCGCCATAAGCTCGGTCGCTTCTTGCGGCGAGATATTGGCCGCGCGCATCCGGTTCAAATCCGGGTCCTGCCCGCCGAACAGTTCTTGCGTCAGCTTCAGCATCAACGGCTCGTCACTCTCTGGAACGCCAAGCAATTCCATCACGACATGCAAGGGATACATCGCCGCCACGTCGCGTGCAAAATCACATGTTCCGTCCATAGACAGCATCTTGTCGATGGCAGATTTCGCGATCGCCCGAATATTGCTTTCTATCGTCTTGAGATTTGCCGGCATGAACCAATCCTGCGTCAGCCGTCGGTATTTGGGATGCTCAGGCGCGTCCATTTGTACCAACGACTTCACCAGATGCGGGCTGCCCTTCATCAAATGCGCCACAAACATTTCGGCCATCAAAGGCGCAACGACGACTGTCGCGGGGTTATTCAGAAAGGTCGCATTGTCCTTGCTGATCTTCAATATGTCGGCATGGCGGGTGATGACCCAAAACGGTCGATAGCCCGGTATTTCAGCAACTGCGACGGGGGAATCCCGGCGAAGTGTGGCGAATGTATCCAGCAACGCACGCCAATTCCCGTATACAACCGGATCGACGATATGCGCCGCAAGCTCCGGTGCAATCTTGGGAATGGCGGTCATGCTTTTTGCTTTGCCCAATATTCATCGCGCAGCAGGCGCTTGTATAATTTGCCGGTATCATGGCGGGGCAGCTCTTCGCGAAAATCGATGCGGCGCGGAATTTTGACACCCGACAGCTTTTCGCGCGCATAAGCGGTCAGCTCGTCACGCAAGGCATCACCAGCGTCCGCCATATCGAGCGGTTGCACCACGGCGATAACCTCTTCACCCATTTCGTCGTGCGGACCACCAATGACCGCAACGTCGCGGACGCGCGGGTGGGCCAGCAGATGGTTTTCAATCTCCTGCGGGTAGATATTCACCCCGCCCGAAATGATCATGAAGCTTTTGCGGTCTGTGAGGTAAAGATAGCCCTCTTCATCCAGTCGGCCGACGTCGCCAAGCGTTGTCCAACCATGTTTGTTGGTCGCGCCTTTGGTTTTTTCGGGATCATTATGATAGCTGAAAGACGCAGCGCTTTCGAAGAACACGGTGCCTTCTTCGCCCACGGGAACATCATCGCCGTCCTCGTCGCATATATGCATGATGGCGTTCAATGGCCGTCCGACCGAACCCTTGTGCGTCAGCCATTCTTCGCTGGAGATAAAGGTAATCCCCTGGCCTTCCGTCCCCGCATAATATTCGCGGATGACCGGGCCCCACCAATTTATCATCGCTTCCTTGATAGGCACTGGGCACGGCGCGGCAGCGTGCACCGCGGAATCAAGGCTCGACACATCATAGGCGTTGCGGACCTCTTCGGGCAGCTTCAACATGCGCGCAAAATGCGTTGGCACCCATTGGCTGGCGCTGATCTTATATTTCTGAATGGCCGCCAGCGCTGCTTCGGGGTCGAATTTCTCCATAACGACCACGGTACCGCCCAGCCGGTGAACCGCCGCACACCACCGCAGCGGTGCCGCATGATAGAGCGGCGCTGGTGACAAATAGATGCTGTCGCCCGAAAATTTGAACGCCATCGCGGCAAGGCCGGACAATGCATTTGGTCCCGCAATGTCCGGATCATCGGGCAAGGGGAAACGTACGCCCTTGGGCTGACCAGTCGTGCCTGAACTGTACAACATGTCGGTGCCAGCACGTTCATCGGCGATAGGCGAAGTGGGCATGTCCGCAACTGCGGCTGCATAACTTTCCCAGCCGGCATGTTCCCCGCCGAGAATGAACCGCCTTACAGGGCTTTGCAGTTGATCAAGCGTCGCACCCAAATAGGGTGAAGCAAACAGCGCCTTTGAACCACTATCGTTCAAGATATAGTCGATTTCCGACGCCGTCAGACGGCAACTGATCGCGACATAAATCAGCCCCGCGCGTTGCGCACCCCAGACAAGGTCAAAAAACTCCGCGCGGTTTTCCAAACAGAACGCAACCGTGTCGCCATGTTGCAGCCCCAGGCTGCGGAACAAATGCGCGCACTGGTTGGAACGTTCGTCAAGCTGCTTATACGTTATCGTCTCGCCCGATCCCGCCATGATGACAGCAGGTTTATCGGGGAAAGCCTGTGCGTGAACGGCGGGGTGGCCCATATTATTCGCCTTGCCAGTTAGGTTTGCGTTTTTCGGCAAAGGCGAGTGCGCCCTCACGCGAGTCCTTCGACGTGAAAACGGGGCCGCAGATTTCATTCTGCTTCTTCCACATCTCCGTCGAATTCCAATCCGGACGCTCATTGATCACGCGCTTGGTCGCAATCAGCGCGAGCGGACCATTCGCTGCGACCTTGGCCGCAAGCTCAAGCGCGGCATCGATGGCGGCGCCGTCGGTGATGCGATTGACAAAACCCATCTCATAGGCCCGTTGCGCCGAGATAAAATCACCCGTCAGCGCAAGCTCCATCGCCATGCGCTTGCCGATAATCGACGGCAAGGTGAGCAAGCCGCCCGCCGCCGCAACCAGGCTGCGTTTGACTTCAGGTATGCCGAACTGTGCCTTGTCATTCGCCACCAACAGGTCGCACGCGATGGCGATTTCCATACCACCGGCCAGTGCATAGCCCTCAACCGCGCCAATCAATGGTTTTGCAGGCGGAGATTCAATGAACCCGGCAAAACCCTTACCCTTAACACTCGGCAACTCGCCGCGCAGAAAGGCCTTCAGGTCCATGCCCGAGCAGAATGTACCGCCAGCGCCCGTGATGATGCCCGCGTTCAGGCTCTTGTCGCCGTCAAGCTGCTCCATGGCCGCAGCGACGCCTTGCGCGACCGCTTGGTTGACGGCGTTCTTGGCCTCAGGCCGGTTGATGGTGATGATCAGGACGCCGTCCTGCGCTTGGGTTAGGACTTCAGACATTGCATTCCTCTCACTTCAGCAACGGATATGGTGTTTCGGCGTGCCTAACGCCCCTTGGGCAAACCAAGCACATGTTCACCGATGATATTTTTTTGGATCTGGCTGGTGCCCCCGCCGATGGTGGCGGAAAAACTGTTCAGGTAAGACCGGTGCCAATAGCCGTCATCGACCGCATTTTCGTCACCCACATAATAGCCCGCGCGCGTTCCTTGAAACTGGAGCGAGAATTCGGTGAGCTCGCGCACCAACTCGGTCCGCGCCAGCTTGTTCATGAGCGCAAGACCCATCGGACGGTCACTGGTCAGCGGCGCCATACGGCGGCGTTGGTTGTTGAGGTTCAGCGCCTGAATTTCGATCATATAATCGACCAGCCTGTCGCGCATGACGGGATCGTCGAGCACAGGCTTGCCGCCGCGCTTGGCCGAACGCGCCATATCGATGACGCCCATGACGTCCATTTCCTTGACGAAATAACCGCCGACCGGATTGACCTTCGCGCCGCGTTCATATTCAAGCGTCTTCATCGCGACCATCCAGCCCTGCCCTTCTTCGCCGACGAGGCCTGACGCTGGAATGCGGGCGTCGGTGAAGAAGCATTGGGTGAAGCCATATTCGCCCGTCAATTTCTTCAAGCGCCGGGTTTCAACGCCGGGAATCTTCATCGGCGCGAGGAAGAACGATAGCCCTGCATATTTGCTTGGCCCGTCATTCGATGTCCGCGCGAGCAGGATCATATAATCGGCGCGGTCGCCCAATGATGTCCAGATCTTCGAACCGTTGATGACATATTCATCACCATCGCGCACCGCTTTGGTCTGCGCACTGCCAAGGTCGGAACCATGCTCTGGCTCCGAAAAGCCCTGGCACCAGATTTCTTCCGCCGACAGCATGGGCTTAATGAAACGGCGCTTGTCTTCTTCGCGGCCAATGTCGAGCAGCAATGGACCCGTCCAACCGTTCGCAATCGCGTTCAGCATGATCGGCGCGTCATGGCTTTTCATGACGCGCGTGGCGATCCGTTGATATTCGGGGTGCATGCCATAGCCGCCATATTCGGTGGGCCAGGACATGCCGAAATAGCCCGCCTCATAAACCTTGCGCTGCCAGTCACGCAGAAAATCAAACTGCTGATCGGTGGAAACTTCCATGAAGGTCAGCGGCAACATAAAGCCCGGGTCGCGCACCGTGTTTTCGGCGAACCACGCATCGCACTGCTTTTCGAAATCCGCTAATTCTTGGGGACTTGGTTTGCTCATGGCTGATTCCTCTCTCGCTTATTTAATTGCGCGATTAAAGAGTCGATTGCAACAGCGAAATCCTGCCTGTTCGCGGACGACTTAGCCTTTCTTGAACGGCGCCATTTCGCCCAGAAATTCTATCTGGCGTTCCATCGCCTGACTTTCGCGGGCAAGGAAATCGGCAACGGCGGAACGAAAGCCTGCATTGGCGATATAATGCGCTGAATATGTAGGGACCGCCTCATATCCGCGGGCCAGCTTATGCTCGCCCTGCGCGCCCGCTTCAACGCGGGGCAAGCCATGCGCGATCGCGTAATCAATGGCCTGATAATAACACAACTCAAAATGCAGAAACGGCACATCGCAGGTGCAGCCCCAATAGCGGCCATAGAGGCAATCCGGGCTGACAAAGTTCAGCGCACCCGCAATCGGTCGATCACCATCATACGCAAGGAACAGCACGATGCTGTCCTGCATGCTTTCCCCGATGCGGTCGAAAAACGCGCGCGTTAGATAAGGCTGCCCCCATTTGCGCGCACCGGTATCTTGGTAAAATACCCAAAAGGCATCCCAATGATCAGGCGTAATGTCCGCGCCGTTGATTTGCGCAATGCGGACGGCGGATTGTGCAGCCGCACGCTCCTTGCGAATGGCCTTGCGCTTGCGTGACGACAATGCGGACAAGAAACCGTCAAAGTCTGCATAATCGCGGTTTTGCCAGTGAAATTGCGTGCCGATGCGCGTCAGCCATCCCGCCGCACGAAACAACTCCAGCTCGCCCTCTTCAACAAAAGTTGCATGCGCAGACGACAGGCCATTTTGGTCCACGACCGCTTCGGCAGCGGCCAATATCGCTGGCGCAAGCGCTGGATCACGCAGCAACAATCGCGGCCCCGGCACGGGCGAGAAGGGCGCGGCAATCTGCAACTTGGGATAATATTGCCCGCCCACCCGTTCAAACGCATCCGCCCAATGATGGTCGAACACATATTCGCCCTGGCTGTGGCTCTTAAGGTAGGCAGGCAGCGCAGCAGCGGGAACGCCGCCCGCATCGCGGATCATGATCGGCGCAGGCGACCAGCCCGTGCCCGGACCCACACTGCCCGATTCCTCCAACGCCGCCAAAAACGCGTGGGCCACAAACGGATTGCCCCGCGGATTCAGCGCATCCCAATGGTCCGCGGGAATATCGCTGACCTTGCTAAAGAGTTCGGCGGTGACGCCGTCGGTCATTAAGCCGCGCGAACCTTTACCACGCAGTCGATTTCGACCGTTGCATCGCGTGGCAATACCGGAACCGAGACCGCGGCACGTGCATGCTTGCCTGCGTCGCCGAACACCGCTTCCATCAGGTCCGATGCGCCATTGGCGGCTTCGGGTTGGTCGGTGAAGTCGGGGGTCGACGCAACAAAGACGCCAAGCTTGACGATGCGTTCCACGCGGTCGAGGTCGCCGCCAAGCGCGGCCTTCATCTGCGCGATCAGCATGATTCCGCACGCCTTGGCAGCGGCTTTCCCCTCTTCAAGACTGCGCGTATCGCCGACTTTTCCGGTGACAACCTTGCCATCGACAAAGGGCAACTGGCCCGAAATGAACAGCATCCCGTTTGCTTCGACCGCGGGCACATAGGATGCGACCGGCGCTGCTGGTGCAGGGAGGGTAATGCCGAGCTCGGCCAATTTTGCTTCTATCATCATGCTACCTTTTCCAAACTGGGTGCTGGCGCATTCGCAACCAGCCGTTCCCTAATCCAAACTTCCGCGTCCGCCCAACGATCCAACCGCGCATGCGCAGATTTCGAAGGCTTCACGCGATCCCACAGCAATGGCTCACCGACAAAATGCAGCCGCCAGACGTCGGGATGCTGTTCGCCAACGGACTCATGCTGATGCCCGAGATCGTCGACGAAAACGGCGACGCTGGGTTTATATGCGTCCAAAATCCGGCCAAGTGCCTCGCCCTTGCCGCCTTGGTTGCAATAGACTGGCGCGTCGATGCCCACGGCCTTCAACTGCTCGGTCCGGGGCCCGGCGCGGTGATCGAGCAAATTGGTGAGGATAACGACATCGGCATGTTCGCGCAGCCGGTTGAGGCTTTCAACCGCGCCATCAATCGCTTGCTGGCGGTGCATTTCGGTATCGAAAAAGCCGTTGAGCAGGTCCCAGACCATGCCGCGCTCAACCACCGTGCCATCATGCTTGTGACGCAGCGCCTCACCCCAATCGCCGTGGACGAGGTCAAAATGGATGTGGTGCGCATCGTCCAGCCAATCGCGGAAGGGCACGATCATGTGCAACAGCACCTCATCGCAATCGGAAATCAGCAATGGCCTACTCATGCTTCTAACTCCTGCCGTGCCTGAACAAGTAATGCCGGGGACACCCCGATGACCGCAGCGCACGCGATGAGGTCGGGCTCATAAGCTTCCAGAAAGGATAATATCGCCGCTTGCGTGCCGCGTTCGGTGATCGAACTGCGCAGCCCTTCGGGTGTCAGGCCGGTCAGCGACAAAAGCCGCTCCGCCCGTGCTTCTTCCATCAACGCCCAAGCCAAAGCCTGAAACGCCATACCCGATGCGTCTAACTTGCCATTTGTTTCATGCATGGCTTTCGCTTAAGCGAAGGCATCCACGAACGCAAAGCGAGAAAAGAGCGGTAATGTCGAAAAAGGTGATGATCGTTGAGGATAATGAGCTGAACCTCAAGCTATTCACTGACTTGCTGCGCGCCCATCAGTTTGTTGTTGAAGGTGTGCGCGACGGACGGCTGGCGCTGGAACAGGCGCGGACATTTGCGCCGGACCTTATCATCATGGACATTCAACTGCCGCATGTCAGCGGCATCGACCTGATTGAGGCGATGCAAAAGGATGTGGCGTTATCCCCAATCCCCGTGCTCGCGGTGACCGCTTATGCAGGCAAAGGCGACGAGGACCGGATCATGGCCGCAGGCGCAAAAGGCTATCTGTCAAAGCCGGTGTCAGTGATGACGTTTCTGGAGGCAGTGCGGGGAATTGTTGGATAATCGAACCCAATCGCGTGCGGGCAATGCGTGAATCAAAAAGGGCGCCCGAGGCGCCCTGATCGATAGCTTATTCAAGCAGCGCGTTGGCTTACTTGATTTTGGCTTCCTTGAACTCGACATGCTTGCGCACGACGGGGTCATATTTACGGAACGTCATCTTTTCAGTGATGTTGCGTGGATTTTTCTTGGTCACGTAGAAGAAGCCCGTGTCAGCGGTGCTGAGCAGCTTGATCTTGATCGTGGCTGGCTTCGCCATGGCCCATTCCTTTTGTTCAAATAATGTCGCAAAAAACTGCGCAGGGTTTGGCCGCGCTGTTCACAGACGCGGGCCTTTGCTGGTTTGGCGGGTGAAAGTCAAGCCCGTAACCCCAAATCAGACGTCAAAGCGGGCCAATACCCCCTGAATCGTCTCACTGCACTGGTTTCAGCATCTTCGTTTTGCCGTGCCGCCGCGTTTTCGGACGCTGGAGCGCGCTCAACATAGCCCGCTTTGATTGCCAAAACAAAAGCGATTCGCGGCGCAGTTCAGTCCACCCGCCGCACACATCCCATTTTGATCATGATGTGCTAAGGCAGAAAATATGGACACTGCCTTTACAACCTTCCTGTCTGTTTTCCTCGCCGAGATGGGCGACCGGACACAGATCCTCGCCGCCGTGCTCGCGCTGCGATATCGCAACAATAAAGCGATACTTGCCGGGCTCGCCTGTGCCACTTTGCTCAATTGCGCCATTTCGGCGGCAGGCGGATCGGTAATCGACAGCTGGATGAGCGAGCGGCTCATTCAGATGTTCGCTGGCATTGCCTATATCTTTGCAGGCGCCGGCATGCTGCTGTGGCGGCGCAATGTCGACCCGTTATCGGGGTGGAAAAGCCCGGCATTTCTGACCGCATTCTTGGGTCTGTTTATCCTGGAATTTGGCGACAAGAGCCAGTTCATCATCGCCGCGCAAAGTGCCCGCACGCCGTATTGGGGCATGGCAGCGGTCGGCGGCTTCATCGGCATCATGGCCGCCACGGTGCCCGCGGTCATCCTGCGCGCGCGGCTTGGCCAGATTGTGCCGTTGAAACCCATAAGGTGGGTCTCTGGCGCATTGTTGTTGGGATGGGGCTTTGTACTGGCCACGCAAGCCAATGGCATCAGCTAATTGCCGCTACCGCAAGCGCGGGTGCTGTAAATAGCGCGCGTCGTTCCTATATTATATTCTCCCCCACCCCCGAATGATGGAGAACTGCCATGGCACATGGTGACAATAGCAAAAAAGCGCTGGCCGATGCGTTAAATGGCCTGCTGGCCGATTATTATGCGCTCTACCTCAAGACCAAGAATTTTCATTGGCATGTGACCGGTCCGCATTTTCGCGAATATCATCTGCTGTTTGATGAACAGGCGACGGAATTGATCGCCACGACCGACCTTGTCGCCGAGCGCGTGCGCAAGTTGGGTCACGACACGCTGACGTCCATTGGCGCGATCGCCGCCAAGCAGCGGATCAATGACCATGATTCGACGACGACTGATGCACCCAAGATGCTGAAGGAACTGCACGCCGACAATGAGACGCTGATTACGGCATTGAAAGACGCCAAGAGCCTTGCGGACGAAGCGGGCGACAATGCGACCGATGGCATGCTGGACGACTGGACCGATCAGGCCGAACAGCGCGCCTGGTTCCTGGCCGCGACAATCGGTAAGGCATGATAGATACAAAAAAGGCGGGCGAAGCGTTGTGCTTCACCCGCCTTTTTGAAATTCTAAAGCGCGCTTATTCGGAAAGCGGGCCCAAGTTCGTGGCTGAATATTTGCCGCGACGATCGATTTCGATGTCAAACGCCAAACGGTCGCCCTGAGTCACTTGACCCATGCCCGAACGCTCAAGCGCAGAGATGTGCACAAACACATCTTCGCCGCCATCATCACGCTGCACAAAACCAAAACCCTTCATGTCGTTGAAGAATTTGACGGTTCCATTGGCACGTTCGCCAGTCGATTCGCGCTGCGGACCACGTGGTGCCGAATCACGGTCACCACCGCGGAAGCCACCACGGTCATCGCCACGCGGAGCGCGGTCACGATCAAATGCTGGACGATCCGGACGCGGTGCGCGCTCGGTCACTTCCATTGGCTCACCATCGATGACGAGGTCCGTTGCCGAAACCTTGCCGCCACGCTCAACGAGCGAGAATTCGAGCGGCTGGCCTTCAGCGAGACCCGTCAGGCCAGCTTGCTCAACCGCGCTGATGTGTACGAACACATCATCGGGACGACCATCGACCTGAATGAAGCCAAAGCCCTTTTGACCATTGAAAAACTTAACAATTCCTTTGCCGGAACCGATGACTTGGGCTGGCATTGGTGGGCCGCCTGGGCCACGCCGAGGTGCACCGAAGCCACCTCCGCCACCACCGCCGCCGCTATTTCCGCCGCCGTAACCGCCACCTGAGCGGCCGCCGCCAAAATCACTTTGATAGGGGGACGGTGCGCGATAACCGTCATAGCTTTCATCACCGAAACCATCTCTTTTGTCCCGGCCTTTGCCAGCACGCTTGCGATCAAAACCCATAACTTCTTACTTGCCTTCTCATCGCCCAGAACCACTATGTTATGCAGTCGAGGGCGACTGTACTGCACGTCACAAGCGCAGCCGTTGGTGATTGCGCAAGCATTTTGTATATCGCATTAAAAGGTTACGCGATAGCAAATATTGCGGCCGAAAATCGCAGGGTGCCAACTGTAGTTTCATTTGCCTTGCACAGTCGGGTGGGGCAAGGGGCTAGCATGAGCGTATATTTACACGAAGAAGACCTTCCCGCAGGCGTACTGGCCGATGGCCCTGTCGCCGTAGACACCGAAACCATGGGCCTCATCACCCCGCGTGACAGGCTGTGCTTGCTGCAGATTTCCGACGGACGCGGCGATGAACATCTGGTGCGTTTTGGCCGCAACAGTGACTTTTCTGCACCAAATTTGCGTGCCGTACTGGCCGATCCCGCCCGTTTGAAGCTGTTCCATTATGCCCGATTCGATTTGGCGGCGATTTCGCATTATTTGAACGTCGTCGCGACGCCGTTATTCTGCACCAAAATCGCCTCGCGCCTTGTTCGGACCTACACTGATCGCCACGGGCT
Source organism: Sphingorhabdus rigui (assembly GCF_014196595.1). Lineage (GTDB taxonomy): Bacteria > Pseudomonadota > Alphaproteobacteria > Sphingomonadales > Sphingomonadaceae > Sphingorhabdus_B > Sphingorhabdus_B rigui. The sequence goes on along the minus strand of NZ_JACIEA010000001.1, from coordinate 81,006 downwards.
GAAGGAACTGGTGAAGGAAATGCTGTCGACAGACATTTCCAAACAGCAGCAGTCAAGCGACTGGGGCGGCCCCATATTGTCCGAAGCGCAAAAAGATTATGCCGCCAGCGATGTGCGCTATCTGCACCGCCTGCATGCCGAATTTGTCGTGCGTTTGGAACGCGAAGGCCGCACCGATTTGGCGCAGGCCTGCTTTGACTTTCTGCCGCACCGTGCGAACCTCGACCTGTCTGGCTGGCCAGAGACCGATATATTCGGGCACAGTTAAGGTTTAATCGGGTTAGAGACATAACATGTCCGCACAGGCCGATCTTGAACGCAGTTATCGTCAACGCTGGGCATTGCCCGGTGGACGGCATGACCGCCTTATCCGCGCGATGCGTGTTGTCTTGCCGAGCATCATCGGTTTGCTTGTCGCTATATTGGCGTTCAGCCCCTTCACCGGGAAGCAGGAACTCAGCTTTGTCCTGAACAAAGACGAAGTGAATCTGTCGCGTGAGCGGTTGCGCGTTGTTGAAGCATTATATCGCGGCGAAGACAGCAAGGGCCGGCCCTTTTCGCTGCGCGCGGGTAGCGCTGTTCAGAAGACATCGGCTCAACCTGTTCTCGACATGACATCGCTGTCGGGCCGGATATCGTTGAAGGACGGCCCAGCCTCCATCATCGCACAGCGCGGCAGCTATGACCTTGGCAAGGAAACCATGCGCGTGACGGGCCCATTGGCGGTTGAATCGCCGGGCTATGACATGGTGGCCAGCAATGTGGAGCTGTCGTTGAAAGACCGGACGATGCAGAGCTTTGGACCAGTGAGCGGCCGTACAAAGGTCGGAACCTTCCATGCAGGACGATTACGCGCTGACCTGGAAACGCGCGTCGTTAAACTAGATGGCGGCGTTCGTTTGCGTATCAACCAGAATGCGATTAAGTGAGGCCGTCATGAGCAAAGCTTCTATCTCCTTTGGATTGGCCGCCGCAGTTGCTGGCATTATGATGCTGTCTTCGGCGTCGGCGCAAACTATTCGCAATCACGATAGCAACGCACCTGTCGATTTCGCTGCCGGTTCGATGGAGCTTCAGGATCGCGCAGACCGCGTTGTTCTTGCCGGCGGCGTAACTGCAACGCAGGCGGGGCTTACGCTCAAGGCAAATCGCGTGACAGCCGCCTATTCCGACAATGGCGGCGTGGATGTAAATCGCCTCGACGCCACGGGCGGCGTGACCATCACCAAAGATGATCTGCGCGCAACCAGCAACTCGGCCATATATGATCTGGACTCCAGCCTGATCACACTGATTGGCAATGTGAATCTGGTGCAAGGCAGCAACCGGCTAACCGGCGGCAGGCTTGTCATTGATCTCAATTCAGGCCGGTCAACGATCAATGGCGGTGGCCCTGCCAATACAACCAATTCGGGCGGCCGCGTTACCGGTTCGTTTAGCGTTCCACAGCGCAAAAATTAGGGGGCAGCCCCAAACAGCCTCCAAAACGGGGCAGCATAAATCATGCCAATTGCAAAATGGGTCAGCATTCATTAGCTGTCTGTTGGATATCAACGGCAAAATCGCGGGCGAAATTTGGATATGGATAGCATGACTGCAACTTCTCCCGCTGCGGATGCGACGACGCAAGACGGCGTGCAATCCGGACTGGGTGTCGTTTCCATCGCCAAAAGCTATGACAAGCGCGCGGTATTGACCGATGTGTCGCTCTCGGTTGCGAAGGGCGAAGTGGTGGGTCTACTTGGCCCCAATGGCGCGGGTAAAACCACCTGCTTTTATTCCATAATGGGGCTGGTAAAGCCCGACAGCGGCCGCATCACATTGGATGGCGCGGACATCACCAACCTGCCGATGTACCGCCGCGCGATTTTGGGTTTGGGCTATTTGCCGCAAGAAACATCAATTTTCCGCGGCATGACCGTTGAACAAAATATCAGCGCTGTTCTGGAAATGTCAGAACCCGATGCAGATGCGCGCAACGAGCGGTTGGAAAAATTGCTTGGTGAATTTGGCCTCACCCGGTTGCGCAGCGCACCCGCCATGGCGCTGTCCGGTGGCGAGCGGCGGCGCTGCGAAATTGCGCGTGCGCTGGCGGCCAATCCGTCGATCATGTTGCTCGATGAACCTTTCGCCGGCATCGACCCGATATCCATTTCCGATATTCGCGACCTTGTGAAAGAATTGAAAACCCGCGGCATCGGCGTGCTGATTACCGATCATAATGTGCGCGAAACGCTGGATATCGTTGACCGCGCCTGCATCATTTATGGTGGGCAGGTTCTGTTCGCAGGGTCGCCCGAGGCGTTGGTCGCGGATCCCAATGTGCGCCGCCTATATCTCGGCGAGAGTTTTGCAATGTGATTTGCGGCGATGACGGAACCATAACGTCATGGCATTAGCACCCCGTCTCGATCTTCGCCAAAGCCAGTCGCTGGTGATGACACCGCAACTGCAGCAGGCGATTAAACTGCTGGCATTATCATCGCTCGAAATTGAAGCGTTCATCGCGGAAGAGGTCGAACGTAATCCCGTTTTGGAAACAGCCAGCAGCGACATTGCCCCTGATGTGCCGACCGAGGATTTCGCGCCCGCGTTGAACGACAGTGGCGAGCGCGCCAGTGACGACCTGCTCAGTGGCGATGGCCAAGGCACATCGGACGCGCTTGATGTCGATTTCAGCGCGGAAACGTTCCACCATGATACCCCGTCCGATAGTGTGGGCGGGGCCGATGGCATGCTTGGGCTTTCGGGCGGCGCCGCGCCCAGCGGCTTTGACGCCGACGGCCCTGATTTCGACAGCTTTGCCGCGCGCGATATCAGCCTGCGTGAACATTTGATGGCGCAGGCAGGGTCCAGCCTGTCTGGACGGCAGTTGTTTCTGGTCCAGCAGATTATCGAACATATCGAACCCACGGGCTATGTTGGCGAAGACCTGATGGCGGCGGCCCACCGGCTTGGCGTTCCCATGGCGGAAATGGAGGCGGCGCTTTCGGAGTTGCAGCGGTTCGATCCAACCGGCGTTGGGGCGCGCAATCTGTCCGAATGCCTTGCTATTCAAGCGCGCGAGGCGGATCGTTATGACCCCTGCATGGCCAAGCTCATCGACAATCTCGACTTGGTGGCAAAGGGTGCGTTTGACCAGCTTAAGCGCATGTGCCGCGTCGATGACGAAGATCTGCGCGATATGTTGATGGAACTGCGTGGTTATGATCCAAAGCCCGGCTGCCGGTTCGAAAGCGAAGATATGCTTGCGGTCACGCCCGACATATTCATCACGCCGCGCGGCGACGGCTGGGCCATCGAACTGAACAGTGCCAACCTACCCCGCATTCTCATCAACCGCAGCTATGTTGCCGAGCTGGGGCAAGACAAGGCCACAAAAGCCTGGCTAAGCGATTGCATGGCGGATGCGAATTGGCTCATCAAAGCCATGGATCAAAGACAGCGCACCATCGTCAAGGTCGCCACCGAGATTGTGAAGCAACAGGACGGCTTTTTTCGCAAGGGCGTCGCCCATTTGCGGCCACTCACGCTGCGGCAAGTGGCCGATGCCATCGACATGCATGAATCCACCGTCAGCCGAGTGACGAGCAACAAATATCTGCATTGCGGACGCGGTCTGTTTGATCTCAAATATTTCTTCTCATCGGGCGTTCAATCCGCCGACGGTGAGGGCGCGTCGGCTGAGGCCGTGAAAAGCCACATCAAATCCCTCATTGATGCCGAGGGCGAAAAGATCCTGTCCGATGACACGCTGGTCGATTTGTTGACGGCAAAAGGCTTCGACATTGCCCGACGTACCGTCGCGAAATATCGCGAAGCTATGGGTATCGGATCGTCCGTGCAAAGGCGGCGGCAAAAGAAAATGGGCCGCTAATCAAGCAGCCAAATGTGAGCGCGCCCCGGTTTCGCGGTCGATAAGAATGTGCTCCGCCAATATATGGTCGCTAACCTTATCGACGTCGATTGCAGCGACAGGGTCAGACATTGGCACCAGCGTAGCAACAAGGCCAAGGCGTTTGCCCGCAGCGGTCAACGCCTGCCGCAATCCAATCGTGCGGGTCAGCGCGCGCAGGGCCAGCCGCACCCCGAAGTGCATGAACAGGCGCCATGCTTTCTTGCGATCCTGTTCGGCCTCTGCCCATAAATCAAGTGCGAATGCGGACTTGGGGCTCATCAACGCGAAGAGATTTGCGCCGGACCATGCCCCGTCCGAAAAACGCAGCCATGTGCGTTTGGCATCGGGAAATTGCGCCAGCATCGTCTTGCATTCCACCATCGCAATGGCAACATCGCCCTCCGCTTTTCCTAGAAATTCCGCAATCATATCAACGGTTAACAAGGGGTGGTCCGCGGTGGTCACCAATATCGGCGACGAAAATCCTAACGCATCCACCTGCCGTTTGATGCTCAGCGATATACTGCTCAGGCTTTCGACCAACGTTGCGCCACCTGCGGCATCTACCGCGGAACGCAGTGCATCGGGTTCCTGACATAGAACAATGATTTCACCGATAAGCGGCGACGCACGCAGCGTCCGCACGACATGGCTAATCATCGGTTCGCCGCGCACGGGCACCAGAGCTTTCAGCTTCAGCCCGAAATGCTGTGCAAACATATCCGTACCAGGCCTTTGCCCGGCAAGGACGATGCAGGTCCATTGCGCTTGCAAACAGCTTCTCCTAAACGCATCCAAATCGGGGGGCACGCCAACATATTTGGCATACCTTGGGGTGGGGCTTGGCGACCAAATATGAATATTGCAATATATGATCTCGACAAGACGATAACCCGTCGCCCGACATTTACGCATTTTCTGCTATTTTATGCCCGGCGGACCGCGCCCATTCGGCTGGCATTACTGCCGGTCTGGATCGCGGCGATGCTGGGATATAAGCTTGGCCTATATGGACGCAAACCCCTGAAACAATTTGGGATCGCGATGTTTATCGGACGCCAAATCTGTCCGGACAGCTTACCCAATATCGTCGCCCATTTTGCCGAACAGCTTGTGCGCGAAGGCCTTCAGCCGGGGGCCGTTGCCCGCATTGACGCCGATCGCGCGCGCGGGGCGTTGTTGGTGATGGCAACCGCTGCACCCCATTTTTATGCCGGCAACATCGGCGCCAAAATTGGTTTTGATGCCGTTATTGCGACGCGTCATATCGGCGAAGCAGACGGCCAATTGATGCACCGCATCGACGGCGAGAATTGCTATGCCGCAGAAAAATTGCGCCGCGTGCAGGAATGGCTGTCGCAACAAGGCATTAACCGCAAAGATGCGCATATCCGTTTTTATTCGGACGATCTGAGCGACCGGTTCACTTTAGACTTCGCTGACGAAGGTTATGTGGTGAACCCCTCCAAACGCTTTATGAAGGCGGCTGCCGAGGCCAATTGGGGCGTGCTCGATTTCCGCAGCGCATAGGCGCCCGCTTCAGCCAGCTAAGCTTTCAATATATCGACCCAAAGCCTCCCCACCGCGGTCCGAGGCTGGGCGCGGATCGCTTTGGTCGGCGGTGTAGGCCATGCGCTGCTCTTGGGCTTTGCGATATTGGGCGGCAATCTGCGCATGATCGGGCAACAATGCTATCAACTGCTTGGCCGTGCGGACAACCGGGCCGTTGTTCCAGAAATCATATTCGGGCGGAGCGCCGGGCGCGACCACACTGTGCGTATCGATGAAAAAACAGGCGCGCGGACGATGCAGAAATTCATACACCTGGCTTGAAACATCGCCAATATAGACGTCTGCGGACAGGGTATAGCTCATGTCAAACAGGCGCGCGCTATCCACATCGATCCGGATATTCGGGGCATCATAATATTTGGGATCAATGTCGGGCCGCGTGCGGGTCACGCGATATTCGGGCGAAATATGCACCTTTTTATAGAATAGCATCACATGCGGCGCAAAGATCAGATTGTAACGGTCCGCATTCTGATAAAAAAATTCCAATATGTCCGCCCCGTGATCGAACCAGCTGGACATATGTGGGTCGAAATGCGGATTGTATAAAAAGGTCGGCTTGCCGTTGTCGAAAAATGTTTCGGGGGTGCGCCCCCGCAAAATGTCGAACTTTGGATAACCGATGATCCGGCAGCGTTCGGGCGTGGACACGCCCGCATCCACCATCTGGTCCACAACCTTTTGTCCGCTGACCATCAACAGGTCAAAGTCCCGGAATGCAGGGTGAAAAGATACATTCCGGTCCCCCGCCCCATGGGGCACACAGACAAAGGCAGGGCAATGTTTGCGGCGGCGAAATTTGGTCCAATGGCGTTTGAGGGTCAGGCAGGTGCGTTCCGTCGACACGATGGCGACGGATTTCCGTAAGAACGCATTATGCCAATATAAACGCAATATCCGGTGAACGGGCACCAATCTGTTCAGGCCGCTGGTAAGCGTCTCGAGCCATTCGGGTAACGCCAGCGACCGCCAATGCAAGGCGGCAATCTGCTCAGGCGTCAGCAGCCTTTCGACCTCTTTTCGCGTCACGTCACTGCCAAAGGCGACAATCGCCCGGTAGGCTTTTTCACGCAACGCGAATGCGCCGGCTATCCCCGCCAAATGCGCCACTTGGTGGCCCGCATCATGGTTGAACAGGAAAATGACGTCCGATTTGACGGACGCCGCAGCCTTCTGGTGTCGTGGATTATTCATACAAGAAAGCATCTATCGCCATTGCTAGATTTTTGCGACCAGTTTGCAGCACGCTCAGTTTTTTTCCGGCGCGTCATGACATGGCTTTGATTAACGGCGGAAGTGCACTAGTCCCGCAGACTGATCGGGGGTCTGGCGTAATGGCTGAACAAAAACGGGGGAGTGGGCGCCGCATTTTGCAATCGGGCGCGTGGCTGTTCTTGCCAAAGACCACCTCTGCGGTGCTCAGCCTTATTTACCTTGCCGTTTCTACCCAAAGCTTGGGTGCGGCAGAATTTGGCAAATTCATGCTGATCTTCAGCTTTGCCCAAACGATATCCAGCTTTACATCGTTCCAGACGTGGCAAATTCTGATCCGGTACGGCACGACGTTGGTGCACACAAAGTCCGATCAAAAGCTGGCCGAACTCACATGGTTTTGCCTGATCCTTGATATAATAGGGGCATTGCTGGCGTTTCTGGTCGCGATGGTCGGCGCATGGGCGCTTGCATACAACCAAGGCTGGAGTGATTCAGAGGCAATCGCCGTGGTCGGCTTCACCACCCTTTTGGTGCTGTCCGCCCGTTCGACACCGACAGGGCTGCTGCGCATCAACGACCGTTTTGGTGACGCCGCCATTCCGGACATGCTGGTGCCTATCATCCGCCTTATCGGCACCGGCATATTGGTGCTGACGCAGCCTACGGCATGGGGGTTCCTCGCGGTGTGGCTATTGTCCGAAATGGTGCCAACGATATGGGTTTGGGGGAATGTTTTGCGCCGGCTCAAATTGCCGCTGCGGCTCAGCACTATGCCAACGCTGCGTGGCTTTCAGGACAGCTTCCCCGGCATTACCAAATTCGCGTTATGGTCCAATGCGGGTTCAAGTTTTAAGCTGACCAGCCAACAAGTGGTCGCGGTTGTGGTCGGCTTTTCCGTTGGTGCAGCGGCGGCTGGATTTTTCCGCCTTGGCTATCAATTGGGTCAGGTCTTTGCCCGCGTCGGCGACGCCATATCCATGGCGATATTCACCGAATATGCCCGCGTTGCGCACACCGTCGACGCCAAAGATGCCAGCAACTTGCTCAGCCGCATGATTAAAGTGTCCGGCGTTGCGGCGGTGCTCGTATTGGCGATTGTCGGCTTTGCCGGGAAACCCGCTTTGATATGGATATTTGGCGCAGAATTTGTCGCCGCTTATCCGTTGGTATTGATCTTGGGCACGGCCACCGCCATCCAATTTGCCACCTTGGGGCTGGAGCCTGCGCTGCTCACCGCGGGCAAGGCGGGCCGCGTGATGCTGTGCAGCCTTGCCGGCGCTATTGTCGTGGTGCTGATGATGATCTGGCTTATGCCCATTTATGCCGAGGTGGGTGCAGCATTTGCGATGTTAGGCGCAGCGGTGGTCAACGCCGCGCTGCTGGTCATTTCCTATCGGCAAAAGATAGTTGCGCCAAAAACCGCAGACGCGGCTTAACGCGGTTCGTGCGCCTTTATGAAGGTCGTAACATCGGTAATGACAGACGCCTTGTTCCGAAAGGGGCGTGCGACCGCCATGATGATGTCGGAATGACCAACATCGGGATAGATTTTAAGCTGCTGTTTCCCGCCGAGCGCGGCGATCCGTTCCGACAGGATTTTGCTGTTGCGTGGTTTAACCACAGTGTCCTTGTCCCCCGTCAGCAACAACAAAGGCGGTGCATCGGCGCGCGCGAAGGTAATCGGCTGGGTCTCGGTTAAGTCGGGCCATTGGCCAAAGGCAATTTTCGATGACTCGGTGGTGAACGGCAAGAAATCATAAGGGCCGGCTAGCCCGATCACGCCCTTTATGACGTCAGTCCCCAAGCCCTGCGCCTTCAAATAACGTGGATCGAGCGCGGTCATCATCGCGATATGCGCGCCGGCGCTGTGTCCCATCAGGAAAATGTCGTCTTTGTTGCCCTGATACGTACCAACATTGGCGTGCACCCACGCAATGGCCGCCGCTGTGTCGTCTACAAATGCGGGGAAACGAACCGCAGGCGATTTGCGATAATCGGCAATGACAGTGACAAAACCGCGCGATGCAAAGGCACGACCCAAAAAGCCATAGCCTTCCCGCTCACCATCGCGCCACGAGCCACCATGAAAGAAGATGAGGACGGGGTAAGGCGCAGACGCAGCGCCTTCAGGTGCATAGATATCCAGCTTCTGCCGCGCGTCGGTTCCGTAAGCGATCGCCGTCACAGGCGTTCCATCAAACTCGGCAGCGCCCGGTGCCCACCGGTCCGCAAAATCGAGCTTTTGTGGATCACTCTTATTCCAGAGCCATAAGCCGGAACCAACGAGCGCAAGGAGCACGGCAATAAGGATATATTTGATCATGCGCGGTATGTGCCGGTTAAAGCGCTGACATTCAACGAAAAACGAAATTCTGTTCAATGCGCATCCGCATGTTGACGATAATCCGCGAACGCCGCGTCTATTTGACCTGTATCGTCATTTTCATGCCCTTATGGACAGCGCACTCTACCTCCACTTTCCCGGGCGTGTTGAACGTAATCTTTCTGGTTTCACTTGGTCCAAATGAACCGAGGTCGAAATTCGCGTTATCAGACAACGAAAATATATCGTGGTAAACCGTATCATCGTTCCTGAATTCGACCACATCGCCTTTTTGGATGGTAAGCGTCATGGTAGAGAATGTCTTTTGTTTCATAGTAACAATAGAGGTTGCCGCGTAAACGGCGGTCGCGGTCAGAACGGTAGCAACCGCCATTCCGGCTATCAGGCGCTTATTCATATATTGTCCTCTTATATTGTGCCTGCTCAACAGGTTGGCAAATTTAACGAAACGACACGGCGGACCAATGCACAGATTCTGCAAGCCAAGCGTCGCGATTGGGTCACATGAGAATGCGGACCAGCATCATTTCACATAAGTAATCGTCACACGGTATTGGCTGCACGTGAGATAGGTGACCCCACTGTCAGCGTTTATCACCGTCGACACTAACGTCGCGCCAGGCATCAGAGCCACTGGTGTCGCGCTGCTCAAGTTATTGAGTATGTTATGCGTTATGGAGCAGTTTAAGCCTCTGCTACCTTTATTTTGGATGGTAAAACTGTCGTTCAGCTTGACCGTCGCGCTTGTTTGTGAAGCAGACGTATCGGTCATCATAATCCAAATTTTTGCAGGGGCGGTTGTTGCCGTTGCAGGCATGGAATATAGCAGCGCCCAAACGGTGCCGACACATATGATAATCTGCTTCGGCATAGTGCGTACCTTTATTTTCCGCGCCGTGGGGTAGCAGCGGGCCACTGCAATAGCCATGACAATCGGTCGCATTTTGAATTGTCTTTCGGGTCGATGGTTGATCGCACTGGATCCTTTCAGATGTCAGGTGAAAGATTATGCGATTACACCAATGGTCTGCAGCATAAAAAAGAGGCCGCCATTTCTGGCAGCCCCTCTTGTGTAATGATCCGGACTGAATGAGCTTAACGTTTCGAAAACTGGAAGCCCTCCGACTTAACAGCGCTGCGCAGCAGTGGCTCGTACTTCGACAGTGCCTGCGCGATGCCATGCTTGACCCGAAAGGCTGGTTGATGACGAGACGCAGCGACCGCTGCCATGCGCAATTTGTAAATTTTCATTTTTGATAGTTTTATACAATAGTCATCATCAATATTGAAATACGGTGCGATTTTTCCAATTTGGCGATTAATTTATAAAATTAATCGTTGGGGGAATGTATGATTGATGAAATAAGGAAAATATTTAATTTTCAGCATTCAACAAATGTAAAATGCTTGCACAACGAATTGGTTATTATCAAAGAAATTGCGGAAAATGGACCACTTCCGTCACTAGATTTAATGAAAAGAACAGGAAGATCCATTTCTGGTCACAACCAAGATATCAAAAGACTTTTAGATATTGGAGCATTGAAAATGGAAATATCTAATGATGACAAAAGAAAAATAATATATTCTATTTCAGAAAATTTAAAATCTGAATTTATAAATAAATAAAATGAAACAAATCTTATATTACTATTTTTTTAACAATATAATTCAATATAAATATTTTCAACACAAATTAATGTCCGATATTTAGATTATATTTTAATAAAGACGGTCCACGGCATATTGTTTTTTTGAGCTTATTTCAAGATTTTAAGTTATCTCTGGCTTTCCTTCGGTTCCAGCAACGCAAGCAATGTCTCTTTATCAATCTGCCCAGCGTGGAAATGCTTCATAGCTTCAAGCAAAAATGGATCGTTCGTGTCAGCAGCGACAGGGTGCGTTGATAGACAATCAGATCTCCGACCCCCAAAGATGCCCTGACCGCTGCCATGCAGCTATATCGAAGAGCTCAGAACGTCGACGTTTCTGCAAATCTGCCACGATTCCGCTACAACAAAAAAGGGCTCGCGATTTCTCGCAAGCCCTTGATTTTGTTCGGAAAACCGACTTTTCGGTTTAACGCTTCGAGAACTGGAAGCTCTTACGCGCCTTGGCCTTGCCGTATTTCTTACGCTCGACAACGCGGCTGTCGCGGGTCAGGAAGCCTTCCGACTTCACAGCGCTACGCAGCAGTGGCTCGTACTTCGACAGTGCCTGTGCGATGCCATGCTTGACCGCGCCAGCCTGACCCGAAAGGCCACCGCCCTTGACGGTTGCGATAACGTCATATTGACCCGTACGCTCGGTGACACCGAACGGCTGGTTGATGACGAGACGCAGCGAAGGACGTGCGAAGTAAATTTCCTGATCGCGGCCATTGACGACAATCTTGCCGGTGCCTGGCTTTAACCAAACGCGTGCAACCGCGTCCTTACGACGGCCAGTTGCATAAGCGCGACCTTGCGCATCAATTTCCTGTTCGCGAACGACAGCAGCAATCTGAGCTGGTGCCTGAACGTCGGCACCCAAGGTTTCGAGATCAGCGAGCGAATTTGCAGTTTCAGACATTATGCACCCACCTTGTTCTTGCGGTTCATAGAAGCGACGTCGAGCGTCGTTGGCTGTTGGCCGGCATGCGGATGCTCGGTACCATTATACAGATGCAGCGCGCGCATTTGGGCACGACCCAAAGGACCGCGTGGAACCATGCGCTCAACGGCCTTTTCAAGGACGCGCTCAGGGAACTTGCTGTCAAGTACCTTACCCGCAGTGATGCCCTTGATCCCACCGATGTAACCGGTGTGGCGATAGTAAACCTTGTCGGTCAACTTCTTGCCGGTGAACTTCACCTTGTCGGCATTGATGACAACAACATGGTCGCCGCAATCCACGTGCGGGGTGTAGCTTGGCTTGGTCTTACCACGCAGGATGTTGGCGATGAGGCTGGCAACACGGCCAACAACCAAACCTTCTGCGTCAATGAGGATCCACGATTTCTCGACGTCCTGTGGACGGATCGATTTCGTAACTCTGGATAGCGTTTTCATCGCTAATCGCACCTTTCGAAATTTTAGTGTTGCACAGAATCACAAAGGATCCTGCACGCGAAGCGGTGCCAATGGCGACGAACCGGCCAATAGTCAAGCAAAAGCAAGGGTTTTACGACGGGTATAATAATACCTGCCTGCGTTTAGGCTGTGTCGCGTCCCAAGACATGCGCGCCCCAGACCGTGGCCGCGACCAAAAGGGCACCGACCGCCTGATGTGAAACGGCAAGGACGATGTTGACCCCCGTCATTACGGTTGCAATGCCCAGCAGGATCTGGATGCCGAACGCGCTATGAATAGCGGCTGATGCCCCACGAACGCCTGCTTTCTTAACCCGCCGTGCCATCAGGATCAGCGCAATCACCGCGACCCACGCCCACCAGCGGTGGACGAAATGGGTGAGATAGGGGTCATTCACCAAAGCGTAAAATGCACCCTTGGCGGTATCCACGCCATCGGGATAAAAGCGGTCGTTCATCAATGGCCATGTGTTGGCGACATATCCGGCATTCAGCCCGGCAACCCACGCGCCGAAGAGCAGCTGGATAAACAATATCGCCAAGATACTGCCCGTAAAGCCAGTGATGCGCGCGGGCTTTGCCGATGAATTTTTCGTCAGTGCGTGTAAATCAAGCGCGGTCCAAACAAGGCCACCCAAGATGGTGAGGGCGGTCAAAAGATGGACGGCAAGCCGGTAATGGCTGACATCGGTGCGCGCAGAAAGGCCCGATGACACCATCCACCAGCCAATGGTCCCTTGCAGGCCGCCCAGCGCAAGCAAAGCAAGCAAGCGCAGCTTGTAGCCGCTCGGGATCGCCTGCTTGATCCAGAACCATGCCAGCGGCAGCGCAAAGGCCAATCCGATAACCCGCCCCAACAAGCGGTGGACCCATTCCCAAAAATAGATGAATTTAAACTCCGCGAGCGTCATGCCCGCCGGACCGTTGATCTCGGTATATTCGGGGATCTGTTTGTACTTTTCAAATTCGGAGAGCCAGCTAGCCTCGTTCAACGGTGGCAAGGTGCCCGTGATGGGTTTCCATTCGGTGATCGACAGGCCCGATTCGGTCAGGCGCGTAATGCCGCCCACAACCACCATCGCGAAGACGAGAACCGCCACGCCCATAAGCCATGTAATCAGCGCCTGAGGGCGCGACGGGCGCGCACCGGATGCGGTGTCAGAATGAAGAGCTTTATCCATAAACGGCGATATGCCCCTGATTTCAGCAAGCTGCAAGCGCACAGAGGTTGCAAAAATGGTCGCCACGGCTGCAATTTATGCGATGTAATGTTGTAACGTTTACCGAATCGGTGTAATACGCCCATAATGACGCAGGCATGGAAAAAATGGCGATGGGACGGGCTTGGCATAAGCATTGCTGGCCTGTGCCTTGTGCATTGCCTTGTCACCATGCTTTTGCTGGCGTTTCTGGCATCGGCGAGCGGTGTTTTTCTCAACTCGATCATTCATGAAACCGGCCTGTTGCTGGCCATTCTCTTCGGCGTACTGGCGCTTGGTAAGGGCTTTTGGGATCATGGACTGTTTACGCCAGCCATCGTTGGCGCAGCCGGCATTGGCATGATGGCGGGCGCATTGACATTGCCGCATGGATGGACGGAGATCGTCTGGACCGTCCTTGGCGTCATCTGCCTCGCGCTAGGACATTTCCTGAACCACCGCGCATCTGCCTGACGGGCAATTGACCGGCTGGCTGTCAAAGCCTACATCATCCATATGGCAGTTCATCATCATCACGAGCATGCAGGCGCATCGCTTGCCCAAGCCGCCCAATCGGCTTTGGTCGAGGCGGGCGAGCAGTGGACCGATATGCGCGCGGACATTTTCGCCGTGCTCGCCACGTTTGAAAAACCGGCATCGGCTTATGATATTGCAGATCTCGTTTCGCAAAAGCGCGGCAAGCGGGTTGCACCCAACAGCGTGTACCGGATACTCGATCTGTTCGTGACCACCAACCTTGCGCGCCGCGTCGAAAGCGCGAACGCCTATCTCGCCAACTCGCATCCCGGCTGTCTGCATGATTGCATTTTCCTGATCTGCGACAGCTGCGGCACCGCAACGCATATTGATGACGACACGCTGACCATGAACGTTCGCGCAGCGGCCGAACATGCCGGTTTTGCCGAGGTTCGCCCCGTCATCGAAGTCCGCGGAAAATGTGCCGATTGCGGGTAGCGCTGGCGCAATTACCCGTTCGACAGCCCGATAAAAGGCCGCTAAGCTTATATCATGACACATACCCCAGACACGCCGTTACTCGACACGGTTAAAGTGCCCTCGGACCTTCGCAATCTTGCCGCGTCGCAGCTTCGCCAGCTCGCGGATGAATTGCGCGCTGAAACCATATCGGCAGTTTCGGTGACGGGCGGCCATTTGGGCGCTGGCTTGGGCGTCGTCGAACTGACGACCGCGATTCATTATGTATTCAACACGCCCGATGACCGTTTGGTCTGGGACGTTGGCCACCAATGCTATCCACACAAGATCCTGACCGGTCGCCGCGACCGCATTCGCACCTTGCGCACAGGCGGGGGGCTTTCGGGCTTCACCAAGCGCAGCGAAAGCGAATATGATCCGTTCGGCGCGGCACATAGCTCCACCTCTATTTCGGCCGCCTTGGGTTTTGCGGTCGCCAACAAGATTGCGGGCAAACCCGGCAAAGCCATTGCCGTCATCGGCGATGGTTCGATGTCGGCCGGCATGGCCTATGAGGCGATGAACAACGCCCAAGCTGCGGGCAACCGTCTGGTCGTCATCCTGAATGACAATGACATGTCGATCGCGCCGCCCGTTGGCGGTCTGTCGGCTTATTTGTCGCGTCTGGTGTCCTCCAGCGAATATCTCGGCCTGCGCAGCCTCGCGAGCAAAGTCGCCAAAAAGCTTTCGCGCCGCATCTATTCGGCTGCATCAAAGGCGGAGGAGTTCGCGCGCGGCATGGCAATGGGTGGCACCTTGTTTGAAGAACTCGGCTTTTATTATGTCGGCCCCATCGACGGCCATAATCTCGACCAGCTCATTCCCGTCCTCGAAAATGTCCGCGACAATGCCGAAGGCCCTGTGCTGATCCATGTCGTCACGCAAAAGGGCAAAGGCTACGCCCCTGCCGAAGCGTCGGCGGACAAATATCATGGCGTCGTCAAATTCGACGTGGTCACGGGCAAGCAGGACAAGGGCCCCGGTGGCGGTCCGCCCGCTTATCAAAACGTCTTCGGTGAAACGCTGGCCAAGCTCGCCGAAACCGATCCCAAGATTTGCGCGATAACCGCCGCGATGCCCGGCGGCACCGGCGTTGACAAATTCTCGGCCGCGCATCCCGAACGGTCGTTCGATGTCGGCATCGCTGAACAGCATGCCGTCACCTTTGCGGCTGGACTTGCGGCACAGGGGATGCGTCCCTTCTGCGCGATTTACTCCACTTTCCTGCAACGCGCCTATGACCAGGTCGTGCACGACGTCGCGATCCAGAATTTGCCGGTGCGCTTCGCCATTGACCGCGCTGGCCTCGTCGGTGCCGATGGCAGCACGCATGCGGGTTCGTTCGACATTACCTATTTGGCGACCTTGCCCAATATGGTCGTCATGTCGCCAGCTGATGAGGCGGAACTGGTCCACATGACCTACACCGCCGCCCTGCACGACAGCGGGCCCATCGCGTTCCGTTACCCACGCGGCAATGGCACGGGCGTTGCGATGCCCGACGTGCCGCAGCAGTTGGAAATCGGCAAAGGCCGGATCATCCGTGAAGGCAAGAAGGTTGCGATTCTCTCGCTTGGCACGCGTTTGGCCGAAGCGATGAAGGCCGCAGAGACGCTGGATGCCAAGGGCCTGAGCACCACTGTCGCCGACTTGCGCTTTGCAAAGCCGCTGGACGAAAAAATGATCCGTCACCTGATCGCCACGCATGAAGTTGTCGTGACGGTCGAAGAGGCATCGGTTGGCGGCCTTGGCGCGCATGTGCTGACGCTCGCCAGCGACGCTGGCCTGATGGACGCTGGCTTGAAAATCCGCACGATGCGCCTGCCGGACCTGTTCCAAGAACATGACAGCCCGCAAAAGCAATATGACGAAGCGGGCCTGAATGCCCCGCAGATCGTGGAAACAGTGTTAAAGGCGCTGCGCCACAACAGCGCCGGCGTGGAGGAAGCGAGCGCCAGCGCTTAACCCGCGCGGCGCTCTCAAAACTTAACCCGGAATAACAGCCTGCGCGGTTTGGCCGTCGCCTTCGGGTGCGGCGATGATGTCGCGAGTGATGCTGCCCTTGTTGACCGTGTTGGTCTGCGGATCACCGACGGACGAACGAATACCCATTTCGGCATTGCCCGAAGTCGTTGAGATCGCGCGTTCAGCGGCTGAGCGCGGCGCAGTGCCGCCAAACAACGCTTCCAATACCTGTTCCTGACCGCCATCGGCCGGACGGATTGCCGTTGCGGCAGTTGGCTCCAGCGCGAAATCGGGTGGAACGACCAAAGGCGCAGCGCGGCCAACCGTTGGCGCTTCATCGCCCGCCGAGGAACAACCCGCCAATATTGGCAGGGTCGCGATCGCTATGGCGAGTATGGCTGATTTCGTTTTCATATGCGTATCCATTTACTGGGCAGACTGCGGACGGGGCGCAGGTGCAGCGCCGCCGAACATTGCGTCCAAAACCTGTTCTTTCGTATCGCCATCTTGCGGGCGCGGCGCATCGGGTGTCGGCGCGGCCAATTCAAACTCGGTTGGAACCTGAAGCGGCTTTGACCGGCTTACGGCAAATTCATCTGGCCGGTCACGGTCAAACACGCTGGTGGTGCCGCAGCCCGAAAGCGCGAGCAAAGCAACTGACGCCGCCGCAAACATATTGATCCGCTTCATGATTTCTCCACTATGTCAGCGCTGCTTTCGGGTTGCTGAACGTCAGTCCCGCGTACGGTTTGCTTGTCGCTTATCAGGAAGGCGCGGGCAAGCAATATCAGCACGCCAATGGTGATACAGGCATCGGCAAGGTTGAATATGTAAAAAGGCCGGAATGCGCCAATGTGCAAATCGGCATAATCGACGACATAGCCATAGCGCACGCGGTCGACGATATTGCCCAGCGCGCCGCCCAAGACGAGCGACAAGGCCAGCACATCGCCGCGCAGTTTCTCACGCCACATCCAAACGGCAACCCCGATCGCAATCACCGCCGTCAGCGCCACCAATGCCCAGCGTTCGCCGTCGCTATCGGCCGTCAAAAAGCTCATCGAAACGCCGCGATTTTCGGCATAGCGCAGGTCGAAGAACGAAATGATGTGAATGACACCGCGGCTTTTCAGCTGAAGCGGGCCAAGCATCGCATATTTCACAATCTGGTCCGCGATGAACACAAGGCTTGCCAGCATGATGCCCTGAAGGCGGAATTTCGGATTGGGGTTCATGCTTAATCCTCCTCGTTTACGGGGAGGGGGACCACGCAAAGCGTGGTGGAGGGGGGTGTAAGTGCACGCATGCCCCCTCGTGTAAACTGCCAGCCCCCTCCGTCAACCCCGTGGGTTGCCACCTCCCCACAAGTGGGGAGGATTTGGGAAGGCTTACCCAGCAAAGCTGCATCGTCACCCTGAACGTGTTTCAGGGTCTTAATTTGGCTCCGTCCAAAGGTAGATGCGGAAACAAGTCCAGCATGACGGGCCTTAGTCAGTCTTTGTGCCTTCGTGCCTTTGTGCGCGCCCTTCATGCTTTTTGGTTCGCACAAAGGCACAAAGGCACGAAGAAGGTTATTACCCACCAACAACATCCGCACAGCGACCGCACAACGCGCCATCGTCCACAACCTCGGGCAGATGCCGCCAGCACCGACCGCATTTGTGGTTGGTTGTTTTGACTGCGCTTGTCTCGCGACCATGATGCACCGCTGCCACGATAAATATTTCTGCTAGGTTGATTTCGCCGGGATCACCCGGGTAGCTATATTCGACTTCCAGACTTGAGCCGATTTCCTTGTTACGGCGCATAGGTTCGATCAACTCGTTGGCCAGTATACGGGTTCCCCTAATGTCCGCCCAATTTCCCGCCAATCCTTCATCAAACCAACCCGCATCAACCTCCGGCCAATCGGAAAAATGCACGCTGTCGGCATCGGGGAATCGCGTCTGCCACACCTCTTCGCTGGTGAAGACCAGCACCGGCGCGGCATAGCGCACGAGGGCGTGGAACAAGGTGTCCAGCACCGTGCGATACGCCATCCGCTTGGGGTCGGTCGGCGCGTCGCAATAGAGGCAATCTTTGCGGATATCGAAGAAGAATGCCGACAGGTCTTCGTTGCAAAACTCGGTCAGCAACCGGACATACGTGTTAAAGTCAAAATCATTGACCGCGACCTTCAACTTCGCGTCCATATCCGCAAGCAGATGGAGCAGATAACGCTCCAGCTCGGGCATATCGGCGACCGCGACCTTTTCCGCGTCCGAAAAGCCGTCGAGCGCGCCGAGCAGATAGCGGAAGGTGTTGCGCAATTTGCGATATTGGTCGGAAACGCCCTGCAGGATTTCTTTGCCGATCCGGTGGTCCTCGGTGAAGTCCACGGTCAACGCCCATAGCCGCAAGATATCCGCGCCGCTGTCGCGCATCAGGTCGAGTGGGTTGATCGTGTTGCCCAGCGACTTGGACATTTTCATGCCCTTTTGGTCCATCGTAAAGCCGTGGGTCAGCACCGCATTATAAGGCGCGCGGCCCCGCGTACCGCAGCTTTGCAGCAGGCTTGACTGGAACCAGCCACGATGTTGGTCGCTGCCTTCGAGATAGAGGTCCGCTGGCCATTGCAGGTCGGGCCAACGTCCGCTTTCAAGGACGAAAGCATGCGTGCAGCCGGAATCGAACCAGACGTCCAAAATGTCCGTGACGCGTTCATAATCGGCGAGCGCATAGTCACTGCCCAGATATTCCTGTGCGCGTTCGTCGCTCCAGCCATCAACGCCATGTGCGCGAATGCCCGCGATGATACGTGCGTTCACGCCCGCGTCGCAGAGATATTGGCCGGACTTGCGATCCACAAACAGCGTAATCGGCACGCCCCATGCGCGCTGGCGAGACAGCACCCAGTCGGGGCGGCCTTCGACCATTGCGGTGATGCGGTTCTGGCCCTTTTCCGGAACCCAGCGGGTTTCCGAAATCGCGGTCATTGCCTTTTCACGCAATGTGCCATCAGCCGTCGCTTTATCCATCGGCACGAACCATTGCGGGGTGCAGCGATAGATGACCTTCGCCTTTGACCGCCAGCTGTGCGGATAGCTGTGCTTGTAATCCGCCGACGCCGCAAGCAATCCGTCCACCTTGTACAATGCAGCGCAGATGGGGCCGTCAGGCGCGTTGAATTTGGGGTTGATGACGCTGCCTTCACCGCCAAGCCAGAGCCAATCGGCGCGATATTTGCCGTCGCCTTCGACCGCGAAGACCGGTTCAATGCCGTTCGCCTTGCACAGGTCGAAGTCATCCTCGCCATGGTCAGGCGCCATATGGACAAGGCCGGTGCCGCTGTCGGTGGTGACGAAATCGCCTGCGAGCATGGGACGCCGCTTGGCAAAGAAACCGCCGAGTTCGTGCATCGGGTGGCGGACCATGGTTCCGGCGAGGTCGGCGCCTTTGCCGCGCCAAGTGACGTCGATCAAGCTCACATCCTCACCGAGACGTTTGGCAAAGTCATCGACCAAAGCTTCTGCAACCAGGCATTTTTTGGAACCATTTACCGTGACTAGCCAATAGCTAACTTCAGGACCGTAAGCCAAAGCTTGGTTCACCGGAATCGTCCAAGGCGTCGTGGTCCAGATCACCGCGTGCGCGCCAACGAGTTCGGCAATCGGCGATTCCACAATCCCAAACGCCACATCGATCTGCGTCGAAACGATGTCCTCATATTCGACTTCAGCTTCCGCGAGCGCGGTCTTTTCCACCGGCGACCACATCACGGGCTTTGCGCCGCGATACAGCTGGCCGCTTTCTGCGAACTTCAACAACTCCGAAACAATGGTCGCTTCGGCCTGAAAATCCATCGTCAGATAGGGATTGTCCCAATCGGCATTGATGCCCAGCCGTTTCAATTGTTCGCGCTGCGTATCGACCCAATGTTGCGCATAAGCGCGGCATTCGGCGCGGAACTCGACGGCCGGAACCTCGTCCTTGTTCAGCTTTTTCTTGCGATATTGCTCTTCGACCTTCCACTCGATGGGCAGGCCGTGGCAATCCCAACCGGGCACATAAGGCGCGTCTCTGCCCAACAATGTCTGCGTGCGAACAACCATGTCCTTCAGAATATGGTTCAGCGCGTGGCCGATATGCATGTCGCCATTCGCATAAGGCGGGCCATCATGCAGAATGAACTTCTCACGCCCGCGACGGCGATTGCGCAGCTCCGCATAAAAATCCTGCGCCTGCCAACGCGCGAGAATGCCCGGCTCCTTCTGCGGAAGGCCGGCCTTCATAGGGAAATCTGTTTTCGGCAGGAAAACGGTGTCGCGATAGTCGATAGGGTCAGTCATGTTGTGCGGGTGCCTAAAGGATATGGCGCTGCAAATAAAGCCTGTATCCGCGCTGTTGCACGCACCGCTTCATGTGGAGATGGTTTGTCGCTCAGCCCACTACGCGCCTAATATCCGGCGGGCTTCGTCGCAATCCTGCGCCATTTGCGCCATCAGTGCGTCCAGACTGTCAAACTTCGCCTCTCCGCGGATGAAGGCGTGGAATTCGATTCCGATATTTTGCCCATAGAGGTCCTCGGCAAAGTCGAAGAAATGCGGCTCAAGCAATTCCTTGGGCGGATCGAATGTGGGACGAATACCAAGGTTCGCGGCACCGTTGAGCACGCGGCCATCGGGCAACCGGCCCTTCACCGCATAAATGCCGTAGCGCGGGCGCAGATAATGGCCCATGTCGATATTGGCGGTCGGGAAACCCAATAGCCGCCCGTTTTTATCGCCATGCTGCACAATGCCTTCGACCGTGAACGGCCGCGTGAGCAAGGCGGTGGCCGTGGCGCAGTCGCCATCCTTCAGCGCAGTGCGGATGCGGCTCGACGATATCACGCCGCCATCATCCACCACTGGCCCCATGGCCGTCGACGTTAGGCCATGCGCACCGCCCAAATCGCGCAACACATCAATATTGCCCCCGCGCTTATGCCCAAAGGTAAAGTCCTCACCCGTGACCACCGCCGAAATGCCCAAACGCTCCATCAGCAATGTGACGATGAAATCTTCGGCGCTGGTCGCCGCAAGCTCTGCATCGAAATCAAACACCAGCATCGCGTCGGCACCGGCTTCAGCAAACAAGCGCTGGCGTTGATCGAGCGTGGTCAGACGGAACCACGGCGATTCCGGCGCAAAAAAGCGCACGGGATGCGGATCAAATGTTGCGATAATCGCTGGCTTACCTGCTGCCTTCGCCTGCTTTATCGCTTCGCCAGCAACGGCCTGATGCCCCAAATGAAAGCCATCAAAATTGCCCAAGGCAACAACACCGCCGCGCAATGCGTCAGGCATTTGGTCTTTGGCAGAAAGGCGCGGAATCGTCATATCAATGTCACCGTAGCCCTGAGCAGCAATCGCCTTGCGATTGCGTCCGTCGAAGGGCGGCTCTCGGTCTTGCAACGCCCTTCGACTTTTCGCCGACGCTGCGCGTCGACGGCTCAGGGCTGCGGTTTTGTGTATTGGTCATTTTGCAACATTCGCCATCGGTACCAAGCCAGCACGGATGACGCGCAACGCGTTTTCGCCCATGACGGCGCGAATTTCGTCTGGCGTGAAACCCTCGTCCATCAAAGCTTGGGTGACTTGCGCGAGTTGCGAGGTGTCGAAACGCACCGTGGTCGCGCCATCATAATCCGATCCCAACGCGACATGCTGAATGCCAACCAGATCGCGCACATGCTTCATCGCCTTGGCCGCAGCACGCGGATCGGTGGAGCATATGGCGCCCTCCCAATAGCCGATGCCAATGATGCCGCCGGTTTTGGCCACGCCGCGCACTTCGTCATCAGTCAGGTTGCGGTTGACCTTGCAGGTTGCTTGCACGCCGCCATGGCTGGAGACCACGGGACGTTTGGCCATGGCCAAAACCTCGGCAACGCCAGCATGGCTGAGATGCGCGATGTCGACGATCATGCCCTTGGCTTCCATCCGGCGCAAAATGTCGCGACCAAACGGCGTCAGTCCGCGTTTTTTCAGGCCGTGCATCGACCCGCCCAATTCATTGTCGAAGAAATGGGTGAACCCCGCCATGCGGAAACCGGCGTCGTACAATCGGTCGAGATTCTCGGCCTTGCCTTCAAGATTATGGAGCCCTTCAATGGTCAGCATCGCGCCGACCGTGCTCCGGTCCTTTTGCCGCGCAGCAAGCAAGGCATCCAACTCCTGCGGCTTGTTCACCGCTTGCAATTTTCCGTCCGATCCCGTGACCGCGCTGTCGCGCTTGGACGCGTGATATAGCGACCGCTCAACCAATGAGCGCCATGTTTTCACCGGCTGCAACTGGGCGAAGGTCAGCAAAGTGATATTGTCGGTGTCCGCGCCATTGCCATCATAATTTTGGCCTTTGGGCGTTTTGGTGACTGACGAAAAAAGCTGCAGCGCGACATTGCCCTCTTGCAAGCGCGGCAAATCCATATGGCCACGATCCGCACGCTTGCCCAAATCGCGGTTCCACATCAACGTGTCGCTGTGCAGGTCTACGATGTTCAATGTCTTGTGCAATGCCTTGGCCTCATCGCTGACCTTGATCAGCGGCTGGCCGTCAATCTGGTTCATCGAACCTTCGACATAGCCGGGTAAAAAGCCGAAAAAGCCAATCGCAGCAGCGCCAATCAGCGTCAGCGGAATCCAGAATTTCTTACGCATTATTTCCCCCAATATACCGCGTGCTTAGCTCTTTGCCCGCCGCACAAGCGTGACAAAGTCGAATGCTGGTGCGTCGTTCAACGCAGCATGGTGTTCGCGGGACAGCTCGTCCCACTCCGCCATGTCGAAATCCGGAACCGACGTGTCGCCTTCGGGCTGCGCGGCAATCTCCGTCAGTTCAATACGGTCCGCGAGCGGCAGAAACAGATTATAGATTTCCGCGCCGCCAATCACGCACACATGTGGGCCATTGGCGAGCTTCAACGCGTCGTCCACCGAATGCGCGATTTCTGCGCCGTCTTCTTCCCACGCGGTATCGCGCGTCAAAACAATGTGGCGTCGGCCATCCAGCAAGCCGGGCAGGCTGTCAAAGGTCTTGCGCCCCATAATCATGGGCCGGCCTTTGGTTATCTGTTTGAAATGACGCAGGTCCGCGGGGAGATGCCACGGCATGCCGCCATCTTTCCCGATGACTCCATTGGCGGCGCGGGCGAGGACAAGGATAATCTCGGGATGATTCATAACCCCGCTTTGCCTTGAAAAACTTAGCGATACAAGCGGGTGACGTGGCCTATTTTTCGTCCCGGGCGCGCTTCTGCCTTTCCATAAAGATGCAGATGCGCCGCAGGGTCAGCCAAAATCTGTGCAAAGGCGTCGCCATCATCCCCGATCAGATTCTGCATTTCGACACGGGCCGCCACCGTTTCGGTGCTGCCAAGCGGCAGTCCGCAAATCGCGCGGATGTGGTTTTCAAACTGGCTGGTGGCCGCGCCTTCAATCGTCCAATGGCCGCTATTGTGCACGCGCGGCGCGATTTCATTGAACAAGGGACCGGCGCTGCTGGCGAAAAATTCGGCGGTGAATACGCCGACATAATCAAGCTTGGTCGCAACCGCCGCCGCCATATCGCGCGCTGCTTGCTGCTGGCTTTCCACAAGCGCGCCAGACGGCAGTGTCGACGTTGCCAAAATGCCGCCGACATGCACATTGTGCGGGCTGTCCCAAAAGCGGATCTCGCCATCTTGGCCGCGCACCAATATCACCGAAAATTCGGCATCGAATTGCACCATGGCTTCCGCGATCAGCGGCTGCGCACCCGTCTGCGCCCATGCATCGGCCAGATCGTCCTGCGACGTGACGCGAAGCTGCCCCTTGCCGTCATATCCCATGCGGATGGTCTTCAGGATGCACGGGATACCCACCGCATCAACCGCCGCCTGCACGTCGCCTGGCACATTTGCGATGGCGAAGTTCGCTGTCTGTCCGCCAAGGCTGCGCACAAAGCGTTTTTCGGCATCGCGATCCTGCGCAACTTCCAACGCCTTGGCCGGCGGATAGATGGGGACAAGCCCTGCAATCGCTTCAAGTGGCGCAACGGGCACATTTTCAAATTCGAAGGTGACGACATCGCATTGCTGCGCAAAATCTTTCAACGCGGCATGGTCGTCATAAGCGCCGATGCTGCTTTGCGCGGCGACGTCAAACGCCACATTGTCCCCTGCGGGCGCGTAAATATGGCAGCGATAGCCAAGCTGGGCCGCCGCAACCGCCAGCATCCGGCCAAGCTGGCCGCCACCCAATATTCCAATGGTCGAACCAGGAGGCAACGCAGTCATCGGCTTCGTCTCACTCCGGCGTTTCGGCTACCGACGCGGTCTGGGCCGCGCGCCATGCATCCAATCGCGACGCGAGCGCTGCATCATTATTGGCCAGCATCGCCGCGGCCAAAAGCGCGGCGTTCGTAGCCCCCGCCTTGCCAATCGCGAGTGTGCCGACGGGAATGCCTGCGGGCATCTGGACGATCGACAACAGGCTATCCATGCCATCCAGCGCCTTTGACTGCACCGGCACGCCAAGCACCGGAAGCCGCGTCATCGATGCCGCCATACCCGGCAGATGCGCCGCGCCACCCGCGCCAGCAATAATGCAGTGCAGACCCCGATCAGCCGCGCTCTTTGCATATTCATACAGACGCTCCGGCGTACGGTGCGCGGACACCACTTTGCATTCATGGGGAATGTCGAGCGCGGTCAGCGTGGCTGACGCTTCGCGCATCGTGTCCCAGTCCGAACGGCTGCCCATGATGATGCCAATACGCGGCGCTGAGTCAGTCATGTGTCACTCCCCTGACAACTTTGATGGCATGGCCTTAGCCGCGTGGTGCAAAAGGCGCAATCCAGCAACAATAGGATAATCACAGGCCCGCGCACGCGCGTGGCACGACAATGTTACCGCGCGGATAGATAGTGATATGCACCGTTCAAATTATCGTCGAGTTCATAGACAATCGGTTGGCCGGTCGGGATTTCCAAGCCATTGATATCCGCATCCGAAATGCCAGAAAGATGCTTCACCAGCGCGCGCAAGCTGTTTCCATGCGCAGAAATCAGAACAGTTTTTCCAGCCTTTAGCTCTGGGACAATGGCGCTCTCCCAATATGGCAGAACGCGCAGTATCGTGTCCTTCAGGCTTTCCGACGCGGGAATTTTGATGCCCGCATAACGCGGATCGGACGACAGGTCATAAGGCGATCCCACCTCCAATGGCGGCGGCGGAACATCAAAACTGCGGCGCCAGATTTTGACCTGTTCGTCGCCATGCTTGGCCGCTGTCTCTGCCTTATCAAGGCCCGTCAGGCCGCCATAATGGCGCTCGTTCAATTGCCAGTTCTTGGTCACCGGAACCCAAAGCCGACCCATCGCCTCAAGCGCAAGGTTCAACGTCTTGATCGCGCGGGTCTGCACGCTGGTAAAGGCGACATCAGGGGCAATGCCCTTGGCCTTCATTAGCTCACCCGCGGCCCACGCTTCGGCTGCGCCTTTTTCGGTCACATCGACATCCCACCAACCGGTGAACCGGTTTTCCAGATTCCATTGGGATTGTCCGTGGCGAATGAGGATAAGCTTTGGCATGGGAGTTCCTTCGTTGTTTGACCGCGCCCTAACGCAAGTTGGTCAAATCGCCAAGGTCATGAAACGGCTAAACGGGTCTTCGACATAATCGCCAAAGGGTGCGCAATATTCAAACCCGTGCGCTGCATACAGCGCCAACGCAGGCGCGAAGTCCGCCGACGATCCTGTCTCAAGGCTCAAGCGGTGATAACCCCGGTCGCGTGCTTGCGAAATGATATGCGTCAGCATGTTGGCGCCGACACCTTTGCGCAAATGGTCCGCATGCGTCCGCATCGATTTGACCTCGCCATGTTCGGACGTCAGCTCTTTCAAAGCCCCGCACCCCGCAAGCGCGTCCCCGTCCCAAATCGACCAAAAGGTTACATCCGGCGCATTCAGCCCGTCGAAATCCAGAAAATGGCAGCTTTCCGGTGGGGAGCTTGCCAACATCCCGGCAAAATGCGTTTCCAGCAATGCGCGGATTTCACTGCCGGAAAGATCATCCACGATGATGCGCATGGGGTTAAGCGTTGGCATGGGCGTTCCTTCGTTGCTTGACCGCGCCTTAACGCAAGTTGGTCAAATCGCCAAAGTCATGAAGCCCACGAAAGGGCTTTTGCGCAGAGGTTACAGCTTGAACATTCTTCTTAATGGCCAATTTCATTCAAAATGAATTCTACACGTTCTTGATTGGCCATCCGCGGGACCTCGCAGACGTTATAGCCGAATTCGGTAAATGCTCTCAAAAGCAAATTATACTCTGTGACTGCCTCATCAAAACTATGACGCCGCTCTTCATCTTCGACGAAAATGTCCTGCCAAGGCGGCACGACAAATACGGTATCGTCATAACGGCAGTTGCGAACAGCCTGCCCAAGCCAGACCGGCATTTCGACGTTATGCATTTGGCTATAAGCAAATGCCTCGATGACGCTGCGATCAAAAAATACGAGCCCGTCAAGATCAGCAGTCGCATCAAATTGCTGGATTGCAAAAGCCGCAAGTTTCTCCGCAAAATTTTTGCGGTCCACCCAAGGCAATGCATCACTGCTGCTAGCCAATGCTTCGCGGACGACAATTCGTCCGGCCTCCGGTACAGTTTGAAGGCCTTTTGACGCCAATCCGTCGATCAGCGTAGATTTACCCCCACCCGAACAACCGGAAATTACAACACGCCGTAACGGCACTGCTTACACCATCTCCGCCAGCGTCGCGAGGCACTCGCGGGCCAGCAGGCGGCACCGTTCGGGTGACCATCCCTGATAGGGATCATTGCCGTGCACCGTGTCTTTGTATGGCATTTCGAGCGTCATCGACACGCATTTGTGCGACGAGCCAAAACGCTCGGCGAGCTGGTTTGTCGACATCGTCAGGTTGGCCTTGCCCGGCCCCGCTTTGGTATAACCCAGCTCGGTCTGAAAATCGGGTGTGCGCGCGGCGAGGCGATTGATGAAATCATTGTATCGCGCGCCTTGATCATCGGTCCATGACGGGATGCCTTCAAACCCGGCCATAAATGCAGCGGGAATGGCTTCATCCCCATGCACATCCATCGCCCAATGCACGCCGGTTTCATCCATGGCGTTGCGGATTCCCAGAACCTCTGGACTGCGCTCCAAATTTGGCTCGGCCCATTCGCGGTTCAGGTTTACGCCCGCAAAATTGGTGCGCAAATGTCCGCGGCAGCTGCCGTCGGGATTGCAATTGGGCACGATATGCAACCGGCATTTTTCCAGCAACACGCGCGTGTGCGGATCGCTGAGGTCGGTGAGCATATCCAGCGCACCTTCCATCCAATATTCGGCCTGCGTTTCGCCCGGATGCTGGCGCGCATACAGCCAGACTTGCGTTTCGCCATCCCCCATCGACAGACAATCAATGGGCTGCCCTTCCAGGCTGTGGCCCAAGCACCGATAGCTAACGCCTTCGCATGTTGCGGCGTCGGCAATCAGATCATGGTGCCGTTCCATGCTAAAGGGTGCGAAATAGGCGAACCAGACAATGTCGCTGGCGGGCGTGTAGCGGATGGTCAGGGTGCCGCCGTCTGCGGCTTTGTCATAGCTCGTATCGGCGCGGCCCCAAAAATCGCGGTCTTCCGAAACGCAGGCGCGATAATCTGGCCAACCGCCGGGATAGGCGCTGCCTTCCAAGCCGGTTATGCGCAGTTCAATTTCTTCACCCGCTGCGCACGCAACGCGGAAGTGGAACCATTGCGCAAACTCCGAATCCTTATCCTTGCGAATGCCAAGGGTGGCGCTGTTGCCATCGATGGCGTGCACTATGATGTTACCGCTGTCGAAGGCAGCATTGATATCGGTGATCGGCATTTTTGGTTCGTTCTCGCAATGAAGTTTATGGAACGCGGATAGTCTCGCCAGACACGCCGGGGAAGTCCTTAAACAAGGCTTCGGCCAATTTAGAGGCAGCAATGCCGGGCTGCGCGGCAGGCGAGCCCGCTTTGGCAGATTGCACTGCCGTCCCTTCCCATATTACCAGCTGGTCACTGCGCCGGATAATGCGCACCGACAATGTGGTCTGCAATTGCGCCGCCGAACCGCCCCCGAGATTGATGCCAACGCCCAAGCCAATGCCCGACCCATAGCTGCCGGTTGATCCGCCGACGCCCACGGAAATCGGTGACGGGCGGTCCGGGCGCATCATCGTCGCGCCAAAGCGTATCTCGGCAACAACATCGCTTGTACCCGATTGATTGCGATAGCCGACCCGCTGCATTTCGCGCGTCACCGCCGCAACATAAGGCGAAGCCGATAGCAATCGGTCCGCCGCCGATTCGCCGGCAACCTCAACCACGAAACTGCCATTGCCATAAGGCACGCCTTCGGATGCGCGGTTAAAACGCGTAACCTCGACAGGGCCAGTGGGAACGACACAGGCCGACAACAGTGAAAGCGCGAGAAGCGGCAAGATTCTTGGAGTTTTCATCATGGTCCTATCCTTAAGCGCGTCATATATCATGGCAAGCCATGTATGGGGGCTGAATCGCATAATAGCGCCGAACGCGCTTGACTTTACGCCGCCCCACCCATAGGAGCGCGCCTTCAATTCAAGCTTTATGCATCAAAAAGACGGGTAAATCCGATGAAAGTCGTTAATTCTCTCAAGTCGCTCAAAGGCCGCCATCGTGACAACCGCGTGATTCGTCGTCGTGGCCGGACCTATGTCATCAACAAGACTCAGCCACGCTTTAAGGCGCGCCAGGGTTAATTGGCCGCTGCCTGCGCAATGCGGGCAGATGGTTCTATCAAAAGACCGCTCCGAATCTGATTCGCGGGCGGTTTTTTTGCGTCTTCAGGTGAGATATTTCCCATGACAAAAATCACCACCGTCGTGTTTGATGTCGGCAAAGTGCTGTTCGAATGGGATTTACGGCATCTTTTTGCGAAGCTGATCGCCGACAAGGCGGAGCTGGAATATTTCGTCACGCATGTTGTTACGCCCGAATGGCATTTTCAGCATGATGCCGGCCGGCCATTGGCAGAGATGACCGCGGAACGGATCGCGCTATATCCAAAATATGAAAACGAGATCGACGCGTACCGGACACGTTTTAACGAGACGATTCCGGGCCCTGTCACAGGATCGCTGGAAATCGTGCACGAACTGGCCGCGCGCGCCGTCCCGCTTTTTGCTATCACCAATTTTGGCGCGGAATTTTGGGAGATGTTCCGCCCGACCCAACCCATATTCGACCATTTCGGAGATATTGTCGTCTCGGGCGTCGAGAAAATGATCAAGCCAGACCCCGATATCTATGCGCTGGCGCTGCGGCGCTTTGGGCTGAAGCCCGGCGAGGCGATATTCATCGATGACAATCACGACAATGTCGTCAGCGCCCGCGCCAATGGCTTTGCTGCACATCATTTTACCGATGCAGAAAAGCTGCGCCGCGCATTGATGGATCTCAATTTGCTGGATTAATTTTTGCACGCAGAGGCGCGGAGAGCGCAGAGAATATATGATTTGCTTCGCGCGCGCTGCGCCTTTGCATCAACCAAAAAACATCCGCGCAAGCCCTTCCATTCAGCGCCCGTCTGTGCTTAAGCGACCGGCGAAACTCTTTATTGTCGAGGATGTAATCTCCCATGAATATCCATGAATATCAGGCCAAAGAACTGCTTGCGAAATTTGGTGTGGCTTGCCCCGCTGGTATCGCGGCGCTCAGCGTTGAAGAAGCGGTTGCGGCTGCGAAGCAATTGCCTGGTCCTCTTTATGTCGTGAAGTCGCAAATCCACGCGGGTGGACGCGGCAAGGGCAAGTTCAAGGAATTGGGTCCCGATGCAAAGGGCGGCGTTCGCTTGGCCTTCAACCTCGACGAAGTTGAATCGCATGCCAAAGAAATGCTGGGCAACACGCTGGTCACC
Organism: Sphingorhabdus rigui; assembly: GCF_014196595.1. Classification (GTDB taxonomy): domain Bacteria; phylum Pseudomonadota; class Alphaproteobacteria; order Sphingomonadales; family Sphingomonadaceae; genus Sphingorhabdus_B; species Sphingorhabdus_B rigui. The sequence goes on along the minus strand of NZ_JACIEA010000001.1, from coordinate 50,793 downwards.
ATCCAGACGGGCCCTGAAGGCAAGCAAGTCAACCGTCTGTACATCACCGATGGCGCCGACATTAAGCAGGAATTCTACCTCGCATTGTTGGTCGACCGCGCAACCAGCCGGATTGCTATTGTTGCCTCAACCGAAGGCGGCATGAACATCGAAGACGTGGCGCATGACAGCCCCGAAAAGATTCACACCATCGTTGTCGATCCGGCAACCGGACTTCAGCCGCACCATGGCCGCAGCGTTGCAAAGGCGCTTGGCCTGACGGGTGATTTGGCCAAGCAGGCGCAAACTGTGGTTGCCGGCCTTTATGCCGCATTCTTGGGCACCGATGCCGAACAGATTGAAATCAACCCGCTCGCTGTGTGCGAAGGCAAGAATGGCGACGAGCTGTTGGTGCTGGATGCCAAGGTTGCGTTTGATGGCAATGCGATGTTCCGCCACAAGGATCTCGCCGAGCTGCGCGACCTGACCGAAGAAGACCCTGCAGAGGTCGAAGCATCCGAATATGACCTTGCTTATATCAAGCTCGACGGCAACATCGGCTGCATGGTCAATGGCGCGGGTCTTGCGATGGCCACCATGGACATCATCAAGTTGAACGGCGAATTCCCCGCCAACTTCCTGGACGTCGGTGGCGGCGCTTCGAAGGAAAAGGTGACTGCGGCATTCAAGATCATTCTGAAGGACCCTGCCGTAAAGGGCATTTTGGTCAATATCTTCGGCGGCATCATGAAGTGCGATATCATCGCCGACGGTATCGTTGCTGCGGCAAAGGAAGTGAACCTGTCGGTGCCGCTCGTTGTCCGCCTTGAAGGTACCAATGTGCAGCAGGGCAAGGACATCCTCGCCAATAGCGGCCTGCCTATCGTATCGGCCAACGACCTTGGCGATGCAGCCGCGAAGATTGTCGCGGAAGTACGCAAAGCCGCCTAGCGTATCGAACGCTTGACGTTCACGTTAACGTCAAGCATAGGCGCACCAGTTTAGGCGGGCATTCACTCGCCATTTGAGTCGGTATGGAAGGATGAGCAGATGAAGATCATCGTCCCCGTTAAGCGGGTCATCGATTATAATGTTAAGCCGCGGGTTAAGCCCGATGGTTCGGGTGTTGATTTGGCGAATGTCAAAATGAGCATGAACCCGTTTGACGAAATCGCGGTGGAAGAAGCACTGCGTTTGCGTGAAAAGGGCGTTGCGACCGAAGTCATCGCGGTGTCGATCGGACCAGATAAGGCGCAAGAAACATTGCGCACGGCGCTCGCCATGGGTGCGGATCGCGCGATCCTCGTCGTCGCTGAAGATGTCGAGCCGCTCGCGGTTGCCAAGATCCTTGCGAAGGTCATGGACGAAGAACAGCCCGGCCTCGTTATTCTTGGTAAGCAAGCCATTGACGATGACTCGAACCAGACGGGCCAAATGCTCGCTGCCTTGACCGGTCGTCCGCAGGGCACCTTTGCCAACACGGTCAACGTGTCTGGCGATGAAGTGCATGTCGCACGCGAAGTCGATGGCGGTCTGCAGACCGTAGCGTTGAAGATGCCCGCCATCATCACGACCGACCTGCGCTTGAACGAGCCACGTTATGCGTCGCTGCCCAACATCATGAAAGCAAAGTCCAAGCCACTCGCGCAGAAAACACCTGCCGATTATGGTGTGGACGTTAGCCCGCGCCTGAAGACGTTGAAGGTTGTTGAACCGCCTGTGCGCAGCGCAGGTATCAAGGTTGCCGACGTCGATGCGCTGGTTGCAAAGCTCAAGGAAATAGGAGTGGCCGCATGAAGACCCTCGTTTATGCCGAACATGACAATGCATCGCTGAAGGATGCAACGCTTGCGGTCGTCACCGCTGCATCGCAGATTGGCGAAGTGCATGTCCTCGTCGCGGGATCAGGCTGCGGCGCAGTTGCCGAGCAGGCTGCAAAAATCGCTGGCGTGACCACAGTGCACGTTGCCGATGACGCAGCTTATGCCCAGCAGTTGGCTGAAAATGTTGCGCCTTTGGTGGCATCATTGATGGCCACGCACGACGCGTTTTTGGCGCCAGCCACATCGAACGGTAAGAACATCGCACCACGCGTTGCTGCTTTGCTGGATGTCATGCAAATCTCCGACATCCTCAGCGTTGAAAGCGCGGACACGTTCACGCGTCCCATCTATGCGGGTAACGCAATTGCGACTGTGCAATCTTCGGATGCCAAGAAGGTCATCACCGTTCGCGGTACCGCCTTTGCCAAGGCTGAAGAAACCGGCGGTTCGGCTGCAATCGAAGCTGTCTCGGGCAGCGGCGATGCGGGCACGTCGAAGTTCGTCTCGGCGGAAATCGCGAAGCAAGAACGTCCTGAACTGACATCGGCCAAGATCATCGTATCGGGCGGCCGCGCGCTCAAGGACTCGGCGACGTTCAGCGAAGTCATTTTGCCACTCGCCGACAAGCTTGGCGCAGGCGTTGGCGCAAGCCGCGCTGCTGTGGATGCGGGCTATGTCCCCAATGACTATCAGGTCGGTCAAACCGGCAAGATCGTTGCCCCTGAAGTCTATATCGCCGTAGGCATCTCCGGCGCGATCCAGCATCTTGCGGGCATGAAGGACTCGAAGGTCATCGTCGCCATCAACAAGGATGAAGACGCACCAATCTTCCAAGTCGCAGACATCGGCCTTGTCGGTGACCTGTTTACGGTTGTGCCTGAATTGGTCGGCAAGCTGTAACTTCTATTAACATTGCGTAAAAATTTCAGGGCGGTCAGAAATGGCCGCCCTTTTTAATTGTGCGAAGAAAGGCTGGCGCTAACTTACCGGCATGATAACACGAATCTTTATTGCGGCAGCACTTCTCGTAATGCCCCACGCGTTAGTCGCAGCACCAAAAGAGCCACTTAGATTGAAACCAAGCATGCCTTGGAATGTCGACTTTGCTGAGGACAGATGCCGCATTGCCCGTGTTTTTGGCGCTGATAATGAGCGGGTGTTGATGTTCCTTGATCGTTACGGACCCGGCGAATATTTTAGGCTGACCGTCGTAGGTAAGCCAATGCAAACCTTGCATGACAAAGGCGATGCCTCGGTTCAATTCGGGCCTGCTGAAAAAGAACAGCAGATCGATTTCCTCGCAGGCACATTAGACAAATTGCCCGCGCTTATTTTCTCCAGCCATACGCGTGTGGCTCCGCCTTCAGATGAAGAGCTCGCAGCAATCGCGAAGCGTTCCCCCGACGACGAATGGATCGAGCTGGCCCCCGTGAGTGACGCACGTTTAAAGGCTATTTCCAATCTCACTATTGGCAAGCCGCTAAGGCGTCCCGTCGTTTTGGAAACAGGATCAATGCGGGGAGCATTTAAGGTGTCGAACGCATGCATCGATAATTTGATGACCACCTGGGGTATTGACGTCGAAAAACACAGAACAATGCTGCGCATGCCAACACCGCAAAAACCACCATCGCGGTGGATTGTTTCGTCCGACTATCCCATCAAAATGCTTAGGGTCGGGCAACCCGCAATTGTCGAGTTTCGCCTTAGTATTGGTCCAGATGGGGTGCCATTGGCATGCCACATTCAAGAGACTACCCGGCCGAAAGAATTTGACAACGCGGTATGCAAATCTGTGATGCGCCGCGCGCGTTTTGAACCAGGACTGGACGCAACCGGAACGGCTATTACATCTTATTATCGCAATACCGTCCGGTTTCAGATACCTTAGCGATCTAAAACCCGCTTAAGAAGCTGGCAAGATTTTCGCCCAAATTGTCGACCGCATAGCCGCCTTCGGTCAGAACCACGGTCGGCAATCCGGTCGCGGCAATGTCCCTGGCCAGCATCGCATAATCCGATGTCTTCAGTGCGAAATTGGCGATTGGGTCGCCTTCAAAGGTATCCGCGCCGAAGCTGACAATCAGCAGGCCGGGGTCAAACCGGGCAATGGCGTCTAGGGCGGTCGCTTGTGCCGCGCGGAAGGCGGCGATCGTTGTTCCGTGCGGCAATGGCAGGTTCAGCGTTGTGCCTTCCCCCGCGCCTTCGCCGACTTCATCGGCATGGCCCCAGTAAAAGGGGAAATCGGTCGCCGGGTCTGCGTGGACAGAGGCATAAAAGACATCGCCCCGGTCCCAGAAAATATCCTGCGTGCCGTTGCCATGATGATAGTCAATGTCGAGAATGGCGACGCGCGCGATACCGGCGTCGCGTGCCGCTTGCGCCGCAACCGCCGCCTGATTGATGAAGCAATATCCGCCAAGATAGTCGGCCCCTGCATGATGCCCGGGCGGACGGCACAAAGCCGTGGCAACGCGGTCGCCCGCCAGCACAGCATCAAGCGCCGACAAGGCCGACTGCGTGCTCCAATAGGCCGAGGTCCAGCTGTCGGCGGTCAATGGCGTAGAGCTGTCCATGCTGTAGCGACCGGCCAAGGCATCAATACGCGTCAAGTCCAACGCGCGCCGACGCACCACTGGCCATATATAGCCCATCACATCACCTGACCGTCCGGCGGCCAGCCAACGGTCATACGCAGTCTTCAGATACGCGACATAACCCGCATCATGCACCGCCAATATTGGTGCTTCCCCATGGTCGGTCGGGCTTTCCGTGGCGTGCACGCCTGCACAGAGCGCCTGTGCGCGCGCGGGCGTTTCGGCATAAGGGACGAACGCGCCATTATGCAGCTCCTGAGCCGGCGCATGGTCAAGCTGGCGGGGATCAAAAAACAGGCGCATCATTCGGCATATTCCAGTTTACACTATGCCACCGCATAGCCCGACAATATGCACTTTGCGAGAGCTTGCGCGTTTGTTTTTGTCCCTCGCCGGCGGTGAATTGTCCGAAGACAAACTCACCGCTTGGTTCCGCGATCATCTTACTTAGGGTAGCAAGTCCGCTGGCTGCGTGGGCTCGCTGAGTATCTTTTCCATCCGGCGCCAGCGCTCGGCTTGGTCGGGATTGCCGCGCTCGATATAGCCACGCACGAGGTCTTTGCCCCAGCCATAGTTGATAACATAGCTGCGATAATGGTCGGTAAACGCCACCGATTGTTCGGCACGCGCGGGCGATAGCAATAGATATTTCTGCGTAAACTCAAGGGCCTGCGCGCGGGATATTTCCCCGTCGAGATACATTTTCGCAATGGTCAGCCGCGCGCCAGACAGCATTTCGGTCATTTGCTGCATTTTCCAATAGGCATCGGCAGACTTCGGATCGAGGCCCGCGAGCGGGTACAGAATATCGCGTTCGAACGCCAAGCGCTCCTGCGCCGGAAAAGCCAGATCTATGCCATAATTTGCGCTACCTTCGGAAAGGACGCTGGTCGGGCTGTAGAGCGGGTTGACCTCATATTCGCTCCACCCTTTTGCACGCGCAAGCCGCTGTTCGACCATCAGGTTCAAAACATGGTGGCCGGGATAGCCTTCATGACAGCCCAGATCGACGGCGCGGCTGACACGGATGGGAAGGTCGGTGTTAATCTGGATCAGGCTTTTGTAATTGCCCTTATAATAATTGTAACCGGACCAGGTTTTTCCCGTCACAAACTCCATATCAAAGCTTTCGCCAACAGGCAGCGCGATGTGCTGCGCGGTGCGGCGTTTGCATTCGGCGATTGCGGCGTCGAAGACAGGTTGCAGCCGCTCTTTGGGAATGGTGTACCGCTCGTTAAACGCATCAACGCGCGCGGCAAGCGGGCCAGTGCCGGGAATGAGCGTATCAAGCCCGCTTAAAATGGCATCATAATGTTCAAGCGTCATGAGCACAGGGACGGTCGCAAACTGGCCGCCCGCTTCCTCATTAAACGCAAATTTGCGGCCCTGAAGCAACTGCAGTCTGGTGTCTGCGGCCACGAGCATGCCCCGCAAGGCTAAGGCACGGCGGCGGTCGGCATCATCCTTGACGGTCGGCAAGTGTGCATCAATGGCAGCCGTCAGCTTGCGGGCTTCCGCAATCAGGTCGGCGAGCGAACGCGGACTGGCTTTCGCCGCAGCTTGCAACGATTCAGGCCCATAATATGCATCGACATATTCGGCTTCATGCGTTCCAGCCTCAAGCGTGAGGCGGACATAATCTTGCGAAATGCTGGCTAAAGAACGCGCCGGGGCCGCCGTCGCAGAACGTGCCACCACGGGAAGCGAGGTGCAGGCCGAAGCCAGCAACGCGGCCGTGACGATGGGAAGGAAAGCCTTCATATTGCGTCTCCCGATATGTGCCTCTGGCGCGCGGCAAAGCGCAAAATGAGATAGCCCGAAATTGCGGAAACCAACGACCCCATCAAAACGCCAATTTTGACGGCGTCGGATTGTTCCGGCCCGACAAACGCAAGGCCGCCGATAAACAGGCTCATCGTGAAACCTATCCCGCACAGCAACGCGACGCCATAGACGTGTACCCAGCTGGCGTCCTTTGGGCGGGCGGCAATTCGGAATGTCACGGAAAGCCATACGCTTGCGAAAATGCCGATTTGCTTGCCCAGAAACAGCCCCATGGCAATGCCAAGCGGAAGCGGCGCCGCCAGCGCAGCCAAGCTTGTGCCCGCAAGCGAAACGCCCGCATTGGCAAAGCCAAATATCGGCACAATGAAAAACGCGACGGGCTTCACCAAGGCATGTTCAAGCCGGTGCAGCGCCGAATCTTCGGCATCGGGCGCTGCGATTGTCCGGTGAAACGGAATGGCAAATGCAGCCATGACTCCGGCAATCGTGGCATGAACGCCAGAGAGTAATGTCGCATACCACAGCAAGGCCGCAAGGATGAGGTACGGCCAAAGCACATTAACCCGAGAACGATTGAGCGCCATCATCGACAGCCAAATCGCACCCGCCGCAGCCAATGCCATGATGTTCAGTTCCGCGGTGTAGAAAAGCGCAATGATGGCGACCGCACCCATATCATCGACTATCGCCACCGTGGTTAGAAACAGTTTCAAAGACGCAGGGGCGCGGCTGCCCAATAAAGCCAGCACGCCTATGGCAAATGCAATATCGGTGGCAGCCGGTATCGCCCAGCCGCGATGCAGATCTGGATCGCCGCCCGCCACACCCAGATAGATCAGCGCCGGAACGACCATGCCCGCCGCGGCGGCAATGATGGGAAGACGCCTATCGTTCCAGGTTGAAAGATGGCCGTCGACAAATTCGCGCTTAATCTCCAGCCCGACCAACAGGAAAAATATCGCCATTAGCCCGTCATTTATCCAGAGATGGACGGTCATCGGACCAAGTTTTGGCGTCAATTCCGGCCCAATCACCGCGTGCACGAAATGGGCATAGCGATCGGCAAAAGGCGAATTGGCGACAAGCAGCGCCAAAGCCGCTGCCACCATCAGCAAAATGCCGCCGGCCGCCTCGCTGGAAAGAAACGCGCGCAATGCGGATTGGTTGGGTCGCTTTTGGTGCGTTTCAGTCATCGTCCAGCTATATGCCCGCCTGCATAATTGATAGCAAGCGCAGCACAAAACATTGAGCAAATCCCTTGCCTTCGCGGTTTCGGTTGGTCTAGAAACTGCCAAAGGGGCGGGAAATATGGCCAATATGGCGGCATTAAATCAAACTATTGAGGGCACGGATACCGCTGCGATTGCCGATGAATCGGTTGAATTGACGGAAGGTCAAAAAGCGTGCCTTAGGCTGGTCGACGACCACCTGACGTCGAAAGAAATCGGCCGTTTTCTGGGAATTTCACACTTCACTGTCGATCAAAGGTTGGACGCGGCGCGACGCAAATTGAACGCCGCGACGCGCAAGGATGCCGCGAAAATTTTTGCTGCCATTGAGCAACGGACAATATCCGAGCCATTCGTATACGAAACGCAAGACCTTGAGCGACAGCAATATGCCGCTAGCCAGAACGGGCTACCGAGCAGGGTGGGGCGGATCGTTACAGAAATTGCTGCGCGCGTTTCTGTTCCGCCCATCGGTGGCGAAAGGCACAATTTATCCCCAAAGGATATTTTGGTTCAATCGCTGAATATTGCATTTTTCAGCACAGTGGCGTTTGCATTTGTTGTTGCTGTTTTAACGGGTACGTTTCGACTGTTTCAATAAACGTCTTTCGCTGGCTGAAGCTGAATTCAGATCAAGAGGGAGACAGTTTATGGTGAATTTCGAACATGAGACCGCCCGCCAATTGGCATCTGACATCCGGTCGACCCACCAATCGATAGATAACGCGCTGGCAGACCTGGCCAGCCTTACTTTTTCGGTCATTGATGTCTGCCGAAATTCAGACGCACCGCCTGCGCATACACAGGCTGCGATTGAAGGCGTAGCGAACGGACTGACCATGATGGTCGATGCCCGCAAGGGCTTTGTAAACGCGCACCGCAAAATTGCCGTCGCGCAACGCGATAGCAATCTTCAAGAAATCAACTTCGGGTGCGTTGGCCCCGGTCCCCTTACCCAACCATCCGGTCTTCGGGTCGTAAACGGCTGATGTTGGGCGCCCTTGCCCGGCCGCGGGCTATATTCTGAGGACGGGCAAGGGATGGATATTCTCCAGTCAGCTTTTATTTTCGCCCTTCTGCTATGTGCGCTTTATGCGGGCATCAATGGCGGACGTACCGGCAGGGCTGGCGCAGCCATTTTCATCGTTGCGACAATATTGAGCGCCGCTGCCGCAACGATGAACCCCAGTTGGGCAACGACATCTTATGGTCTGTTCGCCGTGGATGGGGGCTGTTTGCTTGCACTCATTGTTCTGGCGCTGAACAGTAACCGTTATTGGCCGATATGGGCGATGGGGTTTCAAACCGTGGCCGTCGCAACGCATATGGCAACGCTTTGGCTTCCCGACTTAGTGGCGAAATCCTATCAGGCATTGTTATCTTTTTGGGCGATACCGATCCTTTGGGTGATGGTGATGGGCACGCGCAAAGACCGCCAATATGAACGGAGAAAAGTCCATGTAGCCTGAGACAAAATATTTCCGGAACACTGCATATCAAAACGGCGCGACAACGATCGTAGCCGGTTGAGGGGTCGCACCTGTGCCTAACTGGATTTTTCAAATCGTCGAAACGGCACAGCGCGAACTGCTGATGTTCAGCGCCGTCTGGCTGTTGATTGGCGCGATTGACGATGTGTGCGTCGATGCCATCTGGGCAGGCCGGCGGCTGTACCGAAAGATTGCCTTTTATTGGCACAGGCCACCGATGACTGTGGATGAATTGCCGACAAAGTCGGGGCCCGGGCTGATTGCGGTTTTGATACCGGCATGGGGCGAGGCCGCGGTTATCGGCGCGATGCTGCGTAACTGCAGCCGCAGCTGGGCCGACAGCTTATGCGACCACCGAATATATGTTGGCTGCTACCCAAATGACCCGCACACATCGGCCGCAGTCATTCGGGCCGCAAAACACAACCCAGTTATCAGGCTGGTGCTGGTCAACCATATCGGCCCCACCACCAAAGCCGATTGCCTCAACCGGCTTTGGAAGGCGTTACGCGCAGATGAAATCGCAGGCGGTTTCACAACCAAAGCCATTGTTCTGCATGACGCCGAAGATGCCGTCCACGCCGATGAGCTTCGGGTGTTTGATCGGCTGCTCGCCATAGGCGGCGCGGTGCAATTGCCGGTCATTCCGGTGCGGACAAAAAGTTCGCGATGGATCAGCGGACATTATTGCGACGAATTTGCCGAAGCCCATGGCAAGAATATGGTCGTGCGCGAGGCGATTGGCGCGCGATTGCCGCTCGCTGGCGTCGCCTGCGCGATTGAACGCAATCTAATGGGCCGGCTCGCCATTATGAACGGCGGCGATCCGTTCGACGCGCACAGCCTGACCGAGGATTATGAGCTGGGCATGCGTATTGGGGCTGCGGGCGGACGCACCATCATGGCGCGGATTTTGGACAGCAATGGCAGGCTTATTGGGACCAGATCCTATTTTCCCGATACGCTCACAAGTTCGGTCCGCCAAAAAACACGTTGGCTGACGGGCATTGCGCTTGCCGGTTGGGACAGGCTGGGGTGGAACGGCAATCTCGCGCAGAAATGGATGTTACTTCAGGATCGCCGGTCGATACTCGCAGCGATCGTGGTGAGTGCAGCCTATGCCTGCATCTTGCTCACGGCGGTTTTGACGGTGGCTGAAACACAGGGCGTGCACCGCCCAAAGCCCTTGGCGCCGATGTTGATCATTCTGCTGTGGTGTAACGCGGGCTTCCTTTTCTGGCGGCTGTGTGTTCGGGCGGGCTTTGTCGCTGCGCTTTACGGTCCAAAAGAAGCACTGCTGTCGATCCCACGCAGCGTCATTACGAACATTATCGCGATCATGGCGGCGCAGCGCGCCTGCATAATCTATGTACGGCATTGCTTCGGGGCTCCGCTGCGTTGGGACAAAACCGCCCACCATATTGTCCCTGAGTCACTGGCCCGGCCCGACTGATGCGCGGGCGCGCCTTGGCATCTATAGCTTTGCTATGTGGAACGTGGGTCACGGCCCGCATCGCCGTCACAACGATGGATATCAGGGCTGTAAGCCAGACCGGTCATGACATATATCCAAATCCAGTCCGCATGGGGCCCGTCCCGAAGCTGGCGAGCACCCCAGCATTCACCCGTTACAGTTCGCAGCACCGCGTTGCGGCCCCCGCGGTACGGCACGCCCAAAACAGCCAAGCCAAGATGGCCCTCCCGCCGGAGGGAGCCGCCCCATTGTTCGTCAGCGCAGGCTCCCACTTGCGGATCTCCCCCGCCGCATTCCTACCGACTGACCCCGATGCCGTCACCCCTATCGGAGCGCCGCTTCCAAACCCTCAGGCTCCGCAAGGATTTGAGGTCTATGCCTATAGCTTTTGGCGGCACGGCAGTTCCCCCGCTGGAACACTGGGCAACGGACAATATGGCGCAAGCCAAAGTGCCGTGATTGCCGCAATCCCCGTCCTGCGTTTCTCCGGCAACCCTGGCCTATCGCGCCTGTCCATGGCTGGCCGGATATCGGTTGCACATGGCAGCGTGCGTGAAAGGGAGTTGGCAGCAGGGGTGCGTTGGCGACCCGTTGCACGCATTCCGGTGCAGATCATTGCTGAACGTAGGTTTAGGCAAGACCGGCCCGACGCATTTGCGGCCTTGGTCGCAGGGGGGCAGTCTGGCGTAAAATTGCCGCTTCGGTTCCGGTTGGATGGCTATGGTCAGGCCGGCTTTGTTTCGGGGCAAGGCGGCGGCCCCTTTGCCGATGTGGCGGTGCAAGCACATCGCCCAATCGCACAATCGCAACGCGCGTCTTTTGCGATTGGCGCAGGCGTATGGGGCGGCGGGCAAGACAATGTCATGCGCGTGGATGTCGGCCCAAATATCCGCGCAAATGTGACCACGCGCGGCGCAGTATTGCAACTGGACGCAAGCTGGCGTTGGCGTGTTGCGGGCCAAGCACAGCCGGGCCATGGGCCAGCGGTAACATTGTCCACCAGTTTCTAAGCACCAGCCTTTATCCTGCCGCTAAATGCCGTTAGGGTCGGTTGGTCAAACATGGATATCTATCTTCCTATAGCCAATTTGTCGGTCAATGCGCTGGTCATCATCCTGCTGGGTGGCGGCGTTGGCGTGTTGTCTGGAATGTTTGGCGTGGGCGGCGGGTTCCTGACCACGCCATTGCTTATTTTCTACGGCATCCCGCCAGCCGTTGCCGCAGCGTCAGCATCCACGCAGGTAACAGGCGCAAGCGTATCGGGCGTTTTTGCGCATATGAAACGCGGCGGTGTGGATTTCCAAATGGGCGCTGTTCTCGTGTTCGGCGGCATTTTCGGCACAGCTGCAGGCGCTGCAATCTTCGAAATATTGGAATCACTTGGTCAGATCGATACCGTCATCAACATCCTGTATGTCGTCATGTTGGGCAGCATCGGCGGGCTGATGGCGAAAGAAAGCCTGACCAGCGTCCGCGCGTCACGTGCAGGCAAACCCGTGCCAGCGGCGAAACGGCGGCACCATCCATTGGTCGCCAATTTGCCGATGCGTTGGCGTTTCTACCGGTCGGGGCTGTATATTTCGCCACTCGCACCGCTGATATTGGGTTTCATCACGGGCATTATGACTATGCTGCTGGGCGTCGGCGGCGGGTTCATCATGGTGCCCGCCATGCTCTATTTGCTTGGCATGGGTGCGCAGGTCGTCGTGGGTACATCTTTGTTCCAGATATTGTTCGTCACCATGGCATCCACCATGATGCACAGCCTGACCACCAAGGCAGTCGATATTGTGCTGGCGGTATTCTTGCTGATCGGAAGTGTCACAGGCGCGCAAATTGGCGCACGATTGGCGCAGCGGATGCGCCCCGAATATCTCCGCCTGTTTCTGGCAATCATTGTCCTGCTCGTCGCCATCCGGATGGCGCTTGGCCTTGGCTGGCGTCCCGACGAAATCTACACGTTGCAAGCCCTGTGATACGCTTGATCGCCCTGTTCCTGTTTTTGCTGCCGGTGGCGGCGGGCGCCCAAAATGTGCCCAAGCTGGTGCCCGATGTGTCGCAGCGCGAAATCAATATTCAATCGGGTTTCACGGGCGCTGAAATGCTGTTGTTTGGCGCGATCATTTACCCGCGCGGCGTTGCGCCAGAGGGTCAGGTGGACGTCGCCGTGGTTCTGCGCGGGCCAACGCGTCCCGTCACGCTGCGTGAAAAGCAGAAGATTGCAGGCATATGGATTAACGCGGACAGCACCGATTTCCGGTCCGTCCCTGCTTATTACGCGATCGCATCATCGCGCTCGCTCCGCGAAATCGTCGACAGCAAAACTGCGGCCATTTACGAACTTGGCCTCGAAAGATTGCAATTGTCGCCCAGCGGTGAAGTCGATGCCGCAGAGCAAAAGCGTTTTGTCGATGGCTTGGTCGATCTGAACCGCCGCAACGGTCTTTTCCGGCAAGAGGCGGGCACCGTCGAAATCACCGATCAGGTATTGTACCGCGCACGCCTCAATATTCCGTCCAGCGTGCCGGTGGGCACATATACCGCCGAAACATTGCTGATCCGCGATGGCCGCGTCATTGTGGCGGACGATAATGTCCAAGTGCGGATACGCAAAACCGGGTTTGAGCAACTGGTGACCATCATGGCACAGGATTACGCCTTATTCTATGGCGCGATGGCTGTGCTCGTCTCGTTGCTGCTCGGCTGGTTCGCCGGATATATTTTCCAGCGTTTATAGCCGGGGTTGGCGGGGGCCATAACGGCTTCCATGGTAAATATACCTTTACCTTCTGTACCTATCGCTGGTCGCTTCCTTAATGCAAAGGCAGTTCGGCAATGGATATGACAGGGCATCGGCAGTCTACGTCGGCAGAACCAAGTGAGCAGAGGCAACCAACGGCAACACCAGCCGCACATGATATGTCTGGCCCGGCAACCCGAACCGGCGGCACGCCCATACATGGCCCTGCACTGCACCATATGGGCTTTGTCATGGACGTTTCCGGATCGGGTTCGCAACTTACCTTTGATGCCGGCATATTGAGCAAGCTGATGTCGCATCCCGATCCAAGCATTGCGATGGCCGGACAGGTGGGCAGCCAAATCAAGATTCGCGCTGGCAATATATGGCTGCTTGCAACTATCCGTTCGCAACGCATGCACGAACGCGACCATGGCATCATCATGGCGCACGTCGACTTTCTGGGCGAAGGCGAGGAAGAACGCCTCACCGGCAAGATTTCCAATTTCCGCCGCGGTGTGACGCATTATCCCGCACCCGGCAGCGAAGTCTATGCCGTGTCGAGCGCGGACATGAAGCAAGTCTATGCCGCCGACGCCCGCGCGCATGTTGAAATCGGCACCGTTTTCCCGACCAAAGACACGCGCGGTGCGTTGTATGTCGACGCCATGCTGGGCAAGCATTTTGCGCTTTTGGGTTCGACAGGGACCGGTAAATCAACCAGTGTCGCGCTTATCCTGCACAAGATCTGCGATATCGCGCCCGAAGGGCATATCGTCATGATTGACCCCCATGGCGAATATAGTGCGGCGTTCAAACATAATGGCGCGTTGTTCGACGTCAACAATCTGGCCATGCCCTATTGGATGATGAACTTTGCAGAACATTGCGAAGTGTTCGTCACCTCCACCGGCGACGACAGGCAAATTGACTCAGACATTCTCGCCCGCTGCCTGTTGCAGGCACGCGCCAAAAACCGGCTTGCCGAAACTATTGGCAAGCTGACGGTTGATGCGCCGATCCCCTATTTATTGTCTGACCTGACCAACATCATCCAGAACGAAATGGGCAAGCTCGACAAGGCGACATCGTCCGCGCCGTTCATGCGGTTGAAGAGCAAAATTGACGAGCTGAAAGCCGACCCGCGCTACAATTTCATGTTTTCGGGCCTGCTGGTCGGCGACACTATGGCCGAGTTTGTCGGCAAACTTTTCCGCCTGCCGTCACATGGCAAACCCATTTCGATTATCGATGTGTCGGGCGTACCGTCCGACATCACCTCGACCGTTGTCGCGGTTCTGTCCCGTCTGGTGTTTGACTATGCCATCTGGTCGCGCAACGAAGCGCGGCGCCCCATCCTGCTGGTGTGCGAAGAAGCCCATCGGTACATTCCGTCGGATCGCGTTTCCAAAGACAGCGCGGGGCGCGCCATCCTTGAACGCATTGCCAAGGAAGGCCGTAAATATGGCGTGTCGCTTGGCCTGATTACGCAGCGTCCATCCGATTTGGCCGAAGGCGTGCTCTCGCAATGTGGCACGATCATTTCGATGCGATTGAACAACGAGCGTGATCAGGCATTTGTCCGCGCGGCCATGCCCGAAGGTGCGCGTGGTTTCCTAGATGCCATCCCCGCCTTGCGTAACCGCGAATGCATCATTTGCGGCGAAGGTGTCAGCATTCCTATCCGTGTCTCGCTCGACCATCTGGAATCGGAAAAACGCCCGGCATCGGAAGACCCGCTGTTCAGCCAGCTTTGGCTGGAAACAGGCGGCGAAGCCGAAATATTGGACCGCGTCGTGCGCAGGTGGCGTGCGCAGGGGCGGTAATCGCCGCTGCAAGGGCTGGAAGCATGTCCACGCTTGCAATGTAGGATTGGCTTTGAGAGTATCGCCGCGCACACGCGAAAGCGCGCATGGTTCTTTCTCAATGTTGAGACCAGCAGAAATAAGTCAGAACCGCATTTGCCGTTAAAGCGACAAAGCAGACAGTAAAAACGGCGTCCGACGTTGTCTTTGTCGCCTTAAGCCTATCGCCTCTCAAACGGCTTCAGTCCGCGGCCCAACCGGTTGCCGCCCAACGCCAGCCGGTCGCCGGACCAATCCGCCAGAAACACGGTTTGGCGATTCACACCATGCGCGATGCTCGCTTCGTTGGCGTTAATCGCCAGGCCAGCACTGCTTTGCGTCCGGCCTTCGGCTGCAACGGTGATAAAGGCGCTGTCCTTTTCCTTGGCTGCACCTTGCACAAACATATTGCGCGCGATGTTGCCGGTTGCGCCATTGGGCAAATCAATCATGTAGTTGGTTTCGCGGCCCCGCGTATCGTCAAATGCGTTGTCGGTGATCGACACCTGCCACGCGCGGCTTTTGATATAATGCCCGCCCTTGCCGCGTTCGAAACGGCATTTGGTGATGGTCAGGCTGCGATAGCCGCCAATGTAGATGCTGTGCGCGCAGGACCGCCCCCGGTCGCAGCGGCCAAGGCCGGAAAAGCTCGATTGCGTGATGCGAATTTTACCAGCTTTGTCGTCGGCGGTTAAGATGCCCTGTTGGCTGTTGCGAAAGACCGCGCGCGTCACCGTCAGGTCGCCCTTTTCCAAACGAATGCCTGCGCCATTGGCATCAGGCACGCGCATATTTTGAAAGATAACACCATCAATGCGCGCCGCCCGTCCGCGCAGGACTAAGGCCGCCTTGCCTTCACAGGTCGCGCCGTCAAATATCGTCTGGCCCGGGACTGCGACGCGGAAGGCGATGATCCCCGCTTTTTGGATGGCACATTGCCGATAGGTGCCCGGCGCGATGATGATCGTGCCTTCGCCGCTCCCTATGCCATCAACCGCTTTTTGAAGGCTGGAATAGCCACGCCCCGTCTCGCCATTGCGGAAAGGGGCCGGGCTGCGCGCAAATGCCGCCACCGCGCAGAAAACGGTCAGGACACAGAGCGCAGTTTTCTTCATGGGCATTCGTCCCTAAAATCTAATATTGCCCTGATCATTCGTTGAGGTTCGGCCTCAGATACTGCCGCGCCCGATCCAAATCGAGTGCGCGCCGTGCGGCATAGTCCGCAACCTGATCTTCGCCAATGCGCGCAACACCAAAATATTCGGCTTGGGGGTGCCCGAAATAAAAGCCGCTGACCGCGGCGGTCGGCAACATGGCAAAGCTTTCGGTCAAGGTGATACCCGTTTTCTGGGTCGCGTCCAACAGGTCGAACAATATCGGCTTCAGGCTGTGGTCCGGACATGCGGGGTAGCCCGGTGCGGGCCGGATGCCGCGATATTCCTCACGGTTCAGCGCCTCTATCGTGAATTGCTCATCGGGCGCATAACCCCATAATGTTGTGCGGACATGCTCGTGCATCCGCTCGGCAAAGGCTTCGGCCAGACGGTCGGCGAGCGCTTTCAACATGATGTCGGAATAATCATCGATATTGGCTTTGAACTGCGCCAAATGCGTGCCGATGCCATGGCCAGTGGTGACAGCAAAGCCGCCAATCCAGTCGCCATCGCGGCTGATGAAATCGGCCAGACACATGTTCGCCCTGCCTTCGCGCTTGGCGATTTGCTGCCGCAGGAACGGCAGGCGAATATGGGCTTCGGTCTTTTCGCAATAGACCACCACATCATCGCCATCGCGCCAGCATGGCCAAAGGCCCGCAACGCCCTTGGCGCGGAGCCATTTTTCGCTGATGATTTTATCGAGCATCGCGTTGGCATCGGCAAACAGGCTGGTGGCACTTTCGCCAACGACTTCGTCGGTCAGAATATCGGGGTAATTGCCATGCAATTCCCATGCGCGGAAAAACGGCGTCCAATCGATATAATTGCGCAGATCCGCAAGGTCCCAATCATCATAGGCATGCACGCCAGGCTGCAATGGCGGCGCGGGCTTTAGCGCCTCGTCAATCTCGAACGCATTGGCGCGGGCTTCGTCGAGCGAAGCCAATGGCTTTGCGGTCTTGCCCGCACGGGCATCGCGGATGTGGCTATATTCGGCGCGGGTGTCCGCGACGAACTTTTCGGCCATAGTATCGCTGACCAATGTGCCCGCAACACCGACAGCGCGCGAAGCATCCAGCACATGAATAACGGGACCCGAATAAACAGGCTCAATCCGCAACGCCGTATGCGTTTTGGATGTGGTCGCGCCGCCGATCATCAACGGCATCGTCATGCCGGCCTTCTGCATTTCTTCAGCGACGGTGACCATCTCGTCGAGCGAAGGTGTGATCAGGCCCGATAGCCCGATCATGTCGGCATCATGTTCGACCGCCGCCTTCAATATGTCTTGCCACGGGACCATCACGCCCAGATCGACAATCTCGAAGCCATTACATTGTAGCACAACGCCAACGATATTCTTGCCGATATCATGCACGTCGCCCTTGACGGTCGCCATGATGATCTTGCCCTTGCCCTTCGCGCCGACTTCTTTTTCAGCCTCGATATAAGGGAACAGATGCGCGACCGCTTTTTTCATAACGCGCGCCGATTTCACGACCTGCGGCAGAAACATTTTGCCTGATCCGAACAGGTCTCCAACGACATTCATGCCGTCCATCAACGGACCTTCGATAACCTCAATTGGCCTGCCACCAGCCGCCTTGATCGCCAGCCGCGCCTCTTCTGTGTCGTCGACAATATGCGCATCAATGCCTTTGACCAAGGCATGCTCAAGGCGCTTCTTGACCTCCCAGCCGCGCCATTCGGCCTCGGCTTTTTCCTGCGCTACATCCGTTCCGCGATATTTCTCGGCCAAGGTGATGAGGCGCTCGGTGGCATCGGGGTCGCGGTTGAGGATCACATCTTCGCACGCCACCCGCAGTTCAGGATCAATATCGTCATAGATGTCCAACTGCCCGGCGTTAACGATCGCCATATCGAGGCCGGCAGGGATCGCATGATATAAGAAGATCGAGTGCATTGCGCGGCGCACAGGCTCGTTGCCGCGGAAGGAAAAAGACAGGTTGGAAAGGCCGCCCGAATAATGGGCATGCGGGCATAGAACGCGCAGCTCTTTCAGCGCCTCGATAAAATCGACGCCATAATTGTTATGTTCTTCAATCCCCGTTGCCACCGCAAAAATATTGGGATCGAAAATGATGTCTTCGGGCGGAAAACCAATGCCGACCAATAAGTCATAAGCGCGCTTGCAGATTTCGACCTTGCGCTCTTTGGTGTCGGCCTGACCGGTCTCGTCGAACGCCATCACGACGACTGCCGCGCCATAGGCCATGCACAGCCGCGCATGATGCAAAAAGGCTTCCTCGCCTTCTTTCATCGAAATCGAATTTACGATGGGCTTACCCGAAACGCATTTCAGCCCCGCCTCAATCACGCTCCATTTGGAACTGTCGATCATCAACGGCACGCGCGCGATGTCTGGCTCGGCAGCGATCCGTTTGATGAATGTCGTCATCGCCTCATGCGCGTCGAGCAGACCTTCATCCATATTGATGTCGATAATCTGCGCGCCATTTTCGACCTGGTCGCGCGCGACTTCGACAGCGGCTTCATAATCACCAGACAGAATGAGCTTCTTGAATTTGGCGCTGCCGGTAACGTTCGTACGTTCACCGATGTTGACGAAACGGGAGGAGGAGGATGTCATATTGATGTTCAGCTTTAAGGAGTTCAGGCGGCCATGATGAAGGGTTCGAGGCCAGCAAGCCGAGTGACCACTTGTGGCTGCGGGATGCTGCGCGGGGCGCGGCCCTCAACGGCCTTGGCAATCGCGGCGATATGCGCAGGCGTGGTGCCGCAACAACCGCCGACAATGTTGACCAACCCATCATCAAGCCATTGGCCAATCAGCTGCGCCGTCGTTTCGGGCAGTTCGTCATATTCGGCAAGGTCATTGGGCAGGCCTGCATTGGGATAAGCCATAACAAGCGTATCGGCTTGCTTTGACAAAGCGGCCAAATGCGGACGCAACAGGTCAGCGCCGAACGAACAATTCAACCCGATGGTAAGCGGTTTGACATGCCGGATCGCGGCCCAAAATGCTTCAACCGTATGCCCCGACAAATTGCGTCCAGCCATATCGGTGATTGTCATCGATATCATCAAGGGCACGTCCCTGCCCGATGCCAATGCGGCTTCCTGCGCCGCCATGCCTGCGCATTTGGCGTTCAGCGTGTCGAAAATCGTTTCAATCAGCAGGAAATCAACGCCGCCTTCGATTAGCGCGTCGCATTGTTCGCGATAGACGCCTTTGAGATAATCAAAATCGATCTCGCGATAGCCGGGGTCGTTGACGTCTGGCGACAATGACAATGTCTTGTTCGTTGGCCCAATTGAGCCTGCGACAAAGCGCCGCTTGCCATCTTCGGCTTCCGCGGCGTCACAACAAGCGCGCGCGAGCTTTGCCGAATCGATGTTCAATTGCTGGACCAGATGTTCGCAGCCATAATCAGCCATGCTGATCTTCGTGGCGCTGAAAGTGTTGGTTTCAATCATGTCCGCCCCAGCGCGCAGATAGGCGCTGTGGATGGCGCCAACCACGTCAGGCCGTGTGATGGACAGCAGATCGTTATTACCCTTTTGATCGTGGGTCAGTTCCAATGACCCGCGATAGTCCGCCTCGGATAATTTATAACCCTGAATGGCGGTTCCATAGCCGCCGTCGAAGACCAATATCTGCGTGGACGCTCTTGCAACAAATGCCTCACGCGGGGTCATGCCGCTTGCTCCTGCGCAGCGCCAGCGGGCCGTTTTCCAAGCAAATGGCAAATGGCATAAGACAGCTCGGCCCGGTTGAGCGTGTAGAAATGGAAATCACGCACACCGCCCGCATATAATCGGCGGCACATTTCGGCCGCGACGGTGGCTGCGACAAGTTGCCGCGCAGGTGGATGGTCATCCAACCCTTCAAACAAATGCGCCATCCACACGGGAATTGCGGTGCCAGTCATGGCGGACATGCGTGTGATTGCCGCAAAATTTGAAACCGGCATGATACCCGGGACGATTTCCGCATCGACACCCGCCGCAGCGACCGCGTCGCGGAAACGGAAGAATGTTTCAGGTTCAAAGAAAAATTGTGTGATGGCCCGGCTCGCGCCCGAATCCAGCTTGCGCTTCAGAAAGTCGATATCGCTTGCAGCGGACAGGGCTTCGGGGTGCGTTTCGGGATAGGCACTGACCGATATCTCGAACGGATGGAGCTTACGCAGCCCTTCGACCAACTCAGCGGCACTGGCATAGCCGTCGGGATGCGCGACAAATTTACTGTCCGAGCTTGGTGGATCTCCGCGCAGTGCAACGATATGCCGCACGCCTGCGTCCCAATAGGCATTTGCAACGTCGGCAATTTCGCCCTTTGACGCTTCGACGCAGGTTAAATGTGCCGCAGCCGGAATATTGGTTTCCCGCGCAATGCGGGCGACGGTGTTGTGCGTACGCTCACGTGTTGTGCCGCCGGCACCATAAGTGACCGATACAAAGCGCGGGGCAAGCGGCGCCAGCGTTACTACCGAATCCCAAAGCTGCTCTTCCATCTTTTCGGTTTTGGGCGGGAAGAATTCAAAGCTGATTTCGCAATCACCGGCAAGACCGGCAAAAAGAGGCGCGGCCAGCGCCCGGCTGGCTTCCTGCATCTGGTCGAACGGGAGAATCATGCAACAATCCTTAAGTTGTTTTTTGGGTGCGGGGTGGCGAACGACAGCTTTTGCCCCATCCACACTTTTACAATGAGTTCACCCGACTCAAGTGCGGCCTGATGCACCATCTGCAGACCATGTGCCGAGAACGCATTCCGCATAAATTCGTCCGTAAAGCCAAGCCGGGCATGGGCATGAACGGTGCGGAGTTCTTCATGGTCGTGGGCGGCGAAGTCGACGATCACGAGGCGTCCATCGTCCGCGACTGTCCGGATGGCTTCGGCAATGACTGCCTCAGGGTCTTGGGCGTAATGCAGCACTTGATGGAAGATGACGGTATCAAACTCACCATCGCCGACGGGGAGCATGTTGAAGTCACCCAATTTGATTTCGACCTTGCTCGCGATATCGGCGCTGAAGTTCGCTATTTTTGCGCGGGCAAGCCGCAACATTTCGGGGCTATTGTCTAAAGCGACAAAGCGGCTTGCACTCTCCGCGAACAATTCCACAATGCGGCCAGTTCCTGTGCCAACGTCCAGTACACGGCCCAAAGGCGCACTATGCAAAATCTGCGCAATCTTCGCCTCAACTTCCGAATCGGCAACATGGAGCGATCTGAGGAAATCCCATTCTTCTGCATGTGCCGCAAAATAGGATGCCGCCATATTGGTACGCGCATTGCGGACCTCGTCCAGCCGCGCCAAATCCTTTTGAAATGCCTTTGCCTGCGTAACATCGGCTTCTTTCAGCAATGACGTCAGGCGCCCGTCCTCCAGAACAGCGCCCGGCCGCAGGAAAACCCAGCTGCCTTCTTTGCGTCGCTCTAACAATCCAGCTTCGTCCAATATGCGGATATGCCGGGAAACGCGGGGCTGGCTTTGATCCAATATCTGCACAAGCTCGCCCACTGACAGCTCAAGCCTAAGCACGAGAAATACGATTCGAAGCCGGGTCGGGTCGGCTAACGCCCGCATGATAGTAAGCAAATTGATCATTTCGATGTCATATAAAGAAATCTTTATATCAAGTCAATCGGCTCAAATCCCCCGCATTTTCTACCGTTCTGGTAGAGTTAGGCGCAATTTTGAGGCTGATCAGCTTACCGGAATAAAAAAGCGCATTGCCACCGAATTGTGAACGGGCTAGAGGGCTGTCCGCAGACATTACTGCATTCGTTGTGGTGTGCCTGTCAGGTTTTCATAAGTTTTGCTAGGGGGTTTCCCATATGAAGAAAATTGCTGTATCTCTCGTTCTTGCCGCTTCGCTCGGTTTGGCTGCTTGCTCAGGTGCTGAAGAAGCAACCACAGAAGCAACTGAAGCAACCACAGAAGCTCCTGCTGAAGCTGCTGACGCAGCTGTAGAAGGCGCTGACGCTGCTGCAACTGAAGCTGCTCCTGCTGCTGACGCTGCTGCTGCTCCTGCTGCAGACGCTGCTGCTGCTGCACCTGCTGCAGACGCTGCGAAAGAAGCTGCGAAGTAATATTCGCGCTTTTTAGCGAAAGTTTTTGATAAGGGCTGTTCTGCTTGCAGGACGGCCCTTTTCTTTGTCTGCCGTAGACACGTTGGATGCCGCGCGCGGCGCTCCAACCGAAACATCGCAATAAGGCGTCAGTTCTGGTGGTATGAAGCCACAGAGCGCGATACAAATTGCATGAACGTCATCCGTTGCGGAATAGACGCCGTCGTGCTGCCCATCATCACTGCGACAGCGTAACGTGTGCCATCTGGTGCAGTCATAATCCCGATATCATTATATCCCGTGGACACCGGCGGCAAAACCTGCCCGGTTCCGGTCTTATGCAAAAAGCTCCAGCCCGCAGGCACGCCAGCCTTCAACCGGTTAGGGCCACTTGACGTCCGCGACATGATATCGAGCATGAGGCGCGTTGAAGACGCCGACAGCAGCTCGCCCTTGGCAAGCTTTGCCAAGGCGCGGACAATTGCTTGCGGGCTTGCTCCATCGATTGGATCATTCAGATAACGGTCAAGCGCTGCTTTGCGGGTTACCAACGGCACGGCATCGCGCGCAGCATAAAAGCGCTGGCCAATTGAATATTCCTGCTTCCAGTCGAGGCCGGCAATGCCGCTTTGCAGAGCGCGTTCGCCCGGCCCAAAGCGGATCGCGCCCAAATTCTTGCGTGCGATAAAAGTGGTGACCGCTTGCGGGCCACCTACGGTGCGCAGCAACGAGTCATTGGCGGTATTGTCACTGGCGCGAATGGCCTGCTCCAACAGATTGAGGATGGAAACCTCAATGCTGCCATTGGCGATGACCTGATCACGGATGGGCTGATGAAAAACCGCCAGATCATCCCGCGTGATCCGCACTTTCTGGTCCAGGCGAAGCTTCCCTTGATCAACCATGTCCAACACGGTGAGCACAACCCAGGTTTTGGATACGCTTTGTTGGGGAAAAAATTCATCCATCCTGCGGCCCAAAACCCACTCACCGCCATCAACGCGCATAATGGCAACACCAGTCCGCCCCGGGAACAAACGCCATTGATCTTGAATCAGGTTTTCAAGGCCGGCGGGCGGCCGCCCAATTGCGGGACGTGCGGGCGCTACAACTGCTGGCGCTGGGGCTATTGCTGCTGGCGGAGCAGGTCCCCGAGGCACTGGCGCGGATACGCACCCCGATAAAACGGACAACAGCGCCAAAGACGCAAGGCCTGTTTGGCCAGCTTTATGCACGCGCTTCTTGGTCGTCGAATTTATGTCAGCCATGAAGCTGCAATAGAGGCCTCGCGGTCGTTCTGTCACCGACAAAGGTCATTTTTGCGACCAATGATTCGATGGCGTCGACGAGAAGAGTGCCGGGTCAACAGTTGGGATCGTTCGGCACGTACGTTATGCGGGGAAACTTGGGCAACCTGTTTAAATGGACTCAGCCACGACCCCGGTACGGAGCAACGCCCTGATCAGGCAGCCACAGTCCCTTTGGCGGCTCCCCCGATTGCCAGAACACATCGATGGGTATTCCCCCGCGCGGATACCAATATCCACCGATGCGCAGCCAATGCGGCTTCATTTCGGTGAAAAGCCGCTGCCCAATGCCAACGGTGCAATCTTCGTGAAAGGCGGCATGGTTGCGGAACGAACCCAAGAAAAGCTTCAGCGACTTCGATTCAACAATGCTTTTGTCCGGCGCATAATCGATAACCAGATGGGCAAAATCGGGTTGTGCTGTGACCGGACATAAAGACGTAAACTCAGGCACGGCAAAGCGGGCGAGATACAGCGTATCGGGGCGCGGATTGGGGACATAATCCAGCTCGGCCTCTTCAGGCGTTTGGGGAAGTGCGCTTTGCGCACCCAGATACATCGGCTTTAGTTCGTCAGTCATAGCTGCGCATTTAGCGGTTTCACCACGGGAAGCAAACGGCTCATCGCGATTGCGCGAGATATGCACGTCGCGTGCACGCAAAAACGCATTGGGCTTGGGCAAAGCGCGCTGGTTTCCTGAAAACCTGTATCGTGCCCCGGACATGGCCTCGCTAACGATCCGATCATGACGACCCTTATTCCTGTACTCGGCGACCAACTGAGCCATGCGCTTTCGTCATTGGCGGGGCAGGACAAAAAAACGTGCGTCATTTTGATGGCCGAACTCGATGAAGAGACGACCTATGTGCCGCACCACAAATCCAAAATGGCGTTCATATTATCGGCAATGCGTCACCATGCCGAAGATCTGCGTTCAGCCGGATGGACCGTCGACTATGTGAAGCTGGCAGAGCCGGAAAACAGCGGCAGTTTTACCGGCGAACTCGCCCGCGCGATGGAACGGCATAGCGCATCCGCCATTTGTGTCACCGAAGCCGGCGAGTGGCGGGTGAAGGCCATGCTGGATAGCTGGGCCGACCGCTTTGATGTGCCCGTAGAGGTACGCGCCGACGACCGTTTCTTGTGTGACCATGCCGAATTCGAAAGCTGGGCCAAGGACCGCAAGCAACTTCGCATGGAATATTTCTATCGCGACATGCGGCGTAAATCGAAATTGCTGATGGATGGCGATGCACCCGTCGGCGGGCAGTGGAATTTTGACGCGGAAAACCGGAAACCGGCCAAGCGCGATCTCGCGATGCCGCAGCCACTGCATTTCGCGCCGGACGATATCACGCAGGACGTGATTGAAATGGTCGAAGCAAAATTCGCGATCAATATGGGCCAGACCGCGAAATTCGGTTTTGCGGTCACACGTGCCGACGCGCTGAAACAGCAAGCACATTTTCTGAAACATGCTTTGCCGTCCTTTGGGGATTATCAGGACGCAATGCTCACCGGCGAGCCATTTTTATGGCATTCGATTTTGTCACCCTACATCAATACCGGGTTGCTTGATCCGCTGGAATTGTGCCGCGCCGTCGAAGAGCGATATCAGGCCGGAAAAGTGCCCATAAACGCGGCTGAGGGCTTCATTCGTCAGGTCATTGGTTGGCGCGAATATGTGCGCGGTATTTATTGGCATGCCGGTCCGCAATATGTGGAAAGCAATGCCCTTGCCGCCGAACGGCCGCTACCGGAATTTTATTGGACCGGCAAAACCGACATGCATTGCCTGTCGCAAACCGTCGATCAGACAATCGCATATTCCTACGCCCACCATATCCAACGGCTGATGATTACAGGCAATTTCGCCCTGCTGGCGGGCATCAACCCCGCCGAAGTGCATATATGGTATCTCGCCGTTTATGCCGACGCGTATGAATGGGTCGAATTGCCGAACAGCCTGGGCATGAGCCAGTTTGCAGACGGCGGCATGCTGGCGTCAAAACCTTATGCAGCCAGTGGCGCCTATATAAACCGCATGTCGGATTATTGCTCCAGCTGCCGTTATGATGTGAAACAAAAAACCGGGCCCAAGGCATGTCCGTTCAATGCGCTTTATTGGGAATTTATTGCGCGCAACGAAGATAGGCTGCGCAAGAACCCGCGCATGGCGATGCCGTATAAAAACTGGGACCGGATGGCGCAGGCCGATAAAGTCGCGCTTCGTCGTCAGGCACAGCAATTTCTCGAAACGCTTGGCTAGTTTGGAAAAGCGGCTTATCTTGCACCGCACAAGAATCAAAAATAGCGGGCAAGGACAAAACATGGAATTGTTAGTAAGTACCGAATGGTTGGCGAATGAAATCGGCGCGTCTGATTTGCGCGTGGTCGATGCCACCTGGTTCATGCCCGATGCTGGCCGCAATGCGCAGGCCGAATATGAAGGTGGCCATATTCCCGGCGCTGTTTTCATGGACTTGCAAGAACTCGCCGACGCAAACAGCAGCCTGCCCAATACATTGCCGCCGCCGGAAAAATTTGCCAGCCGCATGCAATCACTGGGCCTGGGCGATGGCAGCCGTATCGTGGTCTACGACGACAGCCCGTTCAAATCGGCAACGCGTGCCTGGTGGATGCTGACCTTGTTTGGCGCGCATGATGTCGCGATCCTCGATGGCGGCATTGCAAAATGGAAAGCCGAAGGCCGCGCGCTCGAAACCGGCAAGCCTACGTTGCGACACCGCCACTTCACTGTCTGGAAAGACGAAAAGGCCGTGCGCAACAAAGCAGACATGCTCGCCAATCTGCACAGCAAGGAAGCCGATGTTGTGGATGCCCGCGGTGCAGGACGATTTACCGGTGAAGAATCTGAACCGCGGCCTGACATGGCTTCCGGCCATATCCCCGGCAGCCGCAACTTGCCCTTTGGCAATCTTTTTAACGCAGACGGCACGTGGAAGCGCGGCGATGCGTTGACCCAAGCCTTTACCGATGCGGGCGTTGATTTGAACAAACCCATGATCACAACCTGCGGCTCTGGAATGACCGCAGCTGTTGTTCTGTTCGGCGCACGCCTCACCGGAAAATCGGACGTTGCCTTATATGATGGCAGCTGGTCCGAATGGGGCTTGGACAAGGACACCCCCAAGGCGCAGGGTGCGGCTTGAGTTCCCACAAACCTCAAAAGCCAGCCACCAAAACAGTCACTGCAGGGCGCAAGGCCTCGCTCACGGGCCCCGTCGTGAACGTACCTGTTTGGCGCGCCAGCACACATTTATATGAAAATGTGGCTGAGCTGGAGGCGGGCAAAGCGCGCAACGAAGACGGCCGATTTTTCTACGGCCGTCGTGGGTCGCCGACGCAATGGTCCCTCGCCGACGCGCTGACCGCAATGGAGCCTGGTGCGCATGGGACCATGCTGTATCCGTCGGGTGTTGCCGCGATTGCTTGTGCGCTGCTGTCGGTGCTGAAGGCAGGTGACATCTTGCTGATGACCGACAACGCCTATGATCCAAGCCGGTCTTTGGCCGACGGGTTTCTGAAGCGCTTTGGGGTTGAGACCCGATATTTTGACCCACGCACCACCGATTATGACGCGCTATTTTGTGATCGCACGCGCGCCATATTGCTCGAATCACCCGGCAGCCTGACATTTGAAATGCAGGACATTCCTGCAATCTGCGCCGCTGCGAAAAAACGCAATGTCGTCACCCTTCTCGATAACACATGGGCAACATCCTATTTCCACACCGCGCTCGACAAGGGCGTCGATATGGCGATCTTGTCGTGCACCAAATATATTGTCGGCCACAGCGATGTGATGATGGGCAGTGTCACCACGCACGATAAATTATGGACGAAATTGCGCCAAACCGCGCAGCAACTTGGCCAGACCGTTTCACCCGACGATGCCTATCTCGCGAGCCGCGGTCTACGCACCTTGTCGGTGCGGATGAAAGCGCATGAGACGTCTGCGCTCCATATTGCGCGATGGCTGCAGACACAGGCAAATGTCGCCACCGTTTTCCATCCTGCTTTGCCCGATTGCCCCGGGCACGATATTTGGAAACGCGACTTTACCGGATCATCGGGATTGTTTTCATTCATCCACACCGGCGACGCCGCAACAGCAGCGGCCTTTGTCGATGCGCTGCAACTGTTTGGCATTGGCTATAGCTGGGGCGGGTTTGAAAGCCTTGCGTTGCCCGTGCAGCCCGAGAAGTACCGGTCAGTCGTCGCGTGGGACAAGCCCGGCACACTGATCCGCCTGCAAATCGGGCTTGAGGACACAGATGATCTTATCGCCGACCTTGGCCAAGCATTTAATGGGTCCTGACCCTAGATATCAGCGTGTTGGCTGCGGCACTTCGCCCGAATAATCGTAAAAGCCACGCTTCGTTTTGCGTCCGAACCAGCCGGCCTCAACATATTTTTGCAGCAATGGCGCTGGCCGGAATTTCGGATCGCCTGTCGATTGAAACAGCACATTTGTGATTTCAAGGCAGGTGTCGAGGCCAATGAAATCCGCCAGTGTCAGTGGCCCCATCGGGTGGTTAAGACCCAATTGGCACGCGGTGTCGATATCGCGCATAGTGGCAACGCCTTCACCCAGCGCGAAACATGCTTCGTTTATCATGGGCATCAGCACGCGATTGACGATGAAGCCGGGGGCATCATTTGCAAACACCAATTGCTTGCCCAATGCTTCGCCATATTGGCGGACGACATCAACAGTCGCATCGGTCGTCGCCAACCCGCGGATGATTTCAATCAGGCCCATGACGGGAACGGGGTTAAAGAAATGCACGCCGATGAAACGCTGTGGGTCCGGTGATGCTTGCGCCAGCCGCGTGATGGGAATGGATGACGTGTTGGAGGCCAATACGGCCCGATCACCAAGGACCGCGCCCACCGATTCAAAAATCTTGCGCTTGATGTCTTCCCGCTCGGTCGCAGCTTCGATGATCAGCCCGGCGTCGGCCATCGGTTCATAGCTGGCAACTGGTTCTATGTGCGACAAAAGCGTCTCGACATCGCCCGCCGACATTTTTTCTTTGGCGACCAGACGGCTGAGTGCCTTGGCGATACCGGCCTTGCCTTCTTCGGCCTTCGCCAGATCAAGGTCCGACAAATAGACATGATAGCCAGCGCCAGCGCTGACCTGTGCGATGCCCGCACCCATTTGACCTGCTCCGATAACGCCGACTGCACGCATTTGCCGCTCCCTGTGAAACCAATTAGTGGCCCCTAGCGAATGATGGGTCACAGGGCTAGCTTACTCCCACCAAAAAGACGTTGGCACGCATCGCAATGCTGTTTTCGCAGGGGCGATAGGCTCTGCGCAATTTGTCAGGCCGTGACTTTGCAGCAAGCCGGGGCTGGCAATTAAACGCAAATCCGCTTAAGCGCGGCGCAAATACGCATTCTTTCGGCAGGAAATTAGAAGCTATGTCCACCCCCTCTCGTATCGCCCCGCTTAAGGTGGGTCTGGCTGGTCTTGGGACAGTAGGAACCGGCGTTATCCGCCTTCTGGAAGAAAATAGCGCCTTGATCGCGCGCCGGGCGGGCCGCGAGATCCAGATTGTTGCCATCACCGCGCGCGACCGGACCAAAGACCGGGGTGTTGATCTGTCCGGTTATCGCTGGGTCGACGACATGGGCGAATTGGCCACCGTAGACGATCTCGATGTCGTCGTTGAACTTGTCGGCGGGGCTGATGGCCCAGCGCTTACATTGGCGCGCGAAACGCTGACAAACGGACGTGCTTTGGTCACGGCCAACAAAGCCATGGTCGCCCATCACGGCGCTGAGCTGGCGGCTCTGGCCGAAAGCAAGCAGGCCGCGCTCAAATTTGAAGCTGCTGTCGCTGGCGGTATTCCGGTGATTCAAGGCTTGCGCGACGGTGCCGCCGCCAACCGGATCGATCGCGTATATGGCATATTGAACGGGACATGCAATTTCATCTTGTCGACGATGGAGCGTGATGGCCTCGATTTTGCGCAGGTGCTGTCTGACGCACAGGCAAAGGGCTTTGCCGAATCCGATCCTTCGTTCGATATTGACGGCATTGACGCTGCGCATAAGCTTTCCATTCTGGCCTCGCTCAGCTTTGGTTCTGTCATTGATTTTGGCGGCGTCGAAGCGCGCGGTGTTCGCAAAATACTCGCCGCCGACATCGCCCAAGCAAAGACGCTGGGTTATCGCATCCGCCTGATCGGGCTTGCCGAAATCGACGGCGACAATGGCTCTGCCAATATTTTCCAACGCGTTGAACCATGCCTTGTCCCGCTCAGCCATCCGCTGGCGCATGTCATCGGCGCGACCAATGCGGTCGTGGCTGAAGGCAACTTCTCCGGACGGCTTTTATTCCAGGGCGCGGGCGCAGGGGACAAGCCAACGGCGTCCGCGGTTGTGGCCGACCTTGTCGACATTGCGCGCAAGGAAACAGGGCCCGCCTTCTCGATGCCATCGGCCGAGCTTGAAAAGCTGCCACGTGCAGCATCGGCGCACCGGGTCAGCAAATCCTATTTGCGTATGGTGGTCGCCGACCGCGTCGGCGTGCTCGCAGAAATTACAGCGGCGATGCGCGATGCGGGGCTTTCGATTGAAAGCCTGATCCAGACCGAAGCTGGTGACGACGGAACGGCCTTGGTAGCGATGGTCACCCATGCTGGGCCAGAGCAAGCGATCAATGATACGCTTCAGGCACTCAAGCATTCCGACAGTCTGCTTGGCGAGCCAATGGTCATGCACATTTTGGGCGCATAAGCTTATTGGGGCGGCGCGTGTTCAATGCTTGCCGCAACGCCATCTTCGGTTGTGGAGGGTTACGCCGCGGCGGGCGTCATCACGAAGTGCGCAGCAAAAACCGCGACAACTAATCTCGACATTTGGCGCGGCCTTCCCTATCGAAACCTAACTCCCAAAATGCCATTCCATTTCGGGTGCAGACTGCGCACCCTGACGTTCAAATAGCTAGGAAAATACGATGACTGCAGCAAGCCAAATCCTCGACCGCGTGCTTGTCTTGGAAATGGTCCGCGTGACGGAAGCCGCGGCGATTGCAGCCGCGAAGCTCATCGGACGTGGCGATGAAAAGGCAGCAGATGCCGCAGCCGTCGAAGCGATGCGCGCGGCGCTCAACGAATTATATATGGATGGCACGGTTGTCATCGGCGAAGGCGAACGCGACGAAGCGCCCATGCTGTTCATTGGTGAAAAAGTTGGCTCCGCCATCGGCACTGGCCCACGCATCGACATTGCGCTCGACCCGCTTGAGGGCACAACGATCACGGCGAAGGCCGGGCCCAATGCGCTGGCCGTGCTGGCAGTTGCCGAAGAGGGCAATCTGTTGAACGCACCCGATGTTTATATGGACAAGATTGCGGTTGGCCCGGGTTACTCGCCCAACATCGTCAACCTCGACAAAACGGTTGCTGAAAATGTGAACGCAGTTGCCAAGGAAAAGGGTGTCGCTCCAGGCGACCTCATCGTTTGCGTCCTCGACCGCCCGCGTCATGAAAAGCTGATCGCCGAGCTGCGGGCGCTTGGTTGTGGCGTGATGCTGATCCCCGATGGCGACGTTGCGGGTGTCATCGCAACGACCAATCCCGATACCACAGTCGACATCTATATGGGCAGTGGCGGTGCGCCAGAGGGCGTACTTGCAGCTGCGGCCCTGCGCTGTGTCGGCGGCCAGTTCAAAGGCCGCTTGCTGTTCCGCAACGACGATGAACGGTCGCGCGCGCGCAAATGGGGCATCGAAGATCTCGACAAGATTTACGATCTGGAAGAGCTGGCAAAAGGCGACTGCATCTTTGCAGCGACGGGTGTCACCGACGGTTCGTTACTCGCTGGCGTCAAAACATTACGCGATGGGCGGGTCACCACAGAAACCGTCGTGATGCGCGCATCATCAGGCACCGTGCGCTGGGTCAAGAGTGAGCATCGCAAGGCTGCGCAGCTCGGCTGAACACCTAACCCATTGGTCGGCAAAATTCGCCAAGGGTGATTAGTAAATGCCCATCAGCAGTCCCGTCGCGATTTGTTCGCCGAGATCCCCCGCCGCCCGTTGATCGGCCTCATTGATGGTCTTTGGGGCCAAAATGGCTTCCGACGTTTGAGCATGGGTGCAGACGATCCTGCTCTCCGCAATCTGCCGCAAGCGCCATCCCGTCGCTATGCGCTCCGCCTGCGCCACAGCGTTGCGTCCGTCCGACCCGGCGCACACGATCATCGCATAAGGCCGCCCGTTCAGCGCGCCAAGGCATGGGTAATAACAACGGTCAAAAAAGCTTTTCATGCCGCCGCTGATGGCCGCGAGGTTTTCGGGGAACGCGAACAGATATCCGTCCGCCGCCATAACCTGCGCCGCACCTGCATCTGCTGCGTTGACCAATCGGACATCGACACCCTGCGCACGGCGCGCACCATCATAGGCAGCGCGGGCCAACGCCTCGGACCCGCCGGTCATACTGTGCCAGATTATCAACAATTGCCGCATCGACGCTTGCTAGCACCGCGGGCGCGCCATAGGGAAGCAGTATGAAGCCCGTACTCGATATTAACAGTTCCGTTCTTGAGCAAGCCTGGCATTGGCGCGGCGGTGGCACCGATGGCCGTGATCCGGATTTCAAACCTGACGATCTGGTGACCCAGTTACTGATGGCGCGCGGCGTCGACCGCGACGATATCGAACGGCACCGTAACCCGACCATTCGCAACTTCATGCCCGACCCATCGATATTCCAGGACATGGAGCATGCGGCGCTGCGCTTGGCGCAAGCGGTCGAGGCGGGCGAACAGATTACCGTCTATGGGGACTATGACGTCGATGGCGCGACAAGTGCGGCGTTGCTTATCCGCCTGTTGCGTATGCTGGGCCTTGATGCAGGTTATTACATCCCCGACCGGTTGATGGAGGGCTATGGCCCGTCTGGTGAGGCGCTGGTGCGCATTGGCGCAGGCGGAAGCCGCTTGATCGTAACCGTCGATTGCGGCGCAATGGCCTATGACGCGCTTGCGCAAGCCAAGGCGGCCGGACTTGAGGTCATCGTCGTCGACCATCACAAATGCGCCAGTGAGCTTCCTCAGGCCTTTGCGCTCGTAAACCCCAACCGTTTGGACGAAGCCGACGATGCGGCCGCCCACGGGCATCTGGCGGCGGTTGGCGTAGCATTCCTGTTAGGCGCGGCGCTCATCCGCACGCTGCGCACGCGCGGCCATTTTACAACCCGCGCAGAACCCAAAATCATGGACCTGCTCGATTTGGTCGCGCTGGGCACTGTGGCAGACGTGGCGCAGCTCAGGGGACTGAACCGCGCATTTGTTGCGCAAGGGTTAAAGGTGATGGCCGCGCGCCGCAATATAGGCCTGTCGGCGCTCATTCAGGCGAGCCGCCTGACGCGTGCACCTATTTGCTCCGACCTTGGCTTTGCCTTGGGCCCACGCATCAATGCCGGCGGCCGTGTGGGCAAGTCGGACCTTGGCGTGCGCCTACTCACCACCGAGGACGCAGCGGAGGCGCAAGAGATCGCGCTTGAGCTCGATCGGCTCAACGAAGAGCGGCGCGCGATTGAATCAGTGGTTCAGGAACAGGCCGAGGCTATGTTGGCGGGGCAACACAACCGCGCGGTAGCATTGCTGTCAGGCGAAGGCTGGCACCCCGGCGTCATTGGCATCGTCGCGGGCCGGATTAAGGAAAAAACGGGAAAGCCATCGATCGTGATTGCCGTCGACGAACATGGCGTCGGCAAAGGCTCGGGCCGATCAATTGCGGGCGTCG
Organism: Sphingorhabdus rigui; assembly: GCF_014196595.1. Classification (GTDB taxonomy): domain Bacteria; phylum Pseudomonadota; class Alphaproteobacteria; order Sphingomonadales; family Sphingomonadaceae; genus Sphingorhabdus_B; species Sphingorhabdus_B rigui. The sequence goes on along the minus strand of NZ_JACIEA010000001.1, from coordinate 17,518 downwards.
ATTTGGGCGCCGCGATTATTTCTGCGCGCGAAGCGGGATTGCTGGAGGCCGGCGGCGGCCATGCCATGGCGGCGGGACTGACCGTGTCGCATGACAAAATTGATGCGCTGGCCGATTGGTTGGACGCGCGGCTGTCGGCCGACGTTAGCAACGCATCGGGATCCAAGGCGCTTTTGATCGACGCCATCGTCGCGCCACGCGGCCTAAACCCTATTTTTGTCGACGCGATGGAATCCGCTGGCCCCTATGGCATGGGCTGGCCCGGGCCACGCGTCGTCACGGGGCCATTGCGCATCATTAAATGCGATATCGTCGGCAAAGACCATGTGCGCGCGATCGTGGCGGGCGACGACGGGCAGTCGTTCAAAGCCATGGCTTTCCGTCAGGGCGAGACCGTTTTGGGCCAAACAATGCTGCACGCAGATCGCGGGCGACGGTACTGGTTTGCGGGCCGCGCGAAGATCGACGATTGGGGCGCAACGCCAAAAGCGGAGCTGCATGTCGACGACATTGCGTTTGCAGACTGAATTTGCGCGAACTTGGCCTTGACGAGTGCAAAACGAACCCGTAAAGGCGCGGCTCGCCAAGCGATTGGCCCCTTCGTCTAGCGGTTAGGACGCGGCCCTTTCACGGCTGAAACACGGGTTCGATTCCCGTAGGGGTCACCAACTTTTTGCACGCAATGGGCGGTGCAAGCTTGGTTTTCTGAACATATTCAAAGTTAGCGTGACGCCGCTGTTTGATCGCGAAATCTTCGATAGCCCTGCCGAAGCCAAAACCTGCTCCGTGTCTACCGCAGCCCTCGGTTCTGCTGCACTCCACCCTCGGCCTGTCCCCGCCAAGGAGGCAACCTTGCACCAAATGTTAACCATATTCGGGAAGTAAGGCCGATACATAAACCGGCAAACGGTCGGTGGGTCACTTTCGGGGAATATATGCACAATGATAGTTTTCGCACACGGATGGGTGTCGCTGCGATCCTCGTGGGCCTTTTGCCGGCATGGATGGTGCTGGCGCCGCTCGACATAACGAGGGCACCCGAAGTCTGGCAATTGGTCGTCCGCGTCAACGCATTCGCGGTCCCGATGATTCAACTGATTTTTATACTGTTGGCGATGGGGGGGAGCTTTTCTCCGATCCACGCGGTGCGCGAATTGCCCTTTATATCCAAGTTTGCCCTGGCACTTTGGTTCGTAATCGCGAGCGTTGTGTCGTTCCAACCCGGAAAAGAACATTTTTTCCCGAGTGTCGGCATTTCCAAACTGATGGTGGCCGGATTGTTTTTTTTGGCGCTCATCCACAGTTTGCGCATGGTGGGTAACCGACTGACGCACGCGTTATGGTTATCCATCGGCGCAGGCACCTTGATATGGACGCTTTTGTGGGTCACCCATATTTTCCTCTACTCCCCTCAAGGCGACGAATGGGTGTATCGTATACCGGGCGTGGATAATGTCCGGCATATGGGGCATTTTGCGGTTGCAGGGGTGACTGCAGGCCTCGTTGGCGTGATCGTGTTTCGCGACCGCACGAATATGTGGCTGCGGTGGGTGTTGCCGGTATCGGTCGGAGCCGTTAGTTTCGGCCTGTCGTTATGGACGGGGTCTCGCGGTCCGTTGCTCGCTTCTTTGGTCGTGGTGGCAGCAACGCTTTGCCTGGCTGCAGGCCATCGCAAATCGATCGCAAAATTCTTTGCGGCGTCCGCCCTGCTGTCCACCGCGGTGGTCGCGACATTGCCACTGCCGCATCACATATATGGCATTGCAGAAGCGACGGGCATGGCGGACGTCACAGCGAACGCCGACCACGATGCCAGCTCGGGCCGGACCCTCCTTTGGTCCGGCACAATAGAGAAGATTAGCGAACGCCCGATATTCGGCTGGGGCATCAACCAATTTTTCAATTCAGGCCCTTCCAAACCCGCCAATTTTTTTCACCCGCACAACTTTCCACTACAACTGATGTTCTCCGGCGGCATAGTTTCGGTGCTACTGACATTGTTGATCGTCATCCCGATTTTGCTGCGCTGGCGTTGGCCATACACCAAAGGGGAAAGCGCAGCGGGAGTCGGCGCTGTCGTGGGGTTGCTTGTCTACTCGCTCTACGATGGCGCACTATATTTCAGCTATCCCACCACGATCTTCCTTGTCGCCATTGCTACATCCGTTGCGCCGGCTGAAGTGCAACACGGCAACGACAGATAGATTTGGGGAGTACACGCGGCGACCGGCGCAGCTGGTGGCGATGGCATTCACTGCCACCAGCAGCCCCGATTTACTAACTTATTGCGCCAGTCTTATTGAGAGCATCGCGCGGTTGTCTTGCCTTGTCATGGCATTGAGGCCCCGATTTGCTTCAACAGCAAGCTCCAGATTGTTCTTGTTACCCAGGCGATAGGCATATCCTACGGCAATAAGCGAACGGCGCATTCCGGCTACGCTTTCCCAGTTATAGTCAGCGTAGAACCGCGCCCGATCACCATCGTTGGCGACCAATTTTGCGCCCAGTTGATAACCACAGCGCAAGCCGGAACTTTGCACGTCATGATCTTCGCAGAGCAAACCAGGGCTCAGCAGCAAACGTGACCAAGCGCCATAATCAGCTGATCCGCTGAGTGTAATTGGGGCAGTGACGGGAACGCTGATCCGCGTAACATCCACCGCGCCTACTGCAAATGCGATACCAGAGCGGTCCTCGCCAAGATAGCGCGCAGCCAAAGTCGCCGATCCGATCATCTCACGAGCATGCGAGATAATCGCATCTGTTGTGACAACCGTGTCGCCGAGGTTGAAATCACCACTGAGCATCCAGCCATAGACCTTGCGTTTTCCGGTCATCGAACCGTCAAGATCAAACCCATCGGTTTCGGTCAGAGCAAAGTCATACCATGTATTACCATAGCCGATAAATGCACCCGTGCGCAGGGTGTCGCTCACGTTGTAACGTCCATAGGCATTTACCTGCAGGCTCTTGTCTGAAATCGAGCTGCTCTCAAAGCCCGTTAGCTTATCACTTGAACGAGAAACCAGAGCCGCCAGGCCAAGAGTGATGTCGTCATTAAACTTCGTTTCAAAGCGTAGGGCACCAAAAACACGCGAGCTCCACTTTCCGTCCATGCGCGATGAGCTAAGGCCCGCATCCGCAAACAGCTGATGTGGTCGGCTACAATCGGAGAGCCTCTGGGCATATTTGACGTCGAGATTTGCGCCGTTTTGATTAGCGCGCGCAGATCCTGAAATGTCCTTTTGCCCCTTTCGATCTGAACAAAAAGCGTCGTTGCCCGCCATCAACGACTCGTTGAACGCCAACATATCGCTGAGGCCATGTGCCGCGTAATTCCGCAGGCTACCGCGCAGCTTGTCGCCAATTTGACCCAACTTGCGTGCGATCTCGTCAACGTTAGTGATCGTCACAGTCAATGTTTGAAAGCTGATATTACCAGCGGCATCAACTGCCTTGATCCGAACAACATAGGTGTTGTTTCGGTCGCTATCCGTCGGGTTCTCGAAATCCGGGGCGGCAACAAAAACGATTGCACCGGACGTAGCATCAATTCTGACCTTTGCTGCATCTGGCCCACTGTCAATCGACCAAGTGACCACTTCATTAGCCGTCATAGTCGTGATCTGTGTCCGTCCCTCGTCGATTGTGATAGCCGATTCCGTTGCCCCGGAACCGCCTGTTGGTCCCGTGATGAGCGGCGCAGAATCGTCTACATTCACTTCGCTGAGCTTCACTTCAACACTTACTGTGCCGAAGCCATCCGACACCTGAACCACAAGGTCATGGACATTGGCGAGAGCCTCAAAATCATTGGCTACAGATGCTGCCCCTGAAGCGGTAAGTGTAACGGCACCATTTCCTGCACCGACAGCAAACCAACCATTGGTATTGCCACCTGTTATAGAAAACGTCCGGTTAGCGGAATAGCCGCCACTCGCCGCGACTGTGCCCAGTGTCGCATCCTGGGAACGGCCCTCATTATAGTTGAAATTGTAAGAAGGGCGGTTGCCCGCATCCGTTGCATTGGTTCCGGTAAACGCCAAAGGCGCCGCAGCGGGATCAAGCGGGATGTGGTTGTTACCAATTCCGTTCGACGTAGATGCGGCATCGGTGCCAATGGTGAAGTTAAACTGCAGATAATAGGTTGTGGCTTGCGTGCCCGTCGGGGCAGTGGCCTGCGACTGAACATTGTCTAAGCCGCCACCTAAAGACGGTGAGACCGTGCCACTGCTCCGGATGAGCGTGCTTTCCGTATTGGTATAGCCCGCAGGCCCCGCCACGCGGATTTGGTATGTACCCGAGGCCGCGGTGCTCGCGAGGATAAAGCTATAGCGTCCGTCCGCGCCGGTCTGCTGATCGTTCGCGCCGCCGATTGTGAGGTCCAGCCAGCTGTTGCTGACCTTCGTGCCGCCAAAATAGAGCGAAACCTGCGCGTTGCTGATTGGCCTCCGGCGCACGCTGTCATAAACCACACCAGAAGGATCGATGAGGACCGCATTTACTTGGGCCACAGTTGCGCCCGCTGCGACAGAGATATTGCTTACGGTGGAGCCAGAGACGCTCCCGGTAGCTGATGTCGCCAAACCGTTGGTGAATTGGACAGAATACGTGCCTGGCACGACACCATCGAAACGATAGCTGCCGTTGGATGCAGTCGTCGTCGTGGCCAGAACATTGTTGTTGCTGCCTATCAGCGTCACCGTCCGTCCGCCAATGCCGACACCGGCGCCACCGCCTGTGGAGCGGTTGGCGCGTGTCACTGTACCCGAGATAGAGGTCAATGCCACATCATCGACGTTACGTTCGTTGAGCTTGACCTCAATGGTCGTTGTACGCGTGCCGTCAGATACCTGAACGGTCAACGTTTGAACATTCGCCTGTGTCTCAAAGTCATTGGCCTGCGAGGTGCTGCCCGCTTGCGTCAGCGTAATCGCGCCACTGGTCGCGTCAATGACAAACCAGCCGCTGCTATTGCCTGACGTGATGCTGTAGCGCAGCGTACCCGTTCCTATAGCCGACACGGTGCCAAGCGTTGCACCGCTCGCGCGGTTCTCGTCATATGTGAAGCTGTAGGACGGGTTGTTGCTGCCGTCGGTCGCATTGGTGCTGGTGAACACAGGACCAGTGTCGTCGAGGTTCAGAACCGTTACCGTAATGGTCTGCAACGAGAAGTTACCCGCCGCATCCAATGCCTTCACCTGAACAATATAGGTATTGCTGCCCGAGGTCGTGCCATCGGTCGGCACCTCATAATCAGGTGCCGCAACAAAGGTCAGTGCACCCGTGGTCAGATCAATCGCGAACTTCGCCTGATCCTCACCACCCACAAGGCTCCAAGTGACTGCCTCATTGGCAGTTGGCGTAGTTACTGCAGTCTGGTTCTCGTTCACCGAGATCGCAGCAGTCGCGTCACCCGCATTGCCACTTGGGCCCGTAATCAATGGTGCCGTATCATCAAGGTCGGTCTCGTTAAGCGCAACCTCAATGGTCGTCGTGCGCGTACCGTCAGACACCTGAACCGTCAGCGTCTGAACATTCACCTGTGTCTCAAAGTCATTGGCAAGCGACGTGCTGCCCGCTTGGGTCAACGTGATCACACCAGTGGTCGCATCAATCGCAAACCAGTTATTCGGGGTGTTCCCCGCGGTGATTGAATAGGTCAGCGTGCCCGTGCCGGTCGCAGACACGGTGCCAAGCGTTGCACCGCTCGCGCGGTTCTCAGCATAATTAAAGCTATACGCACGTGCACTGTTCGCACCCGTCGCGTTGGTATTTGTAAATACTGGGGCGGTTGCCTCATTCACGTCAAGCACAGTGACCGTGATTGTCTGTAGCGAGAAGTTACCCGCCGCATCCAATGCCTTCACCTGAACAATATAGGTATTGCTGCCCGAGGTCGTGCCATCGGTCGGCACCTCATAATCAGGTGCC
>NZ_JACIEA010000001.1:3382-11487 GCF_014196595.1 Sphingorhabdus rigui | reverse complement strand
GCCGCAACAAAGGTCAGTGCACCCGTGGTCAGATCAATCGCGAACTTCGCCTGATCCTCACCACCCACAAGGCTCCAAGTGACTGCCTCACTGGCAGTTGGCGTAGTTACTGCAGTCTGGTTCTCGTTCACCGAGATCGCAGAGGTCGCGTCACCCGCAGCGCCGCTTGGGCCCGTAATCACAGGGGGCGCTATGTCGCCGACAGGATCAATCGGAATGTGGTTATTAATGACCCCATTAGACGTGCTCGCCGCGTCGGCGCCGATCGTGAAGTTGAAGAACAGATGGTAAGTGGTTGCCTGTACGCCCGTTGGCGCTGTCGATTGTGCCTGGATTAACTCCAAACCACCACCAAGATTAGGCGTGTAGGTTCCACTTGGCGCGATTGCCGAACTGGGTGTGCCGGTAAAACCTGTTGGCGCAACAACTCGAATTTCATATGTCCCGGACGAAGCTGTGCCATTCAAAACGAACGAATAAGCGCCATCGGCACCGGTCGTCTGATCATTCGCACCGCCAAGGTTTGTGTCGAGCGCGGTATTGCTGACCTTCGTGCCGCCGAAATAGAGCGACGCAACGGCATTGGCGACCGGTGCACGGGTCGTGCTGTTGTAGATGACACCCGCAGGGTCAATCACGACTGCATCGACGTTCGTTATGGTGCTTGATGACCCAACCGTAACGCTGCCAACAACATGGCCTTGGTTCGAGCCGACGGCTGACTTCGCCTTCGCCTTGAAACTACCCGTTGATTCAAACTGGATAGAATAAGTGCCGGGCGCGACTGCGGCGAAGCTATATGTACCACTTACGCTTGTCGTTGCTGTTGCGACAATTTGGTTTGAAGCGTTGACCAACTTAACTGAACGCCCGCTAACCGCGCTGCCGTTCGCGCGCACCAATGTGCCCGACACGGATGATGTGCTGACAAATTGCACCTGTGCATTATCTGAAATTGCCAAGGCTTCTGTCGTACCGGTGATTGTGGCGGTCACGACGCTGGTGGAAGACGTGAGGGTCGCGGTATAGGTCCCGTTGTTATTGTCTGTGACAGATGACAATGTTCCAGCGGTCGTCGCAAGCGTTACTGCCTTGCCACCCGTCGTCAGATTTTTACCATTAACGTCCTTCAGCTGAACTGTGATCGTCGTGGTCGATGTTCCATTGGCCGAGATCGACGGGGCAGCTGCTGTGATGATTGATGTCAATGCAGACGACGTCGTAGATGCCGGGGCAGTTGTCCGATAGGCGTTCAAGGCATCCAACAACCCGTTGGTGGCGGCATTGCCGCTGACGTTGCCAGAATCAGCATAGGTTACAGTACTGCCGACAAGCTGAAGCAGGTAAGTTTTACTGAAACCATTACGCGCAGAATATGTTGTGCCGTCGTTCACGCCAGCAGCAACGGTTAAGCCGATGCCTTGCACCGTGCCATTATCGGTATCGCGCCAATTCACCGCTGCCGGGAAGGTCGAAGTTGACCCATTAGAGAAAAGCATTGTCACAGTGACCGAATAATCATTGCCTTGGCTGCCGCCAAAGGCTCCATTGTTCGTTTGCTGCGAAATAGTAACGTTCCGAATACCCAGCGTAGTAAATGTTTTGATTGAAACTGGTTGGTGGGCGTTGTTTGAATATTCGCCGACGAAACCTTTTTCGAAACCGACACTCACGGTGCTGGTCGTCTGGGCACGGGCATTTTCTGGCAAAATAACCAAAGCCAGCAGCGCCAACACGGACGCAAAATTACGCGCATATTGCTTTTTGAACGCCGCCAACGACGTAAGCATCACCATCCGCAAAATTGCGTGCACCAGATTCATAAACATTTCACTTTTCCTCAAGGCCAGATCGTTATGTGACCGACGTTATTTTTTGATTGCGGCCAAGACGTCTTTCGCGCCGTCTAGGGGTACTTCGACTACGAGAGTCTTGTCGTCTCCACCCCAAGGGCGGAAGCCAACTTTCATGACCTTACCTGCAATAATTTGGCCTTGGAGGCTCTCGTCAAGTTCAACAACGGACTGGCAACCATCCGGTAAACATGTGGTGTACGCCACCTTGACTTCGGCACCTTCATCAATCTTAATGACGGAGCCAGCGCGCAGATCAACGCCAAAAGGCAAAGTTAGAACAGCAAATGTTCGCCCCTGATCCGTCGCGAGCAGCGCCTGCAAAAGGCGACCCTTAGTGGTGTCATCGGAATAATTTTGTGTTTGAACCGCGCGGCAATCCGTCGCGTTTCCTTTGTTGCAGAGCAACTCCCACTTTCCGAATGTGTTCTTAAGTTCCCACTCAACTGGCGCCGCAGCCGGTGTGGCAGGTGTCGCCGGACTGGCTGGTGCAGCCGCAGTAGGGCTGTCGCCCTTTTTCGCACGCGCAGCCTCTGCAGGTGCGGCGCCCAATAAGCTCACGGCGATAACAGCCGCCGACAAAGTATTTACAAATTTAGCCATGTTTAATCCTTCAAGGGTTTTTTGAAAATTTCAGGTTCAGAATTACAGAGATTTGGTAACCTTCTTCGTCGACAGCCGTCACCTCGACATCCAACTGGGAAACGCCGTCAGGCGCGGTCCCTGACAGAATGTTACGCGTGGTATCGAACGTCGCCCAAGCAGGCAGAGCACTTCCGTCCGGTGAGGCTGCACTGAGTGTAATCCGAGCATCACTACGCGCATGGCGGAAAGCCGTTTGTGGAACCGTCAGTTTGAACACCGTCCCAGCATCGAGAGCCGGAGGATTAATCGGATCGACCGAAATAAATCCTCGACCGGACGTATCAGCCGAAGTCGACCCGTCTCCAACCGAGCCCGTATCAGCGGCTGTGGTGGTGCCCGCTTGTTGCGGCGACGTCGACGAACTCGAAGCGGCGGCACCCGAGGTCGTGCCAGTCGTCGATCCAGTCCCAGAGGTCTGTGACGATGTCGACGAACCGGACGAACTTCCACCAGCATTGGTGCCAGCAGCGGTGCTGACTGACCCTTGCGTCGTCGTAGACGAACCCGAAGTCGTGGTACCACCCGAAGTCGTACCGGTACCGGTGCCGCTTTGCCATATAATGCCACCCGAGGTCGTGCCCGTCGTTGATCCAGTCCCTGAGGTCTGTGACGATGTCGACGAACCAGACGAACTACCGCCAGCAGTGGTGCCAGCAGTGGTGCTGCCGGACCCTTGCGTCGTCGAAGACGAACCCGAAGTCGCGGTGCCACCCAAGGTCGTGCCCGTTGTCGATCCAGTCCCTGAGGTCTGTGACGATGTCGACGAACCAGACGAACTGCCGCCGGAAGTCGTGCCACCCGAAGTTGGCGAAGGTGCAGGAGATACAACCACTACGGGACTTGCGAGCGCCGGTGCGGAAGTTGGCGAGTTAACGACCGGCAGGTTCTCATAGGTGCTAGATATCGTGACCACAGCAGGCTGCGGTATCGATATCGAAACCGGGGTCGTTATGGCGCTGAGCACGGGAAGGGCAAAATTTGACGCCAAAGACGTCGGAGTGCTCACCAGAACAATCTGGCTAATATAGTTGCCAATAACGCCTGCTTCCGCGGAGTTGGCTCGCGCGTTTGCATAAGAAAGCACTTGGCCAGCTATACCCGTATTGATTGTCACCCATCCGGTAAGATCTGCACTTCCGTCATAGACCTTCATTGCCGACAGAGTGACCGGTTTTGGCGTAATCGAACTAGACGTGTTGTTCACATAGCTGATCGCGTAGTTAGACAGCTGGGTATTTGCACCCGCAACAGCCGCGCTCACTACAATGGCCTTGTCACTCAGCACCGTGCCGCTGCTATTGCGGCTTACGTCCGCGTTAGCATAAACCAGCGTTGCGCCCGATACGGTTTCACTACCCACCAGGCCAATCACGCTATAGCCTGTGCCCAAAGCAGAGCTGTTCACCGCAGTGGTGGCGTCATACACCTTGGTCTGTGACAGCGCAGAAACTGTCAAAGCCTTAGGATTGATCGTGCTGGTCGAGTTGCTGGTATAAGTGACCGCATAATTCAGGCCATTATTGCCGTCATTTACCGTCACCCCGGCAACCGTTACCGAACGGTTTCCGTTGCCAGCGTTTGCATTGGTAAAGGCATAGTTGCCACCGCTCACGCTATCCAACCCGAACAGCTGCGTGTTGCTACCGGCTTTGACAATCGGTGCGGGTGCCACAGTGGCACCTGCAACGCTCAAGCCACCGTCGTAGGTTTTCACCACATTCGACGTGGTCAGTGTTAGCGGAGCTGCGAAGATGTTAGCCGTGCGGTTGCCGTTCAGCAGCGTATAGTTAGTGGCCAAGCCAGTCGCACTGGTCAGGGTCAACGTGCCAAGACCAACTGTCTTGTTCTGGCCGACATTCTTGTCACCCAGCGTACCTGAGCCCGTCAGACCAAGCGTCTCAGAACCAACCAGCGTACCGATTGTCAGATTAGCAGCCGAAACCGACGTTGTTGCGTCATATGCGCGGCCACCCGTCAGGCTGACCACAAATGGCGTAATCGTACTGGCCGTGTTGTTCACATAGCTGATTGTATAGTTGCCGCCATTATTGCCATCACGGACGGTGACGTTGGACACACCTACGGTCTTATTGGTGCCCGCATTAACATCGGTGAATGTGAACGTACCACCTGACAGTGTATCGGACCCGATCAAACGCGGGCTGTCGTCAGTCACAACAGCGGTGCCAGTGGCATTCGCCATGCCATCATACATCTTGCTGAGATCTAGAACGGTAACCTGCAACGGCGCCGGTGTTATCGTGCTGGTGGTATTGGCGGCATAAGTGATCGCATAGTTAGCCAGATCCGTATTGGTTGCGGCCAATGCGCTGCTGACCGTCACGGTCTTATTATTCAGAACGGCACCGCCCGCGCCCCGTGCAACATTTGGATCAGCATAAAACAGTGCCACAGTGGCAATGCCTTCTCCCTGCACCATGTTGCTCACGTCAAAGCCGATGCCTTGGCCCAGGGCTGTAACCTGGGTAGTGCCGTCATAGACTTTTGTCTGCGACAACGCTCCAATAGTGATCGGACGTTGCAGAATTTGGCCAGTTGCCGTTCCTGCACTGCTTAGCAATAGGTAATTGCTGGCGTCAGAACCACCGAGCGAAATGCCCGAAATCACAACCGAGCGCAGACCAACATCCTTGGTATCGAACGAGCCCACCGATAGCGCTACACTGATATCGTCACCAGCGTAGATGCCGTTGAACGCGGCTGATGCCACCTCAGCAGCCGTTGTGCCGTCATAGACCTTGTCACGAATGACTATGTCCGAAACGCCCGAAAGTATCGCAGGCGTGATGGAGCTGGCCGTGTCAGCGACATAGCTGATGGTATAGTTTCCAAGAATTGTTCCCGCTGAACCAACAGCTGTGCTCGGCAGGATCAGCTTAGTACCCTGACCAATATTCTTGCTATCATAAGTCAAGGTAACCGAAGCAATCGCATCGGAACCGATCATCGGGCCAAACGTAAAGCGTTCAGTTCCAGCTAGGGTCGAAGCATCATATACCTTCGTTTGTGCCAATGCTGTGACAGTTGTAGCGAATGGATTGATGGTGCTGGTGCGATTATCAGCATAGGTAACTGTGTAGTTCGCGCCATTGTTGCCATCATTGATTGTAACACCGGAAACGGTGACCGACTTGTCACCCAGCACGGCGCCATTGGCGTTGCGACTGACATTGGCATCGACGAACGCAAAGTTACCGCCGCTAAGGCTGTCGGCGTCGAACAATTGGGTTCCACTGCCAATTTTTACAATTGGTGCAGGTGCCTGGGTCGCCCCGACCATCGATACGCTGCCGTCGTAAGTCTTAACCGCGTCCGAGGCGGTCACAACCAGCGATGCTGGAGTTATGGACGCCACCTGCACGCCACCCGCGAACGTATAGTTTGATGCAAGTCCACTGTTGGCGCCACTACCACTCAGCAATGTGAGGCCAGTCGGATCGATCAGCTTATCCGTGCCAACATTACGGTCGGCAAATGCCCCGTTGCCAGCCAATGCGAGCGTCTGGTTACCAACCAGCGCACCCATAACCAGCTTTGATGCTTCGATAGTTGCTGCACCATCATAGACCTTCGTACCGGTCAAATTGACGATATAGGGCGTGATAGTTCCAGTGCCCGTCGCGGTCGTGTTAGACGGCGACCAGCTGTAGTTGGACAGATCGCCCGTTACCGAAATACCCGTCAGCGTAACAGACTTCGCTGCGCCCGCGTCAGGATCATCAAAACGCACATTGCCAAAAGTGACCGTCACATTGTCGCCCGCAATGACATTGGTAGCCAATGTCCCCGTAGCAGCCGTTGTGCCATCATACGTCTTGGTCGTTACCACCGGTGTGAAGGTAATCACACGGCGCGTAACATTGGCAAATGCCGACGGGTTAGCGGCCAGCGTGTAGTTGCCGCCGTCTGTCCCTGTCAGTCTGTTGACCTGCACCGCGATGAACTTGTTGGTGCCGATATTCTCGTCAAGGAACGAACCGGAGTAATCATAAGTGATGATATCGCCGGCAATCCGGTTGTCCGAAATGTTAACCTGTGCATTCGTCGTGCCATCATACTGGCGGCTTACGCCTGTCGCGGAGGCGATCAGCGTGCGTGGCAGGATGTTGGCTTTCAAGCCCGTTGGCTGAATGAGGTTATAGTTTCCTGCATCCGGACCAGCGAAGGTAACCTCACTGCCGATAACAGCAATATCTGTTCCAACATTCTTGTTGGAGAACGTACCCGTCATGCTCGAGATGCTAATTTGGTCACCCTGGACAAGACCGGCAAGCGCCGAAACCGACGTATTGATGATATTCGTTGTCGTCCCGTCATAGATTTTGTCGGTGGCAACAACACCAACAACCGTTACGTCTTTCTTGAAGATCGACGCGGTCGCCTGATAGGTCGTCGGCAGCGTAACATAGTCCGTGCTACGTGCGCTTGGCGTGGTCTGTGCAAGAACGTTGACGATCGTCACGCCCTTGTTCTCACCCGCCGTCTTGTCGATAAAGTTGGCGAATGGATTATAGACGAGGCTCAAAGTCTCGCCCACGACCTGATTTCCAAGTGTCAGGCTTGTGACTTGGATTGCAGTGTTACCATCGTAAGTCTTATTCGGAACGACTGCGTTGAGTGTCAACTGGCGCTGGTCGACTCTCACATTATGCGTGCCCCCAGCCAGTGTATAGTTAATCGCAAGCCCCGAGCCGTCCGTCAGAGCAAGCGTACCGACTGAGCCCAAAATCTGAGACTGCGGGGTCGCCCCATTGAGCGTAACGTGCGAATTCGAGATTGTCCCTACGCCCGTAAGCCCAAGCGTTTCCTGACCGACCCGCTGGCTCAGCGAGAAGATTTCGGAGTTAACGTCCGTCGTCCCGTCATAAACGCGGTTGCCGGTCAGGCTGATGGCATAAGGGTTGATCGTGCTTGTATTGTTGTCGGCATAAGTGACAACATAGTTACCGCCATTGTTGCCATCATTGACGGTTACGCCACTCGCGGTCACAACCTTGTCGCTCAGCACAGCGCCAGAAGAGACGCCGCCAGCGCGGCTGACATTTTCACCGACAAAGGCATAAGTACCACCGCTCAGGGTGTCGGCCGTATTGGCGTTGCTGACATTCGTGAACAAGCTACCAACTGTCACGACCGGCGTACCAAGCGCTGAAGTCGTTGCATCATATGTCTTAATGACATTGCTGGTGCTGACCGTGATAGCAGCCTTGTTGATCGTGCTCGTTATGTTGCTGGCATAAGTGACGGCATAGTTGTTGCCTCCATTACCATCGTTGACGGTGACGCCCGCAACTGTGACGGTGCGGTCGCTGCTGCCGGCATTGGCATCGGTAAAGGCATAGCTGCCACCAGACAGCGTGTCGGAACCGAACATTTGCGTATTGCTACCCGCCAGGACAATCGCAACAGGAGCCGTCGTTGCGCCTGCAACGCCCAATGTGCCGTTATAGGTCTTCACAACATCGCTTGTGGTAACTGTGACAGCTGCCTGCGTGATGGTCGCTATGCGGCCACCATTCACCAGCGTGTAGTTGCTGGCCAAGCCAGTGCCGTCGGTCAGGTTCAACGTGCCAAGGCCAACAGCCT
>NZ_JACIEA010000001.1:0-3285 GCF_014196595.1 Sphingorhabdus rigui | reverse complement strand
CTGCATAAGGATTGATCGTCGCCGTCGTCGACGCAGTCGACGTCGTCAGCGTGTAGTTACCCGCATCCGTACCGCCAAGCGTGATCCCGCTAATGCTGACCGTCTTGCCAATCGCAGCACGCGCATTGTTAAACACACCCGTTGAGGTCGCAACGTTCAAGGCGTCGCCTGTGAACATCCCGTTAAACGTCGCACCCGAAGTGACCAGAGCTGCTGTGTCATTGGCATCATAAGTCTTGTTGGTGGCTGTAATCCCAGAGACCGTGCCGATCGTCGCACGTGTAATGTCAGCCGTACGGGTTCCGCCCACCAACGTGTAGTTGGAAGCAAGGCCAGCTGTTGAACCCGAACCAGCACCCACCAGGCTCAATGTACCAATGTCGAACGCCTTGCCCGTACCGACGTCCTTATCTCTGAGGAGGCCAGAGCCATCAGGGTCCTGGAGTACACCCACCCCAGAAATCGTCAGGGTTTCTGTGCCAACAAGCCCACCAATGGTGAGCACAGATGCAGCAACATCCGCCGTCGCATTATAAACACGACCACCCGTCAAGCTCACAATATAAGGCGTGATTGTGGCTGCATAGTCCGCAAGCCTCAAGCTATAATTTCCGGCAGCGGCGCCCGTAAGAGAGAGACCAGCGAGGGTGATCTTGTTTGCACTGACCACATTTGCGCTGTTAAACGTGCCTGACGCTGTACCAGTGAGGCTTACATCGTCGGGCGTGTAAGCCTTACCGTCAATAGCTGTGCCTGAACCAGCTGCGATAGCGGTCAGCAATGCTGCGGTACCGGAGATTGCAACCGTGGTGTTGCTGTCATAAACCTTCGTGAAGGTAGAGTTTGCCAGGCCGCCGACGACGAGCGTCTTCGGCGTTATTTGACCAATCAAACCGTTAACGGGAGCAGTCGTATCCAGCTGATAGCCATAAACTGGGATAGCATCGGACGCGGCCGATGATGTCACGGTGAAGGTCGCGCCGCTGGCGAGCACCTTCTTGTTGGCGAGCACATTGCCGTTGCCGTCCCGCGCAACATCTGCATTTTCAAAGCTGACACTCGTCGCAGTAGCTGTAACAACATCCGTGTCTGTAACGGTAGCGCTCAGATAGTCGCGCTCGGCGCCGGAAACGGCATAGATGACGCTCCCCGCATTAGCCGTCGTTAGACCGTCATAGACCTTGGAGACGGTTCCCGTCAGCGACACTATAACCTTTGGAGCGTAAGTGTAGAGCACGCCGCTCTTATTGGCCGCGCCCAGGACAGTCGTGGTGCCATAGGCTGCATTATACTGCTTGAAGCCGGGTGTCAGGCCGCCAAGGGTGTCGAGCGAAGGCTTGGTAGACCAAATCCGCCAGACGCCGCCAGCGCCTGTTGTCAGGGCTGTTGCGCCAACATTGTTGATGAAGTTGCCAGCGGAGGCGAGCGTAATGTTTCCGCCGCTGTTGATCGCTTTAGCCAGCGTCAGATTACCCGAAGTGGTTTGCAAGGTTACTGAGCCGGTGCTGGTGACACCAGCTGTGCCGTCGCCAACTGTCAGGGCGCGGCCATTCTTCAAGCTGAAATCACCGCCAGTTGAAGCGCGCAGTACGCCTACGCTATTGGTATTGTTGAGCGTTACCGCGCCAGCACCCGAAATAACCAGGTTGTCGGCCGAAATCGCTCCAACCGCTGCCTGCGTGATTGCACCAGCAGTTGTTGTAATGTTAACTACGGATCCCTGTACCGAGCCAAGCGTAAGTGCCTGGCTGCTCTTGATCGTGACCGGCATCCCGAAGGCGTTGGCTACAATCGTTCCGCTGCCAAGAGCATTCGTGAGACCAAGATCCAGCGCGCCGCGGCCAGCGACCGATGATGTTGCGTTCGCATCGCTCTGTTGAACCGTTAAGAGCAGGTTGTTGTTAGCGCCAAAAGTCAGCGCTGCCGCGGTCTTGATACCCGTTGCAACTGCGGTGCCCTGATCAACATACGCGCCAGCAGTCTTAATGGTAACGATCCCGCGCACCTTGTTGACCTGCGACAAGGTTACCGACGCACCGGGATTAACGCCCGATGACGTGATCGATTTTCCGCCCGCCTGAGAAATGACCGTAATGTCATTGGCCACCGAATTTGTGACAAGGTCAATCGAGGCACAGCCGGTTAGGCAGGAGTTGTTGTTCTGTGCGTCATACGTCGCAAGGCTGGATGTACCTATCAACTTGCCGCCGGCGATCGATAACGTGATGACGCCGTTGAGGCTGATCGTATTAGCCTGTTGCGTGCCTGCACCAAATCCAAACACGTTGAGCGCAGAATCGCCCTGGATGAAGGTTCCGCCACCCGTTAGGTTAAAGCTACCGCCAACCTGCAGATAGGCATCTTGGTTGCTGGCATTGATGTCGGCAGCCTGGGTAGCATTACCAACAGAAACAAGGTTGAAGTCACCCGCCACAAGCGTGTTACCCAAGACAGTGCCGGTCGAACCGGTTCCCGAGTTATCAAACGTTACATCACGGCGGGCGTTAGGCTGGGCATTGACGGTAAAGTTGCCGCCTAAATCAATCACCGCACCATTGGTCTGGGTCAGCAACCCGCCAACTACGAAGGACGCACTTGACGTGTTGGTCGCGCCGCTGGCTTTCAAACCAGCAAGGCTAGCATTGGTGTCAAACGGGTTGATGATCGTGCCAATCGTGACGCCGCCCGAGTTGTAGTTCGTGAAGCGATAATCGGCATTGCTGCTGATGGCCGCTGCAATCACCGGCACAATATTGTCTGGGTGGATTAGGTCTACCAAGCCGCTGGATGTGACCGCCAATTTAGCAGCTTTCAACACAAAGCCGGTGTTGGAGATGATCGACTTGTCGACATTTATCTGTACGCCTTGCGACACACCCGCAGCTTCAATCCAGATAGTGCCCAAGGCATTCGTGTCACCAATAGCGGCATCGATTGTCAAGGCGCCCAGCGAACGCAGCAACAAGTTCTTCGCGCCTGTGCCGTCGCTGTTGACGCCAGCAAGATCGATTGTGCCGCTGGCTTTGGTTGTGACAATTGCTACGTCGCCGGTCAAAACAGCGGCGCGTGCCAATGCGATATTTCCGCCCGCGGTAATGTCGCCTGCTAGACTGTTACTGCCGGCACCCGACTGGGTAAATGCGCCGGTAGCATTGATGTCACCATTTACAGACGTTGTGAACGTGCCTGCGTTGACTACCGTCACAGCACCACCGGCCGTAACCGCCGCGTTCACGGTCAGCGCGCTGCCCGTAAAGCCAAGCGCGCCTGTCAGCGTCGTTGCCC